>NZ_CP047158.1:3177500-3791144 GCF_009834045.1 Anoxybacillus sp. PDR2 | reverse complement strand
CCGTTGGCCCTCCTTTTTACACAAAGGGTTGTTCAATCTTTGTACAACTTTTTTAGCGATGCATATAAATTTATAAAAATACGCTGTGGAAAAATAATATAATTAGGAAGGAAAACGACATTTCGACAGAATCCACTTAGTGTGGATAGCTTTTTCTACAACCGTGAATAAATTGTCCACACATTATCCACATTTTGTGGATAAAAAAATTATACACAAGAATAATCCAGAGTGAAAACAAGAATATGATATCAAATAAACTAGCGTGTTGCAATGATTTTTGATAAATATCCACAACGCCCATACACTGTGGAAAATTATTATCCACATGGTAAGAAGTTGTGAAAAAAATGTCGATAAATGTTGTGAATAAATGAAAAGCAAGAGAAAATATATCCACAGGATAAAAAGTGACTGAAAGATCCACCTGGAACGGTTGACATTTCACTAAATTGTTCAATATAATTAGAAAGACTGCCTGTAACAGTTATTCCTCAGGGAGGTGTCATATAATGAAACGCACATATCAACCAAATAAGCGCAAACGCAGTAAAGTTCACGGCTTTCGCGCACGCATGAGCACAAAGAACGGACGTAAAGTGCTTGCACGTCGCCGCCGTAAAGGAAGAAAAGTATTATCCGCGTAGGCCACTGAAACCTCAGTGGTCTTTTTTCTAAGCTGTCTGCCCAAACTCTACGGAAGAATATGGAGTGTTGCGATTGGGGATGAAAAAAAAATACCGCATAAAAAAGAATGAGGAATTTCAACAAGTATTCCAAAAAGGCCATTCCATGGCCAATCGTCAATTTGTAATTTATGTATTGGATCGGCCAGAGCAGCCGTATTTTCGGATTGGCTTGTCCGTAAGTAAAAAAATTGGAAAAGCGGTCGTCAGGAATCGAGTAAAGCGTTATATTCGCCAGACTTTTCTAGAATTGCGAGATCAGGTTGCTACTGCAAAGGACTATGTGATTATTGCAAGACGGCCTGTTTCTGAAATGAATTATGCGGAAGTGAAAAAAAGCTTAATGCATGTGCTGAAAAAAGCTGGAGTATTAGAGAATCATTCTTTTTGATCAGAATGATGGTAAAATACATATACAGAAACCGGATTTTGGACATGTTAGGAGGGAAATGTAGTGAAAAGGCGAATTTGGTTAACGATCGCACTTGTTGCATTTATAGCTCTATTAGCGGGGTGTTCACAAGTAAATCAGCCGATCACATCGGAGAGTAAGGGATTTTGGAACGAGTATATTGTTTATCCGCTTTCGTGGTTGATTAAATATGTGGCGCACCTATTTGGTGGAAACTACGGTTTGTCGATCATCATTGTTACTATTTTGATCCGGCTTGTTATTTTGCCCCTGATGATTCAACAGACGAGAAATGCGAAAGCGATGCAGGTATTGCAGCCTGAGTTACAAAAGCTTAGAGAAAAGTATAGCTCTAAAGATATGGAAACGCAACAAAAATTACAGCAAGAGACGATGATGCTATTTCAGAAACATGGCGTGAATCCATTAGCCGGTTGTTTTCCGCTCATTATCCAAACCCCGATCTTAATTGGTTTTTACCATGCCATTATGCGAACAAGAGAAATTGCCGATCATAATTTCCTATGGTTCGATCTTGGAGCTAAAGATCCGTATTTTATTTTGCCTGTTGTAGCTGGGGTAGCGACATTTATTCAACAGAAAATAATGATGGCAGGGACTGAGCAGCAAAATCCACAGATGGCGATGATGCTTTGGATTATGCCGATTATGATTATTGTTTTTGGTATTAACTTTCCAGCTGCTTTATCTCTTTATTGGGTAGTAGGAAATATCTTTTCTATTGTACAAACCTATGCTATTAAAGGTCCTGATTTAAAATCTAATCATTCAGGGGGACAGAAAAAGTGAAGGAAGTAACCGCGACCGCTTCGACTGTTGATGAGGCTATTCAGCTTGCATTAAATCAATTAGGCGTTTCAAGAGATCGCGTGGAAATTGACGTATTAGAGCAAGGGAAAAAAGGGTTTCTTGGTATTTTAGGCAATAAACCAGCGGTTGTAAAGGTAAAAGTACATCCTGATCCAATTGAAGAGGCAGAAATTTTTTTGAAAAATGTGATTGAAAAGATGGGGATTCCAGCGAGTGTGACGAAAAGTGAAGCAGGACATGACAAAGAAATTCAGTTTACCATTAGCGGTGAAAAGATCGGTTTGTTAATTGGCAAACATGGACAAACATTGAATTCTCTCCAGCTATTGACACAGCTGGTGGCGAACCGCTATGCCAATGGCTATGTTCATATCACAGTTGATGCTGAAAACTATCGGGCGCGGCGTCGCGATGTGTTGATGCAGTTGGCTGAAAAATTGGCGGAAAAAGCGGTGAAAACAAAAAAAGAAGTGAAATTAGAACCGCTGCCGGCATATGAGCGAAAAGTCATTCATTCTGCTTTAGCTAATAATCGGAAAGTTAAAACTTTTTCCGTTGGAACAGAACCTCATCGGTATATTGTTATAGCTCCCGTGCATGAGCAAATAAGCAAGGAATAAGATGTTTAAACATTCATAAAACGCGGGGGAAGGGGCTATCTCATCATTTGAGAAAGCCTCTTTTTTCTGTTGCTTTCGCAAAAAATAAGATCCATGCGCATAGAGACTGTCCTTGCGCTTAGTTCCATGAAAAAGAGATTATCGACGGTTGAAGCATGTGATATGCGCCCGCTTTTTGAACAATGAGCGATTTCTTGGCAATCTGCTTGTCCGCTCTCCCTGATTAAATCATGAGTTTTGTTTTTGGAATAAAGGAATAAATCATCCATGGGCAAGAGATAAAACGTTCATTTTGTTATTATTGTTATTCACATGTGGATAAGTTAAAATTGATAATGATTACTTTGATTACTTCCTGAATTGTGGATTATTTAATGATTGCAAGCGATTCTCTTGTTTACAATATAGATCATAGACAAGGATAGAAGAGAGGTGAAAATATATGGAGTTTGATACAATTGCTGCGATTTCTACTCCGATGGGGGAAGGCGCCATCGCCATTGTTCGTTTGAGCGGAAGCGAAGCCATTGCTATTGCGGATCGCCTTTTCAAAGGAAAAGGGAAAAAACGCCTGAATGATGTGCCTTCACATACCCTCCATTATGGGCATATTATTGACCCGGCTGATGGTCGTACGGTGGAGGAAGTAATGGTTGCTGTTATGCGGGCGCCTAAGACGTTTACAAGAGAAGACGTCGTCGAAATTAACTGTCACGGGGGGCTAGTTTCCGTTCACCGTATCTTGCAGCTTGTTTTGACAAATGGGGCTCGTTTGGCTGAGCCGGGCGAATTTACAAAGCGGGCATTTTTAAATGGTCGTATTGATTTATCTCAGGCTGAAGCGGTGATTGACTTAATTCGTGCAAAAACCGATCGAGCGATGAATGTGGCTCTTAATCAAATGGAAGGGCGATTATCAAAAATGATTCGCCAGTTGCGGCAAACGATTTTAGAAACGCTTGCTCATGTGGAAGTGAACATTGATTATCCTGAATATGATGACGTAGAGGAAATGACGCATCGGCTGCTTCTCGAGAAATCGCAGTATGTTCGTTCAGAAATCGAGCGGCTTTTACAAACGGCGCACCAAGGAAAAATATTGCGAGAAGGGCTGGCAACCGTCATTATCGGTCGCCCGAATGTTGGAAAATCATCTTTGTTAAATAGTCTTGTTCATGAAAATAAGGCAATTGTCACAGATATTCCGGGAACGACAAGAGATGTTATTGAAGAATATGTCAATGTCCGTGGTGTTCCGTTAAAACTGATTGATACAGCGGGAATTCGCGAAACAGAGGATGTCGTCGAGCGAATCGGTGTTGAACGTTCAAAGCAAATGGTGAAAGAAGCAGATTTGGTTTTATTTGTTTTAAATTACAATGAGCCGCTGACTGAGGAAGATGAGCAGCTTTTTGAAAGTGTAAAAGAGAAGGATGTTATCATCATTGTGAATAAAACGGATTTGCCGCAAAGAATCGATATGGAACGTGTAAAACAGCTTGCAAATGAACATCCGATTATCGCCACTTCTTTATTAGAGGAAAAAGGCATTGACCAATTGGAAGAGGCTATTTCTACGTTATTTTTTGCCGGAGCGGTGGAAGCTGCGGATTTGACATATGTGTCAAACTCAAGGCATATCGCTTTGCTCCATCAAGCGAAAAAAGCGATTGAGGAAGCCATTGCGGGAATAGAGGCAGGAGTCCCAATTGATATTGTACAAATTGATTTGACAAGAGCATGGGAATTGTTAGGAGAAATTGTAGGGGATACGGTACACGAAAGTTTGATTGATCAGCTGTTCTCTCAATTTTGTTTAGGGAAATGAAAAGGAGGTTGTTTCAAATGGAGTATCATGGCGGATCGTATGATGTCATCATTGTCGGTGCTGGCCATGCCGGATGTGAAGCAGGACTGGCTGCAGCGCGAATGGGTGCCAAGACGTTAATGATTACGTTAAACCTGGATATGGTCGCTTTTATGCCATGTAATCCGTCTATCGGCGGCCCTGCCAAAGGAATTGTTGTTCGAGAAATTGATGCACTAGGCGGGGAAATGGGGAAAAACATCGATAAAACATACATTCAAATGAGAATGTTAAATACGGGAAAAGGTCCGGCTGTTCGCGCGTTACGAGCGCAGGCAGATAAATTTTTGTATCAGCATGAAATGAAGAAAACGCTTGAGCGTGAACCGAATTTGACGCTTCTTCAAGGAAAAGTAGAGCGGCTAATTGTTGAAGAAGGCGTGTGCAAAGGGGTCATGACTCATACGGGCGCTCAATATTGCGCCAAGACGGTTGTCATTACGACGGGAACATTTTTGCGTGGAGAGATTATTATTGGCGATATTAAGTATTCAAGCGGTCCAAATAACCAACAGCCGTCCATTAAGCTGTCAGAGCATTTAGAGGAGCTCGGTTTTCAGCTCGTACGATTCAAAACGGGAACTCCTCCGCGAGTCAATAGCCGTTCGATCGATTATAGCAAAACAGAAATCCAGCCGGGAGATGATACTCCACAGGCATTTTCATATGAAACAACGGAATACATTACAGATCAGTTGCCGTGCTGGCTGACTTATACGACGGAAGAGACGCATCGCATAATTGATGAAAACTTGCATTTATCGCCGATGTACTCGGGAATGATTAAAGGAACGGGCCCGCGTTATTGTCCATCAATTGAAGATAAAATTGTCCGTTTCCACGATAAACCGCGTCATCAAATTTTCTTGGAACCAGAGGGCCGGAATACGGAAGAAGTATATGTACAGGGGCTTTCCACCAGCTTGCCAGAGCATATTCAACGAAAAATATTGTCAACGATTCCGGGACTTGAGCAAGCGCAGCTGATGAGAGCGGGCTATGCGATTGAGTACGATGCCATTGTTCCAACCCAACTATGGCCAACGCTAGAAACAAAAGTAGTGAAAAACTTATATACAGCTGGACAAATCAACGGTACCTCCGGCTATGAAGAAGCGGCGGGGCAGGGCATTATTGCTGGAATTAATGCGGCCCGCAAAGCGCTTGGAAAAGAAGAGCTCATTTTAAGCCGCTCTGATGCTTACATTGGCGTACTGATTGACGATCTCGTAACAAAGGGAACCAATGAGCCATACCGCTTGTTGACATCCCGGGCAGAATATCGCTTGTTGCTCCGCCATGATAATGCCGATTTGCGTCTTACAGAAATCGGGTATAAAATGGGATTAATTTCCGAAGAGCGTTACCAGAAGTTTTTAGCGAAGAAAGCAGCGATTGAAAAAGAGAAAAAACGTCTCCAAGCATGGATCATTAAACCAACAGACCAAGTTCAAGAGGTCATTCGTCAGGCGGGAGGCAGCGAATTAAAAGATGGCATTCGAGCTTCTGATTTATTGAAGCGTCCAGAAATGACATATGAGCATATTCAGCTGCTTGCTCCAGCTGAAGAACAGCTTCCGTCCGATGTGGTGGAGCAAGTAGAAATCCAAATCAAGTATGAAGGATATATCGAAAAGTCACTTCAGCAAGTAGAACGTTTAAAGAAAATGGAAAACAAAAAAATTCCTGAAGATATTGATTATGATGCAATTACAGGCCTTGCGACCGAAGCTCGCCAAAAATTAAAACAAGTCCGGCCTCTTTCTATTGCGCAAGCTTCGCGCATTTCAGGAGTAAATCCTGCAGATATTTCGATATTATTAGTGTATTTAGAACAAGGAAGAATTGCTCGCGTGTCGAATGAATAACATAGTGAAGGGATTGGCATATGGATACCAAACAGTTTCAGAGCCTATTGGAGGAGAAAGGGATTTCTCTTTCTCCCCGACAATTGGAACAATTTCAAATCTATTATGAGCTGTTGATTGAATGGAACGAAAAAATGAATTTAACAGCGATTACGGATCAATCGGGGGTTTATTTAAAGCATTTTTTTGACTCCATTTCTCCTGCGTTTTATTACGATTTTTCAAAGCCAATGTCGCTTTGTGATGTCGGGGCTGGAGCCGGATTTCCGAGCATTCCGTTGAAAATTTGCTTTCCGCATCTGAAATTGTCGATCGTCGATTCGCTGCAAAAGCGCATTACTTTTCTTCACGCTCTTGCCTCAGCGCTCGAATTGGAAGATGTCGCTTTTTATCATGACCGTGCTGAAACATTCGCTAGACGAGAAGGGATCCGAGAGGCATTTGACGTTGTCATGGCTCGGGCGGTTGCTCGAATGTCTGTGCTCAGTGAGCTATGCCTTCCATTGGTGAAAGTAAATGGGACATTTATTGCCATGAAAGCAGCGGCCGCTCAAGAAGAATTGGAACAAGGAAAAACAGCGATTAAAGTTCTTGGTGGAGAAGTTGCAGCCACTCATTCATTTACGTTGCCGATCGAAGAGAGTGAGCGTACCATTATTTTTATTCATAAGAAACGGAAAACAACCAAGCAGTATCCTCGGAAACCAGGGATTCCAAATAAACTTCCAATTGAATGAGAACGCCGACTGGGAACATTGTTAAAACAGGGGAGAGTTTTTAAAGGTGGTGTAGAGGGGAATGAAGCATCCTTTTTCGCGCTTCTTTAGTTTTGGAGAAAAGGAACAAGAAGAAATGATTGAAAAACATGAGAATGAAGAAGTAAGAAAAATTCCAGTATCGCAAATTGTTCCGAACCGTTTTCAACCACGAACCATTTTTGATGATGAGAAAATTGCCGAGCTCGCTTTAACGATTCGAACACATGGAATCATTCAGCCGATTGTTGTTCGTGAATGTGAAAATGGCAAATATGAAATCATTGCAGGAGAAAGGCGCTGGCGTGCCGTTCAAACGCTGGGATGGACAGAAATTCCGGCCATTATCAAAAATTTAAATGATAAAGAAACCGCTTCAGTTGCTTTAATTGAAAATTTGCAGCGCGAAGAATTAACGCCGATTGAGGAGGCGCTGGCGTATGCCAAGCTATTGGAATTGCACCATTTGACGCAGGAAGCGCTGGCGCAGCGGTTAGGGAAAGGTCAGTCCACTATTGCCAATAAGCTTCGTTTACTAAAATTGCCTCAAGAGGTTCAAGAGGCGCTATTGCAACGAACGATTACAGAGCGGCATGCGCGAGCGCTCATTGTTTTAAAGGATCGGGACAAGCAATTACAGCTTTTAAAAGAGATTATTGAAAAACAATTGAATGTCAAACAGACAGAAGATCGCGTATTAAAGATATTAGAAGCCAATCGTCCAAAGCCCAAGCCGAAACGAAAAGCTTTCAGCAAGGATATGCGAATCGCTGTCAATACCATTCGCCAGTCATTAGCGATGGTGGCTGATAACGGTCTTTCGATCGATTCTGAAGAAGAAGATTTTGAGGATTATTATCAAATTACAATTCGTATCCCGAAAAAATAAATGATTCAATGCGACCTCATCATATCGCGTGTGATGAGGTTTTTATTTCATGCGATGCATAGAAAATACATCCATTTTTTTTGTTTCATGATAAAATAGGACATATGAGTACGATTGTTAGAGGTAGGTGTCACCGTGGGCAAGATCATTGCAATTGCAAATCAAAAAGGCGGAGTAGGGAAAACGACAACGGCTGTGAATTTAGCAGCTTGCTTGGCACATATAGGAAAAAGGGTCTTGCTTGTCGATATTGATCCACAAGGGAATGCTACAAGCGGCATCGGAATTGAAAAAGGCGATGTAGATGAGTGCGTTTATAATGTCCTAGTAGAAAATATGAAAGCCAAAGATGTAGTAAGGCCGACAAATATTGAAAACTTATATATGATTCCAGCTACGATTCAATTAGCTGGGGCAGAAATTGAATTAGTTTCTGTGGTTTCACGCGAAATTCTTTTAAAAAAAGCTCTTGAGCCTTTAAAAAATGTATATGATTTTGTATTGATTGATTGTCCTCCATCCCTTGGGCTGCTTACATTGAATGCATTGACAGCCGCAGATGCCGTATTGATTCCTGTGCAATGTGAGTATTATGCGCTTGAAGGATTAAGCCAATTGTTGAATACGATTCGCCTCGTGCAGAAGCATTTGAATACGCAATTAAAATTGGAAGGCGTCGTGTTAACGATGCTTGATGCCCGAACGAATTTAGGGCTTCAAGTCATTCAAGAAGTGAAAAAATATTTTCGGGAAAAAGTATATGACACGATCATTCCGCGCAATGTTCGCTTGAGCGAGGCACCAAGCCATGGAAAGCCGATTATCCTTTATGACGTGCGTTCAAAAGGGGCAGAAGTGTATTTAGAATTGGCAAAGGAGGTGGTCGCGCGTGGCTAAAGGACTTGGAAAAGGGATTAATGCGCTATTTTCGAATTTGGAAGTAAGCGAGGAAGAAACGATTCAGGAGATTCAGATTAAAGAGCTGCGTCCCAATCCTTATCAACCTCGGCAAACATTTCATCCGGAATCGATTGAAGAGCTGAAGCAATCGATTATCCAGCATGGAATTTTGCAGCCGCTCATTGTGCGAAAAAGCATTAAAGGCTATGAAATTGTAGTGGGAGAGCGGCGATATCGCGCTGCTAAAGAAGCGCATTTAAAAACGGTTCCTGTTGTGGTGCGCAATTTGACAGAGCAACAGATGATGGAATTTGCGCTCCTTGAGAATCTTCAGAGAGAAGATTTGACTCCTATTGAAGAAGCCAAGGCCTATCAAACTCTTATGGAACATCTTCAATTAACACAAGAGGAGCTGGCTCAACGCATCGGAAAAAGCCGTCCGCATGTTGCGAACCATTTGCGACTCTTATCGCTGCCAAAAGAAATTCAGCAGTTGATTACCGATGGAACGTTATCGATGGGGCATGGCCGCGCTTTGTTGGGATTAAAAAGAAAAGAAAAAATGAAAGCGATTATTGAGAAGGTGATAGCGGAGCAATTAAATGTTCGCCAGCTTGAAAAGCTTATTCAGGAGACTAACGAGCGTGTTTCACGTGAAACAGTCAAACCAAAAAAAGAAAAGAGCGTTTTTGTTAAACAAAGTGAGTCATTATTAAGAGAAAAGTTTGGCACAAATGTGACGATTAAGCAAAATCGTAAAAAGGGCAAAATTGAAATCGAATTTTTCTCCAATGAAGATTTAGAACGAATTTTGCATTTATTAAATGTACAACTGGATGAATAGCCGAGCCATCAGCCTTTGATGGTTTATTTTTTTCTTTCTTCGCAGTTGGTGCCAATAACATAGTGTATCTTTTATGAGACTGTCTTTGAAGAAGAGCTACACATACTATGAACAGAAAGATCAGTTTTTCTTTTTTGGCTATTTTACTTTATTTTTATTTACGAACAAAGACATTGGAAAGCATGGATGCATATTGAGCATCATCCGCTTTATCTAGGGAGGCAAATTGTTTTGGTGTTATTAGGAACAATTGTGAATGGGATTTGCATTATCATCGGATCTTTATTAGGTAAAATATTCCATAAAATTCCTGAGCAAATGAAAGGGACCGTTATGAGCGGAATTGGTCTTGCTGTGACCTTGCTTGGAATACAAATGGGGCTAAAAGGTGAGCATTTTTTAATTGTCATTTGCAGTCTTGTTTTTGGCGGTATGATAGGGGAACTGTGGAATCTGGATCATCAATTAAACAAGCTTGGACAATGGCTGGAAAGAAAAGTAGGAGGACACAGCCAAGGAAATATAGCCAAAGGATTTGTAGCAGCTACATTGCTGTTTGTGGTTGGAGCCATGGCGATTATTGGAGCTATGGACAGCGGTTTACGAGGAGATCATCGAGTTTTATATACTAAATCGATGATTGACGGATTTACAAGCATCATTCTTACAACAACAATGGGAATCGGAGTCATTTTTTCTGCTGTTCCTGTTATGCTATATGAAGGAATCATCGCTTTATTAGCAACACAAATCCAAACATGGGTTCCGAAAGAATTAATGAATTCATTTATTGCCGAATCAACTGCAGTAGGCGGTATTTTAATTTTGGCTATCGGCTTGAATTTGTTAGGAATCACAGCGATCCGTGTCGCTAATTTGTTGCCAAGCATCCTTATGGCCGCTGTGATTGTAACCGCTCTTCATTTCTGGTAAAGTAAAAATCCCTTCTTGTATTATAGAATCAAGAGGGGATTTTTGCTTTAGAAAGGCTTCATTTGTTCTTGATTTAGGGCGGTAGCGGCTAAATACTCTTGACGCTTCAGATAGCGGTCTGCTTCATAAATGCCGTTTGCAATCGTTTTAGCCATATTCATTACTAAATGAAGACGGGTATTTTGCAAAACAAAAAATTCCATAAATCCACTGACATTGACGACTCCTGTAATATGAAGATCTCCAACCGGAGGAAGTTGCTTGTTTACACCGGCACCTGGCCGGACGGGCCCTTCAGCAACTGTAATGGCGCCAACACTTTTTAATCTTCCAAGGCAAGCATCAATGGCGATCATAAAAACATTGTCATGAAGAACGCGAATCCCATTAATTTTCTCCTCTAAATTTACTGCATGAATCGGTTCTTCCAATGTTCCATATACTTGAAAATAAGACAAATTCTTTTCTTTGAGCATGGTCCCGACAAGAGGACCGAGCGAGTCTCCGGTTGATCGGTCTGTTCCAATACAAACAATGGCTAATGGTTGCGTGATCGGCGAAGAAAGCAGGGAAATAAGGCGCATCGCAATCCAAGTAGAGGCTCCTTGTTCATCATGGAAAACTCGTTCTTTTTCATTTTTGGAATGAAAAAAAAGCGAAGAGATACTCATGAATATTCACTCCTGATATCAATTAAGTACTAAACAGTATACGGAAAAAACAAGAATTATATACATTGGGATTCTAGTTTTCTTATATGGCAATGGATGATGTGAAACGAGGAAGTTATAAGAGAGCTTAATCGGAAGCTGCAACGCTACAAAATCATTTGAAATATTGGTACAATGATTGGTATGTATAATAGTGATTAAGAGGTAATTTAACGTATGTAGAGAGAAGATGAAAGGTGAAAGAGGATGAAAAAAGCTTATGAAAATGTTTGGGAATTTTTTTCTAATGAAGATTTTTGGGCCAAGATTGGCATTGGAAGTGTAAAAATCATTGCGATTATTTTGGTTGCAATGGTGATCTCCAAGGTTTTAAAAATTGCCGTTCATAATATTTTTAAAATGCGCCAAAAAGCGCCGATTCGTTTTTCAGAAAGACGGGAAGCGACATTATTAAAACTGCTGGATAACACGATTACGTATGTTATTTACTTTATAGCATTTGTGATGATTTTAGATACATTTGACGTGAAAGTAAGAACGCTGCTTGCCGGTGCAGGGATTGTTGGGTTGGCGGTTGGTTTTGGTGCCCAAAGCTTGGTGAAAGATGTCATTACAGGGTTTTTCATCATTTTTGAGGATCAGTTCTCGGTGGGCGATTATGTTCGAATCGGCAATTTTGAAGGATATGTAGAAGCCATTGGATTAAGGGTAACCAAAATAAAAAGCTGGACAGGCGAAGTTCATATTTTGCCTAATGGAACCATTACACAAGTAACGAACTTTTCATTGCATAATAGTGTCGCAGTTGTTGATGTGAGTGTTTCTCACGATGGAGATCTTGAACGAGCAGAGGAAGTCATTCGTCACCTGTTGAGCGAACTTCCAGAGAAATATGAGGATATGGTGGCTGCACCTGAGCTTTTAGGTATTCAAAATTTGACAAGCTCAGAGGTTGTCCTTCGAGTGACCTGTGAAACAAAACCGATGCGCCATTTTTTTGTGGCTCGGGCATTGCGCAAGGAGATTAAACTGCGCTTGGATGAAAATGGAATTGAAATTCCATTTCCAAAGCTTGTTCTGTATAATCGCGAAGGCGAAGAAGGTTTGCCTCAACCACGAGCAAAAGCTGATGCGTAAAGGAGGAGGAATCAATGGATAAAGAGTTTAGTCTTCATGACATTGTAGAAATGAAAAAAGCGCATCCGTGTGGAACGAACCGCTGGAAGGTGATTCGTATGGGAGCAGATATCCGCATCAAATGTGAAGGCTGTGCCCATAGTGTGTTGCTTCCGAGGAAGGAATTTGTTCGTAAACTGAAAAAGGTGCTGGAAAAGCATGAGGAGTAATTCCTCATGCTCTTTATTAAAGAGGGGGAATGGAGGAAATGCCAGACGTTCATATCTCATCGTGTCCTTTAAATTGCTGGGACACATGTGGATTGAAGGTGACGGTCCATGATGGCAAAGTAATCAAAGTGGATGGAGATGAACGCCACCCAATTACTCGAGGGAAAATTTGCGGACGAGGACGTATGCTGGAGGCACGGACCAATTCCCAAGAGCGATTGCTTTACCCTTTGAAAAAAGTGAATGGAACATTTATGCGGATCTCTTGGGAACAAGCATTGGATGAAATTGCAGAAAAAATGCGGGAGATTAAGGAAAAGTATAAGACTACAGCTGTTCTTCATAGCCATGATTACGCGAATAACGGACTACTAAAAAATTTGGATCGTCGGTTTTTTAATTGCTACGGAGGAGTTACGGAATTAATAGGAAGCATTTGTTGGGGAGCTGGGATTGAGGCGCAAAAGTGGGATTTCGGCAATGCTTACAGCCATGCTCCTGAGGATATTTACAATAGCAACAATGTAGTGATATGGGGCAGAAATGTTGCCCGCACGAATATGCACTTATTCGGACATCTTCAGTCTGCCAAAAAGCAAGGAACGAAGCTCGTTGTCATTGATCCGATTTTCAATCAAACAGCGCAAATCGCGGATCTGTATGTGTCTGTAGCGCCAGGAATGGATGGCTTTTTAGCGATGGGAATTATGAAGGAGCTGCTGCGCCTTGGCCTTGAAGATCGGCATTTTATTGAAACCTATACAGTCGGATTCGAAGATCTCCAGAATTTATTGAACCAGATCACAATGCAGGAGATTGAACAATTAACCGGGGTTGCGCAAGAGATCATGAAAGAGTTAGCCCTTATATACGGAAACCGTCCAACGATGACGTATTTGGGACTTGGAATGCAGCGTTATGCTAATGGCGGAAATACGATTCGATTGATTGATGCTGTAGGAGCTTTAAGCGGAAATATTGGCATCAGTGGCGGTGGCGTCAATTTTGGCAATTTGCAGGTTGGTCAAAGCTTCAATATAGAAGCCTTGACTTTGCCGGAGCGGAAAACGGCATCTCGTACATTTACAATGATGAAGCAAGCCGAAGGAATTTTGCAAGCCACTGATCCGAATATAAAAATGGTCATTGTGACATGTGGAAATCCATTGACTCAAGTACCCAATACCAATCTAGTGAAACAAGCCTTTCAATCAGTGGAAACGGTGGTTGTTTTTGAACAGTTTATGACGGATACAGCGGAGATCGCCGATTATGTACTGCCGACCACAACGGTATTTGAGGAGGAGGATTTTTACTATTCCTCGATGTATCATGCTTATGTCAATTATGGTCCTGCTCTTGTTCAAGCTCCAGGAGAAGCGAAACCAGATCTTTGGATTTGGACAAGCTTAGCCGAACGGTTAGGATTTGCAGACGATTTTGCCTTTTCAAGAGAAGAATTTTTAAAGATGGGGCTTGATGGGCTTGAAAAATACGGGATCACGTTAGAAAAGCTAAAGCAGGAAAAGCATTTGCTGTTACCTGTTCACCCGGTCCCATGGAATGATTATCGCTTTCAGACACCGAGCGGTAAATATGAATTCACATCTTCCTTCGCAGAACAAAAAGGGATGGATGGAAAATTAAAAATCATGTACCCAGCTGAATCGAAAGCGGGAAATAAGCGATTAGCGGAAAAATATCCGTATCGTTTGCTGACGATCCATCCGCTGCGTTCCAATCATTCGCAGCATTATCATTTGATTAAAGCCATGCAATCAATCAAAATTGAGATTTCCCAAGATATTGCAGTGGAAAAAGAGCTGTCGGATGGAGATATGGCAAGGCTGTTTAATGAGCGGGGCGAGCTTATCGGCAAGGTGAAAGTTCTCGCGAAAGCTCATCCAAAAACGATCAATGTCGATGAAGGACAATGGGGAAAATTTGGTGGAAGTGTGAATGTACTCACGCCTGATGGCGAATCTGATAACGGTTTGGGAAGCACGTTATATGATTGCTTAGTAAACATTGAAAAAATTAATCCATGAACGCGCTTGTCATTTTATTTTTTACTCTCTATAATGAGGAAAGATGTTGACGGTTAGAGGAGTGGAAGCAATGGGATTAACAGCAGGAATCGTTGGTTTGCCGAATGTGGGAAAATCAACACTATTCAATGCGATTACAAAAGCTGGAGCAGAGTCTGCGAACTATCCATTTTGTACAATTGAGCCGAATGTTGGAGTGGTTGAAGTACCTGATGAACGTTTAAAAAAATTAACGGAGCTTGTCAACCCGAAAAAAACGGTGCCAACCGTGTTTGAATTTACTGATATTGCCGGCATTGTCAAAGGCGCAAGCAAAGGAGAGGGGCTTGGAAATAAATTTTTGTCGCATATCCGTCAAGTCGACGCAATTTGCCAAGTCGTTCGCTGTTTTGCTGATGAAAATATTACCCATGTAGCAGGGGAAGTCAATCCGCTTTCCGATATTGAAACCATTAACCTAGAACTCATTTTGGCTGATCTTGAAACCGTTGATAAGCGGATAGATCGCGTAGGAAAATTGGCGAAGCAAAAAGATAAAGAAGCGGTATTCGAGTATGAGATTCTTGTGCGTTTAAAAGAAACATTTGAAGCGGGAAAGGCCGCGCGGACGTTGTCTTTTACGGAAGAAGAAATGAAGGTGGTAAAACAGCTCCACCTATTAACCATCAAACCAATGCTGTATGTAGCGAACGTAGGGGAAGAGGACATTGCCGATCCATCTGCCAATCCGTATGTTCAGCAAGTTCGTGAATTTGCACAAAGCGATCATGCTGAAGTGATTGTTGTTTGTGCAAAAGTAGAGGAGGAAATTGCCCAACTAGACGAGGAAGAAAAACAAATGTTTTTGCAAGAACTAGGAATCGAACAATCAGGACTCGATCAGTTAATTCGCGCTGCATATAACTTGTTAGGACTAGCCACTTATTTTACAGCCGGGGAACAAGAGGTTCGTGCATGGACGTTCCGTAAAGGAATGAAGGCTCCGCAGTGCGCCGGAATTATTCATTCGGACTTTGAAAGAGGATTTATTCGTGCTGAAACGGTTTCTTACGACGATTTGCTTGCTTGCGGTTCCATGGCAGCAGCGCGTGAAGCAGGGAAAGTTCGTTTAGAAGGGAAAGATTACGAGGTTCAAGATGGCGATATTATGCATTTCCGTTTCAATGTATAGTATTGCATTGATCTTTTAGCCATGATATAATCAGAAAATGTGAGTAATGCATATTGCTCCTTGCTCTTTTCATAGAGCCGTTTAGACCAAAAGGAGGTGACTGGAATGAGAAAATATGAAATTATGTATATTATCCGCCCGAACATGGATGATGAAGGAAAAAAAGCAGTAGTTGAACGCTTCAACGGCATCCTAGCAGAAAACGGTGCGGAAATCACGAACGTAAAAGAATGGGGTAAACGTCGTTTAGCTTATGAAATCAATGACTTCCGCGACGGTTACTACATGATCGTAAACGTGATGTCTGAGCCAAAAGCGGTACAAGAATTCGACCGTTTAGCGAAAATCAGCGAAGACATTATTCGTCATATCGTTGTTAAAGAGGAAGAATAATTCCGTGATTTTTAAGGAGTGGTTCTGATGATTAACCGCGTAATTCTTGTAGGGAGACTTACAAGAGACCCAGAATTGCGCTATACTCCAAGTGGAGTAGCTGTTGCCACGTTTACATTAGCTGTTAATCGCCCGTTTACAAACCAGCAAGGCGAACGTGAAGCAGATTTTATCAATTGCGTCGTCTGGCGTCGTCCAGCAGAGAATGTGGCGAACTTCTTAAAAAAGGGAAGCTTGGCTGGCGTGGATGGCCGTTTGCAAACGAGAAGTTACGAAGGGCAAGATGGAAAGCGTGTGTACGTAACCGAGGTGGTTGCTGATAGTGTTCAATTTCTTGAGCCTAAAGGTAGTACGGAACAGCGTGGTGCAGCAACAGGCGGCTATTATGGAGAGCCTTATCCATTTGGGCAAAATCAGAACCCGCGTCACACAACCGACCCAGGCTATAGTCGCATCGATGAGGATCCGTTTGCTCATGATGGACAGCCTATTGATATATCCGATGACGACTTACCGTTTTAATCATAGATCGCAAAGACGGCTTTGGATCGTACAAGCACCTGCTTGCGCGTGAAAAGCCGAAACGAGACATTTGAACGTAAACTTCATTTTGGATATCATAATTGAAAAAAGAAAGGAGGAAAATAAAAATGGCAGGACGTAAAGGTGGACGCGCAAAACGTCGCAAAGTTTGTTATTTCACAGCAAATGGAATTACACACATCGATTACAAAGATGTGGATACGTTAAAGAAATTTATTTCTGAGCGCGGCAAAATTTTACCACGCCGTGTAACAGGTACAAGCGCGAAATATCAACGCAAATTAACGGTAGCAATTAAACGTGCTCGTCAAATGGCATTATTGCCATACGTAGCGGGTGAATAAAAGAAAAAGCAGTAAGGGGGGACGGCATCCTTACTGCTTTTTTTGATGATAGGAGGGATTCGGTTCGGATGAAAAATACATATGTACTGACAGAAGCGGCGATTCAGCTGGCGATTTTTATTGTACTATTTTTAATCTTTTTGTACGTTCCATTTTTATCGGTGGTTGCGCTTTTCTTTTTATCTCTCCCTTTTATCGTGTTTACAATGAGACATGGCTATGCTCCAGGATTCATGTTGCTGGCTGTGGCCCTTATTGTCTCTTCCCTAATCGGTTCATTATTATCGCTACCCGTTGTGCTGATGTTTGGAACAAGCGGAATTGTGATCGGCATTATGTTTGCAAAAAAGAAAAACCGCTATTTAATTTTAACAGTAGCGACTCTTGTGTTTTTGGTCAATATCGTGCTTGATTATATCATTTCAGTCAAATTTTTTAACTTAGACATTATTGCTCAAACGCTTTCAATGCTAAAAGAATCCTTTCATGCCTCTATGCAAATCATGAAAGGAATGGGACAAGAGCCCCCGAAAGAAATGCAAGATCGCTTCCAACAAATGTTGGAGTTTGTGCAATACATTATACCGTCCGTGTTTGTTTTATCAGCGCTTGCTGCTGCTTATTTAACGATCATGGCTTCGATTCCGATTTTAAAACGCTTAAATATGCCGATAGGAACGTGGCCTCCTTTTCGTCATATTATGCTACCAAAGCCGCTTTTATGGTATTACCTGATTATACTATTAGCGACATTTTTTCCATTAGAAAAAGGATCCTTTGTCTTTATTGCCGTTATTAATCTCTATTATGTATTACAGCTTTTGTTTTTGATTCAAGGTTTTTCTTTCCTCTATTATGTCGCTGAGCAGAAAAAAATGGCAAGAAGCATCGTTGTAGTCGGAACGTTGTTTTGCTTCTTTCTCCCTTTTTTGCTTTATGTTATTGTAATATTAGGTATAATTGATTTAGGATTCGAATTACGGAAACGCATTCGCTAGGCGATGGGATTATTTTTATGGTTTAGGAGCTGACATGAATGTCTCATTTTTATAAAAAGAAGGCATACCGCTATCCCCTTTATGCATTAATGATGATTGCGCTCGGACTAATAGGAGTGATCGCTTATTTCCAATGGATTTTGGGGTTAGCCAGTTTTTTGCTCCTCGCTTTTGTGCTTTATTATGTCGTAAAATCGCAGCGTACGCTCTATACGGAGCTTGAACAGCATATTTCCAATTTATCCCATAGGCTAAAAAAAGTGGGCGAAGAGGCCTTGATGGAAATGCCGATTGGGATCATGCTGATTAATGACGATTATGTAATTGAATGGACAAACGTATTTTTGACATCCTGCTTTGGGGAGCAGACGTTGGTAGGCCGCTCGTTATATGATGTTGCTGACCAATTAATTCCGCTGATTAAACAAGAAGTTGACACAGAAATGATTGATATTCATGATCGGAAATTTCAAGTCATTATTAGGCGGGAAGAAAAGCTGTTATATTTCTTTGATGTAACTGATCAAATTGAAATCGAAAAACAATATGAAGCAGAACGAGTGGTATTAGGCGTTATTTTTCTCGACAATTATGATGAGATTACTCAAGGAATGGACGATCAATCAAAAAGCCAGCTGAACAGCCAAGTCACTTCGATGCTGAATAAATGGGCGCATGATTATGGATTATTCCTTAAACGAACATCCTCTGATCGCTTTGTCGCTGTATTAAATGAACAAATTTTACAGCAGCTTGAAAAAGGCAAGTTTGCGATTTTGGATGAAGTTCGCGAACATACCATGAAGGATAATGTTCAATTAACATTGAGCATTGGCATTGGTACAGGCGTTTCTTCGCTACCGGAGTTAGGGGCGCTTGCCCAATCTGGTTTGGATTTAGCGCTTGGCCGCGGAGGCGATCAGGTGGCAATCAAACAAGCCAATGGGAAAGTAAAATTTTACGGCGGGAAAACAAATCCGATGGAGAAACGCACGAGAGTGCGGGCCCGTGTTATTTCCCACGCATTAAAAGAGCTAGTTGTTGACAGTGATAAAGTCATGATTATGGGACATAAATATCCAGACATGGATGCAGTAGGCGCTGCCATCGGTGTGTTAAAGCTTGTTCAGCTTAATCAAAGAGAAGGGTTTATCGTTTTGGATACGAATCGTATTGATGCAGGTGTTCAACGGCTGATTGAGGAAATTAAAAATTACCCGGAACTTTGGTCAAGATTCATTAAACCGGAACAAGCGCTTGAGCTTGTCAGCGATGATACCTTGTTAATTATTGTGGATACGCATCGTCCTTCACTAGTGATTGAAGAGAAACTAGTGTTTCGGACCGATAATATTGTGGTGATTGACCATCATCGCCGCGGTGAAGAATTTATTAATAATCCGCTGCTTGTATATATGGAGCCTTATGCTTCATCAACCTCAGAACTCGTAACCGAGCTGCTTGAATATCAACCGCAGCGCATGCGGCTGACGATGCTAGAGGCAACATCGCTGCTAGCAGGAATTGTGGTTGACACGAAAAGCTTTACGCTGCGAACCGGCTCTCGTACGTTTGATGCTGCTTCATACTTGCGTGCTCAAGGAGCCGATACGGTATTAGTGCAAAAGCTGCTCAAGGAAAATATCGCCAACTATGTAAAAAGAGCTAAAATCATTGAAAATGCCTCTATTAACGCAAAAGGAATCGCTATTGCGAAAGGAAGCCCAAATGAAGCATATGACCAAGTTCTAATCGCTCAAGCGGCTGATACGCTTCTGACATTGAATGGGGTAGTGGCTTCCTTTGTGATTTCGAAGCGCACAGATAATCTGATCGGAATTAGCGCCCGTTCGCTCGGAGACATCAATGTTCAGGTCATTATGGAGAGCCTGGGAGGCGGCGGCCATTTAACGAATGCTGCCGTTCAGCTGGCTGATACAACGGTTGAAGAAGCAGAGCATCGTTTGCGTGCAGCCATTGACGAGTATTTAGAAGGAGGAAAAAAATCATGAAAGTTATTTTTCTAAAAGATGTAAAAGGAAAAGGCAAAAAAGGCGAAATTAAAAATGTGGCAGACGGTTATGCTCAAAACTTTCTTTTTAAGCAAGGGCTCGCCGTTGAAGCGACTCCTACTAATTTAAAGGCGCTAGAAGCACAAAAAAATAAAGAAAAACGTCAAGCAGAAGAGGAATTGGCAAAAGCGAAGCAGTTAAAAGAGCAATTGGAGCAACTGACCGTACAGCTATCAGCAAAAGCTGGTGAAGGCGGTCGCCTCTTCGGCTCCATTACAAGTAAACAAATTGCAGAAGCGCTGCAAAGCCAATTTCAATTGAAAGTGGATAAACGCAAAATTGAATTAGAGGATGCGATTCGTGCATTAGGCTATACAAATGTACCTGTTAAACTTCATCCGGAAGTAACGGCAACATTAAAAGTACATGTCAGCGAACAAAAATAACCTGATAAAAAATGTGATTTTATGGGGAATCCCCCATACAAATCACATTTTTCTTATGAGAATCGTTACCCAACAGCATCGAAAAGGTGGTGAAAGAGATGAATGATCTATTTGCAGAGCGCATTCCGCCACAAAATATTGAAGCAGAGCAAGCCGTACTTGGTGCGATTTTTCTTGATTCTTCGGCGCTGACTCCCGCTTCTGAGCTTTTAATACCAGAAGATTTCTACCGTGCTGCTCATCAAAAAATTTTCCACGCGATGCTCAAAGTGGCTGATAAAGGAGAGCCTGTCGACTTAGTAACAGTAACTGCAGAGCTCGTAGATTCCAAAGCGTTGGAAGAAGTGGGGGGAGTATCATATTTAAGCGAATTAGCTGATGCGGTTCCCACTGCTGCCAACGTTGAATATTATGCGCGCATTGTGGAAGAAAAATCGATTTTGCGCCGTTTAATTCGTACAGCCACCTCTATTGCGCAAGATGGCTACACACGTGAAGATGAGGTTGATGTACTGCTGAACGAAGCGGAAAAAAAGATTATGGAGGTGGCGCAGCGGAAGCATTCTGGTACGTTTCAAAATATAAAGGATGTGCTTGTTCAGGCGTACGACAATATTGAAATGCTTCATAACCGCAAAGGGGAGATTACTGGAATCCCGACCGGCTTCACCGAGCTTGACCGCATGACGGCTGGATTTCAGCGCAGCGACTTAATCATTGTTGCTGCTCGTCCCTCTGTTGGAAAAACCGCTTTTGCGTTAAACATTGCGCAAAATGTGGCGACACAAACGAACGAAAACGTTGCCATTTTTAGCTTAGAGATGAGCGCTCAACAGTTGGTTATGCGGATGCTGTGTGCCGAAGGAAATATCAATGCCCAAAATTTGCGGACAGGAAAGCTGACCTCTGAAGATTGGGGAAAATTAACGATGGCGATGGGAAGCTTATCGAATGCAGGAATTTATATTGATGATACCCCTAGCATTCGCGTCAGTGAAATTCGGGCGAAATGCCGCCGCTTGAAGCAAGAGAGTGGTCTTGGGATGGTATTGATTGATTATTTACAGCTCATTCAAGGAAGCGGAAGGAATAGAGAGAATCGCCAGCAAGAAGTATCTGAAATCTCCCGCGCGCTAAAAGCGCTGGCCCGTGAGCTAGAAGTACCCGTTATTGCTTTATCGCAGCTTTCCCGCAGCGTTGAACAGCGTCAAGATAAACGGCCGATGATGTCCGATATTCGTGAATCGGGAAGTATTGAACAGGACGCAGATATCGTCGCCTTTTTATATCGCGACGATTATTATGATAAAGAATCGGAGAATAAAAACATTATTGAAATTATTATTGCTAAACAACGGAATGGTCCTGTTGGCACGGTGCAGCTCGCCTTTATTAAAGAATATAATAAGTTTGTAAATTTAGAGAGACGTTTTGATGATACACAAATTCCTCCAGGAGCCTAAAAGCTGAACGGTTCTTTGGATAAGCATTTCCATTTTTATACGAATAAAAAAGTGAAATATCTATCCAATGTTCGTGTTTCGTTGACTTTAGTCAATAAAAGTGCTACACTTACTATGTTTACATTGAGTAAAGTGGAGGTGCTCGCCATGTCTTCGGTAGTTGTTGTTGGGACACAGTGGGGAGATGAGGGAAAAGGAAAAATTACCGACTTTTTATCAGAAAATGCAGAAGTGATCGCAAGGTATCAAGGCGGAAATAATGCGGGACATACGATTGTTTTTCATGGAGAAAAGTATAAGCTGCATCTCATTCCATCAGGAATTTTTTATAAAGATAAAATATGTGTCATCGGAAATGGAATGGTGGTTGATCCGAAAGCTCTTATTGCTGAGCTGCAATATCTACATGATCGGGGCATTTCGACGGACAACTTGCGTATCAGCAACCGTGCTCATGTGATTTTGCCATATCATCTAAAACTTGATGAAGCGGAAGAGGAGCGCAAAGGAGCCAATAAAATCGGCACAACTAAAAAAGGAATCGGTCCGGCGTATATGGATAAAGCAGCCCGAATCGGCATTCGTATTGCTGATTTATTAGATCGTGACGTATTTGCGGAAAAACTTGCCCGCAATTTACAAGAGAAGAACGTTTTATTTGAAAAAGTGTACGGAATTGAAGGATTGAAACTTGAGGATATTTTTGAAGAGTATTATGGATACGGACAACAAATTGCGCAATATGTATGCGATACATCTGTCGTGCTAAATAACGCTTTGGATGAAGGACGACGTGTGCTATTTGAAGGCGCGCAAGGCGTCATGCTGGATATTGATCAAGGAACGTATCCGTTTGTGACTTCTTCTAATCCAGTGGCTGGCGGCGTTACAATTGGGTCAGGAGTAGGACCGACAAAAATTAAACATGTGGTAGGAGTAGCGAAAGCATATACAAGCCGTGTCGGCGATGGCCCGTTCCCAACGGAATTACATAATGAAATTGGCGATCGCATTCGCGAGGTTGGAAGAGAATATGGTACAACAACAGGGCGTCCACGCCGCGTGGGCTGGTTTGATAGCGTAGTAGTCCGCCATGCTCGCCGAGTCAGCGGAATTACGGATTTGTCATTAAATTCCATTGACGTATTAACAGGAATTGAAACGTTAAAAATTTGTGTGGCTTATCGCTATAAAGGAAATATCATAGAGGAATTTCCGGCAAGCTTGAAGGTGCTAGCGGAGTGCGAACCCGTCTATGAAGAGCTTCCAGGCTGGACGGAAGATATTACAGGCGTTAAAAGCTTAGACGAACTGCCAGCGAATGCTCGTCATTATGTAGAGCGCATTTCACAGCTGACAGGCATCCCGCTTTCTATTTTCTCTGTTGGTCCAGATCGTTCGCAAACGAACGTCGTTCGCAGCGTGTATGCCTAACGATTAGAAATAAAGCATAGATACGAGCGGTATCTATGCTTTTCTTTTGCCGAATTGGCAATGGGTAGTAAGTGAATTCCCGTAAATAACATGATACATTATTAATATGGAGCTTTTTTTGCGAATGAATCCATCGGATAAGGAAAGGATGTGAATGATGATGGAAAAACGAATTCTTGTGGTAGATGATGAAAAACCAATTGCTGATATTTTACAGTTTAATTTGCAAAGAGAGGGCTATGAAGTCATTTGTGCATATGATGGTATAGAAGCATTACAAAAAGTGGAAGAAATTGAACCTGATCTCATTTTGCTTGATATTATGCTTCCGCAAAAGGATGGCATGGAGGTATGCCGAGAGGTGCGGAAAAAATATGATATGCCGATTATTATGTTAACAGCAAAGGATTCTGAGATTGATAAGGTACTTGGATTGGAGCTAGGAGCTGATGACTATGTCACGAAGCCGTTTAGTACAAGAGAGCTGTTGGCACGCGTTAAGGCGAATTTGCGCCGTCATCAGCCAAATGCTAATGTTCAAGATGATGAAGAGAACGATGATATAAGCGAAATTACAATCGGATCGCTTGTCATTCGGCCAGATGCTTATATTGTATTAAAGAGAGGAGAAACGATTGAACTAACACACCGTGAATTTGAATTGCTTCATTATCTAGCGAAGCATATTGGACAAGTCATGACGAGGGAGCATTTACTGCAAACGGTGTGGGGATATGATTATTATGGAGATGTCCGCACTGTGGATGTGACGGTTCGCCGTTTGCGAGAAAAAATTGAAGATAATCCTTCGCATCCGACATGGATCGTGACGAGACGCGGTGTAGGATATTACTTGCGCAACCCAGAACAGGAGTAAAGGAAGCATCATGAAAAAAGTAGGCCCATTTCGTTCGATTCATTTTAAGTTTGTGCTGATTTATGTCTTATTAATTCTCGTTGCGATGCAAATTATCGGTGTGTACTTTGTGAGAGAATTGGAAACACAGCTTGTTCAAAGCTTTAAAACTTCGCTGAATGAGCGAATCACATTGCTTGCTTATAACGTAGATCAAGCAATGAACAAAGACCGAGATGCTAAAAGTCCAACATTGGAAGAAGAAATTCGCTCCCTTCTTCATGATTTTGTCTCGCAGGATATTTCAGAAGTCAGTGTTATTGATGATAAAAGCAAGGTGCTGGCTACTTCCAATCCTTATATGCAAAACATTGTCGGAAAACGGACAACGGAAATTTTTGTCAAGCGGGCGCTTGTGACGGGCGAAATGGTTGACCGAGCATTCATTGACCAGAAAACGGGCCATCGGATGTATATTTCTGCCACTCCGATTAAGATGAATAATGAAATTAAAGGAGCCATCTATGTGATTGCATCTATGGAAAATGTATTTTCACAGATGCGGCAAATCAACAAGATCTTTGCTACCGGGACAGGAATTGCCCTAGCTATTACAGCGGTACTAGGGATTTTGCTAGCTCGTACGATCACCCGGCCCATTTCTGATATGCGCAGACAGGCATTAGCCATGGCAAAAGGCAATTTTTCAAGAAAAGTAAAAGTATATGGATATGATGAAATTGGCCAGCTCGCCATGACATTTAATAATTTAACGAAGAAGCTAGAGGAGGCGCAGGCCACAACAGAAGGAGAACGGCGCAAATTAGCTCTTGTGCTTACGCATATGACAGATGGCGTTATTGCGACGGATCGCCGTGGCAAGATTATTTTGATTAACGATGCGGCGCTCAATATTTTAAATGTTTCACGTGAAACAGTGCTTTCCAGCTCGATTGTTGATGTGCTTGGATTGGAGGATCAGTATACATTTGAAACATTAATTGAAGAAAGAGATTCGCTCATTTTGGACTTTAGTACGGAGGAGGAGCTTTATATTTTGCGCGCCTCCTTGTCTGTGATTCAAAAGGAAACAGGATTTGTCAACGGTTTGATCGTTGTACTGCACGATATTACAGAACAAGAAAAAATCGATCAAGAGAGAAGAGAATTTGTAGCTAACGTTTCACACGAGCTAAGAACGCCACTAACAACGATGAAAAGCTATTTGGAGGCGTTGGGAGAAGGATTATGGAGAGATGAACAGATTGCTCCACGTTTTATTGAAGTAACACAGACAGAAACGGAACGAATGATTCGATTAGTCAATGATCTGTTGCGGCTTTCGAAATTAGATAGTAAAGACTATAAGCTAAATAAATCTTGGGTTAATTTCTCGAGATATTTTCATAAGGTGATTGATCGTTTTGAATTGACGAAAAACGAAAATATAACGTTTATTCGCAAAATCCCTGACGAAGCGATCTTTGTTGAAATTGATGAAGATAAAATTACGCAAGTACTTGATAATATTATTTCAAATGCATTAAAGTATTCTCCTCAAGGCGGTAATATTACATTTCGTGTAAAAGAGCTGAATAATGAAATTTTAGTCAGCGTAACAGATGAGGGAGTTGGTATTCCTAAATCTGATCTCGCTAAAGTATTTGACCGTTTTTATCGCGTGGATAAGGCGCGCTCTCGCAAGCTAGGTGGAACAGGGCTTGGATTAGCGATTGCCAAAGAGGTCGTTGTTGCCCATGGCGGGAACATTTGGGCAAAAAGCCAAGAGCATAAAGGAACGACCATTTTCTTTACATTACCGTTGGAACGGATTCAAGAGGATGAATGGGATGAGGTATGAAACAGCGAAAACGATTGTGTTGACGGTTTTGGTGTTAACAAGCATTTTGTTTACATGGGGGCTATGGACCTATCACCCAAAATATGATGTGATCCAAAATGGTGAATACGTCCAAAACGTATCTGTCAGTAATGCGCAAGTAGATCCATCGATGATTGTACGTCCTTCACAAATATTGATTCATAAAAATGCAGCTCATTACGGATTGATAGAAGAAACGGAAATAAATAAATTGTTTAAAAACATGAAAAAGTGGACGTTTGATGATTTTGAGAATGTTTCCTCAACGGTATCCAAAGAAAGCTTTTTGTCTTTTATTCATGGAAGAGGGAAAATAGAAATTATTTACCCTGACGAAATTCCAATGAATATTTATCAAACCATTTTTCAAATTGACGATCGAGGGCTAGATAGTATTGGCTTTGATACGATCATCATTCCTGTAGAAAAACATTCAAGTCTTACGGTTTATTTTGTCTCTACAGAACGCCGTAAAATATACAAGGCTACGGCCAAGGATGTTCCATTTGAAGAAATCAATCAGTTATATGAACATACGGAGAAGCTACCGCGTTATTTTGCTTACAACGTAAGTGAAACAAAAACGTTGTTTCTACCAGAAAAAGAAATGACAATGGATCGTTTGCAATATTATACAGATGAGCTTGATACAGATAAATTTAAAGAGGCCTTATTTAGTGATCCGAGCTTCGTAAAAAAGGACATCTTGACATTTGGAGAGGAATATACAGATGGATCGCGGCTGATGGATGTTGACTTTTTGCAAAAGCTGCTTTTATATGTAAATCCAGCGGCTAAATATACAATTGGGCCATCCAGTGAAGAAAGCGCATCCTTGATTCAAAAAAGTATTGATTTTGTCAATGAGCATGGCGGTTGGACCGACATGTACCACTTTGTCCAATGGGATCGTGAAGAACGAAAAGTTGTCTTTCGTCTTTTTGTGAACAATCATCCCGTTTTCAATAACTATGGAATGTCAGAGATTGTTCAAATTTGGGGAGCAGCTGAAATCAACAAATACCAACGTCCGCTATTTCGCCTCGAAATTCCAGATCGCACAAGCGTACCAGTTCAACTACAGTCCGGACGGCAAGTGATTCAACAGCTGGAAAAAATAAAAGGCTTTAAAAAGGAATTGCTGACGGAGGTCACGTTAGGATATGAGCTTGTGAAAGATCAAGAAAGAGAAAAGGTGGTTGTATTAGAGCCGGATTGGTTTTATTTATATAATGGAACATGGAAAAAGTTCTCTGATGATGACTCAGACGAGATGAGGGGAGGCAATGCTGTTGGATTGGAATAAAACAAAGACGATTTTTATTATTACTTTCCTCATCCTGGATCTTTTTTTAGGGTATCAGTTTATCCAAAAACGCAACAGCAGCCAATTAGATGTTCTTTTAGAAGAGACCATTGAAGAACAGTTAGCAGCGAACGGCATCACGTATGTAGATATACCAAAAGAAATTAAAAAGGCCTCCTATGTTAGCGGTAAAAGCAAGATCTTTACTCGAGATGAAATTGCCAAATTAAAGAATCAAAAAATCACAGCAAGCGACCAATCCGTGCTACAAGCAACCTTTATCCATCCGGTAGCTATTGGCGATTTTGAAGATGCTTACAGTTTAAATCAATTTTTGCAGCAAAACATTATTCATGGGAAGGATTACGCGTTTTGGGAATATGATAATAAATCGAAAACGATTACTTGTTATCAAAAATATAACCGCAGAATGATTTATAAAAATTCAAGCGGCAAGCTGCTGCTGCACTTAAATGAGAAAAATGAAGTCGTCTCATATGAACAAACGCTATTGGACGATCTAGAGGAATATGATAAAAAGCAAGAAATTATTCCGGCGATTAAAGCGATCGAAACATTGTATAAAAAAGATTATTTAAAGCCGAAGGACCGAGTGACGAAAATTGAGATCGGATATTATGGGCTTGTGCAATTTACGGCTTCACAAGTGTTAACACCAACATGGCACATTGTAGTGAATGAAAAGAAAGATTATTTTATTCATGGCTTTGAAGGACAGATCATTAACGATAAAGGAAATGTGTTGGAGTGAATAAGATGATGCAGTTTAGCGTCCTGGCAAGCGGCAGTACAGGAAATGCTTTTTATATTGAAACAGAAAAGCAGCGCTTACTTGTAGATGCGGGACTTAGCGGTAAACAAATGGAGGAGCTCTTTAAGCAAATCGAACGTTCTCCGCAAAATTTGACCGCGATTTTGGTCACGCATGAACATAGTGATCATATTAAAGGACTAGGAATCATGGCGAGAAAATATCAGCTACCGATTTATGCCAATGAAAAAACATGGAGGGCCATGGAAGGGTTAATAGGTGACATTCCGACAGAACAAAAATTTATCTTTCCATTAGGGGATGTCCGTTCGTTTGGTGATTTAGATGTCGAGTCATTTGGAGTATCCCACGATGCAGCAGAGCCGATGTTTTATGTGTTCCATCATGATGGCAAGAAGCTCGCGTTAATTACTGATACAGGATATGTGAGCGATCGAATGAAAGGAACGATTCAACATGCCGATGTCTTTGTGTTTGAAAGTAACCATGATGTCGAAATGCTTCGGATGGGGCGCTATCCTTGGAGCATTAAACGACGCATTTTGAGCGATGTCGGACACGTGTCTAATGAAGATGCGGCACTGGCCTTGACCGATGTCATTGGCGATCAAACAAAGAGAATTTATTTGGCCCATTTAAGCCAAGATAATAACATGAAAGAACTCGCTCGAATGACAGTTGAACAAACATTAGAAAATCGGGGATTTGGGGTCGGACAACAGTTTGAAATTTGCGATACGGACCCGAAAGTGCCAACCAAGCTGGTGTATGTTTAACATTGATTTTGCAAAGGATGGACTATTGCCATTGAAAATGGATTTTTGTTAAAAGCGGGCAGTATAATAGAAAGAGGCACGACCTTTGAATGGAAAGGATTGGTGAGTCGCACGTGGGATATTATGATGATCATTATGGGGAGTATCGTCAAAAGCGGAAAGGCAACCGCAGAGGTGCATTTTTTTCCGGACTGGTTGGTGCGATTTTAGGAGCATTGCTGGTGACCTTTTCGATTCCTGCGCTATCAAGGTGGGATGTACTCCCGTATAATGTAACACCAAAGCAAGGAGAAGAACAAACGGGGGAACCGGGCCATTATCCAACGGTTCAAAAAAACGTCTCCGTCAATGTTACTTCTCAAGTGACAAAAGCGATTGATAAGGCATCTGATGCGGTGGTCGGCGTCGTAAACATTCAAGAAGCCAGCTTTTGGTCTGAAGGTGGTGAAGCTGGTACAGGCTCAGGCGTCATTTACAAAAAAGCGGATGGAAAAGCCTTCGTTGTTACAAATAATCATGTTGTCGAAGGCGCCAGCCAATTGGAAGTGAGCTTAAAAGACGGGACGCGGGTGCCAGCGAAACTGTTAGGCACCGATGCATTAACAGATTTAGCCGTTCTTGAAATCAATGCCCAAAAGGTTGGGAATGTAGCTGAGTTTGGGAATTCTGATGTCGTGACGCTAGGAGAACCAGTAATAGCGATTGGGAATCCGCTCGGCCTGCAATTTGCGGGATCTGTTACCGAAGGGATTATCTCAGGAAAAAACCGGACCATCGAAGTGGACTTGGATCAAGATGGATTGCCGGATTGGAATGCGGAAGTATTACAAACAGACGCTGCCATTAATCCTGGAAACAGCGGCGGAGCCCTTGTTAATATTGAAGGGCAAGTGATCGGCATTAATTCAATGAAAATTGCCCAAGAAGAAGTTGAAGGAATCGGCTTTGCGATCCCGATTAATTTTGCCCGCCCTATTATCGCGGATTTAGAACAATATGGACAAGTGCGCCGCCCTTATATGGGAGTCGAGCTTCGTTCGCTAAGTGATATTTCGTCCTACCATTTACAAGAAACGCTGCATTTGCCGCCTGATATTACCGAAGGAGTAGCGATTATTCAAGTAAGACCAGGGTCTCCGGCAGATCGTGCAGGACTTAGACAATTTGATGTCATCATTGCATTAGATGATCAAAAGGTGAGCGACGTACTTGACCTTAGAAAGTACCTGTATACGAAAAAAGCCATTGGCGATAACATGAAAGTGACCTTTTATCGCAATGGGAAAAAGGAAACGGTGACCATGAAGCTTACGAAAGAATCGCTTTAAGGGGAAAGAATCTATCAAGCAGGCCCAAAGAAAACAAGGAGCGGAATAGGACGCTCCTGTTTTCTTTGTCCACAAGTGGATAAAGGGGGGGAGAACGATGATTATGTGTTGTGAAGAACATATGGAGCTGGCCATTGATGTGTATGTGGATAATCATGAAAAAGCGCCAGAAATTTATCCTTTACCTGTGGATAAGTATGATGGAATATGCGAATATTGTTCTCGTCAAGCCGCATATATAGTGGGGAACTAATGTTTCTGCACAATATGTGGATAGATGTTGTGTATATGTGGATAAATTTTGTTGATAGGATGTTTATAAAGTGGGGATGACTTGTGAATATAATGGTTTTATCGGTAGGGAAATTAAAAGAAAAATATTTAAAGCAAGGTATTGAAGAATATGTGAAAAGGCTGTCTGGGTATGCGAAAATGGAAATCATTGAAGTCGCTGATGAAAAAGCGCCGGAGAATTTAAGCGATCAAGAAATGAAGCAAATCAAAGAGAAGGAAGGTGAGCGGATTTTAGCTAAAATCTCAGATGATATGCACGTCATTGCTTTGGCGATTGATGGGAAGATGAAGTCATCTGAAGAATTTGCCATCCATTTAGATAAGCTAGCCACCTATGGTACGAGCAAAGTCGCTTTCGTAATTGGAGGCTCGCTCGGATTAAGTGAAAAGGTAATGAAGCGGGCCAATGAATCACTTTCTTTTTCACAAATGACCTTCCCGCACCAGCTGATGCGGCTTATTCTTCTTGAACAAATTTACCGCGCGTTCCGGATTAATCGTGGAGAACCGTATCATAAATAGAGGTAAAGCAAAAAAACGGCTTAGATAGGCAAGCAGGGTATAGCCTCTGGTTATCACTCGATAACAAAGATGTATTTCATGTGGGTATACTAAATGCGGTATGATGACAAGTGAACACGATTAGAAGGGAGCATGATTTCCATGAAGCAAATTCCTGTATACCACGTGGATTCGTTTACGAGCGAACAATTCGGAGGGAATCCTGCCGGTGTAGTTATTGATGAAGTCGGATTGGATGATCAAACGATGCAAAACATCGCTCGGGAACTGAATTTATCGGAGACAGCCTTTCTATTTCGAACCGAGGAGGGAGCAGCAGATTTTCGCGTGCGGTATTTCACCCCAACTACAGAAATTGATTTTTGTGGTCACGCAACTGTAGCATCCGCTTGGATTCTGGCTACTGAATACGGTTGGGCAGATAAAGCGGATAAAGTCGTCTTCGAAACGAACAATGGACCCGTACCGGTTGAATGGGCAAAGCAGGACGGAAAATTGGAAGCTGTCACGATGACGTTGGTTACGCCAAAGGTGCGTGACACAAAACTAAGTATGAACGAAGCAGCGAGAATGGTGGGGATCCCTGTTGAAGAAGTAGATGATCGCTATCCTATTCGGGAAGCGTTTGCGGGAAACTGGCATCTGCTCATTCCCGTCAAATCGCGGGCAGCGATTAATGCAGCACAACCACAACTCGACGATCTCGATGCAGCCAATCGGGCCAGTGGGATAAGTACCACGCACCTCTTCACTTTTGATGCGAAAGAGGGATACGACCTCTATACCCGTGATTTTGCTCCTGCGGTAGGAATTGAGGAAGATCCTGTTACGGGCGCTGCGAATGGGGCGTTGGCAGGATACCTCTACTTGGAAGGCATCCTAGAACCAAACCGCAGCCATCAACTGACGATCGGTCAAGGGGATGCAGTCAGTCGTCCGGGAACATTATTCGCTGAGATTGAACCATCCACCCCTGCACCAGTCATTCGTATCGGTGGAAGATCCGTTAAGACCATTGCGGGGGTGCTTCACTTGAGATAAAGGGTAGCGTGGATAACGCCTCCATTAGTCGATTAAAGATATCATTGGATCGAGCAAGCAAGTGAATCGTGCGCTTGAAATACTGGTTTTCAATCGGTTTATAGACGATTTGATGATGGGTGACACTGGCAGCCATCATTTTGGGAATAAACGCGATTCCCTCCATGCTCACGGCATATGCCAATAACGATTCAAATAGGCCATGGACTAATGTGATTTCCGGTTTTAGCCCTAACTTACGAAACTCCAGTTCAAAGTAATCTCTGCTGTCACAAGCTGTTTGTTGCAAGATGACGTTTGTTTGGTTGAAATCGCTTAAACGAATCTCCGTTTGTTGAGAAAGCGGATGCCCGATTGGAACGGCGGCCAGATACGTTTCTTCAAATAATCGTGTTTGGCGCATCGTGCCTGACTGAGGACGATCTTGAATAATGGCGGCATCCGCTTCTCCCGCTTCTATCAATTCTACCAGCTCCGCACTCGTGTTTTTCACAATTGGGATCAGGCGCAAAAATGGCAAACGAGAAACCAATTCCGGAAGATAGTATGTCCCAATGCTTGGGAGTACGCCCAGACGGATTTCCTCCGGTTCTGTAAACGCTCTTAAAATGGCATCTAATTGGTTAACCAAGGGAGCCAATTGTTGATACAATTGCTCCCCTTTGTGTGTCAACTGTACCCCATTTGACGTTCGCTCGAACAAGGTGATTTGCAGTTGGTTTTCCAGCAAGGCGATTTGCTTGCTTAATGCCGGTTGCGAGATATACATGGCCTCTGCGGCTTTCGAGAAGCTCTTAAACTTGGCCGCAGCCAGAAAATAACGCAACTGTTGTAGGTTCATTTATCCCACCTCAATCACTCGCGGTTGTTCCTTTCATTATACACTTCCTATTTGCGTATTCAAAAATTTTAAATAAAAGCTGTGGAGGAACGGAACTTCAAAAATAGAGGGAAGCTATGGCGCCAACACAAAGCTCAAGTATTTAACCGATATGATCCATATCAAATGAACATGGACGGGGGAGTGAAATGATCAATGAGGGCATTTCGCCGCTTAATGTGATAGTAGAGCTTTGATAAAGTTCATCGGTTTTCACAGGCTCCCCAGTGGTAATAACAAGAGAAGATTTCCTGGGGAACATTCGCAAACTGCCCATGAATAATAGATCAGCCCAATAATTCTTTAATATGGATAAAGCTGTCCAGGGACTCTATCCACTCCCTGGATTTTTGTTGCATGAAATTTATGCTGAAACAGATGGCTCCCATAGATCAAATTATACGTCTTGCTTTCCGGCCGTGGGTTTTTATAAATACTGTTTCGTTTACAATTGATACATCATAAAGGCAACAGCTGAATCGATATTATCATGGGTTTTCCATGATAATAAGCCTTATCAGATGGCGCTCTAAACTTGGTCTGAGCATTTTGTAGAATGTGCCGCTAGTTTCCCATTACGTTTGACATTCTTACTGTCTCATCTATATAATTCTCTTATTCATTAAGATAATTAGGTGATAAGTATTTAAATAGTGAAATAATTCACTAGTAACATCGTAAAGGAGGGAGTGACATGTCAGAGCAGCCATCAGCCAATAACGATTTCATTCCTTTACTTATTCAGGAATGGAGGAAATTTAGCGCTGCTCTTGTTATATATAATGAAGGAGTTGCCGCTAAGCTTCATTTAAATGCGACAGATTTAAAGTGCAGGGAGCTGCTCAATCAGACGGGCCCCATTACTGCGGGACAACTGGCCCAGCTAACGAACCTTACAACGGGGGCTATTACTGGGGTTATCGACCGGCTTGAAAAAGCGGAGCTTGTGAAACGAGTGCCAGACCCTCAAGATCGCAGACGCATAATTATCCAGCCTTTGTCTGACCGAGATGGGGAAATAAGGGAATTGTTTAAGCCTTTACACGATTCTCTTTCGCGTCTATTTCAACAGTATAGTGAAGAAGAGTTGCGTTTGATTTTAGATATGTTACTCCATCTTAATGAAATGCCTTGTTTCCAAAAGAGGAGAAAAAATTAACAGATCATAAATAAAAGGGGAATGTCTATGAACTTGCAAGAAAGCAAAGTTGGATTCGTTGTAGTCGGTCTATTATTAGGAATATTAATGGCTTCAATGGATAATACGATTGTATCCGCTTCAATGCCAACCATTGTAGGGGAGCTTAATGGGCTAGATCAATTTATTTGGGTGACTTCGGCATATCTCGTAGCGACGATGGCTAGTATGCCGATTTTTGGGAAATTATCAGACATGTATGGCCGGAAACGGTTCTATTTATTAGGCCTGACTATTTTTGTTATCGGTTCGGCTCTTTGCGGAGCCGCACAGAGCATTGTGCAATTAAGCATTTATCGGGCCATTCAGGGAGTTGGCGGAGGCTCATTAATGCCGATTGCCTTCACCATTATTTTCGATATTTTCCCTCCGGAAAAACGGGGAAAAATGACAGGATTATTTGGCGCTGTGTTTGGTTTATCTAGCGTCATTGGTCCGTTATTAGGCGCATATATTACCGATCAAATTAATTGGCGCTGGATTTTTTATATTAACTTGCCTTTAGGGATTTTATCTTTATTTTTGATTGCTCAGTTTTATAAAGAAACGCTTCAGCTGAAAAAACTTAAAGTTGATTGGTTTGGGGCCCTTACTTTAGTTGGTTCCGTTGTCAGCTTGATGTTTGCGTTAGAGCTTGGCGGGAAAGAGTATGATTGGAATTCTGTCCAAATTATTTCTCTATTTTTGATTTTTGCTGTCCTTTTCGTATCCTTTATCTTGATTGAACGGAAAGTATCAGAGCCGATCATTTCATTCAGCTTATTCAAAAGACAGCTCTTTGCAGCAACACAAGCCGTGGCATTTTTTTATGGGGCCGCCTTTATTATTACAACGGTCTTAATTCCTCTTTTTGTTCAGTCTGTATACGGAGGAACGGCCACTAACTCGGGGATTATTTTAATTCCGATGATGCTTGGCTCAGTGGTGGGAAGCCAAGTGGCGGGCCGATCTGTGAGATGGTTCAGCTATCGTAGCATTATGCTTGTTTCTGTTGTTTTATTTTTTATGGGCATGTTTCTATTAAGCACATTAGATGTCAATACGGCCCGCTCCACTGTGACGATTTTTATGATTATAGCCGGCCTTGGCATGGGCTGCTCCTTCTCTTTGTTAAGTATGGCAACACAGCATAAGATCGAACCGCAAAAACGGGGAATTGCGACATCGACAAATACGTTTTTTAGAACATTAGGAATGACCATTGGAGTGACCATTTTTGGCACGATCCAAAACCATATATTAAAAGGTGATTTAAAAGATGTGTTCGGCCATATGAGCGGATTTGCTGGAAAATTGGATTCAAACACTTTATTATCAGCGGATGTTCAAGCAAAAATACCGCCAGACATCCTTCATAAAATTGCGGATGCGATGGCCAATTCTGTTGCTACCACTTTTAAATGGACATTAGTGCCCATCCTATTAGCATTTATATCCATTGTTTTGATGGGCAAAGAAAGAATGGTAATTCCGGTCAAAGAAAAAAGCGGCGAACAAGTTTCATAATCAGCATCAAAAGGATCAGGGAAAAGCCCCCTGATCCTTTTGATCATTTTAGGAACAGACTTTCTAAAAGATGACTCATTCCATCTTTATACATGGAGAATGTTTCTTGCCGTTTGCTAACGCAACATAAATTAGCTGCTCCCATAAGCAATACAAACGGACGGACGCTTTGGCGGAGAGCATTTTTCCCGTATGGGTATGTACAAGCTCATTATTAGTCATTCATTGTTCATATTCTGTTCATAAACGTGTGTTACCATCAGTCATGTACTCAGTTGTAGAGGAGGAAATGAAATGGGACATATCCAGCGAACAGTGTCAGACAATGGTCATTGGGCTATTGAAGCGCACGGACTTGTTAAAGTTTTTGGCGATAAACGAGCGGTTGATGGAGTTCATCTCAATGTGCGTGCGGGTACGATTTACGGCGTACTTGGGCCGAATGGAGCGGGGAAGACCACGACCGTCCGAATGCTGGCGACCTTGTTGCGGCCGGATGAAGGATCAGCGCGCATTTTTGGCTATGATGTGGTGAAGGAACCGCAAATTGTGCGACAGTTGATTGGCGTGACAGGCCAGTATGCATCGGTGGATGAATCGCTCAGCGCGATCGAAAATTTAGTGATTTTTTCTCGTCTGCTGGGATTAAGCCGCACAGAGGCGCGTCGTAAAGCGGCAGAGCTGCTGGAGGAGTTCGGCTTGACCGAAGCGGCGAAACGCCCGTTGAAGCATTTCTCCGGAGGGATGCGGCGCCGTCTCGATTTAGCCGCAAGCTTGATTGCCCAGCCGCCACTTATTTTCTTAGATGAACCGACTACAGGACTGGATCCGCGCACACGCAATCAAATGTGGGAGACGATTCGTCGCTTAGTAAAGCAAGGCTCAACCGTCCTTTTAACAACCCAGTATTTGCAAGAGGCTGATGAGCTAGCTGACCGAATTGCCGTCATTGACCGCGGTCGAGTGGTTGCTGAGGGAACAGCAGATGAGCTGAAAGCGTCCGTCGGCAGTTCGTCGCTACAGTTGAAAATTCAGCAGGAAACGGATATCGAGAAGGCTTGTCAGACCGTTGAAGGGGTGCTGAAGGTCCGAGCCAATGTGTCATTGGAAACGGGAAAAATTACGGCGCCGATGGCAGACGCCGACCGAGTGACGGATTTGCTGATCGCTCTTCGCGAGGCCGGAATCCATTTAGCTGAGTTAAGTGTTCAGAAACCAACGCTTGATGAGGTCTTTCTCACCATTACTGGACATGGGGTGAAGGAAGACGGGGACATTTTTGCGACATCTAACGAAACAACGGAGGTGGGGATATGAGACATTCTGCTAGCGAGCTCATGGCTAAGCGTCAACTAAAAAGCAGATTAAGCTTTGGCCAGACGGTACGCAACTCGTTGACGATGGCCTATCGGGGTGTCTTGAAGATCCGGCGCACACCGGAGCAATTATTTGATGTCACGCTCCAGCCCATCATCTTTACGTTAATGTTTACCTACATTTTTGGCGGAGCGATTGCGGGAAATGTGCAAAGCTATTTGCCGATTATCATTCCAGGTATTCTTGTGCAGACCGTGATCGGGACATCGATTGTGACGGGGGTTCAATTGCGCGAAGATATGGACAAGGGCGTGTTTGACCGTTTTAAATCACTGCCTATTGCCCGTATTGCTCCACTTGCGGGCGCTCTTTTAGCCGACACCATCCGCTATACCATTGCGACCGTTCTTACCTTTGTGATGGGGTATATCATGGGCTATCGTCCAGAAGGGGGACTAGGTTCTGTCGTCATCGCCGCGGTTTTTGTCATTGTGTGTTCTTGGGCAATCAGCTGGATCTTCGCTTTTTTTGGCGTTATTGCCCGTACGGCTTCAAGCGTACAAGGAATCTCGATGCTTGTGCTGTTTCCTCTTACTTTTCTTTCTAATGCTTTTGTGCCAGTCAAGACAATGCCTGATTGGCTCCAATGGTTTGCGAAGATCAATCCGATCTCACATATTATTACCGCTGTTCGCAATTTAATTAACGCTGGAACCATTGGCTGGGATTTCGCCGTTTCCCTCATCGGCGCCGCAGTCATCGTAGCCATCTTTGCACCTATCACGGTCCGTGTATATATGCGTCAGGCATAAACAGGATATCGTGCGCCCATTCGTGCACGGTATCCTAATAAATCACACTCAACATCATGATCTTGTTTTCCGTGATCATAGAATTCGCTTGGTTATATCAAGCAATGAAATACCAAGCGAAACGGGTACATGCGAGTCAGCGACGAAACAGCTAGAAAAGAGCAAAATAGTTCACATTTTTCATTGAAATGATTTATAATCTTAATTAAGAAACTTCTTCCACGCGAAAATACCTCACCAGCCATAAGACCGTTTTGATGAAGGACATCTTTCTTCCTAAAGGAATGGATGATTACATGACTTCAGGAAGCTGGTAAGGTGTTCTTTTTTATGGAAAAAATTGATTTCACATGAGAAGATGGAGGGATTCTGTATGAAGAAGTACGCCATTGTTTATTGTGAAAATCAATTTGGCTCCATGGATGGAAAAACGGCCAATGGATTAATCCGCAGCTCAGGCTTGTATGACATTACAGCGGTGATTGACAGCACAAAAACAGGAAGGGATTCAGGAGAGTTTTTGGATGGCAAAAGGAATGGGATTCCGATTTGCAAAAACCTTCAAGAGGCCATCGCGGTGTCTAAGCAAAAGCCAAGCTACTTCATCCTCGGTATTGCCCCTGCTGATGCTTTCCTAAAAGAAGGAGAACGAAGAGTCATTATTCAAGCGATGGAAGCCGGAATGAATATCATCAACCCGCTTCAGGAGTTTCTTACAGAAGATGAAGAAATGATGCGTATCGCCAGCCGATGCGGCGTGGAAATCCGTGACATTCGCAAGCCGAAACCAAAAAAAGAGTGGACACTATTTACAGGACAAATATTGCAAATACCGACACCGATTATTGCCGTGTTGGGAACGGATGGGGCATGTGGAAAACGAACCACGGCCATGATCCTTGACAGGGCATTGCAGAAACGCGGCTACCGAACCGCTTTTATCGCAACCGGACAAACAGGGCTGATTCAAGGAGCTTCCTATGGGTTTGCTATGGATGCGTTTCCATTGCAATATATGATTGGCGAACTGGAGCGCGAGATTGTGAGAGCCTATGAAAATGAAAAACCCGATATAATGATTGTCGAAGGACAGGGAGCATTAAGCCATCCTGCCTATGTCAGTTCAGCGGGAGTTTTAAAGGGAGCAAGACCTAAAGCTGTGATTTTGCAGCATCCTCCCAAACGAAAAACGCTAGGGGATTTTCCGTTTATGAAAATGCCGACTGTCCAAAGTGAAATAGATTTAATCGAACATTTCGGCCAAACAAAGGTCATTGCCATCACTTTGAACCACGAAGGAATGTCGGATCAAGAATTGACAAGGACGATAAGAGAGTATGAGCAGAAGTTCCATCTGCCCGTGACAGATGTTTTAAAAATAGGTCCTGATAAAGTAGTCGATCGAATCATTGAATATTTCCCATCATTGCAAAATAAGGCTCAATCTGGGGTGGCGATATGATGAAGGAAATCGCCCCAAGAGTGGAAATCGATCTTAGAAAAATCAAACACAATGCTCAAGTTTTAAAAAAGCTATATGGAGAAAAAGGAATTCAAATTACCGGAGTGGTCAAAGGAGTCGGAGCCAGTCTGGAGATTGCCAAGACGCTTATTGAAAGCGGAATAACCAGCTTGGCGGATACGAAAATCGTCAATCTCAAAAGAATGAGAATGGCTCAATTGAACGCGACATTCATGCTGATCCGAACTCCTGCGTTGAGTGAGATCGAACAAGTGGTTCAATTTGCCGATATGAGCATGAATACCGAGATTGAGGTCATTCGGGCCCTTTCAGCAGAAGCGGTAAAGCAGCATAAGGTGCATTCTGTGATTCTAATGGTAGAAATGGGAGATTTACGTGAAGGAATTATGCCTGAGGATGTCCCAGACTTTATTCGTCAAGTTTTACCGCTTCCGGGAATCCGAATGGCTGGTCTTGGCACTAATTTTGCTTGTTTTGGCGGAATCATTCCAACGGAACAGAAAATGAAGGAATTTTCGGATTTGGTGAAAACCATCCAAAAACAATTTTCATTATTGCTTCCATATGTTTCGGGAGGAAATTCTGCTAACTACCAGTGGTTTAAGAATACGAAAGATGTCGGCATGATGAATCACATTCGGCTTGGAGAATCTATTTTTTTAGGACGAGAAACGGTTCATGGGTCGCCTATTCCAGGGTTATATCAAGATGCCTTTTGCTTAGTGGCAGAGGTCATTGAGTCGAAATGGAAACCGTCGGTACCGTTTGGAGACAGAGGAAGAAACGCGTTTGGAGAAACCGTATCATTTAAGGACAGGGGCATGATCCGCCGCGCGATTGTAGGAATCGGGCGGCAAGATGTACTAGTAAGCGGACTGACTCCTGTAACGCCTGTTGAGATACTCGGTTCCAGCAGCGATCATATCATTCTCGATGCCAAAAGCAGCTCTTTACGTCCAGGAGATGAGGTCAGATTTTCCTTGAATTATGGAGCGATGCTTTCTGTTATGATGTCTCCTTATGTTTATAAAAAGTATTTGCACGCTAGCGAAAAAGATGATAGCTCTGTTAACAGGACATCAGCTTAAGCGTAAGCAAATAAGAGAATCCTTTCTCCCCCCTGCACGCAGGAGATGGAACAGCGTACCATGAAAAAGAAGGCGCGCTTCCATTTTTGCGTGCAGGGGAAATTTTATGGCGAAAGTCTATCCATCTAATTGGATGTCTCAACATTTTCTCCTCAAAATAAGTAGGGATGGAGGTCGCGTGATTGGTTATTCGGTTCTCGGTCACGCTGAGGAGTGATCGAGACAAGTCTTTGTGCTTTTGAATGGGGATATATAGCGTCCAACTAGATATTGTTTCTCTTTTCTAAAGATCCGTTATAAGCTTATAGAGAGAGGTATATGAAACAACGGCAAACTGCAACAGCGGTGATGGATGCTGGGAAACTAAGTTGTATATACATAATAGACGTATCCAAAGTGGATGGGGCTGTCATAAGACACTTACATTTTACTCAATGAAAAAAGATGGGGGAGAAAATGGATGAAAATTGTCATTGCGCCTGATTCATTTAAGGAAAGTTTAGCCGCTATCGAGGTCGCTCGTGCGATTGAGAAAGGGTTTCGTGAGGTATTTCCCGAGGCGGAGTATGTATGCATGCCAATGGCTGATGGAGGAGAAGGAACGGTTCAAGCGTTGGTTGCGGCTACGAAAGGCCGGATTGTGGAACGAGAAGTCACAGGACCTTTAGGAGAACCTGTTCAGGCGTGTTTTGGGCTGCTTGGTGATGGAAAAACAGCGGTCATCGAAATGGCAGCCGCCTCAGGCTTGCATTTAGTCCCTAATAACAAACGAAATCCATTGATAACGACAACAAAAGGGACAGGAGAGTTGATCCGGGCCGCTCTTGATGAAGGAGCGAACCACTTGATCATCGGGATCGGCGGAAGCGCGACAAATGACGGAGGAGCAGGAATGGTGCAAGCATTGGGAGGCCGTTTGTTAGATAAACATGGAAAAGACATTGACCCTGGCGGAGGAAATCTTGCTAAGCTTGCATCGATTGACCTTTCCTCATTAGACCCGAGACTGAGCCGGGTTAAAATAGAAGCGGCTTGCGACGTAGTAAATCCGTTAATCGGCCGGCAAGGGGCGGCAGCCGTCTTTGGTCCGCAAAAAGGAGCGACACCGGAAATGGTGCTGCAACTTGAGCAAAATTTGCGTCATTATGCGGATATGATTGAACGAACCGTCGGAAAACGAGTACATGATGTTCCCGGAGCTGGTGCGGCGGGAGGATTAGGAGCGGGCTTACTTGCTTTTTTGAATGCGGAACTAAAACGAGGGATCGACATCGTGCTGAACGCTGTGCAATTCGAGCGACGCATCCGTGGAGCCTCGCTTATTATTACGGGAGAAGGACGCATCGATGGACAGACGATCTACGGAAAGGTGCCAATCGGTGTAGCAAAAGCCGCCAAGTCATATCACATTCCGGTTTTAGCTATAGCGGGTTCGCTGGGAGACGATTGCAGCGCTGTACTATGTCAAGGCATTGATGCCATTTATAGTATTGTTCCTGGCATTATTTCGCTGACGAAAGCAATCGAACAGGCAGAATATTATATAACACAAACAGCGAAAAATATCGCAGTAGCATGCAAAATAGGCATGAATATGAAGTAAAACATCCTGTTTTAAGGATGTTTTTTATTTTGGAGTAAAAATACAGTTAAAAAAATAGTAAATTTATTTTATAATATTTAATGATTCTGTTATTTAACAATATAATTGTTTTTTTTCTGTTATTAAACAAAAAGGGAGGAATTTTCTTGGAGCAGTTTATTGAACGGTTAAATCAGCTGATTTGGAGCCCTGCTCTTATTTATCTTTGCATCGCGGCAGGTTTATTCTACTCGGTGGCCACTCGTTTTTTGCAGTTGAGATACTTAAAGGATATGATAAAGCAAATGTTTGAAGGCCGCAGTTCAGAAGCCGGCATTTCTTCATTTCAGGCGCTGTCGCTTGCGTTATCTGGGCGCGTCGGTACCGGAAACATTGCAGGTGTCGCGACAGCCATTGCTTACGGCGGACCAGGTGCTGTTTTTTGGATGTGGCTAATTGCTTTTTTAGGTGCAGGTTCAGCCTTTGTGGAAGCTGCTTTGGCACAAGTATATAAAGTCAAGCAGGATGGGCAATTTCGCGGCGGGCCCGCCTATTACATTGAAAAAGGCTTAAAAATGAAATGGTATGCGGTCTTGTTTGCAGTTGTTACTGTTTTGGCTACAGGTGTGCTGTTGCCGGGAGTACAAGCGAATAGTATTGCCGCGGGAATGAAAAATGCGTTTGGAGTGAGTCCAATCATAACTGGTATTGGATTGGTGCTGATTTTAGCAACGATTATTTTTGGCGGAGTCAAACGCATTGCACGTGTTGCAGAGTTTGTCGTTCCATTTATGGCACTAGGCTATATTGTCGTTGCTTTGTTTATTGTTTTCTCGAATATGGCTCAGATTCCAAGTGTGCTTGCTTTAATTTTTCGAAGCGCTTTTGGCGCGGATGCCGTATTTGGCGGGATTTTCGGTTCTGCCGTTGCTTGGGGAGTGAAGCGAGGCATTTATTCCAATGAGGCAGGACAAGGTACAGCGCCGCATGCAGCAGCAGCGGCTGAAGTGTCGCATCCGGCCAAACAAGGATTGGTGCAAGCTTTTTCTGTATATATTGATACATGGTTTGTATGTTCTGCCACGGCATTTATGATTTTAATTACTGGGATGTATAATGTGACGCCAGAAGATGCGGCGCCGATTGTTCAAACGCTTGGCAATGTGGAGCCAGGTCCGATTTATACGCAAAAAGCGGTGGAAACCGTCTTCCCTAGCTTGGGTGCCCCATTTGTGGCGATTGCGCTTTTTTTCTTTGCCTTCACCACAATTATGGCTTACTATTATATGGCTGAGACGAATGTTACGTATATTATGAGGAAAATCAACATAAAGTGGCTGCCAATTGCATTAAAGGTGCTTATTTTGTTGATGGTTTTTTATGGAAGTGTTAAAACAGCGGAAATGGCGTGGGCGCTCGGCGATATCGGCGTTGGAAGTATGGCATGGCTCAATATTGTTGCGATTCTTCTTTTATCGAAGACAGCTTTACGAGTGTTTAAAGACTATGAGAATCAGAAAAAAGCTGGGAGGGACCCTGTATTTGATCCAGTCAAATTAGGAATTAAAGACGCGGAGTTTTGGGAAAAAGAGTATCAGTCCTCTGAAAAATCAGCATAAGAAAAGCTGTCCGATCGGACAGCTTTTCTTATGCAATCCAATAATAAGGCTTCTAGCATGGGCGATCCTTTACCTATAAGAGAGAAGTGAGCTCTTAGAAAAGCCGGGTAAAACAATGATGGAATGATATGAGAAAATCATCATGTTTATATACTAGAATCTTTTAATCCAGAGCCTCTTCGCTTATTTTCGTAAGCGGCTGTTGGGCAGGGCCTTCTACGACATCGCCGCAAACCGAAAATCGAGAGCCGTGGCAAGGACAGTCCCATGTGCGATCTCCGCTGTTCCATTCCAGTTCGCAACCCATATGTGTACATGTTGTATCAACGAGAAATAATGAACCGTTCTCATCTTTATACGCCCCTGCCCTCTTCCCGTTTACGAGCACGACAGATCCTTCTCCGTTAGCCAGATCTTGCGGCGTCCGAATGACAGGCTCTATTTTTCCCTCGATAAGGTGTTTTGCGACATCTAAATTTTGTGTAATAAAATGCTTGACGCTTGGATCAGCATAAAAGCGTGACGGTGTGTAAAGGTGATGATAGCGGTTTTCTCGCCCTGTAATGAGATCGGTCAGAAGCAAACCAGCGACCGTTCCATTGGTCATCCCCCATTTTCGGTATCCTGTCGCGACATAAATATTAGGGGTATGGGCTGTCATCGCGCCGATGTATGGAACTTTATCTAATGTCGTTAAGTCTTGGGCAGACCAGCGATAGGGAATCGACGTCACTGGAAACATATCTGAGGCGAAGGATTGAAGAGCCTCATAATGCTGAATGGTAGGGACTCCCTGCCCGGTTTTATGGTTTTCTCCACTCACTAAAAGCAATTTTTCTCCGTTGATTGTGGTGACATAGCGAATCGAACGTTTCGGCTCATCTGCGCTTAAATACATGCCGCCAGGGTAATCTCCCTCTATTTGTACACCGAGAACATAGGAGCGCTCCGCATACATTCGCGAAAAATAAAAGCCACCGTCATAAAAAGGAAAATGGGAACAAACAGCGAGATGCTGGCATGTAATTCGTTTGTTATTGCGTGTAATGACCGTTAATGTATTTCCTTTTTCGACATCTTTTGCAGGAGTCTGCTCATAAATGAGCCCGCCCGACTGTGTGATCTCTTCAATGAGATGCGTTAAATATTTTAAAGGGTGAAATTGTGCTTGCTGTTTCATGACAAGAGCAGCTTTGCTGGGAAGCGGCAGCGGAAGATCTTCCACCAATCCCCCTTTGATTCCAAGCTTTTCATATGCTTTACATTCGTTAATGAGCTTTTGAATAGAGGATGAGGAGTGAGTGTATATGTACGCATCCTCTTCTTTCCAGTCACAGTCAATGTTTTGCTCATGTATGATGGTTTGGATCCATCGCATAGCTTCTGTACAAGCTTCATAATAAAGCTGAGCTTTTTCGGTACCAAGGTGATGAATCAATTCATCGTAAATAAGATCGTGCTGGGCTGTAACTTTTGCGGTTGTATGTCCCGTTGTTCCATTTAGCAATTGGTCGGCCTCGATTAGAGCCACTTTGCTCCCTGCTTTTGTAAGCAAATAAGCAGTCGTAATGCCGGAAATACCGCCTCCGATAATGGCGACATCGACATGGATATCTTCATTTAACGAAGGGAATTCGGGAAGTTTGACAGATGAACGCCAATAAGGCTCAACAGATAATGGAAGAGACTGCACGATTTGTTACCTCCTTCAGTATTTTTGTCCATATACATAAATTTCCTTGAATTTTAAAAATTATCCCTGCCATTTTCTTTTTTTACCATTATCCGCAATACACAAGAAAGGTGATAAAATAAAAAGCATAGGATGCCGGTTTTATTTTTATAAAATAGCATAAGAGGGAGATTGGAAGTGAATAAATATACAAATAATCCGGATGGACATTCACTGGTTATGTCAGACAATTTAATTTTAGAACACTACGGATTGAATGAGTTGAACTTTGAATCAGTGAATCATTATCGCGAAAAATTTGCAGCTGTAAAGCCGCAGCACCCATGGAATGGACTTGAGACAAAAGAATTTTTATACAAAATTGGTGCATGGGGAAAGCTGAGAAACAGCAGTAAAGAAGGCGTCACGGTTGCCGGACTCATCATGTTCAGTGAAGAAAGAATTATTACAGAAGTATTGCCGCAATATTTTCTGGAATATCGCGAAAGCACGGGGGAAATGGAAGCGGCTAACTGGGAAAAACGATTTACTTCTCAAGACGGAACATGGTCTGGCAATGTATACGATTTTTATTTTAAAGTCATGAATCATATGGACAGTAGTCATTCATTTGTACAATCGGCGCTCCATGAAGCGGTTATCAATGCTTTAGTTCATGCTGATTACTCTGGAGAGGGAGGGATTGTCATTGAAAAAGAACGAAATATCGTTCGCCTCTCCAATCCCGGTTTGCTCCGTATTCCAGCTGACTCGGCGTTTTCAAGCGGCATGAGCAATTTACGCAACCCTAATTTATTTAAAATGTTTATTCTAATCGGCCTTTGTAAACGGGCAGGATCTGGATTAAAGCATATTCAATCGATATGGGATGCCCATCAATGGAAGCAGCCTGAATTTATTCAACAGAATCATCCAGAACGCACGGTTTTTACCATGATGTTTTTTCCAGTTGATATTGCGGCAACATATGAAACAGATCACCAAAAAACGATAGAACAGGAACAAGATGAAGGACTAGACGATTGGATCCATGCAGATATAGATAACTCCGTAAATAAAGTTGATAACTTAGTAAATAAGGACTTAAACTTACTAAATAACGACCATAACTCCATAAATAAATCTGGTTACTCTATAGATAAACGCGACTACTACGTAAATAAACCGGACAATTCTTTAAATAATGTGTCGAACTCCATAAATAAATCTTCGAACTCCGTAAATAAACGGTCAAACTCCGTAAATAAAATGGAGTATATGGATTCGGATATCCATCATGAGGAAATAGATGAACAGCTATGGAAAATAGCTGAACTGGCACGTAAGAAAAAAAGGCTTCATCCAAGCGTCATGGAGCAAATGATTTTACAGCTTTGTGCGCAACGGCCACTGATGTTAAAAGAATTAGCCTATTTATTAGAAAGAACATCTGATGGATTGCGTAATAATTACTTGGCTAAGCTGCTAGAGGAAGGGAAGATTCAATTAAAGTACCCAAATCAGCCAAACCATCCGAGACAAGCCTATATGACGAAACAGCACTCCCGTATAGATGAGATGTAACATCATCCGCCGAGAAATCTCCCACCTCTAACCGAAGTGGAGGTGGGAGAGGTTCATTCTTCTCATCTTTGGATCTTTATTGGAGGTTACTTTTCGTTTCATTACATGTGACCAAGAAGAAACTTTGTTACTTTTCTTTACAAACTCGCTTCGTTTGCTATTCAGCTGTATTATAATCGAAGAAGATCATCGAAATAGTAAAAAACGAGCCTTTCGCTTCCTTTCAGAAAGGTTCGTTTTTTATTTAGAGGTTAACGTGCTGGCACATTATAAATACAAGATGATTTTCACAGACATCGTTTGCTCAATCTTTCGCTGTGCTTATAAATAAAAAAGAAATCTAGTTGCTCCATGAGTGGAACCTCTCCATAATATTTCATTCTATGTTTATATTGTTGAAAATATTTAGTAAATTTTGTAAGAATAATATTTCGTGATTCGAAATATTGAGTAAAAAAGCCCTAGAAATGAGTATTAGATAGCATTATCCAAAGTATTTTGTGAAAAAAAGTTTTTTCTAGGAAAAAAATAAAGCTTGTTAATTTTGAAAATTCATATTATATTTTTCTTAAAATATAAAAAATTTTTAAAAGTCCAAAAAGGGGGATACGAATGGTCTTCAAGAAAACCTTCTCAATTTTAGCAACAGCGACACTAGCAGTCGGCTTGTTAGCGGGATGTTCTGGAGGGAACAAGGATCAAAACGCTAGCAATGGAGGAAGTGGAGGCAGCAGTGGAAGCAATGTCATTAAGATTGCGACGCAAACGCCGCTTTCCGGTGGAAGTGCGACATTGGGCGAGTCGATTAAATTGGGTGCCCAGCTGGCATTAGAAGAACAGCAAGCAAATTTTGAAAAGCTTGGATTTAAATTGGAGCTTGTTCCTTATGATGACCAAGGTGACCCGAAAAAAGGGGTAGCAAACGCTCAGCTTATTGGAGCCGATAAGCAAATTTTTGGTGTAGTAGGACATCTTAACTCAGGCGTAGCCATTCCTTCGTCAGAAATTTATGAAAAATACAGCATTCCGATGGTTTCCCCAGCAAACACAGCAACTGACGTGACAGACCGCGGCTTAAAAACAGTTAACCGCATTTGTGCCCGCGATGATTTCCAAGGACCTGCAGGAGCGAAATTCGCAATCGAAAAGCTTGGAGCGAAAAAAATCTTCATTATCCAAGACAAAACCGCATATGGTAGCGGCTTGGCAGAAGCATTTAAAAAGGGCGCTGAAGATCTAGGCGCTCAAGTGGTCGGCTTTGAAGGAATTACAGTCGGCGAAAAAGACTTTAACGGCGTGCTAAACCAAGTGCTAGCGAAAAAGCCGGACCTTGTATACTTTGGTGGCTTGTATACGGAAGGTGGCCAGTTGATTAAGCAAGCGCGCGATAAAGGGATTACGGTACCGATCATGGGCGGTGACGGTTTAGACTCATCGACGCTTGTGCAAATCGCTGGAGACGCAGTAAAAAATGTATATATGACATCTGCGGCTGGTCTTACGACAGCGACAGATGCTGGAAAGCAATTTGCCGAAAAGTATAAGCAAAAATTTGGAAAAGATATCGAATCTTATTCTGCTTATGGTTATGACTCCATGGGAGTATTGCTAAAAGGAATTGAAAATGCCATTAAAGAAAACGGAAACAAGCTTCCTTCTCGCCAGCAAGTGGCTGAGGGCGTTCGCAAAGTTCAAGAATATGAAGGAGTGGTTACAAAGGTAAGCTTTGATGAAAAAGGCGACAATAAATATGCGAAAATCTACATTTATAAATTTGACGAAGCAAAATATCCAGCTAAATTGGAGGATGAAGTAAGTAAGCAGTAATCATAGTTGGAAAAGGTGGGGAAGATCATTGCTCCTTTTCCTTCAATTTAAAGTTTAGAGTGTTACTGGGCGCCTAGCTTAGTTCATTGATGACAAACAAAGAACATTTGTTGTCTGTAGCCATAAAGCTAGGCGCCTTTCTGATGGAAAAGTAAAAGTAGCAAAAACAGGCAGGTGAACAGAATGATTGAACAAGTATTGCACACATTGCCTCAAGTGCTGATTGACGGTTTAGCACTGGGAGCTGTATATGCGATTGTTGCACTAGGATATACGATGGTTTATGGAATTTTAGAATTAATTAACTTTGCTCACGGCGAGATTTTTATGACAGGGGCGTTTGTAGGAACGGCGATTTTATTGACGTTTTCTGGATTGGGTTGGATTACCTCTATGCCAGCCATTATTACTTTAGTGTTGGTGTTAATCGTTACGTCGGTACTTACCGGTTTGCTTGGAATGGGTATTGAGAGGGTTGCTTATCGCCCGTTGCGTAATGCGCCGAAGCTTATTACATTAATCACGGCGATCGGCATTTCGTTTTTGCTTCAAGATCTTGTCCGTTTTATTACAGAATTGAAAAATGGCAACTATATTTTAACAGGACCAAATTTATTCAATAAGCAAATTGGAATTGAAGCCTCTTCAATCTTGTCCGTATTTAATGATGCATCGGTAAAATCCTCGTTTTTCATTGTATTAGGTGTCGCTATCGTGATGATGATCACATTGGACTTTTTCGTGAATAGAACCAAATGGGGAATGGCGATGCGCGCTGTTGCACAAGACCGGGAAACAGCGGCGTTGATGACGGTAAACGTGAATAAAGTCATCGCTCTTACATTTTTTATTGGCTCAGCATTAGGAGGAGCCACGGGAGTATTGTTTGCAGTTCAATACGGAACGATCGATCCGTACATTGGCTTTATTCTAGGGCTAAAGGCTTTTACGGCAGCGGTTTTAGGCGGTATTGGCAATATCCGCGGTGCGATGTTTGGCGGGATTCTCATCGGTTTGCTTGAGATGTTTGCCGCGGCGAATTTGCCGATCGTTTCCCACGGAGTTCTCGGCGCAGAATATAAGGATGTATTTGCTTTTGCTATTTTAATTATCGTATTAATTTTTAAGCCGGAAGGTTTATTCGGAAAAGTGACAGTAGAGAAAGTGTAGGTGATCGACATGAAAAATTGGCTGAGTACGATTCAAGCGAACAAGCGCCTTCAGGCAATCATGATCGGATTGTATATTGTTGTGACATTTCTGAGCTTATATTTGGCTCAAAAATCTGTTATCGCTTTTTTATTGCTCCTTGCTTCCTTATTATTATTGTATTTTACCACATTTTCCAATCGCATCAAATGGTTGGTGGCCGGCTTAGTGATGGTGGTACTGCTCCCCTTTGCCGCTAGCCAAGGGGAAGCGTATCAATCTTATATGGAAGTGGCAACGTTAGTCGGCATTTATATTGCGATGGCACTCGGATTGAATATTGTTGTAGGGATGGCAGGGCTTTTAGACTTAGGATTTGTCGCCTTTTTTGCCATCGGGGCCTACACATATGGCATTTTTGCCACATCTCAGGCAAATAATTTTATGCCGTTTGGACATTATCCTCTTTCTGGAGGGAGCTTTTGGGTATTTATTTTTATCGGATGTCTCGCTGCGGCGTTATTCGGAATATTGCTAGGGATTCCTGTTTTACGGGTTAAAGGAGACTATTTAGCGATTGTTACGTTAGGTTTTGGAGAGATTATCCGCATTATTTTCAATAACTTGGATAAGCCTGTGAATATTACGAATGGAGCCATGGGGCTCGCATCGGTTCAGCCGCCTAAATTATTCGGACTGGACTTTATGTATCCAAGCCAATTTTATTACATCGTATTAGTTATTTTACTGGTAGTTATTTTCGCCGTTCGCCGTTTGGAATACTCAAAAATCGGCCGTGCATGGAAAGCGGTGCGGGAAAATGAGATTGCCGCCCAATCGATGGGGATTCATCTTGTGCGGACGAAGCTGATGGCGTTTGCCGTCGGGGCATCGTTTTCCGGAATGATGGGGGTCGTATTTGCTGCCAAGCAAACGTTTGTTGACCCGACAAGTTTTACGCTGCTTGAATCCATTACGATTTTAGTCATGGTGATTTTAGGAGGAATGGGCAGTGTGCCAGGCGTCATCCTTGGTGCCGCTCTTGTGACGATTCTAAATCTCCAAGTGTTAACAGAGCTGACAAACTGGCTCAATCAGCTTAGCTTAAACGGTGTGATCAGTATTCCTGACGCTCTTTCGCCAGCGAAAATGCAACGGTTTATTTTCGGAGCTATTTTGATTTTATTTGCACTTTACCGCCCGCAGGGATTATTGCCGGCGAAAAATCCGGTATTTAAAAAAGAGGATTTAACAGACACATCAGGACATCCGCCAATGAATGCCGGCGTACAAAAGGAGGGGGCACAGCATGTCCATCTTGACAGTTAAAAATTTAACGAAGCAATTCGGCGGACTTGTCGCTAACAGCAACATCGACATGGACGTGGAAAAGGGTTCGATTACAGCTGTGATTGGTCCGAACGGTGCCGGAAAAACGACGTTTTTTAACATGGTGACAGGCGTTTACCAGCCGACAAGCGGTGATATCTTATTAAATGGCGAATCGATTGTAGGGTTAAAGCCGCACCAAGTCACGAGAAAAGGCATTGCTCGTACCTTTCAAAATATTCGGTTGTTTGGGGCGATCACTGTTTTAGAGAATGTGATGGTTGGTATGCATACGCATCTTCATGGCGGACTGTTCAGTACAATTTTTAATTTACCTCATGTAAGAAAAGAAGAGAAGGAAGCAAGAAAAGAGGCTTATCGCTTACTAGAATATGTCGGGCTCGAATCACTATTTAATGAAGAAGCGCAAAATCTGCCATACGGAGCGCAGCGTAAGCTAGAAATCGCCCGCGCATTGGCGACGCAACCGAAAGTGCTGCTGCTGGATGAGCCGGCGGCCGGGATGAACCCGAAGGAGACGAGTGAGCTAACAAAGCTTATTTATAATATGAGAGAAGAGCTTGATTTAACGATTATTTTGATTGAACACGACATGAAGCTTGTCATGGAAATTTCCGAGCATATTGTGGTGTTGGATCATGGGGAAAAAATTGCCGAAGGTACACCTGATGAAATACGTAACAATCAAAAAGTCATCGAAGCTTATTTAGGAAAAGGCGCGGCTGCAACAGCTTCATAAAGGGAGGACCTCGCAGATGAGTTTATTACGTTTAGAGAATATTAATACGTTTTATGGCGGTATTCACGCTTTAAAAGGAGTTACGCTTGAGGTGAATGAAGGGGAAATCGTTACGCTGATCGGCAGCAATGGTGCCGGAAAATCGACGACGCTGAAGACGATCAGCGGGCAAGTCAAACCGAAAAGCGGCACGATTTTGTACAATGGAAAGGATATTACGAATACGCCTCCGCATGTCACAGCTTTTGATGGAATTGCCCATGTGCCGGAAGGACGACGCATTTTCCCGCGTTTAACGGTAAAGGAAAATTTAGAAATGGGGGCATTTTCTGTAAAGGATCGAAAAGTCATTGAGGAGCGTATGGAACGCGTGTTTCACTACTTTCCTAAAATTAAAGAGCGGCTTCATCAAAAAGGCGGCACGATGAGTGGTGGAGAGCAGCAAATGCTAGCCATCGGCAGAGCGCTGATGATGCAGCCAAAGCTCTTAATGCTAGATGAGCCATCGATGGGACTTGCGCCGATTATCGTTGAACAAATTTTTGAAATTATCCATGAGCTCAACGAAGAAGGGATGACAATTTTGCTTGTCGAGCAAAACGCGTTCCAAGCGTTGCAAATTGCTCACCGTGGTTATGTGATTCAGACAGGGGAAATCGTCATGACCGGACCTGGACAAGAACTGCTTGTCAATGAGCAGGTGCGCGAGGCTTATTTAGCGTAGACGGAAAGGGCTCTATATAAAGAGCCCTTTTTCATTTGCTGGATACCTTGAAATTTTGTACAATGAAATTCGTTCTTAGAAATTTTGATAGGAACGAAGGTGAAGCCGATGAACGATCAAGAAGCAAAGGCGTTCATTGAACAATTAAAGCAAGAGGGTTTATTAACAGAAGAAAACCAACCTATTTGGGAAATGATTGTACCTGAGCGATTAAAGCGAATGTATGATGTGTTAAATAAGAGAACTCGCCATATTACGATATTAACGGAAGCGGTAGATGATCCGCATAATCAAGCGGCTGTGCTACGTTCGGCGGAGGCTTTTGGACTACAGGATATATATGTGGTCACAGGACAAGCGCCGTTTCAGCCGAATCCTTTTGTGACAAGAAATGCGGATAAATGGCTGACGGTTCACCAGAAATCGGATATCTCCACTGCTATTCGAGAGTTACAATCTGCCGGATATCAGGTACTCGCGAGCTATTTAAGGGAAGGAACCATTGCGCTTCATGAGATGGATGTGTCGCGTCCCACGGCGCTTCTGTTTGGCAACGAGCATCGCGGTGTATCAGAGGAAGCGCTTCATTTAGCTGATGGAACGTTTATGATTCCGATGCATGGCTTTGTACAAAGCTTTAACATATCAGTAGCAGCTGCTTTGACGCTCTATGACGTGACACAACGGGCGCGGAAGCAGGCGGGGGAAGCGTATTATTTAACGCTTTCTGAGAGAAAAGAACTATATGAAAAATGGATGTGGCAAACCCTTCATCCGCGTACAAGAAAAATGATGAAAATGCGCCTGGGAAAATAAAGCTGATCCTTCCAAAAGGATCAGCTTTATTTTGAATTTGGGGGTTTTTCATATTTTATCCACACAAATGAATATTTCATGAACAGTTTTTGAACACATTGTGACAAATATTTTTCTGATTTATGAACTTTTTTCATAATTAGTTTCAAACATTTTTACTTTTGATATGTTAGAAACGGATTAAAACAATTTCTACGTAACAGTGTTATCTTGTTTGTGAAGGGGGAAGCAAAGCGATGAAGCAGAAGATATGGAAATGGGCTTCGTTGCTTCCGTTATCTTTAGTGCTGTTATTAAGCGGTTGCAGCGAAAATATGCTAGTCATGCGGCCAAAAGGGCCAGTAGCCAAAACGCAATACGATTTAATCCTTTGGTCGATTGGATTTATGCTGCTCATTATTGTCGTCGTATTCGTATTATTTACCGTTGTACTGATTCGCTATCGGGAAAAACCGGGGATGGAAAATTATGAGCCAGAAGAAGAAGGAAACACATTGCTGGAAATCGTCTGGACAGCCATTCCTATTCTTATTGTTACAGCATTGGCCATTCCGACTGTAAAGGCTACCTTTGCTTTGGAAAAGCCAACGAAGGAAAAAGTAGAGCCTATAACGATCCATGTAACAGCAGCGAACTGGAAATGGATTTTTAGCTATCCGGATCAAAATATTGAAACGGTAAACTATGTCAATATTCCTGTAGACGTTCCCGTCAAGTTTAAATTAACGTCCGTTGGCCCGATGAACTCTTTTTGGGTTCCGCAATTAGGTGGACAAAAATATGCAATGGACGGTATGGAAACAGAATTGTTCCTAGAAGCAGATGAACCAGGCTCATACATGGGACGGAGTGCGAACTTCTCAGGAGAAGGCTTTACTCATATGGAGTTTGAAGTAGTGGCCCAAACGCAAAAAGAGTTTAATAAATGGGTCAAAGAGGCACAAAGCACAGCTCCTAAATTGAGTGAAACGAAATATGAAACCATTTTAAAACCAGGGCTCGTTGGCAGAATGACATTCTCCAACACACATCTTGAATGGATCGACCATTCCAAACAGAACAGCCATCATGCGGGAGAGGCCGACGAACAAGCAAGATTGTGCAATCCGCTTGAGGGCAACGGGATAGTAGTAGAGTAGGTTTCGAAGAACATGAAGATAGGGAGCTGTTGTTTGGCGTGCGAGAGATGGTTGGTCAATAGAATGAGGATGTGAGCGATCAACAGCTCCTAAACAATATGTGGCGAAGAGGCTCTTTGTTAGGTAAATGACGTTTTGAACACGTACCTTGCATGGATCGAGCATGCGAAACGATTCGTGAAGGGAGAGAGCGTGTCAGATCGATGAGAGACCGTATCGTCAAGGACAAAGGGACGAAGACGTGCATTCAATGTAAGGAAGGAGGAACAGGTGCATGAAGTGGAGCGAGTTTTTTGTCACAGGGGAACCGCTGATCTATGCAGCCGATGTAGCGATTGTATTAACGGTGATTGGTATTGTTTTCGTTCTTACGTATTTTAAAAAATGGAAATGGCTTTGGGATGAATGGTTGACAACTGTTGACCATAAAAAAATCGGAGTCATGTACATTATTTCAGCGGTGCTGATGTTGTTCCGCGGCGGTGTGGATGCGCTGCTTATGAGGGCGCAATTAACAGCACCAAACATGAAATTTCTCAATTCAGAACATTATAATGAAATTTTCACTACTCACGGTACGATCATGATTTTATTCATGGCGATGCCGTTTATTATCGGGTTGATGAACATTGTCGTACCTTTGCAAATCGGAGCGCGTGATGTCGCGTATCCTTATTTGAATGCGTTAAGCTTTTGGTTATTTTTCGTTGGTGCGATGTTGTTTAATATCTCCTTTGTCATTGGGGGATCGCCGAATGCCGGTTGGACTTCGTATTTCCCGCTTGCTGGCAACGAATTTAGTCCAGGTGTTGGGAATAACTATTATGCGGTTGCTTTGCAAATTTCCGGTATCGGTACGCTGATGACGGGGATTAACTTTCTCGTGACCATTTTAAAAATGCGTGCGCCAGGCATGACATTGATGCGCATGCCAATGTTTACATGGACGATTTTAATCACGTGCGTATTAATTATTTTCGCGTTCCCAGTGTTGACAGTCGCATTGGCGCTTATGACGTTTGACCGTCTATTTGATACACAATTCTTTACGATGGCGAATGGCGGGATGTCGATGCTTTGGGCGAACCTATTCTGGATTTGGGGACATCCGGAAGTATACATTGTCATTTTGCCGTCGTTTGGAATTTTCTCTGAGGTAGTGAGCACGTTTGCTCGCAAACGTCTTTTTGGTTATAAAGCGATGGTCTATTCGATTGTAGGAATTGCCTTTTTAAGCTTTATCGTTTGGGTGCATCACTTCTTTACAATGGGAGCTGGAGCAGCTGTTAACTCGGTTTTCTCGATTACAACGATGGCGATTGCCGTTCCGACGGGTGTGAAAATTTTCAACTGGCTCTTTACGCTTCGTAAAGGGAAAATTCGTTTTACAACAGCGATGCTTTGGTCATTGGCATTCATACCGAACTTTGTCATTGGTGGGGTCACCGGTGTCATGTTAGCCATGGCTGCGGCGGATTATCAATATCATAACAGCTATTTCTTAATTGCCCACTTCCATTACGTGCTAATTGCCGGTACCGTTTTTGCTTGCTTTGCAGGATTGCATTATTGGTATCCAAAAATGTTCGGGCATATTCTAAACGAGCGTTTAGGAAAATGGACATTCTGGCTGTTTATGATCGGATTTAATATTTGCTTCTTCCCAATGTATTTCTTAGGATTAATGGGTATGACGCGACGCATGTATACGTATTCTGAGGGGCTTGGCTGGACGCCGCTTAACGTTGTCGCATCCGTTGGTGCGGTTCTAATGGGAATCGGGTTTATCGTGCTTTGCTATAACATTTATTATAGCGCGCGCTACGGGGAACGCGATATGACGGGAGATCCATGGGATGGCCGTACACTTGAATGGGCGACGTCTTCCCCGGTGGCACATTACAATTTTGCGATCACCCCTGAGGTGAAGGATTTAGATGCATATTGGGAGATGAAGAAATCCGGAAAGGGCTTCGAAATTGATGAGGAAAAATTAAAACCGATTCATATGCCAAGCAATTCCGGTCGTCCGTTCCTTATTTCAATCGCCTTTTTCTTTGCGGGCTTCGGCCTTGTATTTAAATGGTTTTGGTTGGCGATTATCGCAACGATCTTTATTGCTCTTGGATTGATTCTCCGTTCATTTGACGATGATGACGGTTATTATATCAGCGTAGATGAAATTAAACGTACGGAACGTTTGTCGGGAAAGGGGGCATAAGAGATGGCAGAAGCAGCTCATCAGTACGATGAAACGATGCCATTGGAGTATCGAACAGAGGAAAGCCGCCTAAATATTCTAGGGTTTTGGATTTTTCTTGGTGCTGAGGTCGTGTTGTTTGCGACCTTATTCGCCACCTATCTTGTTTTATTCCAACGGACGGGCAGTGGTCCAACGACCAGCGACTTGTTTGAAATTAAAGATGTGATGATTGAGACATTGCTTCTTTTAACAAGTAGCTTTACGTGTGGGCTTGCGGTGTTTGAGATGCGCCGTCGCCGCTTGTCCGGTTTGTTAACATGGCTTTTAGTGACGCTTCTTTTAGGGGCAGGATTTATTACGTTTGAAATTCGTGAGTTTATTCATTATGTGCATGAGGGCGCGACGATCCAGACAAGCGCATTCCTTTCGAGCTTTTTTGTGCTCGTTGGGACGCACGGAGCGCACGTGAGCCTCGGGATTTGCTGGATGATTTTAATTATTGTTCAGCTGTTGCAGCGTGGTTTTACTCCAAGAACGGCGCGTAAAGTGTTTATCGTCAGCTTGTACTGGCACTTTCTTGATGTCGTCTGGATTTTCATCTTTACTTTAGTTTATTTGACAGGGATGGTGATGTAAGATGGGAGCAAACCATCACCATGAGACATTTCCTTGGAAACATATTGTCGGGTTTATTTTATCTCTTGTGCTCACATTTATCGCGTTATGGGTGGCTCTGTCGTCAGGCTGGACCATAAAAGCGATTCTTGGCGTGATTGTGGCGCTAGCTGTGTTGCAAGCGGCATTGCAGCTGTTTATGTTCATGCACATGACGGAAAGCGACAGCGGCAGAGTTCAAACCATTAATATGCTCTATAGCTTTTTCATCGCCGTTGTTGTTGTCGCTGGTTCGATTTGGGTTATGTGGTTCGTTTTATAATACAAAAGACCGGTCTCTGTTACAGAGATCGGTCTTTTTTGTGTATTCGTGTATGACTAAGCTGGATTCGATGGGCTGAGCGGATGCCTCGCATGTCGCGTCATAAAAAATGATCCACTTTGTCCGAAACTCGTCTCTTTTTGAGGTGAGACGTGTTTTCGTTAAAGTGGATGACAAAGGTTTTTTATAGCACTTTCGATAAAAATGATTTTGTCCGTTCGTGTTGCGGGTTGTCGAAGATGTCGCTTGGCGCTCCTTCTTCGACGATATAGCCGCCGTCCATAAACAGGACGCGGTCGCCAACCTCGCGAGCAAAGCCCATTTCATGTGTGACGACAACCATCGTCATTCCTTCGTTGGCTAACTGCTTCATAACGGATAATACTTCTCCGACCATTTCCGGATCTAATGCCGATGTTGGTTCATCAAACAGCATCACCTTCGGCCCCATGGCTAAGGCGCGGGCGATCGCGACGCGCTGAGCTTGACCGCCAGAGAGAGAGTCAGGATAGACGTTCGCTTTATCTTGAAGGCCGACTTTTTTCAAGAGCTCCAATGCCGTTTCTTTCGCTTTTTCTAGCGTCCATTTGCGGACTTTGACAGGAGCTAGCGTAATGTTATCCAGTACGGTCATATGCGGGAATAAGTTAAAGCGTTGAAACACCATGCCGACTTCTTCACGCACTTTGTTGATGTTCGTGTTTTTGTCTTTTAAATGGAATCCATCGATTATAATATCGCCCTCGTCAAAGTCTTCAAGCAAATTTAAACAACGTAAAAAGGTGGATTTTCCTGAACCGGATGGGCCGATGACGACCACAACCTCGCGTTCTTTAATGTGTGCATTAATTCCTTTTAATACTTCAAGATCGCCAAATGATTTTTTTAAATTTGTCACTTTAATCATTGGTTCGAATACTTCCTTTCCAAATAATTTAGTAATTTACTAAGGGAAAGGGTTAAAATCAAATAAATAAGCGCGACCGTTAAATATGGCTCCCATACGCGATAATATTGTCCCTGTGCGGCTCTCCCCCAATACATGAGCTCCGGGGCCGCAATGACAGCACCAAGAGAGGAGTCTTTTATTAAGACGATAAATTCATTCGCAAATGGTGGAATCATTCGTTTTAACGCCTGCGGTAAAATAATATAACGCATGGCTTGGGTATGGGTCATTCCTAATGAACGGGCGGCTTCCATTTGTCCCTTGTCGATGGATTGAATGCCGGCGCGGAAAATTTCCGCCACATAGGCTGCAGAGTTTAAGGATAAGGATACAGCCAGTGATACGGTAGCGCTTGGCTGTGCAAAGAAAATAGGCATTAACCCAAAATGGACTAACAGCATTTGGACTAATAGCGGTGTACCGCGGAAAAAGTTCACATACCATTCAAATGGGAAGCGAATAAGCCGATTAGTGGACATTTTGCCTAGACCGATGGCAAGTCCGAGGATTGAACCGACAACAATGGAAATAATAGATACAAAAATCGTGATCCCTAGGCCTTTTAGAAAAAAGGGGGCATATTCCTGAATAATATCAAAACGAAAATCCATTCTCCTCACCTTTCTTATAAAAATTGCGTAACTAGCGACGAATAGTTACGCAATTTTTTACCGATTATGATGATTGTTGCTTTAACAAATTATCGAGATTTGGTTCTTTCCCGAACCATTTTTGATAGATTTCAGTATATTTGCCGCTGTCGATGACTTTTTTCAGCGCTTCATCGATTTTTGGCTTCAAATCGCTTCCTTTAGGAAACATAAAGCCGTAAAATTCTGGTTGGAAGTTTGTTGGATCTTCAATCGTTTTTAGTTTTTTATCAGGATTGTTTTTCACGTATTCGTTGGCGACACCATTATCTGTCACAACGGCCTCCACGCCGCCGTTTAAAAGGTCCATAATCGCGACGACGGTATTTTCAAATTTTTTAATGTTTTTGTTTTCAGCCCCGAACAACTTTTCCACGGCTGCTTGTCCCGTCGTTCCATTTTGGACGCCAATCATTTTGCCTTTTAAATCAAGGGCGTTTTTGACTGGGCTATTTTCTTTTACAAGAATCATTTGAATGGATTCGAAATATGGGATAGAGAAATCATAAGTTTGTTTCCGTTTATCGTCAATTGTAATTCCGGAAACACCCATATCCACTTCTTTTCCATTTTGTAAAGCTGCGAATAAAGGATCCCAGCCGGTGTTTTTTAACTCATATTTGATGTCTGCTTCCTTCATGACAGCATCTAACAAATCAACATCAAATCCTACAATTTTCCCTTTATCCATATACTCAAATGGTGCGAATGCAGCATCTGTTCCGACAATGATTTTTTTGTTGTTATCTCCACTTTCTGAAGATTGATCGGATGATTTGCCGCCACACCCTGCTAAAGCCACAAAGAGAGCAAGTATCACAGCAAATACCGCCATTTTTTTCATTATTTCCTTCCCCCTTTATATTGTAAAAATATAAAAAATAACATTAATTTCTCATTTAGTTTCAGCTGATCGATTTCTTCAAGTGTTTCCTAGGACGATTATCATACTACCAGCATTCGTTTGTTTATGCAATACTTTTTATAAAAACAATTTTTGTAATATTTAGAAACAAAGAGAAGAAGATGAGTTCTTTATAGAATAATATGTAATTGAATTCATTGGTTCTTAAAGCATATCGCAAATGTAAATGTAAAATTATACATTTTTAAAAAATGTTTTATTTCAATAAATATATTATAAATTAAGACGATTAAGAAAACAAAATATATTTTTATAATAGAGGAAGAAATAATGCAATCTAAATGCAATTGAATTATTTATTATTTTTTATTTGTCTGAATATTTTTTAAATATATGTTGAAAATGCCTAAAAACATTGATTTTTAGCGGCTTTATTGTTGTTATACTACAGATGGAAAAATATGATTACTATTGCATAAATAATATTCTTTCGTTTATGATGTTATTGACTAGAGACAACAAAGGAAGGGGAGAACACCATGGTATTAATTTCGGTCACGATTTATATGATCGGGATGTTACTGATTGGATATTGGGCATATAAGAGAACATCAAATCTCTCTGATTATATGCTTGGCGGACGTACATTAGGTCCTGCGGTTACAGCGCTCAGTGCCGGGGCTTCCGATATGAGCGGATGGCTTTTAATGGGATTGCCTGGAGCGATGTATGTACAAGGCTTAAGCGCTTCTTGGATTGTCATTGGTTTAACGCTTGGAGCTTATGCCAACTGGTTGTACGTGGCACCGCGCTTGCGCGTTTATACAGAAGTCGCTAATGATTCGATTACCATTCCAGAATTTTTGGAAAACCGCTTTGGGGACACATCGAAGCTATTGCGTTTAATTTCCGGTCTTGTCATTATGATTTTTTTCACATTTTACGTATCTTCTGGATTAGTATCCGGAGCGGTCTTGTTCCAAAACTCTTTTGGCACAAGCTATCATACAGGACTATGGATTGTTGCGGGAGTAGTTGTGGCTTATACGCTGTTTGGCGGATTTTTAGCCGTTAGCTGGACAGACTTTGTTCAAGGCTTGATTATGTTTATTGCTTTAATTCTTGTGCCTGTTGTCACCCTTTTTCATACAGGGGGCGTAGGCGATACGATGAACACGATCCGTGACATTAATCCGGATTTGTTAAATTTATTCAAAGGGACCACTTTGCTTGGCGTGATTTCTTTGTTTGCTTGGGGACTTGGATATTTCGGACAACCACATATTATCGTTCGATTTATGGCGATTTCTTCTATTAAGGAAATGAAAAACGCTCGCCGCATTGGAATGGGCTGGATGATTTTTTCTGTCGTTGGGGCTATGTTGACAGGGTTATTTGGAATCGCTTACTATTTTAAGTCAGGAGCAAAGCTAGCGGATCCAGAAACGGTATTCCTTAAGCTTGGCGAAGTTTTATTCCATCCGTTAATTACGGGATTTTTGCTTGCTGCGATTTTAGCGGCGATTATGAGCACGATTTCATCGCAATTGCTTGTTACGTCCAGTTCATTAACGGAGGATTTATATAAAGTATGGTTCCGTCGCTCAGCCTCTGATAAAGAGCTTGTTCTTATTGGCCGATTGGCTGTTTTGCTCGTGTCATTGGTCGCTGCTGCGCTCGCTTTCAAGCAAAACGATACCATTTTACGCCTTGTCGGCTATGCGTGGGCTGGATTCGGTTCTTCTTTTGGACCTGTTATTTTGCTAAGCTTATGTTGGAAGCGGATGACCAAGTGGGGAGCATTAGCCGGAATGGTTGTGGGAGCTGCAACGGTCATCCTTTGGACGCAGTCGGATTATTTGAAAAACCTGCTATATGAAATGGTTCCTGGTTTTGCGGCAAGCTTGCTCGCGATTATTGTCGTCAGCTTGTTGACGAAACAGCCATCCGATAAAGTTCTTGATCAATTTGACCAATTTAAAAAAGCGTTATAAGGAAACAGCCTTTCCTGAATGGGAAAGGCTGTTTTGCTTTTTGGCTAAGGACCGACTCCGATAGAGTTTCGAGACTCAAGTCGCACTATGTCCTCATCGTTGAGCCACGGCCGCAGGTGATGCAAAAGATTTCTAATTCCGTTCCGTTGACATCGGTCGTTGATCTCATGCAAGGAGGATGGACAGGAAAGCTGTTTGTATCAGATTTGTTGTTCGATTTTATTTTTCTAGCGGTTCTCTATGTAGGCAGCATTCTTATTGGAACTAGATATTTTAGATGGCAAGAGCAGAAGAATCCATGATTCCTTAGAGGAGATCGAACGGGTTCCATGTTTCCAGATTTTTGGCCATCCGGCTATATGAAGACGGTTGGATGTTTTTTAAAGCGATAATGTAAAGAAGGGTTCGTTAGCCTCCAAACAGAGGCTTTTCTTTCATTAAAAATAAAAAAACCGGGTACCACCATGATCGATGGTACCCGGTTTTGCATTATGCTTGAACGGCAAATTGTTTTTCGAGCGCTTCTTCAACTGATACGTATTCGTAGCCAAGGTCACGGGCAACGGCTTCATATGTGATTTCGCCATTTGCGACATTGACGCCAAGTTTTAATGCGGCATTGTCGGCAATGGCTTGACGTACCCCTTTATTTGCGATTTGTAGCGCATATGGAATGGTTACGTTTGTCAAAGCAATGGTGGATGTTCTTGGTACAGCGCCAGGCATGTTGGCAACCGCATAGTGAACAACCCCGTGTTTTTCATATGTTGGGTTGTCGTGTGTTGTGACATGGTCGCTTGTTTCCACAATGCCGCCTTGGTCGATCGCAACATCGACAATGACAGAACCAGGCTTCATGTTTTTCACCATTTCTTCTGTTACAAGCTTAGGCGCTTTGGCACCTGGAATGAGGACGGCGCCAATCACAAGATCCGATTGTGCGACAGCTTGGGCAATGTTCATTGGATTTGACATAAGCGTTGTAATTTGGTTGCCAAAAATGTCGTCAAGTTCGCGAAGACGGTCAGCGCTCAAGTCGATGATCGTAACATCTGCACCTAGGCCGATCGCCACTTTCGCTGCGTTTGTTCCGACGACACCGCCGCCGATAATCGTGACTTTGCCGCGGCTAACGCCTGGGACACCGCCAAGAAGAATGCCTTTTCCGCCTTTTGGCTTTTCTAAAAATTGTGCGCCGATTTGTGCGGACATGCGTCCAGCGACTTCACTCATTGGTGTTAAAAGCGGAAGCGTGCGGCCAACTTGTACAGTCTCATAAGCGATGGCGATCACGCCTTTTTCTTTTAACGCCCGCGCTAATTCAGGCTCTGCCGCAAGGTGCAAGTATGTGAATAAAATTAATCCTGGGCGGAAATAGTCGTATTCACTTGCAAGCGGCTCTTTCACTTTCATAACCATATCAGCTTGCGCCCAAACGTCTTTCGCGCTATCAATGATTTGCGCACCAGCGCTTGCATAGTCTTCGTTTGTGAAACCGCTTCCAATCCCTGCGTCTTTTTCAATAATCACTGTATGACCAGCTTGAACGAATGACATAACTCCAGCCGGAGTGATTGCCACACGATTTTCGTTATTTTTTATTTCTTTTGGTACACCAATAATCATGGATGAGTTCCTCCCTCATATTGTCCTTACTTGCAGTATACACAGTTTCCATGATTTTTTCTTTGTTTAGAAAAGAAAAAGAAGCAGCATTATTTTGTGGATTTCCACAAAATTAATGCAATGCTTCATATTTGGCCAATTTAATATCGATATATAATTTGACTTTTTGGTTCATATTGTGCAAATCGATTTCACCAATTTCGGCGATGCGCTTGAGCCGATATGAAAGAGTGTTGGGATGGATATTTAACGCCTTTGCGGTTTCATTGACATTGCTGTCGTGATCGAAAAAGGCTTCATACGTTTCGATGAGGTTGGTATGATGCTTCTCATCGTAGGCCTGCAGTTTTGTCAGCGCTGAATTTGCAAATTCTCCTTGCTGTTTTTTTTCTAACAATAAATCAAAAAATTGATAAATACCTAATTGTTGATATCCATAAATGGAAAAAGTTTGCTCAGGAAACTTTTCTTTCATTGATAAAACGGTCAGGGCTTCCTTGTAGCTCTTTTCAATGTATTCGAACGTTTCATAAATGCCGCCAAAGCTGCTTTGAATGCTGTTAATATGGAAGCGTTCCTTCATTTTTGTCGCAAATGAGGAGATAAATTGATTCAATTCATACAATGGCTGATCGGCTGATTTTGGAGCCACCAATAAAATGAAATCGTTTCGTTCAACGGTATACAGTAGAACTTGAACTTGTTGAGTGGTTTGTAAAATGTAAGAAATTTGTTTTTCTAAATCGCTTGTAATGCCGTTGGCAAAGCGGAAGACAAGAACGGAAAAACGTGGGGCGGCCGGAATTTGCATCGCGCTAAAATTTTCATGAATTTCTTCATTTGTTTTAATATGGCCAGTAAGCAATTTCCAAAAAAATTCTTGCACCCGTTCTTCTCGTTTATTTTTGCGCATGTACAGCTGCAATACTTTATTTTTAGCCGCCTTCGCTGCTTTTTTCAGCAATTCCATATCATCCTTGGAAAGGGTTCTCCCTGTTTCTAGCGCCCAAATAAATCCAATCACCTCATTATTTTTCCAAATGGATACGGCCACTCGATTCCCGAGACCCACATCAGAGATCGTTTCGACGCGCAAAGGCTCTTCGCTACTTAACAACGCAGGAATGACTCCTGTTTTCCAGAGGCTATTAATGACTTTCTCTGGAACACGGCGGCTAATAATGGTGGCGGTCCGCGCCGGATCTGTATAGTCATCATGGGCGCTGTAGGCGATGAGCCGATGGTTCGCATCTTCAATCGTAATCGGGCATTGCAACAAATCACTGATGCGATCGGCAAACTCTTCAAGACTGTCGAAATTCGCTTTAAATGGATCTTCTTTATGTATCATGTCATCCCCGCTTCCAAACGAAATAATAGTTTCAGCTCATAAGACTGATCTGCCAGTAAAGCATGGTACGGATTATTTTTTGTCTATCGTTAAACATCGGTATGGTTGATCTAGAATCAAACAGAAAAGCAATGTTGATCGTACAAGTCATGGCTGGCAAATTAGGATGTATTTTTATTGTAGCAAAACAGAAAGGAAAATAAGCAATGATTTGTCGCTGTTTTGTAAACAAGCGATAAAGGGGATATTTTCCTAAGATTGGGCGATCGAACAGCGCTGTTTCACAGAACGATGAATAAGTCTGAAAACGGCGTTGTTTGGCTGTGGTCTATAGATAACATTTGTTTAACAATCCCCCAAAAAGTTTCCCGCTCTTAACGGAGTGGGGTGGGAGAGGTTCATGGTTTAAGTTGTATTTATATCGTTTGTTTATCCTCGATATTTGTTAAAATAGTAGCGATAAGGAAACGTGTGGATGGATGAATAAAGATCGAAGCATTCTATGCTTTCTTTATATCATAAGCACAAGCGTACTTTTTCAAAACCACTATCCATCAGCACGAAAGGATGACACAGAAAAGCGGGGGAAGAGGATGAAATGGCAGACAAAGCAACAGTTAAAGCAGCTGCTCTGTCAGTTAGTGCAGCATGCAAGTGTAAGTCATTCAAAAGCGGAGGTCGAGCTGGCGCATTATATTGCGCAACAGCTTTGTACACTTGAGTATTTTCAAGCGCACCCATCTCTTGTGCAACTGCATCCGACAGGAGACGGCCGCTATTTTGTCACAGCACTTGTTAAACAAGAGGAGCAGGTAGAAGATACGATTGTTCTTGTCAGCCACTTTGATGTGGTCGATGTACAAGATTATGGAATTTGGAAGGAGTGGGCATTTTCTCCGGAGACGCTGACCCAGTATTTTTATCATCATAAGGAGAAGCTGCCGGCAGCTGTTCAAGCAGACTTAGTACAAGGGGAGTGGCTGTTTGGCCGCGGGGTCATGGATATGAAATGCGGGCTGGCTTTACATATGTCGCTTATCGAGCAGGCATGCCACGGCTATTTCCGTGGAAATGTATTGCTTCTAACCGTGCCGGATGAAGAAGTGAATTCAGTGGGCATGCGGGCGGCTGTGCCAGCGCTGGTTGAGATGGCGAAAAAACATCGCCTGAATTATCGGCTTGTTCTTAATTCAGAACCGATGTTTACGCGTTATCCAGGCGATCAAACGAATTATATTTATACAGGTTCCATCGGCAAAGTGCTGCCAGGGTTTTATTGCTATGGGAAGGAAACGCATGTTGGTGAGCCATTAGCGGGATTAAATGCGAACGGGATGGTTTCGCAAATTGTGAATGAACTAGAGTTGAATGTTGATTTTTGTGAGCTGTTTGGTCAAGAAGTGAGCCCGCCGCCGACAAGTTTGTTCCAGACCGATTTAAAAGAGGATTATTCTGTACAAATTCCGCATCGTGCTGTAGCGCTATTTAATCTATTTTTGCAGCAAAAATCAATGGATGACATTACAGAATCGTTACGGCAATTAACAAAGCGGGCAGCGGAAAAGATTGAACAGCGATATCGTGAGCAAGCTCTCCGTTTTGCGCAAATGGAGCAATCTTCGCCGAGATGGCTATCCATTCATGTGTGGACGTTTGCTGAACTGCGACAAAGGGCGGTCGAGATGTTTGGAACGGAAAAAGTGGAGAAGCTTGAACAAAGCGTGTTGGCGGATGGAGACGGAAAAGATGAGCGGCAACGGACGATTGAGCTCGTTGATCAGCTAGCCATTCTTTGCAAAAATTTAGGACCGATGATCGTATTATTTTATGCGCCGCCTTACTATCCAGCTGTGAATTCCAGCGATGATCCGCTTGTTCTTTATCTCGTTGATCAGTTGCGGGCGTACGCCAAGGAAAAAGATGATATCTCCCTTGTACAGCAACATTATTTTGGCGGCATTTCCGATTTAAGCTATGTTGGATTGCATCAACCGCTCTCTGCTTTAAGAACGCTCACAGCCAATATGCCGCTATGGGGCCAAGGATATGATCTTCCTATTCAGGCGCTGGCGGAGTTTTCTGCGCCTGTGCTAAACGTTGGCCCTATTGGCCGTGATGCCCATCAGTGGACAGAGCGTTTGAATGTGCCATTTGCTTTTGAAACACTTAGGAATTGGTTAACATATGTGATCGAACAAGCTTTTTCATTCCGAACAAAGGAGTAAGCCTCCTTTGTTTTTTTGTTTGAATAACGGGGAATATATCAATATAATGAATGGTATAGATTGACACCTGTCAATAAAGGAGGCTTGTCATGAGTCAATATGCAATTTCACAGCGAAAACTTTTAGGAATTGCCGGCTTAGGCTGGATGTTCGATGCCATGGATGTGGGCATGCTGTCATTTATTATTGCGGCGCTGCAAAAAGAATGGGGGTTAACGGCTCAGCAAATGGGCTGGATTGGCAGCATGAACTCGATTGGCATGGCAGTAGGAGCGCTTGTGTTTGGACTTTTAGCAGACAAGATTGGAAGAAAGCAGGTCTTTATTTTGACGCTTTTATTATTTTCGTTAGGAAGTGGATTGTCTGCTTTAACGACGACTTTAGCAGCGTTTCTAGTGCTGCGCTTTATTGTGGGGATGGGTCTTGGCGGAGAGCTGCCAGTCGCCTCGACATTAGTGTCTGAAAGTGTTGCGGCAAGTGAGCGCGGGAAAGTGGTTGTCTTGCTGGAGAGCTTTTGGGCGTTGGGGTGGCTTTTATCAGCATTGATTTCCTATTTCATTATTCCGTCCTATGGGTGGAAGCTCGCCTTGCTTTTGTCAGCGATTCCTGCCCTTTATGCGCTTTATTTACGGTTGAATTTGCCTGATTCTCCGCGATTTACGAAGCCGAAAGCAGAAAGCAATGTTCTTGCGAATGTGATCAAGGTATGGTCTTCTGCTTACCGCCGTGAGACGATTATGTTATGGGTGCTTTGGTTTGCTGTTGTATTTTCCTATTACGGCATGTTTTTATGGCTCCCGAGCGTGATGGTCATCAAAGGATTCAGCTTGATTCAAAGCTTTCAATATGTCCTGATTATGACGCTGGCGCAATTGCCGGGATATTTTAGCGCTGCTTGGCTGATTGAGCGGCTCGGGCGAAAATTTGTGCTTATTGTTTATTTAATGGGGACAGCGGTCAGCGCCTACTTTTTTGGCAACGCGGAATCGCACGCCTTTTTAATGCTTTTTGGCATTTTACTTTCATTTTTTAACTTGGGGGCATGGGGTGCTTTGTATGCTTATACTCCAGAGCAGTATCCGACCTCGATTCGCGGAACGGGAGCAGGGATGGCTGCTTCATTCGGTCGGGTTGGCGGCATTTTAGGGCCGCTGTTAGTCGGCTATCTTGTCGCGCAAAAAGTGGGAGTGACCACAATTTTTACGATTTTTTGCATTTCTATTTTTATCGGTGTTTTGGCCGTATGGATATTAGGAAAGGAAACCAAACAGCAGGAGCTAGCATAAGAATTGACAAATAAGAAAAGGAGCGATACTTTTAGTATTATCGCTTCTTTTTATTTTGATAAAAGAGGTAAAATCAGATGACAAAATGGTCGCTATATATTGGGCTTGTATTCGTGATGATATGCTGGGGAGCCAATGTGGTTGCAATTAAAATATTAGTCAATGCTTTTTCCCCTATTACCATTACAGCTTTGCGCCTGTTGGTTGCCGCGTTGACCGTGCTCGCTATTTTGGCGGTAACGCGACAAAGCCAGTCGGTTACGGCGCGGCAGCTGGTGTGGATTGGTCTTGTGGGGCTGTTCAATGTGGTAGGCCATCATTATTTTTTATCAGCGGGTCTGGTGAAAACAACCGCTTCTAATGCAGGCATTATTTTAGGAATGTCGCCGCTAGTCACCGGATTGCTCGCCATCGTGATTTTGCGAGAGCGGCTGGGAGTAAGCAAATTTGTCGGGATCGTTCTTGGTTTTACAGGAGTAATCTTTATTGTGATACATAGCTCTGCAAAGCTCGGTTCCGTTTCCCTTGGCGATGTTTCTATTTTTTGTGCCGTACTCGCCCAAGCACTCAGCTTTATTTTTATTAAAAAGCTGGCGGAGACCATGGATGTAAGAGCATTAACGGCTTGGATGCTGTTGATAGGCTCTGTTATTTTGTTTATCATCGGCCTCGTTACTGAAAAAGACGGTCTGTCCAAATTGTTGGAGGGCCGAGGCTCTGCATGGCTTGTATTTTTGGCTTCTGCGATGGTGGCTAGCGGGTTGGGACAAATGATTTATAATCGGGCGATTCAGCAGCTTGGAGCCGCGGAAGCCGCTATTTTTATTAACCTGTCGCCATTTTTTTCGTTAGTCGCTTCGTCGCTTTTTTTAGGTGAGACGATCCAGATGGTGCAATGGCTCGGCTTTTTGTTGGTCGTTATCGGTGTTTTGTTTGCATCTGGAGCATTAGAGCAAGGGACGCGGCAGTCCCTGCGTAGAAAAATAATGGGGTGAAGGCAGTGACGCGACGATGAAACCATTTGTTTCGATTGTTGTTCCTACTTATAATCGACCGTATCCGCTCGCCGAGCTGTTGGAGTCGTTAAGCAGGCAAATATACCGCCATTTTGAAGTGATCATTGTCAATGATGGCGGTGAACGTGTTGATCATATTATCGCATTGTACCCAGAGATGCGCATTCGTTTGATTCATTGTCAGGCGAATGTCGGTCATGTGGAAGCGCGAAATATCGGAGTAAAAAAGGCGCGAGGCGAGTGGATCATGCTCTGCGACGATGATGATTTATTGCTGCCTTGCCATCTTGAGCGGATGGTGGAAGCGATGGTTGATGCGGATTTTGTATATTCCGATGTGGAAATCTTTCACTATCGAATGGATCGGGGACAGCGCATACCGCTCCGTCGTTTTTTGTTCGCTTATGAATATGATCAAGAAGCCATGCGGAAATTCTCCACCTATGTGCCATCCGGCAGCTTATATCGAAAGGAGATCCATGAGTCGATCGGCTACTTTGATCCTTTTGTACATAATTACTGGGATTGGGATTTCTTTTTGCGTGTGTCTGAGGTATTTCGCGTGAAGCGCGTTGCGGCGGCCAGCATCTTGTACGCTTTTTCAGACGAAGGGGATCATTTATCGCGACAGATGGACAACAAACGGCAAATGTATTTAGACCGGCTTAGCGCAAAGCATCGCCTTGGGAAGCTGCCAACGAAGAATTTTTGGCTTTTGCTTCAAGAGCCGGAGGTGGCAAAGCGAAAAGCAAACAGTGAGGTTATTTGGGATGGAGCGCCGATCGTGTCGCGCTTAAGAAGAAAAATATAAAAAATAACTCCTGGCATTGACGAACATTTTTTATTTTTGTTATGATAAATAGCAAAATATGATATTGTAACGATGATGGATCAATAGTAGTTGTCCCTCTCTTCCATAGCGAGCCGGGGGCGGTGGAAGCCCGGTGAAGATGGTCAATGAAGCGGCAATCCGGAGTTGCTTTGGTACAAAGTGGATGCGGCATACGCATCAACTAGGGTGGAACCGCGGGAGTCACGCTCTCGTCCCTAGGCGCAAGGCCTAGTGGCGAGGGCGTTTTTGTTTGAAAAAATAAAGGAGGAAAAAAGATGTCAGTGACAATGGATCAAATCGTTGCTCATGCGAAGCATCGCGGATTTGTCTTTCCAGGATCAGAAATTTATGGCGGACTAGCCAACACATGGGACTACGGTCCGCTTGGTACAGAGCTCAAAAATAATATTAAGCGGGCATGGTGGAAAAAGTTTGTTCAAGAATCCCCTTATAATGTCGGCTTAGATGCCGCTATTTTAATGAATCCAAAAACATGGGAAGCATCAGGCCATTTAGGCAACTTCAATGATCCAATGATCGACTGTAAACAATGTAAAGCGCGTCATCGGGCTGATAAGCTCATTGAAACAGCTTTAGAAGCAAAAGGAATCGAAATGATTGTTGACGGGCTGCCATTTTCCAAAATGGAAGAACTGATCAACGAGCATCATATCGTTTGTCCGGATTGCGGCAGTCAAGATTTTACCGGCATTCGTCAATTTAACTTAATGTTTAAAACGTTCCAAGGCGTGACCGAATCAAGCGCCAATGAAATTTATCTTCGCCCAGAAACCGCGCAAGGAATCTTTGTCAACTTTAAAAATGTGCAACGCACGATGCGCAAAAAGCTCCCATTTGGTATTGCGCAAATCGGGAAAAGCTTCCGCAATGAAATTACACCAGGGAACTTTACATTCCGCACGCGCGAATTTGAACAAATGGAGCTGGAGTTCTTCTGCAAACCGGGCGAGGAGTTAAAGTGGTTTGATTACTGGAAGCAGTTTTGCGAGCAATGGCTGTTATCATTGGGAATGAAAGCCGAGAATATCCGTCTTCGCGACCATTCGGAAGAAGAATTGTCGCACTACAGCAATGCGACTACGGATATCGAATATAAATTCCCGTTTGGCTGGGGAGAGCTCTGGGGGGTTGCTTCTCGTACGGATTATGACTTGAAGCAGCATATGGAGCATTCTGGCGAGGATTTTCATTACATTGATCAGGATGCGAATGAACGCTATATTCCATACTGCATTGAACCGTCGCTTGGGGCGGACCGCGTCACACTTGCTTTTCTGATTGACGCGTATGACGAAGAAGCACTTGAAGACGGAACGACGCGCACCGTCATGCGCCTACATCCAGCATTGGCGCCGTATAAGGCGGCGGTGTTTCCGCTATCGAAAAAGCTTTCTGAGGGGGCGCGCCAAGTTTTCGCTGATTTATCCAAATATTTTATGGTCGATTACGATGAGTCTGGATCAATCGGTAAACGTTATCGCCGCCAAGATGAGATTGGCACGCCATTCTGCATTACGTATGATTTTGATTCAGAGCAGGACGGCATGGTAACCGTGCGCGATCGCGATACGATGGAGCAAACGAGAGTGCCGATTACCGAGTTAAAAAGCTTTCTTGAAGAAAAAATTCAATTTTAACATAATCCACCGCACCGAGAAGTCTCCCACCTCTAAACGGAGTGGAGGTGGGGGAGGTTCATCGTCGGGACATTTGCGGTAAGATGCGGTTGAACATTCATGGGGCTGACCCAAAAGTCCGCCAAAAGCGGACTTTTGGGTCAGCCCCGATTCATTGTGAGGTTACTTTAATACCGCACAACGATAGAACAGTTTATACAAGAGGTCTGATTGTGATACATTAATGGTAAAAGAATGAAGAAAGGGTTGTGACGATGGCCATTTTAAAGAATGATTGGGCTCCTTTGTTAGAAGAAGAATTTCAAAAGCCGTATTATATCAAACTGCGGGAATTTTTGAAAGCGGAATATCAGACGAGAACGATTTATCCGGATATGTACGATATTTTCAATGCCCTTCATTATACGCCTTATAAGCAAGTCAAAGTCGTCATTTTGGGACAAGACCCGTATCATGGCCCCAATCAGGCGCATGGACTCAGTTTTTCAGTGAAGCCGGGCGTTCCGCTGCCGCCTTCTTTATTAAACATCTTTAAGGAATTGCAGGATGATCTTGGCTGCTATATTCCAAACAACGGTTATTTAGTCAAATGGGCTCAGCAAGGGGTTCTTTTATTGAATACGGTATTAACCGTTCGCCGTGGAGAAGCGAATTCTCATAAAGGTAAGGGATGGGAGATCTTTACAGACCGTGTCATTGAGCTCGTGAACAGCAAACAAGAACCGGTGGTTTTTATTTTGTGGGGACGTCATGCCCAAGCGAAAAAAGAGCTGATTACGAACCCTGCCCATTATATGATTGAAGCGCCGCACCCGAGTCCATTTTCTGCCGCACGCGGCTTTTTTGGCAGCCGTCCGTTTTCCAAAACCAATGCCTTTTTGAAAAAAACAGGGAGAGAACCAATTGATTGGCAAATTGAAAATATGGGATAGAGCTGTCCGTTATTTGCCAGACTCAGGATCATCCGTTTTCAAGCCAGTCTGATAGGGGAAAATCACCAGTTGTAGACAAAATCCAAATGGACTTTGTCTACAACTTGGGATGACGTGCTTTCGCTTTATTCTAATTCGTAAATCCGCGCCTCATGAGGACGCATGTGCAAGGTATTCCCCGTCTCTTGCACGTCCTGATAATTGGTGAGCAAGAGCTGGCGGTTTGTAGCGGTTAAAGCTTTCGGCAGCTCGTAATGGTTGGCGTGGTCACAATGGTTAAGCACGACGAGAAGACGCTGTCCTTCCCATTCGCGCGTGTAAGCATAAATATACGGCTCGTTTTCGGTGTAGTCGCAGAAGGTGCCGTATACCATTTCAAGGCGCTCTTTTCGCAGTTGAATGAGCTTTCGATAATAATGATAGACTGAATTTGGATCGGCAAGGGCTTGTTTGACGTTAATAGTTTTATAGTTAGGATTGATTTTGATCCATGGCGTCCCTGTCGTAAAGCCTGCCTGTTCGCTGTCCTCCCATTGCATAGGTGTCCGCGAATTGTCGCGGCTTAACGGCTGCAAGCTTTCAAGCACCTCCTGCGGGTCGCGTCCTTTCGCGACTTCTTCCGCATATTTATTTTTCATCGCAATGTCGTTATAGTCTTCAATCGATGGGAAGCGGACGCCCGTCATGCCGATTTCTTCTCCTTGATATATGTATGGAATTCCCGGCAGTGTATGGAGCATGGTGGCAAGCAATTTTGCCGATTCCATGCGATACTCCTGATCATTTCCATAGCGCGTCACCTGTCGCGTATGATCATGGTTGTTTAAAAATTGCGAGTTCCAGCCTTTTCCCCATAATGCTTCGTACCAGCGTTTTTGAATTTGTTTAAAGCGGAGCGGATCCCAGCTTGGCATTTCATCGCATACTTCAAAATGGAACAGCGTATGCAATTCTTGCCGATCTTCTGCTACATATTTTAACCCCTCTTCCGGAGTGACAAAGGCGACTTCGCCAACGGTAAAAATGTCGTAATGACGAAACACTTTTTCGTTCATTTCCTTTAGGTAATCGTGCAGCCCCGGATGATTGGTCAAATAACGAATATCATTTGGGTTGGCGGCATCAGGAAATCCATCCGGTTTAGCGAGAAGAGCAATGGCATCTAAGCGAAATCCATCAATGCCTTTATCAAGCCAAAATCGCATCATTTCATAGATGGCTTCACGCACTTCAGGGTTTTTCCAATTTAAATCTGGCTGTTCAATCGCAAAGGAATGAAAATAGTACTGTCCTGTTGTTTCATCAAATTCCCAAGCGGATGGAGTGAAATAAGACCGCCAGTTATTTGGCTTGTCGCGCCAAATGTACCAGTCGCGCTTTGGATTGTCTTTGGATGAACGGGATTCTAAAAACCAAGGATGTTGGTCGGATGTATGGTTAACGACAAGATCCATAATGAGCTTCATGTCGCGCTTATGTACTTCATGGAGCAAGGTTTCCCATGTCTTCATGTTTCCGGCTTTATCCATGATTTGATAATAGTCGGAAATATCGTAGCCGTTATCTTTATCTGGTGATTGGTAGCATGGGTTAAGCCAAATCACATTAACGCCGAGATGCTGAATATAGTCCAGCTTTTCCATTAAACCTTGCAGATCGCCGTAACCATCGCCGTCGGAATCGTAAAAGCTTCGCCAGTAAACTTGATATACGACCGCTTCTTTCCACCATGTTTTTTTCACAGCTTTCGCTCCTCTCAAACTATCTTAGCTTGAAATGTTTTTATATATAGAATACCATTGAATCAACATGAGAAGAAAGATGGGAGTGAAAACGTTTTGGATGTTTCAGTAACAACGATTTTAACGAAAATGTCGGAACAGCTTCAAAAAGCTCGGTCGATACAAAATGAACAGCAGCTTCGCGAACATGTTGCCGCCCTTCGAGTTCTTTGCGATCTGATTTTAGAAGGAGAGCTTCAAGCGGCGCATGTTGCGGCTTCTTCATTTGAACCGCTAGTATTAGAAACAAAAACAGAGCGGATGGACATCGGGGATGATGCGAATGGGCCATCTTTGCTCGATTTTTAACATCATTCATCCAGAAATCCCCGCCTCTTAACGGAATGTAGAGGGAGGGTTTTTCTTTTGATGGTGAATGCGATATGATAAGAGTGGAACTTATATCAACGAGGGGAAGAAAAAGGATGAAGCTATTTGTCTTGCTGGGAGCTATCAATGGATTTTTAGCTGTCGCTTTGGGAGCATTTGGTGCACATGGACTAGAAGGAAAAATTCCCGAACGTTATTTAGAAATCTGGAAAACGGCTGTGCATTATCAGATGTTCCATGCTGCTGGTCTTTTTGTTGTCGCGCTTTTATTGGCCAAATGGCCCAACGCAGGATCGCTTCAAGCAGCGGGCTGGCTTATGTTCACAGGTATTGTCTTGTTTTCGGGAAGTTTGTATGTGTTAAGTTTAACACAAATCAAACCGCTTGGGGCGATTACGCCATTTGGGGGAGTGGCCTTTTTAATTGCGTGGGCGCTGATCGCTTACGCGGCCGTAAAATATTGAAAAAAACAGGTTGTAGACAAAGTCCTTTTGGATTTTGTCTACAACCATTTTAGGGGCTCTCCACTTATGATGGTTTTAATGAAGGCGTTTGTCAACAATCTGAAAAGGGCTGCCAAACGCAGCCCTTTTGCCTTATCATCGAGGAGAGTAGGAGCTTAATCCAGCGGCACTGCCTGCGTATGGATATTCATAGGCAATCTCTTCATCAAAAGTCACATAATTAAGGTAAATCATCGGAAGCAAATAGCGCTTTCCATTTTGCGGATCACTTAAAATTAAATGATCTCGTCCAGCTGCTTCGATCGTGCCCCGAAAAACTTTGGCGTTCCATTCCCGATTGTTTTCAAAGGTCATATAAACGGTAGCCATTTTCCCTTTGTTTAAACGTAAAATATTTTCAATATAAGACTCTTCGAGCGGCAGCATCCCGGCTACCGGCTGGCTGGCAGTTGTGGGAGTTTGGGCTGCGAACGAAGGGGTCTGCATTCCAAATCCAGCCATTGGCGCGGCAGCCGGTTGATATGGTACAGCTTGTTGAGAGTATGGATAAGTGGTTGGATAATAGCCTTGCGGATAAGCATATCCATAAGGATATGATGCATAACCTTGGCTTTGTTGACGATCTTCTTCATACGTCATCTCAAGACCCTCCTATGAAAAGTAGATTAATATACTCGCGGACAATTGCTTCGCGTTGGTGCAAAGAAGCAATGTGATTTATAACGGCCGACGTTTTGCTGATTAAACCATTGCGGTGGGCAGTCGCCTTCCGGTTTGAAAAACCAAAGTGAATTCGTAGCTGGATGATAACGCCAGCCGCGAATCACTTGGCGGGCTAGCTGAATATCGAGATCTCTCGCTGCTTGGTAAAAGTATCCTTTTTGTGTGGCTTCAAAGCCGCCAGGTCTTTGAAAGACCATTTGCCGGATTGTGCGCAACCCTCGAAAATCAAGACAATCGGCGATTACCCGATTGACACCGACGTTGCCAACCATCAACATTCCGAGCCGTCCTTCTCCTTCCGCTTCTGCCCGCATCAGTCTTGCCAGCAGTTTAACATCCTCTGTATTGGTAGCTACAACAGCCAATATTGTCACCTCATTCTGTCTTTGTTCTCGACAATAATAGGCTATTGTAAAAGGAGAAAATGGTGACAATGAAAGGAGACATTTTTATTTTTATAGTTATGGGCAAGGAGGCGATGATATGACAAAAAAATTCGGGATGTCTGTTTATTTTGACATCCCGAATGCATCAAGCCGGAACTTGGCATGCCACGCCCTTTGGCGCGACAGAGGCAAGTCCATGATGGGCCTTAGTTTGTACTATACATGAAAAAAGGAAGAGATTTTATCTTGCGGAAGTTGATTTCCAACAAAGAAGGAGCCGAAATCTCCATAGCGAGCGCTGACCTCATCAAAGCGCATTTCATAGACTAGCTTTTTAAATTGCAATGCATCATCTGAGAACAAGGTAACGCCCCACTCGTAATCATCAAATCCGACAGAGCCTGTAATGATTTGCACGACCTTGCCGGCATACTTGCGCCCTGTCATTCCGTGTGCTCGCATCAGGTTGCGGCGCTCTTCCATCGGAAGCATATACCAGTTGTCGTTTCCTTGGCGGCGCTTGTCCATTGGATAGAAGCAAATATGTTTGGTCTTTGGCAAAATTGGGAACAAACGGCGGCGAACCTCTGGATTTTCGTAAGGATCCCCTCCATTAGAAGGCAAATAATTGCTTAGTTCAACGACGGATACATACGAATAAGCCGGTACAAGATATTCTGCTAGCTTTGTTTTGTTGAATGCTGTTTCAATTTCATTTAGCTCTTCCATTGTCGGACGCAAAATCATGAACATGATATCAGCTTTTTGGCCGACTACTGTATAAATGGCATGGCTGCCTTCGTTATTGTTTTCTGTTTGCTGCCATTTTTCTGCTAATGATAAAAATTCATGGATGGCTTCCTGCCGCTCATCATCTGTGAGCGTTTTCCAAGCGGACCAATCCACTGAACGGAAATCATGGAGACAATACCAGCCCTCAAGCGTTTGTGCTGCTTCACTCATCATTTTCCACTCCTTATGTATAAATGATCTTTTGTTACTACTATACCATAGTTTGTCCCGGAAACGCTCGAAAAACAAATGGTCTTGTCCATGCCTGAATTATTTTAATAAAAAGACTATTGTTTGTAAGGGGTTACCTTGGTTGCTTTTCCATACAATAAGAGTATGCTAATAGATAAGGAAGTTTATTGAATTGAGGAGGATTATGTGTGAGTGATTTATTTTCTATTTTAAAACAAAAAGTAACAGGAAAAAATATATCGATTGTATTTCCAGAAGGAACAGATGAGCGGATTTTGACCGCTGTCAGCCGCTTAGCACGTGAACAGGTGCTGCGTCCCATATTAATCGGTAACAAGGCGGCCATTCAAAATCAAGCAGCTGAAATCGGAGTTGAGCTTGCACATATAGAGATAATAGACCCGGAAACATATGAAAAAATGGATGAGCTTGTTCAAGCATTTGTTGAACGCCGAAAAGGCAAAGTGTCTGAAGAAGATGCTCGCCGTATTTTGTTAGATGAAAATTACTTTGGAACGATGCTTGTATATACTAATCAGGCGCACGGCTTAGTTAGTGGTGCGGCGCACTCGACGGCTGATACAGTGAGACCAGCCTTGCAAATTATTAAAACAAAACCAGGCATTCGTAAAACATCAGGCGTGTTTATTATGGTGCGCGATGAGGAAAAGTATGTATTTGCGGATTGTGCCATTAATATTGCTCCAGACAGCCAGGATCTAGCGGAAATTGCGGTTGAGAGCGCTCATACGGCGCGCATGTTTGATATTGAACCGCGTATTGCGATGCTAAGCTTTTCAACAAAAGGATCGGCTAAATCACCAGAAACAGAAAAAGTGGTGGAGGCTGTTCGTCTTGCTAAGGAAATGGCGCCGCAGCTGACTATTGATGGCGAGTTTCAATTTGATGCGGCGTTTGTGCCGTCTGTCGCGAAAAAGAAAGCGCCTGATTCCGTGATTCAAGGCGATGCTAATGTCTTTATTTTCCCAAGCTTAGAAGCAGGAAATATCGGTTATAAAATTGCTCAGCGCCTGGGCCATTTTGAAGCAGTTGGTCCCATTTTACAGGGCTTGAATAAGCCTGTGAATGATTTATCGCGCGGCTGCAACGCGGAAGATGTGTATAAGCTTGCTCTGATTACCGCTGCTCAAGCGCTTCAATAAGAGCAGAGAGGTTTGACGGCGTCGTCAAACCTCTTTTTTATGATATAATGAATGTAAACTATGGCAGCAAGGAGATTGATTCATGGCAAATGAGCTGTTACAGCAGCCGAGATGGCGAATTATTGACCAATCACATTTAGGTCCAATCTTTGATGCAAAGCAATCATTTGCGATTGATGATACGCTCTGTACAATGGTGGGACAAGGGGTATCAGAAGCGGTTGTCCGTACATGGGTGCATCATGATACGATTGTATTGGGCATTCAAGATACGAAACTCCCGTATTTGCGTGAAGGGATTTCTTTTTTGCAGGAGCAAGGCTACCGCGTAATGGTTCGCAATTCAGGAGGGCTTGCCGTTGTGCTAGACGAAGGTGTGCTGAATATTTCGCTGATTTTCTCAGAAACGAAAAAAGCGATTGATATTAATCAAGGCTATGAAGCGATGTGGGCGCTGATTCAGCAAATGTTTGCTTCCTATGGAGCGATCATCGAAGCGAAAGAAATCGAAGGCTCTTATTGCCCAGGCAGCTACGATTTAAGCATTAACGGCAAAAAATTTGCCGGTATTTCGCAGCGGCGCGTGCGCGGGGGAGTGGCTGTGCAAATATATATATGCGTTCATGGAAGCGGTTCAGCTCGCGCGGAGCTCATTCGCCAATTTTATGAGCGCAGTTTGCAGGGAGCGCCAACAAAATTTATGTATCCGCGCATTGTTCCGGAAACGATGGCATCATTGTCTGAACTGCTGCATGTGCCGCTGACGATTTCAGATGTGATGCTTCGTTTGCTGGAAACGTTGCGCTCGTTTGGAGCAGAGCTATATTCTTCTGTCTTAACGCAAGAGGAATGGCCGCTATATGAACATCATTTGCAGCGGATGATCGAACGGAATGAAAAAACGCTGTCGCAATAAAAGAGCGGTGCTCTGAGAACGGATTGGACAGCGTCACGATCATCAAAATAGTAGAAACATCAGAGGCATAAAGCCATGGTCATATAGAGATAACGAAAAGATTCCACTTATATCCGATTCAAATATGTATTGTTCTATTTTTTTGGCCGTACCACCATCGAAATTGGCTTATTTGCAAATGAAAAATATGAATGAATCGAGCGGTATCTATATAATTTAACCATTTTTCACTATTTTTTGTCCATTGAAGCCTTTTCACTTTTCATTGATGGCGATTTTCAATCTGAGTATAGTAAATAAAAGGTGACCCTCGAAGGAATGCTTTCTCCTTATTGGGGTCACCTTTGTCATTATTCGGCGATTTTTTCTAAATTGCCGTTTTTGTCCATTTTGAATTTTAGCATTTGCCGCTCCTCTTCTTCTTGCAAAGTAATTTTTCGAGCGCGGTTCATAATGCGTAGCATCGTTTCGTATTCTTCACGAATGGTAGAAGATTCTTCTTCTAGTTTCGCAATTTTCGTTTCTAATTCGTCATTTTTAGCTGCCAGCTCTTCTTTTTCTTGCCGCAGCCGTTCATTTTCACTTTTAAGCGCCTCGGCATTGACGCTAGTCGATTGGAATGATTGCAAAAAGGCAATGACATGATCAAGTGTCATCGTTGTTTGCTCAGGAGAATGGGTGATTTCTGTTATTTCTCCCAATTCTTCAAGAGCAGGAACGGGTGGTGTATACAACAATTTTTTGCGAACAGCTTGATTTTTGCCAAGTAGCCGCTGTCGCTCTTTTCTTTGTTTTTTCGCCAGCTGCAACGCTGTTTCGTAGCGGCTGCGAACGACTGCGTTCCAGCGGAATCCGCAAGCGGCAGATGTGCGGTTAAGTTTGTCTCCTACTTCCTCAAAAGCATTGAGCTGCGTGCTTCCTTCGCGCACATGGCGCAATACGGTTTCCGCAAGCAGCAAATCATCTTCTTCTGTCCATGCATCTTGTCGTTGTTTCATAATTTCTCAACTTCCTTTCTTAATTATGATCGCTTTATGAAAAAAGACAGCTTTGCTTTTAGTAGGAAAGCAAGCTATATGAAGCATCCATGATCCGTATCTGGACGGGCTGCCAGCTGCGGGCAGCTAAATGGATTGGCGTCATGTCAGGCTGGGCTGTTGGTTAGTAGTAGCATAGACAAAAATAAGAAAGTCTATACAATTTTTTGAGTTTTTGTGAATAAAAAATTGCAAGTTTTACAAGAAAGATACAAGCTCAATGCCGCCTGAAGGTGATCTCTATATCGACAGAAGCCCATCGCTCTCCTTATAGATAGAGGTGATAAGGAAGGTAGGACATATCACCGATTCAAAAGCAGCATTCTATTTTTTTGGAGGAAAGCTGGTTACTCTTTTATGGCGGTTTTTCGAGCCAAGTCGATATCGCCGGTGGAAATAGCTGAACAACAGGATTGTTGTTGTTCATTTTTGGTCGATGGAGTTGATTGGAAAATCAATTTACAGTTATATAGCTTGCATTGTGGACGAAGAAGAGGTAGAATACTCGTTAGCGCAAAAACGTTGGAAAGGATGACGTTCAAAATGGCCAACGAGTTTCGGGTGTGCGATGATTGTCAAGCCACTAATTTAAAAACGTTGCTGCCTCGGCTGAAAAAATTGGATCCAAATGCAACGATTCAAATCGGCTGCCAGTCGTATTGTGGGCCTGGCCGCAAAAAATCGTTCGCTTTTGTCAATAATCGTCCGATCTCTGCCGCAAATGAAGATGAATTAATCGAAAAAATTATGCAAAAGCTCAAAAAAGCTTAAAAAATCGCCTTCATTTTTATGAAAGGTGATTTTTTGTTTCTATTTTTAGGAAATATTAATCATAAAAAATCAAGTATTTTTTTGCATGAGAAAACACCTTATAATAGATTCATGCTATGAATGGAAGAGGGGATTATATGTCATATCCCGGCGGTCAATTAAGTGAAGAGAAAGTCTTCAAAGACCCTGTTCATCGTTACATACATGTTCGCGATAAGATTATATGGGATTTAATAGGAACAAAAGAATTTCAACGATTGCGTCGCATTAAGCAGCTAGGCACCACTTACTTAACGTTTCATGGTGCGGAGCACAGCCGTTTTAACCACTCGCTTGGCGTCTATGAAATTATCCGCCGCATTATTGATGATGTGTTTGTCGGCAGGGAGCATTGGGATCATAGTGAACGGCTGCTTTGTTTATGTGCGGCGTTATTGCATGATTTAGGTCACGGTCCGTTTTCACACTCATTTGAAAAAGTATTCCACCTCGATCACGAAGATTTCACACAGGCGATTATTTTAGGAGACACGGAAGTTCATGCGGTTTTAAAAAGAATGGGGGATGACTTTCCACAGAAAGTGGCAGAGGTCATTGCCAAAACGTATCAAAATAAGCTTGTCGTCAGCTTAATTTCGAGCCAAATTGACGCTGATCGCATGGACTATTTGCTTCGCGATGCCTATTATACAGGCGTCAGCTATGGAAACTTCGATATGGAACGCATTTTGCGCGTCATGCGCCCGCGTGAAGATCAGGTCGTCATTAAGCGAAGCGGCATGCATGCAGTTGAAGACTACATTATGAGCCGCTATCAAATGTATTGGCAGGTCTATTTTCATCCCGTAACACGCAGTGCTGAAGTGATACTGACGAAAATTTTGCATCGGGCGAAAACTTTGCATGAAGAGGGCTATATGTTCCGAACGCATCCGCATCACTTCTATTCTCTTTTTACGGGGCAGGTGATGCTGCGTGATTACCTTAAACTGGATGAAGCGGTGATTCTGTACTACTTTCAACAATGGCAGGATGAGAAAGATGAGATTTTGCGGGATTTATGCCGCCGCTTTGTTCATCGCCGTTTATTTAAATATGTGGAATTTAGTCCGACCAATGAGCAAATGAAGAAGCTGATGGAGCTGACCGCTTTATTTAAAAAGGCGGGGATTGATCCAGACTATTATTTGGTGGTTGATTCCTCATCTGATCTTCCATACGACTTTTACCGTCCCGGGGAAGAAGGGGAACGGTTGCCGATCTATTTGTTAATGCCAAACGGCGAACTTCGTGAGCTGTCAAGGGAATCGGTGCTTGTGGATGCGATTTCTGGCAAGCGCAGAACCGATCATAAATTGTATTTTCCGGACGATTTTCTGCAGGATTTTTCGACAAAACGTACGACAAAGAAAAAGATTCTTGAAATACTTGAGGGTTAGGAGATGACAAGGGGTGTTAACAGAACACGCAAAGATTGTAAAGGCATTTGCGGCGGCTGGGGAAATTGTAGGGCGAAAAAAGCTCCAAAAAATGATTTATATTGCCAAGAAATTAAATTTCCCTTTTTATGAGAAGTTTGACTTTCATTTTTATGGGCCATATTCAGAGGAATTGACATGGCGCATTGAAGAACTTTGCAATCTCGGTTTTTTAAACGAAGTAAAAGAGAAAAAAGGAGGCTATTTCCAATATCGCTATACGCTGACGGAAGCGGGAGCGGATTTTTTAAAGCATTATGATATTCATATGCCGCATTTAACAGAATGCCTCCAAGATATGAATGAACAAAATTCACGATTTCTTGAGCTTGTGTCTACCATCCTTTATTTTGACAATTTCAGCAAGGATGCAGTAAAAGAAAAAGTGTTTTTGGTAAAGAGCAAGCAGCGTTATACAGAAGAAGAGATTGAGCAGGCTTATCGATATATTGAGCAATTGCGTCATAAAACAGAAGCTCCTGTTTGAGGGTTTACAGATGGTGGACAAAGTCAACATGGACTTTGCCTACACCTTTTTACATCAGACTGGCTTGAAAACGCTTGGCAGACAAGGAACGCAGCCGAGTGAGGACGCGAATGGAACAAGAGATGGTCATGAGCGGACGACCGGGGTCCGTGACGCAGGATAAAAGCGTTTGTTAACGGTTTGAGAAGCCCCTCTGAGCTGAGGGGCTTCTTTTTAATGGGGCAAAAATGCGAGCTGGTAGAAAAACAGCACGGCGAAAATATAGACGAGCGGATGGACCTCCCGCCACTTCCCGCGTGTTACCTTTAGCAGCGGATACGAGATAAAGCCTAGCGCGATCCCTGTGGCAATGCTCGATGTGAGCGGCATACTCAGGATAATGAGAAACGCCGGGAACGCCTCATCTAATTCATCCCACTGAATGCGAGCAATGCTTCCCATCATTAAACTGCCCACGATAATAAGGGAAGGAGCCGTAATGGCTGAAATTCCAGAGACAGCGCTGACTAGGGGTGCAAAAAAGGCGGATAGGACAAATAAAATGGCAACCGTCAAAGCTGTCAATCCCGTGCGTCCGCCTGCTGCTACTCCGGCAGATGATTCAATATAAGCGGATGTTGGGCTGGTACCAAAGATGGCGCCGACAGTTGTCGCGACAGAATCAGCCAACAGGGCTTGACGAGCGCGCGGCATGGTTTTTCCTTTCATTAAACCAGCTTGCTGCGCTACGCCGATCATTGTGCCAGTTGTATCAAAAATCGTCACAAGCAAAAAGGAAAAAACAACCGCATATAAACCATATTGCACAACATCGCCAATGGCAGTGAAAGGGTTAGCGATGATGAGTCCTTTAGCAAGCGAAGGCATCGCAGCAATCCCCTGATCAAATTTGAGCTGTCCCGTAAAATAAGCGACAGCACCCGTGATGATCATGCCAATGAAAAGCGCCCCGTTGACGCGAAGCGACATTAAAATAAGGGTAACAGCTAAACCAATAAGCGTCAGCCAAGCAGAAGGGGCGTGTAAATCACCCAGCGCCACTAAATTTTGTGGGTGCGCCTTAATGATTCCTGTTAAGCGCAAGCCAATAAAAGCAATAAATAGGCCGATTCCAGCCGTAATGCCATGCTTTAAGCTTTCAGGAATCGCTTCAATGAGCTTGTGGCGTAACGGCGTTAGCGATAAGATAACAAACAAGATTCCTGCTACAAAGACAGAGGAAAACGCGACTTCGTAGGAGATGTTCCCATGCGATCCGACAACGGAATATGTAAAATAGGCGTTCAGGCCCATGCCTGGCGCGATCGCGATAGGATAATTAGCGAAAAGCGACATCCATAGCGTTCCGACCACAGTGGCAATGATCGTTGCCATAAATACTTGTTGAAATGGTACGCCGGCATCTGATAAAATGACCGGATTGACAACAACGATATAGACCATCGTTAAAAATGTCGTGAGCCCAGCGATGATTTCTGTTTTTATATTTGTGCGATATTCCGATAGCTTAAACATAGGCACCTCCAAAAATACGAACGTTTTATCAAACATATATTATATTATTCGTTTTTTATGGGATGTGCAATAAAAAAATAAGGAAGCCGGTCATAGGGCCTCCTCCAATCGCTATGTACGTTTATTCGTCGCTAAGACGCTTGCCGCCGATAGCGTAATGGTTTTTTGACATTTCTTCAATAAACACAACGATTTTTTCTTTTGGCGCTCCTGTCGTTTCGGCGACCGCTTCTGTCACCTTTTCGACAAGCGCTTTTTTCTGTGCTTCGGTGCGGCCTTCAAGCATTTTTACCGTTACATAAGGCATGATTGCCCGCCTCCTTTTTAAGAAAATCACTTTTATTATAGCATCAGCTAGGGAGTGCATGTGCACTTTTTGTGAGGAATCATGTATACTTAATTTTAGTAAATATTATAGAAAAAAGGAGAAAAGTCAACGTGGACATTTTGCCATACTCGCTCGGTGAAATCCCTTATGTGCTGATGGCGCTGGCCATTGCTTTTTCAGTTCATGAATTTGCCCATGCTTATGTCGCCTATAAATTTGGCGACCCGACGGCAAAAAATCAAGGAAGGATGACGCTGTCGCCGTTAGCTCATTTAGATTTGCTGGGGACGCTACTTATTTTTCTTGCCGGTTTCGGTTGGGCGCGCCCTGTGCCTGTTAATCGGCATCATTTTAAAAATCCGCGTTTAGCCGGCATCCTTGTCTCCATTGCGGGACCGATCAGCAACTTATTGCTGACGGCAATAGGATTTCTTGTTTGGTACAGCATGATTCGCTTTGGAGTCATGACGATGATTCCTGACTGGTTTGCCGCGGGATTCGATTTATTTTTCCAAATCTTCATCAGTTTAAATGCGTTGTTATTCGTGTTTAATTTGTTGCCGTTTCCTCCATTGGATGGATACCGGATTATTGAGGATCTTGCGCCTCGCCATGTGCGGGCGAAAATGACGCAATGGGAAAACTACGGCGCGCTTATCTTTCTGATCCTCGTGTTGACGCCGCTTGATCGATATACGATCCATCCGATTTTTAATATAGCGGTTCCTTTTGTGTTGCAGCAGATGCAATCATGGTTTTCATCCATTATTTTTTAAAGGGGTGTTTACATGGAGCAAAAAAAGAAAAACATCGGTTTTAATATTATTAAAAGTGATCCGACAGCTGGGCATGGCGGATTTGGAGCAGGAGCGCTAAGCTTGGACAACGTATCGCCTGTCATTATCGATGTGGAAGCTGGCGAAGCGTTTGTTGATATTGGGGCGATGCATGCTCGAAGCGTAGTGGAAAAAGGAATTAAATTTACGCCTAACCGCGATGAAGTACCGAATGGAAAACCTTATTGGCTTGTGTGGGTGACGATTGATCGAGCAGCCGAGGGGCCTTATTATGCAGGGGTCACTGCGTGTGAAATGACAGTGGATCGCCAAGCGCGTCGCGGATACAAGGTGCTTCCGGATCATGTCAATAAGCTTGATAAATCGCTGAAGCGACTCATTCTTATCGACCATATGGACGAACGATCGAAGCGAGTGCTGGCTGACTTTTTAAAGCAGCATGATCGCGGGATGTGGGATCGCTCTAGCGATGAATTGAAGAATGGATTGGAATTTAAGTAATATTTATCCATATATATGGCTTTTTTGTGAACGTATGTAGGCGAGTACTTGAGCTTTTTTTGGAAAAAGAGTAAACTAAATCTACATGCATAACACAATAAAACTAGGACAGGAAAACCCTCAAGCAAATGTCGCTTGAGGGTTTTCTTTTTGCTTAAAACCATTTGAATAGCTTATCAAACCAGTTCGGTTCATTTTCTTCTTTGTGATGAGGTGCCTTTTTCTTTTTCTTATCAAGGTGTTCCGTGCAATATTCAGTCGGTTCTGTTCCAGCCACATAATACGTGAGCCGTTTTATAGGGCATGCTTTTGTGGCTAATTTTCCGTTATCGGGATTGATATATACTCCGACGACTCCTTTTGTTGGTTTAAATGATTGAACCGGTTCATTTTTTAAGCTGTTTTCCATAAATTTGACCCAAATCTTTTTAGCGTATTGTTTTTCTGCCAGCTTCGTAATTTTTTCTCCGCGATCGTATCCTGTCCATACACCAGCTACCAGCTGCGGCGCATAGCCGATCATCCAGCTGTCTGTTTCGGTTGTTCCGGATTTTCCTGCGTATGGACGAGTAATATCATGAAGAACGGCTTGCCCAGTGACGGTCGTGTAATCGTTAAGCTTTGGATCGAACATGCCTGTCATCAGCTGAGTCGTTACATAAGCCGCATCGCGGTTAAGAATTTGCTTTGATTCTGCGTTGTATTCGTAGATCGTTTCTCCTTTATGGTTGACAACTTTCGTTATAAATACAGGCTCGACCTTCTTTCCATTATTATCTAATATACTGTAGGCATTGACCATTTCAATCACTCTTACTGGCGATGTTCCCAGCGCCAGTGACGGCACTTGCTTTAATGAACTGGTAATACCCAGCTTTTTGGCGGTTTGCACAAGCTTGTCTTCGCCAATAAATAGATGGGTTTTTACAGCAAAGACATTATCAGAAAGAGCGATGGCTTGCGCTAGTGTGATGGTATCATTAGCGTAATAATTATTATAATTATGCGGCGTATAAGTGGCCTTGCCATCGTCAAATGTAAAGGTGGTTAATTCGCTGCGCATTTCTGTTGATGGCGTAAAGCCTTGGCGGATCGCTGCATAATAAAGGAACGGCTTAAATGTTGAACCTGGCTGCCGTTCGGCTTGAACCGCTCGGTTATAAGGACTTTTATTGTAATCTCTTCCGCCGACAAGTGCTTTGACCTCGCCAGTATGAGGATCCATCGCTACAAATGCCACTTGAATCGCTGATGCTGGATCGATCGTGTCGCGAATTTGCTGTTCAGCAATGGTCTGCATCTTCGGATCTAAAGAAGTATAGACGCGCAAACCACCCATTTCAATGGTTTGTTCATCAATTCCTAATTTGTTACGCAATACATCCTTTACTACATCTTGAAAATAAGGAGCGATTTGCTTTTTTGTGACTTCGTGATTTCGCGAATAGACAAGCGGCGCTTTATATGCTGCTGCCGCCTCTTTTTTCGTAATATATCCGCTTTCAACCATGGATTGCAGCACAATTTTCTGTCTCGACTTGGCTCGTTGCTCGTTATTGAACGGCGAGTAGTAGGAGGGGCCTTTCGGAATGCCGGCTAACATGCTGGCCTCGCTTAGTGTGAGTTGTTTAGCTGATTTTCCAAAATAATAATTAGCGGCCGCTTCAATTCCATAAACGCCGTGTCCGTAATAGATTGTATTTAAATATCCTTCTAAAATTTCCTGTTTACTATAGTTTACTTCTAAGCGAATGGTATATAATGCCTCTTGCAATTTTCTCATCCATGTTTTATCTAAGGTTAAAAATAAGTTCCGGGCATATTGCTGTGTGATCGTGCTGGCTCCTTGCACTTTACTCATGGCTTTTATATCAGCAATGACGGCAGCGGCGATCCGCTTGGTATCAAAGCCGTGATGCTCAAAAAAACTTCGATCCTCCACGGCGACGGTGGCTTGAATAACAGACGGAGAGATATCGCGCAGGTTCACCCAGTAACGCGTTTGTCCGTTATCGCTTTCCCCGATTTTTGTGCCGTCATCAGCATAAAAAATCGTCGTTTGCGGTACAGCCAAGGGAGGCGCTCCTTCAATTTTCGCCAGCGCAATGACCCCTGCTAGGCAGAGGGTGAATAAGATTGCTAGGATAAGGGTTATAAATATAAATGCACGAATGTATTTGACTGTTCCGCGGAACCGGCTGCTTGGGATGATTTCCAATGTTCATCACCTCATCGATGTTATTGATATTAGTATGAAAAAATTTTTCCCATTTTAAACATTTTTCTAGCAATTTTCACTTGAAATTTTGCTAGATTGCTCTATACTTTTTCATGTTTGGTTTTTTTGTGTGAGGAAATAATCATTGTATATGAATGCTAATCAAGAAAGGGTGTTCAGTATGGAACTATGGTTTACGGAAAAACAGACAGAAAATTTTGGAATTACTGCGAAAATTAAACGCACTTTACATACAGAACAAACGCAATTCCAAAAGCTTGATATGGTGGAAACAGAAGAGTTTGGAAACATGCTGATTCTTGATGGAATGGTCATGACGACGCAAAAGGATGAGTTTGTGTACCATGAAATGGTCGCACACGTTCCTCTGTTCACACATCCAAATCCGGAGAATGTGCTTGTGGTTGGCGGCGGCGATGGTGGAGTCATTCGCGAAGTTCTTAAGCATCCAAGTGTCAAAAAGGCAACACTTGTCGAAATCGATGGCAAAGTCATTGAGTATTCGAAGCAATATCTTCCTGAAATCGCTGGGAAATTAGAGGATTCGCGCGTCGAAGTGAAGGTAGACGATGGGTTTATGCATATTGCGCAAAGTGAAAACGAATACGATGTCATCATGGTAGACTCAACGGAACCGGTTGGTCCTGCAGTCAATTTATTTACAAAAGGCTTCTATGCAGGCATTGCGAAAGCGTTAAAGGAAGATGGCATTTTTGTAGCGCAAACAGACAATCCGTGGTTTAAAGCAGATTTAATTCGCAATGTTCAACGCGATGTACGCGAAATTTTTCCGATTACGCGCCTCTACATTGCCAATATTCCTACGTACCCTAGCGGCATGTGGACATTCACGCTAGGCTCGAAAAAATATGATCCGCTTGCAGTAAGTGATGAACGTTTCCATGAAATCGAAACGAAATATTACACGAAAGAGCTGCATAAAGCATGCTTCGTGTTGCCAAAATTTGTGGCGGATTTAACGAAGTAAAGGAGGGGTGCTTATGCGATTCGATGAAGCGTATTCTGGCAATGTCTTTATTAAAAGCCATCCGAACTTTGAAGAAAGTGAAGCCGTGATTTATGGCATGCCGATGGATTGGACGGTCAGTTACCGTCCCGGCTCCCGTTTTGGCCCGGCACGCATTCGTGAAGTATCAATCGGGCTTGAAGAATACAGCCCATACCTAGATCGTGAGCTGGAAGAGGTCAAATTTTTCGATGCTGGGGACATTCCGCTTCCGTTCGGCAATGCCCAACGGAGCTTGGATATGATTGAAGAGTTTGTAGACCGCATTTTGGCAGCCGATAAATTCCCGCTTGGCATGGGCGGTGAACATTTAGTTTCTTGGCCGGTGATGAAAGCTGTATATAAAAAATATCCCGAGTTGGCGATTATTCATATGGATGCCCATACAGACCTGCGCGAGCAGTATGAAGGCGAACCGCTTTCTCATTCAACGCCAATCCGTAAAATTGCTGAGCTCATTGGACCGCAAAATGTATACTCGTTCGGTATTCGCTCAGGGATGAAAGAGGAATTTCAATGGGCGAAAGAAAACGGCATGTATATTGCTAAATTCGAGGTGTTAGAGCCGCTTAAGCAAGTGCTTCCGACGCTTGCGGGACGTCCTGTATATGTGACGATTGATATTGATGTGCTAGATCCAGCGCACGCACCAGGAACAGGCACCGTAGATTGCGGAGGCATCACGTCAAAAGAGCTGCTGGCTGCCATTCACGAAATCGCACGGTCAGATGTGCATGTAGTCGGTGCTGATTTAGTGGAAGTAGCACCGGTTTATGATCATTCTGAACAAACAGCTAACACAGCAAGCAAACTAATCCGCGAAATGATTCTCGGATGGGTGCAAAAACGAAAATAAACAAGGGGCTGTCCAAAAAGTCAGGGTAACTGACTTTTTGAAGCCCCTCTCATTTTTTTCATTTTTTAAAAAAGTACACAAAAAAATCGTCCTATCCTGTAAAATGAAGGTACCAGCACAACATTCCAGAAAGGACGATTTTTATGAGCAATCAAATGATTACTACTGAAAATTATAACACGCAAATGACACTTTTTCCAGAGACAGAGGAAAAAAAGCCCTCTAAAAGACCATTAGCCCCTACTTTTAAACCCTATGACAATCGTCAAACTCAAGTGATTTTTGATATTGAAGCCCTTATACCAGAACATCACGTCGCACGAGTAGTGGACGAAATGGTGGAATCTGTACCAGATGAGCTATTGTTTTCTCATTATAAAGGTGGTGGCAGAAGTTCCTATCATCCCAAAATGATGCTGAAAATCATTCTGTATAGTTATTCCCAAAAGGTTTATTCCTGCCGTGGAATCGAAAAACTAATAAAAGAAAATCTTCCTGCCATATGGTTAGCTGCGATGCAACAACCCGATTTCCGCACGATCAATGAGTTCCGCGGAGAACGGATGAAAGCCTTGATGGATGAGTTATTTGAAGCCATGATTCTAAAATTGATTGAAGAAAAGTACATCACAATGGAAAACTACTTTTTGGATGGCACCAAGATGGAAGCCAACGCCAATAAGTATTCTTTCGTGTGGAAAAAATCAACAGAGAAATGGGAAGCAACATTAAAAGAAAAAATTCAAGAAACACTTCAGTACATTCAAGAATTAACCCAATTAGAAGCAGGAACAGCACAAAAAGAGGCGAACGAAGATCCAGAAATCACGGAACAGAACTTGGAAGCCATCGCTCAAAAATTAGAAGAAAAAGTCGAAATCCTAACAGAGGAAATCGAACAGGAATCCGATACAAAAGTTCGGAAGGAAAAACGAGCAGAACGCAAGAAATGGAAAAAACCTTTAAAACTGATTCGAGAAAATTTTTTACCTCGACTAGCCAAATACAAGGAGCAGAACGAAATCTTTGGCGATCGTAACAGCTATTCAAAAACGGATAAAGACGCAACTTTTATGCGAATGAAAGAAGATCATATGAAAAATGGTCAACTGAAGCCAGGGTATAATGTGCAAATCGGGACAGAGAATCAGTTTATCTTGTTTTATACCATTCATCAACGACCAACCGATACACGTTGCTTTATCCCACATTTGGAGAAACTGGCGGCTACTTCTTTACCGATGCCCAAAACCATCATCGCGGATGCAGGATATGGCAGTGAAGAAAACTATGTATATGCGATTGGTGATGAGAAAGAGCCTCGATTGGATTTTCTCATTCCTTATGGATCCTATGTACGAGAACAGACACGCAAAGACAAAAAGGATATCAAAAACGCGAAAAACTGGACCTATTGTGAAGAGGATGATTGTTTTATTTGCCCGAATGGAAGGAAAGTAACATTTAAAAAATATCAAAACCAAAAGAATCCATCTGGTTATGAACAAAGCTTCAAAATATACGAATGTGAAGATTGTACAGATTGCCCATTAAAAGCGAAATGCACGAAGGCGAAGGGCAATCGTCAAGTTCACTGGAATACCGTCTTCGAAGAAATGAAAGCGAAGGCAAAAACAGCCCTTGAATGTGAAGAGAAAGCCGCCATCTACGCTCGGCGCAAAGTCGAAGTAGAAAGTGTGTTCGGTCACATCAAGGGCAATCGGTCGTTCCGCAGATTTTCTTTGCGGGGCCTCGACAAAGTACATGTCGAGTTTGGGATTGTGGCGTTAGCCCACAACATACTGAAAGTAGCAGGCATCCGCCAGCTACTTTCGAAGAAAAATCGAAAAAATACAAAAGCAAGTGGAGAAAAACGGCTCGTTTTTCTCCACTTGTTTCATTTTAGGGACTTATCAGACAGCCCCTTTACTTCATACTCACGCCTGCGTCCATTAGAATATATCAATAGTGGACAGTTCAACTGGTCCATTTTTGATAAAATTTTGCTTGAAGTGGCCTTGGAGGCTTGAAAGCATCCGGTTTCAAGCGAGCCGCTTTGTTTTCTTGTCTTCGCACTCTTGAATATCATCACACCATTTCTTATACTTATTAAAGTTATAACATGTTTATAAGGGTGTGTCCAACGATGGAAAAGGCCAACGGAACACCGATCCGTCTGAAGCATGTAACGGATATTCGGGACGGAAGCCGAAAAGAGACAATTGTATTGGAAGCGCATGGTCTATATTACATAAAAGAAAATGCTTCGTATTTAACATTTGAAGAAAGCCAAGACATCGGCAACGTGAAAACCGTTGTAAAAATAACGAAAGATGAGGTCGTCGTGATTCGTTCTGGAGCGGTTCAAATGCGCCATGTGTTTCGAAAAAAGCAAGAAACATCAGGAAACTACCGAACGCCGTTTGGAGTATGGACCATGAAAACGAAAACGGATCATATCGAATATTGGTATGAAGAAAAAACGAAAAAAGGGAAGCTATTTCTATCTTATACATTAGAAATGCAGCATGAGCGAGTGGGTCGCCACGCCGTAACGATCACATTTAGGGAGGAATTATGATGAATATTGTGGAACAGGTGAAGGAGCAGTTAAAGAAAGAAATCAAGCAAGCGGTAATCAAAGCGGGCCTTGCGACAGAACAGGAAGTGCCCAATGTTATTTTAGAGGTGCCAAGAGAAAAGGCTCACGGCGATTACTCGACCAACATGGCGATGCAGCTTGCCAGAGTGGCTAAAAAAGCACCGCGTATGATTGCAGAAGAACTGGTCCGCCATTTTGACAAAACGAAGGCATCGATTGAAAAAATTGAAATTGCCGGTCCTGGGTTCATCAACTTCTACATGGATAATAGCTATTTAACCAACTTAATTCCGCTCATTATTGAAGCAGGCGCATCCTACGGGCAAACGAATGTCGGACAAGGACAGCGCGTGCAGGTCGAGTTTGTATCAGCCAATCCGACTGGGAGCTTGCATTTAGGACACGCGCGTGGAGCCGCTGTTGGTGATTCCTTGTGCAATGTTTTAGAAAAAGCGGGATTTGAAGTGACACGCGAATACTATATTAATGATGCAGGCAATCAAATTTTCAATTTGGCGAAGTCGGTGGAAGCTCGTTATTTCCAAGCGCTTGGCCTTGATAAAGACATGCCGGAGGACGGCTACTATGGCGAAGATATCGTTGAGCTAGGAAAACAGCTGGCTAAAGAGCATGGAGACAAGCTTGTAGCTTTGGACGAAGAGGAACGTTTAAAGCTGTTTCGCGAATACGGCCTAAACTACGAAATGAATAAAATAAAAAAAGATTTGGAGGATTTCCGCGTCCACTTTGATGTATGGTATTCGGAAACATCGTTATATCACAACGGTAAAATCGAAAAAGCGCTGCAAGCGTTGCGAGAGAAAGGGCATATTTATGAGCAGGATGGCGCTACATGGTTCCGTTCGACAGCCTTCGGCGATGATAAAGATCGTGTGCTCATCAAACAAGATGGTTCTTATACGTATTTGCTTCCAGATATCGCCTATCATCAAGATAAACTGCAACGCGGTTTTACGAAGCTGATTAACATTTGGGGAGCCGATCATCATGGCTATATTCCGCGCATGAAAGCGGCCATTGAAGCGCTCGGCTATGATCCGGCGGTATTGGAAGTCGAAATTATTCAGCTAGTAAGCTTATATCAAAATGGCGAGAAAGTAAAAATGAGCAAGCGTACTGGCAAGGCGGTGACGATGCGCGATTTAATGGAAGAAGTTGGCTTGGATGCGACTCGTTATTTCTTTGCGATGCGTTCAAGCGATACCCATTTAGATTTTGATATGGACTTAGCGGTTTCGCAATCGAATGAAAACCCGGTATATTATGCACAATATGCTCATGCGCGTGTCTGCAGCATTCTTCGTCAAGGAGCCGAGCAGAATTTGACATATGAAGGGACACAGAAGCTCGAGTATATTCAATCTGAAAAAGAAATCGAACTCTTGAAAAAGCTTGGCGAGTTTCCGTCTGCTGTTTCTGAAGCGGCTTTGAAGCGCACGCCGCATCGAATTACCAACTATGTTTTTGATCTGGCTTCTGCTTTGCACAGCTTTTACAATGCGGAAAAAGTAATTGATCCGGAAAATAAGGAAAAAAGCCAAGCGCGCTTAGCTCTTGTTAAAGCTGTACAAATCACGCTGCAAAACGCTTTAGCTTTAATTGGCGTGTCGGCGCCAGAAAAAATGTAATCGCCTATTTTATTTTTTGAATATCATATTAAGTGAAACAGGAAATGGATATATTTGTATTGAAGGCAACACAAATATATCCATTTTTTTGACTCCTCATTTTGCAGAGAGTATGTTAAGATGTGTAAGGGCTGTCGATAAAAGTAGATATATGTCGAAAAATGGACAGCGAACATGAACGGAGGAGAATGTCATGAAAGAAGTAATTATATCATTACTGACCGGCATGGTCGTCGGTTTTTTATTTACCCTATTTCGTCTGCCGATTCCAGCTCCGCCGGCGCTGGCGGGAATTTCAGGAATTATTGGCGTTTATCTCGGCATGAAAGTATTTCAGTGGCTGAGTGTATTTTGGAAATAAAAATGTTGGGGAAAAAGCCCCAACATTTTTTATAGCCATTCAGAAAGAAGGAGAGATAGCGATTCTTTGCCGCGGTCCCATATGGTTCGTTTTTTCCAAAAATCGATCGTCAATCGTTCAGAGCGGGAAAGGTCGCGTTTAATCACCTGATGCATGTGCTGCATAAAGGAACGGTCATAAATCAAGCAATTCATTTCGCCATTTAAAAACAAGCTGCGCTTATCGAAATTAGCGGTGCCAATATCGCATACGCGATCATCGATCATGATCGTTTTCGCATGGTAAAATCCTTGATAAAAACGATAAATTTCCGCTCCCGCATTTAATAAGCGGTAGAAATAGGGAAAGGCGGCTTCCTTGACAAATAGATGATCCGCTTTGAGCGGAACGAGAATGGTCACCGCGACTTGGCGTTCTAATGCGTCAAGCAACGCGTTCATTACTTTAGCACTAGGAATAAAATAAGGGGAACCGATGATGATTTGCTGCTGTGCTTGGCGGATCAGCGCAATGAATTCATTTTCAAGTCCTTGCCCATTTGTCGCAATGAACTGATGGGTAATGGGGCCTTTATCTGCTCGTGGAAAGTACAGCTGGCGTGTCGTGAGCTTTTCTTTTGTCGCGGCTTCCCAATCATCAAAAAACTGTGTTTGCAAATCCGCTACCCCTTCTCCGGTTATTTTTAAATGATAATCACGCCAATCTCCAAAATCCGTATCCTGGCCAATGTACTCTTTGCCAATGTTGAAACCGCCAACATAGCCAATCATTCCGTCAATTACGGTTATTTTTCGATGATTTCTGCGATTTAGCTTGTAAAAGAAATAAGGGAATGTAGGTTTTCGGCTATAGACAAACTGGACACCACTTTTTCGTAGAGAACGAATAATTGATTTAGGAAGTCCAAAGCTGCCGATCCAGTCTACAAGCAAACGGACTTCCACTCCTTCTCTTGCCTTTTGCTGTAAAAGAGAAAAAAAATATTGACTAATGTCGTCCGTTTTGACAATATAAAACAAAATATGAATATGATTTTTTGCTTGTTCGATTGTTTGGAAATAATCGAAGAATAAATGTTTTCCATTGGTAAACAGCTCTATGTTGCCTTGGCGCATCGGGTATTCTTTTTTGGCATTTCCGCTTGTCCGTCTGCGCCCTATTTGTACATCTATTATAATCAGTACAACGAAAATGACAATGACCCACAAAATCATCATTGTACGTTCCTCCTGTCTGCATCGATCGTTATTAATGTTCCCTAAATGAAAAAAATTAGCACCTACCCCAGCAAAACGTTGTTGACTGAATGCTCATTCATTATTAAAATAAAGCCAAGGGGTATAATTCTGAAAATTTCTTTTGTTATTAATATTGTTTTTATTGTTAATGGAAAAACAAGGGGGAAAGGAGCATTAGAAATATGAATGCGTTATTAGTGATTAACTTCCTTGCGTTTTTGCTTGTAACCGCTTACGCTGTGTATTTATTTGCGTATCTTGTAAAAACGCGCATTGCTTACATTAAGCTAGGAAAGAAAGTGGAATTTGACCAAAAGGTAAAAGAAAGGCTAGATAAAATTTGGGTGAATGTATTCGGGCAGAAAAAGCTTTTGAAGGATAAAAAAAGCGGTTTAATCCATGTCGTTTTTTTCTATGGATTTATTCTTGTTCAATTTGGGGCTATTGATTTTATTATGAAAGGAATTGTACCAGGAGCCCATCTTCCATTAGGGCCGCTTTATCCAGGATTTACGTTTTTCCAAGAAATCGTGACTCTCCTCATTTTAATTGCCGTATTTTGGGCGTTTTATCGCCGATATATTGAAAAGCTTGTGCGCTTAAAACGCGATTTCAAGGCTGGATTAGTGTTAATTTTTATCGGGGGGCTTATGCTTTCTGTGTTGTTTGGAAATGGCATGTCCATGATTTGGCACGCCGAGGAAGCAACATGGAGCGAACCGATCGCCTCTCTTGTCGCTGGTGCGTTTTTCTGGGTAGGAAAAACAGGAGCGACTGTACTTTTCTATGTCGCATGGTGGATTCACTTGCTGATCCTGCTTACCTTCTTAGTATATGTCCCTCAGTCGAAGCATGCACACTTAATTGCAGGTCCAGTGAATGTCTTCTTTAGTCGTTTATCCCGACCAAAGCTTGAGAAAATTAATTTTGAAGATGAGACACAGGAATCATTTGGCGTTGGAAAAATTGAAGACTTTAAGCAAACGCAGCTGATCGATTTATATGCTTGTGTGGAATGCGGCCGATGTACGAACATGTGCCCAGCCACAGGAACGGGCAAAATGCTTTCGCCGATGGACTTAATTTTAAAGCTGCGCGATCATTTAACGGAAACAGGAGCGGCTGTGACCTCCAAAGCTCCATGGGTGCCGGCATTTGCGTTTAAAAATACGCGAGGCAATCAGCTGGCGTTTGCCGCACAAGGCTTGCAGGAGCAAGCAGCTACGCTCGAAATGCCAAGCTTAATTGGCGATGTCATTACTGAAGAAGAAATTTGGGCCTGTACGACATGCCGTAACTGTGAAGATCAGTGCCCAGTCATGAATGAACATGTCGATAAAATTATCGATCTTCGCCGTTATCTTGTATTAACAGAAGGAAAAATGAATCCCGATGCCCAACGTGCCATGACCAATATTGAGCGCCAAGGAAATCCATGGGGGCTCAATCGAAAAGAGAAAGAAAATTGGCGGGAGCTGCGCGAGGATGCTCATATTCCGACGGTGAAGGAAATGCAAAAAGCCGGCGAAGAATTTGAATATTTATTGTGGGTTGGTTCAATGGGCGCATTTGATAATCGAAGCCAAAAAATCGCTTTAGCATTTGCGCGCTTATTAAACGAAGCAGGCGTCAAGTTCGCCATTTTAGGAAATAAAGAGAAAAACTCCGGTGATACCCCACGCCGGCTCGGAAATGAATTTTTATTCCAAGAATTAGTGAATAACAATATCGCTGAATTTGAAAAAGCAGGTGTCAAAAAGATTGTAACAATTGATCCACATGCTTATAACACATTTAAAAATGAATATCCGGATTTTGGATTCGAAGCAGAGGTTTATCATCATACGGAACTTCTTGCCAAGCTTGTGGAGGAAGGGCGATTAGTACCGAAATATGAAGTGAATGAAACCGTTACGTTCCATGACTCTTGCTATCTTGGGCGCTACAACGAAGTATATGAGCAGCCGCGCAGCGTTTTGCGAGCGATTCCAGGCGTCAAGCTTGTAGAAATGGAACGCAACCGCGAAAAAGGAATGTGCTGTGGCGCCGGTGGCGGTCTCATGTGGATGGAGGAAACGACAGGAACGCGCATTAACGTTGCACGTACGGAACAGGCATTGGCTGTCAATCCAACGGTGATCAGTTCCGGCTGCCCATATTGCTTAACGATGCTGACGGATGGAACAAAAGCGAAGGAAGTAGAGGAAAAAGTGGCGACGTATGATATTGCCGAGCTTTTAGAAAAAGCGGTATTTGGTGACGAAAACCAAAAGGATATGGTATCTTAAAAAAAATTGAATAAATAATTCGTATTTTTAAAAATAATTAGTATAATAGAAGAGGGAGGTGTGCGAAATGTACACCTTTCTCCTAGTCTATTGTATCGAGCGAGCGTTCAGTCTGTGTTTTGTAATCGCTTTCTAAATTCGAACAGTCCATCGTACAGACTGCTGACACTTAAACATGGCTTAAGTGGATAAATATCGTTCAAAGGGGAGAGGAAGATGGGAAAAACGGTTATTTTAAGCGGAGTGCGTACGCCGTTTGGAAAATTTGGCGGAGGACTTAGCTCATTAACGGCTTCACAATTAGGCGGGATCGCTATTAAGGAAGCGCTTCATCGGGCTAATCTTAGCGCTGAGCAAATTGATGAGGTCATTTTAGGAACGGTTCTACAAGGAGGGCAAGGACAGCTCCCTTCACGCCAAGCGGCTCGCTATGCCGGAATTCCGTGGGAAGTGCGCACGGAGACGATTAATAAAGTATGTGCCTCTGGTATGCGGAGCGTAACATTGGCTGACCAAATCATCCGCGCTGGAGATGGCGAAGTGATTGTCGCCGGAGGAATGGAATCCATGAGCAATGCACCGTATGTTTTACCAAAGGCACGCTGGGGGCTCCGCATGGGCGATTCGACAGTAAAAGATTTAATGGTGTATGACGGTCTCACATGCAGCTTTACCGGTGTCCATATGGGCATATATGGAAGCGAGACGGCCAAAGAATTAGAAATTTCCCGGCAGCATCAAGACGAGTGGGCGTATCGCAGCCATCAACGCGCGATCGCGGCGATCGAGGCAGGGTTGTTAGCAGAAGAAATTGTACCGGTTGAAATACCGCAACGCAAGGGTGGAACGCTGTTGGTGGAGCATGATGAATCACCGCGTAAAGATACATCGCTTGATAAATTAGCAAAACTGTCTCCTGTATTTGATCCGTCTGGCACGATTACAGCCGGCAACGCTCCAGGAGTGAATGACGGAGCAGCTGCGCTTGTTTTAATGAGCGAAGAACGAGCGCTAAGAGAAGGAAGAAAGCCGTTAGCGACCATTATCGGTCATGCTGCGATAGCTGTTGAGGCAAAGGACTTCCCAAAAACACCAGGGCTTGTCATTAATGAATTGCTCAGAAAAACAGGAAAAAAAGCGGAGGAAGTCGATTTGTTTGAGATTAATGAAGCGTTTTCAGCAGTCGCTTTAGCCAGCATCAAGATTGCTGGATTAGACCCTGAAAAAGTGAATGTGAATGGCGGGGCGGTCGCACTAGGACATCCGATTGGTGCAAGCGGCGCGCGGATTATTATCACGCTAATTCATGAATTGCAGCGTCGCGGCGGCGGCATCGGAATTGCGGCTATTTGTAGCGGCGGCGGTCAAGGGGATGCCATTATGGTACAAGTATAAACATTATCAAGGCCCGCAGCTGTACATGGAATGAATAGTGTGGAAAATAAGCCCTGTAGACAGAGCGGGCCATTCTTGACAAGAGGCCAATCGCGATTGATCGACCTATTTCAATGCTGAAGATTTTACAAAAAGTTTGATTGATGGAGGATAGAAAGATGGATGTAAAAAAAGTAATGGTAATTGGTGCAGGTCAAATGGGATCAGGTATTGCGCAAGTATGTGCCATGGCTGGATATGATGTGTTTTTGCATGATTTAAAACAGGAATATGTAGATCGCGGCCTTGCTACGATTTCAAAAAATCTAACGCGACAAGTCGAAAAAGGAAAGCTGACTGAAGACGAAAAAGCAAGTATCTTGCATCGCCTTACCCCTTCTCTAGATCTACAACATGCAAGCGAAGTAGATTTAGTCATTGAAGCCGTTGTGGAAAATATGGAAGTGAAAACAAAGCTGTTTGCGCAGCTTGATGAATTGGCCCCTGCGCATGCCATTTTAGCAACGAATACATCCTCGCTTCCGATTACAGAAATCGCCGCAGCAACAAAACGACCAGAGAAAGTGATTGGCATGCATTTTATGAATCCAGTTCCTGTTATGAAGCTTGTCGAAATTATTCGGGGGCTGGCAACCGCTGAAGAAGTCTATCAAACGATTGAAGATATGACCCACAAGCTCAATAAAGTACCTGTCGAAGTAAACGATTTCCCAGGATTTATTTCAAACCGCATTTTAATGCCGATGATTAATGAAGCGATTTATGCGCTATATGAAGGCGTAGCGACAAAAGAGGCGATTGATGAGGTAATGAAGCTCGGTATGAATCATCCGATGGGACCATTAACCCTAGCAGATTTTATCGGCTTAGATACATGCCTTTATATTATGGAAACGCTTCACGAAGGATTTGGCGATGATAAATATCGTCCGTGCCCGCTGTTGCGCAAGTACGTAAAGGCTGGATGGCTTGGACGCAAAACAGGAAAAGGCTTCTACACATATGAATAACCAACAGATGGTTTGACAGTATCCAACAAAGAGGGTGACAAACATGAATTTACATTTTACAGAAGAACAAGAAATGATGCGCAAGATGGTCAGAGAGTTCGCAGAAAGTGAAATTACCCCGTTTGTAGAGCAAATGGAGAAAGGAGAATTCCCGCGCCCCATCCTCAGCAAGATGGCGGAGCTCGGTTTAATGGGAATTACGATTCCAGAAGAGTACGGCGGGGCAGGAATGGATTTTGTTTCGTATATTATTGCGATTCATGAAATTTCAAAAGTCAGCGCAACGGTCGGCGTGATTTTATCTGTGCATACATCTGTCGGCACGAATCCTATTCTTTACTTTGGAACGGAGGAGCAAAAAAGAAAATATGTGCCGAAGCTTGCAAGCGGTGAATATTTAGGAGCCTTTTGCTTAACAGAGCCGAGCGCAGGTTCAGATGCGAAAAGCTTAAAGACAAAGGCCGTTCGCCAAGGAGATTATTATATCTTAAACGGTTCAAAAGTGTTTATCACAAACGGCGGGGAAGCAGATACGTATATTGTATTTGCCCGCACAAATCCAGACGAAACAGGAAGCCGAGGCATTTCTGCTTTTATTGTGGAAAAGGATACGCCAGGATTTATCATCGGAAAAGATGAAAAGAAAATGGGGCTTCACGGTTCACGAACCGTACAAATCTCTTTTGAAGATGCGAAAGTGCCAGCGGAAAATTTATTGGGCGAAGAAGGACAAGGCTTTAAAATCGCCATGGCCAACCTTGATGTTGGGCGCATCGGCATTGCTGCCCAATCGCTCGGTATTGCGGAAGCAGCGCTTGAGCATGCAACGGCTTATGCAAAGGAAAGAATCCAATTCGGCAAACCGATCGCTGAACAGCAAGGAGTGGGGTTTAAACTTGCTGATATGGCGACAGCGACGGAGGCTGCCAAGCTGCTCGTTTATCGTGCTGCCTTTTTGCGCGCAAATGGAATTCCGTGCGGCAAAGAAGCATCAATGGCTAAGCTGTTTGCATCGCGAGCGGCTATGGAAAATGCCATTGAAGCGGTACAAATTTTCGGGGGGAACGGATACACCGAAGATTATCCGGTAGAGCGCTTATTCCGTGATGCAAAAATTTGTGAAATTTACGAAGGAACAAGTGAAATTCAACGGTTAGTGATTAGTAAACAATTATAAAAACGGGGGAGAGGACATGAATTTCCAATTAACAGAAGAGCATGAAATGATACGAAAAATGGTGCGGGATTTTGCCAAAAATGAAGTCGCGCCAACAGCGGCAGAGCGCGATGAAGAGGAGCGCTTTGACCGCAGTATTTTCGATAAAATGGCCGAGCTTGGCTTAACCGGCATTCCATGGCCGGAAGAATACGGCGGCATTGGCAGTGATTATTTAGCTTATGTGATTGCTGTGGAAGAGCTATCAAGAGTTTGCGCTTCGACAGGCGTAACATTGTCGGCCCACATTTCTTTGGCAAGCTGGCCTATTTATAAATTTGGTACTGAGGAGCAAAAACAAAAGTATTTACGCGCTCTTGCAACTGGCGAAAAACTTGGAGCTTACGGCCTTTCGGAGCCAGGGGCAGGATCGGATGTTTCTTCCATGAAAACGCGGGCGGTGCTTGACGGGGATCACTACGTGCTAAACGGCTCGAAAGTATGGATTACGAACGGCGGAGAAGCGGAAATTTATGTTGTATTCGCGGTGACAGACCCAGAGAAAAAGCATAAAGGCATTAGCGCGTTTATTGTAGAAAAAGGAACACCAGGATTTTCGATTGGCAAAAAAGAGAAAAAACTTGGTATCCGTTCTTCGCCAACAACCGAGCTTATTTTTGAAGATTGCCGCATTCCGAAGGAAAATCTTCTCGGTCAAGAAGGGGAAGGCTTTAAAATTGCCATGATGACATTAGATGGCGGGCGCAACGGCATCGCTGCACAAGCAGTAGGCATCGCGCAAGGAGCATTGGATGCGGCGGTGGAATATGCAAAAGAACGCGTTCAATTTGGCAAACCGATCATCGAGCAGCAGGGAGTCGGATTTAAGTTGGCGGATATGGCGACAGCCGTTGAGGCGTCTCGCTTGTTAACCTACCAAGCAGCATGGCTAGAATCCAATGGTCTTCCATATGGCAAAGCTTCAGCGATGGCCAAACTGTTTGCTGGAGACACAGCGATGAAAGTAACGGTAGATGCGGTTCAAGTTTTTGGTGGATATGGATATACAAAAGATTATCCAGTCGAACGTTTTATGCGTGACGCGAAAATTACGCAAATTTATGAAGGAACACAAGAAATTCAACGAATTGTCATTTCAAGAATGCTCACAAAAGAATAAGCGGAGCGATCCACGATGAATATGAAAAAACGAGAAGTCCCAGCATCTGTAAAGGATGAACGCCTTGTGAAAAAAAGGCGCAATGAAATGATTAAAGGGGCCATTTCCCTTTTTAAGCAAAAAGGATTTCATCGTACCACAACAAGAGAAATTGCGAAAGCATCAGGGTTTAGCATCGGAACTTTATATGAATATATCCGTCAAAAAGAAGATGTGCTGTATTTAGTGTGTGACCGCATTTACGATGAAGTACGCGAACGGATGGAAAAGGACATTGATACTCATCATGGAACAATTGAAAGCTTTAAATTGGCGATCGCTCATTACTTTAGGGTGGTCAATGAATTGCAGGACGAAGTCCTTGTCATGTACCAAGAAGCAAAATCATTAACGAAAGATTCGCTCCCATATGTTCTTAATAAAGAACTACAAATGGTCGGAATGTTTGAAAATATTTTGCAGGCTTGTGTGCAAAATGGCGTGTTTGAATTAACAGAACAAGAAATTCAGCTGTTTGCCCATAACATTTTTGTGCTAGGGCAAATGTGGGCGTTTCGCCGTTGGGCGCTGCACAAAATGTATACATTGGAAGAATATATTGAATTGCAGACGGATTTGTTATTAAGGGGTATTTTGGAAAAACGGTCATAATGACAATAAGGGGGAGAGAGGATGGCTCACATTTACCGTCCGAAACATCATGTTCGTTTTGTGACAGCCTCTAGCTTATTTGATGGCCATGACGCTTCAATTAATATTATGCGCCGCATTTTACAAACAAGCGGCGCCGAAGTCATTCATCTAGGGCATAACCGCTCGGCAGAAGAGATTGTCAATGCGGCCATTCAAGAAGATGTTCAAGGCATTGCTGTTTCTTCTTATCAAGGAGGACACGTCGAATTTTTTAAATATATGTATGATCTGTTGCAGGAAAGAGGCGCTTCCCACATCCGCATTTATGGCGGAGGGGGCGGCGTCATTATTCCTAGGGAAATAAAAGAGTTACATGACTATGGAATTGCCCGCATTTTTTCGCCAGAAGACGGTCGTGTTCTCGGCTTACAGGGAATGATCAATGTCATGTTGGAAGAGTGTGATTTTCCAACGGTTCGAACGATCACGGATGAACTTGAACGCTTGCCAAATGGCGACGTTCAAGCGGTTGCCCGCCTGATTACCTTATGTGAAAATCGGATGGATACGGCAACAGAAGTCGCCGCTGCTGCGGAGACGGTTCTTGATAAAATAAAAGAGCTGACAAAACCTGTTCCGGTTGTAGGGATTACAGGAACGGGGGGAGCAGGAAAAAGCTCGTTAACCGATGAATTAATACGCCGCTTTTTAAATGAAATTCCGGATAAAAAGGTGGCTATTTTATCAGTTGACCCAACGAAGCAAAAAACAGGTGGTGCGCTATTAGGAGACCGCATTCGTATGAATTCCATTCATTCTCCGCGAGTCTATATGCGCAGCCTAGCCACTCGTAGCTCTCGTTCTGAGCTTTCATTGGCGATTCAAGATGCCATTGAAGTCGCAAAAGCGGCCGGTTTTGATTTAATCATTGTTGAAACGAGCGGAATCGGTCAAGGGGATGCTGCGATTACCGAAGTATGTGATATTTCCATGTATGTCATGACGAGCGAATTCGGTGCGCCGACACAGCTTGAAAAAATTGACATGATCGATTATGCAGATTTAATCGTGATCAACAAATTTGAGCGCAAAGGTTCTGAAGATGCAAAGCGCCAGGTGCAAAAGCAATATCAGCGCAGCCATCAATTGTTTGATAAAGATTTATCAGAAATGCCGGTATATGGAACGATTGCAAGCCAATTTAATGATCCGGGCACGAATACATTGTTTGTCGCTTTAATTGATCTGATCAATAAAAAAGCGGGAACGAACTGGACAACAACGCTTGAATCGGTGGCAGATGTTCAAAAACAAAATGTGATTATTCCGAATGATCGCCGCTATTATTTGCGTGAAATCGCTGATACCGTTCGCTCTTATCACAAAAAATCTGAGCAGCAAGCCGATGTGGCTCGGCGGTTGTTCCAATTAGAAGGGGCCATTGAAGCCGTCAAAGAGCGTGAACGAAACGAGGAAGTGCTCGCCTCGCTCGAAGCGTTAAAGCAACATTATGAAAATCAATTAACAGCGGAATCTAAGCAAATTCTTGCCTCATGGGAAGAGCTTAAAGCGAAATATGCAGCCAAGCAATTTGTGACAAAAATTCGCGATAAGGAAATTGTGACAGACTTAACGACGAAAAGCTTGGCCGGCTTAGATATTCCAAAAGTAGCACTGCCGAAATTTAAAGATTATGGGGAAATTTTACGATGGGTATATAAGGAGAATGTACCGGGTTTCTTTCCATATACAGCTGGCGTATTCCCGTTCAAGCGCCAAGGGGAAGATCCGAAGCGGCAATTTGCTGGCGAAGGCACGCCAGAACGGACGAACCGCCGTTTTCACTATCTCTGTAAAGATGATCCGGCGAAGCGCTTAAGTACGGCTTTTGATTCGGTCACCTTGTATGGAGAAGATCCGCAATATCGTCCTGATATTTTTGGGAAAGTAGGCGAAAGTGGTGTAAGCGTTTGTACGCTTGATGATATGAAGAAGTTGTATAAAGGCTTTGATTTATGCCATCCATCAACCTCTGTTTCCATGACCATCAATGGTCCAGCGCCCATTATTTTGGCGATGTTTATGAATACGGCAATTGAACAGCAAGTGGAAAAACGAGAAGAAGAATTAGGCCGTCCATTAACAGAGGCAGAATATGAAGAAGTGAAGGCTTGGACGCTGCAAACCGTGCGCGGCACGGTGCAAGCGGATATTTTAAAAGAGGATCAAGGACAAAACACATGCATCTTCTCGACAGAATTTGCGTTAAAAATGATGGGAGATATTCAAGAATACTTTATTAAAAACAAAGTGCGCAACTACTATTCCGTTTCGATCTCCGGCTATCATATCGCCGAAGCAGGAGCGAATCCGATTACACAGCTCGCGTTTACGTTGGCGAACGGCTTCACGTATGTTGAATATTATTTAAGCCGGGGCATGCATATTGACGATTTTGCACCAAACCTTTCCTTCTTCTTTAGCAACGGATTAGATCCTGAATATACGGTAATCGGGCGTGTGGCTCGCCGTATTTGGTCCGTTGTTATGCGTGAAAAATACGGCGCAAATGAGCGCAGCCAGAAGTTAAAATATCACGTGCAAACATCCGGGCGCTCTCTGCATGCACAGGAAATTGATTTTAATGACATTCGAACAACGCTTCAAGCGCTAATGGCGCTTCATGATAACTGTAACTCGCTTCATACAAACGCGTATGATGAAGCGATCACAACACCAACCGAAGAGTCGGTCCGTCGTGCGATGGCGATTCAGCTCATTATTACAAAAGAGCACGGTTTAACGAAAAACGAAAATCCATTGCAAGGATCATTTATTATTGAAGAATTAACCGATTTGGTTGAAGAAGCGGTATTAAAAGAATTTGAGCGCCTCAATGACCGCGGCGGTGTATTAGGCGCGATGGAAATGCAATACCAACGTGGCAAAATTCAAGATGAATCCATGTACTATGAAATGAAAAAGCATAGCGGCGAACTTCCGATTATTGGCGTGAACACCTATTTAAATCCGAATCCGCCATCAGAAGAAGAGCTCAACAGCATCGAATTAGCTCGAGCATCATACGAAGAAAAAGAATTGCAAATTAAGAACTTGCAAGCATTCCAAGAACGCAATCGAGATAAGGCCGAAGAAGCGTTAAATCGCTTGAAGCACGCAGCAGTAAGCGGAGGTAATATTTTTGAAGAGTTGATGGAGACGGTTAAAGTCGCAAGTCTTGGTCAAATTACAAAAGCATTATATGAAGTGGGCGGACAATACCGCCGCAATATGTAATCAAACCATCGCAGGCTGATCCATTGTATTGGATCAGCCCATTTTTCGCTGAAAAAATTTTAGAAACTATTGATTCAGAGCTAGCATAAACAAAGAGAATTTGTTTATAATGAATGGTATGTATTCCAAGTGCATTCATTCATTTTTATCGGTAGGGAAGTTTATTACATAGAAAGGGAGTGCCGGATTTGAGTTTGCAGCAATACTCTCCAGAGGAATTACAAGAAATGTCACTCGTTGAACTCGCTTATCTTGTGATGGCAGAGAGAAAAGAAGCGCTATTATTTCAAGAGCTTGTTCGTGAAATTGCTGCTTTAGCAAATTTGCAAGAAGAAGATGTGAAGGGGCGCCTTGCGCAATTTTATACAGATTTGAATATCGACGGCCGTTTTATTTGCATTGGAGAAAATCGCTGGGGATTGCGCTCTTGGTATCCATACGATCAAACAGAAGACGAAAATGTTACAACGATCAAGCCGAAGAAGAAGAAAAAAGTATTGGATGAATATGATGATTATGATGAAGTTCTTGACGATGAAGAACTAGATTATGATGATCTCGATGATTATGAAGACGAAGAAGATGTCGATTTAGACGACGACCTCCTCGATGAGGACGAATTCGATCTCGATGAAGCGGATGAGTTCGATGAAGAACTGCTTGATGAAGATGAGTTTGAACTCGAAGATGAAGAAATGGACGATGAACTGCTAGAGATGGAGGAAGCAGAAGAGGAGGAAGAATGACCTTCCTCTTGACTTTACATGGCGGACTATGTAGAATTTTATTTGGGCTCTTTAAAAATTATTAAATATGATAACGCTCCCTTACAAAGGTAAGAGGGGCGTTTTTTATTTTGGCGCTTTGAGCACACTTTAAAGTGTTACATATATTTTTGGCAAGGGGGAAAAACAAGATGACAAAGTATATTTTTGTAACGGGTGGCGTTGTCTCGTCATTAGGAAAAGGAATCACGGCTGCCTCGCTAGGCCGTTTATTGAAAAATCGCGGATTGAATGTAACGATTCAAAAGTTTGATCCATACATTAATGTCGATCCAGGGACGATGAGTCCGTATCAGCATGGAGAGGTATTTGTAACGGATGACGGTGCAGAAACGGATTTAGATTTAGGACATTATGAGCGCTTCATTGACATTAATTTAAATAAATACAGCAACGTCACAACTGGGAAAATTTATTCTGCGGTATTGAAAAAGGAACGCCGTGGTGATTATTTAGGGGGAACTGTACAAGTCATCCCTCATATTACGAATGAGATTAAAGAGCGAGTGTTTCGTGCTGGCCGTGAAACAAATGCCGATGTAGTGATTACGGAAATTGGCGGAACGGTTGGAGACATTGAATCGCTGCCGTTTTTAGAAGCCATTCGTCAAATCAAAAGCGATGTTGGCCGCGACCATGTCATGTATATTCATTGTACGCTTGTTCCGTATATTAAAGCAGCTGGAGAAATGAAAACAAAGCCAACTCAGCATAGTGTAAAAGAATTACGCAGCTTAGGGATTCAGCCAAATGTCATTGTGGTTCGTACCGAAATGCCGATGTCGCAAGAAATGAAAGATAAAATTGCGCTATTTTGCGATATCGACCCGAAAGCTGTAATTGAAGCGCGCGATGCCGATACTTTATATGCTGTGCCGTTAATGCTGCAGGAGCAAAAATTAGATCAAATTGTTTGCGAACATCTCAAGCTGAACTGCCAAGAAGCAGATATGACCGAATGGAGGGCGCTTGTCGAAAAAGTGCGCCATCTTTCTGATAAAACGAAAATAGCGCTTGTCGGGAAATATGTAGAATTGCAGGATGCTTACATTTCAGTTGTTGAAGCACTTCGCCACGCGGGTTATGCTTTCGATGCAGAAGTAGAAATCCAATGGATTAATTCAGAACATGTAGATCGGGATAATGTTCATGAACTGTTAAAAGATGCTAGCGGGATCCTCGTTCCGGGTGGATTTGGTGATCGCGGCATTGAAGGAAAAATCGAAGCGATTCGCTACGCTCGGGAGCAGCAGATTCCGTTTCTCGGAATTTGTCTCGGCATGCAGTTGGCGTCAGTTGAATTTGCCCGCCACGTAGTTGGATTAGAAAATGCGCACTCATCAGAGATTGATCCAAATACTCCTCATCCTGTCATTGATTTGCTTCCAGAGCAAAAAGATATTGAGGATTTAGGAGGAACGCTGCGCTTGGGATTATATCCATGCAAGCTTGTTGAAGGAACTCTTGCCTATGAAGCTTATCAGGATGAGGTCATTTATGAGCGTCATCGCCATCGTTACGAATTTAATAACCAATATAGACAAATCATGGAACAAAAAGGATTTGTTTTTTCCGGCACAAGCCCAGATGGACGTTTAGTGGAGATTATTGAATTAAAGGATCATCCATGGTTTGTGGCGGCTCAATTCCATCCGGAATTTACTTCTCGTCCAACAAGACCGCAGCCGCTGTTCCGTGAATTTGTAAAAGCATCATTGCAGAAATAAAAACAGTAGAAAAAGACGATCTCGCATCAATGGCGAGATCGTCTTATTCGTTGTATTCCTCAAAAATTTCATGAATCGTAAAGAACAAGCAATAGTAGGCAAATAGCGCCATCATGACAGCTGGAAATCCAAAGCGCGTACCGTCATCCTTTGGAATAAGAGGCTTTACCAGCTTGCTGTCAATATGCACATCGGCTACATCGGCAAGCGAAGGCTCTTGAGGGACGGCAGCTGAAATGGCGACGACTGGAATGTTTTGCTGAATCAACTGCTCAGTTAATGCAATGGCACGCTCATCGTTGGAGAAGCGCGTAATGAGTAAAACACGATCGGTTTCATTCATATCTGCACGAATCGTTCCGTGCTTCATGAGTGGCTCGGCTTTGGGCAACATCTCTGCTCCCTTTATGGCCGTAAGAGCAACGGATTCCATCTCATCAAAGCCATGAATCAAAATGCGCCCGTCCCCGATCAATGCTTGAGCAAGCAGGCGCGCACCATCTTCGATCGCCATTTCTTCTTGCTCTGCGAGTTTTTTGAAGTAACCCGTTAATTGGGTGGAAAAAACTTTCATCATGCTTTTTTCACCGTCCTTTACATCATTACAGTATACTGAATTGGGGAAAGAACACAACCGTTTCATTTGGCTGCTGATGATCGCTACTGTATTCGTTTGCGGACAATGATGGAAAAGAGGCAGGAAATCAACAAAGAAATGCGGAATTATACAAATTAGCAAAACAAAGAATAGAGGTGCATAACAGATGGGAAACAAACTTTTAATCGTTGACGATCAATATGGCATTCGTATTTTACTAAATGAAGTTTTTCAAAGAGAAGGATATACAACCTTTCAAGCAGCTAACGGTATACAAGCATTAGAGATCGTCCAAAAGCACCAACCTGACTTAGTATTATTAGATATGAAAATTCCAGGAATGGATGGAATTGAAATATTAAAACGGATTAAGGCAATGAATGAGAACATTAAAGTCATTATTATGACAGCATATGGCGAGCTTGATATGATTCAGGAAACAAAAGATTTAGGCGCCATCATGCATTTTGCTAAACCATTCGATATTGATGAATTGCGGGAAGCTGTGAAAAAATATATTTCGTAATGCGCTTTCAATAAATTTTTGTGGAATTCCTAGGTGCGCATAATGTTGCTGTTTCGTCTCTAAGTTGGTATGCTTATAAAGTAAGGCCGAAGCGCGCCTTTCATACATAATGCAAGTTGTTGCGGCGATGCTGCGGCATAGCCTCCCTTTTGACGAAAGGCGGAGTTTAATGACAAGGAGGGTTTTTTATCATGCCTTTAGTATCGATGAAGGAAATGCTAAACAAAGCGTTAGCAGAAAAATATGCGGTAGGGCAATTTAATATTAACAACTTAGAATGGACCCAAGCCATTTTAGCCGCTGCCGAAGAAGAAAAATCTCCAGTAATCCTCGGTGTATCAGAAGGAGCAGCTCGATATATGGGCGGCTTTAAAACGGTTGTCAACATGGTGAAAGGATTAATGGAGGATATGAATATTACCGTTCCTGTGGCCATTCATCTTGACCATGGTTCCAGCTTCGAAAAATGTAAAGCAGCGATTGATGCTGGTTTTACATCCGTAATGATCGATGCTTCTCATCATCCGTTTGAAGAAAATGTCCAGATCACTTCACAAGTGGTCGAGTATGCCCATACGCGCGGCGTGTCTGTCGAAGCGGAGCTCGGCACAGTCGGCGGACAAGAGGACGATGTGGTGGCAGACGGCATTATTTATGCAGATCCAAAGGAATGCGAGGAGCTTGTTAAGCGTACAAATATCGATTGCTTGGCTCCAGCGCTTGGTTCTGTGCATGGTCCTTACAAAGGAGAGCCAAAATTAGGATTCAAAGAAATGGAAATTATCCGTGATTTAACGCGCGTTCCACTTGTATTGCACGGTGGTACAGGTATTCCGACGGAACAAATCCAACGCGCGATTTCACTTGGAACCTCAAAAATCAATGTAAATACTGAAAACCAAATGGCCTTTACAAAAGTTGTGCGTGAAATCTTGGCGCAAGATACAAAAGTATACGATCCACGCAAAATTATCGGTCCTGGCCGTGACGCTATTAAAGAAACCGTCATTGGGAAAATGCGCGAGTTTGGTTCCTCTGGCAAAGCTTTGTAATCAGATAGCCGCATCGTTTCGGTTTGAACCCGAAACGAGCGGTTTTGTTTCATTTCATTAAGGAATATGTTTAGGAGGAGAGAGCGATGAAATTCTTTATTGATACGGCAAATTTGGAAGAAATTAAACAGGCTAATGAGCTGGGGGTTTTAGCGGGAGTGACGACCAACCCGAGCCTTGTAGCCAAAGAAAACGTGTCCTTCCACGATCGCCTTCGCCAGATTACATCGATTGTATCAGGTTCTGTAAGCGCCGAAGTTATTTCAACGGATGCAGAAGGAATGATTCGCGAAGGAGAAGAGCTAGCGAAAATCGCTCCAAATATTACGATTAAAGTACCGATGACGCCAGAAGGTCTTAAAGCCGTTAAGGCATTTAGTGAAAAAGGAATTCAAACCAACGTTACCCTCATCTTTACTGCCAATCAGGCTCTGTTAGCTGCACGTGCTGGTGCAACATATGTTTCACCATTCCTTGGGCGTTTAGACGATATCGGTCATAACGGATTGGAGCTTATTTCAACGATTGCCAACATTTTTGATATTCACGGCATTGAGACAGAAATCATCGCAGCATCCATTCGTCACCCACTTCATGTAACGGAGGCAGCATTAAGAGGAGCTCATATTGCGACGATTCCTTATAAGGTATTAATGCAGCTATTCCAGCATCCACTTACTGATCAAGGAATTGAAAAATTTTTAGCAGATTGGAATCAGCAAAAACAGCGATAAAAATCATGAGTTTTGGTCTAAACTGTAAATAAGCGTTTCCGTTGCAATTCGCGCAAAAGCAAGGCATCTTCGCTGGAAGGGAGACTACAATGGAAAAATTAAAGATCATAGGCGGCGACCCTTTGCGCGGAACGGTGCGAGTCAGCGGGGCGAAAAACAGTGCTGTGGCGTTGATTCCAGCAACGATTCTCGCTGAATCGCCGGTAACAATCGAAGGGCTGCCTGATATTTCGGATGTTCGCGTATTAGGAGAGTTAATCGAGGAAATTGGCGGCACGTTCCATTTTGATGGCAAAGAAGCGACAATTGATCCGACGAACATCGTGTCAATGCCTCTTCCAAACGGAAAAGTGAAAATGCTGCGCGCTTCTTACTATTTAATGGGAGCGATGATCGGCCGCTTTAAAAAAGCTGTCATCGGTCTACCGGGCGGTTGTCATTTAGGACCGCGCCCGATCGACCAGCACATTAAAGGGTTTGAAGCGTTAGGAGTTAAAGTCACAAACGAGCAAGGAGCCATTTACTTGCGTGCGGATGAATTGCGCGGTGCCCGTATCTATTTAGATGTAGTAAGTGTTGGGGCAACCATTAACATTATGCTGGCTGCTGTACGCGCGAAAGGACGCACCATCATTGAAAATGCTGCAAAAGAGCCAGAAATCATTGACGTAGCCACACTACTGTCCAACATGGGGGCTAAAATTAAAGGAGCGGGAACGGATATTATCCGCATTGATGGGGTGGAGCGATTGACAGGGTGCCGTCATTCCATTATTCCTGATCGAATTGAGGCAGGAACATTTATGATTGCCGCAGCTGCCATGGGACAAGAAGTGATGATCGACAATGTGATTCCGCAGCATTTGGAGTCATTAACAGCAAAACTGCGTGAAATGGGTGTGCGTGTCGAAGCAAGCGATGATCAAATGGTGGTTGTTGGATCTCCACAAATGAAAGCGGTCGATGTGAAAACGCTCGTATATCCAGGCTTTCCAACAGATTTGCAGCAGCCATTCACAGCTTTATTAACCAAGGCACATGGGACAAGCGTTGTTACCGATACCATTTACAGTGCGCGTTTTAAACATATTGATGAGTTGCGGAGAATGAACGCCAACATTAAGGTAGAAGGACGCTCGGCCATCGTAACCGGTCCAACGCTGCTGCAGGGAGCGAAAGTGAAAGCGAGCGATTTACGGGCGGGTGCAGCTCTTGTAATCGCTGGTTTAATGGCGGATGGAATGACGGAAATTACTGGGGTCGATCATATCGACCGTGGGTATAGCCATCTTGTCGAAAAATTGACAGGATTAGGCGCAACCATTTGGCGGGAGAAAATGACCGATCAGGAAATTGAGCAAATTCAAAATCTATAGGCAACGAAGGGGAGAGGGAGAAGTCACAATGGAAAGAAGTTTATCAATGGAGCTTGTTCGTGTAACGGAAGCAGCGGCATTAGCCGCAGCGCGCTGGATGGGTCGCGGAAAAAAGGATGAAGCGGACGGTGCGGCGACATCGGCGATGCGTGACGTCTTTGACACGATTCCAATGAAGGGAACAGTCGTTATCGGTGAAGGAGAAATGGATGAGGCGCCGATGCTATATATTGGTGAAAAGCTAGGAAACGGTTATGGGCCGCGTGTTGATGTGGCAGTTGACCCTCTAGAAGGAACCAATATCTTGGCATCTGGGGGCTGGAATGCATTGGCGGTAGTAGCAGTAGCCGACCATGGAAATTTACTTCACGCTCCTGATATGTATATGGATAAGATTGCCGTTGGCCCAGAAGCAGTAGGGATGATTGATATCAATGCGCCAATTATAGACAATTTGAAAGCGGTTGCGAAAGCGAAAAATAAAGATATTGAAGACGTGGTGGCCATCGTGTTAAATCGCCCGCGGCATGAGCATATTATAGCGGAACTGCGAGAGGCCGGCGCCCGCATTAAACTCATTAATGATGGCGATGTGGCCGCAGCGATTAATACGGCGTTCGATCATACCGGGGTTGATATTTTGTTTGGATCAGGAGGAGCGCCAGAAGGTGTATTAGCCGCTGTGGCGTTAAAATGCTTAGGTGGTGAAATTCAAGGGAAGCTTCTGCCGCAAAATGACGCAGAATTGGAACGGTGCCAAAAAATGGGATTAAATGTCGACAAAGTGCTGCGTATGGAAGATTTAGTAAAAGGGGATGACGCTATTTTTGCTGCAACGGGTGTCACTGACGGTGAGCTTTTGCGAGGAGTTCAATTTAAAGGCTCTTATGGAGAAACGCATTCCCTTGTCATGAGGGCGAAATCAGGCACGGTTCGTTTCATTGACGGGCGGCACAGCTTAAAGAAAAAACCTAATTTAGTCATTAAACCATAAGCCATGTGAGCGAGGGGCAGATGCAGCTTCCCTCGCTCCTTTCTATCACGCTGTCACTAGTCAAATGGCTGGAAAGATGAAAAGCCAAGGAATTCATCCCATTTTTGTAGAATGGGAACGTTTCATTGACAGCCTATGGTGTTTTAATTTATCTAGAAACTGGAGTGCATCAGATGAGAAAAGGACAATAACAAGCTTCATATCGCCGCAAATGTTCAGTTACATCTACTCATATAGCACCTCAACCCGCTCATTTTTGTTGCAAGGTCCAAATGGATGATCTATCATCATCATTTTATGGGCGCTTGCCTATGTAGTATTCCAATCAATCGGCGAATGGATGATATGTAATCGATCTCATCCGCAAATGATCAACATCCGGCTCCGCACGTCCCTTAGCTTTACTTCGGAGGAAACACTCTAACCTGTATTGATCATGATAAAAATAAAAAATGGTTGATTAAAAAACTGTAAAAAGGGTAAAATAGTCATGCCGTGTGTGCATAAAAATAAGCTCTGCGATTTTTTGCTTCTTTAACATATAAACCTTCGTAATCTTCTTTCATCCCATCCATAGCTTATTTCATAAATTCATTTGGTGTATATGGGAGAGAATGAAAAATAGTAAAAGTGTGGTGGCGAAATGGACTTAACAATCTCGGTATTAGAAAATATGAAACTTAAAGAGCTATATGAACTAGCTCGGCAATATAAAATTTCTTATTACAGTAAACTAACAAAAAAAGAGCTTATTTTCGCTATTTTAAAAGCACAGGCTGAACAAGACGGATTATTGTTTATGGAAGGCGTTCTCGAAATCATTCAATCAGAAGGGTTCGGGTTTTTAAGGCCGATCAATTACTCTCCAAGCTCAGAGGATATTTACATTTCCGCTTCGCAAATTCGCCGCTTTGATTTAAGAAATGGCGATAAAGTTTCAGGAAAAGTTCGTCCTCCTAAAGAAAATGAACGATATTATGGGCTTCTTCACGTGGAGGCTGTAAATGGCGAAGACCCTGAAGTAGCGAAAGAACGCGTTCACTTTCCTGCCTTGACGCCGCTTTATCCAAGTCGCCAAATGAAATTAGAAACAACGCCGGATAAGCTGTCGACGCGAATTATGGATTTAATCGCCCCGGTCGGCTTTGGCCAGCGCGGGTTAATTGTCGCTCCCCCAAAAGCAGGGAAAACAATGCTTTTAAAAGAAATCGCTAACAGTATTACGACAAACCATCCGGATGTCGAGCTGATTGTCCTTCTAATTGATGAACGTCCTGAGGAAGTGACCGATATTGAACGCTCGGTAGCGGGCGATGTTGTCAGCTCGACGTTTGATGAAGTGCCGGAAAACCATATCAAGGTTGCTGAGTTAGTGCTTGAACGCGCGATGCGTCTCGTTGAGCATAAGCGCGATGTTGTCATTTTAATGGACAGTATTACTCGTTTGGCAAGAGCCTATAATTTAGTCATTCCGCCAAGTGGACGGACACTTTCCGGAGGGATTGATCCAGCCGCTTTCCACCGTCCGAAACGATTTTTTGGAGCTGCGCGCAACATTGAAGAAGGCGGCAGCTTGACGATTTTAGCGACAGCGCTTGTCGATACCGGCTCGCGCATGGATGATGTGATTTATGAGGAATTTAAAGGAACGGGCAATATGGAGCTGCACTTAGATCGCTCGCTGGCGGAACGTCGGATTTTCCCAGCTATTGATATTCGCCGTTCTGGTACTCGTAAAGAAGAATTGCTGATTCCAAAAGAGCATTTAGACAAGCTTTGGTCGATTCGCAAAACGATGTCGGATACACCAGATTTTATCGAGCGCTTTTTAAATAAGCTTCGCCAAACGAAAACAAATGAAGAATTTTTCTCGATATTAGACGATGAATGGAAAAATATAGGGATTAAAAAATAACCAGTTGCAAAACCATAACACCCTTGCTATAATTTTATCATGTGTGTTTTGTCAAACAATGAGAAATGACTCACAACGGATAGAGAAACTCTGTTTCGAAATGATTCAGGGCGGAAGGAGATGAAAAGAAATGAAAGCAGGCATTCATCCTGAGTACAAAAAAGTGATCGTAAAATGTGCTTGTGGAAACGAGTTTGAGAGCGGCTCTGTGAAAGAGGAAGTGCGCGTAGAGATTTGCTCTGAGTGCCATCCATTCTACACAGGACGTCAAAAATTCGCTTCTGCTGCAGGACGTGTTGATAAATTCAACAAAAAATACGGCCTTAAATAATAGAAAACGGCTCGCTGAGCGATTAGCGTGCCGCTTTATCATTACTTCGATGAGTAAACGTACAGAACAGGCAAGCGAAGTTGATTCACTTGCCTGTTTTTTCATGAAGTTTGGAAAGAAAGGGGAAGCCCCGATGGATGTAATGAAACAATCAGGCTGGCTCGAGGTGATTTGCGGCAGCATGTTCTCTGGAAAATCAGAGGAGCTGATCCGCCGCGTTCGTCGTGCTACATTTGCAAAGCAGGAAGTGAAGGTATTTAAACCTGCGATTGATAACCGCTATAGCGAAGAAGCGGTTGTATCTCATAATGGCGCTTCAGTGATTGCTATTTCCGTCGCGACTGCTGAGGAAATATTAGAATACATATCAGAAAAAACGGATGTCGTTGCCATTGATGAAGTGCAATTTTTTGATGAGCAAATTGTCGAAATTGTGCAAACGTTAGCAGATCGCGGTTATCGCGTCATTGCAGCTGGATTGGATCAGGATTTTCGCGGTGAACCATTTGGTCCTGTGCCGACATTAATGGCGATTGCCGAATCGGTCACAAAGCTTCAAGCAGTATGTACGGTATGCGGTTCCCCAGCAAGCCGTACACAGCGACTCATTAATGGCAAACCTGCTTCTTATTATGATCCGGTGATTTTAGTGGGAGCCAGTGAATCATATGAGCCGCGTTGCCGCCATCATCATGAAGTTCCTGATAAGCCAGAGAAGCGAGACCGTAATGGAAGCGAAACCGAACGTATCATTCGGTAGTGCATGGTACATTCTGCTATCAATATTTCTGTCATAACAGGAAAAGATAACGGCAGGGAGGCGACGAATGATGAAAAAGGTACTGCCGTTACTTTTCGGTGTGCTCCTTTCCGCATGTGCACTGAATCCAACCGATTCACAATATCATGCGCAAAAGGAAGATCAAAACGGAAGAAAACTAATGACAGGGGATCGGGCCAAGCCCAATTATGATCGAATGTATAATCATTTTGATGATCCAGAAAACACCAATCAAAACCCGAATTTTATAAGCTTGACCGATGGCAGCGAAAATAATCGTGCGGATGTGCGAAAAGCGGTTCAAGTAGTGGAAAAATATACAAATTATGAGGCTGGATCGGTGTGGATGAATGGTGCTGACATGTGGATCACCGTTCATGCACGAAACCGTCTGTCGAATGAGCAGAGACAAAAAGATCAAGCGCGTTTGCAGCAATTATTGACAAAGGCAATCCCGACCTATCGTGTTCATGTACGAATCCATGACTGATATGTGCCTGCTCTGCAATAGGGTTTTTGGTGCTGCATAATATTGAGAGATGCAATTGGACAGATGAACATGTGCAGTGATGAAGTTTAACGGTCGGAAGGTAAGCACATATACTTGTCTTCTGACCGTATGTGTTTACAGACATATCCCTTCAATCTCTAAAAGTTTATTTATGATACATAAGTAATGAACGATTTCAGCATGGAATCGACTGTCAAATGATATCAATCCAATGAGAGGATAGAACCTATCGCCCATTCAAAAGCAGAATGTCATTTCTTAGACGGTTGGCGACAAGTCCGTCCATGATCTCGCTCATGCTAAAGCGTAACCACGAATGGAATCATCTCATAAGATTTTTATTTGCTCATCTGAGAGGAATCTATCGGCGCATCCAATGAATGGGGTTGATAGGGTTAACATCAGCTGCGCTGGATGACGCCGCTAAAATGGAAAGGTTGAAAGATGAACTCCGTTCTATATAAAAAAACAGAAGAGTCCTGCCGGGGAACAGCTTATTGGCCACCTGAAATAAAAAGCCGTTATACTGTATCCCGGTTTTTTTGTGGACAAAAAATTGAGAATAATTATAAAATTAGTAAAAGGTTATAATTAGGATGGAGAAAGTATGAACATTCACAAATTCATGATGCCAGAAATCATTTTTGGAAACGGATCCATTCAGCAGGTGGGAGAAAGCTGCTTACGGCTTGGTGCGACAAATGTCTTGATTGTCAGTGATCCAGGTGTGATCGCAGCAGGGTGGCTAGATGTGGTCATTCAAAGCTGTAAGCAAGCGGGCTTAAAGTACACTACTTTTTCTGATATCACGATTAATCCGAAAGATGAAGAAGTAGAAAAGGGATGCCGCGTTTATATGGAGCATGAGTGTGACTCCATTATTGGCGTTGGCGGCGGCAGTTCGATTGATGTAGCGAAAGCGATTGCCATTCTCGCCACCAATGGCGGCCAGATTCAAAGCTATGAGGGAGTGGATAAAATCCACCATCCGCTTCCCCCGCAGGTCATGGTTGCGACTACCGCTGGATCAGGTTCAGAAGTATCGCAATTTTCCGTTATTGTCGATACAAAAAAGCAGAAAAAGATGACCATTATTTCTAGATCTCTTATTCCAGATATCGCGATTATTGACCCAGAAACGCTCGTCACAAAAAGTGCGGAGTTAACCGGAGCGACGGGGATGGATGTGTTAACACACGGCATTGAAGCCTATGTCAGCTTGGCGGCTACACCTCTGACCGACGTTCAAGCGAAGAATGCGATTTCTCTAGTGGCGGAATATTTGCGGCCTTCTGTAGCTTCCAAAATGAATCGGGAGGCTAAGACGAATATGGCAATGGCAAGCTTACAATCCGGGCTTGCCTTTTCCAACGCCATTTTAGGAGCTGTCCATGCGATGTCGCATGCAGTAGGAGGAAAATACAACCTTTTGCATGGCGATGTCAATTCTATTTTGCTTCCTCATGTAATGGAGTACAATCTTTTAGCCAATCCTAAGAAATTTGCTGATATTGCTCTTTTTCTTGGCATGGATATACGCGGAATGTCTCATATGGAAGCAGGGAGAAGAGCCATTGAGTATGTCAAACAATTAACGGCCGATATTGGGGCTCCCCAACGTTTGTCATCTATTGGGGTAGAAGAAGAAGAAATGAAAAAAATGAGCCTCATGGCTTTACATGATGCTTGCATGATTACCAACCCGAGAGATGTAACGGCAGAAGATATTGAAGAAATATTTAGAAGGGCATGGTAGCGATGAATGAGCGGCAGCAAATGATTAATTTGTTAACAGGGGTGCAATCCTCCAAGAAAAGCTATTATACCGAATTAAAGAAAATGGTAGCGGAATTAAAAAAGAAAAATATGCAGCTGGAAATTATCAATGACATTACGAAAAGCTTTAATATTGATATGTCAATGGATGATATGCTGAAAAATACCTTTGATAAGCTGAGAGAAATTTTTCCTATCAAACGAATTAGCCTATCTTTATATGAAAATGATAAGCTCACATTGACGAATGTCTATCCTTTGCATTCGCTATACTTCCCCATTGGTTTTACGTTGCCGAAGGAACGCTCGATTTATTGGAAAGTGATTCAATCGCTGCAGAAACTTTTTTATCAAGTGCAGGAGAAAGAGGAGAGTTATGTAGAAAACGCTGTCTACCGAGAGCTTGGCATGAAAAGCGTATTGCTTGTTCCGTTGATTAGCAAAGGACAGGTAATCGGCGTATTAAGCATCGGAAGCTCTGAAATCGTCCGATATGATGAAGCCGATCTCTCGTTTTTCCAGCAATTTGGCGATCAGTTGGCGGTTTGCATCGAAAATGCAAGGCTTTATCGCGAGGTGCTTGTCAGTAAAAAAGAATGGGAGGAAACATTTCGGGCTGTTTCGGAAATGATTTTAGTCGTTGATTTAGAAGGCCGTATTTTGCGATATAATGATGCAGCGAAAGAATTTTTTCAAATTGGCGGGTCCCCGCATACTAGAAATATATGTGAGCTGTTAGCGATTGAGCAAAATGAAAACCCTATCATGGAAAATGTAGCAACACAAAAACCCGTTTATCGTCGCTTTCATATTCAGCAACGCATATGTGACTTTCATTCGTATCCAGTATTTAACGAAAACCAAAGCATTTACGCTGTGATTATTTATATCAATGATATTACAGAAAAACTTCAGATTGAGGCGCAATTGGTGCAATCAGGGAAATTGGCCGCCATTGGCGAAATGGCGGCGGGTATTGCTCATGAGCTGAACAATCCGCTGACAGCGATTCTTGGCAATGCTCAGCTATTGTTGAGATCTTTCCCGAAAGAAGAGCGTTCTTCCACACTTTTATCCGATATTTATTCATGTGGAAAGCGCTGCAAAGCCATTATTCAAAACCTGCTGACATTTGCCAGACAGGATGAATATCGGTTTGCGGACTGTTCCATTAATGATGCGGTTGAACAGGTGCTGGGGCTGATCAGGGATCAAATTCAAAAGCAAAATATCGTCATTCAGGTCAATCTGGATCATTCCGTTGAATGGGTGGAAGGGAATCTTCAGCAAATTGGCCAAATTGTATTAAATCTTTTAATCAACGCCAAAGATGCACTGGAAGAGAGGGAGGGCGCTGAAAAAGTAATCGCAATTGAAACAAAAACGATCGTTGAACATGGGAGTAAATGGGTAACCCTTTCTGTCAAAGATAATGGTATTGGGATCGACAAACAGCATCTGCAGGAGATTTTTAACCCGTTTTTTACGACTAAACGGCCAGGAAAAGGAACAGGGCTTGGTCTATCTGTTAGCTTAGGAATTGCACAAGCTCACGGAGGGACAATTGAAGCCATAAGCGAACGAGGAAAAGGAAGTGAGTTTATTTTAAAGCTTCCGGCAAAGCGATAGAATGGAGGCAGAGAACCGATGAGCTATATTTTAGTGATTGATGATGAACGAGAGGTAGGCACCTTTTTTCTGCATTTGCTAGAAGGAAGAGGGTATCGCGTAAAGCTCGGATTCAGCGGCAAAGATTTCTCTAAACTCATTCAGCAATACTCGTTTGATCTCGCATTTATTGATGTCAAACTTCCGGACACAAACGGTTTAGACTTGTTAAAACAGCTGAAGCGCACACAGCCGACGTGTAAAGCTGTGGTAATGACGGGATACAGCACGGTCAAAACCGCGGTGGATGCGATAAAATATGGAGCGAGCGACTATGTAGAAAAACCGTTTGATGATATTGAGCAGCTGGAAGAATTAATTGAAGGACTGTTAAATAACGGTATCGCTTCATCACAAGACGACATGTACAAGCTCGCGGAAACGCTTGGGTTTGTTGTCGGGACGAACAAGGAAATGAAGGATCTGTTAAAATTGGCTTATAAAATTGCGAAAAAAAATGTCAATGTGCTCATTGAAGGGGAAACAGGAACAGGAAAAGAAGTGCTTGCCCAGTTTATTCACCACGCGAGCCTTCGCTACGACCAGCCTTTTATTGGAATAAACTGCGGAGCCGTTTCCGAAACATTGTTGGAAAGCGAACTGTTTGGTCATGAGAAAGGGGCTTTTACAGGAGCGATCAAAGAAAAGAAAGGCATCTTTGAGATTGCTCATCGCGGAACATTATTTCTCGATGAAATTGGCGAAGCCTCGCTGGCCATTCAAGTCAAATTGCTGCGAGTGTTAGAGACTGGCGAGTATATGAGGGTAGGCGGTGAGGTCATCCGCAAAACCAATACGAGAATCATTGCGGCTTCACATGTCGATTTGTCTAAAGCAGTAGAAGAAAAAAAGTTTAGAGAAGATCTTTTGTATCGGCTTGACGTAGTCAAAATCGCGATTCCGCCGCTTCGAGAGAGAATAGAAGATTTGCCGCTTTTGCTTACTTATTTTTTAAAAAAGATGAACTCATCATTATCTTTTTCCGAAGAAAGCCTTTTCTATTTGAAGCGTTATCATTGGCCGGGAAATATAAGAGAGCTGATGAATGTGGTCAAGCGGGCGATCACATTAGCGGAAGGAGAAACACAGGTGATTACGCCACAGTATCTTCCGGAAAAAATCAAAGGAGAAACCCATCCTCCATCTGTACGGGTGCATGAAAAGGAGCAAGAAGAAATCGATTTAGAAACCTATTTGCAGCAATGGACGAACCATGTATTGTCATTGTGGAAGAATAATCATCCACAAGTAGATCTTGAATATGTATTGTCATTGGTGAAAGAATTAGAGACGCAAATTGGCCGTTCCTTTGTCATAAAAACATTAAAAGAAACGATCGGAAACCGAAAGGAGACAGCAGAGCGATTAAATATCACCGTTCGTAAATTGCGGTATTTATTAAAAGAAAAGGGAGCAGATTCAAAAGTATAGCTGCTTTTGCATCCGCTCCTTTTTCCTTTTGTAAAAAAGCTTCAGCCTCTAATGGTGTATCATTGGCCAGAAAATGGAGAGGCGGCGGCTCGCCCTCATGGACGAGCCACGTGCCCCTTAGCTGTGAATCGTTTAGAAAAACCCTTGCGCTTTTGGATGATAGCTGACGAGAAGGTTTTTGGTTTGCTGGTAGTGAGCTAACATCATTTTATGAGTTTCGCGGCCGATTCCTGACATTTTATAGCCGCCGAATGCCGCATGAGCCGGATAGGCGTGATAACAATTGGTCCACACTCTTCCTGCTTGAATTCCCCGGCCTAGCCGGTAAGCGGTATGAATATTTCTTGTCCACACACCGGCGCCCAATCCGTATAATGTATCATTGGCAATGGCTAGCGCTTCCTCTTCACTTTTAAACGTTGTGACAGATACGACAGGACCGAAAATTTCCTCTTGGAAGATCCGCATTTTATTATGTCCTTTGAATACGGTCGGCTGAATATAATAGCCGTTTTCAAGGCCCGCGATGTGGTTTCGGTCTCCGCCGATCAGGCATTCCGCTCCCTCTTGCTTGCCGATATCAATATAGGAAAGGATTTTTTCCATCTGTTCGGACGATGCTTGCGCTCCGATCATGGTGCTTGTATCCAATGGATTTCCGGCTTTAATATTTTTGACACGTTCGAGCGCCCTTTCCATAAATACAGCATAAATGGACTCGTGGATCAAGGCCCGCGACGGGCATGTGCAGACCTCTCCTTGATTCAGGGCAAACATCGTAAAGCCCTCAAGCGCTTTATCTAAGAAATCATCCTCTTCGCTCATTACGTCCGGAAGAAAGATATTCGGCGATTTTCCGCCTAACTCAAGGGTGACCGGGATAATGTTTTGTGAGGCATACTGCATAATTAAACGTCCTGTTGTCGTTTCGCCTGTAAAAGCAATTTTCGCAATGCGCGGACTGGATGCTAAAGGTTTTCCGGCTTCAAGGCCAAAACCATTGACGATATTGAGCACTCCTGGAGGCAAGAGATCCCCGATTAGCTCCATTAAAACCATAATGGATGCCGGTGTTTGCTCTGCAGGCTTTAAGACAATGCAGTTTCCGGCCGCCAGCGCCGGGGCGATTTTCCAAGCTGCCATGAGAAGCGGGAAATTCCACGGAATGATTTGGCCAACGACCCCGAGTGGCTCATGAAAATGATAAGCAACGGTATCATCGTCAATTTGGCTGATGGATCCTTCTTGAGCGCGGATCACTCCCGCGAAATAACGGAAATGATCGATAGCTAAAGGAAGATCTGCATTTAGCGTTTCTCGAATAGGTTTTCCGTTTTCCCATGTTTCAGCGACCGCCAGCATTTCTAAATTTTCTTCCATGCGGTCTGCAATTTTGTTTAAAATCGTGGCGCGGAATGCAGGAGACGTTTTGCCCCACGCTTCCTTCGCCGCGTGGGCTGCGTCGAGCGCCAGTTCAATATCCTCCGCTTGGGAACGGGCTACTTCGCAAAAAACCTCCCCTGTAACAGGAGTGATGTTTTCAAAATATTGTCCTGAAATAGGCGGTGTCCATTCCCCGTTAATGTAATTGTCATATCTTTTTTTAAATTGAACTTTGGCGCCATTTTCTCCGGGCCGGTTATAAATCATAAGATGATTCCTCCTTATTTGGCTGGTGCAGGAGCCGCTTGTTCCACCGCTCCTGCCAGCTTGAATATCTATTTAGAAAGTGTTATTGCATGGTTAAAACGATGCGGCCGTTGATTTGTCCTTTTTCCATCCGTTCAAACACTTCGTTAATATGCTCCAAAGAAACCGCTTCCACAATAGGGCGAACCTTTCCTTGGGCTGCGAAGTTAAGCGCTTCCTGCATGTCCTTTCTTGTTCCTACGATGGATCCCTTAACGGTGATGCCGTTTAAGACGGTATCGAAAATAGGGATCGGCAGCTCGTCATGAGGCAATCCGACGACAACGAGGCAACCGCCGCGTTTGATAGATTGATAGGCTTGTTCAAATGCTTTTTTCGTGACAGCTACGCTAATAGCCGCTTGTACGCCGCCGACTTTTTCATGAATGGCTTGTACCGGATCTTCCTTTAAGCCATTGATGGCGATATCCGCTCCTAATTTTGTAGCCAATTCTGCTTTATCATCGCTGATATCGACGGCTACTACATTGAATCCCATTGCTTTCGCGTATTGCAGAGCGATATGTCCTAAGCCGCCGATTCCATAAATGGCTACCCAATCCCCCGGTTTAGCATTGGATACTTTCAGAGCTTTATAGGTTGTGACCCCGGCGCAAAGAATCGGTGCGACCTCCACCGGATCTAGGTTATCTGGAATGCGCGCGACATAATCCGCTGGCGCTTTACAATATTCTGCGTATCCGCCGTCAACAGAATAACCGCCATTCAATTGATGAGGGCAAAGGGTTTCTTGGCCGCTTAAGCAATATTCACATTCCCCGCATGCGGAGTAAAGCCAAGGAATTCCTACGCGATCTCCCACTTTAATCGATTTCACCCCCGGTGCCACTTCGACGACGACTCCCACTCCTTCATGTCCTGGAATGAGCGGAAGCTTTGGTTTGACGGGCCAGTCCCCATGAGCGGCATGCAAATCGGTATGGCAAACGCCGCACGCTTCGATTTTCACGAGCACTTCGCCGTACTCAAGCTTTGGTTTTTCTACCTCTTCAATTTGAAGCTTTTGTTTGAACTGATGAACAACAGCTGCTTTCATTCTCCCAATCCCCTTTCCGAAAAATTTTTCGTCATCTACCATTAATGCAAAAAGTATGCCAAGTAAAAAAATCCGCTTCCTGTCCGCAAAGGGAAACGGAATCTTATGGCTCAGCGAAGCATCACGAGCAGATCGTCTGGCATGCAGATAGGCGGATTCCTTCTATATGGACGGAGGGGCAGGCGTGCATTCGCTAGCAAATGATGCCGAAAATTTGTCGATTTTGTCCTAATTCTTGGCACTTTGGTCAAAAAATCGCCTGTTCGATAAGAGGAAGCTGAGACGTAAACATTCGTGTACATGAAGTCGAGCTCATCCGTCGATCGTGTTTCATGACGATCTCCATTTCATTGAATGTGTCGATATTGATTTCCCCGCAATGAGCAGGAACGACAGTCGGGCAGGCTTTTCTGACAATGAATTTGGATACATATCGTTCCCGTCCCAAGTTTGTGTTTATCGATAAGGGGATTGAACAATCGTTATCACATCTCCACTCTGTTAGAAAGGAGAGACGTTTCATTAACCCTCATGAGACTTTATTTAGCTGGACCGGAAGTACTTTCGTATTTCATCAGATTGTAGTATAATTACAAATTAGACTGTGTATGGACAAAGACAGAGGTGAATCATGTGTTTGAGCGTCTTCAAGCAGTAGAAGAACGTTATGAAAAATTAAACCAGCTGTTGATGGATCCAGAAGTTATTAATGATCCAAAAAAGCTTCGCGACTATTCAAAAGAACAGTCCGATTTAGAAGAAACCGTGCATGTATATCGCGAATATAAGTCTGTTCGCGAGCAGCTGGCAGATGCGAAAGCGATGCTAGAAGAAAAATTGGATCCTGATATGCGCGAAATGGTAAAAGAAGAAATTAACGAATTGGAAGAGCGCGAGGAAGCGCTAGTAGAAAAATTAAGAGTATTATTGTTGCCGAAAGACCCGAACGATGACAAAAACGTCATTATGGAAATTCGCGGCGCGGCTGGCGGAGAAGAGGCGGCGCTGTTTGCGGGCGACTTATACCGTATGTATACTCGCTATGCGGAATCCCAGGGATGGAAAACGGAAGTCATCGAAGCGAGTCCAACAGGATTAGGCGGTTATAAAGAGATTATTTTTATGATTAACGGAAAAGGGGCGTACTCAAAATTAAAGTTTGAAAATGGCGCTCATCGTGTTCAGCGTGTTCCTGAGACAGAATCGGGCGGACGCATCCATACATCGACAGCAACCGTTGCCTGCTTACCTGAAATGGAAGAGGTTGAAATTGAAATCAACGAAAAAGACATTCGTGTCGACACGTTCGCTTCAAGCGGACCAGGTGGACAAAGCGTCAATACGACGATGTCCGCGGTGCGCTTAACGCATATCCCGACCGGAATCGTCGTTTCATGTCAAGATGAAAAATCGCAAATTAAAAATAAGGAAAAAGCGATGAAAGTATTGCGTGCCCGTATTTATGATAAATATCAGCAAGAAGCGCGTGCAGAATATGATCAAACACGCAAACAGGCGGTCGGCACAGGAGACCGTTCTGAGCGGATTCGCACTTACAATTTTCCGCAAAATCGCGTAACGGATCATCGAATCGGGCTCACGATTCAAAAGCTTGATCAAATTCTAGAAGGGAAGCTGGATGAGATCATCGATGCGCTGATTCTAGACGATCAATCGAAAAAATTGGAGCAGGCGAATCATGAGTTATAAAATTTACGAAGTCCTTCATTGGGCTTCTTCTTTTTTAGAAGAGCATGGAAAAGAAGCGCGTGTAGCAGAATTACTGCTGCTTCATCATTTACAAATGACCAGAGCGCAGCTGTTTGCTTGTCTGCGAGAGGAGATTAGTGAAAAAGCGTATCAAGGGCTGATTGAAGATCTCTATCAGCATGTAAAGGAACATACCCCTGTACAATACTTAATTGGCGCGGAGGAATTTTATGGTCGTTCATTCCTCGTCAATCGCGAGGTTCTCATTCCAAGGCCAGAAACGGAAGAGTTAGTGGAAGGGGTGTTAAAGCGCATCCAGCGATTTTTTCCTAATCAAACAGTGGTTGATGTTGTCGATGTAGGAACAGGCAGCGGAGCGATCGCTGTAACACTGGCGCTCGAAAACCATACACTGCGCATGAGTGCGATTGATATTTCACAAAAATCGCTGCTGGTAGCACAAGAAAATGCCCGCCGCCTTGGAGCGGAAGTAGAATTTTGGTTAGGGGATTTACTGCAGCCGCTCATTCAGGCAAAACGTAAAGTGGATGTGGTTGTGTCTAACCCTCCGTATATTCCAGAGCGTGATATCGCTTTGCTTTCTCCAATTGTAAAAGACCATGAACCGCGAAAAGCGCTTGTGGGCGGCAAGGATGGCCTTGATTTTTATCGGCGTTTTATGGCTGAACTGCCTTTGGTGCTGAAAAGCCGTTCCATTGTCGCATTTGAAGTTGGGGCAGGGCAAGGAGAAGCGGTAGCTCAACTGCTGCGGCGAACATTTCCGCAGGCTGCTGTTGACGTCGTTTTTGATATCAATGGAAAAGACCGCAATGTTTATGCGGAAATTGAACCGCTGTTATAAGGCAAAGGCCATCTCGCACCCGCATTCTCGCTCATGGCCCATCACGGAGAACGGGTGCGATTTTATGATATGATTGGTCGTTGGAATCTGTGGTACATCATGGCTAATCAATGCAGCAGGAAGACGGAGGTGCGCAGAAACGGGGGCTTTGTCGGAGGAATTCCCCATAACGAAGGCAAAATCAAAGATTTTCTTTGATGATGTTGCATGAAAGCTTTCAATCCATTAATTTATTGTTTTATTTTTTAGATTCATAGTTTAAAAATGGATAGCACTGTCCAAAATAGGTTAGTGAAAGGACGGTGCAATATAATGAAAAAACTAGCAATTGTATTATATATTTTTTTATTGGCAATCGGTGTGTTTGTGAATGTGTATGGTCAGCAAACAGAGGCTGGTGAAAATGCGCAAGTGATGATTCCAGATCAGGCGATCCGTCTGCGTATCCTAGCCAACAGCGATTCGGATGAGGATCAAGCATTGAAGCGTAAAGTGCGCGATGCGGTGAATGAACAAATTAACGGCTGGGTCGCTCATTTAACCTCATTCTCTCAGGCTGAGCAAGTCATCCGCTTACATTTGCCTGATATTGAAAAAACGGTGGCTGATGTGCTGAAAAAAGAAAAGAGCGATCAAACCTACCATGTTCAATTTGGCAAGGTGCATTTTCCGACTAAGATTTATGGGAACTATATTTACCCGGCAGGGGAATATCAAGCGATTCTTATTACTCTAGGGGAAGGAAAAGGAGCAAATTGGTGGTGTGTGTTGTTTCCGCCGCTATGTTTCCTCGACTTTTCCAATGGCGAAGCCGTGAAAGCAGAAGAGGGAGCCAAAACAGAAGTGACTCCGGCATCAGAAAAAGCAGAAGCTCATAAGAATGAAGAGCATATGAATAAGAAAGTTGTGAACAAGCATCAGCCAGAGGCAGATCCAGAAAAAGACAGTACCACATTTGTTAAAAAAGAAAAAACAACAAAGGATCATGAGCAAGAAGAAACGGAAAATTCGCCAGCGCTGCAAGCAGCTGGTGCCGGCACGGCTGTGATGTCCTCATCAGACGTTGTCGTCAATGATGACGACGATAAAGTAGAGGTAAAATTTTTCATCAAGGAAATGATCGGAAAAATTTGGCCGTAATCATTTTTGTGGATAAATGCAGAAGTTTGGATTCATAAACAAATAGTTACCCACAGATTTACCCACAGTAAAAATGGATTTATCCACAATGTGTGGATAGAAATAGATGGTTCGCATATGATTTTGCTTGGTTCTTCAAAATTAGCAATAAAATTGAATAGATAATCAACGATGAATGGTGGTGAGAAGCATGGAAACAAAAATTTGGATTGTGGATAAATTTGTGGATAAACATGAACTTTATCCACAAATTTCACAAGCGGCCGAGCTGTTGCGTGCCGGTGAAGTGGTTGCTTTTCCTACTGAAACCGTATATGGATTAGGGGCGAATGCCGCCTCGTCGGCAGCTGTGAAAAAAATTTTTCAAGCGAAAGGACGTCCGAGTGATAATCCATTGATTGTTCACATTGCTGATTATGATCAATTGGGACAGATCGCTGTGGATATTCCTGATGTGGCGCAAACGTTAATCGAGCGGCTATGGCCGGGGCCCCTGACCATGGTTTTGAAAAAGAGAAAAAATGTTGTTTGTGAAGAAGTAACAGCCGGTCTTGCGTCGGTTGCGGTGCGTATGCCGGCCCATCCAGTCGCTCTGGCCTTAATTCGGGAGAGCGGCTTGCCGCTTGCTGCTCCAAGCGCGAATCGGTCAGGAAAACCGAGCCCGACAAGCGCCATGCATGTTTTAGCTGATTTAAATGGAAAAATCGCGGGTATAGTGGATGGCGGACCAACGGGAATCGGAGTCGAATCAACGGTGTTGGATTGCACGACGGACATTCCAATCATTTTGCGTCCGGGAGGCGTTACCAAAGAGGAGCTAGACCACCTCATCGGACGTGTTCGTGTGGATGCAGCGTTATTGAATGAAAAGGAGAAGCCAAAAGCGCCAGGAATGAAATATACACATTATGCACCGCGAGCGCCGTTGACGATTGTAGAAGGCACTTCAGCATTTTTACAGCATCTTGTTGATGAGCAGCGCGCACTCGGTAAAAAAGTGGGAGTGTTAACGACCGAAGAGCGGCAATCGACTTACAGAGCAGATGCTGTGATCTCCTGTGGGAAGCGGTCAGATTTATATACAGTCGCTCGCCATTTATATGATGCGCTTCGGGCGTTCGATGAAGCTGAGGTGGACATGATCTATAGCGAATGTTTTCCTGATCATGGCATTGGTACAGCTATTATGAATCGCTTAAAAAAGGCGGCGGGATATCGGGTTCTTTATGAAAAATAACCAGTCTAAACCTCCCCGGACTTGCATATGTTACCAATAGGCAAGTCCGGGGAGGGTGGGAGATGAAGGAATTAGTTGGTGAACTGGTGACATTGTGCATGATGGCATTTGCATTGGGCATGGACGCATTTTCGATTGGATTGGGAATGGGTTTTTTTCGTTTGCGTGTTAAGCAAATGTTTCATATAGGGTTTACCATCGGTCTCTTTCACGTGCTAATGCCGATGCTAGGAATGTTTGTGGGGCGTCTTCTGTCTGAGCAATTTGGAGCGATTGCCACTTATGTCGGCGGCGGACTCCTGCTTATACTAGGCTTGCAAATGATTGTCACTTCCTTAAAGCGAGAAAGTGATCCGCTGATTTCGCCGGTCGGGATAGGTTTAGTTTTTTTTGCCTTGAGCGTCAGCCTCGACAGCTTTTCGGTCGGTCTGAGTCTCGGCATTTACGGAGCCCGCACGCTATTAACGATTCTGCTGTTTGGTTTTTTTAGCATGGTTCTTACATGGCTTGGCTTATTGCTGGGAAGCCGCTTTCAGCGCTGGCTTGGCATTTATGGGGAATTGTTGGGCGGCAGCATTCTGCTAGTATTCGGTTTAAAGCTGATGATTCCCTTTGGATAAGGCCGCTATATGGGGATGTAACTTCATGCCTTAGCATGTACATAATGGAGTTTGGGCCGCTTTTCACGGTCAAATGAGCGAAAAACGCCGCTTTACAGAACCATGGATGGATCTGAAAGCGGCGTTTTTTGGACTTTTGTCATTTGTTTGCGGGGCCGGGATCTGCCAGCAGACTCACCTTCGTCTGCTGATGGTCTGGAGACGATTCGTTCCATTCTCCTATATTTATAGAGTAGCAATCTTTTTTGCACTATACTTTAGAAAAAGAATTCTATTATAATAATGCTATACAGGCCTTACCAACGAGGAGGGTATTATGTCGATTCATGTACTTTTTGTCTGTACGGGGAATACGTGCCGAAGTCCAATGGCTGAAGCTCTATTAAGGAACAAGCGACTGCCGGATGTCCAAGTGAAATCCGCAGGCTTATTTGCTATGGAAGGGAGCGACGCCTCTGACTATGCGAAATTGGTATTAACAGAAAAAGGAATTGATATGGCTCATTGTTCTTCGTTTCTAAAAAAAGAAGATGTGGACTGGGCTACGTATATTTTTACCATGACAACCGGGCACAAACAGCAGCTGATGGAACGATTTCCGGAGGCAAAGGACAAAATCTTTACAATGAAGGAATTTGTTTTAGGACAAGAAGGGGATGTAGTCGATCCGTTCGGGGGCTCTGTTGAAGTTTATCGCCGGACGAGAGAGGAGCTGGATCAATTGATCGAGCAGCTCATTCAAAAGCTATAATGGGATATTTGAGGGGGATATAGGCCATGAGTGAGAAAAAGAAATACGGGTTTAGCCTGCGATTAAAGCTTGTTGTGTTTACGACCGTTTTGGCCGTTATTACGTATTCTACAAGCGCGTTCTTTATTTATGTGCTTTATGATCTGATGTTTAGTACGTTTGATAAGAGTTTGTTTACGATTGTGATCCTATTGCTCGGTATTTTCTGGTCAGGACTTTTGGCGTATATCGCTTCAGGTTTTATTACACGTCCGCTGCATCAATTAGAGCAGGCGGCGATTAAAGCGGCAAATGGAAAAATTGATGAAGATGTGCCGCTAGCTAAATCGGATGACGAGATACGGGCATTGGGAGTCGCTTTTAATGAAATGTTAAGAAATTTGCGAATGATGGTCCGCAATATTGAAGAAAACTTTGCCCATACAAACGAAAAGGTAGTCGAAATTACCGATGCCTCAAGCGTGGCAGTCGAGCGCTCAGAAAGCATAGCCCGAACGATTGAGGAAATTTCCAAAGGGGCGACCGACTCGGCTGTTTCGATGCAGACAACCGCCGAATCAGTGGAAGATGTGTTGAAGATCGCCAATGAAGTTCAGCAAAAAGCAAAGCAATCAGAGCAATTGGCCGTTGATATGGTCGACACGCTTCATAAGAGCAAAGAAGTCATTGATTCACTTGTAACAGGCATTCAACATTTAGCCCAAAATAATCAGGCTTCGTTAAATGCGGTACGGCGCCTTGAGCAGCATGCCAAAAAAGTCGAGAATATCATTTTGCTTGTTGGTGATATTGCGGGTCAAACGAATTTATTAGCTTTAAATGCTTCCATTGAGGCGGCGCGTGCTGGCGAACATGGAAAGGGCTTCGCTGTGGTTGCGGAAGAGGTGCGGAAGCTGGCTGATGAAAGCGCGCGGGCCGTGCAGGGCATTTCTGAGCTAATCAAAAATATTCAAAAAGAAGTCGTTCACGTGGTCGCGCAAATTGATGAGCAGGTGACCGCTGCCAATGAAGAAGCTGCAAAAGGAAACGATACAAATGAAGCGATTATGAAGATGACTCATTCGATTCATGAAGTGGCTAATTCCGTTCATCAAATTGCGGAATTGGTGAAGGAACAAATGCGGCATATTGAAAAAACGTCCATCCAATCTCAGGAGGTAGCCGCGATTGCTGAAGAAACATCAGCCGGAGCGCTTGAAGTGACGGCTGCCACACAGGAACAAGCCGCAATGATTAACCATGTGAATGAGCTTGTCAGCCAGTTAGCGGAGCAAGCGCAAAAATTAAAAAATACGATTGATCGTTTTTGTGCAAGATAAGTGAATGGATGAGAAGAATATCAAATGGGTCGTCCGTATGAACGGATCCGTCTGCTTGACAGGCGGCGCTTATCGTTCGGGAACAGAAAGAGAAAGGCAGCAACGCTGATGGAGGGCCCATGCCTTTTAAGCGGCATCCATATAGACTTCTTATGATGCCCTGTGTTTTAGGATGGAAATTTGTTTCGTAAAAGAGCATAATAAGTGTTAAAAGCGGTAGACAAAGTCCACTTTGACTTTGTCTACCGTCATTTTGAGCATCAGCCGGTCTTGAAAACGCCTGACAGACAAGGAGCGAAACCGCCCATCGAACAAAAAAACATTCATGGGTGGACGAGCAAGGCTGGCGACATACGATGACAGCGTTTGTCAACAGCCTGAATAAGTTAATGAAAAAGTCGCTTTTTATCGTTACAATGGAAGGAAAGAGAAAAAGGAGGAAAACAACATGAAAGTAGCCATTGCGTCTGACCACGGCGGAGTAGCCATTCGCCAAGAAATTAAAAAGCTTATGGAGGAAATGGAAATCGAATATATCGATTTGGGATGCGAATGCGGCAGTTCTGTCGATTATCCTGATTATGCCATTCCGGTGGCTGAAAAGGTGGCGAGCGGCGAAGTCGATCGCGGTATTTTAATTTGTGGAACAGGAATCGGGATGTCGATTGCCGCCAATAAAGTAAAAGGAGTGCGGTGCGCCCTTGTTCACGACGTATATAGCGCGAAAATGACGCGAGAACATAACGACAGCAACATATTAGCAATGGGAGAACGGGTCATCGGGCCAGGGTTGGCGAGGGAGATTGCGAAAGTATGGCTGACAACAGAATTCGCAGGAGGCCGCCATGCGAATCGCGTGAATAAAATCCATCAATATGAGCAGACACATCTGTAACGAGGAGGAGACGGATCATGCTTTCACAATGGAAGCAGCAATGGCAAGCGATTTTGAGCGAATTTCGCCAGCAGGTTCCTCTCTCTTCTGAGCACCTCCTTGTCATTGGCTGCAGCACGAGTGAAGTAATTGGGCAAAAAATTGGAACAGCAGGCACAAAAGAAGTAGCGGAAATGATTTTTGCTGAATTGCAACAATGGCGCGCTCAATCGGGAATCCAGCTTGCTTTTCAATGCTGTGAGCATTTAAATCGCGCGCTCGTTGTTGAACGAGAAACCGCATTGGCTAAAAATTTGGAAATTGTCTCCGTTGTTCCGGTCGCTTCGGCCGGGGGAGCGATGGCGGAATATGCGTACAATTATATGAAGGATCCAGTCGTTGTCGAATTTATTAAAGCGGATGCCGGCATCGACATTGGCGATACATTCATCGGCATGCATTTAAAGCATGTCGCTGTTCCCGTCCGTACTTCCATTCGTGAAATTGGTCGTGCTCATGTGACATTGGCGAAGACAAGACCGAAATTAATCGGTGGAGATCGGGCGGTCTATTTCAAGGAAAACACGAATGCTTCATACCAATCTTGTTGATTTTGTTCATTTTTTCTTTGAATCCTTTCCTAAAATGCTGTTAAAATAGAGGAGAATATTCTGATATCTCGAAAAAAGGAGGAGCTTGTGATGAACCACTTGCCACAACAAGATCCACAAGTATTTCAAGCGATTCAAGATGAATTAAAAAGACAACAAACAAAAATTGAGCTGATTGCGTCTGAAAATTTTGTCAGTCCCGCTGTAATGGAAGCGCAAGGATCGGTATTAACCAATAAATATGCAGAGGGATATCCGGGCCGCCGTTATTATGGGGGCTGCGAATATGTTGATGTTGTCGAGAATTTAGCGCGTGAACGGGCAAAACAATTATTTGGTGCCGAGCATGCGAACGTTCAGCCTCATTCCGGTGCGCAAGCGAACATGGCGGTATATTTCACCGTATTAAATCACGGAGATACGGTTTTAGGTATGAATTTATCCCATGGAGGACATTTGACGCACGGAAGCCCAGTGAATTTTAGCGGAATTCAGTACAACTTTGTTGAATATGGAGTAGACCCGGAAACTCACCGAATCAACTATGACGATGTATTGGAAAAAGCGCGCTTACATAAGCCAAAGCTCATCGTAGCCGGTGCCAGCGCCTATCCGCGCGAGATTGACTTTGCGCGATTCCGTGAAATTGCTGATGAAGTCGGAGCGTATTTGATGGTCGACATGGCTCATATCGCGGGTCTTGTTGCGGCAGGTCTTCATCCCAATCCTGTTCCTTATGCTCATTTCGTAACAACGACAACGCATAAAACGTTGCGTGGGCCACGCGGCGGTATGATCCTTTGCAAAGAAGAATTTGCTAAGCAAATCGATAAAGCGATTTTCCCTGGCATTCAAGGCGGTCCATTAATGCATGTTATTGCTGCAAAGGCTGTCGCATTAGGCGAGGCGTTGAATGATAGCTTTAAGGAATATGCCCAAAACATTATCAGCAACGCTTCACGTTTGGCAGAAGCGTTAGTAAAGGAAGGATTCACGCTTGTATCAGGAGGAACGGACAATCATCTTTTACTCGTTGATTTACGTTCGCTTGGATTAACAGGAAAAGTCGCTGAGAAAGTTCTTGATGAAATCGGCATTACCGTCAATAAAAATACGATTCCATACGATCCGGAGAGCCCATTTGTCACAAGCGGCATTCGCATCGGCACAGCAGCTGTTACAAGCCGCGGCTTTGGCCTTGCTGAAATGGATGAAATTGCAAGCATTATTGCCCTTGCCCTTAAAAATGTAGATAATGAAGAAAAGCAAGCAGAAGCACGCGAGCGTGTAGCGGCATTAACTGAAAAATTCCCGCTTTATGCATAGTCTCATTCATGCCTCGTATCTTTTTCAAAGATACGAGGCAATTTTTTAATCATTCATGACTGTTATTGAACAGATGTCATTTTTTCGGTAAAATATAAAGAAGTGCAACATGAAAAAAAGAGGAGAAGAGACTATGGGCAAAGTATACGTATTTGATCACCCCCTTATTCAACATAAACTTACATATATCCGGGACAAGCAAACAGGTACAAAGGAGTTTCGTGAATTAGTCGAAGAAGTAGCGACATTGATGGCTTTTGAAATTACACGCGATCTTCCGCTGGAGGAAGTGGAAATCGAAACGCCGGTCAGCAGAGCGAAATCCAAAGTTATTTCCGGGAAAAAGTTGGGAATTATCCCTATTTTGCGCGCGGGAATTGGCATGGTGGATGGCATTTTAAAGCTAATCCCAGCTGCAAAGGTCGGCCATATTGGGCTGTATCGTGATCCAGAAACATTAAAGCCGGTCGAGTATTATGTCAAGCTTCCGACAGACGTAGAAGAGCGCGATTTTATTGTCGTGGATCCGATGCTGGCAACAGGCGGCTCAGCCGTTGAAGCCATTCATTCATTAAAAAAGCGCGGAGCGAAACACATTAAGTTCATGTGTTTAATCGCTGCTCCTGAAGGGGTAGAGGCGGTCAAAAAGGCGCATCCGGATGTTGATATTTACATTGCCGCACTTGATGAAAAATTAAATGATCACGGCTATATTGTTCCAGGGCTTGGAGATGCAGGAGACCGACTATTTGGAACGAAATAGTATATTTTGTTAAACGCTGAGCATGCTAACATGGATGCTTGGCGTTTTTTCATATGAAGCAAAAGTGACGCGGGAATTGCTCTACTTTTATAAACGAATTTTCGATCGAAGCCAATCGCTTTTGCGAGAAATGCATTTTTCGCAATGGTTTTAGAGGAACGCCAAACCCTCAGATTCCGCGTGAAAAGGGAGCAGATTCGCAGAAATGAAGGAAAAATTTGATAGTGAAAAATATAAATATTATATTATACAATAACAATATGAAAAATAAATGAGGAAATGTCACAAAATATTAATAATTTATTTGAATTTATTGGCTAAACACGTTGACATTGGACGATGCCTATTGTATGCTTACAGGGGATATAATGATAAGGTTTTCACGAGGTTTATCTACAAAAACTTTTACCATAAGGATGTATGTGTATGCGTCCAAAACAGCGCCATCCCCTTCAAGCGATCGGTCTCATGTCCGGGATCGTATCCCAGCTAGTTGGTTCGATTTTGATAGGGATTTTTGGCGGGAAATGGATTGACGAAAAGCTTGGCACGGAGCCCATCTTTCTTGTTGTAGGGCTTCTGATTGGTCTTGCGGCAGGCATATATGCGATGTTTCGCTTGATTCGTCAATATTTCCCAGAGGAGTAAAGGCATGCAGCAAATGTTCTTAAGACAGCAAAAATACATATTTTATCTATTGTCTCTTTACACGCTAGGCTGGGGCTTTACAAGCTATAAAACCGTTTTCTTAAGCTTGATTTTAGGAACGGTGATCAGTCTGTTTTTGTTGTGGAGTCTAGTCCGGAAAGTCGAAAAATTCGGACGAGCGGTCGCTCAAGGCAAAAAAGCCCGCTCGCTCGGAACGTTTTCGCGCTTAGCGGCCGCTGTCTTGGCTGCGGCGATTGCCATCGAATATCCGCAATATTTCTCCATCATTCCTGTTACGATAGGATTAATGACATCCTATACTGTCATTATAATAGATTTTCTTTTGCACAAAAATAAATAACATAAATGGAAAGAGAGGTGAAAAAAGTTGGAACATAAAGCACCGATTGTTGAATGGTTGGGACTGACATTTAATTTGTCCAACATCTTAATGACGACCATTACAAGTCTCATTGTGTTTATTATTGCTATTGCTGCAACAAGATCTCTTCAGCTTCGCCCTCGGGGAATGCAAAATTTCTTGGAGTGGGTGTTTGATTTTGTGAGGGGAATCATTAACAGTACTATGGACTGGCAAACGGGCGGCCGCTTCTTAACATTAGGTGTTACGCTCATTATGTACATCTTTGTAGCGAATATGCTCGGTCTGCCGTTTTCTGTCCGTTTCGGAGATACGCTTTGGTGGAAGTCTCCAACTGCCGATCCAACCATTACGTTGACTCTTGCAGTCATGATCGTCGGCCTCACGCATTATTATGGCGTAAAGCTTAAAGGTGTTCAAGAATATGGTCGTGATTACTTACGGCCAATGGCCTTTCTATTCCCGTTGAAAATTATTGAGGAATTCTCTAATACTTTAACATTGGGCTTGCGTCTTTACGGTAACATTTTTGCCGGAGAGATTTTGCTGGGGCTGTTGGCGGGGCTTGCCACAAACGGCGGCGTGTTTGGCGCGCTTGGCGCTGCCATTCCGATGATGGTTTGGCAAGCATTCAGTATTTTCGTAGGCTGTATTCAAGCATTTATCTTTACTATGTTAACAATGGTTTATATGGCACATAAGGTGAGCCAAGACCATTAATGATAAACTTTTATCCAAAAAAATTATATGACATAAATAGAAGGAGGATATTTAACATGAATTTAATTGCAGCTGCTATTGCAGTAGGTTTGGCAGCACTTGGTGCTGGTATTGGTAACGGTTTAATCGTAGGTCGTACTGTGGAAGGAATCGCTCGTCAGCCAGAATTGCGTCCTGTACTTCAAACAACGATGTTCATCGGGGTAGCGTTAGTCGAAGCGTTACCGATTATCGGCGTAGTTATCTCATTCATCGTTATGAACAGATAATCAATAGTTCCTTATGTGATGGCGAAGTTCGTGCAGACGATCACCTTCGCCATTCCTTTATGTACATTACATGTAAACCCTGCCATTTTATGAAAAAGTTTAGCGGCTGAAGGGAGTGAAAAGCGGTGTTAATAAGCATGAACATGTTTTTATTGGGTGCTGCTGAGCATCATACAGGACTCAACACAGGTGATATCATTTTCCAATTGCTTATCTTTGTCATCTTATTAGCATTGCTCCGGAAATTTGCGTTTGGTCCATTAATGGGCATTATGAAACAACGCGAAGAGCATATTGCTAATGAAATTGAACAAGCAGAAAAACACCATCAAGAGGCGAAAAAGCTTGCGGAAGAGCAGCGGGCATTTATGAAGCAATCGCGTCAGGAAGCGCAAGCATTAATTGAAAATGCTCGCAAGCTTGGCGAAGAGCAAAAAGAGCAAATTATCGCAGCGGCTCGTGAGGAAGCCGAGCGTTTAAAAGAAGCGGCGAAAAAAGAAATCGAGCGCGAAAAAGAGCAGGCGGTTGCTGCGTTGCGTGAGCAAGTGGCATCTTTATCTGTATTGATTGCATCAAAAGTCATTGAAAAAGAATTAAGCGAGCAAGATCAAGCGAAGCTGATCAATGAATATATCCAAGAGGTAGGAGAAGGGCGATGAGCAAAGAAGTCGTAGCAAAGCGTTATGCGTTAGCTCTTTTTCAAATCGCCAATGAACAGCAGCTCCTTGATCAGTTTGAAGAAGAAATCCGTGTGATTCAGCAAGTGTTTGCTGCACAGCCGGAATTTCTGTCCGTATTGACTCATCCGAAGCTCTCGATAGACAAGAAAAAGGCGTTAATCAAAGAAGTGTTTGCTACACTGTCAACGCCTTTGCAAAATACGCTTCAGTTGCTGCTTGATCGCCATCGTATCGACATTGTCGAGTCACTGGCGGATGAATTTATTGCACTTGCAAATGAAGCGCGCGGCGCGGAAGAAGCAACGGTATATTCTGTCCGGCCGCTAACGGAAGATGAGAAACAGGCGCTTTCGCAAGTATTTGCAGCGAAGGTGGGCAAAGCAACCCTTCACATTCAAAACATCATTGATCCAAGCTTAATTGGCGGTGTGAAGCTGCGTATCGGCAATCGCATTTATGACGGAAGCGTCAGCGGAAAATTAGAACGACTTCAACGTCAGCTTATTGGCTAAAGATTTATAGATAGGGGTGAAATGCATGAGCATCAGAGCTGAAGAAATTAGCGCGCTGATAAAAAAGCAAATTGAAAGCTATCAGTCTGAAATCAAAGTGAGCGATGTAGGTACAGTAATCCAAGTTGGTGACGGTATCGCGCGCGCACATGGCCTTGACAATGTCATGTCAGGGGAGCTCGTTGAATTTGCAAATGGTGTCATGGGAATGGCACTGAACCTTGAAGAAAACAATGTTGGTATCGTTATCTTAGGTCCGTATACAGATATTAAAGAAGGCGATGAAGTTCGTCGGACAGGCCGTATTATGGAGGTTCCTGTTGGTGAAGCATTGATCGGCCGTGTCGTCAACCCATTAGGACAGCCGGTAGACGGATTAGGACCGATTGCAACAACGGAGACTCGTCCAATCGAAAGCCCGGCACCTGGGGTTATGGATCGTAAATCAGTACATGAGCCATTACAAACAGGTATTAAAGCGATTGACGCACTTGTGCCAATCGGCCGCGGTCAGCGCGAGTTAATTATCGGAGACCGTCAAACAGGTAAAACATCGGTTGCGATCGATACGATTCTGAACCAAAAAGACCAAAACATGATTTGTATCTATGTGGCAATCGGACAAAAAGAATCAACGGTTCGTAACGTTGTTGAAACATTGCGCAAGCATGGCGCGTTAGAGTACACAATCGTTGTCACTGCTTCTGCTTCGCAACCGGCTCCATTGCTATTCCTAGCTCCATACGCTGGGGTATCAATGGGAGAATACTTCATGTATAAAGGAAAGCATGTGCTTGTCGTATATGATGATTTATCGAAGCAAGCGGCCGCTTACCGTGAGCTTTCCCTATTATTGCGCCGTCCTCCAGGCCGTGAAGCGTATCCAGGGGACGTATTCTACTTGCATTCTCGCCTTTTAGAGCGTGCGGCGAAATTAAGCGATGCAAAAGGAGCAGGATCTTTGACTGCATTGCCGTTCGTTGAAACACAAGCAGGGGACATTTCTGCCTATATTCCGACGAACGTTATCTCAATCACAGACGGACAAATTTTCTTGCAATCTGACTTATTCTTCTCTGGTGTGCGTCCGGCAATCAACGCGGGTCTTTCCGTTTCTCGCGTAGGTGGTTCTGCGCAAATTAAAGCGATGAAAAAAGTAGCCGGTACGCTTCGTCTTGACTTAGCTGCGTATCGTGAGCTTGAAGCATTCGCGCAATTCGGTTCAGACCTCGACAAAGCGACACAAGCAAAGCTTGCTCGTGGTGCGCGCACAGTTGAAGTGTTAAAGCAAGGGTTGCACGAACCGCTTCCAGTAGAAAAACAAGTGGCTATCATTTACGCATTAACACGCGGATTCTTAGATGATATTCCGGTTGAAGATATTCGTCGTTTTGAGAAAGAATTCTTTACATGGCTTGATCAAAACGGCCAGCACATTCTTGATCATATTCGCACGACAAAAGATCTTCCAAGCGAAGAAGATCTCAACAAAGCGATCGAAGATTTCAAGAAAACATTTGTTGTTTCTGAATAAAAGGCGGCAGGAGCAGAAGGGGCGTGAAGCCTTCTGTTCCTTGTCTCTATCAATAGATTCAGCGCAAAAAAGGTGGTGAAAACCTTTGGCATCATTACGCGATATTAAAACGCGAATCAACTCGACGAAGAAAACAAGCCAAATTACAAAGGCGATGGAGATGGTTTCCGCTTCAAAACTGCATCGCGCTGAAACCAATGCGAAATCGTTTGTTCCTTATATGGAAAAAATTCAAGAGGTTGTCGCAAACATTTCATTAGGCAGTTCAGTCAATCACCCGATGCTAGTGAAACGTCCTGTCAAAAAGACGGGCTATTTGGTTATTACATCTGATCGCGGATTAGCTGGTGCATACAATAGCAACATTCTTCGAGCGGTTTATCAAACCATTCAGGAGCGTCATAAATCGACAGATGAATATGCGATCATTGCCATTGGCCGTATGGGCTTGAACTTTTTCCAAAAGCGCAATATCCCGGTTGTTTTAAACATTACCGGATTGCCAGATCAGCCATCATTTGCTGATATAAAGCGAATTGCCAGCCAAACTGTAGGCATGTTTGCTGACGGTACATTTGACGAGCTATATATGTATTACAACCATTTCGTAAGCGCGATTCAACAAGATGTAACGGAAAGAAAGCTTTTGCCGCTTACGGATTTAGTGGCTGAGAAAAAACGAACATCTTATGAATTTGAGCCGTCACAAGAAGAAATTTTGGAAGTGCTTTTGCCGCAATATGCCGAAAGTTTGATCTATGGGGCATTGTTAGATGCCAAAGCAAGTGAGCATGCGGCGCGCATGACGGCAATGAAAAATGCGACTGATAATGCAAAAGAACTTATTCGTACGCTTACACTTTCATATAACCGTGCCCGTCAGGCAGCGATTACGCAAGAAATTACGGAAATCGTGGCAGGAGCTAATGCGCTGCAATAACCAGCTGCGTCGGTGCATGCGTCAGAGAGACGTTCAAGTAGCAAGTTAGGAGGGAAAACGGATGACAAAAGGACGCGTTCTTCAAATTATGGGTCCAGTTGTAGACGTAAAGTTCGAAAGCGGACATCTTCCTGCGATTTACAACGCCCTTAAAATCCAACATAAAGCGCGCAACGAAAATGAAGTCGATATTGACTTAACATTAGAAGTGGCCCTTCACCTTGGCGACGATACTGTTCGTACGATTGCGATGGCTTCTACGGACGGTCTCATTCGTGGCATGGAAGTCATTGACACAGGGGCGCCAATTTCCGTGCCTGTCGGTGATGTGACACTTGGCCGCGTATTCAACGTATTGGGAGAGCCAATTGATTTAGATGGAGAAATTCCGGCGGATGCACGTCGCGATTCCATTCATAAACAAGCACCAAAATTTGAACAGCTTTCCACTCAAGTAGAAATCCTTGAAACAGGAATTAAAGTTGTCGATCTTCTTGCACCATACATCAAAGGTGGAAAAATCGGTCTGTTCGGTGGTGCCGGTGTAGGTAAAACGGTATTAATCCAAGAGCTTATCAACAACATCGCTCAAGAGCACGGTGGTATCTCGGTATTCGCGGGCGTCGGTGAGCGTACTCGTGAAGGTAACGACCTTTATCATGAAATGAAGGATTCCGGCGTTATTAACAAAACGGCGATGGTGTTCGGACAAATGAACGAGCCGCCTGGTGCGCGTATGCGCGTAGCATTGACAGGTTTGACAATGGCGGAATATTTCCGTGATGAGCAAGGACAAGACGTGTTGTTCTTCATCGATAACATTTTCCGTTTCACGCAAGCGGGTTCCGAGGTTTCGGCGCTATTAGGACGCATGCCGTCTGCGGTAGGCTATCAGCCAACGCTTGCGACAGAGATGGGTCAATTACAAGAGCGGATTACATCAACTGCTGTTGGTTCAGTAACATCGATTCAAGCGATTTACGTACCAGCGGACGACTATACAGACCCAGCTCCAGCAACCACGTTCGCACACTTAGATGCGACAACGAACTTGGAGCGTAAATTGTCTGAGATGGGGATTTATCCTGCGGTAGACCCGCTTGCTTCGACATCTCGCGCGCTTTCGCCAGAAATCGTTGGTGAAGAGCACTATCAAGTGGCGCGTAAAGTGCAACAAACGTTGCAGCGCTACAAAGAATTGCAAGATATTATCGCCATTCTTGGTATGGACGAGCTTTCTGACGAGGATAAACTTGTGGTTCAGCGCGCTCGCCGTATTCAATTCTTCTTATCGCAAAACTTCCACGTTGCGGAGCAATTTACAGGTCAGCCAGGTTCTTACGTGCCTGTAAAAGAAACCGTTCGCGGTTTCAAAGAAATTTTGGAAGGAAAATACGACCATCTTCCAGAAGATGCGTTCCGTCTTGTAGGCCGCATTGAGGAAGTAGTGGAAAAAGCGAAACAAATGGGCGTAGAAGTCTAATTTAGGGACATAGGAGGCTTTTGTGATGAAGACGATTAAAGTCAATGTAGTTACTCCTGATGGCCCGGTGTATGAAGCGGACGTTGAAATGGTCAGCACGAAGGCAAAAAGCGGAGAGCTCGGCATTCTGCCGGGGCACATTCCGCTTGTTGCTCCGCTTGAGATCGGTTCAATACGCTTAAAAAAAGACGGAAAAACAGAACTTATCGCAGTCAGCGGCGGCTTTCTAGAAGTTCGTCCCGACAAAGTAACCGTGCTCGCGCAAGCAGCAGAAAAAGCGGAAGACATTGATGTAGTTCGCGCACAAGCAGCAAAAGAACGGGCAGAAAGACGTTTGGAGGCCAAACAGGATCATATTGACTTCAAACGCGCCGAGCTTGCTTTAAGACGAGCGATCAATCGGTTAGAGATAGCTGGAAAACGTTAAAGGCAGGGGAGTTCCCTGCCTTTAGGCTGTAGACAAAGCCAACGTTGGCTTTGTCTACAAACATTTTATCCATCATTCATTCAAGGTTGAAAACGCTTGGCAGGCAAAGAATGAAACCAAGCGAAGATGCAAAGTCGAACAAAAACATTCACGAGCGGATGAGCGAGTTCAGTAACGCGGAATGAAAGCGCTTGCAATAGTTTGGACAGGGGATTTTCTCCTGTTTTTTATTTATTTGAAAAATAAAAATATTTATTATTGGCAAGACTGGGCGGTCTGTCGACACTTCTGGATATAAATGTTATAATGATAACGATTACAAATTTTCATTTTTTTATATTTTTGTTCAATTGTTATTTATCAGAAAAAAGGAGGCGAATGAAGCATTGCTCAATGTCTATTTGAATAATTATTTAATCGTCTTTGTGTTTTTATGTCTTGGAATTTTGCTCCCACTGGTTGCTTTGACCGCAGGGCGAATTTTGCGTCCCCATGCTCCTAACAATGCAAAACAGACTACTTATGAGAGTGGAATTGAACCCTTTCACGATTCGCATATTCAATTTAATGTACGCTACTACATTTTTGCTCTGTTGTTTGTCATTTTTGATGTAGAAACGGTATTTTTGTATCCTTGGGCTGTTGCTTACAATCGCCTTGGTTTATTTGCGCTGATTGAAATGCTTATTTTTGTAGCCATGCTTGTGATTGGACTTGCATATGCTTGGAAGAAGAAGGTGTTAAAATGGACATAAAATTGTTAAATGTTCCAGAAGAGGAAATGGAAGAATTAAGACGAAATGTTTTTTTAACAACCCTTGAGCAATTGAAGGCTTGGGCGCGCAGCAATTCGCTATGGCCTCTAACCTTTGGGCTCGCTTGCTGTGCCATCGAGATGATGGGAGTAGGATCCTCCCATTACGATTTGGATCGATTTGGCTCCTTTTTCCGTACGTCTCCCCGCCAATCTGACGTCATGATTGTATCGGGAACCGTAACGAAAAAGATGGCGCCGATCGTTCGCCGCTTATATGACCAAATGCCGGAACCGAAATGGGTGATCGCCATGGGGTCCTGTGCGACGGCGGGCGGTCCTTATGTCAAATCCTACTGTGTAGTGAAAGGCGTGGATCAGATTGTTCCGGTAGATGTGTATATCCCGGGCTGTCCACCAAATCCGGCCGCATTAATTTACGGAATTAATAAATTAAAAGAAAAGATTCGCTACGAAGCAAAGACGGGGAAGAAGGTGCTGTAATAGATGAGCGATGAGAAAGATTTACAGCAGCTTAAAAAGGAAGCAGCGGAACGGGCCAAACGATTGGCGCGTGAACGGATGGCAGCAAAGGAGCAAGCGGAGAAAACATCTAAAGAAGATACAGCAGACCTTCCCTTAGAAAAGCTTCCATCACATGAGGAAGAAGGCAAGCCTATATCTGAAGAAAGAGACGCCTTAGAGCTAGCGAAGCAAAAGGCGGCGGCAGCGGCGAAGGCAAAAGCGGCGGCGTTGGCGAAACAGCAAGGCGATGGCAGTGATCATGAACAGGATCTTGCCAAAGAAAAGGCAAAAGCGATTGCTGCAGCGAAAGCAAAAGCAGCGGCAGCGGCAAAGGCGAAAGCGGCGGCGTTGGCGAAACAGCAAGGCGATGGCAGTGATCATGAACAGGATCTTGCCAAAGAAAAGGCAAAAGCGATTGCTGCAGCGAAAGCAAAAGCAGCCGCAGCAGCGAAGGCAAAAGCGGCAGCAGGAGCAGCCGAAACCGCCAAGCCGGAGGAAACTCCATCGCCGAATCAACCGCTTCTTGATAAGTATATAAAGGTAATTCATGAGCATCTTGGGGAAGATGTCTTAGAAGCTGCCTATATTAACCGACTTTCCAAGGATGTGCCGACGCTTGTTGCCAAGAGAACGACCTATTACAAAGTCGCCCAGTTTTTAAAATATAATGAGCAACTAGGCTTCGATTATTTGTCGGAGCTCCATGGAACGGACTTTGGAACACATATGGAGGTGTATGTACATCTTTATTCTTATAAAAACGATCAGCCAGTCGCATTAAAAGTGAAGCTGGATCGCGATCATCCTGAAATTGAGTCGCTTGTTCCGCTTTGGCCAGGCGCGAATTGGCCGGAATGCGAGGCGTATGATTTGTTAGGTATTCGCTTCCAAGGACATCCTAATTTAATTCGCATCTTTTTAGGGGAAAATTGGGTCGGACATCCGCTTCGAAAAGATTATGAGCCATATGATGTGGAGGTGTAGCCGATGCTTCGAACAGAGGAAATGCTTCTTAATGTAGGCCCGCAGCATCCAAGCACACACGGCGTATTTCGTCTCGTACTTAAAATCGATGGAGAAATTATTCAAGAAGCTACACCCGTTATCGGTTATCTTCATCGAGGAACGGAAAAGTTAGCTGAGAATTTACAATATACACAAATTATCCCATATACCGATCGAATGGATTACTTATCGGCGATGACCAACAATTATGTCATTTGTCATGCTGTGGAGACGATGATGGGAATGAAAGTGCCAGATCGCGCGGAGTATTTGCGGGTATTGGCTATGGAGCTCGGCAGAATTGCCAGCCATTTAGTGTGGTGGGGAACGTATTTATTAGACATTGGCGCCATTAGCCCGTTTTTATATGCATTTCGTGAGCGGGAGATGATTATTAATCTATTAAATGAATTATCAGGCGCGCGTCTCACGTTTAATTATATGCGTGTCGGCGGTGTAAAGTGGGATGCTCCAGATGGATGGATCGAGAAAGTAAAAGAATTTGTGCCATATATGCGGAAGCAGCTGGCAGGATACCATGAACTGGTCACTGGAAATGAAATTTTTCGTCATCGCGTAATTGGCGTAGGGCGATATACAAAAGAAGAAGCGCTAAGCTATTCATTAAGCGGTGCGAATCTTCGATGTACAGGGGTAAAATGGGATTTGCGCAAAAACGAGCCTTACTCTATCTATGACCGATTTGATTTTGACATTCCAGTCCGTGAAGATGGCGACTGCTTTGCTCGCTATGAATGCCGGCTTGCCGAAATTGAAGAATCATTAAAAATCATTGAACAAGCATGTGAACAGTTTCCGGAAAAAGGGGAGATTATGGCGAAAGTGCCGCGCATTATTAAAGCGCCGCCAGGAGAAGCATTTGTCCGCATTGAATCCCCACGAGGAGAAATAGGCTGCTATATTGCTAGTGATGGAAAAAAAGAACCGTATCGTCTTAAGTTCCGTCGGCCGTCGTTTTATAACCTGCAAATTCTTCCAAAGCTCTTAAAGGGAGAAAACATTGCGAATTTAATTGCGATTCTTGGCGCGATTGATATTGTACTTGGGGAGGTGGATGGCTGATGGAGCAGTTGCTGCGTTCTGTGCCTAGCTGGACGAATCTTGCTATCTTTTTCGGACTTGGTGTCCTTTTGCTCCTCGTTGTATTAGGGTTTGTTACATATGGTATTTTAGCGGAGCGAAAAGTCATGGGGTTTATGCAAGGGAGAATTGGTCCGAATCAAGTGGGGGGAAGGTGGGGGCTTTTACAGACGGTAGCCGATGTTTTAAAGCTTCTCATCAAAGAAGATACCATTCCGAAAGCGGCTGATAGGCCACTATTCATTTTAGCCCCTGTTATTGCGTTTGCTCCAGCATTTATGGTATTAGCTACACTACCTTTTACCGATTCACTTCAATTTGCTGATATTGGTGTTGGACTTCTCTACTACATTGCTGTGTCTGGATTATCAACGATTGGCGTTTTGACGGGAGCTTGGGCGTCTAATAATAAGTATGCGCTCCTTGGAGGCATGCGGGCAGCCGCGCAAATGATTTCCTACGAAATTCCACTTGTGATGTCAGTGATCGGGATTATTTTATTAACGGGAAGCTTAAATCTAAACGATATTGTGGAAGCGCAGAAGCATGTATGGTACATTTTTATTCAGCCAATTGGGTTTCTCGTTTTTCTTATTGCTTCCGTCGCCGAGTTGAATCGGACGCCGTTTGACCTACCAGAAGCCGAATCCGAGCTTGTTGCCGGCTTCCATGTTGAATACTCTGGTTTTCGTTGGGCGTTCTTTATGCTCGCAGAATATGTCTACCTTTTTGCCATGGCATCCTTGACTACTATTTTATTTTTGGGCGGTTGGCAGCCTGTGATGTTCCTTGGCTTTATTCCTGGAGCTATTTGGTTTTCACTGAAATTTAGCATCGTTGTTTTTGTGCTTATTTGGTTCCGCTCGACATTTCCGCGGCTGCGAGCCGATCAGCTGATGGAATTTGGATGGAAGGTATTGCTTCCTGTTGCGTTAGCCAACATTTTTATAACGGCGCTGATAAAAACGATTTTCTTCTCGTAACGAAAATAACCGGAAAAAGGGGTGTCCGTTGTGCTAGGATTAGCGAAAGGTTTAAAGTATACCCTCTCCAATTTAACGAAACAGAAGGTAACGTATGATTATCCGAATGAGCCATTGGCGCTTCCCGATCGATTTCGCGGCATTCAAAAATTTTATCCAGAAAAATGCATCGTCTGTAATCAATGTGCGGCGATTTGTCCGACGGACTGTATTCAGCTGACCGGAAAGAAGCATCCGGATCCCACTAAAAAAGGGAAAATTATTGATACGTACGATATTAATTTTGAGATCTGTATTTTGTGTGATCTCTGTACGGAAGTTTGTCCAACCGAAGCCATTGTCATGACCAATCATTTCGAGTTGGCGGAATATAGTCGTGACGCCTTGTTTAAAAACTTGGAATGGCTTGATGAAAATGATGAAAATGTGCGAAAGGGGAATAAACCGTGAACGGTGAATATTTCGCATTTTTGGTCCTTGCGCTTGTTGCCATTTCTGGTGGCGTGCTCATGCTAAATGTGACAAAAGTGATGCATATGTTTGTTTCCTTGATTTTTACTTTTGTCAGCATCGCCGGAATATACATTCTTTTATCTGCGGAATTTGTGGCTGCTGTTCAAGTGCTGATTTATTCAGGGGCCATTACGATTATTATGCTGTTTGGCATTATGCTGACGCGCCATCGGGATGAAGGGAAAACGACAACGGGAGGATTTTGGCGAAAGGGGTTAACGGCGCTTGCTGTCTTTGCTTTTGGCGCAGCGGTATATGCTGGTATTTATCGTTTAGATTTCGGCGAGCAAGCGACGCATCTTCATGAAAAAAATGCAGAGCAAATCGGGATCGCGCTTTATTCAAAATATGTGATACCATTTGAAATTACCTCTGTGATTTTACTAGTGGCACTTGTGGGAGCGATTGTATTAGCGAAAAAAGAAGACGAGGAGGCGAAATCATGAGTACCGTTCCTTTGTCTGCCTACCTTGTGCTCGCATTAATTTTGTTTTGTATTGGGTTATATGGGGCATTAACAAAGCGTAATACGGTCATTGTGCTAATCTGTATTGAGTTAATGCTGAATGCGGTGAATATTAATTTAGTTGCTTTTAGTAAATATGGCGTAAATCCGAGCATCACAGGACAAGTTTTCGCTTTATTTACGATCACGGTTGCAGCAGCCGAGGCGGCTGTTGGATTAGCGATTTTAATGGCGCTTTACCGCAATCGGAAGACGGTCCATATAGATGAAATGGATTCGATGAAGCATTAGTGGAGCAAGGGAAGTGTTCCGACACCATCAGTGGATGGCATGTTGAAAATGAAAAAAGGGCTATGGGCCCTTTTGATAAAGGGGATTGTGATACAATGATGGAAAACGCTTGGATCATACCGCTTTTCCCGCTTTTTTCATTCCTGATTTTGCTCGTGGCCGGAAAGAGCATGAAGGAAAGGAGCGCTTATATCGGAATAGCTGCCACGTTTCTTTCCTTTATCAGCGCAGCAATGGTGCTGATCGAACGATTTCATGAACCAACCTATCAACTGCACCGGGAATGGCTTGCAATCGGTAAGGTCAGCATAGCCATGGGCTTTGAGATTAATGCATTGAACGCGCTTATGCTTGTTGTTGTTTCGCTTGTAAGCTTTCTTGTTCATGTTTATTCCAAAGGCTATATGCATGGAGACGACCGCTTTTCGGTGTTTTATGCTTATCTTGGATTGTTTACGTTTGCCATGCTCGGCTTAGTCATTTCTGATAATTTGCTGCAAACGTATATTTTTTGGGAGCTGGTTGGTCTTGGTTCCTTTTTACTTATCGGCTTTTATTTTTACAAGGAAGAAGCAAAAGCAGCTGCCAAAAAAGCGTTTATTATGACGCGTATTGGCGATGTCGGTTTGCTGATTGGCATGATTTTATTGTTTTGGCAAACGGGAAGCTTTCAATATGATGATATCTTTGCTGCCGTTCAAGCAGGCAATGTTTCAGCAACGATGATAACGTTATGTGCCATTCTGATTTTTATTGGGGCGATCGGCAAATCTGGCCAGTTTCCGCTTCATACATGGCTGCCGGATGCCATGGAAGGTCCGACGCCTGTATCGGCGCTCATCCATGCCGCTACGATGGTGGCAGCTGGTGTGTATCTCGTAGCATCGCTATTCCCGCTTTATGAAGCAAGTGAAACAGCGATGCTTACCGTGGCGGTTGTTGGCGGTTTTACCGCTATTTTTGCCGCGTCTATTGGCCTTGTACAAACAGATATCAAACGAGTGCTCGCATATTCAACCGTGAGCCAGCTCGGTTATATGATGCTGGCGCTTGGCTCTGGGGGATATGTGGCGGGAGTTTTTCATTTAACGACACATGCGTTTTTTAAAGCCTTGTTGTTTCTTGCTGCCGGCAGTGTCATTCATGCTGTGCACACGCAAGATATTGAGAAGATGGGCGGCCTTTGGCGCAAGCTGCCGTTGACCGCGCCGTTGTTTTTGATTGGAACGCTAGCCATTAGCGGAGTTCCGCTATTGTCCGGGTTTTTTAGTAAGGATGAGATTTTAGCGGCTGCATGGATGCATGGGCATGTCGTATTATTTTGGATTGCTGTAGTCGCCGCCTTTTTCACCGCCTTTTATATGTTCCGCCTCTTTTTCCTTGTGTTTAGCGGTGACGGGCGCAGTGAAGCGGGCGATGTTCATGAATCTCCGGCAACGATGACATGGCCTATGATCGTTCTCGGCATCCTGTCCATTGCCGCTGGATATGTAAATACACCGTGGTTTGGCCCATTCCTTGGCGACTTTTTAACAGGTGAATCCGCTCCTTCGCATGAAGAAGCTCCTTTATGGATCATGATCGTTGCCACAGCTGTATCGCTCGCCGGCATTTATCTCGCATGGCTGATGTACGGAAAGCGTTCGCTGGCACGGGATTGGCTTAGCTCCAAAAATTCGCTTACATATAACGTGCTGCTGAATAAGTATTATGTCGACGAGTTTTATCGCATGACCGTTGGTTATATGGTGAAAGTATTGAGCCTGTTTTTGCAGTATCTCGACCGCTTTATTGTTGAAGGCTTCGCCAATGTGTTGGCTGCTTTCATACGGGCGATCGGCACAGCGGGATCGAAATGGCAAAATGGACAGGTTCAATGGTATGGGGCGGTTACGTTTATCGGCTTGACGGTTCTGATCGTCATTCTCGCGTTTACGGGGGGGTATTTATAATGAACGAGACGTACTTCCTGTCATTGCTTATTTTTTCCCCATTGCTTGGCATGATTTTACTAGCCTTTGTACCAAAGGAGCAGGAGCAAACGATCAAATGGCTTGGTGTGTTGGGGACATTGCCATCGCTTATTTTAGCACTGTTTGCTTTTAGTCAATACTTAGGTGGATATGACTTAAACCGTTTAGCGGAAAAGCATGCCTGGATTCAGTTCGGGAAGTTTGCTTTTCTGTCCAGCTCAACGTTTACCGTGGATTACGAGCTGACGGTTGATGGTTTAGGACTTGTCATGATGGTGCTGACCGCGCTGCTAGCAACGCTGGCGGCCATTGCCTCCATTCATATAAAAAAAGAATGGAAAGGCTATTTTATGCTGTTTCTATTGCTTGAGATCGGCATGCTAGGTGTATTTGCTGCCGGAAATTTAATCTTGTTCTTTATTTTCTTCGAACTGACGCTTGTTCCGATGTTCTTTTTAATCGGGAAATGGGGCTATTTCGAAAAAGAAAGAGCCGCATACAGCTATTTGATCTATAACGGAATCGGCTCGGCCATTTTGTTGCTTGTCATTTTAATTTTATTTGCGCGCACAGGGACATCCAACATTGCGCTACTAAAAGAAATGCTTCACAATCCGCAGGCAGCAGCCCAGATGATTGCGCCGATCTCGACGGATTTGCGATACGGCTTATTGATTGCCTTGCTCGTCGCTTTTGGCGTTAAATTGCCGATTGTGCCGCTTCATAGCTGGATGTTGCGAGTCCATGTGCAGGCGCCTCCAGCGATTGTCATGCTGCATTCAGGTGTGCTACTGAAAATTGGCGCGTTCGGTTTGATTCGTTTTGGCATGGGATTATTTCCTGAGCAATTTTATCGGCTGGCGGCCGTGATTGCGTTATTGGGGGTTATTAATCTACTATATGGGGCCTTTTTAGCCTTTGTCCAAGAAGATTTTAAAATGGTGCTGGCTTATTCTAGTATTTCGCATATGGGAATTGTTTTGATTGGGCTGGGCGCTTTGAATGAAGCAGGGATACAAGGCGCTATCTTTCAAGTCGTTTCTCATGGCCTGATCTCAGCGCTTCTCTTCTTATTAATTAGTATTTTATATGAACGTGTTCAGACGACACAGCTTGGTCATTTAGGGGGGACAGCCAAAATAATGCCACTGGCCTCTGGCTTTTTATTGGCAGGGGCGATGGCTTCGCTTGGCTTACCTGGCATGTCTGGATTTATTAGTGAATTTATGGCGTTTTTGGGCTTATTTAGGTCAACGCCCATCCTGGCTGCCATCGGTACGCTCGGAATAATTATGACCGCTGTCTATTTATTGCGAGCCGTTCTGAATATCACTTACGGAAAAGCACAGTCCAGAGTGGCGGAGGCAAACGTGTCAGATATTCATGCGATAGAGCTTATTCCTGTCCTTATATTGCTTGGTTGCATTATTTTAATAGGCATTTACCCCCATATTTTAGCGCAGCCGCTTAAAGCGCCGATTCAACTGATGATGAATGGGTTAGGAGGGTGAGAGACATGAGTTGGGACACACTTATGCAATACAAATGGGGAATCATGACGCCGGAATGGATCATTCTTGGCGTGGGAATTGCTCTCTCGCTCATCGACCTATTTCTGCCGAATGATAAAAGCCGTCGGCCCCTTGGCTGGTTTGCGTTTGTTGGGGTGATCGTAGCGATCGTGTCGCTTGTGGCTCTCCTTCCCGTTCATACAACCACTATTTTGAATGATTCGTTTCGTCTTGATTCGTTCGGCAAGGCTTTTAAGTTGCTTTTATTGTTTGGCGCGGCGTTCGTGCTTCTGTTATCCATTGATTATCAGCCGCGCGAGGGCATGAAATACTATGGCGAATTCTATTATTTATTCTTAACCGCTTTACTCGGTGCGATGGTGATGACATCAAGCGGCGATTTGATCACATTGTTTGTCGGCTTGGAGCTTTTATCGATTTCCTCCTATATTTTGGCCGGGTTGCGAAAGGCGCATTCTTTGTCCAACGAGTCAGCGCTCAAATATGTGATTAATGGCGGGATTTCTACTGCCATTACTCTATTTGGGATGAGCTATGTATTTGGTCTAACAGGCTCCACGAATTTGAAGAAAATCGGAATGCAGCTCAGTACACTGCAAGATAGCGGCCATCAATATATATTGGCTCTTGCGTTTTTGTTGCTGTTGGTCGGTCTTTCATTCAAATTGTCATCCGTTCCGTTTCATATGTGGGCTCCTGATGTCTATCAAGGGGCGCCAACGCCAGTCACTGCTTTTTTAAGCGTTGTCTCGAAGACGGCAGGATTTGTCATCATCTTGCGTTTGTTTATTACCATATTTGCCGCTGCTCCTGCACAAGGAAAAGATCCATCCTCTATGCTGCTGTCGATGCAGGATTATATCGCTTTTTTGGCGGGAGCGACCATGGTGATTGGCAATGTGATCGCTTTAAAACAGCGTAATATCAAACGGTTATTTGCTTACTCAAGCATCGCCCATGCGGGTTATATATTAGTGGGGTTTGCTTCCATGTCTTGGGTGATGATTGACTCGATTTGGTTTTATTTAGCTGCTTATTTGCTGATGAATTTAGGGGCGTTTGCCGTGTTGCAGATCATTACAGATCAATCGGGATCGGAAGATATTAGCCAGTTTGCCGGCTTATATCGGCGTCATCCGCTTTTGGCGGTATTGATGGGGATTTTTATTCTATCTCTGGCTGGAATCCCTGGAACGGCCGGCTTCATTGGAAAAGTGCATATCTTTTTAGGAGCATTTGCGACGGATCCTGCTCACTATGTTTTAGCATCCGTGATGGTGGCGGCCACGGTTGTTTCCTACGTGTATTATTTCGGTTTATTTACACAAATCTTCTTTCGCCCGGCTGCTGTTCACGAACCGATCAAGCTGCCGATTGGCGCTGCTCTTGTCGTCCTTATTTGCGCGGTTGGCACGCTCGTTTTTGGCGTGCTGCCGGGGATGGTCTATCACTTTTTAGACCAGTTTCAACATTTTGATGATTTTTTGCATTAATATTACAATAAAGGAGGATGTACTCCTTGAGATTGTAGACAAAGTCAACATCGACTTTGTCTACAATCATTTTAATCTTCTTCATGGATGGAACGCTTGACAGGCAAGGAATGCAGCTGAGTGAAGAAGGGGAGTTCATGAGCGGACGATCGAGGCCTATGACGCAGGATAAAAGCGTTTGTCAACAAGTCTGGAGAGGTTAGAAGTAAGGAACTGTCAAGCTTTACACTCACAGGCGGGCGCTTTTCGCTTTTATATATGAGAAAGGAGTAACTGGAGATGATGGTAGGAGTAGGACAACAAGCTTTGTTAAGCATTATTTCCCATCTTGTGTTTATGGCTATTACATGGTGGGTACTGCAAGGAGTACATATTGAAAAGCTCTTGAAGCCGAATCGCATCATTCAAGCTCGCTTATTTTACATACTATTGACCATTGCGATCGGTTCGACTGTCAGCAACTTTTTCCTTGATTATTTTCTTTGGTCGAAGCAACTGCCATTCCTTTTTCAATAAAGAAGAGGCGTTGCGTTTTTTGTCAAAAAGGAAAAAATCTCTTTGTGATTTTGTCGACCGTTTTTGTGTATGTTCACTTCCAATCTGGCAACAATAAAAGCTAAGGAGAGGAAGTGAAACGGGATGATAAAGAGAAAAAATATGATCATGCTGGCAATGGCATTTGCCGTACTCATGATCATGTATCAATATTCTATCGGTGAAGCAAAGGGGAATGAGCCGCTACAAGAAATAAGAACAATGGCTCATGTTTTACAAGAAAATGGTGCATCGATCCAACAGTGGACCATTTACACAAGGGAGTATGCCCAAGTTATTGAAAATGATTCAGCGTTTTTAAAAAAAGCCAATGAATTAAAGAAAAAATTCCCGGCGTTTCGCTGGGTGATGGAATCAGATCAGCATGTTCAGAAAGTGACAGGCACGTATGAACATTCCTCCATGCAAGAAAAAATTCAACTCGTTACTACCGTTGCAAATGAAAAGCCCCAAACGTATATCCTCTATGAGCTAAAAGGATTTGGTTGGAGCGAACAAGTATGGGAAAAAATCAGTAGCACCATCAGACAAAAGTCATCTAAACTCTTTATGAAACAGCCGGTATTTTTCTCTTGTGTAAAAGGGGAATTCAATGATAAGATGGAAGGTGTTTTGTTAAAACAAGCTTACCATCTTTTACATGAATTCAACGCAACGCCTGTTGAGGCGCTTAAGGAAGGGACGTTTGTTTCCGTATCTGCATATACTGGGCAGTGGGAGAACGTTCTTCCGACCAAAACACATCCAATGAATATTCAGCTAGCTCTCAGACAGACAGGATTGGGCGGTCAGACGACTGTTGTCGTTGGAACCCCAATTATTACAATTGAATATTAATATAGAGAAATTGGACGCGGAGGGGAATACCTTGGAAAAAATCATCGTCCGTGGCGGGAACCGGTTGAGCGGCACTGTGCGAGTAGAAGGAGCAAAAAATGCCGTTTTGCCTGTTATCGCTGCAACTTTATTAGCAAGTGAAGGCAAAAGTGTAATTCATGATGTTCCTGCTCTCTCCGATGTATATACAATCAATGAGGTGCTGCGTTACTTAAACGCAGAAGTCAGCATGGAAGGAAATCAAGTGACTGTAGATGCATCCCGAGAGCTCAAGTTAGAAGCCCCGTTTGAATATGTGCGTAAAATGCGAGCCTCTGTTCTTGTGATGGGACCGCTGCTTGCGCGAAACGGCCGGGCTCGCGTCGCGTTGCCGGGCGGCTGTGCGATTGGTTCGCGCCCGATTGATCAGCATCTAAAAGGATTTGAAGCGATGGGCGCTTCTGTCAAGGTTGGCAATGGCTTTATTGATGCAGAGGTAACCGGGCGGCTGCGCGGAGCGAAAATTTACTTGGATTTTCCGAGCGTTGGAGCGACGGAAAATATCATGATGGCCGCCGTATTGGCTGAAGGAACCACAGTGATTGAAAACTGTGCGAAGGAACCGGAAATCGTCGATTTAGCTAACTTTTTGAATGCGATGGGCGCAAAGGTAAGAGGAGCCGGTACCGGAACGATTCGAATTGAAGGAGTTTCTGAATTGCAAGGGGCTGTGCATACAGTGATTCCGGATCGGATTGAAGCAGGTACGTTTATGGTTGCTGCTGCGATTACAGGTGGAAATGTTTTGGTGCAAGGAGCTGTTCCAGAGCATTTAAGCTCATTAATAGCGAAAATGGAAGAAATGGGTGTGACCATTATCGAAGAAGAAAATGGCCTTCGTGTGATCGGTCCCGAAAAGCTGAAAGCAGTTGATATTAAAACCATGCCGCACCCAGGTTTCCCGACCGATATGCAATCGCAAATGATGGCCTTATTATTGAAAGCCGAAGGCACAAGCATGATTACCGAAACGGTATTCGAAAATCGTTTTATGCATGTAGAAGAATTTCGCCGGATGAATGCGGACATCAAAATTGAAGGCCGCTCGGTCATTATGAATGGCCCTTGCCGCTTGCAAGGGGCAGAAGTAGCGGCGACTGATTTGCGCGCTGCCGCTGCGTTGATTTTGGCAGGACTTGCGGCTGAAGGGTATACGCGTGTGACGGAATTAAAGCATTTAGACCGCGGCTATGTCCGTTTCCATGAAAAGCTGGCGGCTCTTGGCGCAGACATCGAGCGTGTTCGTGAACAGGAGTCCACAGTGAATGAAGAGAAGCTAACGGACTTGAATATTTGAAGCAAAAAACGACCGTCAGCTACAGCTTACGTAGTGAAAGGTCGTTTTTATTTTTGACGAAAATCGACATCGGACTGTTGTCAGCTTCGTTCAAACAATTTGTCATATATACTTGTCCGAGCCCATACATTATGTAATAACGAGCACGCAAGCAGCTGCTTGCGCTTGAAAATTGGATATTGGAGGGCTCGGGAAAATGAAACGTGTAAAACTACTAATCGTACTAGCTTCTCTATTATTGATTGTGGTTCTGCTGATCCCGACACTGCTCGTCATTCCATTTACCGACAAGGTAGACGGAACGTTGGCGGAGGAGCTTCGAAAGCAGTCCATTTCTACAGAGCAAGAAAAGCCGAAAGGTACAACAGGTCCTCATGTGGAGGTAGCGGTATATCGGAGCAAGGAGAAACAAATCGAGCATATTCCGCTTGAACAGTATGTCATCGGTGTTGTCGCAGCTGAAATGCCTGCTGATTTTGAATTAGAAGCACTCAAGGCGCAGGCGTTGGCAGCAAGAACGTATATTGTCAAGCAGATGTTGAACGATCAGCCGATTAGCCTGCCAAAGGGAGCAAATGTGACGGACACGGTGATGCACCAAGTTTATTACAGCGACGATGAACTTAAACGGCTATGGGGAGCCGATTATAATTGGAAAATCAAGAAAATCACAGAAGCTGTTCAAGCGACAGAAGGACAGATTGTCACGTACAATAACGTTCCTATCGAGGCGTCTTTTTTTTCCACAAGTAACGGGTATACAGAAAACTCAGAAGCCTATTGGGGGAATGCTTTTCCGTACTTAAAGAGCGTAGCGAGTCCCTGGGATAAAGATTCTCCAAAATTTTATAATCAAACAGCGATGTCCGTTTCCGAATTTGAACAAAAGCTAGGTGTGACGCTTCCGAAAGACGGTTCAGTCGGTAATTTGCTAGGACGTACACCAGGAAAGCGAGTTGAGGCTGTTCAAATCAATGGAAAAAAACTGACAGGAAGAGAAGTGCGAGAGAGATTAGGATTAAAATCAACCGACTTTACGTGGATGCGCAAAGGAAACGAGATTATCATTACCACGAAAGGGTATGGACATGGAGTAGGCATGAGCCAATATGGGGCTAATTTTATGGCGAAAACAGGGAAAACATATGATGAAATTATCAAATATTACTACCGCGGGGTAAGCATTTCTTCTGCGACTGCCTTTTTAAACAAATTAACCGCGAAAAAATAAACCATCGATTCGCATTCAAAGCCTAAAAAGATCCATTCATTTGCGACTCATTCATGGGTGAATGGGTCTTTTCTTTTTGGGGTTGATCGCATAGCCGAAACGGTTTCGGCTTCAGGTTTACAGAGCTTCTTTTTTTATGTATAAAAAGCGATTCTTTTCAAAAAATAAACGAAAAAAATGTTTTTTGATGTATAGATTTTCCTCTTTCTGTTCAAAATGGTTGCTGAGGTGATGAACAATGAGAGAGGAAGAAAAGAAACAACCTTCTCCAATGAAACCAAGTTTAAAACGCGTGTTGCGCAAGCGTTGGGTATTTCCTGCTGTATATTTAACGAGTGCCGCAGTGATTCTAGCCGGAGTGCTTTGGTTCCAAAGCAATCATGATGAGCAGTCGCAAAAAGATGAATATGAATACAGCCAAGATGCTCCAGGAACTTCTTATAACGAGAACGACTCCATTCCGGTCAACGAATCTGTCGAACACATCTCAATGCCAGTCCTTGATCCGAACGCTGTCGAAGTCAAAACGCCTTTTTATGATTATGCCGCATCGAAAGAAGAACAAGAAGCAGCTCTCGTCTTTTATAATAATACGTATTATCCAAACCACGGCATTGACCTTGTAATGAAAGACGGAAAAGAGTTTGAGGTGACCGCTTCTTTAAGCGGGACAGTGACAACAGCGAAAAAGGATCCGATTTTAGGCTATGTGGTAGAAATCGATCATGATAATGGCGTGGTAACGGTTTATCAATCATTAGCCGATCTACAAGTAAAAGAAGGCGACACCGTGAAGCAAGGTGAAGTGATTGGGAAGGCCGGACAAAGCCAGTTTAACCAAGAAGCGGGCACTCACGTTCATTTCGAAATTCGGAAAGATGGAAAAACGGTTAATCCGCTTGACTATGTAGACAAGCCTGTGACATCCTTAACGGAATCCAACGCAGCGGAACAAAATGACAAACAGCAAACAGAAAATCAATCGGAAAACAATCAACTAAATAACCAATCTCAAAGCGACCAGCAAAATAATCAGGCACCAAGTGAACAAAACCAAAGCGAACAATCACAATCTAATGACCAATCAACAACAGATGAGAATAGCACGAATCAAGATTCTTCTTACAAAACGCCTGATTCCTCAATCGGAATGGCGCGAACATAAGGGAAAGGCCGTCTGAACCGCTCTCTTTTGATTCTATGAAACCACGATCATGGGCGTCGAAGAGGAAGCGAGCAGATGGCACGAAATAAGCGGTACGAGCGATGAAATCGCCGTACCGCTTTTTAGTTGACAGAAAAAGACATGGTCGCTTTCGCCTCAGGCCATTGCGGGTCAGTCAGCCACCACGTAATGGTATACTGTCCTTTTGGAAGCGGAGGCAATAGGTTGCGAAATGATAGTTCTTCCCCTTGCTTGAGAATGCGTTCCTCATATACGGGAGTAAACATTTTCCTATCACTGAATTGGAAAAATTTTTTTCCGTTGCGATACAAGATATAATCATATGTTTGGCTGCTTGTAAATGTCACCTTTTGTTCACGCTCTGTTTGATTTTTGACGCTAAATATGAAAAGATAACGCCCGTTTTGTTTTTGATAAGTCAACGATGGCTCAAGCGTGCCGGCGACGATGCGATGTTGTGGATCTTCCTCGCGCTGTTTGGCGATAGAGGGGGTTGCCTCATCCCAAAGCGGCCATGCGATGCTTAGGATCAGGAGGGACAGCAGCACACCAACGGCTTTTTTCTGCAGATTCATCTTTTCACCGCCTTTTTAGTTGATTTAATTATGTTATTCCCCATCTTATTGCAAAAAAATAGCATATCTGTACCATTTCCTTAATAAAATGTTACAAACTTATCAACTAACGGGAGTGTTTGAGGTGGGGATCGTCCATAACAGCAGGAATAAAGCCTAGGATGCTTTCGAATTGAACAAGAAGAAGTGCTTTTGATCAACCACGAAGCGAGTCTCATTTCACACTTCTCACATCCAATTTAGGGAGGGCGAGTGGTGTGCACGATTACATCAAAGAGCGTACTATCAAGATTGGAAAGTATATCGTGGAGACGAGAAAAACCGTTCGCGTCATCGCGAAAGAATTTGGCGTTTCCAAAAGTACGGTTCATAAAGACTTAACAGAGCGGCTTCCAGAAATTAATCCGGAGCTTGCCAATGAAGTCAAAGAAATTCTCGATTATCATAAATCGATTCGTCATTTGCGTGGGGGGGAAGCAACGAAAAAAAAATATAAGAAAGAAACGATTCAATAAACTTGGGTCTTCCTTGCTTTCAAATTTCGTAAAAATAGTATCAGTTTCCTATCTTCCTATGATAAAATAATCAATTAGGAGTAATTCGATGGATTGAAGCAAGGAGGAACCTAATGATGTTTGCGAGAGATATCGGTATTGATCTCGGTACAGCGAACGTATTAATTTACGTAAAGGGCAAAGGGATCGTGCTGAACGAGCCGTCCGTTGTGGCAATTGATACGAATACGAACAAGGTATTGGCGGTTGGGGAGGAAGCACGACGAATGGTAGGGCGTACCCCTGGGAATATCGTTGCCATTCGGCCGCTCAAAGACGGTGTCATTGCCGATTTTGACATTACCGAGGCGATGCTAAAACATTTCTTAAACAAGCTTGACTTAAAAGGATTTTTTGCGAAGCCGCGCATTTTAATTTGCTGCCCGACGAATATTACTTCTGTCGAACGAAAGGCCATTAAAGAAGCGGCAGAAAAAAGCGGCGGCAAAAAAGTGTATTTGGAAGAGGAACCAAAAGTCGCGGCGATTGGCGCCGGCATGGATATTTTCCAGCCGTACGGCAATATGGTCGTCGATATTGGCGGTGGCACAACCGATATCGCCGTTCTTTCGATGGGAGATATCGTCACCGCCTCTTCGATTAAGATGGCGGGGGACAAGTTTGATATCGAAATTTTAAACTATATCAAACGGACGTACAAGCTATTAATCGGAGAGCGCACGGCTGAAGAAATTAAAATGAAAGTGGCAACTGTATTCCCAGGTGCACGCGCAGAAGAAATCGATATTCGCGGCCGTGATCTTGTTACAGGATTGCCGCGTACGATTACGGTTCGTTCAGCTGAAATTGAAAAGGCGCTGCATGAGCCGGTTGCTGTCATTGTCCAAGCGGCCAAAAGTGTTTTAGAGCGTACGCCGCCTGAATTGTCGGCAGATATTATCGACCGTGGAGTGATTTTAACGGGCGGAGGCGCGCTTTTACACGGAATCGATCAGCTGTTATCCGAAGAATTAAAGATACCGGTATTAGTGGCCGAAAATCCAATGGATTGTGTAGCCATCGGAACCGGTATTATGCTCGACAATATCGATCGCGTGCCGAAGCGAAACTTTGTATAACGGCATGCTATACGCGAATAGGTAGTGTTTTTCTTCACGGTACCTATTCGCTTTTTCATTGGTTTGGCGTATAATAGGAGGTAAGTATGGACATTGAACAAATGAGGTGACAATCGTTGTTGCGCGGATTTTATACAGCCGCTGCCGGCATGCTAGCTGAGCAGCGCCGAGTGGAGATGCTAACAAACAATATCGCCAATGCCAATACGCCGGGGTATAAGGAAGACGAGGCCGCATTGCGCGCTTTTCCAGAGCTGTTGCTTTCACGGGTGCAGGAAACGACGACGCCAACAAGCGATCCCGCTTCACGGCTTCATCATTCTCCGGTCGGCTCTATTCATACAGGCGTCTATATGCAGGAACTCATTCCGAATTTTTTGCAAGGGGATGTGAAAGAAACGGGGCAGCCTACCGATATCGCGTTAGTGGATGGGACGGTTCCGATCGATGCGCAAACGGGGATGAAGGGTGCGCTCTTTTTCGTTGTTCAAAACGCCAATGGCGACATCCGTTATACAAGAAACGGCAATTTTACGCTTGATGCCGAAGGCTATTTAACGACAAATGAAGGCTATTATGTTCTTGATGAAAATAATCAGCGCATTCGTTTAAACGGAACGGATTTTGCAGTCGCTCCCGATGGGACGATTACGGAAAATAATGCTCGTGTCGCTCGCTTGAATGTGGCCTTTGCTGCTAACCCGAATACGGTTGTGAAAGAAGGAAACGGATTATTCCGCAACGATAATGGACCGCTGCCAAGCGCTGTCGACAATCCCAATGTTACATATGAACTGAAGCAACGTTTCCTCGAACGGTCAAATGTTGATGTCACTCGTGCGATGACCGATATGCTCTCAGCTTATCGTTCATTTGAAGCCAATCAAAAAATCTTGCAAGCATATGATCGAAGCATGGATAAGGCGGTAAATGAAATTGGCCGCCTCAAATAACGAGAGAGAAGAGAGGTAGGGCTTATGCTGCGTTCGATGATCACAGCCGCTAACACGATGAATCAGCTTCAACAGCAGCTGGATGTCATCAGCCATAATATCACCAATAGCAATACACCGGGATTTAAGCGCCGTGAAACGAATTTTTCTGAGCTGCTCGTTCAGCAATTTACCAATTTGCCAAATGATCAAGCGAACCGCTTGACTCCTGCTGGTGTCCGCCGCGGTGTCGGCGCCAAGCTGGGTGAAACGAATCTTGTGCTAAAGCAAGGTGCCTTGATGCAAACAGGCCGTCCGCTAGATGTCGCCTTTGCTAAAGAAGGGCAGTTTTTTCGCGTTCTCATCAATCATCAAGATGGGACAAGCACGATTGGCTATACACGGGATGGGGCGTTTTACTTGAGTCCATCAGAAGCGGATCCAAATGAGCTTATGCTTGTGACAAGCGACGGGTATCCGGTTCTTGATCGAAACAATGAACCGATTCTTGTTCGCGACGGCTTTCAAAAGATAACGATTACGAATACAGGCACAATCCAAGTCACAGACGCGAACGGAAATGTGTCGCAAACTGTAGAGCTAGGCGTAACGAACATTTTGCGTCCGCAGCTATTGCAGTCTATTGGCGATAATTTATTGGCATTCCCGGATTTGGCGCAGCTGGGGGTAGGAGAAGCTGATGTGGCACAGGATATGATCGGGAACATGCGTTCGCAAATTCATCTTCAACAAGGAGCGCTTGAGCAATCCAATGTCGACTTAGGAACGGAAATGACCGATTTGATGCTGACTCAACGCTCCTATCAAATGAATGCGAAGTCCATCTCCATTTCGGACCAAATGCTTGGATTGATTAACGGAGTCCGCTCATAATGAGGGAGATGAAGCGATGGATGAACAACAACGTCAGGAAGAAAAGCAACCGAAGCGGCGCTGGAGACGGTCCCGCACTCGCCTGTTTCCGATTTGGCTCCGTCTTTTGCTTGTGCTCGTGTTGGTGGTGATCAGCACGGCTGCTGGCGCCATGATTGGCTATAGCGTTCTTGGCGATGGCAAGCCGCTTGATGCGTTAAAGCCGGCGACATGGCAGCACATCGTCGAGATTGTGACAAAGGATGTGAACAGCAAATAGCCGTTACGCTAAACGGCTAAACGGCGTTTGCTTATGGATATCCGGCTCTTGCACGGCTTGTGCTGCGTTTTTATAGATGTCGAGGAGCAGAGAAAATCAAAGGAGGCATATAGATGTTTGATATCCAGCAAATTCAAGAAATCATCCCGCACCGTTACCCTTTTTTATTAATTGATCGAATTTTAGAGGTTGAAGAAGGAAAGCGGGCCATCGGTTTGAAAAATGTCAGTGCGAATGAGCACTTTTTTGTCGGCCATTTTCCTGAATATCCGGTGATGCCGGGCGTTCTTATTGTCGAAGCGCTGGCGCAGGTTGGAGCCGTTGCGCTGCTGATGAAAGAAGAAAATCGCGGCCGTCTCGCTTTTTTTGCCGGCATCGACAGCTGCCGATTTAAAAAGCAGGTCAAGCCGGGCGATCAGCTTCGCCTAGAAGTCGAGATTATCCGCAGCAAAGGGGCCATCGGCAAAGGACGCGGCATTGCAACAGTGGATGGAGAAATCGTCTGTGAGACAGAAATCACCTTTGCCCTTGGCGAAAAGAAAGACGCGTAAATCGACCATTCATGCATGAAATTCTCCTTTCTGGATAAGATAAGCAAAGATGGGTCTGAAACACTTATCAATGATCGACAGAAAGGAGAAAAGAATGATGAAGAGACAAGCTTTGCTTATTCGGCTGTTTAGCGTATTGGTCGCCATGGCGCTCGCAACAGGATGTAATGCCAACCGCGACAACGATACGCAAAATCCTCCGCCACCGGCCAACAATGAGACAAACGATATCCAAGATCGAGATGTGAATCCGGCAGACGACATCAACCAAAACGATGATGTCGATCATGATAACAACGTGCCGAACCATGATACCAACCCATTGCCTCCTGGCGATGATACAAACAATGGACCTGGCGATGACGAGAACGATACCGTTCCGGATCCAGAAGATGCTGTTGAAGACCCTCAGGATACCAACGACAGAGACAATCGAGATGAATAATCGAAAAACCGCCTCCTCAGGGCGGTTTTTTTGTTGAAAGAGATGGAGCAGCCGAGCAGCTGACGTAACTTAACATGTGAGAATATGAACTCAATGGATCAGATAGACAAACAACACGCTTCACAGAACCGCAAGCGGGTTTGAAAACGGTGCTGTTCAGAGCTTTTATGTTGGCGTGTGGAAGGTCAATCGCTACATGCCTACCATGAGCATGGGCGGGTGTCATTTGCTCTATAGCTGGATTTAGATCGTCTCTTCTTTTTGTTCCGCTTCCCAGCGGTCAATTTCCTCACGAACGATAGGCGCTACTTCTTTTCCAAGCAATTCAATCGCTTTCATGACATCTTCATGCGGCATGGAGCCAACCGGTACGTGGAGCATAAAACGCGTAATCCCCACATTTTTGCGGAGAAAAATAATTTTTTCCGCTACGGTTTTCGGATCTCCCACATATAAGGCCCCCTCCAGTCTTCGGGCCACATCAAATGTCTCTCGAGTGTATGGAGCCCATCCGCGTTCTCTTCCGATGACATTCATGGCATACTGGGTGGACGGGAAAAATTTTTCCGCAGCGATATCCGTATTTTCCGCGATAAACCCATGAGAGTGTGAAGCGACCGTTAATTTCGCCGGATCGTGGCCATATTGTTTCGCCGTCCGCTTATACAACTTCACAAGTGGCGCAAAATGCAGCGGGCTGCCGCCGATAATGGCCAAAACGAGCGGCAAACCGAGCATGCCGGCGCGAGCGACAGATTCCGGTGTTCCGCCGCTGGCAATCCAGACAGGCAGCGGATTTTGCACAGGGCGCGGATAAACGCCTCGATGTTGAATGGCTGGCCGAAATTTTCCGCTCCAGGAGACTATTTCTGATTCGCGAATGTTCAACAGCAACTCCAGCTTTTCGTTGAAAAGCTCGTGGTAATCTTCTAAGTCATAACCAAACAGCGGGAAAGATTCAATAAAAGACCCCCGTCCTGCCATGATTTCCGCCCGTCCGTTTGAAATCGCATCGACGGTTGAAAATTGCTGGAAGACTCGAACGGGATCATCAGAAGACAGGACGGTGACGGCGCTTGTCAGGCGAATGCGCTTGGTCAGTGCGGCCGCTGCGGCTAAAATAGTAGCTGGACTCGAACTGGCGTAGTCTTTCCGATGATGTTCTCCCACTCCGAAAACATCAAGCCCGACTTGATCAGCCAATGTAATCTCCTCAATTACTTCCCGGATCCGTTCGGCATGGCTTATCGTCTTGCCCGTATGGACATCCGGGGTTGTTTCAACAAATGTAGTGACACCTATCTCCATTTTTTATCCCTCGCTTATGTTCTGTATAGTTTGACATTATCATAGTAAACGTCTCAGCTCAAATCAATCACCTTGTTTATCGCAGGCGGTTGATCCCTCCTCCTTGTCTGCCAAGCGTTTTCCAGACAACCTAACTCGTTCGTACGTGGCGGGATTTTATAAATTTAGAAGATGATTGTTGGAGAGCAGTTACCGTTTCTTTTGCCCTTGTGTTATTTTTCTTTTTTGCCGCTCATTCCATCGCTTCTCATGGCTTGATTGGAAGCATTGATGGGCTTGCGGGAGTCTCATGATTGGCACGATTGAGCCAAACGCGATAAAATGGGGTCATCACCATAAACTGTAGGCAGCCAACCATGAGTATCGTGAAGCATGGCTGATGGTTTGATAGAATTGGATTTCTGCTTTTGCCTAAGCAAGGCTCGGCATTCTTATATGAGATCATGAATGACCTCTGTTGGTGAGATTGGATGAACGAAAAGATAGGAAAGGCGTGGAAAATAAACGATGAAATTAATAGCGATTGATATGGATGGAACGCTGTTAAACAGCGCAGGAAGGGTAACCGCTGAAAATGCGGCAGCGATCAAGCAGGCACAAGCTCAAGGGATCGAGGTGGTCATTGCGACGGGGCGCACGTATTATACAGCCAGCGGTCCGTTAAGAGAAGTGGATCTTCGCATTCCCATCATTTGTTTGAATGGGGCTGATGTCCGCGACCAGGATGGACGGCAGCTGACGCGTATCCCGCTTGATGCTTCGTTGTTTCTTGAAGTCGATCAAGCATGCCAAGAGCACGGCGTCCACTTGGAAGTATGCACGAATGAAGGCATTTATTCCAAAAGCAAGGAGAAATCGTTGCAGATCCGGCTGGATATCGCTCAGAGCGCGAACGAACAGGCTGATGAGGAGCGTGTAAGGCGGCAGTTTGCCGATTATATCGCTTCCGGGTATCTGCGTTGGACGGATCACTTTCAGCCATTGTTGGACCGCGGGATTGACATCTATAAGCTTCTCCTTTTTTCCTTAGATCAAGAAGCGCTCGCCCATGTTAAACATACATTTATAGCATGTGAAGCGTTTTGTATTACGTCGTCTGCCCATCACAATCTTGAAATCAATCATCGCGATGCGCAAAAAGGGATCGCGCTTGAAAGATGGGCGGCAAAGCGGGGAATCGATATGAGCGAGGTCGTGGCGATTGGCGACAATTTAAACGATCTATCGATGCTGCAAAAAGCGGGGAGAAGCGTGGCGATGGGCAATGCGGAAGAAGAAGTGAAGCGCATCTGCCACTGGGTTACTAAAACTAACAACGAGCACGGCGTTGCTTATGCGATACGTGAAATGCTCCAAAATGTCTAAGGGTGTTGGGCAGGGCTGCAGCGATCGAAGCTGAGTGGCCTGGTTTGTTTTTTTCTCAGGAAGCCCTATTTTTAGCGGCATTTGCGAAAGTGGGAGATGCATGGCGGTCACAGAACGTGAATGTCTGTGACCGCAAACCTTTTATCTACATACCGTTTCAAGGCAGAGATTTTTTGAAAAATTAACTGCTTTTATTCACGATTTGCTTTGGAGCCGGAGCGGTCGATTCCCGCTTAATCAGCTTGGAAGAAAGCAGCATCTCCTGGAATGGTTCGTGGGGATGCTCCATTCTCCAGAAAAGCTGTTCGACTGCCCGTTTCCCGTAAAGCTCTAGGTCAATATCGACCGTTGTTGTTTTCGGAGTTGAAATTTTTGATAATTGTCCATTATCGTAGCTGCATATGGATGCTTGCTCTGGAACGAGAATCCCTTGCTGTCTCAAGCCGGAATTGACTAAAAACCCGAGTCCGTCGTTGACGCAAAACCATGCGGTCGGCTGCTGCTTCAATTGGCGGATATAGCCGAGGATCGTCTCTTCCTTTTCTTCGGCATCTGTAAAAAGAAACGCGGGATTCGGTTCCATCCCATAATCTCTGAGCGCGAGCAAATATCCTTCGTACCGTTCTTCATAGCTCGGCGAATAATCAATATCGCCGACAAACGCAATATCGCGATGGTTTAATTCAATCAGATGCTGAACGGCGACATAGGCGCCAAAACGATTGTTCGTGAGTACCGCATCGGCATGAATATTGGGATGATGGTGATCGACGAGAACGGTCGGAATGCCCGTCGAAATCACTTTGTTGATATAGTCTGTGCTGATGTGGGAAAGAATTAAAACGCCATCGACTGTTTTGTTTTCAATAAACGCCGGCAGGATGAGCCGGTTTTTTTGTTCTTGATGAATCGATTGGATATGCAAATGCATGCCGCGTTTTAATACTTCTTTTTCAATGCTTAAATAAATTTCGCCAAAAAAATTTTTAAATGAAAAGGCGCGGTCAGAGGCAATCAGCCCGATGTTTCCCGTCCTTTTTTGGCTGGTTTGCTTTCGGGAGTCAGGATATTGATACCCCATTTCTTTCGCTACGCGCATCACAAGCTCGCGCGTTTCTTCACTGACCCCATCTTTCCCTCGAAGCGCCTGCGAAACAGAATTTTTCGATATGTTTAACCGATCTGCGATATCTTGCATCGTAACTTTCTTTTTCATTTTTCACACCTACTATCTTTCTGCAGTTTAGCGATACACACGCGGGCCATTCACCTTGCTGCGATGGGAGGGCATCAATCATGACCTGTTCACTTAAACCAAGCGCCAAGTGTAGGAGCCTATTAATGATTCCATTCAAATCGCTTGATTTTTAGCTGTTCCATCCGCTGGACATGTTGATCCATCATGCTCTTCTCGAACCATGAATGCTTTGCGGACAGATGGTTTGGCCCCCTCGCTCTTGTTCGAGGGAAGAGGCGGAAAAGCTGGTGTTCCCTCAGGTCATTCTACGTTTTTCATCAAATAATCGCTCACCAACATGTATTGAAAACGGCTGGGATGGTTGTCATTCATTATTATAAGCCGGAAAGCGGCTGACAGCTATCCTGCAATTTGTCATCGTCCTCTAGTAAGGAAAGGAGTCGTTTGTAAATAAAAAAATAACATAAATGACCTAACATTACAATAATTATTAATAACGTTACAATATTATTTGTAATGGTAAGAAAGTCTATTATATAAAATAAAAGTTCATTCGTAAAATTCATAAAAAAGTATTGACGAGCAAAATAAAAGGTGAAATAATTTATTGAAAGATTACAAAAATAAAGTAATCAATTACAAATCGTTTTGTAACGTTACAAATAATTTCTTCACTGTTTGTTAAGCGCTTTCATTTTCTTGGGTTATGAATGTGTTTCCCAGTCGCCTTTGGTAGAGGAAAAAGCTGTTATGACCGTGTATCAAAGATCATCAGTTTGGAGGAATGGATGTATGAATGTTTATCGCTTTCCGGAAAACCCGCTTATCACCCCAAAAGATGTGAAACCTTTTCACGATCATCATGAGGTGATAGGGGTATTTAATGCAGGAGTCGCTAAATACAATGGGGAATTTTTGCTGCTGCTTCGGGTGGCCGAACGACCAATCAGCCAAGACACTCAGCTCGTCAAAGCACCCGTCATTGATTTTTCAAACGGCGAAGGGAAGTTAAAGGTGATTGAACTGCATAAGCAGGATGCCCGATTTGATTTTTCTGATCCTCGTGTCATTGCCTATAAAGATTCTGCGCGCGGAGTCGCTTATTTAACATCGATATCGTATATTCGCATTGCCCGCAGCAAAGACGGGCGTCATTTTACGATTGATGACAAGCCGTTTATTTATCCGGAAACCAAACGGGAAGCATGGGGGGTAGAAGACCCGCGCGTTACGCAAATTGGCGATACGTATTACATTCAATATAGTGCGGTATCGGCAGAAGGAATTGGCGTCGGGCTCGTCTCTACAAAGGACTTTGTCACTTATGAACGATTAGGATTGATGCTTCATCCGGAAAATAAAGATGTCGCGATTTTCCCTGAAAAAATTAACGGAAAGTATTACGCCTTGCATCGTCCGGTACCAAAAGGAATTGGCAGGCCGGAAATTTGGATTGCGGAATCGGATAATTTGCTGTACTGGGGAAACCATCAGTATTTGTTGGGGTTGAGCGAGAACGGCTGGGATAATGGCCGAATTGGCGGAGGGGCCGTTCCGTTTAAGACGGATAAGGGATGGTTGGAAATCTATCATGCTGCGGATCGGTATGACCGCTATTGTTTGGGGGCATTGCTTCTTGATCTGAATGATCCGACTAAAATTCTTGCAAAAACAGAGGAGCCGATTTTAGAGCCGCAAGCCGATTACGAAAAAAACGGGTTTTTCGGCAATGTGGTCTTCACTTGCGGGGCATTGTTGGAAGGAGATAAAGTGATCATTTATTATGGCGCGGCTGATGAAGCGATTGCGGGGGTCGAGCTCAGCTTGAACGAAATGATGGAAAAGTTAGTTTACATGTAATCAAGTCTCTCATTCTCGCGAATGGATTCATGGTGAAAAAGGCAACTCTTTTGTTGTCTTTTCCATTATAAAATTTTAGTTTTGAAGGGGGAATACGCATGAAAAAGAAAGGTTTTGTCCAAATGGCAGCGGCATTGCTCACGGTCGCTCTGATCAGCGCCGGATGCCAAAATGCCGACAAAGACACGGGTACGAAAGAAGGGAAATCGAGCCAAACCGTGACATTCGATTTTTGGGCCGCACCTAATCCGACACAGCAAGCTTTTTGGAAGAGTATGGCAGATGAATATATGAAGGATCATCCGAATGTGAAAATCAAAGTGTCGCCGATGCCGGAAAGCCCTTCATCTGAAGCGGGAATTCAATCAGCGATCGCCTCTGGGCATGCTCCGGCGGTTTCTGAAAATATTTCAAGGGGATTTGCCGCCCAGCTGGCCGCGAGCCGGGCCATTGTGCCGCTGGATGAATTAAAGGGATTTGATGAGCTGATTGAACAACGGAATATGAAAACGACGATTTCAAGCTGGGAGTTCGCCGATCAGCATCAATATGTGTTGCCGATTTATTCGAACGCCATGCTATTTGGCTGGAGAATGGATATTTTAAAGGAGCTTGGGTATCAAGAGCCGCCGAAAACGTATAGTGAGGTAATGGAGGTTGGCCAAAAACTTAAAGAGAAATATCCTGATAAATTCTTGTGGGCGCGGGCCGATTTAGTGAAGCCAACATGGTGGGCGAGATGGTTTGACTTCTTTATGTTATATAATGCCGCTTCTGATGGCAATAACTTCATGAAGGGAAATCAACTCGTTGTAGACGATCAGGCAGGAGTGAAAACGCTGCAATTTTTTAAGGAGCTTCAGAAAAATGATTTACTGTTAACGCGGGAAGCAACCGATCCATTTGAAAATGCGACCTCCATTATGGTAGACCTTGGGCCGTGGACATTCCCGTACTGGGCAGAAAAGTTTCCAGAGATGAAATTCCAGCAAAATTATGCCTTGTCCTTACCTCCGGTGCCTGATGATGTCGATCCAAACAAAGCGAAAACATTTGCCGATACAAAAGGTCTTGTAATTTATGCTTCGGCTACGAAAGAACAGCAGCAAGCGGCGTTCGATTTTATTCGCTGGGTTTATTCCGATGTGAAGCATGATTTGGATTGGTTCAAGCAAACGAATTTACCGCCTGCGCGCGACGATTTGTCCACAAATGAGGCATTTGTCTCTTATTTGGAGGAAAATCCGCAATTAAAGCAATATGCAGAAAACATTCCGAACGCCATTCCGCCAGTTGATAATGAGAAAACGGTCGAAATCCAAGAGCTTATTGGAAAAGAAGCGTTAACACCTGTGATCAAAGGGCAAAAAACTCCTGAGAAAGCATGGGAGGACATGAAAAAGGCAATTGATGGGGTGTTAAAATAAATGAACAAAACGACAGCAAGGCTGGGTTGGCTTTTAGCCAGCCCCTACCTTATCTATTCATTCATTTTCTTTTTGTTTCCGTTGATATGGGCGCTTTATTTAGCTTTTACAAATTGGAACTTAATTGCTCCAGATTATGAAACGGTCGGGCTTCAAAATTTTATCGAAGCTTTTTTTAGCCAAAGCGTCAGAGCCGCTTTTTGGACGACATATAAGTTTATGCTCATGTTTGTTCCTATTGTAGTTGTCGGCGCGCTTTTTTTGGCTTTGATTATCCATTCGTTGCCTCGATTGAAGGGGCTGTTTTCGGTGGGATATTTCCTTCCTTATTTAGCGTCGGGAGTGGCTTCAGCGATTGTAGTAAAAGGGGTTCTTTCCTATAACAGCCCATTGAATATTTTTTTCCGAAATCATTTAGGGATGGATATTAATTGGCTCGACTCCCCCATTTTAGCTCCGCTTATGATTGCGCTCATGATGGCTTGGAAATTCGTCGGCTATTATGCGTTATTATTTTTATCTGGATTAGAGAGCATACCAAAAGAAATTTATGAAGCAGCCGAAATGGATGGGGCGGTTGGCTGGAAGCGGTTCTGGTATGTTACGATCCCGATGCTGTATCCTTCCTTCTATACAGTGACGATTTTAGCGGTAGGTCTTATGTTTGGCATTTTTACAGAACCGTATGTATTAACGGGCGGAGGCCCTGATTATTCAACACATACGTGGCAGCTAGAAATTTATAATCAGGCATTTGAAAAATTAAATGCCGGATATGGAACAGCGGTAGCCATTATCAACTCCATTGTGACCTTTGCTTCTATTCTTGTATTTCGCAAAATCTTAGAGAAGTGGGGTGCCAAGCATGGTTGGGAATAAGCGATTCAAGACAATCTTGCTTTATACATTGGCGTTCATAGTGCTTATCATCATGGTCTTTCCCTACTTATATATGATATTGAGCTCGCTAGCCCCGTGGGAACAGGTGGACCGTAAAATCATTCCAACGAAGCTGACCTTGCGTTCGTACGAGTGGTTATTGACGGGAGGAGAGAACGTCATACCGCGGCCATGGCTGCGTGCGTTCTTTAATAGTTTGCTTGTGACGATGTCCTCTACGTTGCTTATGCTGACCACAGCGATTTTGGTTGGGTATTCTCTAGCCAAACTGAAATTTAAAGGCAACCGCTTGATTAATAATATGATTCTATTTCAAATGTTTTATCCTGCGATTATTCTATTAATTCCTCTGTTTTTAATTATTCGTTATTTTGGATTGTACGATACGTATTGGGCGATGATTTTACCGAAGGCTGTCAATTTGTGGGCGATTTTTATGTATACAAACTTTTTCCGCGGCATACCAGATGAGCTGATAGAAGCGGCTAAAATGGATGGGGCGGGACAGCTGAAGATCATCACCAGGATTATTTTGCCGATGTCCAAGTCGATTACGACGATTATTTTTCTGTTTCTCTTTATGGAAAGATGGGTTGAACTATTATGGGATATGTTAGTGGTGAACAGTGAAAAAATGCTGACGCTCAATGTGCTGTTGGCGCAAATGTTCGGCCCGTATGGAGGATATCCTGGCCCAATGTATGCGGCCTCTGTGCTGCTGACGCTGCCAATTTTAATTTTGTTTATCATCTTTAGCAAAAATTTCAAAGAGGGAATGCAGTTTGTGCTGAAATAAAAGCAGCTACTGATATAAAAGAACGCCACAAGGGAAAAAGGCGGCTGTTGCAGAAGTGAATCCAGAGTTTGAGACGTTTTCTTCATCGGTCGGGTGGCCGAACGACGCCGCTTTATCGAACCGTCCATGGGATGGGATGCGGCGTGGCTTCAAGCTTTGATACGTGGGTGCGTGACGAAAAGGAAAGCCGCAGGATTCTTCCCGTTGTAGGTTTTTCCTATTGGATATGGATAGTAAAAGTGTAGGAGGATTTTTATGCAATTAAAAAAAACAGAGGTCAAAACTTGCGCGATGCTATTGGAGGAATTTCAATATCGCCCGCAGCCCGTTCATCCTGAAAAATTAATATTTAAAGGTGTCGGCGATCGCGACGTGTACAATATTTCTGCGCCATTTGAAGAGGATGGCGAGCAAGTCATTGCCGGACGGGTGGAGCCTCGTGACAGCGAGCGCTCGGAAGTGTATTTTTTTGTGAATCGCCATGGGGAGTGGGTGCCGCGGGAAGGAGCCCCGATTTTCCAGCTGCAAGATCCTTTCTTTACGAAAATTGGCGGTGAGTTGATTTTTGGCGGAGTGCAAACTTTCCCGCATCCGGTCGTCGAAGGAGCGCTAGGATGGAGAACGGTATTTTACAGGGGAAAGACGATTCGCGAGCTGCGGGAGTTTGCGAAAGGTCCAGATGGAATGAAGGATTTGCGATTAATCGAACTGCAAGACGGATCCATTGGCGTGATTACGCGGCCGCAAGGAGCAAGGGGAGGCCGCGGCAAGATTGGATTTACCCGCATTTCATCGCTTGATGATTTTACCATCGACGTCATCCATGAAGCTCCGCTTTTAGAGGGACAGTTTGCAGAAGAAGAATGGGGCGGAGCGAACGAGCCGCATTTGCTGGAGAATGGGCTGGTGGGTATTTTAGGCCATATTGCTTGTTTTGATGAAGAAGGAAACCGCCATTATTATCCGATGGTATTTGCTCTTGATCCTGAGACAGGGGAATATTCAGATATCGAATTGATTGCAGCAAGATCGCACTTTTTGGCCGGAGCCGCTAAGCGGCCTGATCTGGAGGACGTCGTGTTCAGCGGCGGCTTGATCCGTAAGGGGGATGGCACCGCTGATTTATACGCGGGCATCAGCGACGCGGAGGCGCAAAAGATTACGATCCCCGATCCATTTATCAAATATGAAACGATTAAGTAAACAGGGGCTAGTGCATACAGAGGGTTGAGAAGAGTAGATTCATATTGACAAAAAATAATAGAGGTCATGAACCATGAAAGGTTTTCTGCGTGATGTATCGCCAGAGGCAACATATTACTTAGCGATGACTGGATTATTTTCATTCGGCAATGCGCTGTCAGGGATGTTCCTGCAAATTTTTATATGGCGGCTGGACCGCACCTTTACGCTGCTGGCCCAATATAGCTTCTATACGTCGCTCTTTATTTTATGCAGCTTTTATTTCTGTGCATGGCTGGCGCGGAAAACAAGCCCGATGGCAACGATGCGCTGGGGCATTGCCGGTTATTTTCTTTCTTACTTGCTGGCGCTCGTCCTTCGCGATGCGCTGATTCATCACCTTCTTTTATTGGGGTTGCTGCAGGGATTGGCGATCAGTCTATTCTCTGTTGGCATGCATATGGCCAACTTGGATATGGCGACAAATCGCGGAAGAGACCGATTTTTATACATGCAAGGCTTGGTGGCGGCGATTGGCGGAGTGGCCGGCCCTCTCGTTTCAGGTGCGGTGATTAGTTGGTTTGATCAGATGCTCGGTTACTATCTTGTCTTTTTTATGGCTTGTGTCTTTTTTGGTTTGGCGGCCATCGTCTCGCTGCGTATTCCAGAGCGGCCTGTCGAGCTGCAGAGCCGTTTGCTGGCTGTGCTGCTCCATGCCCCAAAGGAATGGAAGCGCATGTATCTCGTGATGCTGGGAGACGGGATTGCTTCTGGAGTATATGTCACATTTTTGATTTCCATGATGATGTATCAGGTGGCTGGTGGAGAGTGGAAGCTTGGGGTTTTTCAAATGATGTCAGAGCTTGTTTCGATTGTTTCTTTGGTGATCCTCGCACGCCGATCGCGTCCAGATCAACGGATGCTTGTGTACACAATCGGAACGCTGGGCATTTGGCTCAGTTCGCTCTTTTTGGCCTATCAGCCAACGATGCTAAGTCTGATGTTGTTCGTGCTTATGAAACCGATCGCCTTGAACATGATGAATACAACGATGAACGCGCTGATTTATGCAGCGATTGAAAAAGATCCTTGCTATAAGCAGATGCAGCTCGACTATATTACTGTCAGGGAAATTCCGCTCGGTCTCGGAAGAATGGCGGGAGTCTTTATTTTTTTCATGATGCGGAATTACCTCGATTTCGACCAGCTGCTGCCGGTATCCTTTAGCTTGTTTCCATTGATTTATGTGGCGATGATCCCTGTGCTGTACTTGATTTGGCATAAAAATCAAACAGAGGCGGGCAGGACATTAACTTAAAATAAAGGGAGGATGCAGGAATGAAACAGCCGATCTTTTTCCGTCCGGTTTTCCAAGAAAGAATTTGGGGCGGAACCAAATTGCGCGATGTATACGGATATGATATTCCTTCTGAACGAACAGGCGAGTGTTGGGCCATTTCGGCTCATCCAAACGGACAAAGCGTGGTACGTTCTGGTGAATGGGCAGGAATGCCGCTCGGGCAGCTATGGCAGGAGCATCGCGAATTATTCGGCTACTATGACAGTGACCGTTTCCCTTTACTAACCAAAATCATTGATGCCAATGACGATTTATCTGTGCAAGTGCATCCTGATGATGAATATGCATCCAACTATGAAAAGGGCGAATGGGGAAAAACGGAATGCTGGTATGTCATCGATTGCGAAGAAGGTGCCGAGATTATTTTCGGACATCGAGCGAAAACAAAGGAAGAGCTGGCCGATATGATGAAAAGGGAACAGTGGGATCAGCTGCTGCAGCGTGTACAGGTAAAGGCGGGGGACTTTTTTTATGTTCCAAGCGGCACGGTTCACGCTCTATGCTCCGGTTTGCTTATTTTAGAGACGCAGCAAAACTCGGATACAACCTACCGCGTGTATGATTATGGACGTCGTGATCGCGATGGCAAGCCGCGCGAGCTACATGTTGAAAAAGCGCTTGATGTGATCACGGTGCCCCATGTACAGCAGTCAATCGAGCCAACCGTGGTCAAAATGGCGGGGGCGACGGTGACGACATGGGTGCGGAGCGACTACTTTACGGTTTCAAAATGGGAGGTGCATCCACGGCTTGAAATGGAACGAATTCAACCGTTTCTGCTGCTGAGCGTAATGGCCGGGACGGGAGCGATAGCCACGGAAGAAGGAGAATGGCCGCTGCAAAAGGGAGACCACTTGCTGTTACCGTATCAATTTGGCCCATTTCGAATCACGGGACATGTCCAACTCATTGCGTCGCAACCGTAATATATAGATGCTTAAATAGGTGAATAGGGAAGGTGGACTTTCCTTCCGTCTTCGGTGAGCGGTTACGTTTTGGTATGACCGCTCATCGAATGTGAGCTTTGACATGACAGATACCGTTCAGTACAGGAATCATAAGTGAATCGATTGGAGCTGGCGACACGAGTAATATTTATATAAAAAATCTCTTGCCTCTTTTAATCGAATTCTGTTATAGTGTATGTAACCGGTTACAGAGATAAAGGTGGAGAGAATCAGGATGGCAACGATTCGTGATGTTGCTAAATTGGCAGGTGTATCGGTGGCGACCGTTTCGCGTGTGCTGAATCAAAACGGTTACGTCAACGAAGATACTGAAAAACGAGTGAAAAAAGCGATTGAACAACTGAATTATAAACCGAACGAAGTAGCACGAACCTTATTTAAAAAAACATCGAAAACGATTGGGCTCATCGTTCCCGATATTTCTAACCCGTTTTTTCCAGAGCTTGTTCGGGCCGTTGAAGATGTCATGAATATTTATGATTACACGGTGATTTTGTGCAACTCTGATGAAAAAAGCGAAAAAGAAAAGCAATACATCGGGATTTTAAAGCAAAAATATGTGGACGGCATTATTTTGACGACCAATCAGCTAGAAAGCGATGAGGTGCTGGAGCTGGGGGTTCCGGTTGTTGTCCTCGACCGGCCATCGATGCATTCATTTCCGTCTGTTATCGCTGACAATTACGGTGGCGCGCGTTTAGCAACAAGGCATTTGTACGACATCGGCTGCCGGAAAATCGCCCACATTCAAGGGCCGACCCACGTGGTGAATGCGATGGAGCGCTTTCGCGGATACCGTGATGAAATGCAGGAGCTGGGTCTTTGGAATGAACAGTTGATTATTCAAGGAAACTATCAATTAAAACAAGCAAAAGAGGCGACGCTGCGAGCGCTGCAAGAACATAAAATGGACGGCATTTTTGCTGGAAACGACGCGATGGCAGTGGGAGCACTGAAGGCGGTGCAACAGCTCGGTTTGCGGGTGCCGGAGGATGTGGCCATTATCGGGTATGACGGCATTCCGCTGACGGAAATGACGACTCCCGAATTATCGACGATCTCACAGCCTATTTATGAGATGGGAGCGATCGCTGCCCGGATTTTAGTGAAAAAAATTGAAGCTAAACCGCTTGAACAGCTTCATTATGTGCTGCCTGTGAAGCTGGTGGAAAGGCAATCGACGCAAAGGAGAGGAACGAGATGAAAAAACCAGTGATTACCGTCATTGGGAGCTTAAATATGGATTTGGTCACGGTGACAAAACGTGTTCCGGAGCAAGGTGAAACCGTATTAGGAGAAAAGTTTCACCTCATCCCCGGCGGCAAAGGCGCCAATCAAGCGGTGGCGGCTGCTCGTCTTGGAGCGGAGGTCCATATGATTGGCGCGGTAGGCAGCGACACGTTTGGCGAGGTGCTAAAGCGCCAGCTTGACAATGAGGGGATTTTTATCGACGGTGTGAAACCGGTTACAGATGTGGAAACAGGCACGGCGATGATTACGGTGTCGGATGGCGACAATCGCATCATTGTCGTTCCCGGGGCGAATTATGCGCTGCAGCCCGAAGACTTGGAGAAGCATGAAGCTGTCATTGCCAAGAGCGATATTTGTTTATTGCAGCTGGAGATTCCGCTTGCTGTCGTGGAGCGGGCCGTTGCCTTGGCCAAAAAGCATGGCGTTTTTGTTATCTTAAATCCGGCGCCGGCACAGCTCCTGCCGCCGGCGCTGTTGGAGCAAATAGATCTAGTGACACCGAATGAACATGAATGCGGCATCATTTTTCCTGAACAGGACCGCGAGAAATGGGCCGCTAAGCTTGTCGTCACAGAAGGCGCGCGCGGTGTTTCCATCACTAAAAACGGAAAGCAAATGATCGTTCCGGGCTTCCGGGTACCAGTCGTCGATACAACGGGCGCTGGCGATACGTTTAATGGCGCGCTCGCAGTCGCCTTGAGCAAAGGAATGGAACTAGAGGAGGCGTGCCGCTTTGGCAATGCTGCCGCTGCTTTATCCGTCACCAAGCTTGGGGCGCAGGGCGGAATGCCGACAGAGAAAGAAGTCATCCAATTGCTTGAGGCTGCGAAAGGAGAAGGATCATGAAAAAGGACGGTATTTTAAATAAAGAACTGAGCACGGTTTTAGCTTCACTTGGCCATACGGATACAATTGTCATAGCCGATTGCGGTCTGCCGATTCCGGATGAAGTGATTCGCATTGATTTATCCATTGTCAAGGGAGTTCCATCCTTTTTAGCTGTATTGGATCCGCTCTTAGCGGAATTGGAAATTGAAGCAATCACCGTAGCGGAAGAAATGAAAACGCATAATCCGAATATGTATGAGGCGATTCAGCAGCGCTTTTCAGGAGTTGAGCAGCATTTTGTTTCCCATGAACAATTCAAAGAAATGCTTCATGCGGCCAAGGCGGTCATCCGTACGGGAGAAGCGACTCCTTATGCCAATATGATTCTTCATTCAGGAGTGAATTTTTAAAGGCGGTTTGGGAAAGGGGGAGAGGAACCGTGACAGCACCGTTGATTCAAATGAAAGGAATTAGGAAATCGTTTCATCATCATCTTGTTTTAGACGGAATCGATTTGGAGATTCGCTCTGGAGAAGTGCATGCCTTGATGGGGGAGAACGGAGCGGGGAAATCGACGTTAATGAAAATTTTAACAGGGATGTATGAAAAGGATGGTGGGACCATTGCCGTCAATGGAACAGACGTGCATTATCGCCATCCGAAAGAGGCCGAACGCGACGGGATTGTGTTTATTCATCAAGAATTGAGCGTCATTCCTACGTTAACGGTAGCGGAAAATATTTTTTTAGGACGGGAGCATACGGTTGGACGGACAGGCATTATTCGGCGCAAGGAAATGGAAAACCAGGCCTCTGTTTATTTGCAGAAGCTCGGCGTTGACATCGCTCCGAATGAAATCGCTGGAAAGCTGTCGGTGGGGAAACAGCAAATTATTGAGATTGCTCGAGCGCTGTCGACCGATGCCAAATGTCTGATTATGGACGAACCGACCGCCGCCCTGACAGATCGGGAAATTCAAACCTTGTTTACTGTGATTCGAACGCTGAAACAGCAAGGTGTGGCCATTATTTATATTTCTCACCGGATGGAGGAAATTTTCACCATTTGCGAACGAATTTCCGTGTTGCGGGATGGAAGAATGATCGGAACGAAATCCATCGCTGAAACCAACTTCGATGACATCGTCCATATGATGGTCGGCAGGCAAATCGGAGAGCGTTTTCCAAAGCGAACAGCGCCAATCGGCGACGAAGTGCTTCGGGTGGAAAATCTGACGCAAAAAGGCGTGTTTCATAACGTTTCCTTCTCTGTGAGATCGGGAGAAATTTTAGGTGTCGCCGGTTTAATGGGAGCCGGCCGCACGGAAATAATGGAGGCGCTTTTTGGCATCCGCAAAGTCGATGAAGGAGCCGTTTATATTGATCGCCAGCCCGTCAAGCTTGGCTCGCCGCGGCAGGCGATTGAACACGGAATGGCTTTTATTACCGAGGACCGGAAAATGAAAGGGCTTGTGCTCAGTATGAGCGTTCGCGAAAATTTAACACTGCCGACATCCGAAAAGCTAGCATCGGCGGGAATCATTCGCGCAAAACAAGAAGCGGAGCTTGTCCAGTCGCTGATTGCCCGCTTAAACATTAAAACCGCTTCTGCTGAACTGGAAGTGAAAGCGCTAAGCGGAGGAAATCAACAAAAGGTGGTATTTGGGAAATGGCTCATGATGAATCCGCGCATTCTGATTTTAGATGAACCGACTCGCGGGGTGGATGTAGGGGCCAAAAAGGAGATTTATGAGATTATGAACGAGCTGACGGCACAAGGTGTGGCCATCGTGATGGTGTCCTCTGAATTGCCAGAGATTCTAGGGATGAGTGACCGGATTATGGTGGTGCATGAAGGAAAGGTCAGTGCCATTTTCGACAATGAACAGATCGATCAAGAAACGATTATGCGCGCGGCGACGGGAGGGAATGAATAATGCAGCATCCGGATAAACTCGCACAGACTGGAGCAGCTTGGCGCTTGGAAATGAAAAAGCTGGGACCGCTCATCGGCTTTATCTTGTTATGTATCGTGTTGTCGCTATTAAGCGATCATTTCTTAACAGTAGACAATTGGCTAAATATTTTTCGTCAAGTATCCATTAATGCATTGATTGCTTTTGGAATGACGTTTGTCATTTTAACAGGCGGCATTGATTTATCAGTTGGTTCTGTACTGGCGCTTTCCAGTGCGCTTGCTGCCGGTTTGATGGTAGATGGAGTCAATGGGACTGTTGCCATTGCCGTCGGGATTGCGGCTGGTCTCGTGATGGGGGCGCTAAATGGAATCATTATTACAAAAGGGCGTGTCGCGCCATTTATTGCGACATTGGCGACCATGACGGTGTTCCGCGGGGCGACGCTCGTTTATACGGAAGGGCGCCCGATTACCGGATTTTCGGATCAAGTGTCGTTCCAAATGCTTGGCCGCGGTTATTTTCTAGGAATTCCGGTTCCGATTATTTTGATGCTTGTCATTTATGCGGCACTATATTTTGTGTTGAAAAAAACAACCTTCGGCCGCCATACGTATGCCGTTGGTGGAAATGAGGAGGCGACGCGCATATCAGGCATTCGCGTCGACCGCTTGAAAATTTGGATTTATTCGTTGACGGGCGGTTTATCAGCGCTTGCGGGACTTATTTTAACCTCGCGCCTCAACTCGGCGCAGCCAACCGCTGGAACATCGTACGAGCTCGATGCGATTGCTGCGGTGGTGCTCGGCGGTACAAGCCTATCGGGCGGCCGCGGTTGGATTTTTGGAACGCTCATTGGCGCGCTGATTATTGGTGTGTTAAATAACGGTCTCAATCTCTTAAATGTCTCGTCGTTTTATCAGCAATTAATTAAAGGTGCGGTCATTCTTCTTGCGGTGATTTTAGACCGCCGCAAAGAAGTTTGATATAGATGAAATGAAAGAAAAACAAAGGAGTGGGGGAAATGATGAAGAAATTTTTCAGTATGCTGCTAGTGCTCCTCTTAGCGGTTGGGGTAGCAGCGGGCTGCTCTTTAGACAATGGCGATACAGGCAGCAAATCCGAGGATAAGAAAGAAGGCAAGCTAAAAGTTGGTTTATCGATTTCTACCTTAAACAACCCGTTTTTCGTGACGTTAAAGGAAGGCGCGGAAAAAGCGGCGAAAGAAGCCAATATCGAATTAACGGTTGCGGATGCACAAAATGATTCGGCAAAGCAAATCAACGATATTGAAGATTTAATTCAACAAGGTGTCGATGTCCTTTTAATCAATCCGACCGACTCCAGCGCGGTAACATCGGCTATTGAGTCGGCGAATCAAGCGAACATTCCGGTCATCACAGTCGACCGCAGCGCGGAAGGCGGCAAGGTGGCCTCACATATCGCTTCCGATAACGTAGCAGGCGGGAAAATGGCTGGAGAATTTTTAATTGAAAAATTAAAGGATGGCGGCAATATCGTCGAACTGGAAGGAATCCCTGGCTCATCAGCGGCTCGTGAACGCGGAGAAGGCTTCCATCAGGCCATTGACGGCGCTGCCAATATCAAAGTAATCGCCAAACAAGCGGCTGACTTTGATCGCGCCAAAGGATTATCCGTAATGGAAAACATTTTGCAAAGCCATAAAGATATCAAAGCCGTCTTTGCCCATAATGACGAAATGGCGCTTGGAGCGTTAGAAGCACTGGAAGCGCACGGCATGAAAGATGTATGGGTCGTCGGCTTTGACGCCACAGAAGATGCTGTGAAGGCCGTCAAAGATGGAAAAATGGCGGCGACGGTAGCGCAAAAGCCGGAAATGATTGGCGAACAAGCCGTACAAACAGCCCTCAAAGTATCGAAAGGCGAAAAAGTAGAATCCTTTATTCCGGTACCGCTAGAACTAGTGAAAGGCGAATAATCACGTTGCAATCAATAGGGAGAGAGCGATCCATCGAAACGCTCTCTCTTTTTTCATTATGATTGGAAAAGGGAAGGCTGGCGATTTTATGCAATAGCTAACAAAGTTTTGTCAATAGAATGGGAGAGCGATCGTCTGTTTTGACAGATGGTGGAGGAATGGCAAGAAATGTAGCCGGCTATTGAAATTTCCATTTTTCAGAAGAGTTACTTACTAAGAAATCTTTCCTGTCTTCATCATGATTGAAACATGAGATTCATGAAACCTTTACAAAGCCTTCACGCTCCGGTTATATTAGTGTGCTATACTGTTCTGCGCATGAATAGTTTGGTGTGTTGAAAGGAGTCCCGAACATGGACGACCAGCTTGCATCGGTGCTGCTGCTTACCGACAGCTTAAACCGCGAGAATATCGTGGATAAGGCAGCGCATTTCATCTCTGAATATTCATTGGGACTGATTTATTTAGATATAAAAAATTGCAGCCAAATGGAACAGAAGTATGGAAAGGAAGCGTGCCAAAAGCTGTTGGCGGCAGTCAAACAAATCATGACAAACTTAGAGAACGAAGAACCGTTTGGCATATGCGCCCACCGCATGTTTGGGGATGATCTGCTGGTATTGATTCGTATGGAGAGTGGAGCAGGGGAGGCTCATTTACGCTGTTTGGCGCATAATATATATCAGCGATTCAAAACAAGCATGGCTCATCAAGCGAAATGGGCTGAGCCCGTTGATTTTTATGTGGGCGTATCGTTGCTTGATTCAGGTGCTGAAAAAGCGCTGGAGCATTTGTTGTACGAGGCGGTTAAAAAAGCGGTAAGCGAGGCAAAAAAGGCAACAAATGCTGAGCAGCAAAAGCTGCAAACGGAATTTCGCCACATTTTGGCCGGTCAGCATCTTACGGCACACTACCAGCCGATTGTATCACTGCTTGACAAAAAGATTTATGGGTACGAGGCATTGGCGCGCGGACCGCAGACAAGCTATTTTGCAACGCCCCATCGTTTATGGGAATTTGCTGAAAAAGAGAACCAACTGTATGCGCTGGAGAAACTGGCACGGCAAAAAGCGATTGAAGGATTTTCCGCGAGCGATCCGAATTGGAAGCTTTTTATTAATTTAAATGCCAATGTCATTCATGATCCGCAGTTCACCCCTGGACAGACGCTGGCGTTTCTGAAAAAAAGAGGGCTTACGCCGCAGCAAGTTGTATTTGAGATTACCGAACGTCAATCGATTGATGATTATGCCTCCTTTAAAAAAGTGCTCAGCCACTACCGCAAGCAAGGATATCGCATCGCCATTGATGATGCCGGAGCGGGCTATTCTTCCCTTCAGGCGATTGCTGAGTTGCGTCCGGACTATATTAAAATCGATCGTTCGATTATTCATAAGGTTGATGGCCATTCAGTCAAGGCCATTTTACTGGAAACCCTTGCTGGATTTGCCCGGAAAATAGGCTGTCATCTCATTGTCGAAGGAATTGAAACGCAGGAAGAGCTCCAAGTGGTCACCAAGCTCGGCATCCCGTTTGGCCAAGGCTATTGGCTGGGACGGCCGCATCCGCATTTGCGTCCCATTGCTCATGAGACGCTGCGAACGTGGAAGCTAGTAGACCAACCTTTGGCGGAGGATGACCCGCAGACATGCCCATCATAACGAGCGGATCACGTTTTGATCGTGATCCGCTCGTTTATTTGCCGGCTGTATTAGCGGCGGCGTTGAATCACCTTTAATGCTTCTCGTTTACTTAACGGCGCCAATGTTTCGTTTTCCACGAACCGCTGGACGCTTGCCGGATGGGTCTTGGAATATTCGCGCAGCGCCCAGCCGATCGCTTTTTGAATAAAGAATTCCGATGACTGCCGGCATTGGCGGATAAGCTGGTAAAGCAAAGCTTCATCGGTCTCTTCTTTATATCTTAATTGAAACAAAATGGCTGTTCGCTGCAGCCACATATGATTGGACTGCATCCATCGTTCTGTGTAGACGGGAATACACTCTGGTTCGTTTTTGAAAAGCGGTCCGACGATATTGGCCGCAAGCATATCAACGGTGTCCCACCAAGGTTTGTTTGTAATGAGCTTCTCTATGAATTCTAAATCCGTTTTTGAGAGACTTCTCTTTTCTTTTTCCAGCAAAGCAAGTGCGCAATATTGCAATTCACGCTCCGGCCATTCCCAAAGTTTAATGACGATGTCTGCCAGCTCAGTGCGCGGCGGAAGGCCGTGCTGCGCGAGAAACTCTTTTAGCAACGCGCGGCGCTCTGGGGTTTTGATTCCGAGAAATTCAAATTGGTTGCGCATATATTGTTTCATCGGTCCAGCATTCGCTTCATGGCGATGGGCTCGCAGCCATTGCGCGAGGCGGTGAGCATATGGATGTGTCATTCGCTTAATCCCTCTTTCGTTCGTTTTGTAAAAATAGAATAGCAGATCGAGTGAGAACAAGGAAGAGGGTTAGACACGAACGGCCGCTGGGCTGACATTGTTCGCCGCGACCATAGCACATCTCCTCTATCGATCATGCGTGTTGTCCCTGTCGCATAAGCAGCTTCGTCCGAACGGAGCCAGATGATGCATTGCCCCAAGTGTACCGATTCGCTTCAGAGAATGTTTCGCCGCAAGCCTGTTGCTCGTTTGTTCAGCCTTTCTGTTCTTGTTGGGTTGGCCCAGGTGCAGCCGGATTTGGGTGGAGTACGTTAAAAAGGTGACGAATGATTTGTAAAGTGATGGTTGATGCTTTAACATGTACATTGAGGGTTCTGCCGTCTCGAAGCAAGGGGGGACGGAACAATAAGACAAAACGAAGGGGGAGACAGAATGAATCAAGAGCCATTGTTCTTGGAGCCGATGTTTCAAGAGCGGATTTGGGGAGGAACGGCATTAGCTGACCGGTTCGGCTATCGCATTCCTTCTGATCGAACGGGCGAATGCTGGGCGATTTCCTTTCATCCGTAGTTCACACGAGGATGTGTTGCACGCTTCCATTTACACATGGGCTCGGACTAACGATCGCCGGCTGTCATTAGGAAAATTCGCGCGTCAAAGCCAACGGAGCTGGATCAAACGTATTTGCACTGCGCGCCGGATGATCCGATTTTAGAGGTCGAGCAGGTTGGTTTTCTAAATAATGGTGTTCCATTTGAATATTCTTTTTCCAGACATCGCTATGACAAGTTCGTGTTTACAACGGTCAATATCCGCCGTAATAAATAGCAAGCGTTATCCTTTGGAACGAATGAGCTTAAAACCGCATCCGCATAAAAGAGAATGCTTGAGGCGGCGAGACGGCTTCTGGCATTTCGGACAAATCGTTTGTTTCATTTTTTTCCTCCTTTCGCTTATCGCCGTATACATTTAGTATAACAATATTTTTGTGATAATCAATATCAAATTATAATAATTATAAAAATAGAGGAGAAAGCAATGGTTCGCAAGTGGGTTTGGTGGAGCTTAGTTGGCATATGGTGTTTGGTGATTTATTGTTTTAGCGAGGCTTCCTATTTTACAGGGGAAAATACGGCGCACATCCTTCAAAAATGGATCGGCCACGAAGGATGGGAGGAAGGGGAGGGAGCCGCTTCTCCCTTGAATTTTGTCATCCGTAAGTTTGCTCATTTGTCTGCTTTTGGGATTTTGGCTGTACTGGTTTTTCAAGCGCTGTATCCGAAGCGGTGGGCCTATGTGTGGGCGTGGAGCTTTGCGGCCGTTTATGCGGCGACAGATGAGTGGCATCAGTCGTTTGAACCGGGGAGGACGGCGCTATTTTCGGATGTCGTGATTGATGCCTGCGGCGCGCTCGTCGCCTTATGCCTTGTATGGATGTGGCAACAACGGAGGAAGCCAGCGCGCCTCAAGCGAAAAATTTCTTAAAATGAGACCCTTTGCTTTATTGGCAAAGGGTCGACTCGTCGGCAGGGAATCGAATGCCGGTTTGTTTTCGCGCTTCCTCCATTATTTCAGCTGTGATGAACGAATGGGCGTGTGAATTTGTTTCTGATTGGCGCTGGCCGCGCGTGATAAGCTGCGTCCATTCAAGCGCTTCATAATACATCGGATGATGCGTCTGAGGCTCTGTAATATCCTCGACTCGGCCATCGCGGTAGCGAATTTCCACTTTGGTCGGAGTATGGATGGCATCAATGACGATGCTTCCTTCTTCTCCTTGAATTTCTGCAGGAACATAGGAATTCGTGATTTTTGAATACATCACAACCGCATCCATATCGCCGTAATGAAGGACGATGCTTCCCTCGCCGTCGACGCCTGATTCCAGCATGACACTGCTGGCTTTTAACGATTGCGGTTTTCCAAATAAAACAACGAGCGGGTAAAGGCAATAAACGCCTAAGTCCATCAATGCGCCGTTTGAAAAAGCCGGATTAAAGGCATTTAATACCGTCCCTTGCTTATAGGCGTCATAGCGCGAGGAATATTGGCAGTAACTAGCGAAATAGCGGCGTATTTTTCCGATTTTATGAAGGTGGCGGCGGATCGCTTGGAAATTGGGGAGAAGCGTTGTTTTCATCGCTTCCATCAATACGACATCATTCGCTTTAGCCGCCTCTATCATCGCTTGGACTTCTTTTGTATTGGAGGCCAATGGCTTTTCGCATAAGACATGTTTGCCATGATTCATAAGCAAAACGGCTTGCTCGGCATGGAGCGAATTGGGGCTGGCGATGTAGACAGCGTCGATCTCATCGCTTTTGGCCATTTCTTCTAAATGAGTAAATGTGCGTTTCGCTCCGGTTTTTGCGGCAAACTGCTTCGCTTTTTCCTCGTCGCGGGAATAGACAGCGGTCAATGTCAACTGGGAAATTGGCTGAGCAGCTTGTAAAAATTCTTGAGTAATCCAGTTCGTTCCGATTGTTGCGAGTCGAATCAAAAGTATCCTCTCCTTATTCATATTTAGTATCGTTCATTTTGCGTATGATGGACGAAAAAGCCAATCGTTTCAAGCGGCATGCTGTTATTGGACATCATGAGCCTCCTTCGTTCTGCCGCACCACCCTAGAATCGATTTCATTTAGCTTTCTGGCAGCGTGTATGTAAGACCATCGCAGTCCAGACTTACGGCGCGAAAAAACATCCAAAAAGCGAAGGTTTTTAAGCATGGATGAGCGAAATAATTGCTAGCGAGAAAGTCTTAGAAGCACTGCTAAACAATGCCGTTAAAGGGTGGTGGTGTTTATTATACATGGGGTGACTAGTTTTTTCCATAGAGAAGTCTGGAGTGGATTGGTGCGACCATAAAAAGTGAACAGAAAGTGAGGAAAAAGCATGTATCTTGGCGCAATTGAAGCGGGTGGAACAAAATTTGTTTGCGCAGTCGGAGATGATGATGGCCGCGTTCGTCAAAGAGAGATGTTTCCAACAACAACACCTGAGGAAACGATGCGGAGCGTCATCCGTTTTTTTCAGCAGTTTGAACTAAAAGCGATCGGTATTGGATCATTTGGTCCGATTGACTTAAATAAAAGCAGCCATACATATGGTTACATTACCAGTACGCCAAAGCGGAAATGGGAAAGCTTTAACTTTGTAGGAGAGATGTCCAAATATTTTCCTGTTCCGATCGGCTTTGATACCGATGTCAACGCTGCTGCTTTAGGGGAGCGATTATGGGGAGCGGCCAAAGGAACCAATAGTTGTCTTTATATGACGGTTGGAACGGGAATCGGTGTGGGGGCTATCGTGGAGGGCCGACTGTTGCATGGGCTCTTGCATCCGGAAATGGGCCATATTCTGGTCCGCCGTCATCCTGAGGATGGTTTTGCCGGCTGTTGTCCATTTCATAACGATTGCTTGGAAGGAATGGCTTCGGGTCCTGCGATTGAAAAGCGCTGGGGCAAGAAGGGAGCCGAATTGACGAACCATACGGAAGTGTGGGAGCTTGAAGCCTTTTATTTAGGACAGGCGATCGCCCAATATATCCTGACTCTTTCTCCTGAAAAAATCATTGTCGGCGGCGGGGTGATGAAGCAAACGCAGCTGTTGCCGGCTGTTCGCCGTTATGTGATAGACTTTTTGAACGGCTATATTCAGCATGAAGCGATTTTACAGCATATCGATGAGTATGTGGTGCGGCCGGGACTTGGTGACAATGCCGGCATTTGTGGCGCCCTCGCATTGGCAAAACAGGCATTAGGTGAATAATATCAAAATGGATGACCGTTCATTCAAAGCGGAGATCAGAACGGTCATTTTTATTGTGGATCATATATAGATTGACTATTTGGTCATTTTTTGTCGATAAAATTTTGACTAATAGGTCATTTTTGTTTGAATATTATTCTTGATAAATGATGAAAAAGTATTTATAATGAGAATGACTGTTTGGTCGAAATTCGATGAGCGAATTGAGGTGCCATTTTCATGGGAAAATATAAAGAAGAATTGTCTTGTAAGCAGCTTGTGGAAAAGCTTCAGAAGCATGGAGTTCATGCCGAGCTGGTGAAGCCTCGTACGAAGCTGTCCATTTATCCGAAGGTCTTTGTAAAAGGGTGCCTGCCTAACCAAAAGGTGTCTTGGACTTAGGAGTGGAAAATAGGAATGACAAAGCAACGCAAGGTTGAATTTATTAAAACCGCGATGAAGCTGTTTGCTGAAAAGGGGTATTATTCCACTTCCATTCAAGATATTGTCGAAGCTTGGGGCATTTCTAAGGGAGCATTTTATCATCATTTTTCCTCAAAGGAAGAGTTGATGCTCTCGGTTGTCAAATACTATTTAGATCAGTTGTTTTCACAGTTTATCCATGCGAAGCACGAGGGAGAAGCGGAATCGGAAAGGGAAGTGTTGATCAAACAACTCGAAGTACAGTTAGAAAGCATTCATTCACAGAAAGATTTTTTTCAGATGGTAGTGGCGGAGCAAATTCCCAAAATTAACGAGAACCTTCATAGCTATTTACGCATGCAGCGCTCCCGCATATTCAATTGGCATTGTCAACGGTTGATTGAAGTATATGGAAAAAAAGTAGAAAGATATGTGTATGACGTAGCCGCCATGTTAAGCGGCATTTTACGTGAATACACCTTTTATATGATGTTTCATCCGAATAGGTTTCAAGCAAAGGAAATTGCCGCGTTTATTGTCCGTCGGCTTGATGCGATTGTCATGCACTTTTCTGAACACGAGGAGCCGCTGTTAAAGCAAGAGATCGTTCACTCTTTTATGGAAATGGCTGAACAGGAAAAGCGTAAACGAAAAATGCAAATGATGGCTCAAATGGAAAGCTTAAAGAAAAAGCTATCGTCATTGTCGCTTGATAAAAAAACGTACCATCAGCTTCATTCCGCGCTGGATACGCTTGAGGCGGAATTTATGAATGAGCAATCAGCGCCGCGGGAATATGTGGTGAAAGGGATTTTATTATATATTGAAAGTCAGCAGCTTCATCCGTTATGTGAAGCGCTTGATTCATTAAAAGAAGCCGTTCATGAATATATGGCCCAACATCATTAAAGTTCATATTCTGTTCATAAACATCAAGTACCATTGTTCATGAATATATGATATGACCTAACATCATGATAGATAGGAGAGATACGATGTCAGACACAGCTATATTAAATGCGCCATCTGCGATTAAGCATCGCAATTTGTTAATCACAGGATTAATTATTGCGATGTTATTCGGTGCGCTTGATGGAACCATTGTTGGAACGGCCATGCCGCGCATTGTCGGTGAGCTTGGAGGGATTGGCCTGATGACATGGCTGACGACCGCTTATATGCTCACATCGACAGCGGTCGTGCCGATTGCCGGAAAATTGGCGGATTTATTAGGACGAAGAGTCGTTTATGTATCCGGATTGGTCATTTTTATGGTGGGTTCGGCACTTTGCGGGATGGCGCATCATATGACCGAATTGATTATTTATCGAGGCCTGCAAGGGATCGGCGGCGGAATTATGATGCCGATGGCCATGATTATCATCGGGGACTTGTTTACTGGAAAAGAGCGCGCCAAATGGCAAGGGGTGTTTGGCGGTTTATATGGTCTTGCCTCCATTTTAGGTCCGCAAGTGGGCGGATGGATTGTCGACCACATGAGCTGGGAATGGGTGTTTTATATCAACCTTCCTGTCGGGATTTTGGCGACGATTTTCATTGCGATGGGACTAAATAAGCATCAAGCAACAGGACCTGTCAAATTTGATATTGCCGGTATGTGTACGATGATTATCGGCGTTGTCAGCTTGCTGTTGGCGTTAACGTTTGGCGGCGATAAGTATGAATGGACATCTTGGCAAATTATTGGTTTATTTGCTGTAGCCATCGTCTTTTTAACAGCGTTTGTGTTGGTTGAGAGAAAAGCCGAAGAACCGATTTTGCCGATGCATTTCTTTAAAAATCGGACATTTACGATATTGAATGGCCTTGGCTTTTTAATGAGTGTCGGCATGTTTGGCGCGATTATGTTCGTTCCGTTCTTCATGCAAGGGGTTGTCGGCGTGAGCGCGACGCAATCTGGTACCATTATGACTCCGATGATGATCACAATGATTGTCGGAAGCATTATTGGCGGTCGAATTGTTTATAAAATCGGAGTGAAACCGCAGCTCATCATTGGTATGCTCATCATGGCTTCCGGTTTTGGTCTGCTTAGCACAATGGATATCGGAACGACAAAATGGACAGCGACATTTTATATGATTGTGCTCGGATTAGGTGTCGGGCTAGTGATGCCACTTTTGACGTTGGCTCTGCAAGAAACCTTCCCGAAATCGGAAATCGGAGTCGTTACATCGTCAAGCCAATTTTTCCGCTCCATTGGCGGAACGTTCGGAATGACGATTTTAGGGGCGATTATGAATCATCGTTCAAGTCAGATTTTAGAAGAGCGCCTCATGCCAACTTTAACGGCGCTTCCGCCACAGGCGAAGGAAATGGCGGATAAATTTTCCCATATGATTCATGATAATCCACAGTCGCTGTATTCGATGTTGTTTAGTCCAGAGATGCTGGCGGGCATGCCTCAGCAAATGAAAGATGCGTTTATTCCTATTTTAAAGCATTCGCTCATCGAGTCGCTCCATTCCGTGTTTCTATTTGGTCTTGTGTTCATCGTATGTGGAGCTGCCTTGACATTAGCCTTGCGAAAAATCACCTTGTCGGATCAGCGCCAAAAAGAAAAAGCGAGTGCATAATCGCACAGAAAAGGCGGGTTGTAGTCAAAGTCAACATAGGCTTTGACTACAGCCTTTTTACATTCCTTCATTTTTGCTAAAAATATTATAACACACTTGTATTAAAAAAACGTGATATAATATACGTATGCCTAAAATCGTGGATCATGAAAAACAGAGAAAGATGATTGCCGAAGCGACTTGGAGAGTCATTATGAGAGATGGATTGGAAAAAGCAACAGTTCGCAACATTGCAAAAGAGACAGGGATTTCGGTCGGTTCATTGCGGCATTACTTTGCCTCTCAGTCAGAGCTTTTAGCCTTTTCTATGCAGCTTGTCTCCGAACGGGTAAAAGAAAGAATGAGCGCCTTGCCTGTTTCCGGTCCGCCGCTTGAAGCGGTAAAACGTTTCCTATGCGAGCTTTTACCGCTCACTGATGAAACAAGAAAGGAAATGGAGGTGTGGTTGGCGTTTACTCAAAAGGCATTATGGGATAAGGAACTCCAGCCTTTAAGCAAACAAGTGTATGAGGAGCTTCGTTCTGGAATTCGATCGTTGCTTGAAGCATTGATTCGTCTTGGAGCAGTAAATCCTAATGTGCCAATTGAAATGGAAACAGAGCGTCTCTATGCGCTTATTGACGGCTTGGCCATGCATGGCATTATGCAGCCGCATCAGTTATCTTCTCAAGAAATCGAGGCGGTCATCGACTATCATTTACGTTCCATTTTTTATGAAACATAAGAATATGGAACATGTTGAAAGAAAAAAGGAGGCCTGTTCAAGCCTCCCTTTTTTTATGCTAAACACGCTGCGGAATGATCAACATGAAAATGCCGCTACTTTTTGTATTTTTGTCTGATAGATCGATGCAACTGGACTTTTTAACATTCGACGGTTGGACGGCCGCTGCGCCATTCATTTGTTCTGTAAGCGGCCTATTGTTCGGTCTTGCTTTAGCGTGACAAAGGCCGGTCTTGGCTTGTCTCCGACCGTCAAAAATAGATTTGGCTTTTGCAGGGGAGCTATATGGGCCGTCAGAAAAGCACCCCATCATTTTTTAATAATCCGATACGTTTTTATAATCTTTCACCAAATCGCCGAATCCTCCTTCTTCAAGAGAAGCGATCACGGCTTTCGTCATCTCGATGTTGTGATTGACAAGGTATTGGGTTTTTGAAGTGATGAACCGATCGAAAACAGGGCTTCTCCCTGCCCCTACCTTTTCCAAATTCTTTTGGGCCTTCAATAAATCCTCTAATGTTAACAGCGGATAATCGGTGCCATGAAAAGTAAGGTCAGGATTTAACTGATACCATAAGTCTTTGTTGTCTTTAATCCATCTGTCTCCGATGTCTTCAATGCCCGTTTTAATATGTAACGCTGCTGTTAAATACGCTTCTTTTTTTGTTTCCAAATAGCTTTCTAGCAGGAAATTCATTTCTCCCAATGAATGATTTAAGGAAGCGTGAGTCTTTTTCTTTTGCGTGTTTCCGTAGAAATCACAAATAATATAGCCGTTCTCGGTTTGGATGTAGTTCTTTTTTTCCACCTGGTCTAATAAGTAATCAGCGTAGAACAGAGCGATATCTTGGTATTCCGGAATGTTGAATAGCTTGCTGATCCGCTTTAAATAAATAGCGATATACTCGTTAAAGCGAGTATCATAATACGGAGCGGTAATTCCATAATTGTCTTTCAGCCACGTGCTCGTAATTTCAGTTGGAATCGGCTTGCCTAATTGAGCGCCATAATTTAATAAATTGGCCACTGAGTTTAGGATAAAGTCGTAAAAATATCTTTCTTTTGTTTTTTCATAGTGATCGGCATAGCGTCGATCATGGACAAGAGCAAAATATCGTCCGTATCCAAATTTAGTAGACGGTTCGATCGACCACGGCAGCTTGCCAAACGGCCCATCAGCGGTATACCATTTGTTAATTTTCTTATACTCTTTCAAGGTGTGCTTTTCCCATTCTTTAAAATTTCCCATGTTTTGAAAAAGCGGTTGGGAGGAGTATAAGAACCAGCTTTCCGATAAACTTTGCCTTTTGGCCACATGAGGCATATGAATGACAATGCGCTGCCCTTGTCCAGTGATTTTCGTTTCATCTGTTTCTTTTATTAATTCGCGCAATTGGCTTTTTCGCGTATCACTGTATTGTTTGACTAATGGCACAGAATTATAATTTTTGCTAATGACCATATTCGCATAAGCATCATCGCCTTTGAGCTCAACGAGTCCATGTGGCGTCGATGTAGGGTCCACGCCTAAAGTGGAATCATGCTCATGCTTAATTTTTTCAGAATGAAAACGAGTCACTGTATAGTTTGTAAAAGGCTTCTTGAACGATAGGGAAAAGTCAATCGTACTAGGTCGCGTCGTTTCATTTTGAAACTTGGTAAATACAAACATATCGTTGTTCTCTAATTTTCGAACGGTAACAGTCAGTGTGCCATAATGACGCGAAAGCGACGTGGATGAGAGCTGATAGATCGTAAAATAGTCTTTGGATTTAATAGAGGATTTCGTGCCGCTTTTGATTTTTTTGAGACGGACGTCTTTGGCCTGAAGCTCAATATTTCCGTCTGTGATCATCCCGTTTACTTGTATATGTAGAGTTTTGAAAAAAAAGAAATAGGCCAGTATGCTGGCAGCTAACAAAAGTAAAACTGCCGCCCCGATTACAGGCTTCCACCGTAATTTATTGATCACGTTTCCCACTCCTTTTTTGTCAGCCTAAATGAAATGGTCGAACTTAGAAACTAGATCCATGCCACGTATGCCCATTTTTTTGGGCGCTTCTTTTTTTGATAAAACATGTTGTAGGTTGCTGCTCATTAGCTTAAGCCAGGCGCTATGCCTTTGGGATCATCATTTTCTATAAACATTGATTCTAGATGTCATGATTGTCGAAATATGGAGTCAATAAAGCCACTCCCATTTTACAACATTTCTCATCAAATGGAAATTCCATATTTTTTGCTGAAGGCTTTTCTCACGCTTTTATATCGGAAGAAATAGGAAAATATAGAAGAGGTTCTAAGGAGGGGAAGGAGTGCTGGATATTCTCGAGGCAGATGAAGAGATCTGCTTGTTTGGCGGCATAAAAAAGAAGGACCATGCGGCCCTCTTAGTTTGGCAGGGTCTAGCGCGTTTTTTAGCCGAAGACCCGCGAGCGCGTTAAGAAGCGCACCCCTTCTGGGCCTTCAAGCGAAAACATGCCGCCGCGTCCGGGAACAACATCGATAATAAGCTGAGTGTGCTTCCAATATTCGTACTGCGCCGCCGAAATGTAGAACGGGCAGCCGCCGATTTCGCCAAGAAGCACATCTGAATCGCCGACGATCAACTCGCCTTGCGGATAACACATTGGAGAGCTACCATCGCAGCAGCCGCCAGATTGATGGAACATCAGCGGTCCATATTTCGCTTTTAGCTTTTCAATCAATTCTAGCGCCGCTTCCGTCGCTATCACTTTTGGCTGTTCGCCCATCATTTTTCCCTCCTTTCAAAAAAGGCAGCGCGCAAGCTGCACACTGCCTTGTTGAAATGTTTGCTTAGCCGTCGATCTTTACGGCGTTTTTTATTAAAAGAATCCAAGTTTTTGAGGCGAATAGCTGACAAGCAGATTTTTGGTTTGTTGATAATGCTCAAGCATCATTTTGTGCGTTTCGCGTCCGATACCGGACATTTTGTATCCGCCAAATGCAGCGTGAGCTGGGTAGGCGTGGTAGCAGTTCGTCCAGACGCGTCCAGCCTGAATGCCACGTCCAAAGCGGTAAGCAGTGTTGACGTCGCGCGTCCAAACACCAGCGCCAAGACCATACAATGTTTCATTGGCGATGGCGAGCGCTTCCTCTTTGTCTTTGAATGTCGTCACAGATACGACTGGTCCAAAAATTTCCTCTTGGAAAATGCGCATTTTATTGTGGCCTTTGAAAACGGTTGGTTTGACATAATATCCATTGCGTAATTCGCCTTCCAAGAAATTGCGCTCTCCCCCGATGAGCAGCTCGGCTCCTTCCTGCTTTCCAATATCAATATAGGATAGGATTTTTTCTAGTTGCTCGGAAGACGCTTGAGCGCCGATCATTGTTTCGGTATCGAGCGGATTGCCTTGCTTAATTTGTTTGACTCGCTCTAACGCCCGCTCCATAAAGGTGTCATAAATGGATTCTTGAATGAGGGCGCGAGATGGGCATGTACACACTTCGCCCTGATTGAGAGCAAACATCGTAAAGCCTTCAAGCGCTTTATCAAAAAATTCATCGTCTTGTTCAGCCACATCGGCAAAGAAAATGTTTGGTGATTTGCCGCCAAGCTCAAGTGTAACTGGGATGATGTTTTGCGATGCGTATTGCATAATGAGCCGGCCTGTTGTCGTCTCGCCTGTGAATGCCACTTTGGCAATGCGAGGATTGGAGGCGAGCGGTTTTCCTGCTTCGAGCCCAAAGCCGTTTACAACGTTGACGACTCCTTTTGGCAGAAGATCTTCGATGAGTTCAATCAATACGAGGATGGATGTTGGTGTTTGTTCTGCTGGTTTTAATACGACGCAGTTTCCTGCCGCCAGTGCTGGTGCCAACTTCCATGCCGCCATTAAAATCGGGAAATTCCAAGGGATGATTTGTCCGACGACCCCAAGCGGCTCTTTAAAGTGATAAGCAACTGTATCATTGTCGATTTCTGCAAGCGATCCTTCTTGAGCGCGAATGCAGCCAGCAAAATAGCGGAAATGGTCAATGGCGAGCGGAATATCGGCCGCGAGTGTTTCGCGGACGGGTTTGCCGTTTTCCCACGTTTCGGCAACCGCCAGCATTTCCAGATTTTCTTCCATGCGGTCAGCAATTTTATTTAAGATGCGGGCCCGTTCCGTGACCGATGTGCGGCTCCACGCTTCCTTTGCTTCATGGGCCGCGTCTAAAGCCAACTCGATATCAGCTGCTTTCGAACGAGGCACCTCGCAATACGGCTGTCCAGTCACTGGAGAAATGTTTTCGAAATATTCCCCGTCGACCGGAGGCACCCATTTGCCGCCAATAAAGTTTTCATAGCGTTTTTTAAACGTGATGAGAGAACCAGGGTGTCCAGGTTGAGTATAAATCATCCAAATTCCCCCTTTGTTTCTCTTATATGCGCTTACAAAGGAAGCGCATACAAAATATAGTGAAATTTCTCCCCAGGAAAATCATAGCATTATATGGGGAGGTTGTCAAAATAAAACGATGAATCTACACCCGATAACGATTATACTCACGGGTTTTGTAGAATATGACATAAAAGATGTGAACGACTCCCACTTCGCTAACGAGACAGGAATCTTTCGTTTTCATTTATTTCGTAAATATACTTCAAAAATGGGTTTAATTTAATATTCAGTTTATGTATCCATGCTTTGAAAAGGATCATGAACGCTTGAAAGAGGCCGTATCCTAAAATGGCACCAGAGAAATTGAATAGGACATCGTTCATATCGACGTATTTAAAAGTAAATCCAACGATTAATGCGATGATTAATTGTAAGCATTCCAGACAAATTCCTAATAAAACTCCCAATAACGCGATTCGTTTGCAATTAACCTTTGTAATAAAAGGAATACCAAATCCAAAAGGGATCGTTAATAAAATGTTGAGAAGCGATGTTTTCATATCTTCTTTATTGAGGTTAAACGGTATAAAATTAGCATCTCTCCATACATTTTGCCCGATTTCCTTTTTCATTTCAGGATCTAAAATAATCGGAAATTGAGTATAGTTTAATACATTGCATAGGTAAATGTAGAATAGGGAAAAGAAAATAAGGTAAAGATTCGTTTTTTTAACATTCTTCAGTCGAGAAGTCTCCCACTTCTAAATCTTGCGAAGCTTGATGAAAGTGGGAGATGAATCGACTTCGGACAAGGACAGGCTTTTGCCTGTTCAATTGTCTGACCCTGTGGTAAAATAAACCTATGTCGTTCTTTCATAACTGGATATAGGAGGTTGCATGGAGAAAATAAAATGCGAAAACCAAGCGGATCCTTCCATGCGTAAAATATCCAAGGTACAAAAGAACTCCGAATTGTCGGACATCTAGGGTTGGAACGACCCGAAGTCACGCTCAGGGAGACGAAAGGCGGCTTTCGTCGTGGAACTGAGAAGCTCCCACTTCAAGCTTTAGCTAAGTGGTGAGTAGTTCACATTTCCATTTAAGTAATACAATAAGAAATCCCCATAATAAGACGGCTCGTATCAGAATCGATCCGTCAAAATCAATTAACATAGCTCATGGCTCCCCTCTAAAATGAACTAGGGAGTCTAAAAAAATAGACATCCCCAGTTTAATTGTTTAATTGAAGACTGTTCCACTACCTTTGCATACAACATATAAAAAAGACTGACACACGGTCAGCCTTTCTAATAGGTCAGTTCCAGCCCCTCCAAAAGAAACGTCGCATATGCGCCGCTCAAATGATGGAAGGCTTCCAGCATGTCTTTTGGATCAACGGTGAAAAAGTTTTTCATAATCTCTTGGTTTTGCTCATGGATAAAGCTGAAAATAAAATCAGTTTTGATGCGATTGGCCACTAAAATAGCGCAATATGACCGTTCAAGCTGCATTTTGCGCTCGTGCTCCTCCAGCTGTGAGAAATGGGAAGCATATCGGTCAATAAGAGTCGGAAGCTGGTCTTGAATGCGGGCCTGCGCTTCTTCCATCATCGCTTCAACAGCAGCCGTCGTCGGAAACGCTTGATTGGTTAAAATCGTTTGCAAAACATTTTGCAGTGCATAGGTCGATTCTGTCGCAAAAGCCACATTTCCAAGCAGCAGTTGCATATATTCCTCTTCATGTCCAGCGTCAATTCTCATTTTCATAATCACTTCAAGCACATCGGAGTGGATTTTTTCTTTCGTCCAGCTGCCGATAAGCTGCTGCATCAACGCAGATAACACTTGTGATAGTTCTTCTTTTGTTACTTCCATCCATGGGTCCCTGCCTTGTTCTTGTATATAGTGATGTACATCTAGCATGCCATTGTTGGCAATGGAAAGTCAATAGAGAGCCTAGTGAGGAGGAAAAATTTTGCCGGAATGATAAAAATTATTTTTAAATTTGTAATTTTTTGTATAATAGAGATGGAGGTGGTCATAATGGATGAGATTTCTTTGTTCAAAAATCGAACATACGTACTAAATTTGGATGATTATCAATATAGGGGGAACTTGGAGTGAAAAGATACTATGAAATCGTGGAAGATACGCAAGCACTTGAGCCGTTCTACAATGAGTACGGCCAATTATGCACCATTGTCCATGAAACCAATGCGACGTATATAGTAGAAAAGTCGCCGTTAAAAATTGTCGAGCATAGCTGCACCTACTATGGATGCGGTTACGAAGGACGATTGGAGGCAGCGAAGCTCATTTTAGGACTCAAGCAAATGGTTCCCATTTGTGTTTGTACTTCTTTGCGATTATATATGATCCCCACTTGCTCCCCGGAAAGCGATAAATGCTTTTGGCTCGCTCTGCGCCATATTCACGGTATTGAGCGGTACAAGCAGAAGCAGGCAAAGGTCATTCTCTCCAAAGGATCATCTCTGATTCTTGATGTGCATCGCGATACACTTGAAGCGAGGCGGGCCAAAGCGACTTTGCTGTTTTTCACGCTTGAGACGCGTTGCGGCATTTATAAAATCATCGAACAAAAATTCCCATTGTGGCGGTTTTTTTAAGGCGTCCGCCGAGAGGACTTCGGTTTCCAAGTGCGGCGCAGACCGGGGCGACTTCTGACGATCTCGTACATCAAGTCCAAGTTTCGGCGTATAATGAAAGGGATATCGAAAATGGGGGAGGGGGAAGACGAATATGAAGCCATTGCGGCTAAGAGGACATCATTTATTATGCGTCCATGGATTCCGCGGCATGGGATACAGCCCGTCGTTTGTGGAAAAAATGAAAGAGATTGTGAAGGAAATCCGCAATGAAGAAAAAGATTTCCCGATTCAAGTGGTGGTGGCGCTCGATGAAGCGTGCTCCGCCTGTCCGCATCATGGAGAGTCGACATGCCAAGCTTCTCCTCGTTCCAATGACCATGTGGTCGCGATGGATCGAAGAGTGATCAAGCATTTAGGGCTTGAAGAAAATAAGATTTATTGGAAATCAGAGCTTTTGCAGCGGACCGCTGCCCGAGTGCGTCCAGACGATTTAGATCACTTATGCGCCAATTGCTCATGGCTTCCGTATGGCGTATGCAAAGAGGGCATTGCCAACGTACGCGCGGGAAATATTCAACAAAAATGAATGAATTATCAGAAATTAATGCTTCTCCTTCGGAAAAAATGTGGTATGATAACAAAATATAAATAATCTTTAAACAGAGAGGGTTATGGAAGATGAAAGTAGCAAAATTCGGGGGAAGCTCTGTGGCGAGCGCCGAGCAGTTCCGCAAGGTGGCAGGCATTATCCAATCCGATCAGCAACGGCGCATCATCGTTGTATCAGCCCCAGGAAAGCGGTATAAAGCCGATACAAAGGTGACCGACTTACTGATTCGCTTGGCGGAAGCCGTTATGAGAGGAAACGAATACGACAGCTTGATTGAAGCCGTTGTCGAGAGATATGCGGATATCGCTAGGGGCTTGGAACTGCAAGCATCGGAGGTTATAGAGCAAATGAAAGCCGACTTGCAGCAAAAAATCGCTGCCTATCATGATGACCATCTCCGTTTGCTTGATGCGCTCAAGGCGAGCGGCGAAGACCATAATGCCCAATTAATGGCCTTTTACTTGCGGAGCCTTGGCATGGAAGCGCGTTATGTAAGTCCGCGTGAAGCCGGCATTTTTGTAACGGATGAGCCCGGCAATGCCCAAATTCTGCAGGATTCCTATGAAAAGCTGAGCAAGCTGAAGCAATGCTCAAATATTGTCGTGATCCCCGGATTTTTCGGCTATTCATTAACAGGACATATTGTCACGTTCCCGCGCGGCGGTTCAGATATTACTGGTTCGATCGTAGCCGCTGGAGCCGGCGCCGACGTGTATGAAAACTTTACAGATGTGGACTTCATTTATTGTGTCAATCCGTCGATGGTCGAAAATCCACGGCAATTGCGGGAAATTACCTATCGTGAAATGCGAGAGCTATCTTATTCGGGATTTTCGGTATTTCATGATGAAGCGCTCGAACCGGTATTTAAAGCAGGAATTCCGGTATGCGTCAAAAACACCAACAATCCGGAGGCCCCCGGAACTTGGATTGTCGCCAAGCGGGACCACCGGAATGTGCCGATTGCCGGCATCGCCAGTGATACAGGTTTTTGTAGCGTTAACGTAAGCAAATATTTAATGAACCGCGAAATCGGATTTGGCCGGAAGCTGCTGCAAATTCTAGAGGACGAAGGCATCTCGTACGAACACGCGCCATCTGGAATTGATAACATGTCGGTCATTTTGCGTGCCAATCAGCTGCAGGGAGAAAAAGAGCAGCGGATTATGGATCGGATTCAAACGGAGCTAAAGGTTGATGAGATTCATATTGAATATGGCTTGGCGCTCATTATGGTGGTCGGAGAGGGAATGGAGCGCGCTGTCGGGGTCGCGGCCAAAGCGACAGCGGCGTTTGCCCAAGCGCAGATTAATATTGAAATGATTAACCAAGGCTCTTCTGAAGTAAGCATGATGTTTGGCGTGAAGGAAGAAGCGGTAAATAAAGCTGTCCGTGCCCTGTACGACGCATATTTTGCGCCCGTATATGCACAACAAGAATAGACGAAAGACAAAACCATCCATCTCTTTCTAGTTTTTTGAAGATGGATGGTTTTTATTATGGTTCACGAATGCGAGAGCCCTGCCGAGAATCATAACCAGCATGGCATCCGCTTTGTCCGGGCATTTTCAAAATGGCCTTCCTCTTTCCTCTAGCTGCTGTGCTTGTGACTTATGTAGCTGACATGTCCATTCAATCAGGAGTTCATATAAGGGAGCGGCGAAGACGTGCTGCCGGTAAATGCCCCCCTTTTCTAAATCCACTTCTCACAAACAAAGAAGCTTTTTCATGTTTGAAAAAATAAAAGATAGTAAATACATAAGAGTATGCATAATGGAAAATAATACTATCGTATGAATTTTTTTAAGGGAGGAACAAGCGTTGAAAAAGCTTCTTTGGGTCATCGTTTTCTGCTTTTTTATTGGTATAGACGGATTTGGACAGCCAGCTGCAGCGCAAGTGAACGAGAAAGAAGTACAATCGTACATAAGCAGCTTTGGATGGACGATGAATGATTTACAACAGTATTTAAGTGATTATGACAAGACGCTGGCGGATTTTGCGACGGTGGATGAACTGAAGCAATGGCTCGGAACGCCGATTACAGAGGAGCAATTAAATGAATTGCTTGTGCGCCATAAACTAACAAAAGAGGAGCTAGAAGCATTGCTCGGTCAATTCGGGGAGACGTTGCAGGATTATACGTTTATTGAGGATTTGGATGCGGCGGTTCATTTTTATTTGCATCATGATGCGGCGATGCAGCAAATCAATGATATGCTCTCTGCGATCGGATTTACTGAACAAGAGGCGAACCGCTTGTTTGACCATATCATGGCGCTTGATGAAAAAGCTCTGGCCGAGAAAATGAAAAAGCTGGACGCGAGAATGGAGCGGTTTCTCAATATAGAGGATCCGACGAAGCTGAAGAAGCAACAAAAAGAGGAGCTGCTCTCTATTTGGGAGGACATGCTGGCAACGTTAGAAATCCATCCTGTATTTTATTTAGTGAATGGTCAAAAGGAAGAAATATCCTATCAGAAACTGCTGGATATGAACACGCTGGGAGGCCGCGATTTGCTTGTTGAGCTTCGCAACTCTCAAGGAGAGATCTTGGCGGATATGCAGCTGTCTGAAGAAATGCTCAAATCAGGGTATATCCTTCATGCCGGGGAAAATCTGATTCACGCTGGGGAAATCGGCGGTGAAATGAAAGCGAAAATGCAGGGCGAAAAAATGCCGAATACGGCCTCGCCATATATGGAGAATATGCTGCTTGGTCTGATGATGATTCTGCTTGGAGCCGTGATGTATTGGCGGAAGCGGGAGAGAACGGTGAAATAAGATGAGAAAAGTGAGGTATAGGAAATATGTAGCCATTGGCTGGATGATAGCGGGAAGCATGGTGGCCGCATGGAATGGGTATGCGTATTGGGAAGGATACCGTGCCGTTCAGCCCATCGCTACAGAGTCTAAACCCATCTCTAAGCCCGTCATCTCATCTGTCGAGACAAAGACAGGTCAGCCGGAGCCGAAACTGGATGAGCACATGGGGACCTTGTTTATTCCTAAGCTTCATATTTCGATCCCCATTTATCATGGAGCGACAGAACAGCAGCTTCGCAAAGGGGTCGGGCATTATCCAAAAAGCGCTTTACCTGGCGAAGAAGGCAATGTCGTGCTATCCGGCCACCGCGACACGGTATTTCGCCGCTTAGGAAGCGTGGGAAAGAATGACGAGCTGATTGTCCAAACGAAAGCTGGCGAGTTTATTTATCGGGTGAAAAAGGTGCGCATTGTTTCGGAAAACGACCGTACGGTGCTTGTGGAGAAGCCGCGGCCGACGCTAACGGTAACGACTTGCTATCCCTTTGATTTTATCGGAAATGCCAAACAGCGGTATGTTCTTGTGGCGGATTTCATTTCGCCATCAGCCAGCCGAAAAGAGCAACAAAAAAAGGGCTAGAATCATCTAGCCCTTTGTTGCTTGATCCACTTTTACAGGTTCGCGCCACTTCATGCCGCGGCGCTCATGAAGCTCATGCTTAAATTCCTTCAGCAGCGCTTCACCCTGCAATCCTTTTTCAACAAGCCCGGCAAGCACAATCTCTGCCAAATCTGTTCGATTACGGATCATAAGTCCTTCCATGAGCACGCTAATATGCTCCTTCATCGATGTAACAGAATGAATGGTTGCAAGCATATAAGCTGGATCATTGCCGGTGTGGGAAATGGTCACTTCGAGGCGAACTTCATCTTGAGAACGTTGGAGTTTTGCGAATAGTGGTTCATATTGTTTATCTATATATGTTTCAACGAGCCATCGGTTTCTGCCATCTTCCTTATTGATGATGAGCCCGTCAATGAGCGGAATTTGCTGGCGATGTAGATGATCGTCAATGACCTGAACCCCCACAAGCTTGAAGGTTTTCATTTTATCACCTCGTCAATGTTGTCTCAAACAAGATTATAACACAATCATATTGGAAAAAGAAAATGAACAAACGGGATTGATCAACAAGCTTCACATGAAAAAAGATAAAAAAATGAAAGAAATTGAATTTTTTTGTCGTTTTTTGCATCATTAGAAAATAGTCTTATCGATATTTTGTGAAAAAGTAAATAAAAAAATTCAAAAGTCGCTATTTTACGGATCAAACTGCCATGATTTATGCTAGAAATGCGGCCAATATATAATGATAGAAGGGAGGAATGGAATGATTAACCAGGTCGTGTTAGTCGGCCGTTTGACGAAAGATCCAGAGCTTCGCTATACGGCAGATGGGGCAGCGATGGCGAATGTGACGCTGGCCGTAAGCCGCAGCTTCCGCAATACGGACGGTGAAATTGATACAGATTTTATTCATTGCAAGCTATGGCGAAAAATAGCGGAGAACACGGCTCATTATTGCCGCAAAGGTTCGATTATTGGCGTCATGGGCCGCATTCAAACACGAAATTACGAAAATCAAGCGGGAAAACGTGTATATGTGACCGAGATTATTGCCGAGTCTGTTCGTTTTATGGGCGGCAAGGCCGCCGTATGGAGCACGCAAGAGTAATCCCGTCTAAAAATGGATCCTCTTATTTTCCCCATAAACAGAAAGATGATGTCCTCATCTAATGGTTTTCCTCGATTCGTCCCCTCACATATTGGCCAGCCGCATATGGTTGGCCCTTTTTCCATCATGAGAGCTGCCTCTTATTAGGAGATTGTCGTTCAAACAAAATTTGTTCGATAGAGGCCATCTTAACTTTCAGCAAGCAAATGGAGGCTTGCCAATCAAACTCAGCTGAAGGATAGATAGTCCCATTATATTTGATCCGTTTACGTTTTATGAATGAAGCTGTACAAGGGGTTTCGAAAAAAACCTGCTGACTGAAAGATTTTTAAGGAAAGGAGAATGTTCGTGAATCTTTATCTAGCTGATATTGCCGTGCATGAAAAAAAGCAAAGCAAGCGCTGTGAGCCCTCGTGCCGCGTGTTTATTCGAGAAATCCATAGCGCCTGGTCTTTGCCGTTTCATTCAAGGCCGGCCCATCGTTTTTCTTATTCGCTCTCGCTGTTAAAGAGGGAGACGAACACGACCGCGGAGCTTTGCCGCGGACAATGGCTGCGCGTGATTCAGTGCCAAGAAAATGCGCGTGTGCATCTTCTGTTCAAATCGGTCGATCATCGCTATATGTTCGCCGTCGCCCTTCATTTAAAAACAAGAACGGTTTCCGTTGTGTCCTACGAATGGAGCGACGTGCAGCGAAAGCATGTCCGTCTCTGTGCTCATGAGCTTCTTGCGATCGAACGCCAGCTAATTTTTCAGATTCTACAAACCTTTTATATTTACCGAAAGCAGCAGATATCGTATTTGGCGATGTTCCGGCCGGAGCCGAGGCAGCCGTCGGGCTGATGGAGCCATCCTTTGATCCTATCAGACGAGCCCGGCATGCTGGCTGCTTCTCTATTTTCTTTTGCTGCATATCTTATCCATATACTATATCATATTTCATGCCCCCGTTGTTCGTGTGGATGAATGAACGATATCCATGCGGCGCAAAAATGAAATCGATCATCTGAGGCTGCTGTTTGTTTGCCGGCTGTGTTGCTGGCGGCTGGCTATTTTTTTCGCCATTTGCTCACGCAGTTTTTCCCAAGCCGTTTGCTTGCTTGCTTCCTTTGTTTTCTTTCTCCGTGTGTTTTTCATGATCGTTCCGCTCCTTTATGAACCATGGCTGGCAAAATCAATAGCTCCCGTAGTTCTTCATTAGAAAGCTCGGTGATCCATGCTTCGCTTTGGATAATTTCGTTATTCAGCGCTTGCTTGCGCTCAATCATTTCATCGATTTTTTCTTCTAGCGTGCCAACTGTAATCAGTTTGTGAACATGAACAAACCGCTTTTGGCCAATGCGGTAAGCGCGGTCTGTCGCTTGATTTTCGACAGCGGGATTCCACCAACGGTCGAAGTGGATCACGTGGTTGGCCGCTGTTAAGTTTAATCCGATGCCTCCAGCCTTTAAGGATAAAATGAACATATGAAAGGCACCTTGTTGAAATTGCTCAATCATGCGGTCGCGTTCCGCTTTCGGGACGCTGCCGTTTAAAAAGAACGCTTGTTCGTGAAAATGGGAAGAGATCAACTGTTGAATCATCCGCCCCATTTCGATATATTGCGTAAAAATTAAGCAGCTTTCTCCGCGCTCACGGATTTGCTCGATAAGCTCCAGCAATTTTTCCAATTTGCGGGATCGTGCTAAAAGGTTGGCCGGATTGGCTTCTTTTAAATACAGGGCCGGGTGGTTGCATAGCTGTTTCAGACGGTTTAGCATTTGCAAAATAAGGCCGCGCCGTTCAAATCGGTCTGCTTTTTCGATGTCGGCCAGCGTCTGCTGAACAAGCTCTTCATAAAGAGACGCCTGTTCGGCCGTCAACGGGCAATATTCTTTTTGTTCAAGCTTATCAGGAAGGTCAAGAGCGATCGCTTCATCGGTTTTCGTACGCCGCAATAAAAACGGGCGGATCAAATTTTGCAGCACCGCCACTTTTTGGGCATCCCGTTCCTTTTCAATAGGGATGGCAAAGCGGCGTTGAAATTGCCTTTGGCTGCCTAAATAACCGGGATTGATAAAATGAAAAACGCTCCACAGCTCGCTTAGCCTGTTTTCCATCGGCGTGCCGGAAAGGGCGATTTTATGACGGCCGATGAATGTTCGAATCGCGCGCGCTTGTTTCGTATCGGCGTTCTTAATGTTTTGGGCCTCATCTAAACAGATGGTGTCCCATTCAATGGATTTTAGCTCGTCGCTGTCAAGGTGAGCCAAGCTGTACGAGGTGAGGATGAGATCGGCCCGTTTGGCCGCGGCAACGAACGCTTCTTTCTTTGCGCGGTTTGAGCCATGATGAATATAGATGTTTAAAGACGGGGCAAACCGCTCGCATTCTTTTTGCCAATTACCGATCACGCTCGTTGGGCAAATGAGCAGAGACGGCTGTTGATTGGCCTCATGCTTCTGCACGTATGTCCAGTAAGCGAGCATTTGCACCGTTTTACCAAGCCCCATATCGTCTGCCAGACAAGCGCCAAGACGAAAGCGGCGCAAAAAGAGCAGCCAGTCGACACCACGCTGCTGGTATGGCCGCAGTGTTCCTTTAAATGAATGAGGAATGGAAACCGATGGAATGCGGTCAATGTTTGTCAGCTTGCTTACAAGCGTTTGAAAACTGCGATTTAGCTCAATGGCAAACCGACGGAGCTCGCCGGTCTCTTCGGATGTTTCGCTTTGTGTTTGTTGTACGAAGGCTTCCTGTAGAATGTCGCGAATGGCCACTCCTTCTTCTCGCGCTTTTTTCATTAAAGACTGTACGTGCTGAATCAGCTTAGGATCAAGCTGAATCCAACGTCCGTGCACTTGCATGAGGCGACGCTTTTGCGCGACAAGCTGGTCGAACTCCTCTTCACTAAGCTCCACACCGTTTGTGGCAATTTTCCAATCAAAATCGACAAGTGCATCCAGTCCTAATAGTGACGGATTGGATGATGAAGAAGACTTCACTTTTGCTTTTAGCGTGAGGCGTGTCTGTTTGACCGCTTCCCACCAAGAAGGCAATAAAATGCGCACGCCGGCTTCTACGAGCTGTTCGCTTGCCTCCGATAAAAAGCGCCATGCTTGTTCATCATCCAAATCAACCAAAAGCCCGCCGTTTTCATCGGCAAGCCAAGGTACGACTTTCATCCAGAGGCGATAGGCGCGCTGAATGGCTTGTTCGTGCTCCCGCCATCCATCTGGCCACTCCATGGACTTGTGCCAGACGAGCGCTTCCGTTTCATCATGAGCAACGAGCACCGTTTCTAGAGACCAATGGGAGAAATCCTCCATCGGCTCGGTAAGGCGCAGCGCTACCATAAAAGGAGGACGCTGGCCATTCCAGCCAATTTCATACAGCCAGTCGTCTTCATTGGTGAGCCAATAGGGGATATGGCTGGTAGTGAGCGGATAGGTGCGAACAATTTCCTCCCATGTTTCGTTTAGCTCGCGGTCGCGTCTGATCCACTCATTGATCGCAAGCGCCCGCCATTTTATTAAAAAGGGATCTTCATCAGCTCCATCCTTCCGTTTCCAACCGAATCCGCCTTTTTTCCATGCGGAAAAATCGGGCATGAGGCGCATTTCGCAAATATCGTCCATCATTTCTTGCGCCCACTGTCGCCAAGTAGACAAGCTTTCGCTCCACTCAAGCGGAGCCAGCTCATTTTCAGGGGAAAGTGCAAAAAAAGTAGCCGCTTCCCATGGAGAAAGCAAAACTCCTTCCTCATGGCCTATTTTGGCACTCGACAAAAGCGTGCCGTAAAAGCTTTCCTCATGCCAGGAAAAAGCGATCGTTTGCCAAAGATTCAAAGGGACGTTGCTGTAGAGGAAAAAAGCTTCTTCCTCATCAAGCCATCGTCCCATAAGTGTAATGGTCTTAATCATTCAGCAACTTTCCTTTCTGCATTTCTTCATAAAACGCTCGCATCCGCTTCGTTTCGACCAACAATCGCTCACGGTATTCGAGCCATATATGATATTTGCCCAATGACCGGTAATAGGAGCGCAGCTTTTTTAAATATTTAACGGCGCGTTTATAAGCTTGGCGATTTTTCATTTGAATCATTTTTTGTACGCCGTGATGGTAAAGCGGCAGCAATAATGAACGATCGCTCTTTTCGATCTCGGCCAAAAACGAGCGGTGGATATCTTCAATTTCCATATGGGCAATGAGATGCAAATCGACCCATTTTTTATATTGGCCGCTTGCCATGAGAAAATGGCTGTAATCATAGGCGCTATATGGAAGCAGCTTTTGCAGCATCCTCTCGTAGTAGGTTCCATCTCCAGTAGTCTCTGTATAGTGTTCCAATAGATGGAGCACTTCTCTGATAATTTGCGTTCTATTATGATGAGAGATGGTCTCGAGCGAAGCGACAGCATCTAGGCACAGCGGCCACCACGCCTTCATCCGCGTCCACTGTCGAGTATGGGAAAGCTCCCGAAGCCAAAACAGCAAATACGAAACAACCGGCATATCAGACTGTTTGAGAAACGCGAATGCTTCTCCATCATGACGGCGCAAAAAGGCGAGATGGGCTAAAGCGATCAGGCTTTCCTTCTTTGAAGAGGGATGCTCTAGCTTCGGCTGCAGCTTCTCTCGCTCATGCTCCGTAGACAATCCGCCTTGAACGAGCATGTTCCATACGGTTTGATACACGCGAATGCGCAAGTCCGGCAAATTTGGACCGGTAAATAAGAGAGAATGCACATATTCTTGAGTTTCTTTCAGCAGTGTGGAATAGGCTGCTGGTATGGACATGCTGGCAAGAGATGCGCATTTATTGTGAATGACGCTTACGAAGTCAGAAGCGGCTGCTTCCCAATAGGAGCGATGGTAGGAATATCGCTGAAACCGTTCGCTATATTCGATCAGCTGCTCAAAGGTAAACAGTGCAGCGTGAAGATGATAAAGCTGTTTTTCAACGGACAAATCAGGAGCTTTATCGAGCAGTGATGGAAAAAAACGGTCGCATAAATGATGGGCGAACCAATAGTCAATCATGCGATAATGAGTTAAAAAGCGGTGATAAGCCTGTTCAAATTGTTCCCGCCAACTGCTCGATGAACCTGACGGCTTTCCGCTTTGGCTGGCTTTGGTCAGCTTAATCGATGGTTGTCTTTGAGTCCACGTTCGGACCAGTTCTCCGACGGGACCGACATTTGCGTACAAATAAAAAAAGAGCGCCAATCTGTGCGAGCATATAGGAGCGGCTCCGCATTCGCAGCGGCCTTGTGAAAGATCGGTAAAATGAAGCGTTAATTGGTGCACCTTTTCGTCTAATACGTGAGCGTGCACCGTTTGAGAATCGAGTAAATGAGCGTTATAGACGAAGCCTTCTCGATAAAGCTTCAATCCTTTTTTTAAATCGGCTTCGTGCAAAGGAAAGGCTATTTCTCGTTGAAGCTGGCGGGCCGTTTCCTCCAGCGCCGCTTTCGACAGACTTGTTTGCAGCAACTGTTCTCATCCTTTCCCGAATCGTTTCTATTCTTTCATTCTAATTGCTTTTCTCGTCATTTATACAAGAATTATAACAAAAGTCTCCTTCAATAAAAAAGAAAGTTTCGTTATACTAGAACTAGCGCCAGTCGAAAAAAAGAATTCAAGTGCTGGATTCCTTTTTTCGACATGGCGAACGGTTAAAGGAGGGAGAGCAGAATGCAATGGAAGGCGCGGCACGTCATCATGACATCGGCATTTGCTTCAGCGCTGTTTATGCTGCCTACAGAAGGGAAAGCGGCGCAGTTGAAAATCGGCATGAGCGACGCGAAAGTCAAAGAAGTGCAGCAGCTGTTAAAAGCGGCGGGTTTTTTCACGTATCCAACGGCAACTGGCTATTATGGAACGATCACGGAGACGTCGGTAAAAAATTTCCAATCCTCTGTTAAGCTTCCAGTCACAGGGGTGGTCGACGATCAAACGTATGCAAAATTAAAGACCGCATCCAGCCCGCAGCCTGCATTAAAGCAAGGGGCTTCTGGTGAAGCGGTTAAAACGCTGCAACAGCAATTAAAAACGCTCGGCTTGTTTACCTACTCAGAAATTACCGGATATTACGGAACGATCACGGCCGACGCGGTGAAAAAATTCCAAAAGCAAGCAGGGCTTCCCGCGACAGGAGCGGCGGACAATGCGACGCTTACCAAGCTGAAGGACGCGGCAAATGCAAAGACAAAGACGTCGACGTCCTCTGTTAATAAGGCGACGATCTACTTAACGATTGGATCAAGCGGCGATTTGGTGAAGGAAGTGCAGACGAAGCTGAAGCAGCTCGGTCACTTCACTTATCCGGAAATTACAAGCTATTATGGAACGATCACAGCCGATGCGGTGAAAAAATTCCAAAAGCAAGCGGGCCTTTCTGCGACAGGGACGGTGGACAATACGACGCTTACCAAGCTGAGGGAAGCGGCGCAGCCGAAGGAGACCGCGCCATCGGGCGGCAATCAGGCGACTGTCTACTTAACAATTGGGTCCAGCGGCGATTTAGTGAAGGAAGTGCAGACGAAGCTGAAGCAGCTCGGTCACTTCACTTATCCGGAAATTACAAGCTATTATGGAACGATCACGGCTGACGCGGTGAAAAAATTCCAAAAGCAAGCAGGGCTTCCCGCGACAGGAACGGTGGACAATGCGACGCTCACCAAGCTGAGGGAAGCGGCGCAGCCGAAGGAGACCGCGCCATCGGGCAGCAATCAGGCGATCATCTACATAACGATTGGGTCCAGCGGCGATTTGGTGAAGGAGGTGCAGACGAAGCTAAACCAGCTTGGTCTTGTCACCTCTGCGCAAATTACCGGCTATTACGGAACGATTACAGCTGATGCAGTGAGGCAATTTCAGCAAAATGCCGGCTTAAAAGTGACAGGGATTGTTGATGATACGACTTATCAACGGCTCAAGACCCAAAATTCGGTACAGAAGGTCGATCCGATTGAGCTGGTAGCGGATGCCGCTTTATTGTTGGGCAAGCCATATGTATGGGGAGGACAAACCCCGGAGCAAGGCTTTGATTGCAGCGGGCTTATTTATTACTTATTCCAGCAGCAAGGCGTCAAGGTGCCGCGAACGGTCGCTACGATGTGGAACGCGGGCACTAGTGTTTCCTCTCCTTCCATTGGCGATATGGTCTTTTTCAAAACGGAAGGCAATACGGTTTCCCACGTGGGAATCTATATCGGCAACAATCAATTTCTTCATAGCGGCAGCTCTACCGGAGTGACGATCAGCTCATTTAGCAATTCTTATTGGAGCTCTTGCTATGTGGGAGCGAAGCGATATTGGTAATCCGACCAGTTGAAATTGGGAATGGACGGACTTGAAAATGGTTGGCAGACAAGGAAGGCAGTGGAGCGCGGGATGAAAGCTTTTGTCAACCGTTTAGAGCGGCTGATCGCATCAGCCGCTCCTTTGCTGCTTCACTTCTAAATGGGTTTTTAATGCATTCGACACGGCCAACCGCTCTTTTTCAGAGATAAGCACATAAAAAATGCCATTTATTTTTGTTCCGGTTCCTTGTAAATGGAGCTGCTCCATATGCTGGCGTGCCTCTTTGTACCTCTCTTGAATATCTCTCATTTGTGCGAGTGTTAAATTCGTTTTGACATGCTTGGCAATCGCCGCCAGCATATCGTCGTAATAGACGAATGAAGAAAGGCTGGCTCCTTTTTGAATCACGGCTTCAATGATTTGTTTTTGTCGATCCTCACGCCCAAAATCGCCGCGGGGATCATCATAGCGCATGCGGGCATACTTCAACGCTTTATCTCCATTAAGAGCCACTTCTCCCTTTGGAAATGTCACGCCGTCATATGTAAAGGCAAAGGGATTATCTACAGTGACTCCGCCGACGGCATCCACGATATCTTTAAAACTTTCCATATTGACTTTCATATAATAATCAATAGGAATATCAAGAAACTTTTCAACGGTAGCGATGGTCGTATTGACGCCGCCGAATGCGTAAGAATGGTTTATTTTATCCATTTTCCCTTTTCCGACCATTTCGACTCTCGTATCGCGCGGGATGCTGAGCAGCTTAATGGATTTTTCATTTGGATTGACGGTCAAAACGATAAGCGAATCCGCTCGACCACGGTCGCCCTTGCGCTCATCTACGCCAATCAATAAAAAGGAAATCGGGGTTTGCCTTTTTAATGACACAGGCTTTGTGCGTTTTTTGGGAGCGATTGGTGTAACGGGTTCATAAATTTGTTGTGCCGTATGTTTGACGTTGGAATAAATAGAATAAGCATATGCTCCAATACCAGCGAGGGCGAGAACCATTGTTATTCCGATCACCCATATCCATTTTCGCTGTTTCGTTTTCATGTGTATCTCCTTTGTTCGACGTCATGTCTCTATTTTGGAAAGAAGCAAGGGTTATGGACGTATTTTCCTTGGCAAAGATTGAGTAAAAATCAACTTTTCATTGCCGAACGCACATGTTAGAATAGGAACAGACTTTTTATAGCCATCAATATTGTAGGTGAAAATATGAAGCAAAAATTAAAAGTGATGACCATTTTTGGGACGCGGCCAGAAGCGATCAAAATGGCGCCTCTTGTATTAGCATTAGAAAAACATGACCAACATATACAATCAATTGTGACCGTAACGGCACAACATCGTCAAATGCTTGATCAAGTATTGGACGTGTTCCGAATTACGCCAGACCACGATTTGAATATTATGAAGGACCGCCAGACGCTCGCCGATATTACCGTCCGGGCGCTTTCTGGATTGGATCAAGTCATGAAGGAAGTCAAGCCGGATTTAGTGCTTGTGCATGGCGATACAACCACTACGTTTGTCGCAAGCCTTGCGGCGTTTTATAATCAAATTGCCGTAGGGCATGTGGAGGCGGGACTGCGGACATGGAACAAATATTCACCGTTTCCAGAAGAAATGAACCGCCAGCTGACAGGAGTCATGGCTGATCTTCATTTTGCCCCGACCCAACAGGCGCATGACAATTTAGTGAGCGAAAATAAAAAACGCGATTCCATTTTTATTACAGGCAATACCGCCATTGATGCGCTGAAAACAACGGTGAGCAACGATTACGACCACCCTGTGCTGAAGCGGATGAATGGAAGCCGGATGATTTTGCTGACGGCCCACCGCCGGGAAAATTTAGGAGAGCCGATGCGAAATATGTTTCGCGCGATTAAACGGTTAGTGCAAGAGCATGATGATATTCAAGTCGTCTATCCTGTTCATTTAAATCCTGCCGTCCGGGAAGTGGCGAACGAGATTCTCGGCCAAGATGACCGCATTCATTTGATTGAACCTTTAGGCGTCGTCGATTTTCATAATTTTGCGGCACGCTCGTTCTTGATTTTAACAGACTCCGGAGGGGTGCAGGAGGAAGCGCCGTCTCTTGGAGTGCCTGTGCTTGTGCTTCGCGATACGACCGAGCGCCCGGAAGGAATCGCAGCTGGAACGTTAAAGCTGGCCGGCACAAGCGAGGAAACGATTTATCAAATGGCGTTTGAGCTGCTGAACGATCCAGCGGCCTATGAACGGATGGCCAAAGCGGCCAATCCTTATGGAGATGGAAAAGCGTCCGAACGGATTGTCCAAGCGATTCTTTATCATTTCGGAAGAACGAATCAGCCTCCACAGCCGTTCAGCTGTTAAGCCAGCCATTCCCGCATCCATGTCGAGCGAGACCATGGTGCGGGGATATTTTTCGTTGTTTATGTACAAAGTAATAAACAAATTCGTCATTCATTGGCAAGCAACGATCGAAAGAGGCCGTTGCCGCTTGGAAATCATTTCGATTGGTAAGGCTATATATACAATCATGTGACAGCACAAAAAAATTTTGGAGGTTTTTTCTTTATGCTAAAAAATCTTCCTCATGGAACAAAAATTAGCATTTCCCGTTCCATTGCTTTCGTTTTTGAAAAATATATGAATCAAATTCAGTGGCAGGAAGAACAGTTTGATCCGGCCGTCTTTATGCAGCACTGGCGGCAATATATTGAAAAACAAGCCGCTTGGTTCCATTCATTAGATGAAGAAATAAAGCAAAGCCCGTCCTTTCATCAAGAATTAGCCGCGAAAATTAATGAAATCATGGAAAAAGTCCTATCAGAAAAGCCGACTGAAGAGCAGTTGCAAACTATCGAGCAGTTGACAAAAGAGCTGCAAATAGAGGATATTCCCGTTTCTTGCAAGGCGGAAGCCAACTACTATATTGAACAGCTTCAAGAAAAGAAAAAGCAGCGCGTGTAACAAGAGAATGCTTTAGAGCACCTATTTCTTCACGTCACAGTCAGGACTAGGAACGATGAGGAGCCATCTATTTTAGTCCACTCGATTTTGGCAGGAGCATTTAGATATCGCAGTGTCAGTCAAAGGATGAACTGGCAAGCCGCCCAACGCATATGCTATAGCTATAATGGCTGTAGCTTTTTTTTGTGGAAAATGCATAGATAGCGGATTTTTCATTTTCCTGTGACCTTTGTTTCAGAGAGGGTTTTTAAAAGTAAAATAATGGATGGGGTATGCGGATGACATGTATTTGCTTTCTTTTCCCCTTTGGTTATTATAGAATGAGGGATATGAGATGATGTCATCGTAGGAGGAACATAGTGTGAAAATCACTGTTACAGGTACAGGATATGTAGGCCTTGTTACGGGGGTTTGTCTTGCAGAAATCGGACATGATGTGATTTGTTATGATATTGATGAGCCGAAAGTGCAAATGATGAAGCAAGGAATCTCGCCGATATACGAACCTGGTTTAGACGAATTAATGAGAAAAAACATGGAGCAAGGTCGGCTTTTTTTTACAGCGGATGAAGAAATGGCGTATGGACAAGCTGATATTATTTATATTGCTGTTGGCACGCCAGAAAAGGAGGATGGCTCCGCTGATTTGACCTATGTGGAAGAAGCGGCGCTGGCCATTAGCCGTTATGTTCGCAAACGAGCGATTGTTGTCATCAAAAGCACCGTTCCGGTCGGTACGAATGATCGCATTCAAAGGATGATTCATGAACATAAAGCGGAGGAAGCGGATATTACCGTTGTTTCCAACCCGGAATTTTTGCGGGAAGGCTCCGCCATTTACGATATGTTTCACGGCGACCGCATTGTCATCGGCGCCAATGATCCCGAAGCTGCGGCCCTGATCGCGGATATTAACAAACCGTTCGGCATCCCGATTATTCATACCGATATTCGCAGCGCAGAAATGATTAAATATGCCGCCAACGCATTTTTGGCGACGAAAATCAGCTTTATTAATGAAATTGCCAATATTTGCGAAAAGGTTGGCGCCAATATTGATGATGTTGCTTATGGAATTGGGCAGGATCACCGGATCGGGCCGCATTTTCTAAAAGCCGGCATCGGCTACGGAGGCTCATGCTTTCCAAAAGATACAAAAGCGCTTGTGCAGCTGGCGGGAAATCTCCAGTATCAGTTTGACCTGCTTGAAGCGGTCATTCACGTCAATAATAAACAGCAGTTATTATTATATACAAAAGCGAAAGAATTATTCGGTTCACTCGCAGGAAAAAAAGTAGCGGTTCTTGGGCTTTCCTTTAAGCCTAACACAGATGACATTCGCGAGGCTGCCTCGCTTGTTTTCATCCATCGATTGCTTGCCGATCAGGCACAAGTCACCGTGTATGATCCGATTGCAATGGAAAAAGCTAAAGCTATACTTGGAGATCAAGTGGTTTATGCGTCATCTGCTGCTGAGGCGCTGTGCGACCAAGAAATTGCCTTTATTGCGACCGAGTGGGAGGAGATCAAAGCGCTGCCGTTTTCACTTTATGTGGAACAAATGAAGGATCCAGTCATTTTTGATGGCCGGAACTGTTACGATATCAAAGAAGCGGAAAGATTTCCGCTCACCTACATCTCGATCGGAAGAAGGCCGATTGTGCAGGCTCCTTCTATGGAGGGCAGCAGAAGATAGGACAACGCCGCAAATGTTTAAAATTCGTTACAAATATATAATCGCAGTTTGTTTTTTGTTATAATAAAGTTTGATTGTAAAAAAGGTACTTCAGTAAAGGAGAAAGACTTCGTATGAGCAAAAAAATTTGTGTCATTGGATTAGGATATATTGGACTTCCAACAGCCGTCATGTTTGCCAATCATGGCTTGCAGGTACATGGTGTTGATATTAACGAAAAAGCAATCAGCATGATTCAAAAAAAACAATTGCACATTGAAGAAAACGGATTGCAAGAGCGTCTTAATCAAGCGATAGACAGCGGAAAATTGACGGTTTCGACAACACCGGAAGAAGCCGATGTATTCATCATTGCCGTTCCTTCTCCGATTAATCCAGATAAAACAGCGAATTTAGATTATGTTCGCTCTGCTACTCAGTCGATTGTTCCTTATGTCCGCGCCGGAAATTTGGTCGTGCTGGAATCAACGGTACCGCCGCGCACGGTAGAGGATGTCATGCTGCCGATTTTACGGGAAACGGGTTTAGAAATCGGCACAGAGCTTTATGTTTCCCATTCCCCTGAACGCGTCATTCCAGGGAGAATTTTTGAGGAATTAACCAATAACGACCGCATTATCGGCGGCATCAATGAAGAATCAAGCCGTTTAACAGCTGAATTATACAAAACATTCGTAAAAGGAACGATCCATTTAACCGATGCGACAACGGCCGAAATGGTAAAGGTCATGGAAAATACGTATCGTGATGTCAACATTGCTTTTGCCAATGAACTAGCGAAAATCAGCGAAAAAATTGGCATTGATGTGTGGGAGGCGATTCGCTTAGCCAATTTTCATCCGCGCGTCAATATCCATTTTCCAGGGCCCGGCGTTGGCGGCCATTGCATCGCAGTCGATCCATGGTTCCTAGTAGAATTGCAGCCGGAATTAGCGAAAATGATTCACCTTTCCCGTCAGACGAACGACAGCATGCCAGAATACACCGCTTTGAAAATTAAGCAAATTTTAAATGAAAAAGGAATTAAGCACGGCCGAGTGGCAGTGTTCGGATTGGCGTTCAAAGGAAATGTGGACGATATGCGCGAAAGTCCATCGCTGGAGGTCATCCATCATTTAGAGCAGCTGGGAATCGACTACACAGCGTATGACCCGCATATTAAGGAGAATCAGTTAAGCCAGCAGACGCAGGAGCTGGAACAAGCGGTGGCGCATGCCGATATGATCGTTATTTTAACAGACCATCAAGAGTTTAAATATTTGCAGCCTGAGCAAGTAGGCGCTCACATGCGCACGTCCATTATTTTTGATACAAAACATTGTATCGAGCGCGGCCTCTGGGAGGAAAACGGATTTGACGTGCATGTGCTCGGAGATGCCAAACACCGCTCCAAGTATGAAAAGCATACCTTTTCTAATTAGGTGATTACAATATGAAAGAAAAGTTTTTAGGGATTGATGTTTGTACAGATACGTATGATCAGCTGGCTGCGAAGCTGTTAGAGGATATAAACCATAACCGCAAGTCTTTTATTGTGGCGATTAATCCGGAAAAAATTATGAAGGCGCAAGAAGACATGGAGCTTCGCGACCTTTTGAATAAGGCGACCTATCAAATTCCTGATGGCATTGGTGTGATTTTAGCCTCGATGATGAAAGGAGGGAAAATCCGCTCCCGTGTCACAGGTATTGATATGATGATGCGCCTTTGTAAAGAAGCCGCCCTCCATGGGAAAAAGGTCTTTTTATATGGCGCCAAACCTGGGGTGGCTGATGAGGCGAAGAAAAAGCTGGAGGAGCGGTTTCCTGGCATTCAAATTGTCGGCACGATGCACGGATACGAAAAGAACGAAAATGTGATTGTCAACGCGATTAATGCGTCCAATCCAGATATTTTATTTGTAGCGTTGGGGAGCCCGGCGCAGGAATACTGGATTGTGAAGCATATGGATTCGCTCGCCCCTAAAGTGTACCAAGGGGTGGGCGGATCGTTTGATGTCGTATCGGGCCGTTTGAAAAGGGCTCCGTTACTATTCCAAAAATTAGGGATGGAATGGTTCTATCGTCTGGTGAAGGAGCCTTGGCGTTGGAAACGACAGCTTGTCCTTCCGAAATTTCTAATTAAAGCCATTAGAGAGTAGAAGGGATTGTATGTCAAAGTTACGAGTAGCGAGCATCTTGTTTTTACTGTCTACGTTTTTTTTGAAATTTTCGAGCATGCTGCGCGATATCGCCATCGCTCATTTATTCGGCGATTCCTATGTCGTCGACGCGTATATTGCTGCCATGACGATCCCTAATGCCATTATTTTGTTTATGTTGACAGGAATGAAGGATGCCTTTTTGCCTAGTTATTATAAATATGAAAAGCTAGGAAAAGGCTTTTCTCATTTAACGAATGTCGTCAAAGGGACCTTTTGGATTTCTTCGGTGATCGCTGTATGCGGAGCGGTTCTTTCACCGCTCCTTATTCGCTGGCTTTACCCAAGCTTTACAGGACATGGGGCGGAGATTGCCGTTTGGACAGCTGTCATTTACTTTCTATCGGTAGCGCTTGTCGGTGTGAACGCGGTCTATGAAGGCTATTTTGATTCACAAAAGAAGTTTTCGTTTTCAACATTTTCACAAACGATTGTCGTATTATGCACGATTGGTGGAGCCATTTTATTGTATCGGCAAATGGGGATTTATTCCGTTCCGTTTGGCTATTTTGTCGGCACCGTGCTTTCGTTCATCATCAAATTGGTGTACTTAAGGCCGCGCCGTTTTTTAATGTGGAGTCAGCCGGCGGATTGGCGGGAAATCTTGTCCTTCTATAAGGTATTTTTGCCGATCGGTCTGACGATTGCTGTCGGCCAGATTAATTTATTTATCGACACGCTATTTTCCGCAAGACTTGGAGAAGGGGTTGTTTCTAACTTAAACTATGCGTTCCGGCTTGTGAATATTCCACAGGCGATTTTTGGCGTGACCATTGCCACGCTCGTCTTCCCATTGCTTGCGGAAGCGAAAGTAAAAGAGGACATGCAGCTGTTTCGAACGGGAATTGAAAAAGGGCTGAACTATATGTTTTTGCTGCTTGCTCCGACCATTGCTGGAATGATTGTGCTGATGAGGGAATTGGTGCAGGTCGTCTATGAACGGGGAGCATTTACCGCCGCTGCGACCGCCCAGACAAGCGAATATGCGATCTTTTTCACGGGATCGGTGCTGTTTTATAGCATCCAAGCCGTCATTGCCAAAGGATTTTATACGCTTGAAAAGGGCCATTACATCCTGCGGGCCGGCGTGGTATCCATCATCGCCAATGCGATTTTTAACGCGATTTTATCGAATGTGATCGGAGCGGTCGGATTGGCTTTATCGACCTCTCTGGTCGGATTTGTGTATTCTGCCATTACGTTTACGACTTTGTACAAGCTAGCCGGAGGGTTTAGCCTGAGCGTCATTGGCAAAGAATACGCGAAGATCACGATAAGTACGCTTGTGATGTGCGCGGTTCTTCTCTTTGTTAAGCATGGCCTCCATGCGGATCACCTTTCCGTTGTTCCGTATTTAGTCATCATGATTATACTTGGAGCGGCCATTTATTTTCTGGCAGCTTGGCTCTTCCGAGTGGAATCATTTAAGGAAATTGTAGCGAAAGGGAGGATTAAACAAGTTTCTGATTCGTAGAAACTGAATTCGTTATGAAGCGTTTAGGAATATTGCAGAATTGGAATAACAAGATTGACACGTTTTCTCCTTATTTTTTCTTTCCGTTTATCTTAATCTTGTATTTTTTTGTTAGTTTATTTGATTTTGGGAAAATAGAGTATTTTGAAGTGAAAAAAAATGTTCTATGGCCCATTTTAGTCGGACTGGCGTCTTATTTAGCCGCCGTCTATTTCGTGCAGAGGCGAAACTGGTCGTTCCCTTCCTTCGGCTTGAAATTTCTGCGGGGAAAAACGACTTACTTCTTGTATGTGCTCGGATTGATCGGGCTTGTCAGCTATATGATTATGTTGTTTACCGGCCAAGTGGGGATCGCTGATGAGTCGGTCCGCCGCCACTTAGATCCGAAGCTGAACTTTTTAAGCTCTTTCTTATGGTTCGCGGTGTTGTTTTTAATTTGTGACCGCGTTGTCAAAGAAAAAGAACTGACGCGCAGACGAAAGCAGATTTATGTGTTCGTGCTGTTTTTGATTCTTTGTCTATTGGTGCTGATGGGGTATCGCACACCGATTGCGATCATTTGCTTTACATGTTTAATCGTCATCCACTATACGATCAAACGAATTAAGATCTCTTGGCTGCTGGCTTTTTTATTTGTCGTCGGGCTTGCCTTGTCGCTTTTCGGCTTTTTCCGCATGGTGACCGAAGACCAGACGAAGCAATTTAATACGCATGAAGGGCCGGATGTGGAATTAAGCGAGAAAGAAATGAACCGCGATTTAATGCTTGTCCGCAAGATCAATGAAACGCCTAAGTGGGTGCGCGGATTAACGGAAGCCAGCGTCACCGGGAAAATTGTATTAAGCAAATTAATGGAATATACAGATGAGCATGGCTATTTATACGGCAAGCTCCATAAAGGCATTTTCTCGACCATTTTGCCGGGAGAGCAGCTGTCTCCGCGCATGGAAATTACGGAAATGGTCAATTCGATTACAGTGGAAACAGGAAAATATGTCACCCGTCCTGGGCGCACCACGACGCCGACCTTGCTTGGACAGTTTTATGTGGAAGGCGGTTATATCGCGATTATCATCGGATTTGCGCTATATGGAATCATTTTATCCATGCTGTACAATCAAATGAAGCAGTCTGGATTTAAGTCGTATTCCATTATTCCGTATGCGTTCATCACGACGATTTTTATGATTTCCATCCATACAGGCTTGCTTGATTTAGTGTTTTTACTAATGATTGGCTATGCGCTTGTGTCCGGTGGAATCGAAAGAAAACAAAACATTTGAAAAAACAATTGTTATATAAAACTACCGATGGTAAAATATACTTGAAAGAAATATATTATTTCCTTCTGTAGCAATATAATGCAAGGACCTCGGTTGGTAGCCTCAGAAAAAAAACCACCTGCTTTTTAGGTGGTTTTTTTCTGCGTTTATTGGCCGGAAGGAACGATGACCTTCCATGCGCGGAAATCCGGATTTTCCTTGACGACAAGCGCCTTAGGAAAAATAAAGGTCCACGGCTTGCTTGTATTGGCTTTTACTTCAAACTCTTGGAGCGTAAACGCTCCTTGGGCGACAAGATCTCCTGCCGCATCCTCCACTTGCAATGGCAGCTGCTGGATTCGGATGTTTTTATCGCTGCCGTTGCGAATGAGCAGCGTTGCATGGATATCACCGTTTTCAGCCTGTTGAATTTGCAGACCCATGAAATTGATCTCTCCCGGCTTTGGCGGTTGAATCGACTGGACGAGCGTTCGCAGTTTTTCTTTATCCTCATCAGCCAAGCTTTTCTCCCAGCTCTCCGATAAATCGAGAGAGTGGGCGGTTGGTTTGCGCAGCTCGAAGGCGATTTTCCAGTCGACCGCCGGCAGTTCGGCTACCCGCAGCGTCTCGCGCTCGAAAAAGAATTTCCAAGGCCGGCTGCTATGCGGCGGCAGCTCGCCCAGCTCCGCGAGCGGAAAGGTTTTGCGCGCCAGCATTTCCCCGTTCGGTCCGATCAAGAGCAGCGTAGTGTCGGAAAAGGAGATGGCTTTTGCCAAGCTGCTGCGCACAAACGCGGTAACGACATATCCTTTTTCCGTCTGCTTTAATTCAATGCCGGACAGGGAAATCTGGTTTTCCTTGAGCGGCTGCTGTTCATTGTTTAAAAATTGATAATAATAGCGCTCTTCGGCACTGATTGACCAAGATGGATGAATGGAAAGCTGCGGATGAATGTCTTGGTCGGCCGAGGAGGTTTCGTCGGTGTCGAACAGCTCGCTGGAATCGACGACCGTATCTAATCCGTCTTGTTTAGATTTTCCCTTTCGAAAAAATGACAGCATGTTTATTGTCCTCCGTTTGTTTGGATTTTATCAGACACATAGTAAGCCAGCTGGCGGCAAGCATCACGCTCAATTTGCCGATACATATGCACAAATAATTCATATCCTTCCCGTTGAAACTGGCGAATCGGATCCTCTTGGCTATAATAGCGCAGCCCAATGCCCTCTTTCAGACGCTCCATCGCGTCGAGATGGTTGAGCCAATGATGGTCAATCGTGGAAAGAAGGAACGGCTTCAATTGCTGGTGCAGCCCGCGCTCACTTTCAAACAGCTGAAGTGTTTCAATATAGGCTTCCGCCGCTTCGTTAGCGGTTTGTTTCACTTCTTCCACATCATCAGCAGGGGCGTTCCATTGCAGCTGAGATGTCGGAATGAGCTCCCGCAGCTGCGCCGCTAGCCGTTGCATGTTCCACTCCTCTGGATCGACTTCCATTGGACACATTTGTTCAATTTCATATGGAATATAGGAGCGAAGCATACGGACGGCAATCGAGAGCGAATCCTCTGTTTCCAGCACTTGATTTCGCAACGTATAGATCGTGCTGCGCTGATCGTTCAACACATCATCAAGCTTGAGATTGTATTCGCGAATGGAGAAGCTGCTGCCCTCACAAATGCGTTGCACGCGATCGACAAACGCATGAATATCCTTGTCGAGAATCAGGCCGTGTTCGTCCGTTTTCAGCTTCTTCTGCAGCTTTTCGACCTCTTCTTTGGCAAATCGGCGGAACATGTCATCCTCAAGAGAAATGAAAAATTGTGACCGTCCCGGATCGCCCTGGCGCCCAGCCCGCCCTTTCAGCTGGTTGTCAATGCGCCGCGACTCATGCCGCTCCGTTCCGAGCACGAACAAGCCACCCAATTCCGCGACCCCTTCTCCCAGCATAATATCCGTTCCGCGTCCAGCCATATTCGTCGCAATCGTAATTTGCCCTTTCTGTCCGGCCAATGAAATCATTTGCACTTCCTGCTCAATCGTTTTCGCATTTAACAATTGAAACGGCAAATGTTCCTTTCGCAAATATTCCGCTACTTTTTCCGACTGCAAAATAGAAGTCGTCCCAATCAAAACCGGCTGTCCAGTTTCGTGAACGCGCTTCACCTCTTTGGCGACGGCGGTATATTTTTGCTCGATGGTCATAAAGACGCGATCCGGTTCATCGACGCGGATAACCGGTTTATTCGTCGGAATTTGCACGACGTCCATGCCGTATAACGTTTGGAATTCTTTTTCTTCCGTTTTGGCTGTTCCCGTCATGCCGGATAAAACCGGGTAAAGCCGGAAATAATTTTGGATCGTGATCGATGCTTGCGTTTTATTTTCTTCCGTGAGCTCCAGCCCTTCCTTCGCTTCGATCGCCTGATGCAATCCATTGCTTAAGCTGCGTCCTTCCATTGGCCGTCCGGTGAACATATCGATCAAAAGGATTTTTCCATCCTTGACGATATAGTCGATGTCGCGGTGGAACAGGACCTGAGCCCTGAGCGCCTGAATGATATAATGATACAGCGTTTGATGCTGCAAATCGTAAAGATTGTCGATACCGAATCCTCGTTCAATTTTGGCAATGCCTTCTTCGGTTAAATTCGTCGCCTTCGTTTCTTCGTCGAAATAGTAATCGACATCTCGTTCCAACGATTTCACGATGCGCGCGCATAAATAGCTTAATTGCGAGCTCGTCTCCGTTTTGCCGGCGATGATAAGAGGTGTCTTCGCTTCGTCGATCAGCACGCTGTCGATTTCATCAATAATCGCGTAATGAAAGGGACGCTGCACCCGCTGTGACACATCGTAGACCATATTATCGCGCAAATAATCGAAACCGAACTCGCTGCCGATTCCGTATGTAATATCGGCGCGATAGGCTTTTTTCTTTTCTTCTCCATCCATCATCGGCAGATTCAATCCGACCGAAAGCCCTAAAAATTCATGAATTTGGCCGATCAGCTCGCGGTCGCGCTTCGCCAAATATTCGTTCACCGTAATCACGTGAACGCCCTTTCCTTCCAGTGCGCGCAAATAGCTTGGCAATGAAGCGACGAGCGTTTTTCCTTCACCTGTCGGCATTTCGGCGATGTTTCCTTCCGCAAGCACTAAACCGCCGATCAGCTGTACATCAAAATGGCGCATGCCCAGCACGCGTTTGGCGGCCTCGCGCACGACCGCAAACGCTTCCGCTTGAATGTCAAACACCGTTTTGCCATCCTGCAGCGATCGCTTAAAATAAGGCGTTTTGGCTTTTAATTCTTCATCAGATAAACGAGAAATCTCGTGTTCCAGTTCGTTAATGCGAGAGACGATTTGCTGGTAGCTTTTCAGTCTCCGTTCATCGTAATTGACCAATCGTTTAATATAAGACAACATATTTGCAAGTCTCCTCCAAGCTTGTCGAATAGTCTCTTCATACAGTATAGCATCGTTCGTTTTTGGTTTCACCTGCGCGGAAAATATTTCTTCCTTTTTCTCTTATATGGATTATAATGTCATTATCAGGATAAATTTTTAAAACTATGAAACTTTTTCTTTGATCCGATCGTCTATAGAAACGTAGCTTCTTTTTTTACGAGAAAAGAAGAGAATTTCCAGGGGGGGAAATGCTAATGAAAAAATGGACAAAAACCGCACTTTCGGTTGGACTAGCCTCGATGGTCGTCCTGCCGAGCTTTGCCCAAGCGGCCGCAACACCGCCGCTTGAGCAATGGAAAAAGCAGCCGCGCCATGTGTTGAAAGCGCCGCTGGCTTACAAGCAGCTAGAACAAGCGCAAAAACAAATCAGCACGGATACGCTCATCGTCAAGTACAAAGAAAAAATCCCTGCGAGCGTTCACCGCAGCCTAGGCGCGAATGTGAAAAAGTCATTTCCAGCGCTTGGCTATGATGTGGTGACCGTGCAAAAAGGAAAGACGCTGCAGGAAGTGGCGAGAAACTATGCCCAGCTTAAGGCGGTGGCAAGCGTAACGCCGAGCTTTACATATCAAAAGCTTGGAACAAACGATCCGAAAAATGAAAAAATGTACCCGCTTTCTTTGCTGCAAATCGATAAAGCGCTCGAGCTTGCCGGAAAAAATAGCGTAACCGTCGCTGTCATTGATACAGGAATGGATATGAAGCATCCGGATTTACAAGCGCAGCTGCTTCCATCCTATAACGCGGTCAATCCGGCAAGTCCTGGCGTGAAGGACACCCATGGAACACACGTAGCGGGCATTATTGGCGCGGCCGCGAACAATGGCATCGGTGCGCATGGCATCAACCCAAATGTGAAAATTTTGCCGATTGATGTATTCAATGGCGGTTCAGGAGCGAGCGACTATACGATCGCCCAAGGAATTTTATACGCGATCGAAAAAGGCGCAAAAGTCATCAATATGAGCCTTGGCGGTTACTTTAGTTCACCGATTCTCGAAGAAGCGGTGGAAAAAGCGATCGCTGCCGGCGTAACGGTCGTTGCCGCCGCAGGAAACGACGCAACCGATCTATATTCCATTCCTGCCGCTTACGAAGGGGTGATCAGCGTCGGTGCATCAGACAGCAAAAAACAGCTGGCGGACTTTTCAAACTACGGTCCTTCCGTGGACATCGTCGCGCCTGGAGTGGATGTGTACAGCTCCATCTATGATCCGGCAAAAGGAGCTTCTTTCGCGGAGCTAAGCGGAACGTCGATGGCTTCTCCGGTTGTTGCCGGTGTGGCCTCGCTTATTTTGTCAAAACATCCAAACTTAAAGCCGTATCAGGTTGAAGCGATTTTAGAGCGGACGGCGACCGACTTAGGAGCGAAGGGGTATGATCTCAAATACGCGAACGGCCTCGTGAATCCAGTAGCCGCGCTGCAATACAATATCAAAAACTTGCCGACCAAACAAGAATGGACGGATGAAACGATTTTAGCGAAGGCTTCTCCGCTGCAATTGGGCACTGAGCCGTTAACGAAAAAAGGCAGCTTTACAACGCCTGATGAAATTCATTGGGTGAAAGTCAGCCTGAAAGCGGGCGAAAGCGTGCAATCCGTTCTGGATGGAGCGAGTGATTACGATTATAAGCTCATTCTTCGTTTCTATCCGGAAGGGAAAAAACAATCGGACAAGCCGATCAACGTCAATGCTACCCGCGCTGGCGAAACGGAAGGAAAGCTTTTCACAGCTGAGACGGACGGCACGCTTGTCATTGGGGTCAAGGATGTCAACGGCCACTATAGTTTGGAAGGAAAATCAAATTATACGCTGAAGCTGCAAAAGCTCGCACAGCTTCCGGGCGATGAAGCAACCAAAACAGAACCGTTCAACATCAGCCAATTCCCATTTGACAGCGGTTCATTAACGTTTGTTCCCGACAAGAACGCCCAAGAAGCCGATAAAGACTATTTCAAATTTACGGTTGCCGAACCAACCATTGTGAAGTTTCAGCTTTCCGCTGTTCCAGGCGTTGATTCGGAGCTAAGCGTCTACCTTGCGGATGATTTAAATCGCTCCACGAACGCAACGAAACAGGAGCCGCCTATGCCGATTGTCGCGGCAAACAACAATGGAAGCGGAAAGGGAGAAACGCTGACGTTTGAAGCGCAGCCGGGGACGGAATTTGTGCTGGAAGCCTCCAGTGAGCCTGTCAATGACTTTTATTTCTATGATCCAATGAGCAGCGCCAATACAGGAGGCGGGCTGCCTGCTTCCGCGATCCCGTATCATGTAACGGCGGAGACAGTCAAACTGCCGGCCGATGAAGACGGCTATCCATCCTTTGACGATTCAGGGGAAAAGGGAGAAACACAAGAAGGCAAAGAAGCAGCGATCCAGCAGCAGCGCAGCCAAAATGCGAAGCGGCGGAACGACTTGATTATCGTGGAAGATGGGACATGGCGCTATTTTGAAAAAGAGGATATCCAAAAAATTAGAGAACAAGCCCTTCCTTACCATTTCGGCAGCCAGCAGTCCGGATATATTCAATTCAGCGATGATCGCGATTTTTATAAAGTGGTCGTGAACGCAACGGCGATTTATCAATTTACTTTTCATACGCCGGACGGAATGGCTCCGTGGGCGACGATCTATGAATATGATGAGAAGCAAAATGATTTATTGCCGATTGCCGAGTATTACGGCTATGACTATTTCACCGGCCAAAAAACGTCGGAATTCACAACCGTTCTAGAAAAAGGCAAGGAGTATTATTTATCGATTGCCAACGACCGCTACCAACCGGTTTCTGATCCATATACATTTACAGGGAAAAAACAAATGGATGCGCCAAAAGACGCCAATGAGAATAATAACGAACCGATCCGCGCAACAGTGGTTCAGCCAAATAAAGCGGTAACCGGCAACTTTGTCCTTCCGAACGATACGGACATTTACTATTACAAACATCGCAAAGCCGATGAAGTCTTTTCTTTCTTTGCGCGCCCGAACAAGCTCGATCACGCGGAAAGCCTGCCAGCGGCGCTGCGCGGCACATTAATTCCGTACGTGACAGTGGTGGAAGATACTAACGGCAATATGAACATCGATGAAAGCGAAGCAGGAAAAGCGATCGATTTTTGGCCGACAGGCTGGAGCCCGCTGTACGATGTGAACGGTTCGTTTAAGGCGAAAAAAGACACGGGCTACTTCTTTATTACCAGCAGCATCCTTTGGAACGGCTTGTCACTGCAATCGTATCGCTTCGGCATCGAATCGTTTCAGGCCAAAGATGAAGATGCCGGATCTGTCGTGAAAAACAACGTGCCATCCAAGCCGCTCGGCTTCAAGAAGGAAGGCCGGGCCTATAAAGCAACCGGCTACTTAAACGCGGGTGTCGATTATGGCGATAAGGACTATTATACATTGACCGTGACAAAGGAAGGCGCATTTACGCTGAAATTAGACGGATCCAGCACATTCGATGGCGTGATTTCCATCTATAATGAAAAAGGCGGACTTGTGCAAACAATCGATTATTACGGCGAAGGCGACAGCGAAGTGGCAACGGTGACGCTGAAAAAAGGAAAATATTATTTCGCCGTGGAGGATTCGTTCGCACGTCCGAATACCCAGCCGTACACACTGTCCATTTCCCCTCAAAAATAATCGATGAAAAACGCGCTGATTCATTCAGCGCGTTTTTGTTAGAAATCGCAACAGCGGTTGATGTTTGGTGGACGCAGGCTGATAGGCATTTTTAAAACAAAAGTCCGCCAACGCCTATTTTTTGTTCGACTGACGAACGGCCATCATTCGAAAGTCCTGGCTAGGAAAGCTCATTTTGCTTGCTGACGTTTAACCGTTACATGGCTAGGAAATCAATGGGTCACATTCTACTGGCAATCTATGATACTATAAAAATAGAAAATATAGATAAGGGAGAAAAAGAGAATGCGTAAATATGCGGTCGCGGTTTTCTTACTTTTTGCGATGTTTCTTGTCGGCGGAAAAACAGCCGATGCCCATGTGATTGATTTAACGAACAAAGCGCAAATCCAAAGCTACGAAGACTTCTATCCACTGATTGCCCGCTACAAAGGAGCCAGCGGCGTAACGATCGAAAGCTACAGCAGCAAATGGCGCACAACGGCGCAGTTGAAGGCGCTGGAAGCGGAATTGCTCGCGAATAAGCACGGCCCTGAGCTGTCCCTGCTTGGAAAAGTGATGATTTTTCCTGATTATCCGGCGGGCGCCAATGTGCTTGGCCAATATTTGGCCGAATATCAAATCAGCGGCACGAAACTGTCGCTTTCGCCCAATCGCGTCATTCAGCTATACGGCGGCAATGAGTTCACGACCGTCGAGCAGCTGGCGACCACGCTATCCCATGAGTACGGCCACCATTTTACTTATTATTATTTGATTAATAAAGAGCAGCTGCAGCCAAATGCCTGGCTTCGCTCGAAATACGCGGCTGCGCGCGAGCTGTTCCGCTATCCGTCTGTCCATGCCGATGACGACGGAGCGTATGAATGGCTGCTTCCTGAAATTTTAGCCGAGGATTATGTGCAACTATTCGGCTCCAACCTTGCGCTAAAAGGACATATGCAAATGAATCCGGCGCTGCCGACTCCGTTCGAGCTGTCGGGAGTGGAAAACTACTGGCATCAGCAGTTGGGCAACGACTACACGGTTCAAGCGCCTCTCTCTCTTTTATTAACGGGATATGCAGCCGATACATTGGATCCTTCGTACTATCATTTACGTCTTTATTTATACAGCCCGAAAACGAGCGCCTATATAAACGCGCAGGATGGAAAAGGCCAGTACGCTTCCGTCTATTTAGACACGCTTTCCAGCGGGGTGACGGAAAAATGGTACGACCCGCAAAAGCTGAGTGATGATGTTTCTTGGCTGTTCGAAAAGAACTGGAACGACAGCGTTTTATTCCGCGCCGTCCAACATGCGCAAAAAGGATTCAACCGCGGCTCGACCACGCTAAAAATCAGCTATGGCAGCATCGACTCGGCGGTCCGCACCCGTCCGCTTTTCCCGGATCTTGAGGATGAAGAACTCAAGCAGGCGGTGCAGCGCCTATATGAGCGAAGCATCGTGACCGGCTATCCTGACGGAACCTTTCGCCCAAATGAAAAACTGCTTCGCCGCCATGCCGCGCGCATGATCGTAAAGGAGCTGGGGCTCAAGCTTCCAAAAGGCTATCAGCCCAAGGCGACCGACATGAAGCCGGGCGACGCCGGCTATGAAGACATGGCGATCGCTGAAGCTTACGGCCTATTGGGCCAAGACGGAAGGCTGCGGCCAAACGAGTATTTGACAAGGGCGCAAATGGCGGCTGTGCTCGTTCGCGCGTATGAAAATCTCTATCAAAAGCCGGCGGTGAACCATTCCTTTGCGGATGTTGCTCCGTCGTTTTGGGCTTATCAGGAAATCAATACACTCGCCGATAATCAAATCACCGTCGCCAATCCATTCCGGCCGAACGAGTATGTCACACGAGGTCAAATGGCGCTATTTTTAAAACGAACCATCGACAAAAGACCTGCACCGTAGCCCCTATGCACCCAGCGCAAAGACGAACGGAAAACCGGCATCCGTAGGGCAAAGACATCTGATTTTAGACGTTGCTGAAGCGCATAGGCGAGCCGTTGCGCTGGCGATCTATGAATCTATGAAACTGCGAAGAGGAGGAAAATAGAAATGAAACGTGCGTTCATCCAAATAGGCGCCGCTTTTAGCCTTTTGCTTGTTCCGCAAGCAGCCGCCCATGCCGAGTCCAGCGATCCGGTGAAGCCGGCCGCCGCTCTTGATGCGGTGAAGGAGCTGACAACGGCGGAAATCAAGCAGCGTCTGCATGAAGCGGCGGACCGCTATGGCATCCCGGGGGAAATTTTAAAGGCGATGGCTTATGTCGAAACGGGCATGAAGCAATTTGACGAAAACGGCAACCCGATTGTGACAAGCGATGGCGGCATCGGCATCATGCAGGTGACATTAACGGATGAGGAAATGCGGGCAAGAAACATCGATAAAGAAAAGCTATTGTACGACACGGCATACAATATCGACATTGGCGCGCAAATTTTAAAGGAGAAATGGAACTGGGCGGGCACGCGAATTCCGAAAATCAATGACCAAAACCCGGATATAATCGAGAATTGGTATTTTGCGGTGATGGCCTATAACGGTTTATCGAAGCGCAACGACCCGAACTTGCCGCATGATCAAAAACCGTACCAAGACCGGGTGTTTGATGTGATTCGCGACCATAGTCTTGTCGATGTGAAAAGGATTCCCCGCTTTCAGGCCGAGTATTCGGATGAAAACCAGCCGGATATTATGTACTTTCCTGTGAAACAATATCACTGGCCGCAGCTGGATACGAAGACAACCCAGCATTACCATGCGGGAGACAAGCTATATACATGGAACAGCCAAGCATCGTATTCCAACATCCGCAACGGAGTCGATGGCCCGATTATTCTCAAAGCGCCTCACTATACGCCGCTTGAAATCGTCGGCGGCCCTTATGAATCAGCGGCCAATCCGGCCAATCATTATGTCTTTTACCGCGTAAAGGGCAATGGAATCGACGGCTATGTCGCTTCCTCGAATGTAGTGAAAGCCGATGTGAAAATCTTTTCCGATCTATCGGATCGCGAGGTCGTCTCAGCTGTGACCTATCTTTATCTAAAGAACGTGATTACCGGGTATGAGGATGGGACCTTTCGCCCAAATGACCGGCTGCTTCGCCGCCATGCCGCAAAAATGCTCGTCAATGAGCTAGGCTTGGAGCTTCCTAAAGGCTATGTTCCAAAGGCGAAGGATATGAAGCCGAGTGATCCTGGCTATAAAGAAATGGTCATTGCCGAAGCCTATGGATTCATGGGCCAAGACGGAAGGCTGCGACCAAACGAGTATTTGACAAGGGCGCAAATGGCTTCGATTTTAGTTCGCGCCTATCGCGCTTATTACGATGCGCCGAAAACGCAGAAAGCCTTTAAAGATGTGCCGCTCCATTTCTGGAACTACAATGATATTAACACGCTCGCTTATAACGGCATTACCGTCGTGGACACCTTCCGCCCGAATGAAAACGTCACGCGAGGGCAATTTGCTTTATTTTTAAAGCGCACGCTCGACAAAAAGGAAGAACAATAAAAAGAGGCTGAGTCCAAAGGTCATGAAAAAATGACGTTTGGACTCAGCCTCATCTGCCTTTTTGAAAAGAACAATGCGGCCGTTTGCCGCTTATTCGTGAGCCGCGCGATAGAGGAAGACGGCAAACTGCGCGCGCGTGACGGTATCTTCAGGACGGAACGTGCCGTCTTCATATCCGGTCGTAATGCCCGAAGCAGCGAGCGCCTGAATATCCTTATAAGCCCAAAACGAAGGCGAGACATCGGTGAAGGACTGATCGACAGCCGGCTGCTTTAAGTCAAATACTCTTGTCAAGATGGCCGCCAGCTGGGCGCGCGTCAATGTTTCTTCAGGACGGAAGCTGCCGCCGCTGCCGGTAATATAGCCTTTTTTCTGCATGGCGTTAACCGCCCCGACCGCCCAATGCTCCAAAGGCACATCGCGGAAAATGGCGGAACGGTTCGAAAGGTCGAGCTGTAAATATTCCCCTAGGTATGAAGCGACCTCCGCGCGGGTGATCGGTTCGTTCGGCTTAAAGTAGCTGTTTTCATACCCGAGGATCAGCCCGTCCTCGGAAAGCGTGCGAATTTCGTCATAGGCCCAATACGAGCTTGGAATGTCTTGAAACCGTCCCGGCTGCAAGCGATACGCGAGCACCCGCTTGGCGCCGACATATCGTTTTCCCCAATAATACGGATCATTCACCGAGGAAACCATAACCCCTTTCGAGGACGCGGAATGGATAAATTGGCCGTCGCCTATGTATATTCCTGCATGGGACACGCCGCTGCCGCTGGTGTTGAAAAAGACGAGATCCCCGGTGCGCAAATCGCTTTTCTTCACGCTTGTCCCCATGCGGTACATCTCCGTCGTCGTTCGTGGAACATCAATGCCGAGCGAACTGTACACATGGCGGATAAAGCCGGAGCAATCGAAGCCTTTCGCCGTCGTGCCGCCCCATTGATACGGAACGCCGATGTATTTCTTGGAGGCGGGAATAATTTTGTCATAATTCACCGCCGCGTGCGCCGGAGAATGGCCCATCCACCAAACACCCCCACACATGAGCATCGCCAAAAGCAACTTCCGTCGCATATCGACATATCCCCCCTGATGCATAAAAAATTCTCCGAATTTTGTCACTATTGGTAGTCTAACATATTCAGCTTTTTGCGGACTTTACATTTTTGTAACAAATTTTAAGTCATGAAACAGGGTGAAAAGTCATAAAGTAATCGTGTTGGAAAGGGAGGAAAGAAGTGGAGATGAGAAAAAGACAAATTTTTATGAAAAAACCTTGCATAACATGAGATTTTTAGTAGAATATTAGCTAGAGAGATAGAAATTTGTCCATTTTTTGTGTGGAATATAGGAACACATTGACAAATGGCTTATTAAAAACTATACTAGTAATTGTTTGGTAACTAAATTTAAGAGTATTGGGGAAACATAGAGAAAGCGGTCTCTTAAATTTAGTTTAAAATAATTATAGAAACAACTATAACAAGGGAGGAAATAATACAGATGGCTTACCAACCAAAGTCTTACCGTAAATTTTTGGCTGGCTCTGTGTCTGCTGCGTTAGTAGCGACAGCAGTTGGCCCAGTCGTAGCAAGCGCTGCGTCCTTCAGCGATGTAAACCCTAACGACTCTCATGCTGCAAACATTGAGAAATTAGTCGAAAAAGGATACATCAAAGGCTACGAAGACGGCACATTCAAACCGTACAACAACGTTACACGCGGTCAAGTAGCGAAAATTTTCGCTCGCATTTTAAAAGATAACGGCTTCCAAGTTCCAGCCGACAAAAAAGCGTTCGACGATGTTCCTGTTGACGCAAAAGACCAAGAATTAGTCGAAGCGGCTGCCATCGTGAAAGCGGCAGGCGTGATGACTGGAAACGAAGGCAAATTAAATCCAAATCAAACGATGACTCGCCAACAAATGGCGAAAGTGCTTGTAGAAGCATTCGACTTAACAAAACCAGCAGATTTCACATCTAAAATCACTGACCTAGACAAAGCGGACGAATGGGCTCGCGATTACATCAAAACATTAGAAGCAAACGGCGTAACAGTTGTAACAGAGTACAATCCAAAAGGAACGGTCACTCGCGCAGCATTCGCTTCATTCGTCGTTCGTGCGTTGGATGCATCTTCTCAAACAACAGCACAAGACATCCAAGGCGTTCAATATGTTGACCAAAACACATTAGAAGTGACATTCAACGGCGAATTGAAAGATGTGAAGAAAGAAGACTTCGCGATTGAAGGCGTTGAAATCGACTCTGTTTCAATCAAAGCAGCCGCTGCTGAAGAAGCAAAAACAACAGTTGTTGTGATCAAAACAAAAACTCCTTTAGAAGAAGGTAAATCTTACACAATCTCTTACAAAGGCCAAACAACTGACAAAACAAAAGTTGACGTGCCTGTTGTAACTCCTAAAGTTGAGAGTGTAAGTGCGATTAACGCTAAAACTTTAGAAGTTAAGTTCAACAAAGAACTTACTGCTGAACAACAAGCTAAAGCAATTGTTGAAGTAAAAGTCAACGGAACTACTTCATTGTTCAAATTTGATGGTTTCACTGGTAACACAGCTAAGTTAGTTCGTTCTAACGGATTAGCTCTTGAAGCTGGTAAATACGAAGTGACAATCAAAGGTGAAGGTTTTGAAGAAAAAACAGTTGAAACAACTGTAGAAGCTGTACAACCTAAAACATTATCTATTGTTAACGATCAACTATTAGATGCAACAGCAAAAGCACCAGTTCGCGTTGAATTAAAAGATCAATATGGTCAAGATGTTAAATTCGCTGGAAGTGATTTTACAGTTACTGCTTTCAATGTAACTCAAGGCAAACCGGTTACATTATCGTATGATTCAACTAAAGGGTTCTATATCGACACAGCTGCAAACAATACTACAGTTAATGATGAGTTCAAAATTGGAGACGAAATTAAAATTTCTTTATTCCATAATGCATCTGGTTTAAATACTACAAAAACACTTAAAGTAGTATCTGGTGCTCAACTTAACTCTGTTGAATTTGGAAATGTTATTTTACCATCAGGTAAAGATAAACTTACTGAAGACTTAACAAATGTAAAAATTGCTTACACAGCTAAAGATCAATATGGTAATTCAATTGACCTTAGCGATTCTAATGTAGCTATCATTCCAAATGATGAAACTATCGTTAACAAAAATGATGTTACATTCACTACTGTTGGTGATGATAAGAAACCTGTAATCAATATTGCTAAGTTTGGAAAAGCAGGAAATGTTTCAATTGCTTTCTTAAACAAAGCTACTGGTGATGTTTACAAACTTAATCTTACAGTAAATGAGAAATCTGGTGTAATCAGTAAAGTTGCTGTAGATTCTTCTAAATTAAAAATTGCTCAAGGTTCTGGTAACTATGCATACCTAAATCTTAATGTTACTGATAACTATGGAACGAAAATTGAAGCAAAAGATTATGTACCAAAAGCTTCTGAATTCACATTTACAGCTACAAACAGTGCTGTAGTATCGAGTGTTGGATTCGAAAGCACAGCTGGAGATAATTATGGTAAGTTAAAAGTTACTTTAGCTCCTACAGCTAAAAAAGGCGATGTTGCAAATGTAACTGTAACTGTTAACAAAACTGGTGCAACTGCTACATTCCAAGTTGAAGTTGGAGAAGCTGCTCTTCCTTCTACAATCAGAGTTGCAGAAAAAGATGAGCATGCAGCTAACTTATTAGTAGGAAGCCAAACTACTGTTAAATTTGATATCTTTGATCAATATGGCAATGCTGCTCAAGATACAACTGGCTACCAAGTTAAATATGAGGTAACAGGTACAGACAAAGACGCTATAGCTCTTTCTAAAACTGAAGAAGCAGCAAATGATTTAACTGGTGCTACAGTAGATGTAACTGCTGCAAAAGCAGGATCTGCTACACTTGTTGCTAAGTTAATGAAAGGTACTGAAGAAGTAGCTAAAGTTGAAGTACCATTCACTGTTGCAGCTAACTCTTCTGCAAAATTCACTTATGAAGTTGCTAGTATCCCAACACTATACAAAGATGGTGATGGTTCTGATACAATTTTAGACGCTAGTGAAATCGGCGATAACAAACATGCAAAAGAAATTAAAGTATTAGCAAAAGCTACAGATGGTTCTACTTTAACAGTACCGAATAGCTCAATTCTAAGTGTGACTCCTGTTACATCTAATGTCAAAGTTGCAAAAGATGCTGCTACTGGTAAATGGTATGTTGCAGGATCTGCTCCATTGATTACCGAAGATGCAACAGGTAAAATCCGTATTAACTTAGCTACTGATGAAGGTACAAAAACACTTGAACAAACAGTCACTATCTCTAAAGATGACATTCGAGTTACAGAATTAAAAGCAATGGATGCTCCAGTTGCAAGTGCTGCTACTGCTAAAGCAAAAACTGAGTTAGTGACTGCTACTTATGCAGGTACATTCGATCTAAGTACTGCTGGAGTTTACTTATGGACAGTTGACCAATTTGGTGTGAAATCTGATTTTGACATTAATAACGCTGATGTAGTATCTACTGCTGGATTTAATAATATTAGATTCACTTCAGATGATACTTTTGTTTCGAGTGCTTCTGACACATTAACAGTTACAGATGTTAACGGTGATACTATTGCTGCTGCAAACTCTACTTATCGCTTAACTATTATTGAAAATGGTGTTGCATTAGATTTACCTGTACGTGTTACTACTGAATTAGCTGATGCGACTCCAACCGCTCCAGCAGGTACTGATTTTGTAATTGCTGATGAAACAAGTGCTGCTGCAAATGATGGTAAAATTGTTGCAAAAGCAACTGGTGTAACCTTCTCTGAGCCAGTTAAAGTTGAATACAAACTAGTTACTAAGGGTGCTACAGCTCCAACTGCTGATACAGCTGCTGATGGTATCTCTGCAAACTTTGTGAAATCTTTTACTGCAAATGCTGTGGTGTTTAGTGGATTAGATTTATCTGCAGCTGCTAACGATGTTTATGTACGCTTAGTTGACCAAACTGGTAATAAAACAGCTTGGGTAAAACTTGGGTAAAAGTTACTGAATAATATTTAGGCGCAACTCACTGTTACTCTCCGACATTTGTCGAAGAGTGATAGGTTAGAAGGAAAGCTCTGCGGAGAGACATCTCCGCGGGGCTTTTCTTTTTGCCCAAATCTGTATCAAGCTCGATTTCAAATATATATTATGATTTTGAATCTACAGTCATAGTGCCTCAATTCCTTTCGGGGAATTGGGGCTATTTCTATTTTAGGAGGGAAAAGGATGAGCAAGTATCAAACCATGGAGTGCGTGCCTGTCACGCCCCGAAGATTGTCGAAGATTGACAGAGACAGAGAGTCATTGATTGGCTCTCTGTCTTTTGTTTTTCGAAATGCGTGTTGAACGGAATTTTAAGCATATATTATATCTTTGAATCAATCGCTAAAGCCTCAATTCCTTTCAGGGAATTGGGGCTATTTTTGTTTTAGGAGGGAAAAGGATGAGCAAGTATCAAACCAACAACCATCAGCAGCTAGAGTTGCTAGAAAGAGAGGTGTCTACCAAACAGCCAGCGAAGCGCATCAACATTGTCAGTCTAAAGCTCGTTCGTGAATCTAGCGTGCTGTACAAGGAGCGACAAATCAAGTCGCCGGAAGACGCATACAAGTTGTTAAAGTCATTCCTCGTTGAAGCTGACCGCGAGTTGTTTGTCGTTGTCTGCCTTGACACGAAAAATCAGCCGACCGCCATCAACATTTGCCACGTAGGAAGTCTAAATTCAAGCATCGTGCATCCAAGGGAAGTGTTCAAATCAGCGATTCTATCTAACTCGGCTTCGATTATTGTAGCTCACAACCATCCATCGTCTGATCCGACTCCTTCAAGGGAAGACATTGAAGTGACAAAAAGGCTAGTCGAAGCAGGAAGAATTGTTGGCATTGAATTGCTGGATCATTTGGTTGTTTGCGAAGAAAAGTTCGTGTCGTTAAAAGAAAAAGGCTACATTTGAAAGGAGATGAGAATATGTCGCATATCGACTGGTTCGTGGAGAAGATGAAAAGCGAGTTTAACATGGAAGTGCCGCATGACGAAGTGGGCTATGAGGCGTATGAGTTCTATCATGACGAAATTGACGAGTTGCTTGTTCCCGCAGAGCACCTAGAGAAGTTGCCGAACCCGCTGCTTTTGGAGGCACTAATGTACGTGGATGCAGAAGGATACGAATGGATTGCCGGAGTGGTCGTCAATGAGGAGACGAGAAAGAAGCTGTACGAAGTGTGGATCAAAGATGGAAAGCAAATCAGCTATAAAATCTACGTTTGAGGATGGCGATATCGCTGTTAGACGAAAGGGGAAAAGAACATGGCAAAATACCATCGCATTGTGATTGACGGTATGGCGTACTATCAAGAGTACAGTTACGGATTGGACAGCTATGGCGACATGTTAAGTGAAGACGAGCTTGTGCAGCTGTTGTTGGAAGAAGTGGTCGAGGAAGAGATCGAGATCAACAAAAGAGATATTGAAGCTGCTTTGCGTCGAATTCCGGACCGTGAGGACCGCAACATCCTACAAAACTACATTCTCTATTTAGAGAGAATTAGCCAAGAGTGAGGAACAACTCACGACATTTCTTTCGGCAATCTCACGACAAAACTAAATGGATTTCAACCATGCATGGCAGATTTGATGAACGACAAGGAACCACCATGCTTCCGGCACCAGAAAAATCCCGTCATTATTATATAACTGTCGTGAGTAGGGCTGAAAGGAGGTGAGAGAGCATGTGGGAAAAAGTTATCACAACAGTGTTAGTTGCCGTTGCCACTGAAGTCGTCAAAGAACTGATCAGCGAGGACTAGGGGGAATAAAATAAACAAGAAGGGGGAGCCATGAGTGAAAATCTTTCCTTGTCCGTGTCCATGCAGTCAACCGTGTTCAGGCTGCATAGTGAAAACGATCATTGACATCATCAAAAAGTAAAAGCCATTGGTGCAAATGCAAGCATCAATGGCTTTTTTGTGTTTTAAGGAGGTGCTTCCATTGCAGGAATTACTCGGTGCATTCAAACAATGGCTCACAGAAGAGGGAAAGTCGCCAAAAACGATTGAGTCGTACGTAGGGGATGTAGAAGGATTTCAAAAATACTTGACCGAAAAGGCGGTTGACACCAGTCAGCCGCTTTCCCGTTTTTCCTTTGTCCGTTACAAACAACATCTGTTAGACAATGAGTATGCCATTGCAACTATCAACAAGAAAATCAATAGTTTGAAAGTGTACAACGACTTCCTGCAGAAGAAAGGAATTGTGAGCGAAAGTTACATTCAGCTCAAACGGGACCGAATCCAAATTGCCGCAGGAAGTGAGCAGATCGTGACTGCTTTATCGGAAGAACAAGTCGAGAAGCTGCTTTTTTACTTAGAGGATCATACAAAAGTGAGCCAACGGAATAAATTAATTGCCTACTTACTTCTGTATACCGGAGTGCGTGTGAGTGAATTAGTCAGCATCAAACTCAGTGACATTGATTACCTTGCCTCTACCCTAACGGTAAGGGGTAAAGGGGGCAAGATCCGGGAAATTAGTCTACGGCAAGATGTGGTCCATTTGATTCGCACCTACGTCAAAGAGGAGAGATTGAAATCAAAATTCAAGGATAGCGAATACTTGCTTCTTAGCCAACGTGCCCCAAAAGTCCATCGGGATGCGGTAAGAGATTGGCTTGCGAACGTTTCGAAGGAGCTAGGATTCAAGCTACATCCGCATTTGTTTCGGCATACTTTCTGCACGCGATTGTTGAAGAAAGGTGTTGATTTAACAACCGTCAGCAAATTGGCTGGGCATAGTACGGTCAACATGACTGCGAAGTTCTATATTCAAACGACACGACAGGAGAAGATGGATGCCGTTCAGCTGCTGTAAGAAAGGAGAAAAGGGAACGATGAAAGTAATTCAATGTATAAATGATATCGAAGCATTAAAAGCATTCGGACAGATACCAAAGCCGCTCATTCAAGTAATCGAACATGATTTCCTGCAGCTTTATAAAGCAGAGGATAGGGAAACAGAGCTCTTTCAATTCTATTTACCATACCAGCAAACACTCATTCTACTGGAAGCAGGGGACGCCGTGATTAAACTGCTAGATGATTCTTTTACATTGGAGTACGTCGAAAGACATCAACAAGGTTTAATCGAATTCTACCGCATAGCAAAACGATTTGGTCATGAATTCCAATTGTTTTATACGTTAATTGGGATTCACGACGAAGATACAGAACAATGGCTCTTTGAACATGCCGAATGGAACGAGGGAAGAGGTGATTTTAGTGTTTGAGCGGAGTAAGCCACGATACATGACACGTGCAGTGGTAGAAGAGTTAAGTAAGGAGCATCAACAATTGATCATCGATTACTTAGAAGAGAAGCAAGAACTGTTAACAGATTACCTGCAAGTATTCGAATTTTATGTGGAAAACAATCAACAATGGCTCATTCAAAGACAAGAAGTACCGAATCGAGAAACAACGATTTTTGTACAGCTTGAAGAAGCCGAACCCATTGAGCGAACGGTGTGGGTGATGGATCAAGGATCAGAGGGAGTCATCATTTTGTTTCCGGAAGACTACTAATGAACAGTTACTGCTTGTTTGCGTATTCTTTGCGTAAGCAAGCAGTGACGATTCATTTAAAAACACGTCATACACAGCCTCCATTTTTTTGTCTTTTTCTTTTCACACAGATAAAAACAATAAAATAATGCGTTTACGTCTACATAAACGTATACATCGACATCAACGTAAACTTGAAAAGAAAAGGAGAGAAAATAATGGACCATTACGATGGGTACTATGGAATGAGAAGAAAACGGAACATTGACCTTAGCCGCTTTCGTCATGAAGAACCCTCAACTTCGATGAAATGGGAGGAAGAACTTGAAGAAGGATACGAATACGAAGAGGTGATCGAATATGACGATGGCGAAGCTTCCCAAGAAGACGTTCACGAGCGAAGTAACGAATGGAAGAACGATGAAAATGAAAAAGAAGTGCTACTCCTAAATGGCAAACCATTTGTGTTTAAGGAGATACCAAAGAAAGAAACGTTTGCGGACACCCATGTTCGGGTGACTACATACTTAGAAAAAAACGTCCACCAAATCATCCAAATGCTCAAGAAGCAGAACCAGATCGAATCGATCACCAAATTCATCAATGATAGCCTTAAAGATTACTTGATGAAGAAATACCAATAATCATTATTGATATAAATTTATATTAATAGCCATTAATAAATGCTCCATATCCCATTACGGGATATGGGCAGAAAAAATAAAAAAATAGAAAAAAATGATTGACAAGTACTATATTGTTAATTTAAGATATCTTTACAACTAAATCGCAGTGTATTCTTTTGTTGCATATAAGGAAGCCTCTGCAGGACAAATCGTTTCCATGCAAGCTAACTCAAGTCAATAAGACAGGCATTAACTACGTGCGAAGCCTGACACTAGACGCCTTAGCAACAAAGACTTCAGTAAATAGAAATGGGTGAAGTGTGCCCTTTTCTTTGAGGTCTTTGTTTTGCTAGGGCGTTTTTTGTTGCGTAAAATGAGGAGTCATTGCGGTTTAGTGACAAGCCTTGCGAGAGGAGAGATGAAGAAATGAGAAAAAGAACAGAAATCTTGACTCAGGCAACGGAAGTGCATGTTAGGCAGGTAATACATATCGAACCTGCTGAAATGCTCCGGCATCCAAAGCCAGTATGTGATGACTTCGCCTCTGATGAAATCGGTGATGAGTGATGCAATTAGTAGAAAAATGAGAGGGGGAATGACCGATGACAACAGGGAAAAAGTATGAGGAATATGGGAAAGATGGACAATGGCGGCTGACGAGCAAAGGACTATGGGTAAAGGATGAGGATAAGTCTGGAAAGAAGTTTTGGAGATTCGTTAGTAAATATCTAAAAATCACGAATGTACGTCAGGTCATGGAAACGAATGATGTCGCGTTCACCCTTCGTTACTTGTATCAAGGGCAGTATCGTACTGAAGAGATTATAAGAGACCAGCTACAGCCGAATGAGTTTCAAAAGCTTAGCCGTAAAGGAGTCGATGTGATCTACAGCAATGTCAAAGATATTCTCCAATTCTTGCGGATACAAGAAGCCTCTGCCCCATACGAAACGGTTCACAATCGAATGGGCTGGGAGGAAGCGGAGGATCAACTGTACTTCAAACATCATACGATTATTGGCAATAATCCTCCTGCTTCTACTTATTGTGGGGACTATAATATAGAGCCAAAAGGAACATTAGAAGGTTGGTTGGATATTATTCGTTCTGAAGTGATAGGAAATACTCATTTAGAACTAGCGCTTGTGTTTGGCTTTTCTGCTCCTGTTGTCGGTTTGCTGTCCAAAGTTAAAGATATGGACACATTGATCGTCCATATCTACGGGAACAGTACGAAAGGAAAAACCACTGCGGCACAGGTAGCCGTTTCTGCCTTCGGTAGACCAAGCAAAAACAAAAAGGGGCTAATTAAAAGTTGGAGTGCGACACACAATGCCATTGTTGCGTTGCTTCGGGACAACTATGGAGTGCCGCTTGTTCTTGATGAAACATCGATGAACACCTTGAAAGACCTGACCTCCCTTCTCTATATGTTTGCGGAGAATCGAGAAAAAGAGCGGATGACTAAAGAGGGAGAGTTGAGGAAACAACGAAGCTGGTCCACTACGATTATCTCAACTGCAGAGCATTCCCTGTTCCAAAAAACCAATGAAAATGCAGGATTGAGAATGCGAGCGTTCGAGTTTGGCAATATCACATGGACGAGTTCGGCGAAGAACTCTGACAACCTAAAAAAAGGACTGCTGGAGAATTACGGACATGCCGGAATCAAATTCGTTCGCTACTTGTTGCAGTTAGGCGTAGAGAAAGTGGTAGAGCGATGTGAGAAGTGGAAAGCATATTGTGAACAGAACCTGACGAAAACGGAGTTTCTTTCGAGGGTGTCCGAGAAGTTTGGCGTTTTCCTTGCGACTGCAGAGATGGTGAATGAGTCGCTCGGGCTTTCGCTCGACTTGGAAAGTATGATGAACGTGTTGTACGAAGTGGAAAAAGAAGCAGCGTTTGAACGAGAAATAGGTGAAAAAGCGTATCAATATATGGTAGAACGAGTGATGCGGCACAGTAAATACTTCCGGATTGAGAGTCAAAAGTTCGATGGAAACGAATGCTGGGGCAAAATCACCTTTAGAGATAAGGTAGAAGTATCGATTTTTCCTCACAAATTCGAGCAATTGCTAAAAGAAGGAAACTTTAGTGATCCAAAAGTAGTTTGTAAGGAATGGAAACAAAAAGGATACCTGAAGACGGAATCGGGAAAATATACCAATCGCCGCAAAGTCTTGGAACCTAGTGATATCGAGTTAAGAAAAAATAGTGGTCTGGAACCTTTGGCAGGGTCAAAAGGGGAAGACAGGGTGTATGTCATGGTGATGGATAAAGAACGAGCCGAGGAGTATGGAATATGCAAAATCTTGAGTGATAAAGAGATTGCAAGAATGCCAAGAAAAAAGAACATCTCAGCATTTGAATCTGATGAAGGAGAAGAGATTAATATTAAGGATTTTGATTAGGGAGAGAAGGAAGGGGAACTGCTCCCTTTCCTTTGATCCAACGATAAGGAGGCAATGCATATGAGTAAAAAAATGTTTCGTGATTGCATGAAAGAGTATATTGCAGGTTTGATGGCTCGAAATGCTAGTCCAGAAACAATTAGCGGATACTCCAAAGACTTAGAAATGGTCAATCGCTTTTTGGAACAACGATATAACGGTTTCGTGATGTTAGAGGATATTCAAACCCAAGATTTAGAGGATTATCTGACGATGTTGCGTGTAAAACGAAATTATCAACCAGCGAGTGTCAACCGCCACTTAAACACGTTAAGGTCTTTTTATAAATATTCCATTAAAAAGGGATGGACAAAGGAAAATGTCGTGGCTCCCATCGATCAACTGAAAGCGCCGAAGAAAGAACGGACGTTTATTGATGAGAAAGAGTATCAACAATTGGTCAATGCCATCGAGCATCCAACGATCAAGACCATCATACAGTTCCTCTTTTTCACGGGTTTACGAATCACCGAATGCTTATCCCTTACACTGGAGGATGTAGATCTAGAGGAGGAAACCATTTTCGTACAAAACGGAAAAGGGAACAAGCAAAGGAAAATACCGATTAGCCCTAAGCTTCTTCCGGTATTAATCGATTACAAAGAGAACATTAGACCGGATACAGAAAGCAACTTTTTCTTTGCGTTAGCCAAAACAGGGAAAGTGTCGGATGTGTACGTCAATCGAATCTTGCATGAAACGACGAAAAAATTGGGCTGGAAAAAGAAAGTGACTTGCCATGTTCTTCGGCACAGCTTTGCTTCCAATCTCGTCAAAAACAATGTTCACATTGTCCATATTCAGAAGCTGCTAGGGCATGCGGACTTGAAAACGACTTCCGTCTATGTCCATGCCAATCAGGAGCAACTAGCACAAGCGATTCACACATTGTAAGCAGGAGAGGCCATACAACCGCCTCTCCTTTTGACCATAAAGAGAACAGGGGAAAGGATGATGATAATGGCAATTCGCCAAGAAGAGAAACCGGTATACGATGAACGTGTAAAAGACATTTTACAAGGATTAGCGGAAGGATTGACGAGGGATGAACTAGCCGAGATGTTCGGGCATGCCAATTATAAGACGCTCGATATCTATATGAGAAGACGAAACTTCACGTGGGATAGTGCAAAACAAACCTATGTTCCGAAACTACCAGCTATCAAAGACCAACACAAAAAAGTATTGCCGACCACAAAGGCAGGCATCGTGATAGAAATGTTGAAACAAAAGGATGTTGATATTGATGAGGTATGCAAAAAAGCAGGATTCAAAGATCACCGAGAGTTAGCAGAATATATGTCAGCAAAAGGATACGTTTGGTCGCCGAATGAAGGAAATTATGTGAAGAAGACCGGAAAAATCGAAATCGCGAAGCCGGAAAGTCACTCAATAAACATCGTTCCTGAAGAAAAGGATGAAAGGAAGGAAACGAAAGGGCAGCCGATCGATAACGAACTACTCAGCAAGCTACAATACTACCTCCCGCTTCTTGAGATGTTGGAAAAGAACAAAGAAAAGCTGTTAGAACTGATTGTACCAACAGGTCCAAGTAACACTATTCCACGCTACATCGTTCCGGGAAGGACAAGCGGAAAGACCATTCAAATGTCAGACCGCTTGCAGGATTTAGCGGTGGAGTTTTGCAATCAGAGAAACATCAAGCAGCGGGAATTGTTTGAAGTAGCCTTGATTGAGTTTTTCAAACGGTATGGATATGAATACGAGATCGAAAGTCTTCTTCGATCAAACTAAGCAGCTGGCACGATCGGTGTCAGCCGTTTTTTTTCTCCACCTTTCCCCCGATCCAATCCCCCAAGATGGGGGCTGTCCAATGCAGTCGTAGCATGGAGTTGCGCCCATTCCCCCGGTTCCCCTGCCTTTTGCGCAGACAGATTTATAATGGCTCAACCAAAATAACTCATAAGGAGTTAAGGTGTTATCCTTCCTTGATGATCTTCGATGGGGATCGATTGTTTTTGGGTGAATATTCTTTTGTATTTATGTTTTTCATTTGTATGGAATCCTTTTCTAATCAACATCTTGTTGATTCACGATTTTTTATCCTTATATGCTGAAGCGATCATCTTTTCCTCGTTGGTTGGAATGATTTGTCTGGCTTATATCTTGCTATGGATATACGGCTTTTCTTTTGCTTTTTCATCACTTTCCGCTTTTTATATGAATGATTCAATCATCGTTATTCCATGATTTTTATTGACAATTCATATAAGCTGGTTCGTTATTTTTTTGAATCAATCACGCAAAATCAATGCTCATGAGGGGAGATTCGTTTTTTAGCGAGTGACTGGATATTGCCTTCATCGTTCTTTCGTGCTTTCTTGCGGAGCATCCATCGTCCATTGATGTTTTCCAAGTTGGACAACACCTTTACTTTTTACAAAATGGGAATTTTTTTGTGATGATTTTTGGGTGGGAAAACTAGGGGATCTGGGGGATTCCTTGTGTGCCATCGACATGCACGATTCAGAAATGTGGGGATGCGATGGGGGATGGGGGACGAGTGTTCTCTGGTGGAATCACTAAGAATAACGATCATTTTAAAAATGATATCAAATCGTACATCTTGCTTGACATGCATTCAGCACGATTATATAATGATATCATCAACGAATCATACTAAAGGTGGCAGTAATGAAAGAATATAGTGGTCGAATCTTACTAAGAATGTCTCCCCAATTACATCAAGAAGTGGCACAATTAGCTTCGTCCTATAGTCAGTCGCTGAATGAATTTCTTATTCAAACTATTGAGGAAAGGGTTGAGAAAGAAATGAAAACGAATGTGTCTTTTTCGCGTGTGAACATTGATGAGTTGAAGGTGAAAGAAGTAAGGGAGGCGGTGATTGTCACTCAACACCCATGGTTTATGGAGTTGCTTCATAAGCACAACGTTTACTTCTTTAATCCTTCCCTTGGAAGAGTGACACCGATGCAGTATTTGCTTTTTTATGAAACGACGAAGCAAGAAAGTGACGGAACAAAAAACGAGCATCCGCGTCATATCGCTTATTATGGAAAAGTAAAGGAAATCATTTATGACATTCAGCCAGGCGATTACATGCATATTCCTGAACTACAACCTTTAATGAACGATCCGAAGTTTTGGGATGAAATTCGCACGTGGGAAACGACGAATGTGGTTCTTTTACGTGAAGTGGGAACATTCGCGAATCCTCTTCCGCTGAAAAATGGTTTAGAGGCGAGATACTTAGTGAACAAAACAACAACTTTGCCTTTGTTAAGAAATGCAACGTATATTGACGAACTATATTAAGTCTCATCTTTCTCAATCCCCTGCATTATGATTGTAAATGGTACAAATGAAGTTGGTATTACTGGCGCAGAAGCTGGGAATGCTTTCACAGTAACTTACTTGTTAGATGGTAAAACAGCAACGGTTAAGTTGACTATTACTGCTGAATAATTTAAAAATCGCTGCTTTGTTTTGGATTGCGGGCCTGTCACGCTCCGAAGTTTGTCGAACATAGAAACAGAGAGTCTGATGACTCTCTGTTTCTTTTTCTCCATAGTGGGATAGGAGGTACCCCTTACACTTAGGAATCTCAACGTTTATTCGCATTGGAAAGATCCATGTTTCTAACAGAGAGGGCCATTCACAAAATGCTAACGAAATACGCGGATTTAGCCAATATGGAGAACATTCCCCCGCACCGCTTCCGTCATAGTTTTTGCAAAAACCTAGCCAATGCCGGAACGCCCATTGAAATTATTAGACGGCTTGCTCGGTATGAAAGCATTCAAACAACAGCTATTTATGAGGAACAGGTGCAAGCATTAAGGAAAATGTAATTATAAATTATTGCTTTTCAGTAGCATAAATGCTACCATGTGTATAATAATTAGTAAAGGGTAGAGGATGTTGTTTGAGGTAATATACACAGGAAATGTAAAGGAATTTGAAGATTATCTATTGAGTAAAGCCGAGCAAGAACTTAGACAAAAAGGTCGTCCGGGTATATGGTGCCATGTTGCTGATGTATATGCAAGGCAACTTACGATTATTCAACATAATCCATATCCTTCTGATCCGGAGGACAACAGCTTTCCGGACGATATAACCCCTCCGTCATTGAAACATCTTAGCATGAATACTCGTTATGATAATTTTTACAGATGGGGTATAAGGGGTGGAAGAACTGGAAATCACAGAATTATATTTGCGATCCACAATTTTTCAAAAGTCATACTGCTTCATTATTTTGACAAGCAGTATAACGGAGCGACAAGACGAGAGGATATTGTGCCTGCTGAATCAGCATATGAAAGTTATTGCGCTGTTGATCCTTGCCTTTATTAATCAACTGGGGGGAAAAAGAATGAGTGATTTTTTTAAGAAATATGCAGCCATTCGAGGCGAGCAGCATGTTCAAAAACTTCAATTAGAAGGAACGATAGCTGCACAGATTAAAACAAGACGTAAGCAGCTGAATATGTCTCAACAGGAACTTGCAGACCGTATTGGAGTTCCAAAATCCACGATTGGGAGAATTGAAGCGGGACTTACAAGTCCTAGGATAGAGACGCTTTTTAAAATTTCGCAGGCATTGAATACTCCTTTCATCATTGATGGTACAAGTAGACAGGATCATAACCTGCATGTTCAAGTTTAGCGCATTGGTTGCGGGCCTGTCATCATCCGAAATGAAATGGCAGAGTTTACGAAAAAGACATTGGATATGCTTCGTCAGCCGTTAGAGACAGGAAAAGTGACGATGAGCCGCGTTGCTTCCAAAGCCACTTATCCTGCTCATTTTATTCTGATTGGGGCGATGAATCCATGTTCAATGTGGATATTTAGGATCAAGAACGCGCTATTGTCCCTGTATATATGTACCCACACTCTTTCCCACTCCCATTTATGAACACCAATATATGAGTTGATTATTTTTCAGGAACAAAAGCCGAACAGAGGCAAAAGTATATGGAATTTGTCAAAGGAACCAATTTCGCTTCTACAAGCGGCTTGTAATCAGTCGCGCGTATGCGTTTTAAAAGGCAGATCTCCTCTTCCCTTCAGCGGTTGCAAACCCTTAAAAAAGAAACAGAGCGCCACCAGATTCTCGGCGATCCGTACCCGTCACACGTTGAAGTGTAATGCCAAAAGGCTCCTCGCAGGGAATGACTGCGGAGCTTTTTCGTCTCATACATTTCCATAAGGAGGGAAGAGAATAGGAGAGATGAGGGAATGCGTTCAAGAAAAAGGAAGGGAATGAAGCCATGGCACGTTTTCGAAGTATCGTGGGAAAGAAATGGATGTTGTAACTAGCAACACTCGTTCGCTTTTAGAAATCAGAAAGTGATTTCCCGAATAATAATGGTTTCCAATTCTTTATCGAAGCCGTGTTTTTCTCTTCGAAAAGCCTTCTCAAAAGCATCAGGGTTTTTTATTAATTTCACTTTATCAAAGATAAACAGGAAAAGATGATCAGCTTCATAATGAAAGGAATCTGAGCCTAACTCTTCCCTTAATTTACGTTCCGTCATGTTTTCTCTTGTACATTTCACCTCTATTAAATTCCGTATTCATCGAGTACGATATCATATCTGACGGAAGCATAACCGGCATCATCTACCACCTCTAATCTAGCATCTGGAAATATGGGGCGGATGAGCGAATATACATCATGCTCATTTTCGATTTTAGTCTTATCCAAATCTTCCTTATTATGTGTGAAAATGACGGTCGGAATTTTACTTATTGTCGGCATATAATAATAAGTGCATGTATTAAGGTGAAAAAGAGGGGGGGTTGCGCTAAATGTGGAAATCGAACTAATTCTAATGACAAATTTTGCAGCAACTGCGGAGCTTCTATATGGCCTCGGCCTAATAAATTATTAGTGACTGCCAATATCTTAATGCTCATTGCTTGTATATGAATGGAAGCAGTATAATAAACAGACAGAAAAGGTGGCGAGCTATTCGGTTGAGCAAGCCAAACAAGAAAGGGCTATTTTTGTTTTAGAAGGGAAAAGGATGAACGAGTATCAACCAACCAATAGTAACTGGAATGATAGAAAAGAGAGGAATCGAGCCATAAATAGTGTACATCAACATAACTTTGGAGCTTGACAGGCACCGTTCCCATCCCCTTCTCAAAGTTTTATTAGATTTATTTTTATAAGATGATATCCCCCTTTTCAGTGACTGGATATACCAACCCGCCAGAGTATTCCGGGTATTGGAAGTGCTCCGGCTGATACGTTTGTTCATCGTGTACTCTGTACTCCGCTGAGCTTCTTTTTCTCCTCATTCTCACGTATAATCGAACATATCGGTCTGTAGTAACTCTTTCATGACGCCTTTTAAAAGGATTCCAAACATTATAGTAGGTGCTCCAATAGGCAGTCCCCGCTTCTACCTCAAATTGTCCAGCACCAAATATTTTCCCCTTATTAGCTAAAGCTTGTTTAAGTAAATCTGGACCTACCTTAGCAGCAAGTTCTTCCAATTGCTGACCAAGATAAGCTGTAGCGCAGCCTAGGTATATACATCCTGCTAATTTTGCTGCTTCACCCCAACCGTACGACTTGGACCAAAGAACGATATCCCATCCTTTCTCTATGTCATTTTTCATTTGCTCAAATGTACTAGGCACTCAAATTCCTCCCATTAACCAAAATTGAGCACGAAATATTTATATTTGAAATGCCTGTATAAAGTTACAAGTAAAAAGAGCAAGTTTTAGCACATTATATTTACTCAGTAATGGAGCAAGAGCATGTGGCAAAACGCATAATGGATGCAAAATACGCACAAAAAGCCCATAAATCGAAGGGAAGCTTGATTTTTCTGCTATCAAGTGAATCGTGTTATCTTGTGTGATAGCTACAATCAACGGAAAGGATGCGTAATGTCACCAAGTGGCTTGGCTCTTTTGAAACAAGCCAGTCACCATCCATTCCAAACACCAATAGTTAAGGACTTTTGGATTATTTGTCAGGTGAAAATTAGGTATATAATGAATGATTGATGATAAAAATCGTTATAGAATTATCATTTACCCTTATTTTACTTATGTTACCATCTATAAAAAAGATAGATGGAGGAGTGAGTCAACATGCATACAGGAAAACGGAAGATGGTCCTACCTTTCGATCGAGAACGAAGCGAAACATCAGCGGAATGGTTCAAACCAACGGGGGAGCTGTACAGACGATGATCCGGCTGAAGCTGGATGAGTTAGAGGAGATCGCCCGGCATATTTCGGATGCCGAAGATGCTTGCGAGCGGGCGCGGACGACCTTGTCGTGGGAGCTTTCTTCTCTCGCGATGAACCTTCCTGGCGTAAGCATGCCCGCGATCGAAGGGTTGCGGGATGAACTCGTTCCTTGACTACAACGTTATGAAGACAAACTGAATGAAGCGAAAGATGCGTCTCTCAACATGATGAAGAAAGTGGAGTAAGGGTTGGTGTCTGTCACTGCTCCAATAGAGGCGCAGGATTTCATCGGAAAACCGCTCGTAAGCTTGTTGAATTATGATAAAGGATGAGTCATATGCATTGCCCACATGAACAAAAACGAGTTTGTCTGATTTTTTATATAGATGCTTTAGATTCTCCTTGAAGATCCTGCCTTTTTTGTTATGGCAAAGCTTTATGCCTCATTTCGCAGTTCAATGTTTGTAACGATACTGGTTGATATATGCTTTTGAGTCTGAAAAAAGCATTTTTCATTTATCGATTCAAATGATCGCCTTTGCGGCGAGAATATTGGTTTGTCGAAAAATCAGGGGTATCCTTTTTCGGAAGAATGTATATACTATGTATATACATTTCGGGGTGGGGGTGATATAATGAACGCAAAGGAACATTTAGAAAGCAAAATCAACCAAAGTAAAGGAGGGGACTACATGTCTACAGTTGTTGCTCAAAAATGGGGAAACAGTTTGGGCATTCGTATCCCAAAAGATGTTGCTGATCAAATAGGGATCAAACAAGGTTCCGAAATGGAATTAAACATGATTGAAAATGAAGGGATCATCACATTAAAGCCAAAAAGAACACGGAAGAAATACACATTGGAAGAACTGCTATCGCAGATTACACCTGAAAATCGGCACGAGGAAATTGATTTTGGGGTAGAAGGGCGTGAATTGATTTAATGCCAGCAGACGTACCAGAGAGAGGCGATTTCGTTGTTTTAAACTTCCATCCACAAGCTGGTCATGAGCAGGCCGGGAGAAGGAATGCTATTGTTTTATCCCCTAAAGAATTCAATCAAGCAACAGGATTTATCGTTGTTTGTCCGATGACCAATCAAAAGAAGGGTTATCCCTTCGAAGTGGATTTACCAAAAGAAGGAATATCCCTTGATGGCGATGGCTATCCAATAACAGGGGTAGTTTTAACGGATCAAATTAAATCATTGGATTGGAAAGCTCGTAATCTAACAATTTTAAAGAAATATAATCCAGAAGATGCACAAATTGAAGAAATAGATAGAATCATTGATGAATGCCTAGCGAAAATAGAAACATATCTGACTTGACATCATCCTTTCTTTTTCAGAAAGGGCTATTTTTTGTCCTTTAAACATTCATGGGTGATGGAACGTACGGGTATTAAGAAGACAGCTTATTATAATTTCTTAAAAGGCGAAGGAAATGTGGAGGAGTATGTTGCAAAGACCAATAAGCTATTCTGCATTAAGGATCCGTTCTTTTTTTACAAGGCAGATATGGAATTCAAAGAAAGAACGTTTGGCCGTAGCCGAGCTGATTCATTTATGAATTATGTGGCACTTTCGTTTTACGGTACAGTGGACGAAGAATTAAAAAAGGGTATGCATCTTTTTAGTGAATTTGTTGAACGGATCGATGTTTTAAAATCAGTCACAAATTCGGAAAATCCAAGGGGGAGTCCTTGATTACAAAAGATAATCTTGAAATGATTTTAGAGCCTAACAAAACACATTTGTCGAAAATGAAAAAGGCAATGGACCGTATTTACTCTCTCAGAGATCCTCTTGCTCATGTAAAGCCGCTTATTTTATTATAAAAACTGATCTTTACGAGCACGCCAATGTATTGCAGTTTCCGATTCAAAATGCTAACGATGGTGGGGCTTGTGTATGACTATAACGGTGATTATTGTGTCCATATTAACACCGCACAGCGAGAATATACGAAAATTTCATGTGGGCGCACGAGTTTTATCATTTCTTTTTTGACAGAGATAAAAGCTTCCTTAAATAAGAACGTTCGCTCCCGCATCCTCTTTTCATTTCTCTTTTCCCGATCTTCGAAAAACTTCGGGACGTGACGAGCATCTATCTCAACTTCTCAATCTCCTCTAAAGACAGCTCCGTCAGTTCATGAATCGCTTGGATGTCCATATCCTTTAGCAAGCATTTTTTTCGCGATGTGGCGTTTTTCTTGTTGCCATCCTTGCGTAATCTTCGCTCCACGCTTTCTTTCCATCCTTTCTCTAGCGCCTTTTTCTCGTACGAAATGATCAATTCCAACACTTGTTCTTTTTCTTTTGTTTCCATTTCATTCACCTCGTTTCATAATTGCTGTTCTTCTTCGTCTGATAGGTTGACATATGTCTCAAAAAAGCCGATTAACAATCGTTGCTTTGCTTTGTCCTCCATACGCACCATCATACGTAAAAATTGCTTCTTTAGCTCTTACTCGTTCATTTTCAGCATGTCCCATTCTGCTTAACAACGCAGCAGCGGTTGGATTGTTATGGCGAATGTAATCACGCTCATTTTGTTTACGCAACTCAACGGTGAAAAAGTGAAAGTCCATGATTTTTCCAAACGGAAATCGAAGTGTAAAGTCTGAAGGTTCATGACGAAGGGAGTCGTAGCTCAACACCGCAATGGGGACAATAGGCTTGCGATGTTTTTCAAACAAGCGGCTAAAATAAATAAACATTCGTTCTGGAAAAGAAGGTTGTACGTAGCTTTGATTTGCAATATGGACGATGATGAGACGATCTTCTCCTTTCCGTTTCGTCTCTGCCAGTATATCGACATGATATTTCTCCCCCGCCGTCCCATCGGTGAACAGCTCCTCCGACAAAAACGATGCATGCTCGAAGTCTATATACTCATACATGTGCGGGAAAAAGAGAAGAATCAACTCTTCAAAAAAAGTCGTGATCAATTCCTTAAACAATCGGTCATGATCAACCGTCATATATGCTTTCGACAAGATGGACAACACTCCTGCTTTGGAAATGAAAAAGAAGAGAGTCCTTCGACTCTCTGTTTCTAGGTTCGAAAAACTTTGGATCGTGACAGGCACTTAGTCTTCGTCGCTGGCGAAGAAACGTAAAATATAGATGAACAAATTAATGAAGTCGAGATAGATGTTAACGACGATCATAGGGATGTCTGCTTCGCTAAACCCGTGGCGGGCAAGCCGGTTGATGTCATAAATCGTAAAGCCGAGAAAAATCAAAATGCCTAAAGCGGCAATGCCCATTTGTCCGACGTTTGAAAACGGAATAAACCACTGGACGATGAGTAAGCCGAGCAATGCGAATGCCCCAAGCGTGAGAAAGCCGCCGAGGAATGAAAAATCTTCTTTCGTTTTCGCGGCGTAAAGAGCAACGCCAGAAAAGGAAATGACCGCTAAAGCAAACGCTTTAAAGACGGCTGCCGCCCCAATAATGGAAACGTAGTAACCGATGACGGGAGCCAACGTGGCGCCTGAAACGAACATAAACGCAAACATTAGCGGGTAGCCCACCACTTTTTGGCGCCGTGAAAAGATCATCACAAGCAGCAAAATGACTTCAAGAATGTAAAGCGGCAAATACCAAGCGGTGGAAATGGATTGCCCCACATACAGCCCGCCTGTCGCTACGGCTAATGCGGCTAAAAAAGCAACAGCTAGCTTAGCAACAGGGCTGCGCGACGGATAAACGACAGATGAGTTCATGTTCCTATCTCTCCTCGCATAAAAATCATGAGCAGATGTTTCTTTTAGTGTAGCAAACCTGACTTTTTTTGTCACTGCCTGATGGCGCGCCTGTGAAGGAGCAGTGCATGAAATCACCGCCTTTCCAACAAATCGGGTGGTTTATGGAAAAAAAAGGAGGCATTATTGCGTTTATCGCCATGATGAACAGCCTAAAAAATAAAACGAGAAGCTATGCTTCTTTTTTCGCGATTTGGCATTGGGAATTGTTGCGCTTTTGATGTTCAAGTAACAAAAGGCTTTGTCGATGCGATGGTTTAGGGCAAAAAAAGCCTTATAGAAGTGAGGAGAGGGCAGATGGTTAAGCGGCTGTGGAGCAAACATCAAAAATGGAACATAATCCATGGAAACGTATACAGAATAAGCGCCGCTCCCCAGAAACGATCAAGGGAGCGGCGCGGTCTGTTTATTTAAAGGCCATCGCCGCTTTGACGGCTTTTTTCCATCCTGCATAGCATGCGTTTCGGGCTTCTTCGCCCATCGTTGGGGTGAATGTCCGGTCGATGTTCCATTGTTGCGCGATTTCGTCTTGGTCTTTCCAATATCCTATCGCCAGGCCTGCTAAATAGGCCGCTCCAAGCGCGGTCGTTTCGTTGACGACCGGGCGTTCCACCGGTACGCCGAGCATATCGCTTTGGAATTGCATGAGAAAGTTGTTTTTTACTGCGCCGCCATCCACGCGCAACGCTTTCAAGGAAATGCCTGAATCCGCTTCCATGGCCGTGAGCACATCTTTTGTTTGATAGGCGAGGGACTCTAGCGTAGCGCGAATCAAATGTTCTTTTTGCGTTCCCCGTGTCAATCCAAAGATCGCTCCTCTCACATCGCTGTCCCAATACGGGGTTCCTAGCCCGACAAAGGCCGGTACCACATACACGCCTTCTGTGGAGGTGACGCGTTCGGCATATTGCTCGCTGTCAGCCGCGTTTTTGAACATGCGCAACCCGTCTCTTAGCCATTGAATGGCAGAGCCCGCGACAAAAATACTTCCTTCCAGCGCATATTCCACTTTGCCGTTAAGTCCCCAAGCGATCGTGGTCAGTAGCCCGTGCTGGGACGCAACCGCTTTTTCGCCGGTGTTCATCAGCATAAAGCAGCCTGTTCCGTACGTATTTTTCGCCATTCCTGCTTCATAGCACGCTTGGCCGAATAGGGCGGCTTGCTGGTCGCCGGCTGCTCCGGCAATCGGAATTTCTTGTCCGAAGAAATGATATGGCACGGTATGGGCATAAATGTTAGAAGATGGCCGCACTTCTGGAAGCATGGACTTCGGTACGGTTAATAAGTCTAACAGTTCATCATCCCATTTCCGTTCATGGATATTGAATAACAAAGTTCGAGAAGCGTTGGAATAATCCGTGACGTGCGCTTTTCCGCCCGAGAGCTTCCAGATGAGCCACGTATCAATCGTTCCGAATAACAGTTCTCCTCGCTCCGCTTTTTCTCTGGCTCCTTCCACATGATCCAAGATCCATTTGATTTTGGTGCCGGAAAAGTAGGCATCAATAAGCAGTCCTGTTTTTTGGCGAAAAGTATCATCAAGCCCCTTCGCTTTTAACTCCTCGCAAATGTCTGCGGTTTGCCGTGATTGCCAAACAATGGCGTTATAGATAGGCTGCCCGGTGTTTTTGTCCCAAACCACTGTGGTTTCGCGCTGATTCGTAATGCCGATACCGGCAATTTGCTCCGGCTTGATTCCAGATTCGGACAAGGAAGTGGCGATGACTGATAAGATGGAGCCCCAAATTTCATTGGCATTATGCTCAACCCAGCCTGGTTTTGGAAAATATTGTGTAAATTCTTTTTGCGACAGATGAACGATTTCTCCTTGTTTGTTAAAGATGATGGCACGTGAGCTCGTTGTTCCTTGGTCAAGAGCTAAAATATAAGTTTCCATTTTCTTCACCTCATTTTTATTTAATCACCATTTTTTAGCTTGATACTTTCGTATTCTTATAGAGGTTGACGCTTTTTTGTTCTTTATTGCCGACTAGCGCTGCTGCTATGATAGCAGCAACTACGATGGTGAAAATCCAAAAGGCAGGGGTGCTGTCTCCTTTAAAAGCCCATTGATAAAATAACGCTCCATAAGTGCCTCCGATGATCGGCCCGACGACAGGAATCCACGCATAGCCCCAGTCGGAGCTTCCTTTGCCCGGAATCGGCAAAAGGAAATGGGCGATTCGCGGGCCTAAGTCCCGGGCTGGATTGATGGCATATCCCGTCGTCCCGCCTAGGGAGAGCCCGATGGCCACAATGAGAAAGCCCACGATAAACGGATTGATCCCGTCCGCGAATCGATTCGCTCCAAGCGACAGCAAGCCAAGCAGCAAAATAAACGTGCCGATGACTTCGCTTAAAAGATTGGCCGCCGGATTTTTGATGGCCGGATCGGTGGAGAATACCGCTAGCTTGGCCCCCGGGTCGTCGGTCGCTTTCCAGTGGGGTAGGTAATGCAAATACACGACGACGGCGCCGATAAAGGCTCCGATCATTTGAGCGGCAAGGTAAGCGGGTACATCGCTCCAAGGAAACTCCCCGATCGCCGCTAATCCGATGGTCACTGCCGGATTCAGATGGGCGCCGCTAACTTGGCCGACAGCGTATACAGCCATGGCTACGGCAAGTCCCCATCCCATCGTAATGACAATCCAGCCGGAATTTTCGGCTTTTGATTTTTTGAGGACCACGCCGCCGACTACGCCACCTCCAAAAATAATCAATATCATGGTACCAATAAGTTCGCCAAAAAACGCAGACATTCCTATTTCCTCCTTTTCTTTTGGTATGGTCGTTTTTTGTGAGGAGATAGCTGTTTTAGCTCATAAAAAAGATCCACAGCAACTCCCCCACGCGCCTGCAGTGAAGCAGACTGCTATAGGGAATGACTGTGGATCTCCATTTCTCCGTCACAACTATTAACTTAGTTTCAGCTTACGATAAAAAGAAAGCGTTGTCAATTATTTTTTTTGAATTGTTAGATTATTTTTGTGACATACGGATAAAATGGAGCCACATCATCATCAGATTATGAAGTTTTGCTGCTGCGGTGATGCCAACGCTTCGTTATCGCAGAGTAGATTCATTGCCCGGTTGGAGAAAAGAAGCGATAAACGTCCATGCTTCTTGCTCATCCTCCCCGTCGACCATCACTTTGATGGTTTGCCCTTCGGAGATGGCCACACTCATCAGATGAAGGATGCTTTTTGCATTAATCTTTTGTTGGCCGATCACAAGCTCCAGTTTGCTTTGATATTGGCTGGCTTGTTGGACAAGCTGGGCCGCTGGTCGGGCATGGAGCCCGTTTTCAATAGTGACGGTCACTTCTTTTTCGATCATTGGGTTCACTCCTCAAATGTTTGACTAGCGATGAATTTTCACAAGTTCCTTTGCGCTTTCGCTCGCCCGGACGACTTCTGCCAACGAGCTTCCTAAGCCGGCCTCCACGACCGCTGCATAGGCTCCTTCTACGAGAGGGGCGTCGGCTATCCTGATGTTTTCGTGCGGCTCCATCATTTCAAGGGCCATTTCCGCATTGATAAGCGCGCTCCCTAAATCAAATAAGACCACAACGCCTTTTTCGGAATAGACGGATTCAATCGCTGTTTGGATGTCGAGCGCATTGGTTCCGATTCCGCCTTCCGCTCCTCCGGCGATGGCGATCGGTACGTCAGGCTGAACTTGGCTCAGCAGTTTTTTTAACCCGCTGACAATTTCATAGCTGTGCGAGATTAAGACAAGGCTGACATATTTCATGGGGCTGACTCTCCTTTTTCGAATGATTCGGCTAAAGAAGCAAATAGTAAATAGGAGGAAACGGCTCCGGGATCAAGATGGCCGACAGACCGCTTTCCTAAATAAGCCGCCCGGCCTTTTTTTGCTTCCAGCTCTTTCGTATCTTCCATTTTTTCTTTCGATAAATCCACCAATTCGTTTGCACGAATCGTTTCATGGCTTTTCATCCACGCGATGACCGGATCCCACACATCGATCATCGTCTTGTCTCCGACTTGTGCCTTTCCCCGCATTTTGAGCCCGTCCAAGGCGGCTGAGAACGCCGCAACGAAAGCGTTCCTATCCGCTTCTTTTCGGTCTTTAAGAACAAGAGAAGCTTTCATGAAAGCCGTTCCATATAATGGGCCTGAAGCTCCGCCCACCTTCGCAATGAGCGTCATGCCGACATCTTTAAACAACGAGCCGAGGTCGTCGTAGTGGCTGTCTGCGATTTTGTTGGCCGCCTCTTGAAGTCCCCGCGCCATATTCAAACCGTGATCTCCATCGCCAATGGCTTGATCCAGTTCCGTTAAATACACTTTATTTTCTTGAATGTTGTCGTTCAACCGTTTGATCCATTTTTTCGCTTGTTCTACATTCCATAACATGTTGGATCTCCCTCCTTTTTTAGCGGCGACTGATCAAAAAGCAAAGCCGTTATTTTTTGAAAGCAATGGTGTCCGCTTGCGCATCGAGCAGTTCGCTGAGCTGGTCGTCTAATTTTAATAATGAAATAGAGCAGCCGGCCATTTCGAGCGAGGTCATAAATTCGCCGACGAACGTTTCATGTATATGGATGCGCTTTTCTCTTAAAATCTCGGAAACTTTTTTATGGATAATATACAATTCCATTAACGGCGTGGCGCCTAAGCCGTTGATCATGACCGCCACCTTGTCGTGTTCCTTCCACGGCAAGTCCTCGAGAATGTTGTTGAGAAGGATTTGGGCGATTTCATCCGCCGATTGGATGGAGGTTTTTTCGATGCCGGGCTCCCCATGGATTCCCATGCCGATTTCGATCTCATTTTCACCCAGTTCAAATCCCGGTTTTCCAGCTGCGGGAACGGTGCAAGGAGTTAAGGCCATTCCCATGGATCGCACATTTTCCACTGTTTTCTTCGCGACCGCTTCCACCTCTGCGAGCGTGGCCCCTTGCTCCGCTAGAGCACCGGCGATTTTGTGGACGAACACGGTACCGGCGATGCCCCGCCGGCCTGTGGTGTATGTACTATCTTCTACTGCCACATCGTCATTTACCACCACTTTTGCGACCTGGATTCCTTCTGCTTCCGCCATTTCCGCCGCCATTTCAAAATTCATCATATCCCCGGTGTAATTTTTGATAATGAGCAACACGCCTTTTCCGCTATCAACCGCTTGGATCGCTGCCAAAATTTGATCGGGGGTGGGGGACGTGAACACTTCACCGCATACGGCTCCATCAAGCATGCCTTTGCCGACATATCCGGCGTGCGCCGGCTCGTGACCGCTTCCACCGCCGCTGATGACGCCGACCTTCCCGGAAACCGGAGCGTCTTTTCTAATCATGACGTTCGTGTCTGGCAATCTTTTTAGTTTATCAGAATGGGCTTCCACCATTCCTGCCAGCATGTCATCGACTACTTGGTTCGGGTCATTGATTAATTTTTTCATAGACTTACCTCCTCTGAATGATTTCTTTATTTTATAACTGCAAAAATCATGCCAAAAATGAAAACGCTTTATTATAGCGTTTTCATTATGGGATGACGAATACGTTGGGAAAAAGTATCAATTTGTTTGATACTTTTTCCCAACCAAGTGCTCCAAGCCGTATTCTCTTATTTTTTTGGCGGCCGTTTTATGAGTGATTCCCAGCGCTTGGGCCAGCTGGTTATAGCTCGGATAATACTGGCAGGCAAAAGCAAAAATTTGTTTTTCATATTCTTTGAAGGGCCGCACTTCGTTGCCCCAATCGATTGCTTGTTTCTCAGGCGTGTTTTGCTGTTCATGGCATGAAGGGTGGGAGATGTAGTAAGGCAAATCCTTGCAGCGCAAAATATCGTCATCTGCGAGATTAAAGAGCCGTTCAATCACATTTTGCAATTCTCGAATATTCCCTGGCCAGTGATAGCTAAGCAGAGCTTCCATGAATCCTTTTTCATAGCCCTTGATATTTTTTCCCAAACGCTCATTCAGTTGCTGACGAAACGCTTCTACTAAGAGGGGAATATCTTCTTTTCTCGCCCTTAAAGGGGGGAGATGAATCGGCACGACATGGAGCCGATAATAAAGATCTTCGCGAAACCGCCCCTCGTCCACCATTTTTTTTAGATCGTGGTTGGTCGCGGCAATCACGCGAACATCCAATGGAATCGGCGCATATCCCCCGATTCGTTCCACTTCCTTTTCCTGTAGCACACGTAAAATTTTAGCTTGCAACTCCAAGCTTAAATCGCCAATTTCATCTAAAAAAATCGTTCCTTTATGAGCGAGTTCAAATTTGCCGCGGTGTGTTTTATACGCCCCGGTAAAGGCTCCTTTTTCATAGCCGAACAGCTCGCTTTCCATTAAATGAGGAGGGATGGCCGCGCAATTTACGCGAACTAATAGATGGTTCTTTCTAGAACTGGCCTCATGGATCGCTTTCGCAACGAGTTCTTTTCCTGTGCCGCTTTCGCCTGTGATGATGACCGTTGAATCGGTTTTTGCCGCCTTTGCCGCGATCGTTAACGATTCTTTAAGGATCTCGCTATTTCCGATGATTTGGTGAAAGGCTTCATGAACCCCTTGGTGTTTCGCCAGCTCTGACTCTAGGTATTTCGTTTTTTGCTCCATGAGATCAATTTTGTCAAGAAGTGTTCGAATATCATCGAAAGGAGTCAGCGTGGCGACTGCTCCGCGAAATGCGCCGTCTACAAACACCGGATTGATTTTCGTGATATAACTAGATTGTTGGTTTACTTGGATGAGCTTTACTAGCTGCTTTTCGGCTTTTTTCACGTGGTTCCATTCATGCGGGCCGATGATCGATTGAATGTGGGGCTCGCCTTTGATCTTTTTTAGCAAAGCGTTCATTTCCTCATTCGTGTAGATCAACGTCCCATTTTCATCTGTTAATCCGATCAAATCCGAGACCGATTTTAGAACGAGATGCAACCGTTGCTGCAGCTCTTTTACTTCATTTAATTCTTTGCTGATTTTCTCGATGGTTGATATATCTTGAAAAATCGCGACGGCTCCAATCACTTTTCCATTAAACATAATCGGGGAACGGGTGGTCAGCAGCGTATGATGATGGATCGTTTGTTTTCTCGATAATTCCGTTTTTCCCGTCTTTAGCACTTCATGCAGTCGGGAATGGGGGATGACTTCGTCTGCGCGCTGATTGATCAGCTCATGAGGATTGGTTTGCAAAAGCTGGGCTGCCCGCGCGTTGACGTAAGTAATGATATTGTCGCTATTGACCACGATGATTCCATTCGGTAAAGCTGAGATGGCTTCATGAAGGGTAAGGGAATTTTCCATGAGAAGACGATCGGTTTCCGATTGCTGCGAGTCTTCAAGATCTGTTGGCGCGAAAAATCTTTGAATTTGCTGGACGGTCGAATCGTCAAGTTTTTCGGCAACGTGCAGGATAAATTCCTCTCCTTGGCCGATCTTTAAGGACACTAATGATAGCAGATTGTTCACCTGCACTTTTTGATCGCGATAAAGAACGTACGTCTTTTTCAGTGTTTCTTGATTCGGAAGCAGGTTTTGAAGCAGCGAAATGAACGCGGCCGCCATTCGGACGTGAAGGCCGTTCTTTTTATGGACGGTGAGTTTTAGAAACATTTTATTTCCTCCTTATGGCTATTTTAACAGAGCGGTTTTTTAAAACCCTTATCCTAGATCCCGCATTTTCCCATGTTTTTATTATGTGAATTGTTGGGAAAAGCGAGAAAGATTGGAGAAATCCTTATTATCTCCATTATACGACAAAGGGGGATGCCTGGCATCGAAACGTGAAGGGAGAGGAATCTATGCGCTGGGTCGCGGATATAGATGGAAAAAATTCATTGTATTTACATGCAAAAAATTTTTCAGAAATCGAAAAATATGATACAATACATACAAAGTTAATATTCGGTTGGAGACAAGGAGAGACCACATAACATTGCGTCTGTAAAAGGAGCGTAGTGTGTATGTGGTCTCTTTTTTTCAACTTTTGACGGATCATAGGAGGAATCATTCATGAAGAAACCTGTATTTGCACAGCAAAGACAAGAAATTTTAGGAGAGGTCGCAGGCAAAACCTTCGATGTCATCATTATTGGCGGCGGCATTACCGGCGCGGGGATTGCGCTCGATGCAACGACAAGAGGAATGAGTGCCGTTTTATTTGAGATGCAGGATTTTGCCGCTGGAACCTCCAGTCGTTCCACGAAGCTGGTGCATGGAGGGCTCCGTTATTTAAAGCAGCTGGAGGTGAAGCTCGTCGCTGAAGTGGGGAAAGAACGCGCGATTGTTTATGAAAACGGGCCGCATGTGACTTCGCCTGAATGGATGCTGCTGCCGATTTATAAAGGAGGAACCTTTGGTAAATGGAGCACCTCGATTGGACTAAGAATATACGATTATCTGGCGGATGTGAAAAAAAGCGAGCGAAGAACGATGTTGACGGCGTCGCAAACGATGGAGAAGGAACCGCTCTTAAAGCAAGAAGGATTATTAGGCGGGGGATATTATGTCGAGTATCGAACAGACGACGCACGCTTGACGATTGAAGTGATGAAAAAGGCAGTCGAATGCGGCGCCAAAGCGCTCAATTATGCCAAGGTCAATGCGTTTATTTATGAGAAGGGGAGAGCTGTAGGGGTAAGCGTAGTGGATCAAATCACCGGAAAGTCCTATCAGGTTTTCGCGAAGAAAATCATCAACGCCACTGGCCCTTGGGTCGATACTTTGCGGGAAAAAGATCACAGCTTGAAAGGAAAACATCTGATTTTGTCAAAAGGCATTCACTTAGTGTTTGACAAAAGCCGTTTTCCATTAAAACAAGCGATCTATTTTGATACATCTGACGGCAGAATGGTGTTTGCCATTCCGCGTGATGGAAAAACATATGTTGGCACAACGGATACGTTTTATGAGGGGGATCTGGCCCATCCGAAAATGACCGTGGAGGATCGCGATTATCTCCTTCGGGCGATTCATGATATGTTTCCAACGGTCGGCATTACCGCGGAAGATGTTGAATCCAGCTGGGCTGGACTCAGACCGTTGATTCATGAGGTAGGGAAAAGCCCGTCGGAAATCTCCCGAAAAGATGAGATTTGGATAGCAGATTCAGGTGTGATCACGATCGCCGGCGGAAAATTAACGGGATACCGCAAAATGGCGGAAACGATTGTGGATCGGGTCGCTCAATTGCTAAAAGAAGAAGGAAACGCCAGCTTTTCCCCTTGCCAAACGAAAAAGCTGCCCATTTCCGGGGGCGATTTCGGAGGCTCCGCCCATATGGAAACGTTTGTGGCCAAAAAAGCCGAACAGGGAGAAAAGGCGGGACTTTCGAGAAAACAGGCCGAACGATTGGCTCGCTTATATGGCACAAATGTAGACCGGGTGTTTGAATTAGCCGTTCAATTAAAGAAAGAAGCGGCCGAGCTTCAATTGCCGGTCGATGTGTTGGCTTCCCTTCAATATGGCCTGGAGGAAGAGATGGTTGTTAAACCGGAAGACTTCTTTATTCGAAGAACGGGAGCATTATTTTTCAATATTCATTTCGTTCGTCAATGGAAGGAATCGGTGATTCACTATATGGCGAAAACCTTGGAATGGAGTGAAGCGGAGCAACACCAGTATCAAAAAGAATTAGAAACATATTTGCATGATGCCGTCACACCTGTTCAAATATGATACTTGCCATCTCTGAAAGGATGTCGAGCCGGCATTCAAGGAAGCCTTGTAGAGCGCTTTTCTCTATAAGGCTTCTTTCGTCTTTTGGCGGTTGGATGACCAAACAACACTACATCCCGACAAGTTCATTGATCCGGATGTATCCTGTTGGTCGTTGTGTAACGAAGGCAAGTCAGTCTCCTTGCCTTCGACTGTAGAAAAAATAGGAATCTATTTTTGGATGAACGATAATTTCAATATTCTAGTGGCTATTAAGATAGACGGTGATGAACTAAGTCATCTCGAGATTCCATTTGCTAGCATGCTTCCTCAAAAGGGTTAGAAATGTTCGCATCGAAGGCGAGAGCCACTTATCTTTATGATAAGACAAATAAACAGATAAATTTTCACTGGATGGCAAAGGTTGAGCATGCATGAATCCCTTACTTATTTCTTGACTGACTGTGCTATACGGTAATAATCCTATACCGAAGCCACACATTATACACTGCTTAATAGCATCTATGCTCCAAAATTCAATGCTAGATTGCTTCCAATATTCTGGTGATGTATCTGGAATATTTTCCATAATGATCCTTTCAAAGATTGCGCGATAACTGCATTCTTTCTCGGTTAATAAAAACACTTGTCCTTTCAATGAATGTAATTCATTCAGTTTAATGGGTTTGGCTGAAATAAGTGCCATCGTCTCGTCACATAACTTTTCCAAAATAATGTGATTGTCTTCATTTTTATCCTTCTCGATTACTAACGCTAGATCAACATTCCCTGTACTTAAATCTGTTCGCCAATTGATTGGGTCCAAATGTTGCAATTGAATTTCAATGCCTGGAAAGTCCTCTTTCAGCTCTTTTAAAAGCGGAGGTAATCTATAGATTAAAAGAGCTTCAGGTGCTGTAATCCTTAATTGACCTCTTATTTCCCCCTGCTCTCCTACAGCTTCTTTTAAATTTCCGAAAGCATTTAGTATCTGAATGGCATAGGGCAATAGCTTTTTACCTGCTTCCGTTAATAACACCTTTTTGCCTATCCTATCAAAAATGGGGGCCCCTAGTTCATCTTCTATTGCTTTTATATGAAAAGTTACAGTTGATTGGGAATAATTAAGAAGCTCTGCGGCTTTGGAAAAATTCCCTGTTTGGATAATGGCTTTAAAGGTATTCAGATGTCTAATTTCCATAAACCCTCACACCTCTTATTGAAAAATTCGATAATTATATTTTAAATAACTAAATTTACTAATTCATGAAAAATTTATAAAATTGTATTGGAAATTTGTTCTTTTAAAAATAGTATATCTTTTATTTGAAGGAGGAAGTACTATGGCTTCTTATATTTTAGGCAAGATTAATATTGATGATGAAAAATTAAAAAGAGATTTAGAAATTCACAATGAATTTCCTAAGATTGCTGAAGAGTATGACGAATTTGGTACAGGATTTTGGCAAAATTGCACCTTGTGGAGTTGGACTAGTGATGAATTAAATACAATGTATAAAGACTATGATTACCCAATTCAACAAACACGATATGGTAAGGCTCTAACATATATTGACGAATTAATTAGAGGAAATTTCACATTCAATAATCTGAAAATGGTTAGAACGAGAAACCTAATTGATGGTATGGTTATTCCGCATAAAGACTTTGTAGAATTAGAGAGATCAAAAGATCAATATTTTAGAGTTTTTATACCATTAGAAGATAATGAGTATGCTTTTCACTCAGATGAAGAAAATGTATTTCAAATGAAAAAAGGAGAAGTTTGGTTTTTAGATGCCGCGATTGTCCATGCTGCTATTAATTTTTCCAATAAGAGCAGAATTTTCCTATGTTTAGATTATGCTTTTCCCGGCCCCTTTAGTCCTAAGGATGTCTTTATAAATGATAGTGTATACAATCCAAATCTTGATCCAACAATTATTAAGAGAGAAGAGGTATCCAGTGATTTTAAGGAATCGCTTGTAACGTCTTTATCTAAAGTGATTTCTAAATACAACTTTAGGGATATTGTTTTTCTTCTTTCAAAAATTCACTTCTATAAGAATATATCCGTTTCAGACTGCTATGACTGGTTAGTAGAAATAACAGAAAAATCTGGTGATTCTTCTGTTTATAATAAGGCTATCAATTTGCGAAGATTTTTAGTTGAAGAACGTAAACTTGGTGAAAGATTTTCATTTAACTTCTCAGAATCTGAACAATTAGTCTGAAAAAGTAAAGAGCTTTGGATTTATTTCCAAAGCTCTTTATTTAAAAAATAAGAGGGATGAAAAATGAATGAATCATTCAAAATTTTAGTGAATGCACGAATGAAAAAATCTACAAAGGGTACAAGTTCGTTAGGGAAGAATGCTATCCCTTGGTTATTTGTTTTTATGTGGAGTAGTGGGGCAATTTTTGTAGAATTTGGTTTACATGATGCCGATCCATTTATTTTCCTTTTTTTCCGATTATTCATCTCATCACTTCTTTTTTGGATAACAATGTTTATATTACGAACTCCTTTACCAACAACTTCAACAGAGTGGCTATATATGATGTTTACTGGGTTATGCATGCAAGCAGGTTATCAAACATTTTACTTTTTAGCTTTGGATTACAAGGTTTCTCCTGGGCTTCTCACCATAATACTTGGTGCACAACCTATTCTTACTACATTTATTTCAAAAGAAAAAAGTAATATCACTCAATGGCTTGGGCTTTTTATTGGAATAATGGGTCTTGTTCTTGTAGTAATCGATCATACAGCGATCAACAGCTTTTCCAAGATAGGCTTGGTTAGTTCATTTCTTTCACTTATTTGTATTACAGGTGGAACCATATTACAAAAATCTATACAAGCTAATCAAATATCCAATATGGCTATCCAATATACATCTGGAACCATTTTTTTATCCATTTTATTGTACTTTTTTGATCAAAAAATTAATTGGACCCCTATGTTTGTATTCTCTCTATTTTGGATGGTGTTCGTTATTTCTGTCGGGGCAACCCTGTTGCTTTATCAGATGATAAAAAAGGGAAATCTCACAAATGTAACAAGCTTATTTTACTGTGTGCCACCTATAACAGTGATATTTGATTTTTTTGTATTCAAAAATAGTTTAACCATGTTGAGTATAAGTGGCATGCTTTTAATTGTGTTAGGAATGATTCTTGTTAACAGGAAGGGAAAGTGGTTGTAGCCCACTCGACCAGCCTAAATCAAGAAAATCTTTTTAGCAATCCACTGAGAAGTCTCCTACCTTTAAACGGGGTGAAGAGGGGGCATTGATTTCGGAGGCCAATCCATTTGTGAATGATCTAGATCCAACGAGAAGATGGAGCATAGGGCTTATTCAAAAGCGGCTTCTGCTTTTGTAGCGGCTATCCGTTCTATCTTCTCGTGGTATCGATATAAACAAGCTTGTCAGTCGACTAAAAAACGATAAAAAGGCTGGCTTCTATCGAAAAAATTCCTCTGTATGATAAGGGGGGTTTCATTCGGCACTTTATGTGAAGAGTTCTCACAGAACCTTGATTTGATCCTGTCATCAGTTTCCCCTCCTTCTTTCAATAAGAGTGATTTGATGATCGGCTTTAGCAATCGCTCACTCCATACGAAACCCATTTCATGTCCATTGAAAAATCAGGTATAATAAGAACAAATGTGATGAATCCGGCAGATCATCCAATGAATAGGAAACATGGTGCTGGAATGTCGAAGATCGGCGGAAAAGCGTGGTGAAAACATGTTTAAAATTTTGCTTATTGAAGACGATCTCACCCTCTTTCAAGAAATAAAAGAACGGTTGACGCAATGGTCATACGAGGTGCGGGGCATTCGCGATTTTGGAAAAGTGATGGAGGAATGTTCCGCTTTTAAACCGGATTTAGTCATCATTGATATTCAGCTGCCCAAATTTGATGGGTTTCACTGGTGCCGCATGATCCGTTCCCATTCGAATGTGCCGATTTTGTTTTTATCGTCACGGGACCATCCGACCGATATGGTGATGTCGATGCGGCTTGGGGCGGATGATTTTATCCAAAAGCCGTTTCATTTTGATGTGCTGATTGCGAAAATACAAGCGATCCTTCGCAGAGTATATAATTATAGCACCGATCAAATGAAGTTGAAAACGTGGTGCGGCGCGACGATCGACTATGAAAAGAATACCGTTACCAACGATCAAGGCACGATGGAATTAACTAAAAATGAAATATTGATCCTTAAACATTTGCTTCATAAGAAAAACAAAATTGTCACCCGGACCGAATTGATTAAGCAGCTATGGGAAGACGAGCGTTTTGTCAGCGACAATACATTAACGGTGAATGTCAACCGTTTGCGGAAAAAGCTGGATGAACTTGGCTTGGGCCGCTTGATTGAAACGAAAGTCGGACAGGGCTATATGGCAAAGGAAGAGGCCGCTATCGATGATTAAAAAATATATCATGGAAAGAAAAAGCTGGATCTTTTTCTTTTTATTTATGCAGCTATTTATCCTTTTTGTCTCTTATCTTGATGCCGCGATCTCATTGCAGTCTGCCTTTTATATAGTCTTTTTATTGACGATCATGTTGATCCTTTTTGTGATCGTCCGCTATAAAAAAGAAACCAAGTTTTATAAAAGCTTAGAAGAATGGGAAAGCGATCTTGACCTCTCAAACGTTCTCCATGCCGAAAGCCCTTTTGAAAAAATGGTGGAATCCACGCTCGTCAACCAAACGAACTTGCTGAAGCAGGCCGCTTGGGAGAATCGGGTCTCCTTAGAAGAGGAGAAGGATGAGCTGCTATCATGGATCCATGAAGTAAAAACCCCGCTGACGGCGATGCATTTAATCATTGAACGGGTAGAGGAGGAGAAAATCAAATCGCAGCTGTCATACGAGTGGCTGCGCATTCATATGCTGCTTGACCAGCAGCTCCATCAGAAGCGGATTCTTTTTATGGAAAACGATTTATACATCGAGCATGTCGAGCTGGAACCGCTTATTTTTAAAGAGATTAAAGCGCTGCAATCATGGTGTATGCAAAAAGGAATCGGCTTTGACATCGAGCTGGAGGTTTCTTCCGTTCTGAGCGATGCGAAATGGCTTTCTTTTATCATTCGGCAAATCTTAACCAACGCCGTGAAATACAGCGAATCATCCGATATCGTCATCAAAAGCTCGATGCAGAAGGGCCATGTCCAATTAGAAATTCGGGATTTTGGCCGCGGCATTGATCCGAAAGATTTGCCGCGCATTTTCGATAAAGGCTTCACATCGACGACGGCGCATCAAGATCAAGCGGCCACGGGCATGGGGTTATATTTGGCGAAAAAAGCCGCCGAACCATTGCTCATCGATATCGACGTCCAATCGCAGCTCCATGAGGGGACGACTTTCACGATCACGTTCCCGGAAAAAAATGAATTTGTCCGCATCACAGGCATGTGACAAAATTGTCACATGCTTTTTCGATTTGTTCGGCCAATCGAAGGAAAAAAACAACCAGGTGGATTAACATAGAAAACGAGGAGGGAAGCAACATGATCATTTTAGAAGCATCCAACATTTACAAAAGCTATGGAAATAAATTTAATAAACAAGAGGTGTTAAAAGGACTCGATATTCGCGTAGAAAAAGGGGAATTTCTCAGCATTATGGGACCTTCGGGCTCCGGAAAAACAACGCTGCTCAATGTTCTTTCTTCCATTGATCGGGTCAGTCAAGGAATGATTAAAATTGAAGGCAAAGATATTGTCGGCATGAAGGAAAAACAGCTGGCGGAATTCCGCAAAAACCATTTAGGATTCATTTTTCAGGAATACAACTTGCTGGATACCTTGACCGTAAAGGAAAATGTTCTACTGCCTCTATCGATTACGAAAACGCCCAAAAAAGAGGCGGAGCAAAAATTTGCTGAACTGGCGACAGAGCTGGGCATTTATGAGATCAAAGATAAATATCCAAACGAAATTTCCGGCGGGCAAAAGCAGCGCACTTCAGCGGCGCGGGCCTTTATTCATGAACCGAGCATTATTTTTGCCGATGAACCGACAGGCGCTCTCGATTCCAAATCGGCATCCGATTTGTTAAATAAGCTGCAGCGTTTAAATCGGAAGCGAAAAGCCACGATTGTGATGGTCACTCATGATCCGGTCGCCGCCAGCTTCTCAAGCAGGGTCATTTTTATCAAAGACGGCCAGGTGTATACGCAATTAAACAAAGGAAATGAAACGCGGCAAGCCTTCTTTCACGACATTATGAAAACCCAAGGCGTGTTAGGCGGGGTGCAGCATGAGCATTAATCAAATCATCTTCCGCAGCTTGAGAAAAAACTTGAAAAATTACTATTTGTACGTGTTTGCTTTAATTTTTGCCGTTGCGCTTTATTTCTCTTTTGTGACATTGCAATATGATCCGGCCTTGAATGAGATGAAAGGAACGGTAAAAGGAGCCGCTGCCATTCGGGCCGCTTCCGTGCTGCTTATTGCCATTGTCGGTGTTTTTCTCTTCTATGCTAATGCCATTTTCATCAAGCGGCGGAGCAAAGAAATCGGTTTATTTCAGTTAATCGGCATGACGAAGGGAAAAATTTCCCGCATGTTGACGGCTGAAAACTTTATCCTTTATTACAGTTCTCTCATCATTGGCATTTTTATTGGATTTGCCAGTTCCAAGCTTTTGCTGATGATTTTGTTTAAAGTGACGAATATCGAAGCCATCGCCACTTTGTCTTTTTCCGAAAAAGCGTTGGTGCAAACGCTGGTTGTGTTTAGTGTGATTTATCTGTTCATTATGCTGATGAACCGCTGGTTTATCCAAAAGCAGACCATTTTGTCTTTATTTCGCGTAACATCCACGACAGAAGTAAAAAAAGTATCGGTTTTGGAAATGCTCATCGGAATTTTTGGTCTCGCATTGATACTGACAGGCTATTATGTGTCATCCAAATTATTTGACGGCGATTTTGCCACGATCAATGAGCTTTTCCTAGCGATGGCCTTTATATTAGGATCTGTCATTATCGGCACCTACTTCTTTTTCAAGGGAACGGTCAGCTTTCTTTTTTATCTCCTTCGCAAAAGAAGAGGAGGATACTTAAATATTGGCGAAGTATTGTCGCTTTCGTCTTTAATGTTCCGCATGAAATCCAATGCTTTGCTGCTGACGATTATTACAACGGTGTCCGCCCTTGCCATTGGGCTGCTGTCCTTAAGTTATATTTCCTACTATTCAGCAGGACAGACGGCGCGAAATACCGTGGCTGCCGATTTTTCTTTTATGAATCAAGAAGATGCCAAACGCTTCACGGAGGCTCTCAAGGAGAAAGGCATTCCGTATAAAGAAAAAGTGATCGACGTGATTCAGGTGAAGGCGGATCTCACCTCCATTCTCGAGAATGTGGATTCGAGCATCTTAAATGTGGATCTAGCAGCCATGCCGGTGCCGGTCATTCGCGACAGCGATGTGGAAACGATCGATTTGCCGCCGGATCAAACGCTGTTTACCGGTTATCAAGATTATCTCGCTCAATTTATGCCGTTTAAAAAATCGGGACAGATCCAGTTAAAAGGAAAGCACGAAGGGATCAAGCTGCGTTATTTGGGACTGGAAAAAACCTATTATATTTCTTATCGTTTCACATACGGCTTTCCGACGGCCATTGTGGATAAAACGATTTTCGAACGGCTAAAAAAGGACATCGATCCGAAAATCCAAAAGGAGTCCACGGTTTATATCGGAATTCATATTTCCGATGAAGAAAAAGTAGAAAAAGCGGACGACATGTTTCAAACGATGAATTTCCATGCTCCAGCCGATTCCCGGCTCGCCATCATCAGCAACCAGAAGTATCAATTTGGGCTGATCATGTTTATTGTCGCCTTTTTAGGATTAACCTTCCTGATCACATCAGGCTGCATTCTTTATTTTAAACAAATGGATGAAGGTCAAGACGAGCAACCGAATTATACGATTTTGAGAAAGCTTGGTTTTACGCAAGGCGATTTGCTTTTGGGCATTCAAGGAAAGCAGTTATTCAACTTTGGCATTCCTTTAATCTTGGGATTGTCCCACAGCTATTTCGCCGTCCGCTCCGGCTGGTTCTTTTTTGGCACCGAGCTTTGGATGCCGATGCTGACCGTCATGCTCGTCTATACGGCGTTATACTCGATTTTCGGCATCCTGTCCGTTCTTTATTATAAAAAGATCATTAAAGAAGCGTTGTAAGATGAACAAACAGGCGTTCGCCATCTTCGGAGGGCCAACGCCTGTTGTTGGTTTTCGGATCATCTTTTCGAAAGAGGTGAACGAACGAATTGAAAAAATCCCTCATCAACCCATTATAGCTGTTGGAGACAGCAAAGGCCCTCGGAAGGATGAGACAACGGCGGAATCGTGAACGTCTGCGACTGTGCGATTTCTGCTCATGCAATAAAGGAATAAAAGGAGTGAGTAAAAAGATGTTTATTCAAATAAGACGAATCACAGTGGCAGAAGGATATACAGAACAGGTTGTGAACCAATTCAGCCAGCCGGGAATGATTGAACAGCAAGAAGGATTGGTAGATTTGAAAATATTAGTGAAAAAAGGCGGCGAGGTGATGCTGGTTGCCTAGGAGTCAGAGGAGCATTGGAAAATGTGAGAGAAAAGCGATGCCCATATTGCCGCACATCAAGCAAGCAGAAATCAGCCCAAACCGGATTTTATCCTCCATATGGAAGTCAGTCACTACGAAGTAAAATCCATCAGAAAAAGGGGCGTAACAGTGATGGATCCTCTATGGTCTTATAAAGCTCAGCTTTTATAGGGCTTTTTTGTTTTGGGCGCATAAACATAATCCAATATGGCCTAAAAATGGGCTATGTATTGGAGTGGAAAGGCTGTCATTTTTTTAAGAGTTTTTAGGAATAAATATACTATTTGAGTTAAATGTGGTTCATCACCAAAAGATGTGCTTGCGTCTACCATTGAATTGCGGTAGACGTTTCTAACCGAATACACAATGCCAATCGTTAGATATTTCTGTATCCATACCCCTGACGTTTGAGCCACTTGATTTTGTTATTCATCCCTTCCGTTCTTCCATTCGAATAAGGCAACAAAATACACGAAATGATTTCTTCTCAAAAAATCCCGATTTTTTGGGCATCGCCATGCATCCATTGCTTCTTTTTTCGAGCCATTCTTGTCGTGCGTTGCAAGCAGATCAGACATAAAAAACATGGTTCGGGAAGAGAAAGTTCAAACATCCAGCGTTCTCTTTCGTTTCGCTCATTTTAAATCGAAAAATCTGGTCAATCGATGAGTTCTTTGATGAACGGAGAACACATGCAAATTTTCCTCCAATGGTTTGGACCTGCTTACCATACAGGAACATTCGCTTTTTAGTACCATCTATTTTCTTCACACACGCCTCCCCAAAAATATCAAGCGAAATTCGAGGTGATTAATCCAAATTTTATATATTATAAGATGTAAAATATGTGGATTTTTTGATTATTAAAATCAATAGTTTTTAGGCATCGGCACTGTCCTTGAATCAAATACGTGAGAGGGGAAGAGAAGGTGAAGGGAGCGAAGAAATACATGATTATGTTCATTTTAATTTTGCTTATAAACGTAATTACGGTCATCATGTTATATTTTCAAAACGAGCAATTAACAGAAAACCAGAGAGAGTTAAAAGAGTTACAGGTTCAATTGAAGGATGTAAATGATGGTGTGAAGCAACTGTTAGAACAACAGTAGGGGAGTGGAACGGGTGCCTGTCACTTGTCGAAAAGGTAAAGTAAAAAGCACCATATCAATGGCGATTTCGTATATAAGTTTTACTTCCTATTTGTTAGTTGGATATTTGGGAGATATGATCAATATACGTTTTATTTATCTTGCTTTATCCATTATTATTATCTTAGGTGGAACGTTCTCAATGATTTCTATTTATTTACTAAAAATATATAATAGGCAGAACTTAAACATGACGATCAAGTAGTGGTATCGTGTTGTACGATATGGCCAGAAACCGGGGTTTGTCCAAGAATGGTCATCCCCGTAAGCCCGTCATATCCCTTTAGCATAAGGATCACCATCGTGTGAGCAGGGCCTATTCTGCCCCATGTTTCACATCATCCGCCGAGAAGCCTTCCACCTCTAAACGGAGCAGAGGAGGGGAGTGTTGTCGAAGAAATTTTTTGTCCCCTGAAAAGCTAGGGAACCTTGATATCACCATATTTCTAGAGGGAGGATGTCCCATGTTATTTATAGATAATAAAGGAATCACAGATCCAACCGTTAACTTGGCTATTGAAGAATACGCTTTAAAACATTTAGATATTAATGAAACGTATTTATTATTCTACATAAACGAGCCGTCGATCATTATTGGCAAAAATCAAAATACGATTGAAGAAATTAATACGGAGTATGTGGAGAAAAACAACATTAAAGTGGTTAGAAGACTTTCAGGTGGCGGAGCGGTTTATCATGATTTCGGAAATTTGAACTTTAGTTTTATTACCAAAGATGATGGAGAAAGTTTTCATAACTTCAGAAAATTTACGGAACCGGTGATCCGCGCTTTAAAAAAGCTTGGGGTCAATGCTGAACTCAGTGGCCGTAACGATATTGTCGTAGATGGAAGGAAAATTTCCGGAAATGCGCAATTTTCGACGAGAGGACGAATGTTTAGCCACGGAACATTAATGCTTCATTCAGAGATTGACCATGTGGTATCTGCACTCAAAGTGAAAAAAGAGAAAATCGAATCGAAAGGAATTAAATCCATTCGAAGCCGTGTGGCCAACATTTCTGAATTTCTTGATCAAAAAATAACGATGGATGAGTTTAAAACATTATTGCTGCAATATATTTTTGAGGGGAAAGAGCCAATTCCCGAATATCAGTTGACAGAAAAAGATTGGGAAGAAATTCATCGCCTTTCGGAGAGAAGATACAAAAATTGGGATTGGAACTATGGGAAATCGCCGAAATTTAATTTGCAGCATTCACAAAGATTCCCGATTGGCTCCATTGATGTTCGTCTTGAAGTGAATAAAGGAATGATTGAAAACTGCAAAATTTATGGAGACTTCTTTGGTGTTGGGGATGTCAAAGAGATTGAAGAACGATTAACAGGAATAAAATATGAAAAAGCTGAAATTGAAAAAGCGCTCAATGGGATAGATGTTAAACATTATTTTGGCAACATATCATTGGAGGATTTTTTACAAATTGTATATTGATTTGCTGTTTAAGGGGCTGGCCAAAAAGTGGACAGCCCCGCTGATAAGGTAGAGCGTGGGATGTTCGTAATGATCCTTTAGCAAACTATGCCCAAAACCGCAAAGCAGAAGTATAAGTATGACTGATAAAAGTACAGCCCTCCATTTCTTTTTCAAAATGGCTCTCCCTCCGTTGCAACAAGCGGCTATCATCCCTTGATTCCTTTACAATAGTTCACTTGTCTATCACCTGAATCTTTTCTGCCCCAACCTGCAAAATTTTCGACTCTTTTACAGGCGGGGCATACCAAACTCTAATTTTTTGACCAACATTTATCTTCTGATAATCTTTCTCATGAACATAAAATAAAAAACTATCGTGATGAGCTGCATATGTCAATATTTCGTCCTCAGACATACGGCGTATATCTTCTTTTGTCATATCTTGAATAACCAATAGCCTTTTACCGTTATGCTCTTTCTTTAGCGCTACATACCCCTCAAATAAAACAAAATCAGACCGTTTTCTTCCTGTTTCCTCATTATAACAAGAAATGAATAATAATGGTATGAAAAAACAAATAATTAATTTTTTCACAGTTACCTCCTAACCAAGAACGAAGGTGTCATTTTGTATGTTTGTGAACCTTTTTAGCCGGGAATCATTGGCTACAGTGCTGGTAGAAATCAAACTGCTTCTATTTTATAATAAAAATTTTATATGATTAAAGATGATTCTGTGAAATATGGAAATGTTGTAAAATAAAAGTATGTTTCTCTTTGTTTTTGAACTTACAATGAGTATGAAATGAGCCGAAGACAGCGTTTGGACCATGTTCTTGATGAAGGCAATAGCGAATGGTCTATTTGGGGGGATGGATAATGAAACGACTTTTTATCAAGCAGAAGCTATTTAGTATGGGTGAAAAATTTACAGTCAAAGATCATACGGAAAAAGATGTTTATTACGTGGAAGGCAGTTTTATGAAGATTCCTAAAACGTTTTCAATCCGGAATGCAAGTGGAGAAGAAGTGGCTCTTATTACGAAAAAAACGTTCAGTTTTTTACCGAAGTTTTTGGTAGAGGTGAATGGGCAAGAAGTCTTAATGATCAGAAAAGATTTTTCTATTTTGAAACCGCGCTATACGATTGATGCAGCCAATATTGAAGTTCGTGGTAATTGGTGGGAAATGGACTTTCAAGTTTTGCGGCAGGGGAAGGTTGTCGGCTATGTTAGTAAGAAGTGGTTCACTTGGGGGGATCGTTACGAAGTTCAAATATTGGATGAAGAGATGGAAAAGATCATCGTCGCCATTGTCATTGCTATTGATTGTGTAAAAGCTGACCAAGCTAATGCTTCCACCATTCATACTAGTTCGTAATAAGGAAAGCCTGCTATGTGGGAACGGGGTGCCAGTCACTTATCGAAAATCATTTAGAACCCCTCCAGCTGCTTAAAATATGGCTGGAGGGGGGGATAGGAGGGGACTGTTGCGTAGAAAGAACTTGAACTCAATGCAACATCAGTCAAATCGGAATTTTTCTACCTGATCAAAATGAATCATAGGGCTGACTCATCATCTTAAAATATTTTTAACAACTGGTAGATCCGCTGCCCTCGTTGTTTACAACGAAGCGGCTTTGTTTTTTGATATGTCTGAAGTGTGATGGTGTTTTTCGTTAGGCTGAAATCGCCTGCGCCTTTTCCTGCAAATAATCGACGAATGCAGGCCCTGTCCCTTTCCTCTCGTTTTTATTTATTCTTCTATTCCTAAAGCCTGGAGGTAATGTGTCAAACTTTCCTCTGCACATTTGGTCACCAGTTCGGTAAAAGGCTCCAATTTCCCTTCTACACTTGCTTTTTTAACGCTTCATAATACTTTAAGCGATGTTCAGGGCTTGCCTTAATAATCGCAGGAGGGTATCCATGGTGCATGAGTATAAAGTTCATCATCAAACGTGCGGTTCGTCCGTTCCCATCCGCAAAAGGATGGATATAGACAAGCCGAAAGTGAAGCTCTGCAGCTAATGGGACGGGATGAAGCGCGGTCTTATTTTGTTCATACCAAGAAAATAAATGATTCATTTCCTCTTGGACATTTAAAAAATGAACAGGGTGATGAACGCTTCCTGAGATGCCTACATGATGTGTTTCGTGTTTCCCTGCATTTTCATTGTCAATATTTTTTAATTCATTCATTTTTACATGCCTTTCACCTCTTGATAGGAATCGCAATGGCGAATATGGTGATATACCGCTTTAATTCTACTTTATGTTGATTGAGTAAAATATTAAAGTATATTTTGCATTTTAATAGTTAACATCAAAAAACAGAGGGTGAATGCCCTGTCACTTGTCGAGAGTGGAAAAAAGATGGGCAACGAAATATTTGTTCACTATGTCACAAATTCTCTACATATTTGTCACAAATCAGTCAACGTCCTTTAACAAAAGGCACATCGTTTTTCATTACAATAGTATGTGAAAGGTTGAACAATATTTTCACCGTATGATTAGGGGTAACATGCATCGAGGAGGGAAAGCTACGATGTCTGAACTGTTTTTAGCTCGGCTTCAATTTGGCGCAACCACGATTTTTCACTTTTTGTTTGTTCCGCTATCCATCGGTTTAGCTTTTATGGTTGCACTGATGGAAACATTTTATGTGGTGAAAAATCAAGAGATTTATAAGAAAATGGCGAAGTTTTGGGGGCATTTGTTTTTGATTAATTTCGCGGTTGGGGTGGTAACGGGAATTATTCAAGAGTTTCAGTTTGGAATGAACTGGTCAGAGTATTCGCGCTTTGTTGGGGATGTGTTCGGCGCTCCTTTGGCCATTGAAGGGCTGCTCGCTTTCTTTATGGAGTCGACGTTTATCGGTTTATGGATTTTTGGTTGGGGGCGTCTATCCAAGAAAATCCATTTATTGTGCATTTGGCTTGTTTCCATTGGAACGATGCTTTCGGCTCTTTGGATTTTGGCCGCAAACTCGTTTATGCAGGAACCTGTTGGCATCGTCATTCGGAATGGACGAGCTGAAATGAACGATTTCTTTGCTTTATTACGAAATCCACAATTATTAGTGGAATATCCGCACGTGATTTTTGGATCATTGACGACAGGCGCTTTCTTCATTGGCGGCGTGAGCGCGTATAAATTATTGAAGCGGCAAGAAGTAGAGTTTTTCCAGAAGTCGTTTCAAATGGCGATGGTCGTTGCTTTGATTTCCGGACTCGGCGTGGCGTTTAGTGGACATGCCCAAGCGCAGCATTTAATGGAATCCCAGCCAATGAAAATGGCCGCAAGCGAAGGGCTGTGGCAGGACAGCGGCGATCCGGCTGCTTGGACGATTTTTGCCCTTATTGATGTGGAAAACCAAAAAAATAGCTTGGAGCTATCGATTCCGTATGCGTTAAGCTATCTTGCTTATGAGAAGTTTGAAGGCAAGGTGCCGGGAATGCTCACCTTGCAAAAGGAATATGAAGCAAAATACGGACCGGGCAACTATATTCCGCCGGTGAAAACGACGTTTTGGAGCTTCCGCATCATGGCGGGCGCAGGGCTGTTGATGATTGTGATGGCCGCGTTCGGCTTATGGTGGAATTTCCGGGAGACGCTAATGAAAAAATCAGCCTTTTTAAAGATCATGGTGGCCTTGATTGCCTTTCCATTTATCGCGAATACGGCGGGCTGGATTATGACAGAAATTGGCCGTCAGCCATGGACCGTTTTTGGATTGATGACGACAGCTCAATCGATTTCGCCAAATGTGTCTGTCGGCTCATTATTGTTCTCGTTCATTGCCTTTACCACGATTTATCTTATTTTGGCCATCGTGCTCATTTATCTGTTTGTGCGAGAAATTAAAAAAGGAGCCGGGCATCATGATGAACAGAAGGAAAGCGATCTTTCCGTGGATCCTTTTGAAAAGGAGGCCGTTCAAGGATGACGTTAAATGAATTATGGTTTATTTTAGTTGCTGTCTTATTTATCGGATTCTTTTTTCTGGAAGGCTTCGACTTTGGTGTGGGAATGGCTGGACGGTTTCTTGGAAAAAATGATGTCGAACGACGCATCATGATCAATACGATCGGGCCATTCTGGGATGCCAATGAAGTGTGGCTTTTAACAGGGGGAGGAGCGATTTTTGCCGCGTTCCCTCATTGGTATGCGACGATGTTTAGCGGCTATTATATTCCGTTTGTCTTTGTCCTGCTTGCGTTGATTGGCCGCGGAGTCGCCTTTGAATTCAGAGGAAAGGTCGATCATCCAAGCTGGAAACAAACGTGGGATTGGATTATTTTCTTTGGAAGCATTCTCCCACCGTTCCTCTTTGGCGTCTTATTTTCCAGCATATTAAGAGGAATGCCGATCGATCAATCGATGACCCTACACGCGGAGTTTTCCGATTATGTGAATATTTATACGGTAACGGGCGGCGTCGCGGTCACGCTTTTATGCTTCTTGCACGGACTGCTCTTTCTGACTCTCAAAACAGTGGGAGACTTACAAATGCGCGCCCGCAAGCTTGCCCAAAAAATGGTCTATGCCGTTCTTGCGGCGCTTGTGGCTTTTGTTGGCCTCTCTTATACAGAGACAGATTTATTCACGTACCGCGGCGAGGTGACCGTGCCGCTCGTAGCCCTTGTTGTTGTCTCATATGGATTGGTCATCCTATTTTCCAAAAAAGGCCGCGATGGCTGGACCTTTGCGATGAGCGGTCTTGGGATTGCTTTAACCGTCGGAGCGATCTTTGCCGGATTGTTCCCGCGCGTCATGATCAGCTCGATTTCAAGCGCCTATGATTTAACCATTTATAATGCTGCTTCCGGCGCTTATTCGTTAAAGGTGATGACGATTGTCGCGGTCACGCTGCTGCCGTTTGTTCTTGGCTATCAAATATGGAGCTATTATGTGTTTCGTAAGCGTGTAGATGGGAAGGACATGGTCTATTAATGAAAAAAGAACTGCTTGCCTTTGAGGGAATGAAACGAATCCTCGCGCTGCTTTTTGGTTTCACGGTGGTTCAAGGAGTGTCCATCATTCTGCAGGCCAAATGGCTCGCGGAGATGGTCACTCATTTGTTTCAGCAAAAGGCGTTCCATGAGGTATATGAAACGCTATTCTTATTTATTGGCGCTTTTCTTATGCGGCATTTCTTGCAGCATGTGAAGCAAAAAATGGTGTACGAGTACTCTGTAAAGCTTGGCGCCCATCTCCGAAAAGAGGTGCTTGATGCGCTGTTTCATTTAGGGCCAAAGGTAGCCAGACGGCTTGGAACAGGGAACGCCGTCACCTTGCTGCAAGAAGGAGTTTCGCAATTTAAACAGTATCTCTCTCTTTTTCTGCCGAAAATGGTGAATATGGCGATCATTCCTGCGATGGTCTGGCTTTATGTCCTGCTTCTGGACCGGACATCGGCCGTCATCTTAATGGTGACGCTGCCATTATTGGTCATTTTTATGATTTTGCTTGGTTTAGCCGCCAAGAAAAAGGCCGATAAGCAGTGGAAGGTATACCGGGTGCTCGCCAACCACTTTGTTGATTCGCTGCGGGGATTGGAAACATTAAAATATTTAGGACGCAGCCAAGCGCATACCCAAAATATTCAAAGCGTCAGCGAACGGTACCGAAAGGCGACGATGGGAACGTTAAAAATCGCTTTTCTGTCATCGTTTGCGCTCGATTTTTTTACGATGCTCTCGGTGGCGACGGTGGCCGTGTTTTTAGGACTTCGCTTAGTTGACGGGGAGATGACCCTCTGGCCTGCTTTAACCATTCTTATTTTAGCGCCGGAATACTTTCTGCCCGTTCGGGAAATTGGAGCAGATTATCACGCGACGTTAAACGGACAGGAAGCGGGAAGAAAGCTGAAGGAAATCGTGGACTTGCCTCGGTTTAGAGAAGAAGGGACCTGCAAGCTGGAGCGCTGGAATCATCAACAGGAGCTTCAATTGAACGGGATTACGGTTCGTCATGAAGAGGGCGGTCCACCGTCATTAAAAGGTGTGACGCTCTCTGTAAAAGGATTTCAAAAGATTGGCATCGTTGGTGAAAGCGGTGCGGGAAAGTCGACATTGATTGATGTAATGGGGGGATTTGTCCAGGCGCAGGAGGGGACGATTCAGATCGGCGGACAGAAAATGACGCATTTGCAAAAAAAGGACTGGCAAAGCCAGCTTCTTTATATTCCGCAGCACCCGTATATTTTTCACGATACGCTATGGAACAATGTGACCTTTTATCAGCCCCATGCGACGGCAGAAGAAGTGCGGACGGCGGTGGAGAAGGCTGGATTGGGCGAGCTTGTGCAAAGGATTCCGAACGGTCTCCATGAAAAGATTGGCGAGGGAGGCCGGGCGTTAAGCGGAGGGGAAGCGCAGCGAGTGGCTTTAGCCAGAGCTTTTTTAGGAAAGCGCCCCATTTTACTGCTTGATGAACCGACCGCCCATTTGGATGTGGAGACGGAATTGGATATCAAGGAAAAAATGCTGGAGCTGTTTTGCGGCAAGCTGGTGTTTTTGGCTACCCACCGCCTCCATTGGATGCCCCATATGGATCATATTTATTTTTTGAAGGACGGGGAAATTGTTGAAGAAGGAACGCATCAGCAATTAATGGAACGAAAAGGGCATTATTATCAAATGGCCAAGGCGCATTGGGGGGATCAGGCGTGAAAACGAAGGATTGGTTGCTCCCTTATTTGAAAGAGAATAAACGGATGCTGGGATTTGTCATTTTTTTCGGGGTGCTTACGATTTTTTCAGCCGCTTTATTAATGTTTACATCGGGATTTTTAATTTCCAAAGCAGCGACGCGCCCTGAAAATTTATTAATGATTTATGTGCCGATTGTAGCGGTTCGGACTTTTGGGATTACAAGAGCGGTTTCGCGTTATATAGAGCGATTAGTCGGCCATGATGTCGTGCTCCGTATTGTGACAAAGATGCGGCTGCGCGTGTACCAGCTCGTGGAGCCGAACGTGCTATCTTCGTTTGCGAAAAAGAAAACCGGGGAAGTGCTGGGGATTTTGGCGGAAGATATTGAACGGCTGCAAGATCTTTATTTAAAAACGATTTTTCCTATGCTTGCGACTCTTTTGATGTATGGGCTATCCATCGCGGCGCTTGGCTGGTTTTCATGGCCTTTTGCTCTCTTGATGGCCTTTTACGCTGGTGTTTTGTTGCTTCTTTTTCCGCTTGTCTCGCTTCTTGTGACGAAGGCAAAGGTGCAAGCGATGAAAGCGGGGCGCCATCGGCTATATGAACGACTGACCGATGCGGTGATGGGAATCAGCGACTGGCAGTTTAGCGGCCGCCAACATGATTTTATTCAAGAATATGAACGCGAGGAAGAAGCCCTCTCTCAAGATGAGCGGCAGCGCATGCGTTTTGTGAGATGGCGCAACACGGCGGCTCAAGGGGTGATCGCTTTGATGGTGGTGTCCATGCTGCGTTGGACGGCGGAACAAACGGCGCAGGGCGAATTGGCACCGGTGATGATCGCCGCTTTTGTCCTTGTGATTTTTCCGCTTACTGAGGCGTTTGTGCCAATATCCGATGCGCTGAGCGAGATTCCGGCTTATCAGGACTCGTTTGGGCGCCTGTCCCGTCTTGCCAAAGATCAAAAGGAACCAAAACTTTCGCTTCATCAGGATATCCCACGGATCGCTGCGGGTGGCGGGGTCACGCTCGAATTGCGCCATGTTTCGTTTCATTATGACCATACGGAGCAGACGTTAGACGATATTTCCTTTACGATTAGACCAGGGGAAAAGCTGGCGCTGCTTGGACCGAGTGGAGCGGGGAAATCGACCATCCTGAAGCTTATTGAAGGAGCGGTGTCGCCAACGGCTGGCCAGGTGGTGTTGAATGGCGTTCCTACAACCAGCTTGGGCGTTGATATCGCCAAATGGGTGGCGGTGTTAAATCAAAAGCCGCATCTATTTGATACGACCATCCGAAATAATATTCGATTAGGAAGGGAAGACGCAACGGACGAAGAGATTGTTTGGGCAGCTAAGCAGGTGAAATTGCATGATTATATTCAATCTCTCCCACTGGGATATGACACGCCGCTGCTGGAAACGGGGGTCCGTTTTTCAGGAGGGCAAAGGCAGCGGATCGCTCTTGCGAGAATTCTTTTGCAAGACGCGCCCATCGTCGTTTTAGACGAGCCGACCATCGGATTGGATCCGATGACGGAGAAAGAACTGATGCTGACCATATTTGAGGTGTTAAAAGACAAATCGGTTTTATGGATCACGCACCATCTCGCCTTTGTTCATATGGTGGATGCTGTGTTGTTTTTGGATCGTGGGAAGCTTCAGCTGCACGGCACGCACGAGCAATTATTAAAGACAAGCGAACGCTACAAGCGGCTGTATGCGATGAGATAGCTGGTGCCTCACTTCTCTAGATGCCGGAATCAGGAGTTGCAGTCCCTTTTTTGTGCTTGAGCTTGAACAAGGAGAGCAGTCCCCTTTATAGCGGCGAGCTCTTCTTTTTATTTGCGCTAACCGCTAATCGAACCGAAACATCTGAACTTTGCGGCAGAAAAAGGAGTTTATTCCATATGCCTGCTTTCTTGAACGATGAATAATCCTGAAGGATTGACAGTCCATATTTACCAAATTATACTACGTTTAGATGATTGATATGGAATTCCGATGATGGTTGAGAGGGTTTGTTCCGGCTTAGCTGTCTTGCATATCGCAGATCTATTAGGGGAACGAGATGAAAAAATGGTTCATTTTTATCACAAGCCTGCTTTTATTATCGGCCTGCAGTCAACCACCTCATTTTGACTCACCGATTTATTCTGGAGAAGCATTAACCATCGGCATCGTTGGAGAGCCACCGAACGTTCGCGAAAAAAGCATTTCCTTTATTCCCTTGTCGATGGAGGATGTGTTAAAGAAAAATTTTCAAAATGTTGATGCTGTATTGATTCATAAACGCTATGTGAACTACTCACCACTTAGCTAAAGCTTGAAGTGGGAGCTTCTCAGTTCCACGACGAAAGCCGCCTTTCGTCTCCCTGAGCGTGACTTCGGGTCGTTCCAACCCTAGATGTCCGACAATTCGGAGTTCTTTTGTACCTTGGATATTTTACGCATGGAAGGATCAGCTTGGTTTTCGCATTTTATTTTCTCCATGCAACCTCCTATATCCAGTTATGAAAGAACGACATAGGTTTATTTTACCACAGGGTCAGACAATTGAACAGGCAAAGCCTGTCCTTGTCCGAAGTCGATTCATCTCCCACTTTCATCAAGCTTCGCAAGATTTAGAAGTGGGAGACTTCTCGACTGAAGAATGTTAAAAGAAGCGGCCAAGCCGCCGTATGCTGACATTTATTTGCAATCTCCTGTTCCGTTTGTATTTATTGAATCAGAGAAAGTGTATTTGGCGTTTGTCGATCGTGAATTAAGCTATGAAAAGGCTCATCAAATGAAATCGGGCGATTACTTTATCGGCTTCTATAAAGACACCTATTTTGGTGTAGGACTTTACAATCATATAAAAAATGAGAAAATGATCCAAGATGGCTATTCAAGGCTGTTTGCGCTGCTGGAGCGCGCCAAACATACCGGAAAGATCATCGTCCAATAACTATTGGATCAAAGGGGATTTCTGCAATCTCGTGAAAATTCTCTCACGTTCTTGAGATCATTTGAGAATAGAAGCCGCTCCTTGGAGAGGGCCTCCTCCAAGGAGCTTGTTTGGGTAGGGACGAAAGTGAATAGAAAAACGCCGAACCTAATTCGATGGGGAATGAAAACGGCATGGGCATCATTGAGACATGGCGTTCTCTTTTAGCAGCGAAAAAAATGGGAAACAGCTCGTGTTATTGTTCACCATTTTTTTCTATAGGCACGTATGATGAAGCGGCTTCAGTTCCATGCGCTTCCCCGCTCATATTGAGCATCACGACTCCGATGATAATGAGAAGGATGGCTAAGAGCTTGAATAAAGAAAAAGACTCTTTGAAGAATAGGATTCCGATTGCAGCGATAATGGCTGTGCCAAGTCCAGACCAAATGGCATAAGCGATGCTGACATCAATCTTTTTGAGCGCCAGCGTTACGAAAGTCAGGCTGGTTCCGTAAAAAACAAACATGAAAATAGAAGGGATCAGTTTGGCAAATCCTTGCGACATTTTCATTGAAGTAGTACCCATTACTTCCGAGACGATTCCTAATAATAGAAAAAACCAGCTCATAAACTCTCCTTCTTTCTTTAAAGTAATGACGAAATAAAATCATACAAGCGTTTTCCATCAGACAAAGTATGTATAGGGATCATTCGTGGAAATATTATACAATAAAAAAGGTCGATAAGAAACCGCTGAATAACGGTAACTTTCATAAATAAAACGAATGGAACCAAAATGGATTCCATTCGTTTTATTTATTTTAAAATGGCCGATCGCCAACGATGGCTACGCGCTCCGCTTTGCGAGGATGCGGGTAATAATCGGAAACAGCGTAATGCTGAGTGGCGCGATTATCCCAGAAGGCGATCGAGTCTTTTTCCCAGTGGAAGCGTACTTGATACTCGGGAACGTGAGCTTGGCGGAATAAATATTGAAGCAGCTGCTCGCTTTCTTCTGGTTCCAGCCCGACGATCTGCGTTGTAAAGGAAGGATTGACAAACAATGTTTTCCGGCCTGTTTCCGGATGAGTGCGGACGACCGGATGTTCAACAGGCGGAAATTCTTGATGTTTTATCGCTAATTCCTCTGGCGTCAGCAAATGGCTAAATGCAGGAGTGAAATCATGAATCGCCGTAAGGCCATCAATACGTTCCTTTATTTCATCAGGCAGATTGTCGTATGCGGCGGCCATATCGGCCCACAGCGTGTCACCGCCAATCGGCGGAGCTTCAATAAGCCTTAATACGGCCGCTTTAGCCGGATTGATTCGGAAAGTCACATCTGCGTGCCAAATGTTTTCATATCCTCCTTGCTTATGATTTCTCGCAAAGCGAACCACTTCCTTCGATTGACCTTTTTCGACAGGATAGAACGGGTGAACTTCCAATTCGCCCCATAGCCGGGCAAAGGCTTGCTGTTGTTCGCTTGTGATGTTTTGATTGCGAAAGAAGAGAACCTTCCATTCCAAGAGGGCGCGGTTAAGTTCTGCCTGCAGCTCCGGTGTAACAGGGGTTCTTAAATCGATACCGCTGATTTCCGCGCCTATGATCGGACTTAACGGTTTGACTTCAAACAGTGTATAGGGCTGTTCTTCTACACCTTCAGGGAGACGGCGTAAAATACGCGGACCTACATGATCATCACGATTTTCAAATTTCAATGGACGGGGATAACGAGTATTTACATTAGACATTCAATATGCTCCTTTCAAATATTGATCTATGACTCTGAACATAAAGCAATCATAAAGCCTGCCGGAAACATGAATCAGATGGAACGAATCATCTTGGAAAAAGGGCGGTCGGAGGCCAATCTGTGAACTCGACTTTTTCATGTGAATGCACAATGAGAATGAGCTTATTCATAGTACTTAGGGCGGTTTGTCGTGTGAGTGTCCGACCGTCCAAAAGCTATACGAGATTAAGAGAATGGTCGAAAGCTTTTACTTTATCTCGACCAGCCCAACCTTGGACTGTTCACTTCTTTATTTCTAATTGCAGAAATTAAATAAGATCGCAGATCATGAAATTCCTTCAAATGCTTGAGTTCTTGAATAGGCTGGCGGTATGACGATAGCGGGTTTTGCAAATCGACTACCATTCTTCCGGGATTGGCGTGCATGACTAAAATTCTTCTGCCCAGCAAAAGGGCTTCCTCTACATCATGAGTAATGAAAAAGATGCATTTTTTGGTTTTTTGCCAAAGCTCAAGTAGATGAGCTTGCATATTTTCCCGTGTTAAAGCATCCAGTGCGCTAAACGGTTCATCCATTAAAATGGCCTGCGGATCGGTAGCTAGTGTTCTAGCGATCGCTGCCCGCTGCTTCATGCCTCCAGAGAGCTGATGAGGCAGCAGATGAGCGGAAGACTCTAATCCTACCAGATTCAAATAATCGGAAACGAGTTTTTTTCGTTCGGATTTTTCCACTCCTTTCATCTTTAAACCAAACTCAATATTTTTGGCGATGGTCATCCATGGAAACAAGTTGTGGTGTTGAAAGACAACCCCTACTTTGGCGCTTGGACCGGTGTGGGGTTGGTTGTCAATCATTACTTCGCCGGCGGTTGGTTTCTGAAATCCTGCCAATATATTTAATAATGAAGATTTGCCACAGCCTGATGGGCCCAGCAGGCACACAAAATCGTCGACATCCAGTTGAAGATTGATATCATCCAATATGGGCGTATCGTGATGTTCTTGCGAATAAGCTAAACGAATATTTTTTAACTCGATCAATGTCGGATTGCGGTTATGGGCCATTGACGAATGTGCGGTCGTTGGCGCACTAGTCTGCATAACATCCCTCTCCATTCTTTATTGGTAAAGCTCGCTTAATAATGCTTTTTGATAAACGTCAAGACTAGGAGAAGATGGTATGTTTTTCTGTTTAGCCATAAAATCTCCCGTGTCTTTTAATATTTTGGCTAATTTTCCTGGTTGATTTGGTTCACCAAAAAAGTCTTTTTGCTGTGAAGCGTCCAGCCAAATAATTTGCTTCATGGTTTTTAAGCTTTCATCAGGGGACAATCCCAGTTCCTTCGAAAGTACTTGAGCAGCCTGCTCCGGCTGGCTGTGATAATAATGTACCGCTTCATCTAGAACAGAAATATAACCTTTTACAATGTCAGGGTATTTTTGGGCGAACTCTTTATTGACAATTCCAAATTCTCCGGTTACCACGCCTTTTTGTGCTAGGTCATTGGAGGTGATTATTACGCGTCCGCCTTCATTGATAAGCTTTGTCTGTGTCGGCTGCCAAATATAAGCGCCGTCGATATCCCCACGTTGCCAAGCAGCGTAAATATCAGGCGGCTGCATATCAAGCAAGGTGATTCGCTCTTTTTTCGGATCAATGCTTGCTTCTTTTAAGGCTCCGAGCAAGCTAAAGTGAGAGGTGGAACTAAATGTAGTCGCAATTTTCTTTCCTTTTAAGTCATGCAATGATTGGATGCCAGAAGATTCTTTGACCACGAGCGCTTCACTTTCACCGATCATATCGTGAAGATAATACACTTTATAAGGCAGCTTGTTAGCGATGCCGATAGATCCCGGAGGGGTGCCGACAAGACCGAAATCAATGCTCCCGCTTGCCATGGCATTATTTACATCCCGGCCGGAATCAAATTTGATCCACCGAATTTGAATGTGGGGATATTTTTTTTCAAGCAGCCCTAATGCTTTGGCTAAAAGCTCCCCGTTTGGCGACACTTGGTATCCTAGCTTGATTTCCTTAGGCTCATGGCTTGATGCCGTGTTTTGGGCAGCTGTTGTCGCGGTGTCTTGCTTGGAGCAGCCGATGATGGCGCTTGTTAGCATGAGCAGAAAAATTAGCAATAACGCACTTGACTTCCATTGAAGCTTCATTTTTTCCCTCCATCCGTTGCTTATGATTGATCATTATTCGTTTCACTATTCTGTCTTTTTGTGTGAAATCAAAGTTTATCAGCGATGATGATCGCTTAAGAGTCTTGTTTCCCCACCCAAGAGAATTGCAAGTGCTGGTACAATCGGATGAGGCTATCCATAAGAATAGCGATTCCTCCCATTAGAATGATTCCGACAAAGACGATGTCGCTCCGCAAATATTTGCTAGCATCTAATACCATCCACCCGATGCCTGAAGTAGCGGCCACCATTTCAGCCGCGACCAGCGTAGCATATGTAACCCCAATGGCGGTGCGCAAACCGGTTATGATGTCTGGCAAGCAGGATGGCAAGATGATATATAAAAGGACTTTCGGTTTGGTAGCTCCTAAAGATCGTGCTGCGTTGATTCGATCTTGCGGCACCCTCTGCACACTGGCCACCGCTGCAAGAAACAGAGGAGCAAAGGCGCTTAAGAATAGCAGGGCTACTTTTGATCGATCATCAATTCCTAGCCATAAAACAAGCAAAGCATAATAAGCCAACGGCGGGAGCGGTCTGTAAAATTCGATGATGGGATCAAAAAATGCAAGGACGTATTTGGAAATCCCGCAGAAAATCCCTAACGGTACAGCTGTGAACAAGGCTAGGATTAAAGCGATAAAAAGCCGGTATAAGCTATCGAGTATATGAGAGCTTAACGAAATGCCTTTATATCCGTCTCTTAGTAATTCTAAAAACGTTTGCCATACAGATTGAGGGGATGGAAGAAATACAGGATCGACCCATTTGAAATGGGTGCTGACTGTCCAAATCATAAGTATGAAGGCGACGCTGATGAAAGAAACCCCTCTAGCAAGCACATGCTTCTTATATGTAGATCTTGGTCCCATTGGTCATCTCCCTTCTTTAAAATTTAACGTTCCTTTCGTTCAAGGAAGCAATAAAATTGTAAATTCCTATATGATTACCTGGAAATATGGTAGCAAGTGGTTTTTGCTTTGTCAATATTTTTTTGCGTTAAATTAAAGAAGGAACATGTTGCTCATTTTTAAAATTGGGAAATACGCAGCAAATTTTGCGTAGAAATAAAATGTGAACCTAATATAAAATACAACTTAAAGATGAGAATGGATTTTTTTCATTTGCAACGATCAAGATGACTGCCAGTGCGACAGCTTTTGATCCCCCAAGCTGTTGTGGGTTGGCATGATGATAAAGGAGCAAGGGTATATGGCAAGTCGTCCAATTTAAATATTCTCCCACGTTTTCTATCATTACTAAGAAAAATGGGGGATCTTATTTGAAAATAGAACGGCATTTTCTAGTGCTGATGCTGGGCCAATCATTGGCCAATATTGGTGATGTGCTTTATATTATCGGTGTGATGACGACGATTTACCGCATGACGGGATCAGCTGTGGCGGCGTCTTTCATTCCGCTGACCATTACGCTGGCGATGTTTATCTCCAGCGCTCTCTTGCCGCTGTTTATCGGCGTCAGTTCTTTAACGAACCTATTGGCCGGTTCGCAAATCGGCAAAACCGCGGTTTTGTTGGGACTCGGTGCTGTTGTTGCAAAATATGCAGACGCGGATCATGTTTATGTAATCTTCGCCATGATCAGTGTGATTGCTCTTCTTGATGGATGCGCGAATCCGCTTGGGAAGGCGCTAATTCCCCATTATGTGGAAGAAGAGCGGCTAATTCAGGCGAATGGGCTGACGGAAACGGTGACACTGCTCATTCAAATTGGCGCTTGGTTTTTTGGCAGCCTGCTATTAGCTGTATTTCAACCAAGCGGGCTGATTTGGCTTGCCGCTGCGTTGTTTACATTAGCAAGCCTGCTGTTTTGCTTATTAAAAAAGGTCAAACAGCACGAAAGGGAGCGAGGATCACGGTGGCAGCAGCTGACGCAAGGCTGGCAAACGATTGCTGCGATACCAGCATTAAGAACGATTGCGGTCATGGAAGGTTTAGAAACGGTTTCTAGCTCTGTTTGGATCGCTGCCATATTAATGGTGTACGTACAAGAGATGTTAAACGTGCAGGAAATATGGTGGGGGTATCTAAACAGCGCTTCCTTGATTGGCCTGATGCTCGGCAGCTTATTATGCGTAAAATTTCCTTTATGGGTGGACCGGCGACGGGCAGCGTTGATGGCATGGAGTTCGCTTGTGTCTGGCATGGCGACGATTGGGATAGGGATGACGCGAATTCCAGTGCTGGCGCTTATTTTATCGGCTGTCATTGGCTGCTTTAGCCAATTGAAGCAAATTCCACAACAAACACTGATTCAAACGAGTGTTCCAAAGGAACAATTGGCTGCTGTCTATACTTCAATTGGAACAATATCCACCGCTATATTTGGAATTTCCTCTTTGATTATGGGATGGCTTTCCGATACGTTCGGTGCCTCCATCGTGTTTGTTTTTTCAGGGCTATTGCTTTTGCCGGTCAGCGTCATCGCTTATGCGAAGTCATCATTATGGAGGAAGACGCAGCGGCAGGACGGACGAAGAGGCGACATGGAAAAGGAATAGGGAGTTGCCATGCGCTTGAAATAGGAGTGGATCGCATAGCAGACCGCGTTGTTTCGTGCGACCCTTCATTTAGCGCAAGCAAGAAAAAACCGGAGCAGCTGTTTCCACATGCGGAATGGCCGCTCCGGTTTTACATAGGCTAACGAAGAATAAAGCCGTTGTTTTTCCATGCGGATCGTGCTTTGTTTGTTGGCGGAACCCTCATGTTTTTTCTGTTTTCACAAGATTGGCAACAAGTACATACCGTTTTGGAGCCGCTCCAATATAGTGAAACGGATAGCACGTGGAAACGGTCAACGTAGCTTTTGGTTTTGGCACAATGACGGTCCGGTCATTGGCGTCGACAATCCGCACTTTGCGGACTTTATAAGTAAACTCACCAGCTTCGGTTTTGACAATGAGGAGATCTCCTTTTCCCACGTCACCAAGCCTGCGAAAGACGGTGTCGCGATGGCCAGCGAGCACACAGTTGTCTGGCTCACCGGGAAGGACGCTTCCAGCGTAATGGCCGACGCCCTTCTCAAGCTCGTCTTCGTTCGTGCCGTGATAGATCGGCAATGCGGCGTTTAGCTTGGGAATGAGAAGCTCCCCCATTTGCTCTCCAGTTTTTGGAGGATGACGGTAGACGACATGTGCGGCTTTGGCCGATACAGCTGGTTTTGCGTCTGCTGTTTTGGTTGGGATCGGTTTAGAGGCATGAATGCCTTTTTCCCATTTGTATCCATAGAATAAGATCAACAAAAGACCAGCCGCCATCAGGATGATACCGAAAAAGCGGGTGATGGTTCGTTTTCGCATTTTATTTGCTGTCTGCTCCTTTTCGAGTTCGGAATAAAAAGGCTCCAATGGCCACAAGAGCAACGCCAGCTAGCATGTTTGCCGCATAAGGAGCAGCCGTTTTTGGCAGCTTGGCTCCTGTTTCCGTTCTCTTGACTGGTTTTGGTTTAAGTTGTTTTTGGATTTGTACCACTTTTCCGCCTTGTTTCACATCATTTCCGACTTCTTCAAATAGATCGGAATTGAACATATCGGCTGTCAACACAAAATCAGCAAGCATTTCTCCTTGCTTGTTGTAAATTTCGATGAGAAGGTCATAGCCATTGGTCGATTCAAGAGTCAGCAATGATGATAAGCTTAATGGTTTTTTCTCGCCAGCTTTTGTTAGGTAAAATTGAACATCCAGCTCAAACAGGTCAAGCATGTCATGAAGAACATCGGCAATTTCCGCTAATTGAGCAGGAGACAATTCGGTTGCGCTTGTAAAATCGTACGCGCCAATGGCGGCTAAGCGTTCTCCGATTGCCTCCATTTTGCTTGCGAATTGTGGATCTTCAAGATTTAACGATCCAAAATGATTGTACAATTTTTCCAATTCGTCATTTGTCAGACCAAGCTCATCCAAGTCAGGCATTAGATAATCCACGACAGCCATTGCCAGCTCTTCGACAGTCGTATAATGGCTTAATGAATCACCGTGAGCGGCTAAAAGCTTCTCCAGCTGCTGCTTCGTTAAACCAAGCTCTTTTAAAAATTCATTTAACGCTTCTTCAGTAAGCGGAGTGAGGCTTTGATAATAGTCTACGGCATCTGCTAAATCCCCAATGGAGCTGTAATCTTCTAAAGATTCTCCATGGTTTTTTAACAGTGCCAGCAATTGCTCTTTTGTCATATGGCGTTCTTGCAAAAATTGGTTTAATGTTTCATCTGTAATTGGAGTCGAATAGTCATGGAAAAATTCGACATAATCAGCCAGCTCGTTGTAAAATTTAAACACATCGGTGATTGGTTGATTTGGTTCGAGTTCACCATTGTCAATCAGCATTTGTTTAAGTTCGTCTTCGGTCATTCCGTATTCGTTCAGCAATTGCGCCAAGTTCTCTTCTGTCAGCGCATCACCGAGCTCAGCGCGGAGTTCGTCGACGCTGTCAAAATCATCAAGCGTATAATCGTAAGAGTCTGCTAAGTATTCCTCCAATTCTTCGACTGTCATGCCGATTTCATTCAAATAGCTTTGCAGCTCTGGATCGCGGGAATCCATGGCAAAAGCAGAAACAGGACATGCCGCGATGGCGAGCGATGTAGCCAAAGCGAAAGGAATGAATTTTTTTCTCATGTGTAAGTAACCCCCTATGTTGTTGTAATGATTACGTGATAAGTATAAACGAACGCAAAATGTTCCGAAATCTAAAAAAATGTAACATTAATGTAATTAAATTGAAATTATGTATAACTAATCATTTTGAAGGAAGTCGACGTGAATAAAAATAGCGCAACGGTGCTTGCCAGATGGTGATGCAGATAGAAAATCGCGATCAACAAGATGCTTTCATCAATTTGAAGAATAGCCGTCATGGGGAAGAAGGCTGTGAAATCATCCTGTATGAATATCACGTACACACCGAAAGTCGGCGGGAGAGGTTCATCTGCGCGAGAAAGACAGCACAAGAACATATGTTACCATAGTGGGGATGATGAATCAATAAGAAATGGTGGGAATGCTCTGTTTTCAGGTTTTTTGACTTCGGCTTGTTGCTTTCCGAAGACGGTTCGTTCCATCCACAAGCTGCCCCCTATCATTTTTCACAAGTGTTGATGATTATTATTTTACTAAAAATATGGAATGATTGAGCTAGACACCAAGCAATGTCAATGGGCTTTTATTAGATCATCAACACACCTGATCATTTTTTGTGAAAATGAACAAATCCTTCCTTTTTCCTTTGTGGGGAATGTTTTTCTTAATAGCTGGGACATATTGATTCATATGTTTTCACTCCTATCATGAAATTGGTATGATTCGTTAAGTTTTGACAAATTTGGACGATATAAATAAATGTAAGAGAGTGTTGAAGAGGGAGGGGAATAGAATGAATAAAGGTTTGCGGCATGTTGTTTTTGTATGGTTGGCTGTCTTGATCTATATGGGATTTTGGCAGGCTGGACACGTGCACGCGGAGGAAAACGTGCGCGTCGGCCTCGTTGTTTCACAGCTCAGCGAAAGCTATGCTTTCATTGAAAGGGCGGGCGGTTATTCCAACGGGACTTATATTCAGCCAAAGCTGATCGGCTCGTCGATTAAAAATAAACGAATCAAAGCCCAGTTATTGCTTGAAGGATTAGGATATCAGGTGGAACGCGTCCATGATGCGCAGTTAAGCGATCCAAAGCAACTGGCGACATTTGATGTGCTGTTTTTCCCGAATACCGTCATGATGTCAAGACAGCAACGTCAAGCAGTGAAGGAATATATCAAAAATGGCGGCGGAGCGATTTTTGCGTTTGCCATGGCGAGGAATGACAGCGCACGTTATCCGTATAAAGAGACAGATTTGGATGTAACTCCGGTGATTTACGAGACGAAAACATGGATTTGGGAATGGGACAATTTGAGCGAGGTCTTTCAATCCGCCTTTGTGAACGATGTAGCCCTTGGCAACTTTACGATCAAAGCGGCAGGAAGCCACCCCATTGTCACAAATACGTTAAAACGATTAGGAAAGACAAGCCTGCTTCTTGAAAATCGCCGCTTCGGCAAGTACCAGCCGACATGGGTTGAAATCATAAAGCCTTATTCTAATAATAGCTATGCTACCCCCATTTTGCAGTATGAGACGATCGGTTATTCCTCTGTGCCCGAGCATACACCTCCTAAGACAGGAGCGGCTTATGCGATTGAATACGGAAAAGGGAAAGCGGTTTGGTTTGGATTTCAGCTATTGGATTATATAACGGTCGATGAGCGTCTATCTCATGAGTGGGAGGAAAAGAATCCTGCTGGACGGCTGGAGGTCAAAGGGAAAGCATGGGATGATTTGAATGGCGGTGAAGATTTAAAAACGTTGGTCAATGAGAGTGTTCGCTGGGCAGCGCAGCCATTAGCTGTATCGCACCCAATCGACCGTAAAGTAGCGATGACATTAACCGATGTCCGGGCCTATCCGCGTCAGAGCGATTATGTTGTATATGGCACAATGAAAGCCAAGAACAACGGAAATGTGATTTCGCGCGGGACGATGCGAATCGAGCTAACCGATCCTTCAGGAAAAGTGAAGGCATCTTATGAAAAGTATGTAGTGGGTCTTGTACCAAAAGGAGATAGCTATCCAGAAAAATTTGCGCTCACACTTCCGAAAAATATCCCTGTAGGGAACTATAAGTTAACGGCTTTCTATCGCGCAGGCAGAAATGCTCAAAGCGGAGTAAAAACGGTCGGCTATACGACCATGATTTCAATTAAAGATCATAAAAAGAGCGCCTCGATCCTTCCTATGGCTCCATTTAAAGATGTGCCGACGCGTTATTGGGCAAAGGCGGACATTGAGAATTTAGTAAGCTTAGGAGGCATTACAGGATATAAGGATGGAACATTTAAACCGGAAGCGCCTGTTAGCCGTCTACAAGCCGCTGCCATGATTGTCCGTTCGCTTGGATTAAGCACAAAAAATCGGCCGAATCCGCAACTGCAAGATGTCAAACCGGGACAATACGGGTATGAAATCATTGCAACTGTTATCGATGAGGGGATTTTTAGCGGCTCCAACGGGCGTTTTCATCCGGAAGCTCCTTTAACGAGAGAGCAGATGGCGAAAATTTTAGTGAATGCGTATCATCTGACCGGAGAAGATGACGTTCGCTTTCAAGATATTGACTCGACGCAATGGTCAAGGCCGTACATCGCCACATTGTTAGCGAATCAAGTGACCAAGGCTAGCGGACTTTTTCGTCCATATGAACGAACGACCCGTGCGCAGTTTGCGGCCTTTGTCAATCGTTCATTGCAGGCGGTCGACAAAGGATAAAATCGTTGGCGAGAAGGCGGCGAAAGCCTTTTGCTTCTGACGATAAAAGAGCGCCCTTGAAGGCGCTCTTTTATCGTTCGGTTATTTTTTTGTAATAGTGGTTTGAGCGTATAGAGTGATATTAGTTAAATTTGTTGCTGGATCCAACGTATCATAGAAATTGGCAGATGGGAAGTTGAGCTCGAGCTGTTTCGACTGTTTCGCATTTAAGTAAACTTCGTTTGACTCGAATTCAAACAATCCGCTAGCAATCCATTCGCCATTGCTGGTTACCAATACAAGCGAATCGTTGACTTCAACAGGATAAGAGAAGTTGTTTTTCGCTTCCACTGTAAGAGTTAAGCTACCATCTTCTTCGAAATGATAGCTGACGGCTTTTAACAATACGGCCTGCTTAAATGAGTCATCTAGTACTCTTGCCATGAATGCGGAAAACTGTGAACGCTTCAAAGGTGCATTCGGACGGTACGTATTATCGGAATATCCTGTTGTAATGTTGTTATCAACAAGGCAAGAAACATAATCGTACAACCAGCTTTCGACATCAACATCGTCAAATTCTGAGCCGAAGGCATAATCTAAATGATAGGCTTCAGCAAGGATTTTTGCCATTTGTCCTCTTGTTAGCGTGTCCCAAGGCTTGAAATAGCCGTTGCTTCCTGTCATGATGCCTTCGTCTGCAAGTGTTGCTGCATACTCATATCCGTAATCGCCTGGTTTAAGATCTTTGAAATTAGGATTTGGGCGGTTTTTTGTATCGAGCCCTAATGCTTTCACTAACATTTCAGCAGCTTGCATGCGTTTAATGGAGTCCTCCGGAAGGAATTTTCCATTTTTCCCGTTGATAATTTTTTTGCTGGCTAAATAGTTGATTTCATTATAGGCCCAGTAGCTGGAATTGACATCGGAAAATGAACCAGCTGCGGATGTGAGATTTGCCGGCAACACGAATGCCGCGGCTAGACAAAATAACAATGCGCGAAGAAATAAACGTTTCATTTTGACCCCCTGTGTAATCTTTAGATATATTTGTCGAATTTCATTATAAAGAGAAGCTGAGAGTTTGAAAAGAGTAAGAATTTATTGGAAAATAAATAGGAATGTTCATAGATTGCGATTTTTCATGCCCATTCATCGATTTATTCCAGAAAATACATAAAGACTTTGAACGTGCCATAAAGGATGTTCCCAAGACTGTTTCCAAAATTGGTCTGCATAAATCGTGTGAAAACATTCTATTATTTGCTGAGCATCGGTACAGCGGATTTTAGGAAATTCGTTTTGCTCCACGCTGTGCCGCCTTGTGCCAGCGGATCCACCACGTTGACGAACACTTTCTTATTTTTCACCGCTTTGATATTTTGCCAAATCGGATTTTTTTGCAGCTGCTTCAAGGCATCCGTCTTATTTTTGTTTTCGTCTGTCGAGAATTGAACAAAGATATAATCCGGGTTCATGGCGCTGAATTTCTCAAGAGACATCACTTCCTGAGATTTCGCCTTTTTAATCTCGCTCGGCACCGTCAATCCTAAATCTCTATACAGCGTAGGGTTGAAAAACACATCCTTATTATAAATCATAATGTTGCCATTTCTAATTCGGATCGCCACCACTTTTTTCCCTTTCAGCTTCGTGCCTAACTTTTTCTTAGCCGTTGCCAGTTGAGTTTTGTAGCTTTTGATAATGTTCTCCGCCTGTTGTTTCTTTCCCGTTAATGTAGCGAGCAGCCGTAAATTGGCTTCCCAATCTGTCGAAATATGGGAGACGGGAATGGTAGTAGAAATCTTTTGCAATTTGTTCAGTACATCTTTCGGGAATTTGGTAGAGGCTAAAATGACATCTGGTTTTAACTTGACGATGGCCTCCATGTTTGGCTGGGTTTTTTCACCAATGGATACCGTAGAACCGGTAATTTTTTTGAACATACTTGGAAATTTACCGCCAACCGTGATGCCCCCAGTCGGCTTCACGTCTAGCACAAGGGCATCTTCCATCGTTTCCATGCTTCCGGTGATCACGATTCTTTTCGCTGGCACAGGAACGGTATACGTCTTTCCAAGATATTTAATTTTGGTCGTCTTGCTGGTCGCTGCCGCCGCTGGCGATTGCACTCCGCCAATGGCTAAGAGCGCGATAAGTAGAGCAATAAAGCTACGATAAAGCCACTTCCGTTTTTTCATAAATGAGCCCCCCTGTTTTATAATGATAATGATTATCATTAATAATTATAAGTGGGTCTTTTCGCTCATCCATAGACAGGATCCAGAAGTTATTTTGGACAAACTCCATAAAACAGCGGCAACGTTACCTTTTTTGTCCTCGTCACCTTGGATGGATGTATGCGTAACAGGATGGTTGGTATGGAAGTTTTTATAGGACTTTTTGCATATTTTTCATATATAAGTGCTTAATGATTGCGGTATTGGAGCCATTGGCGAATGAGCTAGATCGAATAAGAAGATGGAACATAGGGCCGGCTCAAAAAGCAGAATTTGATTTTTTCGATGATTGGAGGCAAATCACGGGCTTGCCTCGGCCACATCTAAGCGCCGCCATACTTGCCTATTCAACTAAAGAGTCATTTCACTCCCCTATATAAGTTGAAACGTGTTGCAACACGTATAAGTACATAAAATAGTATTGATTCGTTTAATCCCAAGGGATGAACACTCACATGATTTTCATAAAATATGTAACATCATCCATCGAAAAGTCTCCACCTCTAAATGGAGTGGAGGAGGATTTGTTCCCTAAGAGCGGTTGATGATCAGTTCTTTGCTTTGTCCGACTGAAGAAGGATTCTAAAGAAGCAATGTAGAACCTATCATGTATGTAATAACATGGACAATAAAGAATAAATTTCTATTGTTATCGGATTATTGGAACAACAAAATGATTGGATTTGGCGAGCGCGCAAGCAAGACCTATGGAGCAAAGGTCTCTGCCTTGCCCCATGATGGATCGAGAGAAAGCCTTGTGATAAGCGGCTATAGCGGCAAAATGAGGTACAGTGAGTAAGAGTAATATTGATAAAAATGAGGAATAATGTTCATATGCAGGAAAGGTTATGGCGTTTTAGAAAAAATTACGACATAATTCGACAAAATATTCTTTTTTCAGTAAAATATCTAGACAAAATTCGACAAAATTTTTATAATGTAATTACGGTAAGATTTTGGTGGGTAAACCATTGATGAGGCTACCAACTGAAGTTCATGGTTACCCAACAGCTTTTCGCCAGGCGAGTATGCCTGGTCTTTTTTTATTTTTATGAATCAACGCTGACTGAATAATGATGATTTTTGTCGAAAGAAAGATGTTGACTTATATTATAGATTTATGATAAAGAGATCCGTTGCCTACCACATTTTTAACATCTTTCCGAAAGAAGTCTCCCACTTCTAAACGAAGTGAAAGTGGGAGATGAATTTCGGTTAGGCGTAGCCTAAAGTGGTCTCTTTTTTTGTGTGTTATGATATAATTAGTTTTAGAAAAATGAAAGGCCGTTGTATCAATGAAATGAGACAATAATAACCATTCAGTGTTCCTGTTGTATTATCATCTTGTTCTGGTTGTAAAATATCGCAGAAAAGTGATTGATGATACCATATCTGACTATGCAAAAGATATGTTTGTGAGATTGGGTAAAAATTACGATATTTCCTTGGTCGAATGGAATCACGATATGGACCATGTGCATATTTTGTTCAAAGCACATCCAAATAGTGAATGATCAAAGTTCATCAATACCTATAAAAGTGCAAGTTCTCGACTGATCAAAAAGCATTTTCCGAAAGTGAAGAGAAAACGGTGGAAAGAATATTTTGGGTCAAGAAGCTTTTGCCTGCTTACAACGGGTGGTGCGCCCATTGAAGTAATAAAAAAATATATAGAAAATCAAGGTATGAAGTGATGTGGTGTCGATATGGCAAACAAAGCCTATCAGTTCCGTCTATACCCAACAAAAGAACAAGAACAACTGCTCGCCAAAACTTTCGGTTGTGTCCGTTTCGTGTATAACAAAATGCTTGAAGAACGCATACAAATTTTTGAAAAGTTCAAGGACGATAAAGAATCCTTGAAACAGCAAAAATTTCCGACCCCTACCAAGTACAAAAAGGAGTTTCCTTGGCTAAAAGAAGTGGATAGCCTTGCGCTGGCAAATGCCCAATTGAATTTGCAGAAGGCGTTTCAAAACTTCTTTTCTGGCCGCGCTGGATTTCCAAAGTTCAAAAACCGCAAGGCGAAACAGTCGTACACCACAAATGTGGTGAATGGCAACATGAAGCTTTCAGATGGCTATATCAAGCTGCCCAAACTGAAATGGATCAAGCTCAAGCAACATCGGGAGATTCCTGCCCACCATATCATCAAGGCTTGTACGATCACGAAAACAAAAACAGGAAAATACTATATTTCTATTCTCACAGAGTACGAACATCAACCTGCACCAAAAGAAGTACAAACGGTTGTTGGGCTTGACTTTTCCATGAATATGCTGTATGTCGATAGCGAGGGTAAGAGAGCCAATTATCCTCGATTCTATCGCAAAGCATTGGAAAAATTAGCGAAAGAACAGCGTAAATGGTCTCGTAAAAAGGAAGGCTCTAATCGTTGGCATAAACAGCGTCTGAAAGCAGCGAAGTTGCATGAGAAAATTGCCAATCAGCGCAAGGACTTTCTGCATAAGGAATCGCACAAATTAGCGAAACGGTATGATTGCGTGGTGATTGAAGACCTCAACATGAAAGCAATGTCCCAAGCCCTCCATTTCGGTCAAAGCGTTCATGATAACGGCTGGGGCATGTTTATCACTTTCCTTCGGTACAAATTGGAAGAACAGGGGAAGAAGCTGATCAAAATCGACAAATGGTTTCCATCATCAAAAACTTGTTCGTGCTGCGGTAAAGTTAGGAAGTCTCTATCGCTTTCTGAGCGTACATTCCGCTGTGAATGTGGATTCGAGAGCGACAGGGACGTCAATGCGGCCATCAATATCAAACATGAGGGCATGAAACGATTAGCGATAGTCTAACTTGTCCTCGAACCGTGGGGCACACGGGGATCGCTCGGTCAACTTCTCATCATGAGATGGGATTACCCGAGAAGCCCCCACCTCTAAGCGAAGCGTAGGTGGTGGGAGTATGTCACGATATGATGATAGACAATAATAGGCACCGCAGTGGCTAATCCGGCTACCTGTTTTTTATGAATATAGGCGGTAGTGCCGGCAAACATGATTTGATACCAATCTCCATGGGTTGCGGTCACTTGAACAGGCGTATTTTTATAAAGGACGCCGATCGGCTGGCCGAAGCGGGGGGCTTGATAGACCCAGATGTTTTCTTTTGGACGAACCGTTTGAATCGCTTTTGGTGATGCGAGCGGTGAAAGAGTAAACGAACGATTCAGCTCTTTCACTCGCTGTTGATAAATATAGTATGGCTTGCCGCCAATTTCAGTCACATACCAATTTTTGTTGTATTGTATCGCATAAAAAGGCTGATTTTTATACAATTTCCCGGCTGGTTCAAGCCGACCGTGAACTTTACGACAAAAAAACGTACGATCGTCTGTCGCTTCGATCTTTTTCTCAAAATGCTGCGGAATCCAGCGGGCGGCTGCGACTACTATAGCAAGAAGGGCCATACAGATCGCTGCCACTATATAAGATATTCGCTTCATAGAAATCTTCTACCTCCACTTATGTGTAGCGCCATAGGAATGGGGACTCCTCCCATTTTCCTGACGCGAATGTGTTGACAAACCTCGAAATCACGTCGCTTCCAGGGTTATCGAGCGACTTTTCAATCCGTGAAAAACAGCTACATCTTGCCTGCTTTCCCCCTCCACTTTGCTTAGAGGAGAGGAATTATGAGATGCTCCTTCCCAATAAATGAAGGAGAACAGCTTCATTCAGAAAACAGGAGCGGTCTCTGCTTGCAGTTTTAGAAGCAGCAGAAAAAGCCAGTGGAGAAAATCGGCACGATTTTCTCCACTGGTTTCATTTTGGATTTCTTCTTTATTTGCTTGACTGGTATACAGGGATATCGAAAATTAATGTATAGTTATCGATCAAATCATACAAGCGGCTAATATTGGACACTTGCTTGACGGCCCAGCCGATATCGGTTGCATATTGATGGGTTCCCGGATTGGCTGGATTCCATCTCATTTTATACAGCGTGTCTTGTTTATAGGTTGGATTGCTGATATATTGGCTGGCGATGTATTGAGCGCCCCCAATAATAGCAGCTTCTGGAGTAAACCAGCCCTGTTTATAGGCGTATTCAGCCCCGCATGTATTCGGACAACTGTCATAAGCGCCAATGCCGTACATATTATAGACCGTTTTTGGAGTGACAGGCTTGCCGTCGACTTTATCGACTAAGATGCCATTCGCCAAAGCGGAAGTTCCGTTCCCTGTTTCCAATAAAGAGTGTGAGATGAGATAAATTTCATTGATATGGTACTGTTCCGCTGCATCGACAAATGCTTGGCCTTTGCCTGATAAGATGCCCTTGTTGGCTAAAATTTTGTTGTTAATATCGCTGACAGGAACACCGGCTGTTTCTGATAATACAAGAAACTGAAAATACTCCTTGCTGTCGCGACTAAAGCGGCTTGGATCGAGGTAAGAAAGCACATCCGCTTGTTTGGCATTTTTCCAAGGGCCAAAGTCGATTTCGTACCAATCGCCCACCTTCGCTTTAATGTTAACGACAGCTCCTTGCTTTAATGTTCCCACAATCCAGTAAGTTTCTCCGGCTCCTTCCCGTACGTTCAAGGTAGTGGCGGTAACCGTTCCTTTTGTTGGGAACGTTGTGGCGTTTTGTACTTGAACATAGGCGGAGTGGACATATGATTTTTGGTTTCTGTACAAATCGGTTTGCGGATTTTTCGTCATCTGAATAGCCAGCATCTCATCAAGCGTTAAGTTATACTGTGTGTAACGCAAAATTGGGCCGACTTGAATGTCATTTTTTAAAACATATCCAATTCGCCCTGACAGATCAATGACGACAGCGTCTGTTTCATCACGAATGATCGGATAGCTTTGCCCCTGCTTAAGGATGGCAAAGCGGACGAGGCTGCCGGTTGATTTGTCATACACAGGCACATCAGCGAGCGTGAAGAACGTTTGGTTTAGCGGCTGAAGTCCTTGGTTTTCATTTTTTACATTGATTTGGAATGGAGGTCTTGTCGACTCTTTCCAAACATATCCGAATTTTTGCCCGTATTTAATCTTATGCCAATTGCCTCCGTCGCTCACCCGCGGAAAGACTTGTCCCTTTTCCAAGTAAGCAACCGGCACGAGCGCTCCTGTACTGTTATCATAGACAGTCACGCGATCTTCGATCACTTCGAAATAACGGTCGGTCGTTTTGAACGGAAGCTTGACGCTGCTTTTATGGACATATCCAGCTCGTCCTGACACATCAACCATGTACCAATTGCCGCTGTCCTTCAAAATCGGATATTTCACGCCTTTTTGAATGGTCGCAAATTTCACAAGACTTCCTGACGAATTGTCATATACAGCTGTATCCGCGATGGTCGTAAAATATTGCGAAGTCGGCGCTAACGAATTTAAGTTTTTGATACTTGCGCTTGTAGCAGGCTCTGTGGATTGCTTTAACACATATCCATAGCCGCTACCATACTTGATCTGATGCCAGTTTGCGCCGTAATCTTTCACTCTTGGAAACACTTGTCCTTTTTCAAGCGTGCCCACCTGTACGAGCTGCCCAGTGCTATTGTCATAGACTGGTAGAGGGCCATTCACGACTAAGAAGTAGCGGTCGCTGCTTTTAAAATCGACATGCACGAGACTTTTATGGATATAAGCGATTCTTCCGGAAATTGAAATTTCATACCAATTGCCGTAGTCTCGAATAATCGGATAGGACAGCCCCTTCTGGATCGTAGCGATTTGAATCAGTGAGCCAGTGGAATTGTCATAGACTGGGGCATCGGCTGTTGTCGTGAAAGTGCTTGCGCCGCCCGTCTGTGTGCTAGTTTTTAAGTTTGCGGAGCTGACGGGAATGGTGCTGCTTTTTAATACATAAGCGGTTTTAGAACCGAATTGGATTTCATGCCAGTTCGCGCCGTAATCCTTTATTCTTGGAAACACTTGCCCCTTCTCCAAGGTGCCAACTTGAACGAGCTTACCCGTGCTGTTGTCGTAGACAGGCAATTTGTCGACTGTGACTTGGAAGTATTTGATGCTGGCAGTAAACGCCGTTGTTTGTACAGCGGCCGTTGCTACAGATGCACGCGGTTGACTTGTTTGTCCAGACTCTGCCGGCTGGCTTGCTGGTGTTGTTTCTGTTGGCTGGCTTGAAGGAGCTTCGTTTAAGTTGCTTGAACTTTCCGAATCTGTTGAATCGGTTGAGTTTGCCGGATCTGTTGATGTCGTGGAATCAGCTTCGGATGGCTGATGATCGCTTGGCTGCTCCGTTTTTGTAATCGAAGCGGTTTTTTGAATATAAGCTAGTTGGCTTCCGATCACGACTTGAAAGGCTTCGTCCGTTTCTTGGAAGATGGGATAGGTGTCGCCTGGAAGTAAATATCCAATCACTTCTCCGTTTTGCGAATAAACGGCCGATTTCTCCTGAATTTGCACATACGAGTCATTAGTGTTATCAGAATCGTATGAGTAGTCATCAGGCGACGGAGGGTCGATGCGTTGTGTATGCACTACATCGACATAAGCTAATTCCTTTCCCCACTGAAAATAAACGTGTTCTCCTTCTATCTTGGCAACTTTGACAATCGCTCCTTTGGCTAACTCGCCTATAGGCGGAGTGTCTTCACTTTCCTTTACAGCTGTTCCGTCTTGCACGACCTGTATGTATGGAGCGGGTAGTTCAGAACTATCTGTCGCTGCCGACGCATAAATAGAAGGTGAAGCATAGGAAATAAGCAGCAATAACACAGCAACTACACTATAAAGTTTTTTGAATTTCACAAACATCTCAATCCCCCAGTAAAATTATGTAAGATTTATAGTGATACAAAACAAATTATATCATTTTTCCCAATAAAATGACATAGTTCGATGGGGCTATCTCACGATAATTGGAATTTAATAGATAAAAAGTTACCAAAATTCCCTAGTATGATCCTACATTTACATCTTCTTGAGATTTGCGCTGATATCATAGTGAAGAATGTTTGTCGACCATCTGGGGACATGTGTTTAGAGTTCTTTGGAAAATATATGGAATTGGTTGTAGAACGGTTTTCATATACGCTATAATGAGGGGACAAATGGTGTTTTTACGTATGGAGCAGAGCATGTTTGCCAGAACGTGTAGACAACAAAGTAACGAGTGATAGAAAAATAGACGATTCAAGCTAGGTAACGAAAATCATAATTTCTTCATAAGGATGTTTATGAAGGGGATGGAATTTGCATTATAGGAGAAAAAAACGCGGTGAGCGGCTGCTTTTGTTCGAGATTTACTTGCAGAAGAGAGGCGTCTTCCATAAACCAAAAAGGAAGGGATCACTCATGGAGAATGGGCGATCCCTTATTGATCATATGAGGACGGTGAACAGTGTGAACAGAAAACTCATCCTTGGTTTTTTTGCTGTTATTCTTTTTTTTGTTTTCAATAGGTCCTATGCTCACGGCCAAGCGTTATCAGAGTGGCTGATTTATTTTCGTACGCAAGACGACTATTTGCAATTTCTTCAGACGTATCAAAGCCGAGTGGAAGATACCGGAAGCTCTTTTGTGGTCAAAGCGCGTTTTAGCAGCGATGAAATCAAAGCAGTTGAACAATTGCCTATCGTATCAAGGGTAGAGCCTAACTACCAGAAAACGCTGGCTGAAACAACGGCTTTTAATGATCCCTTCTTTTTTCAACAATGGGGACTGCGAACGGTAGGTGCAGAGGTGATTGCGCCGTCACGAGACGGGCAAAACCTTTTAGATGGTCGGGAAGTCATTGTGCAGAATCAATCATTTACATATGAGGAGCAGCCGTTATCAGCTTCAAGCTTTTCTTTTTTATTGAATGGCATGAAATTATCGCGGTTATCGCTGGAAATGGATCACGTGGAGGGAAACTGGCGGCTTGAGGTGAAAGATGGGCAAGGCAATGAGCTGGCAGCGAATGAAGGGAATACGGCTCAACTGGACGTGCTGCTGCCCCAAAATCGTACGTACGATACGATCCATATTTTGATTCAAACGAATGGCTGGTCCAAGCAGCCGATCGTGAAGAAGGCGGTCGCTGTTAACCATGTGACGGTCGCGGTGATTGATACAGGCGTTTCGGTTCACGAAGATTTTTGCGGAAATGTTCTTTATAGCTTAGGAAAAGATTATGTGGATGGAGACGGGATGGCGGTAGATGAGAACGGACATGGGACTCATGTGGCTGGAATTATTGCTGCTTGCCCGAACAACGGAAAAGGAATCGTTGGTGCAGCCGGGTCCGCTCCTGTTGATATTCTTCCTTTAAAAGTGCTCGATGCGCAAGGGACTGGCGGAGATTTTGAAATTGCCCAAGCGGCGAATGATGCGGTTGCTATGGGAGCCAATGTGATTAATTTTAGTTTAGCGGGGAAAGGGAAGACGCTTGTTTTAGAGCAAGCGATTTCTCAGGCACTTTTGAACGGCATCCCTGTTGTCGCTGCCGCGGGTAATTGGGGAACATCGCTGCAGGATATTTATCCTGCCTCCTATCCAGGCGTGATAACGGTTGCGGCTATTGATGAAAAAGGCGGCGTATTGCCTTATTCGGATTACGGATGGGAAGTGGATGTCAGTGCACCTGGGGCCAATATTATCAGTACCTTTCTAAATGATACCTATAAATCTTTAAGCGGCACTTCTATGGCAACGCCATTTGTTACAAGCGAGGTAGCTATGCTGAAAGCGGAGCATCCAGAGCTGGATGTGATCCAGATTCGTAAGATGCTCTCGGAAACAGCCTTAGATATAGGGGAAAAAGGCTACGATATCCATTCTGGATATGGAACCATTCAGATCGCTAAGGCGCTGCAGGCTTCGCCGAAAGCGGCACTAGATTGGCTCATCATCAAAAATGGACAGCAACTGAATTTCTCCCAGCCACAGCTTCTTGGCGTATCGAATGGGCTCGTCGGGAAAAATGTATATATTTGGTTGGACGATCAGTTGATTTTAAAGAAAAAGGCTGATCGCACATGGATTTCAGTGACGCTGCCGGATATTCGCTCAGGAAGGAACGAAAAAACGTTAAAGGTGATCGCGGTGGATGACACAGGTACGATTTTAGCAACTGACGAACGGTTGATAAAAACGGCGAATTCGTCTTCGGCATCGTTTTCGGATGTGCCTGCTTCATTTTGGGCTTATCAAGAAATTCAGCGAGCCTACCAACAAAAGCTTATTAACGGTTTTACAGACGGCATGTTTCGGCCAAACCAGTCGCTATCAAGACGTCATGCAGTGATGATGATGAACAGGTTGTTTCATTGGCCGCTTCATCATATTCAGCCGCCATTTGCCGATGTGCCGATCGATTTGGCAGGAGCGCTTTCGATTTATGCTGCATACGACCAGCAAGTAGTAACGGGCTATAGCAATGGAAGCTTTGCTCCTGAAAAGCTTGTGACGAGAGCGCAAATGGCGGTTATGCTGGCGCGTGCATTAAAGCTGAGCGAGCATCCATTTAGCGGGCCACCTTATCCTTTTAAAGACCTCTCTGATCCGGGTCATTTTGCTTATGATGCCGTTCAACAACTGGCGGACAAAGACATTATTTCTAAGCAAGACTATTTTCGTCCTAATGAATATTTAACTCGCGCCCAATTTGCTGCATTGCTGATAAGGGCCTCTGATTATCTACAAAAATAGAAGAATCCTATCGATTCTTCTATTATTTATTTTTCGACATTTTTGCGTCATTTATTGTCAAATGAGGGTTGAAGTTTTGGACATAGTTTCATAGAATGAAACATAGAGTGGAAAAATATAGCTGTCACATTCAGTTTGAGATGGAATATAACACCAAAAATCAGGAAGGAGAGGGATTCATTGCGTTTTTTGTTAATGGCTCTGGCGTTCATTGTTATGTCGCTGCCTTTTGCGGCAAATGCTTATGCAGCTGAGCAAAACGACGAGTTATTAAAAATTGAAGATTTTAATCAGGCTCCCCCCGATCAGACAGCTGCTCACGCTGCTTCGTTTGCAATTGCTTCCTCAGGCGCGGTTTTTTCCGATGTACCTGAAGGCTATTGGGCAAAAGAGGAAATTGAATTTTTGTATCAGCGTTCGATCATTCAAGGATATCAGCAAGGCAGCCAATTGCAGTTTCGTCCGTTGGATTCTTTGACGAGGGCGCAAGCGGCCAAAATGCTGATGCTCGCGATTGGTGAAAAAGAACCAACTACCATTCAAGTCAAGTTTAAAGATGTTCCATCAAGCCATTGGGCGGCTCGCTGGATTAGCCTTGCGGCGCAAAAAGGCATTTTCACAGGATACGACGACGGCTCCTTTCACCCTAATGATAAATTGAAACGGTCGCAAATGAGCAAAGTGCTCGCTCTTACTTTTTCACTTTCTAATCCTCCGGCCAATGCGAAAAACCCATTTACTGATGTTAGCTCAAGCTACTGGGCTTATTCCTATATAACGAAGCTTTATTACAATGGAATTTCCAATGGAAGCGGAAATAAATTTATGCCGGAATCCTATATTTCCAGAGATCAGTTTTCTGCCTTTTTGGCGCGGGCGATGAGCGATCAGTTTCGTTTGCCGGTGAGCAGCGCGGATGAAGGTACGGTCATCGCGAAAGGAAAAGTCACCGCCCAAACGTTAAATGTTCGTTCATCTGGATCGACGAACGCTTCGGTTGTAGGCCAGCTCAGCAACGGAACCATTGTCAATGTTTATAGTATTCAAGGCTATTGGGCGAAAATTTCATATGGAAACTTGCGCGGCTATGTACATAAATCATACTTAAAATTGCAGAATGTAAGCGGCAGCGTGTTGGCTGGGCGGATTATTACAGTGGATGCGGGACACGGCGGAACAGACCCGGGAACGATCGGAAATGGCGCCAAAGAAAAAGACATCGTTCTATCTGTTGCGAAAAAGCTGAAGCAGAAGTTGGAAGCGGCGGGTGCCAAGGTCATCATGACAAGAGAGAGCGATACGTATCCGACATTGGAAGAACGGGTCAATATCGCTAAGCAAAATTACGCGGAGCTGTTTATCAGCATCCATGTAAACTCTGCAAGCCCGTCAGCAAAAGGAACGGAAACGTACTATGATACTTCGACGAATCCGAACGGATATGAAAGCTATTTATTAGCGAAGGAAGTTCAGGCGCAAATTGTGGCTAATGCGAATATGGTGGACCGCAAAGTCAAGGATGAAGCCTTTTATGTCATCCGTAACAATACCGTCCCTAGCATTCTTGTTGAATTAGGGTTTATTTCGAATACCGAAGACGTCAAAAAACTCACTTCCGACCAATTTCAGAATATTTTCGCTGAATCCATTTATAATGGAATTGTGCAGTACTATAAAAAATAAGACAAATGGGGGCTTTCGATGATTAGCCCCCATTGTTTTTTGCTAGATGAAAAATTGATATAATGGAATCGTGATAAAGGCTTTTACCTATGAGTGAACGATAGTATAATGTAAAAGTTGAATAAATAATAAGTTAAAGGTGCTTTGTTATGAAAATAGGGATTATTGGTAATTACGGACATCATAATAATGGCGACGAAGCAATTTTGATGGGGATTCTCAAGCAATTGACGGAAGAATTGGCGATCAGCAAAACGGATATCGTCATTTTTAGCCATAATCCTGAAAATACAGAGGAACGGTATGGAGTCCGAGCCATTCCGCTTCTTTCGCGAAAAAAAAGCCTTCTGCTTACCATTTTAACTACCCTTAAGGCTAATTATTTGCGGATGAAGGAACTGGATGTGCTGATCATTGGCGGCGGCGGTTTATTAATGGATTTATATAAACGAGATGCACCGTTGTATGCAACGCTCGGCATGCTAGGCCATTACGCCGGATGCAAGGTCGTGATTTATGGAGTAGGCGCAGGGCCGATCCGTACAAAGGCAGGTGCTTTTTTTATTAAACAGCTGCTGAAAAAGGCCCAGCAAATTTCTGTCAGAGATGAGAGCTCAAGGAAACTGCTTCAATCGCTCCAAGTAAAAAAAGAGATTGAGGTCATTGGCGATCCAGCTCTATTTTTAGCACGTTCATCGAAAAAAATGCAGCGAGATTCGGTTCGCCAAATTGCTGTGACAGCTGTTCCGTACTACAGCTCCCAATATTGGCCGACGACAGATGAACAGAAGTATCAGCAATATATTTCAGGCATGGCGCAAAATTTAGATGAACTCATTCGTCAAAAAGGGGTTCATATTACATTTTTTTCGACAAAATATCCCCAGGATGTGCAAGTAACAAAAGACATTGCCTCTTTCATGCAATATCGCGATAAGGTCGTCATTATCGATCAAAATTTATATCCGAGTGAGATTTTATCGCTTTGTGAGTCGCATGATCTCGTGATTGGGACAAGGCTGCACTCTCTTATTTTAGGAATCGCTGCGAAAACTCCGGTGATTGGTATCGGGTATCACCCGAAGGTCCAGCATTTTCTGACCGCTATTCAGCAGCTTGATCGCTATATTGCGATCGAGAAATTATCACAAGATGATCAGTTGATGCTGCAAATGGTCAATGAAATCGAAAAGAATTGGGCGGAAGTCCAGCAGCGTATCGAGATGATATCTGAGAATATGAAAAACGAGGCCGAGAAGGGAATACAACTGTTACAGAGGATAATAGGTGAGAAGCATGTCTAATCGAAAAGTATTAGTGCTCAGCAATATGTATCCGACTGAAAAGGCAAAAGCTTTTGGGATTTTTGTAAAAAATCAAGTCGTCGCTTTACAAAAGGCGGGATTGGATGTTGATGTCATTGCTGTCACCAATCCAAGTATGAAAAAACAAGCGGTTCTGATCAAATATCTGGTTTGGCTGTTGAAAGTGCTGATTCATGCGGTGGTTCGCGGAAGACGGTATGATGTCGTTCATGTCCATTATGTTTTTCCGACAGGCATATTAGGCCTTTTATATAGAAAGCTTTGGAAAACGAGATTCATTGTGACGGCGCATGGCGGCGATATTGAACGAATGGCGCATAAAAGTAAGAGAATTTGGCAATGGACAAAATATATTCTTCAGGAAGCTGATCACGTGATTGCGGTAGGACCGAAGCTTTATGAAGAGATTTATGAGCAATTTGGCGTGGCGAAAGAGAAAATTTCGATTATTAATATGGGAGTCAATCGCCAAGTGTTTCAGCCGATGAACAAACAAGAGGCGCGCAAGCTGTGCGGAATAGCCGACGATGTGATTCCTGTTTTATATGTCGGCAACATGATTGAGCAAAAAGGGCTGCTTGAGCTTGTTGATGCATTTGCTATGCTGAAACAGGAGTATCCGAACGCCAATCTCTATATGATTGGCCAGAAAAAAGATGGAGCGTTTTATCAACGGCTTTTGCAGCGAATGGAACAAAGCGGTGCGCAGGATATTCACATGCTGGATGCGATGAATCAATTAGAGCTAGCCATATGGATGTCGGCGGCTGAAGTGTTTGTGCTGCCTTCCCATTTGGAAGGATTCGGGCTTGTTGCTTTAGAAGCGATGTCTTGCCATACGCCGGTCGTCGGTAGCGATGTCGGCGGACTTTCTTATTTATTGAGCGGCGGCGCCGGTATATTGGTCGAGCCCCGTAACAAGGAATCATTATATGAAGGAATAAAAACGGTGCTTAGCGATGCGAAAATGAGGGAACAATTAATTCAAAAAGGTGAGCTTCGCGCTCAAGAAAACGATGGAAAGCGAATCGTTGAACGAGTGATTCAACTTTATTCACCTCCGGAGGGAGTACGGGATGCGTAGAAAAAACAAAGACAGAAAAAAGGTGCTATTTATTGCTTCCCTTGGAGGGCATTTAACGCAATTGTTGCAATTAAAGCCTCTTTTTTCTGCGTACGATTATCATATTGTAACGGAAAAATCGGTCATCACGAAAGAATTGAGCAAACAGTATAAGATTTCTTTTTTAATGTATGGAGCAAGGAATTATCCGTTCCGATATATTTTTAAATTTTCCTATAATGTCATCATGTCTTTGTATTATTTTCTTCGCGAAAAGCCGGATGTTGTGGTGACAACAGGCGCTCATACGGCCGTGCCCATGTGTTATATTGCTAAGTTGTTTGGCAAAAAAGTCATTTTTATCGAGAGCTTTGCGAAAACCACGACTCCGACGATTTCAGGAAAATTGGTGTATCCAATTGCTGATTTATTCATTGTGCAGTGGGAAACAATGAAAAAACATTACCCGAAAGCGGTTTATGGAGGTTCGATCTATTGATTTTTGTTGTGTTGGGAACTCATGAGCTGCCTTTTACGAGGCTGTTGCGGGAAGTAGAAAAGCAAATTATCTCTGGAAATATTAAAGAAGAAGTGATTGTGCAGCAAGGGCATACGCCTTACGAATCGCCACATATGAACATGATGACATTTACAAGCTATGAGGAAATGGAACGGCTGTATCGGGAAGCGAGCATGATTATTACTCATGGAGGAACAGGATCCATTACGACAGGGGCAAAAATGGGCAAGAAAATGATTGCTGCCCCTCGTCTCATGAAATATGGAGAGCACAACGATGACCATCAGCTAGAAATTGTGCAGCAGTTTGAAAAGACGGGACACATTTTAGCGTGGTATGAAAATGAAGATTTCAGCGAAGTGCTGAAAAAAGCCAAGCAGTTTGAACCTGTTCCGTTTGTCAGTGGAAATGATGAAATTATCTCTATTATTCGTTCATTTATTGATAAGCATGCATAAATGAAAGCAGAGATTCGGCAGGTGAGGTTGTGAGTACAAAACGTTTTTTTCAATTGATTGGAGTAGTCACCATTGTCAATGTGCTTTCGCGTTTTTTAGGTTTTGTTCGAGAAGCCGTCATCGGTTATCAATTTGGCACGTCATCGCTTGCCGATAGCGTCATTTTAGCCTATACCATTCCTAATTTTGTCTACTCCGTGCTGGGAGGGGCTGTAGCGACTGCTTATATTAGCGTATATAGCAAAATGGATCATGACATCCATAAGCAGCGGTTTCACGATGTCATTTTCACGTATTTGCTCCTGTTTTGCGTTGGATTAACAGGCTTGTTTATGATTTTATCAAAGCAGGTGGTCCAACTCTTTTTTAATGGGCTCCATCCGTCTGAAGTGGCGATGACATCGAAATTGTTTTTCATGATGGCTCCCGCAACCCTTTTTCTTGTTTTTTCGATGTGGTTTTCCGGCATTTTGAATGTGCGCGGCCAATTTTATAGCGCCTCGTTTGCCACATTGGCCAACAATGCTTTTTTTATTTTCATCGCCGTCCTCCTTTATCCGGCCATCGGCGTATATGCTTATGGATGGGGAGCGCCGGTCAGCGCTGCGATCATGGTGGCTGTGCTCGTTTATTATATGCATAAGAGCGGCGTGTTCTGTTTCCGTCTTCGTTTTCATGTTTCGGAAAAGGAATATGTGCTTCGCATGCTTAAGATCGCTATGCCTGTTTTATTGGGCGGAGCGACTCTGCAATTTTATTTTTTTATCCAGCGCATGTTTGCTTCGCGACTGGATGACGGGTATGTCGCTGCGCTGAACTATGCCTCGAAGCTTGTTCAGCTTCCGCAAATGATTTTAATGACAGCGGCGACGACGGTGATCTATCCGCTGCTCGCTAAAAAGACGGCTGAACAGGATTATGAAGGAATTTCACAAATCTTTTTCAAAGGTCTGCGTTTGCTCATCATGTTTATTGTGCCTGTTTCTGTCTTTGTTTATGTATATGCCGAACCGATTGTAAAAATCATTTTTGAGTACGGATCGTTTACGGCGCAGTCGACGTCTATGACGGCGGAGATGCTGAAAATCTTTGTGATCGGCATGTTTGCCCATGCAGCGAATCTGTTTGTCACGCGCTTTTTTTATGCGATGGAGAAATCGTTCGCGCCAGTCGCCACAGGGATCGTGGCTGTTTTTGGCGTCAATATTGCGATCATTTCCTTTTTTATTGACCAATATGGAGCGTCCTCCATCGCCTGGGGAACGACGATTAGCGCTTTATTCCAATTCTTTTCCTTGCTCGTTCTTGGCACGCGTCAGTTAAAGCTGCGAATGGATACAGGAGCGCTATGGGGAAAATTGCTCCTGTCTCTTTTCATCGTGACGGTCGTCGTTTGGCTGAGCCGCTTATGGATTCATACCGACTATGATTTACTTGATTTATGTCTTGCGGGCTGCTTATTTGCCGTGACTGCCTATGCTCTTTTTCGAACCGCGGGCTTGCTTTCGCGAGGATAAGGCTTTTTTTAAAAAACCTTCAGCTTGTCGACTTTGTCGACAAGCTGATTTTTTTTTGCGTTATCTGTCGATTCTTGGGATTTAAATGATATATAATGGGGTTATACTCGCGAACATCCGCGAAGTCACTAGATTTTAAGAAATTTTTTGTTTATGTCATAGATTGAATATGCTATAATCGACGCTGTGGGCTTTTGTACTGAGAAATTTGGCAATGAACGGTTTTGGTTTGAATGTGACATTAATGGTTATCCTAGGACATAGGGGAGGGTTCCCATGTTATATCTATACTTAACGATGCTTATATGCTTTGCGTTATCCGTTATTTTTACTCCATTCGTGAAAAAATTGGCTTTTCTTGTAGGAGCCACAGATAAACCGAATCAACGAAAAGTGCACCAAAAAATTATGCCGCGTTTAGGAGGGCTGGCGATTTATGTCAGCGCCATGATTGGATATTTGATTTTACGGCCTTGGAACGAAGATTCGCTTTATATTTTATTAGGAAGTCTGATCATTGTGGCCGTTGGGATCTTGGATGATATCTACGAGCTGCCGGCTAAAGTGAAGTTTTTAGGCCAATTCGTTGCCGCCTTTATCGTGGTTGTCATTGCCGGTGTACAAGTGACCTTTATTAATTTGCCATTCGGCGGGCAATTGCATTTTGGAATGTTAAGCATACCGATTTCGATTTTATGGATTGTGGGAATTACGAATGCGATCAACCTTATTGACGGGCTAGATGGCTTGGCTGCCGGTGTCTCAGCGATTGCTTTAATCACGATTTCTGGAATGGCGTTGATTATGGGAGACTGGTTCGTCACTTCGATGGGATTGATTATTTTAGCGAGCACCTTGGGATTTTTGCTGTACAATTTTCATCCGGCAAAGATCTTTATGGGAGATACAGGGGCGCTCTTTTTAGGATATATGATTTCCGTATTGTCACTGTTAGGCTTTAAAAACGTTACGTTTATCTCGTTTGTCGTGCCGGTGTTAATTCTCGGTGTGCCGATTTCGGATACATTTTTTGCTATCATTCGCCGCATTGTGAAAAAGCAGCCGCTTTCGGCTCCTGATAAATCTCATTTGCATCACTGTCTGCTCCGGCTCGGATACAGCCATCGGGAGACCGTGCTGATTATTTACGGCATGAGCGCCGTTTTTGGGCTGCTGGCGATCATTTTATCGCAGGCCGCTGTTTGGGTGTCGATGATTATATTGGTTGTCGTACTGCTTGCCCTTGAGATTATTGCGGAGAAGATCGGTTTAGTGGATGCGAATTATCGCCCCATTTTGAAAATCATGCGCGTGATTCGCTACGCGAATGGAAAACAAAATTAAAAAAACCGCCTTGCTTTTATGCAAGGCGGTTTTTTGCGTTTGTTTATGGTTGTCCGTCGTCATCAGCGTGATCTGTTTGGCTGTTGGCTTCTGAATCGCTGTTGTCCGTAGAAGTAGTAGTATCCAGCCCTTGCAAATGATTTTTCAGCTCTTGAGAGATCTCTTCGACAGACTGTTCGTCGAGCTTATAATAGTAAACTCCGTCAATGTAATCATCGGTTCCTTTTAAGTGAAGGGATTCAATATTAAGCTTTCCTCCGCTGCTTGTCGCATAATAAATCAGCGATTTCATTTCATCAAACGTTAAGTTCGTTTTCATATTGTCTCCGATCGCTTCTAACAGATCATCATATTTGGTAATCGAACGGACGCTGCTTGCTTTTTTTATAATGGCTTTTAAAATTTCTTGCTGGCGCTTTCCGCGCTCGATATCGTTATCAAGCTTTCTTGTTCTCGCAAGAGCCAGCGCTTGCTCGCCATTTAATGTTTGCCATCCTTTTTTCAGAACAATCGCATTATGATGGTCTTCGGAGTCTTTTTCTTTAAGATTATATGGCACTTCTACTTCAATTCCACCTAAGGCGTCCACCACGTCCATAAAAGCATAGAAGTTCATTTTGACATAGTAGTCAATTTGAATATCAAACAGCTGCTCAACGGTTTCAATGGTTCCTTTTACACCGCCAAAGGCATGGGCGTGGGTGATTTTATCCCGTCTTTCCTCTGACGGAATATATACATACGAGTCACGCGGAATACTTACTAATTTGACAGATTTCTTTTTGGCATCGAATGTCGCTAGCATTAACGCATCTGAGCGTGTATCGCTTTTGAAGTTTCGCGAACGGCTGTCATCAATGCCGATAAACAAGATGGAGAAATTATCAATTTTCAGATTTGGGCGATCTTGGTCTCGGCCTTTGATCTCCTCATACGATTTATTGATCACAGATTCCGCCTTATGCATAAGGAATGAAGCGTAGCAAGTAGCTCCCAGCACAAGCAGCAAAATAGGCGTCAATATCCATAATAATATGCGCTTTCTGCGCTTTTTCTTTTTTTGCTTTTTACGATAGGTTCGTTTATTGGTCATTGATTGTTCTCCTCTTCTTTTTTCTAAGAGTGGTGAAAGGGAGGCTAAGAAATGGTCGTTTCCATATAGGTGACTTCCCCTTCTTGAATGTCCGCCCTTGCATTGGTTAAATCGGTGAGCCATTCGCAAAACGGCTGCTTGTTGTTTTCTTCGACAAATACCTCGATTTCGACATGATCTAGATAGTGAATGGCTTTCACATCATAAATGGAGGAGCGAAGGGCATTCTCCACTTTGCCAAGCCAATTGTAATCGATCGCAACATGCATAATGCGCATGAGGCGGCGTTCAACAATTTCCGCTGCTTTCAGCCCTTCGGATACCGCTTTGCTGTAAGCGCGGACGAGACCGCCGGCTCCAAGCTTAATGCCGCCAAAATAGCGAGTTACAACGACAACGGTGTCCTTTAGTCCTTTTTTCTTAAGCACTTCGAGCATCGGAACCCCAGCCGTGCCGCTCGGTTCACCGTCATCATTCGCTTTTTGGATGTGGTCATGCTCGCCGATTAAATAAGCAGAGCAGTTATGCGTCGCATCCCAATGCTTTTTTTTGATCGTTTGAATGAACTGAGTCGCTTCCTCTTCCGTTGTTGCCCGATTGGCATAACAAATGAATCGCGATTTTTCGATCACGATTTCACTTTCTCCATATCCTTTTACGGTATAATATTTATGCAGCAATGATGAAACACCTCACGATCATGCGGCACGCTGTTGCATATGTTTTTATTACCAATTCAATTTTTGGCGATAAGTTGCGTGAAACATGCTATACTTAAAAAAACAAGTATATGCCGTCGCCTACCGGTCGGGAACAGGTAGCGAAAAAGCATCTTTTTCTATTATAAATCGACAGCTTTTTTCCTTCAAATAAAACTTTTCGTTAGAAAAATTTGTATGATCTCTTGATACTTTTTTGTATAAGCACGGAGGATTTCGTATGTCTTTGCCAAAAAAATTAAATGCGAAGGAATTAGATAAAATTGTCGAAAAAATGGTAAAAACGGTTCATCATAGCAAAGATGAAATTTTTCAGATCGGCGAACGTTCGCGCCATGAGTACGAGCACTTGATCAAGGAGCTAGAGGAAACAAAAACGCAAGTCAGCCTGATTATCGATCAAGCAGATCGACTGGAGGTGCAGGCGCGTCTGGCCAGACAGCGCTTATCAGAGGTGAACCGCCATTTTTCACGCTATTCCGAAATGGAAATCCGCGAGGCTTATGAAATCGCGCACGAGCTGCAAATGAAGCTGACGATGATTCGCGAGCAAGAAAGGCAGCTGCGGCTGCGGCGCGATGAATTGGAACGGCGTTTAGCCGCGCTAAAAGAAACCATTGAACGCGCCGATCATTTAATTGGACAAATCACCGTTGTCCTGAATTATTTGAACAGCGACTTTCGCCAAGTGGGCGAGTTTATAGAAGGGGCCAAACAAAAACAGGAGTTCGGTTTAAGGATTATCGAAGCTCAAGAAGAGGAACGCCGCCGCTTATCGCGAGAGATTCACGACGGTCCTGCCCAAATGCTCGCCCATGTGATGATGCGCTCGGATTTAATGGAGCGGATTATTCGACAACGCAGTGTCGATGAAGCGGTTCAAGAATTGCGGGATTTTAAAAAAATGGTACGTTCTGCACTTTACGAAGTGAGAAGAATTATTTATGATTTAAGACCAATGGCGCTTGATGATCTGGGCTTAATACCTACCCTCCGTAAATATTTGCAAAATGTTGAGGAGTATAACCAGCAAACGAAAATTTCTTTTGTACATATTGGGGAGGAAAAACGATTGCCTGCCCATTTTGAGGTGGCGATTTTTCGCCTTGTCCAAGAATCGGTGCAAAACGCACTGAAGCATGCGGAGGCATCTGAGATTCAAGTGAAGGTAGAAATGAAGCAGCAGTATCTTTTCCTAATGATTAAAGATAATGGAAAAGGATTTGATGTGAAGAAAAAGAAGGAAAATTCCTTTGGATTGATTGGGATGAAGGAACGAGTAGAATTATTGGAAGGAACGATGAATATCCGTTCACAAATGGGTGTGGGAACAACCGTGTTTATTCAAATTCCGCTGTTAGAAACGACACAAACAAGAAGGGAGAGGATCGATCAATGAAAACACGCATCGTTATTATTGATGACCATCAATTATTTCGCGAAGGAGTCAAGCGGATTTTAGAATTCGAAGGACAATTTGAGGTAGTAGCTGAGGGAGCGGATGGCAGTGATGCGCTCGAGTTGGTGCAAAAGCATCAGCCGGATATCGTGATTATGGATATTAACATGCCGAATACGAATGGAGTGGAAGCGACGCGGCAGCTGGTGGAAACGTACCCTGACACAAAGGTGGTGGTCCTTTCCATTCACGATGATGAAAATTATGTGATGCATGCGCTGAAAACAGGCGCAACAGGCTATTTATTAAAGGATATGGATGCGGATACATTGATAGAAGCGGTCAAGGTCGTAGCAGAAGGCGGATCTTATTTACATCCGCGCGTGACGCATAATTTAATTCAAGAATACCGCCGCCTCGCCGCAGGAACGAGCCAGAAGGTCGAAAAAACATCGCGCGAGGTATGTCTGCCGCTGCATTTGTTAACGCGCCGGGAGTGTGAGGTGCTGCAGCTTCTTGCGGACGGCAAAAGCAACCGCGGCATTGGCGAGGCGTTGTTTATAAGTGAAAAAACGGTGAAAAATCATGTCAGCAATATTCTTCAAAAACTAAATGTAAATGACCGTACACAAGCGGTTGTTGTGGCGATCAAAAACGGATGGGTGGAGGTCCGCTGAGCGCCAAGGCTGTCGAGAATTCGGCAGCCTTTTTTTGTAATGAAATCCATCCTTTTTTCCGCTACAATGGAGGTAAGGAAGACGGGCTGATCATCCACATGCAGACCGTTTCCATTCGCTCATGCCGATGGGGACAAACTGAAAGAACAGGCTAGTCAAATGAGAAAGGTCCTGCATGAGCGAATTGGTGCAGCGTATCCGCTGTGACGATGGATCAGCAAAGGCCATAATCAAAATAAGGAAGGTATGAATGATGAGGACAGCGATTGTCACGGATAGTACGGCATATATTCCGAAAGACGTGCGCGAAGCATTGCACATTTATATGATTCCATTAAGCGTTTCCTTTGGCAATGAAGCCTATCGGGAAGAAGTGGATATTCATGCGGAGCCATTTTTCGAAGAAGTGAGGCAGCATAAACATTTGCCGACAACATCGCAGCCGTCGATCGGCGCATTTGTTGAGCTGTTTGAAACGCTGGCCAAGCAATATGACGCGGTGGTGAGCATTCATTTATCAAGCGGCATAAGCGGTACGTATCAAGGGGCGTTAACGGCAGCAGGCATGGTAGAAGGCCTTCAGGTGTACGCGTATGACTCGGAGATCAGCTGCATGGCACAAGGCTTTTATGCGATAGAGGCCGCTGAAATGGCGCTGGCGGGCAAGCATCCCCAAGAGATTATTGCCCGCCTGGACGAAATCAAAACCTCGTTGCGCGCGTATTTTATGGTGGATGACTTAATCCATTTGCAGCGCGGCGGACGGCTGAGCAGTGCCCAAGCGTTTATCGGCAGCCTTTTACAGGTGAAACCGCTGCTTCATTTTCAAAACAAAGTCATTGTACCGTTTGAAAAAATCCGTACGCGCAAAAAAGCGATTAAGCGGATCGAGGAGCTGTTCGCCGAGGATGCCAAGCTCGGAGTGCCCCTGAAAGCGGCGATTATCCATGCGAACCGCTTGGAGGAAGCGGAGGCGTGGAAGCAGGAGCTGGCGCCAACCTATCCGAATGTGGAATTTTTGATCAGCTATTTCGGCCCGGTCATTGGGACGCATCTGGGCGAAGGCGCGCTCGGGCTCACTTGGTATCGCCCATAAAGAGCTTCATCATCATGGAACGGGACATCAAGTCCCTTATCTAAACGGATGGGACCGTCCACATGCCAATCGCCAAGCCGTCGATCGGCGGCATCAGCGGGAAACCGAAAAAGCATCAATGCTGCCGAAGCAAGCAGTACGGACCGCTTCAGAATGTTGATAAACGCTTTCATCTTGCATCATCGGCTCATGAACGTTTGGGTTCGGTTCGCGTCTTTACTCGGCTGCGTTCCTGATCTGCTAAGCGTTTTGATGCAACCGACGCAATCCATAAAGGCTGTTAAAATGGTTGAAGCCAAAGTCTACTGTGGGCTTTGTCTTCAACCGAAAACCGTCAGTTCCGCTTTTTTCTTTAGGCAACGATTCGCCAAAATGAATCATGGAGGGATAAGATGCGTTTTGTGTTTGAACAGGGCAAATGGCTTCCAGAAGCGCTGGCAAAGGAAAAGCATAAAGACCGCCGGCCGATTAGCCGTCTGCCCGATCTCCCTTCTTGCGAGAAAAACCCCGAATTTCCCTTTTCTCCTACTCTTCTTGCCTTTCTTGAAGGCAGACAGCTTCTCATAGATGATCTCCCTTTTTCACTGGAACAGATTCAGGCCCATTATGAAAATGGTTATTTGCGTTATCAAAAAGGCATTACTCAAACCGAGCGCGGCGGTTATCGCTGTGAACGATGCGGAAATGAGCGCGCCCATCTTTTTGCCTCCTTTCACTGCGCCCGCTGTGAAGAGAGCTGTACGTATTGCCGGCAATGCTTGATGATGGGAAGGGTGAGCGAATGTACTCCGCTTGTCGTTTCTTGTGTGAGCCCAAAGCGAATCGCTTATGACCGTCCGCTTGTTTGGAGCGGCAAACTTTCCCATGCCCAGCAAGCGGCGGCGGAAGCGGTCAAACAAGCCATAGACCGCCATGATGAATTAACGGTCTGGGCTGTTTGTGGGGCGGGGAAGACAGAAGTGCTTTTTCCCGGCATCGCCCATGCCCTAGAGCGCGGCAGACGCGTCTGCATCGCTACCCCCAGAATGGATGTCGTATTAGAACTGGCTCCGCGCTTCAAGCAGGCGTTTCCAACGGTTCCCATCATTGCTTTATATGGCGGAAGCGAGGATCGTTTCAAACAGGCCCCGCTTGTCATGGCGACCACGCATCAGCTGCTTCGTTTTTATCGCGCGTTTGATGTCATGATCATCGACGAAGTCGATGCTTTTCCTTACTCTGTGGAGCCGATGCTGCAATATGCAGCTGCCAAAGCCCGCTGTGAACCGTCCGCTTTGATTTATTTAACAGCGACTCCCCATCCAGCATGGCAACGGGAAATTCAAAAGAACAAGCGAATGGCGGCGACGATTCCGGCGCGCTATCACGGCTATCCTCTCCCGGTCCCTGCTTTTGAATGGTGCGGACATTGGCGAAAGCAAGTGCAAAAAGGAAGGCTCCCCCGCAATGTGCTGGCCTGGGCAAATGAGAGAATCCAAGGAGGGAGACCAGCTCTGCTATTTGTTCCGCATATTGCCCTGCTGCAGCAGGTTGTGCAAATACTTAAGCGGCTGGATGCGCGGATCGCGGGGGTCCACGCCGAGGATAGCGCCCGTAAGGAAAAAGTGCACGCTTTTCGCCAAGGAGCGATTCCGCTTCTCGTCACGACGACGATTTTAGAACGCGGCGTGACGATTCCTCGCCTCGATGTGGCGGTATTAGGAGCCGAGGATGACCTATTTACAGAGGGCGCGCTTGTCCAAATTGCCGGAAGGGTGGGACGAAGCGCCCTGCATCCAAACGGAGACGTCCGCTTTTTTCATTACGGAAAAACAAAAGCGATGGTCGCCGCGAAACGGCAGATCGTTCGCATGAACCGTCTGGCTCAAGAAAGGGGGCTGTTAAAGAGTCCATGAGCGAACATTGTTTGTTGTGCCATCGGCGTTATGCGCAGCGAATGAGTTGGAGACATTTGTTGATGTTGAAACAGACAGATGTGCTTTGCCATGAATGCCGCCGCTCTTTTGCTCTTATTGCTGGCGATCTATGCGAATGCTGCGGTCGTCCATTTGACCGCGTTGACGAATCGTATCGGCAAGGGGAATTATGTGCCGATTGCGTCCGCTGGAAGCATGACAACGCATGGCGCGGTGTGTTAACGAAAAATCGATCTGTATACGTGTACGATGCTTTTATGAAAGAGGTGATTGCCCGCTGGAAGTTTCGTGGGGATTATGCGCTCGTTGAAGCGTTTCGCACTGATATGTGCCGTGAATTTTTCTGCCACTTTCCGCGCGATTCACTCCTCGTCCCGATCCCGCTAAGTTCCGCACGTTTATACGAAAGAGGCTTTAATCAGGCAAAAGCGCTTGCCGAATTGCTCGGCTGTCCGATTTTAGACGCATTAGAACGATTCGATTCCGCAAAGCAGTCAAAAAAATCAAGGCATGAGCGGCTTGAAACGGATCGTGTTTTTCACTTGCGTTCGGATGTATCGCTGCCCGCCGGTGCTTCATTTGTGCTGATCGATGATATTTATACGACAGGAACGACGGTCCGCCATGCGGCTCGAATGCTGCGGGAAGCCGGCGCTGCCGCCGTTTCCTCTTTTACCCTCGCGAGGTCGTAATTTGATTGGATTGGCTCATAAACATTCATCGTGATTTGCCGATATAAAAAGTAGCAAAAACATGAGTGTTGATGATTCGCTTTTGTATAAAAATCCTATTGCTTTGATAAGTACAATAAATGGATTGCCGCGTTGCTGCACAAGACCGCTGCTCTTTCATGGTTGGCGTTTTGCGCACGAAGAGGCGCGTTTTTATGGAATAAGACTGTTCATCAACATGCTTGAGCATAGATCAGAGAGCGGAGTGTGAAAACCATGCAAATTTATCATGATTGGATGGTGCAGACATCCATCGCTTCCCAAGATGGAACGGCCCCGCTCAAAGAAGGGGATACCGTTTTTGTGGCCATCAAGGAAAAAGTCAGCGCAAATGAGGCGATTGTGACGATCAAAGGACAGGATCGCTATGTCCGCTTTCAAGGGGACATCCCGGACAAGGAAAAGCTCGTTGTCCAAATCACGGGAATGGATCGTGATGTTCTTGAAGTTAAAGCGGTTTCGCCCTCGGCAGCCGCTCAAGCGATGGCCGGAAATTCGTTGGCTCCAATCGAACAGCTGCTAAGAAATCAAGGCTTGTTTCTGACCCAGGCAGAGCGGGCGGCTCTCAAAAGCTTCTTGGAAAAAACAAAAGGAACGATGGCTGAAAAGCTGGAAACGATTCAAGCTCTCGCCAGCAAAAAGCTTCCGTTGACGTCCCTTCATATGCAAGCGGTTCATGAAACGCTGCACGGAGAGCCGCTAGGTGATCTGTTGATGGAGCTCATGGAGGAGACGGCGGAGTCACCAGCAGTGAAAGAGACAAGCCCGGAGCCTCCAAGTGACCAGAAAAACGGAACGGCTGCCGAAAACACATCAAGCTGGATCGGAAATGAAACCGATTCAGGCACCAATATGGAAACGGTTCAATGGACGTACGGCCATGAGGAATGGTTCAGCGGAATCACGCCGCAAGCAAAGGAGCTTGTCGTGCGAACCGTCACGGAAAAAATGGCGCAAGCAACGGGCGAGTTTCAAAGCTGGCAGCGGGAGATCGGCCAAAAGCTGGAGCAAACAGCGTCCATATTGACCGCCCGTTCGACTCAGGTCCGTTCGCAAGCAAGGATGTCGATCGAAGCGGCTGTTTATACGCTTGATCGCATGATTTTGCGCGGAGAATGCATGATGTTTGCCGATATGGGAACGGAAAAACAGCTTCTTCAGGCAAGCGCAAAGCTGGCAGAAGCGAAGCAATTGATTTCAGCTGGAAAATGGAGCGATGCCGCATCCATCGTTCAGGAGGTAAGGCAGACGGTCTCCTCTCTCCGTTTTCAACCAGCGGATGTCAAGATTCAGCGCTTTATCTCGGAGATGCAGGCCTCTCCATCTGCTTCCGTGTCTAATCAGCCGCTCGCTGGGCAAATAGGACGGCTGCTTCCGGCAGCAGCGGATGACTTTTCCGCACGAGGGATATTTGAGCAGCTGCGCTTATTGGGGATGCATCATGAAAAAGAAATCGCACAGGCCGTGATGGCCCCAACCGGACCGCTGCCAAGCAAAAATATGAAGTCCCTGCTCCTCAGCGCCGGAGAGGGGGGGTACGGCACAGCTTCGCAGGCAGAGCGGGCGGTCTTAAATCTGACAGGCCAGCAGCTATTGAGCCGGTTTGAGGCAAAAAGCCACACGCAAACCATGGTATATCAGCTCCCACTGATGATGCGAGATCAAATGGAAACCGTTCACGTCTATTTGAATTCGCGCAATGAGGACGGAAAGTTAGATTGGCAAAATTGCAGCTTATATTTTTTATTGGATACGGAACAATACGGAAAAATCGGATTGCTGCTGCAAGCTGCCGAACGCAACTTAGCGATTACGGTCAAAACCGATCATGAGCAAGTGGAAAGCGCGCTCAAGCCGCTCATGGAAGCAGCTAAGGAGCATTTAAATGAAATCGGCTACCATGTAACGAAAATGACCTTTGCGAAAATGACGGAGCCAGCGGTTTCTTCCTCTTTACAAACTCCGTCCGCAAGTGAGAAACTTCAAGAGAAAGGTTATGATATAACGGTATGAAGCATCCATATGAAACATATGCTTCGGCATTAAGCCGCTACGAAGAAGAAGCCGAGCGTCTATTGGAAACTCTTGAGCCAAGCGGAAAAATGGGAAAAGAAATGATCGAGCACGCTGAAAAGCAAGGTATTCCCATTCAAAAAGATGCCACTCTTGTCGAGCATTTAGCCGACCCGCAGCAGCGTGTTCCTTCCCAGCTTTATGCGGTGATCGGAGAAATTTTGCGCGTCATAAAGAACATAGAACAGAAATAGAGGCGATGTATGGTGGAAGTCCAAAAAGTGACAAAGCCGAATATGATCAAGACAACTCAGCCAAAGGAAACGGTTCCTTCTGCCTCCGTATCCTTTGCTGAGGTGATGGCCAAAAAGCAGGATGATTTCGTATATGGGCGATTCCAGCAGCTTGTCCAGCAAATTGCCGACCAAGGAAAAGTATTGGCTGAATCGCATTCAGTTGAGGATTTGCGGAAATACAAAAAGCTAGTCAAAACCTTATTGGACGATGCAGTCAAGCATGGCTTGCAGCTGTCCGAACAGCGCAGCTTCAGCTGGAATGGGCGCCAGCGCTTATATAAGCTCGTGAAAGAGGTGGATCAAAAGCTACTCGACTTAACGAATCAAATATTGCAAAATGAAAAGGATGGGATGGGGATTTTACGCGCCATTGGCGAAATTCAAGGGCTAATTATCAATATTTACACGTAAATGAGCGAAGGATTGGGGGATGGCGACAGTGAATCTAGAAAATTGCCCGAATTGCGGCCGATTATTTGTCAAAAATCAGTTTCGTGATATTTGCGACCGATGCTATCGAGAGGAAGAAAAAGAGTTTACGAAGGTGTATAACTATATGCGAAAGCGGGAAAACCGCATGGCGACACTGTCGGAGGTAGTGGAAGCAACCGGTGTGTCCGAACGCCTGATTATTAAATTTATTAAATCGGGACGGCTCCAGCTCGCCAACTTTCCGAATTTAGGCTACCCTTGCAGCCGCTGCGGCACGATCATTCGCGAAGGCAAGCTTTGTGTTTCGTGTAAACAAGACCTCAGCCAGCAAGTGGAGCAGCTGCAAAAAGAAGAAACAAAAAAGAAAGAGAGCAGCCGGCCGACGACCGTATATTATACAAAAAAAGACGATCCAAAAGACTTCTAAATCTAGCCGCTTTTATCTAGAGAAAATCCTGTTAAGCGGACGGAGCCGATTTGGTAGCTTCAAAGCGACAGGTGCGGTTTGGTTATTGTTCAAGCCGCCCTGTAAGAGCATGAAGTTTTTTGTCTTTTCTTTGTTTGGCGGATAAGGAACTTCTCAGGCCATCTATTAAAACATTGAGAATCGTTGCCGATAATATAAGTAAGAAGCAACGAATCGGACGAAGAAAAGGAGGGTTGTCCGTGCGCATCAACCAGAACAATATCTCGTCACCGGGAGTTCATTCCTATAGACATTATGCGAACCAAGAGATTCAGAACGGTAAGACCGGCAAAAAGCGGGATCAAGTCGAGATTTCCGCAGAAGCGAAGGAATTACAGCAGCATCCCCAATGGCAGATCGAACGGGAAAATAAGGTGCGTCAGTTGAAAGAACAGGTACAGTCCGGCACCTATAAAATCGATGCCCATGCGGTGGCTAAAAGCATCTATGACTACTATGCCCGATCATGAGGCGCAGAGCCCAACAACGAACGGAAAGCGGAGTTTCAGGAGAGGAGGGGTTTCATGTCTGCCGCGCCGCTGATTCATTTATTAGAAGAGTATGTGGAGTTGCATAAGCATTTGCTGCATTCAGCCCACAAAAAAACAGACGTGTTAAAAAAAGGAGATATGGAAGCCCTAAAGACGATCATCCAGGATGAACAGAAACATATTTTTTTGATCAGCCAATTGGAAAAAAAGCGAAGCGATGTGATTGCCGCGCTTTTTCCTCGCTCCAGCACAGCGGAGGAGCCGCCGACATTGGCCGCTTGCATCGAGAGGGCCGCTGAACCGGAGCGGAGCGAGCTAAAGAAACGGCAGGAAGAGCTATCAAAGGCCGTTCGAGAGCTGAAGGAAGCGAATGAGCTCAACCAGCAGCTCGTCCAGCAATCGCTGCAATTTGTTCATATGACCTTGGATTTGCTTTTGCCGCAAACGCCCGAAATCAACTACCAGAATCCCCATTCTGCTGCTTCGGGATACGAAGGCGGACGTTCGTTGTTTGACTCAAAAGCATAAGCGGATCAGATTTCGCGTTTCTCAAGCGCTTGGCTGATTCGAATCTCAAGTATAGCCCCCGCAAAGCTTCGGAGCGGGGCTTCAAGGAGTGGAGAAAAGACAATGGGTTCAACCTTTCAAGGATTGGAAATCGCCAAACGCGGCATGTCGACGCAGCAAATGGCGTTATACGTCACAGGAAATAATATTGCCAATGCCAACACGCCAGGCTATTCGCGCCAACGCGTCAATTTTACCGAAACGGAGCCGTATCCGCCAGCCTCGATGAACCGCCCGCAAATTCCCGGACAGATGGGGACCGGGGTCGAAGCCGGCTCGATCCAGCGCGTGCGGGAAGGTTTTTTAGATATGCAATACCGCAATGAAAATAATAAGCTGGGCTACTGGGAGGCAAGAGCGGATGCCACGGCTAAAATGCAGGATATTATGAATGAGCCTTCCGATAATGGCCTGTCGAAAACAATGGATGAATTTTGGCAATCATTGCAGGATTTAAGCACAAATCCGGAAAATGAGGGGGCGCGTTCCGTCGTGCGCCAGCGCGGATTGGCGGTCGTGGAAACCTTTCATTATTTGTACGATTCATTGTCGCAAATTCAGCAGGATTTTGGCAGCCAAATCGGCGTGACGATTACACAAATCAACTCGCTGACAAAGCAAATCAGCGATATTAACAAGCAAATCAGCGAAATTGAGCCGCACGGCTATTTGCCAAATGATTTATATGACCAACGGGATCGTCTTGTGGACGAGCTTTCCAAGCTGGTGAACGTTCAGGTTGAAAAGGTGGCCAACGGTGGCAATTCCCTTAAGATCGCCGAGGGAACGTACAATATTTATTTGACAGACAGCAGCGGCAGCCCGATTTTGGACGGCAGCGGCAATAAAATTTACTTAGTTCAAGGCAGCGCCACCCATACGCTTTCACTGCCAGGTGGACAAGATCTTGATGGTGACGGAGTGAGCGAAACGCCCAATGGCCCAGTCGCTCAATTTCAAGTAGGAAGCGCCTCGATTTCAGCTACAGCGTTTTCGTCCGGAAAGCTGTTAGGATTGGTGGAATCGTTCGGCTACGAAGATTCCTCTGGGGGTACAAAAGGCATTTATCCAGAAATGATCGCACATTTGAATGATTTAGCTTACACCTTTGGAACGATTTTTAATGAAGTTCATAAAAAGGGCTATGGACTGGATGGTACAACAACGGGAGTGGAATTTTTCAGCGGATTGACCTCTACTGATGCGGCGAAACAGATTACGTTGTCATCGGATATTGATAACCTTTCAAATATTGCGGCATCAATGGACAAAACATCGGGGAACGGAAGCAACGCCATCAATTTGGCGAATGTCGGAAAAATGCTGTTGTCCTCTAGCTCCATCAGCCTAGTCGGCACAACCGACACATTAGATTTAGCAGGTCTTAGCCTTCCGTTGAAATCAGGGACAATTAAATCAAATTATGAAGGCTGGATCGGCAAGCTGGGCGTTGATGGACAGCAAGCCGAGCGAATGAAAAATAACAGCGACACTTTATTGCAATCGGTCGAAGGGAATCGTCAGTCGGTAAGCTCGGTTTCGCTTGATGAGGAAATGACAAATATGATTAAGTTCCAGCACGCGTATAACGCGGCTGCCCGGCAAATAACAGCCATTGATGAGATGCTTGATAAAATCATCAACGGCATGGGCATTGTAGGAAGGTAGGTGAACAGGGATGCGCGTAACCCAAGGAATGCTTGCTGCGAATATGTTGCGGAATTTAAGCGCCAGCTATGCGCAGCTTGGCAAATATCAGGACCAATTGGCGACGGGCAAAAAAATTAACCGTCCATCTGACGATCCGGTCGTGGCGATGAAAGGCATGGCTTATCGAACCAATTTGACGGAAGTTCAGCAATTTAAACGCAATTTTTCAGAGGCCTACAATTGGATTGAAAACTCCGATGATGCGCTCGATAAAGCAACTCAAGCATTGCAGCGCATTCGCGAGCTTGTGGTGCAGGCAAGCAATGACACATACGAGACAACACAGCGTGAATCGATCTCTCAAGAGGTGGAGCAGCTGACCGAACATCTTGTCTCGATCGCCAATACACAGGTGGGAGATAAATATATTTTTAATGGAACCGATACATTAAAGCAGCCGGTCGATTTGACGCAAACACCGCCAATCGTCTCTACGAATGCGAATCCAATCAATATTGAGCTATCGAAAGGAATTTATGTACCTGTCAATGTCGATCCGACGAAGGTGTTTGGTTATGATAGCAGTGCCACCACCGCTAATGGCAACGGCTTATTCAGCGATTTGCAGTTTTTAAGCGCTGATCTGAAGGATGCGATGAAATCAGGAGCCGATATTAGTCAATATTTAAACTATCTGGATAAACATATTAATAATTTGTTGAGTGCCCGTGCGGAATTAGGCGCGCGCATGAATCGAATCGAATTGATGGAAGAGCGCGTGGACCAGCAGGAGGTTGTGGCCAATCGGATTTTGTCAGACAATGAAGATGCCGATATTGAACGGGTGATTACGGATTTAAAAATGCAAGAAACCGTGCATCGCGCGGCGCTTGGTGTCGGCTCTCGCATTATTCAGCCAACGCTTCTTGACTTTTTACGTTAAGCTATCTGGCGAAGCCAAGATGGCTTTTCTTTTAGGAGGGAAAAAGATGCAGCTGCCGCAAATTCGTTTACAATCGACAGTTGCGAGAATTTCCATCGCAACGACACCGCCTGTGCAAGAAATCGAACAGCCGCCGGCAGAGCTTGAAATTAGACAGCCGCCGGCGCAACTTCAAATCGAAACCACCCCGGGAAAGCTGACGATTGATCAAACGAAAGCATGGGAGGATATGGACTTAAAGCATATTTTTCGCCGCATTGAAGAATTTGCGGAACAAGGCTATCAAGATTGGCTCGCGGGAATGGCCCGCCTGTCTGAACAAGGAGATGAGCTGATGCGCATTGAAGATGGCGGCAATCCCATCGCGGATCAGGCAAAGGAAAACAGCGAGCCTCCGATGTATGAGTTTAACATCGGCTGGATTCCATCTCTTTTTAGTGTCAAAACCAATTATGAACCGGCGAAGGTTCATATTGATGTGCAAGCTCGGCGTCCGATGATTCAAGCCAGACCCAATCCGCCGCTTCTTCGCTATACGCCGGGAAAAGTGGAGATTGATTTAGCGCAGCGGCCGACGCTGAAAATAGATGTGGTCAACTTAAAACTAGCGAATGCCAACCAATTTGAAACTTCCATTTAAAAAAGGTGAGAAGCCATGAAAATCGAAACAAAATACCACGGTGAATATGAATTGCAACAGCAGCAGATCATTCATTTTGCACAAGGGATTCCCGGCTTTTCTGAAGAAAAACGATTTGTTTTGCTACCGCTTGAAGATACGCCGTTTGTCATTTTACAGTCGGTCGCCACGCCCGCGCTTGGGTTTGCGATGATTGATCCCTTTCTCTATTTTCCAGATTATGATTTTGAACTTGACGATGCCTCGATCGAGCAGCTTGAATTGTCCTCGGCGAAGGAAGTCGCGGTTTATGTCATTTTGACCGTCGCCGACCCATTTGACCAAACTACGGCGAATTTGCAGGCACCGATTGTGTTAAACCAACAAAAGCGGTTCGGCAAGCAAGTCATTTTAACGAATACGCCGTATCAAACGAAGCATCGCCTATTTCCAGAAAAGACTGCGGCGAAATAAGGAGGCGAGACAGATGCTGGTACTTACACGCAAACTAAAGGAAGCGATCCAAATCGGCGATGATATTGAAATCACCATTCTTTCCATTAACGGCGACCAAGTTAAGCTTGGCATCAGCGCGCCCAAGCAGGTCGAAATCCATCGAAAGGAAGTCTATCTCGCCATCCAAGACGAAAATCAGCAAGCAACACTCGCCTCAAAAGCATCATTGGATGAGCTTTATCAGCAATTAAAGCATTTGAAAGGGGGGAAACAATCATGAGCTTGGGCATTGGCGGAGTGCCGGTTCAAGGAGTCATCGCCCGCGTAGTCGAGGACAACAAACAAATCGCGGAACAGGTGCTCAATGAAATCATCAATAAGCATAAAGAAGATCCGGCGCATGTCATTAAAGAAATTCAGCAGCCTTCGCCATTTTCACAATTTCTCGACATAAAAATATAATTTTTTACAAGCAAACTATTAAACTTTGCAAACGTTAGACCGATATTAAAAGTGGAAGCAGGGAAGAAAGGCGGCCGACTTTCTATCTATCTGCAAAAAAATGTTCCACATGGATGTGGAAACCAACATTCAAGGAGGAAAAGAATATGAGAATTAACCACAACATTGCGGCGTTAAACACATACCGCCAATTAACGGCTGGCACAAGCGCAGCTGCTAAAAACATGGAAAAATTATCTTCTGGTCTTCGCATCAACCGTGCAGGCGATGACGCTGCAGGCTTGGCGATCTCTGAAAAAATGCGCGGACAAATTCGCGGATTAGATATGGCTGCGAAAAACTCGCAAGACGCAATTTCTTTAATTCAAACAGCGGAAGGCGCATTAAACGAAACTCATGCGATTCTTCAACGCATGCGTGAGTTGGCAGTTCAAGGTGGTAACGATACAAACACAACTGCGGACCGCAACAACATTCAAGACGAGTTAAATCAATTGTTATCTGAAATTGACCGTATTTCTAACACAACACAGTTCAACACTAAAAACTTGTTAGACGGCTCATTTACTGGAACATTCCAAGTAGGCGCTAATGATGGACAAATTATTACACTATCAGTTAACTCAATGAGCACAGGCGCTCTTGCTGTTGCTGGTATTTCAGTTGGTTCTAACGCATTAGCGAGCCAAGCGATCGCATCTATCGACAACGCGATTAGCAAAGTATCTCAAGAGCGTTCTAAACTTGGTGCGTATCAAAACCGTTTAGAGCATACTATTAACAACTTGTCGACTTCGTCTGAAAACTTGACTGCTGCAGAATCTCGCATCCGCGATGTCGATATGGCGAAGGAAATGATGGAATTCACTAAGAATAATATCTTGACACAAGCATCACAAGCAATGCTTGCTCAAGCGAACCAACAGCCGCAAGGCGTTCTTCAATTACTTCGCTAATATAGTTGAGTCCCTCTTCTTAATTCAAGGAGAGGGACGTTTAAAAAAGTATCGTGTCCTTTCCAAACAAGAAAGAACGGCACGATATTTTTTTAAGCGAGTTTATTTTTAAAAGGATGTGTACCATGAGGCCATTATTATCTTTATGCATGATTGTCAAAAATGAAGAAAAGGTGTTGCAGCGCTGCCTTGATTCTGTCTATGGGATTGTAGATGAAATTATTATTGTTGACACTGGATCAACGGACTCTACAAAAAAAATAGCTTTAAATTATGTTGAAAAAATATATGAATTTGAGTGGACGAATAGTTTTGCAGATGCCCGAAATTATGCACAAAAACAAGCTAATGGAGAATGGATTTTAGTTCTTGATGCAGATGAGTATGTGGATAGAGAGAACTTAAAACAAGTAGTAGAAGAGCTAAAAAATGCAAGAGAAACTGTTGATGGTTATGATGTAACTATCTATAATTTCATGGGTTCATATGGAGAAAGAGTTCTTCAGCACAGAAGCACGAGAATATATCGGAATCGCTCTCATATCTTCTATTATCGCTCTATTCATGAGCAATTAAAGAAAAATGGAAGTGAAGCATTGACCACAGAATCCCTTCCTTTTATTGTTTATCATTCTGGATACATGACTCAAACAGTGAAAGCAAAGAATAAAAATGAACGGAATACAGAGTTAATTGAAAAAGAGCTACAATCTTCTAACAGCAAAGGATTTGATTATTTCAATTTGGCGAATGAGTATCTTTCGAAAGCTGAAGTAGAAAAAGCATTGCAATATTATTTAGAAGCTTATAGGCTAAAGCCAGACTTTAGATTTAGCTGGGTCTCAATTTGTGTTGTTCAAATTATTCTATGTTTAAAATACTTAGAGCGGTTTGCTGATGCGCTACATGTAATTAGTGATGCTGAGAATATCTACAGCGAAACGCCTGATTTTAAATATTTAAGAGGCGAAATTTACTATTTACAGCGCCGACATGATGATGCCTTAACCGTTTTAACTGAATTAGTTAATAACAAACACAAATATTCGAAATCTATTAAAAGTATTGAATATCTAGAGTATGATCCTCACGTTTTACTAGGACATATTCATAAACATAAACAAAATTTTCAAGAAGCCGTCCATCATTATACAAGCGCCTTATCTGTCAACAATAAGAGCTATGAAGCGCTATTTCATTTGTTAAGCTTATTGGCCAAATTTCATTCTGAACATGAGATTATTCATTTTCTAGAAAAAAGAAGCTGGTTTACAAATGAGCGCGATATATTACTGCTATTAAGAGTTGTTTTCACTATCAGAATGACAGGCACTGCTGAATATTATGTTTCAATGTTAGAAGAGGGAACTACTAAAAAGGGCTTTGAGATTAAACTCAAGATTTTAAAAGAAGAATATAAAGCAGCGATTGCAGAATTGTTGAATAGTTCCTTATCCTCACTTAAAGTGTATATCCAAAATGGCTCTTTAGATTTATATGATGTTTTAGTTGCATCGATGAGTATTGGCAAGCTAGATATCATTCGATTGTTAATTAATATTGTGGGGGAAGAAAAGGAAAAAGAATTTTTACGATTCATCCTTAAAGAAACAGACGATATTCCGGAGCAAAATTTCTATCTGAATATGATTGAACGGACGATTCAGCTTCAAAAATATGATCTATTTGAAGAGTTAATCAAATTACGGGATCAATTTGACAATCGAATTAATCTTTCTCTTGGACACTTGCTTCATCGCTATGAATTTATTGAAGTGGCTCTTGGCTTTTATCAGAGTATTGAAGACTTTAATGATTTGGATGCAGATGCTTTTGTTAACATCATCGAAGGTTTAGCGATGCGAGAACAATTTGCAGAAGCAATCCAGTATGGACTGTTAGGAATGAATCTTGGTCATCACGATTTCCGCTTATATAAATATGTGTTGGAACTAATGAAATTGAATGAGATGAATGAAGAACGGAGACGTATACTGGAAAGTGCCAAACAAATCTACCCTGATAGCAAATGGTTAATGGAACAGGGCAATTAAGAGGGAGACTTATATGAAAACTAGTATTATCATTCTCACTCATAATCAATTGAATTACACAAAACAGTGTATAGAAAGTATTATTAAATATACAAAAGAAGGAAGTTACGACATTATTATTGTTGACAACCATTCTACTGATGGTACGGTGGAGTGGTTAAAAGAACAAAATAACTTAAAAGTAATCTTTAATAATAAAAATCTGGGCTTTCCAAAAGGATGTAATCAAGGAATTGAAATAGCAACAGGGGACAATATTCTTCTTTTAAACAACGATACGGTTGTAACTGAAAATTGGCTTGAGAATTTGTTGGCATGTTTATATAGCTCTGATGATATAGGTGCAGTTGGACCGGTGACCAACTCGGCGACATATTATTCAACAATTCCGGTGGACTATACATCGATTGATGAAATGCATCGGTTTGCCGCGAGCTATAATGTTTCTGATCATAGTAAATGGGAAGAGCGGTTAAAATTAATTGGTTTTTGCATGCTGATTAAAAGAAAAGCGATTAATGAAATTGGTTTACTCGATGAGCGATTTACGCCAGGGAATTTCGAGGATGACGATTACTCGGTCCGCTTACGCAAAGCAGGATACCGTTTGATGCTATGCAAAGATACGTTTATTCACCATTACGGCAGTGTATCGTGGAAAAAGGATGTTAATGCCTATTCTCGCATTTTGACTGAAAATGAGAAGAAGTTTAAGGAGAAGTGGGGCACAGATTCGAATTCATATCGAGTGGATTGTGAAATGGTGGAATGCATAAAGGCGCGTAAAGACGAAGCACTTCGTGTGCTTCATATTGGCGCTGGATCGGGAGGCACTTTGTTGAAAGTGAAAAATGAGTATCCACTTGCCCAATTATATGGTGTCGAGAAAAATCCATTTTCAATTGAAGAGGCAAGCAGATTCGCGATCATGACTGACAGCTTTGAGCATCATGACATCATTGGCCGGGAGTTTGATGCCATTTTATTAAGCGGCGACACTTTTTCCCTAGACAAAAGGCTGCTTCAATTTATTGTAAGGCATCTCAAGGAGAATGGAACGTTTATTGCGAAGCTTCCTAATATCGGCCATTGCTTAGTGATACAGGATTTCTTGGGCGGCGGTAACCCTGTTGCAGATCGTAATATGTACAGTTTTTCACAAATTGACTGTCTGTTAAAAGAGGCGGGATTCCGAACCTCTATCTCTGGACTAAAGCCTTTTATTAGCGACAGCCAGCAGCACTTTATTAATCAGTTAGCGACTATATATGGAGATAGTGTTCGCCCGATGTTGGAGTCGAGCTACTTTTTAGTGGCGGCGCAGTTTGAAAATCGTCAACTCTTACCCTTACTAGATGAACTTATGTCTGGGAAAAACGTATGGGCAGAATTGCAGAATTATTTTCCAGAACAAATTATTGCAGCGATTAAAGAAAATAATCACAATTCAGTGGATATATTGAATCGGTTGGCAATTGAAAACTTTGCAGTTGGACATCATGAACATGTGCTACCTTACTTGCGCGCTGCTTTTGAAATGGAACCAGATCATGCGGATACTCTTTATAATTTAGCGTTTGTGCTGAATTCGTATGGGGAGAAGGAATTGGCTAACCGATATTTGTCGTTCATTAAAAATCCGGATTACGAGGTCCAAAAGTTGTTTGAGGAAATTAATGAAAAACCGCTAAAAAACATTCAAACGCTTACATTTTTGTTGCGTCGATTGGAGTTCGAGGTTGATTTAGAAGAAACGAAACAAGCGATTGTGCAGAAATTAATGGAAAATGAAATTGATGAAACAATTATAAAAGAAGTATTGAACACAAGCATCATCGACAAAGTTAAAGTGCTCCAGTCCCTTGCCATTATTTGTTTTGAGCACGGACTGCACGAACATGTTTTGCCTTATTTGCACGCTGCTTACGACCTTGATCCAACGAATGGAGATACTCTTTACAATTTAGGTTATGTACTGCTTTATTATGGGGAATACGAATTGGCAGAAAGATTCTTACAGCAAATTCAACAGCCTGATGCACAAGTAATCGAATTGCTCAAGGCTGCAAGAGGAGAGTCTTCATGATGAATGATAAAAAAATCGCGTTCATTTACTGTGTCAATAACCGTGATTTATATGAAGAATCGGTACGCTATGTAAAATCACTACATGTACCAGACGGTTATGAAATTGAATTTATTGCGATTGAAGGGGCACAAAGCATTACTTCAGGATATAACCAAGCGATGAAGCAGACGGATGCGAAGTATAAAGTGTATTTGCATCAGGATGTGTTTATTGTTAACAAAAGTTTCATTTATGATATTTTATCTTTATTTGAACGATACCCTAAGTTAGGACTTTTAGGAGTAGCAGGTTCAAAATATATTCCAAGTAGTGGGGTATGGTGGGAAACAGATTTAAAATATGGAAAAGTCTACGACAGCATTTCTAATATTTTGAAGCTCAATCAATTTAACGAAGTTAGAGAGGATTATGAAAGTGTTGAAGCTGTGGATGGTTTGATAATTATTACGCAGTATGATCTTCCATGGAGAGACGATTTATTTAAAGGATGGCATTTTTATGATGTTTCGCAATGTAGAGAGTTCATTAATGCCGGTTACGAAGTAGGGATCCCGAAACAGGAACTTCCGTGGTGTGTACACGATTGTGGAATATGTGATGTAGGACCGTCTTTTCAAGAGGCTAGATGGCAATTTTTAAGTGAATATTTTCCGAAATTTAACGGATTTAAAAATACTATTGAGTTTAACAGAAGTAGATTTGATGTCTTTTATCAAGCATTTAAAAATACTAAAGTTGATGATATTTCATCTATCAACAGAAAAATTATTCAGGCTAAAATGGCTGCAACGATAGCTTGGTATGCTCATCCTGGTTTTTATGTATCACCTGAATTAGAGAATGGATTGTTGGAGATTGCTAAAAAGACTGTGGATTTAAAACCCAAGGAAAAAATAGAGCTACCGATGGGAAATAAAGGCTATAAAAAAATTCTACATGTAATGACAGCAGCTTATAGAACAGGGGGACACACTAGGGCTGTTGAACGTTGGATTTTAAACAGACTCGACAAAAATGAACATCATTCAGTTATTATATTGGAACAAGATGCTCCTGATATTCCTAATATGTTATATGAAGTTAGTGAGACTTCGGGTGGAAAATGTATAGTATTAAATGATAATTTGAGTTATTTAGAAAAAGTTCTAATGCTCCGTGATATTTCGTTAAGTTGGGCTGATCTTGTAGTACTCCATACTCATCCAGATGATCCTATTCCTTCTATTGCGTACGGGATTAATTATGGTCCCCCAATTGTGTTGTATAATCATGCTGATCATGCGTTTTGGTTAGGGGCAAATATTTCAGATTTGGTTATTGATGGTAGAGGGATAGGTTTTCAGATTTCTAAAGAACGGAGATTGGCTCGAGGTTCTCATCTCATTCCTTTGCCATTAGTAGCTTCGAGACAATTTGAGAACAAGAACGAGATTCGGAGAAAATTTAATATCCCAGATGAAATGGTAATTTTACTTACTATAGCTGACTCTTATAAATTTACTCCTTACACTGGTTTAAATTATTTTGAAACGCTGTCCAAAATACTAAAAAAATCCCGTAATGTATTACTAATTATTATTGGCATGGATGAAAAACATCCTTTGGCTCAAAAAGCCAAAAGTTTAATGAATCATAATATTTGTTTTCTTGGAACATTCTCTAATATAGAAGATTTTTATAAATTAGCAGATATATATATTGAAAGTTTCCCAATTGGCTCTCCAACAGCTGCATTAGATGCTGCTATGAGAGGAATTCCTGTTGTACACTCTCTAAATAATTCATCTCCATTATTCACCGTAGAAATATTTGGTGAAACGGATAAGGGGTTTGCTAATGAAAATGAATATATAAATTACGTTGTAGAGCTTATTAATTCAAAAGATGAAAGATGTTTATTAGGAGAAATACAACGAAAAGCTGTTTTGAAAAAACATATTGGGGAAATGTGGAATAAAAGGGTAGATAGCTTATTCAGTGTAGTTCCTAATCGTCATTCGGTTAAACTATTAAATACTACTAAAAATATAAATCAAATAGAGAGTCATGATGTGGTTTGGTCGAGGGTACAATTTTTAAGTAACTATTCAGAAGTGTTAAATATTAAATTAAATTCCTTGCAGAGGAAAATGTTATCGTATTAACATTTGTTAAAAGTGAGTTGATTTAATATGCACAAAGTGATAGTGTACGGCTCTAAAGAGTTCGCGAAGCTCATAAAGCAGCTGGTCATAAATTGTGGGCATGAGTTTGTTGGATTTATTGATGATTTAGAACCGCATAAAGATGAAGTATTAGGATCTTTTGAGGATGTAAGGAAGAAGTATTCCACTAGTGAGTATTGTATAGTATATGGTATTGGTTACAATAGTCTTTCTGCTCGATGGAATATTTATAATAAGGTCCTGTCTTATGGTTATGAAACGATTAATCTAATTCACCCAACTGCTATTATTGATAAAACAAGTATTATGGGAAAAGGACTTATTGTAATGGCAGGAGTAATAGTTGATACAAACGTCAAATTAGGTGACTTAGTAGTCCTTTGGCCTGGAACTGTTGTAAGTCATGATAGTGAGATAGAGAGTAATTGTTTTTTGTCACCTAATAGTACAATATGTGGATTTACCAAAATAGGTAGTAGTAGCTTTATCGGAGCTGGGGCTACAGTAGTTAATAATACACATGTGCCGCCAAATAGTTTTATAAAAGCAGGAAGTGTTTTTTATGTTACTCATAAGGTGGATTAGTTAGTATGAAAAAAATAGCAATTATTCAATCAAATTATATTCCTTGGAAAGGCTATTTCGATATCATAAATGATTCCGATATCTTTATTTTTTTAGATGATGTACAGTATACTAATCGCGATTGGAGAAATAGAAATAAAATAAAAACAATTCACGGATTGAAATGGTTAACAATTCCAGTAGGTAGTGATACTAATCGTCTAATTTGTGATGTAAGTATCGAAAGCTCTCGTTGGCAAAAGGAGCATTGGGAAACGATAAAATATTGCTATAGTAAAGCTAAATATTTCAATTTGTATAAGGATTTCTTTGAAGATTTATATTGTTCTAGGGTTTGGACTAACTTATCTGAATTAAACCAATATATTATCACGCATATATCAAAAGATATTTTAGGTATCAATACGAAATTTTTTAACAGTAAAGATTTAAATTGTAAAGGAAAAAAACAGGAGAAACTCATTAATTTGATAAAAAAAGTAGAAGGAAATTTATATATTTCAGGTCCTTCCGCGCAAAACTATATTGATGATTTAATGTTCGTAAAAAACCAAATACAACTTGTTTATAAAGACTACTTTGGATATCCAGAATACGAACAGTTTTATCCACCTTTTGAGCATGGAGTAACGATTTTAGATCTAATCTTCCACACAGGACCAGATGCACCATACTATATTTGGGGATGGAGAAAAAAGTAATATTTCAAAAATCATCCTTTGTATGAAATAAAATGTTAAAAAACTTATCACTATACATGAAGAAATAAGGAATAGAAGCTATCTCTTGGGGTTATCAATATATAATGAAAAAACGAAATTATTATGTATTTTTTTGTTGATAATAACAAATGAATGAGTTATTTAATTAGGTTAGAGCTTATCTATTTTCATAGAAAGTATAAAAACAGGTGAGTTAGATTATGATACCTTTTAATGTACCACCAATAACAGGAAATGAGATTTATTATATTGAAAAATCTTTAAGAACCCAGAAATTAAGCGGTGGAGGACCATTCACAAAGAAATGTGAAGAGTGGTTTGAAAGAAATTTTAAATGTAAAAAAACACTACTTGTTCCCTCTTGTACACATGCATTGGAAATGGCAGCTATGTTAATTGATGTAAAAGAGGGCGATGAAATTATTATGCCTTCTTATACTTTCGTATCAACAGCAAATGCTTTTGTAATTAGAGGTGCGAAGATAGTCTTTGTAGATATACGCCCAGATACAATGAATATAGATGAGAATCGGATAGAGAGCGCTATTACCGAGAAAACTAAAGCTATTGTAGTGGTTCATTACGCAGGAGTAGCTTGTGAGATGGATCAGATAATGAAAATAGCCTCGAAATACAATCTTTATGTAATTGAAGATGCCGCCCAAGGAGTTATGAGTACTTATAAAGGAAGGGCACTCGGGACAATAGGGCACATAGGGTGTTATAGCTTTCACGAAACCAAAAATTATACGTGCGGAGAAGGGGGAGCTATTTTAATAAATGATCCTGCAATGATTGAACGGGCTGAAATTATTAGAGAAAAAGGCACTGATAGATCAAAGTTTTTCAGGGGGCAAATCGATAAGTATACATGGATTGACATCGGTTCATCCTACTTACTAAATGATATTAGCGCCGCATTTTTATATGCTCAGTTAGAAAAAGCACAGGAAATTAACCAAGACCGTTTGACTACTTGGAATTTATATTACGCTAATTTGAAGGGTCTGCAAGAAGAAGGATGTATTGAGCTTCCCTATGTTCCTGAAGAATGTAAGCATAATGGTCACCTATTTTATATCAAAACTGCATGTCTAAAGGAACAAGAAGATTTAATTAAATACTTAAAAGATAACGGCATTATGGCTGTTTTTCACTATGTACCTTTGCATAGTTCAAAGGCGGGAACTCAATATGGGAGGTTTAGTGGGATAGATTTATATACTACTTCGCATAGCGAAAGACTGATAAGATTGCCTCTTTATTATCAAATGAGTCCAAGGCATGTGACATATATATGTGATGTGATAAAAACATTTTATGAGAAAAGGTGATCAACTAATGAAAGGCATCATTCTCGCCGGTGGGACAGGCTCCCGCCTTTATCCGTTAACGAAAGTAACCAATAAACATTTGCTTCCAGTCGGTAAATATCCAATGATTTATCACGCTATTTACAAGTTAAAAGAGGCGGATATTCGCGATATTTTAATTGTAACTGGGCGCGAGCATATGGGAGATGTCGTGAATCTTTTAGGAAGCGGTTCGGAATTCGATGTCCAACTGACGTATAAAGTACAGGATCAGGCGGGAGGAATTGCACAGGCATTGGGGCTGTGCGAGGCGTTTGTCGGCAATGATTTAATGACGGTCATTTTAGGGGACAATGTTTTTTCTGATAGCATCACTTCCTATGTAAAGAATTTCATAGAGCAAGGAGCGGGAGCAAAAATTTTAATTAAGCAAGTCGAGGATCCTGAACGATTTGGGGTGCCGGAATTAGAAGGAAACCGAATCAAGAGCATTGAAGAAAAGCCGAAACAGCCGAAAAGCCGTTATGCGGTAACGGGAATTTATATGTACGATGCAAAAGTATTTGACATTATTAAAACATTAAAGCCATCAGCACGAGGGGAATTGGAAATTACTGACGTAAATAACGCCTACATTGAGAGAAATGAGTTAACGTATGACGTTTTGGATGGATGGTGGACGGACGCGGGGACGCATACATCTTATTTGCGGGCTAATGAACTGGCGAAAGATGTGGATTTCGGCAGCTGGTTTAATAAGAACATGAAATACTGAAGGATGAAAGGTATGAAAATTATCGAAACCACATTTGACAGTGCTTTTATCTTGGAACCAACCGTATATGGAGACGTGCGAGGCTTTTTTATGGAAAGCTACAATGAGAAAACGTTTCGCGAATTAGGCTTTGACTTGCGATTCGTGCAAGATAATCATTCTCTTTCTGTTAAAGCGGGAACGATTCGTGGATTGCATTATCAGTTGAATCCCCGAGCTCAAACCAAACTCGTCCGTGTTACGCGCGGCGCTATTTACGATGTGATCGTCGATATCCGCCGCGGTTCTCCGACGTTTGGAAAATGGCAAGGTTTCATTTTAAGTGCCGATAATAAAAGGCAGTTGTTAGTTCCTAAAGGATTTGCGCACGGCTTTTGTACTCTAGTTGATCATACAGAAGTTCAATACAAAGTGGATGCCTATTATTCTCCAGAGCATGACAGAGGCATTTTATGGAATGATCCTTCTTTAGGGATTGATTGGCCAATGCCGACTCCTGTTCTTTCCGAAAAGGATGCCAACCATCCATTATTGGTCGATGCAGAGATTAATTTTACGTGGGAGAGAATTGTATGAATATTTTGGTGACCGGTGGAGCTGGCTTTATCGGTAGCAATTTTGTGCGTTATATGTTAGAGAAATATCCTAAATACAAAATTGTGAACTATGATCTGTTAACATATGCAGGAAATCTAGAAAATTTGCAAGATGTTCAAAAAAACGGGCAATATGTTTTCGTCAAAGGTGATATTGGCAATTATCAGCTCGTTGATTATGTTGTGGGCACTCATCAGATCGATGTAATTGTTAATTTTGCGGCCGAGTCGCATGTAGACCGCAGCATTTCTGATCCAGGAATTTTTGTAAAAACAAATGTACTTGGAACACAGGTGTTATTAGATGTAGCCAAAACCCATGGTATTAAAAAATATGTGCAAATTTCAACTGATGAAGTATATGGGAGTTTAGGAGAAACAGGATATTTTACAGAAGAAACGCCGCTGGCGCCAAACAGCCCATATTCGGCAAGCAAAGCAGGTGCCGATTTGCTTGTGAGGGCGTATCACGAAACATATGGATTAAATGTCAATATAACGCGCTGTTCTAACAATTATGGGCCGTATCATTTTCCTGAAAAGCTGATTCCGTTAATGATTACTAATGCCTTGGAAGGCAAAGAGCTCCCGATTTACGGTGATGGTCAAAATGTTCGTGATTGGCTCCATGTGAAAGATCATTGCACAGCGATTGATTTGGTGATTCATAAAGGGATTCCTGGGGAAGTATATAATATTGGCGGACATAATGAGCGTACCAATAATGAAATCGTGCACCTCATTGTTGAAAAACTAGGGGTTTCTAAATCATTGATTAAGTATGTGCCAGATCGCCTAGGACATGATCGCCGTTATGCGATTGATCCAGCGAAAATTACAGAGGAACTCGGTTGGACGCCGCAGTACGAGTTTGACAAAGGCATTGAAGAAACGATTCAATGGTATATTCATCATCCAGATTGGTGGAAACGCGTCAAATCAGGCGAGTATATGGATTATTACAAGAAGCAGTACGGTGAAACCAAATGAATAAGGATAAAATATTAATAACAGGAGCACATGGACAGCTTGGGGTTGAACTAGTCACACTGCTAGAAAGTGCGGAATGTCAAGTATACGGCTACGGACGAAATGAAATGGATATTACCGATTTTGAGCAAGTAAACGATATTATCGATCGTGTTCGTCCTACTGTAATTATCCATGCGGCTGCCTATACAAGGGTAGACGACGCCGAGTCTGAAATCGACCAAGCTTTTCTAGTAAATGCATACGGAACAAGAAACGTTGCGGTGGCAGCACAAAAGGTAGATGCCAAGCTTGTTTATATAAGCACGGATTACGTATTTGATGGAAACAGCCATGCACCTTATAACGAGTTTGTTGCGCCAAGTCCAATCAATGTATATGGAAAAAGTAAATGGGCTGGTGAACGATTTGTAGCGGATTTACACTCAAAGTTTTTTATTGTGAGAACGTCATGGGTTTACGGAAAACATGGAAATAACTTTGTAAAAACGATGCTGAAACTCGGACAGAAACAAAAAGAGCTATTCGTTGTGGATGACCAAATCGGTTGCCCCACTTATGCTGTTGATTTAGCGGCGCAAATTTTTCAGCTGATTCAAACTGAAAAGTATGGAATCTATCATGTTTCAAACTCGGGATCTTGTTCTTGGTATGAGTTCGCGAAGGCGATTTTTGAAGAAACTGGCTTGATAGTAAGGCTAGAGCGATGTAAGACAAAAGATTATCCAAGGCCTGCCGCGCGCCCTTTGTATTCCGTATTAGAGCATATGGCTTTAAGGCTTAACGGTTTTAAGGAGCTAAGGCACTGGCGAGAAGCATTGAAAGAATTTATTGGGCTATATGAGGTGGAATCTTGACGACACTCGCATTGGTCATGATTGTCAAAAATGAAGAACGTCACTTAGGACGGTGTCTGCAAAGTGTTAAAGATATAGTGGATGAAATTATTATTGTGGACACAGGATCTACGGATCGAACGAAAGACATTGCTTCTTCTTTTGGAGCGAAAATATTTGATTTTAAATGGATCGATGATTTTTCGGCGGCCCGCAATTATGCGCTCGAACAATCTACAAGTGATTGGAATTTAGTACTGGATGCAGATGAATATGTGATAAATCAATGTGAAAGCACTATACGTCGATTTTTAGAAAAAGATGAAAAGAAAATTGGACGAATTCGGCGTATTGATGAGTTTATCCAAAATGGCGAGAAACGGTATGCGCAGTCCTATCTATCTCGATTGTTGCCGAAAGGCGTAAAATATGTTGGACGGGTGCATGAACAGATAGAGACAGATTTACCGAGAGAGGACCTTGACATAGAAGTGTATCATGATGGATATATTGCTACGGATAAAACAGATCGAAATTTAAATTTGTTGTTGCTGGAATTGGAAAAAGATCCATTTAACGATTATGTTTTATATCAAATAGGGAAGCAGTATAAGCTAAAACAACAGCTGCGACAGGCAGAGCGATATTTTGAAAAAAGCTATCAGCTTGTTCCGTTATATTCATGGTATCGTCATAACCTAGTTGTCGATTACTTGTATACCGTCAGAGGGAATCAATCGTTTGAGAAGGGCATAAAGCTTATTGAAACGGAACAAAATAGCTTAGCCGATTCTCCGGATTTTCATTTTGCCTGCGGTTTATTTTATATGGATTTGATTTTTAGCGACGTGAATCAATATATTCACTTGTTTCCGCTTATCGAGCAATCTTTTCTTCGATGTTTAGCGATAGGCGATACGGCGAAATATGATAGTGTGAAAGGAACAGGAAGCTTTTTAGCCTTATATAATCTCGGGGTTTTTCATGAAGCGCTTGGAAATGTGAATAAAGCTATTTCTTTTTATCAAAAAGCGGCTGATCTGCAATATGGACAAGCGATCAAAAGATTAGAGATGCTCAATCGCCAATGAAAAAAATAGAGCTTCGCGTGTGCGAGCTCTATTTTTATGGAATTAGAACGTATTATTCATTCGCTACATGATAAATATTGTTGGCGTTAAACATGCTCACAGCTTTGTGTGATTTTCTCATCGTTCCTAAGTTCATTGGAAAAGAGATCTAGCAGAGTTTTACATAAGCTTGAATTACTAAAATTCGCTTTATAACAGCCAACATAAAGGAATAGATGACGAAATTTATAGTATTATTCTCTTTTTTTTTGAATGGGTTTTTTCTATTTTTTCTTCACACTCCTTCATCTGTAGCCGATATAAAAAATAGGAAGCGTTTAGAGACAAAGGAGCGGGCGATATGGCGATTGAGCGTATTTTTTCCCAATCTTCTTTTTCATTGGAGAATGTAAAAAATCAGCAGGCTTTTCACATGGCTGAACGGCAGCCGACAGAGGAGCCGATTATAGCCGAGACGCCGCAGGATTCGCAGGAATGGTCGAAGGATCGGCTTTCCGATATTGTGAAAAGCATGAACACTTTTTTGCAGCCGAGCCAGACATCGTTGCGGTTTGAGCTTCATGATGAGCTAAAGGAATATTATGTGCAAGTTGTGGATGAGCGGACGAAGGAGGTCATCCGTGAAATTCCGCCGAAAAAGCTGTTAGATATGTATGCGGCGATGATGGAATTTGTCGGGCTTGTCGTGGATAAGAAAATTTAAGGAGGGAGCGTGCGGCGATGAGTACCATGCGGATAAGCGGTCTTGCCAGCGGCATGGATATCGATCAAATGGTGAAGGATTTGATGAAGGCGGAGCGCATGCCGCTTGACAAGCTGACGCAGAAGAAGCAGACGCTTGAATGGCAGCGCGATGATTATCGATCGATGAATGCGCTGCTGCAAGATTTAGATAATTATATTTTTAGTAATTTGACATTGCAAAGCAGCATGCTGAAAAAGAAAGTGACAAGCTCCAACGACAGTGTAGTCACTGCCACGGCCAGCGCTTCGGCCGCGAATGTCAGCATGAACATCAATGTCGCGAAAATAGCGACTTCCGCTACGTGGATTTCCACTGGAACGGAAAATTTCGCCCAAGGGGCGAGAACGCTTAGCTTAAATGTCACCAATGGCGATGGAAGCACGAAAGCGGTGACGCTTTCCATTGACGCTTCTGACACTCTTGATACCGTTTTGGCCAAGCTTAATAATCACAACGATTTAGGAATTACCGCGTTCTATGATTCAGTACAGGATAAAGTCGTCATCACGAAAAAAGATACGGGAGCGGCTGCGAGCTTAGTGCTCAATGACGCGGATACGGCTGCGTTTTTTCAACAGCTTGGCTTTAGCGATGCGGTGGCCGGGGCGGAGCTGACCGGAAAAACGGCGGGTCAGGATGCCCAATTTACGATTAACGGCTTGACGACGACAAGACCATCGAATACGTTTACGCTGGGCAATGTGACCTATACGCTAAAAGCGGCCGGTTCCGCCACGATTGCGACAGCCAACGATACAGATGCGATTTTTAATGCGATTAAAGGCTTTGTTGATAAATATAACGATACGATCAGCAAAATCAATGCGAAGCTGTCGGAACAGCGCTATCGTGATTATTTGCCGCTGACCGATGAGCAAAAGGAAGCGATGACGGAAAAGCAGGTCGAGCTGTGGGAAGAAAAAGCGAAAAGCGGCTTGCTTCGCGGCGATACGATTTTATCGAGCGGTTTAAATCAAATGCGGATCGGTGTCTATAGCAAAGTCAATGATCCGGCGATCAATCCTGATTATGATACACTTTCGGAGATCGGGATTACGACATCGACAAACTACCTGGAAAACGGAAAGCTGGTTCTTGATGAAACGAAGCTTCGCGCCGCAATTGAAAAGGATCCGAATTCTATTTATCAATTGTTTAATGCCAACGGTTCCACCTTTGATACAAAGGGGATTGCCCGCCGATTGCGCGATACGATCCAAGATACGATTGGCAAAATTGAGCAAAAAGCAGGAAAAACGTTGTGGACAAACGATCAATTTTCGATTGGCCGCAACTTAGATGATCTGAATAAACAAATTGCTGCGTTTAATGATCGGCTGCAGCAAATCGAAGACCGCTATTATCGCCAATTTACGGCGATGGAGGAAGCGATCAATCGGGCCAATCAGCAAAGTGCCTATTTAATGAATGCTTTTGGGGGATCGCAATAATTTTTAGGGGAGTGTTTTAACATGGCAACGAATAACCCATATCAATCGTACCAAACGAATGCCGTACAAACAGCATCGCCTGGCGAGCTCACGTTGATGTTATACAACGGCTGCTTGAAGTTCATTCAGCTTGCGCGCCGCGCGATGGAAGAAGGCCATACGGCAGAGCGCCATACCAATTTATTAAAAGCGCAAAAGATCATTCAAGAGCTGATGGTGACGCTCAATATGGACTACGACGTCGCGAAATCGATGATGACGATGTATGACTACCTTTACCGCCGCCTAGTGGAAGCGAATATTAAAAATGATCGCGCCATTCTTGATGAAGTGGAAGGCTATGTGACGGAATTCCGCGATACGTGGAAGCAAGTGATTCAATTGAATCGCCAGCGCCAATATGCGCAGGGTGGGCACGTGTAGTGAGCATTGTTGTGGAATTGTTTCAGGTTACGAAACAGCTATATGATCTATTAGATGAGCCCATTCCAAAGGAAGCGCGCGATGAAACGATTGATATGATTCGACATTTGCTTGGGAGAAGGGATGAACTGATCGAGCAGCTACAACCGCCATATAGCGATGAGGAACAGGAGTTGGGCATGGAAATCGTGATGCTCAATGAAACAATCGACCAAAGGCTTCATGGGCTGAAGCAACAAATTTACCAAGATTTAAAGGCGATGAAGCAAAAGAAGATGGCGAATCAAAATTATTTGAATCCTTATCAATCCCTTTCGGTTGATGGGATGTTTTACGATAAAAAAAGGTAGGTCTTTCTAGATGATGCATTTAACTCCTGAACAATTGGCCGTTGTCCGGCAATATGCAGCATTGCTTGATACGATGGAAGAAGGATTTGCTTATGTGGTGGAGAGCTTTCACCATTACGAACGCACACAAGGCGACGCGGTGCTAGCCGATCTTTTTACCGCGCTTGGCCGCATTCATGATGTCAACGAGCGGCTGCTCTCCCGCTTTTTTGCGGAGAATGCCGCCATCATGGCGGAGATCCGCCGGTTTTCCGCTGTTGCGGACGAGGCATGGAAGCTGGATGGAAAGCTGCAGGATGCCAATGGGAAGCAGCAGCTTGTCGAGACGTGCTTAGCTCCTGCGTTTGAAGCGTGGAAAGCCAGCATGCTGACGCATTTGCGCCCATATGTGGAGCAATAATCGCTGCTTCTGCTACGTAAAACCATCGAAGGAACGGTGGCGAAAGCGATCAGTGCGGAGTCCCGTTCTGTGATGTCAGTATGCCTTTTGGCAAGCAGGCCGCAGAAAAGATGAATCCATCTGTACAAAACCGTTCTCTAGCTGAGTGGAGGGCGGTTTTTTATTTGCATGGAATCAGAGTTCGCTTGATTTCAAACAAGGCGGGCATAAAGGGGCGAGAATAAGAGTAAATATTACCATAATATCCATTTGATTTTTCACAAAATTTTCAAAAAATATTCGACGTTTGAAGAAGGATTTTGTAGGGGATTGTAGAACTATACACATAACCCTTTATTAAAGGAGGCTTTTGCACATATGAAGTACAACATTCGCGGTGAGAATCTGGAAGTTACGCAAGCCTTAAAAGACTACGCTGAGAAAAAGCTCGGCAAATTGGAACGCTATTTTGACGCAACGGAAGAAGTGATAGTCAATGTGAACTTAAAAGTATATAACGATAAACAAGCGAAAGTAGAGGTGACGATCCCGATGCCGCAACTGGTGCTGCGCGCAGAGGAGCGGCATGAGGATATGTATGCGGCGCTTGATTTGGTGACAGACAAATTGGAGCGGCAGATTCGGAAGCACAAGACGAAAGTGAACCGAAAATGGCGCGAAAAAGAAGCGAAGCATGTGTTTGCCGGCAACGATGTTCCGGTGGCAGCTGAACCAGCAGAGGAAGAGGAATGGGATTTTGAGCTCGTGCGCACCAAACGGTTTAGCTTGAAGCCGATGGACAGCGAGGAAGCGATTTTGCAAATGAATATGCTCGGCCATAGCTTTTTCGTCTTTACCAACGCGGAGACGAACCGCACCAACATTGTCTACCGCCGCAAAGACGGAAGATACGGTTTAATTGAAGCGAATTAATCTTCATCCCCTGCCTTTTGAAGGCGGGGGATGTTATAATGTATTAGGAGGAAGGAGGTGAGTAAAAGATGGAAGAGATGTTAAAGCAAATTTTGCTTAAATTGGATAAGATGGAAGCAAATGCGGAACAATTTCAAGAAGAAGTTCGCCAGCGATTGGATCAAGTGGACAAGCGTTTTGCGCAAATGGATGAGCGGTTTGTCCAAATCGACGAACGCTTCTCCCAAATCGATGAACGCTTCGCCAATCTGGAAGCTCGTTTAGACCATCTGGAGAGTGAGATGGCAGAAGTGAAAGAGCGCCTCGGTCACCTTGAAAGCGACATGGTTGAGGTGAAACAACGGCTCGAGCAGGTCGAAGGAGAGGTAGGCGAGGTAAAAGAAGCGGTATTACGTCTAGAAGCTCAAGTCGCTGGCGATGTGTATGCGCTGTTGAAAAACATCCATAAGAAAATCGAGGAAAAAGGGTTTGAAATCTATGCGCTCAACAAACGGCTGTTGCATGTCGAAGGAGCGATTGAACAAATCCAATCGCAAACGTAACGGGCGGTTCCAGCTAGAAGGCTGGCTTTTCTTTTTTCCCCTCCTCTCTTCTCCATCGATCCCCGCGTTTGAGTTGTCACCTATTCCTGTAAATGATATCATGTAAATTAGTGATTCTATCTGAATAAGGGGCGTTATATATGCTAGGAGTATTAAAAAAGGTGTTTGATTCAAATAAACGCCAGATTCAACGCTTGGAAAAAATTGCAGAGCAGGTGGATGCGCTCAGTGCCGATATGGCCAAGCTTTCTGATGAAGAGCTGCGCCGAAAAACGGAGCAGTTTAAAGCGCGCTACCAGCAAGGCGAGTCGCTTGATGATTTGTTGGTCGAAGCTTTTGCGGTTGTGCGTGAGGGAGCGAAGCGCGTCCTTGGGCTCTATCCATATAAAGTGCAAATTATGGGCGGTGTTGTGCTTCATGAGGGCAATATCGCCGAGATGAAAACAGGGGAAGGGAAAACGCTGACGGCCACGATGCCGGTCTATTTGAACGCGTTGACAGGAAAAGGCGTTCATGTCGTGACGGTCAACGAATATTTGGCCAGCCGTGACGCGACGGAAATGGGCCGTCTGTATGAGTTTTTAGGCTTAACGGTCGGTTTGAATTTGACAGGCTTGTCACGCGAGGAGAAGCAGGCCGCGTACCAAGCGGATATTACGTATGGAACGAACAATGAATTCGGCTTTGATTATTTGCGCGATAACATGGTGCTCTACAAGGAGCATATGGTGCAGCGTCCGCTTCATTTTGCTGTGATTGACGAGGTCGACTCGATTTTAATCGATGAGGCGCGAACGCCGCTTATTATCTCTGGTACCGCGCAAAAGTCGACGAAGCTGTACATTCAGGCGAACGCGTTTGTTCGTACGCTCAAGCGGGATACGGACTACACGTATGATGAAAAAACAAAAAGCGTGCAGCTGACAGAAGAAGGGATTACGAAAGCGGAGCGCGCGTTTGGCATCGATAACTTATTTGACTTAAAGCATGTGACGCTGAACCATCACATTAATCAGGCGTTAAAAGCGCATGTGACGATGCAGCGCGATGTCGATTATGTCGTGGAAGAAGGAAAGGTCGTCATCGTTGATCCGTTCACAGGTCGTTTAATGAGAGGCCGGCGTTATAGCGATGGCTTGCATCAAGCGATCGAAGCGAAGGAAGGTCTGGAGATTCAAAACGAATCGATGACGTTGGCGACGATTACGTTCCAAAACTATTTCCGCATGTATGAAAAATTAGCGGGAATGACAGGAACAGCGAAGACAGAGGAAGAAGAATTCCGCAACATTTACAATATGCAGGTGGTTGTCATTCCAACCAATAAACCGGTCATTCGCGAAGATCGCCCGGATTTAATTTATAAAACGATGGAAGGCAAATTCCGCGCGGTCGTCGAGGATATTGCCGAGCGCCATGCGAAGGGGCAGCCGGTGCTTGTCGGTACGGTTGCGATCGAGACCTCTGAGCTGATTTCAAGCATGCTGAAGAAACGAGGCATTCCGCATAATGTGCTGAACGCGAAAAACCATGCAAAAGAGGCGGAGATTATTGCGCAAGCTGGACAAAAAGGCGCGGTGACGATCGCCACGAACATGGCAGGGCGCGGAACGGACATTAAGCTTGGCGAAGGGGTGACCGATCTTGGCGGATTGGCGGTCATCGGTACGGAACGGCACGAAAGCCGCCGGATTGATAACCAGCTGCGCGGACGTTCAGGACGTCAAGGAGATCCTGGAGTATCGCAATTTTACTTGTCATTGGAAGACGAGTTGATGCGCCGCTTCGGCTCGGAAAATTTAATGGCGATGATGGATCGCTTCGGCATGGACGATTCCCAGCCGATTCAAAGTAAAATGGTGACAAGAGCGGTTGAGTCGGCGCAGAAACGCGTGGAGGGCAATAACTTTGACGCGCGGAAGCAGCTGTTGCAATATGATGATGTATTGCGCGAGCAGCGGGAAATTATTTACCGCCAGCGCTTTGAGGTGCTGGATTCCGAAAATCTGCGCAGCATTGTTGAAAAGATGATCCAATCGGTCATTGAACGAGTGGTGACGACGCATGCGCCAAGTGAAGAGCTTCCGGAAGATTGGGATTTGAAAGGCATTCTGGATTACGTCCATGCCAATCTGCTTCCAGAGGGAGATGTGGCCGTCAGCGATTTGCGCGGCAAAGAACCGGAAGAAATGATCGAAGTGATTTGGCAAAAGGTCAAAGCGCGCTATGATGAAAAAGAACAGCAAATCGATCCGGAGCAAATGCGCGAATTTGAGCGCGTGATCGTGCTTCGCGCGGTCGATATGAAGTGGATGGATCATATTGATGCGATGGAGCAATTGCGACAAGGCATTCATCTGCGGGCATATGGACAAATCGATCCGCTTCGCGAATATCAAATGGAAGGCTATGCGATGTTTGACGCCATGATTGCTTCCATTGAAGAAGAAGTGGCAAAATATATCATGAAAGCGGAAATCCACAGCAACCTTGAGCGCCAAGAAGTGGCGAAGGGAGAAGCCGTTCATCCAAAAGAAGATGAAGGGGAAGTGAAGCGCAAGCCGGTTCGCAAAGCGGTGGACATTGGCCGCAATGATCCGTGCATTTGCGGAAGCGGCAAGAAATATAAAAACTGCTGCGGGAAAAACGCGTAAATCAAAGTGAGGGGGGCAGCCTCTCGCTTTGATTTTGCCCTGTAACAGATAGGAAATATAGCGAGTAAACTAGTAATGAGGTGAACAGCGATGATTGATTTAGTGGAAGTAAAGCAAGACTTGGAGAAAATGGCTAAGCGATTAGCGGATATTAGGGGGTCTCTTTGACCTCGAGGTGAAGGAGGCGCGCATTCGCGAATTGGAGGAGCAAATGGCTGCGCCCAATTTCTGGGATGATCAAAAGGAAGCGCAGACGGTGATTAGCGAGGCGAATGCACTGAAGGATCTCGTCGGCGCCTTTCATCAACTAGAAGAGCGGTTTGAAAATTTAGAGCTGACCTATGAGCTTGTCAAAGAAGAGCCGGATGAAGATTTGCAGCAGGAGCTTGTTGCCGAAGCGAAAAAGCTGACAAAGGATTTTAGCGAATTTGAGCTGCAGCTGTTGCTGAATGAGCCGTATGATAAAAACAATGCCATTTTGGAGCTTCATCCGGGCGCGGGCGGAACGGAGTCGCAAGACTGGGGCTCTATGCTGCTTCGCATGTATACAAGATGGGCAGAGAAAAAAGGTTTTAAAGTAGAAACGCTGGATTATTTACCTGGCGAGGAAGCTGGAATTAAAAGCGTCACTCTGTTAATTAAAGGACATAACGCTTACGGCTATTTAAAGGCGGAAAAAGGCGTGCACCGTTTAGTGCGCATTTCCCCATTTGACGCTTCGGGCCGCCGCCACACATCGTTTGTGTCCTGCGAGGTGATGCCGGAGTTTAACGACGATATTGAAATTGAGATTCGTTCGGAAGACATTAAGGTCGACACGTACCGTTCAAGCGGCGCCGGCGGCCAGCATGTCAATACGACCGACTCGGCTGTGCGCATCACCCACATTCCGACAGGGCTTGTAGTGACGTGCCAATCCGAGCGTTCGCAAATTAAAAACCGCGAAAAAGCGATGAATATGCTCAAGGCGAAGCTATATCAAAAGAAATTAGAGGAGCAGCAGGCGGAGCTGGCGGAGATTCGCGGCGAGCAAAAAGAAATCGGCTGGGGCAGTCAAATTCGTTCTTATGTGTTCCATCCTTATTCGCTTGTGAAAGACCACCGTACGAATACAGAGGTAGGAAACGTACAAGCGGTGATGGACGGCGAAATTGATGTGTTTATTGACGCATACTTGCGTGCCAAGCTGAAATAAAAACGAGGCTTGAAGAGGAGAGACCATCCTTCTTCAAGCCTTTTTGCGCTTGGATTTGGATAGCGGACCAGATCGCGGTTGCTTACGGTTGACAACGGCGAATGACTGATCTTCAAGCTGGAGAAATGGCGAATCTTTCTGAGGCCGATTGCTTCATCTTCAAGCCGTATTTTCGATAGATTGGTTTTTATTGCGCAAACTATAAGGAAGCGATGCGAAGATTTCCTGTGATCTGAATCATTCTTTAATCCTTTATTGCGTTATTGGGCTGTCATTTACGAACGAAAATAGGCGTGCTATACTCTCATGGGGGGTTTTGAAGATGATGAAACAAGCAAAACGAATCGGTCAACCATTGCATCCTGCTGTTGCCATGATCGGTGAATATGTATACATTCTTATCGGTTCAGCGATCGTTGCGATCGCGTTTAATCTGTTTTTGCTGCCAAATCGCGTGGCTTCTGGAGGTGTCAGCGGCATTAGCACCATTTTGCATGCGACGTTTGGCTGGCAGCCTGCTTATGTGCAATGGGCGTTTAACATCCCGCTATTTATTGCCGGGGTTGTGTTTTTAGGACGGCAATTTGGCGTGAAAACGCTCGTGGGAACGGTCTTTTTGCCGCTCGTTGTCTATTTGACGAAAGATGTCGAACCGGCCACTCACGATCCGTTGCTTGGCTCTCTATTTGGGGGCATTGGTGTCGGTGTCGGTTTGGGATTGGTGTTTCGTGGCAAAGCGTCGACAGGCGGGACCGATTTAGCCGCGCAAATTATTCATAAATTTACAGGTCTTTCCCTCGGCACATGCGTTATTCTGATCGACGGCTTGATTGTGTTGACAGCCGCCATTGTCTTTGATATTGAACGCGCGTTATATGCAATGATTGGTTTATTTGTTACAAGCAAAACGATTGATATCGTCCAAATCGGCTTTGGCTATTCAAAAATGGCGATGATTATCACGAATAAAGAAGAGGAAGTGCGGGCGGCTATTCTACATAAAATTAACCGCGGAGTGACGAAAATGTCCGGGTACGGCGGATATACAGAGCATGAGCGCCCTATTCTTATGTGCGTTGTTGAACAAACAGAATTCACGAAATTGAAACAATTAGTGAAAGCCATTGATCCATCAGCGTTTGTCGTCATTATGGACGCGACGGAAGTGCTTGGCGAAGGATTCAAACGTGCGTAAGCGGCTGGAAAATCGGTTATAATAAGGCTGTCTGCAATTTGTTAGAGGGGGAGTTCGTCAATGAAAAAGAAATTAACCGTCTTATTGCTGGGCATGTCGTTCATGTTAGCTGCTTGTGGCGGGGGAAACGAAGCAACAGATAACAAAGATACGAAGAACCAAGGATCCACCGCATCAGCCGCAGAGGAGATTTTTAAACAAAACTGTGCAAGCTGTCATGGCGCTAACTTAGAAGGAGCAGTGGGGCCTAATTTACAAAAAGTGGGCAGCAAATATTCTCAAGATGAAATTAAGCAAATTATCGAAAAAGGTCGAGGCGGCATGCCTGGTGGCATTATTCAAGGAGACGATGCCGACAAAGTGGCCGAATGGCTCGCATCAAAAAAATAAAAAGAAAAGCAATCCGGCAGGCCTGCCGGATTGCTTTTTATTTTAAACGTCACGGTTTTGAAACATAAATGTAAACAAAAAAGGAAGATGGTCGTGTTATAATAGGTTTTGTGGAATTTTGTATAAATAGCGCGAGACCGCTCGAATAGTGGCATCATGGGCGATGACTTTATAAAAATAAGGTGATTGAAATGATTGAAATGAAAGATGTATATAAGACCTATCCAAACGGCGTCATTGCGCTAAATGGAATTAATGTACGCATTAAGCAGGGGGAGTTTGTTTATGTGGTTGGTCCGAGCGGTGCTGGAAAGTCGACATTTATTAAAATGATGTACCGCGAGGAAAAGCCGACAAGCGGTTCGATTATGATTAACGGCGTCAACCTTGCTCATTTGAAGGACAACAAAGTGCCGATTTTGCGGCGGAATATTGGCGTGGTATTCCAGGACTTTAAATTGCTCCCTAAGCTAACGGTATATGAGAATGTAGCGTTTGCTTTGGAAGTAATTGAAGAATCGCCGAGACTGATTAAAAAGAAAGTAATGGAAGTGTTGGATTTGGTCGGCTTAAAGCATAAAGCGCGGTTTTATCCCGATGAGCTTTCTGGCGGCGAGCAGCAGCGCGTGTCCATTGCGCGTTCGATTGTCAATTCGCCAAAGATTGTGATTGCGGACGAGCCGACAGGAAATTTGGACCCTGACAATTCTTGGGGAATTATGGAGATTTTCGAGACGATTAATGATCGTGGCACGACGATTGTGATGGCTACGCATAACCGTGAAATTGTCAATACGATTAAAAAGCGTGTCATTGCGATTGAAAGTGGAAAAATTGTCCGCGATGAGGCGAGGGGAGAGTATGGCTATGAGGTTTAATACCCTTCGGCGTCACATGCGGGAAAGCTTTAAAAGCATCGGACGCAACGGCTGGATGACGTTTGCCTCCATTAGTGCCGTCACGGTTACGCTTTTGCTTGTTGGCGTGTTTCTTGTCATCATGTTTAACATGAACCATTTTGCCAGCAAGATTGAAAATGATGTCGAGATTCGCGTCTATATCGATTTGACGGCGACAGAGCAAGATAAGCAGGCGTTAAAGGCGCAAATTGAGGCGGTTCCAGAGGTAAAAGAGGTGGAGTATTCCTCCAAAGAGCAGGAGTTGAAAAATCTTATTAAGAGCTTTGGTGAGGAGGGTTCGTCGTTTCGTTTGTTCGAACAAGATAACCCGCTGAGCGATGTTTATGTCGTGAAGGCGAAACAGCCGGAAGATACGATGAAAGCAGCAAAGAAAATTGAAACATTTAAGTCTGTACATAAAGTGAAGTACGGGCAAGGTCAAGTGGAGAAATTGTTTAAAACTCTTGGCATTGCGAGAAATATTGGTTTAGGCTTAATTATCGGTTTGCTCTTTACGGCGATGTTTTTAATCTCCAATACGATTAAAATTACCATTTTTGCGCGTCGCCGCGAAATTGAGATTATGAGATTAGTAGGAGCTACGAACGGATTTATTCGCTGGCCTTTTTTCCTTGAAGGGCTATGGCTCGGTGTAATGGGAGCGATTATTCCGATCGCACTGATTTCGCTTGTCTACTACAACATTTATGAGTTTGCTAATCCGAAATTAACGGTTCCGTTTTTGCAGCTCCTTCCGTTCCATCCGTTTATGTGGAAGGTTAGCGTCGTTCTGCTCGTGCTGGGCGGATGTATTGGCGTGTGGGGAAGCATGATGTCTGTTCGCAGATTTTTAAAAGCTTAGTAGATCTTAGTAGATCATAGAGGAGAAAGGGGAACGAAGTCGTGAAGCAAAAGGTGCTTTCATTAGCAGCAGCGGCCGTCATTGGCGCATCCAGTTTTTCTCCGTACTTAGTCGGTGCGGTAAGCAATCAGGAGATTCAACAAAAGCGCAATGCGATTAACAATATTCAATCCAAGCAATCGTCGATTCAAAACCAGATGAGCCAAGCCGATCAGGATATTACTCGCTTGCAATCCCAGCAGGAGAAGCTGGCGGCAGAAATCAAAAAGCTTGATATGGCCGTATCAGAAACAAGCGGAAAAATTCGCGATCTATCTGCCACGATCGAAGATACGAAACAAGATATTCAAGTTTTACAGAGGGAAATTGCAGAGGTGAAGGAGCGTATCGAAAAGCGGAATGAGCTGTTAAAGGAACGCGTCCGTTCTTTACAGCAAAGCGGCGGATTGGTCAGCTATCTTGATGTGCTGCTAGGGGCGCAAAGCTTTGGCGATTTTATCGATCGCATTAGCGCGGTAACAACCATCTTTGAAGCGGACAAGCAAATTATCGCAGAGCAGGAAGCGGATAAAAAGCTGAAGGAAGACAAAGAAAATGAGTTGACGACTAAGCTTGCGTCGCTGCAAAGTGATTTGCAGCAGCTTCAGCAGCTCAAACAACAGCTGAGCCAGCAAATTAAGGAGAAAGACCAATTGATGGCACAGCTTGAGAAGCAAGAGCAAGATGTTCATGAGAAAAAATTGGCGCTTGCGGAAGAGCAAGAGGTGCTGAAAAAGCAAGAAGCAGCGATGAAGGCACAGCTTCAGCAGCTGTTGATCCAACAGCAGCAACAAGCCGCAAAAGCAAAAGCAACTGCGTCAAAAACATCTAGTTCTTCAGGCCCGTCCTATGTTTCGGGCGGAGGAAGCGCAGGGGTGCCGGCTGTGACAAGCGGAGCGTTCATGAGACCGGCCAATGGCCCAGTTACGTCCGGCTTTGGAATGCGCGGCAGCGAGTTTCATGCTGGTATCGATATTGGCAAACGTGCGGCTGAAGTGCCTGTTGTGGCAGCAGCAGACGGATATGTATTTCGTTCCTATTATTCACAAAGCTACGGAAACGTTATATTTATTACGCATGTCATTAACGGACAAGTGTATACGACCGTATACGCTCACTTAGAATCCCGTTTGGCTCATGAAGGACAAACGGTCAAAAAGGGCCAAATCATCGGGTATATGGGGAACACCGGCTGGTCAGAAGGAGCGCATCTTCATTTCGAATTGCACCGCGGTCCGTGGAATGCAGCGAAATCTAATGCTGTGAACCCGTTAAATTATATTAATTTCTAAATTGTAGAGATACAAAAAAAGTTTTAAAATACAAAAATAGTCTTAAAATACAAAAATACTTTTAAAAACGAGTTACAAAAAAAGTTTTAAAAAACGGAATAAAAATTAGATATTATGTATAAAAATACACAACTTGTCTAGACTGTAGTTGAAGCAAGTTGTGTATTTTTTATTAGGGGGGAGGATTTTATTTATGGCAAGGTTTCAGTACCATTGGACTTTTGAAAGAATTGATAAGTATATCAAGGAAGGGCGTGGTCAAGGAGAGTTTGAAAATTACAAACCTTGGTTAACCGTTAGAGATGTGCCGTCGAATGGTCGAGTCGCACGGGAAATGGGGACAAAGGTAAAGAGAGAATATCATTTCTTATCGGATTTGGAGCGATATTTTTTTTACATACTAGAGTGGCAAGATTCCGTTGTTGATATTAGAGAACAATACCCCATTTTAGAGATGGAAAAAACGGTTGAAATCGCAGAGCTATTGGGTTTTGCACATCCGAAAGACCCAAAGACCAAAATCAATATTGTGATGACCAGTGATTTCATGATCACTTATAAAAATGATCAGGGCGATGTTTGTTATGCTGCGCGCTCAATAAAGTCATTTAAAGATCTTTTAAAAAAACGAACATTAGAAAAATTACTGATTGAGAAATATTATTATGATCAGCTCGGTATTGATTGGGGAGTCGTAACGGACAAAGAAATAAACAAAGATTTTGCGGTGAATCTTCAGGATTTGCGTCAGTATCAATTGTTTCCTTTTGGTGTAGACGAAGGTGTTCTAGATGTCTTAAGGCACAAAATAAGCAGGGTGAACCCTAGAGAAAAGGTCATTCATACTTTAAAAAAGCTAAGTGAAGACATAGGAATCGATGAGGTGACTCTTTTAAATGCTCTAAAAAGTCTCATTAGTAATAAAATCATCTCTGTCAATCTAACGAAGCGCTTGAACTTTAATAAAAGTTGGAACTCTTTATTGAATGGAGGAACAAAATGATTACGGTCAATTCAGTCTATCTAAATCTCATCACAAACGAAAAATTCAGAATATTATGGATAAATCCTAGCAATACTTATGCTTATGTGATTGATTTAAGGTCTAATGCCAAAATGCCTTATGAAATGTTAATTGAGGATGTACTTAAGGGGATATTGCGTAAAGAAATTACCCGTATCGACGAGGAGAACATCATCTTAAGTGACCGTAAGCTATTGGCAAACAATCGGGCATGGGAAATTATTGCACCTTTGGTGAATCAAGAACCAGATATCTATCTGAAAACAGAGAGGTATCGGCTTATAGAACGTATCATGAGCGAATTTAGTGTATCAGATGTCACCATTTATACCTACCTCAAAAAGTATTGGCAAGGCGGAATGACTCCTTTAGCCTTGGTGGATCAAAGAATTTTGTCAGGAGGAAAAGGGAAAGAGAAACAGCAACACCAAAAAAGAATGGGGAGACCAAGCACTAACAATCGTTCCATTGTCATCACTAATGAGGTAAAGCAGCAGATTAAGAAGGTATTAAATGATTTCTATTTCAAAGATGAAAGCGCAACGCTTAAATTTGCATATGATATGATGATTTACTTGTATTACTCAGAACAAGTCACCAATGATCAAGGCGTCCAAACAATAAAAGTAAAAGACCAAATTCCGACTATGAGGCAGTTTCATTATTGGGCCAGAAAATTATTTAATCCAACACAAAAAATCGTGAAGAAGAAAGGAGAGAAGAACTATCAGAGAAATCATAGAGGAACCGAAGGTTCAGCTGTGTATGAAGCTATGGCACCGGGAACGCGTTTCGAAATAGATTCAACAATAGGAGATATTTATTTGGTCAGCAGCTATAGACGTGACAAGATTATTGGACGACCGACCATTTATATGGTGGTAGATGTGTTTAGTCGTATGATTACAGGATTTTATGTAGGCTTAGAGAGTCAGTCATCATGGTTCGGAGCTATGCAAGCCTTAATTCATACAGCTAAAGATAAGGTAGAGCTTTGCCAGCAGTACGGCATCGAAATTTCAGAAGAGCAGTGGCCATCCAAATATTTACCAAGAGCCATTCTTGCAGATAAAGGGGAGTTTATTGGATATAACTCCGATGTATTAACACAGAACTTTAAAATTAGGGTGGAAAATACTTCGTCATATCGTGCCGATATGAAAGGAACGGTAGAAAAAGTATTAGATCTCATACCGAAATTTATCAAACCTTTTGCTCCTGGTTATATTAAGCCTGATTTTCAAGAACGAGGAGGAAAAGACTATCGGTTAGAAGCGAAGTTGACTATACAGGAATTTACTTCGCTACTTATTCATTGCATTCTACATTACAACAATAGTCATTGTAATCAATATCCTCTCACTAAGGCAATGATTGAAGACCAAGTCATTCCTACTCCGTTGAATATATGGAGTTGGGGCATCCGTCAAAATCCTAGTCATTTAATGAGCTATTCAACTGAGCAAGTGTACTTCAGATTGCTGCCACGAAGTAAAGCGACTGTTACGCAACATGGCATTAAATTTAAAGGGGCGCTATACACATGTGAAGTCGCTTCAAGTGAAAACTGGTTTTCTGTGGCACGTAATCAAGGTTCATGGAAAGTAGACATTAGCTACGATCCACGCGATACGGAACATATTTATATACACCATGAAAACCAATTTATCCAAGCGTCTTTGCTTCCTCATCAAGAAACCTACCGCCATACGACGTTTGAAGATATTGACTTCCTCAATCAAGTATTATCCGAACAAAAAAACAAAGCTCAGGCAGAACAAATCAATAAAAATGTGAACACGATCCATATCATTAAGCAAACAACGGATGAATTTATAAAAAAAGCAGACAGTGAGTCTTTTGAGACACCGAAAAGCTCGAAGAGTGAACAAATAAGAAACATAAAAGGGAATAGACGTTACGAACGGGAGATCGAAAGACAACAAAATCGACTGGATACAAAAAAAGAGCAGCCAGAGCCAGCCAAAGGAATGGGGCAGTTGTCTAATAGCTTTAAAAGAAAATCAATTATTGAACTAGGTTTAAATGAAATAAGAAAGGGCGATGAATATGAAGCCTAAATTGGATGGGGATTTCGTACTTGAGGATTACCAAAACAATCCTTTCATCGAATGTTTGCCCCCCATTAGAAGCTATGGTCAAGTTTATAATTCTTTACTAAAGGATTGCGTGTTCTCTGAAAAAGAACGTGCTTTTCCTCCTGAAATGAAGTTTCATTTATTGCAGCGATTAAATCAGTTTTTTCAACCCCTAGGGCAGACCTTGGATTTAAATAATCGTATCTCCATTCTCATGAGAATGGGTTATGTAGAGCGCAACCCGTTAGATAAAACCGAATACTCGAGACTATTTAATAAAACGATTGATCAAGGTGCCGTGTTTTCCTACTCCCATAGTTTCTCTCTCTTAGGCATACCGGGGATGGGGAAAAGTAGAAGTATTGAGCTGATATTGTCTTATTATCCAAGGGTCATTTTTCATCCTTCACCCATTAATCGATATCAAATCCCTTGGCTTAAAATCAACTGTCCACATGATGGCTCTCTAAAAACGTTATGCCTTATGTTTTTTAAAGAAATCGACGATTTGTTAGGGACTGATTATTTAAAAAAATTCGGCTCAGCGCGATTTTCTACGAGTGCCATGGTTATGAATATGGCCCATTTAGCTAAAATTCATGCGATTGGTATTCTGGTGATTGATGAAATTCAACATTTAATATCTAGCCGTGGATCGGGAAACGAGCAAATGATGAATTTTTTTGTTACTTTAACGAACTCTGTGGGGATTCCTATTCTTCTTGTCGGTACCATGAAGGCCAGATCTGTACTGCAAAAGGATTTCCGTCAAGCTAGGAGGAGTTGTGGGATTGGCGATATCGTTTGGGAGAATTTTAAGACGGAAGACGACGATTGGAATCTTTTTATTGAGTCGTTATGGAAAAATCAATTGACTTTAAACGTTTCGAAATTAACCAAAAGGCATTTACATGTCATTTACAACGAAACACAAGGAGTTATTGATATTGTTTTGAAATTATTCTTTTTATCACAGTTGAGAGCGATCGAAGTGGGGGCAGAAGAGATTACGCCTGAATTAATGCAGCAGGTCGCTAATGAAGATTTAAAAATGATTAAGCCAATGATTCATGCATTAAGAACGCAAAATAAAAAAGAGCTATTACAGTTTGATGATATTGTGCCTCTTAACTTTGATTTAAAAATTGAAAAGACACGCATTGAGGTTGAAAATGAAGAGCAAAAAGTCAAGAAAATGAAACGTAGCACTTTATATCAGGATGCATATAATTTGTTAAAACAAATGAACATTTCATCTAACAAATTAGATATCATTCTCAGGAGAGTGCTAGAAGATCATAAAGGTAAGGATTTGGTGGATATTATAAAACGGGTTTTAGACGAATTAGAGCCAAATAATCAAAAATCCACGCTGTTTAAGAATGAGATAATGGAAAATGTGTTGCGGAAAATCGAACAAGGAGTTAGGGAAGAAGACATTCATCATTATTTAGTAAAGGTAGGATTTATTAAGAAAGTGGAAATGGGCAATGAAAGGGGAGAGGGGATTGATAACGATCTTTCCACAAGTGGTAAATGGTGAAACCATTTATTCTGTTGTTTCTAAATATCATCACATGAGTGGAAATGATTCCATGGTTCGGACAAGCTCAGAGATTTTTAATAAATATTATGCAGCTGCTCATGGCTACAATATTGATATGCCTCTAGGGCTATCAACACTACATGAGGCAACCAAAAAATTTAATATCAAATCGTCAATGGAAGAATGGGTATATGACCACACTAGCTTTAATTATTTCACGTTTTTTGGTAATACCGAACAATCTCAAAAAATGATGGATAGTATGCTCTATACGGATCGATCAGGAGTTATATTGTCTAGTGGTAAAGGCGCTTCAAGGATTAAAGATTTTATTTATCTTCGGTTTTGTCACGAGTGTCTTCAGCAAGCGTTATCTGAAAAAGGACTTGGCTTTTGGAAATTACATCATCAACTGCCGGGGGTCTATTACTGCGTAGAGCATCAACAAGAAACGGATGATAGCACCATCGTAAGAAATCCTGACACATTTGAAATTCCGAATCAGGATAACTGTAAAAAAACGAATGTATATACCCCTACAAATATCAATCGAAAGGCGTTAATTCGCTTGGCCAAGTTAACACAAAAAATATTGGATACGAATGAAAAAGATGATGAGTTTTTTGAGTATAGACCACAAATCTATACTGGTTTACTTAAACATGCCGGATACGGTAGTTATCATTCCTCCGTTTTAACTAAACCCTTTTTAAGTGATATAGTGGACTACTACGGCGATGAAACGTTGGAACTGTTTTGGAAGCATCATCGATTTCGGATTCATCGAGTAAAGGATTTGTGGAAAACTCAAAAAACTCGGCAGCATCCTTTACTACATCTGATCCTTATTAATTTTTTATATGAAGTGTTTCAACTTGATGACTCTTATTCGTTACAGGATTTATTTGCACAAGGGAAGTCGCTTTATAACAAGGATGTATATAACATTAATGTGGCTAAGAAAAAGTTTGTCTGTCTCAATCGACTTTGTTCTGTATATCAAATGAACCAATGTTGTCATGTAACTCATCAAATTCAGCAAAAAATCACGTTTTACTATGTTCAATGCACGAAATGTGGGTTCACGTATCGCAAAAAAGGAATTCCCTCACACACAGAATTGTATACATGGGATGTTGTAGTTGAAGCAGGCAGCTTATTGAGGGAACACATTTCTAATCTACACAAAGAAGGTCTGTCGACTTATAAAATTGCGCAAATATTGAAGATATCACCATCAGTCGTCACTCGAGTATTAGAAAATAAGAAGGTAACGAAGAAAAAAAGTCAGTGGTTAAAATACGATCAAGAGAAGGATCGAAAGCAATGGCTAGAATTGTTACAAACCTATCCAGACGATACAAAATCACAATTATCCAAAAGAAATACAGCTTTATTTAAGAGGCTGCACCGCCATGACCGGGAGTGGCTCGACAGGTTAAATTATAAAGAAACCGAGAGAGTTCCTATAAGAGAATTTGTTGATTGGGAACAGCGAGATGAAGAATATTTAAAAGAAGTCATACAGAGTTATCATCGCCTTTTGGAGAAAATACCTCCAGTTCGTATTACACGTCATACTTTATTCAAGGAAGCAAAACTGAAATGGTATCAGAAATATCAGAGAAAACTCCCGAGAACTTTGGAATACATTCAGAGTATCGCAGAAAGCATGGACCAGTTTGCGATTCGAAAAGCAGAATTTATTATTGAAGAGCAGAAGAAGCTCCCATTGGCTGAGCGATTTAAGCCGAAAATCATGACCCACAAAGTAGGATATTTTAATAAAATCTCGCCCGAGGCAAAGAAAATAATAAGGAAAAAACTGGATGATTATTATGCAGAATATATTTAGGTACGTGGTTCTGAGCACAAAAATGATGATTTTATACCTAAATTGAATTTTTTGGATAAAAAGCCGATTTCCTATTGTTCACGAACAAAAAAGTCATTTAAAATCCAAACCACAACACGCATAACACCGTTCGATTTTCGAACGGTGTTAAAAATATAGTTGTTTAATTTTTGAATTAAATACCTCAATGTTTCAGAAAACAGTAACAAAATTGTAAATTAAACAACTTTTTTATCACTCAACAACTATAACAAATCTTTCCTCGTAACTATACCAGGAGACATAAATTCTTCACCAGTTATTTCGGAAGCAATGTGATCTATAAACTGGTAAGGCGCATTTTTGATAAATTCTGAAAGCAACCAGTTATGTTGGCTACCAAGATGTTTTGATAAAACTACTGGTTCATATCTTGATAACTCACTTAATCTATGCATTCCTGCGAAGGTTAGGCTCATTGGATTTCGTGGAATAACTCCATCAATCCCTTCACGTTTGATATACCATAATCTTGACATTCCAGCTATATAATGAATTTGCTTTCGGATTTTACGATGGAAAGTAACCAATTTATTCAACTTGTTTGGATCGTCTTTTCTCCACCGGAATCTTTGTTTAGTCCTTACTACAAAAGCATTCTGGAAATTTGGATCTTTTTCAAAATTTTTCGCTATTTTTTTTAATGTATGACCATTAGCGTACTTAGGATCTATTTCTGCCGAAAACCAACTTTCTGACGACCCATTCTTTTTTGCAAAAAATGCCTTCCTAATAGGGATGAACAACTCTTTTGTAGATGTATAAGTAAGGCAATACGCCCTATGAATAAAAGGTAAATTATATAAAACATCTCTTAATACATAAGTCTCACGAGTATTTACCGGTTCATCTAAATACTTGCACAAAGCAGGTAAAATACCTCCAGTATGAATTTGAATGTATTCATTACTTAAGGACACTTTACTATTTTTACTCCACCCACCTACACCATGATAATCAGAAAATGGGACATTTTTAACTATTAGTAAAGTTTTAGCAGCATTCAAAAAACAATAGTATGTGGTTAATGGTGAAGACGTTAGAGGAAGCATGGTTGATGCTTCATAAAATTGTCTAGATTGTTGCCAATAAAATAATGCTTCATCATTATGATTATTCCTCTTTAACCACATCTCCACATATTCCCATGGGTCATTAACCAATACCGTTTTCCCTTCAAAATTTGGGTTTTTAATAGCTTTATGTAAGGTTAAGTTTTTGCCTTTATAACTAATTATCTTAACCATTGTCCACCCCACTATTATCTAGACGCTCTAAATTAAAAAACACATGTTTGGATTTATTTCTATTTTACTCCATGGCGTTTGTTTTTTTAAACAACTTTTTTGTAACTCAACATACGTGTCTATTGAAGGCTCGCAGTTTATCTTGCACAGTATGAGTAAGATTGGCTAACGGAATAAATTGAACCTAAAAACTGTCGAAAAAATGTCGAAAAAAATAGGCAGTTTTTTCTTATGTTTTTATTTGTAAAATGCAAATAATATGGTATGATGCCATTAAGAGGTGAGAAGATGGAAAATGTTCGCGAACTATTCCAAGTCACGGCTAAACGATTTGGGCTTTTAAACAAAAATTGTTGCTCAGTAGGTGGAATCGAGATTTCTCTTGTTCAAAGCCACATTTTATACGAAATTGATCGCTTAAAAGAACCGTCCATGCAGCAAGTGGCTGATTCCCTCGCTATGGACATTACGACGTTTAGTCGTCAAATTCAAACGCTTGTTAAGATGAATTTAGTCAAGAAAACACCATATCCCGAAGATCGACGTATATATATTTTATCGTTGACGACAGAAGGAAAGTACGTGGCTACGAGAATTGATACAGAGATGAATCAGTATTTAAATGAAGTATTTTCGCATATGAGCGAGTTTGAAAAAGAAACAGTTCTACGCTCCATTAAGCTATTAAACGAATGTATGGCAAAATCAAGTGTATGTTGTAAACCGTTATTTTAAGGCAAGTGTATAAAGGCTTGCCTATTCGTTAAATTAATAGTTGCACTTTGCAAACAAAATCAAAATAAGGAGAGAGTATAAATGAGCATAATGATTCTTCAAGACTTTCTCTATATTGCGCTAGAATTAACTCTTTTGTTTGTTGCTATTTCGTTCGTCATTAACTTTTTCGAAGGATATATTCCTTATTATAAAATGCAAAGTTTGTTAACAAAGCATCATCCATTATTGGGGGCATTGGTTGCTGTTGCTTTTGCCTTTGTTACACCATTTTGCTCATGTTCTACGATCCCGGTTGTCGTATCGCTTCTAAATCAGAAAGTCCGTTTCGGTATTGTGATGATTTTTCTATTTGCTTCACCTGTGCTTGACCCCACCATATTGACACTCATGGCTGCGACACTCGGAGTAAAAGTAGCGATTTCTTATTCCATTATCACAACCATTTTAACCATACTAATTGGGTTTGCTCTTGAAAAACTCGGATTTGAAAATCATGTTAAGCAAGTAATGATAACAGGAGAAGTAGAGATCGGAAAGAAACGAAACATGAAAGAAGCTTTACAGGAGACCTTTCACTTAATGAAAACGGTTTATCCATATTTGCTTTTAGGTGCAGGCATTGGAGCCATTATTCATGGCGCTGTACCGACAGAATGGATTTCAACCTATATGGGGGGTGATAAGTGGTGGCTTGTTCCACTTGCAGCAATCATCGGAATCCCTTTGTACATCCGTCTTTCTACGATGATTCCCATTTCGCAAATGTTGATTGCAAAGGGCATGGCGTTGGGACCTGTCATGGCACTGATGATTAGCTCAGCAGGTGCAAGCTTACCGGAGATAACATTATTACACAGTATCTTTAGAAAGAAGCTAGTCTTTGCGTTTGTAGGTTCTGTCATGACAATGGCGACGTTATCAGGATTTTTATTCTATATCATTTAAGGAGGAACTTCAAATGAACATGTTGAAAATTATATTTGGCAATTCAAAAGAAAAGCAAGGTTGCTGCGATATTCAAATTGTTGAAGTAAAAGAAAGCCAAGATGTTGCAGACAAAGCGACTCTTGAAAGTGAATGCTGTCCATCTACATCTAATCGTGAGTGTTGTTAATTTTACATTGAAAAGATAGAAAAGGCATTAGGGAGATTCCTAGTGCCTTTTCTGTATGAAAATAAGGAGGGATTTTTAATATGAACATTCGTAGCTTTCGTAAAGAGGACTGGTTGCAAGTGAAGGAAATTTACGAGCAAGGAATTGCGACAGGACAAGCAACGTTTGAAACGACAGCACCATCATTCGAAAAATGGGAATCGACCATTGCCGCAAATTTATGTTTAGTCGCTGAAGACGAAGAAGGCATTCAAGGCTGGTGTAAGATAAGTAAAGTATCGGATCGCTGCGTGTATGAAGGGGTGGGGGAGGTGAGTGTGTATGTTCGAGATGTGAGTCGAGGAAAAGGAGTGGGAAAACAACTTTTACAAGTCATGATCAGAGAATCAGAGCAAAAAGGATTTTGGACATTAACTGCTGGGATTTTCCCTGAAAACATACCTAGTTTACGTTTACATCAAAGTGTTGGATTTCGTGAAGTCGGTATTCGACAACGTATTGGAAAGTTAAATGGTGTATGGCGTGATGTTGTATTGCTTGAACGTCGCAGTCAAATTGTAGGTATAGATTGAGAACTACTTTTAGATTATGTAATTGCTTTGTATATATAAAAAAGTGACAGAATTATTCTTGGATTCAATTAGCGAATCAAGAATAATTCTGTCAAAAAAATTGGATCTAAGTTACACTCGTGTTATTTAGCCAAAAGAAATTCTATCTCAAATAAAAATTAAATTATGGATACTCATGTGCAGTATTTTATCAATATATAATTATGTCAATTAAATGACGGAAATATATATCGATAAATATAAAAACAATATAAGTTTATGTCCAAGATACATAAACCATATAGAATTTTGTCATTAATCCATATACAATTCTGTCAATGTACACTTCTGTTTCGAATGAGGTGAAGAGAGGTTTGTCAGAAAATTACGGTTACAACAGGTTACATAACACGGCATTATATGAACTATGAAAGAAGGCAAGCAAATGACTTATATACAAATAGAGAAGGAGATAAGGCAAGTTTACTTCCATCTTTCACACTTTCGTTTGAATTGTAAAGATTATGTTAAAGTCGTTTTTTTCTCTTGTTTTATATAAGTATGTGGTTATATACTTATTGAAGAGAAGAGTAAGTATGGTTATACTACAATATCCATGTCGTGGATATGAAAGATGTGACATCATTTATTTAGTGTAAGATGAACAAAATTGAAAATAAAGGGATTTAGGAGTATCACCTTTCATTTTTGCTCATATATATAAGTAAATAGCTATATAATCATACAAGAATAGGAGGTGTTCCCATGCAAAAAACAGTAGTGGAAATAGAAAAAGCATCACACGTTTTAAAGTTACTTGGTGATAAAACACGTTTAACGATCATGGCAATTTTAAAACAACGTGAGTGTTGTGTATGTGAGCTTCTTGAGGTGTTTGACGTGAGTCAGCCGTCTATTAGTCAGCATCTTCGCAAGTTAAAAGATGCAGGATTAGTAAAAGAGGATAGGAGGGGGCAGTGGATTTATTATTCCCTCAATCCACGAAATGAGTTCTATGATTTCATCCAAGATATTCTGCAACATATTCCAGATCAAACAGAGAATATTCGTAAGATTGAGGAGACCAACCCTACGCTCCGTTGCGGTTGTTAACCTACTAATTAAATTGGGAGTGAGACAATGAGTAATACGGGGAAAAAACGTCTATCGTTCTTGGATCGATACCTAACGCTTTGGATTTTCCTTGCTATGGCAGCGGGAATTGGCTTAGGATTCGTCTTTCCGGGCTTTGTAGACGGAATGAACAGTTTGCAGGTAGGAACCACATCGATTCCACTTGCAATTGGTTTAATTTTAATGATGTATCCTCCGTTAGCAAAAGTTCGCTACGAGGAGATGGGACGCGTCTTTAAAAATGTGAAAGTATTAGTGTTATCGCTCGTACAAAACTGGATTATTGGACCGATTCTTATGTTTGTGTTGGCGATCGTATTCTTGCCGGATAAACCGGAATACATGGTCGGACTCATCATGATTGGGCTGGCACGTTGTATTGCTATGGTGATTGTCTGGAATGATTTAGCGAATGGAGATAGAGAGTACGCAGCTGGACTTGTGGCGTTTAACTCTGTATTCCAAATGCTATTTTTCTCTGTTTATGCGTATGTGTTTGTGACGATCATTCCAGAATGGTTAGGACTAGAAGGTGCTGTCGTTAATATTACAATGATTGAAGTCGCTAAGTCGGTGTTCATTTACTTAGGAATTCCGTTTCTTGGCGGAATGTTGACGCGCTTTGTGTTAGTGAAAGCAAAGGGAAGACAATGGTATGAAAAAGTATTCATTCCAAAAATCAGCCCGATTACATTGATTTCTTTATTGTTTACGATTATCGTCATGTTCTCTTTAAAAGGAGACGTTATCGTAAGCTTGCCGTTGGATGTAGTGAGAGTTGCAATTCCGTTGTTAATTTATTTTGTGTTGATGTTCTTCGTTTCCTTCTTCTTAGGGAAGAAAATTGGAGCGAGCTACCCTGTAACCACAACACTTGCCTTTACAGCTGGCAGTAATAACTTTGAGTTAGCGATTGCCGTAGCTGTTGGCGTGTTTGGGATCCATTCTGGTGCAGCATTTGCAGCTGTCATTGGACCACTTGTGGAAGTGCCTGTCATGATTGCATTGGTCAACGTGGCATTATGGTTTCAACGAAAATACTTTAAAACAGAATCAGTATCATACTAACAACAAAGGTGGAATGAAACATGAAAAACAAAAAGATCATTTACTTCTTATGCACAGGTAACTCTTGCCGTAGCCAAATGGCAGAAGGATGGGCCAAAAAATATCTTGGCGACGAGTGGGAAGTTTATAGCGCCGGTATCGAAGCTCACGGATTAAATCCAAACGCAGTAAAAGTCATGAAAGAAGTAGGGATTGACATTTCCAACCAAACATCTGATGTCATTGATCCTGAAATTTTAAACAAAGCTGATTTGGTAGTAACATTATGCGGTCATGCAGCAGACCATTGCCCGGTAACACCACCACACGTGAAACGCGTACACTGGGGATTTGATGATCCTGCAAAGGCAGAGGGAACAGAAGAAGAAAAATGGGCTGTATTCCAACGTGTTCGCGATGAAATCGGCACGCGTATCAAAAAATTTGCTGAAACAGGCGAATAAGATTGAAATGACGGGGCTGTCTGATAAGTCCCTAAAATGAAACAAGTGGAGAAAAACGAGCCGTTTTTCTCCACTTGCTTTTGTATTTTTTCGATTTTTCTTCGAAAGTAGCTGGCGGATGCCTGCTACTTTCAGTATGTTGTGGGCTAACGCCACAATCCCAAACTCGACATGTACCTTGTCGAGGCCCCGCAAAGAAAATCTGCGGAACGACCGATTGCCCTTGATGTGACCGAACACACTTTCTACTTCGACTTTGCGCCGAGCGTAGATGGCGGCTTTCTCTTCACATTCAAGGGCTGTTTTTGCCTTCGCTTTCATTTCTTCGAAGACGGTATTCCAGTGAACTTGACGATTGCCCTTCGCCTTCGTGCATTTCGCTTTTAATGGGCAATCTGTACAATCTTCACATTCGTATATTTTGAAGCTTTGTTCATAACCAGATGGATTCTTTTGGTTTTGATATTTTTTAAATGTTACTTTCCTTCCATTCGGGCAAATAAAACCATCATCTTGCTCACAATAGGTCCAGTTTTTCGCGTTTTGGATATCCTTTTTGTATTTGCGTGTCTGTTCTCGTACATAGGATCCATAAGGAATGAGAAAATCCAATCGAGGCTCTTTCTCATCACCAATCGCATATACATAGTTTTCTTCACTGCCATATCCTGCATCCGCGATGACTGTTTTGGGCATCGGTAAAGAAGTAGCCGCCAGTTTCTCCAAATGTGGGATCAAACAACGCGTGTCTGTAGGTCGTTGGTGAATCGTATAAAACAAGATAAACTGATTCTCTGTCCCTATTTGCACGTTATACCCTGGCTTGAGCTGACCGTTTTTCATATGATCTTCTTTCATGCGCATGAAGGTTGCGTCTTTGTCTGTTTTGGAATAACTGTTACGGTCGCCAAAGATTTCGTTCTGTTCCTTGTATGTAGCTAGTCGTGGTAAGAAATTTTCCCGAATCAGCTTTAAAGGTTTTTTCCATTTCCTGCATTCTTGGCCCTTTTCCTTACGAATCTTTGTCTCTGGTTCCTTTTCTATTTCCTCTGTTAGCGTTTCAACTTTTTCTTCTATCTCCTTAGCGACTGTCTCTAAATGATGTTCGGTGATCTCTTCACGTTGTTCGGTTTCCTTTTCTCCCGTTCCAGCTTCTAATGGTGTCAATTCATGAATGTACTCAAGTGTTTCTTGAATTTTTTCTTTTAATGTTGCTTCCCATTTCTCTGTTGATTTTTTCCACACGAAAGAATACTTATTGGCGTTGGCTTCCATCTTGGTGCCATCCAAAAAGTAGTTTTCCATTGTGATGTACTTTTCTTCAATCAATTTTAGAATCATGGCTTCAAATAACTCATCCATCAAGGCTTTCATCCGTTCTCCGCGGAACTCATTGATCGTGCGGAAATCGGGTTGTTGCATCGCAGCTAACCATATGGCAGGAAGATTTTCTTTTATTAGTTTTTCGATTCCACGGCAGGAATAAACCTTTTGGGAATAACTATACAGAATGATTTTCAGCATCATTTTGGGATGATAGGAACTTCTGCCACCACCTTTATAATGAGAAAACAATAGCTCATCTGGTACAGATTCCACCATTTCGTCCACTACTCGTGCGACGTGATGTTCTGGTATAAGGGCTTCAATATCAAAAATCACTTGAGTTTGACGATTGTCATAGGGTTTAAAAGTAGGGGCTAATGGTCTTTTAGAGGGCTTTTTTTCCTCTGTCTCTGGAAAAAGTGTCATTTGCGTGTTATAATTTTCAGTAGTAATCATTTGATTGCTCATAAAAATCGTCCTTTCTGGAATGTTGTGCTGGTACCTTCATTTTACAGGATAGGACGATTTTTTTGTGTACTTTTTTAAAAAATGAGGCTCTATGTCAATTGTTGGGGTACACTTATCGAAGTGCCCCTTTTTTTGTAGTTGACTAGATGAGTGAACATAAAGCTTTATTTCTTAGTCTCTTAAAGTTCCGAATGCCATATGACATTCGTTTGATGACTTTAATCTTGTGGTTTATTCCCTCAATAAATCCATTCGTGTAAGGGAAGAGAAAGGAATTTAAGATCTCCTTTTCCCAGTTTTTGAATGTTCTTTTCATGTATTGATATTCTTCGAGTCCCGATTCCTCTATGACCTTATAGAGGTGCTCAAGGTTTCTTTTGGCGTTTGTTTTGTCACTTTCCTTCAGCCACTTATGGAAGGTCTCTTTTACGATATAGGCCTTCTTTAAGTCAGGGGCCAGTGAAAAGAAATAGTTCAGCTGTTCCATTTCATCTGCATTCAAATGGGCATGTGGCTTATGAAGCAGATAACGCAACTTCTTCATGGATTTACGATCCTTCTCTTGAAAGTTTTTCTGGACTCTCTTCCTTACCCGTTCCAATGCCCAGACATTATGCCGAACATAATGGAATCGATCGACCACCAGAATCGGTTTATCAAAACTTTTCAAAGCGAGCGTCTTGTAGGGCTGCCACATATCCATGACCACCATCTGTATTTTCTCCCTTGGAAGTGTACGGAAGTATTCCTTTAGGGTGGATAGATTCCTGTTAGGAATGATATCGTAAACCCTTCGGTTTACAGGATCGCCAATGATACATTGGTACTTGCCCGTTTCAGAAGTCCCTTTAAATTCATCAATGGCCAGAACTTTCGGGAGGGCCTTATTGTCATAGGAATAGTACTTGTCAAAGAGCCGAATGACGGTGGAATGCCCAAGTCCTGTTTCCTTGGCAACCTGCTTAAAGTTATACTCCCTCACTTTAACCAAAAGAGCTTGGAGGAGTCGTTTCGTATGGCGTTGGTAACGCTCTAGAAAAGAATAGGGTTCGTAGAACCGTTTTCCACAGGACTTACATCTGTATCGGCGCTTTCTCAAGATGAGAAAACAATATTTTTCAAAGACCTTTACATCACGAATCTTTTGAATTCGATAATCATGGACAGAGGAAGTTTCCTTCTGACAGCAGGGGCATTTTTGAACTTTTACAGGCGTTTGAATATGGATTTCAAAGTGAGTGATTTGATCCTCTACATGAGTGATTTCAACATCTTCTAACCCAAGCAGTTTTGTGATAAAATGAGAATGCATTTACGAAATCTCCTTTTTGATGTAGTCGCCAACTATCATTTTAAAGGGAGATCTTCGTAAGTGCTTTTATTTTGCCTGAAAAGTCTCTTAACCCCAACATTTAGTATAGAACCAAAAATGAAAAAAATGAGAGGGGCTTCAAAAAGTCAGTTACCCTGACTTTTTGGACAGCCCCCTTTTTATAACTAGACAACTCCAATCATTAACGATACATATGCACATATTACAAACAGGACTCCACAAACACCGGACAAAAAAACGTTGTCTTTTCTTCTGAACAAAACAACCAATGCTATTAAGAACAATATAGCAGTGATAGCTGACGCAATGCTTAAAGCGTTGACTCCGAAATGAATGGATATATCTTGTTCAATTTTCCCATTGTAAAAAGCCTCAAACAACCAGGACGGTTTCTCAAATTTTATAATGGCTGCAATATTTTCAGGAGTGCTTTGTTGTCCCATCACTGCCATAGATGTAAAAACAAGCAAAGCCATAACACTTTCCGCTCTTACCCATGGAATCGGATTAAAGTTTGGATTTATGTTTATCTTTCTTCTCACAAGTACACCATTAATCAATGCAAAAGTCAGTAGCGGAATAATAAATAAATGTTTAATAAGCAAAGCTTGTCCGTACGAAACGATCCACGAATTCACATAATCAGGAACTAACAAATTCATTAAGAAGAAGCCTGCACTCATCGTTGTGATTACACATATAAAAGCAATTGGACTAAACCATTTCAAGAATTTCAGCCAATTATCGCTGTTTTTTGAGAACCACCCGACAACAAACAATACCCCAATCCAGACGGTTACAGATAGAAAATGGATTGCGTGAGGGATAAAGCCTTTTAATTCATAACTTGCCGTACAATGACTTGCCCAACCAAAAGCCAATATTAAAGCAAAAGTCAAAAAGGCTCCCATATGTTCAAGGATTGGGTCATTCGTCATTTTCTTCAAAATGCGCACAAGCAATAAAATAAGACATAAAAACAAAGTAACTAACCAAGCGTGTCCAATATTGAAATCCATTAATATGCCTTTAAAAATGGTCCAAAAACTCACATTATAATCTTTTGCAAAGATGAGTGTAACCCTTAAAACTGGTGAAAAGGATAATAAAGCTATTCCAATAATACAGAGATTAATTAACCAATTAGGAACAGCAACCGTTGGACGTTTATCGGCTGGAACAAACGCTAGCAATTGATTTCCGACCACAATACAAAAGCAAACATACAGTAAAAGTTCAGATAGATAAATCATTTTCCTCTCCTCAATAGCAACGTAGTCATAATAAGCAGAACAACCAACGAAGCTCCGATGAACAAGTACATCATAAAATTATTTTTATCATTGTTCGTAGAATCAGGTTTGTTTGGCTTCATTTCTTGTTTATTATCTTTTGATGCTGGGGTTTTCTCGGCTGTTTCAGTTGGTGTAAGTTTCTTTTCTTCGGGTGCATTTACGGTAAATGTGAAACTGCGTTCTATGATATGTCCATCTTCCCCGACAATCTTCCAGTTAACCATATATTCTCCATTCGGTAATGGTTTCTTAAAAGTTCCCTTTAATACTTTGTCTTCAACTGCAATATGATCGACCTTTACCTTTTGTCCTTTCTTATCTAAAAGGGTAAATGTGCTGAGATTTTCAATTGGCGTATTAAATTCCAAAACAATTTCTGTTAAAGGTTTTGTTACTGTTTCTTTATCGCTTGGCGTTGAACTTTCAAGACCCGTATGGGCTAATGCTGTTGTTGGCAACAACACCAACAAACAAGCAAATAAAATGAGTCTTTTTAACATTTTGTTCCATCCTTTCTTTATTTATCAAGTCATATTATAACTGACTAATATGTTGATTTAATTTTATAAATCGACAATATTTTGAACAATTGATTATTACGCTAAATATGTCTACCCCTTATGATATATTAGTCATATCTAATGTTATAAGAGGTGACAAGGATGAAATATAAGGGAATTATTGTTTTACTTATACTCACTTTGATCATTTCGGCTTGCAGTTCCCATAAAGAACAATCACATCAAGAGCATTCTTCCAATGGAGATTTGCAAGAAAAAACTGCTTCTGCTGATGTTTTACCGACCTTTTTAAAAGGTCAAAGTGAAGAGATTCGCTTGGTATATCAAGCTGCAGGCAAATCAACAGAGTTGTTACAATGGATTCCTTGTTATTGCGGTTGTGGCGAGAGTGCTGGACATAAAAGTAGTATGAATTGCTTTGTCAAAAAAATCAATGAAGATGGTTCCGTTGTCTGGGATGATCACGGTACTCGTTGTGGAGTTTGCTTACAAATCGCAGCTGAATCCATTAAAATGAAACAAGAAGGCAAATCTATAAAGGAAATTCGCCATTACATTGATGAAAAGTACAAAGAAGGTTACGCAAAACCAACGAAAACTCCAATGCCTTTATAATAAACAAACCTCACTTTTCCGAAAACGAAAGGTGAGGTTTTCATTTTGCCTATTTGACCAATGTATTAGAAAATGCTAATATGAACATAGATAATCACATTAGTGAATACTGATATGAAATGGAGATGAAATAAATGGAACAAAATTATTTAGACGTAAAAGCTAAATTTATTCGAGGTTTTTCTGATAAAACTAGACTTCAAATATTGGAATGCATTAAGAATGGGGAAAAAACGGTATCCCAAATCGTTGAAGAGCTTCAAGGTAATCAGTCGAATATTTCACAACACTTAGCTTGTTTAAAGGGCTGCGGAATTATTGTGGGGCGACAAGAAGGCAAATTTGTTTATTATTCTCTACGGAATGAAAAGATTAAAGAAATGCTTGAACTGTTTGACGAAGTGTTAAATCAAGTACAAACGGAAATCGCCCGATGCACTAGCCATTTATATTAAGAAGGTGATGATAATGCCCGACAAAGAACAAAGAAATACTTGTTGTAATGGTGATAACTGCAAAGAAACTCAAAAACCAAAATTGAAAACAGAATTGAATTTGATTCAAATAAGCTCTACTCCAGAATCAAAAGCGTCCTGCCAAGACGATTGTTGTTCTACTTCAGCACCAAAAGTGTCCTGCCAAGATGATTGTTGTTCTGCAGAATCCAAGCCCAAAGGTGACGAATCTGATTTATCCGAAGTCACAGGTCACAAGTTGGAGTTCCGAGTTCACGGAATGGATTGCCCTGCTTGTGCGTTGACCATTGAGAAAAGCATTGGACAACTGGAACACATTAAGAACGTCAGCGTCAATTACAGCACCGGTAAAATGCAAGTTGTAGCTGAAAATCGGTCAGTGTTAGAAAAATTGCCGGCGGAGATGAAGAAGCTGGGTTATACATTGGAGTCAATTGAACAAAAAGGGAATGTACGTACTTATACTATTGAAGGAATGGATTGTAGTTCCTGTGCCTTAACAATTGAAAATCATTTAAAACAGCATCCTTCTGTAAGAAGTGTCAGCGTTAATTTTTCCACGGGAAAAATGCAGATTGAACACGACAATTCTGTTGAAGAAATCATGAAAGAGGTTGAGAAAGCTGGTTATAAAGCCTCTCTCGTTTCCAATAGACGAGCCAAAACAGATATGCCAACAACACAATCAAGTAACAATCTTCTTGTACTATCAGGGTTCTTTTTATTATTTGGTTTTCTTGGTTCTCTAAACGATATGTCTACTTTTGTTGTAAATGTTCTATATGCTTTATCCATATTGATCGGTGGATATAAGCCAGCTAAAAGTGCTTATTACGCCATAAAAAGTCGTTCCTTAGATATGAATGTATTGATGACAGCTGCAGTGATTGGGGCTGCTATAATCGGTGAATGGCTTGAAGGGGCTACCGTAGTTTGGCTGTTCGCATTGGGGAATGCTTTACAAACTAAATCCATTGAAAAGACTAGAAACTCCATTCGCAGTTTGCTTGATTTAGCACCACCTGAAGCGTGGGTAAAACAAGGTCAGGACTTAGTTAGAAAACCTGTAGAAGAAGTAGCTATTGGAGATATCATTGTTGTCAAACCAGGTGACAAAATTCCATTAGACGGTGAAGTTGTCCAAGGCGAATCAAGCGTTAACCAAGCACCCATTACAGGTGAGTCCATACCAGTTGATAAGCAAATTGGCGATACGGTATATGCAGGAACAATTAACGAACACGGCTCCTTAGAAATCAAAGTCACGAAGCTTGTTGAAGATACGACCATTTCGAAAATCATTCATTTAGTGGAAGAAGCACAAGAAAAGAAAGCTCCTACCCAAGCATTCGTTGATAAATTTGCACAAATTTATACACCTATTGTCTTTGCATTAGCATTGGCGGTCATGATTTTTTCTCCTCTACTTGGCTTTGGAACTTGGGGAGATTGGTTTTATAGAGGGTTAGAACTATTGGTTGTCGCTTGTCCTTGTGCGTTAGTTATTTCTACGCCTGTGGCAATCGTTTCGGCAATCGGAAATGCCGCCAAAAACGGTGTTCTGATTAAAGGCGGAACCTTCTTAGAGACAGCTGGTTCCATTAATGCGATTGCGTTTGATAAGACAGGTACTTTAACCGAAGGTAAGCCAAAAGTATCACAAGTAATACCGATCAATACGACTGAAACGGATTTGTTATCGATTGCTCGCACCTTAGAGGAATACTCCACTCACCCCATTGCATTGGCTGTTGTTAATTACGCAAAAGAAAAAAATATTCCTTCTCGAAATGGGGAATTATTTAAGAGCATTGTCGGTAAGGGTGTTCAAGCAACGATTGAAGGTATGGAATACTTTGCAGGAAACTTGAAACTGTTCCAAGAACTGAATACTCCTATTGGTGAGTATGAGTCCCAAATGAAAACCCTTCAAAACGAAGGAAATACGCTTGTCATTGTTGGGACAAAAGAGCAGATATTTGGTATTATCGCTGTTGCTGATACCATCCGTGAGACAACGGTAAAAGCATTACAAGGGCTTAAAAATGTGGGTGTAGAGCAAATAGTAATGCTCACGGGTGATAACAAAGGAACTGCCGAAAAAGTGGCTTCTCAAACGGGTGTCAATCGTTATTTTGCCGAACTATTGCCAGAAGACAAGGTAAAAGCCATTAAACAGTTACAAGACGAAGGTAAACGGGTCGCAATGGTTGGTGACGGTATTAATGATGCTCCTGCCTTAGCCACTGCCAATTTGGGTATTGCAATGGGGGGCGCAGGAACGGACACGGCTATGGAAACAGCCGATATTGTTCTTATGGCAGATAACTTAGAAAAACTGCCTCACACCATTAAATTAAGTCGAAGAGCCTTAAAAATTATAAAGCAAAATATATGGTTTTCGCTGATTATCAAGTTTGTTGCTTTGGCTCTAATTTTCCCAGGTTGGCTTACCTTATGGATGGCAGTATTAAGCGATACTGGAGCAGCTTTGTTGGTTATTCTTAACAGTATGAGGCTATTGAGAATAAAAGATTAACTTCGCTTCTCAATAGCCCGTATACATCGCCATATCAAATAAAAAGTTCCTGTTAATAAAGAAAATCCAATTGCTAGACCAATGCTGACACATAAGCCCATTATTGCAATAATTGTTCTACTTATTTTTCCAATGGTACCAAACATATAGCCCATAGTTAAGAAAAAGCCTTTTATAGATCGGTAACTCTTCTATTTATCAATGTGTTCATTTTTGCAATATATTTAGAAAGTCAAATCTTTTGTCACAAATTCTTAATCTAGAAAGGGGGAAGTATCAATATGAATATCAATATGAAAAAAATAATGCTATTAACTCTAATCTCCGCTTTATTGATTGCAAATGGATGTGGTAAATCCGACAATACCAATGAAAACCAACATACGAATCACGAAAATATGCAACAAGGTGAAAATCACGAAGGAATGCATCACGAAACGAATCAGTCCCAAGATATCGCTACTCAGACTGTTTGGAAGTTTTCAAAAGAAACTCCAAAAAGCAATGAAATGGTTGAATTAACAATTCAAATTAACGATAAAGATGGAAAACCTGTTAAAGATTTTGATATTCAGCACGAAAAGCTAATGCATCTGATTGTGGTAAGTAAAGATTTATCTTATTTTGATCATTTACACCCTGAATACAAAGGTGACGGACTGTTTACGATTTCCTTAAACTTCCCTGCTGGAGGAGAATATAAATTATATGCCGATTATGTTCCAAAAGGGACATCAAAAGTTGTAAAAAACCACACTGTTACGGTTGGGGGAGAAAAAGCACAAACCACTCCACTCAAACCGGACGAAAATTTAACTAAAGCTGTAGAAGGCAAGGAAATTACATTATCTTTTGATGAACTCAAAGCTGGAACAGACGTTACATTGAACTTTAACATCAAAGATCAAAAGACAGGTCGACCGATTACTAATTTACAACCATACTTAGGTGCTGTTGGACACGTTGTCATCATCAGTAAAGATATAGAGGAATACTTACACGTACATCCAATGGACGAGAAGGCAAAAGGACCAGACGCTAAATTTATGACCAAGTTTCCTAAGAGTGGAATCTATAAAATTTGGGGTCAGTTCCAACACGAAGGCAAGGTCATTACCGTTCCTTTCGTAGTCAAAGTCTCATAAAAACAAAAAAATCCTCCCACGGCGGAGGATTTTTTTTCTTAAGGCATATTTTATGGGTTTGGCAGATATAAAAGTAAAGACAACTTAGTACAAGGGGGGATGATGGATGAACTCACTTTGGCTTTTAGGGTTTTCTGCTTCTGCTATTGGAATGTTATCTGGTGGAGCGATTGCTTGGTTGTTTAAAGGCTGGCAAAAAGGAACACCGACCATTTTTTCAATATGTAGTGGAATGATATTCGGACTGGTCACATTGGAAATTTTGCCTGAAAGCATAGAAATTGGAGGTTGGTTTATTGCGATTGTCGGATTGATTTTGGGTTATTTTATTTACAAGCATCTAGAAAAGGTTTCTCATCATGTGATCATTATTACAAATGACGCTAAAAAAGACGTATTCGTACATTCTGGTCTATTTTTAACATTCAGTATTGCCCTGCACAATTTTCCAACAGGCATCGCACTTGGAGCCAATACTCACGCTTCATTGACTAAACCAATGATGACTACGATCATACTTCACATTCATTAAGTTGCCATATTTTGATTGAAGATCACCAAGACAGCCAAAAGGTTTTACAAGATGCCATTCACATGATTGAAGAAAAATTTAAGATTCTGCATACAACCATTCAAATTGAAACCTCTCAAATCCATCACGGAGAAATGAAAGTCTAATGAAAAGTATGATCAATATAGAGCAATGTCAGTACCCTATTCAATATTTTAGCGCGCCTAAGAACTAATAAGCGGTAAAAAGTTTCCCTTGACTAAAATATTTTCCGATATACAATTTATTTAGGCAACATTTTCTTTGCTCTTACATATATCTAATTCTGGGTGTAGGAGCAAATTTTTTTATCCAAAAAGTTTCCCTAATGCAAAATATTTAGCACAAACCAATAATGAGATGATTATCATGAGTGAAAATATAAAAAAACTTCCGTTAACAGTTGAGGAAGGTTGGAGAAATAAACGGACACAACCAACATTACCCGAAGTATATAGAAGTTTGCGTATACCAAAGACGGGTTCTTGGATGAAAAAGTTTCTGGCGTTTGCTGGACCAGGATACTTAGTTGCCGTGGGTTATATGGATCCAGGAAACTGGGCGACTGATATTGCAGGAGGTTCCCAGTTCGGATACACGTTACTTTCCGTTATTTTGCTTTCAAATTTAATGGCAATTCTGCTACAAGCATTAGCTGGCAAGTTAGGAATTGTAACGGGAAGAGATTTAGCCCAAGCTTGCCGAGATCATTACAGCAAGCCAGTGGCAATGGTCTTATGGGTTTTATGCGAGTTGGCAATCGCGGCTTGTGATCTAGCGGAAGTGATAGGTTCGGCAATCGCGTTGAAATTGTTGTTTGGAATTCCGTTAATATATGGAGTGATTATTACAGCTTTGGATGTACTGGTCGTGTTGCTATTACAGAATAAAGGTTTTCGTTATATCGAAACGTTGGTGATTGTTTTAATTCTAACCATTGGTGCTTGCTTTGCGACTGAAATTTTTCTTTCTAAGCCAGATGTAGGTGGCATATTGAAGGGGGTTGTTCCAAGCACAGAGATTATTAACAATCCAGCAATGCTCTATATCGCAATCGGTATTTTAGGTGCAACAGTAATGCCTCATAATCTTTATCTGCATTCTTCCATTGTACAGACACGTCAATACGAACAAAACAGCTTGGGTAAACGACAAGCGATCAAATATGCTACTTGGGATTCAACCATTGCCCTATTCTTTGCTTTATTTATTAATGCATCGATCCTTATTGTTTCTTCTGCTACATTTCACAAAGCAGGAATGACGGATGTCGCAGAGATTGAAGATGCTTATCAATTGCTCTCTCCACTGCTTGGAACAACACTTGGAAGTATTTTATTTGGAGTTGCTTTGTTGGCTTCTGGTCAAAACTCAACATTAACAGGAACCTTAGCTGGTCAGATTGTGATGGAAGGCTTTCTAAACATTAGACTTCCTGCTTGGTTAAGAAGACTTATTACTCGATTGATTGCCATTGTCCCAGCTGTTGTTGTAACTGCTCTTTATGGCGAAAGTGGAACGGCTCAATTACTTATTTTGAGCCAAGTGATTCTTTCTTTACAGCTCTCTTTTGCGGTGGTTCCTCTTGTTCAATTTACAAGTGATAAAAAGAAAATGGGGGAATTCGCTAACCCATTATGGTTGAAAGTTCTTGCTTGGATGGTAGCTGTTGTGATTATCAGCTTAAACGCATATTTATTGTTTCAGACTTTCTTTGGTTAAGAAATAATAAACCTCATTATCTTTTTGCGGATAATGAGGTTTATTGTTTTTAGCTAATAGAATTTTTTTGATGTAGCTAATTAAATGGAACGTCTGGCTTCTCAAGCGAGACGTTTTTTATTTTCATCAGATTACTTAGGGAATGTCATAGGTATAAACATTACTCACATATTTTCCTTTTAAATAATTTGGGATTGGGGAGAAGTGGAAGTATATCATGTTCATCAAGCACTAAAAATCCTCCAACTATACTACATTACAGATTCGATTCAAATGGTTACTCGTTGGATTCGCGAAGAAAAAATTAGAGCGGAACGTTCCGAAAACAGAAAAGAAGGCTGGAGGATTCACGATGATGATCTGCTCGAATTTGGTGAAAAAAAGACTAGGACTGCCTGAGATGATGAGCAGGTATGAATGGTATGTAGAGAATGCTTTTTCACCAGTGATGAATGGCAATGGTGAAAAAGGTGATGCATTTGATTCTAAAATTGTAAAAATAGTGTCGAAAATAATAAAATTATTAGAGAAAATAAAATGTTTTTTATTTATAGTTTTTTTGGAGGAGGGGAAATATGGCTGCAAAAAAGACAGATAAGTTGGATGTTATATGTTAAAATAATAAATAATTCCTGTTTTATGACGGTGATGTATAAATATACAAAGACTCCCTCTGAATTAATACACTGTTTTTAAAAGTTTTTTTGTCACAAAATGATTGGGATGAAAATCTTTTTAAAACTTTTTTTGTCAATTACAATAAAAAACACCTTGAAAAATCAAGGTGTTTGCGATATCTTTTTTTAAAACTTTTTTTGTATCTATACAAAATCTAAAATTTAAAAAGCAGCATCAACATGCACAACTTGTCTGGATAGCCCTTTCAGCAAGTTGTGCATTTTTTATGAAGGGAGGATGGCATGGCAAGGTTTCTGTATGAATTTGATAACTATATCAAAGAAGGGGACGTAGTCAAGGAGAGTTTGAAAGCTATAAACCTTGGTTGACCGTTAGGAATACCAGCTGTTGTGATGTTTATTTCATCACGAATATTTTTGATGAGTAAAAAATTCGTGAAATGAAAAATAAAAACATTCAATTATATGTATAAAATTTCATATCTATTGTCCCTTGACATGAAGCTTCTGCGGGCATGATTCTGTATCATACCCACCGCTCCATGTAAAGCGAATAGGCAATAAATGATGTAATTGCCAAACATCAAAATTCTTGATCGCTGCTAATATAGATGCCTTTGATATTGAGAGATCGTTGAGTGAAAAAGGAACTTCATATGACAATGACGTAGCGGAAGATATGTTTAAGATCACCAAAACAAAATTCATGTGGTAGGGTCTTTTCCAACCCGCAAGAACTTAACCTTGAACTTTTTGACTATGTGAACGGGTTTAATAATGTTCGAATACATGAGGCACTGTGCTATCTAACACTAGCATCAGTGATTACTTCATTACAACTAAACAACATACTCAGACAAAAACCTCCAAATTCTAGAATATGTTTTAAACTCTTTAGTAAATATTAAAAGACACCGGTTTAAATTGAACCGATGTCTTTAACTAAATCCTATAACTAATTAGTTAATGGAAAAACCGCGTAAAATCAATATTCCAGCGGTTTTTATAACTAATTTTATTAACTAAACCTATAACTAATTTAAAACTAAGTTTAACTAATTAGTTAATACCCATTTTGGATAGCGGGAAGAACCTTGATTGACAATGGTTTTATCCTTTTTAGACATTTCTTGAAGCAAATTGCCGATGTACTTTCTTTTCTGCTTCTCATCAAGAGCATCAGATAGTTTATCTAGCAACAAATCATCAATATCTTTTCTATTTGCCACTTTGTACTGACGCAAAAATAAAATAATCATTTGCTTATAATGCTCTTTGTTAAAAGCCCTGTTTTTAATATAAGTAGTCTTATCTCCTGTAAGTTCAGAAATTTTAGCGGAAACATATAGGTTTGGATATCTGCCTTCCACTAATTTTAATGCCCTTAATTTTTTTGCTTCTTCTTGTGTGATGCGCTGCTTTTTTTGTACCTTATCTAATGCAATCACTACGCTGAGATCCAGATCTGTATGATTAATCAGCATGCGAGTATAGTTGTAATCCAGTATTTTGCCGTAAATAGTTACCTTAACTTTATTTGGCTCACTTAAATCATAATCTGGCATTGGAAAGAATCTTTTTCGTTGTTCTAAAAACATTTTCTTAATTCCCGAACCAATTGTATCAATCATATTCAGATTGACCATTGCTTCGGCTAAAAAGCGATTTCGATAATATTCTTGAGGTGCATCACGTTTAATCACATTCTCAATCGTTTTAGGAATAAACTCACCAAGATTTGTAAAAATTAATTCCTCTGGTTTTTCAACAACATTAATTCGTCCTTGAAGAGTGTAATCTTGATGAGCAATACAGTTATGCAACGCTTCACGAATGACATAAGGATCATACTGATTCACTTCAATGGGGAACAAACTTTGGTCCGGCATATAGCGATATTTTAAATTGCGGATTTTTGCAAAAAGTTCATTTGTGTTTAAAATAAATGGAGGCCCAAAATGCTCATAGTCCCTCTCAATATTATGTTCGTCTTTCAAAATCCATGTCATTTTTGCAACAGCTGGCGCCAAAAAATGTTCGGATTCAGGTTTACCAAGCAATATAATAGCTGCTCTTGTAATTTGTCCGTTAATCGTTACCCTTGCTTTATTCAGAAACGTTATATCATCCCATTTATCAACATCTTCGGCTAAATGCGGATTTTTCTTTTTATACTCTTCTCTTGCCTTCTCAATGGCGGTTTTATCTAAGGCGTCAATCGTAGCACCGGGGCAAATCCCAGCCGACCAATCTTCTTTCATACGTTGAGTGCGAATACTTTCGATTTCTTGTATGCTGAGTGGACTTTTCGACTCGCCATTTCGGCCAAAATAATGACCTTTCCAAGATGTTGGCATTCCTTTTGGCGCAGCAGGAATCTGAAACATAATCACCCTGCCCTCGGGATAAAAAAGTTCATAAATCTCAACAAACGATAATCCATCGTTTGTATGCCTTGATATCTCATATTTAAGGCGATCTAAATCGGCTCTATTTTCTCTGTATTGTGTTCCAACAATTTCTTTATTTTTATCTTTTACTCCAAAAATAAGCCACCCATAAGGCTGATTTTTTAAGTTAGCCTCATTGCTCAACGCTGAAAAGTATTCGCCTAAATCATCAAAATGAAAATTACTCTTGGCTTCTTTAAACTCTACCCATTCATTTTCGGAGGGGAGACTTCTAAACTCATCCAATAATTTTTTTAGTTCTATTTCATTCAATATCTTCACCTCCGCAAATACGATTATAACAGTCGAACTTATTTTATGTATAACATATCGAATGTTTGTAGTATTTACTTATTACATTCAACATATATCTTATGTTGTCCTTTTCGCAAAAGATAACGTTTATAAAAAATTAAAAATGGAGCGATTGCCTCGTTTTCCATCTCCCTTTAAACAAATAGCTTCTTCTTGGTTTATTTCTTCGTTTTTGCTTATAAAAAATTTCATAAACTGCTTTCACGATAATCATTAGAACAATTAAAATATAATTGCTAACAATCGCTATTTGTTGACTATTATCTGGAGTTGTTAAGACAAATTTAAAACTTTCTTGTACCTATTCCACATTCATCTTGGTCGTAAATTCCACATATTTCATTCGAGAATATGATACGGCCGAACAAAATCTCTTCATATCATTATCCTGCCGGTGTATCCCATCGCTTGAATCTCTTCAAAGAGAACCACACCATTTGTCGTACCTTCTTGTATTCGTTGAAGAAGATAGCTTTTATAAGGATCTAGTTTGCTTTTTCTTTTTTTCTCACTGACTTTACGTTCTGGAAGCTTGTCCTCCTTTAGATACTTACGAATGGTTTTCCGATCAAATCCTGTTTCTTTGGCAATCGCTGTTTGAGTCCAACCTTTCTGATACAACTCTCGAATCATAAAAAACTCCCCTATCTTCAGCATCGTTTCTCCACGCCATCTAAGATGTTGTTTCGAAACGATGATCTGTTATTTTGGGGAATTTTAAACCGATTTTATCACTATTGATTACAGCTACATAAATCTAAAATTTAAAAAGCAGCATCAACATGCACAACTTGTCTGGATAGCCCTTTCAGCAAGTTGTGCATTTTTTATGAAGGGAGGATGGCATGGCAAGGTTTCTGTATGAATGGTTCAATTGAATCAGTCCTTTTTTACTTATGAAACAGGATCATTGAATATCATTTGAGATTGTTTTAACATACCTATCAAGAAGTCTCCCACCTCTTCATTTGCGAGGGAGATACTAGCACCACGTCATAGGGAGGGAACTTAAGATACGAAATACGAGGGGACTGGTTGATAGTGAAACGATTCTTTGCGATTAGGCAGGTGAGTTTACTTTAGAAAGGGAAAAGAGTAAAATAAAGACGGATATGGATTTTATATGGAATATTTTAGAATTTTATAGAGATTCGGTTTTGTCTCTTGCTATAACCGGATTCCGTTTTTCAGTAGACCGCACAGCATGAAACGGCAGATCGCTGATCAGGTGCCGATGATCTCCCGATGCTTCTATCTCTGTATGATGTCACATTGGCTCAGCAGCTTTGTCTTTCCGTTTGATTTGAAAAAACACTTTGATGATCGAATCCTTCTTCGCTGAACGTTCTTTGCTTGTATGTTCTTATCATGATGGGGGCAAAATAAAAGTGTATGCTTTTGATTGGGCATATGCGATGATCGTTAAGTGAGCCGGCTCCTCAAGCAAGGAGTGTCACATATACTTGTGCGGGAAAAGATCTAGCGCTTGTTATCAATGGCTCAAAACACGCTTTCGCTTTGCTTCTCCTTACAAACCTATTAAAATCAGTAGCCATACGCAGAAATGTTTGAAAAGCGCGTCTTTTCGTCAATGTGGATCGTGACTCATTCAGAGGAAACGGTTGCTTATTCTCATTCATTATCGATCAAATGGTCGCTAAATGAGAAAAGATGATCAGCGGCGGAGCGCAGCATGGAGGAGAATGGCCGCTTTCGATTGTCTGAGGGATAAAATCAAAATAAATTTGAATCATATCTATTGACAAATAGATACTACTATATGATAATAAATATCGAATTATAATTATTATAATTTGCACAAGTGGCTTGTGTAACAATCTGTGAATTATTCCAGCACTATTTTTAGGAGGTAGATGAAGATGTCTTTAATCGGCAAAGAGGTACAATCATTCCAAGCAAAAGCGTTCCATAATGGAGAGTTTATCGATGTGACAGAGCAAAACTTTAAAGGAAAATGGAGCGTTGTTTGCTTCTATCCAGCTGACTTTACATTCGTATGCCCTACAGAGCTTGAAGACTTACAAAATAACTATGCAACTTTAAAAGAGCTTGGTGTTGAAGTATATTCTGTTTCAACAGATACGCATTTCACACATAAAGCATGGCATGATACATCTGAAACCATTAACAAAATCGAATACATTATGATTGGCGACCCTTCACAAAAACTATCTCGCATGTTTGATGTATTAGATGAAGAAGCAGGTCTTGCTCAACGCGGTACGTTTATTATTGATCCAGACGGTGTGATCCAAGCGGTTGAGATTAATGCTGACGGTATCGGCCGTGATGCAAGCACATTGATTAACAAAATTAAAGCTGCGCAATATGTTCGCAATAATCCTGGTGAAGTTTGTCCAGCTAAATGGCAAGAAGGATCAGCAACACTGAAACCAAGCCTTGATCTTGTAGGTAAAATTTAAGAGGGGACATCAACATGATATTGGATGCAGAAATAAAAGCACAGCTGGCCCAATATCTGCAATTGATGGAAGGAGACGTACTTCTTAAAGTCAGCGCGGGATCCGATAGCGTATCCCGCGATATGCTGGCTCTTGTGGATGAATTGGCCACCATGTCTCCTAAAATCAAAGTAGAGAACACACAGCTAGAGAGAACGCCAAGCTTTAGTGTGAATCGCATCGGCGAAGACACAGGGGTCACATTTGCCGGCGTTCCATTGGGCCATGAGTTTACTTCATTGGTGTTGGCTCTACTCCAGACAAGTGGAAGACCTCCAAAGGTCGATCAGAAAGTAATTGAACGAATTAAAAACATAAAAGGCACCTATCATTTTGAATCCTATGTAAGCTTGACATGCCATAACTGCCCTGACGTTGTACAAGCCTTGAATTTAATGAGCATCCTGAATCCGGGCATTTCGCATACGATGATTGACGGTGCAGCGTTTAAGGATGAGGCAGAAAGCAAGGGGATTATGGCCGTTCCGACTGTATTCTTAAATGGAGAGCTTTTTGGCAGCGGACGGATGTCTCTTGAAGAAATTCTTTCAAAGATAGGAAGCACTTTGGATGCCTCCGCTTTCGCTGAAAAAGAACCATTTGATGTGCTTGTTGTCGGTGGCGGTCCAGCTGGTGCAACGGCAGCGATTTATGCAGCGCGAAAAGGCATTCGCACGGGTATTGTAGCTGAACGTTTTGGGGGACAAATATTGGATACGTTGGGCATTGAGAATTTTATCAGTGTCAAATATACAGAAGGCCCTAAGCTTGCAGCGAGTCTTGAGGAGCATGTCAAACAGTATGATATCGATATCATGGATTCGCAGCGAGTGAAGCGCTTAGAAAAGAAAGATCTTATTGAAATCGAGCTTGAAAATGGCGCGGTTTTAAAAAGCAAGACAGTGGTTTTGGCAACAGGCGCTCGCTGGCGCAATCTTGGGGTGCCAGGTGAGGCTGAGTTCAAAAACAAAGGAGTGGCCTACTGCCCTCATTGCGACGGTCCGTTGTTTGAAGGAAAGCATGTGGCCGTTATTGGAGGCGGCAATTCCGGCGTAGAGGCAGCGATTGATCTTGCCGGTATTGTCAAGCATGTCACCGTCTTTGAATTTATGCCGGAATTAAAAGCTGATGCCGTTCTTCAAGAGCGCCTCTACAGTTTGCCTAATGTCACCGTTCTTAAGAACGTCCAAACAAAGGAAATTACCGGTACAGACCGAGTAAACGGCATTTCTTACATTGACCGCGAAACAGGTGAAGAGCATCACCTTGAACTACAAGGCGTATTCGTGCAGATTGGTCTTGTGCCAAATACCGATTGGTTAGAGGGAACTGTTGAGCGCAACCGCTTCGGCGAAATTATCGTCGATAAGCGAGGGGCTACGAACATCCCTGGCGTATTTGCGGCAGGCGACTGCACAGATAGCGCATATAAGCAGATCATTATTTCGATGGGATCAGGCGCGACCGCCGCTTTGGGCGCATTTGATTACCTCATTCGAAATTAATCAAATGATAATATGTGAACTCTTGGAAAGCCGCTTTCTGAATGGCAGTGGAAAGCGGCTTTCTTTTTAATTTTAACAAAGCCTGCGGATCAAGTAAATCGCCTTTAAGAATTTGACGGCCAAAAGGTCTATTCCTCGATCTCCAAGAAGCACTTTCTAGATTAGCTCCCCGCCATGCATGATGGGCGAAATCGGCTTTCCTGATGCATAAAAATAGATGAATCCTTCCCCGCCATCCATTCGTATATATTCATAAAGTGAACTTATATGTGTAAATACAACTGAAAGATCCATGATTGGAAGAATCCTGTGCACTCCCCATGATGATGGAAAACTGCTTGCAGAGCGAGAAAGCGGTTTGTTCGGTGCCATGAACGTTGAAGGTAGATGATTGGAAGAGAAAAGTTGCCGAATTATGTTGTCTTATATAAAAAAACTATACAGCATAACGTTTGACTGTATGGTTTTTATAGGTACAATATGAATTAAAAGAATGAAAATCAATGAAAGGGGTGAATGTATTGGGAAGTTGTTTAAAATTGGCGAACTTGCGGAATTAGCAGGTGTATCGAAACGGACGATCGATTATTATACACAGCTTGGCTTGCTTGAACCCCTTCGTTCTGAATCGAATTATCGTTATTATCCTGAAGAGAGTCTCGAATATTTGCGGCTGATCCATGTGTTAAAGAAACAAAATTTAACGCTGGAAGAAATCAAAGAACGCGTACAGACGATGAAGAATTTATCGTTTTCTGTAGAGGAAATTGCCAATAAGATTGAGCATCTTCAGGAGCAGATGAAGCATATTCAAGAAGAAGTGTTGGAATTAAAACCGTTGCTTCAGCATCTCAATAAACAGCAGATGAAGCTGATGACCAAACCGTTAGCACAGCAAGGATATGGGTTGTTGCACGCATTAGCGATATTGCTTGGGGAGAATCCTTTTATTTAACCAACAAAAAAAGGGTTGCATCCCTGAGGCCCCAGCTTTGTCAAAGCGAGAGCATCATGCAGCAAAACTTCCTATGAAGGCGGTACGGCAGGCCGATTGAATAGATGTAAACACCATATGGCAGTAGGAGGGAAAATGATGTTATTTCATCCGATGGACATTTTTATCTTTTTAGCATTTGGATTGTCACTTTGGGCACAATTTAAAGTAAAAGGAACTTTCAACCAATGGGCGAAAGTGCCTGCGGGCTCTTCACTGACAGGAGCTGAAGTAGCAAGAAGAATTTTGGATTCTCAAGGCTTATATCATGTTCCCGTTGAGCCTGTGGCTGGCGCGTTGACAGATCATTACGATCCGTTATCCAAAACGGTTCGATTATCTGAGCCTGTTTATTATGGGCATTCGATTGCGGCTTTATCGGTGGCCGCTCATGAAGTCGGGCATGCTATTCAGCATCAGCAATCATACGGTGCGTTAGTTTGGCGTCATCGCATGTTTCCGCTTGTGAATTTTTCGTCCGGGATCGCTCCTTTTCTTTTATTGCTTGGATTTTTGCTTCATCAAACATCGCTTATTGGATTTGGGATCATCCTCTTCTCCGCGGCTGTAGCATTCCAGCTAATCACGCTGCCGGTAGAGTTTAATGCAAGCTCCCGCGCCAAACAATTGCTTCTTGCGCAAGGAATGATTGTTCATCAGGAAGAGCGGGGCGTGAAAAAAGTATTAAACGCTGCAGCGCTTACTTATGTAGCGGCTGCTTTGATCTCTGTTTTAGAGTTAATGAAGTTTGTCATGATTTTCTTTCAAGGGAATAACGAGGAATAAAGCTTATGGATTCAATGGACAGGAGGTGGGTTCTCTAGCTGCCTTCAGCTGGAGAGTTTAATTGGAAATAGTGAATTTATTGATGGTTGCCGTTTTAATTGCTTTAACGGCATTCTTTGTCGCCTCGGAGTTTGCGATTGTCAAAGTGCGCAGCACACGTATTGACCAGCTTGTAGCGGAAGGAAACAGGAGCGCGATCGCCGCAAAGCGCGTTATCAGCAATTTGGATGAATACTTGTCGGCCTGCCAGCTTGGCATCACCATTACCGCGTTAGGTCTCGGCTGGCTGGGCGAACCCACCGTCATGCATTTGCTTCATCCTTTGTTTGAAGAGATGCATATAAACGAATCGGTAGCTTCTATCCTTTCTTTTGTCATCGCCTTCTCCACCATTACATTTTTGCACGTTGTGGTTGGCGAGTTAGCGCCTAAAACGCTGGCGATCCAAAAAGCCGAGACGATTACGCTGCTATGCTCCAAACCGTTAATTTTTTTCTACAAAGTGATGTACCCGTTTATTTGGGCGCTAAACGGATCCGCGCGGATGGTTACAGGGTTATTTGGCTTAAAGCCTGTGGCTGAGCATGAGGTAGCTCATTCTGAAGAGGAATTGCGGCTGATTTTATCAGAAAGCTATAAGAGCGGCGAGATTAATCCGTCTGAATATAAGTATGTCAATAACATTTTTGAGTTCGACAATCGCATTGCCAAAGAAATCATGGTGCCCCGCACAGAGATTGTTGCTTTTGATATAAACGATTCCATCATCGATCATTTTGAAATTATGAAGCAAGAAAAGTATACACGCTATCCCGTGATGGACGGCGACAAGGACCATATTGTCGGCATGGTGAACATTAAAGAAATTTTAACGGATTGTATTCACAATCCTCAAGCCGCAGAAAAGAAGATCGATGACTATATTCGTCCGATCATCCAGGTAATTGAGTCGATTCCGATTCATGATTTGCTCGTTAAAATGCAGCGTGAACGGGTTCATATGGCCATTCTCATTGATGAATATGGCGGGACAGCGGGCCTTGTTACCGTTGAAGATATACTGGAGGAAATTGTAGGGGAGATCCAAGATGAATTTGATGCCGATGAAGTCCCGAGAATTCGCAAAGTGAATGAACATACGATGATTGTGGAAGGAAAAGTGTTGATTGAAGATGTCAATGATTTGCTTGGAACACATATAGATGACACGGATGTGGATACGATTGGCGGCTGGATGTTAACAGAGAAATTTGATATTCAGCAAGGGGAGACGTTGGCATTCGATGGGCATGAGTTTAAGGTTTTACAAATGGAGGGCCACAATATCCGATTAATTGAAATCAAGAAACTTGTGAAATCTTCTGTACGAACAGAGCGGGAGACAGTGGTTGAATGACTAGGAATCAAGTGAAAAAGACACGGCAGCTGGTGATCAAGCTGCCGTTTATTTTTGGATCATGGGATAGGCACATGAAGAGGAAGGGGCGCATACGGGAATATAAAGCATGATGTGAAGCGACACATAGCGGAAAAAAGCGGCAGACTCAGCCTTTATTCAAAGATAGATAAGCTTCTTCACATGGGCGGATTTTTTCTTGTCCAGCCGCATATGGTAGTAAAGAGAAGAAAGAAAGGATTCGCGGTAAGGAATAAGGAGAGATCGGGGATGGACTCATTGGGATGGTTCGGATTTTCCGCTTCCGCACTTGGAATGCTCATAGGAGGAGCGGTTGCTTGGTTGTTTTGCGGCTGGCATAAAGGAACGCCTATTATTTTTTCATTGTCCAGCGGTATGATTTTTGGACTTGCGGTAGTGGAAATTTTGCCGGAAAGCATGGCGGCAGGAGGTTGGCTGCTTACTGTGATTGGATTAGCCGCAGGTTATGGGCTTTATCACCACTTAGAAAGCATGTGGCATCGAGTGGTTGTCGTGACGAATAGGAAAAACCATGATGCATGGATTCATTCGGGAGTATATCTTCTTTTTAGTATTGCTATACATAATTTTCCCACAGGGATCGCCTTAGGAGTCAATGCCCGTTCCCCGTTGGCTGAGCAGCTGGGGCTGGCCGTGATTTTTCATAATATTCCCGAAGGGTTGGCGGTTTTTACCCCGTTGCTGATGGCGGGAATGGGGATGATGGGAGTGGTTCTTGGAGCGATCGCCGTGTCGATTCCCGTTGGGATTGGAGCGCTGCTTGGAAGCCGTTATGGCGCGGATATTTCTTGGCTGTCCGCCGTGATGACAACCATGGCGGTGGGGATCATGTTGACAGTGGCTGCAAAGGAAATGTTGGGAACCGCTTTGAAGGAAACAAAGATGATCGATTGTCTGCTGCTTTCTACGCTTGGTTTTTTATCCGTTTGGTGTTTCTTAATTTTTCTTTAGGATGCTGAATAAGGAAAAAAGAAAACGAAAAAGAATGAAAAAAGGATAGACGAAATCATAAAGACAGAATATAATACATATGATCATATGTTCATGTGTTGTAAAAAGGAGGCTCTAACAAATTGGATAAAAAAGATCATGCTTTTTTAGCAGATGAAACGGTAGAACATGTGTCGTTAATCTTTAAAGCGCTGGCAGACCCGACACGAATGAAGCTCCTTTACTTATTGTCTCAAGAGGAATGTTCTGTTAATCATATGGCTGAAGTGCTGGAATTATCTCAATCAGCCGTCTCTCATCAGCTGAGCCTGCTCCGAAACTTGCGGCTCGTGAAATACCGGCGCGAAGGAAAAACGTTATTTTATTCTTGCGATGACGAACACGTTATTTCGCTATTAAAACAGGCGATCGATCATTCAGAGCACCATTAATGAGGAGGCGTGTAACAATGCATCACCATCATCATGATCATCACCATCATGGTCATCATCATGGCCATCATCACGGACACCACCATCATGATTTAGGAAGGGAAGGAAATAAAAAAGGGCTGATTGTGGCTCTTTCCATTACGGCTGGCATTATGATTCTCGAGTTTTTAGGAGGATTATGGACGAACAGTCTCGCCCTTTTGTCCGATTCCGGTCATATGCTGAGCGATGCCAGTTCGCTGCTTCTTAGCCTTATTGCGATCTGGTTTGCTGCCAGGCCTGCATCCCCCAATAAAACGTATGGTTTTTACCGGTTTGAAATTTTAGCGGCTTTGTTTAATGGTGTTACGTTGTTTATTATCGCTGGATTTATTATTTGGGAAGCCATTGGGCGTTTTTATCATCCGCCGACGGTTTCCAGCGGTTCTATGATGCTGATTGCTTTGATCGGTTTGATAGCGAATTTATTAAGTGCTTGGGCGTTAATGCGGAAAGGGGATGTGAAGCATAATGTGAATTTGCGCAGCGCCTACCTGCACGTGTTGGGCGATGCGCTAGGATCTGTAGGAGCGATCATGGCTGGATTGGTCATGTGGGCTTTTGGCTGGTATATAGCTGATCCAATTATTTCTGTGCTTGTTGCGCTTCTCATCTTGAAAGGGGCATGGGAAGTGATTAAGCATACGGTTCATATTCTGATGGAGGGCACGCCGATTACGATTGACCAGCACGAGGTGAAAAAAGCGCTTGAAAGCATTGAGGGAGTGGTCAATGTCCATGATCTCCATATTTGGACGATTACATCCGGGCTGGACTCTTTAAGCTGCCATATGCTGATTGAAGACTGTCAGGACAGCCAAAAGATTTTGCAGGCGGCGATTCATTTGATTGAAGAAAAATTTAAAATCCTCCATACGACCATCCAAATTGAAACCTCGCAAATTGATCACGGAGAAATGAGAGTGTAGTGATCGACTTTCCTTTCGCTGCATAGACACCATTTCTGATGGAGCAGATGATCCTTGGAAAGCCGACAGAAATCCGGATGATACCGCTCATCCATCTATGGATCTATGCGGAAGCTTGTTGTTTAGACAGCGGATGACTGAAAAACGACAGATCATAAAACTATGGATCATCAGGCGGCTTTTCTGATGAAGGCCTCCTTCTCTCCACTTTTTTAAGTACAGATGGAAGATGAAACATGATCGCCTATTCAAAAGCAGACATTTTTTCGATGGTCGTCCATCCGGCGAAATCCCCAATCACCTGCTCTTTGGAATGTTGCCGCATCACGTTTATATCGTCAAGTGGAACCAATACCATATCAGTTGAGAAAATAAAAGCAAACGTGTAAACTGAATATTGCGCAGATGTGATCATAAGCTGTACAAGCTGTTCATATAATGATGATAAAGGGCATCGCACGGCACGATTGTGTGGTGCCTTTCCTTGCATGGTGTAGTGTGGATAGAGGAGGAGAAAACGATGAAAAAGCAAACGACAGCAGTGCTTATGGCTTTATCGATGTTGGTCGGAGCTGGCGGAACCTATGCTGGTATACAGCTGACGGATCGTCATGAAAATAGCAGTCTTTCCGTCCAATCGGAGCAAGCCACAAAGGAAACGGGGAAAAATGAGCAGGAAGAGCTCAAAAAAATCCAACAAGCTTATGAGCTCATTAAAAGCCGTTATGTGCAAAAGGTGGATGACCAAAAACTAATCGAAGGCGCGATTCAAGGGATGATCGGCACACTGAAGGATCCATATTCTGTATACATGGATGAAGAAACGGCTGAGCAATTTAATGAGTCCCTTGATTCCTCGTTTGAAGGAATTGGCGCAGAAGTAAGCATGGTGGACGGAAAAGTGACGATTGTCGCTCCATTTAAAAACTCTCCAGCCGAAAAAGCGGGGCTGAAGCCAAACGATCAGATCGTGAAGGTGAACGGGCAAAGTCTGGAAGGACTTGATTTATATGAAGCGGTCTTAAAAATTCGCGGCAAAAAGGGAACGACGGTTCATTTGGACATTCTTCGCCCGGGGATGAAGGATATGATTCGAGTCAACGTCGTACGCGATGAAATCCCAATTGAAACGGTCTACGATTCGCTCAAGACGTATAATGGCAAAAAAGTAGGATATTTAGAGATTACTTCATTCTCAGAAAATACGGCTCAAGATTTTAAAAAGAAATTGGAGAAATTAGAATCGGAAAAAATGGATGGATTGGTCATCGATGTGCGCGGTAATCCGGGAGGCTACTTGCAAAGTGTAGAGGATATTTTAAAGCAGTTTATTCCGAAGGGCAAGCCATATATCCAAATTGAGGACCGCAATGGCCGCAAGCAAAAATTTTACTCCAATTTGACGGAGAAAAAGCCGTACCCGATTGTTGTGCTGATCGATAAAGGTAGCGCCTCAGCGTCGGAAATTTTAGCAGGTGCCATGAAAGAAGCCGGCGGTTATAAGCTGGTGGGGGAAACATCGTTTGGAAAAGGCACGGTGCAGCAGGCCATCCCGATGGGCGACGGCAGCAACTTAAAACTTACGCTTTATAAATGGTTGACTCCTGATGGAAATTGGATTCATAAAAAAGGAGTTAAGCCGGATGTGACTGTGGAGCAGCCGGAATACTTCCATGCCAGCCCGATTCATATTGATAAAGCCCTCCAATACAACATGAATAGTGAGCAAATTAAAAACGCCCAGCAAATGCTCAAAGGACTCGGTTTTGATCCGGGGCGTGAGGATGGATATTTCAGCGAGGAAACGGTAGAGGCCGTCAAGTCATTCCAACAAGAAAATAAAATTCCAGCTACAGGAAGCATTGACAAGCAAACAGCTGAATTGCTTGAAACGAAAGTGCTGGAAGCGGTCCGTGATGATAAAAATGACAAACAGTTAAAAGAAGCGATGAAAGTGTTATTCCAATAATACAAAGGGAACGGTTCGAAGCCGAATCGTTCCCTTTTCATTTGATGAAGACGAGACGTTTTTGTCCAAGGTAATTGAAGATGGTATAAAGCGCTGTGCCGAATAAAATGGCCATATCATCGGTATACTGGTCGGGCAGAAGGGAAACCGTGCCCATCGTCCAGTGAGCCAGTTGTTTGCCTAGCCGATAAGCAAAGAAGTAGCATACCATAATCACAAGTGCAAAACGAAAAGCGCTGCTGCCGATGGGCGCATGACTGCGAAATGTAAACAAACGATTTAAGCAGTAGCTGACGATGGCGCCAATCGTGTTGCCGATCAACGTGGCCCCCCAATAGGAAACATGAGCGAGATGAAGCAGCGCATACATGACAGACAATCCGACAGCGGTATTAATCAACCCGACAAGCAAGAAGCGGAAGAACGAATGATTCATAGATGGATCCGCTCTTTCTGGTTTGTTTTCATTCGCAGAGAATATAAATTTTCTTCAATGATAAACCGCGGTCTTCTTTTGACTTCTTGATAGATTTTTCCAATGTATTCTCCAATGAAACCGACGCTCATTAATAAAAGCCCTCCAATCAGCCAAATTGAGATCATAATGGATGTCCATCCTGATTCGGCATATCCCAACAGCTTGACGATGAAAGCATAGAGACCAGCGATGCTGCTAAGAAGAAAAGAAAGAAAGCCGACAAATGTAATGAAGCGAATCGGCACGACACTAAACGAAGTCACTCCATCCAAGGCGAAAGCCAGCATTTTTTTCAATGGATATTTCGATTCTCCAGCAAAGCGTTCTTTTCGATCATAAAGCACTTGAGTCGAACGGAACCCCAGCAGCGGAACGATACCGCGCAGAAATAGATTGGCTTCGTCATAACGGCTGAGCTCTTGCAGCGCCCGCCGGCTCATTAAGCGGAAATCAGCATGATTATAGATCAGAGCGATGCCCATTTTTTGCATCAATCGGTAAAAGCCTTGTGCGGTTGCCCGCTTGAACCATGTATCGGTGCTGCGGCTACGGCGCACACCGTATACAATATCAAAGCCTTCCCAATATTTTATAATAAATTCACGAATGGCCTGGATATCGTCTTGCAAATCAGCATCAATGGAAATAACGCAGTCCGAATACTCCATGGCCGCTTGAAGTCCAGCTAACAGCGCGCGTTGATGTCCAAAATTGCGCGATAGCTTAATTCCGGTGATCAGCGGATTTTTTTCGCTTTCCTCCAAGATAAGCTCCCATGTCCGGTCACGGCTGCCATCGTCGACAAACAATAGCTTGCTTTCAGAGGCAATCAGCTTCTCTTTTTGCAGCTGCTGTAATACACCGGTTAACTGTTTAGCTGTTTCTAAAAATACCTCTTCTTCGTTATAGCACGGTACCACAATGGTTAAAACAGGCGTTTCCATTCCGTCTCTCCTCCTTTATTCCACTTCGTATAAATAGATTTTCCAAACAGATTGGGAGTCTTCAAATGCTTTAAGCAGACGCAGATGATTTTCTTTGGCATTCATAATAGGAACGGATGAAAAGAGATAGCGTCCGCCCATTTTCTTAAATACGTCTGTATGAAGTTCTAAATGGTAAATTTTCTTATGGGATGTTTTGCGAAAGCCATAATGCTTTCCAAGCTCCGCTGAGAAAATGTAGACACGATTGCCCCAGTGATCGAAATAATCTTTCAGCTCTGGGCTCTTATCCAGCTCTTTCACGATGATTTTGCGAAAAGAGTGTTTATACGACAATGGGTAAAAATTATTGTACGTATCCAATGTATAAAAGCCGTTATATTGCGCAATGGCCGGATGCAGGCCGATGCTGGCGACACGATAGGAGCTTGGCGGTTTTCCGATGTATTCTTTGATTTCATGAAATAAATGCTCTGCATAAAATTCTTTAAATGACGGTGTGCCGCTGATACGGTAGCGAATTTCTTCATTGAATCCCCCTAACAACAGCGTTTGCAAAAGGATGGCAGCCATAGCCACCTGCTTCCAGCTTCTATTTCGGCGCCATAGTATTTGCAAGGCTAAAGCAAAGTCTAAATAAATGACCAAAGGCCGCAAAAAATGGAAACGAGCGAAATTAAAGGTGTTCAGCAACGCAAATCGTTCTTTGAGCGACTGCCAGCCTTTATAAAACCAAAAGGCGTACCAAACGGATAAAACAAAGTTTAGAATGAATAAAAACAAAAAACGTCTTTCGAGCTCCCCTTTCTTTGCTCTTAGGATGAAAGCAAAGGCAAGAAACAGAATGGGCTGAATGATAAAAGTATGCACGGTCATCACATGGGTATGACCAAGAAAATAGTTTTTAAATACAAGATGGATCGTATGCCAAAATCCAAGCTTTGAGGACACAAATTCGTTTCGGCTAGTCGGCTCATGGCTAAAAAGCAACGAATAGACAAGGCGGTATTCGATGGCCAAAAATAGGCTTGTCATGAACACGATACTGCCGAGAAACGGAATATTCCATTGTTTTTTGCCAATCGCATCACGAAGCCAAAGAAGCCCCATCGCCGTTAAGAAAAAGAAAAAGCCGAGCACAAAGCTTGCATAGAACGGAAGAAGGGCAAGGGTGGCCCATTCCTTCCATGACGCTTGACGGTTTCGAATGGACAGAAAAGCCCAAAGTGCTAGCGGCATGCCGAGGGTGCTAAGCATTCCCGACGGCCAGAAAGGAGTCAAAGCGAAGGTGAGCGCTGCTCCGACGCGAATAAGATAAGCTTCTTTTTCCTTAAGAAAATGCCGCTTTAATAAAAGATACATCCCCAGAAAAGCGAAGCCGCGCGTAATGGTCTGGCTGACGGCATACGCTACCATGGACGGAAGCAACGCGTGAAGCCAAACGATGCCGCTAAATTCGGTGCCATAGGCATTGCGCGGCAGTCCGTTAATGACTTGCGGAATCGTCGCGTTGATGGATCCAAATAGTTCTCCGCTTCGTACAAGCACCTTGTACCAAGCAATATTGGAATCTAAATTATCATGAACGCGAATATGGGCATTTTCTCCTAAAATATAAAGCGGAGAAAGATAAAGAATGATAAGAAAAATGGCGATCCATATGGCGATCCGTTCTCGTTTCTCCACAATCGAATGCTCTTGCATGGACCATCTCTGCTCCTTTCTTGCTGATGATTCATGTAATAGAATATCAATATTTCTCGCGCCTGATACCACCAATGACGGCTGGAAGATGCAAGAACTTCTGTTTCGTTACGCATCATGCCAAAAAAAAGCGGTCATGGCGATCCGGTTTGCCGATGGCCGAAACATAGAATCTGCCCATTACATTTTGATTTTCTTGGCGGCGGCATTCATTATAAACAAATAGAATTAAAAAAACATAAGAAATGGATAAAAAAAGGAGAAGGAAAAATAGAGTTCCATTCATTGTAATTTTCATATACATAGAGGTGACCAAGAAAAGCGGGGAATGATAAGTAGCCATTTCATTGGATTGACGAATAAAAAATCCCAAGAATGCCATTTTATCAACATTCTTAGGATTTTAATTTGGGAACATATCACGTGAAAATAAGATGGAAGCATATTGTGATGTTATTAGATATTGAACGTTCATGTGTTAGAGATGAAAGGTTCACACAAATAAGCCGATAATTCGGCCTACGCCGCGGCGTTTTTGCTTTTTAGACAAAGAATCGTCCGCTTCGCGCTTCTCATTGGCTTCTTCCAGCAGGGAGATGCGTTGTTCAAGCTGACGGATGTAAGAATGCAGCTCTTCAATTTCGCGGCGGTGCTGCAACAGTTGAACGGATACAACTTCATCTGCTTTTTGCTCAAGCTGGCGTTCAATGCGTTGAAAACGTGAGGTGAATTCGTTTAGATGTGGTTGAAGATGAGTGGAGAAAAAGTCTTCTGGGCACAGAATGTTTTTTTCATTTTCTTCTTCTGTTTCGCACTCTTCAAGAGCCGCTCCTTGCTCAAATTTGATCTGTTCAAGCAATGCAAGTGTTTCAGAATCGAATATGTAATGTCCTGCTTCGTTTTTTTTGCATGGAATCTCGTATTTTTTAACCCAGCGCTGAATCGTTTTAGGCGATACTCCAAGCCGCTTGGCAACATTGCTCGTTTTTAGTTCCATGGTTTTTCCTCCTCTTTTCTTTCCTTGTCTATATCATTTTTTCCATCGAATGTCCAAATTCCTTTTACGATGACAAAACTAGTGCTCATTCGGCAAAGAAAGTGGGAATAGGAAAAAATTCGCCATTTGTCGAATAACATATAAAAAAATATGCAGCCAATCGTATGATTTGTAGAAGCGATTTGCTAGAATGAAAAGTAGATCAGTAGATACGTTCATGATGATCGGAGGTGAAGCCCATGCTTGGCATGTGGGGGATGGAACTTTTGAAAGGAGTCGGGCGGTTGTTGACCGAGCCCCTTTTGTATTATGGCGTGCTGCTTGCGGCTTTCGTCGGCTGGCGTCGAATGAATAAAGAGCGGAAGCATTTTCATATTCGCGTATATGGCTGGTTTCAGGAAAGTGTCTTTTTTTGGCGCAGCGGTTGGGCCGTTGGCTTGTTTCTTTCCATCGTGACGGTAGTGTCTGGAATGGCGGTACCCCACGATGTGTTGCTGCTGCTTTTTTATGTGACGGTTTTGCTGAGCTTGACAGGACAGATGCGGTTACTATCTCCTGCTTATACGGTTGGGGGATTGGTTTTGCTTGCAGCTGGTTTTATGAAATACGGAGGCGCTTGGCCGTTGGTTTCAAAATATGTGGAAAGCCTTCACGAGGCGCCTATATCCGTTTTCATATGGCTGCTTGCATTGCTGTTATTTGCCGAGGGGTTTCTCATTTTGCGAAACGGAGCAGTGGCTACTTCTCCGCAGCTTGCTAAAAGCAAGAGGGGGCTTATGATTGGAGAACATTGGGTAGATAGGATTTGGTTTGTGCCTGTGCTTCTGCCAATTTCCAATGGCCCGCTCTCTTCACCTTTTTCATGGTGGCCATTGTTTTCGGGCGTGGATCATTCATATTCATTCGCTCTGGTGCCATTTTTGCTCGGCTTCTCGCAGCATATGCAAGGCATGCATCCACGAGCCTCTATTCAAATGGCCGGCCGTCGCGTGCTCTGGTTAGCGGCCGCTGTCTGCGCGGGAGCTTTGGCGTCTTCTTGGTTTCCTTCCTTAGGAATCGCGGTTGCAGCTGCGGCGTTGATTGCTAGAGAATGTCTGGCTTTTTGGCAGCATCGGCAAGACCGTTCCCGTCCCCCGTATTTTTCACAGCAAGAGCAGGGATTGGTTATTTTAGGAATTTTACCAGAATCGAAGGCTGAAAAAATCGGGCTGAAAATCGGCGAAGTGATTGTGAAAGTGAACGGCATACCAGTTAAAACGGAAAAAGAATTTTATGAGGCATTGCAGCATAACCGCGCTTTTTGTAAGCTAGAGGTGTTGGATCAAAATGAGGAAGTCCGTTTTGTCCAAGGAGCGTTATATGAAAATGAGCATCACGAGCTTGGATTGTTGTTTGTGCAAACGCGGGAAAAATGGACATCGGAAGCTGTATAGATAAGGGGTTTTGCTTATGTGGTTTCTCGTTGCATTAATCGTGCCGTTTTTGCTAGTGCTGCTTTTTACTCGTGTCACTTATAATCATTATGTGGGGACGCTGCTGACAGTGGCGCTGTTAGTAGCTTCTTATGTCAAAGGATATACAAACGAGCTTCATGAAGTGTTAGCGGATATTGCGTCGACAACGGCAGGCTTTTTATATGCAGAGAAAATGGTAAAAAAATTTAAAAAATAAGAAGAAAGCCACCGCAAAAGATCGATTGAACCGTTCTTTTGCGGTGGCTTTTGTTATTGCAGCCAAAGAGATGGAAATAGCTGTTCGCTCTGTAAGGCTTACGAAAGTTTTGGAAACGAATATAAGTTCGTATTTTTTGTGCATCTTAAGCATTCATGTGGTACAATACAATTAGGATGAATACGAAGGGGGCTTTGCGCAGGTGAAAGATCATTTTCAATTAGTATCAGCCTATCAGCCGCAAGGCGACCAGCCAAAGGCAATTGCTAAGCTGGTGGAAGGAATTTTGAACGGTACGAAGCATCAAACGCTATTAGGAGCGACAGGAACAGGAAAGACCTTTACCATTTCTAACGTCATCCAGAAGGTGAGTAAACCGACGCTGGTCATTGCTCATAATAAAACATTGGCGGGCCAGCTATATAGTGAATTGAAGGAGTTTTTTCCAAATAATGCAGTTGAGTATTTTGTGAGCTACTATGACTACTATCAGCCGGAAGCGTATGTGCCGCAGACGGATACGTATATTGAAAAGGACGCAAGCATCAACGATGAAATTGATAAGCTGCGGCATTCGGCCACATCTGCTTTATTTGAGCGGCGCGATGTCATTATTGTGGCCAGTGTATCATGCATTTACGGCTTGGGTTCTCCGGAAGAATATCGAGAGCTTGTCGTATCTTTGCGGACAGGGATGGAAATCGAAAGAAACGAATTGCTGCGCCGTTTAGTCGATGTGCAGTATACGCGCAATGACATTGATTTTCAGCGGGGAACGTTTCGCGTTCGCGGTGATGTCGTCGAAATTTTTCCGGCTTCGCGCGACGAGCATTGCATTCGTGTCGAGTTTTTTGGTGATGAGATTGAACGGATTCGCGAGGTAGATGCGCTGACGGGAGAAATTATCGGAGAGCGGGAGCATGTTGCGATTTTCCCAGCTTCCCACTTCGTCACGCGCGATGAAAAAATGCAGCTGGCGATTCAAAATATCGAGCAAGAGCTGGAAGAACGCTTGAAGGAGTTGCGGGAGCAGGGCAAGCTGTTGGAAGCGCAGCGGCTTGAGCAGCGCACGCGCTATGATCTTGAAATGATGCGGGAAATGGGCTTTTGTTCAGGAATTGAAAACTACTCACGCCATTTAACATTGCGCCCGCCAGGATCGACTCCTTATACGCTGCTCGATTATTTTCCAGACGATTTTTTAATTGTGATTGATGAATCGCACGTCACACTGCCGCAGATTCGCGGGATGTATAATGGCGACAAAGCACGCAAACAGGTGCTGGTCGATCACGGCTTCCGCCTGCCGTCAGCGCTTGACAACCGTCCGCTGACGTTTGAAGAGTTTGAGAAAAAAGTGAACCAAATTATTTATGTGTCGGCAACGCCGGGACCATACGAATTGGAGCATAGTCCGGAAATGGTCGAGCAAATTATTCGGCCGACCGGGCTTTTGGATCCGACGATTGATGTTCGTCCAATTCAAGGGCAAATAGATGACTTGATCGATGAAATTCATGAACGCGTGAAGCGGAATGAGCGAACACTAGTGACGACGCTCACGAAAAAAATGGCGGAAGATTTAACTGATTACTTGAAGGAAATAGGGATTAAGGTGGCCTATTTGCATTCGGAAATTAAAACGCTTGAACGCATTGAAATCATCCGCGACCTGCGCATCGGCAAATACGACGTGCTTGTTGGCATTAACTTGTTAAGAGAGGGATTGGATATTCCGGAGGTGTCGCTTGTCGCGATTTTAGATGCTGATAAGGAAGGATTTTTGCGTTCAGAGCGTTCGCTGATCCAGACGATTGGACGAGCGGCCCGCAATGCCAACGGTCATGTGATTATGTATGCCGATACGATCACCCAATCGATGGAGATTGCGATCAATGAAACAAAACGGCGCCGTTCCATCCAAGAGGCCTATAACCGTGAGCATGGCATCGTACCGAAGACGATTCAAAAGGGGATTCGTGATGTCATTCGTGCGACGTATGCGGCTGAACAGCCAGAGTCGTACGAGGTGAAGCCGGATCGCCGCAAATGGACGAAAAAAGAGCGGGAGCAGCTTGTGGCGAACTTAGAAAAAGAAATGAAAGAAGCGGCCAAAGCGCTTGACTTTGAACGCGCGGCCGAGCTTCGCGATTTAATTTTTGAACTCAAAGCGGAAGGATGATCAAAAGCTTATGCCAATGGATAAAATTACGATTAAAGGGGCAAGAGTTCATAATCTAAAGAATATGGACATTGAGATCCCGCGAGACCAACTTGTTGTTTTAACGGGGTTATCAGGTTCAGGAAAATCGTCGTTGGCGTTTGATACGATTTATGCGGAAGGGCAGCGGCGCTATGTCGAATCGCTTTCGGCATACGCCCGCCAATTTTTAGGACAAATGGACAAGCCGGATGTCGATACGATCGAAGGGCTATCTCCGGCCATTTCAATCGATCAGAAAACGACGAGCCGCAATCCGCGCTCCACAGTGGGAACGGTTACCGAAATTTATGATTATTTGCGCTTATTGTTTGCGCGGATTGGCCGTCCCGTTTGTCCAGAGCACGGCATTGAAATTACGTCGCAAACCATTGAACAAATGGTTGACCGCATTTTAGCTTACCCGGAACGAACGAAAATTCAAGTATTAGCGCCGATCGTATCGGGAAGAAAAGGAACGCATGTTAAAACGCTAGAAGAGATCAAAAAACAGGGATATGTACGCGTGCGCATAGACGGCGAGATGCGCGAGCTATCGGAAGACATCGAATTAGAAAAAAATAAAAAGCATTCTATTGAAGTAGTGATTGATCGCATCGTTGTGAAGGAAGGCATTGCCTCGCGCTTGGCTGATTCTCTGGAAACAGCGCTGAAGCTGGCTGACGGCAAAGTGATTATTGATGTGGTCGGAGAAGAGGAACTTCTGTTTAGCGAGCATCACGCTTGTCCGTATTGCGGTTTTTCGATTGGCGAGCTTGAGCCGCGCATGTTTTCATTCAACAGTCCGTACGGAGCGTGTCCCGATTGTGACGGGCTGGGCGCTAAATTGGAGGTAGACCGGGACTTAGTCATTCCGAATGATGAACTCACCTTGCGCGAGCATGCGATCGCTCCATGGGAACCGCAAAGCTCCCAATATTATCCGCAGCTGTTGGCGGCTGTTTGCCAGCATTATGGAATTGATATGGATGTTCCGGTAAAGGAGCTGCCGAAGGAGCAGTTAAATCGCATTCTGTATGGAAGCAATGGTGAAAAAATTTATTTTCGTTATGAAAATGACTTTGGACAAATTCGCGAACATTACATTGAATTTGAAGGGGTTATTCCCAATATTGAACGGCGTTACCGCGAAACAAGCTCTGATTATATTCGCGAGCAAATGGAAAAATATATGGCTGATCAGCCGTGTCCGACGTGTAAAGGCTATCGTTTAAAAAAAGAAAGCTTAGCCGTGCTTGTCGGCGGCAAGCATATTGGGGAAGTGGCATCGCTGTCTGTCACGGAAGCGCTCGCGTTTTTCCGGAGCTTAGAATTGAGTGAAAAAGAGCAGAAAATTGCCCATATGATTTTGCGTGAGATCATAGAACGGCTTGGTTTCCTAAATAATGTGGGCTTAGATTATTTAACATTAAGCCGTTCAGCCGGCACATTATCAGGCGGGGAGGCACAGCGCATTCGTCTTGCGACCCAAATTGGCTCCCGGCTAACGGGTGTGCTTTACATTTTGGACGAGCCGTCCATCGGACTCCATCAGCGTGACAACGATCGGCTGATTGATACGCTCAAAAACATGAGAGACATCGGCAATACGCTGATTGTCGTAGAACATGACGAAGACACGATGCTGGCTGCTGATTATTTGATTGACATTGGTCCAGGCGCCGGCATTCATGGCGGCCAAGTAGTGGCGGCCGGAACGCCGGAAGAAGTCATGAACGATCCTCATTCCCTAACAGGCCAATATTTGTCGGGCAAAAAGTTTATTCCGCTTCCGCCGGAACGCCGCAAGCCGGATGGCCGCTGGCTTGAAATACATGGTGCAAAAGAAAACAATTTAAGAAATGTGTCCGTGAAAATCCCGCTTGGCACGTTTGTGGCTGTGACAGGGGTATCAGGGTCGGGGAAAAGTACGCTTGTCAATGAAATTTTGCACAAAGCGCTGGCGCAAAAATTACAAGGAGCGAAAGCGAAGCCTGGAGAGTATAAAGCATTGAAAGGAATCGAGCATCTGGATAAAGTCATTGACATCGACCAGTCTCCGATCGGGCGTACGCCTCGCTCCAATCCGGCCACGTATACGGGAGTATTTGATGATATTCGTGAGGTGTTTGCAGCTACGAACGAGGCGAAGGTGCGCGGCTATCAGAAAGGCCGTTTTAGCTTTAACGTGAAGGGCGGCCGCTGCGAAGCCTGCCGTGGCGATGGCATTATTAAAATTGAAATGCACTTTTTGCCGGATGTGTACGTTCCATGTGAAGTATGCCACGGCAAACGCTATAACCGTGAAACGCTGGAAGTGAAATATAAGGATAAAAACATTGCCGAAGTGCTGGAAATGACGGTGGAGGATGCGCTCGCCTTCTTTGAAAACATTCCGAAAATCAAGCGAAAGCTGCAAACGATTTATGATGTTGGATTAGGCTATATCAAGCTTGGACAGCCGGCGACAACGCTATCTGGGGGAGAGGCGCAGCGGGTAAAATTGGCGTCCGAACTGCATCGCCGTTCGACAGGGCGCACTCTCTATATTTTAGATGAGCCGACCACAGGCTTGCATATTGATGATATCGCCCGCTTGCTTAAAGTGCTTCAGCGGCTGGTGGATAACGGTGATACTGTGCTTGTTATTGAGCATAATCTTGATGTCATTAAAGCGGCTGATTATATTATTGATCTCGGTCCTGAAGGTGGCGATAAAGGCGGACGAATCGTGGCGGTGGGAACCCCAGAGGAAATCGCCGAAGTGAAAGGGTCCTATACGGGACTGTATTTAAAACGCATTTTAGAGCGCGACCGCCAGCGAATGCAAGCGATGTATGAAGAAATAAAGGTGCCCTAATCAAGGGCCCTTTTTTCACATTCACATGAACAGATAAGGTCTAGCCAAAGAGGGAAAGATAAGCACAGGAGAAATAGATGCGCTGAATAGGGGGCAAGATCATCATCATTGCGCTTCCTTCTTTTGATGCAGAGAAGCTCAGATTGGAAATTCAACACCATCCACCGGGAAGTCTTCCTCCCTTAAACGGAGTGAAGGTGGGAGAGGCTCATGAGATGCTTTGTTTTCAAGGATGCTAGTGAGAATCCCATCTATGTATAGCATGAAGTGCTGAAACTTTTCGGTATATGCGTCGTATATATTGATATAAAGAAGGGAGCGATGAAGGTGAATTCATCTAAGCTGTTATCGGCCACTTGCTATTTTAGCGTGTTTTTTGCGCCGTTTCTTTTTCCGGTGATTGTTTATTTTGTCACGAAAGAGGAGAAGGTCAAAAAACATGCGAAAAAATCGCTGTTTTCGCATCTTCTTCCGTTTTTCATTCTTGTGCTGTCCATCGGTGGTTTTATCATTGCCGCAGCGACCAACCATGATGGCTTGGCAGCGCTGCCGTTTTTGGGAATCGTAGTTGGAGGGATGATTCATTTATTGGTCATCATTTGGAATGTGATCAAAGGCATTCAAGTATTGCAAGAAGCATAGAATGGAGTGAAACCATGAACAAAAAACTGGTTCGGTCTTATCATGACCGCAAAATAGCGGGCGTTCTCGGCGGCTTGGCCGCTTATTTTCGAATCGATTCAACGCTCACTCGGTTAATTTTTGTGATTTTGCTTTTATCGACTGGAATTATGCCATTTGTTTTATTTTACGTCATCGCTGCCTTGGTGATGCCGCAAGAGGGGATGGAACGATGAAGTGGCTTGCGCATATTATTGTCAATGCCGTGCTATTGTTGGCGCTTGCCGGCTATTTTCAGTCCATTCATTTGTCTGGGGTTGGCGCTGCGCTTTTAGCTAGCTTTCTGCTGTCGCTCTTAAATATGGTCGTCAAACCGATTTTGATTGTCTTAACGCTTCCGGTAACCGTCTTAACGTTTGGACTATTTTTATTTGTGATCAATGCTTTAACATTGCTTATGACATCATGGCTGATGGGCGACTCATTTACAATTGATGGATTCGGTGCGGCCTTGTTGGCTTCGCTTGCGATTTCTCTCTTTCATGTCATCATTGATGCGATTAGCGATAGAGACTAAAAACGTTCCGCTTCGGCGCGAACGTTTTTTCTTTTTTCACATGCGTTGGGAAAAGTGTTAAAATGGAAAAGCAAAGGGGGGGTTTTGATGCCGAAAGTTCGGACGCAAGATTTGATTGAACAATTTCAGCTTGAATTAATCAGCGGGGCGGAAGGAGTACACCGTCCGATTACAACAAGCGATTTATCGCGGCCAGGAATTGAAATGGCGGGATATTTTGCCTACTATCCAGCTGAGCGGATTCAATTGCTAGGAAAAACAGAGCTTTCGTTTTTTGAACGATTGCACCCGGCTGAAAAGAAGATTCGCATGGAAAAGCTTTGTACAGATATTACGCCGGGAATTATTGTATCGCGCGGGCTGGATGTTCCGCAAGAATTAATTGAAGCATCTGAGCGCCATTCGGTTCCGGTCATGCGTTCAACGATGAAAACGACACGCCTTTCGAGCCGATTGACGAATTTTTTGGAAAGCAAGCTGGCTCCGACGACCGCTGTGCACGGGGTATTGGTTGATGTATACGGTGTTGGCGTGCTGATTACCGGAAAAAGCGGTGTCGGAAAAAGTGAAACGGCGCTGGAGTTGGTAAAGCGAGGCCATCGTCTTGTGGCCGATGACTGCGTAGAAATTCGTCAAGAGGATGAAGGCCTTCTCGTCGGTAATGCTCCAGAGCTGATTGAGCATCTTCTGGAAATTCGCGGGCTTGGTATCATTAATATGATGACATTGTTCGGTGCAGGAGCCGTGCGGACACATAAGCGCATTTCGCTCGTCGTGGATTTGGAGTTGTGGGATCCGAATAAACAATATGATCGGCTCGGTTTAGAAGAAGAAAAAGTGAGAATTATTGATACAGAAGTGACAAAATTGACGATTCCAGTAAGACCCGGCCGAAATTTAGCGGTCATTATTGAGGTAGCCGCCATGAATTTCCGCTTGAAACGAATGGGAATGAATGCTGCTGAAGAGTTTTCGGCACGCTTAACAGATGCCATTGAGGATGGAGATCATGATTACGAATAAGAGAGGAGGAAGGATAAGGTGGATCCAGCGATTCAGCCATTAGATCGTGTATTTTTACACCTTGGTCCTATCACTATTTATTGGTATGGAGTGATTATTGGAACAGGCGTGCTGCTTGGACTGTGGATTGCGACGCGAGAAGCGGTCAAGCGTGGATTGGCAAAAGAAACATTTGTGGATCTCGTTTTATTAGCTGTTCCGATTGCGATTATTTGTGCCCGTACATATTATGTGATGTTTGAATGGGATTATTACGCGAAGCATCCTGCTGAAATCCCTAAAATTTGGGAGGGAGGCTTAGCCATCCATGGAGGCTTAATTGGCGCAATCATTACGGGAGTCGTCTTTGCCAAAAGGCGGGGCATTTCGTTTTGGAAACTGGCCGATATTGCAGCGCCTAGCATTATTTTAGGCCAGGCGATCGGCCGTTGGGGCAACTTTATGAACCAAGAAGCGCACGGCGGACCAGTGACGCGCCATTTTCTTGAAAGCTTGCACCTTCCAGATTTTATTATTAACCAAATGTATATCAACGGCCAATATTATCATCCGACTTTTTTATATGAGTCGATTTGGAATTTGATGGGCTTTTTCTTGCTGATCATGTTGCGTCGGATCAATTTGCGACGCGGTGAGTTATTTCTCAGCTATTTAATCTGGTATTCGGTCGGTCGCTTTTTTATCGAGGGAATGCGGACAGATAGCTTAATGCTGACAGATCATTTGCGGATTGCCCAAGTTGTCTCCATTGCCCTGGTTGTGTTAGCGGCCGGATTGTGGATGGTACGGCGGGTAAAAGGATGGGCAAAGGAGCGTTATTTAGATTAGAAAAGGGGGAAGCGGATTGGTCGAGACGGTCAAAAAAGGGCTGGCAGTCGGCGTGAAGACGACGGGAGCGCTTGGAAAAATTATTTTTCCGGTTACTCTTATCGTATCGATTCTGCAGTATACGCCGATTTTGCCGTGGATCATTCGAGTGGTATCTCCGCTGATGAAATGGATCGGCCTGCCAGGGGAGGCTGCCATTCCTCTTGTGTTGGGGAATTTTTTAAACTTATATGCTGGAATTGGCGCGATTTTGACGCTGCATCTGACGGTAAAAGAAGTATTGATTTTAGCTGTCATGCTTTCGTTTTCCCACAATTTGCTTGTGGAAGTGACAGTTGCTGGAAGAGTGGGGGTCCATGTAGCTTTAGCTGTTGGTGTTCGCGTTATGCTGGCGATTGTTTCTGCGCTCCTCATTCATCTGATTTGGCAGGGAGGAGATGAGGTGGCGCAATATGGTATGATCTCTAGCTCTTCAGCAGAGTTTTCCGGATGGGGACCTGTCGTTTGGGCAGGCGTGAAAAAAGCATTGTTCGGAATTATGCAGCTCGCCATGATTGTCATTCCGCTCATGGTCGGGATTCAAATTTTGAAGGATTTAAAATGGCTTGATGTGTTTTCACGTTGGATGTCCCCATTGACGAAAATGCTTGGAATGAAAGAAAATACGTCGATGACGCTGGCGGCGGGACTTTTATTTGGTTTGGCATATGGAGCGGGAGTCATGATTCAGGCGGTACAAGAGGATGGTGTATCGAAGAAAGATGTCACGCTTGCTTTTCTGTTTCTTTCTGCGTGCCATGCGGTGGTAGAGGATACACTATTATTTGTTCCGCTTGGCATCCCGGTATGGCCGCTTTTGCTGATTCGCTTGACAACAGCTGTTCTATTGACGATGATGGTCGGATTTGTTTGGAATGTTTATAGAAAAACAGGGAGAAGGGAAGCAGCCTAATGAACATTCGCACGATTTTATTTGATTTGGATGGCACGCTGATTGATACAAATGAACTCATTATCCAGTCATTTTTGCATACGTTGGAAACCTACTATCCCGGAAAATATAGACGGGAGGATGTCCTGCCGTTTATCGGTCCGCCGCTTTACGATACCTTTGCTGCGCTTGATGCAGCACGGGTAGAAGAGATGATTGCGACCTATCGGGCGTTCAACCATCGCCAGCACGATGCGCTCATAAAAGAATATGAAACGGTATATGAAACGATTGCCGTGCTACACCAGCACGACTTTCAATTGGGAGTCGTGACGACAAAAATGAACGCGACGGCGCTGATGGGATTAAAGCGGACAAAGCTTGATCCGTTTTTCCGCTGTGTTGTCGGGCTGGATGACGTACAAAACGCGAAACCGCATCCTGAACCGATTTTGAAGGCGCTTGAGCTTTTAGGTTCTGTTCCAGAAGAAACGCTCATGGTTGGAGATAATTATCATGACATTTTGGCGGGAAAGCAAGCGGGAACAAAGACGGCAGGAGTAGCATGGGCCATTAAAGGAAGAGAGTATCTGGAGAAGTATGAACCAGACTTTATGCTTGAGAAAATGAGTGATTTATTGGCGATTGTAGGGGTGGAATAAATTTTGAGACGAACGACAAAATATCCGGTATCTGGAGCCAATTCGTTGTGGCAAGTGTATAAAACGGTCTCGTTTTGGAAGGTGTTTAAAAATGTAGTGATCATTCAAATAGGGCGCTACACGCCATTTATGCGGCTGAAAAATTGGCTGTACCGCACATTTTTGCATATGGAAATTGGCGAGAAAACCGCACTTGCGTTTATGGTGATGCCGGATATTATGTTCCCAGAAAAAATCAAAATTGGCCGCAATTCGATTATTGGCTATAATACCACGATTTTAGCGCATGAGTATTTGATTGATGAATATCGCCTAGGCGATGTCATCATCGGCGATGAAGTCATGATCGGCGCGAATTCCACCATTCTCCCGGGAGTGGTCATTGGCGATCGCGCGATTGTGGCTGCAGGAACGGTGGTACACAAGGATGTGCCTCCAGGTGCATTTGTGGCCGGCAATCCGATGCGAATGATCCGTATGAATAAGCCGCTTTCATAAGATGAGAGGCGGCTTTTCTTTTTTCTATAGCGTAGTGTACAAATATAGGCTGATAGAAAACATCATCGCCATTGGTTAAGAGGAGTTCATCATTTGTATCTTTCAAGAGAATTCGTTTGGTACAGTTAAATGAGCTTTTTGACGGTTGAAGGCAAGTCCATCAGCCTTTGATAGCGGTTCGCCGAACGAATGGAAAATATGTGTGTTCGTATCCATAGGTGTTGTCGATTCACTTTTTATGCGATGGATGGGATATAGACGGCAGGCGCTTGTCCATAAATAGCGATTTCTTATGCTTAGGCAGGAGAAATGTTGTTGATGGACCATTTTTATTATGGAAAGCATGAATTCATTAAGCTTCTTGTAGTGATTAGTGCTATTTTGAATCATCTTAACCTTGACGTAAGCCCCGACAAGGAGTAAACTACAAATAACTTCATCTCTCTACCATATTAGCAAACTAAAGTATTTCGGTAAAGGCGGGTTACTATGTCTAGAAAGCTGTTTATGTTTGAAAAACCGTTGGGGATGCGCGATACATTACCTTTTTTATATAAAGCGAAGCAGCACGTCCGCCGAACAATGGCGAATGAAATTGAACAATGGGGATACGAGTTTATTGAAACTCCGACGTTAGAATATTACGAAACGGTTGGTACTGCTTCAGCGATTGATGACCATCAATTGTTTAAGCTTCTTGATCAGCAGGGTCATACGCTTGTTTTGCGTCCTGATATGACGGCGCCGATTGCCCGCTTGGCTGCGTCAAAGCTTTACGAAAGCGGAAATCCGCTCCGGTTGGCTTATCATGCGAATGTGTTTCGCGCCCAGCAGCGAGAGGGAGGGCGCCCGGCCGAATTTGAACAAATTGGAGTGGAATGCATCGGCGATGGCACCATTGCCGCAGATGCAGAAGTGATTAGCTTAATGATTGCCGCCTTAAAACAGATAGGGCTTGATCGATTTACAGTCACAATTGGACATATTGGCTATGTTCATGCGCTATTTTTAGATATTTTAGGAAATGAAGAGCGTTCCAATACGTTGCGCCGCTTTTTGTATGAAAAAAATTACGTTGGTTACCGTGAACATGTCAAATCATTGCCGCTTTCCTCGATCGATAAGCAGCGGCTTTTAAATCTGCTTGAATTGCGCGGTGGAGCCGAAAGTATTGAGAGGGCGCTCGAGCTGGTGGATAGAGAGAACGGAATCGACACGATTGCCGAGCTGGAGCAGCTGTATGAACATCTCAAACTGTATCAAGTGACGGAACATATTAAGTTTGATTTCAATCTTGTGAGCCATATGAGCTATTACACGGGAATTTTATTTGAAGTATATGCAGAAAAAGTCGGCTTTCCGCTTGGAAACGGCGGGCGTTACGATGAATTGTTGGAAAAGTTTGAACGAAAGGCTCCCGCTACCGGATTTGGGATTCGGGTCGACCGGTTGATTGAAGCGCTAGGCGAACCGGAGGAGAGCCGGGAGATCCATTGCATTATTTTTAGTCAAGAAAGGCTTTCAGAAGCGATTCAATTGGCGAATCAGCGGCGAAAAAACGGTGAAAAAGTCGTTATGCAGCACATATCGGGAATCGAAAATATTGATGCTTGCGCAAAACAATATCACCACATTACTTACTTAATTGGTCAAAATTCATGATCACGAAATGCTTGTGATCCATGATGGAAGGCGGGTTCCCGCCGTTGCCGCTTTTGTGATTGGATGAATATGTGCCGGTTCATGGTCAAGGGAGGAATAGCGTATGTTAACCGTTGCGATGCCAAAAGGCCGCATTTTTGAAGAAGCGGTGGAGCTGCTGCGTCGAGCCGGCTACCGGCTTCCGCCTGAATTGGATGAATCTCGTAAGCTGATTATCGATGTTCCCGAAGAGAAGATGCGTTTTATTTTGGCGAAACCAATGGATGTCAGCACATATGTTGAGCATGGTGTCGCTGATGTAGGGATTGCCGGAAAAGATGTCATGCTAGAAGAGGAACGGGATGTGTATGAGATTTTGGATTTAAAAATCAGCCCATGTCATTTAGCCGTTGCCGGGTTGCCTGATGGAAAAATGAATCGGATTGCGCCAAGAGTGGCGACGAAATATCCGAATATTGCCTCCAGCTATTTTCGCGAAAAGGGAGAGCAAGTTGAAATTATTCACTTAAACGGCTCTATTGAACTTGCGCCGCTCGTCGGATTGGCGGACCGAATTGTCGATATTGTTTCGACCGGAAGAACATTAAAAGAGAATGGGCTGGTGGAGCTAGAGAAAATTGTGGAGGTAACCTCTCGCTTAATTGTGAATCCAGTGAGTTATCGCATGAAGGCAGCGCCTATTCATGAGTTTGTCGAGCGGTTATCAGTCATCATTGGCGAGGAATGAAAGGGGTGGAGTGTGACATGAAGATTGAGCGACTGACGCGCGCCTTATCATTGAAGCGATCGATCGAAACGGGGACCGAACAGCAAAGACAGACAGTCCGAACTATTATTGAAGAGGTACGGCGCAAAGGAGATGTGGCCTTAAAGGAATATACGGAAAGATTTGACGGCGTCTTACTTGAATCGTTGCAGGTATCAAAGCAGGAAATGGACCAAGCTTATGAGCAACTGGATTCCTCCTTGATTGCCATCATTCGCGAAGCGGCGGAAAATATTCGCGAGTATCATGAACGCCAAAAGCGGGAGTCTTGGATGATGATGAAGGAGGACGGAACGATCCTCGGTCAGAAGATCACACCGCTTGATGCGGTCGGGCTTTATGTGCCGGGCGGTACAGCGGCTTACCCCTCTTCTGTTTTAATGAATGTCATTCCCGCACAAGTAGCAGGAGTCAAGCGGATTGTGATCGTATCTCCTCCCGATGACCAAGGCAGCTTGCCGGCAGGAGTGCTTGTCGCGGCTTGCGAGCTTGGAATTCAAGAGATTTATAAAATCGGGGGTGCCCAAGCGATCGCCGCCCTTGCTTATGGGACAGAAACCATTCAGCCGGTTGATAAAATTTTTGGTCCAGGCAACATTTATGTGGCGCTGGCGAAGCGGGAAGTGTTCGGGCAAGTGGCGATCGACATGATTGCCGGACCGAGTGAAATCGTGGTGCTAGCTGATGAAACAGCAAAAGCGAATGAAATTGCCGCTGATCTTTTGTCACAGGCTGAGCATGATGAGCGCGCTTCCAGTATCCTTGTCACCCCTTCCATGAAATTGGCGCTGGAAGTCGCGAGCGAGGTAGAAGCACAGCTGGAAACGCTGCCGCGCAAGGAGATCGCCGCTGCCGCTATCGAACAATATGGAGCGATTTATGTGACCGAGACGATGGAGGAAGCGATCGCCGCCGTTAATGAGCTGGCTCCGGAGCATTTGGAAATGATCACGAATGATCCGATGAGCCTCGTTGGACAAATTCGTCACGCTGGCGCGATTTTTTTAGGGCGGTTTAGCTCTGAGCCCGTAGGCGATTATTTTGCCGGCACGAACCATGTGCTGCCTACGAATGGAACGGCTCGTTTTTCAAGCGGATTGAGCGTCGATGAGTTTGTTAAAAAATCGAGCCTTATTTTATACAGCGAACAGGCGCTAGTGGCTAACGCCGCAAAAATTGCTGCGCTGGCGCGGCTAGAAGGGCTGGAAGCACATGCGCGGGCTGTAGAAGAACGTTTGAAAAATCAAGGGGGAGAAACATCATGAGAAAGGCTATGATTTCACGAACGACCAATGAAACAGATATTCAATTGGAACTGACGCTGGAGGGCGAGGGAAAAGCGGAGCTTGAAACAGGAGTGCCGTTTTTAACCCATATGCTGGATCTTTTTGCGAAGCATGGGCAGTTTGATTTACAGGTAAAGGCTGTCGGCGATATTGAAATCGACGACCATCATACAACGGAAGATATCGGAATCTGCTTAGGGCAGGCGCTTCGAGAAGCTTTAGGTGATAAAAAAGGAATTAGACGCTATGGCAACGCGTTTGTGCCAATGGACGAGGCGCTTGCACAAGTCGTGATTGATTTAAGCAACCGACCGCACTTTGAGTTTCGTGGCGAATTCCCAAGCCCAAAAGTTGGGACGTTTGATGTGGAGCTTGTGCATGAATTTTTATGGAAGCTGGCCTTGGAGGCGCGCATGAACTTGCATGTGATTGTTCATTATGGCCGCAATACTCACCATATGATTGAAGCGGTGTTTAAAGCGCTGGGGAGAGCATTGGCTGAAGCGACGATGATTGACCCGCGTGTAAAGGGAGTTCCATCGACGAAAGGAATGTTATAAATGATTGGCATTATTGATTATGGAATGGGCAACTTATACAGCGTCAGCAAAGCGCTAGAGCGCTTGAACTATGAATCTATCGTTTCAGGGAACGTGGATCAGCTCAAGAAAACGAAAGGCCTTATTTTGCCGGGGGTCGGATCTTTTAAAGATGCCATGCACATCTTGAATGAAACAGGGCTGTCTGATTTTATTCGTGAAGCGGTGGAAAACGGAACGCCGCTGCTTGGAATTTGTCTTGGGATGCAGCTTTTGTTCGATGAGAGCGAGGAGAATGGCAGGACGGAAGGGCTTCGGCTATTAAAAGGCCGCGTTGTCCGTTTTCCGGGAACGACCTCAAGTGGTGAAGCGTATAAAGTACCGCATATGGGATGGAATCGTCTGCACATTCGTTATCCGTCTCCGCTTTTTAAAAATGTCGAAGAAGGATATGTCTATTTTGTTCACTCATACTATGTCGATTCAACCGATCAAGAGGTTGTGCTGGCAAGCAGCACATATGATGTGGAAGTTCCGGCTGTCGTGGGTCAAAACTATTTATTTGGAACACAATTTCATCCGGAAAAAAGCAGCAGCATCGGAATGAACATATTAAAAAATTATGCGGATCTTGTAGCAAGAAAGGAGAACGAATGATGACGGCGTTTACCATTTATCCGGCGATCGACATGCGCGGCGGCAAGTGTGTTCGGCTATTACAGGGCGATTATAATAAGGAAACGGTATATGGCGACTCGCCGTTTGAGATGGCGCGTCTATTTGCCAAGCAGGGAGCGCAATGGATTCATATGGTCGATCTCGATGGCGCAAAGGAGGGACGCCGTATCCATGATCGCTTTGTCATTGAGGTTGTCCGGCAGTTAAAGGTGAATGTGCAAGTGGGCGGGGGCATCCGTACGGAAGAGGATGTCGCTTACTACTTGGATAACGGGGTGGCTCGCGTGATTTTAGGCAGCGCTGCTATTTCCAATCCTTCTTTTGTCAAAAAAATGCTGACCACATACGGCGAGCGCATTGCGATTGGCATTGATGCTAAAAACGGCTATGTGGCAACAGAAGGATGGTTGAATACATCGAATGTCAAGGCGGAAGAGCTGGGAAAAGAACTGGCGGAGGCTGGAGCGCAGACGTTTATTTTTACCGATATTGCGACGGATGGCATGCTGTCTGGGCCGAATATTGAAGCGGTTGCCGATATGGCGCGGGCAACCGGACGGAATGTGATCGCTTCAGGAGGAGTCCGTTCTCTCCATGATTTGCGAACATTGAAGCCGTTTGTCCATGAAGGAGTAACAGGAGCCATTATTGGAAAGGCATTGTATACAAATCAGTTTACTGTTGCTGAGGCGTTAAAGGTGGTGCAGGGCGAATGATTACAAAGCGCATTATTCCTTGTCTTGATGTGAAGGATGGCCGCGTGGTAAAAGGGGTTCAATTTGTGCAGTTGCGCGATGCGGGAGATCCAGTTGAATTGGCGGAATTTTACGACGAACAAGGGGCCGATGAGCTGGTGTTTTTAGATATTTCCGCTTCCCATGAGGGACGAAAAACCATGATCGAAGTCGTTGAGAATGTCGCGGCACAGCTTGCCATTCCGTTTACAGTCGGCGGCGGAATCCATTCGTTAGAAGATATGAAGCGCATTCTTCGCGCTGGTGCGGATAAGGTGTCTTTAAATACGGCGGCAGTCATCCGTCCCTCGCTTATTAGTGAGGGAGCTGATTTTTTCGGTTCACAATGCATAGTCGTAGCGATCGATGCCAAATACGATGAAGAGCTCGGTTCTTGGCGCGTCTATACACATGGAGGGCGCAAGCCGACGAATTGGGAAGTGGTCGAATGGGCCAAGCAAGCGGTAGAGCACGGCGCAGGTGAAATTTTATTAACAAGCATGGACTGTGATGGAGGAAAAAACGGTTTTGACCTTGAGCTTACAAAAAAAGTGAGCGAAGCTGTTTCCGTTCCAGTCATTGCTTCGGGAGGCGCGGGCCATGCAGAGCATTTTGTTTCGGCGTTTCTTAAAGGAAAAGCCGACGCTGCTTTAGCTGCCTCGATTTTTCATTATAAAGAAACGTCTGTTAAAGAAGTAAAAGCCTATTTGCGCGAGAGAGGAGTGCACGTCCGATGAATATTTCTAATATTCGTTTTGATGAAAGAGGGCTCGTTCCCGCTATTGTGCAAGATGCGCAAAGCAAGGAAGTGTTGACACTTGCTTATATGAATGAAGAGGCGCTGCAAAAATCGCTTGAAACAGGGGAAGCATGGTTTTATAGCCGCTCCCGCCAAGAGTTGTGGCATAAAGGAGAAACCTCCGGGAATACGCAACGCATTCTTGAGATGCGTTATGATTGCGATCAAGATGCTCTCCTTATGCTGGTAGAACCGCAAGGGCCTGCCTGCCATACCGGAAGCTATTCTTGTTTTTCCGAAACGATCCACGGCGAAGCAGCTGGCGCATACACTGACCGCTTCTCCATTGTTAATCAGCTTGAACAAATTATCGCCAAACGTGAAGCGGAGCGTCCGGAAGGGGCGTATACAACTTATTTATTTGAAAAAGGAATTGATAAGATTTTAAAAAAGCTAGGCGAAGAAGCAACCGAAGTCGTTATTGCAGCCAAAAACCGCAATCCAGAAGAACTAAAATGGGAAGTTGCCGATTTATTGTATCATTTGCTTGTCCTGTTGCGTGAACAAAAATTGCCGCTTGATGCCGTGCTTGCTGTATTAAAGGAGCGCCATGCAGCAAAAGAGTAATTTTTGAGCTGGTTCATAATCGTTCGTATTGCGATTGGAGCCAGCTTCTGTTATGTTTAAGTGACATATCCGTTGCCTAAAGGTGCTGCCTGTCCCCTTTTTCCTCAGATTAAAGGTGTTGAAGCGTTAGTCCCTCGCTAGCTGTCAATAGATGGCTTTTCACACTTCCTTAGTTCAGAGCCCCGCAGTTGAAAAGATCGGACTCTCTCGAGGAGATGAATGATGATTGGCTAATCACCGGCTGCATTCTGAAGAAAAAATAAACAACCCCAAGTGTGTTGCTTGTCCAATAAAAAACAATTGACCTTGCTTGATTCCTAGCTTTTCTGCCATAATCGGCAAGCCATCGCTTGCCGACTGGGCATGCATCTGGCGGGAAAAGCCTCTTTCTAGCTAGCTCGATCATTCCATGTTTTTAGTAAAATAATGGATCATCAACATTTGTGATCTATATCATTTGATGTGAGGGTTGTTTTTTGAATTGTTGAGTGTTTCTCCTATATTCGCATGATAAGGCAACTCCGGATCCTGAAAAAATGAGGCTCTTCTCTTTTGGAGCAGCTTTATTGTGTCAATTCTTCAGGAATGGATAATAAAACAAAAATTCAGCTTATATCGCTTATACAGTTTTAAGAGAATATGTTATACTTCTTTTCGGTGAATTCAGCGGAACATGGAGGACTAGATGGGAAAACAATTAAAACGAAAACGATCAGCAGCGAAGGTCATTCCGTTTGTGCAAAGCGGAGAGTACTACTTTAAAAAAGGGTTAATTGCTTATAAACGTGGCGATTTGGCGCGAGCGAAAAAATATTTGGAGCGGGCTGTGCAATTGAATGGTCAAGAAGCGATGTTTGCTTTTCAGCTTGCGGTTGTATTGACGGAGTTAGGTGAATATCAAGCATCTAATCAGCTGTTTCTGACCGTTGTTCATGAGCTTGATCCCGAAATGAGTGAATGCTTTTATTTTTTAGCTCATAATTATGCTCATCTTGGTCTATTTCGCGAGGCGATGAATCATGCGCAAACCTATTTAGAGCGTGAACCGGATGGTGAATTTTTGGAAGAGATTGAAGATTTAATAGAGCTTTTAAGCATCGAATATGAAGATGATGAGTTTATCAGTCAAGAGGATTTGATCGTAAAACAAGAAAAAGCGCGCTCGTTACTGGAAAAAGGGGATTTTCCGGCAGCAATTGAAGTGTTGGAAGCGATGGTTGCTGAATACCCGGAATTTTGGTCCGCATACAATAATTTGGCATTAGCTTATTTTTATATGGGAAATGCTGAAAAAGCACAGAGCGTTATTAATGAAGTGCTTGAAAAAAATCCTGGCAACCTGCATGCACTTTGCAATCGGCTTGTGTTTTTTCATTACTTGCAGGATGAAGCAGAGGTCGCCCGCTTGACAGAGGAATTAGCCTGTGTGCATCCGTTTCTCATTGATCAGCGCTATAAGCTTGGCGCTACATTCGCGCTTGTCGGACGTTTTGACCTTGCTTTTAAATGGCTTCACCATTTGTATAAAATGCGGTTTCATGGTGATTTTTTATTTTATTATTGGCTCGCCTATTCTGCTTATTATACCGGTCATGCCCGTTTAGCCAAAACAGCGTGGGAAAAAGTAATCGATCTGAGCCCTGATAAGAAAGGGCAAGAGCCGTGGGGAGTGTTTGAAGAAAAAATTAAGCGGTGGATGAACGGAGCGAATATTGCTGAAGTGCTTTATGGATTATATGTCATCAGCAAATCATTGAATGCGGATGAAGTGAAAGCGTATATCCATGTAAGAGAGACAATGGAACAGCATTGGCTTGTCCGGGAATTTATTGATTATATTTTGCTTCCAGCGCAAGCAGTGGCCCCATTGTATATCGTAGACGCCTACGCCGTAATGGATGAATTATGGGAAAAAAATGTGTTAGCAGATGAAAAAATGTATATCGCTTGGTTTCATGTGTTCGCCAATGCGGTGGATGTGCTGCGAAACTTCTCCAATTATCAAGCATGGGCGGCAGCGATTGAATATGTATGGAGGCGAAATCAGGGCGAATCCGTGACACAAAAAGGAATCGGAGAAAAGTACAGTATTTCGTTATCCACTGTTCAAAAATATGTAAAACAAGTTCGAAAATGGTTATAATGAGCAAATTAATAGACGTTTATTCAGGACTTATATACGATAAAAGTAAGGAAATAATAAGCAGGTAAGTAGCGCGTAAAGGAGTGGACGCTGTGTCAGAAGAAAAAATTTATGATGTCATTATTATTGGGGCGGGACCGGCCGGAATGACAGCCGCTGTCTACACATCTAGAGCGAACATGTCGACGCTGATGATTGAGCGCGGAGTTCCAGGCGGCCAAATGGCCAATACGGAGGATGTAGAAAACTATCCAGGTTATGAACATATTTTGGGACCAGAATTAGCAACGAAGATGTTTGAACATGCCAAAAAATTTGGAGCAGAGTATGCTTACGGTGACGTAAAAGAAGTGATTGATGGCCAAGAGCACAAAACCGTTGTGGTCGGAAATAAACAATATAAAGCGCATGCGGTGATTATTGCGACAGGAGCGGAGTATAAAAAGCTAGGTGTTCCTGGGGAGGCAGAGCTGAGCGGCCGCGGCGTTTCTTATTGCGCCGTATGTGATGGCGCCTTTTTCCGCGGAAAAGAGCTTGTTGTTGTGGGCGGAGGCGATTCCGCAGTGGAAGAGGGCGTATATTTAACTCGTTTTGCTAGCAAGGTTACGATCGTGCATCGCCGCGATCAGCTGCGGGCGCAAAAAATCTTACAAGACCGTGCATTTGCTAATGAAAAAATCGATTTTATCTGGAATCATACAGTTAAGCAAATTCATGAAAAAGACGGAAAAGTGGGCGGAGTCACGCTTGTCCATACACAAACAGGAGAAGAGCGGGAGTTTTCATGTGATGGCGTGTTTGTTTATATCGGTATGCTGCCGCTTTCGAAGCCATTTGTCAGCCTTGGCATTACAAACGAAAATGGCTATATTGAAACAAACGAACATATGGAAACAAAAATAGCCGGAATTTTTGCGGCGGGCGATGTCCGTGAAAAATCGCTGCGGCAAATTGTAACGGCGACAGGGGACGGAAGCATTGCGGCGCAAAGTGCACAGCATTACGTAGAGGAGCTAAAAGAGTCGCTAAAAGTGAAATAATCACTTAACGAAACCGTAATGGATGTTTAACCGCACTGTAACACAAATGAAATAATTTTCCTGTATGCTAAAGGTAAAGTAATTGACCCCCTTTTATATAAATTTCCGTGTATGGCATGGGTACTTCCCGTGCCTCTTTTTTTGCTGTCGCAAGATACAAAGGGTATGAAGCAAAAATAGTCGGAGCCGGCTGATCTCACAGATTCATCATCGCGCTCCTATTGCGATATACGGCCGATATGCAACTAGCACCATATCGCCAGAAATAGTATAATAAAGTAAACTGTATTGAGTAATGTTGAGGTGAACGTGTTGCAACGCGTAACAAATTGTGTTTTGGTTAATGATGGGAAAATTTTGTTGCTGCAAAAACCGCGCCGAGGCTGGTGGGTTGCTCCTGGAGGAAAGATGGAGCAAGGTGAAACGATTCGCGAAGCATGTATTCGAGAATATCGGGAAGAGACGGGCATTTATTTGAAAAGCCCCGAATTAAAAGGGGTATTTACCATTGTGATCAAGGATCAGGAGCGAATTGTTTCGGAGTGGATGATGTTTACGTTTTTTGCGGATCAGTTTGATGGCGAACATGTGCCTTACTGTGAGGAAGGGAAGCTTGAATGGCACCCTGTGGAAACGATTCACCAACTCCCGATGGCACCGGGAGATCGTCATATTTTAGATTATATGTTAAAGGGCTCTGGCATGATCTATGGTTCGTTTATTTATACAGAAGATTTCCAACTGCTTTCGTATCGATTAGACCCAAGCTAAGGGGAGAGGATGAAGATGAGTACAGGTTCAACCAACGACATACAAATGGTCATTATCACTGGAATGTCGGGAGCGGGAAAAACGGTGGCCATTCAAAGCTTTGAAGATTTGGGGTTTTTTTGTGTCGATAACTTGCCACCAACCTTGCTGCCAAAATTTTTAGAGCTAATGAAGGAATCGGGGAATAAAATTAATAAAATTGCGTTAGTGATGGATCTGCGCAGCCGCGATTTTTTTGATAAATTATTGGCGGCACTTGATGATTTATCGGAGTGGTCATGGGTGACACCACAAATTTTATTTCTCGATGCGAGAGATTCTACACTAGTTGCTCGGTATAAAGAAACGCGGCGCACTCATCCGCTTGCGTCCAATGGCTTGCCGCTTGAGGGCATACGGTTGGAAAGAGAAATACTGGAGGAGCTAAAGGGACGAGCGCAAATCATCTATGATACCTCTGACTTAAAACCAAGGGAGCTGCGCGAAAAGATCTTAAAGCAATTTTCTTCACACACACATCAAACCTTTACGGTTCATATTGTGTCATTTGGCTTTAAATACGGCTTGCCTATTGATGCCGATTTAGTCTTTGATGTCCGGTTTTTGCCGAATCCGCATTACATTGAACATATGCGACCTAAGACAGGGAAGGACGAGGAAGTGTCCTCATATGTACTGAAATGGAACGAAACGCAAAAGTTTCTTGAGAAAACGATTGACCTATTGACGTTTATGCTGCCGCACTATAAGCGGGAGGGAAAGAGCCAGCTCGTCATTGCAATCGGCTGCACAGGAGGCCAGCACCGTTCAGTAGCGCTTGCTGAATATCTTGCTCAACATTTTTCGGCTGATTATAAGACGCATGTGTCTCATCGAGATATGGAAAGACGAAAGGAAAAGCATCTATGAGTAAAAAGATTGATCCGAAGATCGTTATTATTGGTGGCGGAACCGGTTTGCCTGTGCTGTTGAGAGGGCTGAAGCAATATGATGTCGATATTACTGCGATTGTGACTGTAGCAGATGATGGAGGAAGTTCAGGCCGTTTGCGGGATGAACTTGATATTCCGCCGCCAGGTGATATTCGCAATGTTCTAGCTGCACTTTCAGATGTCGAGCCGCTCGTCGTTGAATTGTTTCAGCATCGCTTCCAAAACGGAAACGGATTGTCGGGCCATTCAGTAGGCAACTTAATTTTAGCTGCGATGACCTCCATTACTGGAGATTTTGTTAAAGCCATTCGTGAAATGAGCAAAGTGTTGAATGTGCGAGGCAAGGTATTGCCGGCAGCGAATAAAAGCGTAGTTCTTCATGCGGAAATGGAAGACGGGACCATCGTTTCTGGAGAATCGAAAATCCCGTACTCTGGAAAAAAAATCAAAAGAGTTTTTTTAACTCCAGAACAGATTGAACCGCTTGAAGAAGCACTGCATGAAATTCGTCAGGCTGATTTGATTGTGCTCGGCCCTGGAAGCTTATATACAAGTATTTTGCCTAATTTGTTAGTGCCGAAAATCGGTCAAGAGGTATGCGAGGCAAAAGCTAAAAAAGTTTATGTATGCAATGTCATGACCCAAGCCGGCGAAACATTGCATTATACAGCAAGCGACCATGTGAAAGCGCTGTATGATCATATGGAGTGTGCTTTTTTGGATATGATTCTTGTCAATAGCGGAGAAATTCCTAAGGATATTCAGCAGCGTTATGCGGAAGAGCTGTCCGAACCTGTCAAGGAAGATTTAGAAAAGCTAACGGAGCTGGGAATAACCATTATCCGCGATCATATTGTAAAGTATGAAGATCGCGTGATACGCCATGATACAAAAAAGGTGGCAGCGCTGCTCGTTTCACTTTTAGAAACGTGCTAGAGTCGCACGCACCTCCTTTATCCTTTGAAAAAATCATGAAGCATGGAGGTGAGTAGGTTGTCGTTTGCGTCAGAGACGAAAAAAGAGCTAACGAATTTAGATGTCAAAGACTGTTGCTTAAAAGCAGAATTATCAGCCCTTTTGCGCATGAATGGCTCGCTGTCTTTTTCCAATCGCAAGCTTACCATTGATGTCCAAACGGAAAACGCGGCCATCGCCCGGCGCATTTATACGCTAATGAAAAAAGGATACACCGTTACCGTTGAACTGCTTGTCCGGAAAAAAATGCGCTTAAAGAAAAACAATGTTTACATCGTTCGAATTGTCGAAGGAGCGCGCGAATTACTTGAGGATTTAAAAATCTTGGAGGAATCTTTTTCGTTTGTTCGGGTCATCTCTCCAGAATTGATCAAGAAAAAATGCTGCAAGCGTTCTTATTTGCGAGGCGCTTTTCTTGCTGGCGGATCGGTTAATAATCCCGAAACCTCTTCCTACCATTTAGAGATTTTTTCACTGGACAAAGATCATAACAACTCGTTATGTGAATTAATGAACAGCCATTTTGGGCTGCATGCGAAAACGTTGGAACGCAAAAAGGGGTTTATTACGTATTTAAAAGAGGCAGAAAAAATTTCAGAGTTTCTTAATATTATTGGCGCTCATCAGGCTTTGCTGCGCTTTGAGGATGTTCGGATTGTCCGCGATATGCGAAACTCGGTCAACCGCCTTGTCAATTGTGAAACGGCTAATTTAAATAAAACGATTGGCGCCGCGATTCGTCAAGTAGAAAACATTCGCTACATTGATGAAACCATTGGTTTAAGCGCACTTCCAGATAAGCTTCGAGAAATTGCAGAATTACGAGTAACATATCAAGATGTTACATTAAAAGAATTAGGTGAAATGGTTTCAGGGGGGAAAATTAGCAAGTCGGGCATTAACCATCGCTTGCGGAAAATCGATGAGATTGCTGAAAAGCTGCGGGCAGGACAGCCTGTAGACTTCCATAAATAAAATCAGGAAAAGGGGAGGAAGGAATATGGTGGAAAAACAGGTGGAAGTGTTGTTGAAAACTGGATTGCAAGCGCGTCCAGCTGCACTTTTTGTTCAGGAAGCGAACCGCTTCTCATCGGATCTTTTTATTAAAAAAGATGGAAAAAAAGTCAATGCCAAAAGCATCATGGGTCTGATGAGCCTAGCGATCAGCTCCAGGTCTGTCATTACATTAATCGCTGATGGACCGGATGAACAAGAAGCGATTGAAGCATTGACAAAATATGTGCAAAAAGAAGGATAGTAAGAGGCTGCAGGAATGGCTGGGAGAGAGCGACTCGTTCAGGATGCTCAAACCGCACTTTGTCCGAGATTCATTCGATGCATAAAGGAAAAGGCTGTTCTTTACGGAAAAGAACAGCCTTCATATTTTCAGATTGGCTGTCCGCATTTTTCAGCCAAACGTTTTTAAAATAGTAGTAGACAAAGTCTGTTTTGACTTTGTCTACTACTGGCTGTCCGGATTATTTTTCGTCAACGCGTGCCAACACGCGGTCGATTAAACCATATTCTTTTGCTTTTTCCGCCGTCATAAAGTTATCGCGGTCTGTATCGCGCTCGATGATCTCGATTGGCTGGCCTGTATTTTCTGCCAAAATGCGATTCAGCTTATCGCGTAAGAACAAGATGCGTTTAGCGGCAATCTCGATATCAGTAGCTTGACCTTGCGCTCCTCCCAAAGGCTGATGGATCATGATTTCACTGTTTGGAAGAGCAAAGCGCTTTCCTTTTGCGCCAGCAGAAAGCAGGAACGCCCCCATTGATGCTGCCATTCCAATGCAAATGGTCGAAACATCTGGCTTAATAAACTGCATCGTGTCATAAATGGCCATTCCGGCTGTAATCGAACCACCAGGGCTGTTAATATAAAGGGAAATATCTTTTTCCGGATCTTCCGCTGCTAAGAATAAAAGCTGGGAAACAATGGAGTTCGCGACATGGTCATCGATGGCACTACCTAAAATAATGATGCGGTCTTTAAGCAAGCGGGAGTAAATGTCATATGCGCGTTCACCGCGGCTTGTTTGCTCAATCACTGTAGGAATTAAATTCATGAGTTTTCCTCCTTTACCAGTCAATTAAAATCATATGTATTTCTATGATACATAATTGGTCAATGAAGGTCAAACAAAAAGCGTTTTGCCTTCTCCTCATAATTTTATTTATTCGCTATTCTGTTCCGATATCCCTTTTTTCAGCATATCCGCTTTTTTGTTTTTTAAACAGACGTATTGCTGAAGAAAATAGATTTTAAATTTTTAACATATCCACCGAGAAGTCTCCCTCCTTTAAACGGAGTGAAGGGGGGAAGTTCATCTGTTAGTAAGCGTTTTGCCCGATATAAACGCAGCTTAAACGATAGCTGAGAGGTCGGCGGCCGAAGACACAAATCTATGGACTTGTTTTTTCTATAATGAATCAATCTTGCTTCTTATTTCCATAGCATATTTTCCTCTTGCAAAAAAAAACGTTCTTCATTATAATGGAACATGCGGCTAACCAATCATGCCCTCGTAGTGTAGTGGATAGCACGAGAGATTCCGGTTCTCTTAGCGTGGGTTCGAATCCTGCCGAGGGCGTTCCAACTATCCTACCGGTTCGGATTAAATTTCCACAGCTCCTTGATACGACTGCATTTGCGGTCGTTTTTTATTTTTCTAAAATCTGAAAAAATCCTGCCGTTTTTGAAAAAATTTTGCATGAGACAGTTCCGGCGTTGTTGAATCCATTTGTCGGGACTCTTTTCGCCGATGACATACGAATCAATCTCTTTGCGGGCAAGGCGTCATGGGGATGCTGGACCCTTTTTATTGGGAAAAATCAAAGAACATGTTGAGGGGGGATTCAAATAAAGAAGCAGTGGAGAAACGGACGGGTTGCTTCTTCTCTGTTTGTCAGGAAGAAAAAAGGATGGTTATTTTCGGGCATTTTTGGCACGAAAATAACCAAGAGATAGATGTTATTTGAAATTTTGATTTTCTAATACAACGACTTTTTTTTCTGTCGATTGACCGATTTGCTTTGTAAATTCAACGAGACGAAGAATATCATGACAACATTGTTTGGCACCTAAAACTAATAAGGGGACGCCAATAAAATCGATGTGCAATCCTCTTGAAAAAAACCCTCCCATTGTCATGGCAAATGGAACCGTTGGCGAAGTATTAGAAAAAATAATCTTTTCGTGATGGCTATGTTTTTCTTGTAGCAACGTAATGAAATTTACCAATGCTTGAACGACTAATTTGTTTCTTTTTCTGCCAATGGTATACACAGAATTTCCATCTTCATCGATTCCGTGGAAGAAAAATTTTCCGAAATCATCCTTTGTCAGTTTGTTAAAATAGTCCGTATTTAAAATTTCTTCTTTCGTCAGCTCTCGATCCAAAGGCAGCTTTTTTAAATGGTAGGCTGCTGCTAGTGCCGTGCTATGTGTTCCAGCGTAGTCATTATATATGTAAATCACCCAATCACCCTCTTTTAATCCTATGTTGTAATAAGTAGGATTACCAGAACCCGTCGTATTTAAAAGAGCGAAAGAGCTTTCCCTTGTTCCTTTTATTGGTATGAATTTGGGATGTTTCGTGTAAAAGGTCGGATTCTGATCGGTTTTTCAGCGATAAAAACAAGAATTCAAGCAGTGTTCATTGGTTTTGAATGGATCAGCAACATCATTAGTCTGACAACGATGTGTAGGATATCGACAACATTCACCACATCTATAAAGAATATCCGCCTATACTTTCCAAAATGCTCCTGTTATCTATCTTCATAATAGCAGCAGTCCACGATCAGGAAAGGTCTTTTTTGTGTGATTTTTCGAATATATATAAAAATAATGGATTCGGATATACGGAAATTTTATTTCCTATACGTTTTGAGGATGTTGATGTACAATAATAAAGAAGGGAGCGTGAGATTATGAGAGCGGGGCTGTTTCAAGAGCAACGCTTGCACCTCTCATTAACAAAGGAACTGGCTCAAGCGATTGAATTGCTGCAGTATTCAACGCTTGAATTGCGCTCTTTTTTGCATGAGCAATCTCTAGAAAATCCTTTTCTCGAAATCAAGGATCATAAGTTTGTTCGTACTCCTAAGCAGTCAAGGAACGGAGAAACACGAAATTGGATTGAAAATATCGGGAAATCTTCCGAGACGCTTGCGTCTTATTTAAAAGCCCAGCTTCACGCTTTTCCGTTATCTGCAAAAAGACGGCAGATTTTGCATTATTTAATTGCTTCACTTGATGAGGATGGATATTTGCGAATGGAAATGAAAGAAACCGCGGCCCTGTTGTCGTTATCAGAAGAAGAACTGGAGGAAGCCATTCAGTTTTTGCAATCGCTTGAACCGGCCGGAGTGGGCGCGCGCAGTTTGCAAGAATGCCTGCTCATCCAGCTTCAGCGCCTGCCTGTTCGCCATGAACTAGCAGAACGGGTCATAGCTGATTATTTTACGATGTTTGTTGAAAAGGCATGGAAAGCGCTTGCGAAGCAGCTGAAAATCAGCATATCGAATTTGCAGGAAATATGGGATTTAATTCGCACGCTTGAGCCGCGGCCGGGCAGTCATTATGCTGCGGCGGATCCGCATTTTATCGTGCCGGATTTGATTGTCACAAAGCGTGATGGGGAGATATGTGTGTGGCTGAATGATGAGTTTCTTCCAGAAGTGATTTGGAATCACGCTTACGAAAAAAAAGTCGCCGATCAGCAGGACGAACAAATTGAATGGTTTGTGAGAGAAAAATACCGGCAATTTATGTGGTTGACAAAAAGCTTAGAACAACGTAAACAAACATTGGTTCTTGTTGTGAAGGAAATCATGGAAAGACAGAAGCAATGCCTCGAAGAAGGGCTGGCCGCACTAAGACCATTAACAATGCGCGATATTGCCGATGCGCTGAATATTCATGAATCTACCGTCAGTCGAGTGATTCGGAATAAATATGTACAGACACCGTTTGGCACCGTAGAGCTTCGCCATTTTTTTACAAACTCTCTTTCTGCGGAAAATGATAACGAAGAAGCATCTGCAGCCAAGACGAAAGAATTAATTAAAAAATTGATTGAAGCAGAGGATAAACATGCTCCTTTATCCGATCAAAAAATTGCTGATTTATTAAACGAAGAGCACCAAATTGCTATTTCCAGAAGAACAGTGGCCAAGTATCGGGAACAATTGCATATTCCATCATCTGCGAAACGAAAACGATATTAAGGTGTGAACGTGATGATTGTCCATCTTTATTCCAAAAAAGATTGCCATTTGTGCGAGAAGGCGAAAGAAATTTTAGCTGAATTGCAGACTGAACTCCATTTTACCATTCAAGAAATCGATATTTATCAAGACGATGTGTTGTTGGAACGATACCATCTGATGATTCCGGTCGTCGAAGTGGACGGGAAAGAGCTGGCCTATGGCCTTATTAAAAAAGATTTTATAAGAAAGCGGTTACTTGAATGCTTGAATAGTTGAACATCTACCATACTCCTGTTACAATTAAAAAAGAGGGCAGGAGTAATTTTTTTTGCACAAGCGGGACAAAATAAGTCACTACGGGACGTATTGTGTCCATATATTATATGCAAGGGGAAGGGAACTACATTGCGATCATGGATTGATGCACAGAAAAAATTATTGCCTGATCTTCTTGAGTTTATGCAAAAACGCTATCGCATTTTGCAGTACATTCGGCTGATGCAGCCGATTGGAAGAAGAGCGTTGTCTGGAAGCATCGGGATGAGCGAACGTGTCCTTCGCGCAGAAGTACAATTTCTAAAAGACCAAAACTTAATTACCATCACTTCATCTGGTATGCACGTGACATCCGATGGTGACGAATTGCTCAATCTTTTGGAAGATGTGATGAAGGAACTGCTCGGTTTGAAGGATTTAGAGAAAAAGGTAAAAAGTTTGCTCCCTGTCGAAGAGGTCATTATTGTTGCTGGAGATAGCGACCTTTCTCCTTGGGTGAAAAAAGAAATGGGAAGAGCTTGTGTAGCGTGCATGAAAGAAAAGCTGAGCGATCAAAGTATCGTCGCTGTGACCGGCGGAACGACAATGGCCGCAGTAGCCGATATGATGATGCCAGATCCTAAACAGCACGGCATATTATTTGTTCCTGCCCGAGGCGGATTAGGAGAGCATGTCGAAAATCAAGCGAATACGATCTGTGCCAAAATGGCGGAAAAAGCAATGGGCAATTACCGTTTGCTCCATGTGCCTGACCATCTAAGCCAAGAGGCGTATCAGTCGCTGATTGAAGAACCAGCAGTCAAAGAAGTGCTTCAACTGATCAAATCATCGAATATCGTAGTGCATGGAATTGGCGATGCGATCACGATGGCAGAACGCCGTAAAACCTCTAGAGAAGACATGGAAAAAATTAAGCAAAGACATGCTGTGGCTGAGGCTTTTGGATATTACTTTAATCAAGCGGGCGAAGTGGTGCATAAGGTGCAGACAATCGGCATTCAGCTTGAAGACATTAAACGCGTTCAGCATGTGATTGCCGTTGCTGGCGGTGCTTCTAAAGCAAAGGCGATTAAAGCGTATATGAAGCAAGCGCCTCGCTCGATTTTAATCACGGACGAAGGAGCAGCAAGAGCGTTGACGGGGGAGCCACATCCCTTAACATAACTATTTTTGAATCATGAAGGAGGAACCACCAATGGCTGTAAAAGTAGGTATTAACGGTTTTGGACGTATTGGCCGCAACGTATTCCGCGCGGCATTGAAAAATCCGAATATCGAGGTCGTAGCTGTTAATGACTTAACAGATGCGAAAACATTAGCTCATCTTTTAAAATACGATTCCGTTCACGGCACACTAGACGCCGAAGTTTCTGTGAACGGCAACAACCTTGTCGTAAACGGAAAAGAAATCGTTGTAAAAGCGGAGCGCGATCCAGCGCAACTAGGCTGGGGCGAGCTAGGAGTTGATATCGTTGTTGAATCAACAGGCCGCTTTACAAAGCGCGAAGATGCCGCGAAGCATTTAGAGGCTGGCGCGAAAAAAGTCATTATCTCCGCTCCAGCAACGAATGAAGACATTACCATCGTGATGGGTGTTAACCAAGAAAAATACGATCCAGCTAACCATCATGTGATTTCAAATGCTTCTTGTACAACAAACTGCTTGGCGCCATTTGCTAAGGTGCTTCATGAAAAATTCGGAATCGTTCGCGGCATGATGACAACGGTCCATGCTTATACCAACGACCAGCAAATCCTTGATTTGCCTCATAAAGATTTGCGCCGTGCCCGCGCTGCTGCTGAATCGATTATTCCGACAAGCACGGGCGCTGCCAAAGCGGTGGCCCTTGTTTTGCCTGAGCTAAAAGGCAAGTTAAACGGTATGGCGATGCGCGTGCCAGTATCGAATGTATCTGTTGTCGATCTTGTAGCTGAGCTTGAACAAGAAGTAACGGTAGAAGAAGTAAATGCAGCGCTTAAAGCAGCAGCAGAAAACGAGTTAAAAGGCATTCTTGCTTACAGCGAAGAACCGCTTGTCTCTCGCGATTATAATGGCAGCCCGGCATCATCTACGATTGATGCGCTTTCTACAATGGTCATGGAAGGAAAAATGGTCAAAGTGGTTTCTTGGTATGATAACGAAACAGGCTATTCAAACCGCGTGGTAGACTTAGCTGAATATATTGCCTCAAAAGGTTTATAAATCTATTTGTCTTAGTCGCTCATTCAAGTCTATAATAGTGAAATGGAGAGGGGAGCGGGGGGAGTCCCCCACTCCCTTTCGTATGCAGAAACCATTGAAGGAGGCCGTTTGCCATGAACAAGAAAACCGTCCGCGACATGGATGTCAAAGGGAAGCGCGTTTTTTGCCGAGTTGATTTTAATGTCCCAATGCAAGATGGACGCGTAACAGATGACACACGCATTCGCGCTGCATTGCCAACCATTCAGTATTTGTCAGAACAGGGGGCGAAAGTGATTTTAGCGAGCCACCTTGGCCGCCCGAAAGGAAAAGTAGTAGAAGAAATGCGTTTAACGGCGGTGGCGGAACGCTTAAGCGAGCTGCTTGGTAAAAAAGTAGTGAAGACAGATGAAGCCTATGGAGAAGAAGTAAAAGCGGCCATTGCTGCTATGAACGAAGGCGATGTCCTGCTGCTTGAAAATGTTCGCTTCTATCCGGGCGAAGAGAAGAACGACCAAGAGCTAGCTCAAGCCTTTGCAGAATTGGCTGACGTCTATGTCAATGATGCTTTTGGCGCTGCGCACAGAGCTCATGCGTCCACAGAAGGAATCGCGCATTACTTGCCAGCAGTGGCAGGCTTTTTAATGGAAAAAGAGATTGAAGTGCTTGGCAAAGCACTTTCCAATCCAGAGCGTCCATTTACTGCCATCATTGGCGGCGCGAAGGTGAAAGACAAAATCGGCGTCATTGAAAATTTACTTGATAAAGTCGATCATTTAATCATTGGCGGCGGCCTTGCTTATACGTTTGTGAAAGCGTTAGGTCATGAAATCGGCAAATCGCTGCTCGAAGAAGATAAAATCGAGCTGGCGAAGTCATTTATGGAAAAGGCGAAAGAAAAAGGCGTAAAATTTTATATGCCGGTTGATGCCGTCGTAGCCGATGACTTTTCGAATGCCGCAAACAAAAAAGTTGTAAGCATTGATAATATTCCAAGCGATTGGGAAGCATTGGACATCGGTCCAAAAACGCGCGAGCTGTATCGCGATGTGATTTTGCAATCTAAGCTTGTCATTTGGAATGGACCAATGGGAGTATTTGAGATGGACGCATTTGCCGAAGGAACGAAAGCAGTAGCACAGGCGCTAGCTGATGCGAAGGGTACATATACGGTCATCGGTGGCGGCGATTCCGCGGCAGCTGTTGAAAAATTTGGATTGGCTGAAGAAATGGATCATATCTCAACTGGCGGCGGCGCGTCGCTGGAATTTATGGAAGGGAAGCAGCTCCCTGGTGTGGTTGCGTTAAATGATAAGTAATCAGAAGGAGGTAAAGCCATGCGTAAGCCGATTATTGCAGGAAACTGGAAAATGCATAAAACTCTTGCAGAAGCTGTAAGCTTTGCGGAGGAAGTCAAAAAGCTCGTCCCTTCTTCTGAACGGGTCGACTCCGTTGTTTGCGTTCCGGCACTATTTTTAGAACGTCTTGTGGCAGCGGCTAAAGGCACGAATCTAAAAATTGGTGCACAAAATATGCACTTTGAAGCAAAAGGAGCGTTTACAGGAGAAATTAGCCCGGTGGCGCTGCAAGATCTCGGAGTCGAATATGTCATTATTGGGCATTCCGAGCGCCGTGAAATGTTTGCGGAAACCGATGAAACAGTGAATAAAAAAGTTCTTGCTGCATTTCAGTATGACCTCATTCCGATTGTGTGCTGCGGTGAAACATTAGAAGAACGAGAGAGCGGGAAAACGAATGATATCGTTGCTGCGCAAGTGGAAAAAGCGCTCGAAGGACTAACGGAGGAGCAAGCAAAGCGAGTGGTGATCGCTTATGAACCAATTTGGGCGATCGGCACCGGCAAATCTTCAACAGCAGAAGACGCCAACGAAGTATGCGGCCATATCCGCTCGACTATTGCGCAAAAATTTTCCCAAGAGGTGGCAGAAGCGGTTCGCATTCAATATGGCGGCAGTGTGAAGCCGGATAATATCAGCCAGTTTTTAAAGCAAGAGCACATTGATGGAGCGTTAGTTGGCGGCGCCAGCTTAGACCCGCAATCATTTCTGCAGCTAGTGGAGGCAGGACATCATGAGTAAACAACCTGTGGCATTAATTATTTTAGACGGATTCGCTCTTCGCGAAGAAACGTATGGCAACGCGGTCGCACAGGCGAAAAAGCCGAATTTTGACCGCTATTGGAACGAATATCCTCATGCTACGCTCACGGCGTGCGGAGAAGCGGTCGGTCTTCCTGAAGGGCAAATGGGAAACTCGGAAGTCGGCCATTTAAATATTGGCGCTGGCCGGATTGTGTATCAAAGCTTAACGCGCGTCAATATTGCGATTCGTGAAGGAGAATTTGACCGTAACGAAACATTTTTAGCCGCAATGAATCATGTAAAAGAAAAAGGCACGAATTTGCACCTTTTCGGTCTTCTGTCTGATGGCGGTGTGCACAGCCATATCAACCATTTATACGCATTATTAAAATTAGCGGCGAAAGAAGGCGTGAAAAATGTATATATCCACGGCTTCTTAGATGGCCGAGATGTTGGGCCACAAACGGCGAAAAAGTACATTCATGAATTAAATGAACAAATGGCCCAGATGGGAGTCGGTGAAATTGCGACATTGTCTGGCCGCTACTATTCGATGGACCGTGACAAGCGCTGGGAGCGCGTTGAAAAAGCATACCGCGTCATGGTTTATGGCGAGGGCCCGGCTTACCGCGATCCATTAGAATGTATTGACGATTCGTATGCCCATGGCATTTACGACGAGTTCGTGTTGCCGTCTGTGATGGTGCGTGAGGATGGAACACCTGTGGCGACAATCCAAGACAACGACGCCGTGATTTTCTATAATTTCCGTCCCGACCGGGCGATTCAAATTTCTAATACGTTCACAAATGATGATTTCCGCTCGTTCGATCGCGGACCAAAGCATCCGAAAAACGTATTTTTCGTTTGCTTAACTCATTTCAGTGAAACCGTAAAAGGATACGTAGCATTTAAACCAACCAATCTCGATAATACGATTGGAGAAGTGATAGCGCAGAACGGTTTAAAACAGCTGCGCATCGCTGAAACGGAAAAATATCCGCATGTGACCTTTTTTATGAGCGGCGGACGCGAGGAAAAATTCCCTGGAGAAGACCGGATTTTAATCAATTCGCCGAAAGTGGCGACATATGATTTAAAACCGGAAATGAGCGCCTATGAAGTGACTGAAGCGCTGTTAAAAGAAATTGCCGCAGATCAATATGATGCCATCATTTTAAACTATGCGAATCCGGATATGGTCGGCCATTCCGGAAAGCTCGAACCGACGATTCGGGCAGTCGAGGCTGTTGACGAGTGCTTAGGAAAAGTCGTTGATGCGATCATCGCCAAAGGCGGTGTGGCGATTATTACAGCCGATCATGGAAATGCGGATGAGGTCTTAAATCCAGATGGAAGTCCGCAAACGGCTCATACGACGAATCCAGTTCCCGTCATTGTCACAAAAAAAGGAATCGTGCTTCGTGACGGCGGAATTTTGGGAGATTTAGCGCCAACGATGCTAGATTTGCTTGGATTAGAACAACCAAAAGAAATGACAGGAAAAACTTTGATCGTAAAATAAGAAAAAAGGAGAGATTTGTCATGTCAGTGATTATTGATGTATATGCTCGCGAAGTATTAGACTCGCGCGGAAATCCAACAATTGAAGTAGAAGTATATACAGAATCCGGTGCTTTCGGCCGCGCATTAGTGCCAAGCGGCGCATCCACAGGAGAATATGAAGCGGTGGAGTTGCGCGACGGCGACAAAAACCGTTATCTTGGCAAAGGTGTATTAAAAGCAGTAGAAAATGTAAATGAAATCATTGCTCCGGCGATTATCGGCTTTGATGTAACCGATCAAGTAGGGATTGACCAAACGTTAATGGAACTTGACGGTACAGAAAATAAAGGAAAATTAGGGGCCAACGCGATCCTAGGTGTATCGATGGCAGTCGCGCGCGCCGCTGCTGATTATTTAGAAGTGCCTTTATATCAATATCTCGGCGGATTTAATGCGAAAACATTGCCTGTGCCGATGATGAACATTTTAAACGGCGGTGCGCATGCGGATAATAACGTCGATATTCAAGAGTTTATGATTATGCCTGTCGGCGCGCCAAACTTCCGTGAAGCGCTTCGCATGGGGGCAGAGATTTTCCATAGCCTAAAAGCCGTATTAAAAGCGAAAGGTTACAATACAGCCGTTGGTGATGAGGGCGGATTCGCGCCAAACTTAAAATCGAACGAAGAAGCGCTACAAACCATTATTGAAGCGATTGAAAAAGCGGGCTACCAACCGGGCCAAGAAGTGATGCTGGCGATGGATGTCGCTTCTTCAGAGCTGTACAATAAACAAGATGGAAAATATCATCTTGAAGGCGAAGGCGTGATCAAAACATCTGAAGAAATGGTGGCTTGGTATGAAGAGCTTGTATCGAAATATCCAATCATCTCCATTGAAGACGGCTTGGATGAAAACGATTGGGCGGGCCATAAACTATTAACTGAACGCCTTGGCAAAAAAGTACAGCTTGTCGGCGACGACTTATTCGTTACCAACACGAAAAAATTAGCTCAAGGTATTGAACAAGGCGTTGGCAACGCGATTTTGATCAAAGTGAACCAAATCGGTACGCTAACAGAAACATTTGATGCGATTGAAATGGCGAAACGCGCAGGCTACACAGCGGTGATCTCTCACCGTTCCGGTGAAACGGAAGACAGCACTATTGCGGATATCGCTGTGGCAACAAACGCTGGTCAAATCAAGACAGGCGCTCCTTCGCGCACAGACCGCGTGGCGAAATATAATCAATTGCTTCGCATCGAAGATCAGCTTGGCGAAACCGCTGTTTACCAAGGCATGAAATCATTCTATAACTTGAAAAAATAATTACTGATCAAGATAAAAGGCCTAACCGCTGCGGTGCGGTTAGGCCTTTTGGGCGTTGAATAGATTAGAATCGAAACGCGTGCGGTTGTATCATCAGCCGATTTATGATACATTAAAATTATTGCAGTGTGCGTTTTTGAGAAGGAGGAGTAGACATGCATACTCTGCTTGTCACGTTATTGGTGATTGTATCGATTGCGATGATTGTTGTTGTGCTGCTGCAATCGGGAAGAAGCGCTGGACTGTCCGGAGCGATTACGGGCGGGGCCGAGCAGCTATTCGGAAAGCAGAAGGCTCGCGGTCTTGACGCAGTATTGCACCGCATGACGGTCGTTTTAGCGGTTTTGTTTTTTGTTTTAGCAATTGCCGTAACGTATTTTCAACTGTAAACTTGAAAAAGGGGGCGGTCCATGGTAAAGGGCTGCCTTTTCTGTTTGGAATCGTGAAAGGAGATGCAGAAAATGAAGATTGTTTCACCAAAACCATTCACATTTGAAGCAGGAGAACGCGCTGTACTATTACTTCATGGATTTACGGGAAACTCATCAGATGTCCGGATGCTAGGACGTTTTCTTGAATCCAAAGGATATACATGCCATGCGCCCATTTATAAAGGGCACGGGGTTCCGCCAGAAGAGCTTGTGCATACCGGTCCGGATGATTGGTGGCAGGATGTGATGAATGCGTACGAATTTTTGCGGGAAAAAGGCTATCAAAAAATTGCAGTCGTCGGTTTGTCGCTTGGCGGGGTATTTTCCCTTAAATTAGGTTACACTGTACCTGTAGTGGGCATCGTTCCAATGTGCGCACCTATGTATATTAAGAGCGAAGAAACGATGTATCAAGGAGTGCTGGACTACGCGCGGGAATATAAAAAACGGGAAGGAAAAGCACCAGAGCAAATCGAAAAAGAAATGGAAGAGTTTCGCAAAACGCCGATGAAAACATTAAAGGCACTTCAGGCGTTAATCGCTGAGGTACGAAATCATATCGATTTAATTTATGCGCCGACATTTGTGGTCCAAGCGCGTCATGATGACATGATTAATACCGATAGTGCAAATATTATTTATAACGGCGTTGAATCTCCAATCAAACAAATCAAATGGTATGAGGAATCCGGTCATGTGATTACGCTTGATAAAGAGAAAGAACAGCTTCATGAAGACATTTATGCATTTTTAGAATCATTGGATTGGTAATCCTCGAAAGGAGGAAACATGATGGAACCATTAACGGAGCGGCTGCTTGCGTTTATGCGCGATGAAGCGTATAAACCGCTCACCGTTCAAGAATTGGAAGAAGCGTTTGGAATTGAGGATGCAGCGGAATTTAAGGAATTTGTCAAAGCGCTTGTCTCCTTAGAGGAAGACGGGCTGGTAGTCAGAACAAGAAGCAACCGCTACGGTGTGCCGGAAAAAATGAATTTAGTCCGCGGAAAGGTGACGGGGCATTCGAAAGGCTTTGCGTTTGTCGTGCCCGAAGATCCGCTGCTTGATGATATTTTTATTCCGCCTTCTGAATTGAAAAATGCCATGCATGGCGATACCGTGCTTGTCCGCATCAATCCTCATGCCTCAGGCGCGCGCAAGGAAGGAACGATCGTCCGCATTATTGAACGCGGCGTCACGGAAATTGTGGGAACTTATACGGAAAGCAAAAATTTTGGATTTGTCATTCCCGATGATAAAAAGATTGTCAATGACATTTTTATTCCGAAGCATGCGGCAAACGGGGCGGTTGAAGGGCATAAAGTCGTCGTCCGTCTCACCACTTATCCGGAAGGAAGAATTAGCGCTGAGGGTGAGATCATTCAAATTCTCGGCCATAAAAACGATCCGGGTGTCGATATTTTATCGATTATTTATAAGCATGGCTTGCCCATGCAATTTCCTGAAGAAGTCATCGCGCATGCCAACAGCATTTCAGACACGATTTCCGCTGAAGATTTGCAAGACCGCCGCGATTTGCGCGATCAGTTGATTGTAACGATTGATGGCGCGGATGCAAAGGACTTAGATGATGCCGTCACGGTGACAAAGCTAGAAAATGGCCATTACAAATTAGGCGTACATATCGCCGATGTCAGCCATTATGTAACGGAAGGCTCACCGATTGACCGAGAAGCAAATGAACGCGGCACAAGCGTTTATCTGGTGGATCGAGTCATTCCCATGATTCCGCACCGTCTATCAAACGGCATTTGTTCCCTTAATCCGAAAGTCGACCGTCTCACCTTGTCATGTGAAATGGAAATTAACGAGCGCGGCGACATCGTCAGCCACGAGATTTTCCAAAGTGTGATTCGCACGGCGGAACGCATGACGTATTCGGATGTGAATAAAATCTTGGTCGACAGAGACGAAGAGCTGCGCAAAAAATATGAGCCGCTTGTGCCGATGTTCGAGTTAATGGCCGAGCTTGCCGATATTTTACGTACAAAACGAATGAACCGCGGAGCCATTGATTTTGATTTCAAAGAAGCCAAAGTCTTAGTGGACGAAAACGGTAAGCCATATGATGTGATTTTACGCGAACGCTCGGTAGCGGAGCGGCTGATCGAGGAATTTATGCTTGCGGCTAACGAAACCGTTGCGGAACATTTTCATTGGATGAATGTTCCTTTCATCTATCGCGTCCATGAGGACCCAAAACCAGAAAAGCTGCAACGCTTCCTTGAGTTTATTACCAACTTTGGCTATGTTGTCAAAGGGACCGGCAATCAAATTCATCCGCGGGCATTGCAGGAAATTTTAGAAGCGGTGCGCGGCGAACCGGAAGAGATGGTCGTATCGACGGTGATGCTTCGCTCGATGAAGCAAGCCCGCTACGATGCGGAAAGCTTAGGCCACTACGGCTTGTCTACTGAATTTTATACACATTTCACATCGCCGATCCGCCGTTATCCCGATTTAATCGTCCATCGCCTGATTCGCACGTATTTAATTAATGGCAAGATAGATAATCAAACCCAGCAGAAATGGGCGGAACAACTGCCGGACATCGCCGAGCATGCTTCCAACATGGAGCGGCGTGCGGTTGAAGCCGAACGCGAAACAGATGACTTAAAGAAAACCGAGTTTATGGAAGACAAAATTGGCATGGAGTTCGATGGCATCATCAGCTCTGTCACGAACTTTGGCTTGTTCGTGGAACTGCCAAACACGATCGAAGGATTGGTGCACGTCAGCTATTTAACAGATGACTATTATCGCTATGACGAACACCACTATGCAATGATCGGCGAACGAACGGGGAAAATGTACCGCATTGGCGATGAAATTACGGTGCGCGTGATCAACGTCAATAAAGAAGAGCGCATCGTCGATTTTGAAATTGTCGGTATGAAAGGGCGCCGTCGCAAGGAACCAAAAGCAGCGCCGGTCGTGATTAAAGGAAAAAAACGAACAAAAGAAGGCGGACGTCCAGAGAAAAAAACAAAAAAGAAATTTTATGAAGATCTTCCAAGCGCTAAAGCAAAAAAGAAGAAAAAGAAGAAGAAAAAGCGCTAAGGCGAAGCCTCTTGGGCAAAGAGGCTTTTCCTTCTTTCGCTTTTTTGATACAATAACATTTGTCTGTATAAGGGGGAGGACGAGCGCAATGCCAAAAGGTGAAGGAAAGCTGATTGCTCAAAATAAAAAAGCCCATCATGACTATTTTATTGAAGAGACATATGAAGCGGGTCTTGTCTTGCAAGGAACAGAAATTAAGTCCATTCGCGCGGGGAAAGTCAATTTAAAAGATTCATTCGCGAAAGTAGAGAAAGGCGAAGTGTTCATTCATAACATGCATATTAGCCCTTACGAACAAGGGAACCGTTACAATCACGATCCGTTGCGCACAAGAAAGCTCCTTCTTCACCGTCGGGAAATCAATAAGCTGATTGGCTACACAAAAGAGCAAGGCTATACGCTTGTACCTTTAAAATTGTATATTAAAAACGGCTTTGCCAAGCTATTGCTCGGCGTTGGGAAAGGGAAGAAAAAGTATGACAAGCGTGAGGATCTGAAACGAAAAGAAGCGAAACGGGAAATCGAACGAGCTTTCCGTGAACGCCAAAAAATGTAAATGAAGAAGTTGACAATTGAAATCAGAAGCGTTTATGGTATAATAAATAATGTCGATGCCAGTTCATTTCATGGCTTAAGCTTTTTCCGATGTCCTTTATCGAACGAGGGGACGTTACGGATTCGACAGGGATAGATCGAGCTTAAGCTGCGAGCCGAGGGGATCGTCCTCGTAAAAACGTCACCTAAATATAACTGGCAAAGAAAATTACGCTTTAGCTGCTTAATAATTGCGGCTAACTCCTCCCGCCATCGCCCATGTGGTCGGGTCAGGGGTTCATCATGAGTGGGATACGCCCAAGTTCACCGTCTGAGGACGCGGGAAGAGACGAATCAGACTAGCTGCTTGGAGGCCTGTCGGTAGGCGGAAGATGCGGCGAAAGCAAAATATACCGACTACGCTCGTAGACGCTTAAGTGGCGATATCTTTGGACGTGGGTTCGACTCCCACCGTCTCCATTTCCAACATCCGAATGGTTCGGATAAAAAATCGTTAAACCCTTGATACGACTGCGTTTGCGGTCGTTTTTTATTTTTTGAGAATCCAAAAGAATCCCATAGTTTTTGAACAAATTTTGCACGAATTCTGTACGATTCAGTACGAGATTGAATAAGTCAGTTTTTTTGGTTTTATGTTATCCATGAAGTTTTATGTTATCCATCTATCATGGAATCCCGTTCCGGGCGCAACCGGGTACAAAGTATGGATTTATAACGGGAAAGAGTATGAGTCGTTTAGTGTCGGAAACGTGACCTCTTGGAGCACGAAAGGAAAGAAGATTTGGCCGACGGCTTCAGAAATCAGCGCGGGACGCTATGATTTGCATCAGGACGGCTTAGGAACCGAATTAGCTGTGGATCCGTCTCCTGTCTATCGCCATTCAGGAGGAAGCTATCCGAATAGTAAGAACTATTGGTTCCGTGTCAGCGCGATCTTCCCTCAAGGGGAAAGCGCGGTATCAGAGGCCTATATGCCCACCATTCCGAATTTAGCGAAGCCATCCGTTCCGACAGGAAAAAGCTATACCAATGGAGATGGAACCGGCTATATAGATGTTCAATGGAACCCGGTGAGTGGCGCGACGGGATATAAAATTTGGATTTTTAATGGAGCCTCCTATGAATCGCTCAACGTCGGAAATGTGACGTCGTGGACCACCAAAGGGAAAAAATATTGGCCGACTCCGGCAGAGGTGGACGCTGGTCGCTATCAGCTGCATTTAAATGATAGCCGCGGGGCCGAACTGCCTGTGGATCCTTCTTGGACCTACGCCAACGCAGGAACGCGATATGAGAATTCAACGAACTACTGGATTCGGGTCAGTGCCTATAATTCACAAGGGGAAACGGTCTTTTCGGAGGCGTATATGCCGAGAATTCCGGACTTATCCGTACCGCCCGCCCCTTCTGGATTTGCTTACGCCAATCAGGTAGGCAGCCAATCTGGTTATGTGATGCTGGACTGGGACAAAATAGAGGGAGCCACAGGGTACAAGGTTTGGATGTTTAACGGGCTTTACTATGAAGCCTTTGATGTCGGAGATGTAGACCATTGGACGACACAAAATAAAGGAATTTGGCCGACGCCACAGGAAATTGAACAAGGCGATTCGAATACGTTAACATTGCATCATGATGGACAAGGAGTCGAACTGCCGAAAGATCCTTCGCCTATGTATGCGAAAATGGGAACCAAATACGCAACGAGCACGGGTTATTGGTTCCGGCTTAGTGCCTACAACGCCGAGGGGGAAACGATTTTCTCTGGGAACGCATTCACGGTGAAAATTCCGGAGGCGAATGAGTATTTAGGGAAGGAAGAGTACTGGTCCATTATCGATGTTCCTTACGGAAGCGTCAATGCCGCCACTGGAAATCTCATCATCGACGAAGATGATCTTTCGATTTCTGGAAGAGGCCCGGAGCTTGGAATCACAAGAACCTACAATAGTTTATCCGCATCGACCGGGTTATTCGGAAAAGGATGGCATAGCGATGCGGAAATGACGATTGTGGCTCAAGGAAATGAAGCCCGATTTATAGACGAAGATGGGACGCTCCATCGATTTACGAAATTATCCGATGGCACCTATAAAGCGCCAACAGGGGTTTACTTGGAATTAAGTGAAACGACAAATGAATATATACTGACGACTAAAGATCAAACGAAGCTATATTTTCAAAAAACAGATGGAAAGGTAACCAAAATCGTGGACGGTCATGGAAATACCACCGTCTATGGTTATGCCAATGGAAAGGTAGTGTCTATCACGGATGCGTCCGGAAGAAAACTGGATATTCAGTACAACTCGAACGGAAAAATTGAAAAAATCACCGACCCGATGAACCGGACCATCACATATGAGTATGAGAATGATCAGTTAACCAAAGTGACCCAAACGGGCGGAGAAATCACCAGATACCAATATAATGAACAGGGACGGTTGGAAAAAGTATTCGAACCGACGCATACGGAGGATAAGCCGGTTGTCAATCAGTTCGTATATGACGGAGGCCGGCTCCATCAAGTGATCGACCCGGAGAATCACACGTATACATTAAGCTACGATTCGACGAAACGGCAGCTGGTCATGGAGAAACCGAATGGCCGCAAAATCCGCTACACCTTTAATGAGGCCGCCAACCCGATTGAAATCGTGGAGGATGTCGGCGGTTTAAACATTACGACCCGTTATGTTTACGAAGGAAATAACTTAAAGGAAACACGCGATCCCAATGACCAAGGGGCGGCGAACCCTACTGAATCGTATACGTATGACGCCAACGGAAATGTGTTAACGGCGAAAGATAGTTATGGGACGGAAACCTACCAGTATAACCAAAATCATGATGTCGTCTCCATGAAAGATACGGAAGGCGATACCACCACGATTGCCTATGATGGCTTAAATCCGGTATCCGAAACCGATCAATCGGGAAAAACGTCTTCTGTAGCGAAGTACGATGCCTATGGCAACATCATTGAGGAAAGTGATACATTAGGTAGTGCGACGAATTTACTCTCTAATCCTAGCTTTGAACAGGGAACGACCGCTTGGAATTTGCTTCGTTCGAATGACTCTGGACAGTTACAGGAAGATACGAATGTCTATAATGGATTGACGGGACGGAAAACGCTAAAAATCACGGTGAACTCCACGTCGCCTGCCACCGAACTGGGCTATGTGGCGGCCACCCAAGAAATTGCGGTCAAACCGAACGTCACATATACATTAAGTGGAAAAATGAAAACGAACTTAACGAAAGCCTATGCGTTTTTTAATATCGAACTTTTAGATAGCCAAAATCGCCGGATTTCTTGGATAGACAATCGCTATAGCCAATTGACGGGCACAAGACCTTGGACGGATCGACAACTGACCTTTAAGACGCCTGCGAATGCGGTGAAAGTGCGCATCTATTTAGAGATCGAGCATAAATCACCAACCGCATCAGGGGAAGCATGGTTTGATACTGTTCAATTCGAGGAAGCGCAGGTTTCTTCGAGCTACAACCCAGTATTAAATAGCAGTTTTGAAGGAAACGTTGCGAATTGGAGCGGAACGGGCGGAAGCGTAGATAATACGGAATCGTTCGACGGGGCTTACTCCCTCAAAGTATCGAGAACGAGCACCACGCAGTCCGCGAGTGAATATAAGCAGACCGTGATCGTAGGGCAAACTTCGAGTGATACGCCGCTTCGTCTGACACTCACCGGTCTTTCCAAAGCGCAGGATGTCAAAGCCAACGGAACCGTGAGCCCAAGCGATTATTCGATTACCGCGAAAGCGTATTTTGTCGACGGAACGACCCAAACGTATACGGCAGATTTTCCGATCGGCACGCAAGAGTGGAACCGTGCCGCCGTTTCGATTCAGCCTTCCAAGCCAATGGATAAAATCGACCTATCCGCTGTCTTCCGCGGCAATTACACCGGAACGGTCTGGTTTGACGCCATTCGCTTGATCGAAGGCAACGTTGTCACGAAAAACAAGTATGACGCCAAAGGCAACTATGTGGAGGAAGAAACGGATGAAGCCGGGTATGTCACGAAAAAGAGCTATGATGCCGTAGGAAATCTGTTAAGTGAATATGATGAGAAGGGACATCAAAAACAGTACAAGTATGACCCATCCAATCGTTTAAAACAACTCCTATTGGCGAACGGAACGTCCGTCCACTATGATTATGACTTGAACGGCAATATGACTTCGAAAGTCATTCAAACGAGCAGCGGTCCGTCACAAGGATTTACCTATTCGTATGATAAGACGGGAAAACTTTTGAAAACGGTTGGTCCATTAAATGACGTAACAACCAATGAGTATGATGCCAACGGCAATAAAATCAAAACCGTCTTGCCGAAAGGCAACACGATTCAATGGACGTATGACGGAACGGAACGAGTCAAGACCATTTCCTACAACAACGTCCCGTATTACGAATTTAGTTATGATAAAAATGGGAATGAACTTTCGGTTCAATACTTAAAAGACGGCACGACGAAGACCAGAAAGTTTGATGAGAAGAACCGTGTGACGGAGCAATCCGACCGCGGCGGAGTTCAAAAATGGACGTATCCGACCACCTCGGATAAATTGCAACAGTTCCTGTTCTCGCATGGATCGTTTAGCCAAACCGTCACCTACCAATACAACGCGTTGGATCAAAATACGGTTGTTCAAGATGGAACGTATACGTACCGTTTGGATTATGACGAAAGAGGCCATGTCCGCACGTTTACCACCGGAAATGAAGCGGGTGCCACCTTTACGTATGACGACCGCGGCTTGGTGAACAGTCTGGTGGTGGGAACGGCGAACGGAACCGAGTTATTGGCGGAAACGTACCGTTACGACGAAAACGGCAACCGAACCCGAATCGAAACGTCGAACGGGGACGTCACGGTGTACAGCTATGATGAGCTCGATCAGTTGAAGACCGAACAATGGCCGGATGGAACGACGATCGCGTATACGTACGATGGATTCGGGAACCGGACGAAAATCGTGAAAACGAAAGAGGGATCATCGACGACGACGGCCGATTATAATGCGGCGAATCAATTGGTTCGTTTCGGCGATGAAACGATCACGTACGATGCGAACGGCAACCGGACCGAAGACAGTGAGTACCAATATGAATGGAACGAAGCCGATCAGCTTGTCGCTATCACTCGAAAAGGCGAAAGCGCGCCGTTTGTCACATACAAATATGACGACGACGGCCGCCGCATTCAAAAGAACGTCAATGGCGTGGTGACGAACTACCACTACCAAGGCGACAGCCTCAACGTCTTATATGAAACCGACGCGAGCGGAACTGTGGTACAATCGTATGTATACGGAGAAAACGGTCAGCTGTTGGCGATGAAAAAAGGCGGGGCGACGTACTTCTACCACTATAACGCCCATGGCGATGTCATCGCGTTAACGGATGCGCAAGGAAACGTGGTCGCTCGTTACGAGTACGACACATGGGGCCAAATTCGTTCTCAAACGGGTGCCCTAGCAACCGAAAACCCGTATCGCTATGCGGGATACCAATATGACGAAGAGACGGGACTCTACTACTTGATCGCCCGTTATTACCACCCAACCCATGGCGTGTTCTTGTCCATGGACCCTGATCCAGGAGATTCGGATGATATCTTGACGCAGAACGGCTATACGTATGCGAACAACAACCCGGTGATGCTGGTGGATCCGGATGGACATTTTGTGTGGATGGCGATTAATGCGGGATTTGCGGCGTATGATGGGTATAAGGCGTATAAATCGGGAAAAGGATGGAAAGGTGTCGCGGTCGCGGCGGCGTTTGGTTTTGTTGGTGGAGGAAGATTAAAGACAGCGAAAAAAATAATTTCCATTGCTTACACTAGGCGCAAAGCTGTTCAGGAAGCATGGGCTCTTGAAATGAAAGGCAATTAATTATTAAAACTGGAAAAGGAACAAGAAGATGGAGTAATAAAAGGAAAGCTGAGATCATTAAGACAGGTAGGGCAAAAGGATTTTACGGTCATCATATTAATAGTGTATCTTCTAGACCTGATTTAGCAGGTAACCCTGATAATATAAGATTTGTTACATTTAGAGAGCATTTTGCGCTCCATAGCTTTAATTGGCGTAATAAAACAAAGGGTAAATTAATAAAAAGAAGATAGCTACTAAAACATAGATAATTTTATTCGGAGGAATTGCCATGTTGGATAGACCTACTTTATTATCGAAGTTATCTGTCTGGAAAACAAAGGGATACAAAAAATTGAGAAATGGTACAGAATTAATAGCTATTTTAGATCCTGTGAATATGCCAGATTATTGGTTTCACGCTATCTACGCTCCTTTAACCCAAGGTGAAATTGACGAATTCCAAAAAGAGTTAGAACTGCATTTTCCAAAGCCGTACCAAAAATTATTACTACAGTTTAATGGTATTCGTCTTTTCGGTTTAGAACTATTCATATTTGGAAAAGAGCAATTCACAAAAAACATGTCCTATGACGAACAAACAAATCAACCTAAAGACTTAGAGGACGAAAGAAGCTGTTTAATAGGAGACATTCCAAATGATTTGTTTTACTTTGCTCGAAGAAGGGAAGACACATTTTTCTTTTTGAACTCTCAAGAAAAAGTATTAGGAGTAGATAATGAAGGATATCTAGTCGGGGAATGGCATAATATCGATGAATGGTTTAAAGCACAAATATTAGAATTAAATAATAAGCATACCGTATAGAAAACCAACAGCATTGACATTTAAGAGAAGAGGGGAATAGAGGAAGTGTTTGATAATAGTCGAAGAGAAGTATTATCATTCATTGCGTCAATGAAGAAAAGAGAGTTTAAATTTGAGAGTGTGGAAGTTTATATTTTTTCACCAGATGAAATAGACAATGCGCAAATAGGTTATTCTATTGATTTAAAGGGCAACTCCCTAACAGGAGAGAATAAAGGGGATTGGAAGGGAGCTTGGTTGGTGATTGGACACGATTTGGAAGGAGGAGATCCTATTTTTGTAGATTTATCTTCCCCTAACTATCCAGTTTTCACAGCTAAACATGGTTTGGGTTACTGGGAAGCCGTGTTACTTTCTGAATCATTATCCCTGTTTTTTACAGGTAGTGGATTAACTAATGATATTACTTAAATTCTTTGATAACTTTCAGGATTCCTCTATCGATTATGAACGGAAAGCTGCATTCATTTTGTAGCGTCGATATCTTAAAACTTTCTATTCAGAAGGACAGCAATTAGTCCTTCTGTTTTTTAACTCTATGTTTCTGGTATATTTTTGTTTATACTGAAATCACGTTCTCAATCGCTGCGCAAGGAAACGTGGTCGCTCGTTACGAGTACGACACATGGGGCCAGCTTCTTTCAAAATCTGGTGAGATGGCAGCCGAAAACCCATATCGTTATGCCGGATACCAATATGACGAAAAGACGGGACTCTACTACTTAATCGCCCGTTACTACCACCCAACCCATGGCGTGTTCTTGTCCATGGACCCTGATCCGGGAGATTCGGATGATATTCTGACGCAGAACGGCTATACGTATGCGAACAACAACCCGGTGATGCTGGTCGATCCGGATGGGCATTTCTTCTGGTTTGTAGTTAACGCTGGATTTGCGGCGTATGATGGGTATAAGGCCTTTAAAAAAGGCGGTTGGAAAGCGGCGGCGATTGCCGTTGGCGTAGGGCTTGTTGGTGGTGCTGCGTTTAAAGGTGCCAAAATTGCATATAGGGTGTATAAAGCTAGGCGGGCTCTAAATTTTGCTAAAGTTACTAGAAAGGCTGTAGCTGGAAAAATAACAGGATATACTAAACATGGTTTAGCACAGGCTATGCAAAGAGATGGTGGTAGAGGAGTGGCTCCTAAAGCTATTCTAGATGCAACTAGAACCCCAAAGAAAGTAGTTCAACAGTCAGGAGGAAGAACGAAATATGTGGGTAAGAATGCGGTTGTAGTTCTAAATAAAAACGGAAAAATAATTACTACTTACGCAAAGGGGTCAAAAGGTATAAGGAGGAAGTAAATGTTAAAGCTAAGCGCAGATATGTTACTTTTATTAAGAGAATGCTTGGAATCCCGTAGACCCGACCTTCTGTGGGTTTTAAATAATGAAATTAATATAAATGAAACCTTAGGTAACGAATTGAGAGATATTGTAAATGAAGAGTTTTTGGAAAAAGGATTAAATAATGATGATGAACCAAATGAGCTGGGGATAAAATTAGAGAGATTAATAGACGAAATTGGAAGGTGTTTTATGTAAGTATGTCTGCTTAAAAGGTGAGATTTCCCAGATTTACGATTTATAATCGTGAATTAATCCTTGGAAGACAAATTCTCTTGAAGTTTTTCGATTAGAGTAATAGGTATGTGTCGAAAGAGAATGTGGCATGGGACTTTGAATCATAATAGTAGAATTATACAGGTTAGACCTGATACTAAATTTACTGGTGGTGCCAAGGTTCACTATCGTTTTGATAGGAATGGGAACTATATTGGAAAGTGGTGAAAAAATGAGACAACCAACAAAAGAGGAAGTGGTTGATAAACTAAAAATGATTTTACAAGGAAAGCTAACAAGAGAAGAAGCAGCAGATTGGGCTTCAGAATATGTCATGCAGGATGAGCCAAATATATCAGATGAAACTGTTTGGGAACTTTTACAAATTGTTTCCGGAGTTGATTTAAAAGATGGTCCGGATGAATACCTACATGTAGAACAAGACGTTATGGATTGGATAACCAAGTATAGCGATTAAAAATATTAAAAAAACCTTGATTGGTTATGTGCCTTTCAAGGTTTTTCAATTTCAAGCCTAACAGATCTATCAAAGAGATGAAGGTGTTTATAATCGAGGAACTGATGAGGGGAACTACATTTTATTAGAAATTTAAGAAAGAATGGTTGGAGTTTTGAGAGAAAGGGAAGTATATTTAGGTTAACTAAAAATGGAGCTGCATACATTGTGCGTGCCAAGGACAAAAACTGGCATGGATGGACGGCAGAGTATTTTCCAAAAGGACATAAAGGCGCCGCACCTTTAAAAATTCGGTTAGGTGATAAAGAATGAACTTGAAAGAGCTATTTATTAAAGACGAAAAAGAGTATTTAGAGATAAAAGAAATTTTAAGTACAACATTTCAGCTTCAACGTGAATTGCCAGACCAAGTATTCCAAAGGGGGTATGGTAGTTTTCTTTTTGGAGAATATAACCATCTATTTAAAGAAGAGTTTTGGAATAGCATTCAAGAGTTATCTAAAGTATCAGGCGATTCATATGTCTTATTAGCAGAACTGGAAAATTACTATAACGAAAAAATGGGATGGTATGAATGTGTTAAAATTCCGATTGAACTCACTTATGAACATTATTTAGACATTTTCAACATGGAAGAAAGCGATAACGGAAAATTTGGTTTGGTTCATTATGGTTTTTATTTCGTTTTTACTTCGCCGTCTTTGCAATGGGGAATTTGGGCGGAAAGAGATATTGAAACTTATGTGTTTTCGTGCAAAGAAAATTTTAAATCTAAACTTGCTGAAATTCGATTGCCAGGCGCTTTTCAGTTAAAAGAGGTTACCAATCATATTAATTCAGTCTATTATGACGAGGAGGAGGCTAAAAAGTTTTGCGAGAAGTTATTAAGGAACTACAAAAATTAGGAATTTGTAGATAATACCATTTCAAAAATTAAAGGGTGAAGACAATTTTTGAAAAGCAGGAGAAATTCTATTCTCTTGCTTTTCTATTTTAATTATGGTGCCAGGCATGTGTCGGGAAAAGGCGAAAGCACGCCGTTTGTCACCTACCAATATGACGACGACGGCCGCCGCATTCAAAAGAACGTCAATGGCGTGGTGACGAACTACCATTACCAAGGCGACAGCCTCAACGTCTTATATGAAACCGACGCGAGCGGAAATGTGGTACAATCATATGTATACAGAGAAAACGGCCAGCTGTTGGCGATGAAAAAAGGCAGGGCGACGTATTTCTACCACTACAACGCGCATGGCGATGTCATCGCGTTAACGGATGCGCAAGGAAACGTGGTGGCCCGTTACGAGTACGACACATGGGGCCAACTTCTTTCCCAATCGGGTGAGATGGCAGACGAAAACCCATATCGTTATGCCGGATACCAGTATGACCAAGAAACAGGTTTATATTACCTGATCGCCCGTTATTACCACCCAACCCATGGTGTGTTCTTGTCCATGGACCCTGATCCAGGAGATTCGGATGATATCTTGACGCAGAACGGCTATACGTATGCGAACAACAACCCGGTGATGTTGGTCGATCCGGATGGGCATTTTGTGTGGATGGCGATTAATGCGGGATTTGCGGCGTATGATGGGTATAAGGCGTATAAATCGGGAAAAGGATGGAAAGGTGTCGCGGTCGCGGCGGCGTTTGGTTTTGTTGGTTTTGGTGGCAAGTTTAAAGCTGCCAGTAAAATTGTTAAAGCTATACATGGTAATAGTCGATTATCTAAAAGGGTTCATCATGGGTATGAAATTTACGAAATAGTCAATGGTAAAAAACGTATAGTAAAAGTAGGGATTAGTGGTGCGAAATTGAATAAAAACGGTACATCCCCTAGGGCTAACCGTCAGATTAGCAAGTGGAATAAAAAGATGGGATATCAAAGATATTATGCTCGAATTGTTAAGAAAAATATTTATGGAAGAGAAAAAGCTCTAAAGTGGGAGAGAGGAAGGGCTTATGCAGTGAGAAATGCAGGGGGTAACATGTATCTTCATGTTAGACCGTGACTGTTGATTGCAAAATAAAAATGGTTCTTACGCTCTTTTAGTGATAACTCAAAACATGAGCGAAATCAAGTAAATCTCTCATCGTGTTTCGGATGATTTACTTTCGGATGATCATGAAGAAATGAACAGTAACTTGATCATTCTAGCTGTTGTTCGTTATTTCACTAAATATTCGTAAGAACCATAAAAATACAGAGCTTTGCAGATAATTTGACTTGTGCCAGCTCTACATGGAGTGGTGGGCGTAGTATAGTAGGCTTGTTGGGTAAAGCCAGCCCTTGATATGGCTGGCTTCCTAGTCTTTTGTTTTTTTGGTCACGTCTATAGAGGTTCCATGTTAAGTTGCAATTCTCTGTAACCTTCTTTGCAAAACTCTGTATCACGCATGTTGATTATCCAATAAAATCCATATAAAACATAGAAAAAAGCACAGCCTTCCTGTAAAATGTAAGTGATCGAACCAATAAACCTGGGAAGGCGATCTCTCTACACAAACATATCACACTCGGCATTTGACGTAAAAAATGATTTCAGATGAATCTTGGTCTAATCTCCTTTTTTAACCATATCCTTCGGTTCTTGTGCATTTTACTGGTCAACCCGGAACGAAACAATCCGGATCCAAGAAAAGACATCCAGTCGTCATCTTTCAAGATGCGAACGGTTATGAGACTCGGGTGGTGACAAGCATCTAGATGTATTGGCCGAAAAGAACGCGGAGATGTATCAAGAACGTTGGAGCATGGAGGTGTTTTTTCGTTAAGTGAATCCATACTTCAACGTGCTAACAGTATTCGGTACGGCTGAAAACGCTGTGTACCATCAGCTCTTTGCGCCCTTCATCGCTTATGTATTATTAAGATGGCAGTGCCTTATTTGATAATGTCTTAATTCACAGAGGGATATGTATAATTTTGGATAATCAATAGCCATGACTCGGGATTTTTTCTATGAGGAAAGTACGTGATAACATAAAGAGGGGAGCAAGCCATGTTACTAAAAACATTCTTGTTATTAGGAGAAGAGGAGATAAGTGACGTTCAAAAAAGTTTTTCTTTTCAAACTAGATGTATTACCAAATTATATGAAAGGGTTTTTGAAAAAAAATATCAAACTGTTGATTGCAGGCAATTAAATTTTCATTGTGGTCATTATCCCGAGATGCGTCTGTTAGAATGTTTTGATGGTTTTTGTCCAATTTTAGTGCCGTATAATATTGAACAATTTCTAGAGTATCCAGATAACAGGAAGAAAGTTGAAACTCTAGAACTGTTGAAGAATAGCCTGGATTTTGTTATTGTAGAGAAAAATTGGGATCCTACTCCTTTTCGGGAAGCTTATGAGAGGGTAAAGGAGTTAAACTACATGAATGAATTCATATGGGGCAAACCAAAATTTAGTCCAAATAAAAAATATAAAGCGGAGGTAACCTGTAATCACGATCTGTATCATTTTACAATAAAGATAGTCATTAAAGAGAAAAAAGGTCAAGTATTGTTTGAGAAAGAAGTAGTATCAACTAAACCAGATGAACTTATTTATGATAGGTTTTTAGGCCATTTAAAGTGGCTAAGTGATGATGAAGTAGCACTGTACGAGAAATATTCAGAGCGATACGTTTCTGTAAAGTTAAGTGATGTGTAAACGAGGATGAGTGGGATATGATTAAAGTTGATTCATTTTTCAAGACGTAAGCAGTGTAAATTAGTGCGTTATTCCAGAACAAAATATCCATTTTTTATAAATTTAAAACAGACTTTTGCGTGTTCATCCAGCAAAAGTTTGGAGATTGTGCAAATTTCTTCCCTTCTGTTTACGGAAAAACCGTTTTAGTGGCTTAATATGGAGTCTTTGTGGACATGTTTTTAGTGAAAGGGATGAGCAGGAACCGTTATTTCTCTATAAATATATCTGCTGCTCCGTTTACAGCCTGCATGTTTTATTTTATAAGTATACTACCACCTTTCTTGCTATATAGTTATAAGCGATCACGTCCTTAGTAGACAAGAAGAAAGGGTGATTAAATGATAAATATTCATTTTCAGGATTGGGGGGAAAAACGTCCTAAAAAACACTATAATCGTATCCACGAAATGAGAATTTTTGAGTTGATCTTTTCAAATAAATTAAGTGAATTAGGAATGAAATTAGGAAAATTTGAAAACATTATCGTTTATTGTTTGGCTGATCCAAATAAGAGAACGTCTTATGAGGAAAATCATGCTTTACAATCGATTAGTGTATCGATCCCTGATGATTTTATGGATTTTTTAAATTTAGACTCTGCTAATGCCAAGTTTCAAGCTTTTTCCTATTTGGTTCATACTTATATTAAACCAATTTTAGAAAGATACTCGACATTGCCACAATTAACAGTTTCAGAATGTGTGAAGAAGGCGCTTGAACAAATTATAAAACAAAATTACGAAGTGGTTTTTCTAGTTGGAAAAACTCCTAAAAAAAGTCCAGACCGTAAGAAATTAGCGATTTTAAAAGGAATTCACCGATTAGAGGGATTTCAGTTAAGATGTGAGGTCTATAACGAGAAAGGTCTTAAAATTATGGATCAGATATTAGTTCGTGATGTTGGAAACGAAATTGTGTATTCAAGATACCTTGGGGCACTCAAATGGGAAAACGATCATCACATCGTTGTAAAATCGAGTTCAAGCAATTGGATGGCGGAGATTCATGTCGAAGATTAGAAAACCATAATTAGATAGTAACGGTTTCATGCAAAGTAAGACTGGCTCTTACGTTCTTTTAGTGGAAAAACACGAGGTAATGGAGAATTCGGAGTTAAAAATAATGATTTACACGCTCATTTTCTCCATTCTCTTCTTCCTTCACTAAGGTTACGTAAGGGCCGTTTTTTTGTCAAAAAACATGTTTTGTCCAATATTTACAAGACAGCACGACGAAGCCCAGAAAGTTTGATGAGAAGAACCGTGTGACAGAGCAATCCGACCGCGGTGGAGTCCAAAAATGGACGTATCCGACCACCTCGGATAAATTGCAACAGTTCCTGTTCTCGCACGGATCATTCAGCCAAACCGTCACCTACCAATACAACGCGTTGGATCAAAATACGGTTGTTCAAGATGGAACGTATACGTACCGTTTGGATTATGACGAAAGAGGCCATGTTCGCACGTTTACCACCGGAAATGAAGCGGGTGCCACCTTTACGTATGACGACCGCGGCTTGGTGAACAGTCTGGTGGTGGGAACGGCGAACGGAACCGAGTTATTGGCGGAAACGTACCGTTACGACGAAAACGGCAATCGGACCCGAATCGAAACGTCGAACGGGGACGTCACGGTGTACAGCTATGATGAGCTCGATCAGTTGAAGACCGAACAATGGCCAGATGGAACGACGATCGAGTATACGTACGATGGATTCGGGAACCGGACGAAAATCGTGAAAACGAAAGAGGGATCATCGACGACGACGACGGCCGATTATAATGCGGCGAATCAATTGGTTCGTTTCGGCGATGAAACGATCACGTATGACGCGAACGGCAACCGATTAGAAGACGGCCAGTATCGATATGAATGGAACGAAGCGGATCAATTGGTTTCCGTTACAAGAAAAGGCGAAAGCACGCCGTTTGTCACCTACCAATATGACGACGACGGCCGCCGCATTCAAAAGAACGTCAATGGCGTGGTGACGAACTACCATTACCAAGGCGACAGCCTCAACGTCTTGTATGAAACCGACACAAACGGAAATGTGGTGGCCCGTTACGAGTACGACACATGGGGCCAACTTCTTTCAAAATCCGGTGAGATGGCAACCGAAAACCCGTATCGCTACGCGGGATACCAATATGATGAAGAGACGGGACTCTACTATCTGATCGCCCGATACTACCACCCGACCCATGGCGTGTTCTTGTCCATGGACCCTGATCCAGGAGATTCGGACGATATCTTGACGCAGAACGGCTACACATATGCGAACAACAACCCGGTGATGTTGGTCGATCCGGATGGGCATTTTGTGTGGATGGCGATTAATGCGGGATTTGCGGCGTATGATGGGTATAAAGCCTTTAAAAAAGGCGGTTGGAAAGCGGCGGCGATTGCCGTTGGCGTGGGACTGGTTGGCGGTGCGGCTTTTAAAGCGTATAGAATTTATAAAGCGAGAGAAACAGCCAAGATTATGAAGATTTTATTGGCGGCTAAGTATGGAAAAGGTAACACTACTATAGAAGTAGGGAGAGTAAGTAAGAGACTAGCAAAAAAGGCTGGGAAAGCATGGGTTGGATCAGGGGCTAAGCCACTCTATAAAAATGGTAAATGGATAGGATATAGAAGTAAAGATAAATCTAAAGTATTTAGAATGCAGTATAAGAAAACAAGAAGGGTATATCAAGCGAATTTTGAGGAATTTTATAAGAGTCCTATCAACAAGAAGACATATAAGTTACGAAATGCACACTTGAATTTTTAGCATGGAGGGAGCCATATAAATGATAATTCCTGAATTATTTTGTTTAACGATAATGGATGAAGACTGGGGAGAGGAGGTTGATGATTTTTGGATTGAAATTGAAGCAGATATTGGTATAAAGGGGGACTCAGATTCTGCTGAAGTATTTACTGTCTATGTTACAAGTCCAAGAAGGTTAAGGGATATGGTGGAAAAGTCAGGGTTGGAGATAGCTAGGGGATTGTTTATAATGAGAGACTTTAATATAAAAAGTGTAGAGGAGCGTCTCAAAAAAATACTTGCACATTGTTCAAGAAAAACGTGGAACGAAACAGCTTTAGCTATTAGTCGGTACGCTATTTGGGAGTATGAAAACTAAGTCGAAGTATAATGGGGAATTTTTCAGATATATAAATCCAACCTATTTTCCTAACATGTCGTCTTGTTAACGTGAGGGTGCTTTAAAGATAGCATTGTTCAAGCCTATCTTGACAGAAACACAGAATATTGATGGAGCCTTTTTATGAAAAATTTTCATTTAGAGCTCACAACCTACTTTAAGGTTTGTGAGCTTTTATTATCTGAGAGTGAGAAAGAATAACAACTAACTAGAGAAATGTAACCAAACAAAAAACATGGATTATGACGAGAGAGGAAACATTCGCACGTTTACCACCGGAAATGAAGCGGGTGCCACCTTTACGTATGACGACCGCGGCTTGGTGAACAGTCTGGTGGTGGGAACGGCGAACGGAACCGAGTTATTGGCGGAAACGTACCGTTACGACGAAAACGGCAACCGAATCCGCATCGAAACGTCGAACGGGGACGTCACGGTGTACAGCTATGATGAGCTCGATCAGTTGAAGACCGAACAACGTCCAGATGGAACGACGATCGAGTATACGTACGATGGATTCGGGAACCGGACGAAAGTCGTGAAAACGAAAGACGGATCATCGACGACGACGACGGCCGATTATAATGCGGCGAATCAATTGGTTCGTTTCGGCGATGAAACGATCACGTACGATGCGAACGGCAACCGGGTCGAAGACGGTGAGTACCAATATGAATGGAACGAAGCCGATCAGCTTGTCGCTATCACTCGAAAAGGCGAAAGCGCGCCGTTTGTCACATACAAATATGACGACGACGGCCGCCGCATTCAAAAGAACGTCAATGGCGTGGTAACGAACTATCATTACCAAGGCGACAGCCTGAACGTCTTGTACGAAACCGACGCGAGCGGAACTGTGGTACAATCATATGTATACGGAGAAACCGGCCAACTGTTGGCGATGAAAAAAGGCGGGGCGACGTACTTCTACCACTATAACGCCCATGGCGATGTCATCGCGTTGACCGATGCGCAAGGAAATGTGGTGGCTCGTTACGAGTACGACACATGGGGCCAGCTTCTTTCAAAATCCGGTGAAATGGCAACCGAGAACCCGTATCGCTATGCGGGATACCAATATGATGAAGAGACGGGACTCTACTACTTGATCGCCCGTTACTACCACCCAACCCATGGCGTGTTCTTGTCCATGGACCCTGATCCAGGAGATTCGGATGATATCTTGACGCAGAACGGCTACACATATGCGAACAACAACCCGGTGATGCTGGTCGATCCGGATGGGCATTTCTTCTGGTTTGTAGTTAACGCTGGGTTTGCGGCGTATGATGGGTATAAGGCGTATAAAACTGGTCGGGGATGGAAATACGTAGCTAAGAAAACCGCCCTCGGTGCGATTGGTGGGGGAAAATTAAAACTTGTTAGACATACAGGGAAAAGCCTTAAGTTTGTATGGCTTCTTGGCAAAAATGCTAGAAAACATCGGACTAGGATTAATACCGATTTACCTGGTGGCAAAGCAGTAGCTAAAAGTATATTTAGGCATTTAACAAAAGGGAAAAAAGTCATTCAAAAAAGAGATGGAAATTCTGTGAGAAGGTATACATCTGATAATAAATATCAAATTCGATATAAAAAGCGAAAAGACGGAACATGGAAGATAAATCTAGATTTAAAACGTGGTGGAGTTTATGAGGATATACATTTTTAAAAGGGAGGGGTTCCATTGTCATCGGTACCACATTACCTGATTCCGATCCAAGCAAAGCTTGATGATTTACGTAGGATTTCCCAATCACAACATATACGAGTATTTGTAAGTTGTTCGGATTTAGATCCTGACTATCGGGAAGCTTTTAGCTGCACGCAAGTCGTACTGCAGGTGAATCATCAGGAATGTTATGTAGTGACGGCGGAGCAAACAGAAATCGCTTATAAAGCGGAGATTGACCATCTGTTCATCAAAAAGGAAACAGAAATGCCAACATTACAATCGTTCAATCCTAAAGAGAAATTAGAGTTTATCCAGATAAAAGAAATGCAATCTCAAAATGGATTTCAGCTTAGCACTTTTTTAGAGGATGCATACTATTATAAAACGAACTCTAATAAGCTAGATTTCACTTTTGAAGCAGGAGCAGCTCTTATGTTAGCCAATCATAATGAAAAAATTTTCATTAGCCTTGGAAACACTCCGTATGTGCTCCTTACGACCTCAAACATTGAGGATATTCATAAGATTTTATTAAAAAGGGAGTTAAAGCCTTATACATTACAGATGAAACCTAGTATTTAAAAAAAGAGGAAGCGATCTTTTGGTTAGCATCGCAAGAACGGCGTCAAAGTGTTTCTTGGTCAGAGGTTATCCCGGGGTTTCGGGTATAACCTCTTTTTGTTATAAAAATACGATGACGCATTCAAAAGAACGTCAATGGCGTGGTGACGAACTACCACTACCAAGGCGACAGCCTCAACGTCTTATATGAAACCGACACAAGCGGAACTGTGGTACAATCGTATGTATACGGAGAAAACGGCCAGCTGTTGTCAATGAAAAAAGGTGGGGCGACGTACTTCTACCACTATAACGCGCATGGCGATGTCATCGCCTTAACCGATGCGCAAGGAAACGTAGTGGCTCGTTACGAGTACGACACATGGGGTCAAATTCGTTCCGAAACGGGCGCCCTAGCAGACGAAAACCCGTATCGCTACGCCGGATACCAATACGATGAAGAGACGGGATTGTACTACCTCATGGCCCGTTACTACCACCCAACCCATGGTGTGTTCCTGTCCATGGACCCTGATCCAGGAGATTCGGATGATATTTTGACGCAGAACGGCTACACATATGCGAACAACAACCCGGTGATGCTGGTCGATCCGGATGGGCATTTTGTGTGGATGGCGATTAATGCGGGATTTGCGGCGTATGATGGGTATAAGGCCTTTAAAAAAGGCGGTTGGAAAGCTGCGGCGATCGCCGTCGGCGTGGGACTGGTTGGCGGAGTTGGATTTAAAGCAGGTAAGGTACTATATCGAGCTTATAAAGTGAAGTCAACTGCTAAAAAAATGAGATTTGATAGCACGGCATTTAAACATATGCAAAATCGGGATCGCTATGTTCCAAGACAGATTTTAGCAAGGGCAATCGTTTATAGGAAGAAATCTAAAGATGGGGCCAAAGGCTATAATAAATATACCGTAGCCATGCATAAGTTAGAAAAAGCAAGACACTCCATAGGCGACCCTAGAAATTATAAGTATAAAAAATATAAGTTGACAGTTGTGTATAATAAGAGAGCTAAGAGGGTGCGTCATTTTCACTATGAGCCATATTAAACAACGAATATAAATTATAAGTATAAAAAATATAAGTTGACAGTTGTGTATAATAAGAGAGCTAAGAGGGTGCGTCATTTTCACTATGAGCCATATTAAACAACGAATATAACCGGCAGAAAGGATGTAAAGCATGAAAATATTTGTATGCGAGGAAAATCCGGACCGAAGTCTAGAGTTAATTATCACAAACTTTGAAAATGAAGGAGATCCGTTTTTTGGTGGTTGCTATTTTACAGGAAAAGTAAAGCTAAAAGGTAGTGGGTTTGCAGCGGAAACGGTTCACTTCCATTTTGACAATCATAATATCTTTCGCTTCTATGAAAGTTTAAGGAAAATATACAGAGAACAAGAAGGTAAAGCAGTTTTTCATTCAGAATCTAAAGAACTAAATGTGACAGTGCATATTCATAATAGTGGTGAAGGAATTGTACAGATTCAGTTTAAGGATTTGCACAGCGATGATTCCTTTAGTAGCAGCTTATATATCCATCTTTCTACATTACCATATATTCTTGAACAACTGCGGCACCATTTAGATATTTTTAAATACTGTTCATAGTTATATCCTTACGAGTATCCTGATGAAATTAGACACTCGATAGAAGAACAAGTTTGACGACACGCTTATTTTATATTATAGCGTTGTCGTCTTTTTAGTTAGACCATTGATAATAAAAAGGAAAATAAGACTAGTACGTTCTCTATGAAACCGAAGTCAGTGATGCTCTGTTAAAATGATATGTATACAGAGAAAACGGCCAACTGTTGGCGATGAAAAAAGGCGGGGCGACGTATTTCTACCACTACAACGCGCATGGCGATGTCATTGCGTTAACGGATGCGCAAGGAAACGTGGTCGCTCGTTACGAGTACGACACATGGGGCCAAATTCGTTCTCAAACGGGTGCCCTAGTAACCGAAAACCCGTATCGCTATGCGGGATACCAATATGATGAAGAGACGGGACTCTACTACTTGATCGCCCGTTATTACCACCCAACCCATGGTGTGTTCTTGTCCATGGACCCTGATCCAGGAGATTCGGACGATATCCTAACCCAAAACGGCTACACATATGCGAACAACAATCCGGTGATGATGGTCGATCCGGATGGGAAATATGCTATAGTTCGTAAGTATATAAATAAGTATGATAGGGAATTTACAAGATGGAGCAAAAATAAGTATGTATCTAGAGAAGTTGGTAAGGGTGCTGCTAGCGGTGCGGTAAAAGGTGCAATTTTCGGAGGTTTAGCAGGTTCTGGATGGAGTGCGTTTATTAAATACATTAAAGTGGGAAAAGCTTTCGGAGGATTAGTCGGTAAAAAGACAATACCAAGAGTGGGGGCTATGGGAGGAGCTGTTATAGGTTATCATTTAGGAGCATCTAAAGGAGCTATTGGGGGTTATGGAAAACACTTGTTCGGGAAATTTTATGTTTGGAGCAAAAGTAAATATAAAAGTTGGAGAAAAAATAGATAGGATCTTAAAAATTGTAAAGTAAGTAATCAAGGGGAGTGTATATGATTAAAATAAGTATACGAAAGGGTGAAGGGATTGTATTTACTAATATTTTGTTTCCTAAGTATAGGGATTACTTTGACTACTGTTTCTATATATAAAGTTATACAGGAAATCAAACGAGAAGAATCTAGGATTGGAAAATTACAAACCTTTCTACTAATCATATTTGATATATTGATTGAAAATCCAATCTCTGGTACTGCAATTGCCTTTTTATTTGGTATGGCATCACTAGCTGCGGGTTTAATTTTTTTTGTTATTAGTTATGTTTGATATGGCTGTATAACTTTAAGTAATCTAAAAACTGCGAAAATGATTTGTCTCAAAGTCTTTTCACAAAAATATTAATTAGGAGAGGAAAAGAAGTAAAGTTCTTTTCTAGTTATTCTATTATAATTATTAATGCACCCATTGAGGGTGCTTTTTCTTTATTTACAACAAAAATAGATTTTGATATGAGATATGATATGAATTATATCATAGTACAGATTTGTGTGGTTAAATTAACATTTCTGAAAATAGAATAAGCGGAATGTTAACAACGATTTAAAACTGGTTCTCCTGCAATTTTGGTGGAGAAATCAAGCATAGATGATGTGGTTGTCAATATTTTTATAAAAAATGTTAAATGGATTGATAAAGAACTCTTTTGCTGAGCAAATCGAACTTGGCTTCTCCCCCATACATTTGCCGTTTAATGACTAGTCGATTTACTTGTCGCTAGTGCTGCCACATTTGTTATAGGAAGCAGGAGGGAAGTTGCAGGGAAGGTTTTATGTAAGGGTATACGTAAATCACCTAGTTCTTTACTAAAAGGACCATCTAATACCCACGTATATGTTGGAGTAAGGAATGGTAAAATTAATTACGTTGGTATTTCTAAGAATCCGGCTAAGAGGGCAGCACAACATGGTAATAGATTTGACCGACTTGATGTTTTAACACATAAACCATTAACAAGAAGGCAAGCAAGAGCTATCGAGCAAGCTTTAATAAACAGGAATCCACATTTCAGTATAAAATAAATAGTATTAGTCCAAAACGAAGCTGGTATAAAGAGGCAGTAGAATGGGGAGAAGCTTGGTTAAGAAAGCGTGGCTATTAAGGAGGTACATGCAATGGAATTAATAAAAATGAAACCTTCTGTGACCGTCAAGTAAAATTGAACAGTTTTCGCTAAATAAGAGTGAACACTTTTCTGGAAATTCCAGCGTAATCCCTATCACTTGACATGGAGCCTCTGCGTACAAGATATTTCCTAAAAAGCGAGCAACAACAAGAATCAGCCGCATGAAACGAGGCTATCATGTACGCCACTCCATGTAAAGTGCACGCTTCTAACTGGTAAAAAACTGTTCAATTTAATCAATCGAATTCTGTTCAGTTTTATTTAGCGGTCACAATTGCCTAATTAAACATTCATAATGGGGAATTTCATTTCGTTGAAATTGTTTTAAATCGTTGTTGACAATATCCATTATCAATTAATATGTACTAAAATTATATATTGTGATACAATTTTATCCAGTTAAAAAATTCGTTAGCTAAAATGCTTTAAAGAGGTGGCTGAAATGGAAAATGTAGTTGAAGTAACTATTGAGGTCCCACGTGGAGAACAAAATAAGTATGAATTTGATGAATCCACAGGGAAAATTAAATTAGACCGTGTACTATTTTCCCCTATGTTTTATCCTTGCGATTATGGCCATATTGAGAACACACTAGCTCTTGACGGCGATCCATTAGATGTATTAGTACTAACTACAAACCCTACCTTCCCTGGATGCGTGATTGATACGCGTATTGTAGGAGCACTTATTATGAGCGATGACAAAGGACAGGATGAAAAACTAATAGGTGTTCCGCTTTCTGATCCACGATGGGAAAATGTGCATAGTCTTAAAGATGTTAATCCTCATACCCTTAGGGAGATTAAACATTTTTTTGAACGATACAAGGAACTCGAAAATAAAGAAACAACTATTATTGGATGGGAAGGGAGAGATGTTGCTCTTAAGTTGATTAAGAGTTGCCAAGACAGATTTAAAAAATATACTGTAGCTGAGTAAAATAAAAAATGACATAAATTTATAACAAAAAAGGAGACATGAACCTGATTCCTTGGTTAGAATAGATACGCAACTTATTCACACAAGGAGGTTCATGTCTCATGAATAGATTAGCACATCATCGAGGAATCCATAGGTTTTTCGAAATGTTTGGATTGACGCTTTATTTCTCGAAACCGGTCATGAAGCCTCTTGTTTATGTGGTGTGGATGCCATGATCATGAACGGCTTTGCGGGAGCGTTGACTGGGAGTTTTCATCCGAACCATCGAACGATAACTGAGCCATTTTTCATGAAAAGCCTATGATGATGAAGAGACGTTGCTTCGCAAGCTCCAATAGTGCATGCTTCGTCGTATCGAACGTATCGCGAAACGGGAGAATCAGCCTCTTTTTGTTTTGCAGGAAAAGATACACATTCCGTTAAATGAATTATGTAGTAACACCAATAGCTATAATTATTTTGACATTAACAATGAAGAAAATAAAATTGATTTCTGGAAAAAGTTATATCGAGCCAGGGTTATTTATAAAATATCTAATTTGAAAAATATCCGATAAAAAAGGTTATGAAAATATATAATTGATATAATTTGGAAGTTGATATTAACAAAACATTTAATAAATCATTAGACACATTAGAACGAGAATGGAAAGATTATTTAAAAACTAATGTTAAACCACTTTCACGTAAAGATAAAGAAAAAACAAAATTGCATTTTCAAAAGAGAAAACTTTCTCGATATGGGTAGTCCTCACATCTCATACCGGATTTCTACAGCCGAAAGACATTGATCTATTGAAAGATGGTGCTCTATTTTATCACTTTTAACTATCCCCTTCGAAACAATACGAAACTGGAAAGATAAGAAAACATCGCGCTGTCTCTCCGCTCTAATCCCTTGACGAAAACAAAGCCAAGGAGTAAAATGAAATCACTTAAATGACAGTCAGTACTGACAGTCAAAAAGAGGGTGAAAATGGATGGAGAATCGCGATGTGATGAATAATAAAGATAAATTAATGCAGGCAGCGATCGATTTGATCGCTGAACGAGGGTATCACGGGGTGACCACACAGGAGATTGCGGCCGCTGCGGGTTTAAGCGAAAAGACCTTATTTCGTCATTTTGGAAGCAAACAAAACTTATTAGAATCCGCTTTTGACCGTTACCACTATGCAGCGGAAATGAATGACTTATTTCAAGGCGGCCTGAATGGGGATTTATACGAAGATTTGCTTCGCATCAGCCGCGCTTACCATGAAATTATGTTTCGAAACCGCAAAATGATTAAGATATCCATTGCGGAAGGCCATCATTTGCCTGGCTTTCGGGAGAGAACACATCAGCATCCACAGCAGTTAAAGAAACTATTGATCGATTACTTTACGGAGATGGAAAAGCGGGGCAAGGTGATTCACACCGACCACGAACAAACGGCTGTTTCTTTTATGCTTATGCATTTCGGCGCGTTTATGAATTATATAGATGCGACGGATACGACAGTGCTGAACGTCTCGTTAGAGCAAATGATTCAACATAGCGTACAGTTGTGGACTAGGGCTTTGTCTCCCTAGTTTTTTTACCTTGACGATTGACAGTCAGCACTGACAGTCATGAGTGGATCATGAAATATGACAAAATAAAGAGGAGGTCTAATCAAGATGGATGCCCCGTTTTCTCGGCAAGAAGGCATGAAATTGATGCGTGTGGTGATGTTTACCTTAACTCTGTCGTCTATGAGTATTCTGATGTTTAATTTTGTTCTGCCAGAGATCAGCGAGTCGTTTCATTTAACGACAGCCCAAGTCAGCTGGGTCACGTCCGCTTACTCCCTCATTTATGGAATCGGAACCGTGATATATGGAAAGCTGGCGGACCGCTACAAATTGAAAAACATCTTGACCGTTGGCTTGCTTGTACTGGCGGCAGGTTCACTTCTTGGTCTTGTAGCTCAATCATTTTCGATGGTTCTTGCTGCTAGGTGTTTACAGGCGTCAGGGGCCGCCGCAATCCCAGCGTCAGCCATGCTGATTCCTTTACGCTATTTTCCTCCCGAGCAAAGGGGACACGCGATGGGAACGGCCTTTGTTGGCTTAGCCCTAGGGAGCGCACTTGGTCCGATTATTTCTGCTTTAATGATCAGCATGGTCCATTGGCGATGGTTATTTTGTATTCCTGTGTTTCTCTTATTGACTTTGCCGTTTTATCGCCAATACCTTGGCGATGAAGAAGGTTCATCGGCCCATATAGACTGGATCGGGGGATTTTTGCTTGCTGCATCCGTCACTTTATGGTTATTAAGCGTCACCAATGAATCATGGTGGCTGTTGTTAGGAGGGATGATTGGATTGGGGGTGTTCAGTTTGCGTATTCTGACGGCTCGCCAACCTTTTATTCAACCTCAGCTTTTTAAGAATAAACAATATACAAGGCGATTAGCGATTGCTTTTATCGTGAGCGGAATCGGTTTTTCCCTTTATTTTCTGAGCCCTTTATTTTTAGCCGAAATTCATCATCTGCCTCCCGCTTGGATCAGTATGGCTATGGTCCCGGCCGCGCTAACAGCCGCTTTGCTCGGACAAAAAGGAGGAAAGTTAGCCGATAGAAAAGGTAACACTTATTTGTACTCTATTGCCTCAAGCTTATTAATTCTCTGTTTTGCCTTACTCTCTACTTTTATAGGCATCTCTCCTTTATGGATCGCTTTCTTTTTGGTGATCGGTCAAGTGGGGCAAACGTTTATCACGATTGCCATATCGAATGCCGTTTCGCTGACCTTGCTGAAGGAATATTCAGGAGTCGGCATGGGACTGTTGTCTATGTTAAATTTTATTGCCGGCGGAATGGCATCGGGGATTTATGGGAAAATGATCGATCTTGGGGCTGATGTTGCTTGGAACCCTGCCAATGTCTATACAAACGGAGCTGTTTACAGCAATCTCTTCTTAGTTCTTGCGGTGATCCATGTCCTGACCCTCATGTTTTATTTAGCAATCGCCAAAGAATCATTTCCGCTAAACAGTGATGGAAGAGAGTAAGTGATATTGCGTCTCTTTTAAGCCATCATCAAAAGAGCGGTGTTTCTTTTCAGAAAAGGGTGTGATACCATTCGATACCACCCCAAGACAACAAGTACTTCGATTTGATCTCGTACGATGTGCGTATATTCATTTTTTATAATTTTCCGGTTAAGAGAGACATTTTTATATCGAAAGCTGATTTCTATTTAGAGAGAGGTTTGCTCGTACAAGGAGGGGATCTTTCTAGGCACCATAAAGCAATCAAAGGGGCAGCGTCGTTTTGAAGGCTGCCCCTTTGAATTTTATGATTGGAGAACATCATGATCAACGTAGCGCGCGCCATTTAACTCGCTAATGAGATTAATGGCAACTTTGGCTCCATCGCCAGCGGTGATGATGGTATGCACGCTGACGCCAGCCACTGTGCCGGCGGCCCAAATCCCTTCTACATTGGTTCGTCCTAGCTTATCTACTTCAACGATCGTTTTAATTCTCGGTTCAGTTCCTTGTTTTGTTTTGACTCCAATTTTTTCTGCGAGGTCTGTTGCTATACCGGTTGCTAGAATAATATGCTCAGCCTCGAATGTTTGCTCGGCTGCTTCAATTTGAAATCCTTTTTCTAGCTTTTGAATGCTGGTCACTTGACCGCTTATGAGTTCTGCGCCAAATTTAGCCGCTTGCTTCTTTCCTGTCTCTACTAAATCGGTTCCCGTGATCTCCATGACACCGTAATGATTTTCAACCCAAGCCCGCTTTGTCATACTTTTTCCATTGTCAATTAATAGCGTTTTCTTTCCGGCTTTTGCGGTGAACAGAGCGGCGCTTGCGCCGGCTGGTCCAGCACCGATAATCGCTACATCATACATCATTTGAGACCTCCTTATGGAAATTTCTACATGACCCATTATAACATGGCGGCACATATAACCATAATGATATGTTTTGAAAATTTCTATCATTCTTTCTTTTTATAGGCGTTATATGGGCTTAATGAGACATATAGCATGATAAGAATGGACATAAGCCAAACAATCTTTATGGCTATGATTCTTTAGCCGAGGGTTCGCTTCAACCATTTGGGCAACATCAATAAAGCTTAGCGTGGCTCCCTTCATATGAGTCTCCATTGCGTGAGGATTTCGCAAAAAAAATATACCATCTACTTATCTTTTTATAAATATGGTGCTTAAGGAGGATTTTTTGACGGCCAAGTAGCCAAACTACGCTCATTCACAGAGCCACCAACGAACCTGAAAGCAGCGTTGTTTAGGAATTTCGACGCGCAGAAAACACCATCCACCGAGAAGTCTCCCAACTCTAGACAAAGTGAAAGGGGAGGTTCATTCACCAAGAGAATATCCTCTCTTTATGCACAATTCGTGTTCACTAATATAAAAAATATAACAATATTGACAATGTTTAACCATATGATATAATTTGTTCTAAAATGAAAATCATAATCATTACGCTTTACAAAAGATGATTATGAAGCAAATATAAGTGTAAAGGGGAGCTGCGATGAAACAGGAAATCGATTTTATTAAATTTAATCCAACACAAAATATGACCGTTCTCGTAAAAGCTAATCAACCAGTTGAGGAGTATGGACGGATCGCTTCAAAAATTATGTCATATGACAATGTATATGCTGAGCAGGTAGGTTTTATAGAAAAGCCGAGAAATCATCAAGCTGCTGCCCATCTACAGATGGCCGGAGGTGAATTTTGCGGCAATGCTTGCATGGCGTTGGCCGCTTATATTGCATCTGAAAAAGGGCTAAAGCAGAATGATTGGATGGAACTTTTATTGGAAGCCTCGGGCACGGACAGATTAATAATGTGCCAAGTAAAAAGGGATTCAGATGAATATTATTGTCAAGTTACTATGCCGATTCCTAAACAGATCGAACAGAAAACGATTCAGTATGACGGAGACGATTTGGATATTGTGATCGTGAGATATCAGGAGTTCATCCATATTGTGATAGAAGTGAATGAATTTAGTAGTGCCGTGAGGGAAAAAGCTCAATCATTAGCAAGATTGCTTGGGATCACTATCGGAGCTAATTTGATCGGCATTTTATTGTATAAGTCGAAATCTGATGAATTGGCTCCCCTCATTTACGTTCCTCATCTAGACAGTATGGTTTGGGAAAGAGGTTGCGGCTCAGGTACGGCGTCCTTAGGAGCCTATTTAGCATGGAAAAATAAGAATAAAAGAAATGTTGCTGCAACGATTAGGCAGCCCGGAGGCACTATGAAGGTAGTGGCCCATTGCCATGAGGGAATATTAACAAATCTTAAGATTGAAGGATGTGTCGGGATAGTCGCACAAGGTAAGGCTTTTATTAATGTTTAGTTACCGCATTGTATGGGGGTGAAATGAATGATTGTCTTAAAAACTTTTCAAGAATCTTTAAGCTACTTTTTAGAGAAGTTTGATGAGTTGGCCAAAAAGTATGATCATACAATCAATCATTGTTCAGAATTAGAGCTTTTAATAGATGACTACTCCAAATTTATAACAAATGAGAAAAATCAAGAGGCTTGGGAGCAACTAGAACTTCACGAATCCAGCGAATGGAGTCAGCTTGTGGCGAATTTGAGGAAAAAATCAGCCCTTTGCGTGGCGATTATGGAAAAATATCGTGCCTTAAAATTGCGAGATGGACATGTTGAAATAGCCGATTATTTTAAAAATATCGAATCATGCATTGAAGAAGAGTTTGGCAGTTTCCGAATCACTTCTGAATCAAAAGTATTATTAGTAGGCTCGGGTTCATTCCCGATGACCCCCTTATTAATTGCTAAACGAACTGGGGCGGAGGTTGTTGGCATAGATATCGATGATGAGGCTATTCAACTTGGCCGAAATGTCGTGGAAAGACTAGGGAGCGGATTAAACATAAGATTAGAAAAATTATCAGTGGAAGATCTTGATTTTACGAAAGACGTCACCCATGTCATCTTCAGTTCAACTGTTGAAAGTAAATACGACATATTGGACCAATTATATGAATTAACCAATGACCATGTAGTGGTGGCTATGAGGTATGGTAATCAATTAAAGTCTTTATTTAATTATCCATTACGAGAAGTAGATGAGGAAAAATGGAAGTTAGTTGAGCATATCATACGCCCAGAGCACGTATTTGATATAGCGCTGTACAAAAAAGTATAGCTTATTCGCTTAATAGAAAGGGAGGTTTTTATGAGCGGCTTTAAACGAGTCTTGTTGTTAGGAACCGGACCAACATCCATTCAGCTTGCTGCCACTTTAAAAAAACAGTTGAATTGCTATGTGGGGATTTCCGGGAGAGAATCTGTTCGTTCGGAAAAAGTCTTTGCGGCTCTTAAGCAAAGTGGCCATCTTATTCGTGTGAGCGTTCAAAATGAAAAGCATCAAGCTATGGCAGGGGAATGCTTTATTGATCAAGTGTTTAAAGGATATGGAACAATTAAAGGGGACTGGGATACCATTATTTTTTCCGTAACAACAGATGCTTATATGGACGTATTAAAGCAAATGAATGATGAGCTATTAAAACAAGTTAAATGTATTGTTTTAATTTCTCCAACTTTCGGTTCAAATAGCTTAATCAGAAACTATATGAAACGTATAAATTCAGATGTAGAAATTATTAGTTTCTCCACCTATTACGGCGATACGCGATGGATACATAACCAGCCGCCTAATCATGTTTTAACAACAGGTGTGAAGAAAAAAATTTATATAGGATCGACACATGATCCGTCTGAGAATATCGACAGACTGTGTCAGCTATATGAAAAGTTAGGCATTGCCTTAGAAAGGATGCAGTCCCCGATTGAGGCGGAAACAAGAAATATTTCTTTATATGTCCATCCGCCGTTATTTATGAACGATTTTTCATTACAAGCGATATTTGGGGAGTTAGATACGAAGAAATATGTATACAAAATTTATCCTGAGGGGCCTATTACGCAATATTTAATTCGTGAAATGCTGGCTCATTGGAAAGAAATTATGAATATGATCGGGAAAATGAATATACAAGGTATCAATTTGCTTAAATTTATGATCGATGATAATTATCCGGTAAGACCGGAAAGCTTATCACGCGAGGATATTGAAAATTTCAATCATTTGGAGCCTATTCATCAAGAGTATTTATTGTATATCCGTTATACTTCCCTATTGATCGATCCTTTTTCAGAACCAGATAAAGAAGGAAAATATTTTGATTTTTCTGCTGTTCCATTTAGGAAGGTATTTGTCAACAAGGAAGGGTATTGGGAGATCCCAAGAATGCCTAAGGAAGACTATTATCGCATAAAAATCATACAAGGGATCGCCAAATATTTAAACGTGGATTGTCCAACAATCGATACATTTATTGAAAGATATGAAAGGAAAATCGAAACATTTACTCAATCTCATAGAGAAGAATTATTGTCTCATGCATTTACCGTTCAACATTTTGCGGAAGATTTGCAAATGATATGCAGTGAAATCGGAAAAAGCATAACAGCGAAGAGTTGAAAGATACCGAATGCCTTAGATGATATAAAGTAGTATGTTATATAAATCGTAATCAATTCGATTTAATCCGATGATAATGATTGGAAAATAGATTATATTTTACATGCGAAAGTGAGTTGTGTTCAATTTTGTAGCTGTCGCTTGACATGTTCGTTTTTGCATCGATATGGAGCTGGAACGATGATCGGGTGTTGAACAGCGCCGTTTGACAGAACCATAAACGGATCAGCGGCGTTGTTCAGACCTGCGCTACGACAATGTTCCAGCCGGATAAATGGTATATAAATAAGACTTAAGGGGAGAAGAAATACATGATAGTAAAAAAGTTGAAGATAGTGGCTCTTATGTTTTTAGTCTTATCTATGCTAGTTGCTTGCTCTGCCCATTCGACGAACTCTGATAGCAATAACAAGAAAAGAGGTGCTTCTAATAATAGAGAACTAGTGATTGCAACAACGAAAGACATTAATGATATGAATCCGCATTTGTATGCAGGCTCAATGCCAGCTCAAGGGATGGTATATGAATCATTAGTGGAAAATACCAAAGACGGAATCAAGCCTTTGCTCGCTGAATCATGGGAAATTTCGAAGGATGGAAAAGTATACACATTTCATTTAAGAAAGGGCGTGAAATTCCATGATGGCGAACCATTTAACGCAGAGGCAGTGAAGAAAAATATTGATGCTGTGCAAAACAATGCAGAAAAACATGCTTGGATCAAACTATCAACCAAAATAGTCAGTTGCAATGTAATAGACGAATATACCGTTGAGTTAGTGCTATCGGAGCCCTATTATCCAACGTTGCTTGAACTATCTTTGACTAGACCTTATGTATTTATGTCACCTAAAGATTTTACTAATGGGGGCACAAAAGATGGCGTAAAAGGCTATCATGGTACAGGACCATATGTTCTCACTGAACATAAAGTTGATCAATATGCAACGTTTGAAGCCAATCCAAACTATTGGGGCGGCTCACCTAAAATGAAGAAAATTACTTTTAAAGTTCTTCCTGCAGGTGAAACAACATTTTTAGCCTTACAAAAAGGAGAAGTCAACTTTGTTTTCACAGATGATCGAGGTGTAGACAGCATTGACATTGAAGCAATGAATCAATTAGTGGATTCAGGCAATTATCAACTTGTTAAAAGTGAACCGATGAATACGAAGATGATCGTAGCCAATAGCAGCAAAGTGGATAGCCCAGTCAGTGAAACCGCTGTTCGTGAAGCCATTTGGTACGCAATCGATAGAAAAACCATTAGCAAAGATATTTTAAATGGCACTGAAACAGTAGCTAATACCCTTTTTTCATCTAATGTTCCGTATGCAGATGTTGACTTGAAGAAGCGGGGCTATGATTTAGAAAAAGCAAAAGAAATTTTAGAAAAAGCAGGCTGGACATTAGAGGAGGGAGCTGAAGTGAGGACGAAAGATGGCAAAAAATTGGCCGTGAAATTGTATTATGATAGCAACTCTCCTTCCCAAAAAGCTGAAGCTGAATTGATTCAAAGTTCCTTAAAAGAGATAGGAGTCGAGCTGGAGATCATTGGTGAAGAATCCACTTCAATCGCTAATAGAAGAACAACAGGTGACTATGATTTATTATTCAACCAAACATGGGGATTAGCATATGATCCTCAAAGCACAATTGCCGGCTTTACTTCGGAGTCTGCTTATTTGCATACGACGAGCGGCATCGCAGAAGCAGATGAACTCTACAAAAAAATTAAAGAAGTGACAGGGTCCACTGATGAGGAAACGAGAAAATCGTTGTATGCGGATATCTTAACCATTGTTCATGACGAGGCCGTCTTTATTCCAATTACAAACGGCCGAATCACTATAGTTGCGCCAAAAAATGTAAAAGGCATCTCATTTAAACAAACACAATTCGAGTTGCCATTTGAACAAATGGATGTTGAATAGCCATTGCGATAAAAAGGTGAATACTGATTGATTACTCTTATGAACTAGCAAAACAGGGGAAAATGATGGTTTCTTAAAGAGCAAATTTCACATGCGTGAAGCTTGGGCGTTTTCCACTGTGGAAGGCAAGGCGGCGGACTTGCCTTCCGACTATAAATTTTTTAGCGCTGTCTTTCTAGATCATGGTAATGATTGCGAGTGTGCTTTCGAACGATTTTGTCACGTAGAAGGAGGTTTCTATGGGAAGTTACATGATGAAGAGGATACTGGTATCCATTCCCTTGCTTTTGATCATTTCGTTTTTGACGTTTGTTTTCATGAACCTTTCTCCTCAAGATCCGGCCGAAGTGGTGTTGCATGCGCAAGGCGTCCCTAAAATAACCGATGAATTAATGACTCAAACGAAAGCAGAACTGGGACTCGATAAACCATTTATCGTAAGATATTTCGATTGGCTTGTGGCATGCTTGCAGTTGGATTTTGGGAATTCATACGTGACAGGACAACCAGTTTGGTCATTAATAGGTCCAGCTTTTCTTAACACATTAAAGCTAACGGTCGTTTCGTCTGTTGTGATTATTATTTTATCCATCTTATTAGGTGTCGTTTGCGCGTTGAGAGAAGGAACCATCATTGATCAATCGGTAAGAGGATTTTCCTTTTTCCTAGCAACCATGCCGTCCTATTGGCTTGCGTCGCTGATGATTTGGTACTTTGCTGTTAAGTTGGACTTGTTACCGACAAACGGAATGGATTCATATAAAAGTTATATTCTTCCGGTGGCTGTCATTGCGATTAATTACGCTGGCATTTATTTTCGGGTGGTGAGAAGTTCGATGTTAAACCACTTAAACGAAGACTATGTCCTATATGCAAGGGCATGCGGTGTACCTGAGAGGAAAATTACCATGCATATCTTAAGAAATTCGTTACAAGTTGCTGTTTCAATATTTTGTATGGCTATTCCTATTATATTGGGGAGTACGGTAGTGATCGAGAATGTTTTTGCATGGCCAGGATTAGGAAGTTTAAGTGTTAGATCTATTCTAAGCCGAGACTTTCCGATTATCCAAGCTTATGTTCTTATACTGGCGGCCGCTTTTGTGTTATTTAACACGCTTTCTGACATTATCAATGCGGCGATGAACCCTAAATTAAGGAAGGGATTATAAATGACAATATTAAGAAACTTAAGTAAAGATCGATTGGCCGCTGCATCTTTTATCCTCATTGTTGTGACGATTGTTGCTGGTATATTGGCTCCTTACATCGCGCCGCATGATCCTAATGAAGTAAATATGAGACTTCGGTTTGCGGCACCCTCTTGGGAATACCTATTAGGCAACGATCACTTGGGGAGATGCATTTTATCCAGATTAATTTATGGCATTCGTCCCAGCGTTTTATGGGTTTTAGGAGCATTATTCATATCTGTTTTAATTGGAGCTATTGCCGGTTTTATAGCGGGTTACTTTAGAGGAACAGTCGATTTCTTTATGATGAGAATTTGTGATATTATGCTTTCTTTCCCAGGGTACGTTATGACATTGGCGGTTGTCGGTATTTTGGGGATCGGGCTTAAGAATATATTGATTGCGTTTATTTTGATGAAATGGGCATGGTTTGCTCGAGTAATCAGAACGGCTGTTATGCAGTATGCGGAATTAGACTATGTCAAATTTTCTAAAGCAACTGGTATGAGTGACATACAAATTATCTGGAAGCATATTGTCCCTGTTACACTTTCTGATATTGCCGTTGTTTCAAGCGGTTCGATGGGTTCCATGACTTTGCAAATATCGGGATTTTCATTCCTAGGTCTGGGAATTCAAGCCCCAAATGCTGAATGGGGAATGATGCTCAATGAGGCAAGGCAAGTGATGTTTTCAAGACCAGAGCTAATGCTAGCGCCCGGATTAGCGATCATTATTGTCGTATCAGCATTTAATTTCTTATCTGATGCGCTTCAAGTTGCTTTAGACCCGAAATTAATACGTTCTACTAATAAAATTCAGAAACAAGAGGTGGAAACAGAAATAAGAGGTGGAAAAATTCATGAATATACTAGAAGTTGAAAATTTGCAAGTGACGGATATGAACACGGGCCAAATCATTGTTTATAACAGTTCATTCCATTTAAAGCAGGGAAACTGTCTTGCCATTGTTGGGGAAAGCGGAAGCGGAAAGTCCGTGACTTGCAGGTCGATTATGAGACTAAATAAACCTTGGATTCACCAATCAGGGGACATTTTCTTTAAGGGGGAAAATGTAAACCATCTTTCTGAAAAAGAAATGAGAAAGAAAAGAGGAAAAAACCTTTGCATGATTCTGCAAAATGGGATGAGTGCATTCGATCCCTCTTGTGTGATCGGCGTTCATTTAAGAGAAACACTTGCTGCACATTTCGGATGGAGCAATCAAGAAATAGAAACAAAAATGAAAAAGGCCATGGAAAGTGTCATGCTGAAAAACCCGATAGAGACGATGAATAAGTATCCACACCAATTATCAGGCGGAATGCTGCAGCGAATCATGATTGCATTGGCCCTAGTATTAGAGCCCGACATTATGATCGCTGATGAACCGACAACAGCGCTGGATACCATCTCGCAATTTGAGGTCATTGAACAATTCATTCAATTACGTGAAAGAATGGGATGCTCGATGATCTTTGTTTCCCATGATTTAGGTGTTGTGAAAAAAATTGCGGATGACGTTTTAGTCATGAAGGATGGAAAAATTGTTGAAAGAGGAGATATCTCAACAGTTTTTTCCAAAGCAGAACATGAATATACAAGATATTTAGTATCGACAAGACTTGAGGTTAGTAACCATTTTAGAAAAATAATGGGGAGAGTTTAAAGTTGCTGAAAGTTGATTGTGTGGAGAAAAGCTATAAAAAAGGTGGATTATTCTCGAGGGAAAAACAGAAAATCTTGAAAAATGTCAGTTTTGAATGTAGAAGAGGTGAATGTCTCGGCATTATCGGAGAAAGTGGAAGCGGAAAATCAACATTGGGCCGTTTAATTCTTGGAATTGAAAAGCCGGATCGCGGAACTGTTTTATTTGAGGGGAAAAACATACAGGATAGAAAAGTGAGAGTAGGGAACATTAGTGCTGTATTTCAAGACTATATCTCCTCAATCAATCCGTTTTTTACTGTGGAAGAAGCCATTATGGAGCCTTTAAAAGGGCAAAAAGAGATTCAAAGCAAGATTGATCATCTATTAAATCAGGTTGGATTAGACCCATCTTATAGAAAAAAATATCCCCATGAATTATCTGGAGGAGAAGCCCAAAGAGTGTGTATAGCAAGAGCTATTTCAACAGAACCGAAATGCATTTTATTAGATGAGGCAACCAGCTCTTTAGATGTATCTGTTCAAACCCAGGTGCTGGATTTATTAAAAAAGTTAAAGAAAAGCTACAATATGAGTTATATTTTCATAACCCATGATATACAGGCCGCCGCTTATATTTGTGACAGGGTCATTTTTTTTAGAAACGGTCAAATCGAAGAGATCGTTAAAACTGAACACTTAAAGGATGTTCAGTCAGAATATGCTAGAAAGTTATTACAAATGATTATCACTTTTTAATAACGGTTGGCATGGCAACCATAGCCATGAAGTTCGGCATGTTTTTCAATGGTTAGTGGGGGCTTGCCACCATCCATGGGCTTAAAAGGAGAGTGCCGTGGTAACAAAAAGCCAGAGTTGTGGACGCGCCTTTCGACCGGACCGTGAATATTTGTAGTTATATAGGAGGAGAAAATATTGCGAGGAGCTATGTCTTGGCCTTTTCTGCGTTTATATATGTTGGTTTTTCTTTATTTTAGTGCCAACTCTATTTTGAATGTGATTATTCCGTTACAAGGGGAAACGTTGGGAGCAAGCAATACAACCATTGGCATGATCATGGGAGCCTATCTGTTTACTACCATGTTCTTTCGGCCATGGGCCGGTTATATGATCCAAAAGCATGGACCGATAAACGTGTTACGCATCATTCTTATTATCAATGGACTTGCTTTAATCCTCTATACGTTTACTGAGTTAGGAGGCTTTCTGGTTGCCCGGATGTTGCAAGGGGTGTCGACCGCTTTTTTTTCAATGGCATTACAGATAGGGATTATTGATGCGTTGCCAGAAAAGGATCGCTCCCAGGGCATTTCATTATATTCTTTATTTTCATATATACCAGGCATTATTGGTCCCATGCTGGCATTAGGGATTTGGCAAGGAGGGATGGATTACTTTACAGTGGTGATGATCGCCATTGCCATCTTTACAGGGCTGTTTGGATATAGTGCAAAGATGGATAAAAAAGAAACTCAGCCTGCTGCCAACCATGCTGGACAAGGGGCAAGGATGCTTCAATCGTTTAGCCAGTTAGTAAAAAATCCATTCTTATTTAAATGTAGCGTACTGATGCTAGTGGCATCTATTGTATTCGGAGCTATCACCACTTTTATCCCACTATATGCTGCGCAATTAAAAAGCGGTAATGCGGGAATTTATCTTATGCTTCAGGCGGGTACTGTTGTTTTTGCTCGTTTTGCTTTAAGAAAAAAGATTCCTTCAGATGGCAAATGGCATTCTTCTTTTATCATGGGAACGATGTTGATTTTAGCCGTAGCCGCACAGTGTGTAAGCTTTTCTATAATCGGCGGAGCGATATTTTTCTATGTTGGTGCCATTTTGATGGGGATCGCTCAAGCCCTTCTCTATCCAACGTTAACAACATACTTAACCTTTGTCCTGCCGGAGATGAACCGCAATGTATTATTGGGATTATTTATTGCTATGGCCGATTTAGGGGTTTCATTAGGTGGGGTCATTATGGGACCGGTAGCTGACCTCTCTTCATACTCATTTATGTATATGATTTGTGCGGGCCTAGGAGCAGCAATGATTCTGTTTGCCTATGATCGCAGAAAAATATTTGTTGAAGGAATATCAAAGAAACATTCATAAGAGAAGCTCCTATAAGCCTTAACATTCTAAAAGATATTTACTTTTATGGGCTGTGAAATAGGGGGGATGAGCTCGCTCTTTTTCGTGTGAAAAGATGATTACAGATTGACCCTATCCATCTAGTATTCATTTTTTTTCCAAGTTTCTATCAAAATGATTTCATATACCTATGAAGAGATCTCCCACCTCTTAATAATATAAATCCCCTCTAAGAGAAAACGAATGGATTTTGGGAAAGACAGAGACAGGGACAAGTGCGCAGCAGGGGAAGGCAGAGCCGCTTGCAGTCCCGTGTTCGGGCTGTGAAGCGGCTCATAATGTTGACATCTGATCGTTTCTTTCCATGTCAAACATCTATCGCTCTTTTGCTCATTCATTAGTGAGCAAAAGAAACGGGGGAGCTTTGTTCCTTTGCTTTAGCGGTCTTTTACAAGGCTGAAAATGTCATCGGTCATTTGTAAATTTGGAGCTGTTCCTTCTTGGATATACGATGTTGTATCAGGGGACACAATATAAAATGAAATGTGCGGATAATGTTTGGCAACATGATGACATTTTGTAAGAAGATCGCTATTTTGTTCCAAGGAAGCCGTTGTATAAGCTGACAGCACCACTTTTTTTGGTGTTAATTGCTGAACGGCCGACTCGATGACATCAAAGGCAGAAATTCGTTCAAGCATGATCGTCTTCCAGCCGCAAAGCAAAGATTCTAATAAAATGATTTGCAGCCAAATTTCGTGCTGTTCCTGAGGAAAACATGCACCCAGCAGCAATGGCGCATGTTCATGGCAAGGGAAGTTGCGGCGTATTTGGATGAGAACATCGCGAACCACTACACTTGCTAACATTGCTTGATCTTTTCTCCAATGCCCCTGATCCCTGCGCTTTTCTACCTCTTGCAAAAAGGGAATGACGATGGAATGGAGGAAGGGCTGCAACCCATAGATCTGATATGCTCGTTGTAGAGTGCGATAGATAGCTGCTTCATGATAAAGATCTCCCTCATGAAGTAATGTGCAAACAGATTCATGAGCCCATGAATGCGTGTCATCCGCCTGTTCGTTCAAGTTTTTCTGGTTGAGTGCCGCTTTTTCTTTTAGATGCAGCGCTGCTTGTTTGACAGACTGGCCTTTCTCTACTAAAGATTTCACATATAGAAGCTGTTGCACTTCTTCATCGCAGTAAATGCGGTATCCGTTGTCAAGCCGTTTCGGCTGAACGATTCCATACCGTTCCTCCCATTTGCGGATGACTTGCTTAGAAAGCCCTGTTATGGCGGCTACTTGCTGAATGTTATATGTCATGTCATTATTCGTCATTTTCACATCATCCTTTTTTGGCAGTATGGCTTATCCAATGTGATCGGAGTCATGAATGATTTTCTTCATAAACTATATAACATGTCCCTTGATTTGTACAATAGGGGACAATCAGCTCTTCGATAAAACGGCTTGTCTGACGATAGCTTTTCTGAGATTATTCGTTTCCTCTGCGAGTGATAGTTTTCATGATGGTGGAAAATAAATGGATGCATTTGTTGTTCTTGTGCCGTGTAAATACGATGAGTAAATGATATCTGTAAAAACCAACAGTTAAAATCGGTTATCACCTGCTCACTTCTTAAGGAATATTGCCGTATCAAGTTGTATTCATCATATAGTAGCAAACATAGTTGCGAGCAAACCGGGCGCATTTTTTGCGATGTTGGTAAAATTTTGTTTATAATGGATACAACATGCGGCAAGATTCTCGGCCTCTTTTTTAAAGAACAAGGAAGCGGGACGATGGATCGCTGTTGAGAATATGGAGTTAGGGATGGAACATCAAGCACCTGTTGTCGTTTAATTTTTTTAAAGTAGTCGCCGCTATATGGTTTAGCAGCTGAACAAGTGGCACTTATTGGCTTGCTGGGCTGAGGTAGTGAAGATGGCCTCTTTTATGTTAGCTGATGAACAAATAAAGGATATCGGAGGGAGATAAAAAATGAATGAATCCTTTATCGAACAGTTTGAAGCACTTATTGAGAAGTATACAGAATTGCTGCTTGGACAAAGCAATCATGAGTTAAAAGAGAAGGTCAAGGTTTGGATTCTTTATTCCCATATTGCCAAATCTATGCCCGCGCTTGGACAACACTGGAATCAATTGTATCCTGATGCGAAGGAACAAGTAAAAGTGATGATTCAGGAAATTAAGCATTTAAACGAACGGGAGCGCGCGAAAAAAGAAGGAGATCGCCGCATCTAAGCTTCGTTCATAGTCCTTCTACTGATTGAGCGAGCCATTTCAGCTTCTACGCATAGCGTAAAGGAAAGCGGGACCCGTTCAAAGGAGAGAGAAATGGCATTACGATGGAATAGTGGGTTGTTGAAACACAATTCGATTGCGGCCAATTTGCTTGGCTATATATAAATATTGATCAGCTTGTTCGATTGCTTTTTCAATCCCCGTTTGCCTATTTAATCGCGCAAGACCGATGGAGACGGTGATATGCGGCATTTCTGTTCCATCTATTGTATAGAAAGTGTGCTGGGAAATGGCAATCCGAAGGTTTTCAAGCAGTGCAACCGCTTCCTTTTCATTATATACCATGATGCAAATAATAAATTCCTCTCCCCCGTAACGTCCAGCAATGATTCGCTCTGGAAGAACCTCCTTAATGATGGCCGCTAGTTTTTTTAATACTTCATCCCCGTTTTGGTGCCCATATGTGTCATTAATTCTTTTAAAAAAATCGATATCAAGCATCGCGATATAATAAGACGGTCCTTGTTTTTGGCTGTTGACGACCTCTACAAATTTTCTCATGTTGTATAAATGGGTAAGGGGATCGTGGTCCGCGTAAAATCGAAGCTTTCTTATAAGCTGGAGCTGTTTTTTGCCCAAATAAATGAAGAAAAGCAATAGAAGTGCTCCTAATTGAAAGGAGAGAAAATGAATGAATGTTTCCTTTTGAAATATCTCTCCATTAAAAGGAGAAAAAAGAATGATCGGAAGCTGGGAAATTAGCCAAATGGAAGAAAAGAGGAAGAAAACTTGGATGTAATGAAATCCTTTTTTGAGCTTGAAGCGATAATATGAAAGGGATAAAAAAGTAGGCAGCATCCATTCAAATAAAATGCTTGCAAAGGTACCTTCTCCTTCTAATATCCACCTCCACGCAACGACGAAGCAAAGGGCAGGAAGAGCATAGCTTGTACCATGCAGCATAGCTAAAATGACAAGGGGGAGCGTTTGCCAATTCCAGTTCTGTCCGCTGTTTATAGCCAGCAAATCAAACAAGCTGATGGCTGCCAACGACACGATCAGAATATGCAGCCATTTGACTTGGTTAGCAGAGAAATATTTCTCTTCATCATTTTGCAAGTAAAGGGCTTGAATGAATAAGTGCATCAGCAGCAGGATACCTATATTCGCTAGTATGAATAGAATCATTCGCCTCACCTCAAATGAATAAAATAATAGACTTTTGAAAATTATAGAAAAAAACAAAAGGAAAAGATAGAGGGATTTTAATAAATTTTTATTATATAAGATGAAACGAATGCTTTCTGGAATCGCCTGTTGGAGAAAGTCTTATGACAGGCTTTTGTCGCGTGTTCAAGCGGCGAGGGTGGGTTCACTCTATAGAAAGGGTATGTTTTAAATGATTGATCCAGCAGGATCTTTAAAAAAAGAGGCGACCGCAGCACCAATCCAGACGTTTTCTTTTATTGACAAGAGCTTGATTGTAAATTTATAATCAAAAACGATTTTCATTATCATTTATTGGGTGTCCGCGATCTATTTTTAATGGGGTGTTATCGATAATTGAAAATTGATTCGAGTTTGGAAGGCGATAGAGAGAAAGAGTGAATGGCGGGGAAGCGCTGAAGTCTGTACAATGTATATAGAGCTTCGATGAAAAGGGGGCAGTAAAGATGATTCGAAGGTTTTTCGCTTATTATAAACCATATAAAAGATTATTTTTGCTTGATTTTTCTTGTGCTGTATTAGCAGCCATTATTGAATTAATGTTTCCGCTTGCGGTGAATCAAGTGGTAGACGATCTATTGCCGAGCGGGAATTGGAGCCTAATATTATGGGCTTGTGTAGGACTGTTGTTCATTTATCTTTTGAATGCTTTGCTCAACTACGTTGTTACGTATTGGGGCCATAAATTAGGGATCAATATTGAGACAGATATGCGCAACGAATCGTTTCAGCACGTTCAAAAGCTTTCTTTTCGCTATTTTGATAACACAAAGACGGGACATTTAGTCTCACGCATGACGAACGATTTAATGGATATTGGAGAAATGGCTCATCATGGTCCAGAGGATTTGTTTATTGCCATCATGACGTTGCTTGGCACATTTGGGATTATGCTTGCGGTGAACCCCAAGCTGGCCGTGATGATTTTTATTCTCGTTCCGATTATTATGCTGTTGACGATTTATTTTGGGAAGCAAATGTCCGCGGCGTTTTCGCAGCTATTTGGCGATATTGCAAACTTTAATGCACGTGTTGAAAACAATGTAAGCGGTATTCGTGTTGTGCAGTCCTTTACTAATGAAGAGCATGAAATTGCGAAATTTAAAGAAAGCAACGATCTCTTTCGTTGGACAAAACTGCGCTCTTATCGAATTATGGCCAATAACTCATCCATGAATTATGTTTTAACGAAAATTCTTTCCTTGTTTGTGCTGCTGGCAGGAGCGTGGTTTGTGATTGATGGGCAAATGACATATGGTGAATTTATCGCTTTCTTATTATTAGCCAACGTGTTGATCGGGCCCATTCAAAAAATTAACGCGGTCATTGAAACATATCCAAAGGGCATTGCCGGCTTTAAACGTTTTATCGAGTTTTTAGAGACAAAACCAGAAATTACGGACCCCCCTCATGCGCTTCAGCTGTCACATGTCCATGGGGAAATTCGTTATGAGAATGTGTCGTTTTCCTATAAACATGATAAACGTGTGCTGGATCACTTAAATCTTCATATTCGTCCGGGAGAAACCATTGCATTGGTAGGGCCTTCAGGTTCGGGAAAATCGACGATTTGCCATCTCCTGCCGCGATTTTATGAGCGAGATCGTGGCCGCATCATGATTGATGGAATCGATATTCAGGATATTTCTTTAAAGTCTCTGCGTTCACATATCGGCATTGTGCAACAGGATGTCTATCTTTTTGATGGCACCATCCGCGATAATATTGCTTACGGCAAATTAGATGCAACAGAAGAAGAAATTTGGGAAGCCGCAAGAAAAGCGCAATTAGAAGATGTGATCTACAGTCAAGCGGATGGATTAGATACGTTGATCGGGGAGAGAGGAGTGAAGCTGTCAGGCGGGCAAAAACAAAGAATCGCGATCGCAAGGATGTTTTTAAAAAATCCGTCTATTCTTATTTTAGATGAGGCTACATCCGCTTTAGATACAGAAACCGAACAAGCTGTGCAAGAAGCGTTGGATCATTTGGCACAGGGAAGAACAACCATTGTGATTGCGCATCGGCTGGCGACTATTAAAAAGGCTGATCGGATTGCAGTGGTAGCGGATCAGCGGATTATTGAAGAAGGAAGCCATGATGAGCTCATGCGGCGGAAAGGAGCTTATTATCGTCTTTATATGGCACAATTTGGTGATAGAGCCTCAGCAGGCATCTAAGGGAGAAGTGCTGCAATGATAATAGACGCAGGTGGGGGAATTCATATCTAATGAGGAGCAAGGTGAAGAAAGGGCTGAAGGGAAAGACATTTACAAATTCCTTCAATTTTGAAATAATTGTAATTGAAAATCATTATTATTTATAAGGAGGCATAAATGATCACCATGCGGCAGGAATACAAAGTAGCTCATACCATTAAAGAGCGTCGGTCGATTAAGGAGTTTAAAGAAGATCCCGTTCCAAAAGAAGTGATATGTGAATTATTAAATACAGCGGTTTGGGCGCCTAATCATGGATTAAGAGAGCCATGGCGTTTTATACTGTTTGTGAATGAAGGAAAAGAAAAACTGATTGATGCGATTGCTCAAGAATCCAATAATGGAAAGAATATTGATCTATTAAGAGAAAAGCTGCAACCGATTCCAGCGCATTTATTAGTCGTCATGCAGGAAGATCCGCGTCAAAAGCAATGGGAGGAGGATTTAGCGGCAACAAGTGCCTTAATCCAAAATTTCCAACTGGCTGCATGGGAAAAAGGAATTGGCGTTATATGGAAAACAGGAGCCTATATTTATTCGCCATCTTTCCGCAAAAAAGTAGGAGTAGAGCCGGGAGAAAAAATTGTTGGGCTATTACATATTGGCTACCCTGCTTCGATCCCACAGGCCAGACCGCGGACAAAAGCGGAAGAAAAATTAACCGTCATTGAATCATAACGAGATATAGGAAAAAATCATGTGTGCTGGCGATGGATCTTATATAAAGTCGTTTAAAACATATTCATCGAGAAGTCTCCCGCCTCTAAGTTGAAGTGTAGGTGGGAGACTACCATTGGTAAGAAGCGCGTGGATGATCCGCTGGCCGAACAACGCCGTCCCTTGAAATGGAGATGAAAGCGGCGTGGTTTGGGCTTCTGTCACGCTGACGAAAAAGCGAGTGAACGAGATTCATGCGACCGTAGCTGTTTGCATATGCCGTTTGTTCGATCCTCCAGAAAAACGTTCGTATTTTGCCAGCTGATGAATGGTTCGGTTTCCGCTTCTATCGATAGATTGATCAGGCCTCTCTAATTCCTCCTCTAAGCAACAGACAAGACGAAACGCTTGTGACTTCATGCACAATCCCTCCTGTTCACTTTCTGGTCATCAAAAAAGAGAGGGAACGCATAGAATAAACATGAACAGGAGGTGAAAATTGCATGAAAAGAAAACCATCACCTAAGCCATTGTTGTATATTGCGCAGCCGGGCTTTCAAAGAATGAATGCTCCGATGCAAAAAGTTGTTATAAAAAAGGAAAAGGATGTTTCGGAAACACCATATAAAGAAAAGAAGGATGAGACAGAGCAACATGTTGAAGAGGTAAAAGATGAAGTCAAAGATGTAGAAGAAGTGGAAGAAAAGTATGAGATGGTGGTTGAAGAAGCTGAGGATGCTACACAAACTGAAGCAGAGACGGAAGAGGAGAAAGCGGTGACGGAGCAAGAAGAAGTGACGGAACAAGAGGAAGAGGCAGAGCAAGAAGAAGAAACATGGAGCGATACGGATATACGTGAGCATCGGAAACGATTTACGGAGATGACGGTTGCCGAGAAAATCGATTATTTAACGAACTTGCCATCTTATGTACCTAAAGCGCTATGTATCATTGAAACAGAATCAGAAAACATTCGAGGTGTGATTGTAGAGAGAGAAGATAACAGAGTGAAAATTAGAAGAAGCGGCGATTTACGGTTATTGGAATTTGCGCAAAATGAAATTTTGAATATTCAAATATTAAGCTTCTGAATAAAATATATTCTGCAGGGTAAAAAATTTTTTTGGCCATCTTCTTGTTTGCTTCTTTCTTTATTGTATGAAAATAGACTGCCTCGTTGTATTGGGCAGTCTATTTTTAGGAACTTGACAGAAAAAATGCTGGTAGAACCAGCAGCCATTTTCCTTTCTTAACCGTGGTGATGGTGTTTTTTTGTATCTCTCGCACGGCCTACTAAATCAGGAGGTAAGCATTGAATAGCAGTGAAGTTCTGCAAGTCGACTTCGATGCAATAATTCGTTTTTTCGAGACCGAAGAAATCTGGATCGCAAGGATCGCAGACACTAATGGTTTCGCCATCTCCATCAACCGGTCTTAATAAAGATAACGTTGCGCAGCAGTCTTTAATATTTTCAACACGGAAGAAAATCGTTTTAAAGCATGCCATATCGCCAGTAAAGCCGCCCACATTTCCGAAAATAGTGAAAGGATCTCCTTTTTTTGTATAGAGGATAAAAGGAACGGTATCTCTTCCTGGAGAAATAGCAGGGTTTAACAAGTTGCTGAAGCAGCTAGTCGGGCACTGTTCTTCAATGGCTTCTTGCGCATCAAAAATTTCTTCAACCGCTCTGCATACGCAATTATAATCTTTATGATGCTTATCGTGGCCCATTTAATTCAACTCCTTATAACTGGTTTTATTGACCTTCTGTCCCTAACAGAGTATGTGCGTTCATTTTATAGTGTGTGGGCATTTGTCTAAAAATTAGGGAAAATATTCAAGAAAGAAATGTGTTTATCATGGAAAAGATTTGCTTTTTATGTTATAGATTTGCCTAAGAATGTTGGATTTGAAATGACAGATGAAAAGAAAATCTCAAGAGCCAAATGATAAAACACTGATTCATAATCGATGATACAAAAGCAATCGTGCTGGGAGAGGAAAGGTACAAAGGCGAGGGCGAATACCCTCGCCTTGACAGATTTAGAGAATGTCGATTTGTACAACAAGCGCGACGAGAATTTGAATCAATACTTGGAGGGAGATAGCAACATCAGTATCTGTAGTAGTAACAACGACGTTTTTAGAATTTTCGATGATCAATTTTTGTTTGTTTGCTTGAGTAATCGTTGCTTTTTGTAGCAATTCTTGTGTGACTGCCTCAGCACGGATGCTGTCAGCGATTGTTAAGTTAATGACTAATGCGATCGCTACTTGAAGAACAACTTGTAGAGCGACAGCTACTTGTGTTTCTGTAGAAGAGATTTCGATGTCGCAAGAGTCCTTAACGATAATGGTTTCTGACGATAATTGCTCTGTGTCAGCTCTCTGAACCGCATCCTGCATCACTGTAGAATTGTTGTCGCTATCATCACAGACGTTAAATCTGTTGTTATAGTAATTATTCGGCTCAAACCGTTTTTCAATGGGATGACATGCGGAACCGTGAGCCTGCCACGAATATGGTCTGGCTTCCATAGTTATTTTCCTCCTTTTTCTTTTAATACTATTAAATGCGGAAAGGATTTTTTTGTATATGATACTTGCCCTAGGGGATTGACCCATTTATTGCGTACTTGTCACGATTTTTTTCTGTTTTTTAACATATCTCTTAGAGTGGTGTTTTTTGGGGGTTCAGGAGTTTTGCTGGCTTTCGCGATTTTTGGTTGGTTTTGCTTTTCGAGAAATTCATTTACTTGGTTTTGTAAATTTCCTACTAGTGCTTTCAGCTGCTGTTTTTCGTCATCTGAAAGCTGCCGTCTGTGCTCGCTGCTTACGTTGTGCTTATTAAATGCATCTAAAATAAACAGTTTGGCTAAGCTTGATGAGATTTGCTCCAGGTTTTTTTTGTTATCAGACAAATGGATTCTCCTCCTTTCAATGTGTCACAGTGTCGGTCCTCAGGGCCGTTTTTTCTTTTGAGATGAACTGTTTTTTCAATTGGAATGCGGCAAAATGGAATAGAAACGTGGTAAATATCCTCCTTTCCTGTATACATATAATGCAAATGTGCCGATTTTTGATTGGATAAACATACAAATGCCTGTGCCCATTTTTTCTATTTTGCTTCACTGGGGCCGGCCATTTAGGATTCGGCCGTGTGAAGATCGGTTATTGCTGCTTTATTCTTATAAAAATAGGACTATTCTTTGATGGCTGTTTTTGTTGTTTATGGACAGGAGATATAGATGGAACTTGGCATGTTGATGTATCGATAATTTCAGGGGAGATGAGGTTTTAGATGTTCACATTTGCATCTTTTCAGAGCTTGGATTGACTGTCGATTGTCCGATGTCCAAGAGCCGATGGCTTTGCAGGTTCATATTGGCGTGGGAAAGAAAGTCCACAGATTTGGCTTCGAACGCCCATTCTATAGAGAGGATTGATCCATTCCCAAGTTCGCAGTTGGCTGAACATAATTGATTCCTCCCTGCATATGATGATAAGGAAAGTGAGGGGAAAGGGATGCTGAACAGTATTTCATATATAGAACTGTTCGTTTTTTCGTTTGCTGTTTTTCGGCTGACTAGATTGTTGGTATACGATCAAATAACGAGTTTTATTAGAAAACCTTTTTTAGAGGAAGTTGTAGAAACAAATGATGAAAATGTGACAGAAACATATGTGGTCATTAAAGGAAAAGGGATTCGTGCCTTTCTAGGAGAGCTTTTAAGCTGTTACTGGTGCACAGGAATTTGGTGTGCGGCAGGATTATTTTTGGGAGGGTGGCTTTTTCCGGCAGTTTTTGAACCGGTGATCATGATCCTGGCGATTGCGGGAATGGCTGGAGTGATCGAAGCCATTGTAGAAAAATTAGTAGAATAGTTGATTTTGTTAACCATTATCAAAGAGTGAACATAAGATTATATAGAAATAGCTTGGTATTTCGGCTTTTCAAACCATTTATTGGGCCGTCCGGCTGGACATGAGTGCTCCCTCCAAGCCTTCTTTGGGAATAGACGAACTGATTTTTTGAACAGCGAAGAGCTGAAATTTCAAGTTAAATTTATTTGTAGAAGGGGGAGAAAGGATGGCACGAGAAAAGCATAAGAAGTCTGCAGAACCGGCTGAAAAGAAAGAGAAAGAAAACAAAAAAAAGAGAAGAGGCTGTGGATGCGGAAGAAGACGAAAAAAAGAATAAACATAAAGGTTTTGTTAGTAGGGCTCCTTTTCCTGAAGAATATAAAACAGGAAAATGGAGCTTTTTTTCATATTAGAATTTCTCTCCCTTATTAAAGAAGTAAGGCGCTGTCTAGCTTCAAACACCATCGGCTCGAGTCGCGTCGACTCACACTGGAAGGGGGCTTTGCGCTTTTTTTATTCCTGATGTCGAGGATAGCCCATATCAATAAAGTAAATATGTTACAACAGACAAGCCGTTGAAGAGTCATTTTTGATAGATGTGGCTTTTAGCGTTGCCATCCAGTACAGATGATTTCACTATATCAATCCAATAGGGTGTGTTGACATTTGATTTTCATCCTGAATAAGCAAGGAGTCTATCATGTTGTTCAGCTTTTGGTCACGTTTTGACGTGACACGAGCCATTCGCCGATTTTCCTCCCATCATCGAATGAGCGATCTTTCTTTGGAGCGGCTATTATTGGATCGCCGCATCATCTCTATACGGATTGTCGGAATTTGTCCTGTACTCGATTGAGTATGGATATTTGTTTCGACTGTGAGCTGAAAAAATAGTTAATAGTTGATACAAGAGCCATTACAATCGCACACAACAATGATGATGGGAAAAAATAGAATATAATAACTTGCTTGAAAGGAGGAAAAGCAGAATGGCGAAAAAACTCGTTTTAGCGAATTTAGGGAGCTTCACAGATACACAGGTTCAACTGTTAAGACAGTTTAAAAATTTATTAGCGGCTTTGCCAGACAGTCAAAATATTTCTTTGAATTTGAATCCGACAGCTCAGCAGGACGTAAGTGCGCAGCAGGTTGGAGAAGATCTCGGTTTAACGATTACTTTAACAACACCTCTAGGAACCATCTCGTTTTCAATTGGTTTGGATTTACCGATTGAAGACTTGTTGAATACGATTTTAAATGTTGTGACAGCGATCATTTGTGCAATAGACCCAGATTTAGACATATGTTCCTAAATCTATGTTGAAATAGCATATTTTTTGAAATCTATTCTCTTTACCTACAGCATTTTCAATCAAAATGAGTACAGTATAGAGAAATCTAATAATAGGGGGAAAATAAATTATGAAGCTTAACCTTGGCGGGCTAGGAAATTCTGCGCAAGCAGCCGAGCTCATTAACCGAATTAACGAGGCTGTCAAGTCATTGGGAAATGGGAAGCTTACGACTAATAATACAGCGAGCACAGCGGCTCCATCAACAGCTCAAGCTAGCACACAGCAAGTAAGCGCACAACAAGTAATTGATCCAGACTTTGGATTGAGCATTTCGCTTACCACTCCGCTTGGTACGATTAGTTTTTCTTTTGATTTAGATCTTCCAGAAGTTGATCTAACAGAGATATTGAATATTTTACTAAGTGTCATTGAAGCAGTGCTCTGCGCCTTGTTCCCAACTTTAGATATTTGTACTCCTTAATTTAGCATCTCTTCATTAAGGGCTATATCTATATAGATGTAGCTCAACCTTCTTCGTAATTTATATTGGATATGGAGTTCAGATTGTTTTTCAATGGTGAGATGGCCGAACAACGAATCGCTTCACAAAACCATCAATGCGGCTGAAAGCGGTACAGTTCGGATCTTTGTCACGTGAATGAGCGACAGGGGAAGGTTAGTGAACTTGCCTTCGGCCGTTCACGTTTCAGAGATCCGTTATTCCATCTTTCAATTGCATTTGTATCGTAATCGATTGTGCAATGTAAAGAAAGCCATGTAAGATCATTCTGAGCGAAGCGAGGAATGAACGAGAGCATGGCTTTCTTTTGCGAAAAAAGCAGTAGAGAAGGGAGAAGCAATGATGCATCGATTATTTGATTTAACAAATAAAACAGCCATTGTTACAGGCGGAGGTACCGGGTTAGGAAAGCAAATTGCTATTGGGCTGGCAGAAGCTGGAGCGAGTGTAGTGATTTGTTCACGCAAGCTGGAAAAATGCGAGGAAGCATGCGAAGAAATTCAACAATTAGGAGTACAATCCATGGCTCTTGCCTGCGACGTGACTCAAGCGGATGATATCAAGCGGGTTTTACAACAAACAAAGGAAAGGTTTGGAGCGCTTGATATTCTTGTCAACAATAGCGGAACATCATGGATGGCTCCATTTTTCGATGTTCCTGAAGACAAATGGAAGAGAGTGATGGAGGTTAATGTCAAAGGGATGTTTTTATTTTCGCAAGCGGCTGGAAAAATGATGGCTGAGCAGCAGTCAGGGAAAATTATCAATATTGCTTCCATAGCCGGCATGTACGGACAGCAAGCAACATTGATGGATGCATGGCCCTATTCGACAAGTAAAGGTGCCGTGATTGCGCTGACAAAAGATTTAGCGGCCAAGCTAGCTCCTTTTCATGTACAGGTCAATGCGATTGCCCCAGGTTTTTTTCCTACAAAACTAACGTCTGCATTACAGCATGTCCGTGATGATCTTTTGGCAAAAACACCATCGGGGAGATTGGGGAATGCAGAGGATTTAAAGGGAGCTGCGATCTATCTTGCATCTAAAGCATCGGATTACGTGACAGGCCATATTCTTGTAGTGGACGGTGGAATGAGTGCGACCATATAACATAGAGGTTCAAATCAATAAAAATCTTTTCAAAGCTCGCAATTTAGATGCCATATATAAACAATTAAAAACAAAAAGCTTTCAGCTTGAAAACAAGGGAAATGCATCTATTCAGCAATTGTTGAATCATGAAGCATGGGTTCGGTTATTCGCTGTTTTAGAGCCGCTTATTTCTCGGCAAGTAGGGAAAATAAAAGCCCATCAGGAATTGCTATCCAATGTATTGAATCTTCCTTTAAAAAGCGATATGGCGAATATTGCCCAACTTGTCGTGGATACACAAGAAAAAATTGATGCCCTTGAAGAGCAGCTTTGGCCGCTATCTGATGTACGGCAACAAACCATACTTAATGAGAAAATCAACAAAATAGAAGCAGAATTAGGGGATATTCGAGAAATGCTGGCGAAGGTTGTTCACTCTTTGAATGAAGGGAAAGACATGAAAAATGGAGCAGAATGAATTAGTAGGGCATGTCCACAAAGAAATCAGCCGCTGGCGCAATATATGGACGGTACGATCAGATGCGGAGCGTGCAAATGAAACAAAACGAATTTCGATTTGGAAAAAAAACAAAGCTGTGCTATGGTATTATCCTTCTCCAGATAAAAAGTATGATATTCCGGTGTTTCATGTCTATTCGCTCGTGAATCGCGCCTCCATTTTGGACTTGGCCCCGGGCACAAGCTTAATTGAGGGATTTGGATCGAGAGGATATGACGTTTATTTGCTAGATTGGGGAGCTCCTGCTTATGAGGACAAAGATATCACGCTAGAAAACTATATTGTTTCATATCTTCAGCAGGCAGTGAAACGGGCAATCAGGCATTCGGGAGCCGCTGAAATTTCATTAATCGGCTACTGCTTAGGAGGGACAATGGCCGCGATTTATGCTGCCATTGCGGAGGAACCGATTCGAAATTTAATTTTCATCGCTACACCGGTGGATATGAAAAATCTCCCCATTATGAATAAATGGGTGGAGGCGCTTCGAAGCGGAACGATTCAGCCTGCTTCATTTTTTCGCGAGATCGGCATCGTACCAAGGGAATTCATTAAGGCAGGAGTTCGATTATGCACAGTTCCTCTTTACTTTAGCCACTATTTCTCTCTTTTGCAGCGCGCCCATGATGAAGCCTATGTGAGGAAATGGAAGCTTTTCAACGATTGGACGAACGATCATATTCCTTTTTCGAGTGCCGCTTTTCTTGATTTAATGGATTTGATTGCTCAAAATAAAATAATCAATGGCCTCCTTCGAATAAAGGGAAAGTCTGTTCAATTGGAAAATATCACGGCCAATTTGTTGGTTGTGTGCACAAATGGAGATCGCTTAATTCCAGCTGAATTATCTTATCCGATCATCGAAAAAGCTTCAAGCCATGATAAAACATATCAACAAGTGGAAGGAGGACACGTATCGTTTGCGTTACAAGGAGGAATGCCGGAATTTTGGGATGAATGGCTAAAGCAGCGCTCGTCCTTATAGCTTCTCCCTTTTATCATCTGTTTTGTTCCCTGTTCCATTATGGATAGGGACTATTTTTTTATGTTTTTACTGGCAGGCCTTCTAACAAAGCCTATCTGTTTTTTTTACTTTAACCTATATGGACCGGAATGAACCTCTCCTCCCGTTCCTTCGTGTAGAGGAGGAGACTTCTCGGTGGGGAGTGTGAAAAAAATCGTCATCAATGAAAAAGCTTCATCGGACGGAAAGAATAACGGAAACAGGTGCGGATAATTCCAATGGTGGGCGACCGGACAACGCCGCTTTACAGAATGGTGAATAGGTCTGAAAGCGGCGTTGTTTCAATCTTTGTCACGTATCCGCAGCTGTAGATTGTAGATTTTGATTTGATAGATGAGTATGGAAAGTATGATGCCGTCCATTCATGTGATGAAGCGACAGTTGAAGATCTTTCATCCCTTCCGTCTTTTTTGCTATTAAGCTGAATCTGTATAGATGTTTATGACAAAAACCCCATCACCGTCGGAAGGAGGAAAAGCGGCCATTCACTCATCATAGATGAAGGGACTATTTTTGGATAGGTGGAAAGGCAGATATGATCATATTGAATGATTTTGCAGAGCGGAATGCATCGTCTCTACATATATATGAATAACAGTTTCTCTGTTCAGAGCGCTGGAGCTTGTCTGTTTATGTGATAAAGAAAGAACATTGGAGGGATGATAGTGGCGGAAGATATTCATGTGTTGCTTTTAGATTATACATCACCGATTTCGTTATCGAAGGTGCTTATTTCTTTACAGCTTCTTCACTTGCGGATTAATCATATTACCATAATAAACAAAGGAGATTTAGTCCCTTCGCTTCATATTCCCGCCTTGCCGCAACCGGTAACATATCAAAAGATCATCGAAGGAAATTTAGGGAAAACAATCCAACAGCTTGTTAGAGCAAGTGGGTGCGAATATACATTATTTCTGTACGATCATGATTATTTAACAGAAAAAATTCAACACGTATTATTGCAATTGGAGAAAGACAATATGATGATGGTCGATTCGTATCGTGTCCGCGATTTAACGATACATCGCCCTTTTTTAGTAAAAACGCGTCTTTTGCAGCAATCCTCTTCTTTATTGGAGCATCAAGTCCCGTTCAAGGAAGCGGTATTGCCTTGCTGGTTCAGTCGTTTAAACGCAGTCGATACCGTCATGATTTCAGAGGGAGCGGTCAAGCAAACAAGAAGCGTTGCGAATCATACTAGCTTTTATAAACAAGAGATGATCCAGAAATACTTTAACCGTCCTATAAATTTCGCAGAATCCCCTTCAATTTCCATTATGTTGGCAAATTACAATATGGAACAATATATCGACATCGCTCTTGCTTCCTGTTTTTATCAAACGGTACAACCTGATCAAATATTGGTGATTGACGATGGCTCAAGGGATCGCTCCTATGAAAAAATCCAAAAGTGGAATGGGGTAATCCCCCTCGAAAGCTTCCAGCAAACAAATAGCGGGAAAGCGCGTGCTTTCAATCAATTATTGCCGCAAATCAAGTCGGATTTTGTGTTGGAGCTGGATGCCGATGATTGGCTGGATCCTGATGCGATGGCTGTTTTAAAACAACATTTGGCCCAGCTTCCCGAGGATGTTTCTGTTCTTTATGGGAATTTGAGATTTTGGAAGCAACAAAACAATGGGGATGTCATATTTAAAGGAATTCGAAAAGGGAAGCCTGTTCACAATCAACAGGATTTAATAGAATATCCTTTTCCGTTAGGACCGCGTATCTATAGAACGTCGGCTTTAAAAGAAAATGGCGGCTTCCCTGTAAAAGATTTTCAGGATGGCCGCCTGTACGAGGATGTACTAGTGTTAAATGATTTATTAAAAAAGGGACATCTTCATTATGAAAATTTTACTATATATAATGTTCGTAGGCATCATGCAAGCATTACGAAAAAAAATCACTCCAAATGGAGCGAATTCATCAAATATCTTGATTAAGAAGCGATCGGGAAGCGGATAAAGTTAATGTCAGCAATTAAAATAAAATGTGTGACATTGCTGTATCCAGTAAATTCTACCACTACAATCGAGTTATCTTTTAAGCCTCCTAAAATCCCGGATACAAATAAATCATTCGTTTCAAGCTCTACCAATTGACCAACACGCTTTGCAAGTTCTTCTCTAAATGTGGGACTAAACATAGAAGTGGTTCCCTCCTTTAAATTTCATTAACTTCTTCAATTTTGTCCAGGGGAATCAAAACTAATGAACCATCAAACTCTACCATTACGATATAATCCTCCTGAATCGCAATCAGTGTGCCACTAATCACTTCACTTGGAGTTGTAACGGCAATTTCCTTATAAAGATATTGCTCGAGCCCGCCAGGAGTTGGAGGACTAGGACATGGGAGATGAATAGAAAAATCAAGATCGATACCTAGCAGGTCAATCATAAAGGAGAAATCGATCCCGCAGTTAGCGGAGTCCGTCGGCGTTAATCGTTGTGTAAGAGCAACGAGCTGTTTTTTTAATTTTTCTGTTTGTGGATTAGTTGCCAATGTAACCATCCTTTCATTCATTGATGTTTGATACTTTGATAGTATATGTATCAACGGATTCTCTTGGATAAGCGATTTCACTAGGAATTGCATATTTGATGCAATTAACTATATAGATTTGGAGCGAAAAATCGACAGCGACGGAAAGTGTTTCAGTGTGGAGAAAGAATAACAGAAAATGGTTTGTGAATGTTGGATATTCACTAGTATTTATTTTTATATAGAGGCAATTGGATACATCAACTTTATTCCAAAGTGAGCAGGTGATAAGCCATTTCGCTAGTCGGGCGACTAAACAACATCGTTTGCTGACAAAGGGATTGGTCAGCCGTCGGTGTTGTTCCACCTTTCGTCACATGGACGCGAAGAGAGTTTCATCTTCAAGGGATGTTGGAGCTTATCGTTTGCTAGCAAAACCATTTTTTCCCGTACCTTTTCCGCTGTATTTCATAGTATGTATAGAGAGGCAACTTGATATGTCGACATTTTCGCTTCTTCGCTGAAGCGATTGTTGGCTTTCGGCAGTTGAGTGATCGAACAATGTCGTTTCTAGGTTTGAAAGACACTTCATTGTTCGATCCTCCATCGTGATGGAAGCAAGTCACCGTCTTGTCTCCAACTGTCGAAAAAATCAAGTCGCTTCTTTCCAATCTGCTATAAATCCATCTTCAAAATTGTATATAGAGGAAAAATGGTGATGGAGGGATCATGATGAACGTGATTATTTTTCCCCCGACGATTGATTGGTCATGGATGAGGCAACGGCCGCAACAATTGGCCAAGCAGCTGGCTAAAAGAGGATATACCGTTTTTTATTGCAATCAATCAACGCAAAAGAAGCCTGTAGAAGAAATGATGCCAGGATTATATGTTGTTCATCATTTTAGTAAATGGGTAAGAGAAGAGTATCCAAGACTGAAACAGACGTATGGAAATGTGGTTGGCCTATGGTGTACGTGGCCAAAATTAACGCCCTATATCAAAAAAATGAAACCGGATTGGGTGATCTATGATTGTGTAGATGAAATGGAAAGATGGCAGCGCTATGAACCGGAAATGGTAAAGCGATCGAATGCCATTATTTGCACGTCACAGCCTCTGTTTGAGCGGCTGCGAAAGGACTATCCCTTCAAGCGTATTGAGATTGTACGAAATGGCTACGATCCCGATTTATCACTTCATCTAGAACATGCATCGTCCATCCTTCCACGTGATTTACCAAAAAATAATAGGCCGCTAGTAGGTTATGTAGGGGCATGGGCACCATGGATTGACGAAGGGCTTGTGCGGCGGCTGCTGCGGGAGGAACTTGATTTAGTTGTCATTGGAGCCGAATTTGGCTTGAATTATTGTTCATACGGCAAATCGAATGTGCATTTTCTAGGACATAAAGCGCATGAGCAGCTTGCGAACTATCTCCCTTTTTTTCATGTTTGTATCATCCCTTTCCAAAAAAATAAACTTACAGCTGCTGTTAATCCTGTCAAAGCATATGAATATTTAGCAGCTGGAAAACCTGTCGTTTCAACCAATCTCCCCGAATGCAGACAGATGTATCCTTATGTAGAAATCGGACATTCTCATGATGAATTTGTTTCCAAGGTACTTCACTATATCCAGCATGCAGGAGATGCGTCTGATCGCATCCGCTATGCCTTGCAGCACACTTGGGATCATCGCGGTGAGCAAATCGAAATGATTATTAAAGATTTCGCGTCTTAAAAGAGATGATATAACGATGGAAGATGTATTCTATCATAAAATGGATTTATGCTTTCGACATCATTTCTCATATTTGAAACTGGCACCATATCATTTATATAGAGAGGCAATTTGACATGTTCACCTCTTTGAATAAGCGAATGTTGGATGACCGAACAACACCGCTTCCGGATCAATGCATTTGTCTGGAAGGCGGTTCGTTGTTTGGTGATCTGTCATGCACATTGGTATGACGAAGGCAAGGCGAAAAAATCAAAGGCTGCTTTTGAATGGGCCATCTAGTTTATCTTCTCGTTCACCATTCACAAATGGATCAAATGTCGAAATCCTTGATCACTTATATATAGGTTTTCAGTCTTGTCGCGAAAGTATGAAAATGTGCAGAGCGATATGTTCCAAGGATATTCTAGGTTTTCTGCCGTTCCGAAAATAGGAAAGAGCAATATAAATATAATCATAAACGTTGGTCATCTCTTTTATTGATTGAGCTAACAAAAAAGTTTGTTTCTATGAAAATATGAAACAGAAACAATGATCATGCACCATGTGTGTGTTGCAAAATCTAATGGGTTGCTTATCCTTCTGCTTTTATCGCTATCTGTTTTAGTAGGGGGAAAGAATAAACAAGAAGAGCTTATGGATGTCGAACCATTTACTTGTACTTACAAAAAGAAAAGGGTGATGTTATATGAAAGTATTAATCCATGGCTTTTATGGAGCCGGAAACGCCGGAGACGACGCCATTCTTCATTCTATTATCCGCACGCTTAAACAAGTCAATCATCAAATAGAAATCGTAGTGATTGCTTGGTCTAAAAACATCAAAGCGTATTACGGAGATGAAAAAATTGATTATATTTATGGCCTGGATTTTAAGCGGATTGCCCAAGCTTTAAAAGAAAGCGCACTATTGATTGTCGGAGGCGGAGGATTGTTTCAAGATTATAACACTTTTGCACCAGAAAATTTATTCATCGATCAAAAAGGAGCATTAAATTATTACTCAGCTCCCATTATTTTAGCGAAAATGCTAAATATCAAAACCATGCTATATGCTGTTGGAGTCGGTCCGTTAGCGAGTGAGGAATCGAAGCGGGCTATGAAGTGGATCGGCGAAATGGTCGACAGCATTACAGTAAGAGATGCTGCTTCAGCGCAGCTATTAACCTCGTTAGGTATCTCCAAGCAACAACTATCTGCCGATCCGGTGATCACATTACCTGCTGCTGATCAAACCAACTTCTCACTGAACAAAAAAACGTCGTTGCATAAATATATTGGATTGAATTTGCGCAATTGGTCATATGACCGCAAAAGCGCAAAGAAGGCAGAGCATCAGCTTATTTCTGTACTCAATCAGCTGTCTGAGAAATATTTGGTTACTTTTGTGATTATGTCTTTTAACAAACTACCATCAGAATTAGAAAAAGCGCGCCAGCTTGCTAAACGTCTTAAAGGAGATTCACTGATTTTGCCATATGATTGCTCTCCGGAGGAATATAAATCGATGTGTAGAGAGCTGGATTTAATGATTGCGATGCGGCTTCATGCCAGTATTTTTGCTTTGAGCGAAGGAGTGCCAAGCATCGGGTTATCCTATGATGACAAAGTAAGCGGTCTTTATCAAGAACTGGATTTAAAACCATATTGCTTTCCGATTGAAGAGATCGATATATCCTCTCTCCGTATGCTCATCGAGGACTGTCTGATCAACCCTCAAAATCATCGCCGGTTGATTCAGGATAACGTTACAGTTTTGCAAGAGAGAGAACGGATCAATCAAACCGTTCTAATGAAAATGCTTGGGGGGATGTAAGGATGGACAGCAGCACGTTAAAAATCGTATTTATTGGCAGATATACAGAGGGAGAAACAGGAATTATCCGCAGCATTCAAATGGGATTGCTTGAAAATGGCTATCAAGTGCATGAGATCAATTTAAAGCTAAGACCCCATCTCATTTATAATCCTTATCGTCGTTTTGGTGGCCATGGACCTGTGTATGTGAAATGGCCAGCCATTAAGGAAGAGGTGGCTCGCTTTCAGCCAGATATCATTCTGTTTTGTGCCGGAGGATTGACATTTCAGCCGGAGGTTCTAGAAGAAGTCAAAAAATATTGCACGGTCATTGGAATGACATTAAGCGATCCGGATGTGTATCCGACTGTCAGGCAGTTCGTTGGAAAATTTGATTACCACACAACGAATTCAGTTTTATCCTATAAACAATATAAGAAAGCAGGGATAATGAATACATTTTATATGCCGTTTGGGATCGACTCGCGCTTTTTTATTCCACGAGAGCCTGTTGCCAAGTACCAATCAGATGTTTCAATCATTGGCCATTATCGGCCCAATCGATTAGAAATTGCCCAATCGCTTCAAGATATTTTTCAAGCAAAAATTTTTGGAAGAGGATGGCCTTTGCAATCGGAAGGCCCTGTATATGGCGAGGAATGGTTTCAAGCGATGCATTCGGCGAAAATGGTCGTCAATTTTCCGAAAACAGGTGCAGGGTATACGAATGTGAAAGTTGGTGTCTTTGAAGCGGTGGCTACGGGAAGGTTGTTATTTACAGAGTATTTCGATGAAATGCGTCAGTTTTTTGAATATGATAAAGAAATTGTCGGATATAAAAATAAAGAGGATTTAATTGAAAAAATTCGTTACTATTTAGATCACCCTGACGAGGCTGAAGCGATTGCCCGTGCCGGACAAGAACGATGTGCTAAATGCCATACATGGAAGCAGCGTCTCCATACATTTTTCAGCGAGATCACATTAAAGACACCAGAAAAATCGTGGAGTGACTTACTCCAATCATAATCATAGACAGAACTAACACCAGCAGGGGGTCCCTGCTGATTTTATTGAACGCCGGCCATATCATCTTGTAAAACCGAGTCATGGTCCGCTGTTTTGTTTCATAAGGGCGATGTCCCTACTTTCGGCCGCTGATGGGGCAGGAGAGCAATACAGACAGTTGATGTGGCAGCTCTTTAACGGAAAATAGAAGAGCTGCTAGAAAGCATCAACGATATGGGAACGACGATGGAGAGTAAAGCCGTCAGCTTCTACAAACCTTATTTTCCTGCGCTTGCTTCTTGCCGCGCCGGATGAGAATGATAGAAAAACACACGGTAGTTGCATGTGCAAACGATGATGGAGGCGATAGCAGCGACAACCATAAGGGTAAAGACGATAAAAATTTGATATTTGACTGCAGCGATTGGTTCAGCCCCGGCTAAAATCATCCCTGTCATTGTTCCGGGAATTTGAACAAGCCCCATTGTTTTTAACGTGTCAACCGTCGGGATCATGGCGATTTTTATAGCGTTCCGTTTCATTTCCTTCTCATCTGTATTTTCTGATTTTTTCATCGTTTCTAGAACTACGCTAGCAGCCACCATGGCTGTCCCCGAAAACATTCCGCCGACCGGGATGATGTATTGAGCTTGGAAAGGAATGACGCCAACCATAAGCCATAAGCAAATAGAAAAGCCGACAGATGCAGAGATTCCCAACAATACAAAAGCAAATGTGCGTCTATATTCTATCCCTCTTTTAGAAACATTCAGCGAAGCAGCAATAATCATAGCCAATACATAACCTATGATGACATACCAGTGTTTAAAGGAGAAAATATAGGAAATAAAATACCCGAGCAGCAGGAGTTGAATGAATCCTCTTAACGAGGACCAAAGGATATCCTTTTCTAAGTTTAATGATTGTTTGTATGAAACAATGATAGGGATAAAAACAAAAAATAAAATGGCTAAAAGAGCCGTATTGTGAACATCTCGCAACGTAAAGCATCCTTTCTTCCTTAGTTGAGAATAGTTATCATTTATCTATTAGTATAAAGGAAAAACTTGTTTATTGTCCAATGTTAATCAGATCAAGGTGAGCTTCAGGGGGAGATCGTTTTTGCTGAGAATGACCTTTTCATGCGGAAGAAAAAAATGGTCTGTGTTAGTTTGTTCACACGGAGATAGGATACGTGAATGTGGCAAAAGGAGCAGAAGCATACAAAGCTGTGCTTCATGGAGATACCGTAGATGATGCTGAAGCGTTCAAAAAGATGCTTTCTAGAATCGTTGCTTAAGCAAGGGAAGGGGGGCCTATTATGATGTGGATAAAATTTAACTTTTTATCATGTGCGTTGTGATACATGGAGATTTAGATTGAAAAACCGGCTGGTATTTAGATATGATACATCAATTCAATATTTGTCCCCAAGTAAGCGGATGATCGCCGATTTCGACGGTTAAACAACTGAACAACACCGTTTCCAGACAAATTCATTTGTCTGAAAGCGGCTGGTTGGAGACAAGTTACGCACTTGCTTTCGAGTGTTGCCAGCATAGGATTCTGTTTATTGGATGATTCTTATATCATTTGCAAATGGATTGAATGCTGAAATCATTCATTGCTTATATAGGTAGCTACCTACACTCTAAGCGGAAGTTTTTTATTTGTTCAAAATGGGACATTCGCCCACGCTCTCCGCATTTGCCTGACATATGTATGAAGTGTGGGAATTTATGAAAGGTGAGGAGGAAAATCAACATGAATGATTTTATTGGTCAAGACACGAGAATTTGGGGACGTCCTTGGGGATGGGGAGTTCGTCCATGGGGGTTTTTTGGTCCACGCCCATTTTTCGGTGGCGGTCCCTTTTTTGGAGGTTTTTTAGGAGGATTATTAGGCAGCGCATTGGTTCCTCCATTTTATGGTGGATACCCATATTTTGGATACCCTTATTACTATTAAAAATAGGAAAGGAGGAATCAAGCGCTAGTATTGATTGATGAGAGGAGAATCGTAATGATTCGGGCAAACCCTTATGAAACGAGATGGTTTTTCGGTGGCCCATTTTTAGGTGGACTGTTAGGAGGATTAGTGGGGAGCGCGCTAATTCCACCGCTTTTTTACGGATACCCGAGACCATACGGCCCATTTCCTCCGTATGGTCCGTATCCTTATGGAGGATATTGGTATTGATGAGTGTTTTCCCCCGTACGTTTTATACGGGGGAAAACATTTATTGAACATTTGGTTGATATGGAAATTGATTCGTATATCCTTGGAATTGTTGATAAGATTGTTGCAGCTTTTGTTGATCTGCCGCTTCAAGCTTATACCATCCTTTTTTAAACATAAGATTATACAGTTCGCGCTGACAATTTTGCGTTTCAGTAAAAATATGCAGCATATCCTGATATAATTGTTGGTGGCTTGCTTCATGCAAAAATGTAGTATAGGAAGAGGTCATATATTTTTCAGTGGCTAATAAATCATTTAAAAAGTCGCGGTCGTTCATTTGTGGTGTTTTAGCCACTTGTGTTTCTGGATTTTGAATAGATGATTGGTTCATTTATTTTCCCTCCTCATTGAAAAGATGATGTAATGGATGGATTTGGCTGCTGCAAGTGTTGTAAAATTTGTTCATAATGACGTTGATGCATTTGTCCAGCTCTTTCGATAGCAGCTGCGACTTCTGGATCTTGGCACTGCGATGCAAAAAAGTGCGCTTTTTTCAGAGCGAGCAAGTTCCAAGACATCATATCTGTGAAATACATGGCATCTTTTGATGAAATCATTTGCGGCGGCTGAGGCATAGCAGCCTGCTGTTGGATGGGTTGCTGTTGCATAAGGTTCCACTCCTTTTATATAAATATGGTATCAATGACTCGGTTGTAGATTATCCGGTTTGTGGAATAATATACATAAAGGCGAATTTTGTCGAAAAAAGATATTCAATTATAAAAAAACATGCTAAAATCATCGTAGATGGTACGTGAAGGCGTTTACGGAAATAAGGAGGTAGTAAGATGGAGCAATTGATGCGTGACTTTTTTTTGTTTTTATCAAAAAATAAAACATTGACAAAATTGGCGAAAAAATACGGGTTGCGCTTCGGGGCTTCTCGTTTTGTGGCTGGAGAAACGATTGAACGTGCTGTAGAAGTGATTAAAGATTTAAATAAAAAAGGGCTTGCAGTGACGATCGATTATTTAGGAGAGTTTGTTGATAACGCAAAAGAAGCGAATGAAATGGCTGACAATTCTATTGAAGCCATTCGCGCAATCGGAAGAGAGAAGCTGAACTCCCAGCTATCCTTAAAAATGACATCAATGGGACTAGACATTTCTGATGAGCTTGTGATGCAAAATATGCGCCGGATTCTAGATGCGGCAAAAGAAAATGGTGTATTTGTTACCATTGATATGGAGGACTATTCACGTTGCCAAAAAACATTGGATATTTTTAAGCAATTGAAAAAAGAATATGATAATGTGGGTACGGTATTGCAAGCGTATTTATATCGTACGGAATCCGATATTGAAGATTTAAAAGATTACCATCCGAATTTGCGCCTTGTTAAAGGAGCGTACAAGGAATCGCAGGAAGTAGCGTTCCCTGAGAAAAAAGATGTTGATGATAATTTCAAAAAAATTATTAAAATGCATCTGCTGAATGGAAACTATACGGCGGTAGCGACTCATGATGATGCGATTATTGAATATACGAAACAGCTAGTAAAGGAATATAACATTCCAAATGATCAATTTGAGTTTCAAATGCTGTACGGAATTCGCCCAGAAAGACAAGAACAGCTTGTTCGCGAAGGATACACCATGCGTGTCTATGTACCGTATGGAACGGATTGGTACGGCTATTTTATGCGCCGTCTTGCTGAACGCCCAGCGAATGTAGCGTTTGTTATCAAAGGAATATTGCGTAAATAGTAAATGTACAAATATTCATGGTTTATTGTTTTGTGAAAAATCACAGCATGATATGGCTAAACACAAGCTTTTCTGCCTCTTCCGTTGGACAGCATGATAACGTTCGTTATTTGGAGAGGGCCGTACCTATCTCATGTGGTTAAGCTTTTAACAGTGAATGAAGAAAAAAATTCGCGATTTTGTTTCTTCGTTTGATTCCGCCTTTATTTTTCTGCTCTATCCAAAAGGGGCTGCCTGTTACCAGAAGGCAGCCCCTTTATATCGTTCACTCGTGGTGCTGTTCGATTGCTCGATCACCGACTCCTCAAATGGAAGAGAATGTTGAAGGATCAAGTTGTATGGATCATTGTTGCATGTATTGCCCAGCTATAGCAAGTATCGTTACTCTCCTTGCATGTTTGCTTTTTTATATTGCTGATTTTGACTTGTTTTTTTCCCGCTTCCATCCATCTCGACATTTGGTCCTGCGTTTCCTTTGACACTTGCGGCGCTGACGGCTGCTTTAGACGGGTTCTTCTGCATTTTTGCCATCCCTATCACCTCCGTTTTTAGCTTGGCTGAAAAAAATAATTTATACTCTAGACAAAAATTGTTAAGCATATATATTGCGAAAATTTAAAAGATACTTTATATTTAAATTATAAGAATAATAGTCAGCCAATATTTTTTTTGAGAAAAAATGAATGATTATTCATTCAATATATCGGAGGGGGAAGTTGCCATGGTCAAACGGATTAAACGGGCCGCGGTATTAGGTTCTGGAGTAATGGGCTCCGGCATTGCCGCACATTTAGCGAACGTCGGCATTCCAACCTTGCTTCTTGATATCGTGCCGCGTGAACGAACAAAGGAGGAGGAAGCAAGAGGTCTTACATTTGAACATACAGCTGTTCGTAACCGCTTGGCGAATCAGGCTCTGCAAAAGCTATTGAAGCAAAAACCGGCGCCGCTGATGGCGAAAGAAAAGCTGGCGCTCATCGAGACCGGAAATTTTGAAGATGACTTACACCGTCTGGCGGAGGCTGATTGGATTATTGAAGTAGTGGTGGAGAATTTAGACATAAAAAAACAGCTGTTTGCTAAAATCGACGCAGTCAGAAGAGAAGGGAGCATTGTAAGTTCCAATACGTCTGGTATTTCAGTGGAAGCCATGTCTGAAGGACGTTCGGAAGATTTTAAAAAGCATTTTTTAGGGACTCACTTTTTTAATCCGCCCCGCTATTTAAAACTTCTGGAAATCATTCCGACGAAAGCCACTGATCCAGAGGTTGTTGCCTTTATGAAGGAATTTGGCGAGGAAGTGCTTGGGAAAGGAGTCGTCATTGCTAAAGATACGCCTAATTTTATTGCTAATCGCATTGGAACGTATGGGCTGCTAGTAACAGTGCGAGAAATGATCAAAGGAGGCTACAGCGTTGGCGAGGTTGACTCGGTTACAGGGCCGTTAATCGGACGTCCGAAAAGCGCTACGTTTCGCACGCTGGATGTCGTTGGTTTAGATACATTTATTCATGTAGCGAACAATGTATTTGAAAAAGTGGACGGAGAGGAAAAAGAGGTTTTTCGCACTCCTGATTTTATGAAAGCAATGCTGGAAAAAGGATGGCTTGGCAGCAAAGCAGGACAAGGATTTTTCCTCAAAAAAGGAAAGGACATTTTAGAATTAAACTATGAAACCCTGGAATATGAACCAAGCAAAAAACTAAAAACACCAGCGGTCGAGATGAGCAAGCAGGCTAAAGGATTAAGCAATAAATTGAAAGCGCTTGTATATAGCGATGACCGTGCTGGAGAATTGCTTTGGAATATTTTAAGCCCGGTCCTTCTTTATTCGGCACAACTGCTAGGGGAAATTGCCGATGATATTGTCGCCATTGACCGGGCAATGAAATGGGGATTTGGATGGGAGTTTGGCCCGTTTGAAACATGGGATGCGATCGGTGTGGAAGCGTCTGTTCGCAAAATGCAAGAAGAAGGAAAGAACGTTCCTGATTGGGTTGCTCAAATGCTTGCTGCGGGGCATACATCCTTTTATAAGCGAGAAAACGGAAAAGTTTTAGTTTATGACAAGGGAGAATACAAGCCTGTTTCAGAGAATCCAAAAGTCATTCATCTTAAACGGTTAAAAGAAGAAAACAGGGTTATCAAAAAAAATAGCGGTGCCAGCTTGATTGATTTAGGGGATGATGTTGCGCTATTAGAGTTTCATTCACCAAATAATGCGATCGGCCTTGATATTGTCCAAATGATCAACGACTCGCTAGAGGAAGTCGATCGCAACTATAAAGGCCTTGTCATTGGAAACCAAGGGAAAAACTTCTGTGTTGGTGCTAATCTGGCTCTGATTTTAATGGAGGCCCAAGATGATAATTATTTTGAAATTGAGCTCGTTGTGAGACAGTTCCAGCAGGCGATGATGAATATTAAATATAGTCCAAAGCCAGTGGTTGCTGCTCCTTTTGCGATGACGCTTGGCGGCGGTACGGAAATTTGCTTGCCGGCCGCACGCATTCAGGCGGCAGGAGAAACGTATATGGGATTAGTTGAAGTTGGTGTTGGGTTGATTCCTGGCGGCGGTGGAAACAAGGAACTATATATTAAATATTTAAACAGCCTGCCGAATGGGGTGGACTTTGATTTGCAAAAAGTGGCGAATAAAGTGTTTGAAACGATTGCGACGGCCAAAGTATCTACATCGGCGTTGGAAGCTCGCGAGCTGAATTTTTTAAATCGACAAGACGGAATTACGATGAATGGTGACCATTTGCTTTATGATGCCAAACAGGCTGTAATTTCTCTATACGACAGCGGTTATCAGCCGCCTGTGCGCAAAAAGATTCCGGTCGTAGGCGAGTCTGGATACGCGGCATTGCTTTTAGCTGCTCAATCCATGCACCTTTCCGGTTATGCGACAGAGCATGATGTAAAGATTGCCAAAAAGCTTGCCTATGTCATTGCTGGAGGAAAAGTGCCGTACGGTACGGAGGTAGATGAACAATATTTATTAGATTTAGAGAGAGAAGCGTTTTTAAGTTTAGTAGGAGAAAGAAAGTCGCAGGAGCGGATGCAGCATATGCTTGTAAAAGGAAAGACGCTGCGCAACTAAATAACAAACATAGATATGCGGCCGTATCAAATGAGCCCAGGGGGCTTTCTCTTAACAATCGCAAGGGGATGGATTGACTGGCTTATAATCCGCTGCTCTCGTCAAAATTGCGTGGAATATGGTTTGGATGCGGTGGGGCATTCATGCTCGTAAAATCTTAAATAAAGCCTATATAGAAACAGGGGGGAAGATTGTGAGAGAAGCAGTCATCGTAGCGGGAGCGCGTACTCCGGTCGGAAAGGCGAAAAAAGGGACGCTTGCTCATATGCGTCCAGATGATTTAGGCGCGCTTGTTGTGAAAGAAACATTAAAGAGGGCGGAAAATTATGATGGAGACATCGATGATTTGATTTTTGGCTGCGCCATGCCGGAGGCGGAGCAGGGGCTAAATATAGCCCGCAACATAGGGGCATTGGCAGGTCTCCCTTATACTGTTCCAGCGATTACGATCAATCGCTATTGCTCATCAGGGCTGCAGGCGATTGCTTATGCAGCGGAGCGCATTATGCTTGGCCACTCTGACACGATTATCGCTGGCGGCGTTGAATCAATGAGTCTTGTCCCCATGCTGGGGCATGTTGTGAGACCGAATGCAAAAATTGCTGAAAGCATTCCAGAATACTATATGTCAATGGGACATACAGCGGAGCAAGTGGCCATGAAGTATGGAATCAGCCGCGAAGAACAGGATGCGTTTGCTGTACGCAGCCATCAGCGGGCAGCCCAAGCGATCCGTGACGGGAAGTTTGTGGATGAAATTGTTCCAGTGAATGTCACGATCCGTACGGTTGAAAATAACCGACTTGCGGAAAAACAGATCGTATTTGCTGAAGATGAAGGTGTTCGTCCGGAAACGAACAAAGAAATATTAGCAAAGCTGCGCCCGGCGTTTGCCGTTAATGGAACAGTCACTGCAGGAAATGCGTCGCAAACAAGCGATGGAGCAGCAGCGGTCATGGTGATGGATCGCGAAAAGGCAGAAGCGCTTGGCTTGAAGCCTCTTGGAAAATTCCGTTCATTCGCCGTAGCAGGCGTCCCTCCAGAAGTGATGGGAATCGGGCCGATTGCTGCTGTTCCAAAGGCGCTAAAGCTTGCTGGATTAGAGCTTTCCGATATCGGATTATTTGAGCTAAATGAGGCGTTCGCTTCACAAGCGATTCAAGTGATTCGGGAGCTCAGTCTAGATGAAGAAAAAGTCAATGTCAATGGCGGAGCGATTGCACTCGGGCATCCGCTCGGATGCACAGGGGCTAAATTAACGTTGACCTTGCTTCATGAGATGCGCCGCCGGCATGAGCAATTTGGTATTGTTACGATGTGCATCGGCGGCGGCATGGGAGCCGCTGGTGTATTTGAATTACTGGAGTAGTGTAAAGCAGATGATATCAAGGTTGTTCACATAAAAAACAAGGGGGAGAAACGCAATGGCAAAAGCGATGGATAATGTGGTGAAAGGTGGCAGCTTCTTAATTGAAGAGGTAGACTGCGGACGCGTGTTTACTCCGGAAGATTTTACAGATGAGCATAAAATGATCGCCAAAACAACAGAGGAATTTGTGATCAATGAGGTGTTGCCTCAGTTAGAGCACTTAGAAAATCATGAGTTTGATCGTTCTGTTAAACTGCTAAAGAAAGCGGGAGAAATTGGACTTTTAAGCGCGGATGTACCGGAAGAGTATGGAGGTTTGTCGCTTGATAAAATCAGCTCAGCATTAATTGCCGAAAAAATGGCGCGGGCCGGGGGGTTTTCGATTTCGCATGGCGCCCACGTAGGAATCGGCTCACTTCCTATTGTATTATTTGGAACAGAAGCGCAAAAACAAAAATATTTGCCGGCATTGGCCACAGGTGAAAAGATAGCGGCTTATGCTTTAACAGAGCCGGGCTCCGGTTCGGACGCTCTAGGGGCGAAAACGACAGCGAAGCTGAATGCAGAAGGCACTCACTATGTTTTGAATGGAGAGAAGCAATGGATTACCAATGCAGGGTTTGCGGATGTGTTTGTCGTTTATGCTAAAGTGGATGGCGAGCATTTCTCGGCTTTTATTGTAGAGCGTGATTTTCCTGGGGTGTCTACCGGAGCAGAAGAAAAGAAAATGGGAATTAAAAGCTCTTCCACTCGCACATTAATTTTGCAAGATGTCCTTGTGCCGAAGGAAAATTTATTAGGGGAAATTGGAAAGGGGCATGTCATCGCTTTTAATATTTTAAATATTGGCCGTTATAAATTAGGTGTCGGAGCAGTTGGCGGCTCCAAACGGGCTCTAGAGGTGACGATTCAATATGCGAATCAGCGCCAGCAATTTAAAACGCCAATTTCCCAATTTTCATTAACACAAGAAAAATTTGCGACGATGGCATCAAAACTATACGCTGCGGAGAGCTCGGTATATCGCACAGTTGGATTATTTGAGGAGCGCATGAGCAAGCTGGATGCCGAACAAGCGAGAGAAGGAAAAGAAATTGCTAGATCTATTGCTGAATATGCCATTGAATGTTCATTGAATAAATTTTTTGCAACGGAAGTATTGGATTACATTGTGGATGAAGGGGTACAGATTCATGGCGGCTACGGTTTTATGCAGGAATATGAAATTGAACGGGCGTATCGCGACTCGCGCATTAACCGTATTTTTGAAGGAACGAATGAAATCAACCGCCTGTTAGTACCGGGAACGTATTTGCGGAAAGCGATGAAGGGAGAGCTTCCTCTTTTGCAAAAAGCGCAAAAGCTGCAAGAAGAGCTCATGATGCTGATGCCGGAAGAAGTAGGAGATGGATTGCTAGAGCAAGAAAAATATTTGGTGCGGAACGCGAAAAAAATTGCTCTGTTGACAGCCGGCCTAGCCGTGCAGAAATTTGGCCCGAAACTAGAGAAAGAACAAGAAGTGCTAGTGAATATTGCCGACATTGTCAGCAATATTTATGCGATGGAATCAGCACTTCTTCGCACAGAAAAGGCGATTCAAAAATTTGGAGCAGAGAAAAATAAACAAAAAATTTTATATACAGAAATTTTCTGCCAGGAAGCATTTAATGAAATCGAAGCACATGCAAAAGAAACGATTGTAACGGTTGAGCAAGGAGATATGCTGCGAATGATGCTATCGGCATTGCGCAAGCTTACGCGCCATACTCCAATCAATGTCATTGCCAAAAAACGCGAAGCGGCGGCCGCGCTCATTGAAGCAGAACGTTATATTGTGTAATAATGAGAAGTACCAGACGAATCGTCTGGTACTTTGTTTATAGAGGGTGGTGAACGATCATGTTAACTTTTTACTGGTATCCGAAATGCAGCACTTGCCGAAAAGCGAAAAAATGGTTAGAGGAGCACGGCATCGCAGTGAATGATGTACATATTGCCGAACATCCACCAACAAAAGATGAATTAAGAGAGCTTTATCAAAAAAGCGGGCTTCCGCTCAAAAAGTTTTTTAACACAAGCGGCATGAGGTATCGGGAGCTAGGATTAAAAGATCGCATCAGCACAGCGACTGACGACGAGCTGCTTGAACTATTGGCATCGGATGGCATGCTGATTAAACGGCCGATTGCAACAGATGGGACGCATGTGGTAGTAGGATTTGATGAGCAAGCTTATGAAAAAATTTTTGGACAAGTATAACGAATACAGTCGAGTTTTTCAAAAAAATCAGTTATTATTAGAAAGAATACATTGCTGTTGGAGGGACATAAATCATGAACACACCAAAAGAATTGCGCTATTCTGAAGAACATGAATGGGTACGTGTGGAAGATGGTAAAGTTCGAATTGGAATTACTGATTTTGCGCAATCCGAGTTAGGAGATATCGTATTTGTTGAGCTTCCAGAGGTAGGTGCGGAACTTACAGCAAACGAGCCGTTTGGCAGTGTTGAATCAGTGAAAACGGTTTCTGAGCTGTATGCCCCTATCAGTGGAAAAGTTGTTGAAATTAATGAAGAATTAAACGACAATCCTGAATTTGTCAATGAATCTCCATATGAGAAGGCATGGATGATTGTTGTTGAGCCGACTGATTTAAGCGAAATCGATCGTTTATTGACGGCTGAACAATATGAGCAAATGATTAACCAAGAATAAGAGCGATTCTAGCACGCCGTGGCTAATAATGCCGCGGCGTATATATTTTATATGAATAGTGAATGGTTAAAGCAAGCATGGATTTTGTCTCCGATCTCAAGGCTGTTTTATTTTTGGAAGCAGGAAGGTAGAAAACAAAGAGCGAATGGAATACAATATACATAACTTCTTTTCATTAGGTGATGATCATGATGGATAAAGAAAAAGTAATTATTGTCGAGGGGCGATCCGATAAAAAGAAAATAGAGGGCATGATTAAAGATTCTGTTGAAATCATTTGCACAAACGGGACGATCAGCCGTGCCAAATTAGATGAGTGGATTGATCAGCTATATGATAAAGAAGTGTTTATCTTAGTGGATTCGGATGAAGCGGGAGAACGATTGCGAAAGCAGCTGCGCCGTGAATTTCCTGAGGCGGAGCATTTATATATCGACCGCATGTATCGAGAGGTAGCCGCAGCACCTAAAAAACATATTGCAACGGTGCTACTGAGCGCTAACATTGATGTGTATGCAGATGATTGGTAAAAGGTGTGAAGAAGTGTGGAAGAAGTAACGATACAGCAATTAGATGAACTCATTCAGCAGGAGGAGTTTGTATGTTTGTATGTATATACACCGATGTGCGGCACATGCCAGCTGGCGAATCGCATGGTCAGCATTGTTCAAGAGCTGGTTTCTCATGTAGCCTTTCGGAAGTCCGATATTAACTATATGCCGGATCGAGCGGTCAGCTGGGAAATTGAAAGTGTACCTTGCCTGCTGTTATTTAGAAACGGGGAAATGAAAAAGAAGTTATATGCATTTCAATCTGTTCCCTATTTATATGAGGTGATTCAAGAATTGCAAAAGCTATAATGCATGCATTTATGGATAAGAGAAGAACAAACAGTAGATGGGTCCATTTTAGATTGTGCAGAAGTGTTGGCATCCGTATAGATTGAAGCAAGCTTTTGGGGGCTTGCTTTTTTATTTAGAGTTTTTTTGACATATTTCTCGGGAAATATGAAAAATCGTGTACGTTTTCTTGATGATTTGTCGACAAGTTTATAAAGGAATTATGCTTTTTCCTATGGAAATAAATGAGAGAAAAGGATAATGGAGAGGCGGGAAAACGATGAAGATTTATGAATTAACTAAAAAATTTATGGAACGTGTACAGACGTTGCACCATCTGTTGCCGATTTTACCGGAGGAGGAACTCTACATTCGCTTTGAATGCGATGCAGAAACACTGATTTTCGCCATTTCAAAAACGGGAGTTCATCTGGCGCAGGAAGCTGATGAAAGGAAAATATTAACCATTAGAGGGTCGAAAGAGGCGCTTGTTAGTCTGTTGAAAGGTGAACTTAAATTGCAGCAGCAGCTCCGCTTAAAAGAATTAGTGGTTTCCGGTAGCTTTCGTCACATGCTTTTATTAGAGTCGCTTCTTCATTTAGCTAAACCATATCGTTATGCCTCTTGAATATGAAATCACGAAATGTTATTGACATGATAAAAAAACAGTGTTATTATTCAGAAAAATAAAATAATAAACAAGTTCTTATCAAGAGTGGCGGAGGGACTGGCCCGATGAAGCCCGGCAACCGGTTTGACACGGTGCCAATTCCAGCAGAGTGTATCGCTCTGGCAGATAAGAAGAGTTAAAGGAAATTCCCCCCTCTTCTTATGATGAAGAGGGGGTTTTCATTTGATTATAAAAAGGAGAGGATGACAGTGGGCGAAAAATCATATCGTTTAGAAACGCTGGCGGTGCATGGGGGGTTAAGTCCAGATCCTGTGACAGGAGCAAGAGCCGTTCCGATTTATCAATCGAACGCTTATCAATTTGCCAATACGGAGCATGCAGCCAACTTATTCGCATTGAAAGAAGAAGGGTACATTTATACGCGCATTCATAACCCGACCGCCACAGTCTTTGAGGAAAGAGTAGCACAATTAGAAGGAGGAATTGGAAGTCTTGCAGTAGCAAGCGGCATGGCTGCAATCACGCTTGCGATCTTAAATATAGCGCAAGCAGGAGACGAGATTGTGTCAGCTTCAACGCTATATGGAGGTACATATAACCTCTTTGCCACTACCCTTCCGAAATATGGAATTAAAACACATTTTGTTGATCCTGCTAATCCGGAAAATTTCCGTGCTGCCATTACGCCAAAAACGAAAGCGATCTTTGCAGAAACGATTGGTAATCCAAGTTTGCACGTACTAGATATTGAAGCGGTAGCCAACATTGCGCATGAAGCGGGCATTCCTCTCATTATTGATAATACGTTTGCCACTCCATATCTATGCCGTCCGATTGAGTATGGAGCGGATATCGTTGTTCATTCAGCTACTAAATGGCTGCTTGGAAACGGTACAACGCTTGGCGGCATTATTGTAGACGGAGGAAAATTTAATTGGGATTCTCCTAAATTTCCGGGATTTACAACTCCGGATCCAAGCTATCACAATCTTGTGTATGCAGAAGCTTTAGGTCCGGCTGCTTATATCATTAAGGCTCGTGTGCAATTGCTGCGGGATCTTGGACCAGCGATTAGCCCATTTAATGCGTTTCAATTTAATTTAGGGCTTGAGACGCTTCATGTACGCATGAAAGAGCATATTGCTAACACGCGTCGGATTGTAGACTATTTAGATCGCCATCCGGCAGTAGAATGGGTGCTGTATCCTGGACACGAAAAGCATCCAGCCAAGAATTTGGCCGAAAAATATTTGCCGAAAGGAGCGGGAGCCGTTGTGGTGTTCGGCATTAAAGGAGGAAGAGAAGCGGGAGCGGCTCTCATTAACAACGTGAAGCTTTGGTCGCACTTGGCCAATGTAGGAGACGCCAAAAGCTTAATTATTCATCCAGCCAGCACCACGCATCAGCAGTTGAGCCCAGAAGATTTGCAGGCTTCGGGAGTTACGGAAGATTTGATTCGTCTATCGGTCGGCATCGAAAATGTCGAAGACTTAATTGAGGATTTAGAGCAAGCCATCGCCATTGCCACAGGAATTCGTTCGCTGTATTCAGAGGTGTAGAAAATAGCCGTCAACAATTGAATCGGTCATGAAGTCCATTCATATTGATAAAACAATAGTTTCAACGAGAGGTTTAGAACATATTAAAAACAGGCGTGGTGATGATCCAATAAAACCGATTAACGCCGTCCGATTCCTCGTTTTTCCATCATAATCTGTAAACCCTTTGCTTGTCCACTGTCAGCATGTCTTTGTCAAACAACGAACGCTTTGTGGGCAAGATGGGCCCGCTGGCGCTTTTGCTCGAGGGAGATGCCGAAAAGGTTGTGTTAAGCCAGAGAATTTTGAATGGATCATCGGCGCTTGTGTATTGATTCTATGATTAGGAATTATTTTTCTGTTGACACCTTCCTTTATAGAATGATAGAATCACTTTTGTAGTTTGTATGATTCTTAGGTAAATTAAAGTATTAACTGAATAAAGGAGCGTTGCTGCTCTTATCAAGAGAGGTGGAGGGATGTGCCCTATGAAACCCGGCAACCGTCAGCATTCGACTGAAATGGTGCCAATTCACACAAAGCGTTCGCTTTGAGAGATAAGAGACAGAAATGGGAGATATTAAAACCTTTCTGTTCTCTTGAGCAGAAAGGTTTTTTAGTTGCGGGAACAAGGAAGGTGAATCGCGTTTGATTACGCTAGAAAATGTAACAAAAGTATATTCGTCAAGCCAGGGAGCGGTAACAGCTGTCAATGATGTAAATTTGCACATTAAAGAAGGGGAGATTTTTGGCATTATTGGATATAGCGGTGCTGGAAAAAGCTCGCTGATCCGTCTTTTAAATGGCTTGGAAAAGCCTACAAATGGAAGAGTGATGGTTGCCGGTCAAGACATCGCAAGTATTAAAGGAAGAGAATTGCGCAAGGCGCGGCAAGAAATCGGAATGATTTTTCAGCATTTTAATTTGCTTTGGTCAAGGACGGTCCGAGACAATATTGCGTTTCCCTTAGAGATTGCTGGGGTTCCAAAGGACCAGCGGTTAAAGCGGGCGGATGAACTTATTCAGCTTGTGGGTCTGCACGGAAGAGAAAATGCCTATCCATCGCAGCTCAGCGGGGGGCAAAAACAGCGTGTCGGTATTGCCCGGGCGCTCGCGAACAACCCGAAGGTGCTGTTATGCGACGAAGCAACTTCTGCTTTGGATCCGCAAACGACAGATTCGATTCTTGAGCTTTTAGTTGATATTAATCAACGTCTCGGATTGACCATTGTATTAATTACTCATGAAATGCATGTAATCCGTAAAATATGTGATCGTGTGGCGGTAATGGAAAACGGAAAAATTGTCGAAGAAGGAAAAGTATTGGATGTATTTCAAAATCCGCAACAGATGATAACGAAACGGTTTGTTCAACAGATTACGGAACCTGAAGAAACGAAAGAGACGATTGCTCATTTGTTCAACCAATATCCTAACGGCAAAGTTGTCCAGCTTACTTTTGCTGGCCATGCGACTGAACGGCCGCTCATCGCAGAACTGATCCGAAATTTTGAAATAACCATTAATATTTTGCAAGGGAAGATTTCACAAACCCATCAGGGCTCGTATGGAGTGCTGTTTGTTCATATGAGTGGAACGGATGAGGAAGTAGCCAAAGCGCTTGACTACATTCGTCAGCAACAAGTCGGTGTGGAGGTGATGACGAATGAGTAGCATGTTTCCTAACGTTCAATGGGAATCGATTTGGGCGGCAGCGTCGGAAACGCTGTATATGACAGGAGTTGCCGTGGCGTTTACATTTGTATTTGGACTCATTCTAGGATTGTTGCTATTTTTAACATCCAAAGATAATATTTGGGAAAACAAAGCCATTCATACAATCGTTTCTGCTTTTGTTAATATTTTTCGTTCTATCCCGTTTATTATTTTAATTATTCTGCTTATTCCTTTTACAAAGATGCTAGTCGGTACGATTCTTGGGGCAAACGCGGCCTTGCCGGCGTTGATTATTGGCGCTGCTCCATTTTATGCGCGCATGGTGGAGATCGCTTTGCGTGAAATTGACAAAGGTGTGATTGAAGCGGCGAAAGCCATGGGAGCGACAACGGCGACAATCATCTGGAAGGTATTGATTCCTGAATCGCTGCCGGCTCTTGTCTCAGGGATCACAGTAACCGCTATTGCGTTAGTTGGCTATACGGCGATGGCGGGAGTAGTGGGCGCTGGTGGCCTTGGGAATCTTGCTTATTTAGAAGGGTTCCAACGCAGTCATAACGATGTGACCTTTGTTGCTACAGTGCTCATTTTAATCATTGTATTTGCCATTCAGCTTATCGGTGACTTTGTCACTTCCAAAATAGATAAGAGATAACAATATAAAGGAGGAAAAACAGATGAAAAAATGGTGGGGTGCATTATTAGCGGTAGTGCTTGTGCTCGCGTTGGCGGCATGCGGCGGCAAAGACGGCGCACAAGGAGACCAAGAGAAAAAGGAATTAGTAGTAGGCGCATCGAATGTGCCGCATGCTGAGATTTTAGAAAAAGCGAAGCCAATTCTTAAAGAAAAAGGCGTCAACTTAAAGATTGTCACATTCCAGGATTATATTTTGCCGAATAAGGCGTTAGAGAATAAAGAAATCGACGCTAACTATTTCCAGCACATTCCTTACTTAGAGGCACAAATGAAAGAAAACGGCTATGATTTTGTCAATGCTGGCGGTATTCATATTGAACCAATCGGAATTTATTCTAAAAAATACAAAAGCCTTGAGGAGCTTCCAGAGGGAGCCACCATTATTATGAGCAACTCTGTCGCTGATCACGGGCGTATTTTGTCCATGCTTCAAGAGAAAGGACTTATTAAATTAAAAGACGGCATTGATAAAACAAAAGCCACTGTTAAGGATATTGTAGAAAATCCGAAGAAGTTAAAATTTAAAACCGATGTTGATGCCGGTTTGCTGCCACAAGTTTACCAAAACAATGAGGGCGATGCGGTCGTGATTAACGCCAACTATGCTTTAGATGCCGGATTGGATCCTGCGAAAGATCCGATTGCTGTCGAGTCGCCAAAAAACAATCCATATGTGAATATTATTGCGGTACGTAAAGGCGATGAGAATCGCAAAGACATTAAAACGCTTGTCGAAGTGCTTCAATCCAAAGAAATTCAAGATTTCATCAAAAAAGAATACAAAGGTGCTGTCATTCCAGCAACTGAGTAATACTATAAAGAAAGCGGAAGCTTCATAGCGGAGCTTCCGCTTTTTAATGTTCTCTTACTTTTGGTGTAATCAGCATGAGAAACCACGGGGCTTGATGATTATGCAACCATTTTCTCCAGATTGTTCAAGCCGATTTTTCTTTTCGATTCAGTTATATGATCTTCCCATTTTAGTCAATAATATAACCGCAGTTCTTATGATTTTGAAAGGAGCTTGAGGATGAATCAACCAACACATTCTTCAACAGAAGCAGCATTGCAGCATTATAAAGAAGGATTGGGCGCCTTCACACAGAAAATTCCCGCAGTGGCAGAGAAATTTAATGCCTTTACTGAAGCATGCTTTCAGGAGGGAGCTTTGTCGCAAAAAGAAAAGCAATTGATCGCTCTCGGGATTAGCCTAGCTACACAAGATGAATATTGTACGATTTATCATACGAAAGGCTGTATCGATCAAGGGGCGACAGAACAGGAAATCTTGGAAGCTTGCAGCGTTGCGGTAGCGTTTGCGGGAGGCGCAGCGATGAGCCAAGCGGTGACGCTTGTTCAAGAATGCATTGCCGAATTGACGACAAAACATTAGTGCAAAAGCCTCCAGAATAGGAGGCTTTTTTGATATGTTTACTTATTAAACTTTTTTATTTAAAAAGTATACTAATGGAGTTAAATGGTTGCTAATACCTTTCATTTGTTATAAGATTGTAATGAGAATAAAATGAGAATCATAATAACGATGAGATACACAAACTTCTTTTAGAAAATTGGAGGTATTTTTATGGCGGTATTGACAATCAAAGATCTTCACGTATCAGTGGAGGGGAAAGAAATTTTAAAGGGTGTAAATCTGGAGGTAAAAGGCGGAGAAATTCATGCCATTATGGGGCCGAACGGAACGGGAAAATCAACGCTATCTTCCGCAATTATGGGCCATCCAAAATATGAAGTAACAAAAGGAAGCATTACACTAGATGGACAAGACGTCCTTGAAATGGAAGTAGATGAGCGCGCGCGCGCCGGTTTATTTTTAGCTATGCAATATCCAAGCGAGATTAGCGGTGTAACGAATGCCGATTTCCTTCGTTCTGCCATTAATGCTCGTCTTGGAGAAGGGAACGAAATTTCGTTAATGAAGTTCATTCGCAAATTAGATGAAAAAATGGAGTTCCTTGAAATGAACTCTGATATGGCTCATCGTTACTTAAATGAAGGATTTTCCGGTGGAGAGAAAAAACGCAATGAAATTCTTCAGCTTATGATGCTAGAGCCGAAAATTGCGATTTTAGACGAGATCGACTCGGGGCTTGATATTGATGCTTTAAAAATCGTTTCAAAAGGTGTCAATGAAATGCGCAGCAGCGATTTTGGCTGTTTAATTATCACTCACTATCAACGATTGCTTAATTACATTACACCAGATTATGTGCATGTGATGATGCAAGGACGCATTGTGAAATCCGGCGGTCCGGAATTAGCGCAGCGCTTAGAAGCTGAAGGATATGACTGGATTAAAAAAGAATTGGGCATTGAAGATGAAATGATTGAGCAAGAAGCGTAAGCGTTAGGAGGATTATTTATGGCAATCGAAACGAAACTACCATTCGATCAACAGTATGTGCGCACTTTTTCTGAAGGGCGCGGAGAACCAAGCTGGCTTTTAGATCTTCGCTTACAAGCTCTTGCCAAAGCAGAAGAGTTGTCATTGCCAAAGCCAGATAAAACAAAGATTGATAAATGGAATTTTACCGAGATCACACAACATTTTGTACAAAGTGCGCCGTTTGCATCTCTAGAAGAACTTCCGGAATCAGTAAAAACACTTGTTGATGCAGGTGAAGAAGCAAAAAATTTATATATTCAACGCGACCAGACACCAGCATATGTTTCATTATCGGATGACTTAAAGAAGCAAGGAGTTATTTTTACGGATATTTTCACGGCTGTGCGCGAACATGGAGAGCTTGTGAAAAAATATTTTATGCAGGATGGAGTCAAAATTGATGAGCATCGCTTGACGGCTCTTCATGCAGCGCTTCTCAATGGCGGCGTTTTTGTATATGTTCCTAAAAATGTGGAAATCAATACCCCGCTTCAAGCTGTTTATATTCATGAAACAAAGGATGCGGCATTGTTTAATCACGTGATTGTTGTAGCGGAAGCGAATAGTAAACTTGCCTATGTTGAAAACTATGTTTCCATCCATGAAAATGCGAATGCAGTGGTTAATATTGTCGCTGAAGTATTTGCCCATGAAAATGCACAAGTGATTTTTGCAGCGGTTGACCATTTGGCAAAGGGAACGACCACATATGTCAATCGCCGCGGGATCGCAGGACGCCATGGCCGCATTGAGTGGGCATTAGGATTGATGAATGATGGAAATACCGTTTCTGAAAATATTACGCGATTAATCGGCGACGGTTCTTATGGTGACACAAAAACCGTGGTGGTTGGACGCGGCGAGCAAACGCAAAACTTCACGACAAGCGTTGTGCATTACGGCAAGAATACAGAAGGCCGCATTTTAAAGCACGGCGTCATGAAGGATAGCGCGACTTCCATTTTTAATGGTATTGGCAAAATTGAGCACGGTGCTTCGAAATCAAATGCTGAGCAAGAATCGCGTGTGCTTATGCTCAGCGACAAAGCGCGCGGCGACGCCAATCCGATCCTTTTAATTGATGAAGATGATGTAATAGCGGGCCATGCTGCTTCTGTTGGACGGGTGGATCCCATTCAGCTTTATTATTTAATGAGCCGAGGCGTTCCAAAGGTGGAGGCAGAGCGTTTAATTATTCATGGATTCTTAGCACCTGTTGTCAAAGAAATCCCGCTGGAGAACGTGAAAAAGCAACTTATTGAAATCATTGAAAGGAAAGTTAAATAATGAACGTAAAAGAGGTTCGTCAGCTGTTTCCAATTTTAGACCAAGAAGTTAATGGGAAGCCATTAGTATATCTTGACAGCGCAGCTACTTCTCAGAAGCCTCTTCCGGTAATTGAAGCGCTTAATCAATATTATCGCGGATATAACTCAAACGTTCATCGCGGCGTGCACACGCTTGGAACGAAAGCGACGGATGCGTATGAAGGAGCGCGTGAAAAAGTACGCAAATTTATTAATGCAAAATCAACACAGGAAATTATATTTACACGCGGGACGACGACCGCATTAAATACCGTGGCGGCGAGTTACGGACGCGCCAATCTGCGCGAAGGAGACGAAATTGTCATCACGTATATGGAACATCATAGCAATATCATTCCTTGGCAGCAGGTGGCTAAATATACAGGCGCTACGTTGAAATATATTCCGCTTCAAGAAGACGGATCCATCAGTCTAGAAGATGTTGAAAAAACGGTGACGCCGAATACAAAAATTGTTTCTGTTATGCAAGTATCGAACGTTTTAGGTGCGATAAATCCAATTAAGCAAATTGCGCAAATTGCTCATCAAAATGGTGCTGTCATGGTTGTGGATGCTGCACAAAGCGCACCGCATATGAAAGTCGATGTGCAAGATTTGGATTGTGATTTTCTTGCATTTTCTGGGCATAAGATGTGCGGTCCGACAGGCATTGGCGTATTATATGGTAAACGTTCGCTTTTGGAGCAAATGGAACCCGTTGAGTTCGGCGGAGAAATGATTGACTTTGTCGGTTTGTACGAATCGACATGGAAGGAACTCCCATGGAAATTCGAAGGGGGAACGCCGATTATTGCTGGTGCGATTGGGTTAGGAGCCGCTATTGATTTTCTTGAACAAATCGGTTTAGAAAATATCATGGCTTATGAACACCAATTGGCGCAATACGCGCTAGAGCAGCTTTCCGCTATTGAAGGCTTGACGATCTATGGACCAAAGGAACGTGCAGGTCTTGTCACATTCAATATCGACAATGTTCATCCTCATGATGTGGCCACGGTGCTTGATGCGGAAGGAATTGCCGTCCGTGCCGGACATCATTGCGCGCAGCCTTTAATGAAATGGCTCCATGTTTCCGCGACTGCGCGAGCAAGCTTTTATTTATATAATACTGAGGAAGACATTGATCGGTTAGTAGCGGCATTAAAGAAAACGAAGGAGTATTTCAGCCATGTCTTTTAATAACCCTTTAGATACATTGTATCGCCAAGTCATCATGGATCATTACAAAAATCCGAGAAACCGCGGCGTGCTTGAGGATGAAAATATTGATATTAATATGAACAATCCGACATGCGGCGATCGTGTCCATTTAACGATGAAGGTAGAAGACGGAAAGGTGATGGATGCGAAATTTGAAGGGGAAGGCTGTTCGATTTCGATGTCGTCTGCTTCGATGATGACGCAAGCAATTAAGGGAAAAACGATCGAAGAAGCGCTAGAGTTAGCCCATGTCTTCTCTGATATGATGCAGGGAAAGGAATACGATGAATCGCTTGATTTAGGAGATATTGAAGCGCTTCAGGGCGTTTCTAAATTTCCTGCTCGCATTAAATGTGCGACGCTTGCATGGAAGGCGATGGAGAAAGGCTTACGCTCACAGCAATGAAAGGCTTGTAAAAAAGGAGGCGAATCATAATGGCGAAAAAAATGCCAGAAATCGGCGAATATAAATATGGCTTCGTCGATAAGGATGTTTCGGTGTTTCGTGCGAAACGCGGATTGACGAAAGAGATTGTAGAAGAAATTTCGCGAATGAAAAATGAGCCGCAATGGATGCTGGAATTTCGCTTAAAAGCGTTAGATATTTTTTATAGCTTACCAATGCCACAATGGGGTGGCGATTTATCAAGTTTAAATTTTGATGAAATTACGTATTATGTAAAGCCATCAGAAAAATCAGGGCGTTCATGGGATGAAGTGCCTGCGGAAATTAAAGCGACATTTGATAAATTAGGCATTCCAGAAGCGGAGCAAAAATATTTGGCAGGGGTATCAGCGCAATACGAATCCGAAGTGGTGTACCACAACATGAAAGAAGACCTTGAAAAGCTCGGTGTGATTTTTAAGGATACGGATTCCGCTCTTAAAGAAAATGAAGATATTTTCCGAGAGCATTGGGCAAAAGTGGTGCCGCCAACAGACAACAAGTTTGCAGCGCTTAACTCGGCAGTGTGGTCGGGCGGCTCGTTCATTTATGTTCCGAAAGGAGTGAAAGTGGAAACTCCGTTGCAAGCATATTTCCGGATTAACTCGGAAAACATGGGACAATTTGAGCGTACATTGATTATTGTCGATGAGGGCGCACATGTGCATTATGTGGAAGGCTGTACCGCTCCGGTGTATACCACAAACTCGCTTCACAGCGCCGTTGTGGAAATTATTGTGAAGAAGGGTGCGTACTGCCGCTATACAACGATCCAAAACTGGGCCAACAACGTCTTTAATCTTGTAACGAAGCGTGCAGTTTGCGAAGAAAACGCAACAATGGAGTGGATTGACGGAAATATTGGCTCTAAATTAACGATGAAATATCCGGCTGTGATTTTAAAAGGAGAGGGCGCGCGCGGTTTGACGCTTTCCATTGCTATCGCTGGAAAAGGCCAGCATCAAGATGCCGGGGCGAAAATGATCCATTTGGCGCCAAACACATCTTCGACCATTGTTTCTAAATCTATTTCTAAGCAGGGCGGAAAAGTAACCTATCGCGGAATCGTCCACTTTGGTCGAAAAGCATCGGGCTCTCGCTCCAATATTGAATGTGACACGCTCATTATGGATAATCAGTCTACTTCTGATACCATCCCATACAATGAAATTTTAAATGACAACATTTCATTAGAGCACGAAGCAAAAGTATCAAAGGTATCAGAAGAACAACTGTTCTATCTCATGAGCCGAGGCATTTCGGAGCAAGAAGCGACGGAAATGATCGTGATGGGCTTCATTGAGCCATTTACAAGAGAGCTTCCGATGGAATATGCGGTAGAGATGAACCGTCTCATTAAATTCGAGATGGAAGGAAGTATTGGTTAATCCTTATCCTATCAAGGTGTAGTGTTTCCTTGGGGACGCTGCGCCCACCATTGATCCATGATTGCATCTGATCAGCTCTATTGATTTAGCTTCATCCCCACACTGTTGATTAAATATCCAGCAGTGTGGGGTGTTTTTATAGTCGAACATTCTAGTTTGGACGAACAAAGAAGCCAACATGTTTTGCTTCATCCCTGTTTCTAGCCAATGTATACAATAAAGCTGCGTTGTTTTCATGGAAGTTCAGGCCGATTTGCTACATTATTTTTCCACATAATTGTGTTATGATGAAGTTAAGGTGATGCGGATGATTTATATCGGATTAACTGGCTGGGGAGATCACGACAGCCTTTATCCACCCGGTCTTGCTTCTAAGGATAAACTGCAAGAATATGCGGCTCATTTCCCAACTGTCGAGGTCGATTCTTATTTTTATGCGATTCAGCCGCAGCAAAATGTAGAGAAATGGATTCGTGAAACTCCTGACGCTTTTCGTTTTATTGTAAAAGCGTATCAAGGAATGACAGGCCATGAACGTGGAGAAATCCCCTATTCAAGCAAGGAAGAAATGTTTGCTGCTTTTTTATTGTCCATTGCTCCGTTTTTAGAAGCGAAGAAGCTGGCCATGGTGTTGTTTCAATTTCCGCCTTGGTTTGATTGCCGGCGTGAGCATGTTGCTTACTTGCGCTGGTGTCGAGAGAAAATGGGGAATGTTCCAGTGGCCTTAGAGTTTCGGCATCAGTCATGGTTTTGGCCTCGTTTTTATGAAAAGACATTGAAGTTTATGGAGACGGAAGGATGGATTCATAGCATATGCGATGAACCGCAGGCAGGGGAAGGATCGATTCCGGCTGTTTTACATCCAACAAACCGCGAAAAAACACTGATTCGTTTTCATGGCCGCAACGTGCACGGATGGAATAAAGCAACGAGTGGAGAAAATTGGCGTGCAGTCCGTTATTTGTATCGCTATCGTGAAGACGAGTTGCGCGAATGGGTGCATCATATTCGGCGTCTTCAGAAGCAAACAAATGAGCTTTACATATTATTTAATAATAATTCTGGCGGAGATGCGGCAGATAACGCCAAACAGCTGCTTCAAATGCTTGGTATCGAGTATACGGATTTAGCGCCAAGACAGTTAGATTTATTTTAACGGAGAGGGGTATAATGGAGTACGTATTATTGGTTTTGGTCGGTTTTTTGGCCGGTACGATCGGCAGCTTAGTAGGGTTAGGCGGAGGGATTATTGTTGTACCTTCATTATTGTTTTTAGGAGCCATCCACTTTTTGCCCGACGTTTCTCCGCAAGTAGCAGTTGGCACATCACTAGTGGTCATTATTTTTAATGGTCTTTCCTCGACGCTGTCTTATATGAAAGAACGCATGGTGGACTATCAGAGCGGATGGCTTTTTTTTATCGGAAGCGGACCAGGGGCCATGCTTGGTGCGTGGACCAATCAAATGCTAAGCTTGAAACATTTTTCGCTTTACTTTGGCTTGTTCTTAGTTTTCGTTTCGTTTTTGTTGATGCTGACCAAACGTTCCGCCCATTTGCCTAAACAAAAGCATTTTGTTGTCACGCGCACATATATAACAAATGAGGGAGAAACGGTCATCTATGGATACCATCCGGCAATCGCGATTGCGATTGCCTTTGCCGTCGGCTTCTTCGGCGGATTGTTTGGGATTGGCGGAGGATCGCTGATGGTTCCAGCGATGATCCTGCTGTTTTTCTTTCCGCCGCACGTGGCTGTGGCCACATCCATGTTTATGATCTTTGTGTCTTCCGTTGTGAGCTCTATTACCCATATCGTGCTGGGAAATGTGGAATGGCTGTTTGCGATTGCTTTGATCCCAGGCATTTGGATTGGCGCAAAGATAGGGGCATGGATGAATAAAAAACTTAAAAGCCAAACGCTTGTTTTGATGCTGCGGCTTGTCCTGATTCTGCTTGGAGTGCGCCTTATTATTCAAGGCATTTCATAAAAGAGGTGTTTTTGGTTGAAGCAAAATCTTTATATTTATCATACAAACGATGTGCATAGCCATTTTGAAAATTGGCCAAGAATTGCTAAATTTTTGCAGGATAAACGACGCGAACATGAACGGCAAAACGAAAAAATGCTTTTGTTCGACATCGGTGATTTTATCGATCGATTTCATCCCATTACAGAAGCAACAAGGGGAAAAGCGAATGTGCAGCTATTAAATCAATTGCAGTATGATGCGGTGACGATTGGCAATAATGAAGGAATCACGCTTAATTATGAGGAGCTGAGTCAATTATATGAAAACGCCCGTTTTTCCGTTTTAGTAGCGAATTTGTTTGGAAAAGATGGGAAACGTCCGCCGTGGCTTCAGCCGTATCGCATCATTTCCGTGTCTGACACCCTTCGTATTGGCGTAATTGGAGTCACCGTTTATTTTAAAAAATTTTATGAGCTGCTAGGATGGAACATTACTCCACCATTAGAATGGCTGAATGACATTGTACACGATGTGCGGAAACAGGCCGACGTCGTGATTTTGCTGTCACACTTGGGAATTAACGATGACGAGTTCATTGCGCAAACGGTATCAGGGATTGATCTGATTCTCGGTGCACATACGCATCATGTGCTTTCAAAGGGGAAATGGGTGAACGATACGCTTCTATGTGGCGCTGGAAAGTATGGACAACACATTGGAGTGGTGAAGCTGTCCATGCCGGAAAAGAAATGGGAAGCGGAAGTAGTAGATATAGCTGCGCTTTCGGAATGCGAAGACACAAAGCAGATGCTTATGGGGCTGGAGAAGGAAAGCTTACAGCAGCTTGACAAAGAAGCAGTGGCTGAACTCCATCAAGAACTGCCTTTACAATGGTTTTCTCCATCACCTTTCGCTCAGCTGCTAGCCTCAGCCTTAAAAGAATGGTGTAGCGGCGATATAGGTATGGTGAACGCAGGAGTGCTGCTCGAACCGTTGCCAAAAGGCATTGTCACAAAAAAGGATTTGCATCGAATTTGCCCTCACCCGATTAATCCATGCAAAGTGTATTTACGGGGAGACGAACTAAAAGAAGTGATTTTACAAGCTCATACAGAAACGATGAAGCGGCTCTCCATAAGAGGATTCGGATTTCGCGGCAAAATAATGGGACAAATGGCGTATGATGGCGTGAAACTGCAAACAGAGAAGACAAGTGATGGCTCAGAACATGTTCGCCATATTTTTATTAATGGTAAGGAGCTGAGGGCTGATCAAACGTATGCTGTCGCTACGATTGATATGTTTACTTTCGGGCATTTTTATCCACAAATTCATCGCGCTCCGCAAAAAATCTATTATATGCCTGAATTTCTGCGAGATTTGCTGGCATGGAAATTAGCCCAGCCATCGTAAGCACACTTTTTTCTCTTTTTCATACATTGAATTAGAGAAAGGAGTGTGTTCGGTATGATCGATGTTAAACCTGTTATGATTGACAATTATCCATTTATCGCAATTTCTGTGCAGCTTCCTAAAACGAATTTATTAGCGGTCGCAAGCGATCAAGGGTACATTATGTGCGGAGCTCTAGATGTGGGATTATTGAATGAAAAACTGAAAGATAGAGGGATTATTGCAGGCAGGGCGGTAGGTGTCCGCACCATTGAACAGTTGCTAGAGGCGCCATTAGAGTCGGTAACGGTGGCAGCTGAAGAAAGAGGAATTATGGTTGGAATGACAGGAAGGGAAGCTTTGCTTAGAATGAAATAAAGGTTCTATAAATAGAAAAACAATCGTTTGATTTATAGAGAGGCAACTTGGGGTGTCAACACATTGTCGCTTTCTCAATGAAGCGGCGGTTTTATTGCGACTGTCGGGATGTCTAACGCCGCTTTCATCGTTCTGGGAGGCGGCGTTATTTGATTGCCAGGTTCGTTAGTTTAAGCCTTTATATCGAGGCAAATATCGAGTTACATCTATAATTGGGATAAAAAAAATAACAAATGTCCTCTCTTTCAAGCATACATATAGCTTGTAAAGGGGGGATTTTCCATTGACTGCATTTCCCGGACGTTTACCAAAAAAAGGGCCTCTTCCTTTTCGTTATTTATTCTTGCTCACTTTTGTTTTTTTTATTTTATCTACAGTAGTCAGTCTTTGGATTATTAATAAAGGAATCGAACCGGTGTTAATGAATATTGCCGAGAGTGAAACGAAGAGAGTCGCTAATCTGGTCATCAACAGCGCGATTAAGCAGCAAATTGAAGAAGAAGAAATAAACATGAATGATGTAATTGTGATCCAGCATGATACAAACGGCAATATCGCTTCCATTAATTATAATAATGCGATTGTCAATCGGGTTGTTACCAAGCTTGTTGATCGCGTGGAAAAGAATTTAAAAGCAGCATCTCGAGGAAAATTTCAGGAGCTTGAAATTTCTAGTGTGGGCGTTGAAGATTCGGAATCGAATGAGGATGGAATTATCTATTATATACCTGTTGGTCAAGCGACAAATAATGTGTTGCTTGGAAGTTTGGGACCTCGCGTTCCTGTTCGGTTTGACATCATCGGTGATGTGACGCCAGAAGTGAAAAAAAGCATCCAGCCGTTTGGAATTAATAATGCCCTTGTAGAAATTTCCGTCCGTGTCGAAGTGAATGTTCAAGTGATTATTCCATTTTCAACAAAACCGATTGTTGTGACTCGGGACTTTCCGGTTGCAATGCAGGTCATTGAAGGAGAGGTTCCAAACTTTTATAACAACGGAAATAATGTGAATCCATCGTTTGAAGTACCGACTCATTAATATGAAGCAGATGGATTTCCGTCTTTTTATAGAATCGATACGATGAGAAGCTGGGATGTATAACTGATGCAAAGCAAAATCTCCATTTTTTCGATGGTCGAAGGCAAGCTGCCGACTTCTTGCCAAGCATCCGCCTTTAGGCCCGTTCATCACTCTGTGACGCGCCACCTGACTGTGTGTGGCGGAAAAGGTCAAATTTCAGTTACTGTTCTCTATTATGTAGGGTAAGAAGAGATCGGATCATTTCCGATCTCTTTGTTTTCGTTTTATTTTCTCCATTCTTTCCCATATTTTTAAATGCGGATACGGATCAAATGACCACTCTGCATAGCCGTTATCTTTATACATGCCATAATGAAGATGCGGTGGAAATTTACCGGCAGTGCCGGGAGGGCCATAGCCTGAGCTGCCAACAGCGCCGATAATCATTCCCGGTTCAACAATTTGTCCTTGATGCAAACTTCCAGCAAATCCGTTTAAATGGGCAAAATAATGATACGTATTATTAATATCGCGTATGCCAACACGCCATCCTCCGTACTGGTTCCATCCTTTTAATTCAACGATGCCGTAACAAGTGGAGCGTACAGGAACTCCATAATCAGCGAAAATATCTGTTCCTTCATGAATTCTTCTTCCCCCCCAGCCTCTTGCATCGCCCCAAGTATCTTTATAGGTGTAGTTAGCGTGAAGAGGAAGAGGAAATGCGTGAGTATCAAGACGAAGAGTGCCATATTTTTTATAAATTTTCACTTTTCCTAAAATCATATCGACGGTTTTACTGCGATGATAATATTGCCATAGAGCCATTTTTAAATGCTCATGATCGGTGCCGTATGATTGGAGAAACCGCGCCATGGAAAAAATAATATCCTCATCATTTGTCGAATCAGCTACACCATCTCCATTTCCATCCATTCCAAAACCGCCAAATTGTGAGATCGTGAACGGATTCGTATCATTTTGATTTTTATTAAGAGGGCCAGACCATATTTCCGGTTTAATATAAATACCAAGAACGCCTTTCGCTTTCGGTAAATCGCGGCGCACAAGGCGGATATTTCGTTCATATTGATCAATTGCGGCAAAATAATACCAAGGAATGAGCGAGACTGCTTCTGCTTGTTTGTACAGCTCCATTCGCCGTTCATAAATATCTTCATCATGCATGGTTTCTTTTGCAAAGACGGACAGGGGAAACGAAACCATGCATAAAACGGCCAATGCCAGAGAGATTAGTTTATACACATCTTCCTACTCCTTTCAGAAAATCTGATATCATTAGTTTGAGGAGATTGGCGGTTTTCATAAATATTAAAAATTGGAAGCTGCAAGCGGTTACGACAATTTCCTTTGTGTTCAACCTTGCTTTTTTTTATAATAAAAATGTGTAAATAAATTATTGGAGTGTGAAAAATGGCTACAAACGAAGAACGCATTCGCAAACCCGATTGGTTGAAGATAAAGCTGAATACGAACGAAAATTACATCGGCCTGAAAAAAATGATGCGCGAAAAGCAATTGCATACCGTTTGTGAGGAAGCAAAATGCCCGAATATCCATGAATGCTGGGCTGTAAGAAGAACGGCCACCTTTATGATTTTAGGGGATGTTTGTACGCGTGCATGCCGTTTCTGTGCGGTCAAAACGGGCTTGCCGACTGAGTTGGATTGGAAGGAACCGGAAAGAGTGGCCGATTCCGTGCGCATTATGAACTTAAAGCATGTTGTTGTAACAGCTGTAGCGCGCGATGATTTAAAAGACGGAGGAGCGGCTGTGTTTGCGGAAACGGTCCGTGCGGTTCGCCGCAAAAATCCGTTTACGACCATTGAGGTGCTTCCGTCTGATATGGGTGGAGTATATGAAAATTTAAAAACATTAATGGATGCTCGGCCTGACATTTTAAATCATAATATCGAAACCGTCCGCCGTCTCACTCCAAGAGTTCGTGCCCGCGCTACGTATGAGCGCTCCCTTGAATTTCTACGGCGTGCTAAAGAATTGCAGCCGGATATTCCAACTAAATCCAGCATTATGATTGGACTTGGAGAAACAAAAGAAGAAATTATTGAAGCGATGGATGACCTAAGGGCTAATCATGTTGATATTTTAACGATTGGACAATATTTGCAGCCGACAAAAAAACATCTTAAAGTACAAAAATATTATCATCCGCATGAATTTATGGAATTAAAAGAAATAGCGCTAAGTAAAGGATTCAGCCATTGCGAAGCTGGACCGCTTGTGCGCTCTTCTTACCATGCGGACGAGCAGGTGAATGCGGCCGCGCGCCAAATGAACCAGCAAGCATAAATGTCAAAAGGTCCTGTTTTTTGTAAACAGGATCTTTCAGCTTGTCGACTTTGTCGACAAGCTTTTTTATTATAGTTGAGGAATAGTAAGGTGTATGGAGGTGAGAAATATGCTTCAACGACAAAATACGGACAAACGTCATTCGATGATGGCTGTTACTCTCGATGAGTTAGTACCCCAAGACCATCTTGTTCGAAAAATCGATGCAGCGATGATTTTTCGTTTATCTATGATTGATGAAAGATTTGTATTCGGAAGATAAAGGTCGTCCAAGTATTGATTCTGTCGTTCTGATTAAAATTCCATTGATTCAGTACTTATTTGGGATTCGACTTTCATGATCCGATCAACGTCAATTATAAATTATCTCGCATTATCTCACAATTATGTCTCGTTATTTCATAATTTATCATCATCACGATTAGTATTATTTAATATTCTCCGTGCGAAGCCGTTTGCGCGCAGCCTCGAACCGAACGATACCCGCCTCGTCACGATGGGACAGGAGCGTTACCGCGTGTATCGTTACAAAGGCATCCTAAACGGTCTTGAGAATGCGGTGGTGCTGCTGGCTTGGAAGGCGGATCAGCTGACGACACCGGAACCTCTCCATTGCGTCTTGAGCACCGACCGGGAATTGAGCGACTGCGTTACTACGCCCAGCGTTGGACAATCGAATGCTTTTTCCGTCAGGCGAAAGATCAACTGAAGCTGGATGGATACCGCGTTCGCCACATGCAGGCGGTGAAACGGTATTGGGCGGTGGTGCTCTTGGCCTGCGTGTACAGCATCGCTGAATCCCGACAAAACCTCTCCGCCGGACTGGAGCTTCTTCGATCGCGGAAAGGCCACCGCGTCGTAGAGTTCATTTATGACGCCGCGAAGCAAGATATTCCCATTGATGTGATCAAAAAACAGCTCCGTATCGCGTAAGGGGTACCCTGTTTGTCTCTCTAACCATGGAAATTATTGTGATTAAAAATGCTCATCTACAGATACATAAAAGTAAAAGGTCAATGGATGGATTTGTATCGTGCAGTTAATTTTGAAGGAAGTACCATTGATTTTTATTTAAGCAAAACAAGTGATCAAAAGGCTGCAAAGCGCTTCCTAAAGAAGCTTTGCGGTCTTTTTATGTTTCTAAGCCTCGTGTCATCACCGGCGATAAAAATCCAGCGTATTCAGTAGCCAGTCAACAGCTAAATATAATGCTCCCCAATGTCAAGACACACGAAGTGGAGTTCTAAGTTCATTCTCCTTTCGAGTATTGGGTCATTAGGCTGCACAAAATTCTCTACCGTTGTAAGTCTCCAGTGGACACAGATCGCCAATCGAGGAATGGGGTCTGTAGGTGTTGTATTCATGAATATACTCGGTAATGCCTTTTCTCAATTGACGTGGTGTCTCAAATTCTTGGGGGTAGATCAGGTCATATTTCAAAGTTCTAAAGAAACGCTCTGTTCTCACATTATCCAGAGCTTGTCCTTTTCCATCCATGGAGACTTTGATCTCGGCTCGATCCAGTAAACCTAAGTAATCCGGGTTTGTAAAGTGCGACCCTTGGTCCCTATTCATTATTTCAGGCTTGCGGCTTTTCAGTGCCCGTTCCAGACAGTTCATAACAAAGGTTTTCTCTAAGGTGCTGGAAAGCTCGTAATCGACGATACACCGACTGCACCAATCTATGATGACAAAGAGGTACATAACGCCCTTCTCCATCCGGAGATAGGTAATATCGATCCCCCAGACCTGATCAGGACGACAGCTATTTAGCTTTCTAAGTAGATAGGGACGAATATACTGAGCATGGTAACGCTTGCTGAGGTGGGGCTTCGGGTAAATGGTGTGCATGCCCATCTCACGCATCAATCTCCGGATCTTCTGACGATTCACGAGGATATGGTCATCGCGGCGGATGACTTTTGTGATGGTCCGGTAACTCCACGTAGGGTGGACCGTGTGCAGTTCATCGATTCTGCGCATGATAAATAAGTCGTCGTCAGAGATCACCGTCTCCTTGGGCGGCTGACGATAAACGCTGCTTCGATTGATGCTTAACAATTCAGCCTGCCGGCTAATCGTAATCTGAGAATCACTAAAATCAATATTATTTTTTCTTCCAGCCTGGTCCGAGGATTTCTGTAGATTTTTTTTCCAACCCGTCTACCCCATGGGTAAGCTGGCCAACCTTTTGCTCCAGTCCTGTGATATGTTGTTTACTTTGTTCGAGTTCCTTTTCGGCTTCGGAAGGCCCTTTCTTAAACACTTCCGAGGCCCGTTCGATGAACTCCTTTTTCCAACGAGAGAGTACAACTGGGCTGACATCATATTTGGCTGCAATTTGATTCACAGTAGATTCTTCTGACAAGATTTCAAGGACGACTTTCGTTTTAAATTCTGGCGTATGATTCGTTCTCTTCTTCATAGTTACAGTATAACTTAGATTTCGGATTTTGTGTTTCCCCCCCTGGGGACATTATAGTCCTTGCGCTTCTAACTCCATGACACGGTTCAAAAAAGGGGAAATCGGTGTTTTTCTTTTTCGTCGATGAATCGGTGGCGGAGTTGTCGTCTGAAGGTATTTTTTCACCGTTTTCCGATCCAGATCATATTCCTTCGCAAGCCCAGAAATGTTCTTCCCTGATGGATGAGCCGTTTGGATTTCTTGAATAAGTGCCCATTTTTGTTCTTGGCGCTCCTTTTTCCTCTTTTCTGCCTTTGTCCTTTCGATTTCACGAACAGATGGGAGAGATTTACTCCATGTCATCACAGAAGGAACGAGGAATAAAAGAAGAAAATCCAGTCTCTTCTTCGCATTCCCGATCAAATGCCATCGATCATACACATGAAGGATGGAAGGATTGGCATTGGCCATCCCTTGACGGAATGCTGTCAATCCATTTGAATTTTCCATCAAAAGAAGAATTGTTGTTCGGTAATCTGTCACTAATTCGCTTGATGAAGGAAATTCTTGACTTACCTCCGACAGCCGAAAAAATTTGTAACAGAATTTCTGATTATTTAGAACTCTAATCTTCAAGTTAAAATGATATAGATGTTTTACTATCCCCCACTTTGTACTTTTTGTAAAAAATAAACAAATAAATAAATAAGGGGATGGACAAAATTGACATTCCAAAGATCATGCCCTTGTATCCAGATTGTTCTCCAACTATTCCATATAGTGGGTACATAATAAGAGTTACAAAGTTTAAGGCTGTTCCGAAAAAAGAAAGAACAGTTGCTCGAACTTCTTCCTTAACATATTTATTTAAAAAGAAATACACAGAAGGCTCTAGAAAATCTAATTTAAGATAAATAAGGAAAAATCCAAAGATTACTAAGGGTATATATTCTGTAAGCAAACATATAATACCCACAAAGAACATACTGGTTGTAATAATTAATATTGTCTTTAATGTTAGTTTTGTCAGATGATAGGAATTTATAGCTGCTAGCGCACTCAGTACCGTACAAATACCATAAATGATTCCAATAGAATTAGTACTAATATTTAACTCATTAAAATATCCCTGAATAAATATAGTTACGGTGTTAGTGCTGGCAGCTAAAGTAGTCATAAATAAAACCAAAAATTGAATAGTAGGAATCCTTTTAATAACATTTAATCCTTCTGATGCAATTTTTAGAGGAGTTGTCCTAGATACTCTTTCTTTTATTGTTACAGATTTATTTTCTGGGAAGAATAGGATTACTAGTGTGGCAAGTAAAAACAAAATTCCTTGCCATAAAAAAGGTAAATTTATTGATTTAGAAGCTAAGAATCCTCCAATTATTGTTGTTGTTCCCAATGAAATTGCCGCGATCGCTTCTCTCCAACCTAAAAATTTTGGATATTTACTTTCCAAACCTTTTCTTTTTAAGTAATCATACAACATGGCTTGATCTGAACCACTAAGAAAAGAGGAAGCCATCGCATCTAAGCTAAATAATATTAAAAACACCCAAAAATATCCAGATATATCCAAAAAGCTAGTACTATAGAGTAGAATTCCAGACAAACTGGCTAGTAGACTACCAATAGCCATAGAGTATTTTCTTTTTATATAGTCTGCTAGAACACCACTTGGAAATTCGCTCAAAAAGCGAATACTATAATAAGAAAGCTGGATTAAACCAAATTGAAAAAGTGTAATTTTATTATTGATCATAAATATCAGTAATATAGATCTTGAAAATCTCGAGTTAGATAAAATTATAAATAAAAAATAAGATAGATATCCCATTAATACTTCAGTCCCTTTTTGATGAATAAAATATATAAGTTAAGGATTGAAAAAACGGTAGGAAAGTTGGAATATTGCTTGATCCGATGAAAAAACACTTCAATCGATCAACGCTTTTGATACATGCCATCGATTATGTCTGCCGAAACATGAGATTGATGACGACACAAATCTCAAACCTTCACAAAATGAAGATATTAGTAAATCTCAATAACACTGAGAGAATTAGATTGACTACAGTAAAACCTCTGAATTATTTTTTTATGAATTTGCACACAAAAAATAAAATTGTAACTAGGGTACCGTCAAAAATTTTGTGTAATGTAAGATAGATAGGGTATCTCTGAAATGGATTTTAGAATAAAGAGGGGGACTGTTTCCTCCACACAGGAGACTGAATATTCAGTTTTCTGTGCAGAAAGGGAGAATCCCCTAATTTTGTTTATTTACAACATTTGGTTAACCATAACGTTCTTCAAACATTCGTTGAAGGGCTTCATGAGCTTCAGCAAATCCTCGCAACCTTCTCCCTGCCCATTTCTCGTTAAAATCTTGAATCGTCAAATACACGATTTTTTCAGCAGCTTCTAAACTGCTCAAACTGTTCATCGGCTTGAGACATTTCCGAATCTCCTTGATCGTTCGTTCAATGGCATGGGTCGTGTAAATCACACTTCGAATACGGCTTGGATACTCCATAAATGTAAGGAGGACATCCCACTCATGGGCCCAAGATTGAACTTCTCTCGGATACTTGCTGGACCATTTCGACTCAAACTGTTGAAACATCTGGAACGCCATCTCCTTATTCGGTGCGCAATAAATCAGTTTGAGACCCTCTGCCACTTCAAATTGATCTTTTTTCCGAACACGATGTAAGGTATTACGCACTTTGTGAACGACACAGCGCTGCACATCGGCTTTCGGATAAACGGCTTTAAAGGCTTCCTCCAATCCCGGTAGTCCATCGAATACGCCCAGAAGCACTTCCTTTACGCCCCTGTTGTATAGTTGTTGAAGAATCTCCTGCCATACATAGGCGCTTTCCTGTCCTCCCACAAAGAAATCAAGAATTTCACGATACCCTTCTTCGTTTACCCCTAACACGACATAAATGACCTCTTTTTCTACTGTATCTCGACGAAGTTTCACGTACAGCCCATCCAAATATAAGACCGAATATCGCTTTTGTAGAGGACGTGTGTGCCATTTCGCAATGTCCTCCTTTACCACATCCGGATATGACTAATCGTTGTTGGTGAGTAGGCATTCCCTAAAATTCGTTCGATAAACTTGCCAATTTCACGCGTACTCATCCCACTTTGATACATCTTGATGACGAAATGCTTTACACAAAATTTTATACATCATCAGCATGGGGCTGTCCAAAAAGTCAGGGTAACTGACTTTTTGAAGCCCCTCTTATTTTTTTTATTTTTTAAAAAAGTACACAAAAAAATCGTCCTATCCTGTAAAATGAAGGTACCACCACAACATTCCAGAAAGGACGATTTTTATGAGCAATCAAATGATTACTACTGAAAATTATAACACGCAAATGACACTTTTTCCAGAAACAGAGGAAAAAAAGCTCTCTAAAAGACCATTAGCCCCTACTTTTAAACCCTATGACAACCGTCAAATTCAAGTTATTTTTGATATTGAAGCCCTCATACCAGAACATCACGTCGCACGAGTAGTGGATGAAATGGTTGAATCTGTACCAGATGAGCTATTGTTTTCTCATTATAAAGGCGGCGGCAGAAGTTCCTATCATCCCAAAATGATGCTGAAAATCATTCTGTATGCTTATTCTCAAAAGGTTTATTCCTGCCGAGGAATCGAAAAACTAATAAAAGAAAATATTCCTGCCATGTGGTTAGCTGCGATGCAACAACCCGATTTCCGCACGATCAATGAGTTCCGTGGAGAACGGATGAAGTCCTTGATGGATGAGTTATTTGAAGCGATGATTCTGAAATTGATTGAAGAAAATTACATCACGATGGAAAACTACTTTTTGGATGGTACTAAGATGGAAGCCAATGCCAATAAGTATTCTTTCATGTGGAAAAAATCAACCTCGAAATTGGAAGCGAAGTTAAGAGAAAAAATTCAAGAAACACTTCAGTACATTCAAGAATTAACCCAATTAGAAGCAAGAACAGCACAAAAAGAGGCGAACGAAGATCCAGAAATCACGGAACAGAACTTGGAAGCCATCGCTCAAAAATTAGAAGAAAAAGTCGAAATCCTAACAGAGGAAATCGAACAGGAATCCGATACAAAAGTTCGGAAGGAAAAACGAGCAGAACGCAAGAAATGGAAAAAACCTTTAAAGCTGATTCGGGAAAATTTCTTACCACGACTAGCTACATACAAGGAACAGAACGAAATCTTTGGCGATCGTAACAGCTATTCAAAAACGGATAAAGACGCAACTTTTATGCGAATGAAAGAAGATCATATGAAAAATGGTCAACTGAAGCCATGGTATAATGTGCAAATCGGGACAGAGAATCAGTTTATCTTGTTTTATACCATTCATCAACGACCAACCGATACACGTTGCTTTATCCCACATTTGGAGAAGCTAGCGTCCACTTCATTACCGATGCCCAAAACAGTCATTGCAGATGCAGGATATGGCAGTGAAGAAAACTATGTATATGCGATTGGTGATGAGAAAGAGCCTCGATTTGATTTTCTCATTCCTTATGGATCCTATGTACAAGAACAGACACGCAAATACAAAAAGGACATTAAAATGCGAAAAACTGGACCTATTGTGAAGAGGATGATTGTTTTATTTGCCCGAATGGAAGAAAAGTAACGTTTAAAAAATATCAAAACAAAAAGAATCCGTCTGGTTATGAGCAAAGCTTCAAAATATACGAATGTGAAGATTGTACAGATTGCCCATTAAAAGCGCAGTGCACGAAAGCGAAGGGCAATCGTCAAGTTCACTGGAATACCGTCTTCGAAGAAATGAAAGCGAAGGCAAAAACAGCCCTTGAATGTGAAGAGAAAGCCGCCATCTACGCTCGGCGCAAAGTCGAAGTAGAAAGTGTGTTCGGTCACATCAAGGGCAATCGGTCGTTCCGCAGATTTTCTTTGCGGGGCCTCGACAAGGTACATGTCGAGTTTGGGATTGTGGCGTTAGCCCACAACATACTGAAAGTAGCAGGCATCCGCCAGCTACTTTCGAAGAAAAATCGAAAAAATACAAAAGGGGCTGTCTCATAAGGGTCTGACCTCACGTGCGTTTAACAATATATAGCTCATTTATCCAACATTATGTCATATATATTGTGTTGTGGGGGCTGACTCTTCGATTTTGAGACAGCCTCTTCATTTTAGGGACTTATCAGACAGTCCCATTTTTTTGCATAAAACAAAATAGGTATAGTTGTTGAGTGACAAAAAAGTTGTTTAAATTACATAAATGTTGTTTAAATGCAAAAAAGTCGTTTAATTTTCTTTTTGTACCAACGAAGCAGGATAGAGAATAAGGTAATGAATGGTTAAACCTAAATAAAAAGGTTATTTATTTGATAATGTCGAAACTCTAAATAGGGAAAACAATATAAGAGACTTGCTTCGATAAATTAATTAAGAGGGGTGGTTTTTAAATGACTTTTTTGTTCGTAAACATAAAATAAAATAATCTAATAAATTGGGAGTTTTTATCGAAAAGATAACGCACTGAAAAGGACATTTTTACTTTGAAAAAACAGGATATAATTTTTTTAGGAAAGTGCGAGATGTAAAGTGATAAAAGGGATGTTTAAATTGTAAAAATATTTAAAAAACACAGTTTGCGGATTAAAATGGAAGTAATATAAAACTTTGGCTCTTCACCACAAAATGTACTTGACAATTAAATTTTTTTGTACATAAAGATACAAAAAAAGCGAAATTTCCTGTATGATAAAGGTGACCAAACCATCAACCATGGAGGAAATTTCGCATGCATTCTCAGTTGATCAAAGGTTTTATCGATTTACCAGACTTTCTTATTCAAGGAGAACGAAAAGAGGGAGATCGCTGGATTTTCGAACTGTCTCTTCCTCCGCATTGCCCGGTCTGCCTCGTTTGCTTCGGACGTACAACGAAAGTGTCATGCATCCAAACGGAAGCAATGGATCCATGGCTATACTCATACAATCGGTCTATTTTGTATTGAACTCCCTGTTGAAAGAAGACGTTGCTCCACTTGTTCCCTTACGTTTACCGTTTCCTATCCAGGACTTCCATCTTACAGTATCGTAACGGAATCGTTTCAACAGTGGGTCGCTCAGCTCTGTATCGAAAAAACGATTCAAGAAGTCGCTCACTTTTTACAACTTGCTTATACAACGGTAGAACGTTGGTTTTATCAATATACCTCGGCTTGTTTGTCAACTTCGGATTCGACCGTTGTATGCGTGGATGAATTCGCTTTCCGTAAAGGACAAGATTATAGAGTAGCCGTAGATGGATGCTCAAACTCGGCGTGCCCTGTCTATGGCTTCAGGAAAGAATGAAGAAGCGATTGCAGAGGTCCTTCAACCTGTCGCTTCAACGGCGAAGTATATCGTCAGTGATTTGGCTCCAGCCATGAGAAAAGCCATTCAAAAAGTGTGTCCAAGATCCATGTTCTCGATCACTTCCATGTCATTCAGTTGTTCACCGATGCACTCAAGCGTTGCCGTAAATACCTTGCTAAAGGTGGAACGAAACATGGAAGCGTTCGCCGTGTTTGCCGATTATTGAGCCAACGGCCAGAAAAGTTGACAGAAGAAGAGAGACAGAACGTTCGACAATGGTGTCAAGAAAGTTCGTATTTACGCCATGTCTATCAAACTCTTCAGCACTTCCGTTACGTATCGAAAAGTCCAACAAGAAAACAAGCCGAAACTCGTTTGGCACAATGGTTTGATCGCCACCTCTTTAGTGAATGTGCGGCTGTGCGAAAGTATTACCAAGGCGCTGCTCGCTCGAAAAGAGGCGGTGCTTTCTTGCATCGTTTTTCCTTATTCCAATGACCCAATGGAAGGAATCAACAACAAAATCAAGTTGATCAAAAGGCGGGGATATGGATACCGAAATATCCAACGCTTTGCTTTGCGTGTGCGTTTAGAGACTGCTATCATATGTTAACGTAAAAATCAAGTACATCTTTTGGTGATGAACCGAAATTTTGTTTTTTACGGTGGTGACTTGAAATGCGTGATTCTAATGACATTTATGCTAATGATAGTGTAGTGGATTATATGACACATCCAAATTTAATAATCATTCTTATCGTTGTAAACATGATATTGATGGCAACAGCTAAAAGAACATTTCCTTTCATAGTTTTCTGTGGTTTATTGCTTTTGTATTGGATTGGATTCGTTTATGATTATAGTTTTACTATGGAAAGAACTCCGCATGAAATACTTAGTAACCTCATGAATATCTTATACATAATATTTCCTTGGATGGTTTGGTGTTTCTTTGTTTACAGTGTCTATTCGAACGTTATACAACTTTTTAAGCGTAATAAATCTTAAATATAGTGTGTTTAATGAACGAGTGCGTTCGTGTAATAGTAATAGAAGAAGAAAACACCTAGCTTTTACAAGACGAATTTTTTATGTCCTAAAATCAATATTGAATGATGACAGAACCAAATATTTAATAGATAAGGAAAAGATTTATATGAATTCTAGCTAGCTTACAATTTATTGGAGGAATTATTGCTGTAATAATTTTTCGGGTACTATAAAAGGATGAAACTTGTAATTATAGCGTCAATTCTGCTTTTCCCCTCCTATTACTCTCATTCTAGTTTTGCTTTTAGATACATCAGAAAATTCAGGTAACATTTAATATTTATGGTTTGTAACTGCTAAACTAAACTGGACAGTTTCCGACAAATAAAATTGGACACTCATTTACCAAAAACGCTCTTAACAGCTAAGATAGATATTGACATTCTACTTAGTTGCTAGGAGGAAAAGAAAGGTGGATAAGTGGGAAGTGTACATGGAAATTTACCAACTGTTAAAGCAGGGATTTAGTAAAGTTGCAGTAGCTAAAAAGCTAAACATATCCCGAACAACTTTATATCATTATCTTCAGCGGTCACCAGAAGAGATGACGAGGTGGTTAGCTTCCACAAAGCAAAGGAAATTAGATCCGTATCGAGATATGATTTTACAGTGGATTCAGAAACATCCAGACATCTCAGCGTCCCAGATACAAGATTGGTTAGAGGAACGTGATCCAAACCTTTCGGTTGGAGAGAGTACCGTACGTCAATATGTCCGGCATTTACGTGAAGAATGGAAGTGGACCTCTGTCAATAGATTGGACAGCCAGAATCGAGAAAATTACGCAATTTGACCGTACATTCGTTCGTATTGAAAAGGTGTAAGATACCCGATAGCGGAATGTACGCGTTTCCGGTTGTAGAAAAACTCGATGTATTCAAAAATCCGACTTTGGGCTTCCTTGCGGGTTCTGAACTTCTCCAGATAGACGAGTTCCTTTTTGAGCACGCTGTGGAACGATTCGATGCAGGCATTGTCATAGCAGTTGCCCTTGCGGCTCATGCTGCATTTCATCCCGTATTTCAAGAGCCGTTTTTGGTACTCATGAGATGCGTATTGGCTGCCGCGATCGGAATGATGCAGGACTTCGCCTTTCGGCCGTTGACGGTTGTAAGCCTGATCCAGAGCTTGCAGGACCAATTCCTTGGTCATTCGCTCATCGGCGTGCCAGCCTACGATTTTGCGCGTGTACAAGTCCATCACGCTCGCGACATAGAGCCATCCCTCGTCTGTCGGAACGTAAGTGATGTCCGCCATCCAGACTTGATTGGGAGCTTGTGCCCTGAACTGCTGGTTCAGCACATTGTCATGCACTGGCAGATTGTGGTTCGAGTTCGTCGTCGTCTTGTATGTCTTGACGGTGCGCGACTTAAGCCCCAGTTCCTTCATGATGCGGGCGACCGTTTTTTCGGATACCCGAACACCTTGCTGGCGCAAGACTTGAGCGATCTTCGGGCTGCCGTACAGGCGACGCGAGTCCACAAAGATACGGCTAATCTGTTGTTCTAGTTCTCGGCGACGTTTCTTTTGCTCGCTTTCCTGGCGCCTGGTCCATTGATAATAACCACTCCGGGATACGTTCAAAACCTTGCACATCTCCGATACCGGATACTTGGAGCGGTGTTTGTGGATAAACGCAAAGATCCGTTCCGGTCTTTTGCGAAGATGTGCATCGCCTTTTTTAAAATTTCGTTCTCCATCTCGAGTTGGCGGATTCGTTTCTGCCTTTCGAGAAGGGTTTTTTCCTCGATTTTCAGGTTGCCGCTGCCGCGAAACGCATGGACCGGATCCTGTTTGAATTCGTTGATCCAGCGGTACAGAGTATTGTCGGATACGCCCAATTCTCGGGCGACCTGCGCCACCGGCTTCCCCTGTTCCTGAATCATTTTTACGGTTTGGATTTTGAACTCTTTGTCATATTTCTGACTCATCTTCGGACACCTCGATTTTGCTAGGTTTATTGTCGCATTCTCGATTCTCGGTGTCCACTATTTAGTCTAGCATCACTTTGCCTCATCTGGTGAAAGAGAGACGACCAACGAATTTGTAAGATTAAGCCTCTTGTGCTTTTTGTCTTTAAACTTCTCTTTTGAGAATTTATCTAGTGATTCTGGATTTTTTAATGTTACAATGTACTCTTCTTCTGTGGATTCTGCAGAACTCGTGGGAGCAACAGGTTCAACAAAAGTAATAATTAGTAAGAGAGATAAAAATAATGCTAAAATTCTTTTCATTCTTTCACTCCTTTTACATTTTTATATAATTACATGAAAATATTAAGATAACTGTTGGTACCGTCAAGAATTTTGTGTAATGTAAAATAGATAGGGTATCTCTGAAATGGATTTTAGAATAGAGAGGGGGGCTGTTTCCTCCACACAGGAGACTGAATATTCAGTCTTCTGTGTGGAAAGGGGGGATCCCCTTTTATTTCGTTAATTTACAGTGTTTGGTTAGTGATAACGCTCTTCAAACATTCGCTCGAGGGCTTCATGAGCTTCGGCAAATCCTCGCAACCTTCTCCCTGCCCCTTTCTCATTAAAATTTTGGATGGTCAAATACACGACTTTTTCAGCAGCTTCTAAACTGCTCAAACTGTTCATGGGCTTGAGACGTTTCCGAATCTCCTTGATCGTTCGTTCGATGGCATGGGTCATGTAAATCACACTTCGAATACGGCTTGGATACTCCATAAATGTAAGGAGGACATCCCACTCATTAGCCCAAGATTGAACTTCTCTCGGATACTTGCTGGACCATTTCGACTCAAACTGTTGAAACATCTGTAACGCCATCTCCTTATTCGGTGCGCAATAAATCAGCTTGAGACCCTCTGCCACTTCAAATTGATCTTTTTTCCGAACACGCTGGAGCGTGTTGCGGACTTTGTGAACGACACAATGCACATCGGCTTTCGGATAAACCGTCTTAAAGGCTTCCTCTAAACCCTAGTAGTCCATCGAATACGCCTAGAAGGACTTCCTTGACGCCTCTGTTGTATAGTTGTTGAAGAATCTCCTGCCATACATGGGCGCTTTCCTGTCCTCCCACAAAGAAATCAAGAATTTTACGAAACCCTTCTTCGTTTACACCTAGCACGACATAAATGCCCTCTTTTTTACCGTATCTCGACGAAGTTTCACGTACAACCCATCCAAATATAAGACCGAATATCGCTTTTGTAGAGGACGTGTGTGCTATTTCGCAATGTCCTCCTTTACCACATCCGTGATATGACTAATCGTTGTTGGTGAGTAGGCATTCCCTAAAATTCGTTCGATAAACTTGCCAATTTCACGCGTACTCATCCCACTTTGATACATCTTGATGACGGCTTCCTCAAGCCAGCCGGTATGGCGTTGGTAAGGGGTGAACAACTGCGTTTGAAATTCCCCGTTTCGGTCTCTTGGGACCAAAAGTCCTTCAATACGACCATACTGCGTATCTAGATTTCGTTGATAGTAGCCGTTTCTCATATTCGATGTTCCGGCTTGTTCTATTTCGAGGAAATTTTTTATTTCTTCCCGCATGATCCGTTCTAGTTTTTCCTTTACAAACTGACGAATGGCGTTTTCCATTTGATTGACCCAGTCTACATTCGGTATACTTTTAGACATAGGTAGGGTTCTCCTTTCTCTAAGATTTTTGGCCAAATCAGAGAATACCCTACCTTTTTCTTTTGGTCTAGTAAAATGCTTTACACAAAATTTTATACATCATCGTAACTAGAGATGTATATTTATAAATTTATCCAAAAGTTATAATCTGACAGTAATATAACATAAATTGCAAAAAATATAACACAAATTATACCAAAAAAATACAACAAAATAACACATTATTCGACAAATATTTTTGATAACCCTTGAATTCATAGCCAGTATACCTTTATATATTTCTTAATATTTCGAATTTTTTATTTTAAATACTTGTACAGTATCATATTAGATAAAATTAGACACATGGCTTTACATGGAGTGACGGACATGTTTTATCACATGTATTTACGACGGCAATCGACATGACGAATCTGTCGAACCTGGATCTCTGCCATCTTTATCTAAATGGAATATTGAATTTGCGTTGCGTGATGCGGCAGATGATAGTAAATCAATTCGTCAAGCCATGGCAAGCAACCATAGCCGACCTTCCCATCATAACTGATTCATTTTTTGAATGAACTCGTCTTTTGTTGGATTCGTGTATAAAAGCGTAGTATGAATGTTCGAGTGTCCTGTTGATTGGCCACTTCATGTACACTCAATCCTCGGCTAATGGCGTGAGAACAAAAAAATGTCGCAAATCGTGAGGAGTTATCCCTTTTCCGATGTGTTCCGAGTACTCTTTAAACAGCTTATTGATCGTCGTGCGGTTTAACGGTTGATTGCGGTTGCTAATGAAAAGGTACTCACTCTCAATCCCTTTTTCTTTTTGTTCCTTTAACCATAACTCGAGAGCGGATTTAACCTTGTCGTTCATAAATACTACTCGATACTTATCTTCTTTGCTACTTCTTATCGTGATTTCCCTAGAAACAAGGTTGCAATCGCTCATTTTCAGGTTCAGCGCTTCAGAAATTCGCAGTCCAGCATACGCCAAAAGGGTAACTAACGCATAGTTACGCTTATTTCCGCTATCCAGTACCAGTTGACGGAATTTCTCAACGTCTTTCAGCTCCACTTTGGCCAATGAAGCGTATTGTGGCTGTACCTTCATATAATCCTTTTTGGTTAATACCATATCCCGCTGTACTTTCGTTTCGAGCAGAAACTCATTGAATTTGACCAAGGCGTTTAATTTTGTGTTAATTGTTGGTTTTGCTTTCTTAACGGTTCGTAAAAAAGAAATATACTCTTGAACATTCTCACGATGAAGCCGTTTAAACTCTACATCTTTGGATTCATCAAACCATTTCAAAAATCCTGCGACCGACTGCAAATAGCTTTTAATGGTATTTTCGCTTTTCCCTTCTTCCCATAAATATCGTTCGAATTGTTCCAGCATTCCTCTCACCACCTATAAACTATGTTGAATTTTACACTTAAATATTGCCACCATCATCATTACTATTCAACATAGTTCATATTTTATGTTGAATGAAAATGACATTGCAGCAAACTAAGCTACTTCCTAACGATCTACGAACTTATAAAAACGATAATCAATTTTAAGCCACTTATTAATCCCGTAGAGCGTTTTTTAAAGCAAGGGGAAAACCATTACCCTGCCATTTAAAATGCGTTATACGCCAATTTTAGCGGCCATTTTTTTGTTCAGGGATAAAAATGGAGTATTTTTTTATTTTTGAAAAAAAGAGTAATAAAACATGCAGTAAAGTTTGTTTATCCCATCATGTTTTATCCTTCAATTTTTTCTTGGCCTTTAAAGGAGTGGACGAATTATCCATCCCCCCTTGCGTTTTGCGAGGTCATCCATATGAGCGGAGCTTAATTCTGGTCATAGACACAATCGGGTACAGCGTAGGGTGCCCAATTGTAACTACCCAGCCGTGGGTATGTTTAATGGGGTATAGCCGAACACTGAATTTTCCTAGCTTCGCCGCATTTTTTGCTGCACTTAGAATGACACAAAAAAACTCCGACCATATATGTTTTTTACGCCCATTTTTACGCAATAAAAAATGCCTACCAAAGTAGGCGAAAGCTTGTCGACTTTTTCGACAAGCTGAGGTCCTGTTTTTTGTAAACAGGACCTTTTCGTTATTTTGCTTTTGTTTCTTTTGGTGTGCCATCGCGAAAATCACGATCGAGACGATCGTTCATTTCATGAATCATTTCGCCATTGGCATTTTCTCCGTCACTCAGCTTCCGACCTTGCGGATATTTAAGCATGTCTTTAATCGTTGTGTCGAGAATTTGGTCAATATTTTGGCTGTTCGAATCTAAACGGCCAAAGCGTTCGATTTCTTTCATCATTCGCGGGTCATCCGCGACATAGACATGATAGTAGCGCGGTACGACAGAAAGGGCGGTTTTTTTCACTTGATCGGCTGTCTCCAATCGGTTTTTTGTATCTGTATCGTAAGCAATGAGTACTTCCTCATCAGTTACGAGCGTCGCCACATCATTCACATTTGGCAGCTGTACACATAATTTGCTAATTAAATCGGCGACCCGTTCGCGATTTAATGTTGGCATCGCGCCATAAGATGTTCGATCTCCCATAATTGGGCTTTTTTGATGGCGGACGTAACCGAAGTTATTCAGCCTTGAATCATTGCCGTTTGGAACGCCTTCGACATTATATAAATCATTTCGGTCGGTGACATTAATCGTATTTCCATTTCGTCTATATAAATCCCCGTTGTTGTTATCCTCTGCCATTTGCGCACATCCAGTGAGAGACACGACGGCGCCAATGGAAAAAGCAAGGACCGTTTTCTTCACTATAAACACCTCCTCGTTTTCATCATTCCTTTCTATGCAAACTTTCATAACAGTAATTGATTGGGAGTGCTTCATCATTTATGATAAAGGATGAGGTGAAAGAAATGATTTGTATTAACAATACATGCTATGAGCTAGTTGAAAATGTGAAAAACGGGTTCAATGAAGAAGCCTTTCGCACACGCTATGCGGATATTTTGAATAAATACGATTATATTGTTGGAGACTGGGGATATAATCAGCTACGGCTGCGAGGCTTTTTTGACGATCATAATCAAAAAGCGACATATGATACAAAAATTAGCACATTATCCGAATATTTGTATGAATATTGCAATTTCGGCTGCGCCTATTTTGTATTACGAAAAGTTAAAAAATAAGCATGGCTGAGATGGTAGGCAAATACAGTTTACATGATGCCTTCTTTCTAACAGGTGATCATTTAACACCCTCCACGGCGAAGTTTCCCACCTTTACACGCAGGGAAGGTGAGAGGAAGGGGTTCATGTATAAAGTTATCGCGCCTTTTTCTGCCTCAGACGGTCTTAAAAACGCTTGCCACATAAAGATAACTGAGCAAAGATAAGAATGAAACAAAGAAGTTCATAAGCGGATGGGCGAAGAGAGGGGCTCAGAATGAAAGCGCTGGTCAATAGGATGGCTATCTCAAGAGATATGAGATAGCCATGTTTTTTCGTTAGTCATTAAGCTGATCATACGGAGGTTGTTCATCCCTCGCCGGATCATCATGAGGTGGATGGGCTCCTGGATATTGGCGTGGAATATTTTGATGGAACGCTTTATATTCATAATTAAAGTTGCTGTAATAGCGTTGTCCTTCATGCCAAGGTGTACTTTTATTTTGGACAGGTTCCTCTTTCCTGATGGGCGATCCGTATGGACCATCGGGAAATTCTTCAGATGTCAGAAAGTCTCTCCGTTTTTCGACACTGGAAAAGTCCGTATAAGGCATTTTGTTCATCCTCCTTCATCTAAGGGGATGTTTATAATATGCCCCTAAAATGAACACGATATGAATAACGGAAGCAAAAATGTCTCTCCGCTTTGTTACAGGCAGAAGACTTCTCGGTGGATGGGGTTAAATCACCTCAAACAAGAAAGAACGCAAATCGTCGGCATCTTCTTCACTTAATTGGTAAGCATGTTCTAAATAGCCTGGCTCTTCAAGATCATCCTGCCCAATAATGGCAAACCGATTACCTTGCATATCAAGAACGAGATATTTTCCATAAAAGCGGTCGGTTTGAACGATCGCCAAGTCAAAGCGCTGCCGTTGGCCAAGGAAGCTAACAAATCTTGTCTTGGATTCAACGGCATCATCATATAAAAAAAATCGTTCACTCATGCGTTGCACCTCCAAAAAAGTCGATATATTCATCTTACCAGACGTTTATGCGATCTGTCTCCGTTTGTTATAATACACTATAAAGGGGTTTAATTGAAAAGGGAGGCAGGATGACATGTATTTTGTTGATCGCGCTAAAATTGAAGCAACCTTATGCTATATGGAGCGGCTATTAAGGATTTATGAACAACAAACGGAATGGGAGGAAGAAATTGCTCAGCTCGCATTTGAACGTATTGCCCATCTTTGTATTGATGCCGTGCTTGATGTGGGAAACGCGATGATTGATGGCTTTATTATGCGAGATCCGGGCAGTTATGAGGATATCATTGATATTTTAACAGATGAGAAAGTCATCACAAGCGTTCAAGCTCAAGAGTTAAAAGCCATTATTCAATACCGGAAAATGCTTGTGCAGCAGTATACAGAACAAAACCATTCCGAGCTGCTTGCAATATTCCGACGGGCGCTGCCCGCTTTGCAGTCGTATCCAGCTTCGGTTCGCATATACTTAGAAAATGAACTTGGGCCTGTTTCAGCGTTTCGCAATTGATCATTGATTTTTGAAACTTTTTTGTTTAAAAATTGTGTAAATGTCAGAAATAACGTAAAATGAGGGAGAGGACGGTGAACGAGATGAATAATCAATCCTCTTCCACGAAACAGCAATTGCTGCAGCTGTTGAAAATAGAAAAACGGCTGACCGCGGGTGAACTAGCCAAGCGGCTAGAAGTGAGTGAGATGGCTGTGCGCCGCCACCTTCATACATTGGAGCGTGACGGTCTTGTTCAGGCAACGCTTGTTCGCCAAGCGATGGGAAGACCAACGAATGTATATGAGCTGTCGGAGAAAGGGGAAGAACGTTTTCCGCAGCATTATAAACAGCTCACGATGGACTTGCTCAAGGAGCTGGAGCATGTAGCGGGAGCCGAAATGCTGGAAAGGCTTTTTCGAGCGAGGACCGAACGGCTCAAAGCAACATATGAGCGTGATTTTCAGAAGAAAACATTTGAACAAAAAATGAAGCGGCTCTTAAAGCTGCAAAATGAGCAAGGATATATGGCAAAAGTCAAGAGGGATGAAGACGGAACGTACCACCTCATTGCGTATCATTGTCCCATTTCTGAAGTGGCTAAAGAATATCATTCTGTTTGCTCGTGCGAACAGCAGCTTTTTCGCCAGCTTTTGGACACTTCCGAAGTTGTTTTACGCACTTGTATAACAAAAGGAGACGACAGGTGCCACTATCAAATAAAAGAACAGACAGGTGAATGATAAAAAACAAGAACGCTCTATTTATGCAATAAAGGGCGTTTTTGTTTTTGCGTTCGGACTTTTGATCGAATGGATGTTAGTATAAGTGTCGCCGTTTCATAAGGAGCATATATTTTGTCATTCCAGCGTGTTTGTTGTTAATATAACCTTGTTTTACGGTTGTAACGTTTCCTGCAACCCAATCCCTATATCAAGGAGTCACAAATGGAGTGCCAACGGTTTTCTCCATGTCCTTATGAACATCATGCAAAAAAGAAAGGAGGAAGGCGCATTCCTCTCCCCCTTACTCCCTTTAGTCGTTGGAGCGGGGGGGCTCCTGCGCCAAAAATATGATGAAGAAATATAAAGGCTATTTAATTGATCTGGACGGAACCATGTACCGTGGAACAGAATGTATTGCAGAAGCAAGAGAATTTGTAAAAGAGCTGCATCGGAGAAATATTCCTTATTTATTTGTTACCAATAATTCCTCACGCACACCCATACAGGTGGCTGAAAAGCTGAAGTCATTTGATATTCCAGCGACTGAACAACAGATTTTCACAACAAGCCAAGCGACAGCGAACTATATTTTTGAACAAAAACCGGACGCTTCGGTCTATGTCGTTGGTGAGGACGGAATTCGTGAAGCCTTAAAAGAGAAAGGATTTACATTTGCAGCAGAGGATGCTGAATTTGTTGTAATGGGCATTGATCGGGCGATTACATATGAAAAGCTGGCCATCGCTTGTTTGGCTGTGCGCAACGGCGCTACATTTATTTCGACTAACGGTGATATCGCGATTCCTACAGAGCGCGGGCTGTTGCCTGGGAATGGATCATTGACAGCTGTGGTCGCCGTTTCTACGCAAGTGTCCCCTATTTTTATTGGTAAGCCCGAAAAAATCATTATGGAACAGGCATTAAAGGTTCTAGGAGTGCCTAGAGAAGAAACATTAATGATCGGTGACTATTATGATACGGATATTAAGGCAGGAATGAACGCAGGAATCGACACATTGCTTGTACACACTGGCGTTACTACAAAAGAATTGCTAAAGCAATATGATCAGCAACCAACTTACACGGCAGATTCGCTTCAAGAGTGGCTGGAAAGGCTTTGATGTGCCGATGCTCCATTCATAGCTTAACAAGGTTCGAGAGAAGAAGTATACCATGAAAAAGGGTGCCTGTTCATTCAGGCACCCTTTCCGATGAAAGCAGAAATAGGCAATGGATAGCCCATATGAAGCTTCGCCCTAGAGGCGGGGGATAAAATATCGTCTACGATGATCACCTAATAATAGGCATTGTCTTTTGTTTTGTATAAACATCAAGAATGGAATGCTCGGCTAACGTTCGCTTTATTTTTTTTCATGGGCGGCACGGTGTGCCAAACGGCTTGAAGCTGCTGCCGCGATGGCTCCGACAATGTCATCTAAAAATGTATGGCATTTTCCTGTTGATTTATCATTCAAATATTGGAGAATTCCCGGTTTTTGTTTATCAATGTAGCCGTAATTGGTGAAGCCAATCGATCCGTATACATTCACAATCGATAAGGCGAGAATTTCATCTACTCCGTATAGCCCTTCATCTCGATGGATGATGGATTGAAGAGGTTCTTCCAGCATCCCTTTTTCCGCTAATACATCCAGCTGTATTCCTGTAAGAATCGCATTTTGAACTTCACGTTTGGAAAGAACACGATTCACATTTTCAATGCATTCTTCCATTTTTAAGTTTGGATGGTATTTGGATTGTAGATAGTATACTAAATCAGCAATATCTTCGATTTTGACGCCACGTTTTTCTAGCCAATTGCGAGCGGTTTGTTCGAGATTTTCCATTGATTTCACCTATTTCTTTTATAAAGTGTTTTGTATTGTATATGTTTGCTGCCGTGTAAACGTGTCTAATTTATGCATGATATCATGGGTGTTGATAGTTAGACCGCTTCATTGCAGCCTGTCTGCCAGCCGGACATCGATGATTGGCTGCCTTTTTGAAAATAAACAGCGATGGCTGTCTGCTTTGCTTGTATTTTTATCAATGAAAGCATCACTTTGTTTTTTCCTGATCAAGCCTATACCATACTGTCGCAATGTTTTAGCAAAACAGAGGAAAATCCATCTTTATTGAATTTGTTAGTATTATACTCAAAAAGCGAAATAGGGCGCAAATATTTTATGTCTATGCCGGCTCGACAGATTATACAAATTTTTCTTATGCTCTCCTCATATACTTTGTTGAAGGAGGATGAGAGCTGTGCGTGAGGTCATTAACGATGAATACGGGCTAAGTATAGAGCAGACAGAGAAGATTGGAGAGTATGATACATTTCTATTCAAAAATGAACGATATATGATTGTTCCTGTTGAACAGCGAACGAGTGAGGAAGTTAATGAGTTGTATCAGATGGGAATGTACTTGCACGCGAAAGGAGATCTATCAGTCGCTTCTTTTGTACAGACCAAAACAGGTACGATCATAGCCTATCATCAAGACCGGCCTTTTGTTGTTCTGCGTATTTATCCGCACGTATATACGCGAACGATTCCAATGGGCAAGGAATTAGCAAAGCTGCATGAACAGGGGCGGCATTTTCCAGCCTATGTTGCCCACTGTAAGCGAATTGGTCTATGGAAGGAATTGTGGGGGCAAAGGCTTGATCAGATGGAGTCTTTTTGGAAGGAAAAAATAAAGATGCCACGAGAAGCAGAGTTTGAGCAGCTGTTTATTGAATCCTTCCCATATTATATGGGGCTTACGGAAAATGCTATTCAATACATCACGGATACGGAACTGGATGAACAGCCGTATTTTGTTGATTCGGCTACCATTTGCCATGAACGAATTGCCCACACCCTTTGGGCTGAAGGAAGAGAGGTCAAGCTGCCGACAGATTGGGTATATGATCATTGCGCGCGCGATTTGGCAGAATGGGTGCGAGCCTTATATATGAAAGAAGGAAGAAGCGATGATGAGCAAATTCGCCATTTTTTCCGTGAGTACGAACGTTTGACGCCGTTGTCCGCTTTTGCTTGGCGGCTTATCTACGCCCGTTTAGTATTTCCGCTTCACTATTTTGAATGTATTGAAGGCTATTACTCCACCAACAAAGAGGAAGAAAGGCATGGACGGGAACAGACGCTTCGAATCATTTTGGCCAATACAAGAAACTATGAGCAGTTTTTAGCCACCTTTTATGACCGGCTTGAGCTTGTTCGCCGCTTCCGATTGCCAACCATTAAATGGCTATCGCCTGCCTAGCCTTTTGTATATGAGAAGAGCATCCTATAGACATGCCCGGTCGGCAAGCCAATCGGCTTGTCGACTTCAGCAGAAAAGCGAGAACTCCAGCCCTGTTCATTGGTTTGTGTTGAATCATCAATACCTATGCTTTTATAAAAATGTGATGTATTTAGTTGGCTTGCTTCTGTGGTTGTAAGGCCGATCGATCAAGAGAAATCTTTTTTTTCGTTTTGTTTATGATAAGATGAAAAAGAAAGATGATCGTATAAGGAAGGAGACGGGGCAATAGTGAAGCCGTATGTTTTTATTACGAGAAAATTGCCAGATGAAATCATTGCACCTCTCAAGGAATATGCGGAAGTGACGATGTGGCCTTACGAAGATGTAGCTGTATCAAGAGAAGTTTTGTTGGAGGAAGCGACGAAAGCGGATGCGCTACTAACGATGCTTTCAGAGCAAATCGATGGTGAAGTAATGGAAGCTGGAAAATCGTTGAAGGTTGTCGCCAATTTAGCTGTCGGTTTTGATAATATTGATGTCTCACTGGCAACGGAGAAGGGAATCGCCATTTGTAATACACCAGATGTATTAACGGATACAACCGCGGATTTAACATTTGCGTTATTGTTAGCTGCTGCGCGTCGTATGGTAGAGGCTGCTGAATTTATCAAAAGCGGCGAATGGAAAAGCTGGAGCCCTTTTCTACTGGCGGGAACGGATGTTCATCATAAGACGATTGGAATTGTTGGAATGGGAAAAATCGGCCAAGCGGTGGCCAAACGCGCTGCAGGGTTTGACATGAACATTTTATATCACAACCGGTCGAGAAACGAGCAGGCGGAAGCGCAGCTTGGCGCAGTCTATTGTTCTTTTTCCGAGCTTTTGCAGCAATCTGATTTTATCGTTTGCTTGACTCCTTTAACGAAGGAAACCCGGCACCTCTTTAATCGTTCCGCTTTTCAAATGATGAAGCGTTCCGCGATTTTTATAAATGCTTCAAGAGGGGCGGTTGTCGACGAAGATGCCTTGTACGAGGCGCTTGTTCAACAAGAGATTGCAGGTGCAGGATTGGATGTGTTTACAAAAGAACCGATTGATCCTTCTCATCCGTTGCTTTCCTTAAAAAATGTCGTGGCCTTGCCTCATATTGGCAGTGCAAGCATTGAAACGCGCTGTAGCATGATGGAATTATGCTGCCAAAATATACTGGCTGTCTTAAAAGGCGAGACGCCAAAAACGCTTGTAAACAAAGAATGGTTACTCAACCGCCACAATGCGTAATTCCCCGCATAGCGGGGAATTTTTATGAATAAAAAATTATCTGAATTTACTTGATGTTAAGCGTTTTCAGAATATATGATAATAAAATAATCATTGTAAAAGAAAAGTATATCTTTTATAATGTCTACTATAAAAGAACAAATGTACATACAGGAGAAACAAAAGGGGTGGAAAATGTGGCAAAACCGATTGCAGTAGGCTTATTAGGATTAGGAACAGTGGGGAGCGGTGTAGTTAAAATCATTGAAAACCATCAGGATCAGCTTATCCATCAAGTGGGTTGCCCTGTTGTCGTGAAAAAGATTCTTGTGCGCGATGTATATAAGGAACGTGATGTTCAGGTGAACACTTCATTGCTGACCACCCGTGCTGATGAGGTGATCAACGATCCAGAGATCGATGTGATTATTGAGGTAATGGGCGGAATTGAAGAAACGAGAAGGCATCTTTTGCAAGCATTGCAGCAAGGAAAGCACGTGGTAACGGCTAATAAAGATTTAATGGCCTTATATGGTTCGGAATTGCTGGCCACAGCAACAGAAAACGGATGCGATTTATTTTATGAAGCCAGCGTTGCAGGGGGCATTCCCATTTTGCGAAGCCTTGTCGAGGGATTAGCTTCTGACCGCATTACAAAAATGATGGGGATTGTCAACGGAACGACTAATTTTATTTTAACGAAAATGTGCAAATACGGGATGCCTTATGAGCAAGTGCTTGCAGAAGCCCAGGCTCTTGGCTATGCGGAAGCCGATCCGTCCGCGGATGTTGAGGGATTGGATGCAGCCAGAAAAATGGCGATTTTGGCTCGTCTTGGTTTTTCTATGAATATCGATTTAGAAGATGTACAAGTAAAAGGCATTACGGATATTACGGAAGAAGATTTAGATTATAGCAAACGTTTAGGTTATACGATGAAATTAATCGGTATTGCCCATCGTGATGGCGATAAAGCCGAAGTCAGCGTGCAGCCGACGCTGCTTCCTGATTCACACCCGCTTGCTTCTGTGAGCGACGAGTACAACGCTGTATATGTATACGGGGAAGCCGTTGGAGAAACGATGTTTTATGGACCTGGAGCAGGCAGCTTGCCAACCGCGACCGCTGTCGTATCGGATTTGGTGGCGGTGATGAAAAATATGCGGCTTGGCGTCAACGGTAGAAGTGCAGTCGCCCCGCAATACGAGAAGCGTCTAAAATCACGTTCAGAAATCTTTTCTAAATATTTTGTACGCATCCATGTGAAGGATGAGGTGGGGGCATTTGCTAAAATTACCGCAATTTTTGCTGAGCAGGGGGTAAGTTTTGAAAAAATTCTTCAGCTTCCGCTTAAAGAAAAAGGGCTGGCCGAGATTGTCATTGTTACTCACAGGGCCTCACAGCAGGCTTACGAAGACATTTTGCAGCGTTTAAGGGATCTTGAAATTGTTCATCAAGTCAAAAGCTCGTACCGCGTAGAAGGGAATGGAAATTGATGATGTGGAAGGGATTATTGCATGAATATCGTCATTTTTTGCCGATTACAGAAAAAACCCCGCTTCTTTCACTAAATGAAGGAAATACTCCGCTTATTCGTTTGGAGCGTTTATCGAAGTTGCTTGAAATCGATCTTTATGTAAAGGTCGAAGGGGCCAATCCAACGGGTTCATTTAAAGACAGGGGAATGGTTATGGCTGTCGCCAAGGCGAAGGAGGAAGGAAGCCATACGATTATATGCGCTTCGACAGGAAACACCTCTGCGGCAGCGGCTGCGTATGCGGCCAGAGCAGGATTGCGCTGCATTGTTGTGATTCCGCACGGGAAAATTGCAATGGGCAAGCTAGCTCAGGCCTCGATTTATGGAGCAGAAATTTTCGCCATTGAGGGCAATTTTGATGAGGCCTTGAAAATGGTGCGCCGGCTTAGTGAAATGGCGCCAATTACCCTTGTTAACTCGGTCAATCCATATCGAATTGAAGGGCAAAAAACAGGGGCCTTTGAAATTTGCGATCAACTGGGAAAGGCACCGGATGTACTAGCGATTCCTGTTGGTAATGCGGGAAATATCACCGCTTACTGGAAAGGGTTTAAAGAGTATCATGAAGCGAAAGGCACGGGTCTTCCAGAAATGCGCGGGTTTGAAGCAGAGGGGGCGGCAGCGATTGTCCGCAACCAGGTCATTACTCAACCAGAAACGATTGCAACCGCGATTCGCATCGGCAATCCGGCAAGCTGGAATCAAGCGGTGCAGGCCGCTAGCGAATCGAAAGGGAAAATTGATGAAGTATCCGATCAGGAAATGGTGACGGCTTATAAGCTTCTTGCCAGAGAAGAAGGCATTTTTGCTGAGCCAGCTTCATGCGCATCCCTGGCAGGGGTCATCAAGCAGAGAAATAACAAGGAAATCAGCAGCGGAAGCACAGTCGTTGCCGTGCTTACTGGAAATGGATTAAAAGATCCGGCGATTGCCATCGATGTGGCAGAAATCAAGCCGCTTGTTCTCCCAAATGATGAACAGGTCGTATTTGAGCATATTCAAGGGGCTGTTCGCCAATGAAAGAAGGAGAGATGCTAAAGATCGTTGTTCCAGGCAGTACGGCTAATCTAGGACCTGGATTTGATTCGCTTGGTCTTGCCGTTTCTCGTTATTTAGAATTGGAAGTGCATAAAGGCGATGAATGGCGCTTTATTCCTCAAACGGCCGAAGTTCAAACGATCCCTCAAGGAACGGAAAATTTGATTTTTCAAGTGGCAGAACGCCTCGCCAGCCAGTATGGACGTGCCCTGCCGCCTTGCGTTGTCAAGGTATTCAGCGATATTCCATTTACGCGCGGACTTGGAAGCAGCGCTGCAGCTGTTGTCGCTGGAATTGAATTAGCTAATGAGCTTGCGGACTTATCCTTGACAATGGAGGAAAAAATACGGCTGGCTGCTGCTTATGAGGGGCACCCTGACAATGTTGGCGCTTCATTATATGGAGGACTGGTCATTGGCAGTCATCGTAACGAGGAAACGACGATTGTCCATCTTTCTGATATTGATCTCGATTTGGTCGCCGTCATTCCCAGCTATGAATTGGAGACAAAAAAAGCACGCAGCGTTCTGCCGCAATCGTTCACTAGGGCAGAAGCAGTAGAGGCAAGCGCTATAAGCAACGTTTTAGTCGCTGCACTGCTCATGAAAAACTGGGAGCTGGCCGGAAAGATGATGGAATGCGATTTATTTCATCAGCCGTATCGTCAAGAGCTGATTCCAGAATTACCGCTTGTCCTGCCGCTTGCGAAGGAATATGGAGCGTTTGGTGTAGCGTTGAGCGGCGCAGGGCCAACCATCCTTTGTTTTGTTGAGCCTGGAAAGGGAGCACATGTAAGAGAACGATTGGCTCCTCATTTTCAGCATTGCCAGGTTGAAACGTTAACCGTCGAGCCAAAAGGAAGTCAAGTGTATAAAACAACCTTAGAAGCATATGAAATGGATAGGTAAAAGAAGAGAAGGGCGTCCCGCTTAGGACACCCTTCTATTTATGTTTAGAATACTTGCTCTACTTCAACGACTCCTGGCACTTCTTCTAAAAGAGCACGTTCAATTCCGGCTTTTAAAGTGATGGTTGAGCTTGGGCAGCTGCCGCAAGCACCAAGCAAGCGCAATTTAACTACGCCGTCCTCAACGTCGACAAGCTCGCAGTCGCCGCCATCGCGAAGAAGGAATGGGCGCAACTTATCTAACACTTCTTGTACTTGTTCTTTAATTTCCAAATCGCTCATTCTTATCGACTCCTTTCCTTAACTTTATTATAATCGGTATAAAGAAAAAAATCTAATAACTTTATTTGTCATAGAGAGGAAAGGTGGCCGCCTATGTCGTTAAAGCAAGTGGAAATATGCGTATATGGCGCAGAGATCATATGTGCTTCGTGTGTTAATTTGCCCTCTTCAAAAGAAACGTATGAGTGGCTTGAAGCCGCCATTAAACGGAAATATCCGGATCAGCCGTTTCTTATCACATATGTCGATATTTTTAATCCGCCGGATGACCAGGTTAAGAAAGCGTTTGCGGAAAAGGTCATTGAAGAGGATTTATTTTACCCGGTTGTGGTTGTGGAAGGGGAAATTGTGGGAGAAGGAAATCCGAAGCTAAGGGCCATTTATGAAAAAATGGAGCAATACGGTTATCAAGCCGTTGAGCAACTGTAAAAATAAAACACGGCCGTCAAAAGTTTTTCCTATAAACTTGGCGGCCGTGTTTTACATTTTTACACAAGTGTTGATGAACCATTATTTTACTAAACATATGGAATGATTGGGCTAGAAATCAAGCCAGTCAATGGGTTTTTATTGGAGCATCCACACAGCTGACATTTTTATGCATTCAGGCTTTGCTGACTGGAAGCAGAAGCATGCAGCCTTCGGGAAAAGTAGCTGTGCAAAATCATACCGATGACAATGGCTAGCATGCCGAACCATGAAAGGGCTGAAGGCATGGGAGCCGACAAGAGGAGGATTTCTCCGAACACGGCGAAAAGCACTTCCATTGATTGTGTTGCTTCAACAGCCGCCAGCTTATGCATATCTTTGCGCACCATGTCGGTAGCTTGAAAAAAAAGAATCGTAGCAATAATTCCTGAAAAGATAGCGACGAGCAGTGACTGGATGATTTGTTCCTTGCTTGGTGCGCCTGCTGTCATCAACCCGTATAGCGATAAGAGCAGCCAAAATGGCAGGCTGGCCAACGTCATTCCAAGCGTTCGCTGATAGCTATCCAAACGGCCGCCGCAAATTTCCATCATTTTACGATTACCAAGCGGATAAGCGAAGGAAGCGACAATGACTGGCGCAACACCGAGCAGAACCGTGCGCCAAGATACATGGTTGGCTTGCTCAAGCTGCATAAGAATAATGCCGAAAAAAATGATCAATGAGATCGCCAGCCCTTTAATAGGAATCTTTCCCCGAACTTTTTTCAATCCTTGTGGCGTTTCGATGGTCTCGAAAAAAAGAGGAGCGAGCAACGACCCGGATATAATCGTAAATTGCCACGTCCCGGCAATCAGCCAGCCTGGAGCATACATGGCAGCAAAGCAAAGCGGGGCGTAAAACAGCCCGAATCCGACCAAGCTCCATACGAACCAAGAGCTAGGCTGCTTTCTCATCTCTTGAAACAAAACCCGCGTGTTTTTTCGTGAAGCGACAATAAGAAAAAGAAACGGTACCATAAAAATAAATCGCAGTGATGCGCTCCACACCCAACTCCCTCCAGATAATTCCATTGATCGATTAAGGATAAAAGTGGAGGCAAAGAAGAAGGCCGCACAAATTCCTAAGAAAATCGGACGCAATGAGCTCACCTCTTACATGTGATTGAATGATCTAAAACATACATGTGGATAAAATAGTTTCCCTCGCTTGCCCTATTTGCATCAACCCACTAGATCTGGGCGGGGTATATGACTTATTTTAGCAGAGATGGAGGAGAAGGGGTATCGATAAATACAAGCTTGAAGATGGAAAGCCCTTTCTTTTGACCACCCATATGAGATGGTGTCAGAACCGCATTAGATGAGGAACATCGTATTTGTAAACCTGTGAACGACTCACCACTTATGAAGTGAGAGACGATTTTCTAAGGGGCATTTCAAGTTTCCATCTAGTACGTACCGGATGGAAGAAAAATGAAGTCAGGGAAATCCAGTGATGGTTTGCTGGATTTGTTATTGTTGCATATCTTTTTTCAATCAAAAAGGCGGAGTCATTTCCGCCTTTTTTTACATCAAAAACCGTCGGAGTTTTGATTTTTTATAAGCAAATACTGATTGATCAAAGGTTTTGAAGATATTTTGAGCCGTTTTGCATCAATATCCATTATGATATTTGTACATCCAAAGAACGCCAGATTTTAACAGACGCGGCACTCTGCCGGTTAAAGGACGGTCAGCGACAAGGCCAAATCCATGCTTTTTGCCGAGAGAACCGAGAATGCCTTTTAGCTTAATCGGCGGAAATTCGTTTGGCGGTTCTTCTCCGCGCCAGCGGCTTTGCAGCACTTGAACAATTTGCTCTGCCTGTCCTTCCGCAAGCTGTGCGCTTGGGGAATGAGGAAGGCTCGCACAGTCGCCGACAACATAGACATTTTCATATTCAGGGATATGGTGCTGGTTGGTTAAGACCACGCGGCCTTGCCCGTCTTTCTCCACATTTAACTCACGAACGACCCGGCTTGGCTGGATTCCTGCTGTCCATACAATGGCGTCACAGTGAATAGGCTCATCGTGATTATATAATATGCCTTCTTCAACTTTTGTAATATTGGAATGGCGGACAATGCTGATGCCATGCTCATGAAACCAGCTTTCGACATATTGGCTGAGCCGCTCTGGAAACATAGGTAAAATTCGTTCTCCGCGGTCAAATAGCATCACGTAAAGATCAGGACGGCTTTCGGCCAGCTCACTTGCCAATTCGACACCGCTTAATCCTGCTCCGACGATACCGACAGTGGATTGCGGAGGTAAATTGCTTAATGTTTGATATGTGACACGGGATTTTTCAATCGACTGGATGCTATGTGTAAACTGTTCCGCCCCAGGGACGTTATGATACTTATCCTCACAGCCTAATCCGATGACTAAATCATCATATGCTACAGTCGTCCCATCATGCAATAAGACCGTACAGGCATCCAAATCAATACGAACAACTTCTCCAAAGCAATATGTGAGGCGAGGGTGTTCTGGAAAAGGTACACGAATATCGTGGTCGCTGACGGTACCAGCAGCTAATGCATAGTATTCCGTTTTTAAACAGTGATACGGAACACGGTCAATCAGCGTAATGTGAACGTTCTCAGGTAAATGGTTTGGGAGAAGGCGAAGCAAAATTCGCATATTTCCATAGCCCCCACCAAGCAGAACGAGGTTTCTCATGCTAGAATTCCCCTTTTGTAGTTGTCTTTTCACGCAAAACGTTGACCAAATGACATTAAAAGTATAGCGAAATTGTGACAAAATCACAATAATTTTTCGAAAAAAATGATAAATATATAAAGGACTTTCTTTATTCAGGATGGCGGAATCAAGAAATAAAGTGTCATAAATTGACGGCGACGATAAAAATCGTTACCATTTAAAGCAGGTAGTGAGGTGACAAGCGTTGATTCAGCCAATTATTGAATTTTGTATAAGCAACTTAGCGAATGGTTCACAAAAAGCGCTGGAAAAATTGGAAAAAGATCCGAACCTAGATATCATTGAATATGGATGCCTAAGCTATTGCGGGAAATGCGGCCAGTCGCTTTTTGCGTTAGTAAACGGCGAAGTAGTAACAGGGGAAACGCCGGAGCATTTGGTAGAAAACATTTATAAATTTCTTGAGGAAAATCCAATGTTTTAGAAAAAAGCGGCTGCAGACAGCCGCTTTTTGAATATCCTTTTTTATATGGTTGTCGCTTGATATGTTAGCATAGAGTTCGTCAGATTTTTGCCATGCGAATGCGTGAAGAAAAGATCAGTCACAAGAAGCTCTGAATCTAAGATTTATTCGTTCAATCTTTATAAATGCATGCATATCGATTTTTGGGAGCCATTGGTGCTAGAAATCGACCACTTGCGCTTATTTTAGCCGTTCATCGCCGTGTTGATGGTTAGAGTTTTCGCCGCTGCGAATTTCCTGCCATCGTTCATGAGCCATAGCAATAATCCCTGTTTCAATGGTTTCCTTCTTTTTCGCAATCACTTTTGAAAAATATAAAATCGCCTGTTTTGTTTCACCTAATCTTCGATGCAGTTCACCTATGAGATAAAGAATACGCACCTCAGACATATGGGTTCCAAGAAAATCGTCGTTGCTATAGGATGCCATGTATTCCTGTAAAGCGAGACGCATAAAACGCTTTTCTTGTTCAGGAACTTTGTATGTGCGATAAAGCCAAGCAAGACGCATATACAAGCCAGCAAGAACAATGTGTTTTTCCTGCTTCAGCGTAGCTGAATAAATCCCGAGCTTATACGTGCTAACCGCTTCTTGAAACGTTCGCTTTCCACTATAATTGTGTCCGCTCCAAAGCTGACAAATATGTTGCTGAATCGCTTCAAATGTTTGAGGAGGGAAATAAGCAGAAAAATCTTCTGTCACCGAAAATCCGCAATGAGGACAAACACTCACATAATAAAGCAGCGGATTTAGGTCTTCAGACTGGTAGTATGAACAAAAATCGCTGTCGTGTTTTATTGGCCGAAGAAAGCGGGAGCGAATCTTTTTCGTGGTGTATGGCTGATGACAAACAAGGCAAGAAATCTTCCGATCATATAACTCATTTATTTCCATGATGCTTCCCCCGCGATTGATTTAAGGATAAAGGCCTATTACAAATTTATTATACAGATAAGAGCACAAAAAAAGAAGATGCCAGAGCATCTTCTTTTAAAGGTGTATATGAAAAAACGGGGGATATTTTCATTGTTTCCCAACAATATCGCGTTTATACTTATATGTACAAAATTTTTAGGAGGATGTACAATGGGCAATTTTTCGTTTGCGAAAATGCACGGCTTAGGAAACAGTTATATATATGTCAATTTGTTTGAAGAGACGATCCCAGAAGAGCTTTTGCCAGAGCTAGCGATCAAAGTATCCAATGTTCACACAGGGATTGGATCGGATGGACTGATTTTAATTTGTCCGTCAAACGTCGCTCCTGTGCGCATGAGGATTTTTAATAGTGACGGCTCCGAAGGAAAAAATTGCGGCAACGGCCTTCGCTGTGTAGCGAAATATGCTTATGAGCATCAGTTGGTGAAGGAGCGCTCATTTTTTATTGAAACATTGTCAGGGCTGGTGAAAGCCGAAGTTTCTGTGGAAAATGGCCTTGTGACTAACGTAACTATTGATATGGGGCACCCTCGCCTTAAGCGGAGTGAAATTCCGATGATCGGAGAGGAAGCAGAGCAGGTGGTCGCAGAACCGATTCGGATCGCTGATCAAACATATACGATGACCGCTGTTTCCATGGGGAACCCGCATGTCATTTTTTATGTAAATGATATTCACCAGGCTCCTGTGACCTCGCTTGGTCCTATTGTTGAAAAAGACAAACGGTTTCCAGAGGGGGTTAATGTGGAATTTGTAGAAGTTGTCAGTGATCATGAACTGCACTTTCGTGTATGGGAGCGCGGTTCAGGAGTCACACAGGCGTGCGGAACAGGGGCGTGTGCAGCGGTGGTAGCCTCCGTACTGAATGGTTGGACGGCCCGTAATCGTGAAACAGTTGTTCATCTATTAGGTGGCGATTTATTTATTACCTGGACAGAGGAAGGAAATGTGCTGATGACAGGGCCTGCCGAAACCATTTGCACAGGTGTGTATGAGTACTAAGATCAAGTGTTGATCTCAATCGGTAAATGGATCTTTGGCCCAAATGATCGTTAGTTGTCCAAAGAAAGCTAAAGCTGTAGCAAAATGGAGGCTGACGATTTGAATCGTTTGAACAAGTGATAGGAAAACAGATATACTAATGAAAAAGGAGGGAATGATATGAGCGACGTCATTCAGTTGACGGAAGCAGCGGCGTTTCAAATTAAAGATATGATGAAAGAGCATGGAGAAGAGAACGCTTATCTCCGCGTAGGAGTAAAGGGCGGCGGCTGTAGCGGATTATCATATGGCATGGGGTTTGAACATGACCGCCATGAAGATGATCATGAGCTGGAGCAGCATGGTATTAAAATATTGATTGATAAAGAAAGCGCGCCAATTTTAAAAGGCACGATTATCGATTACAAACAGTCGTTAATGGGTGGAGGTTTTACAATCAACAACCCGAACGCGATCGCCACATGCGGCTGCGGATCGTCGTTCCGTACGGCGGCAAACGCTGGAACACCGGAGGAGTGTTAAGGCTATTTAGCGACGAACTTCTTTATAAAAAGGGCGTCCTTATGTTAAGGGCGCTCTTTTGTGTTATTTGCCATAAACATTGTGTTCCATATTTGTGAAGAAAATAAAACACGGCAAGGAGGGCTAGGAATCGACCGCCTTGCCGCAGATGGTTTAGAACATAGAAGAAGAATGCATTGGCTGTATTTTGGCTTTTGGATCAATATAGGCTTTCGCGTTATTGACTGCCGTTGGCGCTTCACCGAAGCCGCAGGCAATTAATTTTACTTTTCCTTCATATGTGCAAATATCGCCAGCTGCATAAATGCCTGGAATATTTGTTTCCATTTTGGAGTTTACTTTAATGGAGTTTTTTTCAATTTCAAGTCCCCATTCTTTAATCGGTCCAAGGGATGATACGAATCCATAGTTGACCACTACGGCATCCACATCAATCGTTTCTTTTGAGCCGTCTTTTGCATTTTCGAGAATCACTTGGCGAATGCCCCCATCGTCACCGACTAAATCAACGGGCACAAATGGTGTTTTGACAACAACTTTGGAATTCATTAAATTCTCTACACTATGCTCATGAGCCCGGAATTTATCGCGGCGATGGACAATGGTCACTTTTTCAGCAATTGGCTCAAGCATAAGCGCCCAATCGACAGCCGAGTCGCCGCCGCCGCAAACAAGCACTTTTTGTCCCGCAAATTTATTTAAATCATCAATAAAGTAATGCAGGTTTTTCCCTTCATATTGAGCGGCATCTGCCAACTCAAGGCGTCGTGGCTGGAAGGCGCCGTTTCCAGCTGTAATGATGACAGCTTTCGAATAATGGATTTCTTTGTTTGTTGTCAGTTTAAAAATACCATCATCCTGCTTTTCCAGTTTTTCAACGGATTGTTCTAAGCAAACGGTCGGATTAAATTTGGCCATTTGCTCCTTTAAATTATCAATCAGTTCTTGTGCGCGAATTTTAGGAAACCCAGCGACGTCGTATATGTATTTTTCTGGATAAAGAGCAGATAACTGTCCTCCCAATTGTGGAAGGCTTTCAATAATTTTTACGCTTGCTTGGCGCATTCCTCCATAAAACGCTGTAAACAGCCCTGTTGGTCCGCCGCCAATAATCGTAATATCATATACCTTCTGGTCTTCCTTCATGACCCCTTCTCCCCCTACTCAATGAAAAATGCAGACACTTACATCATAACATATTCATTACTTTTATAAAAAAGAAAAAAATCACTTGAAAACGATACGAAAAAAGACTAATATGTTTTTGGATGGATTGTTAAGATTTTTTGACAATTATTCGACATTTTTTTGTCCCTTATCGTGAATTTATTCACAAACTTTTTTTCAATAAAATGCAGCATGAAAGCGCACGCTAGTGGTAAATGCTGCAAATAAAAAATAAAAAGGTGGAAGTGATTGAGTTGAAAAAGCCAAATGTTGTAATTTTAGGGGCAGGCTATGGCGGTTTGATGACCGCGGTGCGCTTGCAAAAGTTTGTTGGAGTGAATGAAGCGAACATTACTCTTGTCAACAAAAACAATTATCACTACGAAACTACGTGGTTGCATGAGGCCTCAGCTGGAACGCTGCATCATGATCGTGTGCGCTATCCAATCGCTGATGTGATTGATCGCAGCAAAGTGCAATTTGTGCAAGATACGGTTGTTAAAGTAGTTCCTCAAGAGAAGCGAGTGATTTTACAAAACGGCGAATTAACTTACGATTATTTAGTCATTGCGCTCGGTTTCGAATCTGAAACATTTGGCATTAAAGGGCTAAAAGAGTACGCATTTTCTATTGCTAACGTGAATGCCGCCCGCCAAATTCGCGAGCATATCGAATATCAATTTGCGACCTATCATACAGAAGAAGAAAAGCGCGATGAGCGTTTAACGATTGTTGTTGGCGGTGCTGGATTTACGGGTATCGAATTTCTTGGCGAGCTGGCAAACCGCATTCCAGAGCTTTGCCGTGAATATGATGTGGATCCGAAAAAAGTGCGCATCATTTGCGTTGAGGCTGCTCCGACAGCTCTTCCTGGCTTTGATCCAGAGCTTGTGGAATATGCGGTTAGCTTGTTGGAGCGCAAAGGAGTAGAGTTTAAAATCGGAACAGCCATTAAAGAATGTACACCAGAGGGCATTGTGGTTGCGAAAGGTGACGAAGTTGAAGAAATCAAAGCAGGCACAGTCGTTTGGGCCGCGGGTGTGCGTGGAAGCTATGTCATTGATGAATCTGGCTTTGAAGCAATGCGGGGCCGTGTAAAAGTGGATCCGTTCTTGCGCGCTCCTGGTTATGATAACGTATTCATTGTCGGCGACTGTTCACTAATGATTAATGAAGAAACGAATCGCCCATATCCGCCTACAGCACAAATTGCGATGCAGCAAGGCGAGTTATGCGCGAAAAACCTTGCCGTTTTAATTCGCGAACAGGGCGAACTGCAGCCATTTAAGCCAGATATTAAAGGAACGGTATGTTCGCTTGGGCATGACGACGCTATTGGCGTTGTGTTTGGTAAAAAGATGTGGGGGGCAAAAGCAAGCTTTATGAAAAAAATGGTTGACAATCGCGCCCTCTACTTGATTGGCGGTCCATCTCTCGTTATGAAAAAAGGAAAATTTAAGTTCTTCTAAATAAAGAAATACTTAGATGTGGGCAAACAAGCTTTTGTTTGCCCTTTTTTAAAATTGAAGAAAAAAAGAGGTTGAAGCATATGAAAAAGAAGCGTGGGCATGTGTGGCTGGCGGCGGCAGGGATCGTACTCAATGATGCGGGGGAATGGCTTGTTGTCAAGAAGAAGTATGGCGGATTGCAAGGACAATGGTCATTGCCGGCAGGATTCGTGCAGCGTGGAGAAACAGCAGATGAAGCGGTGATCCGGGAAGTGGAGGAAGAAACAGGAATCCAAGCCGAAGTGATCGGATTGATTGGATTGCGCACAGGAGTCATAGATGATGAAATCAGCGACAATATGATGATTTTTTTGTTGAAGGCTTTATCCAAAAAATGGTCATCCAACAAGAGGAACTATGGACAGCGGCGTTTTTATCGAAAGAGTCTCTTTTGCGTGATTCAAGTGCATCGACTTTGCTGCAGCATCTGCTGAAAGCATGGCCTTTATCCTATTTCCATTTTCATAACGGATTGGATCCGGGTGAACCATTCGGATATACAAAATACCACGTTTATTTCAAAAATTCAAAAAATTAAGAAAATCAAAGGAAATGAAAGGATTTTGCCAATGTATCCGTTTACATCGAGGGAAATCGTCCGAAATGCTCCTTTTCTTTTTGTATAGATCTTTGATATATTATCAGAAAATTAAGAAAAGGGAAGAGGGATGACATGATGAAAAAGACAGAATCAACGGTATGCCCATATTGTGAAGGAAATGGTTACGTTCAATTGTTGTTAGGCGGTTCAGAAACATGCTATTGCTGCTCCGGAAAAGGAACCGATAGCAAAAATCGTAAATAAATGATAACTGGGGGCAAGTTTATATGCTTGCCTCTAGCATTTTGCTATGCAAAAGCGCTTATATGAATGCTTTCATTGACTCCCATTCTACGTTTCAGTACACTTAAGAAGGATGTACTGGAGGTGATGGGGATGGAAATGAGCGTACCCGTTTTATTAATATCCATGTTATTGTTTTTTGTGTTATTTTTTGGGATTGGCTTTTTATTGAATATGATTTTAAGAATGTCGTGGATTATGGCCATTTTAAGTCCGATTGTCTTTATTTTTATTATTGATGATGTGAGATGGACAGAATATTTTACTCATCCAGGCGCTTCGTTTACTGCGCTCAAACACAAAATACTATCGCTGGCGCCTGCTGATGTTATGATCCTTAGCAGCGGGCTTGTCGGCGCCATTTTTGCCGGAATTGCGATTCGGGCGCTGCGTGCTAAAGGATATCAAATGTTTTAAGACTTTCGCTGAATAAGCGAGAGTCTTTTTTATTTTCTCATTCTTCCCCCGGTGAATATTTCGTTTTCCCTGTGGAAATAAATAGAACCATGGGAGGAGTGAGGAAATGAATATAATTAGAAGAATGAGTATGACGCTTTTATTTATCGGCGCGCTTTTTACTACATTTCAATCTGTTTCTGGAGTAGAAGCGAAGACAATTGTTCACTCACTTTATAATTCATCCGTTTCATTTTTTCAACGCAGTTATTCTTTTTTTGATAACTTCGAGATAGACAACCGTGCATTAGCAAATGAGCAATGGACTCGATATGAAGAGCGGGCGCAGCCGCAAATTTCATCCGAACAAACGATGAATCACTCGCTAAACTTAGAGGAAGCGATCGATTGGTCGCAATACCCGTCCACTACTGTTGTTGCGACTGGCTATACAGCAGGCGTGGAATCGACAGGGAAATCGCCGAACCATCCGGAATACGGCATTACTTATTCAGGTGTACGAGTCAAAAGAGATCTCTTTTCAACGATTGCTGCTGATTTAAATGTGTTTCCTATTGGAACGATTTTGTTTATTCCGGGATATGGATATGGGGTAGTGGCAGATAAAGGAGCGGCTATTAAAGGGAACCGCATTGATTTATACTACCATACAGTAGATGATGTGTACAAACATTGGGGCAAGAAAACGGTGAAAGTTTATATTGTAAAAAAAGGAAATGGGACATTATCCGAGCAAGAGCTAACTAAATTAAATGAGGATGAAGCCATGCAAGTATTTCGGCAGCAATATTTAAAATCGGAAAGCTAATGAAAATAGAGAAGGGCTGTTCATGACAGCCCTTCAGATTGTTTATAAATGCTTCCATCCTGCGTCATGGGTCTCGTACGTCCCAAGCACTCGGCCATGTTTCTTGTCTGCCAAGTGGCTTTAAGCCAGTCTGGTGTGAGACCATCACCAATGAAGAATGTTAAAATGGTTGTAGACAAAGTCAACAGTGACTTTGTCTTTTTTCGTGAAGTAAAGGATCGATATGATCATATTCTGGAAATATGTCAGGGTGAAGTAAAGAAGCAAGTTTTTTTAATCCGAGCAGTAGCCTTGGTGAAGGACGGCAAAATAAAGATTCTTCGAGGACGGAAATGCGCCCTGCTTTTACTGCTTGGATTTCGCTCCATCCGGGACGTTTGTTGACGATGGTTGGATCGATTTTTTCCGTTCTCACTCCAACCCAAACAAGGCAAATATGTTCCGGGTTTCGTTTTTTTACTTCATTCCAGTCTGTTTGGATATTGGCTGCCTCGATATCAGCAAAAACATTCGTTCCTCCTGCTAGCGCGCTTATTTCAGTAAGCCAATTTGTTCCTCCAGGAGTGAATACAGGTTTTGGCCACCATTCCCAGTAGAGAGAGGTCGGCGTCTCGATCTTTTTAGCTAGTTGCTTATAGCGATGGATAAACGTTTGATAACGAGTGACGATTTTTTGTGCTTGTTCTTTTTTGTGCATTGCTTCTCCTAATAAAAGCAAATCGGAAGCAATATCATTCAACGAATTTGGCTGGAAGACGATATAAGGAATACGTCGTTTTTGCAACTCAGCAATGTTTCTCTCCATTCCTGGCACGCTTAAGGAAGCAAGCACAAGATCTGGATTCATCGCTTCGACTGCATCCATATCGATCTTTAGATCAGGCCCCACTTTAGGAAGGGAATGTACTGCTCTTGGCCAATCCGAATAATCGTCCACGGCGATTAAATTCTCTAAGCCTCCTAGGTAAGCGAGCAGTTCTGTATTGCTTGGGCATATGGAAATGATTCTCATGATTATCACCTCTTTTTTATTCCATAATGGTGTATTCTTCTTCTGCTGTGCGGTTTCCTTGTGATATGCTGAAAAAGGGGAGGGAGAAGCATGTATCCGCTTGCGTATTATGAGTTTTTTGTGAAATTTAACGAGGGAGATTTTTATACGTGCCATGATTTATTGGAAGAAATTTGGATGGAGGATAAAAGCAATTTTTTCATTAAAGGATTGCTGCAAATGACGGTAGCTTTATATCATTATAGCTATGGCAATGTGAAAGGAACACGGATGATGATGGAAGCTGCCCAAAACTATTTGCAGCCTTATCGGCCCATCCATTGGGGGCTGGATGTAGAAGCGGTATACAGCTTTATTGAGCGCTGTCTTGACTTGATTCCAGCAGATATTGAGCGAGTGGATTTTTCTCAGATTCATCGTCTGCCTTCTCTTCCTGAGCTTGTATTAGTGCTACAAGATTAGCTGGCTAGCGAAATGGGATGATGCATTGTATGATGATAGAGGAAAAATCAGACAAAGGAGGATTCATATCATGTTTAAAGTGGTTCAGGAGTCTCTAAATGAAACAAAGCATGAGGCTTGTATTGTTGGGATATTTGAGCGGCAGAGCGCATTGGGTGGTGTGCTGGCTGCTTGGGATGAACAGTTAAATGGACAACTTACAGCATTGTTGAAAGAAGGAGATCTTTCTCCAAAGCGAAAGCAAATTGCTAAAATACATACGCTAGGGCAATTGAATATCAAGCGCCTTTATTTTGTAGGATTAGGCAAGGAATCAGACCTGACATTTGATGGATTACGAGAAACGATTGGCCGGCTGTTTAAAATGTTAAAAGGAGAAAAGCTCACAGAAGCAGCAGTGGCTCTCGATACGTTTATTACCGAAAATCTTGATGCTAGCGAGGCAGCTCACGCTTTTGCTGAGGCGTTTGCGCTGGCGACATATCAATTTGTCGGATATAAACAAAAATCAAATGAACCAGAAAAGAAACTGGAAGAGATGACTGTCTATACAGCGGCGGACCCTAAAGAAGTGGAAGTGAGCCTTTTGGTCGGTTCTGTTTATGGAAGGGCTACCAATTCAGCTCGGACGCTGGTGAATACACCAAGTAATTTATTAACGGCGACAGATTTGGCCGATTATGCAGTAGAATTGGCGCGAAAATATAAGTTTGAATACGAGGTGCTGGAAAAAGCGGAAATGGAAAAGCTCGGAATGGGAGCGCTGTTGGCTGTTAATAAAGGGTCGTCGGAACCGCCGAAAATGATTGTTTTGAAGTACCAAGGGAAGGAAGCGTGGGAGAATGTCATCGCGCTTGTCGGAAAAGGAGTAACCTTTGATACAGGCGGCTATTCCATTAAAACAAAGGATGGAATTGTCGGTATGAAGACCGATATGGCCGGTGCAGCCGCTGTCCTTGGTGCGATGGAAATTATCGGTGAACTCCGGCCGGAGCAAAATGTGATCGCCGTCATCCCAGCTACTGATAATTTAATTAGCGCTGATGCGTTTAGACCGGACGATGTGATTACATCCATGAGCGGTAAAACGATTGAAATTAAGAATACTGATGCAGAAGGGCGCTTGATTTTAGCGGATGCCATTACTTATGCCAAGCATCATGGTGCGAACTACATTATCGATGTAGCTACCTTAACAGGGGGCGTCATTATTGCGCTTGGTGTCCATACTACAGGCGCGCTGACGAATCATGAGGAAATGTTTGAGCAGCTTTTAGAGGCATCAGTGGAAACCGGTGAATGTATTTGGCGCCTGCCAATTACAGAAAAAGATAAGGAACGTGTACGCAATAGTCCGATCGCTGATCTCAACAACTCTCCAGGACGCGAAGGCCACGCGATTATGGGCGGAGCCTTTCTCGCTGAATTTGCTGAGAACACTCCTTGGGTACATTTAGATATTGCCGGTACCTCCGTTACATCGAAAGACCATGATTTAGGGCCGGCCGGTGCAACCGGTGTGATGGTGCGCACTCTTGCTACTTTCGTCGAGCGTTTCCAGTAAGGAGAAGAAGCCGTTCATCAGCGGCTTCTTCAGACTGTTGAGAACTTTTTATCCTACATCGTTTGCCGCACTCGGCTGTGTTCCGTGTCTCAGATCGGCGAAGGGAAAAATCAAAATGATTAAATGAGACAAAGTTTTTTGTTAAGCTTGCTGCTGCTACGCTGAACCACTCCCACCTCCGTTTCATTTAGAGGTGGGAGGCTTTTTAGTAGATATGTTAACTCTAAGACGAATACGAGCGAATCGTTCATCCAAATGTAAAGATAATGTAAATTTAGTGTTAATTTTTTTTAAAATTGTTGTAAATTCGACGGTTATTGATAAAATAAGACAGGATGGCTCAACATTAGTTACATAAAATGGGGGTTTTTTTATGGTTTTTGCACCAAAAAAAGATGTCTTTTTTGATTTATTGTTTACAATTTCGGAGAATGTAAAAGAGGCAGCACAGTATTTTGTTGAGTACAAAATCAATAACATTAGTGATCTCAAAGAGTTTGCACGTGTCATGAAAGAGTATGAAAAGAAAGGCGATTCGTTTATTCATGAGCTTGTCGTTGCTTTAAATAAGACATTTATTACGCCGATTGAACGGGAAGATATTCACCAATTAGCGATGAAAATGGATGATGTATTAGATGGATTTGAGCAATGCTCTGCTCGTTTTGAAATGTTTTCGTTTACCGATATTGATGACCATATGGCGAAATTTTTTGAAAATATTTATCAAAGTACCATTGAAATCGCTAAAGCGTTGAAACTGTTAGCAAGCAAAAAACTGCTTGATATGCGGGTACATGCCATAAAAATCAAAGATTATGAAACAAAATGTGATGAAATTTTAAGAGCCTCTATTAAAAACTTATTTGTGACACAAAAAGATCCAATTAAATTGATCCAATATAAAGAATTGTATGAAATGCTAGAAGAGATCGCTGACAGCTGTGAGGATGTTGCCAATACCATTGAAACCATCATTATGCGCAACGCGTAAAAGGAGATTGCTCTTTTATGGATACGGTGTTCATACTTACAGCTTTAGTTGTCATCTTTGCGTTAGCTTTTGACTTTATTAATGGCTTTCACGACACAGCGAATGCGATTGCAACATCAGTTTCGACAAGAGCACTGACGCCGCGTCAAGCGATTATTTTAGCAGCGACGATGAACCTAATCGGTGCTTTAACTTTTACAGGGGTTGCTAAAACGATTACGAAAGATATTGTTGACCCGTTTGCCTTAGAGAATGGTTCCGTTGTTATTTTAGCAGCGCTGACAGCAGCGATTGCTTGGAACTTAATTACATGGTATTACGGAATTCCAAGCAGCTCTTCTCATGCGATTATTGGGGCTGTTGCCGGAGCTGCTATCTCAGCAGCCGGTTTTGACGTTTTGAACTACGAAGGATTTTTGAAAATTTTACAATCCCTTATCCTTTCTCCGTTTCTTGCATTTGGCGTAGGGTTTATTATGATGAATTTATTCCGAATAACGTTTAAAAACGCCAACCTCTCCAAAACGACCAAGGGATTTCGCATGTTTCAAGTGTTGACGGCAGCGATGCAGGCTTATACACATGGGACGAATGATGCGCAAAAAGCGATGGGGATTATTACGATGGCATTAATTGCTGGAAATTATCATCACTCCACTGACATTCCAGAGTGGGTGCGTTTCTCAGCAGCCATTGCCATGGGGCTTGGAACCTCCGTTGGCGGCTGGAAAATCATTAAAACCGTTGGCGGAAAGATTATGAAAATTCGTCCTGTCAACGGGGCAGCAGCTGACCTTTCTTCTGCCCTTATTATTTTTGCGGCAACGACATTTAAATTGCCGGTGAGTACGACTCACGTCATTTCTTCTGCTGTTATGGGGGTTGGTGCGGCACAGCGTGTGAAAGGTGTAAAATGGGGAGTCGCACAGCGCATTGTGCTCACATGGATTATCACTCTGCCTGTTTCAGCGTTGATTTCCGGATTTATTTACCAATTATTTAAATTATTCTTATAAGAAAAACCGGGCGTTGATTTTACGCCCGGTTTTTTCAATTATGCTGCATGTCGATTGGCTGCGAACGATTTGCGAAGAGAGGCATAAATTCGAGGCGATATTACGCCGGCGACGATGGATAATATAATATCCTTTGGCAGAGGTACGAACATCCAGGCCCATGCCATGCTATAAGAGAATCCTTCTGGAGCTTGTCCCCAATATTTATACGCTAAAAACATCCAATTTGTACCGATTACATAATTGATGATCATTCCGATGAGGGCAGCGACAACAAAACGAACGACAGAAGGAGACGGGCTGCCTTTTTCGACGATCCAACCAGTGATATATGCTGCTAAAATATAGGATAGAATAAAGCCAAATGTCGGACGGACAACCATGCTGAATCCACCAGAAAATTGGGCGAATACAGGTGCGCCGACTAAACCGACGAGCATATATACAATCATGGCAAAGGCACCTAGGCGCCGTCCTAAAACAGCACCGGCAAACAAACAAAAAAACGTTTGCAATGTAATCGGTACTCCGCCAATGACTAAAAATGGTGCCCAAGAAGTAATATTGGCTCCAATGGCCATTAAGGCTGCGAACATGGCGATTAATGTCATATCAAGTGCGCGGAATGACGGTTTTGGTGTCATATGTGAACCTCCTTGTTTATTTGGTTAACAAAATCGTATCGAACAATTGCTTGACTGTCAATTAATTTTTTGAATAATCCGGTCGTTTTTAGAAAATATATAAATACAAATGAAAGCTGGACAAATAGGATCTGTATACGATTAGAGGAAATCGGTGGCTTGCCTTACTCGCGTGAAAGCGTGCCGCCGCAACGAGATCATGGTTTGCTTACTTTTGTATAGATGCTGATTCAGTGCCATTACCATGGGTTACTATAAAGGCTCCAATAGCGAGAATATGGGGGAATTGATATTGAAAACGGAGAAAGATCGAAACCATATTGAGAGGGCAAGCCAACAAGGTGCTCGTGAGGATCTCATCCATGTAAGTTCGGATGATGAAGGAAGCGATTATGATTTACGGGATGCACAGGAGATTGGACGAAAGCAACTCGATCATGAATAAAACATCAGACTGCTGATAAATGCTTTCATGTTGCATCACTTGTTTTGCTCGTCCGCTTATGAACGTCTTGATTCGATTCTTAACTTTGTTCCTTATCCGACAAGTGTTTTCAAGACAATCTGAGGGAAATGAATGGATGCTTAAAGTGATGGTCAAAGCAAAAATGGACTTTATTTACAATCTGAGATGTTTGGCTTCTCAAATATCTCAAAAACTAAAATACGTTCCAACGCAGTCCGATGGTTAGTTGGCAGCAATGAGGCATGCTAGACGAACCTCTCCCCCTCTTAACCGAGTGTAGGTGGGAAGGCTCACTTATACGTCATGAACATGAAACAGAAAAGAGCGAGTCATTAGCATGAACTCGCTCTTTTTTACTACATTAGATAGCGCAAAAATAAATACAAATGTGATAGAAGCAAAGCGATCAGCGTTAAAGGAGCACCGATTTTCAAAAAATCCATATAGCTGAATCCATGTCCTTCTCGTGAAGCGATGCCAGCGACAATAACATTAGCCGAGGCACCGATGAGAGTGCCGTTTCCTCCTAAGCAGGCTCCGAGCGCTAACGCCCACCATAAAACATCAATTTGCGGGGCATCAGGCGACAATCCCATTCCTGTTGCCATATCTTTAATCAGCGGAATCATCGTGGCGACAAACGGGATATTATCAATAGTCGCTGAGGCGATTCCTGAAACCCAAAGAATAAAATAGGCAGCGACTGGAATATTGCCTCCTGTCACATCCAATGCTTTTTCAGCGAGACTTTTAATCAAACCGATATCGACAAGCCCTCCTACTAATGTAAACAACCCAGCAAAGAAGAAGATCGTCACCCATTCTACTGAAGAAAAGATATCTTCCATCTCATGCTCTTGCACTCCAATCACCATGAGAATCGTCGCGCCAGTCATTGCAATAACGGCTGCATCGACATGGATAGAAGAGTGGAGAATAAATCCCAAAATCGTTAGCACTAAGACGGTGACAGACTTTTTTAACAAGACGCTATCTTTAATGTAATCGCTCTCATTCAGTTCCATTAACTGCTCAATTAATTTTTGATCGGATTTTAACTGGCGGCGATAAATCAAAAATAAGACAGCCACCGTTACAAGCATAATAATGACGACGATGGGAGCCAAATTCGTTAAAAAATCGTTAAAATCTAGATGTTTATTTGCTGAGCCAATCATAATGTTGGGGGGATCGCCGATCAGAGTAGCGGTACCGCCGACATTTGAGGAAAGCACCTCAGAGATTAAATAAGGAACTGGATTCACGCGAAGGATACGCGTAATTGAGAACGTCACCGGGACGATAAGCAAGACGGTTGTGACATTATCAAGAAAAGCTGATAATACAGCTGTCAGCAAAGATAACATCACTAAAATGCGGCCGGGATTACCTTTAGCGGCTTTAGCGGCCTTAATGGCTACATACTGAAAAAAGCCGGATTTGCTGGTAATGTTCACAAGAATCATCATTCCGATTAATAATGTAATGGTTTCCCACTCAATGTGATGAGTAAAGGCTTTATGCAAATCAACAATTCCAAAAATCACCATGAGTGCGGCTCCAAGAAGGGCAATCACCGCGCGATTGATTTTTTCTGAAATAATGATGGCATAGGTGACTAAAAAAATAGCGATTGCTGCATAATATTGCACATTTGAAACTTCTGCTGCTACTGTGTCATGCAATGGTTTTCACCTCTTTATTGAATAGTTTGTCCACAGGAAGGGCAAAGCAAAGGGGATGAGTTCTCAATGTCTCTTGTGTAAAACACAAACTGGCAATTCGAGCATTGCACTTCCCTCAAGCGATCAATAAATAGCTTATGCGATGGGCGCTGCGGAATGGATGTATCAACCATCTCTACATGAATCGCTTCGCGCGAATCGTCTTCCGCCACGACAAGTCCTTCGGCTTCCTCTTTTGTTCGCCAGCCCTGGTCGATTAAATGCTGCTGCAGCTGGCTATGAGACGAATGCTGAAGCATTTCCTCAGCCAATTTCATATATTGCTCATTTGTCAACGAAACAAATGGCACACCCGTTTTTTTCTTTTCCCAATATGCTTTTAATTGTTCCTCCGTAAAAATCAAAGTTACGATTTTATGAATGACGACATTTTTCAACGATAGTTCCCCTTTCTTTGACGGTATATTCCCCAATGTTTATTATAGCTTTTTCTTTATAGGGACTCAAAAAATTTTTAGAGGCGTACGTTCGCCCTTTTTTGTTTATTTTCTGAAAAAATAAGTAAAAGAATGGAATCTCATGATATAATAAAAATACGATCATCGTCCGAGTGATGAATCATGGCGAACGAGTGTGGAGAAAGGAGGGACAATCATGCAGGCGAAGGACCATCAATATTTGTTTCTTGATTTTGAATTCACGATGCCTGAAAACAAGACAAAGCCGCGCGGTTTTTTTCCAGAAATCATTGAAGCCGGCCTTGTATCGGTCATCAATGGCCAAGTCTATGACCAATTTTCTTCCTATGTCAAGCCAGTTCATTTTCCCACTTTGACGGAGCGATGTAAGTCATTTTTGAACATTGCGCAGGAACAAGTTGATCAAGGAATTTCTTTTGAAGAGCTCGTACATTGGTTGCAGGAATATGACCGCTTATGCCCGAATACCGTTGTTACTTGGGGAAACATGGATATGAAAGTGCTAAGGCATAATTGTTTGCAAGCCAATCTCCCTTTTCCGTTTACCGGTGAACACCGTGATTTAGCGATGGAATATAAAATGTTTTTTGGAGAACGCAATCAAACTGGGCTGCGCAAAGCGGTTCAAGAGTATGGAAAAGAAGGAGTCGGAAAGGCGCATTGTGCGCTAGATGATGCGTTTACTACCTATAATATTTTTAATTTAGTAGAGAAGGATAAAAAATATTTAGCGAAGCCAGAGCAGCCAACGATTGGCGAGCGTGTAGACTTTAGCCAGCTGCTAAAAAAATTTGCGTTATAATAGGCCAAGTCACCATGTGCAGTGGTTTGGCTTGTTTGTTTTTGTTATAATCAATCTTGCCAAGATTTTATCGAATGAGAGGCTGACGAAATGATGATTCCATATATCCTTAACTTATTTTTATATTTTCCAGAAGACAAGCGTGAATACATTCCAGCGGCTATCACGTGTACTTTATTTTTAATCGCTGCTCTTTTAACGATGCGGCTTATTATTAAAATTTCAAAATATCAGGAAGAAAAAGCGAAGCAATTTGAAGAGCAGCTCAGAAGAGAAAACATTATTCAAGATGACAAATAATCGTTTAAATTCCCTTTCGTCTGGAAATACTGCATGAAAAAAGAGGCGGGAGGGATTTTGTGTTTAAAAGATTATATGTGTTATTGGCTATACTTGTGCTTGCCAGCGGCTGCAAGCAGTCTGCACCAACAAAGCTCAATGTCAAAATGGTGAATCGTGCAGGCGAAGTATTGGGGACGGCGAAGCTATCCGAGCAGCCGAGAGGGGTCAAAATTTCATTAGATTTGGAGGGGCTTCCTCCGGGGACGCATGCAATTCATATTCATGAAAAAGCCAGCTGTAAAAAAACAGACTTTCAGTCAGCTGGCAGCCATTATAATCCTGATGAGAAAAAGCATGGTTTACTTCATCCAGAAGGAGCGCATGCCGGTGATTTGCCCAACATTATTGTGAAAGAGGACGGAACTGTAAAAACGGAATTGATGGCCCCGCAGGTGACACTAAAGGAAGGTAAGGAGACATTACTAACCAAAGCAGGCACCGCTCTAGTGATTCATGCAGGCCAAGATGATGGAATGACTCAGCCGGCGGGAGATGCGGGAGATCGAATTGCCTGTGGCGAGATCAAACGATAAAGAATAGAGGATTTCTTTGCAAGTTTTTTCATTGTTATAGAAATCAAGTGTTATGTTTAATCTTTTCATATTTTTCGCATTCTAACACCATCCATCGAGAAGTCTCCCACCTCTAAGCGAAGTGGAGGTGGGGAGGTTTATCGAATCGTCCATAAAATCTTTCCGACGCTACTTCTGCTTTCGAGCTAATGGTGCGCTTCGATCGCTTCTTTACGCATAAATGGTTTTCCGATTTTCATTTTTAGCTGTCCAGTTGCTAAAAGCTAGGTGAAATGTCTGGCTTCTGTATATCCGTATACTTCATGACTTCCGGCGGACCAAACTCTGTTATGACAATCGTTTTCATCTATATCCCATCCTTTCAATCCAAGCTATTGCTCGTCAAGGTTTTTGAGTTTCAAAGCAGAAAAATAGGCTTACAGTCCCTCGAAAGCGTCCCGAAGTCGTTCGAAGGCATTTTCAAGCGTTTGTTTTGTGCAGGCGATGTTAAGACGGATAAATCCACGTCCTTCATCACCGAATTTGCTGCCCATTTCCACAGCAATTCTCCCTTTATGGAGAAGCCGCTGCTTAAGCTCCGTTTCTGTTATTCCAAGGCCGCGACAATCGATCCAGATAAGGTATGTTGCTTCTGGACGAACGGCTTGTACGCCTGAGAAAGAATTGTGAATAAACGTGCATGTACGGTCTATATTGGTTTTTAAATATTCCAATAGTGCATCAAGCCACGGACCTCCATAACGGTAGGCGGCTTCCGCTCCAACAGTGGCGAATGTGTTAAGTGTAAAAAAGCCGCGCCGATGCTGAACTTGATCGAATTGTTTTTTTAAATCGCGATTTGGAATAATCACACTCGCTGATTGCAAGCCAGCCAAATTGAATGTTTTCGTCGGTGCCAAGCATGTCACGCTTATGCTGGCGAAGGCTTCGTTTATGGAAGCGAACGGAGTGTGACGAAATGGCGAAAATGTTAAATCCGCATGAATTTCATCGGATACAACGATCACGTTATTTTCTAAGCAGAGAGATCCTAGAGTCTCCAATTCTTTTCTGGTCCATACTCGTCCCCCAGGATTATGAGGGCTGCATAAAAGCAGCATTTTGGCCCCTTTTAACTTTTCCTTAATATCGTCCCAGTTGATTTGATATCCACCCTCAGTCAGAAGAAGGGGACTTTTGAACAGTTTTCGCCCATTTTTTTGTACAAGTTGAAATAAAGGAGGATATACTGGCGTGAAAACCACAATCGCATCATTTGGGGAAGTGAAAGCTTCGATACATGTTGCTAGCGCTGGAACAACACCAGCAGAAAATGAGATCCAATTTGTCTCAATCGTCCATTGATTTCGGTTTTTCAGCCATTCTGCGAGTGCTTCTTTTAACGAGTGAGGGATGGCAGTGTAACCAAATACCCCATGCTCCAAACGGTCAGTGAGCGCTTTGATGACAGGAGGAGGAGCTTGAAAATCCATATCCGCTACCCACATTGGCAATACGTCTGGAACCCCGAATATTTGTTCTGCTTCATCCCATTTTACCGAGTGGGTATGCCGCCGCTCGATCATATCGTCAAATGAATACATGGTAAATAACCCCTTTCTTGCAAAATAATCACTGAGCGAAGGATGACCATCATGGCTTATTTTTTTCTGATTGAGAAAGAGCCTCCAAAAAAGCCGCGATGCCCACGCTAAAAGAAAGGCTCCATCCACCGCTTTATTTTGCTCCGTGTGATCGATTATAATTGGTTTATCATCTCATAAGGAAAGGCGGATCATGCGATGAATGCAGCGAAAACCAATCAAACATTGCTTGAGATGATTCAGCGCTGGGACCCGTTTGGCTACGGAGTAGAAGCCTATGAAACGGAGGCGGTAGATGTGATTCAAGCTGTTCATGAATGCCATGATGCTTATACGCTTGCTAAAAAAATCCAATCCATTTATGAATTCTCTTTTGAACAGCTAATTCCTTTCAGCAACTGCATGAAATTAGCGGAAGCTTTATTAGTGGTCAAGCATGGAGCAGAATGCTCGCTGTCATGATAATCGATTCTCGCTTTTGGCTGATAAAAACATGGATGAGCGCCATGAAAAACGTCAATGGGGCAAAGCGATCGCGCAGATGAACGGCTGCGGATCGCTTTGCTTATTTTTGCTGCTTCTATCAAAAATTTTTCGTGCAAATGATCATGAATTGTGTGAAAATTCTCTATAGGGGGGATTCATGATGAAATTGACGGAAAAAGAACTGGAAATCGTGGAAATACTCGAAAAAAATGCCCGTTTGCCGCTGGAGACATTGGCAAAGATGGCCTCATTAACAACAGAAGAAGCAGCAGCGATTTTAGAAAAGCTTGAGGAGAAAAAAGTCATTGTTCAATACGCCGCTATTGTTGATTGGAGGAAAATTGATGGGCATGAGGGGGTAACGGCGATGATTGATGTCAAAGTGACACCGAAGCGCGGCGTTGGATTCGACGAAGTTGCGGAACGGATTTATCGCTTTCCAGAGGTTAAGTCGGTGTATTTAATGTCAGGAGCGTACGATTTATCTGTTGTTATTGAGGGACGCTCGATGTCGGAGGTGGCTCATTTTGTTTCAGAGAAATTATCGACTCTAGAATCAGTCATTTCCACGACAACACATTTTATTTTAAAAAAATATAAACACGATGGTACGGTGTTTGAGCAAGGAGAACAAGATCGGCGTATCGTGGTGTCACCATGACGCGGGCAACCAAAACATATGTATCGGAAACGGTCAGCCGATTAAAGCCATCAGGCATTCGGCGTTTTTTTGACTTGGCTGCAAGCATGGATGGCGTTATTTCGCTTGGGGTGGGAGAACCTGATTTCATCACCTCATGGAACGTGCGAGAAGCGTGCATTTTATCGCTGGAACAAGGGCATACATCTTATACGGCCAATGCGGGACTAATGGAACTGCGGGAGGAAATTTCCTCTTATTTGCTGCGGAAGTTTCAAGTGAAATATTGCCCGGAGGGTGAAGTGCTTGTGACAGTTGGAGCGAGCCAAGCGCTGGACTTGGCTTTGCGGGCGATCATCAATCCGGGTGATGAGGTCATCATTGTTGAACCAAGCTTTGTCTCCTATGGACCGCTTGTGACGTTGGCTGGAGGAACTCCTATACCGGTTCGGACAGAGGGAACAGATGAATTTAAGCTTCGTCCCCAACAAATTTTGCAAGCATTAACGGAACGAACGAAAGCGATCCTCCTTTGTTCGCCCAATAATCCGACTGGTACTGTATTGAACAAAGAAGAGCTGGCCGCGATTGCTCACATTGCGAACATGCATGATTTGCTAGTCATTTCCGATGAAATTTATGCCGAGCTAACATATGACGAGAATTATACGAGCTTTGCCGCAGTGGGAGGGATGCGGGAGCGCACGATTTTAGTGTCTGGATTTTCAAAAGGGTTCGCGATGACGGGATGGCGCCTCGGCTTTGTAGCTGCTCCTGAGGAAATCATGCAAGCGATGCTGAAAATTCACCAATATGCGATGATGTGCGCACCGACAATGGCTCAATATGGAGCCATTGAAGCGTTAAAAAACGGTGAACATGACGTGGAGGAAATGCGCAAAAGCTATCGCCGCCGCCGCAATTATTTTGTTCAATCATTAAATGAAATAGGCCTGCGCTGTCATATGCCGGGTGGAGCATTTTATGCATTCCCTTCCATTCGGGAAACAGGTCTTACATCGGAGCAATTCGCCGAACAGTTATTGTTAAAGGAAAAAGTGGCAGTTGTCCCTGGCAGTGTGTTTGGGGAGAATGGAGAAGGATATGTACGCTGTTCCTATGCCTCATCACTTGAGCAACTGCAAGAGGCGACCAAGCGAATGAGAAGATTTTTGCTTCAGCTGTAAACGTGGGAAGCTTGTTGTTTCCGCCACTGTTTGAGGTGGCGGAAACGCCCTCTTTTATTGAGGGTCTCCGTATTTGATTTCATAAAGCATTTGCATGACACGGAGAAAGTCTTCCTCGCTGAACTCCTTTGCTTTGCGCAAAATCAGCTTTGCCCGCTTTAATCCTATTTCTTTGATCAAATGCTCAATTTCAGGATCCATTTCCGAAGCGGTATTATTTGCCCCTTTTTCTAAGAGCTCTGAAGCTGGAACATCCAGCACGGTAGAAAGCTTAAGAATGGTTGGGACGTCAGGAATTTGCTCTCCAGATTCGTATTTTTGAATTGTGGCTGTCCCCACACGTACTTTTAGCGCCAACTCTTGTTGACTCATGTTGCGCCTCTCTCGGTACATTTTGATGTTCTCGCCAATCGCACTCATGAATTTATTACCCTCCTTTGCATTCTTTGTATCTCCATCATATCATGTTTTATTCTTCTTGATAGGACATTTCACTAATTCGTTGAAAACTGTGCAGAAAATTTTTATAATTTTTTGATTCGTTTGCTCAATCATGGTATAATTTAGAACTGCATATTTGAAAATCAACAAATAGGAGTTGTTTTTTTTGAGAAAATTAAAAGTGGGAAGCGTCGTCAAAGGGATTGTGACGGGAATTCAGCCGTATGGCGCGTTTGTATCCATTGATGAAGATATACAAGGACTTATTCACATTTCGCAAATTTCCCATCAATATGTTAAAAATATTCACGATTTTATCAAAATGGGTGATGAAGTAACCGTAAAGGTGCTTTCCATTGATGAAAAAACAAAGCGAGCCAGCCTTTCTATACGTGCGCTTGAGCCTTCAGACGCGGAAAAAAGGGGAAGAAAGCGAAAGGTTAAAATTGTAAAAGCCAATGAATCAGCTAAAGGATTTAATACTTTAAAGCGAAAATTAGAAGAATGGATTGAACAATCGAAGTGCGAGGATTCATTCAATTAATAAAAACAAACACTCACCCTGTGAATGGTGAGTGTTATGTTTGTTGTTTTACGTACGAGAGGTTTTTGGTTCTGTACGTCCAAGCTCTTCGGCTGGTTTAAATAAAATCGCTAAATTAATTAATCCAGCGATTCCGACAAGGCCGTAAATGATACGAGCTAATGCTGAGTCTTGTCCTCCGAAAATAGCTGCTACTAAATCAAATTGAAAGAAACCAATTAAGCCCCAGTTAATCGCACCGATTATTGTAAGTAATAACGCAACGCGTTGAAGTCCACTCATTGAGGATTCCTCCTTTTGCTTTTAGATCGTTCAAGTATAGGTTGCATAATCAAGAATAAAAATATGCACAAAAATATGCCTGGTTGTTTCTTCAAAGCAAATTATTTTACATAAGGAAATGAAACGTACGATAATGATGGTAAAAGAAGGAGGTGTAAATTCTGGCACTAAATAGCTGAGCGACTAGTGGACATGGTCGATAGATAAGGAGAGAGATGGCGATTGCTCAGTGGAGCCGTTTGGAATTTTTGGAGCCAGAGAAGAGGTATGGAGAATTTTGTTTTTCACAATCCAACGAAATTAATTTTTGGAAAAGGACAAATTGAACAGTTGCGACAAGAAATTCCTAAGGATGCTAAAAACATACTCATCGTATATGGTGGCGGTAGCATCAAGCGCAACGGATTATACGATGAAGTCGTGGCGTTATTAGCCGAAATGGGGAAGGAGATATTCGAACTATCCGGAGTGGAGCCTAATCCGCGTGTGTCAACGGTTCGCAAAGGAGCAGAGCTTTGCCGGAAGGAGCACATGGATTTTTTACTGGCAGTTGGCGGCGGCAGTGTGATTGATTGCACGAAAGCGATAGCGGCTGCGGCAAAATATGAGGGAGATCCATGGGATTTTGTGACGAAAAAGACATTTGTGACAGAGGCCCTTCCATTTGGAACGATCTTGACGTTAGCGGCGACTGGATCAGAAATGAACTCAGGCTCTGTTATTACGAATTGGGAGACAAAGGAAAAGTATGGATGGGGCAGTCCGGCTGTATTTCCGCAATTTTCGATTTTAGATCCAACCTACACGATGACTGTTCCAAAAGAGCATACGATTTATGGAATAGTAGATATGATGTCACATGTATTTGAGCAGTATTTTCACCATGTTCCTAATACGCCACTTCAAGATCGGATGTGCGAAGCGGTGTTAAAAACAGTCATTGAAACAGCGCCGAAGCTTGTCAATGATTTGGAGAACTATGAATGGCGAGAAACGATTTTATACAGCGGAACGATGGCGCTCAATGGCTTTTTGCAAATGGGATTACGCGGCGATTGGGCGACTCACAATATCGAGCATGCGGTATCAGCTGTATATGACATTCCTCACGGAGGAGGACTGGCCATTTTGTTTCCAAATTGGATGAAGCACGTTGTTGATGAAAATGTGGCTCGTTTTAAACAGCTTGCTGTTCGCGTCTTTGATGTTGATTCGACTGGAAAATCTGATCGGGATACAGCGCTTGAAGGGATTGAGAAGCTGCGCCAGTTCTGGACAAGCATCGGTGCACCGTCGCGTTTAGCTGATTATGGCATCGGTGATGAACAGCTTGAATTAATGGCTGATAAAGCGATGGCGTTTGGCGAATTTGGCCGTTTTAAAATCTTAAACCGTGAGGACGTGCTGGCGATTTTACGGGCCTCTCTTTAGTGTTAAAAGCATGAAGCGATGCAACAAAGGGAAATCATTCCTTTTGTTGCATCTTGTTAGTGTAAATGAAGGGAAAATCTTGTTCGTTCCATTGTGGTTGGACAGAAAATGCAAGCCTTTCTTGATCGAGGGAAAATTCCGCATGTATGCCTCGCTTGTTCCCACGGGCATCTAAGCGGATCCAGCGATTGATTGCCCGGAGAAATACGGCATTCAATGCATGAATGCAATAGCCTTGGTCTGGGGAATTAAAGAGCCTAAGCCGCTGATCACAAAAAACTGTTGGAATTTTTTGTGATCTCAATAATGCGGCTAATAAATTCGCTTTGGCATAGCAAATTCCTTCCCTATAGTAAAGCACCTCTGAAGCTTTGCATGTAATTCTTGAACTTTGAATGTCCCAAGAGTGAGCGATGCGATCTCTTACAAATTCATAGGCTGTTTTTGCTTTTTCCATTTCAGGCATCCCTTGATGAAACAATTCACAGACAGCTTGCTGGATAAGGGGATGAGAGAAATTGACCACATTTAGTTCTTCAAGATAATCCTGGAAATGAGAAGATTCAGGAACTAGCTTCATTGATAGCGATCCTTTCTTTTTTTTGCATAATTATATGTTTTTTTGAATTGAAATCCAACTATTTCTTGTGAAAGACCATTTCGTTGCGCGGATGATTTGTTCGCTTTTTGATAATAAGAAGAAGGATCTTTGTTGTTTGCACAGATTGATTGTCAAAGACAAAAATGTTCAAAATGAATCCGTTTTCAACTTTTTTGATCGCTTGATTATCCTTGTTTGTTTCGTTAAAGTGTAAGAAGTACAATATTTTTCTCTTGGAGGAACGAGAGTATGACACATATTCGTTTTGATTACTCAAAAGCACTATCTTTCTTCGGAGAGCATGAGCTTACATATTTGCGCGATGCTGTGAAGGTGGCACACCATTCACTGCATGAAAAAACAGGAGCGGGAAATGATTTTTTAGGATGGATCGACCTTCCTGTTGATTATGATCGCGAAGAGTTCGCCCGTATTCAAAAAGCAGCTGCTAAAATCCAAGCAGACTCCGATGTATTGCTTGTCATTGGTATCGGCGGGTCTTATTTGGGGGCCCGGGCGGCTATTGAAATGCTCCAGCATTCATTTTATAATGTGCTGCCAAAGGAACAGCGCCGCACGCCACAAATTATTTTTGTTGGCAATAACATAAGCTCGACCTATATGAAAGATGTCATGGATTTGCTAGAAGGCAAGGAGTTCTCCATTAATGTGATTTCCAAGTCAGGAACAACGACGGAGCCGGCAATTGCCTTCCGTATTTTCCGCAAGCTACTGGAAGAAAAATACGGAAAAGAAGAAGCTCGTAAACGCATTTACGCGACAACGGACCGTGCTCGGGGAGCGCTTAAAACATTGGCGACAGAAGAAGGCTACGAAACCTTTATTATTCCGGATGATGTGGGCGGACGCTATTCCGTTTTGACGGCTGTTGGTTTGCTTCCAATTGCGGTCAGCGGTGCTAACATTGAAGAAATGATGAAAGGGGCAGCACAAGCGCGTGAAGACTTCAGCAAATCTGAGCTTGAGGAAAATGCGGCTTATCAATATGCGGCTGTCCGTAATATTCTTTACAATAAAGGAAAAACAATCGAAATGCTGATTAACTACGAGCCTGCGCTACAATATTTTGCGGAGTGGTGGAAGCAATTATTTGGCGAAAGTGAAGGGAAAGATCAAAAAGGCATTTTCCCGGCATCTGCAAACTTCTCGACCGATCTCCATTCATTAGGACAATATGTGCAGGAAGGACGTCGCGATTTATTTGAAACCGTTCTTAAAGTGGAAACATCGCGCCATGAACTGACGATTGAAGCCGAAGACAGCGATCTGGATGGCTTGAACTATTTAGCGGGGCAAACGGTTGATTTTGTTAATACAAAAGCGTTTGAAGGCACGCTGCTCGCTCATACTGACGGAGGAGTTCCGAATTTGGTCGTGACGCTTCCACGATTAGATGAATATACATTCGGCTATCTCGTTTACTTCTTTGAAAAAGCGTGCGCCATGAGTGGCTATTTATTAGGAGTGAATCCATTTGACCAACCGGGAGTAGAAGCTTATAAAGTGAACATGTTCGCTCTTTTAGGCAAGCCGGGCTATGAGGAGAAGAAGGCAGAGCTTGAAAAACGCTTGAAATAACGAGGTTTTGCGACATATAAAAAGCAAGAAAAATCGGGGTCTCTTACAATGTTGAGGGACCCCGATTTGCGATGTGTTTAAGGAATTTACCATAATACTCACCTAGAAGCCTCCTGCCTCTAGCCAGAGTATAGAAGGGAAAGCTTCTTAGTTGATAAAAGATATTGGGGAAACGAAGCTTATGAGCTGAAACATGCTAGAGACAACAGCTGTCCTCGGCTCCCAACAAAAAAGAGGCTCCGCCTCCATTCCTCTCAAGGATCATATGGATAGAGACAGCCTCTTATTTTGAACAATAAAACTCAACTATCATTATTCCTCGTTCGTTTGATTTCCTTTTCCTTTAATAATCTCCCATATTTTTAGAAGTTGCTGACGTTGTTCTTTAGGAGCGTTTTTCAACTCTTTGATCAATACATCTAACTCCGGATCGTGTTCTTCCTTCTGAGCATGTTCCTCGCCCGTTGCCGTGTCCGGATTGACGGTGCGTCCAAGCAAATAGTCAGTAGATACACCATAATAATCTGCAAATTCTCGAATCGTCTCAGGATCGGGATTGCTTGCTCCTGATTCATAGCGATGAATTTGATATTTTGTAAGACCGAAAATTTCCCCAGCCCGTTCTTGGGTAAGGTTATGCTTTTCTCTTAACTTTTTCAACCGATAACCTAGTACACTCATCACTCGCATAACTCCCTTATGTTTCTCGAAAAAAATCATATCATAATTGCTAAAAGTGCAAAACAAAATTGCGAAAAACGAAAGAAAATGTTTGACGTTGCGAAAAATGAAACATATAATAAGAAGTGTTGATTGCGAAAAATGCAACAGAAAAGAGGGTGGGGTCATTGGTAAAGGTCAATCTTCGCAAAATTAGAGAATGTCGAAAAGCAAAAGGTTTATCACAAGGGGAGGTTGCAAAGCTTTTAGGGTTCAATACCGTCTATCCTTATCATCGCAAAGAAAGCGGCCAGCAGCCTTTTACGGCGGAGGAGCTAATGGAGCTGGCTCAGCTGTATAATGTACCTTATGAGCATTTTTTTATATGGGATTATGCTAAAAAGCGAGACAATATGTAGGACGCACAGAAAATGCTGCATTGGTAGGATGCAGAGAATAAGGCAGGCAATGTGGTAGGAAAAAGATTTATTTCGTATACTTTTGGCCTTTGTTGCAGGATGCAGTCGAGAATGAATGTATTGCAAAAAAATAAACAAACCATAATTATCCATATCTGTTGGATGTTTAATTTTTTTATGCCATAATAATAAGATAAGAGCGAATATTGAAAGAACCAGCTTTTGTTCCTTCTGCTTTCGCTAATTTTATTACATGAAAAAAATCCTGTTGACAGAGGAGGAGTATAGTGGGGAATTTTGTGCAAAAAATGAATCAAGAACGGACGCAGCAAGAGGATCCTGCTTTGCAATGCACGCAAATGCTGGACAAGCAGATTCACGAATATGTTCCGGAAAATCAATCCATGCATTTTCATCATTTTTTGTCCATGAGTTGTCTTTTATTTGACACAGATCATCAGTCATCGTTCATTATCGATTACTGTCTAAATAATAAGAACGACGAGGCTGTTCGAGAAGCGATTGAATGGGCCGCCAACAATGGGCTATATGAGCTGGTATCTAGCTTGGCTGAGCTTTATCCGAGCTGCTTTAGCGATCTGTATTTGCTTTGTCTGAAGAAAAAAAACGCTGAGATTTCTCCTGTTCAATTGTACAATGAGTTAGAAAAAATGAAATTTCGCTTAGGAAAAGAAGCGGAGGTACCTGAAGTTCTTGTTTTAGTGAAAATTATGTCCTTATATAGCTTTCTTAGCTTACATTCATACGGACTCATTTTACCGGTAGCTGCCGAAGCGTTTAACGAAGCGGAATTCATTAAAAACAGCTATATCAAAGAATCCTATATGATTCGAATCAAAGAAATCATGGCGATTTATTATACAAAGCAATCGCATTTACAAGATGCGATTTCAATCGCTCAAGAGACGATCAATTTAGAAAATTTCAGAAAATTCCCATTTTTTGTTAATTCTATGCTGCATTTATTAGCAGAGATCTATGTTTATGACGATTATAACAAAAGTATTTATTATATTGAAAAAGCGATTGAACATTTTAAGGAAATTGGAAGTTCTGAGCGGTTTTTGGATTATGAGCACGCCCTTTATGCGACGCATGATTTTATTAAAATCACGAATGGAATGCACCAAAATTTATATTTAACTGATAAGGCGGAAAAAGCACATTATTTAGCGCGCCAGCCAGATGCTTTTTCAAAAGAAAGAGCTCTTTATTTATTGGAAGAGATAGCTAAAGAAAACGGGAAGCTTTCTCCGTTTCATCTTTGCTACAAAGCCCTCGCATTAGGCGATTTGCGACTCATGAAATTTGCTGAAACAGAATTTCTGAAAAACGGGGAATTATTCCACGTTCGGTTGCCAAGAAGATATTTAAAAGCTATGGAACAATAGAGGAAACGGCATGCCTTTTTAGTATAAAAATATAAAGATCAAACAAGCATGCTACGGTTGAAGCAACGCCGCTTTTAGACCTATTCTTGCTTCTGTAACGCGGCGTTGTTAAGTAGAAAAAAGCAAATGTTAACATGTTAAGTTGTGTGTATATATTTTAAGATCATGACAATTAGGGCAATCTATTTAAAAAAGGAGGTCATTTGTCATGATTGAAATTCCTTCCGCATTAGAAGGCAAAACATTTCGCTTATATAAGCTTGAACAGGAGCTTAAACCGCTCGGCTATGTTATTGGTGGCAATTGGGATTACGACCATGGTTCATTCGATTATAAAATTGACGACGAAGTGGGCTATCAATTTTTGCGTGTCCCATTTGAAGCCGTTGATGGGCAGCTTGACTCCAATGGGACAACCGTCAAACTAGGGCGCCCCTATTTATTATCACACAAATACCAAATTGGCGTGGATGATCATGCCCATATCGGAAATTTGAGCGCATCATTTAATCAATTTGCAGAGCCACAAGACCCAGACGCTCAAATTCCAGAAAAATATATCAATATAGGCAAAATACTTGTGAAGGAGCTGGAAAATCATTTGCTTCAGTGATGCTTAAGCACAAAAAGCCGATCGCTTTGTTGAATGGTAAAAAGGGGGGAGGGATTCATAAATGGCACTCCCTCTCTGATAATTCCAATCAACAGAATTTGTTGATTAAGCAAAATGCGGCTGCTTTCAGCCATTGTCTGTCCAACCAGCTCATCAGGTGGATCAAGAAATTGAAAGCAGTTTTCCCCAAGTCGATACAATAACTGTTCAATTAGCGGCGAAATGCCCGGAGACTGAAGGCTGTTGATGATCGAAAAGCTTGAGAGCTGGTTCGTTTGAATAATTTCATCTGCACCTGCTAGTTTGGCATTGTTGACTTGCTGCGTCGTCAAAATTTCAATGATGGCATAAATGTCTGGATTGATTCCTTTGGCTGACAATAAAGTTAAAATTGATGCCATATCGGCATCCAATTCATTTTTATGCTGGTCGGCTGTGATAACAATCATCTTTGCCTTTGCTACGTTCGCTTTTTGTAAGATCGAATCATAGGTCGGATTTCCTTTAATAAAGTGGACTTGGTTATAAGAAACCGGAAGAACGTCTAGTGTTGCATCGACAATAACAAAAGTAAAGGACGGGTGAGCGGCTGTTAACTGCTTGAGCAGCTCGCGTACTCGTTCGTTCCAGCCGACGACAACAACATGCCCCTCTTTTGTATAAGCAACGTTTCCATGCAAGAGAGCATTTTCTCTGGATATGGCGGAAGCAGATAGCGCTGCAAAATAGGCCGAAATAAAGCCTGTACCAAATAAAATAAGCGCAATGCCAAGAAATTTGCCAAGCATCGTTTTGGGAACAAAATCTCCATAGCCGACGGTTGCGGCCGTTACAATGGCCCACCATATGCCATCAAATAACGTTCGATATGTATTCGGCTCTGCGGCATGAATCAGACCTCCGAATAAAAGAATAAAGCTGAATCCTACAAGCAGCATGCGGACAAATATAGGGAGACGAAAATAAGCGTATTTCATCGTTTCCTCCTTCATTTAGGCATATAGATGCAGATTCACCACTTCGCTTTTGGTATGAGATAAGGCTTGCATGGTTCAATGGTTGGGTCGCTGAATAACCAATCGCTTATCGATCCATGAATGGGGCTGGAGGCGACGTTGTTTGGCTTGTTGCCATGTGATGGTCACATAACGCAAGAAAAAGTCCGTGGCTTTGCCTTTAGCTTTCGATTTTCCGCAGCCCTCTGCATTTTTATAGATATGGATATTTTGCACAAAATCATGTTTTTCTTGCATAGATCTTCTTCAATTGCCAACACTACTACTGCTATTAACCAATGCAAGGAGGATGCTTTCATGGATATGAACCGTGTTAAGCAAATTATTTCTTCACCTGCTGATGTTTCTGTTTATTACAATGGTGTGCCTGTCTGGATTGACGATTACAATGAGAAAGCTGGAACAGCCAAGGTACATATGCGTGACGGTCTGCTTCAAGAAACGAGAGAAGTGCCAGTCGAAGAGCTGGAAGAAGAAAACGCCTGAATAAGGCGTTTTTAAATTTTTTGCAATAAAGGCTGCTTTTATTTTTTTAAACTCCTTTATCAATCGACCATAACAGACAGATCATATAATTTTCATTGTTTTAACATCATCCACCGAGATCCCATCTCTTAACGGAGTGGAGATCGAGAGGATTATATGTCGAAATATTAAGGTGAATATAGAGGATTTTCTAGCAAGGTGGTCAAAAATATATGATCATAAACAATAAGAAAGAGGTGAAGATGGATGGAGAAAGCAGGGAAAAATGATCTTTGTCCTTGTGGAAGTGGAAAAAAATATCAAAAATGTTGTGGCAAGCAGCGAGAGGTAATATCGATGAATGAATTCATCATGCAGGAGGTTATGCAGGTCCAGCGCGATTTGCTCCATTATGCCTTGACAAAACATAAAAAGGAACTGGGTGAATTTATTGCGCGAAGAACGAACCATTTACTAGATGATGAATGGGACGAACTGTTTGTATTTTATACCACTTTATGGGCGATATTCTGCCAACCGTTGGTGAACAGAAAAACGATTATTGAACATTATATCCAAACATGCGCTTCACAGATTAAGAGCCCAACTATCCGCAAACTTCTCCACACTTGGGGTCGTGAGTTCCCTTCGTTTGTGCGCGTCATCGAACGAGAATCCCTCAGCTTTGTGATCGCTGAAGATATTTTTACCCAAAAACAAAAACGTATTGCCTTCGATAAACCAGAAATAAAAGAGGGCCATTTGCTTATCGGAACCCTTGTATCCTCTGGTCCAGCCTATTCTTTTTTTATTTCTTGTTTAGAAATAGAAAGGCACGTAGCCGAAACAGTCATTGAACTCCTTCAGGAGATGTTTGATGAAAAAAAAGATGTTTCTGTCCGTGAATTTGTTACCTTATCTTTTCCGGAGCTATTATATGAATGCTTTTTACAATTATCTTCTAAATATCTTTCAATTGAATCGCTTGAATGGGAGCAACCAGTTTATGAACAGGTGGCCTATGTATTGCAGGAGCGAATGGAAGAAATTCATGGAAATGGGCCTTGGATTTATGTGGCTATTGTGCTATGGAAGGTATATTGCGGCTTAGAGCGGCCTTTTATTCAAAAGCCGGAGCTGTATGCAGCTGCTATCCATTATTTAACTCTTGTCATTGTGATTCCGTACCAAGCGGCAACACAGAAAGAGATCGCAAAATGCTACAGGATTTCCAGCAGGAGCATGGCTATCAAATATCGCGAAATGGAAGAGTCTATGGCAGAGTTTATCGCACAAATATATAAAAAAATAGATCATTTTGAAGAAGGACGCATTTTAACCCCAGAGTTCATTCCCCATTCGCAAATCACGACTGAACCAAACAGGCATAATATTCGTCGTCTCATACAGAAACCAAACGATTCAGCAGCTCAAGAAGGACACTTGTTTGTTCAATCGATGCTTACTAATAAAAAGAGCGAATCGTTGAGAGAACAAGCACAAGAATTGCTTGATCAAGCATTTCACGAAGTAAATCCAAAAAGGCGAAAGGAGCTTGTGCATCAAGCTTTGCGTTTGTACCCGAATAGTGCAGCTGCTTATAATATTTTAGGTGACGAAGCAACGACATTGAAGGAAGCAGTGACCTATTATCAAAAAGGAATGGAAGCGGGAGAAAAGGAGCTTGGAAAGAGCTTCTTCCGTGACTATAAAGGTCATTTCTGGATGATAACGGAAACAAGATCATATATGAGAGCAAAAGAAAAGTACGCACAGGCACTTTGGCTGCTCGGAGAAAAAGAAAAAGCGATTAAGCAGTATGAGCAGCTGCTTCAATTAGATTTTAACGACAATCAAGGAACTCGCTATGTGCTGTTGCCTGCTTATTTAGAAACGGAAAAATACGAAAAAGCAGAAGAACTGATAGAGCAGTATGATGAGCCCACTGCCTTCATCAGCTATAATCGCTTGCTTTTAGCGTACTTGAGATACGGTCTTCATGAAGAGATGGAGGAATTGTTAGAGCAAGCTTGGCAAACAAATGAGTATGTGATGGATTATGTATTGAAAAAGAAGCGGCCTCCAACAAATTCTCCTTCGTTTTATAGTCTTGGCGATGAAAATGAAGCTGTCATATATGCAAAAGAACATCTTGCTTTTTGGCAAAAGGAGCGTGAACTGCTTGGGTGGCTTCAAGCAATGGCTCCTTCTTTTAAAACAAAATGGTAGCAACATGAGAACGGGATGAGGAATAAAAAATCATGGACAGTGAATCTTTCAGCCTAGTTGCCCATCATCTCTACATGCCTCCAACCCCCTAACAAGCTGTGCTTCGTATTTTTTCTCTTCCATCTTATCCATTACCACCTGGGCAAAACGATCAGACGCGGAGGAGAAAGGGCTTTTGATTTTTGGAAGTTTAGATTATAGGGCAGAAATGGGGCGATATGTTAGCCGGAGCATCCGTTCACGCTATATCAACGCTAGTAAAAAAGAGACGAACGATCTTTGGAAGAGCGGCGACCGGAAACGAATTTGTGAATTTGCCTTCGTCACGCATCTGTGTGACGAAGGTTTGAGAACGTTGCTTTCAGTCTTACACCCGGCTGCCGAAACAGCAAGGCCTCATATCCATGATGCTCCAGCTACCTTAATTTCTTCATTTTTCAACGGGAGAGTCTTACAATATGTTTTCAACCTACGAGTTTGTTGGCCACGAAAAGCGATATGGTTCAATGGGGGAAAGGACAAATCTTGTTCGAACGTCCTTCCCTAAATGACCACTAGAAACGTTGGATTATTGCGGCTTATAGGCTGCTTTGCCAAATTGCTTCATAAGTATTAACGAGCAGCAGAGAAACAGCACATCAACAAATCCATAGATCGTATCATATCCGCCGATTTTAAGAAGCCAGCTCCCGATTATAGGTCCGCACGCCATTCCAATATATCGGAAAAAATTATAGACCCCAATAGCAGTAGATCGGTTGGAATGAAATATTTGCGTAAGAAGAGTTGTTTGTACAGGCAAAGAGGTTCCTAGGAAGAATCCAAATAGCATGATGGAAACAATCAGTAATGGGAGCGCTATATGTGAAACTAAAAGAAATAAGAACACGGCCAACACATTTAAATAGGCGGTCGTGACAATCACATTTCGGCTTGGGAAGCGTCCTTGTATCCTTCCGCCGACGAAGCTGCCCACGACAATAAACAAAGACATGCATAGAAACACGATTCCCTTTTGTTCTGCTGGAAGCGCGTATCGGTCGTTCAAAATGTTTGGCAAAAATACTAAAAAGTTATATAGCGCATAGTATTGCGTAAAGCCCAATAAAATGATGGACGCGCCCGTGTGATTTTTTAAAATAAAAACAAAATCCCGTGGCTGGAAGCGTTCTGTAGAGCCTGTTTCCGTTTTAGTTTCTTTTAAAAAAATAAAATTGAACAGGAAAATAACAGCGCCTACGAATACAAGGACAAGAAAGACGGTATGAAAGTTAAAGCTTCCCCCAATAAAGCCTCCAGCGATCGGCCCTGCGACCGGGCCAAGCGAAACCATCATTTGAAACGTTCCCATCGCTTTTCCTCTTGCTTTCCCTTCAAATAAATCGCCGATCACCGTAGCAGCAACGACGGAGCCAGCCGCAATTCCAATGGCTTGCAGAGCGCGAAAGACGAGCAAGATAGAAATGGAATGTGAAAAGAAACAGCCAAGAGATGCTAGTACATAAATAAAAATACCAAATAAAAGAACCTTTCTTCGCCCCTTTGTATCTGTAAGAGGTCCATAAACGATCTGCATGAGTGCTAAAAACAAAGTAAAAATGGAGATTGTCAAATTCACCAAAAATGAAGATGTGCCAAAATCTTTTGTGACTTCTGGTAAAATAGGTGTGTAGATCGTTTGTGTAAATGGACCAAGAAATGCAGCAAGCGACACTAAATACACGATCAGTGTCTTATTCATCTGCTTCCTCCTTTCATGTTTTATTAAGAAGTAAAATCAGCGCTTCTGGAAGATTCAGTCACTCGCTTTAAATAATATTTAAGTATGCTCCCTTTTTATGTATTTTTGCAAATAAAATGCTTAAGGAGGAATGGGAAGTATGCAGGAATCATTGATTATTAGGGATGCTCGTTATGAGGATCTTTCGGCGATTGTTCGGATATATAACGAAACCATTCCCTCAAGAATGGTCACAGCAGATTTAGAACCGATAACGATAGAGAGCAGAGAAAGCTGGTTTTGGGAACATTTTGCTGACACCCGGCCGCTATGGGTCGTTGAGAAAGAGGGGCAAATATGTGCATGGCTCAGCTTTCAGTCTTTTTATGGACGGTCTGCTTATCAGCATACAGCGGAAATCAGCATCTATATTTCTGAACAATATCGCGGACAAGGAATGGGAAAGCAATTGTTACAAGCCGCCATTGATGAATGCCCAAGGCTGAATATTAAAACGCTACTCGGATTTATTTTTGCCCATAACGAACCAAGCTTGCGTCTTTTCTCTCATTTTGGCTTTACTACATGGGGGCATTTTCCGAAAGTTGCGGAATTAGATGGCGTGGAGCGAGATCTTATCATTGTAGGAAAACGCATCGTATAGACAGTCGGTTGGTGGGAAATATAATAGAAAAATCGTCAGTACTTATAAAGGCCAACAAACAGTGAAAAGAGGGAGAAAGTATGAATGTAATGCCGATTCGTCTATTTACGATCCAAGATGGAGAAGGATTTGTCGCTGATGTATTCCAATGTCCAGTCACGAAAAACCTAATTTATAAATCGTCGGGGACGCCGGCTATTGTGTCTTATGAGCAGCTGTCTGAAATTCAAAAACGCGAGCTGCAAAGGTATGGATTTCAATTATTAACGGAAAAAGAGTTGTTAGCTTCCAATCAGATTCATGGTGAAGACAGCCATATCATTGAGGAATTTTTGCCGAAACACTGACCAAAACACTGCCCAAAACATGTCATCATACATTTGCTAAGTGTAGATTTCCGCCCTTCAAGCGAACGGCACCTTGATTAGCCTCTGACCGTCGAAAAAATGAGATTCTGCTTGTGAAGCGGGTTGCATCATTCGATAGATGAAAGAAGGCCAAAGGGGCTGTCCAAAAAGTCAGGGTAACTGACTTTTTGAAGCCCCTCTCATTTTTTTCATTTTTTAAAAAAGTACACAAAAAAATCGTCCTATCCTGTAAAATGAAGGTACCAGCACAACATTCCAGAAAGGACGATTTTTATGAGCAATCAAATGATTACTACTGAAAATTATAACACGCAAATGACACTTTTTCCAGAGACAGAGGAAAAAAAGCCCTCTAAAAGACCATTAGCCCCTACTTTTAAACCCTATGACAATCGTCAAACTCAAGTGATTTTTGATATTGAAGCCCTTATACCAGAACATCACGTCGCACGAGTAGTGGACGAAATGGTGGAATCTGTACCAGATGAGCTATTGTTTTCTCATTATAAAGGTGGTGGCAGAAGTTCCTATCATCCCAAAATGATGCTGAAAATCATTCTGTATAGTTATTCCCAAAAGGTTTATTCCTGCCGTGGAATCGAAAAACTAATAAAAGAAAATCTTCCTGCCATATGGTTAGCTGCGATGCAACAACCCGATTTCCGCACGATCAATGAGTTCCGCGGAGAACGGATGAAAGCCTTGATGGATGAGTTATTTGAAGCCATGATTCTAAAATTGATTGAAGAAAAGTACATCACAATGGAAAACTACTTTTTGGATGGCACCAAGATGGAAGCCAACGCCAATAAGTATTCTTTCGTGTGGAAAAAATCAACAGAGAAATGGGAAGCAACATTAAAAGAAAAAATTCAAGAAACACTTCAGTACATTCAAGAATTAACCCAATTAGAAGCAGGAACAGCACAAAAAGAGGCGAACGAAGATCCAGAAATCACGGAACAGAACTTGGAAGCCATCGCTCAAAAATTAGAAGAAAAAGTCGAAATCCTAACAGAGGAAATCGAACAGGAATCCGATACAAAAGTTCGGAAGGAAAAACGAGCAGAACGCAAGAAATGGAAAAAACCTTTAAAACTGATTCGAGAAAATTTTTTACCTCGACTAGCCAAATACAAGGAGCAGAACGAAATCTTTGGCGATCGTAACAGCTATTCAAAAACGGATAAAGACGCAACTTTTATGCGAATGAAAGAAGATCATATGAAAAATGGTCAACTGAAGCCAGGGTATAATGTGCAAATCGGGACAGAGAATCAGTTTATCTTGTTTTATACCATTCATCAACGACCAACCGATACACGTTGCTTTATCCCACATTTGGAGAAACTGGCGGCTACTTCTTTACCGATGCCCAAAACCATCATCGCGGATGCAGGATATGGCAGTGAAGAAAACTATGTATATGCGATTGGTGATGAGAAAGAGCCTCGATTGGATTTTCTCATTCCTTATGGATCCTATGTACGAGAACAGACACGCAAAGACAAAAAGGATATCAAAAACGCGAAAAACTGGACCTATTGTGAAGAGGATGATTGTTTTATTTGCCCGAATGGAAGGAAAGTAACATTTAAAAAATATCAAAACCAAAAGAATCCATCTGGTTATGAACAAAGCTTCAAAATATACGAATGTGAAGATTGTACAGATTGCCCATTAAAAGCGAAATGCACGAAGGCGAAGGGCAATCGTCAAGTTCACTGGAATACCGTCTTCGAAGAAATGAAAGCGAAGGCAAAAACAGCCCTTGAATGTGAAGAGAAAGCCGCCATCTACGCTCGGCGCAAAGTCGAAGTAGAAAGTGTGTTCGGTCACATCAAGGGCAATCGGTCGTTCCGCAGATTTTCTTTGCGGGGCCTCGACAAAGTACATGTCGAGTTTGGGATTGTGGCGTTAGCCCACAACATACTGAAAGTAGCAGGCATCCGCCAGCTACTTTCGAAGAAAAATCGAAAAAATACAAAAGCAAGTGGAGAAAAACGGCTCGTTTTTCTCCACTTGTTTCATTTTAGGGACTTATCAGACAGCCCCTTTGGCTCTGTTTGGAGGAGGTTTAATATACTCCTACTTGGTTCCAAGCGTTGGCCACCGCATTATATGTTGAACTGCCGGATCCATACAAATCAGCAGCAGCTTGTAATAAAGCGGCTCGAGCATTGCTGAAATTGCTTGTTGGAGTTAAATAGACAGTTAATGCTCGATAATAAATTTTTTCTGCTTTTTCCTTGCCAATTGCAGTAATCGTCAAATAGGCAGCTTTATTTGGAATACCGCTATTTGTATGCACTCCGCCGTTATCTGAAGAGGTGTATACATAGTCGTTCATGTGAGCTGGCTGTCCGTATGCTTGAGGATTAGAAAGGCTTCTTAAAGCATCGCCGGAAACGTTAGGTGTATAGACGTCTTCGCCGATTAAGTAATCATTTGAATCTACAAAGCAAGCGAAAACATCTGACATTGATTCATTTAATGCGCCTGATTGGTTGCGATATTCGAGCCCTGCTGTTCGATCAGTGACAGCATGTGTTAACTCATGTGCGACAACATCGAGTCCGCCTGATAAAGGAGCGAACGTCGTTCCGTCCCCGTCTCCATAAACCATCTGTACTCCGTTCCAAAATGCGTTGTTATATCTATTGCTATAATGAACCGTTGAGCGAATCGTTGCTCCGTTGTTATCAAAGCTATTGCGATTATGCGTGTTTTTGTAATAGTCGTAGACGACTCCTGCATAATAATGGGCATCTACATCAGCACGTTGTGAAGAAGCAGTCCATGCATTATTGCTGTCAACAGAGTAGGAGCCAGGCAAGTTCGTGCCATTTTGCGCCGTGCGTGTTTCGATGACCCCTGACATCGGCTTTGTCACATCGTATAAATAATAGGTGCCGTTAGAGTAGTAAGTATTAAGAGTTTTGTAATCTCCTAATACTCCGTAGCCATAGCCGCTTGTTGCCTCTTCGGCTACAGCATTGTAGGCATCGACAATTTTGCCGTTATTTGCATCAACGTAAATTTTCCAATTGGCCGGATACGGATAAATAAATTGCAATTCTACTTTGTGGGTCAAATAGTAGTTTCCATCCTTCTCGTAAATAACCAGTTTGCTTTTTTCCACTGTATTGGCGACATCCGCTTTTTCTTTTAAAGGTGCGTTATCCTCTTTGACCTCTGTTTCTTGTTTCGTTACATTAATGTGCTTCCAAGCCAAGTCAATGGCTTCTTTATCCGAAATTTTAGCGGCTGTTTTGTTTTTAAATTTGTCCGAAGCGCTAGGACGGAGCTTTCCGTTCGTGGCTTTGACAATCCCGTTTTTATCCGTATGGACTAAAAATTCTCCGCCATCTATCGGAACGCCATTGAGTGACTGAACATATTTATAGTGGGTCATGCCTAATTCATCGGTCTTCACATCGACTAATGTAAGCTCTGTGTCAGGATTGATCTGATAAATTTCTTGATTGTTTTTCAAAAATTCCCGGATCGTTTTTTCACTTTTAAAAGACTGTGAAGATAGCTTTCCGGATAGAAATTCTGGAGCACCGTTTTTCGCATCCCAGTTTTCTTGGAGGATTTGCATTTTCTGGTGGGCATGCTTTTGTGCTGCGGGAGATTGTACGGCCGCATACGATGATGGAAGAAGGGCACTAAACGTTAAACCTGCTGCTAAAATAAAAGTAGCTTTCTTTTTCATAAATTTCCTCCTTTGTAAAATTGGATTATATACGATAAAAATTGTATTATACAAAACGGCAAATGGGTATTGAGAAAGTGGTCATTAAAGTTGGATAGAGATGGGAATGATTTGGCCTTTATTTTTCAATATGTTCATAGTGTTAAATGGACTGTGCCTCATTGCAGCTAACGATCAGGCGTGTTGATCATCCAATAAAAACCAATGAACAATACCGGATTCCTCGCTTTTCATCTGAAGCCGGCGAGCCGATTTGCCTCCCGATCGTGAGTTTTAATATGGTCCATTCATCATAATTATTACAGCACGAAGGACAATTAGTTTGATTGTATTGCTCGATAGATGATCGCTTTAAATAAAGAGAAAGAAGACATAAACAACCGAAATTCTCTGAACAAATTTCCTAATGAGGAAAGTTTATTGGAAAAAGTTAAATACTTTCTGAAATGAGCCAATTTACACAATAGAGTAATAACAGTGGAATATGTTAAAAATTACTCCAGTCCTGACGATAAAGAAAATGTTAGAAATAGTTTACTAAAATAATAGTGAAAGGAGTAGTGCTTTGGTTTCATTGCGGTATAGTCAACCTAATGTTTTTGTACAGTTAGAGTAACATGATAAGACATGGATGTAGCATGGACGAGCGTGCTTCTATAGTACTAATTTTTATTTATTAGAAAGGTGCATCAAGATGATTCTTATCAATGATCAAATTATTTCACCGATTTTGCTTGCATCATTGCAAGAATTGGATATCCCTGTTTTGGTTCAGGGGAATCCATCGAATTCTTTAAATGGCTTAAAGACATTAGACGAGACAGAATTTTTTGGGCTCATGAATGAGCAAACAAAACTATTAACGAATTCAGAAAGCTGCTTAAAATTGCTTGAATCATATGCCCCAGATAGCGTGCAAAACCGTTGGTCCAAACAGTTAAAAGACAAAGGGCTTTTTCGTTCTGCTTTGAAAAAAATGTATCCAGATTATTTTTACAAAGTTGCGGATAGGAATGAGCTGTACAGCCATTCGATTGATGAGATCCCTTTTCCTGTTGTCATAAAGCCCAGCAAAGGGTACTCAAGCGTAGGCGTATATAAAGTAAAAAGCGCAAATGAATGGGAAGCGGCGTTGCGGCAGTTAGAAACAGAACTGTTTGTAGCGGAGAATATGTATCAAAGTGTTATTGATGGAGAAAGTATTTTAATTGAAAAATGGATTTTTGGAGAAGAATACGCGATTGATGGCTATTATGACCACAGCGGTCATCCGGTGATTTTAAATGTTTTTAAACGATTGTTTAAAGATGAATATGATACATCAGACCGGATTTATTATACATCAAAGCAGGTGATTGCCGAGATTTACGATGACATTCTTGCGTTTATGCATCAGTTTCAAGAAATTTATCCATTAAAAAACTTTCCTATTCATTTTGAAATTAGAAAAAATAATGACAGCATAATTCCGATTGAAGTGAACCCGCTTCGGTTTGCTGGAGCAGGTACAACAGATCTCGGATTCTATGCTTATGGATGCAATGTATATGAACACTATTTCCGAGGAACATGCCCGGACTGGAACAGAACGCTTCAACATATGGACGATCACATCTATAGCTTCCTTTGCGCCGAAATTCCTATGCATATTTCTCAAAGCTTGATTCAATCCATTAATCACCCATTATTTCAAAAACAGTTTGACCACATCTTAGAATACCGGCCGATACAAGCAGCAAATGACCGAACTTTTGCGATCGTATTTTTTAAAAGCAAAACAATGGACGAGCTTTATCGGTTGCTGCGGCTCGATTTACAAGCATTTATCCACAGAAAGGAACTTCAATATTTGGGAGAAGGGGCTAAAGAATGAAAAAGATGCTTTGGAGAAAATCGATTCGATCTCAGCTTATTATAAGTTTTATCTTGCCTTTTATTTTATTTTCCGTCGTTGCATTTGGCTTTGTTTATTATGTGTCTAGTTACATTATCCAAGATCATGTAATTCCACAGTTTGATGAGCGCTTAACTGAAAATGGTGAAACATTGGCGGAAAAACTTGATCCAACTCTTATTCAAAATGTTATTGCCTTTCCAGAGAAATATGGGGAGGAGCTTAAACAAGAGCTTGACTCATTTATTAAAAATAAAAACGGAATTGAGTATGTATATGTATTGGCGAGACATAATGGGCGAGATGTCATTGTCGCTTTAAATGACAGCGACGAATTTATGGTGGAGTCTCCGTTTACAGAGGAACAAAAACAATCATATGAACAAAAAGAACAGATTTTAAGCAGCATTTACCAAGATAAGTGGGGAGTCCATAAATCCTTTTTTATGCCGGTGCGGGGAACGGATGCGATCATTGGCGTGGACATGAGTGCTAAGTTTATTAAGCAACTCGAGCATTGGATATGGACCTTTTCGATCATTTTAACTGCGGTGATGATTGCAGCTGGCATCATACTGGCGCTATTCATCGGAAATCGAATATCCAAGCCTTTAAAACAATTAGTACAGTACACAAAGCGTCTCTCTAATGGGGATCTTAGCCAGCCGATCAAGATGAAACGAGAAGATGAGATCGGCATTTTAGCAGCCAGTTTTGAAGAAATGAGAAAAAATTTAAGCCATATCATTCAGCAAGTAAGCGATAATTCACAAACCATCCATGGAAGCAGTGAAATTCTTTTGGGGTCCTTTGCCGAATTGTCTCAAGCATCGCAGCAAATTGCTGTCAGCACAAATGAAGAAGCAAAAGGATCAGAGGAAAGAGCGCATCATATTGATCGCATTTCTCATATGATTTCTGAAATGTCGATGTCTATTTCTAATGTCGACGAGCAAACAAAATGGATTAAAAACCTTACAGGTCAGGCACGAGAGCAGGCGGAAAAAGGGAACATTCAAGTACAAATGATTACAGAACAAATGAGTAAAATTAAACAAAATGGAATAACGAGTAAACAAAATCTGTCTGATCTTGGGGAAAAACTAAAACAGATTAACCACATTATTCAAATGATTCAAGAGATTTCATCGCAGATTCATTTGCTGGCTTTAAATGCTTCCATCGAAGCAGCCCGCGCTGGAGATGCAGGGAGAGGATTTTCGGTCGTAGCTCAAGAAGTTCAGAAGCTGGCCCATCAAACCGACGAATCCATTCAAGTCATTTCTCAAGCGATAGAGGAAATGAACGAACAGGCTAAAGTGGTGCTTCAGCTAAATCAGCAAGATTTTGAAGATATTGTAAAAGGGGTGGAGATTGCTGAAGATAATGGCCGACTATTTCATGCGATTTATGAATCCGTAGAGCAGTTAACAAAAGGAATGGATGCTATCGCCAAAAATACAGAAGATCTATACCAATCCTCCGATCAGGTTTTGACATCCATTCAGGAAATTGCGGCTATTTCTGAACAAGGGGTAGCGGTGATTCAGGAGATTTCTGCTTCTGCTATTCAACAAAACCATACTATTGATTACTTAAAGGAGCAGAACATTCAACTAAAACGTTTAGCTGATCACCTTCAAGAGATGATTGCAAAGTTTAAGATAGAGTAAGTATTCCTCAGTAAAATCACGATCTCAATTTATAAAGAGTCGAGTGAATCTTTCGGCCTTTTCGTTTAAGCGGCGTAATCAAGTGTAATGATATCACTTTAATGGAATGTCAGGTGTGTTGATGATCCAATAAAAACAAATTGGCATCGCTTGACTCCTCGCTTTTCTGCCGTAGTCGGCAAGCCATTCGCTTGCCGACTGGGCATGCATCTGGCAGAAACGCTTGTGTCTAGCTCAATTATTCCATATTTTTAGTAAAATAATGGATCATTGCATTCTTGGATTGTCCATCATTAACCACTTTCAATATCAATATGAACAATGGATGAGATGCTGCGAAGCGAATAATAGACATCCGTTATTGATTTTTTCTGATCAACAGCTACTTTTAGTCTAATAAGATGATGATGATCATCAAAATCTTTAATTCGAACCGTTTTTATATCAATGATTTGCTGGTTAATGGCAGAAATCACATCATCAATATGATCGTTATTAGAAATAGTAATTTGTAAAACAAACTCTTTTTCTCGCAGCTGCTTTGGGCCGAAAAAAGAGGTGAGAAGAGGAATGAGTTCTACGCTTAAAATAAGTAATCCCACGCTTAAAATAGCTTCCCAGTAAAATCCCGCCCCAACGGCAATGCCGATTCCGGCTGCTCCCCAAATAAGAGCAGCCGTTGTCAGACCTGAAATGCTGTCGTTCCCCCGACGCAAAATGACGCCTGCTCCTAAAAAACCAATGCCGGATACAATTTGCGCAGCAAGACGAAGCGGGTCCATGGCCATGCGGTTTTTTAAAGGAAATACATATGCCGACTCAATAGAAACAATCGTTAATAAGCAGCTCACAATGGAAATGACTAAACATGTCTTTAATCCCACCGGCTTTCGCTTTAATTCTCTCTCGATGCCGATCACAAGGCCTAATACCGTTGATATTCCCAGCTTCATAAAAAGATGAAAATCCATATTTTATCACCTTTTCTTATTCAATCAATGTTATAATCATTATAAATTATAAATTATAAAACGTTGAACGAGGGATGGATGATGCAATCACAAAATTTATTTAAGCCGTATCTCGCTCTTTTTATCGGTGCGCTCTCGATATCAACATCGGCCATCTTAGTAAAATGGGCGCACGCTCCTGCAGCTGTAATCGCTTTTTACCGTCTTTTTTTCACAGTTTTACTGATGACTCCGATGTTCCTTCCAACTTGTCGTGAACTATTGAAAATTTCGAAAAGAGATTGGTGGTTTTCTGCTATTTCCGGTGTACTGTTAGCTTTTCACTTTATTCTCTGGTTTGAATCTTTAAACTATACGTCGGTCACAAGCTCTGTTGTGCTTGTGACGCTGCAACCATTGTTTGCATTCGCTGGAGGCTACGTGTTTTTTAAGGAAAGATTGACGATTGGCGCGTTGTTAAGCGGCTTGCTTGCGATTGCTGGAAGCACCATCATTAGCTGGGGAGATTTTCGAATAAGCGGACAGGCGCTATTCGGTGATATGCTAGCCTTGCTTGCTTGCATGATGATTACAGGATACTGGCTGTTTGGACAGGATTTACGGAAAAGACTATCGCTGACGATCTATACATATGTTGTGTATGGAATCAGCTCTCTTACCCTGCTGCTCTATGTGCTTTGCTTTCGCTATCCTCTATTTTCTTATAAAAAAACAGATTGGCTTTGTTTTATTTTACTTGCTATCATCCCTACTTTGCTGGGCCATTCGTTAATGAATTGGTCGGTAAAATGGGTAAGTGCTGCGACCATTTCAATGGGAATTTTATTTGAACCTGTTGGTGCAGCTATTTTAGCCTATTTTTTACTTGGAGAAATGATCCAGCAATCGCAATGGATTGGCGGTTCCTTAATTTTATTGGGCATCGGCACATATTTATGGAGTGAAAATCGAAAAAAAACATTACAAATTCAAGAAAGTTGATGAACCGATTTTTCCAATGAACAGACGGCTTGGATCGAATGGCAAGGCTATGCGCTGCTCGTTATTGGCAAACCTGCTTAAATATTTAAAATCTACTCTTGTTGTTTGTTCTAATAAGTAAGCTGACTTTTTCGCTGCTTTTTTTCGCCGTTTATTGAGCGCTGAAATAATTTCATCCTTTGTTTTGATTCCGATCCCATGCCCATAATAAAGGTCGTCTCCTAAGTAAATGGTGTTTTCTCCTTGCCATTGAGGCATTTCTGGATCGACATCAGGATTTTTAAAATATAGACAATCGCCGGGAATGTAGTCGTTCCCGGTTTTTGTTTGTACTCCTAAATCTTCGTCATAATGCCAATCGTATAAAAGAAGGTTGGAGAACAGTTGATTAAAAGTTTGCCGGTCAATCGTATCTAAGACTGCCTTATAGAAAATGATGACAATAGCTGTTGCACACTCAAAGGCGTATAGCTGGCTGTTTTCAAAAATATCATTAATCGCATCAGCTGGAGTCACGCTCTTTTTTAACTCAAATCCGCCTAAATGGTTTCGTGACCAAAACTGCTCATTACATCTCGAAAAACGGAAAATGGTAAATCTTGCTTTACTTTTTGCTAAGCGAATAGCCGTATGAAGAATTTGTTCTCGTAGCTTCAGCTCAAATAGAAGCTGTTGTTCGTTTTTATATGTGTATTTTTTTCTTTCTTTTAGTAAGGCTTGAAAAATCATAGTTTGCTCTTTGGATAAAGGGGAATGGGAAAGAAATTGGTTATCCACAATCGAGCTTTTAACTTGAATCATGTTGTCCACCCTTTCATTTAGAGGTTATCAACAAATTGTGAATATTAAAAAAAGTTACTCACATATCTGCCAAAATCAGCGCGAGCATTTAATTAACAGTGTGAATAAGCACTGTTTTTTTGTGGAAAAAATGTGGATAATATTTGTAACAACATTTTAGAAAATAACAAAGGATCAACAAAGATATGGGGATTAGTGTTCTCATGTTTTACGGATAAGTATAGTGGATATAGTAGATTATATAAGAGCTTTTCTTGAAAATTAGGCTAAAAAGTAGAACATTCATTCATATCCTTTCTTTGAAGAGAAATTCTTCCATTTTTTTATGAATCCATATTTCTTATGTAAATGTCGTTATGAAGTCTTTGGCTGCTGTATAATGAAAATCTGTTTCTACCGTTTGCTCTCATATGTGTCTATTTTTCTCAAAGGAATCTGACTGATGAACATCTAAAATTCGCTGTGACCAAAAAGAGTACAATAAAGAAGAGCGATTGGTACAAGAAGCTGCTCAATCGATAAAAAATGGAATCAACATTTGCCGATGATGCTGTAAGGCTTATGTGCGCTGTTACAAAAAATATGCGCATTTGGATGCTGGAACTGTTTG
>NZ_CP047158.1:657500-3172500 GCF_009834045.1 Anoxybacillus sp. PDR2 | reverse complement strand
ACGAAAGTCGGGCTTAGTGATCCGGTGGTTCCGCATGGAAGGGCCATCGCTCAACGGATAAAAGCTACCCCGGGGATAACAGGCTTATCTCCCCCAAGAGTCCACATCGACGGGGAGGTTTGGCACCTCGATGTCGGCTCATCGCATCCTGGGGCTGTAGTCGGTCCCAAGGGTTGGGCTGTTCGCCCATTAAAGCGGTACGCGAGCTGGGTTCAGAACGTCGTGAGACAGTTCGGTCCCTATCCGTCGCGGGCGCAGGAAATTTGAGAGGAGCTGTCCTTAGTACGAGAGGACCGGGATGGACGCACCGCTGGTGTACCAGTTGTCCTGCCAAGGGCACTGCTGGGTAGCTATGTGCGGAAGGGATAAGCGCTGAAAGCATCTAAGCGTGAAGCCCCCCTCAAGATGAGATTTCCCATTGCATAAGCAAGTAAGATCCCTCGAAGATGACGAGGTAGATAGGTCCGAGGTGGAAGCGTGGCGACACGTGTAGCTGACGGATACTAATCGATCGAGGACTTAACCAATACGAAAAGGGGAGCAAGACATCAAGAAAAGCACCGCCTATCCTTTCTTCTCTGATCTGTTATCTAGTTTTGAAAGAACAAAAAGTTCTTGACATGGGCGAAATGCTCGTTATAATAATACTTGTCTGTTTGAAATAATAAGCCTAGTGATGATGGCGGAGAGGTCACACCCGTTCCCATCCCGAACACGGAAGTTAAGCTCTCCAGCGCCGATGGTAGTTGGGGCTAACGCCCCTGCAAGAGTAGGACGTTGCTAGGCTTTATATTAAACATATTCCGCAATAGCTCAGCGACGAGCATTTCCTCTCTGAGCAAACAGCGAGTTGCCTCGACGCATTGTGCTTCTTCGAATGTCTTGAAGAGGAAGAGGCAGTAGAAAAATACGAATAATGATTCGTTAGTTTTTGTGTTTATCCACTATTCCGCAATAGCTCAGCGGTAGAGCAACCGGCTGTTAACCGGTAGGTCGTAGGTTCGAATCCTACTTGCGGAGCCATTTTGGAGAGCTGTCCGAGTGGTCGAAGGAGCACGATTGGAAATCGTGTAGACGTTAACAGCGTCTCAAGGGTTCGAATCCCTTGCTCTCCGCCACTATTTCATGTAATGGCCCGTTGGTCAAGTGGTTAAGACACCGCCCTTTCACGGCGGTAACACGGGTTCGAATCCCGTACGGGTCACTTTTAGGAGGATTAGCTCAGCTGGGAGAGCACTTGCCTTACAAGCAAGGGGTCGGCGGTTCGATCCCGTCATCCTCCACCATACATAATATTGATTGAAAAAAATATAATTTTGTCATCGCGGGGTGGAGCAGCCTGGTAGCTCGTCGGGCTCATAACCCGAAGGTCGCAGGTTCAAATCCTGCCCCCGCAACCAAATAAAACGGTTGGTCCCGTAGTGTAGTGGTTAACATGCCTGCCTGTCACGCAGGAGATCGCGGGTTCGAGTCCCGTCGGGACCGCCATAAAATATGTATGGCTCGGTAGCTCAGTCGGTAGAGCAAAGGACTGAAAATCCTTGTGTCGGCGGTTCGATTCCGTCCCGAGCCACCATTTATTTTATCCAACGCATCTTATGAATGCCGGCTTAGCTCAATTGGTAGAGACGAGCGGAGCATCGGTGAAATGACTGCGAGTTGCCTCGACGCATTGGACATCTTGAAATGTCTTGAAGAGGAAGAGGCACAGAACATGTGCTTTTATGGTTAGTTCTATAGATAAAGCCGGCTTAGCTCAATTGGTAGAGCAACTGACTTGTAATCAGTAGGTTGCGGGTTCAAGTCCTGCAGCCGGCATCGATTTATTAAAGTAATGGCGGCTATGGCGAAGTGGTTAACGCACCAGATTGTGGCTCTGGCATTCGTGGGTTCGATTCCCACTAGTCGCCCCATACATATTATCCCAAGACATTTGTGATAAAAGATTTGATAATTGCGCGGATGTAGTTTAATGGTAAAACCTCAGCCACGAGCGATACATCATTGAATAGGCGACGAGTTGCCTCGACGCACAAAGCATCTTAGAATGAACTGGTAGAGGAAGAGGCATGGTATATCGGGATACTAGAAATTTGTAATAAAAAATTTGATAATTATGCGGGTGTAGTTTAGTGGTAAAACCTCAGCCTTCCAAGCTGATGTCGTGGGTTCGATTCCCATCACCCGCTTGTATACGGGCCTATAGCTCAGCTGGTTAGAGCGCACGCCTGATAAGCGTGAGGTCGGTGGTTCAAGTCCACTTAGGCCCATCTTTCTTTTTGTAAAGCGTTTCTTTGCATAAAGTTTGGTGACATGTGTTGCCCATCTATAGGTGTTCTGTGAATTTCTTCTATAACATTGGTCAGTTAGCTTTTGTTTTCATCTACTATTCCGCAATCGCTCAGCGACGAGCATTTCTCCTCTGAGCAAACAGCGAGTTGCCTCGACGCATTGTGCTTCTTCGAATGTCTTGAAGAGGAAGAGGCAGTAGAAAAATACGAATAATGATTCGTTAGTTTTTGTGTTTATCCACTATTCCGCAATAGCTCAGCGGTAGAGCAACCGGCTGTTAACCGGTAGGTCGTAGGTTCGAATCCTACTTGCGGAGCCATTGGAGAAGTACCCAAGTGGCTGAAGGGGACGGTTTGCTAAACCGTTAGGTCGCGTTTTTGCGGCGCGCGGGTTCAAATCCCGCCTTCTCCGCCACTGCTGAATGCAAGGCCCGTTGGTCAAGTGGTTAAGACACCGCCCTTTCACGGCGGTAACACGGGTTCGAATCCCGTACGGGTCATAAGTAAAAAGCACTGTGCTAAAGCATAGTGTTTTTTACTTTATATAAAATCATTTAAAGATAAAACGAGTGTCATCTTCAAAACACACGGGAGAAGAGATGATGCTCGATCACCGACCGTGGAAAAACGGTATAACTCTATTATGTTAACATAATAAGTTACATCATACGCCTCAAAAATATTCGTTCCTCCAATTATTTAGAAAGAAAAATTTATAAAAAAACTTGATCTATATAATATTGTGCATTTCTGTTTTTGATTATTCCGAATTTTTAACTTGACAAAATGTCAAATGTAAATGAATAATAAATACAAAGAAAGGCCGACCATAAAAACAGAAAGGTCGGCATAATTTTTCTACTCATGTTCATATTCCCTAAACTCAAAATGATTCGTTAGGGCTACTCGGCTTTTTTGGTGCTTTGTTTTTTTGGCGAAGAAATTTTTCTCCGTACTCTCCATGATCATGAAAGTAAGCATGTTCAATTTGAATCGTGGAATGTTTAATTCTATATTTCCTTTCCAGCATTTCATTAATGGCTAAAATAACACAGAATGGCTGAATGTGTTCATTGATAAATACGTGAGCAGTTAAGGAATAATGGTCGGAAGAAATCGCCCAAATGTGCATGTCATGTACATCTTCTACCCCTTTAATACCGCTAATGTCAGAGCGTATTTGCTCAAGATCAAACTGCGATGGAACAGAATCCATAAGAATAAAGTACGATTCGCGGATGATTTTTGCTCCTCCTGTAAAAATAATTCCTCCTATAATCATACTAATCAATGGATCTATTAAGGCAAATTCCGTGAAATAGATGATAATAGCTGAAGCGATAACTCCGATTGAACTCAAAAGATCGCCGATAAAATGCCATAAAGCGCTTTTCACATTTAAATTTTCCTCTTCTTTTGTGCTTCTGCTAAGGACGATTGTTAAGATAAGATTAACGATCAGCCCAATTGTAGCAATTGTAAGCATCAGCTGAAAATGAACAGGCTCAGGATGAATGAACCGTCGAATTCCTTCGATAAAGATGCCAATAGCGATCATTGCAAGTGCCAATCCGTTTAAAAAGGAAGCAATAATCTCAAATCGCAAATATCCAAACGTAAATGTTTTATTGGGCTGCCGCGATGCGAGATACAGAGCAACCATACTCAAAATGAGCGCCAGCACATCTGAGGCCATATGAGCTGAATCAGAAAGAAGTGCAAGCGAATTAGATAAAACTCCGCCAATGACTTCAACAAGGGCAAAAAACAGCGTTAGGGAAAGGGTAATCCATAATGTTCGTTTTGATTTGTTTTGTTCTTTGACATGAGGCAGGTGATGATAGTCAGAGTAACTCATAATACACCTCTTTTTTAGAATAATTATCATTAGATATTTATTATAAATTATATGCCGTAAACAAGCAATTTGCAAATCATAGCTTTGTACCATTTTTGAAAGCTTCTTATTTTAATCTTTTGTTCATAATATAGCCGCTTGTTCTCCGAGAGTGGCAAATGCCTTATTGTGTCCATCCTATAAGAGAAAGGGCATATAGCTGGAAATTGCGCGAGATAAGGGAATGTTTATCAGTCAATCATAATAAATATAGCTTGAAGATTGAGCAAAGCGACTCTAGAAAAGAATATGACGAATGTGTGCACAGAGGTTTGTAGCCTATCTTTCATCACATAAACGCGTGGCAAAGCAACAAATTGTTCGCGAATCTAATGGTTTAGCCTGAAAAATAATATTGTTTGGACATCCAATGATTGAACAAGCAAAAGCAGGGGAAAAAGAGAATCCCTTCATCCTCTTTTTGTATGAAATTTCCTGGTGAGAATTGTCACAAAATATAAACACATTTTATCAAGGAATTTATAAATCAATGTCGAATCTAAATAAATACTAATGGATAAGCCAATAAGTGAAGCAGTGTATGGCGTTGGACAATGGAAAAAAGAAGATGTTGGTTCAGAAGAAAAAACAAACTGCTTCATCTTTCATTTAACATGGAGCAATTAGGATCGTAATGAAATATTGGCAAAATAAAAAAATTATAGTGAAAGGATGAGATGCTCGTTGATAGCAACAAATCCCACAGATTTTGAGGTTCATTTGTTTCATGAAGGAAGCTTATATAAAAGCTATAAAATGTTTGGCGCTCATATCGTAAGAAATGAAGGGGTGGTTGGAACAAGATTTAGTGTATGGGCTCCTCATGCGCGTGCTGTGCGACTTGTAGGGAGCTTTAACAACTGGAACGGGAAAGATCACCCACTTACCAAAATAAACGATCAAGGCGTATGGACCATATTTATCCCTGAAAATTTAGAGGGACACTTATATAAATATGAAATTTTTACGGAAAATGAGCAAGTACTCCTTAAAGCGGATCCATATGCATTTTATTCCGAACTCCGTCCTCGTACGGCCTCTATTGTATATTCATTAGATGGATATCATTGGAATGATAAAGCGTGGCAGCGAAAGAAACGCCGCAAACCAGCTTACGATCAACCGTTATTCATTTATGAAGTTCATTTAGGTTCGTGGAAAAAGAAGGAAGATGGAAGCTTTTACTCCTATCAAGAGCTAGCAGAAGAACTAATCCCTTATGTAGTGCAAAATGGGTTTACTCACATTGAACTGCTTCCCTTAATTGAGCATCCGCTCGATCGCTCATGGGGATATCAAGGAACAGGATATTATTCCGCTACAAGCCGCTATGGAACTCCACATGATTTCATGTTTTTTATTGATCAGTGCCATCAAGCTGGAATAGGAGTGATTTTAGACTGGGTCCCTGGTCATTTTTGTAAAGATGCACATGGCCTATACATGTTTGATGGAGCCCCAACATATGAATATGTCAATATACAGGATCGTGAGAATCCGGTGTGGGGAACAGCCAATTTTGATCTAGGGAAGCCTGAGGTTCGAAGCTTTCTCATCTCGAATGCATTATTTTGGATGGAGTATTTCCATATTGACGGCTTTCGCGTTGATGCAGTAGCTAATATGCTTTATTGGCCCAACAGTCATGTCCTTCATAAAAACCCCTACGCCGTGGAATTTTTGCAGAAACTAAATGAAGCTGTCTTTTCCTATGATCCTTCATTGTTAATGATTGCTGAAGATTCTACAGATTGGCCGAAGGTGACTGCGCCGACTTATGAAGGAGGCTTAGGGTTTAATTATAAATGGAATATGGGCTGGATGAACGACATTCTGACCTATATGGAGGCGGCTCCCGAACATCGTAAATATCTGCATCATAAAGTTACTTTTTCTTTGCTATACGCATACTCAGAAAATTTTATTTTGCCATTTTCACATGATGAGGTAGTGCACGGAAAAAAATCATTATTAAATAAAATGCCTGGCGAATATGAGCAGAAATTTGCGCAACTGCGATTATTATATGGGTATTTAGCTACTCATCCAGGAAAAAAATTATTGTTTATGGGAGGGGAATTCGGTCAATTTGATGAATGGAAGGATTTGGATCAACTTGATTGGATGTTATTTGATTTTGAGATGCATAGAAAAATGAGTGTGTATGTGAAAGACTTAATAAAGTTTTACAAACGTCATAAGCCTCTTTATGAGCTGGATCATTCGCCAGAAGGGTTCGAATGGATTGATGTGCATAACGCTGAACAGAGCATCTTTTCGTTTGTTCGAAAAAGCAATAAAGAGAATGATATATTAGTTGTCGTTTGTAACTTTACTGGAACGGCATACCATGATTACAAGGTAGGCGTTCCGCTGCTTGCCACGTATAAGGAAGCTTTTAACAGCGACGCTTCCCTATATGGAGGATGTGGTTATATTAATAAAAAACCGATGACTGCTCTCGAAGAGCCGTTTCATGGAAAACCATACCACATCGAAATGACTATCCCACCTTTTGGAATTTCTGTGTTGCGCCCAATGAAAAAACGAGGGGAGAGAAGTGTAGATGGTGAAGAAAAGATGCGTCGCCATGTTGTTGGCCGGCGGACAAGGTAGTCGATTAAATTCATTGACCAAACAGCTAGCCAAACCAGCCGTTCCGTTTGGAGGAAAATATCGAATCATTGATTTTACGCTAAGCAACTGCTCCAATTCCGGTATTGATACGGTAGGAATATTGACTCAATATCAGCCGCTTCTTCTACACTCATATATTGGTATTGGCAGCGCTTGGGATTTAGATCGAAGAAATGGAGGAGTGACCGTTTTACCCCCGTATTCTGAATCATCTGGGGTAAAATGGTATGAAGGAACAGCGCACGCCATTTATCAAAACATGAACTATATTGAGCAGTATGATCCGGAATATGTGTTGATTCTTTCAGGTGACCACATTTATAAGATGAATTACGCCAAAATGCTGGATTATCATATCGCCAAAAATGCGGATGTGACGATTTCTGTTATTGAAGTGCCTTGGGCCGAAGCGAGCCGATTTGGTATCATGAACACAGACAAAGAAATGCGGATTGTAGAGTTTGAAGAAAAACCGTCTGCCCCAAAAAACAACCTCGCTTCTATGGGAATTTATATTTTTAATTGGAGTGTTTTAAAGGAATACTTGCAAATCGACAATGAAAATCCGAGTTCAAGTCATGACTTTGGCAAAGATGTGATTCCGCTATTATTGAAAGAAAAGAAACGGCTTATGGCTTATCCATTTAAAGGATATTGGAAGGATGTCGGAACAGTGAAAAGCCTGTGGGAGGCAAATATGGATTTATTAGATCCAGAATGTGAATTAAATTTGTTTGATCAATCATGGAAGATCTATTCCGTTAATCCAAATCAACCTCCTCAGTATATCTCTCCAGATGCAATAGTGATTAACTCGCTGGTGAATGAAGGATGCATTATTGAGGGAACCATTGACCATTCCGTTGTTTTTCAGGGAGTTTATGTTCAAAAGGGAGCGATTGTGAGAGACTGTGTCATTATGCCGGATGTAGTGATTGGTGAAAATGCCTATATTGAAAGAGCCATTGTACCGTCAGAGCTTGAGATCCCGCCGGGAATAGTCATTCGCCCGTCTGCATTTGATGATGAGATTTTTCTTGTTACACAAGAATGGTTGCAGGCACAGAGCTCAGAAATCGTTGAGAAAGGATGAACAGCGATGAATAAAACGATGTTAGGGGTAATAGATGACACAAGGTATATGGAGTCGCTATATGAGCTGACGCTGCATCGTTCCATTGCAGCAATTCCATTTGCAGGAAGATACCGCTTAATAGATTTTGTCCTATCAAACATGGTGAACTCAGGTATGCAAAGCATCGCTATTTTCCCAAAGTATCACTATCGATCATTGATGGATCATTTAGGTTCAGGGAAAAATTGGGATTTGAGTCGAAAACGAGATGGGCTCTTTTTCTTTCCTTCCTCAGATTTAAATATTCCGGCGCATCATTTAGGGGCTTTCCAACATTTTGAACAGCATATTGACTACTTTTTACGCAGCAAACAAAAGTATGCGCTCATTTGCAATAGCTATACCGTTTGCAATATTGACTATGAGGCTGTGTTAAAGCGTCATATCGATAATCAGTGCGATATTACAGAAATACGTCATCAAGGCCGTTCGCTTGGAATGTTCGTGCTAGAAACCTCTCTCCTTCTGGATTTAATTGCGAACCGAATTCATACAGGCTACAATAGCATCATCGATGTTGTCCACGATCATCTTCATCAATTGAAAATATGTGATTATGAGCATTATGGATATGTGGCTGTCATTGACTCTATCGAAAGCTATTTTCGTCATAGCTTAGAGCTGCTTAATCCAACCATTTGGAATCAGCTATTTGTTAAATCGCGTCCTATTTATACAAAAGTGAAGGATGCGCCGCCTACTAAATATACAGAAAATGCTGTTGTCAAAAATTCAATAGTGGCTAATGGATGCATGATCGAAGGACATGTTGAAAACAGCATTATTTTTCGAGCAGTAAAAATAGAAAAGGGGACGGTTGTTAAAAACAGTATTATTATGCAGAAAAGCCATATTGGTGAACAATGCGAGCTGAATTCTGTTATTGTGGATAAAGATGTGAAGGTTGAAAATGGCGTTAAGATCGTAGGTTCGGAGCAGCATCCATTTGTTGTTCGTAAAGGAACTGTACAAGGAGAGTTGATGAATCAGTGAAAATTTTGTTTGTTGTGTCAGAATGCGTACCCTTTGTGAAGTCGGGCGGTTTGGCAGATGTAGCTGGCGCGTTGCCGAAAGAACTCAAACGATTAGGCACAGATATCCGTGTGATGCTTCCTAAATATGGAATGATTTCGGAAGAATTTAAAAAGCAAATGAAAAAGGTCGCGGAGCTGGTTGTTCGAGTCGGCTGGCGCCGTCAATATTGCGGAGTTGAAATGCTGGAATACGAAGGAGTTGTCTATTATTTTATCGACAACGAATACTATTTTAAACGTGATAGTTTATATGGCCATTATGACGACGGAGAACGATTTTCCTATTTCTGTCGAGCTGTTTTAGATGCACTTCCCGCTATTTCCTTCCAGCCGCAAATTATTCATTGCCATGATTGGCACACAGGGATGATTCCATTTTTATTACGGGAAGAGTATAAAAACAATTCGTTTTATGGAAATATCCGCACGGTATTTACGATTCATAATTTACAGTTTCAAGGGATTTTCCCTCGCAGCATTTTAGAGGATTTGCTTAATTTGAGCAGTGAGCGCTATTTTACGATTGATTATTTAGAGTTTTATGGGAACGTCAGCTTTATGAAAGCAGCTCTTGTGTCTGCAGATATGATTACGACTGTTAGTCCCACCTACAAAGAAGAAATTCAAACGGAATATTACGGAGAAAAGCTCGATGGGCTTCTGAGAGCTCGCCGACGCGATCTTTTCGGCATATTAAACGGAATTGATGATGAAATATACAATCCAAAAAAAGACCAGCACATTGCGATTCCATATGATCAGTTCACGATTGCGCGCAAAGAAATTAATAAGCAAGCGCTCAGGCAAAAATTCGGTTTGCGCAGCGAAGAAGATACGCCGATTATCGCCATGGTGACCCGTCTAACGAAGCAAAAAGGACTTGATTTAGTGAAATGTGTATTTCATGAAATCATTGCGGAAAATGTCCAGTTTATTGTTCTGGGAACGGGAGATCGGGAGTTCGAACATTTCTTTCATGAAATGGCGATGACATATCCTCATCAAGTAAAAGTATATATTGGATTTAACGAAGAGCTGGCTCATCAAATCTATGCAGGCACCGATTTATTTTTAATGCCATCCCAGTTTGAGCCGTGCGGCTTGGCGCAATTAATTGCATTGCGATATGGCGCGATTCCAATTGTGCGAGAAACAGGCGGATTAAACGATACTGTCCAATCGTTTAATGAGTTTACGGGTGAAGGCAATGGATTTAGTTTTAAAAATTTTAATGCGCATGATATGCTGTATACCATTCGTCGAGCGCTTGAATTTTATAAGCAAAAAGAAATATGGGAAAAGCTTGTGAAAGAAGCGATGAGCCGAGATTACAGCTGGGCGCAGTCGGCGTTTAAGTATAATCAGCTTTATGACGAATTAATGGCTGGGAGTGGAAGTCATGTTCTCTAACAAAGAAGAGTTTAAAATGGTTTTTTTAAGAAGACTTGAGATGATGTATGGAAAGCGGTTTGAGGAATCGACCGTGCGCGATCAATATCATACGTTAGGGAATATGGTTCGCGAATATATAAGCCAGGATTGGATTCGGACAAATGAGCGGAGTCGCGCGAAAAGCAGCAAGCAGGTGTATTATCTATCCATTGAATTTCTGCTTGGCCGTCTTTTGGGAAGTAACTTATTAAATCTTGGAATCCGTGATGTAGTCGAAGAAGGATTAAAAGAGCTGGGCATTGATTTAGAAGAAATTGAGGAAAGCGAGGCGGATGCGGGACTAGGAAATGGCGGTCTTGGCCGCCTTGCCGCTTGTTTTTTGGATTCTCTTGCTTCGTTAAATTTGCCCGGACATGGCTGTGGAATACGATATAAGCATGGGCTGTTTGATCAAAAAATTGTCGATGGCTATCAAGTGGAGCTTCCAGAGCAATGGTTGAGGCATGGGAATGTTTGGGAGGTAAGAAAGGAAGATTTAGCAATTGAAGTGAACTTCTGGGGAAGAGTAGAGGTATCAAATGAAGGAGGAAGGCTGGTATTCCGTCATACAGATAGCGAAAAAGTAACAGCTGTTCCCTACGATATGCCTGTGATTGGCTATGGAACCAAAACGGTTAATACTCTTCGCCTTTGGAGCGCCGAACCTTCTAAAACCTTTCCTAAACATAAAAGTATCATGCAGTATAAGCGGGAAACGGAAGCTATTTCAGAATTTCTATATCCAGATGATACGCACGATGAGGGGAAAATTTTACGTCTTAAACAGCAATATTTTCTTGTAGCGGCGAGTGTCGGAAGCATTGTTCGCGCTCATCGTCGTCAGTACGGGAATTTATCTAACTTGCATAAGCATGTAGCCATTCATGTGAATGATACGCATCCAGTTTTAGCGATTCCAGAGTTAATGAGGGTGTTGTTGGACGAAGAAGGAATGAGCTGGGAAGATGCATGGGAGATTACGACGAACACAGTGTCTTATACGAATCACACAACATTATCAGAAGCGTTAGAGAAATGGCCCATTCATATTTTTCAGCCATTGCTTCCACGCATTTACATGATTGTCGAAGAAATTAATGAGCGCTTTTGTCGTGGTTTATGGAATAAATATCCAGGTGAATGGAAACGAATTGAGGATATGGCGATTATTGCTCATGGACTTGTTAAAATGGCCCACTTAGCAGTGGTCGGAAGTTATCGTGTAAACGGAGTGGCAAAGCTTCATTCGGAAATCTTAAAAAAACGTGAAATGAAGCAATTTTATGAAGTATTTCCGCAAAAATTTAATAATAAAACCAATGGCATTACGCATCGCCGCTGGTTGCTAAAAGCAAATCCGCAGCTTGCTTCGTTAATTACGGAAGCGATTGGAGCACGGTGGATTCAGCGGCCGGAAACGCTGCTCGATTTAACGTCCTATGCATCAGACCGCTCTTTTCAAAGAGCATTGGCTAAAGTAAAGCAGCAGCGAAAGGCGATTTTAGCTAAACGCATTTACGAGCAAACTGGCATCGCCGTTGACGAGTCTTCGATTTTTGATGTGCAGGTTAAACGGCTTCATGCTTATAAACGCCAGCTTTTGAACGTTTTGCACATTATGTACCTTTACAATCGATTGAAAGAGGATTCGAGCTTTTCGATTTATCCTCGTACCTTTATTTTCGGGGCAAAGGCTTCGCCAGGCTATTATTATGCGAAGCGAATTATTAAGCTGATTAATTCTCTTGCGGAAAAAGTAAATCATGATCCCCAAACAAATGAACAGCTGAAAGTGATTTTTTTAGAGAACTATCGCGTATCTTTAGCAGAGGATATTTTTCCAGCAGCCGATATTAGCGAGCAGATTTCCACAGCTAGCAAGGAAGCTTCGGGAACAGGGAATATGAAATTTATGATGAACGGTGCCATTACCATTGGCACGATGGATGGAGCCAATATTGAAATTTTTGAGGAAGTAGGCAAGGAGAATATTTTCATCTTCGGATTAACGGCTGAGGAAGTTTTGAATTATTATCAGAATGGTGGTTATCGTTCTCATGAATATTATCACCATGATCGAAGAATCAAGCAAGTCGTTGATCAGTTAGTCAATGGATTTTTTCCAGACGCGCACGATCATTTTGAACCGATTTACGATTCGCTTTTAATGCAAAATGATGAATATTTTGTGCTGCGCGATTTTGCTGATTATGCCGAAACGCAAGAAAAAATCTCCGAAGTGTACCAGTATAGGGAAAAATGGATGGAAATGAGCGCGATCAATATTGCTCATTCGGGCCATTTCTCAAGCGACCGAACCATTCAAGAATATGCAAATGAAATATGGGACATTCATCCTCTTATCTAATGAACAAGAAGAACACAGAGCCATCTGTGTTCTCTAGGTTGTCGACAACGTCCATCTTGATTATGTCTACAATCATTTGACGCATCATCCGTTCAACTACATCAGTCGGGATTGAAAATAAACGCTTGGTAAACAAGGAATAGAGCCAGTGACGCAGGATGAAGTATGGAGGGCACAGAACCATCTGTGCCCTCTTTTATACATAAGAGATTAATCGTCTCCATTGAGCAAATCTCCAATGCCTCCAAGAATGCTTCCCTCGCCTACAGATCGGCCACCTGAGCTTGGAGCGGAAGCGATAATGCGATCAGCGAGACGGCTGAACGGCAGCGATTGCACCCAAACGGTTCCCGGACCGCTTAACGTAGCAAAAAATAACCCCTCTCCGCCGAAAAAGGCTGTTTTGATTTTGCCGACATACTCGATATCGTAGTTCACTTCTTTTGTCATAGCGACTAAGCAGCCAGTATCGATTCGCAGTTTTTCCCCAGGCTGAAGCTCACGCTTGTAAATGGTTCCCCCAGCATGCAAAAAGGCAAGTCCATCTCCTTCCAGCTTTTGCATGATAAACCCTTCACCGCCAAAGAAGCCGGTACCGAGCTTTCGCTGAAAGTCGATGCCGACGGAGACTCCTTTAGCAGCGCAAAGGAACGAATCCTTTTGACAAATGATTTTACCGCCTAGCTCGCTTAAATCAACAGGGATAATCTTTCCGGGATAAGGAGCGGCAAAGGCGACGCGTCTTTTATCTGTTCCGTTATTCGTAAAGACGGTCATGAACAAACTTTCTCCGGTCAAGAGCCGTTTTCCGGCACCAACAAGCTTGCTAAGAAATCCTTTGCCGGTGCTTGCTCCATCACCAAAAATCGTTTCCATTTCAATTCCATCTTCCATCATCATCATGCCGCCTGCCTCAGCAATAACACTTTCTTGTGGATCTAATTCGATTTCTACGAACTGCATGTCATCTCCATGCAGGGTGTAGTCAATGTCGTGTGCATTCATTTTTTTCACCTCTAAATGACTTTTTATGATGAATCTATTCTTTATACGGAAGGAAATCCCTTTTAGTTTCACTAACAAACCAATGTTTTTTCCATCAATATAACTTAAAAATCGAACCAATCCTTGACGAAATGTTGCTAGTCGGAGGCGAGCGGGCGGCTTGCCTTCGTTAGGGGGAGGCGTTGCAAAATCCCACATGTTAAGGTGTTTTTTATATCGGTTAGGAAGTTTGAAAATGCTACTTTTCTGTTTTGCTTTAGGATGATGGAGAGCTGAGTGTGCGAATAAAAAGGCCAGTGCTGCTTATAACAGGATGCAGATCCATGGCCTTTTTCATCTTAAGATCTTTTTGGTTTAGTTTCGTCTAGCGTATAAGGCTCCTTTTCATATGCTGGTAAATCGCCGATATTTGACATGATCTGTTCTTCATCTAATACACGTTCAAAGCTTTGATGTTTCTGCGTAGGGTAAACGGCCATCTGCTGACCATATAAATCAACAGCAGCAAAGTTTTCGAAATCCTCGACATATCCTACGTTTTCTGTTGCTTCTGCGTATGCTTCGTTATAATGGTCCACATCCTGCCAAAGATCGGATGGTGTATCGGATGTTCCGTATTGTGCTACATCTTGCCAGGCATCTTCGGCATCATACGCTACAACATCGCGATGATCAAAATCAAATTTTCCAAATGGGGGCATCAGCACGCCTTCTTCAAGAGGACGCTGGTGTGAAACGGATTGATCTGCACTATGCTCCTTGCAAAATGTAGTCGTTGGCAATGCCTCCAGACGTTCATATGGAATCGGCTTTCCGCATGTTTCACAAATGCCATAGGTTCCGTCATCGATAGCCGCCAACGCATGATGAATGTCAGCTAATTCTCTTTCAGCATGCTCATTAAGTGCCAAATCTTTTTCTCGCTCATACAATTCTGTTGCCTCATCAGCTGGATGATTGTCGTAGCTTGCTAACTCGCCGACTGAATCGTGGGCATGGCTTCTTTCCAAGCCGAAATGATCATTATGATGAAGGCGATTCTCTAGCTCTTGTTTTGCCTTTAGAAGCTGTGCCTGTAAGGCAGATATTTGTTGATTGGTTAACATTAGGAAATACCCCTTCCTCAAAATTCGCTTTTATGATGTAGTATGAACGAAAAATAAAAAAAAACACGGTTAGGCAACCGTGTTATAGCCAGTGACCGATGAGCAGCCCAATCGCCAACAAAAAGCCAAACTGTGTATTGGCTTGTGCCGTCGCTTTCATCGCAGGCATCATTTCAATCGGTTTGGTTTTTCCAATGAATCCTTTTGTAGCTGCCACAGCTTTCGGCACGCTTAGGAAAACAAGCAGCGTCCAAGGAGAAACGACATGTAAAGCTATTAATCCAATCATCCAAGCGAAGGAGACGATAAACATCCCTCCTAATAGACGGATCGCGTTGGTTCTGCCGATTAAAATTGCAAGGGTTTTCCGTCCGTGCTGCTGATCCCCGTCAAGGTCGCGAATATTGTTAGCAAGCAAAATGGCCCCAACTAAAATGGCAATTGGAATAGAAACAACAATTGGAACGAATGTAATGGTTCCTGTTTGAATGAAAAAGGAAATTAAAATGATGATAAGTCCCATAAAAAATCCTGCCGCAAGCTCTCCGAATGGAGTATAAGCAATCGGAATCGGTCCGCCTGTGTAAAAATATCCTGCTGCTACACAAATTGTGCCGACGACAGCAATCCACCAGCTGCTGTTCATACAAATATATACACCAATTAGAATAGAGATTGCGATGAAGGAAAACGCTAACAACAATACGGTTTTAGGTGCAATTCCTTCCCGAACAATGGCTCCGCCAATACCAACAGACTCGGAGGAATCTAAGCCGCGCTTGTAATCATAATACTCATTAAACATATTGGTCGCTGCTTGAATTAATAATGAAGCAATAAGCATAGCCAAAAATAATGTAAGATGAACAGCTGTTTCCCGAAAAGCTAAAGCAGTTCCAATCGAAACAGGCACGAAAGCAGCCGTCAAAGTATGGGGACGTGTCAGGTTCCACCATACACGCCAGCTTCGATTGTATTTCAACGAAGGTGTTGGTTGATGTTTAGGTAATGGTGATTGCATAAATCATACCCCTCATATTAGGATAAAATCAAAGCATAGCTCAAAAAATATTCAAAATAAGTGTAGGTAAACCCTTCACAGGTGTCAACCCCTTAGGAATAGATAAATTATTTCCTGTTATATATAATGGGAAGTGATAATAACTTTTCAGGAATCTAGTTTCATCAAAAAGTTTAGTAATAACAAGAAAGCGGGATGGCAGTGGCGACTTTATATCAGCATCAAATTCGAAAAAAACTAGAGATGATAACAAAATCCGCGTGTCAGCCGTTTGTAAGCTGGAGCGGAATCGTACCGTCTATTGCCCCAGTTTATTTGTTTAAGCTGGGAGAAACGAGCTCGTTTTCTGAGCGTTTTTATTGGTCTGATCGTTCAAACGAGGTTGTTTACGCTGGGATAGGCTGTACATATGTCATCGATGAGGAGGGAGATGGCCCGCGTTTTTCCATCATTGAAGAAAAATGGCACGATTTTTTAAATATGACAGAAGTGCATGGTGAGGAAGAGAAAGCAACCCCTGTTTTATTTGGAGGCTTTTCATTTGATCCTTTAAAAAAGAAAACAGATAAATGGACGCATTTTTCAAATGCAAAATTTATTGTTCCGACGGTTCTATTATCTCTAAAAAAAGACTGTGCAATGATTACGATTACGGTTCCTTCAAAAAATAACCAGAGCATGCTTGAAGAAATTGATCGCCTGCTTGGGTTGTTATATACCAAATCATTCCATCAAACTCCCTCTCTTCCGCGTTGTGTGACATACGAAGAGATCCGAACGGATGAATGGATCCATGCTGTGCGGCAAATCATTGACGGAATACAACAAGGAAGTTTTGATAAAGTGGTGTTAGCGCGAGAGGTACGCCTTCAATTTGATGGACAGCTCACGCCAAGCGCCGTGCTGGAGCACTTGTGTGAGCAGCAGCCGTTTAGCTATCTGTTTGCATTTGAACAAGCCGGCAGCTGTTTTATCGGTGCTTCCCCTGAACAGCTTGTAAAAAAAGAAGAACATACATTTTATTCAACGTGTTTAGCTGGCTCGATTCGTCGCGGACGTACAAGCAGTGAGGATGAATCCCTTGGCCAAGTGCTTTTACAGGATGAAAAAAATTTACACGAACATCGGTTCGTTGTCGAAATGATTAGACAAGCGATGCAGGATGTGTGTGAGGATGTCAAAATTTCCCCGGAACCACAGCTGCTAAAAATGAGAGATATTCAACACTTATATACTCCTGTGATCGGTAAAAGCGACAGCCGTGTTTCCTTGCTTTCGGTTGTGGAACGGCTTCATCCGACCCCTGCCCTTGGAGGAGCTCCAAAAGAGAAGGCGCTTGAAATGATTCGAGAAGCTGAGCCGCTAGACCGAGGATGGTATGCTGCTCCCATTGGTTGGATGAATGCAATGGGAGATGGAGAGTTTGCCGTTGCCATTCGCTCCGGTTTGTTGCAAGGAAATGAAGCTTTCCTTTTTGCGGGATGCGGTGTTGTGGGCGATTCAGAGCCGTTCAGCGAATATGAAGAAACAAACGTGAAATTGAAACCAATGTTATCCGCATTAGGAGTGAAGCAAGATGAGCGATGATTTAACACTGTATGTCTCTGCGTTTGTAGATGAGCTGGCCAAGACCGGGATAGAAGATGTGGTCGTAAGTCCGGGATCGCGCTCTACCCCTTTTGCCATGGTGATGGCAGAGCATCCAAAAATGCGCGTACATATGAATATTGATGAGCGCTCTGCCGCTTTTTTTGCATTGGGGATGGCAAAAGCCAAACGAAAACCTGTCGCTCTTCTTTGTACATCGGGAACGGCTGCGGCAAACTATGTACCTGCTGTAGTAGAGGCCTATTATTCAAGGGTTCCTCTCGTCGTTCTTACAGCTGATCGTCCTCATGAACTCCGCGATGTCGGAGCGCCGCAGGCAATCGATCAAATTCATTTGTATGGAAAGCATGCCAAATGGTTTGTCGATATGGCGCTTCCAGAAAGCTCAAATGAAATGCTGCGCTATGCTCGAATGATGGCAGCGAGAGCGGCAGCCGTGGCGATGAGTGCGCCGCGAGGTCCTGTCCACTTAAATTTTCCGCTCCGTGAACCGCTTGTGCCAGCTGTTACAGATCAAACATGGGAGCAAATTAACGAAAAGGAAGCATCTTATATTCAAATTGCTATCGGTAAAAAAACACTAGATGATGCGCAGTTTCATCAATTATATAAGCAGCTTTCATGTATTGAAAAAGGCCTTATTGTTTGCGGAAATATGGATGAGCCGGAATTTGCGGAAGCGGTCACTGAACTTGCCGAAGCGCTACAATACCCGATTTTGGCTGATCCACTTTCTCAGTTGCGCAGTGGAACTCATACGAAAGACTATATTATTGAAAGCTATGATGCTATTTTTAAAGACGCAGCAATAGCGGAAGCGCTGCTTCCAGACATTGTTATTCGATTTGGTGCCATGCCGATTTCAAAACCGCTTTTACTTATGCTAAAGCGGCATCCGTCCATTACCCAAATTGTGGTGGACGGGGAAGGCGGATGGCGTGAGCCAACTTTTACTGCTTCGCAAATGATTTATTGTGACGAAATTGAATTTTGCCGACGCTTAGCGGAACTTGGGTCCGCTGATCGCCGTGTGCCAAACGAATGGATGCAACTATGGCAGGACATCAATAAGCTGGCTAAAGAAGAGCTTTTGGAAGCAGGAAAAGAAGAAGAAATGTTTGAAGGAAAAGTATTTATCGAGCTGACGGAGCTTTTACCAGAGAAGTCTACGCTATTTGTCGGCAACAGCATGCCGGTTCGCGATGCCGACACGTTTTTTATGACGAACGATAAGCAAATCCGCTTAATGGCGAATCGTGGCGCCAATGGCATTGATGGGGTTGTTTCAAGCGCTTTAGGAGCTAGCCTTGAAGCCGATCCGCTTGTGCTTGTGATTGGCGATCTTTCCTTTTATCATGATTTAAATGGCTTGCTAGCAGCGAAGCTTTATCAGCTGCATGCGACCATTATTGTTATTAATAATAATGGAGGCGGCATTTTTTCATTTTTGCCGCAAGCAAGGCAAGAAAAGCATTTTGAAGCATTGTTTGGCACTCCGACCGATTTGCGGTTTGAGCATATTATCCGCATGTATGATGGCTATTATCAAAAGGTGGATACATGGGACGAGTTCCGTTATTACGTAAAGCATTCTATCCAATCTCAAGGGCTGCATGTCATCGAGCTGTGTACATCGAGGAAAGAAAATGTAACCAAACATCAATGGCTTTGGAAAAATGTAACAGAGAGAATAACAGAGTTTCTTCAAAAAAGGGGAAGATTATGAAAAAACGGATTCGCGGTGTTTCCTATCATGTAGAAGTTTATGGGGAAGGTCCGCCGCTTTTATTGCTACACGGCTTTACAGGGAGTACAGAAACATGGTATCCGCTTATTCCGTATTGGAAAAATTGGCAGCTCGTTATGGTTGATATTATAGGACATGGTTTAACAGAGTGTCCGGATGAACTCGACCGCTATCATATCGAAAGCGTAGCGGCTGATTTGCATGAATTGTTGCAGCAGCTGGAAATTCATCGTGCTCACGTTCTTGGCTATTCGATGGGGGGAAGGCTCGCGCTTACTTTTGCCATTCGTTATCCGCACCGAGTAGAAACATTGTTGCTAGAAAGCAGCTCGCCTGGACTAAAGACCGAAGAGGAACGCCAATTGCGCATTCAGAACGATGAGGCGCTGGCGATGGAAATTGAGCAATATGGAGTGCAAGCATTTATTGACAAATGGGAGCAACAGCCGCTTTTTGCTACGCAAAGACAGCTGCCTGAGACGGCCAGAAGGCGAATTCGTACAGAACGATTAAGGCATCAAGCCAAAGGGCTAGCGAATAGCTTGCGCGGCATGGGAACAGGAAGACAGCCCTCTTGGTGGGAACACTTGTCGCAAATAAAAGCCCCAACACTGCTTCTTTGCGGGGAACTTGATCAGAAATTTTGCCAAATAGCGTCAAAGATGGTTGAACTGCTGCCCAATTCGTACATGTCGAAAATTTCCGATGCGGGACATGCAATTCATGTGGAACAACCAGAAATTTTTGCTAAAATAATAAATGAGTTTATTGAAAGAGGAGGATGCGTGAATGGCGATTGAATGGGTAGCTGAGCGCAAGTACGAAGATATTCTATACGAAACGTACAATGGCATTGCTAAAATCACGATCAACCGTCCAGAAGTACATAATGCCTTTCGTCCAAAGACGGTTCAAGAGTTAATTGATGCGTTTTCATACGCTCGTGATGATGCCAATATCGGTGTCATTATTTTAACGGGTGCAGGCGGAAAAGCGTTTTGCTCTGGCGGGGACCAAAAAGTGAGAGGCCATGGTGGCTATGTAGGCGAGGATCAAATCCCACGCTTGAACGTATTGGATTTACAGCGTCTGATTCGCGTGATCCCTAAACCGGTCATCGCAATGGTAGCCGGTTATGCGATCGGCGGTGGACATGTATTGCATGTTGTTTGCGATTTAACGATTGCAGCAGATAACGCTATTTTTGGACAAACAGGTCCGAAGGTAGGAAGCTTTGACGGAGGCTATGGAGCCGGTTATTTAGCTCGTATCGTTGGCCACAAAAAGGCTCGTGAAATTTGGTACTTATGCCGCCAATATAACGCTCAAGAAGCATTAGAAATGGGACTTGTCAACAAAGTGGTTCCGTTGGAGCAACTAGAGGAAGAGACGGTAAAATGGGCGGAAGAAATTTTAGAAAAAAGCCCAACAGCGATTCGTTTCCTAAAAGCGGCATTCAATGCTGACTCTGATGGCTTAGCAGGCATTCAGCAGCTTGCTGGCGATGCTACATTACTTTACTATACGACAGAAGAGGCAAAAGAAGGAAGAGATGCGTTCAAAGAAAAACGCAAACCGGATTTCAAACAGTTCCCGCGTTTTCCATAATGCAAAAACGTAGCAGCTTGAATGTGATGGATCAAGCTGTAGAACGGTAGACAAAGTCCATTTAGACTTTGTCTACCGTTATTTTAAGGGTCTTTTCATTTAGACTGTCTTGAAAACGCTGGATGGACAGGGAACGCAGCAAACGAAGATGAGCGAATCAAACCGAGATGCTCATGAGCGGATGAGTGATGCGATTAACTTAGGATGAAAACGTTCGTTAACAGTCTGAAGCTGCTTCTTTGTATCAAGCAAAGGAGGGGACTTTATGTATACATCAACACCAAACTGGCTTATGCAGCGTGCGTTTTTGACTCCAGAACGCATTGCTGTTTACGAGGGAAGTGAGCAAAAAACATTTGCTGAGCTTCATACAGCAGCGGTAAGAACGGCGGGAAGGCTAGCTTATCTTGGCGTCCAACGCGGTGATATTGTCGCTATATTGATGAAAAATAGCACGGCGATGGTGGAAATCATTCATGGACTTCATTATATTGGAGCCGTTGTATTGTTGCAAAATATAAGATTAACAGCCTCAGAATTGAATTGGCAAATTGAAGATAGCGGAGCGAAATGGTGGATTGTCGATGAACAATGGCGCGATGATGCCAACAGCAGCTCAGTTCCTGTTGTAACGGCAACAGAGCTTGCTTCATTGCCAGAGCAAGAGGTGCCGCTTCAGCAAGAATATGATTTTCACGAAGTAGCAACAATTATGTATACATCGGGCACAACAGGAAAGCCAAAGGGAGTATTACAAACTTATGGAAATCATTGGTGGAGCGCGATTGGCTCAGCTTTAAATTTAGGCTTATTGGAAAGGGATTGTTGGCTTGCCGCTGTTCCGTTCTTTCATATAAGTGGGTTGTCGATCTTGATGAGAAGTGTGATTTATGGAATGAGCGTTTATGTGATGCAGCACTTTGATGCGAAAAAAGCAAATGAGATCATTCTAGGAGAAAAAGCCACGATTATGTCTGTTGTCAGCACCATGCTACAGCAAATGATTTCCGAATTGGGAAGCTTGACATATCCCCATACATTCCGGTGTATGCTGCTTGGGGGAGGACCCGCGCCAAAGCCGCTGCTGGAAGCGTGCCGCGATAAAGGAATTCCTGTGTATCAAACTTATGGAATGACAGAAACGGCATCACAAATTGTTACATTAGCGCCAGAGTATAGTTTTTCTAAGCTAGGGTCAGCAGGAAAACCGCTTTTTCCCGCTCAGCTTCGCGTCGAAACGGATGGGCGAACAGCTAGGCCGTATGAACCTGGAGAAATTGTTGTGAAGGGGCCAAATGTAGCGAAAGGATATTTGCATCGGCCAGAAGCAACTAAAAAAGCGTTACGGAATGGCTGGTTTTATACAGGGGATATGGGCTATATAGATGAAGAAGGGTTTCTTTATGTTCTTGATCGCCGATCCGATTTGATTATTTCTGGCGGTGAAAATATTTATCCGGCAGAGATTGAAGCGATACTGCTTTCGCATGAAGCGGTCGAAGAAGCGGGAGTGACGGGAGTGGAAGATGAGCGCTGGGGACAGGTGCCTTATGCTTTTGTTAAACTGAGAAATGGCGTATCGGTTACACCGCCACAGCTTTTAGAATTTTGTCGGGAGCGCTTGGCAAAGTACAAGGTGCCAAAACGTATATATATAGTAGATGAGCTGCCGCGCAATGCGGCCAAAAAGCTGTTGCGGCGCCAATTAATTCATTTAATTCCAAAACACGAACAATAAAAAAAGAGGTAATCCGTCTATATAAACGGATGAACCTCTTTTTATTTTTATGGCTTAACTATTCATATAAAGGAATTGATACAAATTGAAACGATAGACAACTGCTGGCCTATTTCGTTTTCTTCTGCACAGCCTGTGTCCCGCTTTTTCTATGACATAACAGGGACAATTCCAAATCATAGTAAAATGCGGATAAAGATAAGCTCTTTTATAGCTCGTCGTTTGGTACGAACGTTTTACAGTCCGTCTCGCCAGAGTTAGAAGCTTCTGTTCCGGTGTGACTGACTACATAAATGGCTTCTGCACTGCAGCGATTTCCTTCTGCCCAGTAATGACAGTTTTTCACTTCACAAAGCACATCTTTTGCCATCGTGATTCCCTCCATAAGTTTAGTAAATTTAATACATTTTTATTTTTGACTGATTAAAAAAAAGATATAACGGAAATAATAAGAAATTTTATATCTATTGACATAGAGAATCATTCTCAATTAGAATGAAAATAAAGTTGAAAGCAATGGAGGGAAAGAAAATATGTCATCGTTGCTTGTAGTAGGTGCTGATCATCTCGGAAATATTACCGATAAATTGATAAATTCAGGATTTAAGGAAATTATTCATCTGGATGGCCGCAAAGTGAATATGGTTAAGCGGGATATTCCTGAACATATCGATCTTGTTCTGGTGATGACCGACTATGTTAATCATAATTTAGCCAAAGTAATTAAGCAAAAAGCGAAAAACCAAGAAAAACCGATTTATTTTGTAAAGCGTTCATGGAGTTCTATTCATCTTGTGCTGCAAAAAGCGAAAGTAACGAAACAAGCGAATTGAGAGGTGGAGGGATACATAAATGAGTGCCGTCAAGCTATGTATGCCTCAAAATTGGCGCCAGCTAGTAGGTGAAGCGATGAAAAAAATCATTACAGAATATTATCAGGCTCCTTCTTCGTCGCGATCCGCTTCACTTGTATTAAAGCTTGTAGAAAAACATTGGCGCCACGTAGATCAAGAAGTGTTTCATTCCAATATCCATTATTATACAGTACTAGCGAAAACGACGGACTATTTACTTCGTTTTTTAGATCCGACGATTGACTGGTTTCTTTTATTTGAGAGAATTGAATATGGGACGAAACATGTCGATGTTGATATTGCATACAAACAAGATGAAATGTGCATCATCCGCAAATTTATCCTCCAAGAGGATGAAGCGTTTTATTCTTATTATATGAATAGGATAGCAGCGGCATTTGAGAGCGAAAGAAGAGAGAGCTCTAAAACAGTAGCAGTAGAATTTTGTTCGCTTCTTACTGGACAACGCCAAATACAGGCTGTCGTTGCGCAAAATCGTTTAAAACAGTTGAAAACAAAATAAATTAAGATAAAATAAACATAGATGATAATGAAAATCGTTTTAAAGTTACTGGGGGATGTAGCTATGGGAAAAAAACCGTGGAAGGTTATGACGACAACGGCCGTGATTTCATCACTCTTGCTGGCTTCAGCGTGTTCACCAACCAATGAAGCGAGCGAGAAAAAACAGAAAGGTGAGACATCAGCCAATATTTCTGTGCCGGTGACCGATTATTCTTTTGATACAGCCGGCAACATGTTTGCGTATTCAGAATTTGAGTTGTCAGGGGAGCCTTTGGCCGAGGGGCTTGGACTTGATTTGGATGTATTGGATGCGCGTAAAATGGATAAACCGACAAAATTTGATTATATTGCAGGGATTGAATCGTACGAATACTCAGAAGAAGCAATGTACGAGGTCACGGAGAAGTCGGGACTTGGGCTGCATTTGATTTATGGTCCAATGACAGAGCAGCAGGCGCAAAAAGCGCAGAAGTCAAACGATGAGGTGTTGGCAGAGCGATTTTACCAATTGGCTGACAGTGTAGGGTATGCGCATGAAGAAATTTTCCGCAATATGTTTCCGACAATGATTGAATATGCAGGCGGTGATCCGCATTATGCCCAAAAAGTCGATACAGACGTGTATGCGGAAAATAATGACAAAACCTATGTTCCGGTTTATCAAGTCGATTTTCAATCGCTTCGTTGGGATCGGAGCAAAATGGAGAAACGATTAACTCCTTCTGCCTATGGCGGCACATTTTTAAAACAGGCATTATGGGCTGGAGATTTTTTAGGTGGCTTACATACCGTTGATAAAGATGAAGAGATTGAAGCGAAAACCAAAAATGACGATCAAGATCCTAACATTGCGCTTGGAGTAAGCTCCGCAGATGGCATGCAAGGCATGATTTTAACTGAAGAAATTTGGAACAAGCTTAATTTTGTCCGCGATCATTTATTTTACAGTGCGAAACAGCAAGGGCTAACAAAAGCAGCAGGAAGCCAATATAATCCTCAAAGCGGCTGGGTATATTTGCCTCATGAAATTGAGGTGATAGAAGATGGGAATGAATTGGCGCCAAAGGTAAAACAGCTCATTGTGAAGGATAAAAGAAGCTTGTTGCAAGATCAATGGCTGATGCTTTGGCCTGCATCAGAATTCTATGGTGTGACAGATCAGCGGCCGGATAATAAAAATCAAAATCCTGCTTTTCTAGCTGTATTTGACGGATCGCCATATCCAAGTGCGCCGAAAGAAAATCTCGATCAAAATCCAACGAATGATGTTGTTTCGAATGATCCATATTCAGTGAATCGCGATGTGGTATTGCAGGTGTTTAAAAATATTGATGCCATGCACTTTAATCAAGAAGTAGGCGCTTTTGTTGAAGAGAATAACGGAAGTGCACAAGGAAAACGAGTAGATACGTTCCAGGCAGGCTATACGATGGAAGCGCTGCGCATTTTTGAACGCGCGATTGATGGATTGCCTGTGGGTTACGCAAGCGGAGAAGATGCCCAAGGCCTTGGCACTCCTGAAGGAAAACGTGCACTTGAACTGATCAAAAAACAAGCTGATTTTATCATGAATGAATTAATAAGGGAAGATGGCCTTGTAGCAAATGGCTGGATCATTGGTCAAGGTCCTGAAACAGACGAACCTACTCTTCTTGCCCAACTCGGTGCGATTCGCGGTCTCACAGCGGCATTTTTAGCGACGAAAGACGAGCAATACCGGGAGGCAGCACGTAAAATTTATGAAGCGATGGACAAGCATTTTTGGGATCAAAAACTCCGTGTTTATAAGACGGGAAAAAATGAAATGAAATATACTCCATTTGTAGCTGGAGCGTTATCAGGTGTGCTGCGCATTGCCCTTAACAATCTCAATAACACGGACTCCGATCAGCCTGTCAAAGTACTGGAAAGAGAGACCATCATTTCGCGCTATGTTGATTTTTATGATCGGATTATTGATGGTCCAAGCATCAAGGAAGGAATGCAGGCCAGTGAATTTTGGGATACCGGAGATGTGTATATAAAAGGCGACAAATCAGGCAATACAGATGGGGACAATGTGCCACAAGTGCAAGCAGGACACGGAAAATATGGAATTGCGCCAATTTTATTGAATGTGGAAGTAAAACCAAAAAAAGAATAAATAATGGATAAAAGCGGCAAGCATTGAGATTTGCCGCTTTTTCATATAAAATGATAATGGTTTTCATTTTCGTGAATCAAAATGGGGGAAACGCTGATGAAAAGAGGGGTCTTACTTATTTTTTTTCTGATTCTAACGAGTTGTCAGGCAAGTCCAGTGTTTCATTCAGACCAAAAAACCATTCGCCACTATGCCGTCCACAGCGACAATATTGCCATTAACAAAAAAGGAACTATGCTGTATATCGCCAATATTGATGTTCCTTCTGTCACGCTAATCGATGCAAAGACGAAGCAGAAAAAAGCAGAGATTGCTGTCGGAAAGGAGCCTAGACAGCTTGCATTAAGTCCGGACGAACAATTTTTATACGTGTCCTGTATGCATGATGACCGAGTAGATATTATTTCGCTTAAAGAGAAAAAAGTGATGGGTCATTTAAAAACAGGAATTGAACCATTTGGAGTTGTGACAAGCCAGGACGGAAGAACGCTTTACGTAGCTAATTATCGTTCAGGAACGGTATCAGTATTTGATTTGGAAAAGCAAAAAGAAACGAAAGAAATTCCAGTTGGTGATCGACCGCGTACGCTGGCGCTAACGGCTGATGGCCGAAAGTTGTATGTACCTCATTATCTAGATGGAAAAATAAGTGTGATTGATACGAAAAAAAATCAAGTCATCAAAGAAATTACGTTAGCGCCATCACCGGATCAGGAGGATCGGAAAAAGAGCCAAGGTATTCCGAACACGCTTGAGCAGTTTGTCATTGCACCAGATGGAAAAAAAGCCTACATTCCTCATTTACTGACGAATATTGATACGCCGATTCAGTTTGAAGAAACGGTTTTTCCGGCCATTTCTGTCATTGATCTTGCATCCGATCGAGAATTGGTGGATGAGAGAAAGGAATTATTCACGGAAATCAATGTCCAAGATGTGAAAAATGAAACGATCATTGTTTCGAATCCATATGATATTGTGTTTCAGCCAGATGGAAGCAAAATGTACGCAGTGATGTCAGGAAGCGAAGATTTAGTCGTATTTGATTTAAAACGCGGCGGAAACGCAACCCAAATTTTGCGGCGCATTGAAGGGAATAATCCGAGAGGGATTGTAATTTCACCGGATGGAAAGCAATTATTTGTCCACAATGCAATGAGCCATGATCTTGCCGTCATTCATACAGGAGGCAAAGCGCCTTATGCGAAAGCAAGATCAGTAAAAGGAACGATACGCTTAATTGCCAAAGATTCTTTATCACCACTTGTCCGTGAAGGAAAGACGATTTTTTATAGCGCGAATAGCGACGAATTTGCGATCGATATTACAGGAAATAACTGGATGAGTTGTGCTTCCTGCCATAGTGACGGGGAAATAAACGGGCTGACACTTTTGACGCCCAAAGGGCCGCGCAACGTGCCAAGCAATGTGCTAACGACCAAGACGGGATTGTTTATGTGGGATGGCTCTCGCGATGATTTTAGCGATTACATTCATACGGTACAAAATGAAATGGGCGGGATGATGGCCCTTGATCCAGAGAAGCCGCTGCCATCGGATGTGCAGCATATGTATGATGCGATTCTTGCGTATTTAGATGATCCTCATTCGTTTCCTGTACCGAAAAGCCCGTATCGAAATAAAGATGGAAGCTTGACAGCAAAAGCGCAAGAAGGCGAAAAGCTGTTTAACGGTAAAGGGAACTGTCTCAGCTGTCATGGAGGAGAATATTTTACAGATAGTACAAAAGCAGTGGACGATCAAGGAGTATTGACGATAGCGAATACAGCTTATTTACATGATATTGGCACAGCGAATCCACAGGATAAAGCTTCAAATGGAGACGCGAGAGCCCATTTTGCCAACCCTCGCACACCAAAACAATGGGATACGCCGACATTGCGAGGAGTTTGGGCGACGGCCCCTTACTTGCATGATGGCAGCGCCAAAACGATCGAAGAAGCCATTCAGCGCCATCAGACAAAAGAGGTGACAAGCTTAACAAAAGGAGAAATAGCCGCTATTGCGGAATATGTGCGTTCACTTGAATAAAGTCACCGGGAAGCCGTTTTGGCCATGGCCAAAACGGCTTTTTTATGACGATCTCAATAACTGCCAAACGTTATGATGGATCATTTTTTTGAAGATAGCGTTTATCCTTCATAAATAATCGCCAAAAATAGATGAATCCCGGAAAGAGAATAACAAACCCGATGATGTATGACATAAACAGCGCGCGAAAAGTATTCGGATGAGTGAAACCTGACTGAATCGTGACATCCGGATAGATCATATATGGCAAGTGGGCCTTTCCATAAGCGTAGCTCGCTAAAAAGTATTGAATGACAATGGCGACGACCGCTAATCGAGGTTTTCCCCGTATGGACTGATGCTTGGCAGACGGCAAGAATAGAGCGGCCCCCGCTACAAAAAACATGGCCACGGAACCGATGAGCCATGGCAAATAGTCCATTATTCGCTCGTACAGCCAAGGTGCTTCATCCTGCATCGTCAGCATAATAAAAAGCGCCATTAATAAGGAAATGGGTCCGAGAATGAGAGCATCTCTGCGATAGGTTTGATATGCCTCCAGCTCATTCGCTTCATTGGAGTAGTCGGCAAGCAGCAGGGAAGAAAGAAACAATGTGCTGGAGATGGCGAAGCCAATGAACGCATATTCATGCGGGCTTGTAAACAGCTTATCCATTCTCAGTTTTGCGACCCCGTCAACCGTTTCAATAAATTCGCCATGTGTGATTGGCAAGACGCTAATCAGTAGAGCTGGGATGATCATGCCGCTGATTCCCGAAATGTAGGTCAGCACTTTTTCATATTCCTTAGCGATATGGGCAAATACTAAAAAAGCGCTGCGAATCGCGAGAAGCAGTAAAATAATGCTCCCGGGAATTAATAAAACAGTTCCCAACAAAAAGGTCGCTCCAGGAAAAAAGCTGACAAGCGCGACAACGATTGCCACAATAAACACATTGGTCACTTCCCATGTAGGGGAAAGATAGCGATTGGCAATATTGGTTGCGGCTGTTTTTTCCCGATTCATATAAATCATCGACCAAAAACCAGCTCCAAAATCCATGGTTGCCATGACCGCATAGATAAAAATAAATCCCCATAGCACAGTGATGGCAATGAGTTCATTTGTCATGTTCCTCGCCTCCTTATTGCGTAAAATGATTTGAATGTCCGGTTTCCTGTGAAGCTAGTTCGTTGATGACAGGATGGCGCCGAAAATAGTATTTTAATACGAGAACGACGGCGATGCTTAATACAATATAGATGGCTGCGAACAAGATAAACAGCAGTGCCAAATTCTCCGATTGTGTCACAGCGTCCTCTGTTTTCATCATCCTGTATATAACCCATGGCTGTCTGCCTGTACAGGCAAAGATCCAGCCAAATTCAATAGCCAGCATGGAAAGAGGTCCGGAAGCGATAATGGCCCACATCAGCGGACGAGGAAACGCAGGGCGTTTCATCACTTTGCTCCAAACCAATCCGATCAAGGAGAGCAGGATAAGGAATGAGCCGATGCCTACCATCGCATTGAATAGTGTATGGATAAATAATGGCGGCCACCATTCTTTAGGAAAATCGTTTAATCCTTGTACAACGGTATCAAAGCTATTGCCGGCAAGAAAGCTGAGGAGCCATGGAATTTCGATTGCCCATTTCACCGATTGCGTGTCAGGATCTGTAAAACCGCCAATGGCAAGAGGAGCGTGCGATTGCGTTTCGAACAATCCTTCAGCTGCTGCCAGCTTTTCCGGCTGATATTCATGCAAAAGCTGTGCGGCTTCATGGCCATTCAGCGCTGTTAAAATAGAAAAAATCCCGCCAACAACAAGCGAAAGCATCAGTGCTTTACGATAAAATTCAAGAACGCGTTTATTTTTTTCCCGCAACATTTTGTAAGCAGAAATTGAAGCAAGGACAAATGCTCCTGTCATAAAGGCTGAAACTGTTACATGTCCAGCGGTGACAAAAAAGCTGGGATTAAAAAATGCAGCCCAAGGATCTACGTCAACGACTTGGCCGTTTTCGATGCGAAAACCGTCGGGAGTGCCTTCAAAAGCATGAACATTTGTAATTAAAATAGCGGAAGCGCTTGCGCCAAGGGCAACAAGAGTAACGCTCAAAATTCTCATGGCCGGCGAAATACGATCAGCGGCATATACGTAGATAGACATGAATAATGCCTCAACAAAAAAAGCATAGATTTCAATTTGGAAAGGCAGCGCCATCACTTTGCCGATCACTTCCATAAATCCAGGCCATAGCAATGAAAGCTGGACGCCGGCAATGGTTCCGGAGGGAATGGCAACTCCCAGCAGTACTGCTATCCCTTTTGTCCATCTTTTAGCCATAACTGCATAGTCGCGATTTTTCGTTTTTTGATAGAGCAGTTCGGCACATAAAATCATTAGCGGAATTCCTACACCGAGAGACGCAAAAATAATATGAAACGCCATAGTAGTGCCAAATAGAGAGCGGGCAATGACCAAATCATCCATAAAAAAGACCGTCCTTCCATTCATGATTAGCTGCTGTTATTATCCACATATTTCTAAAAAATATGCAGAGAAGAAATCATAGGAAAAAACGAAACCACACTGTCAAGTCGACAGTGTGGTTTCGTTTCTTTATTGCAACGCTTGTTTTAATACGTTGATATTTTGATGCATGATTGTGAAGTAGTCTTTATTTTCTTTTATATCTTCGCTTGTAAGTGTTTCTAAATTATGAAGGCGAAGAACTTCAGCGCCGATTTCGTTTTTGACAACTTCAGCCACCTTTGGTGTGACATTTTGTTCAAAGATGACATAATGAATTTGTTTCTTTTTCGCGAGTTGAATAATTTGAGCCAGCTCTTTTTGTGAAGGTTCATTAGTCGGTGAAAGACCCGCGATGCTTAATTGCTCAATGCCATATCTTTTTTCCCAATAGCCGTAGGCTGCATGAGAAACAAGAAGTTCTTTTTTAGGAGCGTCTTTTACTACAGCTTGCAATTGTTGATCTATATCAAGCAACTGCTGTTTTAAAGCGGCAAAATTGTTTTCAAATGTTTCCTTCGCATCTGGCTTTAGCTCAATCAAAGCATTTTTTATGTTTTCGGCAATTGTAATGCATAAAATAGGATCTAACCAAACGTGGGGATCTTTATCGCCATGATGATGACCGTCGTCATCGTGCCCTTCCGCTTCTTCATGCCTTTCGTGTTCTTCCCCTTCTTCATCGTGATGGGCAGAATCAAGCAATTGAATTCCTTTAGAAGCTTCCACGAGCTTTACATGCTCGTTTTTTAGTGCTTGTTTCGTTTGATCGACGAATCCTTCCATTCCTTGGCCGATATAAATAAATGCATCAGCATCTGCTAAATTTTTCATCGTTTGCGTTGTCGGTTCAAATGTATGTGCCTCAACGCCAGGAGGATAAATGCTTTCTGCTTTTATGTAGCGTCCACCAATTTTTTGCGCAAAATCTTGCAACGGATAAACAGTCGTATAAATAGTAAGTGTGTTTTTTGGCTTGTTTGTATCGGTTGCTTCTTCACGTTTATTGCAGCCAAACAGCATGATTGATCCAACAAGAAGAATGATGGCTAACAGTGTTTTTCGTCTCATGAATGCTCTCCTTTCTCATTTTTACCAAGCAGAGATGAATGGTCTCATTCATTATATCGTAATCATTACGATTTGAATAGTATTTTTTTTCTTTTTATTCACCCATGCAGTTAGTTAGTTAATCATTACGTGTATGTAGCTATAAGAAAGACGGACTTGCTGCCATTACATGAAAATGCACGATAATAAGCCGCAAGCCCATGCTTATTTGGCATCTTCCCATTTTTCCGGGACTGGATCAAAGCCTCCAGGATGAAAGGGGTGACACTTGACAATGCGTTTGATCGTCAGCCAGCCTCCTTTGATTGCGCCAAAGCGCTTAACTGCTTCAAGACCGTAATGGGAGCATGTCGGATAAAAACGGCATGTCGGCGGCTTTAACGGAGAAATCACCATTTGATAAAAACGAATGAGAGCGATCAATAAGCGTTTCAACATTTGCATCACACCCAGTGAATAAAATATACTATCATCAATGTATCATAAATCGCACAAGTCATCACCTTTGAATAATCCGTATAAAGTAGATGAAAAAAATCGGATTTATGTGTATGATAGTATTTAGAAAATAACGATAGGAGTGATACAATGCCTTCAGTAGAAAGCTTTGAACTCGACCATTGCGCTGTGAAAGCGCCGTATGTGAGACATTGCGGCGTGCATAAAGTGGGAAGCGATGGCGTTGTGAATAAATTTGACATTCGTTTTTGCCAGCCAAATAAGCAAGCGATGAAACCCGATGCTATTCATACGCTTGAGCATTTGCTTGCATTCAATATTCGCAAGCATGCGGAAAAATACGATCATTTTGATATCATTGATATCTCACCAATGGGATGTCAAACGGGCTACTATTTAGTTGTCAGCGGTTCTCCTACTGTGGAGGAAATTATCGATCTGCTTGAAGATACAATGAAGGATGCGGTAAATGCGACAGAAGTCCCAGCTGCAACGGAACAGCAATGCGGGCAGGCGAAGCTTCATGATTTAGAGGGAGCTAAGCGTCTAATGCGTTTTTGGCTGGAACAAGATAAGGAAGAACTGAAGAAAGTATTTGGATAATCGTAAGGCGGCCATTTAAACATGGCCGCCTTCGTTTTTTTCTTTCTGCTTGTGTTCTGGTAAATGCGGATTGTTATCAATAGGATCGACGGTATGCTTGTATTGATAGGCTTTTGATGTGGTGGCGACAGCCAGAATAAGAACGACTAAAATAATGATGATGGAAATGATAAGGATTGTAAACATTGGCTCCCCACTTTCTATGTTTGATTCCTCTCTTTATTTTAACATACTCCACCGAGAAGTCTCCCATCTCTTAACGGAATATAGATGGGAGCGGTTCATCATAAGCGCTGAGAAAGGGAACGAATAAGATTGTAGCCATTTAAATGGAAACAGTGACATAAGATAAAGAGGCAAAAAACGAACTGCTTTGAAGCGTGATGCCTAGGGTTGAAAGCGACGGTGTTCCCATGCACCAGCATGCCGCAAAAACAATCGACCCATTTACTTTCTGATCGGATTTATACATATGTTCGTTTCTATTGATATGGCACAAGTAAAAGGAGTGAAGCAATGGTAGTTAAGTAGGTGGATGATCGAACAAAACCAATGGGAGTAAGTTTGAGCATATTCTTCTTGAGCAACGAATGCTTTGCGGGCAAATAGATTAAAATAATGGGTCGTCCACCTTGTATTTATAATTGAAAAGAGAGAAGAATTTTTCCGTTTTTTGCGAGATGGGCATGAAATAGGTTATAATTAGAAATGTAAGTTTATTTTGTAAAAAATATGGTGAAGGAGAGGATAGAGATGAAAAATCTAACGGACATGGTCAATAAACAGATTGCCAATTGGAGTGTATTATACATCAAACTCCATAATTATCATTGGTTTGTCAAAGGACAGCAATTTTTTACATTGCATACAAAATTCGAAGAATTATACAATGAAGCAGCCCTCCATATTGACGAGTTAGCAGAGCGGCTGCTTGCGCTAGGAGGAGCGCCTGTCGCTACAATGAAAGATTGTCTCGAAAGCGCGTCTGTTAAAGAAGCAAAAGGCAATGAAACAGCTGAAGAGATGGTTGGCGCGCTTGTCAGCGACTTTGAGACGATGATTCAAGAGCTAAAAGATGGAATGCAGCTAGCTGATGAGGTAGGGGATGAAACAACGGGAGATATGCTTTTAGGAATCCACCAAAGCCTTGAAAAGCACGTGTGGATGTTAAAATCGTTTCTTGGCAAATAAGCAAAAAAGATCGCTTCCATATCGGGAGCGATCTTTTTTGCTGTTTGGGCAGTTGTTTACACTCTTTTTTTCTATTTTCATAAAATAGAGTAACTACGTGTTGATCATCGATGGTTTTATCACTTTACCACATAACGAGGCTTTTCAGCCATTTTCGTATTTTGGATCAATCGATTGTGGCATCAGAAAAGCTATCTGCCTGTCCATGATCCCTCCATTAGGCGTGTTGATGATTATGTTCTATGCCTGTTCCTTTTTAACAAGGGGTAGTACGGAAAAGATCCCCCCTTTGTCTCCTTGATTCAGGAAATAAGGAAGAAAGACTTCTTTTCGGTCTAGCTCTTCCGCATTTCTTGCATGAAATCATAGATCATCAACAGATGTGATATTGTTGAATCAACACTTTTGACCTATGAAACATGAAAGGCGGGAAACCGTGGCCAAACATTCATTTTTTTTCGGAATTTCGCTCATTGGTTCATTTGTTTCATCTGTATTTGGAGGATTGGACATATTAGTGGTGATTTTAGTTTGCTTCGTCGTGATTGACTATATAACTGGTATTGTTGCAGGGGCTCTTGAAGGAAAGCTGTCAAGCGAGATCGGTTTTCGGGGGATTGTGCGGAAATTATTGATTTTTGTATTAGTAGCAGTGGCACATCTAATCGATCTTGCCTTAGGACAGAACAATCATTTTATTCGTGATGCAACGACCTTCTTTTATATGGCGAATGAAGTCATTTCAATTGTTGAAAATGTAGGAAGGACAGGATTACCTATTCCGGGCTTTCTGATAAGAGCAATTGAATTATTAAAAGATCGGGCTAAATAAGCATAATTTTTATTTGTTCATCCACACTACGAATAGGACAGATTGTAAAGGAGTTGAAGGGTGTGAAAGAGCAAAATAAAAAAACGTATTATGTGTCGATTGCTCACGGTGAAATCTCTCAAGTAAAGACAGCGTCTCCATGGGATTTTCAAATCGAGGCAACGGACGAAGAAATTATTCAATTAAGGGAATATTTTGACCAAAACTATTCCTCTGATTGGCAGGCGTTTTGGAGAGCGCATGTTCCATATATACAGTATCATTATGATCGCGAAAACGATGCATACGATGATACGATGAAAAAAATTTATCAGCTTATTTATAAATTAGGAAATGAAGAAGCAAGGCAGCATATTCGCTCAATGGGATGGGTTCAAGAATAAGGATGGGCTGCTGCGCTTCATGTCATACCTTTGTTTTTCTTGACAGTCCAAATCGATTCGCTATAATAAAAAATAAATTGAGACAAGGACTTGATAACTAAATGACATGGACAGCTTTCGCGCTTTTGTGAAGGAGACGACAAAAGGAAGAAGCGAACGAATGGATTAAGTGATGTGATGTGAACCGAGATGGATCGGTATGTTTCACTTTTTATAGTGGAGCATGCCGTTTTTGTTTCGAAGGGGGAGAAATACGAATGAAATCTAAAGGAGAGATGGAAGATCAAATTAGCCGGGCTCTGACGCAATGGGAGAAAGAGTATTTGGGGAGGGGCCCCATATCCGTTAAAACGGATATTATCCGCAATATGATTATTGTGCAAATGCGCGGACTTTTAACACCTGCTGAACAAAAATTGGCAGAGACAAAAGAAGGGCTGTTGGCCGTTAAAAGAATTCGCTCAGATTTAATTGAATCAGGCAGCGAGCAGCTAAGAGAGATCATCGTAACGATGACAGGAAAACAAGTAATGAGTGTTCATACAGATATAAGCACCCGTACAGGAGAACGGATTATTGTGTTTTCGCTAGCCGACAACTTTGAAGAAGAATTTCAAAAATAATGGAGTGCAGTTCACCTAGTTCTTTCATTTTCTTTATCTTCTTTATCGTTTTTTGTATTTCTTATGAAGAAGGCTGCCTAATCAGTCGATTTTTCGGCTGCAGGCTGCCTCTCTTTATTTTTGCGAGAAGTTAGTACGGCGAATGTTTGAGGTTTCTATAATATAAATGCCACTTGAAGCTGGACATGCCAAGTGGCTTCTTGGTATAAGCAAGTAAACAGGTGTTGATGCTCCATTGTTTTTAATAAAAAACCACAGAATGATAGGATGACACACAAGCTTTTCCGCTTTTCTCCTCGAAACAAACGCATTTGCCCGTAAATTCAAAAAAGCATGCTGAAACATTCCAGTCGGCAAACAAACGGTGTGCGACTACGGCAGAAAAGCGGGGAATGAAGCGATGCCAATCGGCTTTTATTGGCTGGCCGACACATTATATAGCGCTTAAGCTTAACTGGCACTGCGAGTAAAGTGAGAAGTATAATAGGAATAAAGATCATGACAATGGAGTTTGATAAGGATGTTTGTTTTTTGGGACTATTATGGAAATCAAGTGCAGTTGTCATTTGCTGACCATCCGTTTTCCAAAACGCCAGATCATGTTTGGGTCGTCTGCCGTTACCACCAGCAGTGGTTGCTGACCAATCATCGCGAACGTGGTTTAGAGTTTCCTGGAGGAAAGAGGGAAGGAAAGGAAACACCTGAACAAGCAGCGATTCGCGAAGTGAGAGAAGAGACCGGGGGAGTCATCGAACAGCTGGAATATATCGGGCAGTACAAAATTGGAAATGAGATGATTAAAAATATTTATTTTGCTGAAATTGAAGCGCTTCAGCCACAGTCCACCTATTTGGAAACAGATGGCCCAGTTCTGTTAAAGGAACTGCCTCAGCATGTAAGAACAGATGAACGCTTCAGTTTTATTATGAAAGACGATGTGCTTATGTATACACTTGAAGAAATAAAGAGACGTTCTCTGTAATTGAACGTCTCTATCGGTTTTTGATCAGCGATTTTTCGATTAAAGCCACTATTTGGTACATCAAAGTGGCTAAAACAGCAATAATAAGCAGACTTAGCAGAACGAGCGTGAAATTAAATACTTGGAATCCATAAATAATCATGTACCCAAGCCCTTGCTTGGAAACAAGGAACTCACCGACGATCACTCCAACCCAAGATAAGCCGACATTCACTTTTAAAGTGGAGATAATGGCTGGGAATGAAGCGGGCAGAACGGCTTCTTTAAAGCATTGAAAACGGCTGGCTCCGAAAGTTTTGAGCACCTTGATATAATTCGCGTCCACTTCGCGAAACGAGGTATAGACGACGATGGTGGTAATGATCACAGAGATAACGGTTCCCATCGCGATAATCGAAGAAAAATTAGGTCCAAATGCGACGATTAAAATCGGACCGAGCGCTACTTTGGGCATGGCGTTTAAAATGACTAAATACGGATCAGCGATTTTAGAAAAGCGCGGAAACCACCAAAGCAATGCGGCTAAGCATGTGCCAAGAAGCGTACCAAGAATAAATCCAAGCACGGTTTCAAATAAGGTAACACCAATGTGTGAAAAAAGCGATCCATCTTCTATCTTTCCCATCAACAATGACCAGATTTTTGACGGGGAGCTGAACAAAAGCGGATCAATCCATTGATAGCGGCTAGCAGCCTCCCAAAGCATGAAAAAACCAACGAAAATGATGAGCTGATAAAAACGAACCCACCGTTTCTCTTTTCGAAGCGATGCAAGATACTGGTCATGCAAGGATGGCTTGTGATTAGTAAGTGGTTTCAAGTGAATCCAGCTCCTTCCAAAGAAATTGGAACAGCTCGGAAAAGGACGGATGCTGCCGGGCGGCAAATGGCGGCAACTGCCGAAGCTCGCTAGGTACGAGGAACGTTCGTACAAGGCGTCCGGGTTTAGCTGCGAATAAGAAAATTCGATCGCTCATGGCAATGGCTTCGCCAATATCATGAGTGACAAGCAAGGCGGTTTTGCTGTATTCTTTCAAGGTTTGCCAAACGAGTTCCTCTAATCTGAGTTTGGTTTGATAATCTAAAGCGGAAAATGGCTCATCAAGCAGCAAAATTTTCGGATCCGTTGCCAACGTCCGGGCTAGGGCAGCTCGCTGGCGCATGCCTCCTGACAATTGATTCGGGTAATGCTTTTCCGTTCCCTTTAGATCCATGCGTTCAAGCAATGAAAGCGCGCTGGCTCGCATTTCTGGGGTGTCAATCTCCATAATCTTTAAACCGAGAAAAAGATTTTCTTCGATTGTTTTCCAAGGGAATAGATAGTCCTGCTGCAGCATATAGCCGACAGCTGGATGAATGGCCTGCATTTTTTTCCCTTCCAGCGTGACGGTTCCTTCTGTCGGCTGAATAAGAGAGGCAATGATAGAAAGCAAGGTAGTTTTTCCGCAGCCGCTAGGACCAATAAAAGAAACGAATTCTCCTTGATCGATGGACAAGGATATATGCTCTAAGGCTGTAGTAGCTGTTTTTTCGGTAAAATACGTGTGGCTGATGTCATGAACAACTAAAAAACTCATCTTGTTCACCTGCCGTTCTTATTTTTCGATTGTTTTTTTCGCAAAGGAGTTGTCGACGAGCGCGGAATAGTCTGAGTGTGGCGGCAATTCCCCTGCTTCTTTCATAATGGCTTGCAGGTTGTTCCATTCTTCTTCGTCAAGAACGGGGTCAGTTGCATAACTGCCTTGTTTTTTGTAGCGATCGACGACTTTTTCGATAATGGAGATATCTGTATCTTTAAAGTATGGTTGGATGGCTTTTGCAATTTCTGCAGCGGTATGGGTTTCGACCCATTGCTGCGCTTGATAAAGAGCGCGAGTAAACTTTTGGATCGTTGCTTGATTATTTTTGATAAAGCTTCGTTTGGCCATGAAGGAAGTATATGGAACATGCCCGGATTCTGTTCCAAAGGAAGCGACAATGTATCCTTTTCCTTCCTGTTCAAAAATACTGGCAGTTGGCTCAAATAATTGAACATAGTCTCCTGTACCGCTGGCAAATGCACTAGGAATGTTGGCGAAATCAATATTTTGAATGAGCTTTAAGTCTTGTTTCGGATCAATTCCGTGTTTTTTGAGGACAAATTCCCCGACCATTTGCGGCATGCCGCCTTTTCTTTGACCGAGAAAGGTGCTTCCGTTTAGTGAATCCCAAGAGAAATGATCGATTTTTTTGCGAGCAACGAGAAACGTCCCATCTGTTTGGGTTAATTGGGCAAAATTAATAACAGGATCTTTCGTTGCTTGGCTATAGACATAGATCGATGTTTCGGAACCGACTAAGGCAATATCCGAGCCGCCGGAGAGCAGGGATGTCATCGTTTTGTCTCCGCCCCATGCGGTTGATAATTCGACATCAAGCCCTTCCTTCTTAAAAAATCCTTTAGAAATGGCAACATATTGAGGAGCGTAAAAAATGGAACGGGTGACTTCTGCAACGCGAACTTTTTGTACAGAAGGCTGATCCTGCTTTTCGCAGGCTGCCGAGATGACGAAGCTAATGGTGAAAAATGAAATCAGCGCGGTGCGCAGCCATTTTTTCATTGTTATAAACCTCCTTAGTAATAGATGTTAAATATGTACCTTATCGTATGCTGTCGGAAAAAATGTGTGAATGCCTATGGAAAGGAAGAAAGACATGGATGGACAGATCATAGAGAAACATCGATTTCCATCACCTAATCCGCATATCGATGTATTCTTAATTACCTATTTATCGCAAGGATTGCAGGTAAAAGGATTTTTAGCGATACCGAAAGCTAAAGGGACTTATGATGGCTTCCTTTATCTTCGCGGCGGAATGAAAAATGTTGGGAAGGTGCGTCTTTCCCGAATTACGCAATTTGCAGCTGAGGGATTTGTCGTCATGGCTCCTTTTTATCGCGGCAATCAGGGTGGGGAAGGAAATGAAGATTTTGTTGGAGAAGATCGCTATGATGCGTTAAGTGCTTTTCGGGTGCTACAAAACCTCCCGCAGGTAGATAGCAGACGCATTCACGTGTTCGGTTTTTCTCGCGGAGGAGCTATGGCCCTCCATACAGCTATCTTAGAAAATCAAATTTGTTCAGTTGTTGTTTGGGGAGGAGTTTCCGATGTGATGTTGACGTATTGGGAGCGGCTTGACTTGCGAAAAATGATGAAGCGGGTCATTGGCGGAACGCCGACAAAATATCCGGAGCGCTATCGTTGGCGAACACCGCTTTATAGCATTGATCGCATCAAAGCGCCTGTGCTGATTATTCATGGCGAAAAAGATCACAACGTCTCGATAGAACATGCTTATCGGCTTGAAAAGCGGCTAAAAGAACTAGAAAAGCCTGTGACGACTTGGTATTTCCCTGACTTCACACATTATTTTCCACCAAAGGACAATCGGGAAACGGTTCATCGTTTAGCGGAATGGATGAAACAGCAGGGACGGTCATGATACTATAAATAAAGAACGAAGAGGAAAGGATGTAGATATAAATGGGGATGCCATTAGAATTGCAAACATTGATTGTGACAAAGGGAAAAGAACAGCGAATTGAAGATAATTTGTTTGTGCTTGAAAAGGAAGGATACCGCCTTTATCCAATCGATATCCCCCTTGAAGTAAAGCGGACGTTGCAAAGCGAAGCAAGCGGACAAGCAGTAGTTAAAAAGCTAGAACTGGCGAATAACCGAACGATTATCACATATGAACTCATCTCGCTTCATTCGACCAACTAGCATTTTCTAGATGGATCTGGAGCCCTCTGCCTCCCAATGAAATCGCGAATGGAACAAAAACGATTTTGCCTCGGAGCAAAATCGTTTTTGTTGATAAGCGCTTGGCTTGCATCTTTTCGTTGTATTTATTACGATCATGAGTCATATAAAAAATAAAGGATGCAAAGTTGACAAAATTGTTGTATAATGATAATAACTTTTTTATAGTAAATATCATAATATTTGTATATTCTTCCATGCAGGGAGTTCTTCAAAAAGCAGGGTGGCGTTCACCTCGGCTTGTTGGAGGAAACCCAATCATGGAAAAGCAGGGACGGGAGATCTTCTACGATCTGGAAATCACATAGATGGAATGAAGATAAACCGGCTATGATTCATTGATAGACAGAAGGGCAGCCTTTTGCGGAAAAAGGCGCCTCTGTCCAATGGCATAGTCGGTTTTTTCTTTTCTTTCCAACGTCATTAATAAGCACCATGCACGGAGGAGAAGGAGAGGGGGAAACGGATTGTTATTTATATGGAGTTGGTTTATTTCAGTAGGAATCGTATTTGTCAGCGGTGCCCTATGTCTATATTCGCGTATTCCGGAGCGTTACGTATACATTCATACCCGTTTATTGCTGCTGCCGGCGGCCGCGGCGCTTATCGGATGGATCGGAGCGGGATCAGGGACGGAAGTTGGAGCATGGAGATTCGATGGAATTAGTTGGCTTATGGCCTTCTATATTTCTTTACTCAGTTGGATCATTCAAACGTTTTCGCTGCGCTATTTGCATGGCGATCGCGCATACCGGCATTATTTTTGGCTGTTAACATGGACTGCTGGAGCGGCATCGGTCATATGGAGCAGCAATGATTTGCGCGTAATGGCCATTTGTTGGGGACTGCCATTCGTTGGTCTTGCCGCGTTGACATGGTTAAAAAGGGAATGGGCGCCGTCACGCGCGGCTGCGATGCAAATGGGAATCATGTTTTTGGCAAGTTGGCTGGCAGTGGCGGTGTTGGCTGTATGGATATGGACTGTGACGGGGAAATGGAGCATGTCGGCCGCTTTATTAGCGGATCAATTGGCAGAGATAAGCTTTTGGGGAAGAATAGCAATGAACGGATTATTGCTATTGGCTGCGCTGATTCCGGCGGGACAATGGCCGTTTCATCGCTGGTTGCTTGAGTCTGCAGTGACTCCGACTCCTGTATCAGCGGTGATGCATGCAGGACTCGTTAATGCTGGCGGCCTGCTGTTGGCGCGCTTTTCCCCACTATTTAACATGCCAGCGGCGCATGAGGCGCTATTTATCATCGCCTTTCTATCTATTTTGCTCGGTACAGGTATTAGCTTTGTCCACGTCGATTATAAGAGGCAGTTAGTCGCTTCAACGATGGCGCAAATGGGAGTGATGTTCGTTCAATGTGCTTTAGGCGCTTACGGGGCAGCTGTGGTTCATCTGATTTTACATGGATTGTTCAAAGCGACATTGTTCTTGCAATCAGGATCTGTTGTACCGCGTCCTGAACGCATTGTGCGTGTGAAAGGAGGCGGATCCTGGTGGGGAGGCGCTTTAATAGGATTAGCAGTGGGGATGGCGTTTTGGATTGCTTCTCCTTCAGAGCCGACTCGGCTTTTCAGCGCATTGCTTCTTGGAGCATCGATGATGATAGCCTGGGGACGTCTTGCCGATTTTCGTGAAGGGCGCTGGCTTGGGTTGGTGACGGTGGTCATGCTAGCATTAGCTTCTGAAGAAGTAAGACATTTCTTGACGGAGTTTGTGCAAGCTGCGTTACCATCTGGAAGCGCACCGCCGTCTGCGCTCGAATGGCTGGCATTTGTATTGTTTGCTTCTGCTGCTATCGTTACTTTCTGGATTGTTCGGCATCGTTCATCTCTATTGTTTGTCCGATTCTATATGTGGCTTGTTCATTTTGGAGAGCCGCGCCTATCAACTGTTGAACCACACCCGCACTATTTGAGCATTTATGTGAAGGAGGGAGCTAGTGATGAGTAAACAGGCCATTTCGCTTGAACGTCCCCGCAAGCAGGCAACACGAAAAGCGGTGTCTGGCATAGAGCGCCCAATCGCTAAGATAGTCGAGAAGGCAAGCGAAGTCATTGCTCCGCTTTGGCCTATCTCTACTTTCATTGCCCGTCATCCGTGGATGGAACTTGAATATTTACCATTTTCAGAAGTGGCCGAACGATTTCAACGCATGCCTGGCATCCATCTATATCCGACGATGGCATCCTTTCGTGCAGCGCTTGAAAAAGGCGAAATTGATCTCTCATTTTTGGAGAGAAAGCTGCATCGCTGGCTTGATGCACAGAATCTTTCAGTGCCTCGCCATGAAGCAGAACGATTATGCCGCGCCTTTCTTTGGAATGATGAGGTACCAGCGGAATGGTTGGCTTCCTCTGAATGGAATCAGTTGCCGGCAGCTACTTCTTGGCGGAACGCGGTTATTCAGCCGTTAAGTGCGCATAATAGCAAGCAAAAGCAACGTCTTGATCAGCAAATGATAAAATGGTGCAAATTGTTTTTAGATGAAGGACAGGCGGCGTGGGGGCTGCCATTTCGAGAGCTTGGATTGTTTGGCGCCTGGCGCCAGCTGGTCGGGCATGATCCGACGTTGACGAAAGATGAACGGCAACGGCTTTTTGACTGGCCGGATGCTCCAGAGCTGGCGTTGCAGCGCGTCTTGTCTGAATTGAACGTAGATGAAGAGACAGCGGTCAACTATCTTGAAGCCCACCTTCTGGCTTTGCCGGGATGGGCTGGCATGTTGCTCTGGCGTTCTAAACAAACGGGTCAAGATACCGCCTTACTCGTCGATTATTTGGCCATTCGTCTTTCGCTAGAATGGGCATTGATGGCTCCGGATTTGCCATTGGATCCTAGCATGGCCGATGATGTTGCTGATGATTGGCGTCAGCTATTGGTTGCGTGGCTACATTGGGGAGGTATGACAGCAGCTAAATGGCAGCAACTGAAAGCAGAGGAACAATGCGCCCGCCTAGCGTTTGCCGACCGCTTTTGGCGCTTGGAGCGATACCGCCTTTGGCTTGAGGCATGGGAAGAAACGTATGAAGAACAGTTAAAGACAACGATTCGATCTTCTTGTTCTGCAGATGAGCAGAAACCTGCTGCCCAGTTTCTTTTTTGCATTGACGTTCGTTCAGAAGTGTTTCGCCGTCATCTTGAAGAAGCCGGACCATTTGAAACGTATGGATGTGCTGGATTTTTTGGCATTCCGATCAAGACGCGTGAACTGGATAGCCATCATACTCATCCATCATGTCCGGCCATCGTCCAACCGCAGCAGGAGATTTGCGAAGTGGCTGCTGTACCGGAAAGCGTGACGGATTATCGACGCCGTCGCAATATGTTCCGGTTTGCCGGACAAATATTTAAGAAAGTAAAGCAAAATTTGCTAGCGAGTTTATTATTGCCCGAAATGAGCGGATCTTGGCTTGGATTGCATACTCTTATGCGCAGCGCCGCTCCTAAGAAGGCAGGTCATTTGTTCCGAAAGATAGAAGAGACGATGGAGAAAAAGCCGTCAACAGCGCTGGTGCTCGAGCGGCAAGAGAAATCAGAAGCATCAGATCTGCCCATCGGATTTTCAACGGAGGAAAAAATTCAATACGTTCAGCAGCTGCTTCACAGTATAGGACTGACTTCATCGTTTGCGCCATTGGTGATCGTATGCGGCCATGAAAGCGCAACAGTGAATAATCCGTATGCTTCTTCGCTCGATTGCGGCGCATGTGGCGGAGCAGCGGGAGCATTTAATGCCCGAGTGTTTGCCGCTCTTGGCAATTTGCCAGAAGTACGCGAGGGACTTGCGCAACGCGGCATCGTCATTCCAGATGAAACCGTATTTGTGGCTGCAGAGCATGTGACAACGATCGATGAACTGCGCTGGATTGAAATTCCGGTGTTATCAGAATCAGCACAGCAGGCGTTCCACTTAGTAGAAAGCGTGCTTCCTAAAGTAAGCCGGAATGCGAATGAGGAGCGTTGTGCAAAATTGCCGTCCATTGGAAAAAGACCAAATGATGCGGTAGCGGAGGTACAGCGTCGGGCTGTTGACTGGAGTGAAATTCGCCCGGAATGGGGGCTTGCGGGAAATGCCGCGTTTGTAATTGGCAGCCGTAGCCGAACAAAGCATTGCCATCTCGATGGAAGAGTATTTTTACACAGCTACGATTGGCGACAAGATCCTACTGGTGAGCTTCTCTCGGGCATTATCAGCGGACCGGCTACAGTAGGACAATGGATTAATTTGCAATATTACGCATCGACCGTTGCCCCTCACTATTACGGAAGCGGCAGCAAAACGACGCAGACGGTCACTTCCGGGATTGGAGTGATGCAAGGCAACGCCAGCGATTTGCTTACTGGGCTGCCTTGGCAGTCCGTAGCCGCTTCGGATCAGGAGTTATTTCATTCGCCGCTTCGATTGCTTGTTGTCATTGAAGCGCCGCGTTACTATATTGAGCGTTTGCTCACCGAGCACTTGCCTTTTTCTCAAAAAGTGAAAAACGGCTGGCTCCGTCTCGCATCGATTGATCCCGATAGCGGGGAATGGGTGTCGTGGGGACGCTCCCTATTTTAAAAGATATGGAAAAGCCGCTTGGTCCAAGTTATTGGTAAGCGGCTTTCCATATAATCAGGACCAAAATGGGTGAAGAGGAATTTTAACACATGGACCGAGAAGTCTTCTCCCTCTTAACGAAATGGAGGTGGGAGAGGTTATGCAAGTTTTAGGGTTGCTACATGTACAAAAAAAGGGGGGATCTACACGACGGAAGATGCCCCCTAAATATTAAGCAATTGGTCCGCCAAGCTTTTCAATGCTTGGATCGACATTCGTAAATTTTTTGAAGTTTTCACGGAATTTTGCGGCAAGATCTTTTGCTTTTTGCTCGTATGCTTCTTGATCAGCCCACGTATTTTTTGGAAGCAATACTTCATCAGGCACTCCAGGAACATGCGCCGGAATTTGCAACCCAAAAATTGGATCTTGTACCGTTTCGACGTTGTTCAACTCGCCTTCAAGGGCTGCTTGCACCATTGCTCGCGTATATTGCAGTTTCATGCGGCTGCCGACTCCGTATTCCCCACCGGTCCAGCCTGTATTCACTAAAAACACTTGTACTTGATGCTCGTCGATTTTTTTGCCGAGCATTTCTGCATAACGTGTTGCTGGAAGCGGTAGGAACGGAGCTCCAAAGCAAGTCGAGAACGTTGCTTGCGGTGACGTAATGCCGCGTTCTGTGCCAGCCAATTTGCTTGTATAGCCGCTCAAGAAATGATACATCGCTTGTTCTTTTGTAAGCTTGCTGATTGGCGGTAAAACGCCGAATGCGTCAGCTGTCAAGAACACGATAGTTGCTGGATGGCCAGCGACGCTTGGATCAACAATATTGTCGATCGATTGAATCGGATACGCTGCGCGCGTATTTTCGGTCAACGTTGCGTTGTCGTAGTCAGGAATGCGTGTGTTTTCATCTAGAACGACGTTTTCCAGTACAGCGCCAAAGCGGATCGCATCAAAGATTTGCGGCTCTTTTTCACGTGAAAGATTGATGCATTTTGCATAGCAGCCGCCCTCAATGTTAAACACTCCGCTATTGGACCAGCCATGTTCATCGTCTCCAATTAAACGGCGCTTCGGATCGGCAGAAAGCGTCGTTTTTCCGGTTCCTGATAATCCGAAAAATAGTGCGACATCTCCTTCTGGACCGACGTTTGCCGAGCAGTGCATTGGTAAAATGTTTTGCTCTGGAAGAAGGAAATTCATCACAGAGAAAATGGATTTTTTAATTTCTCCCGCATATTCAGTACCGCCAATGAGCACGATGCGGCGTTCAAACGAAATGATAATAAACGTTTCTGATTTTGTTCCATCGACAGCTGGATCCGCTTTGAAGTTTGGTGCGGAAATGACTGTGAACTGTGCATCGTGTGTTTCCAGCTCTTCCTGTGTCGGACGGATAAAAAGCTGATGTGCGAATAAATTGTGCCAAGCAAATTCATTGATAACCTGAATAGGCAGGCGATAGGCCGGATCAGCTCCAGCGAAGCCTTTGAATACGAATATCTCATCTTTTTGCATTAAATAGTCGATGACTTTATGATATAATTGATCAAAGACTTCTTCGGAAATCGGTTGATTAACTGTGCCCCAATCGATTTTTTCTTTTGTGGAGGCTTCTGCTACAATATATTTATCTTTTGGTGAACGTCCCGTATATTTTCCAGTTGTAGTGGCAACCGCGCCAGTCGCTGTCAGCATTCCTTCTTTGCGCTCAAGAACTTTTTCTACTAGTTGAGAAACAGACAAATTTTGCTGTATGTTTTGCCGTTGGAGCAGTATATTCAACTTATTGGTAACATCAACAATGCTCATCTACAAAACCTACCTTTTTGTAAAGTTATAAACCTGAAATTAGTATAACACATTTAAATAATTAGTCCATACTATTTAACGTAATTTTTCACGTTTATTTTTTGTCTATTTTGTTGCAAATACATATGGAGAAAATTACCCTGTGCAACATGAAAAAATTTTGCCGAATCATGTTGACTTTTTTTTGTTGATTAAGCTATGATAACATATTGAACGGTTACTCTTATCCCGAGTTGGTGGAGGGACAGGCCCAATGAAACCCAGCAACCGTCACAACAATTATACATGTGAAATGGTGCTAACCTGTGGCAAGGCATAGCCCTTGAACGATAAGAGTGAAAGGCGCGATATGAAAGCAAATCACCTTTCCTCGATATCGAAGGAAAGGTTTTTTCGTTTATATAAGCGGGGGAATGAGTGCCGTATCAATTTTTCAGTGATCAGAGGCGCAAAAGGCGGCGTCTCTCAAACATGAACATAAGAGGAGGAAAACAACGAATGTCAGCCAAACGCCGTTTATTCACTTCTGAATCTGTTACAGAAGGCCATCCTGATAAAATTTGCGACCAAATTTCCGACGCGATTTTAGATGCGATTTTAGCAAAAGATCCAAATGCCCGCGTAGCATGCGAAACAAGCGTAACAACGGGTCTTGTATTAGTGAGCGGAGAAATTACGACATCCACATATGTGGATATTCCGAAAATCGTTCGCGATACGGTTCGCGAAATTGGTTATACTCGTGCGAAATTTGGCTTTGATGCTGATACATGCGCAGTATTGACATCGATCGACGAGCAATCACCTGATATTGCCATGGGTGTTGACCAAGCATTAGAGGCGCGTGAAGGTCAGATGACTGACGAAGAAATCGAAGCGATTGGCGCGGGCGACCAAGGATTGATGTTTGGATTTGCTTGCAATGAAACAAAAGAGCTTATGCCTCTGCCGATTTCGCTGGCGCACAAATTAGCTCGCCGTCTCTCAGAAGTGCGCAAAGAAGATATTTTGCCGTATTTGCGTCCAGATGGCAAAACGCAAGTAACAGTGGAATACGATGAAAATGGCAAGCCGGTACGCATCGACACGATTGTTGTTTCGACACAGCATCATCCAGAAATTACGCAGGAGCAAATCGTGCGCAATATTAAAGAACATGTGATTCAACCAGTTGTTCCAGCGGAATTAATCGACGAAAATACAAAATACTTTATCAATCCAACAGGTCGTTTTGTGATCGGCGGTCCACAGGGAGACGCTGGATTAACAGGCCGTAAAATCATTGTTGACACATATGGAGGCTATGCTCGCCACGGCGGTGGCGCGTTTTCAGGAAAAGATCCGACAAAGGTTGACCGTTCGGCAGCCTATGCTGCGCGTTATGTCGCTAAAAATATTGTCGCTGCTGGCCTTGCTGAAAAATGCGAAGTGCAGCTAGCCTATGCAATCGGCGTGGCAAAACCAGTGTCCATCGCCATTGATACATTTGGCACAGGAAAGGTATCTGAAGACATTTTAATTGAAGTGGTGCGCAATAACTTTGATCTTCGTCCTGCTGGCATTATTAAAATGCTTGATTTGCGCCGTCCGATTTACAAACAAACGGCGGCCTATGGTCACTTTGGCCGCGCGGATGTGGATCTTCCATGGGAGCGCACAGACAAAGCGGAAGCGTTAAAAGAGCAGGCTCTTGCATTGGCGAAGTGATAAGGCATCAAAAGAGAGTTACATGAATATGTAGCTCTCTTTCTCTTTTCTGTTTGATTTGCAACGAATGTTGATAAGGTTCGACTAATTTATTGTAATCAATGGTTAAAATAAATGTAACGTTCCAAATGTCCAAATCTGTGGTATAATTTTCGAGTTGAATATAAAGAAGTAGGTGAAACGGCATGTGCGGTTTTATAGGTTGTGTCCATGATCATCCAAAAACACTTGATGAACAATGGAAAAAAACGTTTGAAGAAATGAATGACATGATTACTCATCGCGGTCCTGACGATGATGGATATTTTTTTGATGAACATGTTCATTTCGGCTTTAGACGTCTCAGCATTATCGATTTAGAAGCTGGTCATCAGCCGTTATCGTATGAAAACGAAAAATATTGGATTATTTTTAACGGTGAAATTTACAACTATATTGAACTGCGTGATGAATTATTGCAAAAAGGATATCCATTTGCGACCCACTCCGATACAGAAGTCATTATTGCTTTATATAGCCATGAAAAAGAAAAAGCGGTCGAAAAGCTGCGCGGCATGTTTGCCTTTGTCATTTGGGACAAGGAAGAAAAATCGGTTTTTGCCGCTCGGGATCCTTTTGGAATCAAGCCATTCTTCTATATGGAAGAGGAAGACCGCACCTTTTTTGCATCGGAGAAAAAAAGCATTTTGCATGCGATAGAAAATGATTTACTTGACTATGAAGCATTGCAGCACTACTTAACATTTCAATATGTCCCTGAACCGATGACGATGTCTGCCGGAATCCGCAAGCTGGAGCCTGGCCACTATATCAAAAAGAAAGTTGGCGAACCATTGACGATCCATCGCTACTGGAAAGCGAACTTTCAGCCCGTTGTTCAATCTGAAGATGAGCTTGTAAAAGAAATTCGCGAGGTATTATTTGATTCGGTGAAGGTGCATATGCGCAGCGATGTGCCTGTCGGATCATTTTTATCAGGAGGAATTGATTCATCGCTTATTGCTTCGATTGCCAAGCAATTTCATCCCAACATTAAGACGTTTTCTGTTGGCTTTGAGCGTGAAGGATTCAGCGAGATTGACGTAGCGAAGGAAACGGCGGAAAAACTGGGAGTCGAAAATATTAGCTATGTCATCTCTCCTCAAGAATATATGGATGAACTTCCAAAAATTATGTGGCATATGGACGATCCGCTTGCTGATCCGGCGGCTGTTCCGCTTTATTTCGTTGCTCGCGAGGCAAGAAAGCACGTAACCGTTGTCCTTTCAGGAGAAGGGGCTGACGAGTTATTTGGCGGCTACAATATTTACCGTGAGCCGCAATCGCTGGAGGTTTTTGAACGAATGCCTCAGGCGGCGAAGTCAGCATTGCGAATGATTGCCCGCATTCTTCCTGATGGAGTAAAAGGGAAAAGCTTTATTGAACGCGGTTTAACACCGATGGAGGAACGATATATCGGCAATGCGAAAATGTACAGTGAAGCAGAAAAGCAAAGCTTGCTGAAAAGTTATCGTAGTGGACTGGAGTATACGAATATTACGGCTTCTCTTTATCAGGAAACGCCGGATTATCCGCCTGTCAATCGGATGCAGTATGTCGATATCCATACATGGCTTCGCGGAGACATTTTATTAAAAGCGGATAAAATGACAATGGCGCATTCGCTGGAGCTGCGTGTTCCATTTTTAGATAAAGCGGTGTTTGCGGTAGCAGCCAAAATCGCTCCTGAATGGAAAACGGCGCAGCAGACAACGAAGTATATTTTGCGAAAAGCAGCAGAAGGTATTGTTCCTGACCACGTTTTACACCGTAAAAAACTTGGGTTCCCAGTTCCGATTCGCCATTGGTTGAAAAATGAAATGCATGATTGGGCGAAAAATTTAATTAAAGAAAGCGATACGGATTATTTATTCCATAAAAATCAGCTGTATCGTCTTCTTGATGAGCACTGTGCAGGAAAAGCAGACAATAGCCGAAAGCTTTGGACTGTGTTTGCCTTTTTAATTTGGCATCAGGTTTATGTTGAAAAAAAGTATGATTTTTCCTATTTATATAAAAAAGACAAACAACCATTATCAATCTAATCCGATTGATAAGTGATTGCTTGTCTTCCCATTTGCACCCAAGCATCTAAAAACTCGGCTTTGGGTGCTTTTTGATTTTTTGTCTTTTTCAGCGGGTCGTTAAAATAAATATAGTCCTTATCATATCCAGTAATCACAACAGAATGCTCGTAGTATGTGATTTGAATAGGGCCGCTTGGAGTATCCCACTCGCGGAAGGCGGAGGCTGGGAGCTTTTTGAATGTGCTGTTTGTAATGATCCAAATGGGCGAGCCTTGAGAAAGATATTTTTGCAGCTCGCTAAAATCGCTGCCGGTTAAATTGACAATTCGATGCGGCAAATATTTCTTGGCGAGCTGTTCAATTGGTTCGTGATATACCCCCAGTCCCGGAGTAGTTAGAGAATACATATCGCCGACAAATCCATCATGCGGATTTCCAAAGTATACTTTGCCATTTCGCCGTTGAAACGGAGTCGGGTCCTTCTTTACTTGCTTTGCCAAGGTGATCTTGTCGACTTTCACTCCAGCGTCTTGCAGAAGCATGGCGAGACTAGTTACTTCACAGCCGCGCGGCAGCTCAGGAAGCTGAGAGATCAGCGGGACATCGAGCAAAACGAAAGGTTTGATGTCCTCTTCAATAAAAGTGGAAACGACCCGGCGCAAGCTCGCTTCCTCTTTCATGAAATCCAGTTGCTTCCAACGATTAATCGCCGCTTTAAATTCATGCTGACGAAGCATCACCAATGCTAGCATGGCCAGGCAAAAGGCGACAACAATCATTTTCCAGCCCGTTCTTAGCAAATAAATCGTAATGGCTCCAAGTAAAAGAACGATGAGCGCAAGCAATAAAATAAGACTAGACGACATGCTGTTTTCTCCCTTGTTTTCAAAATTCATACCCTATCATATCATATTCTCAGTGAAAAAAAGGAGAATTTTTAAGCGAAGCGAAAAGATGATGATCGGGTCTTTTGAAAATAGTGAATCATCCCTATCAGTCAGAAGATTCTTTCGCGCGAAGCTGCAGCGATTTGTAGTATTGGCCTTTTTCCACATATTCGCGGCGGATGCGGCTCATTTCTTTTTCATCCTCTTCTGTCAGCTCGCGAATCACTTTAGCAGGACGCCCAAACGCCAACGTTCGCGGCGGAATTTTTTTGCCTTGCGGGACAAGGCTGCCTGCACCGATAAATGCCCCTTCACCAATTTCGGCTCCATCCAAAATAATAGAGCCCATGCCAATTAACGCATTTTTACGAATGATCGCGCTATGCAAAATGACTTGATGTCCGACGGTGACGTCATCTTCAATAATGAGCGGATTATTTGGACTTTGATGCAAAATCGAGTTATCTTGAATATTGACGCGATTGCCGATTTTTGTCGGAGCGACATCGCCTCGGATGACCGTATTAAACCAGATGCTTGTTTCTTCACCGATGATCACATCGCCGGTAATCGTTACATAATCGGCGATAAACGCTGATTCTGCAATTTGCGGATGCTTATCTTTATACGGATAAATCATGGACTTCTTCCTTTCTTCTGATGAAGGTATGTATTTACTATAAGTGTACAAACTTTTTTTATATTCGTAAATGCGAAAGGGGGATTTTGGCATGTGGAAATGGGAAGCAGAGCAGGCAAAATCGGTGGTGGTTATCGTTCACGGTGCGGCTGAGCATCATGGCCGCTATAAATGGCTGATCGAGATGTTCCGTTTACATGGCTTTCACGTAGTGATGGGTGACCTCCCAGGACAGGGAACCACGACGAGAAGGAAAAGAGGGCATATTGGATCATTTGATGAGTATATCAATGAAGTCGCAGACTGGATTAAGGCCGCCCAAGCTTTTCAGTTGCCGATTTTTTTGCTTGGGCATAGCATGGGGGGACTTGTGGTCATCCGTGCTTTGCAGGAGAAACGCTTGCCCGTCAAAGGCGCGATTTTATCTTCACCTTGCTTAGGGTTAGTCACTTATCCGTCTAAAGGCTTGGATCTATTATCGAAGGTATTAAACCATATCGCTCCTTCCATGCTGTTTGACTCAGGACTATCAGTAGAAGCAGCGACAAGAAATGAAGAAGTACGCGAGATGGATAAAAATGATTCCCTCTATGTCACGAAGGTATCTGTTCGCTGGTATCGTGAATTAGTGAAAGCGATGCAAATAGCCTCTCGCAAAATTCATAAAATTTCCGATATTCCATTGTTGCTCATGCAGGGCGGAAACGATAAAATTGTGGATAAAGTAGTTGTAAAAGAATGGTTTGACAAATTGCCAGTATCAGAAAAGGTGTATAAGGAATGGAATTTACTATATCACGAAATTTTTAATGAACCGGAGCGTGAAGCGGTCTTTTTATACGCAAAGGCATTTTTAGAAACGCAGCTGCAGCTGCAAAAAACATTGTAAACGGCATGAGGTTGGGGTGAGCTTGTTGAGTATTCCGAAGCATCCAGTTTCTTTAATGAGGAGAGTTTATCGCGATGTATTTCCTGTCGTACACCGCGAATTAGCATATTGGAAGCGAAAAGCCGAGGCAATTCCTGATCCGGAGCTGCGAAGGCAAGCGCTGGCCAGTATTGAAACGAAAACCTTTCATTGTGAGGGAGGTTCTATTTTAGCGTTATTGGCTGAAGAGGATATAGCGCCCTGTATCCGTTTTATTGTAGCTTACCAAACCATTAGCGATTATCTTGATAATTTATGTGACCGCAGCACATCGCTTGACCCGCTTGATTTTCAAACATTGCATGCTTCGATGCCAGATGCGCTGCGGACTGACGCGATTCCTTTCAATTATTATCGCCATCGCAATGAACAAAATGATGGCGGCTACCTTTGGGAGCTTGTTCATACCTGCCAAAATGTGCTGAAACAAGTGAAGCATTATCACATTATTGCTCCATTTTTGCAGGAGCTGGCAGGCTATTATTGCAATTTGCAAGTACATAAGCATGTGAAGCAAGAAGAACGGGTACCGCGCCTTGAACGGTGGTTTGAAGAGCATAAACATCATCTTCCACCGATGGAGTGGTATGAATTTTCCGCTTGTTCCGGTTCGACTCTTGGAATTTTTTGCCTAGTTGCCTACGCATTTACCGATTCGTTTAACGATGAGATGGCTTTGCGCGTCCGTAACGGTTATTTTCCTTATATTCAGGGACTGCACATTTTGCTTGATTATTTTATTGATCAAGAAGAGGACCGTAACGGCGGAGATCTGAATTTTTGCTTTTATTATCCGAATGACGCGGCTTTATTTGAACGGCTTTGTCATTTTATCGAGGAGGCGGATCGCCATGTGGAGGAGCTGCCGCATGGAGCTTTTCATCGTTTGATTCACCGCGGGTTACTAGGTCTGTATTTATCAGATGGAAAGGTGAATGAACAGCGCGAAGTACAAAGATTGGCCAAGCGTTTGATCCGTTGCGGCGGAGCTATTTCTCACTTTTTTTATTGGAATGGACGCATGTATCGAGCATGGCAGAAATGGATAAAGTAAAGGGCTGTCCATAGCTTGGACAGCCCTTTTTATGGTAGACGAAGTCCATTTTGAGTTGGTCTTCTATTTATTTTGAACTTCATCCATTCCGCATCAAACATTGAACAGACAAAGAATGAAGCTGAGCTAAGTGTGTGGATCAACCAATAAAACGAATCGGCCTTGCTGGATTCCACGCTTTTTTTTGTAGTCGGCAATCCCTTCTTAAACAAAGAACGTTTTGCGGGCAAATGGATGGGGCTGTTGCCGTTCTTGGATGATCAACGCTTGTGGGACTTTTATCTTTTTTCAATGGCTACAATAAATGGAGGGCTGTTGATTTGATTGATAAACTCATATCGCAATACATGGGCCTGCTTTTGATCTAATGTTTGCACATACTTAAGCAATGCATCCCGTTCAATCGCTCCTTCGGGATGCCCGTGATAAATAACCAAAACGATGATGCCTTCCGGTGCCATGATTTGTAATAGCTGTTCGAGCGCTCGAATGGTGGAATGCGGCTTTGTTACAATTTGTTTATCACCGCCAGGCAAGTAGCCGAGATTGAAAATGGCGGCGGTGATCTGACCGTGATGGCGCTGCGGAATCTTTTCAATTAATTGGTCATGGCTCGCTTGAAACAATGTCACTTGCTCCATTACACCATGCTCTTGTAGGCGTCCCATTGTGTTTTGAATGGCTTGTGCTTGAATATCGAAGCCAAACACATGCCCCTCTTTTCCGACACGTTCTGCTAAATATAGAGTGTCGTGGCCGTTTCCGACCGTTGCATCGACGGCGATGTCTCCTTTTTTTACCGCTAAGTCAATCAGCGAACGGGCAAACGGGAGAATGCGTGCAAGCTTCATATCGCTGTCCCTTCCTTTGTGCAGTATTTCCCTTGATAGCTATTGCGTTTGTTCAGTTCGGCGTCAATAGCATTTAAAACCCCCCATTTATGAACGCTCCACATCGGCCCGATCATTAAATCAATGGGGCCGTCTCCGGTAATGCGATGGACGATCATTTCAGGAGGCAAAATTTCGAGCTGGTCGCAAACAAGCTGGATATATTCATCAAAAGATAAAAACTTCAGCAATCCTTTTTCATATTGCTTCACCATTGGCGTTCCTTTTAGCAAATGCAGCAAGTGAATCTTAATTCCTTGGACATCTAACTCAGCCACTGTTTTAGCTGTTTCCATCATCATATCATAATTCTCGAGCGGCAATCCGTTGATAATATGAGTGCAAACGCGAATCCCGTGCTTGCGAAGCTTCTTGACTCCTTCTACATAGCAAGAAAAATCGTGAGCCCGGTTAATAAGCAGCGCTGTTCGTTCATGGACGGTTTGCAGGCCAAGCTCGACCCATAAATACGTTCTCTCATTTAATTCTGCTAAATATTCGACGACATCATCTGGCAAACAATCGGGGCGGGTGGCAATCGATAGACCGACGACCCCGTCTAGGCCTAGCACGGTTTCATATTTTTGGCGCAGCACTTCAACAGGAGCATGTGTATTGGTGAAAGCTTGGAAGTAGGCTAAATATTTCCCTTCCTTCCATTTAGCATGCATTTTTTCTTTAATATGATGGAATTGAGTCACTAAATCATCCGAACGATTTCCTGCGAAATCGCCAGAACCGGCTGCACTGCAAAAGGTACATCCGCCATAAGCCACTGTGCCATCGCGATTAGGGCAATCAAAGCCTCCATCAAGTGAAACTTTGAACACTTTATGACCAAATGTTTGTCGCAGGTGATAGTTCCATGTATGGTAGCGTTTATGGTCTGTCGTATATGGAAATGGGTTCATGAGCATCCCCCTTTTGTTTGCATCATGTCATTTCAGCATTGTAGCATGATTTTTATGAAAAATCGACCGTTGCCAATCATTAACGTCATAATGGAAACAAGAATCGCGCACATTAAAAGTGGAAAATGATTATTTTTCAGTTGGAGGGGACAGAATGGCAACGCGGCAATCAGTTGAACAATTTTTACAGCATTGTGAGGATGTCGTTCGCTATGCGAAGGATCAATATTATCAAGCGCAAAAGCAAGAGCATTATAACGATACGGAATACACGAATGCCCAGCAAATGCTTGAAAATACAGTAAACGATTTAGCTCATTTGGCTTTAAGCTGTAATGCCCAGCAGCGTGAACAGCTGCATCGTATGCGATTGCAATTGGAGCAGCTGCAAAATGACATGATTTTGCTGGATCACTAAAAAAGGAGGAACCGGTAACATGAAAAAACGTTCCAAGCAAAACAATCCCGAACAAACCACGAGACATAACGATCCCGAATTAGGAAAAGAGTTTGACCCCGTCAAACAGTCTAAAAAAGCGTATGAGCAAACGGGCGGACAGCCGCAAAAATCGAAACAGCATATTGAATCATAAGAGTTCAAGGAGCTTCCTATTTTTATGTATAGGCAAGCTCTTTTTTGTGGAAAGGAAGCGGTGTAAAAGCTTGAACAGAAAGGAGAAAAAATCGAGCTCCATTTTTTTAGGCATTGCCTGCACCGATGAGATGAGCGATAGAACTTGGGTGCTTCTATATTTTGTTTCCTATGTAAGCAGCCGATCGTCCGCTTTCGGCGTTTTGGCGTGGCTGAGGTAAGCACCGCTTGCCTCCTGACCATGAGTTTTGGGCCCACGAGTTTATTTCTATATCGCCGCCATGTGTATCAAAGCCGCTATTGCTTTTTGATTGCGTTGATTTTGAAAAACGAATACAATGAATTTGGAAATGGAAATCATTTTAGGAGGAACTTGTATGCCCCGTGAGCTTTGGATGCTGCTGATTGGGATGGTTTTTTACGTAACAGGGGCTTCTTTTTTATGGCCCTTAAATGCGATTTATGTTCATGAAGAGCTGCATAAATCTTTGGCGGTAGCTGGGGTTGTGCTCATGCTGAATTCTGCTGCGACGATCGTTGGCAATCTGCTCGGTGGGATTTTATTTGATAAATGGGGCGGCTTTCGGTCATTAATGCTAGGAGCGGTGACGACTTTAGTGGCCATTGTTTTTCTCGTTTTTTTCCATGGATGGCCTGCTTATCCTATCTTACTTGCCGTGATCGGATTGGGATCTGGCCTTGTTTTTCCGGTTGTGAATGCTTATGCAGGCGCAATTTGGCCAGAAGGAGGAAGAAGGGCGTTCAATGCAGTCTACGTGGCGATCAACATTGGGGTAGCCGCTGGCTCATCCTTCGGTGGCTGGATTGCTTCTTATTCGTTTGAGTGGATTTTCATCACAAATACTCTTATGTACCTTTTGTTTTTGGTTGTTGTTCTTTTTGGATTAAAGGCTGTTCAATGGAAGAGTGGGCAAAAGCCATCCATTAAAAATGCTGCTTCTGTCTCTATACATTCACGAACGGCGTGGCGCGCGTTTTTGATTTTATGCACCGGTTATTTTTTATGCTGGCTAAGCTATGTTCAATGGTCTACGACTGTTGCGGCTTACACCCAACAGCTTGGCCTTTCATTAAGGCAATATAGCCTGCTTTGGACCATAAACGGAGTGCTGATTGTGCTGGCGCAACCGCTGCTTGGAAAACTGTTAAGCCGTTGGTCCAATCAACTGAAGCTGCAAATGATCGTTGGTTTTTTTATTTTTGCCCTTTCCTTTTTGATTTTATGGCAGGCGAGTGTATTTTGGCACTTTGTTGCCGCGATGGTTGTATTGACAATCGCTGAAATCATGGTCTGGCCCGCGATTCCAACCGTGGCCAGCCAGCTGGCATCACAGGAAAAGGAAGGATTTTATCAAGGAATTGTGAACAGCACGGCAACGGCAGGACGAATGATCGGTCCAGTTCTTGGCGGTTTGGTTGTGGATCATGCTGGAATGAAGCCGCTGCTTGCGATCCTATTTGTTTTTGTTCTTATTTCCATTTTGACGACAGCGATTTATGACCGCAAGCTTAAGCAAGAAAGTCCAATCGAAACAAAAGCAGCTGTCTAAAACATTCGGAGTTCTTCCGAATGTTTTTTATTTTTTATTGACAATGCGCCATTAATTCGATATATATCTAATTAGGTTTATATCGAATTTTAAGGGTGACAGATGAAAAGGAGGCGTAACCGATGCAATTAAGCCGGTTAGTGAGCTTTTTTAAAACGATGGGTGACCCGACGCGCTTGCGCATGATAAAGCTGCTTGCTGAGGGGCCATTGCATGGACAGGCAATCGCAGGAAAACTTGGCTTGACTCCCCCGACCATTACCCATCATTTGCATAAACTAAGAGAAGTGAATGTCGTTTATCAACGGCGCGACGGCAATACCATTTATTTTTATTTAAATAAGCCAGTGATGGATCATTACGCAGCAGCGTTAACGGATTTAACGGAGCAAGCGGAGAAGGAAAAAGATAGAAAAGAAGCGGCAGAACGGCAAAAGGTTATTGACCATTTCTTCACGTGCGAAGGACGGCTGAAGCATCTTCCAGCTCAACGCAAAAAGAAACTGATCGTACTGGAGCACATGCTAAAAGGCCTGAAAAAAGGAGAGAAATATGAAGAAAAGCAGTTAAATGAGTATATTAAAAAATTTCATGATGACTATGCGGCGATTCGCCGCGAATTTATTATTCACAACTATATGTATCGCGAAAATGGCATTTATGAGCTAAATCCGGAAGAAATGTGGGCAAAGGAATAACAGGGGTAGAGGATGGGCCTCATTTATTTTTTTCCTTTACTTGCAACAAGCTGATAAATTTCTTAAAATAATGATTATAATAAAATATTGTCAAATAACAGTGAAAAGGATTAGTAGTGAGCAATACGGAATGCAGAGAGTTGACGGATGGTGCAAGTCAACCGAAGTTTGTTCATGAACTCGCCTTTGAGTTGCGAATATGAACGGCTGTTTTGCCTAATAATGTTCGCCGTGAATCTGCGTTAAGGAATCGAGTGAGCGCACGTTTTTTGTGCGCTAAACAGGGTGGTACCGCGGGAAGTTCAATCTCTCGTCCCTTGTGAAGGGCGAGGGGTTTTTTATTTTCTTTTTTGTTAACACTGTGGAAATAGAAGCAGAAAGATGGGAGGACGTGACATGAGCTTTAATCATCTTGATATTGAGAAAAAATGGCAAAAATATTGGGAAGAAAACAAAACATTTAAGACGAGCGAAGAGGAAGGAAAGAAAAAATTTTATGCGCTTGATATGTTTCCTTACCCTTCGGGAGCCGGCCTTCATGTCGGGCATCCAGAAGGATACACAGCGACTGACATTTTAGCGCGAATGAAGCGCATGCAAGGATATAACGTGCTTCATCCAATGGGGTGGGATGCGTTTGGCTTGCCAGCTGAGCAATATGCGTTAGATACTGGAAACGATCCGGCCAAGTTTACGGAACAAAATATTAATAACTTCCGCCGGCAAATTAAATCGCTAGGATTTTCTTATGATTGGGATCGCGAAGTCAATACAACTGATCCAAATTATTACAAATGGACACAATGGATTTTTTTAAAGCTTTATGAAAAAGGCTTAGCCTACATTGATGAAGTGCCTGTCAATTGGTGCCCGGCGCTTGGAACGGTTTTGGCGAATGAAGAGGTTATTGATGGAAAAAGCGAACGTGGTGGGCATCCGGTAATCCGCAAGCCGATGAAGCAATGGATGCTTCGCATTACAGCTTATGCAGATCGCTTGCTTGAGGATTTGGAGGAACTGGATTGGCCAGAAAGCATTAAAGAAATGCAGCGCAACTGGATTGGCCGTTCAGAAGGAGCCAATGTCCATTTTGCCGTCGACGGACATGACGAGACATTTACCGTATTTACCACGCGTCCGGATACATTGTTTGGCGCAACGTATGCGGTGCTTGCTCCTGAGCATCCGCTCGTAGCCCAAATTACGACACCTGAGCAAAAAGAAGCAGTAGAAGCCTATTTGCAGCAAATCCAAAGCAAAAGCGATCTTGAGCGCACGGATTTAGCGAAAGAAAAAACAGGTGTATTTACAGGCGCTTATGCGGTCAATCCAGTAAATGGAGAAAAATTGCCAATCTGGATTGCTGATTATGTGTTAATGAGCTACGGCACAGGCGCGATTATGGCGGTGCCAGCACATGATGAACGCGACTATGAATTTGCGAAAAAATTCAACTTACCGATTAAGGAAGTCGTCGCGGGCGGCGATGTGACAAAAGAAGCGTATACAGGCGATGGCGAGCATATGAACTCCGGCTTTTTAAACGGTTTAAATAAAGAAGAAGCCATTAAGAAAATGATTGAATGGCTTGAAGAAAACGGAAAAGGCGAGAAGAAAGTATCCTATCGCCTTCGCGACTGGCTTTTTAGCCGCCAGCGTTATTGGGGTGAACCCATTCCGATCATCCATTGGGAAGATGGCACGATGACGCCAGTGCCGGAGGAAGAGCTTCCGCTGATGCTTCCGAAAACCAGTGAAATTAAACCGTCAGGAACAGGCGAATCGCCGCTGGCGAATATCGAGGATTGGGTCAATGTCGTTGATCCGCAAACAGGCAAAAAAGGCCGCCGCGAAACGAATACAATGCCGCAATGGGCGGGAAGCTGCTGGTATTACCTGCGCTACATTGATCCGCACAACAGCGAGCAGCTGGCTGATCCTGAAAAATTGCAAAAATGGCTGCCGGTCGACATTTATATCGGCGGAGCTGAGCATGCGGTGCTGCACTTACTATATGCGCGCTTTTGGCATAAATTTTTATATGATATCGGCGTGGTGCCGACAAAAGAGCCATTCCAAAAGCTCTTTAACCAAGGAATGATTCTTGGCGAAAATAACGAAAAAATGAGTAAATCAAAGGGAAATGTCGTCAATCCAGACGATATTATCGAAAGCCACGGGGCCGATACATTGCGTTTATATGAAATGTTTATGGGGCCGCTCGAAGCATCGATCGCTTGGTCGACAAAAGGCTTGGATGGTGCCCGCCGTTTCTTGGATCGTGTATGGCGATTATTTGTTGAGGAAAATGGCGAGCTCAATCCGAAAATCGTCGATCAGGCAGAAGAGGATACGCTTGAGCGAGTATACCATCAGACGGTGAAGAAAGTCACTGAGGACTACGAAGCTATTCGTTTCAATACAGCGATTTCCCAATTAATGGTCTTTATTAACGAAGCGTATAAAGCCCCTGTTCTACCAAAAGCGTATATGGAAGGGTTTGTGAAATTGTTATCTCCAGTGTGTCCGCATATTGCCGAAGAGCTATGGGAAAAGCTTGGCCATACAAATACGATTGCGTATGAAGCGTGGCCTGTGTATGATGAAACAAAATTAGTCGAAGATGAGATAGAAATCGTCGTACAGGTGAACGGCAAAGTGCGCGCGAAGCTCCATGTTCCAGCGGATGCTTCGAAAGAACAAATGGAGCAAATCGCCTTGGAGGACGCAAAAGTGAAAGAACAGCTCGACGGAAAAACGATACGTAAGGTGATTGCCGTTCCAGGTAAGCTAGTCAATATTGTGGCCAATTAATCAAAAGCAAGTCCCTCACTCTTTCAGGCTGTGAGGGACTTGCTTTAAAAAGAAAGGAGAAAAAGAAATGGAAGAAATGAAAGAAATAACAGCAGAGGAACTTAAACAAAGGCTGGAAAAAGGGGAAAAATTAAATTTAATCGATGTGCGTGAAGACGAAGAAGTAGCGTATGGCATGATTCCGGGAGCGAAACATATCAAAATGGGCGAGATTCCACATCGTCTAGAAGAATTCAATAAGGAAGAGGAATACATTTTTATTTGCCGCTCTGGGGTGCGCAGCGAAAATGTTTGCCGCTACCTTCAGGAGCTGGGCTACAGCGTTTGCAATATGGTCGGCGGCATGCTGGCATGGGAGGGAGAAGTAGAATAAAATGCCGCAACCAAAAAAGAGGCTGATGTCATCAACTGACATCAGCCTAAAAAATGTCGCTGAAAGTTTTAAAAGGTTTAGATCAATAGTTAGGATAAACGATGTTTGGTTGCACTGGAGCGCCTTTGGATTGACCGTCATTTGATACAGTCAATCCTACTCCCAATACGGTTACAAGGGCAAGAATTGAAGCGAAAATCTTTCTTTTCATATGATTTCCTCCTTTAACTTTTAAATAATATATTGTTTTCTTTTTTTATTAGCTAATTGATAGTAATGACTGCTTTTTTTATAGAAAAACTGCTTGGCGTACATATCCGCCAATTTTTCATAGCAATCGGTCAAATACATCCAGTCATAGGTTTTTTCGAAAAAAGGAATAACAGTTTGTTCAAGATATATTTTTAGTTCTTCCTCTTTTCCTGATATTTCTAGATGTAAGCAATAAAATTTGTGCAACAAATGTTCAGCAATAGGAGATTGTTCTAACCTTTCGAGTGCATCGGCAATCCATTTTGTTGCTGAAGCGATATCATTAATTAGAACATATTCTTTAGCTAAGTAGTAAGTAGTCGTTAAGTAATCAAGCTCATCTTTCTCATAGTTCAAACTTTTTAAATAATAATCAATCGCTTTAGATGAATCCCCTTTTGTTGTATATAAATAGCCAAGATTGTGCAATGCTTTTCCGATAATATCAGGTAATTTTAGCTTTCTTGAAATATTTAAAATATTATCAAAGTAATATTTTGCTTGATGAAATTGCTGGATAATTACATAGCTGATACCAATCATCATTTGGCAGTCAATACTTCTTAAATAATATGAAGAAGAATCGAATAATTCCAGTGCCTGATGTCCATATATTAATGTTAATGAAGGGCGATATAAATGACAGTAAGTCAACGCTAAATAATAGATCAGTTCAGGCTCAGTATAGCGCATTTTATCGCTAATGCTTTTGGCCATTTCGAATTTTTGGATTCCTTCTTCATATTGCTGATTCATGCATAAATAAATGCCGTAAAAGCAATAGAAATAAAGCAACTGCCCGTTTGTCAGCTTTCCTTTAATCTTGGTGAAATAATCGATCAATTCTAAGGCGGAGGATAGCTGGTTTTTATAAAGATGGTAACGCAATAACGTGAGCTTGTAATGAATAACGAGATTGATATTTTCGATAAATTCGATTTTTTCAGACAAAGAATGGGCATATTGATCTGCTTGGCTTGTGTCGCGATCGATAATCGCCTGGTACCACGCCAAAATATCCTCGTTTAATTGCTTTTGCTCAGAAATGATGTTGTCGTAGCTGAGACCTAATCTCGACAATAACAGCACAATAATTTCTTCATTGGCAGTGATTTTGTTGTTTTCAATTTTGCTTAAGTACGGAACGGAACATATCCCTTTGGATAGCTCTTCTTGTGTCATGCCTTTTTGTTGACGATTAATCGCGATAATCATCCCGATGTCTATATCTATATTATCTCCCAAAATGTACATAAATCAATGCCTACCCCCCTTTTTTTATATTGAGAAAATAAAGCCCCCTTCTTTTAATAGCTAGGTCTTTTCGACAGCATTTTCTCAATATGGCCATATAACGCACATTTCATGTTTATGTCCTAAAAAATAAGATGATAGTCATAGATGTTGCCGCTTTTAGTCGAAAAAGAACAGATCTTCTAGATTATAAAAATAGGTCCTTTCAATGGTGTTTATACATGGAGTGGATTAGCTATATTGAGAAAATGTTAGGTTGTTAAGCAATTTCAAAAAATGAAAAAACTCCTTCGCTTAGTCACCATTATATTCCTAATCATATTAATATTCAAATCAAACTAAAAAATGCAGTCCGCTATTTTTTCATTTGGTCTTGAATCAGAAAAATAGCAGTTAAATAGCAGTTTCATGGATTGTTAATAATCTTGGAAAATAAATTCGTCTATTCGATTTACGGATGTTCGTGGTTTGTTCGATATTAAAAAAAGATGAAAAATGAGTGAAAAAAACTTGTTAAGAAAATATTTTATCAATATTTTAATTCAGTAGTGAAAAAAAAGCAAAATATTGTCGTTTGATTCTTCCAAAGCAAAAAGAGGAAAATCGATATCTTTAAGGAAATAAACAATACATTTGCAGTGATCGCGTGTAAGAAGCAAGTTGATTAGATAGAAAGGAGAATGAAAATGGGCCTAGAACGTAGTTTGCCACTATTTCTGCATATTTCGCTTCATCGAATGTGCGATCATTATTTGCCGAAGCTGCTGGCGGCTATTCAATGCTTGGACGAAAACGAAATATGGTGTTGCGAAACGGAAGAAAGCCATTCGATTGGCGGAATCATTTTGCATATTTGTGAGCATATTCACAGAAACACGTTGCAACTTTCGAATCCAACGGTCCAATTTTCTAATGGAATGGAAGAATATTTTCCAAATGGTCACTGGACTTCCGGGGAATTATGCGAATATGTGCAAGAAATATTCAATGAATGGCGAGTGGAGGTGGAAAAACGGCTGGAATGGGATCAGGGAGTCGATATGCATCGGATGTATCATGTAGTGGAACACACCTCCTATCATCTTGGCCAGATCATTGACCGCACAAAGCGGTTGAAACGGATTTCCTTTCAATTTTGCCAGAAAGGGCTAAATGAAAAAGGACTAAGGGAGATGATCGAAGCAAAATGTACAAAGTAAAATTATTTGATGAAGAGCATGAAAAAGATTTGGAAATATCCGTCAATCAATTTTTATCAGGATTAAAAGAAGGACAGCTTATCGACATTAAATATGATGTGGCTCTAATGGAGTCAGAGGGAGAGCAGATTTACTGCTTTTCAGCGATGGTCATTTATCGGGCCTAGCGAAAATGGCTAAGCCCGATGTAGTAAAGCATGTTTTGCCGCGTTCATTCCCGCAAGCCGTCCGGTGACAAGGGCGGCTGTAATGTTATATCCACCCGTGTAGCCGTGAATATCTAAAATTTCGCCGCAAAAATAAAGTCCCTCCATTAGCTTGGATGCCATTTCTTTTGGATGGATCTCCTTTACCGATACACCTCCGCCCGTCACAAACGCTTTTTCGATTGGCAAAGTGCCGTGGACATGGAACATAAAATGCTTGCAACTTGAGATGAAGGCGCGAATCTTTTCATGAGCGAGCGTGCTTGCCGATGCTTGCGGATCTATATGGTTTTTTTCTAATAAAAATAATAAATAGCGTTCGGGAAGGAGTCCTTTTAAGAGATTTTTGATCGCTTTTTTTGGCTCATTTTTGATGGCAGCAACCACGCGCTGAAACAGCATTTCTTCGTTTTCGTCAGGAAGCGCATCGATACTCATCGTTACCGCATTTGCTTTTTTTCGCTCTTTCACGACAAATTGGCTGCAGCGGAGCGCAGCCGGACCGGAGATACCAAAATGGGTAAAAATCATATCCATTCGATGGGTCACAACCGTTTTTCCTTTTTGATTCAGAACGCTCAATGCGATATCGCGCAGGGAGAGTCCTTGCAATATGCGCTCTTGAATAAATGATTCATTGGAGATGATCGGCACCTCTGTCGGAAATAGTTCTGTTACGGTATGCCCGGCTTTTTTCGCCCATGCATAGCCGTCTCCTGTCGATCCCGTATGAGGAACGGATTTTCCGCCAACGGCGACGACGACGCTGTTGGCGGCAATAAATTCTCCATTTTTTAACGTAACGCCGACCGCTTTTCCATTTTCATATTCCACATCAGCAACTGGTGTATTCAGGCGAATATGTACTTTAAGATTGTCCAGTTCATTGATTAGCGCTTGGACAACAGATTGTGCATGATCTGATACAGGAAACATTCGGCCATGGTCTTCTTCTTTCAGCAAAACGCCAAGCCGCTCAAAAAATTGAATAATGTCTTCATTGTTAAAGATCGAAAACGCGCTATACAGAAAACGGCCATTTCCTGGAATATGCTTGATGATTTCCTCAACAGGCAGCCGATTGGTCACATTGCAGCGTCCGCCTCCAGAAATCGCAAGCTTGCGCCCCAGCTTGTCCCCTTTATCTATAAGAAGGACGTTCGCTTTTTGCTCACCGGCCGCAATCGCTGCCATTAATCCTGATGGTCCGCCTCCGATCACAATGACATCATACTTCACTTGCTTCACCAACCTTTCTTTTTCTATTATAGTCGAGAGATGAAAATTTCTCGACTTGCCCGCAAATGTGATAAAATACAGTAGTTGTGAAAAGATGCACTCTAGGGAAGGGATGTTATGTCAGCTTCAAAATTGCTGCGTGGAACATTTATTTTGACAGCGGGTGTGATGCTGTCGCGCATTCTTGGTTTAGTGTATGTCATTCCGTTTTATCCGCTTGTCGGAGAACGGGGTGGAGCGCTTTATTCGTATGGATATGTGCCGTACCAAATTTTTATCAGCCTTGCTACAGCGGGAGTGCCGCTTGCGGTTTCAAAATTTGTTTCAAAATACAATGCGCTAGGGGAATACGGCACGGGCTATCGGCTGTTTCGCTCGGGGCTATTGCTAATGACGATCACCGGCATTGCCGCCTGTGCGATTCTTTATACGATCGCACCTTGGATCGCTCCATTTGTGATTGATAAACAAGTAGAGGGAAATTCCGTTGCTGATGTTGTCACCGTCATTCGCGCTGTCAGCTTCGCTTTAATTATCGTGCCAGTGATGAGTTTAATCCGCGGATTTTTCCAAGGGCACGAGTCAATGGGACCGACCGCTGCATCGCAGGTAGTGGAACAGCTGATCCGTATTATTTTTCTGTTGGCCAGTTGTTACATTGTGCTGCGTGTTTTGCATGGGTCGCTTGTCACAGCGATTAGCTTGGCAACATTTGCGGCATTTATTGGCGCTCTAGGCGGACTTGCCATATTAATTTGGTATTGGTGGAAACGTAAAGAGCATTTAGCCGAATTGCTCACACAAGACCGGGGACAGCTTCATCCTTCTTTAAAAGATATGTATAAAGAATTAATTATGTATGCCGCTCCGTTTGTGTTTGTTGGGCTGGCGACACCGCTCTATCAGCTAATTGACCAATTTACCTTTAACCGGGCGATGGCCAGCATCGGGCTTGCGAAAATTTCCGAAGAAGCGTATTCCATTTTTAATGTATGGGCGCAAAAGCTTGTCATTATTCCTGTGACGCTGGCGACATCATTTGGTTTGACATTGATTCCAACGATTACGAAAGCTTATATCTCCGGTGACCGGAAATCGTTTCGCAAATATTTAAATCAGACGTTTCAAGTGGTGATGTTTTTAACGGTTCCGGCGGTCGTCGGAATGGCCATTTTGGCAGAGCCGATGTATGCGGCGTTTTACAACTACGATCCGCTCGGCGAGCAAGTGCTTCGCTGGTATGCGCCGGCGGCGATTTTATTCGCGATGTTTTCTGTTACCGCTGCCGTATTGCAGGGCATCAACCAGCAGCGCTTTACAGTCATAAGTTTGACGCTTGGATTATTAGTCAAGCTTTCACTAAATACTTTCTTCATTACAAAGTTCGCTACCATTGGAGCGATTTTAGCTACTACGTTTGGATATTTTCTTTCGGTCGTGTTTAATTTATTTATTATCCAAAAATACACAAAATACCGTTACAATTTCGTTATTCGGCGCACGATTTTAGTCATGATTTTGACAGCGATTATGTCGATCGGAGCGGTTGTTATGCTTCATTTATGTCAATGGCTGTTCCATTATAACGGTGGAAAAGTCGAATCAGTGGTCATTGTGATCATTTGTGCGGCGGTTGGTGCTGGGATCTATTTCTTGCTAAGCGAGCGGCTCGGGCTTATTTCCTCTTTATTTGGCAATCGTTTTGCCTTTTTACAACGGAAAAAGAAGGCGGTTTCGTGACCCGCCTTCTTTTGTCTCCGTTTTTAAAATTGACCTGTAGGAGGAATGCCAAGACGACGCTCGACGCGTTGAAGACGGCGATTAAGTCGGTTAATTTGCTCGCCCTGTCGCTCAATGGTTCGTTCCATTCGATTTAAGCGTTGTTCCAGCGTTCCCGAAGGTCCAGGATGACCGCCTGGAAAGCCGCCTGGAAAACCGCTTGGAGCTGGGCTAGTAGGGAATCGGTTGTCGTATCCGGTGTCCGCCTCCGCTGGATAGTCTGGAAATCCTCCTGTATATGGCTGTTGCTGGTAGTAGTATTGATAGTAATTGCTCATAGGCAAATTCCCCTTTCTTTATTATTCTTAAGTATTGTATGTAAGGATGGGAGGATGCGGAATAGGCAAACGTCTAAATTCATACTTTTGATAAAATTAGGAAAGGAGCGTTTATGTTGAGTTTACGGATTGATAAAATGTTAGCGAATATGGGATATGGAACGCGCAAAGAAGTAAAAAAACTGCTGAAGTCCGGCGTAGTAAAAATGGATGGTGTCATCGTGAAAGATCCGAAAACACAGGTGAATCCAGAGACGCAAATCGTTACGGTTTGGGGGGAAGAGGTAGAGTATAAAGAATTTGTTTATTTGATGATGAATAAGCCGCCTGGAGTAATTTCAGCAACGGAAGACGACATGGAAGAAACGGTGGTCGATTTGCTTGAAGAAGAAGATCAAATCTTTGCGCCATTTCCAGTAGGACGGCTCGATAAAGATACAGAAGGGTTGCTTTTATTAACAAATGACGGACAGCTTGCTCATCAGCTGTTGTCTCCGAAAAAGCATGTGCCAAAAACCTATTTTGCTGTTATTGACGGTGAAGTCAATGAGGAGGATATTGCCGCATTTCGTCGCGGTGTTATTTTGGATGATGGGTATGAAACCAAGCCGGCTGAATTGATAATTTTAAAACCTGGGACTCGTTCGGATGTCGAAGTGACCATTACGGAGGGAAAATTTCATCAAGTGAAACGCATGTTTCAAGCAGTCGGCAAGCGCGTTGTTTATCTGAAACGCATTCAAATGGGGCCGCTTGTGCTTGATCCGTCGCTGGCGCTTGGGGAGTATCGAGAATTAACAGAAGAGGAAATAGAGATGCTGAAAAATGTTTCAGCACATGAAATAAAAAAAGGGAACCTTTAAATCTTGAATAAGGTTCCTTTTCTATATTCATGATCTTTCATTCATGGTTACGGTATGTTGAGGCTAATGACCGTTTTGTTTTTTTATAACCTCTCACCTTTTTTCTAATGACCGACTTAAGAGGACATCCTCACCTTCTTATTGGTTGTCGTCCATTTGCCCTTGCTTGGGCTGCGAACTAGGTCATTATATGCTAACACGTTCAAATCACGCTGAATTGTCCTTGGAGTGATGCCGAATTCATCAACGAGCTCTTGCGTTGTTACAGTTCCTCTCTCGCTGATAAACATGTAAACAGACTTAATCCGCGTTAGCATCCGATGAGTAGAAGGTTTCAAAAGACCACTCCCTATCCTTACATAATTCGCATGGCACAACATCATCGCTGCTTCTAAGATGAGAGATTATATCTAGTTGTTTTTCTTTTACTACTATTTTACACGAAATAGACCAAAACATGCTACACATTTATTGCGATTTACAAAATATTTCAACATTTTTCATTTGTTTGTAACAAATATGTTTGTTTTTACTTGATTGTGTTATGATTGAAAAAAACATGGTTTTATGAACCAAAATAAGCTTTTTCTGCTACATACAATGAGGAAATAGAACTTAGAGCGCTGATGAAAAAGAAGTCGCTCCATTTTTTCTGCTGTCGGGGGCAAGCTACTATATACAAGATATAATGTGACACAAATATTTATTATTGTTTGTTTTTACCTCTTTTTACTTATTTTTATTTTTTATTAGCAAAAGAGACCATGAAATGAGGTGGCAGATATGCAAATCAATTGGCTGGAAGAAGTGCTTAAAAGAAAAGATGAACTGATTCGTGATACACAAGAATTTTTAAGAATACCGAGCGTGTTGGATGAAAAAAGCGCGACTGCCTCGCAACCTTTTGGAAAGGAGGTAGATGAAGCGCTGCAATTTTTGCTTAAAAAGGGACAAAAGGAAGGATTTCTTGTTAAGAATGTGAACGGATTTGCCGGTCATTTAGAAATGGGAGAGGGGGATGAATTAATCGGCATTTTATGCCATGTTGATGTAGTTCCGCCTGGCGACGGTTGGACAAGTGATCCGTTTGCTGCGGACATTCGCGACGGAAAAATATATGCGCGCGGGGCGATTGATGATAAAGGGCCGACGATGGCAGCGTTTTACGCGATGAAGATTGTGAAGGAGCTTGGCTTGCCGCTTCATAAGCGCGTGCGCATGATTATTGGGACAGATGAGGAAAGCGAATGGCGCTGCGTAGATCATTATTTTCAGCACGAAGAAATGCCGACAATGGGATTTGCGCCGGATGCAGACTTTCCGATTATTTACGCTGAAAAAGGAATTGTTGATTTGAATTTGGAGCAAATCACAGCGGCCGACAATGAGAATGGAAGCATTCGGCTTGAATCGTTAGAAGCAGGAAGACGTTATAATATGGTTCCTGATTTGGCTGTAGCGGAATTGCGCGCGGAAACAAAGCTGCTTCTTGAGATGGAACAGCGTTTTCAGCAATTTCTAACAGACTTTCATGTAAAGGGAAAAGCGATCAATCATGAGCACGGAATAACGTTGCAGGTGGAAGGAGTTTCAGCCCATGCGATGGAACCGGATCAAGGAAAGAATGCCGGAGTGTTGCTTGCTGCTTTTTTAGCGAATATGCCGCTTGATGCTCAAGCAAAAGCATTTGTCCAATTTCTTGATCGTTACTTTCGTGATGATTCTCGCGGGAAAAAGCTCGGGATTGCTTATTCTGACGATATGACCGGCGATCTTACGGTGAATGTCGGCATTCTTTCCTACCATGAGGGCAAGGGAGGTAGGATCGGAATCAATTTGCGCTATCCGGTAACGAACGATTTGGAACAAACAAAGCAAGTGATTGAGCAAACAGCAAAACCATACGGGTTTTCTCTTACCCATTTTAGCGACTCCAAACCGCATTATGTCGATCGCCGCCATATGCTTGTTCAAACGCTGCAGCGTGTATATGAAGAGCAAACTGGAGAACGTGCGGCGCTTCTTTCGATTGGCGGTGGAACGTATGCCCGTTCTCTAGAAGCGGGAGTAGCGTTTGGACCGCTTTTTCCGGGAAGACCGGATGTCGCTCATCAAAAGGATGAGTACATGATCATTGACGATTTGCTGAAGGCAACAGCGATTTATGCTCAGGCCATTTATGAACTTGCGAAATGAAAAGCTTTTCAAAACGCATTACAATAGAAAGAAACCATAACCGCTCCGTGCTGGGCGGTGTTTTTTCTGAATGAAAGGACGTGGGGAGTATGGAGGTCTCGGCAAGGCGCGAGATATTGCCATTGAAAATCGTATTTTTACTTGTTTATTTTTGTACATTTTTTGGTTTTGGGGCATTCTTTCCTTTGTTATCTGTTTATTTAAAAAATGAAATGAAGCTTTCAGGAACGGAAATTGGGATGATTATGTCGATAAGTCCGATTGTGACCATTTTTATTCAACCGCTTTGGGGAATGATTTGCGATTATACGAAAAAGCCAGTGACCGTGCTCACGACAGCGTTTGTGCTTACAGCTTTATTTAGCGTTATGTACTCTTCGGTGCATCAATATACGTGGATTGTGGTTATGGCTGTTCTGTTAGCTTTTACCCAAAGCGCGATTGTACCGATTTCTGATAGCATTACATTAAATTATGTGCAAAAAACATCAGGAAATTATGGATCGATACGTTTATGGGGATCCATCGGCTTTGCTTTTGCAGGGCTTGTCGGCGGCTGGCTTTCGGAAACGTTCTCCCTTGTTGCTATTTTTTATATACTCACTTTTATGTTGTTATTGTCAGCTGGTCTTGCTTGGAAGCTGCCGCGTGAAGGTCATTCCATGAATACAGCCGTTGTACGCGGAATGGCGCAATTGTTTAAAATTCCAAAGTTTGTTTTGTTTTTAGCGGCGGCCTTTCTCGTATTCGGTCCGATTTATGCAAACAACTTTTATTTCGGGGTGTTTGTGGAAGAAATGGGAGGGACGCTGACAGGAGTCGGTTTTGCCTTTTTATTGGCTGCTGGAAGTGAAGCCCCGTTTATGAAAATGACAGACAAACTGACCCGCCGGTATGGCATGATCACGATTTTAGCCTTTGCTGCGACTGTTTCAGCGTTGCGTTGGTTCTTTTATTTCTTTGAGCCGCCGCTTTGGCTCATTTATGTGACCACCGTTGCTCAAGGCTTTTCTGTCGGTTTGTTTATTCCAGTAGCTTTGCAATACGTACGGGAAACGGCACCGGAGAGCGTTCGAGTGACGGCTGTTTCGCTATATTCAGCAGTCAGCAATGGACTGGGCAGCTGGTTTTGTACAGTGATCGGCGGCTACATTTTAGACAAGAGCCATGCCAGTGATATTTATTGGTTTTTTAGCCTATTAACAGTGGCTGGTTTAGCCATTTTAGCCATCATCGCATTATGGGACAGAAAAAGGATGAAGGATATCTCTTAAGGGATGTCCTTTTTTTATCCAATAGAATTTGATAAAATCTAGAAAATCAAATGTTATTGTAGATGGGAGTAAAAGCTGATGATCAAGACGCATTATTTTATCGCCGTTACATTAGAAGAAAAGATAAAGGAGCAGCTGGCAAAATGGAGTGAAAGCGTGAAATCGCATTTCCCGTTTCGCACATGGGTGCATCAGCAGGATTACCATATAACTTTGGCATTTTTAGGAGAGACGCCCACGGAAAAGGGGGAAGCGGTCTGCGAAAAATTGCACGAAATCGGGCAACAGCATGAACGCTTTTCGTTAACGCTTGCGGAAATTGGAATTTTCGGTCAGCCTCGGGCACCGCGCATTCTGTGGCAGACGGTGGAACAAGAACAGGCTCTTATTGCTCTGCGAAATGATGTATATGGGGCATGTGAACATATTGGTTTTACGCTAGATGCACGCCCATTTGCTCCGCATATTACGATTGCCCGCAAATGGCAGGGGGAGGAAGAGTTTTCATTAGAGAAGTTAAAAAGCTTTGAGCGTGTTCAAGGCTGTTTTACTGTGAAAGAAGTGATTTTGTATCGAACGCATCTTGACCGAGTGCCCAAATATGAAGCCATTGCTTTATTTCCGCTCAGCCATTAGAAAGGGAGGAACAGCATGAAACGAGCCTTGATTATAGCAGTACAAGTGGCTGGTTTATATGGGCTGTATGGGATCGGCGTGTGGCTGCAGCATTGGTTTCATTTGCCGATTCCGGGCAGCATCATCGGGATGCTGTTGTTGTTTTTCCTGTTGATGTCAGGCGTCGTCAAAGAGCGTTGGCTTGGTGACGGAGCCCAGTTTCTGTTGTCGTATTTACCGCTTTTATTTGTTCCGTCCACCGTTGGAATTGCGGATTACCTCTCCCTTTTTCAGGGAAGAGGCTTGCTGTCGATCGCGGTTGTGATGATAAGCACGGTAATGGTCATGACAGCAAGCGGTGCGATCGGGCAATGGCGAGCGAAAAAAGCCGAAAAAGAAACAGAAATTCATCAGGAGACAAAGGGGATGAATGGATAATGGAAAGAGCTGTCGGCTTTATTTTATTAACCCTTGTTGTTTATGAAGTCATGAAAAAATTATATGTTCGCTTTTATACACCGCTTCTTTTGCCGATTGTTACGACTACAGGGACCCTCGTTGCGGTTTTGTTGTGGTTTCAGCTTCCATATCAAACCTATATGGAAGGAGGAAAATGGATTGGGCGATTGCTTGGTCCTGCTGTAGTCGCTCTTGCCTTTCCCCTTTACCATCATCGTCAGACGCTGAAGCGTCAATTTTGGCCTATTTTTCAGGCGGTTTGTGCAGGCGCCATGATCGCGATTGTAAGCGGAGCTTGTTTTTCGGTTTTGTTTCATCTGAATAAAAAGGTGTTGTTCTCTTTGCTTCCCAAATCCGTCACTTCGCCAATCGCCATGGATATTGCAAAGGAAATTGGCGGCATTCCGGCTTTAGCCGCTGTTTATGTGATGATTGCCGGGATTTTCGGAGCGGTATTTGGACCGCCTCTATTGCGGGCTTTGCAAATTACGCATCCGCTTGGTGTTGGAATTGCGCTTGGCTCCGCTTCTCATGGTGTTGGAACGGCTAAAGCGTTGGAAATCGGAAAGGAAGCAGCCGCGATAAGCTCGATTGCGATGACATTAAGTGCTATTTTAGCTGCTTTCCTTTGTCCATTATTTGTTTCTGTTTTATTATAGAAAGATAGAAAAAGAAACTGATGAGTTCGGGGGTTGCTTGTGTGGGACAATTAATCAAGCTTCAAGATTATATTTCAAGATATGAAAACGATGTATACCGCTATGCGAGTGAATTCATCCGTCTCAAGAAAAAGCAATGGGAGAATGTGAAGGAACAATGGGAAAGTGGAGAAGCAAGCCAAAATGTCTCAGACAATGATTCGTGGGAATGGCTCGAGGAGAAGCGCTCTATTTTCCAAACAGTCAAAGGATGGTTCCAAAGTTCGGAATGGAAACAGGAAGAGGAAGTAAAAACAACCCCTTCCCCTGAGGATGATTTTATTTCCTCAGTCTTTATCACAGAGCCTAAAACCATTGATGATCTAAAACTGCTATTTCTCGATACATTATTCCAATTGCAAATGAAATGGGCAAGCTCAACTTTGAAATACGAATCAGTGATTGAGAAAAAATTTTATTATGAAGAGCCGCTTAAATATTTTCTACAACGCTTTCCTGATACGTATTTATGTTTATATAAGCCCGTAGTTTTAGTGAAAAACGCTCCTGTCGAATTAGATGTGATTTTATTGAGCCCGACTGCCACATGGTGTATTACGTTGGCGGAAGGAGAAATCATGGTTGGCTCGGCGGAACGATTTTGGAAAGAAATTGCCGGAGAAAATGAAAAAAAGCTGTTGAATCCGCTTCTTTCTCTGCGGAGAATGGAAAAAATTATTTCGGATTTATATAAGCGTTATCAAATCGAATTGCCCATTAAAAAGGTGGTTTTAAACCGCTCCGGTTATATTGACTACCGTTACGCACCGAGCGATGTGCAGTTCATTGATAAACGAAGCTATGAACAGTGGTTTGCTTCATTGCGAGGATTGACCGCTCCTCTTAAGCACGTTCAGTTGAAAGCGGCCGCTCATTTATTGCAGCACTGCTATAGCCATTATTACGAGCGGGAGTGGGAAAAAGAAGACGAGCAGCTTTAAGGGGATGTTGGAGTTTTCAGCAGCGAAAGGAAAAAATAGAGCGTGTACGAGGTCTTTTCCTCCTTGATCCTCAAAACAAATGAAAAAATGGGTTTATTCATATTGGGAGGTGCCAATTTGTTAACTGTTCATCGAACGTTTGAAGCGTATTTAGATGCGATGACGGTGATTACGATTTTAGTCCCGAAGTCGTATCATTCTGGAATGGTCGGAAATTTTATTATCGAAAAGCCAAATGGGGAACGATGTCAGCTTCAAGTGGCAAAGCGAGAAGATTTATGGACGAGTATTAAGTATGAATGTATGATCGATTTTGCTGTCGAGATCGGGCAGAGATATCTTATTTATGATGATCACGGTGCTTTTACCGATTTGCAAATCGGGGCAGTCATTCGCACCGCGGAATTTGATGAACAGTTTTATTACGAAGGGAATGACCTTGGTATCACCTATACTCCAGAAGCAACCACTTTTAAGCTTTGGGCTCCCACGGCGACGGAGGTGAAGGTGAAATTGCTCGATGAGGCGGAAGGAAAGCAGGAGCAAATTCCGCTGCAGCGCATGGAAAAGGGAGTATGGATGACTACAGTTTCCGGAGACCTTGAAGGAAGATGTTATACGTTTTTAGTATGTGTGAACCTTGTTTGGCGCGAGGCTGTTGATCCATACGCAATGGCTGTTTCAGTCAATGGAGAGTACGGGGTTGTCGTCGATTTGACGAAAACAAATGTGCCGAAGTCAACGCTGCCGCCGCTATCGTCCCCGACGGATGCGATTATTTATGAAGTGCATATTCGCGATTTTACCATTCACGGAGATAGCGGGGTGGCTCACAAAGGGTTATATTTAGGCCTTGCTGAGCTCGGAACAAGCGGGCCAAATAATACAACTACAGGCCTTTCCTATTTAGCGAAGCTAGGAGTAACGCATGTAGAGCTGCTTCCATTTAACGATTTTGCTGGAGTAGATGAAAAAGACCCGCTGAAGGAATACAACTGGGGCTATAACCCGCTGCATTATAACGCTCCTGAAGGGAGCTATGCCACTAATCCGTTTGATCCATATGCGCGGATTCAGGAGCTGAAACAAGCGATCCGTGCTTTGCAGGCACAGGGAATTCGCGTGATTATGGATGCTGTTTATAATCATGTCTATATTCGCGAGCAGTCATCATTTGAAAAAATTGTCCCTGGTTATTATTTTCGACATGATCTATATGGAATGCCATCCAATGGAACAGGAGTGGGGAATGACATAGCATCGGAACGACGGATGGTGCGAAAATTTATTGTTGACTCTGTGCGTTTTTGGCTGACTGAGTATGGGGTAGACGGATTTCGTTTTGACTTAATGGGAGTTTTAGATATAGAGACGATGAGAGAAGTAGAGGCCGTCGTCCATGCGCTCGATCCGTCCGCACTTTTGCTTGGCGAGGGATGGGATTTGCCGACCCCTCTTCCTGCCGAGCAAAAAGCTACGATGAACAACGCTGACAAGCTGCCTTGTATTGCGTATTTTAATGACAGATTTCGCGATCATGTCAAAGGAAGTACCTTTGCTATTCATGAAAAGGGGTTTGCATTAGGAAATATGGCTTTCCGTGAGCAAGCGATGCGAGCGATCCAAGGCAATGTGCGAATTAAAAAAGAAGCAGGGATGTTTCTGAACCCAACGCAAGCGGTCAATTATGTTGAATCACATGATAATCACACGTTCTGGGATAAAATGAGCGTGTCCAATGCGGATGAAAGTGAAGAGATTCGTCAGAAACGGCAAAAGCTGGCCACCGCTTTTGTTATTCTCTCGCAAGGCATTCCGTTTTTGCATAGCGGCCAAGAATTTTATCGGACGAAGCAAGGGATAGAAAACAGCTATAATGCTCCGGATGCCATTAACCAGCTTGATTGGAGGCAAAAAAGCCTGTATGAGAAGGATGTGCGGTATGTTGCAGGATTGATTCAACTGCGCAAGCTTCATCGGGCTTTCCGCTTTTCAACGTCTGCCGAAATCGAAAAACATCTTCGATTGGTTGAAGCGACTCCGCCATCTGTCATTGCTTATCATCTCCAATCCGTGCAAGAATATGGGCCATGGAGCGATATTTTGGTCATTCATCATAATCAAGAAGCAACAGAGCGCTTACCCCTTCCGGATGAGGAGGAATGGCATGTCGTGTGCGATCACACAGCGAGCGGAACGACTCCTTTATACACCGTGAAACAAGAGATTGAAGTCCAGGGAATCAGTACGTTTGTTCTTACGAAAATGACTGACTTGACGAAAAAAGCAAATCACATATAAAATCTAGTAAGACAGCTATTGTCTGAAAATAAAACATCAGGTGATTGCTGTCTCTTATTTTTTATGAGTTGAAGGTGAACTTCGTTGGAACAGTTACTGGGAAAGGAGTGGGATATCACTCCGGCTGGTGGGGCTACTGGAGATGCATATGTTGCTGAACATAATGGAAAAAAATTATTTTTGAAGCGTAATTCTTCTCCCTTTCTTGCTGTTTTGTCCGCAGAAGGAATCGTTCCGAAGCTTGTCTGGACAAAGCGAATGGAAAACGGAGATGTAATTACAGCCCAGCAATGGCTAGACGGGAGAGAGCTTAAACCGCATGATATGGGAAGCGAGCAAGTAGCGAATTTATTGCGGAAAATTCATCGCTCTCAAGATTTGCTGGAAATGTTAAAACGATTAGGAAAAAAACCGCTGTCGCCGCAAATGATGATGGAACAGCTGCGATCCATGTTAACCGGATGGAGCGACGAGCCTCTTGTCAAGCAAGCGTTTGCGTGGCTCGAGGAGAAGCTTCCTTCGATTCGATGTAATGAATGGGCAGTTTGCCATTGCGATATGAACCATAATAATTGGCTGCTTGCTGATGATGGCCAGCTTTATTTAATCGATTGGGACGAGGCGATGATCGCCGATCCAGCCATCGATATCGGAATGCTTTTATATTGGTATATTCCGGAGGAAAAATGGGAAGAATGGCTTCACTTTTATGGAGTGGAGCTGACCGATGATTTAGGTGTGCGCATGAAATGGTATGCAGTTGTACAGACGTTGCAGACGCTTAGTTGGCAAAAAGAAAAATGCGCAGAAAAAGAAATGCAGCAATCCCTGCATTTCCTTCAAACGATATTAATTTCTAAGTAAGCTGGTCCACCCATTCCGATAACTGCTGTTGATACGAGGAAATGTGAGAATCAAGATTGGGGCTGTTCTTTCCTGCTTGTCCATAATGGTAAATGGAAGGCAAAACATTTTTTACATGTGACCCGACTTGTTCATTTCCCATTAAAGATTTGACAAGCCTTTCAATTTGTTCGCATTCTGCTATCGTACCGCAGCAATCGGTTTGGTGATTGGATAAAATATCTTTTAATACGGTCATTTGATCGTTATGGTTTAAAGGCATACGCACTCATCCTTTTTTTCTTACTATGTGCGGACCATTTCGGTTTTATACAATTCTCAAGCAGTCGTTGCCGCGACTGTTTTTCTTTATGATCTCAGAATTTAGAAAAAGCAAGGCGCCATCTAGCTTCAAGCGCCATCGGCGGACTCTTTCTTTTTGATCTTGCACACTGGTCGGTATTCATGATATTGTTGACAACGATGATAAAAAAACAGAGGTGTTGGCATGCGTTTACGTAACAAACCTTGGGCGAAGGAGAAAATTTCTGCTTATCCGCAATATGTGGTTCCAAACCCAGAGCAATACAAAGGAAAATGGCATGAATTATTTGGAAATCATCATCCCATCCATATTGAAATTGGAACGGGAAAAGGTCAGTTTATTACAGGAATGGCTAAGGAGAACCCAGAGATTAATTACATTGGGATTGAGCTATATGAAAGTGTGATTGTATCTGCTCTCGATAAATTAATCGAAAACGATCTGCCAAATTTGCGTCTGTTGAATGTCAACGCCAAAGATTTGGCTAGTTTTTTTGAAAATGGCGAGGTAGAACGAATTTATTTAAACTTTTCTGATCCTTGGCCGAAAAAACGCCATGAAAAAAGAAGGTTAACTCATCATTCCTTTCTTGAATTATATGAACAAATCTTAATATCTGAAGGGGAAATCCATTTCAAGACAGACAACCAAGGGTTGTTCGAGTATTCCCTTATGAGCTTCTCACAATATGGCTTGCTCCTGACATATGTCAGTTTGGACCTTCATCATAGCGATTTTTCCGGAAATATGATGACAGAATACGAAGAAAAGTTTGCGGCCAAGGGCAATCGAATTTATCGCTGTGAAGTAAAGTATCGGGCAAAATAATGATAAGGCTGTCTTTCGAAAGATCGAGGCAGCCTTATTTTTTATTTTCGAAAAATTCACCGAAATGTTACACTATAAATGGAGGTGATGGGAAATGGAAAGATTAAAGGTGGGAAATGTGCAAATTACATGGTTAAACGGAGGGGTGACTCATTTAGATGGAGGAGCGATGTTTGGGGTTGTTCCGAAGCCGCTCTGGTCAAAAAAGTATCCATGCAATGACAACAATCAAATTGAATTGCGGACCGATCCGCTTCTTTTGCAAGTGGCTAACAAAAATATTTTAATCGACTCTGGCGTCGGCAATGGAAAGCTTACGGATAAGCAGAAGCGCAACTTTGGCGTGACGGAAGAGTCAAGCATTGAGAAGTCGCTTCATGAATTGGGATTGACCCCAAATGATGTCGATTTTGTTTTGATGACACATATGCATTTTGATCATGCTTGCGGGCTAACGAAACGGCAAGGAAATCAGTTTGCTTCCGTTTTTCCAAACGCTCAAATTGTGACATCACAAGTGGAATGGAACGAAATGAGGGAGCCTAATATTCGTTCACGCAATACATATTGGAAAGAAAATTGGGAAGCGATCGCTGAACAAGTGGTCACGTTTGCCGAGGAAATAGAAATTGTTTCAGAAATTAAAATGATCCATACAGGAGGCCATAGCGACGGCCATTCGATCATTCACATCGAATCTGAAGGAGAACGGCTCGTTCACTTAGCGGATTTAATGCCGACACATGCTCATCAAAACGTACTATGGGTGTTAGCGTACGATGACTATCCGATGACATCCATTGCTCAAAAGCAAAAATGGATTCCATATGCGGTGGATCAACAAGCGTGGCTGAGTTTTTATCATGACGCTTACTATCGAGCCATCAAATGGAATGAAGCAGGTGAAATGATCGCGAGCGTTGCGCGAGAACGTGAAAAAGAGAAGGCATCTCGATAGGAGAGATTCGCTGTGGTAGACAAAGTTCATGTTTACTTTGTCTACCACTATTTTAACTGTCATCAATGGATGGCCACTTTTTCGTATCAGAATGGCTTGAAGATGCTTGACAGACAAGGAACGAAGCCGAGCGAGGCCGGCGGCATAGCATAAAAGCATTTGTTAACAGTCTGAGACATCTCGAAAGGAGATGTCCTTCATTTCTTTTCATGAAAGTCTGTATGTGTCAATAATGGTTCCCGTGTAGGCGTCGATGAAAACTTCATACTGTTCATTCTCACGGCAAATGCCGCCTTTATATACTTTATAAACAAGCCCGTTTTTTTCGTATGTCTCTGGTTCGCTCTGAATCCACGAACCACTAATGGGAGCAGAGCGTTGAAAAGCGGCTTTCGCCAACGAGAGAGCCTTCTCTGAGGAAATGAATGTGCGTGCGCGCATGGCTTGGACAGCATAAGCAGCTGCGAATCCGGCAGCGGCGCCTGCGAAAAATGTTTTCCATCTCATTTTTTCCCCTCCTCAATCATGGTCTTTTATTTAGTATACCTGATTTTTCAAAAAAATGTGGGAAAAGTGGAAAGTATATGAGTTGTTCGCTAAAATAAAAAGGACATAAGAAAAAGGGGTTAGGAACATATGAATGTAGAAACGCTTCAGCTGTTCAAAACATTAACAGAACTGCCGGGAGCACCGGGTAATGAGCGTTTTGTTCGGCAATTTATGAAAAAGGAACTACAGAAATATGCAGATGAAGTCGTACAAGATCGGCTTGGCGGTATTTTTGGTGTCAAACGCGGCGATGTAAACGGGCCTATTGTCATGGTTGCTGGTCATATGGACGAAGTGGGATTTATGGTAACGGCTATTACTGCTAATGGAATGATCCGTTTTCAGCCGTTGGGCGGATGGTGGAACCAAGTACTGCTGGCACAACGGGTACAAATTATCACAGAGCATGGGCCAGTAATTGGTGTTATTGGATCTGTTCCGCCGCATTTGCTTGGAGAGGAACAGCGAAATAAACCAATGGATATCAAAAATATGCTTATTGATATCGGGGCGGATGATCGGAAGGATGCGGAACGCATGGGGATACGGCCGGGCCAGCAAATTGTGCCGATTTGTCCATTTACCCCAATGGAAAATCCGAAGAAAATTTTGGCGAAGGCTTGGGATAATCGATATGGCTGCGGGCTGGCCATTGAGCTGTTAAAAGAATTAAACAATGAGGAATTGCCTAACGTTTTGTACTCTGGGGCAACCGTGCAAGAAGAGGTAGGAATGCGCGGTGCACAAACAGCAGCCCAAATGATTCAGCCGCATATCTTTTTCGCATTGGATGCCAGCCCGGCCAATGACATGACAGGAGATCGAAAGGAATTTGGGCATCTCGGAAAAGGGGCGCTTGTCCGCATCTATGATCGTTCGATGATTATGAGTCCGAGAATGCGCGAATTTGTTCTCGATACAGCTGAAACGCATCGCATTCCGTATCAGTTTTTTATTTCTCCGGGAGCTACAGATGCTGGGAGAGTACATATTGCCAACAGCGGCATTCCTTCAGCTGTTATTGGCATTTGTTCTCGTTATATTCATTCCCATGCTTCCATTATTCATGTCGATGATTATGCCGCAGCTAAACAGCTATTAATAGAGTTAGTGAAACAATGTGATCAGTCGACAGTGGAGTCCATTCGTCAAGCAAACTGAGGGGGAGTCTTCATGAGGCTTCTCTTTTTCCGTGAAAGGGGGATGACATGATGAGAATTGCCGTCGGTACAACGAATCAAGCAAAGGTAGCCGCTGTCGAAGCTATTTTTTTCAATGAGCGCCATGTAATTGTACCAACAAAGGTTGATTCTGCTGTAGCTGCCCAACCTTTTTCTGATGAAGAAACAAGAGCAGGGGCGATCAATCGGGCGAAGCATGCACTTGAGAAAGAGAAGGCAGATATCGCCATTGGTCTTGAAGGAGGAGTTGTTGAGGCGGATAGCCAATTGTGGGTGTGCAATTGGGGGGCTTTAGTTGATCGGAATGGCATGGTTGTTTCCGCTGGGGGAGCACGCATTCCTTTGCCGCTGGAGGTGGCAGAAGGAGTATGGAGCGGCCGTGAGCTTGGCGAGGTGATGGAAGCCTATACTGGTCAGCAAAATATCCGCCAAAAAGAAGGGGCCATCGGTATTTTTACACATGGCTACGTGAATCGGACCGAAATGTTTAGCCATATTGTTAAATTGTTGAGAGGACAGTATGAGTTTTGGACGAAAAATGGAGTAATAAAGGAGGAGAAATCATGAATACGGTTAAAACAGCTAAAGAATACCAAGCAATCAAACAGGAAAAGAAGGCTATTTTCGTTTTTTCAGCAGAATGGTGCCCTGATTGCCGATTTATCGAACCGTTTTTGCCGGAAATTGAACAACAGTTTTCTGACTACGAATTTTATTATATTGATCGTGACCAGCTTTTAGATGTGTGTACCGATGAAAATATTTTTGGCATTCCAAGCTTTGTCGCTTACGATCGTGGAAAGGAACTTGGACGGTTTGTCAGCAAGGATAGAAAGACAAAAGAGGAAATTGAGCAATTCATTCAAGGATTGCAGTGAAGGAGCCCTAAATGCAAATGGATAGTAAAAAAATGGCGAAAGAAATTGAAAAACGGCTAGCGCGTGAAGATTGGACATTTCAGTTTGACAGCAAAAAGGATACGCTTCGCATTGAAGACTCGCAAACCAAGAAAGGTGTCACCGTTTCGTTGCCAGGCATTATTGCGAAATGGCAGGAAAAGCAGGAGGAAGCGCTTCAGGAGGTTGTCTATTATATTGAACAAGCGCTCCATACAATGCATGAAGCCCATACGCTGTCGGGGAAAGAAAAGGACATTTATCCGGTAATCCGTTCTACCTCGTTTCCTACAGAAACAAAAGACGGGATTCCGCTGATTTACGAGGAGCATACAGCTGAAACACGGATCTACTACGCGCTCGATTTAGGAAACACGTATCGTCTGATTGACAAAACGCTGATTGAGCAGGAAAATTGGGATGTCCATCAAATCAAGGAGATTGCCCGCTTTAACATCCGGTCTTTAGAGACTCCTGTCAAAGAAGATGAAGTGGCAGGAAATCGTTTTTATTTTGTGAACACAAACGATGGCTATGATGCGAGCCGAATTTTAAACGATCGTTTTTTAGAAGAAATGGCCCAAAAAATCACCGGAACGATGGTGCTGGCTGTGCCTCATCAAGACGTTTTGGTGGTTGCCGACATCCAAAACGAAACAGGATATGATGTGCTTGCCCAGCTGACAATGAGCTTTTTTGCAAGCGGCCATGTGCCGGTAACCGCTCTATCATTTTTATATGAAAATGGCGAATTGGAACCAGTTTTTATATTAGGAAAAAATAAGGGAAAACAGTAGTCGGAAAGAAAGGAAGAGGTGCAATGAACGTATTTTATAATCGAGAAGGCATTGGCGATGTGTTGCTTATTTCTTTAAGGACGATGAACCCAGAAAGCCGCGCATTTGAAAAAAAGGGCGATATTGTTCGCATTTTTGACGAAACGACGAACGAAACAGTAGGATACAATATTTTTAACGTTTCTCACCATTACTCTTTTGAAGAAAATGCAGCGGTGGAGGTAGACGAGCAGTTAATTGAGGCCATCAATGAGCTTTTAGAGAAAAATGGCTTTACGGAATTCATTGAAGCTGATTTTTCACCCAAATTTGTTGTCGGATATGTGAAAGAAAAACAAAAACATCCTAATGCGGATAAATTAAGCGTATGCCAAGTGGATGTTGGCTCAGAAGTGCTACAAATTGTTTGCGGAGCACCGAATGTGGATGCTGGGCAAAAGGTGGTAGTAGCTAAAATTGGCGCGATTATGCCGAGCGGCCTTGTCATTAAAGAAGCTGAATTGCGCGGTGTCCCTTCTTACGGAATGATTTGTTCCGCCCGCGAGCTTGAATTGCCAAACGCTCCGCAAGAAAAAGGGATTTTAGTTTTGTCTGATGATTATCAAGTTGGACAAGCTTTTACAAAATAATGTTATTTAACATTTATCTGAAAGAAGTTTTCCACTTCTAAGTTTTGCGAAGCTGAACGACAATGGGAGATGAATTTCGGTTGGCGATCGCCAACGGATAGGATCCTCTATCGTTCAAACGGACCCCCTTCGGAACGAAGGAAAGCGAACACGCACAAGTCGCTTGAAGTTCCCACCTTTAAGCGAAGCATCGGTGGAGGGCAGTTTATTTCAGTCACTAGGCATCCTTCTAGTGACTTTTTTTTTATAATTGGTAAAATAGAGAGTTGAAAAGAGAATAGAAAGAGTGAATTCTAGATGAAATGGTTAAAACGGCTTGTTCGTTATTTGTTTCAGGAAGAGGATAGGGAGCCGCCGATTGAGCGGAAAGAACAGCCCATCGAGAAAACAGCTGCTGAACTCGATGTGAAAGTGACTTATCAGTATCCAACTGGAAAGTTTCGGTTTCCGTTGATTCCTGATGAAGCGTCAACGCGTCGTAAAAGAAGCAGCAAAACGTATGATGAAGCAGAAGAAAGACAAGAAAGAAGGGAAAAGCCGAGAAGGGAACCTGAAAGTCCTGCGATGGAAAAGCGTCCTTTCCGACCTTCAGAAGTACCTTCGCCGATTTACGGTTATAAAGGACGGCCGCAGCCAATGCAGCCGGAAAAGCGGGATAGTGAGACGGAACTCCCTGAGGAGAAGCAGGATTCGCTTTTGAGCCATCATCTGGACCTCCCTATTACATACATCATGGATCTGCCTGATGAAAAAGAGCATGGAAGCGAGAAAGAAGAGGAGCTGATCGGACATCAGCCGTCGCTTGGGGAATCATTAGCTTTAAGCGATGAAGAGGAGGCGCAGCCCTCTGCTATTGAAGAAGTGGCGGATAGTGAGGAGGAACAGCTTCTTGATGTTCGCCCATCAGAGGAGCAAGACGGAAGACCGTCAGAAGAGGAGAAGGAAGCGAAGACAGAGGAGCAAAATGCGGAAGCGTCTTTATCGAACGAACCACAAGAAAAACAAGCGCCGACACAGCGCCCGTCTTCTCGCATTCCGTATAATGTCATGATGCTCAAGCAGGATCGGGAAAAATGGGAGGCGCGAAAAAAAGAGAAAAAACAAGGGGAACCCGCTTACCGTTTTCCACAGCTTGAATTGCTGCAGCCCCCGTTGGAGCAAAAAGAGAATGATAAAGAATGGATGGATCATCAATGTACTCAGCTTAATGAGACGTTTGCCAATTTCAATGTGGGAGCCAAAGTGGTTCATGTAGCTCAAGGGCCGACCGTAACAAGATTTGAAGTGCAGCCGGCACCGGGGGTGAAGGTGAACAAAATTACAAGCTTATCCGATGATATTAAACTAAGTCTAGCAGCAAAAGATATTCGCATCGAAGCGCCGATTCCTGGAAAAAGCACGATTGGGATTGAAGTGCCGAACGCTCAAAGCCGTCCAGTATTGATCCGTGAAATTTTGCAAAGTGAAGCTTTTAGAGCAAGTTCTTCGCCACTGACGGTTGCGCTCGGCCTGGATTTATCGGGGATGCCAATGGTGACAGACTTAAAGAAAATGCCGCATGGGTTAATTGCCGGGGCAACGGGTTCAGGAAAAAGCGTCTGCATCAATGCCATGCTTGTCAGTTTGCTTTATAAAGCGGCGCCTTATGAAGTAAAATTATTATTAATTGATCCAAAAATGGTGGAGCTGGCTCCATATAATGACATCCCGCATCTTGTCAGTCCGGTGGTGACCGATGTCAAAGCTGCGACAGGGGCATTAAAGTGGGCAGTTGAAGAAATGGAGCGGCGGTACAGCTTGTTTGCTCACACTGGAGTAAGGGATATTCAAAAATATAACGAGCTGGTGAGAAGAGAGCAGACACCAGAGCACCATCTTCCGTATATCGTCATTATCATTGATGAGCTAGCAGATTTAATGATGGTTGCCCCAACAGATGTCGAGGAAGCCATTTGCCGGATTGCCCAAAAAGCGAGAGCATGCGGAATCCATTTAATCGTGGCGACACAGCGCCCATCTGTTGATGTCATTACAGGCTTAATTAAAGCAAACATTCCGACAAGAATCGCCTTTTCTGTTTCTTCTCAAGTCGATTCCCGGACCATCATTGATACAAACGGGGCCGAAAAGTTGCTTGGACGTGGCGATATGCTGTTTTTAGAGAATGGAACATCGAAAACGGTGCGCATACAAGGAAATTTTGTGTCCGATGAGGAGATCGAGCGAGTGGTGTCCCATGTGAAGCAGCAAATGTCCCCAGCTTATTTATTCGAACAGGATGACTTTTTAAAACAGGCGCCTTTATCAAACGAAGAGGATGAACTGTTTTATGAAGCATGCGAATTTGTTGTACAGCAAGGAGGAGCGTCTACCTCAAGCTTGCAGCGCCGTTTCCGCATCGGTTATAACCGCGCGGCGCGACTGATGGAGATGATGGAGGAGCAGGGAATCATTTCGGAGGCGCGAGGCAGTAAGCCGCGTGATGTATTGATTACGGAAGAAGAGTTGGCTCATTTGCAAGAAGGTCATATGATATGATTGACTATATAGCAGATGGATTTTCTGACAGCGCTCATGCGAAGCAGTAAGGAAAGGGGGATTTTCCCTTTTCCTTACGGGGTGTCAGTTTTTCTATTGGTGTTCGTATCATGGTGTGACATAATTCATATCGGCTATATAAATTAGAGCAGGCGAGGGAGCAGAATATGAAGGAAATTGAATTGAAATTACAGGGAAAAATTAAAAGATTAACCAACCAGACATTCAAGTTTGATGAGCGTATTCGCGATGGCTGGTTTTCCGCTGTCTATTTTTTGAAAACGAGGGAAATCGTGCGCGAATTTTGCCCAGATAACATCGTCACCATGCAATTTTTCCAAAAAGAGCATGCGGTGCTGTGCGGCACGGATGAAGTGATTGCACTCGTTAAAACTTTTGCCGATGAGCCGGAAAAATTAGAAATTTACTCGCTAAAAGACGGAGACAAAATAAGTCCGTTTGAAACGGTGCTTACCATTACGGGGCCTTATCAAAATTTTGGCTATCTGGAAGGGATTATTGACGGTATTTTGGCGCGCCGCACATCGGTAGCGACAAACGTATATAACGTTGTAAAAGCGGCTGCGCTTTCTGGAGTGCAAAAACCGATTATTTTTATGGGGGATCGTGATGACCATTATACGCAACAAGCTGGCGATGGTTATGCCGCTTTTATCGGCGGTTCTACGGCCCAAGCGACTCATGCGATGAATGAATGGTGGGGCAAGCAAGGGATGGGAACGATGCCTCATGCGCTGATTCAATTGTTTGATGGGGATGTCGTAGCGGCCGCGAAGGCGTATTATGCGAAGTATCCAGAGGACGATTTAGTTGTTCTTGTCGATTATAATAATGACTGTATTACAGATGCGCTTCGTGTAGCTAGGGAATTTGGCGATAAATTAAAAGGAGTGCGTGTCGATACATCACGTACGATGATCGATCAATATTTTATCCGTCATCCGGAAGTGCTGGGGACGTTCGATCCGCGCGGGGTGAATCCTCCGCTTATTTTTGCGCTGCGGGAAGCATTGGACCGCGAAGGATTTGAACATGTTAAAATTGTGGTAAGCGGTGGATTTAATGAACAGCGCATTATCGAATTTGAACAACAGGGGGTTCCTGTTGATATGTATGGAGTAGGGAGCAGCCTGTTAAAAATTCATATTGGCTTTACAGGAGATAACGTACTGTTAAACGGCAAGCATCAAGCTAAGGCAGGGCGGCGATATCGCCCCAATCCTCGTTTAGAAAAAGTAGAGTAAAGGCAATACAATATAGGAAAGCGGGGAAAACTGATAGAGAGGGGACTACTATCAGTTTTCCTTTTTCATCATAGTCTTTGACGAAAAACAGTGATATAATGATGAAATGTGAGAATACATATAGCAGGCAAATGACAAATCTATAGGAGCATCATATACTGTGTTACAGAGGAAAGTGTCGCTTGATTCTGCAAAGGAGATGAGCAGAATCAAACAGCGATCATGCTCGAACCAGACCAATCGGTTCCGTATTGAGCCGATTTTTATGGCGTAAAGGTTCAGACAGACGATTGTTGGAGGTCTTCGATATGACTGTTTACCATTTCGTGGGCATTAAAGGAACAGGAATGAGCGCGTTAGCACAAATTCTTCATGATATGAAGTATATTGTTCAAGGATCAGATGTTGAAAAGCGTTTTTTTACACAAAGAGCGCTAGAAGAGCGGGGAATTCCCATTTTTCCGTTTAGCAGGGAGAACATTCGCCCTGGCTGTACAGTGATTGCTGGAAATGCATTTGCGGATACGCATGAAGAAATTCAAGCGGCACATGAATTAGGGGTTCCTGTTATTCGTTATCATCGATTTTTGGGCGATTTTTTGCAAAAATTCACAAGTGTTGCCGTGACAGGAGCACATGGGAAAACATCGACGACAGGGCTGTTGGCTCATGTGATGCAAGGAGCGAAACCGACCTCGTATTTAATTGGGGATGGAACTGGAAAAGGAGTAGAAGGAAGCCAATATTTTGTGTTTGAAGCTTGCGAATATCGGCGTCACTTTTTATCGTATTTCCCTGATTATGCGATTATGACGAACATTGACTTTGATCATCCAGATTATTTTGCGAATATTGATGATGTATTTGCCGCTTTTCAGGAGATGGCGATGCAGGTGAAAAAGGGGATTATTGCATGCGGGGATGACGAGTATTTGCAAAAAATTCAAGCGAAGGTCCCGGTTTTGTTTTATGGCTTTGGCGATGACAACGATTTTCAGGCGCGCAATATCGTGAAAACGACAGAAGGAACTTCGTTTGATGTATTTGTTCGCAATACGTTTTTTGCTTCATTTGAAATCCCGCGTTTTGGCGATCATAATGTGCTCAATGCGTTGGCGGTCATTGCCCTTTGCCATTATGAAGAAATTGATGTGCGCGTTATTCAAGAACGTTTAAAAACGTTCCAAGGAGTGAAGCGGCGGTTTAGTGAAAAAGAGATCGGCGATCAAATTTTGATTGACGACTATGCTCATCATCCGCGAGAAATTGTGGCAACGCTTGATGCGGCAAGACAAAAATATCCGAATCGCGAAATTGTTGCGATCTTTCAGCCACACACCTATACAAGAACGCAAACCTTTTTGCAAGAGTTTGCTGAGAGCCTTCAGCAAGCGGATCAGGTGTATTTGTGCGATATTTTTGGCTCTGCCCGTGAGCATCAGGGACAGCTGTCGATTTATGATTTGCAAGCGAAAATTCCACATGCTCGCCTGATTACAGAAGACGATACATCGGTATTAAAGCAGCATGCGCATGCGGTGCTGGTATTTATGGGAGCCGGAGATATTCAAAAGTTTCAAGAGGCATATGAGCAAACCGTTCATTCATAGCACCGAGAGCTCATTCTTGGTGCCTTTCTTCTGCTTGAAGAAGAGGGGAGCCGATTCATTCAATGAATCGGCTCTTTGTATTACACCTTATTTGAGATTTTCCGGATTTAGCGCTTCAAGCTCCGGTATGACGAAGCGCCCGTCTTTGCGGATTAACACTCCATCAAAATAAATTTCACCGCCGCCGTATTCTGGACGTTGAATCATCACCATGTCCCAGTGAATGGTGGAATGATTGCCATTGTATGCATCATCATAGCACTGTCCCGGAGTGAAATGAAAGCTTCCGTCAATTTTTTCGTCAAATAAAATATCCTGCATCGGGTGCTGGATGTATGGATTGACGCCGATGGCAAACTCACCGATATAGCGTGCGCCTTCATCTGTATCAAAAATTTGATTAATTCGTTCTGTATCGTTAGCCGTTGCTTCCGTGATTTGGCCATCTTTAAACGTTAGCTTGACGTTTTCAAATGTAAAGCCATGGTAAGGAGACGGCGTATTGAACGAAATAGTGCCATTGACAGAATCACGAACAGGAGCCGTGTATACTTCGCCATCTGGAATGTTCATCTGTCCAGAGCATTTAATGGCTGGAATGTCCTTAATAGAGAAGGACAAGTCAGTTCCTGGTCCTGTAATGCGCACTTGATCGGTTTTGTTCATTAAATCGACGAGCGCATCCATTGCTCGATCCATTTTGCTATAGTCAAGATTGCACACATTAAAATAAAAATCTTCAAATGCTTCGGTGCTCATTTTTGCCAACTGAGCCATCGATGGGCTTGGATAACGGAGCACCACCCATTTTGTTTTGGGAACACGAATATCGCGATGCACTTTTTGCATGACGGTTTTGCCGTGAAGCCGCATTTTATCATCAGGAATATCAGCAAATTCGTTAATATTGTCACCGGCCCGAAGCCCGATATAAGCGTCCATTTGCGCCATGATGCTTGCTTCAAAGTCGGCCATCATTTGAAATTGCTCCTCTTGTGCACCGAGTAAAAGAGCTCGATCAATTTGATGATCCTTTAACAATACAAACGGATATCCTCCAGCAGCATAGGCTTCCCGGACGAGAGCGATGACAAATTCGCGCTGAAGCCCGAAGTTTTCAATTAATACTTTTTCTCCCTTTTGCAGGCGAACCGAGTATTGAATTAGAGTTTTGGCTAATTGCTCAATGCGTGGATCTTTCATTTATGCTTCCTCCCATTCGAATCGATTGATTTTGGCATTGGTGATCATGACGTTGCTTGAGAAATGCAGAATTGCCAAGGATAAACCTGAGCGTCTTCTATCTCATGGTCAGCATAGCACGGAACCTGCTGTTTGTCGCAACCAGACAAACATAGGGGAACATGGGCGTCCCGTTTGTCTTCTTTGATTCATCAACAAGCTTTACCTACTATGTATACAAAATTATTGTATCCTATTTTGCCCAATTTGTTGAATAGAATAGCTGTCACTTGATATGTTTACCTGCTGTATGATAGAGTGAGGGCTGTTTTAGGTGGGCGAAACAAGCTGCTGTAGAACCATAAATGGATCAAACGTCTTGACTCCAACCTTCGTCACGCGAATGCGTGTGGGAAGGCAAGTCACAAAACTTTTTCGATCGTGGATGTTTACTGATTCTGTTTGTTTCATCTTTAATGGAGCAGTCTAGGGATGTGTGCCATTTTTCGACAGTTGTTTGTTCGAACGCAAAGACGCGTTACCAATGTGGCGAGAAATGTTCATTCATTGATTTGGTGTGTATGCTTGCGCCATGTTCCTGTCTGTTAAAATTTCAAATTATATAGAATGTTAGAGGAGGAATTTGTCGATAAGAAGTCGAATAGTCTCTTTAAAGAAAGGTTGCATTGAGGAGGAAAAAATGTGGAAATCATTTTATATTTAAGCGTAGCATTGGTTGCGATTGCCTTTTTCATTTTAGTTGTGTATTTAGTTAAAACATTGAAAAGAGTGCAGGAGACATTGCAAAGCTTGACGAAAACAATCGAAGGAATGGAAAAGCAAGTGAATGAAATCGGGACGGAAACCTCTCAACTATTGCATAAAACGAATGCGGCAGCTGATGATGTACAGAAAAAAATGGAGAGTTTAAACAGGCTATTTGACACCGTCAAACAGGTAGGAGCGACGATCCAAACGTTTAACGATTCTTTAGCTAAACAGTTGTCGAGCAATGAGCAAAAAGTCATTCAAGCGGTGCAATGGGGAAATGCTTTTTTAGAAATATGGGGAAAATGGAAAAGAAGAAAAAAAACAAACTAAAAAGGAGGATGCAAGATGGGAAAAAATAACGGGAGTTTTTTGCTAGGAGCGATTGTTGGCGGGGTGGTTGGAGCTGCGACGGCCCTACTTTTCACAAGCGATAAGGGGAAAAAGTGGGTAGCAGAAATAAATGTGACAGGGAATTTGGAGCCAATTAAAACAAAGGCTACAGAATGGCTGGAAATTGCGAAAGAGAAAACAAAAGAGGTAGCTAAGAGAGTACCGGCAGCCAAAGACACGGAAAGCGACATGAATGAGCAGGAACATGAAGGAATTGAACTGGAGACAGAAGCGATCCGGATTCCAGTGGACAACAATAAAGAAGCAATTGACAGATTGTTGAAAGAAACAGAACAGGCATTGAGTGATGCGGAACAGAAAAAACAGCATCCAAATGAAGCGGAGTGAAATAATGTGGAAAAAAAAAAAGCTTGAAACAGTAGAACAATTTGAACCAATCGTTCAAGAAGTCAAACATTTTTTGTTATTGAAACATAGCCTAACGTGTCCGATAAGCCGAGCGGCTTTCGCGGAGTACGAGAAGTTTGTAGAGGATCATCCGGAAGTGGCCACGTATTATCTATATGTGCAAGAAGCACGGCCACTTTCCAATTACATTGCTGAGACATTCAGCATAAAGCATGAATCGCCTCAAGCGTTGCTGTTTGCAAACGGCTCTGTTAAATGGCACACCTCGCATTGGAGCATTACGTACGATGAACTGAAGCGGCAAATTATAGGCTGATCCCCTATCACTTGGGATCAGCCTATGATTTTTTGTTTATATGGATGGGCTCCCAAGTCATTTCTAATTCATCCCCCGGAGCCAAAGGTTCATAAAATGTCACTCGCTCCCCGTTTTTTAGCAACGTGAAAGTCGCTGAAGCAGACGAAGGGATATCAATTTGAACATAGTTAAAAATATCTTGAAAAATAAATGACTCCATTTTCCTTTCGACCAGTTCCAGAGTCGATCCGTTTTCAACTTGATCCTCTTCATGAAGCAGCTGTCCGTTACGATAAATTTGCACCAAAGGTTTGGAAAGAGTAATCCACTCTCCATTAAAACGGACAGGGACGGAGTAGGTCAAACGGATTTGCTGAGCGTCAGCCAGCTCGCGAAGCGTTGGTGCCGCTTGGTCTGTAAGTTCAATGATGTCGCCATCCTCAAAGCTTGATGATAACCGCGCTTCCAGCTGATTTTTATAAATAGTCCCAGCCCATGCTTTGATTTCAATAGGAGAATGATTGAGATAGACGATAAATGGTTTGAGCTTTGTCAGCCATTGAGAGAGGTTGAGACTATGCAGCAATTCCTCGATGGTTTCTGGCATTTTCAGGGTAATGATGTCGCGATCATGGACATATGTATCTAAAGAAACAGCCTGTCCGTTTTGATAGACCGCTGCTTTGATTTCATACGTGTCTCCATTTATGGTGACGGTTTTGCGCGGCAGCTCATCGATTAAATCTCTTAATGAAATGGACACAGCTTCCCCGTCTTTCCCTTTTTCAACGAAAATATCGTCTCCATCATGAATGGAGGTGTCTAAAGCAGCTGGAATGCCGTTTTTCGTAATGAGCGGAGGTTGCCCATGTGTGCCTGGAATGGTGATCATTTGTCCATTGACAGTGACAACAAGAGCCATTCCTGGTTTCCCGTATAGCTTATGAATGGAAATGCCGCTGGCCAGCAAACAGTCGCCAATGGTTAGCTGCTTCATATCAAATAAGCGAACAAGCTGTCCGTTGACAGAGACGCTAACATACTTCACCGGATTTTGCTGGGATGCAATGGCAATGCCGATGGGGGTGACAAGCTCTGGCCCATGCAGATGGATGTCTGGACTGATTGTTAATTTTTGAATGGCTTCTACTCCTCGGATCGCCACGCGATGATCCGGCAATTCAAGCATTTTAGCCAGTCGTTTTGGCAACTGAGGAGTCAAGCTGCCGCCGCCAACCAACATAACGGCTTTTGGAGGCTTTCCGTTATTCAAAAGCAAGATTTCATCACGGATAGCTTGAGCAAGCCGATCAATCGCCTTGGAAATGGAAGCAACGATTTCTTCACTGCTCACTTCTGTTTCAAAGCCTAAAATATCTGTGATGGTGACGGTCGTGTTTTTGGAAAGCTCGCGTTTTGTTTGTTCAGCCAATGGAAAGTCTAATAAATATTGGTCTGAAATCGCTTCCGTAATCTCATCTCCGGCAACCGGAACCATTCCATAAGCCACTACGGTGCCGAGATCAGTGATAGCGATATCTGAAGTTCCGGCGCCAATATCGACGAGCGCAATGTTTAAACGGCGCATCGTAGGCGGTATCAGCACATTAATAGCTGCGATTGGCTCAAGGGTCAGCGCCTCCATTTCAAGGTTGGCGCGTTGTAAAGCCGCTAGAAGAGAATCGACCACAATTTTGGGCAAAAATGTGGCGATCACTTCAACGGCTGCTTCTGTCCCTTGCTGGTCAATTAAACTGCCGATTTCTTGTCCGTCAATTTTGTAGTTCACTACAGAATAGCCTACGCAATAGTAATGATGGCTTTGTTCTTGCTGCTGTGCCGCCAATTTTGCTTGTGCTTGCTGCACAGCGCTTAATTCTAAATGCGTCACATCTTCTTTTGTGATCATCGTCTTTCCGGATACCCACAATGTCGCTTCAGCCCGTTCGGTTTTTAAGGCTCTTCCAGCAGCAGCAACAGAAACGCGTCGCAACGGTCCATATTTTTTTTCCAATGCTTCTTTAATTTCTATAATGGTTTTCGAGACTGCCGGGATATCATGAATTTGTCCGTCAAGCATGGCTCGTTCATCATGTTCTTTTGCTATCACATCAAATACTTGATAAGCACCGTTCATTTCTTGTAAAATAACCCCAATAACAGAGCGCGTTCCGATATCTAATGCAAAAATGGCTGTCTCATTGTTCACGGACAATTCACCTTCTTTTAAAATTTGTCATATGCTGCTTTATTACTTAAATGCGTTTAATTGCTAAAGTTTTTTAGTGACAATTGTATCCATTTCGATTATAATGTCTAATTAATAGAAATGTATCATATTTTTTTATTTTTATAAACCACGAAAGGATGAGAAAGCATGAGCAACGACAGATTAGACGAGTTAAGGGCAAGGGTCGACGAAGTGAACTTGCAGATTTTAAAATTGATTAACGAACGAGGCCGCCTTGTCCAAGAAATTGGGAAAATTAAAGAAACACAGGGCACTTATCGCTATGATCCAGTTCGTGAGCGAAAGATGCTCGATTTGATTCTTGAATATAACGACGGACCGTTTGAAACGGCGACGTTGAAACATATTTTTAAAGAAATTTTTAAAGCGGGCTTAGAGCTGCAAGAAGACGATCATCGCAAAGCGCTGCTTGTTTCGCGGAAGAAAAAGCCAGAAAATACGATTGTCAACATCAAAGGTGAAAAAATTGGTGACGGCAATCAATATTTTGTGATGGGGCCTTGCGCAGTAGAAAGCTACGAACAGGTGGCTGAAGTAGCTAAGGCAGTGAAACAGCACGGATTAAAATTATTGCGCGGGGGAGCGTACAAGCCAAGAACATCTCCATATGACTTCCAAGGACTTGGAGTGGAAGGGCTGAAAATTTTGAAAAGAATTGCTGCCGAATACGATTTAGCAGTCATTAGTGAAATCGTGACTCCTGCCGATATTGAAACAGCCCTTGATTACATCGACGTCATTCAAATCGGTGCGCGCAATATGCAAAACTTTGAGCTGTTAAAGGCGGCCGGCCAAGTAAATAAACCGGTATTGCTAAAGCGCGGACTGGCTGCAACGATCGAAGAGTTTATCAACGCTGCAGAATACATTATGTCGCAAGGAAATGATCAAATTATTCTTTGCGAGCGTGGAATCCGCACATATGAACGGGCAACGCGGAATACGCTTGACATTTCTGCTGTGCCGATCTTAAAGAAAGAAACTCATTTGCCGGTATTTGTCGATGTGACTCACTCGACTGGAAGACGCGATCTATTGCTTCCTTGCGCCAAGGCGGCATTGGCAATCGGTGCCGACGGAGTGATGGCCGAGGTGCATCCTGATCCAGCCGTTGCTTTATCAGATTCAGCTCAGCAAATGGATATTGCTCAATTTAACGAATTTATGGAAGAATTAAAATCGTTTCAACGGCAAATGGTGAAGGCGTAAATCACGCGACCCTTCCCTTTCATCGGGGCGAATACGCGCTGGTGAAAGGGATTTTTTATTTTGGTCTTAGTTTGAATAAAATACGAAAACATTTACAAATTATTTGTCAAGACGTTGCCATTGTTCCATAATGTATCGTATGATATTGCTAATATAATAAGTAGACAAGATGACGATTGTCATAAAATAGAGGTATAAGAGGAGTGGGATAAATGAATGTAACCATTTATGATGTTGCTCGAGAAGCAAATGTGTCGATGGCAACGGTATCACGAGTAGTTAATGGGAATCCAAATGTTAAGCCGTCGACAAGAAAAAAGGTATTGGAGGCCATTGAACGACTCGGCTATCGGCCAAACGCTGTTGCACGCGGGCTCGCCAGCAAAAAAACGACAACGGTCGGCGTGATTATCCCTGATATTTCGAGCATCTTTTTTGCCGAATTAGCGCGAGGAATCGAAGATATTGCTACGATGTATAAATATAATATCATTTTGAGCAACTCCGATCAAAACAAAGAGAAAGAGTTGCATTTGCTCAATACGATGCTGGCAAAGCAAGTAGATGGAATCGTGTTCATGGGGGGCAATATGACGGATGAACATGTAAGCGAATTTCAGAAATCATCCGTTCCGATTGTGCTGGCGGCGACCATTGAGCAAAATCATGCGATTCCATCAGTAAACATTGACTACGAGCAAGCCGCATTTGAAGCTGTGACCTATCTTCTTGATAAAGGAAATACACGCATAGCGTATGTGACCGGACCGGCTGATGATCCAATTAATCAGAAAAAGCTGTCAGGTTATCGGCGTGCGCTTGAGGAGAGAGGAATTGCATATGATGAGGGGCTGATTATTGAAGGAGACTATTCATACGATTCGGGTATCGAAGCGTATGAAAAAATGATGGAATTGCATGATAGACCAACAGCCGTATTTGCTGGTACAGATGAGATGGCGCTTGGAGTGATTCATAGCGCGCAGGACCATGGCATTCATGTGCCAAACCAATTGGAGGTAGTCGGGTTTGATAATACCCGGCTTGCGACAATGGTGCGCCCGCGCTTAACTACGGTTGTCCAGCCAATGTATGATATCGGCGCGGTGGCTATGCGGCTGCTCACGAAATATATGAATAAAGAGCATGTCGAAAACCATATTGTTGTGCTGCCGCATCGCATTGAATATCGAGAATCAACAAAATAAACAAAGATTTTGGTGGTAGACAAAGTGAATTTTCACTTTGTCTACCATTGTTTTTCTGACTGAGAATATCTTGAAAACGGTTGGCAGACAAGGAATGTCGCCAAATATGAAATTTCATAGGCTTTGCTTCATGTTGGGACGTTGGTTGCGAATGGGATAAAGCGCTTTCTCGACAGTCAGAGCGTTTTTTTCAGTAATTTCTCCCTTGCGTGGAATGGGCGGATACAATCCTTCTGGATCGTCCCATGTTTCAGGAAGCGGAACAGGAGAGTACGGCTGCCATTTTTCAAGCCATGCTTGCGGGAGGTTTCCTGAAATGTTTGATTGTTCAGTCATTTCAAGCCAAATGAATGACCATGCTCTTGGTACGACGCGCCAAATATCGTAGCCGCCTCCACCGACGGCAATCCAGCGGCCGTCACAATATTGATGAGCGATTTCATGAGCCAGCCTTGGGATCTCACGATAAGTTTTCGTTGTGACAGATAGATGAGTAAGCGGATCGTAGTAGTGGGCATCGGCCCCATTTTGTGTCAAAATGACATCTGGCTTAAAAAAATCAGCGATTTCTCGCAATGCTTGCGTGTAAGCATCAAGCCATGATTCATCCTCGGTAAACGCATCGACGGGAATATTAAATGAGAACCCATACCCCTTTCCGTGCCCCCGCTCTGTAATGTTTCCTGTTCCAGGGAACAAATATCTTCCCGTTTCATGAATGGAAAACGTACAGACATTCGGATCGTCGTAAAAGGCCCATTGTACTCCGTCGCCATGATGGGCATCCGTATCCACATAAAGAACGCGAAGCCCATAGCGTTCTTGAATGTATTTAATCGCTACCGCACTATCATTATAAATGCAAAATCCCGATGCTTTACCGCGAAACCCATGGTGGAGTCCTCCGCCTAGGCTTAAGGCGTGGACAGCTTTTCCTGATAATACATAATCCACAGCTGTTAACGTCGCTCCTACTAGCAAAGCACTTGCTTCATGCATATTAGGAAAAATAGGGGTATCCTCTGTCCCCAGTCCATAATTCAGGGCGATCTCATCTGTTAATTTTCCTTGCCCAGCCGCTTTAACGGCTTCAATGTAAGCACGGTCGTGAATCAATTCCAGTTCCTCATCTGTGGCGATGCGAGGTGAAATAATTTGTCCGTCTTCTAAAGCATCGATAGCTTGGAGCAAATCATAAGTGAGTTTAACGCGCAATTGGTTAAATGGATGGTCATCGTTGAATTTGTAAGTTTGAAATGCATCTGAGTATACGAACACACAATCCTTCTTCATGATGAAACCCCCGGTAGGTTTGGCCATAGAACCGCGTAGCCTGCGTTTTTTAAATCAGCAATAATTCCGGTAGGATTCATGGTTTGAATGCGGAATACAAGAATTTTGTAGCGTTCATCGCTATCTGGATAGACAAGGACGCTGGAAATATTCATATTTCTTTTCGCAAAGACCGCTGCTACTTCGCTTAGCATTCCGCTATAATTAGGTACCTTGACTTCGATCTGTGATCCAGGCTGATGCGCTCCTGTCAGTTGTACAAGCGTGTACAGCAAATCCGTTTCAGTCACCATTCCTACTAATTTTCCATCTGTTTCAATCGGTAAACAGCTAATTCGGTGCTCATAAAATAACGCCGCAATTTCTTCTACAAAATCAAGAGGGTGGCCTGTAATCACATCTGTTTTCATCAGCGTGCTAATCGGTTTTTCAAAGTCTTCTAAATGTTCATGGGCATGGAAAATAGAAGGGCTTGCATCACGAATATCACGGTCTGTCACAATGCCCAAGATGCGCTGTTCTTCATCGACGATCGGAATATGGCGAATGCGCTTCTGCTTGACTAGGTTGATCGCATCTGTGATCGTACTGTTTGGATGAAGTGTGAAGATGTTTGTTTTCATAATTTGTTCAACAATCATACCTTCTCCCCCTTTGTTTGCTGATTTAATACATAAAACGGTTCATAAACCGAAGGCGATCGAACTTTTGAATGGATTCCTGATCGACTCGTTTTCCAATGCGGGCCATAAGGCAGTTAGCCGGATGCGAGCAGATTTCAGGATCATCAGTCGCATACCAGACAAGTCCTCCAGCATTCATCATTTTCTCCATGATTTTACGATATTCCCACACATTCAGTCCGGTTCTTTTTAAATCCCAATGCCAATAATATTCTGTCGTGATGATAATATAATCTTCCATTGCATCATCCATCATCGAAACAATAAGCAAGTTTTTGCCCACTTGATAGCCGCGGAATTCAGGAATGACCTCGATGGCCCCCAGTTCGATCAAATTGCTCATGTTACCCTCAGACCAGCGCTCAAGCGGATCAGGATAAAGAAATGTGACGTAGCCGATAATGGTGTGATGATGGCGGGCGATGATAATCCTTCCTTCAGGAAGGCAAGCAATCTCGATCAGTGCTTTATGCTGTTGCTCTGGCTGTCGGAATGCGGTTAAGTCATGGTGAAATTCATAGGCTGCTAGCTTTTCGGGCGGCACCGGCCCTTCGATGATCAGCGTGCCTCTTGGAGTTTTTAGTTCTTTGGCATTATATGTTTTTTTATGTTCCATTCAGTCACCACCTGGTTATCTTTTCTCACAGTTCCATTATACATGAAAAAAAGAAAGATAAAGCGTTTTCAAAAAAACTTCAAAAAACTTTGTTTTTAAAGTTAATTTTTTAAAAATTGAGAATTTATATGAGTTATACTATAATGGAAATGTAATCATTTACATAAGGGGGAAATAGGGGAATGAAAGTGGAAACGCTATCAGTCATACAAGGGGAGCACAATTTAGCCAATTATGAGGAAACCTATCGAAATTTTGATTGGTCAGAGGCTGAAAAAAATTTTTCATGGTCGGAAACAGGCCGCGTAAATATGGCTTATGAGGCGATTGACCGCCATGTAGAGACATTCCGGAAAAATAAAGTCGCACTTTATTATCGAGATGCTTCGCGCGAGGAAAAATATACGTTCAAAGAAATGAAAGAATGGTCGAATAAGGCAGCCAATGTATTCAAACAAGTCGCTGAAGTAGAAAAAGGAGATCGCGTCTTCGTTTTTATGCCGCGTTCGCCAGAGTTGTATTTTGCTGTTCTTGGAGCAATTAAAACAGGAGCGATTGTTGGGCCGTTATTTGAAGCGTTTATGGAAGGGGCTGTTCGCGATCGCCTGGAAGACAGCGAAGCGAAGGTCATTGTCACCACTCCGGAATTGCTGCCGCGCGTTCCTGTCAATGAGCTTCCGGCCTTAAAGTATGTTTTGTTAGTGGGAGATCAAATTAAAGAGGAAGGTCCATATATCGACTTCAAAAAGCGCATGAATGAAGCAAGTAAGCATTTTGACGTTGAATGGGTGGATCGGCAGGATGGATTGATTTTGCACTATACATCTGGCTCTACCGGAAAACCGAAGGGCGTCTTGCATGTTCACAATGCGATGATCCAGCATTATCAAACAGCGAAATGGGTGCTTGATTTACAAGAGGATGATGTATATTGGTGCACGGCGGATCCAGGATGGGTAACAGGAACCTCTTACGGAATTTTCGGCCCGTGGCTCTGCGGTGCTTCCAACGTGATTATCGGGGGACGCTTCAGCCCGGAAATATGGTATCAAACAATCGAGGATTACGGCGTGACGGTTTGGTACAGCGCTCCGACGGCTTTTCGAATGCTGATGGGAGCAGGAGATGAAATTATTAAACAATTTGATTTGAGCTCACTTCGTCATATCTTAAGCGTAGGAGAACCGCTTAATCCGGAAGTAGTGCGCTGGGGATTAAAGGTATTTCATCGCCGCATTCATGATACGTGGTGGATGACAGAAACGGGTGCACAGCTCATTTGCAATTATCCGTGTATGGAAATCAAGCCTGGATCAATGGGTAAGCCGATTCCTGGAGTAACAGCGGCGATCATTGATGATCAAGGAAACGAATTGCCTCCTTATCGCATGGGGAACCTGGCAATCCGCAAAGGTTGGCCGTCCATGATGAAGGAAATTTGGAACAATCCGCAAAAATATGAATCCTATTTTATCGGGGATTGGTATGTGTCGGGAGATTCGGCTTATATGGATGAGGACGGTTATTTCTGGTTCCAAGGACGGATTGATGATGTGATTATGACATCAGGAGAGCGCGTAGGGCCGTTTGAAGTAGAAAGTAAGCTTGTTGAACATCCGGCTGTTGCTGAAGCAGGCGTCATTGGAAAGCCTGATCCAGTGCGAGGAGAAATTATTAAAGCCTTTATTTCGTTGCGCGATGGCTATGAGCCGTCTGAGGAATTGATTGAAGATATTCGTCTTTTTGTCAAGAAAGGATTAGCGGCTCATGCGGCTCCGCGGGAAATTGAGTTTCGTGATAAATTGCCGAAAACACGAAGCGGCAAAATCATGCGCCGCGTGTTAAAAGCATGGGAATTGAACTTGCCGACAGGAGATTTGTCGACGATGGAAGATTAATGATTATAGCAAAAACGGCTGACGCGAATATTCGGTCAGCCGTTTTTCGTTATTACGTATAAAATGTATCTATGGTGCATCCTCTGAGGCAGGAGCCGAGGAGGATGGTTTGGTTGTTGTTGGTGTTTCTGCCGGCTTCGTCTGTTTGACAACCACATTGGAAGGAGAGGATTCCTTTCCAGCAATATCAACGGCCGTGACATAATAAACACCAGAGCCTAATCCATCGTTAAAGGATAGCGGCTGGCCGGCTCTAATGGCTGCGACCATTTGGAACGAAGCACCTTCATGAATCGCTCGGTATACTCGATACCCGATGACATCAGGTTCACGGAGGGCAGACCATATCAATGTTTGATTGGACCAGCGTGCTGTAGGGGAATCTGGCCGTTTGCCATTCTCTTTTAATTCTTCAGCTGCTGTATAAGAATCTGGAAACAGCTTTGCAGCATCTGCTTCCTTAATACCGAGCTTGTCGAGCATCTGCTTGCTTAATATAATTCCATCTTTTGTGAATTCTCGTGGCGTTGTAGCAAGTGCTACATAACGCTTTCCATTGATTTCAACAAAGCGCCCGTTTGTTAAGGAGCGATCCTCTTCTCTTGGTGTAAACTTGGTGTTATATAAATCATAGCGTACTAATCCAGCTTTTTGGCAGCTGTCTGATGGAACAAGTCCGGATACCGAGCAATAGGCACGGCGGACAATTCCACCTGGCATATTGAACCGTTGCTTTGGAGCAATCAAGCTTGGCTTGACATCGTAAGCTGCATTCATTAGCTGTGCCCAGAGCAACAAGTTTCGTTTACTGTAAGAAAGCCCTTTATATGTTTGTTCCAATGGAGCAGGTGTATCATAGCCCATCCAAACGCCAAACGTGACATTAGGATTAGTAGCGACAAACCACGCGTCCTTATTGTCTTGTCCCGTCCCTGTTTTTCCCGCCCAGTCAGCTTGAAATTTTAAAAATGACGGAAGGGATGCCGCTGTACCTTGGCGAATAACATCGCGCATCATATCGATCATTAAATAGGAAGTTTGCGGGGAGAAGACGGGAATAGGAGTGCTATGATGTTGATAGACGATTTCCCCGTTTTTAGCGACGATTTTTTCAATTAAATAAGCATCGACAAACGCTCCAGAGTTGCCGAAGGTCGCATATGCATTCACGTTCTCTTCGACCGTTACCCCTTTTGTTAAAGCTCCGAGAGCTAACGAGAGGTTGGAGGCATCCGATTGGGTCAGGCTGGTAAATCCCATTTTTTCTAAATAGGCGATCGGCCGTTGATGAATCGTTCTCATGTAGGTTCTGACAGCCGGAATATTGTAGGAATACTGCAAAGATTGTCGCACGGATACAAGCCCGTGCGTACGGCGATCGGCGTTTTTCGGACGATATGGGCCGCTCGGTGTCGAAACGTACAGATCTACATCGGGAATGACAGAACCAGGCTGAACAACCCCCATTTCCATAGCTGGCGCATAAACTAAAAGCGGTTTCATTGTGGAGCCATTTGAACGATAGGCTTGCGTCGCATGATTTAATTGCTGGCGGTGGTAGTCTCGACCGCCGACAAAACTGATGATTCTTCCTGTTTTATTTTCAATGAGCATGGCTCCAACTTCCACCGGTTCGGTCTTCTGAACGGTTTGCCCCGCTTGATTGGTTTCTGTTCTGATCACGTCATGGCCGAAATACGGATACTTGGCGACGATCGATTGCATGCGATCGTAAATATCTTGATCAACGGTCGTATAAATATCGTATCCATTTTGCCGCAGTTGCTTTTCTGCTTTCGCTATATATTCCTGATAAAGGGGAGCATTGTTTTGTAAATCTTTTTTCTCATAACCATCTTTTTGCGCTAAAACAGCTGCTAAAATATCTTTTGATCGCTGTTCGATCTCCATTGTAAGCCATGGATATTTTTCAAATGGCGATGGCTGCGGCGGTGCAAAATGTTGTGCAATCTTATATTTCAAAGCCTCTTCGTATTGGCTTTGAGAAATATAGCCTAATCTTTTCATTCGCTTTAATACAAACTTCATTCGTTCCAGAGCTGGAGAAAGATCTTTTTTTACTTGCCCATCGCTCGTAAACGGAGTGTAACCGAATGGGCTTTGTGGAAGACCTGCCAAAAAAGCGGCCTGCGCCAGGTTTAAATCTTTTGCGTCAATGCCAAAAATCCCTTTTGCCGCTGCTTGAATGCCGGCAACATTGTGGCCGGATGAATTTCTCCCGAATGGAACCACATTTAAATACGCTTCTAAAATCTCTTCTTTTTTGAAAAAGTGTTCAAGTCGGAGGGCAAGCAAAATTTCTTTGGCTTTGCGTTCAAAAGATACCTCGTTTGTCAAAATTTGATTTTTGACAAGCTGTTGTGTCAGCGTGCTGCCGCCTGTGCGCATGGAGGAATTCGTTGCTTCTTGAAACAAAGCGCGCGCAATTGCTTTTGGAACTACGCCGCGATGCGTATAAAAGTATTCATCCTCTGTAGCGATAATCGCTTGAATAACATAGGGGGACACCTCTTTTAACGACACTTCCTCTCTCTCTAAATCGGAACGGAAGCTGCCTAAGTATACCTGATTAGCAAAATAAATATGGGTCGTTTCTTCATAGTTGTAAATATCCTTTTTCATTTCTTTATACGATGGAACCGGCATATTTTTTACTAAAGAGGCAAAGTAACCAGCACCGACTCCGAAAGCAAAGCAGGCAGCGCAAATAAGCAAAATAATGAACACAAGAAAAACATTCCACACAATTTCATACGTGATATATAGGTTTCGCAACGCTTTTTGCAGGGAAAACGGTTGTCTTGGCTGTTCCATGTTTGCCTCCATAAAAATCAAGTATGTCTTAAAAAATATGTGAATGTCCCAGTATAAGTTGAGCATGACGCAATATGGACGCCTCAACATTTATCCTTGTGTGAGCAGAAGATGACCGACTTGCCTTTCGACCGTGAGTTTTTGGTTTCGTGCAGCACAAGGACAACGGGTGAGCCGATTTGATCTTACGCCACAAGCATGCTAATGAATCCATCTTTCCCGGTTCATGAAGTCCATCCTTCACGAATAGATGGAGCGAATTGTTCCATGTAAAGGCTTTTACACAATCATGCAGCAAAAGACGTTCGGTTGGAGAGCTAACGTAACGGCAAATGTAAGGGAATAAAAATTAGTTTTATTATATCATATAAAATGTCAAATATTATGACTTTTTGTCCTTTTTTGCGATCATATTTGACAATTCAAATGGATTGTGGTAAAAACATGTATATCCTAAAATGAATGATTTAAGCGATGACAGGAATGAGTAGTGTTTATCTCCCTGTTTCAGAGAGCTGGTGGTTGGTGTGAACCAGTGCAAAGGTAGACGCGAATTACCTCCTGGAGCTTCTTTTGTGAACGGCTCTGCGAATGCTTAGTAGCAAAAGACGGTGAGAGGCCGTTATCCAAACAAGCGAGGGAGCAGAATGCTCTCTAAGTAGGGTGGTACCGCGATCAACACTCGTCCCTTCAATGTGGAGGGACGAGTTTTTAATTTTTATGGAGAGGTGAAGCGCATGAATTTACTTCATGAATTAGAGTGGCGTGGGCTTATCAATCAAGTCACAGATCACGAAGGACTAGAAAAATTATTATCTGAAGAGAAAATCAGCTTATATTGCGGATTTGATCCGACAGCTGATAGCCTGCATATCGGCCATTTATTACCGATTTTGACTTTAAGAAGATTTCAGCAGGCAGGACATTTTCCTATTGCGCTCGTTGGTGGAGCAACCGGCCTCATTGGTGATCCAAGCGGAAGGAAAAGCGAGCGCTCATTGAACGAAAAAGAGATTGTACAGCAATGGAGCGAAAAAATCAAAGAACAGCTATCTCGCTTTTTAGATTTTGATACGGCCGAAAATCCAGCGAAAATTGCGAACAACTATGACTGGACTCGTTCTTTGGATGTTATTTCGTTTTTGCGGGATGTCGGAAAAAACTTTGGCTTAAACTACATGCTTGCGAAGGAATCTGTTCAATCGAGAATTGAAACGGGCATTTCTTTTACAGAATTCAGCTATATGATTTTGCAATCCTTTGATTTCCTAAAGCTATATCAAAATGAAAATTGCAGGCTGCAAATTGGCGGAAGCGACCAATGGGGGAATATTACAGCAGGATTAGAATTAATCCGCAAGACGGAAGAAGAAGCGAAGGCATTTGGCTTGACGCTTCCTTTAGTCACGAAGGCGGATGGAACAAAGTTTGGTAAAACGGAAAGCGGCGCTGTCTGGCTTGATAAAGAAAAGACGTCTCCATATGAGTTTTACCAGTTCTGGATTAATACAGATGATCGGGATGTGATCAAATACTTGAAGTATTTCACATTCTTAACAAAAGAGGAAATTGAACAGCTAGAGAAGGAATTACAGGAAGCGCCAGAAAAACGCACAGCGCAAAAAGCATTGGCGGAGGAAGTGACAAAGCTTGTACATGGAGAAGAGGCGCTGCGGCAAGCCATTAAAATTTCCGAGGCCTTATTTAGCGGCAGCATTTCTGAGTTGACAGCAGATGAGATTAGACAAGGATTCCACGATGTTCCATCATTCGAGTATACAGGAGAAGCTGAGGAAGTGTCTCTTCTTGAACTTCTTGTCACGAGCGGAATTGTTTCATCGAAACGACAGGCGCGTGAGGATTTAACAAATGGCGCGATTTATGTGAATGGCGAAAGGGTCCAGGATGTGAATAAAGTCTTGACAAAAGAGGACCGTGTGGAAGGACAGTTTACCGTAATCCGACGCGGTAAGAAAAAGTACCATTTGATCCAATATAAATCATAGTAAACAAAATCCCTCTGGAATACTCCAGAGGGATTTTTCACATTAACGAGAGTAGAACTCAACGATCAATGCCTCGTTAATTTCAGCTGGCAGCTCAGAGCGTTCAGGGAAACGAGTGTATGTTCCTTCTAATTTTTCAGCATCTAATGTTAAGTAATCAGGAACGAAGTTGTTAACCTCTAACGCTTCTTTAATGATTTGAAGGTTGCGAGATTTTTCGCGAACAGAAATAGTTTGTCCTGGTTTCACGCGATACGATGGAATATCTACACGGCCTCCATTTACTAGAATGTGGCCATGGTTCACTAATTGGCGAGCTTGACGACGTGTACGCGCAAGGCCTAAACGGTAAACAAGGTTGTCAAGGCGAGATTCAAGAAGAATCATGAAGTTTTCACCGTGTTTACCAGCCATTTTTCCAGCTTCGTCAAATGTTTTGCGGAATTGGCGTTCATTTACACCGTACATATGACGGAGCTTTTGTTTTTCTTGCAATTGCAAGCCGTACTCAGATAGTTTTTTACGTTGACCTGGACCATGTTGGCCTGGTGGGTAAGGACGCTTTTGCAACTCTTTACCTGTACCGCTTAATGAGATGCCAAGACGGCGAGAAATTTTCCATGTTGGACCTGTATAACGAGCCATAATGCTCCTCCTTTTGCTTTTATTTTAGGTAAAATAAAAGCAGACGTGAATCAACAATTAAGGCCATTTTGTTTTCATGTATCCTCGCTCTAGCAGCTAAGAGTTACACGATACACCTCTTGACGAAGAGGAACAAAATGAACCAATAAAGGTGACCACATAGGCTGCTATATTTTACACAAACGATATTATATGATTTTTATAAAATAAAGTCAACCTCAACATTTTATTTCTTTATAGTCCGTTCGTATGGTATAATAAAAGATGTAATTTTTTGAAAAAAACTTTCACTCTTTTCAATAAATGGCGGTGTTTTTGTTACAGAGACAAGACTATAGATGCAGGTGAATGGAATGATGAAAATAGAGGAGAAAGAGGCGTATACAGCTTTTAAAGAAAAGTTTTTTGATTGGATGCTGTCGTATGAGGAGTACGACCATTTTTCAAAAGTTATGATGCACTTGCTTCTATTGCTGAAGCAGGAGTTTATGCTAGAGGAAGCCACGCTGTTTTTATTTGATCCTTTTAAAAAAGTCTTTTATCCCGAAGTTACGACAAAAGAAGGAGAACCTTTTTACGACTTTTTACCTAATATCAAATTTCACGAAGATAGCTCGATGAAAAAAGTCCATGTTTATGAGCGCGATGAACAATATACAGCTGCACAAATTGTTCTTTGGCATTCCGAAGAGTTTTTAGGGGTTTTGCAGCTTATCTATATAAAGCGGCAATGGAGCCTTTCGTTTCTCGAACAAATTGAAGCGGACTTTTCTCGGTTGTTTAGCAAAATGAAGAAATTTTCGCGAGGGTTGGGAGAGGAAAGACGATATGAGCTCCTTCACCATTTTACAGCTAAAATTCATGCATCAATGAAAATCGAAGATGTTTTGGAAGAAATTATCGAAACATTGCAAGAAGTCTATCCTTCGTTTACATACTATTTATTTTTGTCCCACGATCATCAATATCATGACCGCTTGCCAATCAAAACAATTATGTTTGAAGATGCCGATGAAAACATGGGAGCCATGCAGGCGTTTTTAACCGGAAAGGTCCAAATTGAGGATTCTATTGCTCTTCAGCGATCCATTTTGTATGCACCAATCAAAGGTGCGCAAGGTGTTTATGGAGTTATTGAAATTATTGCACCACATATTATGGAGTTCCCGAAAAGTGAAATTAATTTCATTTCATTGTTGGCAAATACTGCGGGAAGCGCGCTTGAGAACGCGAAATTGTACGAGCAGTCACGCAGGCTGGTTGCCGATTTGCAGTTGATTAACGAAACGATGCATTGTTTGAATGCTAATTTGCGCTTACAGGACGCTTTGGAATTTATGGTCAAACAGATTAAGCTTTCATTTGGTGCCGAAGAAGTCGGTTTCTTTTTGTTTGATTCTGATAAAAAAAAGCTACAGCCTGGAAGTACACCCTTTTTCCGCACGCGCCAAGGGAAAAAGTATGTTGAATTTGTTTCAAAACGAATTCGCACAGAACGAGACATGGTGTTTTTAGGAGAGGCTAAAATAGACGCATCGTCCTCCGCTCCTATTTTTCGTTCGCTAATGGCTGTTCCCATGGTGCAAAACAGAGTATTAAAAGGAGTCGTCATCGTTTTGCATCGTCAGCCCTATTATTTTACATTTGAAATGTTCAAGCTACTTCAATCATTGATTCATCATTCTACGCTGGCTTTCGCCAATGCTATGCTGCGGGAGGAATTGGAAAGCCTCGTAGTGACAGATTATTTGACCAAATTGTATTCCCGTCATTATCTAGATGAACAGCTCCAAAAATCAATGGAAAGAGATGCGTTCGGTACGTTTATTTTAGTGGATATCGATAATTTTAAAGAAATCAATGACACATACGGACATCAAACGGGAGATGCTGTCATCATCCAAGTAGCAGATATTATTAAGCAAAACATTCGCGAAAGCGATATTGGCGCTCGCTGGGGAGGAGAAGAGCTGGCTATTTATTTGCCAAAAGTCGGTCTTACAAAAGGCATTTCTGTTGCCAATCGCCTTGCGATTAAGGTGAGAGAGGAAACCCATCCTTCTGTCACTGTTTCCTGTGGTGTTTCTTATTGGAAAAAAAATCGTCATGAAGAAGCGACGGAATTGTTTAAACGAGCTGATGAAGCCCTTTATATGGCCAAACGGTCAGGAAAAAATTGCGTATTTGTTAAAGATTATCATCATCAGTATAAGGCATAAAAGGAATCCTAATTGATATATGGATTCCTTTTATGTGCTTGGTGGGGATCATGACAAAGAATCGGCTAACGTCTCTACAAATTTCTCTAAAAAGTGCTGATCGATTTCGTCAAAACGATTTTTGATTGGACTGTCGATATCGAGAACGCCGATTAATTTTCCATTCTTTATGATAGGAATGACGATCTCCGATTGAGAGGCGGCATCGCAGGCGATATGTCCTGGAAATTGATGAACGTCAGGAACGCGCTCTGTTTGTTGATTTTTTGCTGCTGTTCCGCACACTCCCTTGCCAAATGGAATACGTACGCATGCTGGAAGCCCTTGAAATGGACCTAATACTAGCTCTTCTTCTTCTGCTAGATAAAAGCCGACCCAATTCACTTCATCTAAAAATTGATACAACAAAGCTGAAGCGTTGGCTAGATTAGCAATGACATTGCTTTCTCCTTCCATTAGCGAGCGCAGCTGCTTAATCACTAAATGGTAATTTTCTTCTTTAGTTCCGTTATAAGTGATGGCATGAAACAATAAGATCGCTCCCTTCGTTGTTGTAATATTTAGGGGGATATAGCCGTCATTTGATGCATTAACATGGATCCCCCAATGAGCAGATGATGCTCTTGTTTTGCTGCGGTGATCACGGCAAGCCATTGACTGTTTTTTTTACCTGAAAAGCGTTTATACGCATGATTGCCCTACTAGCAGGCGACAAGAAGGAGGGCAAACCCCTCTAATTGATGACGTTTCTTCCTATGTTCGATAGTATGAATAAAAAATCATACTGATGTCGGATTGATTACAATCAATTTTTCTGCTGAAATATGAAATCAGTTTTTATAGTATCCATGCATCTTGAGGATTTAGTGGTAGTCTTAGAAAAAAAGACGGTCGGGTCGAAGCTAGGTTCACTGACTTTCTAAACACGCAACAAAAGTTCATGCCACCCGTCTTCAGACCTATATGAAATGGTTTTGCTGCCGGCCATCTACTGACTAAAAAACAATCCGAACCCGTGATGCTAGTTATGACATGCAACGATGATCGATATCACTTGATCCCTCAACATATGCTCTTATGTGAGCAGTCGATGATCGGGTGAACGAAGCAAGTTACCAACTTGTCTCCCGACCGTGCGTTTTTGCAGGCACCGATTGTTTAATCTTTAAGTTGCATGAATAGAAATTGGATATGCGCTTATTTTATGACGATAGAAAAAGAATTTCAAATAAAAAGTGCTCGAGCCATCATCATGTCTCTTCCTTGATGAAGATCGCCGGCACAATGAGCATCCGAACCGTAAATCAGTGGAATGTTTCGTTTGATGGCTTCAGCAACAACCCAATGAGGCGGATAAGGTTCTTGACAGAGCGGCTTTTTCACTCCTGCTCCATTGTAGTCTATTTCATAACGGCGGCGTTGAATTTCGTCAAGAATGGACAGGATGTGCTCCTTCAGCGAAACGGAACAAGGAAATTGTTTTTGAAACTTTTGAATTAATGTCATATGGCCAATTCGTCTTGGTTTATACGGGCCAAGATCAGCAGCAATAGATTGCAACAGCACTTGGTAATAGGCTTCGTATACGCGGTCAATCGAGCCGAAAGCTTGAATGATCTTAGAAAACATATCAGCGCTATAATCAATGCAAACATATTGATCATCAAGCGGGAGAAAGTGTACAGATAAAATGCTATCATCCAGTTCAGGACCGATTGTTTCAAGGAAACGGGCTGTTTCTTCTTCATAACCAGCAATAAAATCAACTTCAAGTCCCACCCGAATCGTAATGTCGCTTTTATAGCGATACTTTAAATTTTGCAATGTGACCAAATAGCTTTCGAGCTGTGATAATGGCATTGCACTGTCTTGAGCGGGAACAGGATCGACAAACGTTGCTGGTAATGGAGCATGCTCGGTAAATGAAATATCTTTATATCCGAGTTGGATCGCTCGTTCGATATATTGCTCAAATGAATCGCGGCTGCCATGCGGACAAAACGGCGTATGAATGTGCCCATCGCGCAAAATAGATTCCCCCTGTTCGCTTTTATAGTGAAAAAAATGAAGATTTCTGTAAAAAAAATTAAAAATTTTGGTCAAAAAGTGTCGTTAACATGGTATCATAAAAACATTAAAAAAACATTATTTCAATGCTTTTGCCTTCTCGATAAACCACTCTTTATTTTGAATCGACTAACTCGGGTGCAAGGGGGCTCTTTATGGAAATTGTAATTGTGATTTTACTCCTCGTTAGCGGGGGGATGATATATAACTACATTTATAAAAAGAAAATCTATCGTGAGATTGATCGATTGGAAGCATGGAAAATCGCCATTATGAATCGTCCTGTCACGGATGAGCTTTCGAAAGTAAAGCAGCTGAATATGACAGGGGAGACAGAGCAGCTATTTGAAAAATGGCGTCAGCAATGGGATGACATTGCAGCCGTTCAGCTTCCTGCAGTGGAAGAAAGGTTGTTTGATGCGGAAGAATTTCTTGAAAAATATCGTTATACGAAAGCGAAAGGTGTGCTGCGCGAGATTGAACAAACGCTCCGAAAAGTAGAAGAGGATATTCAAACCATCCTCTCCGAACTGAACGATCTTATTGGCAGCGAAGAACAGAATCGAGCAGAGATCGAGCAGCTTAAAGCGGCTTATCGAGAAACGAAAAAAACGCTGCTTGCTTATCGTCATACATTTGGAGCGGCTGAGGAAAAGCTAACGGAAAAAATGGAAAGCGCCCATGCTGAATTTCAAAAATTTGAGGAGCTGACCAGCTCAGGAAATTATTTAGCGGCAAGAGAAGTAGTAATTGGCTTAAAAAACGAGCTGAGTGAGTTGGCGCAAATGCTTCAGGATATTCCTGTGCTGTTAAATGAATGCGAGACAGCGATTCCGGCACAGCTGACTGAACTTCTAGATGGGTATAGAGAAATGAAGGAAACGGGCTATATTCTTGAACATCTTCAAATTGAGCAGGAAGCCGCTGAGAAGCAAGAAAAATTAAAGCAATATATCAGCTATATTCACGATCTTCGCATTGAAGAAGCGAAGCAAGGAATTGAAGAAATAAAAGAAGAAATCGATACTCTTTACGATCTGCTCGAAAAAGAAGTGTTTGCACATCAATATGTGCAAACAGAAATCCCTCATATTGAAGAGCAACTGCATCATTTAAGCGAAGAATCAAAACAGACGGAAGCAGAAACGTTATTTGTTCAGCAAAGCTACCATTTGTCTGCTCAAGATCTTGAAAAGCATCGCAGCATTGAAAAACAAATTCAGCACCTTGTCAAACGTTTTGCATTAATTCAAGATCGAATGGCGGGAGAACAAACCGCGCATTCCGTCATTAAAGAGGAGTTAGAGCAGCTTTTTGCCCAAATCCAAACAATGAAAGAAGAGCATGAACAGTTCCGGGAAATGCTTCAAGCTTTGCGCAAGGATGAGCTGGCTGCACGCGAACAGCTTGAGTCGATGAGAAAAAAGCTATCGGAAGCGGTTCGTTTGGTAAGAAAAAGCCGGTTGCCGGGTCTTCCAGAAGCTTATAAACTGCAGCTCGATGAAGCAAAGGCGCTTTTGACGAAGGTGGCTTTGCGTCTGAACGACAAGCCCCTGAATATGGAGGCTGTCAATCAAACGCTTGCAGAAGCGTCAATTTTAGTAGAACGCGTATGTGAACGCACATTTGTCATGCTCGAGCAGGCGGATCTGGTGGAAAAAGTCATTCAATATGGAAACCGTTACCGCCGTCGGCATCCATCCGTAAAAGAGGGTTTAGAAGAAGCTGAAATGCTATTTCGAAATTATGATTATGAGCAAGCGCTTGAACAAGCGGTAGCAACTGTTGAAAAAATCGAACCCGGCGCATTGGAACGTGTCCGCCAGCTTCTTACAGAAAAAGAAGAGCTGAAGCAAAAAGTATGACAAGAAGAAATCGATAAATGGTACGGTAGACAAAGTTCATATTGGCTTTGTCTACCACTGTTTTCTTTCCATTTTGTCCTTGAATTATTTAAAAAACGCTTGGCAGATAAGGAGCGCCGTCGAGCGAAGTGGCGAATCAAAACAAGCCGTTTATGAGAGAGGACAAGCGGGGCGAGTAATGCGGGATGAAAACGTTTGTCAGCAGGGGGCCGATAAATATCTTCACCTGAGATATTTATCGGTTTTTTCGTGAATAATGTAATTGCGGTTCAACGATTTTATTTTTATTATTAAAGACGGATTATTTTTAGGAACATGTATCGGCATCATGATTTTAAAGGAGGAATGGCCGCCGTGATTTATTTGGACAATAGCGCTACAACAAAGCCATTTCCTGAAGCAATCGATTCATTTATGACGGTTGCTACAAAATATTTTGGCAACCCTTCTTCACTTCATGAGCTTGGAATGAAAGCGGAAAGGCTGCTTGAGCAATCAAGGGAACAGACGGCTTTTTTGTTAGGGGTTAAACCGAATGAAATCATTTTTACGTCTGGAGGAACAGAAGCCAATAATTTTGCCATTAAAGGTGCTGCGATCCAGTATCGCCAGCGTGGAAACCATATTATTACAACAATGATTGAACATCCATCAGTGGCTGAGCCATGCAGACAGCTTGAACAAATGGGATTTGAAGTAACCTATTTGCCGGTGAATGAAAAAGGGATCATAGACATAGACGAGCTGGCTCGCGCGATTCGCGAAGAGACGATTCTCGTTTCCGTCATGCATGTTAATAATGAAGTGGGAGCGATCCAGCCGATTGAGCAAATTGGTCAGCTGCTTAAGCAACATCCGAAAATCGTGTTTCATGTTGATCATGTACAAGGAGTGACAAAAGTTCCTCTTGATTTAAAAAAGGCGCATATCGATCTATGTACGATGTCCGCCCATAAATTTCATGGTTTACGTGGAGCAGGAATTTTATACCTTCGCAACGGCATTCGTCTATCTCCTCTTTTAGCAGGGGGAGGTCAAGAACTACAAATGCGTTCAGGCACTGAAAATGTCGCAGCGATTGTGGCGATGACAAAAGCGCTACGTTTGTCATTTGCTGCCTTTGAACAAAAAGCAGCTTATTTGTTCGCTCTAAAAGAACGCTGGATACAAGAATTAGCAAAAATAGCAGATATTCAGCTGAATACGCCTGCTGAGCATTCCGCTCCTCATATTATTAACTTTTCGCTTAATGGCTTAAAATCTGAGGTTTTTGTGCATGAATTGGAAAAACAACATATTTTTGTTTCTACAACATCGGCTTGTTCCTCGAAAAAGCGCACACCGAGCAAAACGTTGATGGCCATGGGAGTGGATCAACAAAAAGCCGAAAGCGCTGTAAGGATTAGCCTATCATATGAAAATAAGCTGGAAGAAATTCCTGTGGCGATTCACGCCATTCAACACGCCATTCAAAAATTAAAAGAAGTGACGAGGTAGAGAACATGAAATATGATCGTATTTTAATCCGCTACGGAGAAATGTCGACAAAGGGGAAAAACCGCAATCGTTTCGTTGTCCGTTTGAAGCAAAATATTGCTAAAAAATTAGCCTCATTTTCAAATATAAAAATTGAATACATGAGAGACCGGATGTACATTTTATTGAATGGTGAACCACATGAAAAGGTTATGGAACAGCTAAAAACGGTATTTGGAATTCAATCCTTCAGCTTAGCCATCAAATGCGAAAATGATATCCAGCAGATTCGAGAAGCGGCATTAACGGCTGTTCAACAAAATGAATATGAAGGAAAAACGTTTAAGGTAAGTGCTAAACGAGTGGATAAACAGTTTCCAGTCGGAAGCAGCGAGCTTAACTATGAAATTGGCAGCCACATTTTGCGAAATACGCAAAATTTGACGGTGAACGTTCATCAGCCAGACATTCATGTTCGCGTGGAAGTACGAAAAGATGGAACGTATGTAACATGTCATGATGTTCCGGGAGCGGGCGGTCTTCCAGTGGGCACGAGCGGAAAAGCCATGCTCATGTTATCAGGAGGAATTGACAGTCCAGTTGCCGGGTACTTAGCGATGAAGAGGGGGCTAGAAATTGAAGCTGTCCATTTTTTCAGCCCGCCGTTTACAAGTGAACGAGCCAAGCAAAAAGTGATTGATTTAGTTAAAAAACTCACGAAGTTTGGCGGCAAAATCAAGCTGCATATCGTTCCGTTTACAGATATCCAGCAGACCATCCATCGCCAAGTACCAGATGGTTATTCGCTTATTTCATCAAGAAGAATGATGCTAAAAATCACCGATTTATTGCGAAAAAAACATAATGGCTTAGCGATTGTGACGGGGGAAAGCCTTGGCCAAGTAGCAAGCCAAACGCTTGAAAGCATGTTTGTCATCAATGATATGACAACAACGCCTGTGCTTCGGCCGCTCGTTTCAATGGATAAAACGGAAATTATTGAACTAGCGAGAAAAATTGATACACATGATATTTCTATTTTGCCGTATGAGGATTGCTGCACCATTTTTACTCCAAGCTCACCAAAAACAAGACCGAAGCGAGAAAAAGTGGCTTACTATGAAAGCTTTATCGATTTAGAGCCACTTATTGAAGCGGCGGTCGCCAACACAGAAACATGGGTCATTGATGAGGCTTTTACGTCAGCTGATGAGTTTGAGAACTTATTTTAACATACTCCACCAAAAAGCCTCCCGCTTCTAAACCAAGCGTAGGTGGGGGAGGTTCATATATAACATGTGCATATCATAGGATTTGTATATAAAAATTACCAAAAATCTAAACGCATGATTCGTTGTGTTTTCACACACTCTATAGATACAAGGGAGGTGAAAACACATGGCACGCAATAACAACTCTAATCAATTGTTAGTGGCTGGAGCTCAACAAGCTCTTGATCAAATGAAATATGAAATCGCTCAAGAATTTGGCGTAAATCTTGGTGCTGACACAACTTCTCGTGCTAACGGTTCAGTTGGTGGAGAAATTACAAAACGTCTTGTTGCTATGGCGCAACAACAATTAGGTGGAGCACACCCTACTCAATTTTAATTAAATATTATGGCTATGAAGGCGGGAATTTTTCCCGCCTTTATTATTTCAAAAAATTATTCAAAAAATTCTAATTGTTTTGTATAATTTACTTTGAGAAAAGAAGTGGGGGGATGAGGAGAATGAACCGTGAAGATTTAATTGCGCCTAAGCAATATAATTTAACTTCTGAAATTGAGGCACACGCCAAGCGAGCTCCTGAGAGAATCGCGTTAAAATGGGAGAATGAAGAAGGGCATAAAAAGGAAATTACGTATGAGGAGCTTCTCAAAAGAACGAATCAAATTGGAAACGCTTTACTTTCTGCGGGTCTTCATCAAGGAGATAAGGTTTTGATTATGGTACCGCGCTTAATTGAAGCGTATGAAGCTTATTTAGCAGCATTAAAAATTGGGGCCGTCGTTATTCCAAGTTCAGAAATGCTGCGCACAAAAGATTTGCAGTATCGTATGTCACATGGAGAGGTTAAGGCTGTGATCGTTTATGAACCATATGTCCAACAGTTTGGGTCCATTCAACATATGGACGGCATTTTGAAATTTGTCATTGGCGATCGCGAAGAGGAAGGCTGGATTCATTTGATGAAATTAAGCGAATCGCAAAGCGGTGAATTATTCGCAGCCAATACGTCTCGTGACGATATGGCATTTTTATCGTATACGTCGGGGACAACAGGAAATCCAAAAGGGGTTGTCCATACGCACGGCTGGGCTTATGCCCATTTACGTACGGCAGCAAAGAACTGGCTATGTATTGAAGAGAATGATGTTGTTTGGGCGACGGCAGGACCTGGATGGCAAAAATGGATTTGGAGCCCGTTTTTATCGGTGCTCGGTTCAGGAGCAACGGGATTTGTCTATTACGGACGATTTGAGCCAGAAAAGTATTTGCAGCTTTTAAGCAAATATGAAGTCAATGTTCTTTGCTGTACGCCAACGGAATATCGCTTAATGGCAAAAGTGCCGACAATCGGCCAGTATCAGTTGCCGCACTTGCATAGTGCCGTATCTGCTGGAGAACCGTTAAATCGGGAAGTGATTGATACATTTGCCAAGCATTTTAACATACAAGTACGCGACGGATATGGACAAACAGAGAATACGCTGCTTGTTGGTGTGATGAAGGGAATGGAAATAAAGCCAGGTTCCATGGGAAAACCGACACCGGGGAATCGTGTCGAGATTGTTAATGAAAATGGGGAGCCTTGTCAAGTTGGAGAAGTAGGAGATATTGCGGTTCATATTGAAACACCGGCTCTGTTTAAGCATTATTATAAAGATCCTGAACGGACAGCCATGCAGTTTCGCGGCGATTATTACATTACGGGAGACAAAGCGAAAAAGGATGAGGACGGTTACTTTTGGTTTGAAGGCCGCGGTGACGATATTATTATCAGCTCGGGCTATACGATTGGACCTTTTGAAGTGGAAGACGCGCTTGTTAAGCATCCAGCTGTCAAAGAGTGCGCTGTTGTTGCCAGCCCAGACGAGATACGCGGACATGTCGTGAAGGCGTTTATTGTGCTGCGTGAAGGCGTGGATGCGAGCGATCCGTCGCTTATTCCAGCTTTGCAGGAGCATGTTAAGCAACTAACCGCACCATATAAGTATCCTCGCAAAATTGAGTTTATTGAAGAATTGCCTAAAACGACGTCCGGAAAAATTCGCCGTGTTGAACTACGGGAGCGGGAAATGAAGCTAGCACAGCAAAAATAGCGAAGCAGCTCGACATCAACAGATCGATCTTTTGAAGAAAGATAAAGCATTTTCAATAAAAAGGCTGATCTCAAAAATGAGATCAGCCTTTTCAGACTGCTGAAAAACGATTTTGTCAACGACAAAAACGTTTTTTACAGCAAGGTGATTTTATGCTTAAAGAAATGTTCGTTTCACTTTTTCCCAGAATGAATTATCTTTTAAACGAACCGTTTTCACGATGCGGCTGCTTAAAGAAATTTCAATCTTTTCAATATGTTGAATGCTTAACGCTTCATTATCCATGCCAATGATAGGATAATGGTTTCCATCTGGAGAGATTTTTAATGTTAATTTTCGTTGACCGCTTAAAATAAAAGAAGAACCTAGCGTGCGGTAGCGATTATTATTCAATGAAGCAAGTTCGCTGACTTGAATGCACGGCAGAAGAGGATCAACGACCGCTCCATTGACGGACTTATTGTAAGCAGTGCTTCCTGTCGGAGTCGCGACAATGATTCCATCGCCCCGAAACGTTTCAAAATGCAAATCGTCAATAAATACATCCATCACAAATGTTTTAATAATTCCGGAACGGATAGAGCATTCATTTAAGCAAAAAAAGGATGCTGTATCATCAATGGTTACTTGAATAATAGGATATTTACGCACCTCAATTTGCTCATGCGTCATCGCTTCCACCATATGGTCTGTATCGTCGATATGAAAATCGCAATAAAACCCACGTGATGGCAGAGTAGAAATGCCGGCATATAAACAGTCATCCCGAAATCCGCTTTGTCGTACCGCTTGAAGAAACGAGCCGTCATCCCCAATACTGACAATGATATTTGCTTTTCGATGGTCATCCACTACAACGAAATGATTTTGTTCTGCAATTTTGATCAGAGGTTCAACTTGCTTCTTCAGTTGTTCATCGTGTTTATAGAAAAAGTACAAGTGATTTCGCCTTTGTTCCATCATCCATCCTCCAGTTTGCCATATTTTAGTTCATCGATAATTATGGTAAAATAAATAAATCGTACATATAGTTTACCACTTATTTCTTTATGAAAAAAATGATTTGTAAAGGGGGAATGAAGATGAACCGCAAGCGATGGATCGCTTTGGCGATCGCTGTTGTTCTATTTGTTATTTCATCGCTAGTCAGCGTAATTACATCATTTATGACTAAGGATGTAGGGAAATGGTCAGAAGAATGGCTGGCTTTAAGCAATCAAAATTTTGAGGAAGAAGTGCTGGAGGAAGGAAATACAGCGAAGAAAATTGTGGTACTGGAAGTAAATGGGGTTATTGAAGAAGGAGATACAGCAAGCTCTTTATTTTCTTCAGCAGGCTACGATCATCGCAGTTTTTTGCAAATGATTGAGCAGGCTAAAGAGGATGAGACAGTGAAAGCGATCGTGCTGCGTGTCAACTCGCCAGGCGGCGGAGTGGTAGAAAGCGCAGAAATTCATGACCAGCTTCTGAAATTAAGGAAAGAAACGAAAAAACCGGTTTATGTATCGATGGGAGCGATGGCTGCTTCAGGAGGATACTATATCTCTACGGCAGCGGATAAAATTTTCGCAAGTCCTGAAACCATGACAGGTTCGCTCGGGGTTATTATGCAAAATGTGAATTATGAAGAGTTGGCAAAAAAATATGGAGTGGAGTTTGTAACGATCAAAAGCGGACCTTACAAAGATATTATGAGCCCGTCTCGGAAAATGACAGAAGAAGAACAGAAAATTTTACAGTCGCTTATTAACAATTCTTATGACGGGTTTGTCAAAGTCATCTCCGAAGGCAGACATCTTTCGGAAGATGAGGTGCGTAAAATTGCAGATGGCCGCATTTACGATGGTCGCCAAGCTAAACAGTTAAAGCTGATTGATGAATTTGGGTACTTAGATGACACAATTGCAGCCATGAAAAGGGATTACCATTTACAAGGAGCACAAGTTATAAAATATACAAATAATGCTGGCCTCGCATCGCTATTTCACATGCTGGCACCGGCCTTCACATCCAATCATGTTGAAGAGCTTGAACTTGTCCAATTGTTTTCAAAACCGAAATCGCCGCGCCTGATGTATTTATATGTGGAGTAGGAGGAGGGAAAGTGATGGTAGAAGAAAATGCCCACCTTGAAGAAGAAGCGGTCATGGCAACTGTTCCGATCATCCGCTATGCTGGATTTTGGATGCGTTTTTGGGCTTATTTATTTGATTTGCTTATTATAGGAAGCATTAATCGTTTGATTGTGTACCCTTTTTTTCAATGGCTTCATCTTTCATCAGAGGAAACAAGTATGTTTTCTCCGATCGCTGTAGCTACAGCTGTGACGTTTTATGCTTATTTTGTGCTCATGACGAAATATTTTCAACAAACATTGGGAAAGATGGTTTTCGGCTTGAAAGTGGCGAATTTAAACGATCGGCCTTTAACATGGCTAACGGTCTTATTTCGTGAAGTTGTCGGCAAGTTTATTTCTAAGTTTATTTTATTTATCGGCTTTCTTTTTGTGGCGTTCTCTAAGAAAAAACAAGGTTTGCATGATCAAATTGCTGATACGACCGTTATTCATGAGTAACCTGCGCAAGCAGGTTTATTTTTTTGCAATATGGTGACAATGATAGGATGAAAGGGAGTGCGAATCGTGATAGCTATCATCATCATCTCTATCATTATCCTTTTTTTGCTGATTCTTCTGTTTATGAAGCTGTCCATAACGATTCTGTTTCAACATGCGCAAGATAATGATGAATGCCGGATTATATTCAAAACATTTTTTGGACTTATTCGCTATACCATTCTTATTCCTTTAATTAAAGTGGATGAGTCATCCCCGGGAATCGTTTTTTTGCATAAAGAGAAGCTGAACCATCGTTCCGAAAGCCCGGCAAAAAGAAAAAAATATGATCCGCGCGAAATTATTCATAGTTTTAAAGAAACAAGAGACTTTGCCCGGCACGTCATCCATTTGCATGTCATTATTCGAAAATTTATGGCCCGTGTGTCGGTGACGAAGCTGGAATGGAGTACAAACATCGGGACAGGTGATGCCGCGCAAACGGGAATCGCTGTCGGAATCGGCTGGACGTTGAAATATGGAGTTGTTGCACTTGTTAGCAAATTTATGAAATTAAAAACAAAGCCGCTTCTCTCCATTACTCCTTCATTCCAAAAAGCTGTTTCAGAGACAAAAATCACATGTATGATTCATTTTCGAATCGGGTATGCTATGTTAGCAGGAATACGAATTTTGAAATATTGGCGCGGTAATCGTTTAAAACTAAAATCATTCGTCAGCCGTCAGGCAAATGAAAGCTACTAGTAGGAGGAGTTTGTATATGAGCAACCATCCAATCCAAGGATTAATGACAACAGCAATGGAAAACTTAAAGCAAATGATTGATGTGAATACGATCATTGGCGATCCTGTAGAAACGCCAGACGGAAGCGTTATTTTGACCGTTTCAAAAGTAGGATTTGGATTTGCCGCTGGCGGAAGCGAATTTATGCTTGAAGGGAAGCAAAACGGCACAAATACAGCTGTTTCGTCTGCTAACGGAAAGCCAAACGAAGAGCATCCGTTTGGAGGAGGAAGTGGCGGTGGAGTCTCCATTACTCCGATCGCGTTTTTAGTTGTTAACTCTTCTGGGGTGAAGCTGCTTCATCTTGATGAAAATACACATTTGTATGAAAAAATTCTCGATTTCGCTCCACAGGTTATTGAGAAAATTCAACATATGCTGCGAAGAAATAAGGAAGAAGAGGAAAGACATGAAGTACGGAAAAACGATTTAGGGATTTAATTGAAATCAAAATCGTTGAAAAATTTTCTCATTCCCGGTATGATTACGCTATACATACTTTTACGGGAGGAATTTTTATGGCCAACATCACATTTAAAGGAAATCCGGTTACGCTTATCGGGAATGAAGTGAAAGTGGGCGACAAAGCTCCAGATTTTAAAGTTTTGGCAAATGATTTATCTGAAGTGACGCTCTCGGATACGAAAGGCTCTGTTCGCCTCATCAGCGTTATTCCATCCATTGATACAGGTGTATGCGATGCGCAAACGCGCCGTTTTAACGAAGAAGCGGCAAAGTTAGATAACGTCAAAGTGTTGACGATCAGTGTTGACTTACCATTTGCTCAAAAGCGCTGGTGCGGAGCCAACGGCATTGAGAATGTTCAAGTGCTCTCCGATCATCGCGATGCTTCGTTTGGCCAAGCATACGGTGTGTTAATTAAAGAATTGCGCTTGCTTGCTCGGGCCGTATTCGTTGTTGACAGCAGCGACACGGTCACATACGTCGAGTATGTTTCAGAAGCAACCAACCACCCGAACTATGAAGCGGCTATTGAAGCAGCTAAAGCAGCAAAATAATGAAGAGAAGAAAAGACCTCGATTGGCTTTCGGGGTCTTTTTCATTGCAAAGAAAAACGATCGCTCATACAATAAAAGATTAGATACCCATAAAAGAGGGGGAACAATGATGCATTCACCAATTGAACGCTTGTTTTCGCTGTTCGATCAGACAGCGGTTATTTTGCAGGAAGAGCTGCGGTGTACATACTTAGAAGCTGTAGCAGAAACAGGAGAAAATTTTTTTTATGGCGATGTTCTGCAGGAAGAAGTTAGCGAACTGAATAGGAAGCGATTGAAAAACGAATATCGGCAAATTCAGCTCGAACGCTTCACAAATGAAGAAATTCGCAAAGCCTTTCAGCTCGCTGTATTAAAAGGAATGAAGGAACATACGCAGCCCCATCATCAAATGACTCCAGACGCTGTTAGCTTATTCCTCAGCTATTTAGTCGGCAAATTTATGAACCGCTACTTTGCGTTTACGATTTTCGATCCTGCGGTTGGAACCGCGAATTTGCTGACAGCCGTGCTGAACCATCTGCCAGAAAAACAAGTAAAAAGTTATGGGGGCGACATTGACGATTTACTGATGAAGGTGGCTTATGTCAACGCAAATTTGCAAAAGCATTCGATCCACTTTTTTAATCAAGACAGCCTGCAGCCGCTGTTTGTTGAACCGGTGGATGTGGTTGTGTGCGACTTGCCTATTGGCTATTATCCAAATGATGATAATGCCTCACGCTTTATATTGAAAGCAGAAAAGGGGCATTCGTATGCCCACCATTTATTTATTGAGCAAAGCGTTTCTTATACGAAAGAAGGAGGCTATTTATTTTTCTTAATTCCCAATTCGTTGTTTACTAGCGATCAAGCGGACAAGCTCCATTCGTTTGTGAAAGAATACACGGTAGTACAAGGATTGTTGCAGCTCCCGCTTTCGATGTTCAAAAATGAGCAGGCGGCCAAAAGCATTTTTATTTTGCAAAAGAAAGGCAGCAGCGTAAAGCCTCCTAAAAAAGCCTTGCTTGCTGAGCTTCCTAGCTTTTCAAATAAGCAGGCGATGCAGGGAATGATGCATAAAATCGACGAATGGTTCACAACAGAAAAGCAGGGGCTATAAAAATTCGATCATCCATACAAGTGATGCTAGTTGAGCATGGCGCGTTCCAGCTTGATGGCAGGTGATCCAATTTCGAAGGTGGGGCGGCTGAATAAGTCCACTTCACAGAACCATGAATGAGTCTGAAAGCAGTCTTGTGTCTTGTTCCACCTTCGTCACGCAGCCGCGTGACGAAAGGAAAAGGCCAGCCGTTGTGAATGTGTATTTGCCAAATATGAAGCTTATGACAAACGCTCGGAAGCGCGATCCGGGCGTTTTTTTATGGTTGATCCATCATAGAATGGATGCTGCTTCCACCGTCCAGAGAGAAATGGCTTAAATAGCACGGAGATGGTTCGGACGACACCTACCAAGCATATCATCGCGTGCTTCAATTTAAAATTTTAGGAATATAAAAACATATTTTCTGCAAACGATTACAATCATGAGAAATGCTTGAAACTATAGTTGAACGAATCGTAAAATGGAGAAGAATTCATCTGTATTCATTCTTTATTATCAAGTAACAAAGGACTATTTTCTGAATATAAGGGAGTTGTTTATCGGAGATGTCGAAAATTATTGCGATTAACGCAGGCAGCTCATCATTGAAATTTCAATTGTTTGATATGCCTAGCGAAACCGTATTAACGAAAGGATTAGTCGAGCGAATCGGCTTTGAAGATGCCGCGTTTACCATTACAGTAAACGGAGAAAAGGTGCAGGAGGTCACACCAATTCCTGATCATGCCGTTGCTGTTAAAATGCTGCTTGATAAACTCATTCGTTTCGAGATCATTCACTCATTTGAAGAAATCGACGGAATAGGCCACCGCATTGTTCATGGCGGCGAAAAGTTCAGCGATTCTGTTTTAATCACGGATGAAGTGCTAAAGGAAATTGAAGAGTTATCCGAGCTTGCGCCTTTGCATAACCCAGCGAATATTATTGGTGTGAAAGCATTTAAAGAAATACTTCCAAACGTCCCAGCAGTAGCGGTGTTCGATACGGCATTTCATCAGACGATGCCAGAGCAGTCGTTTTTATACAGCCTGCCATATGAATATTATACGAAATTTGGAATTCGGAAATATGGCTTTCACGGGACATCTCACAAGTATGTGACGCAGCGGGCAGCTGAACTGCTGGGCCGTCCAATTGAGCAGCTTCGTTTAATCTCCTGCCATCTTGGAAACGGAGCGAGCATTGCAGCGGTAGAAGGCGGAAAATCGATTGATACATCGATGGGCTTTACACCGTTGGCAGGGGTAGCGATGGGAACTCGTTCTGGAAATATTGATCCAGCGCTTATTCCTTATATCATGGAGAAAACAGGAAAGACTGCTGAAGAAGTGATCGATGTTTTAAATAAAAGAAGTGGAATGCTTGGAGTTTCCGGTTTTTCAAGCGATTTGCGCGATATTGAAAAGGCTGCGGCGGAAGGAAACGAACGGGCTGAGCTTGCTCTTGAAGTGTTTGCCAATCGCATTCACAAGTATATTGGTTCCTATGCGGCTCGCATGTGCGGTGTGGACGCCATCATTTTTACAGCGGGAATTGGTGAAAACAGTGATGTCGTGCGGGCAAAAGTATTGCGCGGCCTTGAATTTATGGGCGTTTACTGGGATCCGTCGCTCAATAAAGTGCGCGGTAAAGAAGCGTTTATCAGCTATCCTCACTCTCCAGTAAAAGTATTAGTCATTCCAACGAATGAAGAGGTCATGATCGCTCGCGATGTTGTTCGCTTAGCGGATATTGCCTATGTATAAGAAAAAAGCCAGACGTTAACGTCTGGCTTTTTTCAATATAGACATTAATTGAGAAACAGCTGATTTACAATCGTAGCTGTTTTCATTACCCGCAATCCTTCCTTTATGGACAATATGGCTATTATGAATGAAAAGGAAAGGTTTGTCGTTCACTTTTTGCTGCTTTGGAACCGTGTCATCCTAAAAATTGTTTCTCCCACTATAACATAGCCCTTAGGAAAAAGGATTTTGAATGATATGATGGAGAATATAAAGGAATGGTTGGCTAGTACCAAAGGATAGCAAAGATTTTTTATGGATGATTCCATTTTGTGGATACTAGTCTAGGGGACTGATGAACGGAAGTGAATGAGCTGGATTGATTGCAAGTGTCATGAATCTCTTAGACTGAGCATGCGATATGGTTTCGTGTTCCATCTTATCACACTTAGAAAAAACCACTCGTTTTTTCAACCGCATGAGCTATAAGCCGAATGCTAGAAGTGATAAAAAAGAAAGGAGTTTGTTATGGCTGTATTTGAGCATAAACAGGAAGCACCGAAAGTGGTAAAATGCAAAATTATTACGATCAGTGATACAAGAACTATGGAGACAGATAAGAGCGGAAAAGCGATGTTTGAGCTGCTTCAAGGAGCTGGACATGAGATCGTGGATTATGAAATCGTCAAAGACACAAAAGAAGAGATTCGCCAAGCGGTCTTAGCCGGGTGCCGGCATCCGGAGATCGACGTCGTTTTGACAAACGGCGGAACAGGAATCGCCAAGCGCGATGTGACGATTGAGACGATGAAAGAAATTCTTGATAAAGAAATCGTTGGTTTTGGCGAATTGTTTCGGATGCTCAGCTACACCGAAGATATCGGGTCTGCCGCTATGCTGTCACGCGCCATCGCCGGAGTGGCAAATGATACAGCCATTTTTGCGACGCCGGGCTCGACGGGAGCTGTTCGTCTGGCGATGACGAAATTAATATTGCCGGAATTGCCGCATGTTGTCAGGGAAATAAGAAAGGATGCATGAGAAAAAACGTGCTTATTCACTGAAGCGGGCGCTCAGACTGTCGATAAATGCTTTGATCCTGCTTCTTTTGCCTCACTTGTTTATCTTAGGCAGTTCGATTTTGCTATCACCGCGATGGGCTGTCCAGAAAATCAACATCTATGAAAGTGGAAAATCATAAAAAGATAAAAGGGCGTCTATAAGCCGATTCTCCAGCTTATAGACGCCCCTTTTTATCTGATTAAGCGTTTTTTTGTTTTTCTATTTCTTGGTTGCGAAGGATGAAGCGTTGGATTTTTCCGCTTGATGTTTTAGGAAGTTCTGCTACAAACTCCACTTCGCGCGGGTATTCATGTTTAGATAAGCGATTTTTAACAAATAAAGATAATTCTTCGGCCAATTCTTTGGTAGGTTCATATGCATTTGCCAATACAACGAAGGCTTTTACAATCTCTCCTTTAAGCGGGTCGGGCTTTCCAACAACAGCTGCTTCTACCACAGCTGGATGCTCGATCAGCGAGCTTTCGACCTCGAAGGGCCCGATGCGGTATCCGGCACTGGAAATGATATCATCTGCTCTCCCTTGGAACCAAAAGTATCCATTTTCATCCTTCAGCGCCAAATCTCCAGTCAGGAACCAATCACCGATCATTCTTTGCGCCGTTTTTTCAGGATCTTTCCAGTAACCGTGGAAAACATTTGGAATCGAATGGGTATGAAACGCAATTTGTCCTACTTCACCCGTTGGTACTTCTTGTCCTTGATCGTCAAGCAAGGCCACTTCAAATCCCGGCAGCGCCCAGCCCATCGATCCTGGCAATATGTCCATATCGAGAGAGTTGAAGTTGCCAATGAGCATCAATGTTTCAGACAATCCGTAGTGATCATGAACGGTGACCCCTAAATTTTTTTGGAAGAAGCGGATGACTTCAGGATTGAGCGGCTCACCGGCAGAACTCATCGCACGGACACGAATATCATACTTTGTGATTAGTTCTTCTCCAGCCGCTACCATCGCTCGATAAGCGGTCGGTGCAAATGCGAAATTGGTAACACCGTATTTTTCCATTAATTCGTAATATGTTTCTGCCTTGAACGGCCCTTCATATAGGACGATTGGCACGCCGAAGCACATTGGTGCAAAGGTGCAAAAGATTAGACCATAGGCCCAGCCAGGGTCAGCTCCTCCTAGAAAAATATCGTCATCCCGTAAATCGACAGCATAGCGCATATACGGATAGATATTGATTAAAAGGTTGTGTGTCCACATCGCTCCTTTTGGCATTCCAGTAGAGCCGGAAGTATATTGAATCGCTAATAAATCGTTGACTGTCATTTTTTCCGTTACATGATCGCTAGATTCTTTTGAAAGCGTTTCCCAAAAATCCCAATCATGAGGTTCAGTAGGGCCATCTATGACAAAGATGTGCTCAAGTGTAGGCGCCTTATCTTTTGTCGGCAGCTTTGCCCGCTGTTCTCGATTCGTTAGGATCGCCTTTGCCTCACAATTATTAATCCGATATTCGACCGCTTGCGGACCGAAGGCAGTAAATAACGGCACATAAACGGCGCCAACTTTCCAAGCAGCGAGAATGTAGACGACTAATGCAGGGTTTTTTGGCAAAAGCGCGCAAACCCGATCCCCTTTTTTAATCCCGATTTTGCGAAAGACATTGGCCATTTGATTGGACCAGTTGCGAAGCTCTTCATATGTAATGATTCGCTTTTCTCCCGAATGGTTTTCATAAAATAATGCAATGCGTTGCGGATCGCCTGCGTAGCGGTCGCAAACTTCATGGGCGACGTTAAAGTATTCCTTCGGATTCCAATCATAATGCTTAAATACATCATCCCAAGAAAAAGATTCGATTAGCGAAGTGTATGATGCCGTCTTTTCCATATAAATCCCCCTCTGTTGCTTCAATTAGTGAAAGTTAATATACAAATAATAATATGAAAAAAATAAATATTCAATATATTTTACAAAAATAAAAAAATGGAGAGGGATGAATGTTTCTGTCTCTCCGATTCGTTCTTTTATTGATGCACCTGCTTTGATACCGTTTGGTTCATTCGATACCAAATCCATAAGTCATTAATGACAGAAGCAAGCTCGGCAATTTCAAAGTTAAGCTGGCATGAACGGGTAAAATTATTTTCATCGCTTAATTGCTCCTGCTTATGATTGATGATTTGTTCGAGTTCAGCGATCCGATCAGGGATTGTTCCGCGGATTTTTTCCCATTCCAATAAGATTTCGTGCTGCTCTTTTTCGCTATATTCTTCCCACTCTTTATCAAGTGAAGGCAACGAAATACCGAGCCGCTGATCATGGATAAAGTAAGCGTTCATCTCTCTCCCTCGCTTTCTTCCTTTTATTTTACAAAAAAGCATAAGCGGGCAACAAGAGAGAAAAGAATAGTATTTTTATACTTTTTGTTGAATAACTATTGAAAAAAATCATAAAAGCTGATAAATTGGTAATGTGGATTTTTGAATATTTATTTAGTTTTAAGTATATTTATGTATATCAAGGGAAGGGGAATCATAATGGCTAATCCAAAAATTGTGTTAGCTTATTCCGGCGGTTTAGATACATCGGTTGCTATTAAGTGGTTACAAGAGCGAGGCTATGATGTTGTCGCGTGCTGCTTAGATGTAGGCGAAGGAAAAGATCTCGATTTTGTGCAAAGCAAAGCCTTAACGGTTGGCGCTATCCAATCATATGTTATCGACGCGAAGGAGGAATTTGCCAACGAGTACGCGCTCGTAGCGTTGCAGGCTCATACGCTTTATGAAGGAAAATATCCGCTTGTCTCTGCTCTGTCGCGTCCATTAATCGCAAAAAAGCTAGTTGAAATTGCCGAGTTGGAAGGTGCGGTAGCGGTTGCTCACGGCTGCACAGGAAAAGGAAATGACCAAGTTCGTTTTGAAGTGTCGATTAAGGCGCTGAACCCGAACTTGGAAGTAGTGGCTCCTGTTCGGGAATGGAGCTGGTCACGCGAAGAAGAGATTGAATATGCGAAAAAGCACGGTATTCCGATTCCAATTGATTTAGATAGCCCGTTTTCTATTGACCAAAACTTATGGGGAAGAAGCAATGAATGCGGTATTCTCGAAGATCCTTGGGCCGCTCCGCCAGAGGAAGCTTATGAGTTAACAGCGGCATTAGAGGATACGCCAGATGTTCCAGAGATCATCGAGATCGGCTTTGAGCAAGGAGTTCCAAAAACGCTAAACGGAAAGCATTATTCGCTTGCTCAATTGATCTTGGAGCTTAATGCGTTGGCTGGTAAGCATGGAGTTGGACGGATTGATCATGTTGAAAACCGCCTTGTCGGCATCAAGTCACGTGAAGTCTATGAATGCCCTGGCGCGATGACGCTTATTAAGGCGCATAAAGAATTAGAAGATTTAACCCTTGTGAAGGAGGTCGCTCATTTTAAACCGTTAATTGAGCAGAAATTAGCGGAAATCATCTATAACGGCTTGTGGTTTTCACCGCTGAAAGATGCGCTTGTTGCATTTTTAAATGAAACGCAGAAAAATGTCACAGGAATTGTGCGCGTCAAATTGTTTAAAGGTCATGCCATCATTGAAGGGCGAAAATCGGAGTTTTCGCTATATGATGAAAAGCTGGCGACATACACAGCGGAAGATGAATTTGATCATCAAGCAGCTGTCGGCTTTATCTCCCTATTTGGCTTGCCAACGAAAGTACACAGCATCGTGAACAGCAAAAAGAAGGTGAATGTGTGAAAAAGCTTTGGGGCGGACGATTTACAAAAACAGCAGAAGAGTGGGTCGACGAGTTCGGTGCGTCGATCCCTTTTGATCAACAGCTCGTTGAAGAAGATATTGAAGGAAGCATTGCACATGTGACGATGCTTGGGAAATGCGGCATTTTGCCCAATGATGATGTCGAGATCATCAAGACTGGTTTGCTTGCGCTTTTAGAAAAAGCAAAACAGGGTCAGCTGGAGTTTTCTGTTGCATATGAGGATATTCATTTGAATATCGAGAAGATGCTGATGGATGAAATTGGTCATGTGGGCGGAAAATTGCATACTGGACGAAGCCGCAACGATCAAGTCGCAACGGATATGCATCTCTATTTGCGTAAACGTGTTACAGAAATGATGGATCTGATGAAAGAGTTGCAAAAGGTGCTTGTTGAAAAAGCAGAGCAACATATTGAAACATTAATTCCAGGATACACACATTTACAGCGGGCGCAGCCAGTTTCATTTGCTCATCACTTGCTTGCTTATTTTTGGATGCTTGAGCGCGACTATGAGCGTTTTGCTGAATCTTTAAAACGCATTAATAAGTCGCCTCTTGGAGCGGGAGCGTTGGCCGGAACGACTTTTCCCATTGATCGCGAGTATGCCGCTGAATTGCTGGGGTTTGATGGAATATATGAAAATAGCATCGATGCGGTGAGCGATCGAGATTTTATTATTGAATTTTTAAGCAACAGTTCGATGTTGATGATGCATCTATCGCGTTTTTGTGAGGAATTGATTCTTTGGTCGAGCCAAGAGTTTCGATTCGTCGAGATGGATGATGCATTTGCCACAGGAAGCAGCATTATGCCGCAGAAGAAAAATCCCGATATGGCAGAGCTCATACGTGGAAAAGTGGGGCGGGTATATGGCAACTTGTTTGGATTGCTAACGGTCATGAAAGGGACACCGCTTGCTTATAATAAAGATATGCAAGAGGATAAAGAAGGAATGTTTGATACGGTCAAAACCGTTATGGGCTCATTAAAAATTTTTGCCGGTATGATTGAAACGATGAAGGTGAATGTGGCGGCTATGGAAGCGGCGGCGAAGCAAGATTTTTCAAACGCGACAGAGCTTGCTGACTATTTGGCGGCAAAAGGAGTACCTTTCCGCGAAGCGCATGAAATTGTAGGAAAGCTTGTTTTAACATGCATTGAAAAAGGAATATTTTTAGCTGACTTGCCGCTTGAGGTGTATCAAAAAGCTTCACCTTTGTTTGAATCTGATATTTACGAGGCGCTGAATCCGTACACGGCGGTGGATCGGCGCAACAGCGCTGGAGGGACGGGGTTTGCCGAAGTGCGCAAAGCAGTGGCCAACGCGAAAAAACGGTTGAGTGAAAAAAAGCGATACGAATAAACAAGACCGATCCACAAAAGGTGGATCGGTCTTGGAGTGTTGATAAATGGGATAACAAATCAAAAGGAAATGATGGACAAAGTTGATTTTTGCCTATCATCTTTTTTCATAAATCATTGATTCGATCAGCTTGCGTCATGTCAAAGTGTGACCTGCTGTCGAAATCGACTCATCATCTGTTTACTTAAGGAGCAATGTTGGAGAAGCCGGTCGCAGCTATACAAATACAGATGGATTTTTCAGCAAAAGCCCCGTCGCTTCCTCTTTTATGTCGATTTTTCAACCCGAATCTCTATATAACACTACGGACTATTTTATACTTCTCCAAGCTCTTTTTCCGTTCTGACAACTAACACATCGCACTTGGCATAGCGAGTAATATGCTCGGAAACACTTCCAATCAATAAACGCTCGACAGCATTTAATCCTGTGGCACCGCAGATGATTAAGTCTGCTTTGTGTTTTGGAGCGATGTCTTTGGCGATTTTTACTTTTGGAGAACCGAATTCAATGTCGACAATGACATGTTCAATTCCAGCTTCTAGAGCTTGCTGCTTATAGTTTTCTAGCAGTTCCTTTGCATATTGCTCAGAACGCTCCACTACTGATTGGCTATGTGCTTCAACGGCAGCAAATGCGCGAATATCAATAATGTGGGTTAAAATCAAGGATGCTTCGTTGCGTTTGGCGATTTGGATCGCTTTTTTAAACGCCCATTCAGCTTCCTGCGAGCCATCTACAGCGACAACAATCGTTTTATACGTCATTGTCATGTTTCCCCACTCCCCTTTTGGATAGAAATGTTAGTTCTAATTGAAGTATATCATATAGAAAACTAGGAAAACTAGAGCTGTCATAACAATTTTATGAAAAAGGAGTGACAGGCATGGAGGATAAAAAGAAGAACAATGAATGGAATTTATACGATGATGAAGAGGTAGCGCAAGAAATTAGCGAACAAATCATGTCTGCTTATCATAGTGATGGCATTGAACAAGAGCAACCGCATTATCAACCACAAAGAGAGATAGGAGAATGATAAAAGCCATCATGGCGTATATACGCCATGATGGCTTCAGATTGTTGGCAAACGCTTTTATCCTGCGTCACCGGCCTCGCTTGTCCCGCTCATGAACTTCTTTTGTTCCATTCGCGTCTTCGCTTGGCTCCGCTCTTTGTCTACCAAGCATTTTTGAGCAGCCTGAGCCTGATAGGAAAAAATCAAAATCACTGAACGCAATAATGGTAGACAAAATTAATTTTGATTTTGTCTGTCGCCTGATGCTGGGTGTGTTTCATGGTATGATAAGTATAATGGATGTTTTTTCTTTTGTGATTGTAGTAAAGTAAAATTAGATACTTGTTTATGGGGAGGAGTTTTTCGAGTGCGACATGCCCTCATAACAGCTGGTGCAAAAGGATTGGGACGAAAGGTGACGGAGGTGCTGCTTGAAAAAGGATACTCGGTAACCGTAAACTACCGAAGCGATGAAGCTGCCGTCCATTCACTTCAACAAAAATATGCTCATGTTTCTGAACGGCTGCAATTCGTGAAGGGGGATGTTACAAAAAAAGAAGATTTACATCATTTGGTTGCTCAAGCGCTAGCGAAATTCGGCCGTATCGATTTTTTAATTAATAATGCCGGGCCTTATATTTTCGAACGAAAAAAGCTAGCAGATTATAGTGAAGCAGAATGGTATGAGATGATCGAAGGAAATTTGAGCGCCGTTTTTCATTTGTTTAAAAAAACGATTCCAATTATGAGAAACCAAGGATTTGGCCGCATTATTACGTACGGCTTTCAAGGAGCAGCAAATGCACCAGGCTGGCTTCACCGTTCTGCATTTAGTGCCGCGAAAGTTGGACTTGTTTCCTTAACCAAAACGATTGCGGTAGAGGAAGCGGAATATGGAATTACAGCCAATATGATTTGTCCTGGGAACATATTAGGGGGTATGAAAGAGGCGACCATTGCGGAATCAAGAAAGCAAAGAGATGAGATGACGCCTATAGGGCGTTCAGGAACGGGAGAAGATATAGCCCGGATGATTGCATTTTTATGTGAAGAAGATTCGGATATGATTACAGGCTCCATTATTGAAGTGACAGGAGGAATGGATGTCATTCATCGGTATCGTTAATGTGAATAATTTTCCAGCGTTCATTCCATTCTATATAGTACAGATGGAAATACTTTCTTGGTGCGGTTTTTTTAAGAAAAAATTACGACAGCGCTCGTAATGGAGGAGGACGGTTGATGATGAAAATAGGTGTGCCGAAGGAAATTAAAAACAATGAGAATCGTGTGGCGATGACCCCAGCTGGAGTGATGACGCTCGTTCAAGCGGGGCATGAGGTGTATGTAGAAGCAGGAGCTGGAGAAGGATCAGGATTTTTAGATGAGGAATATGAAAAAGCGGGAGCTACGATTGTTAAAACGGCTCAAGATGCTTGGGCGGCAGAAATGGTGATGAAGGTAAAAGAGCCGCTTCCCGAGGAATATCAATATTTTCGAGAAAACTTAATTTTATTTACATATCTCCATTTGGCCGCAGAGCCTGAATTAACGAAAGCTCTTATTGATCACAAAGTAGTCGGGGTTGCCTATGAAACCGTACAGCTTGCTAATGGCTCCTTACCGCTGTTGACGCCGATGAGCGAAGTGGCTGGCCGAATGTCGGTGCAAATTGGCGCGCAATTTTTAGAAAAGCCGCATGGTGGAAAGGGAATCTTATTAGGAAGTGTGCCGGGAGTCAAACGAGGAAAGGTGACGATTATTGGAGGAGGCGTGGCTGGAACAAATGCAGCCAAAATGGCAGTAGGACTCGGTGCAGAAGTCACGATTATTGATGTGAATCCGGAGCGCCTGAGACAGCTTGATGATTTATTTGGCGACCATGTTACGACACTGATGTCAAATATGTATAATATTGCTGCATCTGTTCAAGAATCGGACTTAGTGATTGGAGCGGTACTCATCCCAGGAGCAAAAGCGCCAAAGCTAGTGACCGAAGAGATGATTCGTGCCATGTCTCCCGGCTCGGTTGTCGTTGATATTGCCATTGATCAGGGCGGAATTTTTGAAACAACCGATCGTGTCACGACCCATAGTAATCCAACTTATACGAAGCATGGCGTTGTTCATTATGCGGTTGCTAATATGCCAGGGGCTGTTCCACGCACGTCGACCTTTGCCCTGACAAATGTCACCGTGCCGTATGCGCTGCAAATTGCCAATAAAGGGTATCGTCAAGCATGTCTTGATCATCCAGCGCTGTTAAAAGGCATGAATACATTGAACGGTTATGTGACATATGAAGCTGTAGCAAGGGCGCATAACCTCTTATTTCAAGATGCCAAACCTTTGTTAGAGTCAATGTGAAAACAAGCGGCGTTCACTTTGGAGAACGCCGCTTGTTTTTATAATAGGATGAATTCTTTTGGATATTTTGTTAAAATCTCTGCGCCGTTTTCAGTAATCAAGATATCGTCTTCGATACGCACACCGCCGATGTCCGGAATGTAAATGCCCGGTTCAATTGTAAAGACCATCCCCGGCTCGAGCGGCATCGTATTGGTTGCATTCATCGAAGGATACTCATGAACTTCAATGCCTAATCCGTGCCCGACGCGATGAGTAAAATAAGAACCGTAACCAGCTTGCTCAATCAACTGTCTTGCCGCTTTGTCCACCGCACCAATCTCTGTTCCTGGCTTTGATGCTGCAATAGCAGCGAGCTGGGCGTTTAAGACGGTATGATAAATTTGCTTTTGCTCATCGTTTGGTTGGCCAAACATAACGGTTCGCGTAATATCTGAACAATATCCATCTAAAATAACGCCTAAATCGAATAAGACAAAATCTCCTTTTTGAATAGAGGCTAAGCCTGGGGTGCCATGGGGATCAGCCGTTTTGGCCCCCGTCAATACCATCGTTGCAAACGACATTTGGCGAACGCCCTTTTTCTTCAATTCGTACTCAATGGCGGCAATCACTTCTAATTCTGTTTTGCCTTCAGCAATCGCTTTTACGCCGACTTCCACGCCATAATCAGCGAGAGAAGCTGCCTGCCGTAAAATCGCGATTTCTTGTTCATCTTTAATCATGCGCAGCTGCCGCAATTTTTCCTCTACATTAACGGTTGAGTGCACGGAAAAATGGGTACATAGCTGTTCATATCGTTCAAGAGATAGGTGTGTTTTTTCAATCGCGATATTTTCAACGGTCACAGATCTTTTGTTCATATGCGTATAAATGTGCTCCCAAGGGTTTTCAATATCGCTGTAGCCGATAATAGAATAAGCCCAACCGGAGCGTTTAGCTTGAGCCACTTCCATTTGTGGACAGACGAGAACGGGCTCATCATTTGGGAAGACGAGCAGCGCTAAAAGCCGTTCATGCGGTTCACTGTAAAATCCGCTTAAGTAAAAGACATTAGCAGTGGATGTAATAAGGGCGAAGGAAAGCTGCTCTTGCTGCATCCAGTTTGAAAGAGATTGAAGTCGTTGGTTCATTGTGTTCCCTTCCTTTTATTTCTATATTTATAAACATCAATCCATCCGTCGCTTTCATTGGCGAGGTGCCCATCAATGACTCAGCATTTGAACAAGAGGTTTATCGCAAGCAAATACTTCGTCGATTTTCTTGTTCTAAAAAGCATGAAGAAAGCGTTTGCGTTAAAATGGTGGATGATTGATGCTCATGAGCAGACTCTATATTTGAGAGTACCAGTAATTTTGCCGGATGTAAACGATTATGCATGATTCTTAAGCGAGTCGATGACTTTGCCAAAGCAGATGCCGTCCGTTCTAATAGTATAAGGACCATGAATGAATGGATTTTATCTAGCAGTACGTACTAGCTTTTCTGCTTCTTAAGAACACCTGTGGGCCCATCCGTTTGCCTGCTAGGTGTTCATTCGCTACAGGAAGAAGGAAATATAAAAGTTTTTGCGAAATATATCAATGAAAGACCTTTTACATAGGAAAGGAGCAGATCAAATTGAAGCTTACGTATCATGGACATTCAGTTGTCAAAATTGAAACGAACGGAAAGACGATTTTCATTGATCCGTTTATTACAGGAAATGGGGCGACGGATCTGAATGCTGACGACGTAAAGGTAGATGTGATTTTGCTGACACATGGGCATAGTGATCATGTAGGCGATACGATTCCGCTTGCGCTTCGCAACAATGCGCTGGTAGTGGCTCCGTTTGAATTGGCTACGTATTTAAGCTGGCAAGGTGTCAATGCGCATCCGATGCATATTGGCGGAGCACGCCAATTTGAATTTGGAAAAGTCAAATTAACCCAAGCCTTCCACGGCTCCAGTTATATTGACGAAAACAAGCAAATCATTTATACGGGAATGCCGTGCGGGATTTTATTCTATGCGGAAGGAAAAACGATTTATCACGCGGGAGATACGGCGCTGTTTTCGGATATGAAGCTGATTGGCGAGCGAAATGAAATCGATGTGGCCTTTTTGCCGATTGGCGACAATTTTACAATGGGACCAGAGGATGCGGCGTTGGCAGCGGACTGGCTGCGTGCCAAAACCGTTGTACCGATTCATTACAACACATTCCCGGTCATTGAGCAAAATCCGCACCAGTTTGTTTCGCTGCTCAAAGAGGGCGTGGGAAAAGTATTACAACCAGGAGAAAGCATAGAATTATAGCGAAAAAAAGGGGCTTTTATCCAAGCTCCTTTTTTGTTTGCGAATCATGTGACTAGCCCTTCATTGAATCGCGCTTCATTCACCTTTATAATAAAAATAGACTTTGGCACAAAGGGTGAAGACATTTGGCGACAAAACATGAGCAAATTTTGCAATATATTGATAGCTTGCCGGTAGGAGAAAAAATTTCTGTTCGGCAAATTGCGAAAGAAATGGGGGTAAGCGAAGGAACGGCTTACCGGGCGATTAAGGATGCGGAAAATAAAGGGTATGTCAGCACGATTGAGCGTGTTGGAACGATTCGAATCGAGAGAAAAAAGAAAGAAAATATTGAGAAGCTCACTTACGCGGAAGTTGTCAATATTGTGGATGGACAAGTGCTAGGAGGACGTGAAGGTCTGTATAAAACGCTCAACCGCTTTGTCATTGGTGCAATGAAACTTGAAGCGATGATGCGTTATACAGGAGCAGGAGATTTATTAATTGTCGGAAACCGGACGAAGGCGCATCAACTTGCGCTAGAAGCAGGTGCGGCCGTGTTGATTACCGGAGGCTTTGATACAGATGATTATGTCAAAAAACTGGCGGACGAGCTGCAGCTGCCCATTATATCGACAAGCTATGATACGTTTACAGTTGCGACGATGATCAATCGTGCGATTTACGATCAGCTCATTAAAAAAGAAATCGTTCTTGTCGAAGATATTTTAATTCCTGTTGAAAAAACGGTATATTTAGAAACCACTGATATAGTCGAAAAGTGGTATCAGCTCAATCGCGAAACGAAGCACAGCCGCTTTCCTGTCGTTGACCATCATTTAAAAGTGCAAGGAATGGTGACATCAAAAGATGTATTAGACTGTGAACGGACGCTGCCGATTGAAAAAGTCATGACGAAATATCCGATTACGGTAAACGGAAAAACGTCGGTAGCCTTTGCCTCACATATTATGGTATGGGAAGGCATTGAATTGTTGCCGGTTGTCGATGACCATAATCGTCTTCAAGGAATTATAAGCAGGCAGGACGTATTAAAGGCGCTGCAAATGATTCAGCGACAGCCGCAAGTCGGGGAAACGATCGATGATCTCATTACAGGCCAATTTCAAGAAGCAGAACAGCAATCGAAAACAGAAAATGTCTTTCAATGCACGGTAACGCCGCAAATGACGAACTATTTAGGAACGCTGTCTTATGGAGTGTTTACAACGATTGTGACGGAAGCGGCGACGCGGGTATTGCGGCTATATAAACGCGGAGATTTAGTGATCGAAAATATTACGATTTATTTTATTAAACCGGTGCAAATTGACAGTATTATTGATATTAAAGCAAGGCTGCTAGAAATTGGCCGGAAATTCGGAAAGGTGGATGTTGAAGTATATCATGACGGAGTGGTTGTAGGAAAAGCATTAATGATGTGCCAGTTAATGGACAGGTAGTTTTTATGGACGGGGGATCATGATCCCCCGTTTTTAGCTGTTTGCTGCGCCTCTTCTATCACCAACGGCAAATAATGCTTATAGGACCGATATCCAGCCCATGCGCTTCCGCCGCCCACCAATAAAAAAATGATTCCGACAATATAGGTGACGGTTGAAGAATGTAAAAAGAATTGGTTGATGCCGAAAAAAAAGACAAATAGACCGAGGGCTATGCTTGACTTTGCAGAAAGCCATCGCCGTTCGAGTGGGCGCTGGCTACGAAAATATTTCATTTTATAATAGGCATAGAAGGAAAAAGAAAAAATGATGAGAATGACTAGTGCAGGCATGAACGCACCCCTCCATCTTTTGTTTCTCTACCATTGTACATGTTTTTCCCTTATAATGAAAGAAAACTATCGTAAAAGAGGGAACGAATATGAACGAGAAGGCATTGGAAATTTTAAAGGTGATTCAGCAATTTGAAACGATCATTATTCACCGCCACGTCCGTCCTGATCCAGATGCATACGGCTCCCAAGGAGGATTGGCGGAAATTCTGAAGGCCTCATTTCCACAAAAAAATGTTTATACAGTAGGAAGAGAAGAAGAATCGCTTAATTTTTTAAGACGGTTGGATCAAATCGATGATCATGTATATAAAAACGCGCTTGTGATTGTATGTGACACGGCGAACCAGGAGCGGATCTGTGATGGGCGCTATCGGTTAGGAAAAAAACTGATTAAAATTGATCATCATCCGAACGAAGATCCGTACGGAGATTTATTGTGGGTCGATACGAACGCCAGCTCGACAAGTGAAATGATTTATGAGTTTTACTTAGCAGGCAAAGAGAAAGGCTTGGTCATGACGAAAGAAGCAGCTCGTTTGATTTACGCTGGGATTGTCGGAGACACGGGACGCTTTCTTTTTTCAAGAACAAGCTCTAAAACATTCCAATATGCAAGCGAACTAGTTGAATACGGCTTTTCATTGACCGATCTATATGATGAGCTATATCGCACAAAAGTGAATATTGCTCATTTAAGCGGATATGTGCTACAAAATTTTCAGCTTTCTCCAAGCGGAGTCGCGTTTGTAAAAATGACAAAAGAACTGCTTGGAAAATATAACGCTTCTCCGTCCGAAGCGTCGCAGCTTGTAAGTCTTCTTGGCAACGTTGATGGAATACAGGCATGGGTCTTTTTTATTGAGGAGGACAAAGAAATTCGTGTTCGCCTCCGTTCAAAAGGAACGATTGTCAATGAAGTGGCAAAAAAATACGGGGGCGGCGGACATCCTTTCGCTGCAGGTGCGTCGATTTATTCTTGGGAGGATGCGGATCAGGTGATTGCTGATTTAGAATTGGCGTGCCAAGCCCATTAATAACTCAAACCGATCTAGAGAAGGTCCGTTTTTTATGTGGTCGGAGATTTTGTCCCCGGCTATAATCCAGCAGTTATCACTTGTTCGTTGTTCGGTGACTTCTTTCTGTTTGTTGAAAGATTTTTTGGTTTCCATTTATATTTATGTTGCTGTTTTGGTAGATCGATGTTGGAAGTACTGCTATTAAGGAAAATGACCAAATGCAACCAAACGTAATTTTTGTTTAAAAAATATGTCAAGTGTGTTGATGATCCAATAAAAATCAATCGACATTGCTTGATTCCTTACTTTTCTGCCGTAGTCGGCAAGCCACTCGCTTGCCGACTGGACATGCAGAAAAGCGTGTGTCTAGCTCAATCATTCCATATTTTTAGTAAAATAATGGATCATCAACACTAGTGAAAAGATATCATCTTTTTTGAAATCCCCTTCATCCTATTTTTATATGGTCATTCTCGATGATATCCTGCTAGCGGTGAACGGGCTTTAGCTTTAATTCAATTGATAATGTAGTGAATAAAAACAGCTCCGTTATTTCAAGTCGATACGTTTGCTCATTGATGGTATAGGTTTTGTTTTCAATCGTCTTTTTTAATAAATCCTTGCTTTGATAGACGGTTTCGATATCTTTGGCGACTAGGTGGGATACATCTTCTTTGACGCTTTCTTCAATATGAAATTTCATATAGGAATCGAGTTTATACTCATTTGCGTTGACAAGCTGGATGCGAATTTCTTGGACGGTCAACTTTTTTTTGTTCAGTTTGTTTAGTTTAATATAATCTTCCTGCCAAATTTGAATATCGCTGTTTAAATCAGCAATTTTGTCTTGAAGTTCAGTGATCTGGCGCACCTGCTTTTCTTGCAATACACCAAATAAATGTAAAAATATGAACCAGCTTAGGACCGCACCGATCGCGGCGCCGGCAAAAAAACGCTGCCAAGTTTTGTCGCGATAGTATGGAGGAATTCTCATGAAGAAATATGCTCCTGTGTCAGCCATGTAATAATGGTAACACCTGTTTGTGCGCCACCGATCGCGGAAATAATGAGCAGAAACTGCTTGACAATGTCACGTGTTTCTCCTGAAAATAAGCCGCGCTCGACTGTATAAAACGTGTCAAATGTCCCGCCAATTGCGGCTACGACCGCCCAAATTTTTAAATCCATCGCAAAACGATACATGGACGTCAGCGGTGGCTGTCCCATCAGAAATGCCCCGATTCCGCCAATGCCTGCTCCTCCTAAAAGAACTCCAAGAGCAATAAAGTAGCTTTGAATAAACGCCGGTAAAAACGCAAGTTTCGTTCCCATCATCGCCTCATTCCTTTCTTTAAACATATATATGGACGAACAGATATAAGTATGTTTTGCGTTGCCAAAGTTTTGTCGACTATAATGAAGGAAAAGGAGGGAGGAGCATTGTCGTTTGTCCACCTTCATGTACGGAGCGGCTATAGCTTGTTAAAGAGTGCAGTAAAAATTCATGATTTAGTGAAAAAAGCGAGTGAACTGGGTTTTAGGTCGTTAGCTTTAACAGATGAAAACGTACTATACGGGGCGGTGACTTTCTATCAAGAATGCCAAAAATATCAGATTAAACCGATCATCGGTATGATTACACATATTAAAGTGGGAGAGAGGGAAGCGTATCCGCTGGTGCTTTTAGCAAAAAACAATATAGGTTATCGCCATTTAATGAAAATTAGCAGCATCATTCAAACAAGTGAACCTGATGGAATCCCAGAAGAACGGCTTCAGCGTTATAGCAATGAGCTGATCGCCATTTCTCCAGGAAGGGATGGTTATGTTGAGTCATTAGTGAGAAGAAATGAGTTCGAAAAAGCGATCAAGTGTATGGCCTCATATAAACAACTATTTGGAGAGGATGCTTTTTATCTGGCGGTTCAACGGCATGGTGTGGAAGAAAAATGGCAGCATGAGCTTGTACAGCTGAGCAAGGCAACGAATACGCCGCTTGTTGCTACCAACGATGTGCGTTACATCGAGAAGGAAGATGCTTTCGTTCACGATTGCTTGCTTGCAATTCAGCAGGGGATGAAACTTCATGATGAAGGAAGGAGAACGCTTGGAAGTGACGAATACTATTTAAAATCAACCGATGAAATGGCGAGCCTGTTTGCTGATTTACCTGAAGCAGTAAGCAATACAGAAAAAATTGCTTCCCTGTGCCAAGTTGACATTGAATTAGGCAGATTGCGGCTTCCTAAATATCCTGTACCAGCAAACGAAAATGTTCATCAGCATTTGGAGCGTCTTTGTTTGAAAGGATTATATGAACGCATCCCGTCTCCATCATCGGAATATCTTGAGCGCCTTCGTTATGAGCTAAAAACGATTGAGGAGATGAATTTTAGCGATTATTTTTTAATTGTCGCTGATTTTATCAGCTTTGCGCGAGAACAAGGAATCACAATGGGACCGGGACGCGGTTCAGCTGCGGGATCGCTTGTGGCCTTTACTCTGTATATTACCCATGTCGACCCTGTTCAGTATGGTTTATTATTTGAGCGTTTTTTGAATCCTGAGCGCGTTTCTCTTCCTGATATTGATATCGATTTTCCAGATGAGCGGCGCGATGAAGTGATTCAGTATGTGGCACGCAAATACGGAACGCAACATGTTGCTCAAATTATTACATTTGGTACATTTGGAGCGCGAGCCGCTATTCGCGATGTCGCTAAGGCCATGGGAGTGCGTCCGGAAGAAATAGAGCAAATCGCAAAGCATATCCCTAACAAAATGGGGATCACACTGCAAGAAGCATATGACCAGGTCCCTTTGTTAAAAAAAGCTGTTCAGACATCGCCAGAGCTGCGAAAAGTCTTTGCTACAGCATTGCGATTGGAAGGGCTTCCACGGCATTCATCCACTCATGCGGCCGGGGTGGTGATAAGCGAACAGCCGCTGTCGGACATCGTACCGTTGCAGCAAGGGCATGGCGACATTTACTTAACTCAATATCCAATGGACGTATTAGAACAGCTTGGTTTGTTGAAAATGGATTTTCTTGGCCTGCGCACTTTAACCTTCATTAGCAATGTGTGCAAGCTGATTTATCAAAAAACAGGGAAATTTGTTGATGTACAAAATGTTCCGCTCCACGATGAACGAACGTTTGCCTTGCTAAGTAGAGGAGATACAACAGGAATTTTTCAATTGGAATCAGAAGGGATCAAAAACGTACTGAAGCAGCTAAGACCGTCGCAATTTGAGGATATTGTCGCCGTCAATGCTTTATATCGTCCGGGACCGATAGACTTTATTCCAATATATATCAAAAGAAAGCATGGGCATGAAGCCGCTGTCTTTCTTCATCCGGACCTTGCACCTATTTTACAGTCAACATACGGGGTCTTGATTTATCAAGAGCAGATTATGCAAATAGCAGCAAAAATGGCTGGCTTTTCATTAGGTCAAGCTGATTTATTGCGGCGAGCGATAGGGAAAAAGAACAAGGAGATTCTTGATCAAGAGCGATCCCGATTTGTCAAAGGATGTATGGAGAAAGGATATGACAAAACGCTTGCTCATGAACTATACGATTTGATTGTCCGCTTTGCCAATTATGGATTTAACCGAAGCCATGCGGTTGCTTACAGTATGATTTCCTATCAATTGGCCTATTTAAAAGCGCATTATCCGCTATATTTTTATGCGGCTTTATTGACTGTTTCCATTGGAGACGAAGAAAAAGTGAGCTCATGCATACAAGAGATGAGACAACGGAAGATTGTGCTGCTTCCGCCTTCGATTAATCGAAGCTATTATTCATTTTCCATTGAAAACGGATCAATCCGTTATAGTCTTGCAGCGATTAAGCATGTTGGTGCTCAAGCGGTCAACGCGATTATTCAAGAAAGAAAAAAACGTCCGTTTTCCGATTTATTCGATTTTTGTCTTCGCCTATCCAAAAAAACGGTGAATCGGAAAATGATCGAATCTCTCATATTGGCAGGTTGTTTTGATGAATTTGGCATTGAGCGTGCAACATTGCTGGCAAGTGTCGAAGTAGCGATGGAGCATGCTGAACTGATGGGACCATATTATGAGTATGATGAAAGCGATCAATCGATCATAGCCGGACTATCTTTTAAACCGAAATATGTAGAAGCCTCTCCGTTTGCTTTTGACGAAAAGCTTCAATATGAAAAGGATTTGCTTGGTGTGTATGTCTCGCCTCATCCCGTTTTAGCGCATCTTGATCAATTTCAAGCGGCAGGAGCAGTGCCGGTCAGTTCGATCAAAAAAGAGCAAAACGGCTCCTATTTACGGATTGGCGCCTATATTCTTTTGGAGCGCAAGACGAGAACCAAAAAAGGCGAAGAAATGTCGTTTTTGACAGTAAGCGATGAAAGCGGCGAATTGTCCGCTATTGCTTTTCCTGAAGTGTATCATCGCTATCATTCTTCCTTAAAAAAAGGCGAGATTTTGTTGCTGGAAGGAAAAATAGAAGTCCGGCAAGCGGCGATTCATTTCATTATAAAAAAGGTGATTCCGCTCGATGAGCTGGACAAGCCAACGCTTTATTTAAAAATTCGCCCTGATCATATCCACAGCGGAAAAATGGCAAAGCTCAAAACGATTTTGGAGCATCATCACGGTTATGTACCTGTCGTTCTCTATTATGAAAAAGAGCGCAAAACGGTGAAGCTGTCTGACGAATACCAAGTGAATGCTTCTGCTGACTGCCTAGCAGAATTAAAAGCATTGTTAGGAGGCACATATGTTGTGCTAAAATAATGTTTTCTTTACTAATGCTTCATTTTATTATATTGTATAAACGTTAGGTGGTCAGACCAGTTATGGCCGTTTCATAATTATAAGGAATGAATGTATGTGTCTTTGCGTAAAGAGGCCTTATATATTCATAAAGCGCATGAAGGAAAGCGAGAAATGATAGCAGGAGCTTGGATAGCGGAAATGATTCGTTCGCTGAATGGCCGGCCAATGATTTTTGCAATGGCCAATCCGGTTCTGGAAATGATGCCGGAAGAAGCACTTCAAGCAGGAGCTGTTGTCGTTGGAACAGGATGATCGGATGATCCGAATCAAGTCGATCATGTTCTGGAGTTTCCAGGCATCTTCCGAGGTGCTTTAGAGGTTCGGCGCGATAAATGAATGAAAAAATGAAAATCGCTGCTGTGGAAGCAGCCGCTTCACTTGTTTCAGAAGATGAATGGCGTACCAGTTGATCCGCGGGTCGCATCGGTTGTTGCAGCTAAGCCAGCGGTGGAGACAGGAGCTGCCCGCATTCGTATGAGTTCTGAAGGAATGGAGAGTAAAACAAGACAAATGCAGCGATGATGTAGGCGAGTGATCATGAAAGGATGACGGAAAAAGTATACGTTGAAATTTTGCAAAGTATTTATCATATTATTGAAGAAGACGGGCTTGTCGCAGGAGATAAAATTCCTTCTGAGCGGGAATTGTCCGAAAGGCTGAAGGTGGGGCGTTCCTCTGTAAGGGAAGCGCTCCGCTCCCTTGAATTTCTTGGGCTTATTGAAACGAGACGCGGAGAAGGAACCTATTTAAAGAAATTTGGTGAGCATCAGTTCATTCAATTGCTAGGCATGTTTATTTTACAAGAAAAAAAAGCCAATGCTGACCTCGTGGAAACAAAGCAGCTGATCGAACAGCTTGGCTTGACGCTAGCATGTGAGCGCAGGACGAAAGAACAGCTGAATGAGCTTAAAGCGATGATTGATCAACATTCCATTGACTATGAAACATTTTTTCAGTGGGTATTTCAAGTAGGAAATAATTATTTGCTTGAACGGATTTGGCGAGTTCTAAGCGATTTTTTCCAGCTTCATCATGATACACGATTGTTTCCGCTTGCTTTTTACCAGCAAATGCACATCGTTTTAGAAAAGCAACAGCTTCCTGATGCTCTCAAATTGTTGACCGAGAATACGGCCACACCATTATACCGATTGCCAAAGGAGGGAACACCCTTTGCTTAAAGAGCTATTTACAAAAAAGAAAAAATATGCTTCTGTTCCTTCAGAGCAAGTAAAACAAGACGTTCCTGAAGGAATTATGACAAAATGTCCAAAATGCAAAAAAATTATGTATACAAAAGAGCTAATGAAAAATTTGCGTGTTTGCATGAGCTGCGGCTACCATCATCCTCTGCCAGCGCGCGAACGCATTGATAGCTTGCTTGATGAAGGAAGCTTTCAGGAATACGATTCAGAAATGATTTCCGAAAATCCGCTCCAGTTCCCTGATTATCTTGAAAAATTGGAGGCAGATCGCCGCAAATCGCAATTAAACGAAGCAGTTGTGACAGGAACGGGAACATTAAATGAACGCCCTCTTGTCATTGCTGTTATGGACTCAGCGTTTCGTATGGGAAGTATGGGCTCCGTTGTCGGTGAAAAAATTGCGCGAGCGGTCGAAAAAGCAAGGGAGCTTCAGGTGCCATTTGTCATTTTTACCGCTTCCGGGGGAGCACGTATGCAAGAGGGAGTGCTGAGCCTGATGCAAATGGCGAAAACGAGCGCGGCATTAAAGCGGTTTAGCGATGACGGCGGGCTGATCATTTCGATTATGACCCATCCAACAACGGGAGGAGTATCGGCAAGCTTTGCTTCACTTGGCGATTATAATTTTGCTGAGCCTGGCGCATTAATTGGATTTGCCGGCCGCCGGGTCATTGAGCAAACCGTGCGCGAGGAGCTGCCGGAAGACTTTCAAACAGCGGAATTTTTACTTAAGCATGGACAGCTTGATGCGGTGATCCATCGGCACGAATTAAAGGAGACGTTAGCGAATGTGCTTGATATTCATCAGACAGGAGGCGATGGCGAATGGTGGGCGAATTAGAATTTGAAAAACCGCTGATTGAATTGCGCAAGAAAATTAGTGAATTAAAAGAGTTCACTCAAACAGCCGATGTAGATTTATCGGCGGAAATTGAAAAGCTCGAGGCGAGACTTGAAAAGCTAGAAAATGAAACATACGCAAATTTAACGCCATGGGATCGCGTACAAATTGCTCGTCATCCGAATCGGCCAACGACGCTTGATTATATTGAACGGCTGTTTACCAATTTTTTAGAATGCCATGGAGATCGCTTGTTTGGCGATGACGAAGCGATCGTTGGAGGAATTGCGAAATATCATGGCCTTCCTGTAACTGTAATTGGTCATCAGCGCGGCAAAGATACGAAGGAAAACATTCGCCGCAATTTTGGGATGCCTCATCCGGAAGGATATCGCAAAGCCTTACGTCTGATGAAACAAGCGGAAAAATTTAATCGTCCGATTATTTGTTTTATTGATACAAAAGGTGCCTATCCAGGAAAAGCCGCAGAAGAACGCGGACAGAGTGAGGCAATTGCAAGAAATTTATTTGAAATGGCAGGATTGACGGTGCCGGTGGTTTGCATTGTGATCGGTGAGGGGGGAAGCGGCGGCGCTTTGGCGCTTGGTGTCGGCAACCATATTCATATGTTGGAGAATTCAACGTACTCAGTCATTTCTCCAGAAGGAGCCGCCGCGATTTTATGGAAGGATGCGTCGCTTGCAAAACGGGCTGCTGAAACGATGAAGATTACTGCTGCTGACCTGCAAAAGCTTGGAGTCATCGATGAAATTATTCCTGAAGTTCGCGGTGGCGCTCATCGCAACTTAGATGAGCAAGCCCAATCGATTGATGCGGTGCTGAAGCAATCTTTGCAGGAGCTCCTTCCATTAGACGGCCTGGCTCTTGTCGAACAGCGCTATCGAAAATTTAGACAAATCGGTCAAATTGCTTTTTCAGAAGATTATTTAGAAGTAAAATAAAAATAGAAACGAAGCTGTCTCATCGATTGGGACAGCTTTTTGCCTATCAAAATTGAACGATATCCATCGAGCAGCCTCTCCCTTCGAAACCACGTGTAGGTGAGAGAGGTTCATTCAGGGCAAACTAAGAGTTTTCTATTGTTTTCAGCTACTCTTCATGGTATTTTATACAATGTATGAGGTCGGACATCTTAAGGGGTATGGAAAGATCGATGAACATGAGGTGAGCAAAATGAAGAGAATAGGTGTGTTAACAAGCGGCGGCGATTCACCAGGAATGAATGCGGCGATTCGTGCAGTTGTGCGTAAAGCCATTTATCACGGATTAGAGGTTTTTGGTATTTACCACGGGTACGCAGGACTCATTGAAGGAAAAATTAAGAAACTAGAAATCGGCGATGTAGGGGATATTATTCATCGCGGAGGAACGATGCTTTATACAGCACGCTGCCCGGAATTTAAAACACTTGAGGGACAACTAAAAGGAATTGAACAGTTGCAAAAGCATGGAATCGAAGGGCTGGTTGTTATTGGCGGAGACGGTTCCTATCAAGGGGCAAAAAAGCTTACCGAACACGGATACCCATGTGTAGGGGTGCCGGGAACAATCGATAATGATATACCTGGAACGGATTTTACAATCGGTTTTGATACAGCATTAAATACCGTGATTGATGCAATCGACAAAATTCGTGATACAGCCACCTCTCATGAACGCACATATGTGATTGAAGTCATGGGACGTCATGCTGGCGATATCGCGCTTTGGGCGGGGCTGGCAGGCGGTGCTGAATCGATTTTAATCCCAGAAGCAGACTATGATATGAATGATATCGTCGCCCGTTTAAAACGAGGACATGAACGCGGGAAAAAACATAGTATTATTATTGTCGCAGAAGGTGTCGGAAGCGGAGTCGAATTCGGCAGCAAAATTCAAGAGGCGACCGGGTTTGAAACGCGTGTAACGGTATTGGGACATGTACAGAGAGGCGGTTCTCCGACCGCATTCGATCGCGTATTAGCAAGCCGTTTAGGAGCGCGCGCAGTCGAGCTGCTGCTTGAAGGACAAGGGGGCCGCTGTGTCGGCATTCAAAATAATCAGCTAGTGGATCACGATATCATCGAAGCATTATCGCACAAGCATACGATTGAGCCAAAAATGTACCAATTGTCAAAAGAACTTTCCATCTAGAAAGCGTGGTATCGTTACCATAAAGATGGATGAAAGGGAGAATGCAAAAATGCGGAAAACGAAAATTGTTTGTACGATAGGTCCCGCAAGCGAAAGTGTTGAAACGCTTATTGAGCTTATTGAAGCAGGAATGAATGTGGCGCGTTTGAATTTTTCGCACGGAGATTATGTAGAGCACGGACAACGAATAAAAAATATTCGTGAAGCAGCTAAGCAGACAAGAAAAACAGTAGCGATTCTTCTTGATACAAAAGGCCCGGAAATCCGTACGCACAATATGAAAAATGGGGCGATTGAATTAAAAGAAAACTCGCAAATTATCATCTCGATGGATGAAGTGCTAGGAACAGAAGAAAAATTCTCTGTCACGTATGAAGGGCTCATGAACGATGTTGATTTGGGCGATAAGATTTTGCTTGATGACGGTTTAATTGCTCTTGAAGTAATCGCTGTTCATAAACAGGAACGAGAAATTGTCGCGAAAGTATTAAACAGCGGCATCCTGAAAAATAAAAAAGGGGTCAATGTTCCAGGAGTTCGCGTCAATTTGCCTGGCATTACCGATAAAGACCGCCAAGATATTTTGTTCGGCATCGAAGAAGGAATTGACTTTATTGCTGCTTCTTTTGTGCGCCGCGCTTCAGATGTGCTTGAGATTCGTGAATTGCTTGAGGCGCAAAATGCGCTGGATATAAAAATCATTGCCAAAATTGAAAATCAAGAGGGCGTCGATAATATTGATGAAATTCTTGAAGTGGCAGACGGATTGATGGTGGCTCGCGGCGATTTAGGAGTTGAGATTCCGGCAGAAGAGGTTCCGCTTGTACAAAAAGAGCTAATCAAGAAATGTAACGCTCTTGGCAAACCAGTCATTACTGCGACACAAATGTTGGACTCCATGCAGCGCAATCCGCGGCCAACGCGAGCGGAAGCAAGCGATGTCGCGAATGCCATTTTAGACGGAACAGACGCGATTATGCTGTCAGGAGAAACAGCGGCAGGGCATTATCCGGTCGAAGCTGTAAAAACGATGCATCGCATTGCCTTGCGCACAGAGCAAGCGTTGCAGTATCGTGATTTGTTAGCACAGCGAACAAAAGAGAGCGGTACGACGATTACGGATGCGATCGGCCAATCGGTTGCTCATACGGCTCTAAATCTGGATGTGGCAGCTATTGTCACGCCGACTGTTAGCGGGCAAACTGCACGGATGATTTCGAAGTATCGACCAAAAGCGCCGATTATGGCTGTTACATCAAGCGAAGCTGTATCAAGAAAACTTGCGCTTGCTTGGGGAGTATATACACAAGTAGCACCGCACGTTAATTCGACCGATGAAATGCTTGATATTGCTGTGGAAGCTGCCGTAAAATCCGGCATCGCTAAACACGGTGATCTAGTGGTGATTACTGCGGGCGTGCCGATTGGAGAAACGGGTTCAACCAACTTAATGAAAGTGCATGTCATTGGTGACATCATTGCGAAAGGACAAGGCATCGGCCGCAAATCAGCTTTTGGAAAAGCGGTAATTGCTAAAACGGCAGAGGAAGCAAAGGAGAAAATGGTCGAGGGCGGCATCCTAGTCACATATAACACGGATGCTGATATGATTGAAGAGCTTGGAAAAGCGGCCGCCATTATTACTGAAGAAGGCGGTTTAACAAGCCATGCTGCTGTTGTTGGACTAAGCCTTGGCATTCCGGTCATTGTTGGAGTAGCAAATGCTACATCTATCTTAAAAGATGGTCAAGAAATCACAGTGGATCCGGGTTTCGGCGCCATCTATCAAGGACATGCAAGCGTGTTATAAGCTATAATAAAACAGAGAAGTCCAAATCTTCTCTGTTTTTATTTTTTCCAAGGAAGGATGGAGCCAAATGAAAATCTTGGTGGTGCTGTTTATTCTTATTCCAGCTCTTGAGATCTCTTTATTTGTCCTGTTCAGTCACCTAGTTGGAGTCTGGCTGACGATTGCTTGTATCGCGATGACCGGCATCGGTGGAGTGTGGTTAGCGAAGCGTCAAGGGTTGACTTTGCTTCAGGAAGCAAGATGGGAACTAATGCATGGGCGTCTTCCAAACGGGGCATTGTTGGATGGAATATGCGTATTAGCAGGCGGCTTTTTATTATTAGTACCAGGCTTTCTGACTGATGTCATTGGCTCCCTTCTGCTTTTTCCAGCTACAAGAAGGATGGCCAAACCCATCATCGCCCGCTGGCTAAAAACGTTGATTGAAACCAAAACATTTTTTTATGTAAGAAGATAAGAGAGCCCTTCTATGTACGAAAAGAAGGGCTCTTCAAACTGTTGATAAGCGCTTCTAATTGAGAGGAACGGATGCTTAAAATAGAGATAGACAAAGTCAACAAGGACTTTGTCTACCAGTGATCTTATGTACTAGGTTTTCCTTTAATAAACTGCCAAATGTCACGGAATACATTGGCACTATGCAAAGCACGAATAATGACAAGGAGCACCGGGCCCGCAATAAGGCCCAGAAACCCCAGCAATTTAAAGCCAACAAATAAAGCAATTAATGTGGCAAGCGGATCAAGACCAATCGAGGATGATAAAACTTTAGGTTCCATAATTTGCCGTTGAACAAGTACAACGATATACAAAACGCCCAACCCGATGGCGAAGGGAACGTCTCCGCTGACAGCGGAGTATATAATCCATGGAACAAAGACAATTCCTGTTCCTAGATAAGGCAAAATATCAACGATACCGATAATAAGCGAAATGGTAATCGCGTAATCGACCCGTAAAATCAGGAGGCCAATTAGAACAATGACGGTTGTAATCGAAATGAGCGTCGCTTGTGCTTTAATAAAACCAAACAGCGCCTTTTTTAAATTCATAAATACGGTACGTCCGCTCGTTTGCGCTTTAGCCGGCAATAAACGCTGAGCAGCGCCGCTCCAGCGATACCAATCTTTACTAATAAAAAATGTAGCCAGCAATGAAAAGATAATGACAGTTGCTGCATTTGGCAGCCAGCCGATCAACTGTGGAATGTTTTGCAGCACATTTTGCACAAATGCACCGACGGTTGTTGCCACTTTTGTGCCTACCGCTTGAATGTTGTTCATAATGGTATCTTGTTGGCTTGCATCTAGGCTTTTGAATAAAGTGGCCCAATCTTTATATATTGGGATAATTTGGCTAGCAAAAAAGTCCTCAATATAGAAAACTAACGTTTGGAAATGGGTCGGCACTACCGCTGCTAAATATTGAGTGCCCGATACAATCTCGGCGATCAACAACGTAACCAATCCTGCCAAGACAGCAAACAATAAAACTAATATGAAAATAACCGCTAAAGATCTCGGCATTTTTGCCTTTTTTTCTAAGTAGTTGACTAATGGGTTAATCATAAATGCAATAAAAAAAGCAATAATAAAGGGATATGTAACGGTTGCCGCATAATAAATAGCAGTGATGCCCAGTACAGCAGCCGCAACGACAAAAAGAAAGCGAAGAATGCTATATAAGTGGTTATGGGACAAAATTCCACCTCCGAAATTCTTCTATAAATATTATATAGATATCACTTCATATTCGTATGGACATGAAGCTCATGTTGTTTTTACACAGCCGAGTCACTGAACATCAAATCGCTTCACAGGCTCGTAGATGGAGCTGATAGCGGCGTTGCGTTGTTGCTATTCGTTCGCGTGGCGTAAAGGTAAGTCATGAGACTCTTCTGTATAGTACTATATTACAATTTATATACGCTAATGAAAAGCGAGAGGTTTCAATTTATTCATAGAAAGGAAGAGGATCTTGTTGAATCAATCTGTATTATTTTTACTCATTTTATTATTTATTGGCATGATAGCCAAAAATCATTCACTCATTATTGCGGTCGGTGTACTGCTGGGGATTAAGCTGATCGGATTGGAAGGAAAGTGGCTGCCGGTTATTCAGGCAAAAGGAATTAATTGGGGAGTGACAGTGATTACAATTGCCGTGCTTGCGCCAATTGCGACAGGGGAAATTGGATTTAAGCAGCTTGGTGCTTCGCTTCAGTCGCTATCTGCTTGGATCGCGCTTTTGTCTGGCGTATTTGTTGCTTTAATAGCTAAAGGAGGAGTGACGCTGTTGTCCACGGATCCGCATATGACTGCCGCTCTTGTGCTTGGCACGATTATTGCCGTCTCTCTTTTCCACGGCGTAGCTGTCGGTCCGCTGATTGGCGCAGGCATTGCGTATATGGTTATGAAGGTGATAGAATATTTATGAAAATCATTTTTTTATGATAATATTATAGAGAATAAGTCGTTTTGATTCACAAAAGTCAGATAATTGTTTATAATATAGACAACAGCCCTTTTCTTTTATATTTATTTTTATCATTTATACATGTTTGTAGATATTCATACTGTCACGTAGCAGATGAATAAGGGCAGTATGAATACAATATAAAATGTAAGCATTTTCTTTATGGACTTTTATTCAATGATTTTGAGCAAGCGCTCGCTCTCGGATGATGTACTGCAATGGGAGAAGGGGAATTTTTAGAGAAAAGGAGAGATGTATATGACAGTAACACGAGGTCTAGAAGGGGTTGTCGCAACGACGTCCAGCATCAGCTCAATTATTGATGACACATTAACATATGTGGGCTACGATATTGACGATTTGGCTGAAAATGCGACGTTTGAGGAGGTTGTTTATCTGCTTTGGCATCGTGAGCTTCCGACAAGGCAGCAATTAGAAGAATTACGGAAGCAACTGGCAGAAAACGCAGCCATTCCATCTGAAATTATTGAGCATTTCAAATTGTATCCAATTGAGAAAGTACATCCAATGGCAGCGCTGCGTACAGCCATTTCTTTGTTAGGTTTATATGATGAAGAAGCTGACATTATGGATGCGGAAGCAAATTATCGCAAAGCGATTCGTTTACAAGCGAAAATTCCGACAATTGTGACAGCTTTTTCTCGTATTCGTAAAGGGTTAGATCCTGTGGCCCCACGCCCTGATTTAGGCTTTGCTGCGAATTTTTTGTATATGTTGACAGGCAGCGAACCAAATGAAACCGCTGTCGAAGCATTTGATAAAGCGCTTGTATTGCATGCGGATCATGAATTAAATGCATCGACATTTACAGCGCGAGTCTGTGTAGCGACGCTGTCTGACATCTATTCTGGAATTACAGCTGCGATCGGCGCGTTAAAAGGGCCGCTTCATGGCGGTGCAAATGAAGCCGTTATGAAAATGCTTACAGAAATCGGCAACGTTGAGAATGTGGAACCATATGTTCAGAAAAAATTAGCAAACAAAGAAAAAATCATGGGCTTTGGCCATCGCGTTTACCGCAAAGGTGATCCGCGTGCTAAACATCTGAAGAAAATGTCAGAGAAGCTTACAAAGCTTGTTGGACAGCCGCATTGGTATGAAATGTCGGTAAAAATTGAGGAAATCATGAATTCAACAAAACCGTTGCCGCCGAACGTTGACTTTTATTCTGCATCGGTTTACCATTGTTTAGGAATTGATCATGATTTATTCACGCCGATTTTTGCTGTAAGCCGGATGTCAGGTTGGCTCGCACATATTTTAGAGCAGTATGAGAACAACCGTCTCATTCGTCCGCGTGCTGAGTATACTGGACCGGCGAAACAAGTTTATGTTCCGATTGAACAAAGAGGCTAACTTTAGGGAAACAGGGCGTGAAGATGGCTATACATGTTCTCGCCCTTCACATTAATACATTGGAGGTTGTTACAAGTGGTTCAAGGTGAAAAAATTACAGTCACAAACGGTGTGTTAAACGTACCAAACAATCCGATTATCCCTTTCATTGAAGGTGATGGGACAGGCCCTGATATTTGGGCGGCAGCCTCCCGCGTGCTAGAAGCTGCGGTTGAAAAAGCCTATAAAGGAGAAAAGAAAATTGCTTGGAAAGAAGTTCTTGCTGGCGAAAAAGCATATAAGCTAACGGGAGAATGGCTGCCTCAAGAAACGTTGGATGTGATTCGCGAATACATAATTGCCATTAAAGGCCCATTAACGACCCCTGTCGGCGGAGGGATTCGTTCATTGAATGTCGCGCTTCGTCAAGAGCTTGATTTGTTTGTTTGCTTGCGCCCAGTCCGTTACTTCAATGGCGTGCCTTCTCCAGTGAAACGTCCTGAAGATACGGATATGGTTATTTTCCGTGAAAATACAGAAGATATTTATGCCGGAATTGAGTATGCCAAAGGCACTGAAGAAGTGAAAAAAGTGATTCACTTTTTGCAAAATGAAATGGGCGTTCGTAAAATTCGCTTCCCGGAAACATCTGGTATCGGTATTAAGCCGATTTCCGAGGAGGGAACTAAACGTCTCGTTCGAGCAGCCATCAACTATGCTATCGAGCACGGCCGCAAGTCTGTTACGCTCGTACATAAAGGAAACATTATGAAATTTACGGAAGGCGCATTTAAAAACTGGGGCTATGAGCTTGCAGAGCAAGAATTTGGAGATAAAGTCTTTACATGGGCAGAATATGATCGCATCGTTGAAGCGGAAGGAAAAGAGGCTGCAAATAAAGCTCAGGCTGAAGCGGAAGCAGCAGGAAAAATTATCGTTAAAGATGCGATTGCTGATATTTTCTTGCAACAAATTTTAACGCGTCCACGTGAGTTTGATGTTGTCGCAACCATGAATTTGAACGGTGACTATATTTCAGATGCCTTGGCAGCTCAAGTAGGAGGTATTGGCATTGCTCCAGGTGCAAATATTAACTATGAAACAGGGCATGCCATCTTTGAAGCGACTCATGGCACGGCTCCAAAATATGCAGGATTAGACAAAGTAAATCCATCCTCTGTTATTTTGTCAGGCGTCATGATGTTTGAGCACCTTGGCTGGAATGAAGCGGCTAAGCTGATTATTGAATCCATGGAGAAAACAATTGCTTCGAAAGTCGTCACCTACGATTTCGCCCGTCTGATGGAAGGAGCAACAGAAGTGAAGTGCTCTGAGTTTGCTGATGCATTGATCCGTAATATGGGAGAATAATAGAGGGGAGACGGTAACAAATGGCGGTTAAACGTAAAAAAATATCTGTGATTGGTGCAGGGTTTACGGGGGCGACAACGGCATTTATTTTAGCGCAAAAAGAACTTGGGGATGTTGTCCTTGTGGATATTCCACAATTGGAAAATCCGACTAAAGGAAAAGCGCTTGATATGCTTGAATCCAGCCCTGTACTAGGCTTTGACGCCAACATTATCGGTACATCTGATTACGCCGATACAGCGGATTCCGATATCGTGGTCATCACAGCAGGTATTGCCCGTAAACCGGGAATGAGCCGGGACGATCTTGTTACAACCAATCAAAAAATCATGAAGGCTGTAACCCAGGAAATCGTTAAATATTCTCCGAATTGTTATATTATTGTGCTGACAAATCCTGTTGATGCGATGACATATACCGTGTACAAAGAGTCTGGCTTTCCGAAAAACCGTGTGATTGGCCAATCAGGTGTGCTTGATACAGCACGTTTCCGCACATTTGTTGCACAGGAATTAAACCTTTCTGTGAAAGATATTACTGGTTTTGTGTTAGGCGGCCATGGGGATGATATGGTTCCGCTTGTGCGTTATTCGTATGCTGGCGGTATTCCGCTTGAAACGCTCATTCCGAAAGAACGGTTAGATGCGATTGTGGAGCGCACGCGCAAAGGCGGCGGTGAAATCGTCAATCTGCTCGGAAACGGCAGTGCGTATTACGCTCCCGCTGCTTCTCTCGCTGAAATGGTTGAAGCGATTCTCAAAGACCAACGCCGTGTGCTTCCGGCTATTGCTTATCTTGAAGGAGAATACGGCTATGCAGGCATTTATTTGGGAGTACCAACTATTTTAGGCGGAAATGGAATCGAGAAAGTGATTGAGTTAGAGCTGACGGATGAAGAGAAACAGGCTCTTGCCAAGTCGGTTGAATCTGTAAAAAATGTGATGAAGGTATTGGAATAATGAAGCGTGCAAGCATTCGGGATTTTTTCTCGAATGTTTGCTTCTACGACAACTTGGAAGCGCTTTCTGAACAAAGGGGTGTAAATCATGCTTAAAAAACGAAAACTAGGGAGAAATATATCAGAAATCACGGTTGGAGAAAAGTTAGTGATTAATTCAAAAATCGAGGATAAAGATTTGTTGCTTTATCTTGGATTAACAGACGATTCGAATCCTTTATATATTCAGCATGACTATGCTTCACAAACACCGCTGAAGAAACCGATTGTCCCAACGGTTATGCTGACGGGAATGATCACATCTGCTATCTCCAAATATTTGCCTGGTCCTGGAAGTCATATCAAGAAGCATTATCTTGATTTTTTGAAACCTGTTTATCATTACGAGAATTTACAATTTTTATTTGAAGTGCAAGATGTCAATGCAGAAGATCATTCGATTATCATTGCTGTTGAGGCGCTTCGCGATGAAACAGAAAAGGTGTTGGAGGGCACGGTGACGGTTTGTCCTCCGTATGCGATCTCCATGTTAGACAGCCGTTTCTTGGAAAACTTTTGATTCCTTCCTGTTTTAGAAAAGAAGCGGTTTTTTGAAAAGAGAATGATATGCTTGTCGTTTGAGCGATTCGTTTCTTGAAATAGAGGAGCGAATCTTTTTTTGTGGTGAAAGGGTGCTTTAGCTTTTATAAAACTGGATTCATAAAAGGCGGTGTCGATAAATTCAATAGGCGTTATAAGCAGGATGGCTCATAAAAAGGATTTATAGTATGGTATAATAATGAAGAGATCTTTTTTATGGAGGAAAATATGGGCAAAAAAGTGTTGGTTGTTGATGATGAGCCATCCATTGTAACGCTTTTGCAGTATAATTTAGAACAAGCAGGATTTGAAGTGATTACTGCAAATGATGGAGAAGAAGGAATGAAAAAAGCAGTTCGCGAGCAACCCGATTTAATGATTCTTGATTTAATGCTTCCGAAAATGGATGGAATCGAGGTTTGCAAGCAGCTGCGCCAACAAAAAATCATGCTTCCCATTTTAATGCTGACGGCAAAGGACGATGAATTCGATAAAGTGTTAGGCTTGGAGCTTGGAGCCGATGATTACATGACAAAGCCTTTTAGTCCGCGCGAGGTATTGGCGCGCATCAAGGCGATTTTACGACGAATTCCATCGCAGCAAGGGCATGAAGAAGCGGAAGATCCTCATAAAATTCGTATTGCTGATTTAGAAATTCTTCCTGAACATTATGAAGCCTATTTTCAAGGGGAGCGTCTTGAGTTAACACCGAAAGAGTTTGAATTACTCGTTTATTTGGCCAAGCATAAAGGGAGGGTACTGACGCGCGATCAGCTGCTTAGCGCTGTATGGAACTATGATTTTGCTGGCGATACCCGCATCGTTGATGTACACATCAGCCATTTGCGTGAAAAAATTGAGCAAAATACAAAAAAACCGGTATATATTAAAACCATTCGCGGTTTAGGATATAAACTTGAGGAGCCGAAAATGGATGTCTAGTCCTCGTTCACGGCTTTTATTTGCTCTTGTTTCTTTGATTGTAACCGTTCTGATTTGTCTTGGTCTTTTGCTTGGTCAACTATTTAAAGATTTTTATTTAGAGACCATGAACAAGCGAATTGAAAAAGAAGCAGAAATGATCGCTCTTTTGCTTGAACGGCAAAATATCGATGTGGTTCGATCGCAAATGGCAGATATGAGCGAAACGTTAGCCTCTCGTATTACCGTGCTCGATAACCAAGAGCGGACGCTGCTAGATACGGGGCGCCTTGCTAATATTAGCGATCGCGCTCATGAACAAATTGTGCGCGATATTTTGCACAGCAAGAAAAGAAATCATCCTTCTATTATTGAAGAAAAACAAGATGTTTACTATTACATCGTGCCGTTTTCAAAAAACGGAAAAAATGGTGGCTATGTTATTTTAAGCTCTCCTGTCAACTCTCTAAAAAAAATTAACCAACAAATTTGGGGAGTATTAATTAGCAGTTTAGGAACCGCGTTAATTGTGATTATTTTTCTAGGTCTTAAAATCGCTGATCATTATATGAAGCCGATTGAGGCAGCGACAACGGTGGCGTTTGAATTGGCGCGCGGCAACTATAAGGCAAGAGTTTATGAAACGCGTAGTGATGAAACGGGGATGCTCAGCCAGTCCATTAATATTTTGGCGCGCAATTTGCAAGAAATGAACAAAATTCAAGAAATGCAAACGGACCGTTTGCATACGTTGATTGAAAATGTCGGCAGCGGTCTGATTCTGATTGACAGCCGCGGCTACATTAATCTTGTCAATCGATCCTATAAAGAAATTTTCCACATTCGTCCTGTTGATTATTTACATCGTCTGTATACGGAAGCTTTCTCTCATCAAGAAATTATTGAACTCGTCAACGAAATTTTTATGAAGGAAACCAAAGTGCGCAAACAGCTTGTTTTGACAATCGATATTGAGCGAAAGCATTTTGAGGTATACGGGGCGCCCATTATTGGAACAAATGATGAATGGAAAGGAATTGTCCTTGTTTTTCATGATATTACCGAGCTCAAAAAGCTGGAGCAAATGAGAAAAGATTTTGTCGCCAATGTGTCGCATGAGCTGAAAACGCCTATTACATCCATTAAAGGATTTGCGGAAACCCTGTTGGATGGGGCGATGAAAGATGAACGGGCGCTGGAGCATTTTTTATCCATCATTCTGAATGAAAGTGAACGGCTACAAAGCCTTGTTCAGGAATTGTTAGATTTATCCAAAATTGAACAACAAGGATTTCAGCTTCAGCTCGAGAAGGTGAATATGACACAACTTTTGGAAGAGTTAATGGTCATGTTTCGCGGCAAGGCACAGGAGAAGGAAATTGATTTGCGCTTACATGCTGCTAAACAAATTTATTTGACTGGCGACGGCGATCGTCTGAAGCAAATCTTTATTAATTTGATTACAAATGCTCTTACTTACACGCAAAAGTCTGGACGAGTAGAAGCGAGCATTGAGGAACAGAATGATGAAGTGCTTGTCCATATTTCAGATACAGGCATTGGGATTGAAGAGCAGGAAATTCCCCGCATTTTTGAGCGATTTTATCGTGTCGATAAAGCAAGAAGCCGCAACTCAGGAGGAACGGGGTTAGGATTGGCGATCGTTAAGCATTTAGTGGAAGCGCATCACGGATATATGACAGTAAAAAGTAAAGTCGGCCATGGTACAACATTCACAGTGCATTTTCCAAAGAACCATATAGGTTGAATGCGGATTTGACCAGGAAATAAGACAGTATGTCGCCTATACAATCTGGACCGAAGAGGATCAGTCGAACGATATAAAATTTATACCAGCCTTTTGGTCAGGCTAGGCAAGTCAGCGGCTTGCTTCCGATCGTCAGAAAAATGGAAATGCTGCTTTTGAATGGACGGACTATATGTTCAATGTTCAAGTGATATTCTATATGGGAGAACGGACAGGCGCATGGTTGTTTGGGAATGATGCATGCAATTTTACAAAAAGTTAATCGCTTCTTTACTGTGTGTTCATAAATATTTGCTACACTCATATTGAAAACCCCTTCATCCAAGGAGCCAACCCTTGAGAGGCGAGAACGAAAAAATGTTCTCGTCTTTTTTTCATTCTGCCGTTAATCATGATAAAATAAAAAAGAAGGAATGAATCAAACGCTCGTCTTTTTTAGGAGATTCAGCAGGAATTGGCTATATAGATGTAACAAAACAGATGAATATGGACATCGTGTTGTTTTTTGGCGGTCGAACACGCCGCTTCGCAGACTTATAAGCGGATCTGAAAGCCATGGGCTCACAAATGTGTGAAGAGAGCAAGCGGCAGGATTTTTCCGAGCGTCGTTGTGCTAGCGAACAAAATGTTTAATCTGGACGATCGTGGTGAGGAGGGACTCATTTTGCGAAAAAAACTTGTACTCATTGACGGCAATAGCATCGCGTATCGTGCGTTTTTCGCATTGCCGCTTTTACATAATGAAAAAGGCATCCATACGAATGCTGTCTATGGATTTACGATGATGCTGATGAAAATTTTGGAGGAAGAAAAGCCGACACACATGCTTGTCGCTTTTGATGCTGGAAAAACCACTTTTCGCCATGAAACTTTTCAAGATTATAAAGGTGGAAGGCAAAAAACTCCACCGGAGCTATCCGAGCAATTCCCGCTTTTGCGTGAGTTGCTAGATGCCTATCAAATTCGCTCGTACGAGCTTGATAACTACGAGGCAGACGACATTATCGGCACGCTTTGCACAAAAGCAGAGCAAGAAGGATTTGAAATTAAGGTGATTTCAGGCGACCGCGATTTAACACAACTTGCTTCTGAGCATGTAACCGTTGCGATTACTCGCAAAGGAATTACGGATGTGGAACCGTATACGCCAGAAACGATTCAAGAGAAATATGGGCTTACTCCACCGCAAATTGTGGATTTAAAAGGTCTTATGGGAGATGCATCGGACAATATTCCAGGAGTGCCGGGTGTTGGTGAAAAAACAGCGTTAAAATTGCTGAAGGAATTTGGCACTGTTGAACGGCTTTTAGAATCCATTGAACAGGTCAGCGGAAACAAATTGAAAGAAAACCTGAAGGAGAATCGCGAACTGGCGCTTCTTAGCAAGCAGTTAGCCGCCATCTTGCGCGATGCTCCGCTTGAAATCACATTAGAAGAGACGAAATATGCAGGCTACAATCTTGATAAGGTGATCGCTTTATTTAAAGAGCTTGGATTTAATTCCTTGCTAGGGAAGCTGGAACAGAATGAAGACCCGGATGTTCAGACAGAGTTAGCGAACATTGATTATGAAACGGTTGAAGAAGTGGACGAGACCATGCTGGCAGACGAAGCGGCATTGATTGTGGAGGTGCTTGAAGCAAACTATCACAAAGCGCCGATTCTTGGTTTTGCATTGGCCGGCGAAAAGAAAACTCTGTTTATTCCGACCGATGTCGCCTTATCATCGCCGATTTTTAAGGCTTGGCTTGAGGATGAGAAAAAGAAGAAAAGCGTATTTGATGCTAAAAGAGCGCTCGTCGCTTTAAAATGGCAGGGCATTGAAATGAGAGGGATCGATTTTGATTTGCTCATTGCTTCGTACCTTTTAAATCCTTCACATTCAACCGACGATGTCGCCTCTGTAGCTAAAACTAAGCAATATACAGAAGTACAGCCGGATGAAGCGGTATATGGAAAAGGTGCGAAACAGGCAATCCCTGATAAAAAAAGCTTAGCTGACCATCTCGTTCGCAAAGCCGTAGCGATTCGAGCCTTAAAACGAGAATTCGTTGCTGATCTCAAAGCAAACGAGCAATATTTGTTATTTACTGAACTCGAATTGCCGTTGACGCTCATTTTAGCAGAAATGGAATTCACCGGGGTCAAAGTGGATGTCCAAAGGCTGCGTAATATGGGAGAAGAGCTTAACGAGCAGTTGAAGATGATCGAGCAAGACATTTACCAATCTGCGGGGCAAGAATTTAATATTAATTCGCCAAAACAACTGGGAGTAGTGTTATTTGAAAAATTGCAGCTGCCGGTTATCAAGAAAACAAAAACAGGCTATTCCACTTCTGCCGATGTATTAGAAAAGCTGGCTCCTTACCATGAAATTGTGGAGAAAATTCTTCATTACCGCCAGCTTGGAAAGCTGTATTCTACTTATGTAGAGGGATTACTAAAAGTAGTGCATCAGGATACAAATAAGGTGCATACCATCTTTAACCAAGCGCTGACCCAAACCGGACGTCTCAGCTCGACAGAACCGAACTTGCAAAATATTCCGATCCGTCTGGAAGAAGGACGAAAAATCCGTCAGGCGTTTATTCCATCAGAACCGGATTGGGTGATTTTTGCGGCTGATTATTCACAAATTGAGCTGCGCGTTCTTGCACATATCGCCAATGATCAAAATTTAATTGAAGCGTTTCGCAATGATCTTGATATTCATACAAAAACAGCCATGGATATTTTTCATGTAAGTGAAGAAAAAGTGACATCACAAATGCGCCGCCAAGCAAAGGCTGTTAATTTTGGCATTGTATACGGTATTAGCGATTACGGTTTATCGCAAAACTTGAATATTTCAAGAAAGGAAGCAGCGCAATTTATTGAACGGTATTTTGCAAGCTTTCCTGGAGTTAAGCAATACATGGAGGATATTGTTCGCCATGCCAAACAAACAGGTTATGTGACTACGCTGTTGCATCGCCGTCGCTATTTGCCGGATATTACGAGCCGGAATTTTAATCTGCGCAGTTTTGCCGAACGAACAGCGATGAATACGCCGATTCAAGGAAGTGCGGCCGATATTATAAAAAAAGCGATGATTGATTTAGCTGAGCGGTTGAAGCAGGAGGAGCTGCAAGCGCGAATTTTGCTGCAGGTGCACGATGAGCTAATTTTAGAAGCGCCGAAATCAGAGATTGAGCGGCTGAAGCAGCTTGTTCCGGAAGTGATGGAACAAGCCATTGAACTGCGTGTGCCGCTGAAAGTCGATTACCATTTTGGACCGACTTGGTATGATGCGAAATAGAGAGAGGGATCAGCAATGCCGGAACTTCCAGAGGTCGAAACAGTCAAGCGGACATTGATTCCATTGACTGTTGGTAAAACGATTCAAGATGTTAAAGTGTTTTGGCCCAATATCATTAAGCGACCTGCCGATATCGGTATGTTTGTCCAAACGTTACAAGGGCAGACGATTCATCAGATTGATCGTCGTGGAAAATTTTTAAAATTCTTATTGGATGAATATGTGCTTGTTTCTCATTTGCGTATGGAGGGCCGCTATTTGTTGCAAACAACAGGTGTGCCGCTTGAGCCGCACACACATGTTATTTTTGAGTTTACCGATGGAACAGAACTGAGATATCGCGATGTACGAAAGTTTGGGACGATGCATTTGTTCCAAACGGGAGAGGAAGAGCGGCATTCTCCGCTGCTCCAATTGGGGCCTGAGCCATTCTCCCCATCGTTTACACCGGATTTTTTGGCGGGAAAGCTGCAAAAAACAGCTCGAAAGATTAAAAGCGCCCTCTTAGATCAAACCATTGTCGTTGGACTCGGTAACATTTATGTCGATGAAGTACTGTTTCGCTCTAGCATTCATCCAGAACGAAAGGCTTCTTCATTAACGGACGAAGAGATGAAACGCCTTCATGGGGAGATTGTGGCGACGCTCCGTGAAGCCATTGAAAAAGGAGGAAGCACGGTTCGAACATATGTGAATACACAAGGAGAGAGCGGCACTTTCCAGCTGCAGCTGTTTGTTTATGGTCGCAAAGGGGAACCGTGCAGACGATGCGGCCATGCCATTCAGAAAACAACGATTGGCGGCCGCGGTACCCATTATTGCGAACAATGCCAGCATTGAATGGGGAGGGGGAGGAAAGTGGCATTAACGATCGGATTGACAGGAGGAATTGCGAGCGGAAAAAGTACGATATCGCACATGCTCAAGGAATTTGGCATTCCAGTGGTGGATGCCGATCTTATTGCCAGAGAAGTCGTTCGGGTTGGTGAAGAAGCCTATAAGCAAATTGTCAAGGAATTTGGAAGCGAAATTCTTCAAGAAAATGGAGAAATTAACCGTACGAAACTTGGAGCCATCGTATTCCACCATGAGGAAAAAAGAAAACGGTTGAATGCAATTGTTCATCCAGCTGTCAGGAAAAAAATGCTCGAACAAAAAGAAGCATTTCTTCGTAATGGTGCTAACGCTGTTGTTTTAGATATTCCGCTCTTAATAGAGAGTCAGCTCTTTCATCTTGTAGATAAAATTATCGTGGTCTATGTAGACGAAGCGATTCAACTGGAGCGGTTAATAAAGAGAAATGGCTTAGCTAAAGAAGACGCCGTAGCGCGCATTCGGGCGCAAATGCCGCTCAGCGACAAAAAAAGCTATGCTGATGCGGTCATTGATAATAATGGAACCATTGAAAGAACACGTGAACAACTGCTTTATATTTTAAAAATGTGGAACGTCCTGTAAAAACAGGACGCCTTTTTTTATTTTTTACATGATTTACTCTATACAAAAAACAAATATATGCTATACTAATTATACGAAAGAAGATAATTAGTATAACATATATTTAAGGGGAGAAAATTCAATGAAAGCAAAAGTAGCGATTAATGGGTTTGGAAGAATCGGAAGAATGGTATTCCGAAACGCTATCGATGCGGAAAACTTTGAAATCGTTGCGATTAATGCGAGCTATCCAGCTGAAACGTTAGCTCATTTAATAAAATATGATTCCAACCATGGAAAGTTTGCGGGAGAAGTAGTGGCGCTAGAGGATGGGCTTCTTGTGAATGGGAAAAAAGTACAATTATTAAATTCCCGTGACCCGAAAGAGCTTCCATGGAAAGAATTAGATATTGATATTGTGATTGAAGCAACTGGAAAATTCAATTCCAAGGAAAAAGCAAGTCTGCATCTAGAGGCAGGTGCGAAACGTGTCATTTTAACTGCGCCTGGAAAAAATGAGGATATTACGATCGTAATGGGCGTCAATGAAGAGATGCTTGATATTGCCCAGCATTTTATCATTTCCAATGCTTCGTGCACAACAAACTGTTTAGCGCCAGTCGTTAAAGTGCTAGATGAAGCGTTTGGCATTGAAAATGGCTTAATGACAACCGTTCATGCTTATACGAATGACCAAAAAAATATTGACAATCCTCATAAAGATTTACGACGCGCCCGTTCTTGCGCGCAGTCCATTATTCCAACAACAACAGGCGCGGCGAAAGCTCTTGCATTAGTATTGCCTCACTTAAAAGGAAAATTGCACGGAATGGCTCTTCGCGTTCCGACACCAAATGTATCATTAGTCGATCTGGTTGTAGACGTAAAAACGGATGTAACGGTTGAAGCTGTAAATGAAGCATTGATTAACGCAGCTCGTGGTCCGTTAAAAGGGATTCTTGATTTTACAACAGAGCCGCTTGTTTCTATTGATTTTAACACCAATCCTCATTCAGCCATTATCGATGGTTTGTCAACGATGGTAATGGAAGGGCGCAAGGTAAAAGTATTGGCATGGTATGACAATGAATGGGGCTATTCTTGCCGCGTTGTTGATTTAACGAATTTAGTGGCTAGTAAAATGATGGAAAATTTGCGAGTAAACGCATAAATGTAAAAAGCGCTGACTATGGTTCAGCGCTTTTTATTATATCGACGTCTATGACAAAAAAATGTTGACGCCATTGTAAAGTTGAAAATCCTCCTTATTTCAATGAATGGAGAATTTTTAGAACAGATGTCATTTGGCCTGTTCAACCTTTGCATGGGGACGGGGTTCAATGGTCGGCGCGCTGTCATCCTTTTGGAGTGACCGAGGAAAGTTACCAAATGCCCTCCTGCTGTGAGTGTTGCCAGATGCCGTCTATTCATCATCATGTATAGAGCCCAAGGACAACAAGTGAATCGATTTGATCTGACACGAGAAGCATAAAAAATGAAAAAGTGTATTGCAAAAAAAAAATAAACCAAGTATACTATGTTTCGTGAACTTCTTAAACGCACGGTAATGTGACTACTTAAAGGGTTAGGACCTCTTTGGACTAACTTTCCCCCGTGGTAGTTATACATGCCATTTGCAAAAGAATTTCATGCTTATTTTTTTGTAAAATTTGTTAAAGGGGGATGATTTAGATGGACACAATGGGTCGTCACGTTATCTCAGAGTTATGGGGATGCGATTTTGATAAGCTGAATGATATGGAATTTATTGAAAAAACATTTGTTGATGCAGCACTAAAATCAGGTGCGGAAATTCGTGAGGTAGCATTTCACAAATTTGCTCCCCAAGGAGTAAGTGGTGTTGTTATTATTTCTGAATCTCATTTAACGATTCATAGTTTTCCTGAACATGGATATGCAAGCATTGATGTTTATACGTGTGGGCATTTGGACCCAACGATTGCTGCGGATTATATCGCGGAAGCTTTGGGAGCACAAACAAAAGAAACGATTGAGCTTCCTCGTGGAATGGGTCCAATTGAAATAAAAAATGCCAAAGTTCTATAATGAATAAAATGAACGCAAAAGAGGTGTTGCATACACCTCTTTTTTTGTGTTGTACATACATGGGGCACTAATGGTATCATAATGATAAAGAATAAAGCAAGGAGCGGCGATCGATGAGTGTTTGGAGCAAGTTAAAATACGGATTGACCAATCATTGTGAGACAAGAGAAAATCACGAGGATGAGCAATTGCAAAGCCGCTATTACAAAACAACGGCCGCTAGTGCCATCAAAGCCGTTAAAGAATTAATCGCGTCTTCTCATGAGTACGAGCTGCTTTCTGTTTCTGAAGACCGAGGAGAGTTTAGCGTAGCGACTCGTCGAGGAAGAAAGGCGTTTATTGTCATTACGGTCATTTCTGTTCGCCCATTTGAAACGGCCATTGATTTTTCTGTTACAACAGACACAAAGATTTTGCCGTTCGATTTTGGATGGAGCCGCCGCATTGTGATTGATTTATATCAAAAGATCGACCAACGTCTTCCTTATATAGGTTCTGGAATCAATGGGTGAATGAAAAGAAAAGGCTATTAAAATGGAGTGGTTCATATGAAATGTCCATCTTGCCACCATAATGGCACAAGGGTGCTTGATTCGCGACCGGTTGATGAAGGGCGCTCCATTCGGCGCAGAAGGGAATGCGAACAGTGCCATTATCGTTTTACCACATTTGAAAAAGTAGAGGAAATGCCGCTGATTGTCGTCAAAAAGGAAGGAACGCGGGAAGAATTTAGCCGAGAGAAAATATTGCGAGGGCTCATTAAAGCGTGCGAGAAGCGGCCGGTGGCTCTAGAACAGCTGGAGCATATTACCCAAGAGATTGAGAAAGAGCTACGCAATGGCGGAGTGGCTGAAGTGAAAAGTGAAACGATCGGCGAAATGGTGATGGAGCGGCTGTCGAGTGTCGATGAAGTAGCGTATGTTCGCTTTGCTTCCGTTTATCGGCAATTTAAAGATTTAAACGTGTTTATTGAAGAACTTAAGGAATTAATTAAAAAAGAACAGCGGTAAAGGGCTTGCTCGATCTACGGAAAAGCCCTTTTTTTAGTCTAATGGGGAAGGGCGGTAGCATGGAACATCATTGGAAGGAGCTTATTCCTATTGATCGTTATATGGTGCGAAGCAATGGGATCTTACATGATTTTGATCGAAAAGTGATCACACTGTTATATCAGCCGTTAATCGGTTCACGTGCTTTCAGTCTATATATGACCTTGTGGGGGGAGCTTGAACAGCATCTGTCGGCAGAAGAAACAACCCATCATAGCTTGATGGTGATTATGCAATGCAGTCTAAAAGAAATTTATGATGAACGCTTAAAATTGGAAGGAATTGGGTTGTTAAAAACATATGTCAACGACAAACAAGATCCGAAGCTATTTATTTACGAGCTGCAGCCCCCGCTTACGCCAGAGCAGTTTTTCACGGATAGTGTGTTCAATGTGTTTCTTTACAATCGTGTGGGGCGAAAGAAATTTCAGACCTTGAAGCAATTTTTCTCGGTGCCAGCGATTGATGAAAGTCAATTTACCGCCATTACACGATCATTTAATGATATTTTTTACTCTGTTCATCCGGAACAGATGGTTGCTGTTATGAATGAAGAAACAAAAAAAGACTTGCACCTACCTGATGGTTATGAATATATGGGACGGGGTGCAGACACGTATGTATTAGGAGAAGAAGTATTTGACTTTGATTTATTTTTTGCAGGGCTTTCAAGGCAGATTGTGCCCAAAAGAGCTATTACTGCAAAAGTGCGCGAGGCCATTAAAAAGCTGTCCTTTTTATATGGTATTGATCCATTAGAAATGCAAAAAATTGTACTTAGTGTGATTGATCCTGCTGCACATATTGATATTGAAACATTAAGAAAAGCGGCGCGCGATTGGTATCAGTTTGAACGAGGGGAAGAGCTGCCACAGCTAAGCACGCGCGTTCAGCCGCTTACATACCGCACAATGGAGAATACGGAACCAAAAACGAAGGAAGAGCTGTTGATCAAACAGCTCGAAACGATTTCACCGCGTCAGCTGTTGATCGATATTTCAGGGGGAGCAGAGCCTTCGCTAAGCGACTTGCAGCTTATTGAAGAGATTATGTTTCAGCAAAAGCTTCTTCCTGGTGTTGTCAATGTGTTAATTTATTATGTCATGCTTCGGACAGATATGAAGCTATCAAAGGCATATGTGGAGAAAATTGCCAGTCATTGGGCTCGGAAAAAAATTCACACCGTTAAGGAAGCGATGGAGCTGGCGAAAAAAGAGACGAAAAAATACCAGAGCTGGGCGACCGGGAAAGAGAAAAAAACGGTACAAAAAACGGTTCGCAAGGAAATGTTGCCTGAGTGGCTCAATATGGATTATAGTCAAAAGGAGTCTGGAACAAGCGAAGAAGTCAACCTTGAACAGAAGCGTCGCGAACTGGAAGAACGTCTAAAAAAATACCGGAATCAGTAAATAAAAACAGGAGGTGAGAGTGGTGAAGCCAATGGACGAGCTCCTTCATCGTCTGCTCCACCGGAAAGATTTCCGGCAGCGATATGAGCAGCTAAAACATGAGATTTTGTCTCACCGAGAAGTACAGGCCTTTTTGCGGGAGCACAGGGATCAGGTCACAAACGTTATTTTGGAACGAGGTTTAATGAAATTATATGAGTTTATCCAACAAAGCAAAAATTGTGAGCGCTGTCCAAGCTTAGGCGAGTGCCGCAATCTTCTCAAGGGATACCATCCGCGTCTTGTGCTCCATGGAAATGCTATTGATATTCAATATGACCGTTGTCCAACGAAGATCAAGCATGATGAGCGGAAACGGCAGGAAGCGTTAATTCAAAGCTTATTTGTACCGCGCGAAATTTTACAGGCTTCGTTATCAGATGTCGATCTTGCCGATGACGGACGAATGAAGGCAATTGAGCGAGCGGAGCATTTTGTAGCAAATTATGAACCGGGAAAAAAGATCAAGGGGCTTTATTTATACGGTTCTTTTGGTGTTGGAAAAACTTATATTCTTGGAGCGATTGCCAACGCGCTGGCACAAAAAAAGGTGTCCTCTCTCATCGTCTACGTACCTGAATTTTTTCGTGAACTCAAGGGATCTTGGCAGGATCAAACGATGAACGAAAAATTGGATTATGTCAAAAAAGTTCCCGTCTTAATGCTGGACGATCTTGGCGCCGAATCCATGTCAAGCTGGGTGCGTGATGATTTGCTAGGTCCGATTTTGCAATACCGGATGCTGGAAAATCTTCCGACTTTTTTTACATCGAATTTTGATTTGCAGCAGTTAGCCCACCACTTAACGTATTCCCAAAGAGGCGAGGAAGAACAAATGAAAGCGGCGCGCCTGATGGAACGCATCCGTTATTTAGCAGATCCTGTGGAGATAAAAGGAAGAAATCGCCGTTTAGACTAAGCGAAGTGAACGGATCGCTTGTTTTTCTGATTCTAAATCAACGCGTCCTCCCATATATATAGAACAAGCATTCACTTACAAAGGGGGGACGACATTGATTGAGATTTACTTCGAACAGACAAGCGACGCAGAAAAATTTTTTGATCTTTTGCAAGAAAAAGTGAACGGGACAACCCGTCCCTATTTGCAATTGAAGTACGATGGAAATTCTTTAGTTACGATTGACATAGACCAATGTGTGGATGAAGCTATTTCATCGTGCGTGGCACCTGCGATTACGCAGTTTATTCTTCGTTTTATTGAAGATCGGCTGCTGCTGTCCATTATTTCTGGAACATTTTATTTTAAAAACGAGGAAGAGCAGTATCAAATTTTGCAATTAACTCATTCGTTCCTTGAGGGGGAACGATATGATTATCGAAGCGGGAAAAAAAGCACCATGTCGCGCGATGCGCTCATTATGAATGCACTTTTACCATTTTTAAAAGATAATCTTTCTTTTTCACTCACCTCGTTTGTTACATTCCGGCTGAAACGATATATGGAACGATTGAATCATTATGTCGAACTGGCCATTGATGAATATAAGCTAGAGCAAGAATATCAAAATTTTGTGCAAATACTGCGCGATTACGTGGCAGAACGGGAAGCCAAGTGGCGGATTGTTCATCTTGTTCATCGCTCTCCGGACTTTCTTTTTTTTGATGAACAGTTTCGCCATGTGACAAAAAAGGAGTTAACCCAGCTGATTGACCGCAATTTGCCTGTCAGTCAGCCGATGTATATCGATTCTTCTGTATTAGCGCCGCTTGTTTCGATTGCTCCTGAATTGGTATATGTCTATACTTCATGTGAAGATGACGGAATGATTCAAACGCTACAAAATGTGTTTCAAGAACGGCTTCGCTTTTGTAAACCGACGGATTTTGCCGATGCCCAGACGGCCATGTCGATAAATGATCGATCGACTTGATTTTTCTCATCAGACATTCTATAATAACGTACATAATGAAACATGTGGAAAAGTCATGATGAGGACATGGGTGTGTTTTTACGGTTTCCAGAGAGGGAAGGCTTTGGCTGTAACCTTCCTAACACGGAAAATGCACTTACCGCCTCGGAACTTCAGCAGTGAACGATTGTAGGAGTTATTTTTGCTTTTCTGCCGCCTTCCTCGAACAAGGACGCCAACAGGCAAATTCATTTGCAGTTCATTGTTCGAAGGGAGCCGTGCGGTTCGCTCGCCTGGCTGGTCGAGCATGTCGGCCGCGACAGAAAAGCTGTAGGCAGTCCAAACTCGCTGCGATCAAGTAATTGCTGACGGAAAGCACCGTTATGCGATTCGAGCCATCGCTATTCACTTGGGTTTTTGTTGCCGATTGGGTGAGAGAGCGGTGGGAAGAAGGGTGGAACCACGAATTCAACTCGTCCCTTATTGGAGGGGCGAGTTTTTTATTTTTATATGAATATTCAAAAAGGAGTGAAAAGCGATGTCAGAGATTATCCGTATTACATTTCCTGACGGGGCAGTGAAGGAGTTTCCAAAAGGAACGACAACGGAAGAAATTGCTGCTTCCATCAGCCCTGGATTGAAGAAAAAAGCCATTGCTGGAAAATTAAATGATACATTGCTTGATTTACGTACACCGATTCATCAAGATGGAGCGATTGCGATCATCACACAGGACATGCCAGAAGCGCTCGAAATTTTACGTCACAGTACAGCCCATTTAATGGCTCAGGCAATCAAGCGCTTGTACAAAAATGTAAAGCTGGGCGTTGGTCCAGTCATTGAGAATGGCTTCTATTACGATATTGATATGGAAGAATCATTGACACCAGAGGATCTTCCAAAAATTGAAAAAGAAATGCAAAAAATCGTGAAAGAAAACTTGGAGATTGTCCGCAAAGAGGTGGATCGCGAGGAAGCGATTCGCCGTTATGAAGAAATTGGCGACAATTTAAAACTTGAGCTAATCAACGACATTCCTGAAGGAGAAGTTGTTTCCATTTATGAACAAGGCGAATTTTTCGATCTTTGTCGCGGCATCCACGTGCCATCGACAGGAAAAATTAAGGAATTTAAGCTCTTAAGCATTGCGGGGGCGTATTGGCGCGGGGACAGCAAAAATAAAATGCTCCAGCGCATTTACGGCACGGCTTTCTTTAAAAAAGAGGATTTGGAAGCACATCTTCGTTTGCTGCAAGAAGCGAAGGAGCGTGATCACCGCAAACTTGGGAAGGAGCTTGAGCTCTTTACAACGTCGCAAAAAGTGGGACAAGGCCTGCCACTTTGGCTGCCGAAAGGTGCGACCATCCGCCGCACGATTGAACGATATATTGTGGATAAAGAGATAGAACTTGGCTATCAGCATGTGTATACACCAGTGCTTGGAAGCGTTGAGCTATATAAAACATCTGGACACTGGGATCATTATCAAGATGGCATGTTCCCGCCAATGGAGATGGATAACGAACAGCTCGTTCTTCGTCCGATGAACTGTCCGCATCATATGATGGTATACAAAAACAAAATCCATAGTTATCGCGAGCTGCCGATTCGCATTGCTGAGCTTGGAACGATGCATCGCTACGAAATGTCAGGGGCTTTGACAGGGCTGCAGCGCGTGCGCGGCATGACATTGAACGATGCCCATATTTTTGTTCGTCCAGATCAAATCAAAGACGAATTTAAACGAGTCGTCAACTTAATTCTTGAAGTATATAAAGATTTTGGCTTAAACGAATACTCATTCCGCTTGTCTTACCGCGACCCGCATGATAAAGAAAAATATTACGATGATGATGCGATGTGGGAAAAAGCGCAAAGCATGCTGCGTGAAGCGATGGACGAGCTTGGGCTTGAATATTATGAAGCGGAGGGAGAAGCGGCGTTTTATGGTCCAAAGCTAGATGTGCAAGTGCGCACGGCGCTTGGAAAGGATGAAACGCTGTCGACCGTTCAGCTTGATTTCTTGCTGCCGGAGCGTTTTGATTTAACATATATCGGCGAGGATGGAAAACCGCACCGACCAGTTGTCATCCATCGTGGCGTCGTGTCCACCATGGAACGCTTTGTCGCTTTCTTAATTGAAGAATATAAAGGAGCGTTCCCTGCATGGCTTGCTCCAGTGCAAGTGGAAGTCATTCCAGTATCGCCAGCCGTTCATGCCGACTACGCGCATCAAGTGAGAGAAGCGCTACAATCGCAAGGATTTCGCGTGGAAGTTGACGAACGCGATGAAAAAATTGGCTATAAAATTCGCGAAGCACAAATGCAAAAAATTCCGTACATGCTTGTTGTTGGAGACAACGAGGTAAAAGAGCAGGCTGTCAATGTCCGCAAATATGGCGAACAAAAAAGCGAAACGATGTCTCTTGCCGCTTTTATCGATGCATTAAAGGCAGAAGTGCGCCGTTGAAAAAAAGTGTTGCTAAAATAGAAAGAGTTAGATATAATAATATGCGTTGTGTTGAAAAATGCTTATATTGACATGCTGCTTCCAATATGGTAATCTATATAAGTCAAATTGAATACTTGTTTGTGACAAAAGCAGAAGCACCCGGCTTCTCACCTGTCTGACGCGGATCGCTGTTAGCGGGTTGTTACGGTTCGTCTATGAAAAGTCCGATCGTAAAAGCATGGGTGTCTTATGCACTCATGCTTTTTTGTATGCAAGGCTGCGAGTCTTCCAAAGCCCCGTATTCTTCATGAGTATATGGTGGAGAGGAAAGACAACGGCCAAGCAAAAATGAAACGCAGAAACGAGTGTTTCGCTTCGGTTTCCTAGCAAAGGGTGCATTATGCAAACAAGTCATTCGTAAAAAACCTTGGAGGTGGCTAGTTATTAGCAAAGATTTTATCGTTAACGAAAGCATTCGTGCGCGCGAAGTTCGTTTAATTGATCCAAACGGAGAGCAATTAGGCATTAAATCAAAACAAGAGGCGTTGGAAATTGCAGCCAGATTGAACCTTGATTTGGTTATGGTCGCGCCAAACGCTAAACCACCGGTATGCCGAATTATGGATTACGGCAAATTCCGTTTTGAGCAACAAAAGAAAGAAAAGGAAGCGCGTAAAAAGCAAAAAGTCATTAATGTGAAAGAGGTTCGTTTGAGCCCGACAATTGAAGAGCATGATTTTAATACGAAGCTTCGCAATGCGCGCAAATTCCTTGAAAAAGGCGATAAAGTAAAGGCAACCATTCGCTTTAAAGGGCGGGCTATTACCCACAAAGAAATTGGCCAGCGCGTGTTGGACCGTTTTTCTGAGGCCTGCGCTGATATTAGCGTTGTTGAATCTGCTCCGAAAATGGACGGACGCAGCATGTTTTTAGTGCTCGCACCGAAAAACGACAAATAACCGAACGAGGAGGATACACCCTATGCCAAAAATGAAAACTCACAGAGGCTCTGCAAAGCGTTTTAAAAAGACGGGTACTGGTAAATTGAAGCGTTCTCATGCGTTTACTAGCCACTTGTTTGCTAATAAAACTCAAAAGCAAAAACGCAAGCTTCGCAAAGGAACGCTTGTATCTTCTGGAGATTTTAAACGTATTCGTCAAATGTTAGACAACTTAAAATAATTTTTGGAATGAAACATAATCGTAGGAGGGAATAACAGATGCCACGTGTTAAAGGCGGAACAGTAACGCGCAGACGTCGCAAAAAAGTTCTTAAACTTGCAAAAGGCTATTTCGGTTCTAAGCATCGTTTATATAAAGTCGCAAACCAACAAGTAATGAAATCATTAATGTATGCATATCGCGACCGTCGTCAACGGAAACGCGATTTCCGCAAGCTTTGGATTACGCGTATCAACGCGGCAGCTCGCATGAACGGACTTTCTTACAGCCGTTTAATGCATGGCTTAAAGCTTGCTGGTGTAGAAGTAAACCGCAAAATGCTTGCTGAGTTGGCTGTAAACGATGCAGCAGCATTCGCGCAACTGGCTGATATTGCAAAAGCTAACTTAAATCAATAAAGAGACAGATGGAAGTTGTAGACAAAGTCGGTGTTGACTTTGTCTACAACCATTTTAAGTATCATGTATTTCCACATCAGGCCGGATGTAAAACGCTTAACCAAACATGGAACGAAGCCGGATGAAGACGCGAAGCGAACAAAAGAAGCTCATGAGCGGGCGAACGCGGTCATTGGCCCAAGATGCAAGCGTTGAACAACAGTCTGTGATGACCATTCTCCAAACGAGAATGGTCATTTTTTCATCAGCATGGTCATCCGGTCATGACTCAAGAGAGGTGGAGAGGAGCATGGAATGGTATATGGCGATTGTGAATGCCGTTAGCTTTTTAATAATGGGTCTTGATAAACAGAAGGCAAGAAAAGGGAAATGGCGGATTGCTGAGCGGACGATCTGGTTGTTTGCTCTTGCCGGAGGCGCAATCGGAGCAGCCATTGGCATGTATGGCTTTCACCATAAAACGCGACACCGCCTCTTTCGTTATGGATTGCCGCTTTTGGCTATTTTCGATATGCTTATTTATGTTATTCTTTATCAATAGCGGGGGAGAAGAAAATGAACGTACAAATGCTTTATTCATTGCAGCGCCAGCTTGATGAACGAATTGAGACACAGCATGGGCTGCAACATGAAAATCTTGTCGACCGGAAAGTGCTAGCTTTGCTTGTTGAGCTTGGAGAGCTCGCCAATGAAACACGCTGTTTTAAGTTTTGGAGTGTGAAGCCGCCAGCGCCGCAAGACAAAATATTAGAAGAATATGTGGATGGCTTGCACTTTATTCTATCGCTTGGTTTGGAATGCGGATTTGATTTTACAGCTGATGATCGAGTATCAGAGACTCGTTCGTTAGTTGAACAGTTTTTATTCGTTTTTCAAGCTGCCCACCAGTTTTATGAGGCCAAATCTTTGGCAAGCTACCAGCATTTATTTGCTGAATATTTGCGTTTAGGCAACCAACTAGGTTTTTCCCTTGAGCAAATGGAACAAGCCTATAGGAAAAAAAATGAAATTAATCACGAACGGCAAAATCAGAATTATTAACAAATTTTGTACATTGGTACTTCTTTTCGCTATAATGGGGATGAAGTACATATGAAAGGAGTTTGAATATGGCAAAGCTAGATCCGACGTTAACCATGCTAAAGGAATTAACCGATGCCAAAGGTGTGCCCGGCAATGAACGAGAAGTGCGGGAAGTCATGAAAAAATACATAGCTCCTTATGCCGATGAGGTCACAACAGACGGGCTCGGCAGTCTTGTCGCGAAAAAAGCAGGAAAAGAAAACGGTCCGAAAATTATGGTGGCTGGCCACCTTGATGAAGTCGGTTTTATGGTGACGCAAATTGATGAAAAAGGATTTATCCGCTTTCAGACGCTTGGAGGCTGGTGGGGACAAGTGATGCTCGCCCAGCGTGTCACCATCATCACGAAAAAAGGAGAAATCACCGGTGTGATCGGTTCAAAGCCACCGCATATTTTACCGCCGGAGGCGCGCAAAAAACCGGTCGAAATCAAAGATATGTTTATCGATATCGGCGCATCTAGCCGCGATGAAGCGATGGAATGGGGGGTGCGCCCGGGTGATTCGATCGTTCCGTATTTTGAATTTACGGTCATGAATAATGAAAAAATGTTGCTTGCAAAAGCGTGGGACAACCGTATTGGCTGTGCCATTGCCATTGATGTATTAAAGCAGCTGAAAGATGTCGAGCATCCGAACGTCGTTTATGGTGTTGGTACTGTTCAAGAAGAAGTCGGATTGCGCGGCGCGAAAACGTCGGCAAATTTCATTCAACCGGATATTGCGTTTGCTGTCGATGTCGGCATTGCTGGAGATACACCAGGTGTTTCGGAGAAAGAAGCGATGGGCAAACTCGGTGCTGGCCCGCATATCGTGCTATATGATGCGACGCTCGTGTCGCATAGAGGGTTGCGCGAGTTTGTCATTGATGTAGCAGAAGAATTAAATATCCCATACCATTTTGACGCGATGCCGGGCGGAGGAACGGATGCGGGCGCTATCCACCTGACGGCAAGCGGTGTTCCGGCGCTGACGATTGCCATCCCGACACGTTACATCCACTCGCATGCTGCGATGCTTCACCGCGACGATTATGAAAACACGGTGAAACTACTTGTCGAAGTGATTAAGCGCCTTGATGAAGCAAAAGTGAAAGAGATTACGTTTGATTGAGGAATAAACGGACTGTCATACGATGTAAGAAGAATGCTCCATTTCATACGATGGAGCATTTTTTGTTAAAAATGCTTGGAAATAATGGAAAGACGAACTCAATCCAATATGGGCTGTGAGGGGGAAAGTCAATGGCGTCTTTGAATGCATGGGATCCAAGTTTATATGATAAAAAGTTTCGTTTTGTTTCTGATCTCGGAAAAGGAGTCATTGAATGGCTGAATCCACAAGCAGGGGAGAGAATCCTTGATTTAGGTTGTGGCACGGGCGATTTGAGCTATGAAATTTCTAAATCAGGAGCCATTGTTGTCGGAATGGACGCATCTTCTGAAATGATTGCGAAAGCTCGTGAAAAGTATGAAGATATTTGCTTCATTGTAGACAACGGGGAGTCATTTCGAACAAGTGAGCTGTATGATGCAGTGTTTTCCAATGCAGCATTACATTGGATGAAAAATGTGGAGAAGGTGGTTGAATCCATTTTCCTGTCATTAAAGCCCAACGGAAAGTTTGTGGCTGAATTTGGTGGAAAAGGAAATATATCAGCGATTGTTCAAGCGATTCAAATGGTGCTAGCGCAGTACGCCGGAATTTATGAGAAGAGGAACCCGTGGTATTTTCCGAGCATTGGAGAGTATAGTGCGTTGCTTGAAAGGTATGGATTTCGCGTGTTGCACGCAATCCATTTTGACCGTCCAACTCCACTGGCTGATGGCGAACAAGGCCTTATCCACTGGCTTGATAGTTTTGCCGGCGATTTTTTTCTAGGAATCGATGTAGAAGAAAAGCTATTTCTCTATGAAAAAATAAAAGAATCACTAAAGCCTTATCTATGGAAGAGAGGAGAATGGGTGGCGGATTACAAGCGCATACGCATTGTCGCGGTGAAAGAACAGAAAGCCTTATGACCTTTTTAATTTTAAGGGAGGTGCCGATGATAAAAAAAGCGTGGCTATTCATCATGGCCTTTGTTATATTCATTGTTGCTTGTTCTCATCCAAAAGATGCGGAGAATCAACTTCCTGATAAAATACCTGTCACTATCAAAATCGTAGATCAAGACGGCCAATATTCTAAATTCTTGGTCCATGTCGTTTCAGAAGGATATCAAAACAAAGACATTGCTCATATTCCTCAAGTTCAATTGATGATTGTAAATAGTAAATCCCTTAAGTTGCATTTATATTCCGGCGTTACTTATACGTTTGAGGTTTCTCCTACTCACTACCGCACGATTGACGAGTATTTAAAAAATAAAAAAGAGGGCGTAAAGGATAGCAAGAAAGAACGGTTACCAACGGGGAAAACAACATTTACGCCTCATGCAAAAAATGCGGCATTAACCATTGATCTGAAATAGATAAACTGGATTATCAGCATTTGTCCCAAAATAGGCAGAGGATGAAACCGCTCGTCTTTGACTATTACAAAAATGGGAATGTTGTTTTGGAATCGTTCATGCGTTCCCATCTTTTCGTTCACAGATGCAACAACCGACATAAACAAAGACATCGACTTAAAAATCAGTCATAAAGAAAACGCCGTCCCGCTGCATCATTTGATGGAAAGCGGCGGGACGGACATTTTCGAGAGTCTGTTTTATTGTTTTACTGCCTGCTCAAGCGTCACTAGCATATCATTTTTTTGTTCCGGGGATGAGTGATTCCAAATCGCTTCAAACAAAACGCCAAGACCTGGCAAATATTTTTCCTCGCCGCGTTGGATCGCATCCATAATCGTATCTTCAAGCTGTTCTTTTGTATTGTTGGCTACATTGTGCATGACTGCATGCCGTAAATTTAGATCCAAATTCCTCACCTCGCTTTATGTATTACACATTTATTTTTGTCGTCGTTTTCGTTTATTATGTATAGTGATAGGCAAAAAAGAAAAGGAGAATGGAGATTGAAACGGATTGAATCGACAAAAAATCCGCAAGTAAAGCAATGGAAGAAGCTGCTGACAAGAAAAGAACGAGACAAGACAAGACTTTTTCTGATTGAAGGGTTCCATTTAGTGGAGGAAGCTTTAGCAAGCGGTGTTTCGCTTGTTCAATTGATCATTGAGGAAAGCAAGGCCATTCCTTCAGAATGGAATGTGGGCCATATTCCGATTACAGTTGTTACAGAAGGAGTAATGCGGGAGATCAGCGATACGGAAACCCCGCAAGGAATTGCGGCCGTATGCAGGCAATTAAGCGATGAATCGCTTGATTGGAGCAAAGCTAAGCTGCTTCTTGTGGATGCGGTGCAAGATCCGGGGAATGTGGGAACGATGATTCGCACAGCTGATGCGGCCGGCGTGGATGCTGTGATTCTTGGAGAGGGATGTGTAGATGTGTACAATCCGAAAGTCATTCGCGCTACACAAGGTTCGCTTTTTCATTTGCCGATCATCCGCGGTTCCCTTAGCAAATGGATGCAAACGTTAAAGGAAAAAAATATTCCAATTTACGGGACATCTTTAGAAAATGGCGATGATTATCGAAAAGTACACGCTAGCGGTGCGTTTGCTCTTCTTGTCGGCAATGAAGGAAGCGGCGTCAGCAAGGAATGGCTTGAGCAGACGACGAAAAATTTGTACATTCCTATTCATGGACAAGCTGAATCACTGAACGTGGCAGTGGCCACCGGGATTTTGCTTTACCATTTGCGGGGATAAACGTAAAAGATACACTACTGAATGAATCCTAAAAGAAACGATTCAATATGGAAAAGCATTGTTCCATGCGGTTATTGAACGGCTCGATGTACAAAATGCCCGAAATGGAACAAATGAAGAGGGGCATTGCTCATTTGCAAGGAGAGGTGAAGCGGTTCAAAGAAGACGCCTCTGCACAAAAAGAAGATGTGGCTATGTTAAAAAGAGAGAGTTCCAGTTTAACATCATCCACCGAGAAGTCTTCCATTTCTTAACGAGGGGGAGATGGGGAGGTTCATCAGAGGAACAAGCACGGCAAGTAGAGCGGCTTTCGGCTCACACAATGGAGCAAGAAGCTGATATAGTGGAATGGCGAAGCATGAGATAGTAATCGTATATGTTTGTTCCCTCAGCAGATAGTGGTTGCAACAGATGGATGGATTGCCTATAATATAAAAATAATGAAATAAGAAAAATAACGATGAAAGAGAAGAGTAGCTTGTCCCTCGCCATCCAGGGAGAAAACGCCGGAGACTGGGAGCGTTTTTATGGTAGAAGCAAGTGAATTCACCTCTGGAGTTGACGCTTGGACCATTTTGCTATTGCAAAATGTAAAGGCGTTCCGGCCATGGCCGTTATCGCAATGAAGTGAACAGCGCTTTTTCGCTGTTAACAAGGGTGGTACCGCGATTTCACTCGTCCCTTATGCAGGGGGCGAGTTTTTTATTTTTGCATAGAGGAGGTTTTTTCATGAAAGAACGTTTACAGCAGCTTCAGCAAGAGGCGCTTGAAAAAATTACGCAGGCGAATGACTTAAAAGCGCTCAATGAGGTGCGCGTAGCGTATCTCGGCAAAAAAGGACCGATTACCGAAGTGCTGCGCGGAATGGGAGCATTGTCTCCTGAGGAACGCCCGGTGATGGGGGCGCTTGTCAATGAGGTGCGTGAAGCGATCCAAACAGCAATCGAAGAAAAACAAGCAGAGCTTGAGCAACAGGAGGTCGAGAAAAAATTAGCAGCTGAAGCGATTGATGTAACGCTTCCAGGGCGTCCAGTGCGCCGAGGAAATCATCATCCTTTGACGCGCGTAATTGAAGAAATTGAAGATTTGTTTATCGGCATGGGGTATACGATTGCCGAAGGGCCAGAAGTCGAAAAAGACTATTACAACTTCGAGGCTCTCAATCTTCCGAAAGGTCATCCGGCGCGCGATATGCAAGATTCGTTCTATATTACAGAGGAAATTTTGCTGCGCACGCATACATCTCCGGTACAGGCGCGCACGATGGAGAAGCATCAAGGACGCGGTCCTGTGAAAATCATTTGCCCGGGAAAAGTATACCGACGGGACAACGACGATGCGACGCATTCACATCAGTTTACTCAAATTGAAGGGCTCGTTGTCGATGAGAACATCCGCATGAGCGATTTAAAAGGAACGCTGCGCGAGTTTGCCCGCAAGATGTTTGGCGAAGATCGCGACATTCGTTTTCGTCCAAGCTTTTTCCCGTTTACGGAGCCGTCTGTGGAAGTGGATGTCTCTTGCTTTAATTGTGGCGGCCATGGCTGTAACGTATGTAAAGGTACAGGCTGGATTGAAATTTTAGGGGCTGGAATGGTACATCCAAATGTATTAGAAATGGCCGGTTTTGATTCAAAAAAATATACCGGCTTTGCGTTCGGGATGGGGCCTGAACGCATCGCGATGCTGAAATACGGCATTGACGACATCCGCCATTTCTATCAAAACGATGTTCGTTTCTTGCAACAATTCAACCGGGTGTAAAGGGAGGTTTGATGGATGTTTGTTTCATATAAATGGCTGCAGGAATATGTTGATTTAACAGGAGTAACAGCAAAAGAATTAGCAGACCGCATCACGAAAAGCGGAATCGAAGTGGAAAGTGTTGAAGTGTTAAACAAAGGGGCGAAAGGCGTCGTGATCGGCCATGTCGTGGAGCGTGACCAGCATCCAAACGCCGATAAATTAAGCAAATGCCTCGTCGATGTTGGTGAGGGAGAACCGGTGCAAATCATTTGCGGCGCTCCGAATGTCGCTAAAGGACAAAAAGTAGCGGTCGCAAAGGTCGGCGCGGTATTGCCAGGCAATTTCAAAATTAAACGTGCGAAATTGCGCGGTGAAGAATCAAATGGAATGATTTGCTCATTGCAGGAGCTTGGCATCGAGTCGAAACTTGTGCCAAAAGAGTACGCTGACGGTATTTTTGTGTTTCCTAGCGATGCTCCGGTGGGAGCCGATGCGCTTGAACTGCTCCATTTGGATGATGAAGTGTTGGAGCTTGGTTTGACGCCGAACCGAGCGGATTGTTTAAGCGTGATCGGTGTCGCTTATGAAGTGGCTGCGATTTTAGGCCGAAGCGTGAAGCTGCCTGAGAGGACGATTCATGAAAATCATGAAGATGTTCACCAGTACATTTCTGTGCGCGTCGATGCACAAGAGGATAATCCTCTTTATGCCGGACGAATTGTAAAAAACGTCAAAATTGGCCCATCACCGCTTTGGATGCAAGCGCGCTTGATGGCAGCCGGCATTCGTCCACACAATAACGTTGTTGATATTACAAACTACATTTTGCTTGAGTACGGCCAACCGCTTCATGCTTTTGATTATGACCGCCTTGGCTCCAAAGAGATTGTCGTCCGCCGCGCGAAAGCGGGTGAAACAATGGTAACGCTAGACGATGTCAAACGAACATTAACCGACGATCATCTTGTTATTACGAACGGAAGCGAGCCAGTTGCGTTAGCCGGAGTGATGGGCGGCGCGAATTCCGAAGTGCAAAATGATACGAAGACGGTATTTATTGAATCGGCCTATTTTACAAGTCCGATTATCCGTCAAGCGGTAAAAGACCATGGCTTGCGCAGCGAAGCGAGCACGCGCTTTGAGAAAGGGATCGATCCAGCGCGTACGAAGGAAGCGCTGGACCGTGCAGCCGCGTTAATGGCGGAGTACGCAGGCGGTGAAGTGGTTGGTGGCGTAGTGGAAGCAAATGCATGGCAGCCGAAAGAAGTGACGGTCACCATTACGCTTGATCGCATTAATCAAGTGCTTGGCACAGCGATTACGAAAGAAGAAGTGGCCCATATTTTGACGAACTTGCAATTTGCTTTCACGGAAGATAACCAAACGTTTACGGTAACTGTCCCATCACGGCGCCGTGATATCGCCATTGAAGAAGATATCATTGAAGAAGTGGCACGTCTGTACGGCTATGACAACTTGCCGGCCACTCTCCCAGTTGCTGAAGCCACTCCAGGCAAGCTGACCGCATATCAGGCGAAACGCCGCAAAGTGCGCCGTTATTTAGAAGATGCTGGCTTATTCCAAGCGATTACGTACTCGCTCACCAATGAGGCGAAGGCGACGATGTTTGCGCTTGAGGCTGCCGCGCCGATTCGTTTGGCCCTACCGATGAGCGAAGAGCGAAGTGTTCTGCGGCAGAGCCTGGTGCCTCATCTGTTAGAAGCAGCCAGCTATAACCGCGCTCGCCAAGTCGAAAACGTATCGTTATACGAGATCGGCTCTGTCTATTTGACAAACAGCGAGAGCGAGCTGCCAAACGAAAAAGAACGTCTTGCTGGAGTGATGACAGGGGCGTGGCATGTGCACTTATGGCAAGGAGAGAAAAAAGCGGTTGATTTCTATGTAATCAAGGGAATTTTAGATGGATTGTTTGCGCTGTTAGGATTAGAGAAACGCATCGAATACAAGCAAGCGAAACGCGAACATCTTCATCCGGGAAGAACAGCCGATATTTTGTTAGACAGCCAAACGATCGGCTTTGTCGGTCAGCTTCACCCGATTGTGCAAAAAGATTTTGATTTGAAAGAAACATATGTGTTTGAGCTTGCGTTAGCGGACGTATTAAACACCGATGTCGCGGAAATCCGCTATGCGGCGATTCCGCGCTTCCCATCGATCGCGCGCGACATTGCCCTTGTCGTCGACGAACATGTCGTCGCTGGCGAGGTGCAAAAAGCGATTGTCGCAGCGGGCGGCGCGCTGTTGAAAGACGTCGCGATTTTCGACGTGTATAAAGGCGACCGCCTCCCAGACGGGAAAAAATCAATCGCCTTTGCGCTCCGTTACTACGACCCAGAGCGAACGCTTACTGATGAAGAAGTTACGGCTGTTCACGAACAAGTCATTAAAGCAGTGGAACAACAATTCGGCGCTACGTTGCGTGGATAAAAAGGAAATCCCCATCTTATGCCAAGGCGTAGGATGGGGGTTTTTATCATCATGAACTTTTCCGTACTAAAAATAACTTACCTCCCACTGTTGAAAAATAGAATCTGTTTTTGAATATATGTCCCAGCTTGATTATTCGATTTATATCGCTCTCCAATAGATCCAATACCGAAAGCTTATACCGATTTTTCAATCTGAGTCAATCGATCTTTATATTTTTTTGATTCCATGTGTCATTTTTTTGATATAATACCAGTTCAGAGAAATTAAACTTATAGGTCCCCCTCTCTTTATTTTATGGAATAATTTTGAAACCTATTGCAGCCTATGTTCGTTATTATGGAGGGAGGGGAATGGATGAACATGATCTCATATCTTATGAGGCTGTCTTGATCGAAGCATGGCTGTTCTATGATTTGAAAAAAGAGAATTCGTTGATAGGTCCATTCATAGGGAACCGTGTAGCGATTTTTTGCTTTTTCTTGGCGCTTGGAGGATGGCTTCATGCAGGACAGCAAGAAAGAAGGGATCAGAAAACGAGGCAAAGGAGAGAAAAAGCTTATGAACCCGCTTTTGCAGTTAAAGAATGTCCGAAAAGATATTGGAAGTAAAACGATTATTCATGATTTGTCACTCGAGGTATTTGCCGGTGAAGTATTTGGCTTTCTTGGGCCGAATGGAGCCGGAAAAACGACAACCATCCGGATGATTGTGGGATTAATGGATATTACGAGCGGCGAAGTGCTGATCAATGGCATCGATGTCGCTAAAAATTTTGAAAAAGCGATTCGGTATGTTGGCGCTATCGTTGAAAATCCAGAAATGTATAAATTTTTGACTGGGTACCAAAACTTGCTGCACTATGCCCGGATGACAAGTGGAGTGACGAAAGACAGAATTGATGAAGTGATCAAACTAGTAGGATTAGAGCATCGCATTCACGACAAGGCCAAAACATATTCACTCGGTATGCGGCAGCGTTTAGGACTCGCCCAAGCACTGCTTCATCGTCCCTCTCTGCTTATTTTAGACGAACCGACAAATGGACTTGATCCTGCGGGTATTCGTGAAATTCGCGATTATTTACGGAAGCTGGCCAGAGAAGAAGGATTGGGAATTGTTGTATCCAGCCACCTTTTATCTGAAATGGAGATGATGTGCGACCGTTTTGCGATCATCCAGCATGGAAAGCTAGTGACGATTGAAGCGGTACAGGAGCTGTCAAAACAAGCGCAAAAGGTATTATGGATCGTAGACCCGATTGAAAAAGCGGCACAGGTGGTTCAAGAACGCTTTCCTCACTATCATATTCAGCAAAATGGGCAAGGGATAGAAGTGGACATCGATTATCACGACATTCCAAAGCTCAATGCCGCTTTAGTAGCCGAACATGTCCAAGTATACGGAATTCAGGTGCTAGCAAAATCGCTGGAAGAAAGATTTCTTGAAATGACGGGAGGAAACGAAATTGTCTAACTTTTTTTCACTTATTCGCAATGAAAACATGAAAATTTATTATCGGTTTGGCACATGGTTTATGATTGGGTTGCTCGTGCTAGTTGCCGTTGCCGGTGCGATTATCGTCAAAACAAGCTATCGCGAACCGACGGACTGGAGAAAGGAGGTAACAGCAGAGACTGCTAGTTTTAAAGCAAGTTTAGAAGAAGGGAATATTTCAAAAACATATAAAGATTATTTAACACAGCAGCTGAAAATTAACGAATATCGTCTAAAACATGATATTAAACCGATCGCGTCCAATACATTTTGGGGATATCTTGAAAGCTCGGCTGGCATGATTTCTCTTGTTACGTTGTTTACAATCATTGTCGCCGCAGGAAGTGTGGCTAGCGAGTTTTCATGGGGAACGATTAAACTGCTGCTGATCCGGCCGACAAACCGCGCTAAAATTTTGCTTTCGAAATACATGGCTGCTTTGTTGTTTGCGATTGGGTTGCTCGTTCTTTTGTTTGCGGTTTCCGCGATAAGCGGCGCTGCCCTTTTTGGGATCGAGACGATCAAAGAGCCGTATTTAGCGTATCAAAACGGCGAGGTCGTAGAAAAGAGCATGATATGGTATGTATTGCAAATGTATGCGCTCAATTGCGCTGACTTAGTGATGATGACCACTTTCGCTTTTATGATTTCGACCGTTTTTCGCAATCAATCGCTTGCGATTGGCTTAGCCACTTTTTCCTTATTTATTGGTCCGCAGATCACATATTTCTTAGCGATGAAATTTGACTGGGCTAAATATTTGTTGTTTGCCAATACCAATTTGTCCCAATATCTTGATGGAATGCCGATGGTCGAAGGAATGACGATGTCGTTTTCGATTATGATGCTGCTTCTTTATTTTCTCGTGTTTAATGCACTTGCATGGTTGATTTTTCAAAAGCGTGACATCGCTGCTTAAAAGAGGAGGACACGAACGATACAAGTTTGAGAAAGGATGCCGAATTTTAAAGGCATCCTTTTATGCTGGAAAAGCAGCGATTGGCTTTAAAGCTCATTCGGTGATTGGATCTTTGCAAACGGCTTTTCTTTTCGAAAAAATCATTTGGATAGCAACATCATCCACTGAAAAGTCTTCCACTTCTTTAACCAAGTGTCGGTGGGAGACATACATTTATCGGGGGTTCCGAAGCACCTGCTTGACGAACTCCCCTACGTTTTGGACATGAGAGCATCGCTGTCGTCAAAATTTGAAAGTAAGAGCATATGATTAAGAATGGCCGCCCCCATATTCTGAAGGTTACACGCTATAAGCCTCGCATAAGAATGCTATTGCGACATAAAATATATGTGCGGTTTTTTGGCGTCTCCGATTTCATCTCATTCTTTCGCTTTTTATTATGGCATGATCAATATTTTTCTCATTGACTTTTTCGAGTGTAATAGTTATATTGTTTAACAGTTAAATAGTTTAACTATTGGGTGGTGATTTTTTGCAGTCGAAAAAAGTAAAAGAGCTGGTTGAACGGTATCTTTCCGTTTCATTTGATGTGATGAAAAGGGGGGCGATGCTTGTCAAGTGTGAGCTTGACGAAGACATAACAAACGATCAATATTATTTGCTGCGCTATATGTACAAGCGAGGCATTTGCACCTCGACAGAGCTTGCTTCCGCATTTATTGTCAATAAAAGTGCGATTACTGCGATGACCAATCGTCTTGTCGAAAAAGAAATGGTTCGCAGGATACGGGATGAAAAAGATCGCCGCGTTATTTACTTAACATTAACCGAAAAAGGGATGCGGTGGTTTCAAGAGACAGAAGAAAAAATTCATAAACTTGTCGGATCATTCATAACTAAATTTTCAGAGCAAGAAATTGAAATGTTTCTTCAACTGTATGAAAAACTGGCATCTGCTTTGCATGAAATGGAGGTAGAAGCGTGAGGGCGATTATTAAAGGGAAATGGTTGGTATTAGGCATATGGGTGCTTGCAGCTGTGCTGTTAGTCATGACAGCCCCGAATATGGCCGACCTTATTCGCGAAAAAGGGCAAATTACGGTTCCGAAAGGATATTCCTCGACATTGGCTTCCGAGATCTTGGAGGAAGTCCAGAAGAAGCAGAAAACGGGCGATGAATTGAGCGTGGCGCTTGTGTTTCACCGCGATGGGAAGTTGACCGATCGGGATTGGAAAGAAGCGGAACAAGCGATTGAACAATTAGAAAAGAATAAAGATAAGCTTGGGATTACACAAATTGTATCGCCTTTTCAAGAAAAAGAGCTAAAAGATCAGCTTGTGTCCAAAGATGGAACCACCATCCTCACATCGCTTAAAATAGAGCGGAACGATCGCAGCGCCAAACAAATGAGTGATGCGTTGTACAAGGCGATTGATAATATTTCGTTAGAGCACTATTATACAAGCGGCTGGATGATCGATGAAGATGTGGTAGTCAGCTCGCAAGAAGGAGTAAAGAAAACAGAAGGAATTACAGTCGTCTTTATTTTAGCGGTTTTATTAATTGTATTCCGTTCACCAGTGGCGCCGTTTATTCCGCTGCTCGCAGTCGGAATCACATATGTCGTATCGCAATCCATTGTGGCCTTTTTAGTTGATCAAGTGAATTTTCCGCTTTCGACGTTTACTCAAACCTTTTTAGTGGCGGTATTGTTCGGAATTGGAACAGACTACTGCATTTTGCTTTTAAGCCGTTTTAAAGAAGAATTGTCGCGGCAGGGAACCAAAACAGAGGCCATTGTGGCCACGTATCGCACCGCTGGAAAGACCGTGTTATTTAGCGGTTTTGCCGTTATGATTGGTTTTGCGGCGATCGGGTTGTCAACATTTAAGTTATATCAATCCGCCGCAGCTGTTGCCGTCGGGATTGCTGTGCTTCTCATAGCGCTGATGACACTTGTTCCATTTTTTATGGCGGTGCTTGGTCCAAAGCTATTTTGGCCATTAAAAGGCTCGCTTGAGCATAAACAAAGCAAGCTATGGGAAGTAGCAGGACGCTTTTCCTTTGCCAAACCGCTTGTATCGCTCGCGATTGTAGCGGTGATTACGCTTCCTGTCTTATTAACATATGATGGGAAATTGTCGTTCAACTCTATGGAGGAGATTGGTGACCATTATTCATCGGTTAAAGCATTTAATATTATTGCCGATAGATTTGGTCCAGGAGAAGCAATGCCGACGCAAATTGTCATGAAAAATGATGAAAATATGAATTCTGATGAATATTTTTATTTAATTGAAAAAGTGAGCAGAGAAATTGAGAGGGTCGATGGCGTCGACCACGTTCGCTCTGTCACTCGGCCAACAGGAGAGCCGATTGAGCAGCTATTTGTGACAGAACAAGCAAAGCAGCTGAAAGATGGAATTGGCCAAGGAGCAGACGGCATCGAACAAATTCGCTCCGGATTAAGTCAAGCAAGCCAACAGTTGTCTGCTTCTGCGCCGCAATTGAAACAGGCGACAGATGGGATTCAAGGGCTTGTATCAGGCACGAATCAATTGAAAACAGGAGTCAGCGATTTGCAGAAAGGATTACAGCAAATTGAGAAAGGCGTTCGCGATGGCTCAGTAGGGGCTGGAGAAATTAAAAACGGCCTTGCATCCGTGCAAGCAAATGCTAAAAAATTGCTGGCAGGAGCAGAACAGCTTCTGCAAGGCTATGAAAGCGCCGGTTCTGGATTATCGTCATTGCTTGGGCAATATGAACAAATACAGTCCGGCATGAGCGTGTTATCACAGCAATTGTCAGCGGTAAATGGTTCGTTGAATCATATTGAGCAAACACATCCGGAGTTGCAGCAAGATGCTGAGTATCAACAAACAAAAGCAGGAGTGGCTCAGCTTGCCGAGCAGTCCAAGCAAATGGCTGGAGGATTGGCCCAACTGAATGGCGCATTGCAAAAGACAACCGCCGGTGTGCGCCAAGCCAATCGTTCGTTTCATGATCTGATTGCTGGACAAAAAGCGCTGATTGATGGCATGACCAAATTAATCGCTGGATTGGAACAGTTGCAGCAAGGAATGGATAAAGCTGCGGACGGCCAGCAGCAAATTGTTCAACAATTGCCGCAACTCGCTAATGGATTAAATCAAGTGAATAATGGACAGGAGCAGCTATTGACAGGTTTTTCACAGCTTGATGGGCAAATGAATGAGCTTATCGGGGGATTAGACCAAAGCGTGAACGGGCTCAAACAGGTCGAAAATGGCCTTGGCTCTGCACAAAGCTACCTCTCTGAGTTATCATCTTCGCCAGATGAAGAATTAGCGGGATGGTATATGCCAAAACAAGTGCTTGAAAGCCAAGAATTTGCTCAGGCTAAAGAAGCTTATATGTCGAAGGATGGAAAAGTTGTCACAGTAGATGTTGTATTTAAGAAAAATCCTTATTCGACAGAAACAATCAATCAAGTGAAAGAATTGAAGCAGGCCATTAAGCGAGCGGTTAAAGATACAAAATTAGAAAACGCCAAAGTAGGAATCGGCGGAGTTACAAGCGTTTATTCGGATTTAGACCAAGTTTCGCAAAAAGATTATTCGCGCACGGTCATGTTTATGTTTATCGGAATTGCGCTGATTTTGATCGCTTTATTGCGCTCGTTTATCATGCCGATGTATTTGATTTTATCGCTTGTATTGACATACTACACGTCGATGGCTGTCACAGAATTGATTTTCGTCAATCTGCTTGGTTATGCCGGAATTAACTGGGCAGTGCCGTTTTTCGCTTTTGTGATCTTAATGGCGCTTGGCATTGATTACAGCATTTTCTTAATGGATCGTTTCAACGAGTATAAGGATAAGCCAATACAGGAAGCGATGATTGAGGCAATGAAAAATATGGGAACGGTCATTATTTCTGCCGTTGTCATTTTAGGCGGAACATTTGCAGCTATGTACCCATCCGGCGTGCTTTCATTGCTGCAAATTGCGACCATTGTTTTAACAGGATTAATTCTATATGCTTTTGTCGTCCTGCCGCTATTTATCCCTGTGATGGTCAAAATGTTCGGAAAGGCGAACTGGTGGCCGTACATCAGACAATAAATAGGTTTTTCGTTAGCTTAAAAACCGGAGCAAGAGAGATGTTGTGCTCCGGTTTTTGTTTTTGAACAGTTGAAGATCTAGAGGAGACGGACAAAAGCTATATAAGAAGTAAGCAATGCCCAGATGGTCGCAAAAAAGCTATGCGTTCCCGCTTCGATATAATTGGAGGATGAGATTGAAAAACGGCTTCGCTTCTTTACCTATCGCCCTGTTTTCCTGGATGGTTACTTAAACTTCATAGCGATTTGCTTCGCTTTTTCCGTATTGGCGAAATGGAGTTTGGCACATGCTTCGAGAGAGGCCTCGCCGTGGGTTTGAATGAGGCTGGCGGCCGCTCTGTCAACATGCTCTCCTGCGCCTTTAGGGAGATTCATTCCCATTTGCTCGCTTAATTTGTCCATTTCGTGCAAAAATAGATAACGGGCAATGATCGAAGCGGCCGCTACCGCGATATGGACCGTTTCTGCTTTTGGAATGCAATAGACGTGATCGCGGATGACATGGCGTTCCCCTTCTAGATAGAGAAAATATCGATCACGTTCAATAAACTGATCAATGATAATGGCTTCAGGTGATGCGGGAGCCAGCTTTTGTACAAGCTTTTTGATCGCTTCATTATGAAGCAGCGCCTTTATTTTTGTTTGCGGCATTCCGTTTTGTTGCCACTGGTTATAAGTGTGGTTTGAAAGCACAGCTTGCTCATACTCGATTTTTTCCATCAATAAAGGAGCAAGACGGCAAATCGCCTCATCTGTCAATTGCTTCGAGTCTTTGACGCCCATTTTTGCAAGTGAAGAGATTTGCTCTTTAGCGACATAAGCGGCCACAACGACGATCGGGCCGAAATAATCGCCTGTCCCTACTTCATCTGAACCGACGGCAGACACAATGGACAATCGCGAAGAAGATGTGTTTTGCTCTTTCAATGTCGGCTGCTGTGAAGCAGGAATGCTCCATATTTGTGCTTCTTTCTCTGCTTCTTTCCCTTGGAATAGCACCTTTCCTGATCGGTAGGCAGTAATCGTGCAGCCATTTTTTTTTGCAACAAATAAAGCGCCGGCAGGAAGATGCCCTGTTATATACGAATTATAATACTGTTCCATGCGCTTTATCGTACTTTCTGTCGCTTGTATAACATAATTAGCCACTATATTCACCTTCTTATCAATGGATTGGGATGTTGAATCATCCTTGTTTTTTCATTCGATTCTTCGCGTTTCGGCTGTAATCACTCCATGTTTCTTACTATTTTGACCGATCATGAAGAAAAATCGATTTCATTTTATGATACTATCATAAAGAATGGAATGCTGTCTTTTATGGTTTCACTATGTACATAGCTGCATCTTGAAGAAAGAACTGCTCATCTATGAACGTCCCCCGCCTCCACTTTGTTTAGAGGTGGGTGACTTCTCGGTGGATGATGTTAAACAGCTAAAGAATTCCTTCGTCACGTATAGCTTGGCAAACATTCAAACGAATGTTCGTTGAAGCGATGTTATAAATCAAGAATGAATTCTTTCCAAATGGAGAGACTTGATACTTGGATAGATAAGTAGTATAGAAAAACATGTTTACTTTAACTATAACAGCATTCATGGTATGATAAACAATAGGATTTTGCAGAATGGGGGAAATCATTTGGCGGAGCAACACAAAACGCGAATTACAGTCGATATATACGGACAACAATACTCCATTGTTGGTACGGAAAGCTCTAGCCATATTCGGTTAGTAGCATCGATTGTAGATGATAAAATGCGGGAAATAAGCTCAAAAAATCCGACACTTGATGTCACAAAGCTAGCCGTGCTAACAGCAGTTAACGCTGTTCATGAATATATTAAATTGAAAGAGGAATATGACCGACTTTTACAACAAATGAAGAAACGAGAAAAGGATGAGTGATTCCATGGTGGATGTCGTATTGCTTTTCATCCTTTTAACAGGGTTTATGATCGGATTAAAGCGAGGATTTATTTTGCAGTTTATTCATATGGCAGGTTTTCTGATTGCTTTTATTGTTGCCTATATGAATTATGAAAAATTGGTGCCGACGCTGCGATTGTGGATTCCATATCCTTCCTTTGGAGATCCAGAGACGGTAAAGATGCTATTTGAAAGCGCTCACCTTGATGAGGCATATTATCGAGCAATGGCGTTTGCCCTTTTATTTTTTGCGACAAAAATTGTGATGCAAATCATCGGCTCGATGCTTGATTTTGTTGCACAACTGCCTCTTTTAAGAAGCATCAACCGCTGGGCGGGCGGAGCTCTTGGATTTGTCGAGGTGTATTTGCTTGTCTTTTTATTGCTGTATATCGGAGCTCTTATTCCGATTGAAAGCTGGCAGGCTCAATTGCAGAATTCTTTGATGGCAGGTGCGATTGTCAAGCATACTCCTTTTTTATCGGATATGCTGAAGCATATGTGGATTCACTACATATCGTAGTAACTTCTCTATGAGAGTAGAGAAGTTTTTTGTGTTTTTCCAAGAAAACCTGTATCATTTTTGTAGTGAATGGTACGGACAGGTGGTGTTTCAAATGAAAAATAAAAAAGATGTTATTCATTTACTAGAAACGATTGCTTTATATATGGAAATCAAAGGAGAAAATCCATTTAAAGTTTCTGCCTTTCGCAAAGCCGCTAACGCTTTAGAGACGGATGAGCGCAGCCTAACGGAAATGGATGACTTTACGAAATTGGCTGGCATCGGAAAGGGAACAGCGGCTGTGATTACTGAATTTCTCGAGACGGGAATCTCTAAAACGCTTGAAGAATTGCAGAAGGAAATTCCCGATAGTCTTCTTTCTCTTTTAAAGATCCCAGGACTTGGAGGGAAAAAAATTGCAAAGTTGTACCAAGAATTGGGTGTAACGGATATGGATACTCTCAAAGCTGCTTGTCTGGCACAGCGTGTTCAAAAGCTTCCTGGATTCGGAAAAAAAACAGAGGATAAAATTCTTGCCGCCATTGAAGAGGTGGGCGCGCGTCCCGAGCGCTTGCCTGTTGCCGCTGTCTTGCCTATTGCGGAAGAAATTGAGGCACAGCTTAGAGAAATGAAAGAAATCATCCGTTTTTCCCGTGCTGGCAGCCTGCGGCGCATGAAAGAAACGGTAAAGGATTTAGATTTTATAATTGCGACGAAACGTCCGGAGAAGGTGCGTGAACAACTGCTGCAACTTGCCCATATTTCGCAAATTATTGCCAAAGGAGATACGAAAGTTTCGTTGCAGCTTCGTTATGAATATGAAATTACTGTTGATTTTCGCTTAGTGACCGAAGAACAGTTTGCGACAACTCTGCATCATTTTACAGGCTCTAAAGAACACAATGTTCGCATGAGGCAACTGGCGAAAGAACGAGGCGAAAAAATCAGTGAATACGGGGTTGAACAAGTAGAAACAGGGAGAGTCATGACATTTGCAAGCGAGCAAGAGCTTTTTGCTCATTTTCAGCTGCCGTTTATTCCTCCTGAGCTGAGGGAAGATGGAAGTGAGGTTGAAAAATATCAGAAAGATTATCCACTCATTGAACTGTCTGATATTCGCGGCGATTTGCATATGCACTCAACTTGGAGCGATGGCGCTTGCTCCATTGAAGAAATGGCAGAAGCGTGTCGAAAAAAAGGCTACCGTTATATGGCCATTACCGATCACTCTCAATTTTTGAGGGTAGCTAACGGTTTAACGGTGGAACGTCTGAAGAGACAAAGGGAAGAAATTGAACGTTTAAATGCAAAATATCATGATTTTACTATTTTAGCAGGCATTGAAATGGATATTTTGCCAGATGGAACGCTTGACTACGATGACGATGTATTGAAAGATTTAGATTTTGTGATTGCTGCCATTCATACGGGATTCTCACAAGATCAAGAGACGATCATGAAACGGCTAAAGACGGCTTTCGAAAATATTCATGTCGATTTAATTGCTCATCCAACGGGACGGCTGATTGGGCGGCGCAGCGGTTATGCGGTTGATATCGACAGGCTGATTGAGTTAGCCAAGGAAACGAATACAGCCCTTGAGCTGAACGCCAATCCCCATCGTCTCGATTTAACCTATGCCTACTTAAAAAAAGCGCAGGAAGCAGGAGTAAAAGTGGCTATTAATACAGATGCCCATCACCTGCAGATGCTTGATGATATGAAGGTGGGGGTTGCGGCTGCGCGCAAAGGTTGGATTCGCAAAGAAACGGTGATGAATACATGGCCGCTTGAAAAGCTGCAGGAATTTTTGCGCCGCCATGAGTACAATCACGAACGGAAGAGGTGACACCAGTGCAGGCACGAATGTTGAAAGCACTAGAATTCGATAAAGTAAAAGCACAGCTGTTGGAGCATGTTTCTTCCTCATTAGGAAGAGAAAAAGTGGAGAGGCTTGTTCCTTCATCCGATTTTGTTCAAGTCGTTCAGTGGCAGGAAGAGACGGACGAAGCGGTTTTGGCATTGCGGCTGCGCGGATATGCTCCGCTTGGCGGAATTTTTGATATTCGTTCAAGCTTAAAGCGAGCGAAAATCGGCGGAACATTAAGCGCCCATGAACTGTTGGATATTGCTAGCACTATTTATGCGAGCAGACAAATGAAACAATTTATTGACGCGCTAAACGACGAAAAGGAAGGAATTTTGCATTTGCTGCAATATGCCCAGCAAATGGTGGCCCTCCCAGAGGTGGAGCAGGCGATTAAGCGCTGTATTGATGATCATGGAGAGGTACTAGATCATGCTAGCGACAGGTTGCGCTCGATTCGTCAACAGCTCCGCACGACAGAAGCAAGAGTAAGGGAAAGGCTCGAAAGCATGATTCGGTCATCTTCAGCGCAAAAAATGTTGTCAGATGCGATTATTACCATTCGCAACGACCGCTATGTGATTCCAGTTAAGCAAGAATATCGCCATGCATACGGCGGCATTGTCCATGACCAATCATCTTCGGGAGCGACCTTATTTATTGAACCGCAAGTGGTGGTTGATTTGAACAATCAGCTTCAGGAAGCGCGGGTGAAGGAGAAACAGGAAATTGAGCGAATTTTAATAGAGCTGACAACAAAAGTGGCAGAGCATGCCGATGTGCTTTTGGCCAATGTCGATTGCCTAGCGGAGCTTGATTTCATTTTTGCTAAAGCAAAGTATGCAAAAAAAATAAGCGCAGCAAAACCGAAAATGAACCATGAAGGGTATATTCGTTTATTAAAAGCGCGCCATCCGCTCATTGACCCGAATATCGTTGTCCCAAACGATATCGAGCTTGGCAAGGAGTATACAACAATTGTCATTACAGGACCAAATACAGGAGGAAAGACGGTCACATTAAAAACGATCGGTTTATTAACTTTGATGGCGCAGGCCGGTCTTTTTGTCCCTGCTCTTGATGGCTCCGAACTGGCTGTATTTCGCTCTGTTTACGCTGATATTGGTGATGAGCAATCCATTGAGCAGAGCTTAAGTACTTTTTCCTCGCATATGGTCAACATTGTAGAGATTTTGCGGGAGGTGGACCACGAGAGCCTTGTTTTATTTGATGAGCTTGGAGCGGGAACAGATCCTCAAGAAGGAGCGGCATTGGCGATTGCTATTTTGGATGAGGTGTATGAGCGTGGAGCACGAGTGGTAGCGACCACTCATTACCCGGAATTAAAAGCTTACGGCTATAATCGCAGCGGTGTCATGAATGCGAGCGTGGAATTCGACATTGATACGCTAAGTCCAACGTACAAGCTGTTAATCGGTGTGCCGGGACGAAGCAACGCATTTGAAATATCGAAGCGGCTTGGATTAGCGGAAGCGATTATTGATCGCGCTAAGTCACAGATCAGCGTGGAAAGCAATAAGATTGAGAATATGATTGCCTCGCTTGAGCAAAGCAAAAAGCAGGCAGAGGAAGAATTACAAAAAGCGGAAGCCGTGCGTAGGGAAGCTGAACAGCTTCGCAACGAATGGGAGAAAAAATGGGAAGACTTAAACGAAAAACGCGATGAATGGATGGATGAAGCGAAACGAAAAGCAGCAGAAATTATTAGAGCTTCACAGCGGGAAGCGGATGAAGTGATCCGGGAATTGCGGCATATGCAAAAGGAAAAGCTGGCACAAATTAAGGATCATGAATTAATTGCAGCAAAAAAACGATTAGAAGAGGCGATGCCGGCAATGGATGGACGCAAAAAGACAGCGATTAAACGGACAACTCGCCAATTCCAGCCAGGAGATGAGGTCAAAGCGATCCATTTAAATCAAAAAGGATATTTGCTCGAAAAAGTTTCTGACGATGAATGGCAAGTGCAGCTTGGTATTTTAAAAATGAAGCTGAAGGAAAAAGATCTCGAATATATCGGGAATGCCAAACAAGCTGAAACGAAGCCGATAGCAACAGTAAAAGGGAAGGAGTACCATGTTGGTTTAGAGCTTGATCTGCGCGGCGAACGATATGAGGATGCGATTGTTCGCGTTGAAAAATACATTGATGATGCTCTGCTGGCTGGATACCCACGTGTATCGATTATTCACGGAAAAGGAACAGGTGCGCTGCGCAAAGGAGTACAAGAGTTTTTGAAAAAGCATCGTTCTGTGAAAAGCATTCGCTTCGGAGAAGCTACGGAGGGCGGTACAGGCGTCACCATTGTCGAATTGAAATAGTGAGGGGAGAAGGCCATGAACTCCTTTTGGGAAAATGAAATCGTGAAGATTGCTGCAAATTTTAGTGTGGCTGTTTTATGTATGGTAGTTTTTTTAGCTATATTTGAATTAGTGACAAAATATAAAAATTGGGACGAAATAAAAAATGGGAATGTGGCCGTGGCTATGGCGACAGGCGGAAAAATTTTTGGCATCGCTAACATTTTCCGATATGCCATCAATCATCACGAATCCCTTTTATCGGTGATTGGCTGGGGTGTTTACGGATTTATTTTGCTGCTAGTGGCTTACTTTATTTATGAATTTTTAACGCCGAAATTTAACATCGATGAAGAAATTTCTAAAGATAATCGGGCAGTTGGACTGATTTCGATGATCATTTCCATTGGCTTGTCATTTGTGATTGGGGAAAGCATTCGCTAGAACGGGGAGTTAATCAGATGGAAACATTGGCAAAGGTATTGTTTGTATTATGTGGCGTATTTCTTGTGATCGGTGTTATATATTGGCTCTTTTTTATATGAGAAGCGTCTACATGAAGTAGGCGCTTTATTTTTTCTAATGAACGACTTGTGATGTCAGATACGAAATTGGCTTGTCGCCTGCTTATACAGCGATAAAGGCTGACGCAGCACATGATCAGCTAGCACTGCGGGGGTCCTCCATTATGTTGAGATGAAGACGATTCTGTAACACAGGCTATTTTTTTAATGTAATTTTTTAAAAAATGTAATAAAATGAAAGTAAATCGTCAGAATTATCAAAAATGGAGGAGATACGATGGAAAAACCTTGGCTTGCCCACTATCCCCCGCAAATCCCGCATCATCTGGATTATCCGCAGAAAACGTTGACAGATTATTTGCGAGAAACAGCAGCTCAGTTTGGACAAAAAGAGGCAATTGATTTTTTAGGAAAACGATTAACGTTTCACGATATTTATGAGCAGTCACTGAAGCTGGCGCGCTACCTCCTTGAGATTGGCTTGGCAAAAGGAGACAGGGTGGCGATCATGTTGCCTAATTGTCCGCAGGCCGTAATTAGTTATTATGGAGTTTTATTGGCTGGCGGAATTGTCGTTCAAACGAATCCTCTTTATATGGAAAGAGAACTGGAATATCAGCTTAAAGATAGTGAAGCAAGCATCATCATCACATTGGACATTTTATATCCGAAAGTAATGAAGGTGAAGGGAGCGACGCCATTAAAGCATGTGATTGTCACAAGGCTTCAGGAATATTTGCCGCTTGTCAAAAAAATCCTCTATCCATTCGTTCAAAAAAAGCAAAAGCAGCCCCTTGTCCGCATTGAAGAGCGAGACCACCAACATCTATGGGAAATGATCATGGCGACGGTCCAAAAGGAAGAAATTCATATGGAGATTGATCCGATGGAGGATGTAGCCTTGCTACAATATACAGGCGGCACCACAGGGTTTCCTAAAGCAGCGATGCTGACCCATCACAACTTAATCGCTAACACAATTATGTGCGTTCACTGGATGTATCGCTGTCCGAAAGGAGAAGAAACCATTTTAGGAGTGTTGCCGTTTTTTCACGTGTATGGAATGACAACCATTATGAATTTATCGATTATGCAAGCTTATAAGATGATTTTGCTGCCGAAATTCGATATTAAGACGACATTAAAAACGATTGAAAAGAAAAGACCGACGTTGTTCCCAGGGGCCCCAACGATGTATATTGCCTTATTAAATGACCCCGATTTATCAAAATATGATTTATCATCCATTAAAGCGTGCATTAGCGGATCGGCTTCTCTTCCAGTGGAAGTGCAAGAAAAGTTTGAAGCGCTTACAGGTGGGAAAGTGATTGAAGGATATGGCTTAACGGAAGCTTCGCCAGTTACTCATGCCAACTTTTTATGGGATGGGGAGCGAGTGAAAGGAAGCATCGGTGTCCCGTGGCCTGATACAGAAGCAAAAATCATTTCTTTAGAAACGGGCGAGGAAGCGGATATGAACGAGATTGGCGAGCTTGTGGTCCGCGGGCCACAAGTGATGAAAGGCTATTGGAACCAGCCGTTTGAAACAGAGAGCGCACTGCGCGATGGGTGGCTTTATACAGGTGACATTGGCTACATGAATGAAAAAGGATATTTCTTCATTGTGGATCGCAAGAAAGATATGATTATTGCGAGTGGATATAATATTTATCCGCGAGAAGTAGAAGAAGTTTTGTATGAGCATCCGAAGGTTCGCGAAGCGGTTGTGGTTGGAGTTCCGCATGAATATCGCGGAGAAACCGTTAAAGCGTTTGTTGTTTTGAAAGAAGGGATGAATTGCGCGGAGGAAGAATTGAATGAATTTATGAGAAGCAAGCTAGCATCCTATAAAGTACCGCGCATTTATGAATTTCGCAAAGAACTGCCAAAGACGGCGGTCGGAAAGATTTTACGCCGCGCATTAATTGAAGAAGAAACAAAAAAAGGAGAGGCAAAGCTTGGATAATTTTTTTTCTTGACAAATAGATGAGATAATTTTTAAAATTAAAATATGAATGATTATTCATTCATGTTTGAAGAAGGGGAATGACGATTGAAACGTAACAGTCCAAAATTTATGCAAATTATTGAAGCGGCAGTCATTGTAATTGCCGAAAACGGCTATCACCATGCACAAGTCTCGAAAATCGCTAAGCAAGCAGGTGTAGCCGATGGAACCATCTATCTCTACTTTAAAAATAAAGAAGATATTCTTGTGTCACTTTTTCAAGAAAAAATGGGTTCATTTATTGAAAAAATTCAAAAAGAAATTGAAGGAATTTCGAGTGCTTCAGAGAAGTTATATATGTTAGTTAAAAAACATTTTGAGCTTCTGTCAGCTGATCATCACTTGGCGATTGTAACCCAGCTTGAATTGCGTCAATCAAGCAAAGAATTGCGCACTCGTATTAATGAAGTGCTGAAAGGTTATTTGCGGGTAGTGGAACAAATCATTAATGAAGGAATAGAGTCTGGCGAGTTTCGCAGTGACTTGGATGTCCGCTTAGCAAGGCAGATGATTTTTGGAACAATTGACGAAACGGTGACAACGTGGGTGATGAATGAACAGAAGTATGACTTGGCCGCTTTGGCCAAACCGGTTCATGAGCTGCTAATAAGAGGCTGTTCAGCCTCTTGATTTTTGTAAAGGGGAGAGGAAAATATGGAGTTTTTGAAGGTCAATACGGAGGAATTAGTTGCAACTGTCACTTTTTCTCGTCCTCCTGCGAACGCATTGTCGTCCGCCGTTTTGAAAGAGCTTTCAAAACTGCTGGATCAGTTGAAGGACGATGAACGCGTTCGTGTGATTTTACTTCACGGAGAAGGTAGATTTTTTTCAGCTGGTGCTGATATTAAAGAATTTACAACCATTGGTGCAAGGGAGCAGGCAACGGAGTTGGCGCGTGCCGGACAGCAGGTAATGGAGAAGCTTGAACAGTTTCCAAAGCCAGTTATTGCCGCTATTCATGGTGCTGCTCTTGGTGGCGGATTGGAACTGGCGATGGGTTGCCATATTCGCATTGTGGCTGAAAATGCAAAGCTTGGATTGCCAGAGCTCCAGCTTGGTCTTATTCCGGGATTTGCAGGAACACAGCGCTTAACACGCTATGTAGGGATTGGAAAGGCGGCTGAAATGATGTGGACGGCTGAACCGATCACGGGAGTGGAAGCTGTTCAGTGGGGATTAGCGAATAAAGCTGTACCAGAAGAACAGCTGTTGCAGGAAGCGTCGGCATTAGCCAATAAAATCGCACAAAAGAGCCCTGTATCGATAAGCGCGACGCTTGAACTGCTTAATGCGGCAAAATCGCAGCCTTTTCATGAAGCAGTACAGCTTGAAGCGGAGCTGTTCGGCAAGGTATTTGTATCCGAAGATGGAAAAGAAGGTGTGCAAGCGTTCATTGAAAAGCGCCTGCCGCAATTCCAAGGAAAGTGAAAACGCTCTTTATTGCCTTTAATTTACAGAATATTTAAAAGTGAACAAATGTTTGATAAACATACAGGGAGGGCTTTCCATGAATATTTTTGTTTTAATGAAACGCACATTTGATACAGAAGAAAAAATTGTCATTCAAAATGGCCAAGTCAATGAAGATGGAGCAGAATTCATCATCAATCCATATGATGAGTATGCGATTGAGGAAGCGATCCAAGTGCGCGATAAGTTCGGAGGAGAGATTACTGTCGTGGCGGTCGGCAATGAAGAAGCTGAAAAAGAATTGCGAACCGCTCTTGCTATGGGATGCGATAAAGCGGTCTTGATCAATACAGAAGACGATGTTGAAGAAAGCGATCAATATACAACCGCGAAAATTATTGCGGAATTTTTAAAAGATAAGCAGCCGGATTTGATTCTCGCGGGCAATGTTGCCATTGACGGAGGATCAGGGCAAGTAGGTCCGCGCGTAGCAGAAATGCTTGGCATTCCTTATGTAACCACCATTACAAAGCTTGAGATCGACGGTGGAAAAGCGACGGTTGTCCGCGATGTAGAAGGCGATGAGGAAGTCATCGAAGCCTCGCTTCCGTTATTAGTGACAGCACAACAAGGGCTTAACGAGCCTCGCTATCCTTCGTTGCCGGGAATCATGAAAGCGAAAAAGAAACCGCTTGATGAATTAGAATTAGATGATCTTGATCTCGAAGAAGAGGATGTAGAGCCCAAAACAAAAACAGTGGAAATTTTCTTGCCGCCGAAAAAAGAAGCGGGGAAAATTCTTCAAGGAGAATTAGAGGAGCAAGTGAAGGAGCTTGTAACGCTTTTGCGCACAGAAGCTAAAGTAATTTAACCGCTTTCCAAAAGAAGTCTCCATCTTCAAGGAACGTGAAGGGCGACAGGCCAGCGAGTAGTGGGGAGATGAATTTCGATTGGCAATCGCCAACGGATAGGATACTCTATCGTTCGAACGGACTCCTTCGGAACGAAGGGAAGCGAAAGGGTTCTTGTGTGTGGCTTACCGTTCAGCGAACACGCACAAGTCGCTTGAAGCCCCCTCCTCTAAGCGAAGCGTAGGTGGTGGGGAGATCACTTTGAACAAAACCGAATGGCATAGCAAAACAGCCTATTTTTCACATACGGGGGGATCCAATATGACTCGAAAAGTATTAGCATTAGCGGAAATTCGTGACGGATCATTAAGAAATGTATCATTTGAGGCCATTGCGGCAGCTAAAACGATTGCCCAAGGCGGAGAGGTTGTCGCTGTATTAGCAGGAGAAAGCGTCCAAGCTTATGCCAATGAACTGATTGCTTACGGCGCCGATCGTGTGGTTGCCGTGGAAAGCGATCAATTAAAAACGTACACACCAGATGGATATGCTCAAGCACTAATGGCAGCGATTGATGCCGAAAAGCCAGAAGGAATTGTATTTGGGCACACTGCTCTTGGAAAGGACTTATCGCCAAAATTAGCAACTAAGCTGAATGCTGGATTAATTTCAGATGTTGTTGCTATTGAAGAAAAAGATGGAGAACTCCTATTTACGCGTCCTATCTACTCCGGAAAAGCCTTTGAAAAGAAGACAGTGACAGATGGCCACATCTTTGTGACGATTCGTCCAAACAATATTTCAGCCCTTTCTCGCGACGATGCTCGCTCTGGCAATGTAGAGAGCCTGTCTGTTGACATTAAAGATTTGCGAACAATTGTGAAAGAGGTTGTGCGCAAAACAGCGAAAGGCGTTGACTTATCAGAAGCGAAGGTCATTGTGGCTGGCGGACGCGGAGTGAAAAGTGCGGAAGGATTTAAGCCGCTTCAAGAATTAGCTGATGTTCTTGGAGGAGCTGTGGGAGCCTCGCGGGGAGCATGCGATGCCGGATATTGCGATTATTCCTTACAAATCGGGCAGACCGGTAAAGTAGTCACTCCAGATTTATATATTGCTTGCGGAATTTCAGGGGCGATTCAGCACTTAGCTGGCATGTCCAATTCAAAAGTGATTGTTGCGATTAACAAAGATCCAGAAGCCAATATCTTTAAGGTAGCCGATTATGGAATCGTAGGGGATTTATTTGAAGTGGTGCCGTTGCTGACAGAGGAATTCAAAAAGCTAAAAGTTCACTCCTAAGTTTTAAGAAAACGGGCAAAGTTCTATCGGCTTTGCTCGTTTTTTTGTTATAATTATTGGCTGAAAGCAAATATTAGAACTGAAGCAAAAAGTTAGCACCTTCTGTTATAAAGTGATATACTTCTTACAGATGTGTAGCTGAAAAGCGATTGGATGAGAAAAAACGCCGAGTTTCGTCGCGCAACATTCACATTTATTATGAAAGTAGGAGGAATGAAATAATGGCGATTGTCAATGCGACTGATCAAACATTTACAACTGAAACAAGCACAGGGGTTACATTAGTGGACTTCTGGGCTCCATGGTGCGGACCTTGCCGCATGATTGCGCCAGTATTAGAAGAATTAGCTGAAGACTTGGGCGATAAAGTAAAAATTGTTAAAGTAAATGTTGATGAAAATCAAGAAACTGCATCTAAATATGGTGTAATGAGCATCCCGACTTTGTTGGTATTCAAGGATGGCGATGTTGTCGATAAAACAGTTGGTTTCCAACCGAAGGAAGCGCTTGCCCAACTATTAGAAAAGCATCTGTAATAGCAAACATGCTTTACAAAGAGACTCCGCTTGGCTGAGTCTCTTTTTTTTGACTATATAGATGACATGTGACAGGTTAATGTTTGTGTCATACGTGGCGAAAAAAACATTTGCTGTAAGAGCTTCCGGCTGTGAAGGTTGACACATACCGTTCCATTCATCATATGTATACAGCACAGGGACCGTAAGTGAATCAATGAAATTTCACATCACAAGTATCTACATAAAAATGTAAAAAAAGGATTGACGAGAGAATATGTTATCACTTATAATCTTAACCAATAAATCCGATGCGTTAACTAGGAATAGAGGATGGCTGATCGGATAGACCGAAGGCTTTTGATGTAGATCATCAAAAGCTTTTTTTAGTAAAAAAAATCATAGTTAATTCATCGGGATAATATGAATTAAAAGGAGGTGCGATGTATATTCAAGACTGCATGCCTGACTTTTTATTATATCATTACATAAAAGAAGGAAGTGAGGCTGGTGAGCATTCAAGTCTGGATAACAGATAAATCCTTTCAAAATGGAGTAGCCACAGTACCTGTGCTGCAAAATATTCAGTTAGATATTGAAGAAGGAGAATTTGTTACGATCATTGGTCCAAGCGGTTGCGGGAAAAGCACGCTCTTAAAGATCATAGCGGGCCTTGATGAAGATTACAAAGGAACAGTTAAGTTCAATGATCAAGAGACGGAGAGAGGATTTATCTTTCAAGAACATCGCCTATTCCCTTGGTTTACAGTAGAGGAAAATATAGCATTGAATTTACCATTAAAAGATCGTCAGATTCGCCAAAAGATAGATGAATTAGTGGATGTTGTAAGATTAAAAGGATTTGAAAAAGCTTATCCAAAGGAATTGTCTGGGGGAATGGCACAAAGAGTTGCCATTGCCAGAGCGCTGTTGCGCGAGCCTAAAGTTTTATTGCTGGATGAACCTTTTAGCGCTCTTGATGCGTTTACGCGGAAGCATTTGCAGGATGTCCTCTTTGAAATATGGAAAAGCAAGCAAATTACGATGATTTTAGTCACTCATGACTTAGATGAAGCCGTTTACCTTGGGACGAAATTAGTCATTATGAATGCAAAGCCAGGGAGGATCGGTAAAACGATTCCTGTCCATTTGCCATTTCCGCGCCAGCGAGCGCATGCTTCTTTTCAAGAGATGAGACAAAAGGTTTTAGAAGAATTCGAAAAAAACGAAGCCTCTCTTTTTATAAGAAGCTAGAGGTGTTAACGGGAGAAGGAGCTGATGCGATATGAAAAAAATCCATCTTTTTCTAGTACTATTAGCATTCATGATTGCAAGTACAGGATGCTCAAAGCAAGAGGTTAAGAGCGCTGGGGAATCTAAAACGAAAACGATTCGCATCGGCATTCAGCAAAGTTTAGGACCGCTATTGCTAGCAAAGGAAAAGGGATGGTTTGAAAAAGAATTTGTCAAAGACGGTGTGAAGGTACAGTGGATTGAATTCCAAAGCGGCCCCCCTCATTTTGAAGCGATGGCATCCAATAATCTCGACTTTGGAGCTGTTGGAAATTCTCCAGTTATTTCTGCTCAAGCAGCTGGAATTGATTTTAAGGAAATTAGTAAAGGATCAAATGGAGAAAAGGGAGATGCGATCCTTGTTCCCAAGGACAGCAGCATTCATGATTTAAAAGATTTAAAAGGGAAAAAGATCGCAGTGGCTAAAGGAAGTAGCGGTTTCAATTTTTTATATAAAGCGCTTGAATATGCAGGCTTAAAGGCATCTGACATTGAAATGATTCAGCTGCAGCCAGATGAAGCACAGGCCGCCTTTGAAACAAAAAAGGTAGATGCTTGGGCTATTTGGGAACCATTTATTTCATATGAAGTGATTAAAAAACAAGCAAGAGTGATTGCGGATGGCGAAGATTTGCATGCATACTCTCCGGGTTTTGTTATAGCGCGTACGAAGTTTATTGAAAAAAATCCGGATTTAACAGTCAAATTTTTAAAAGTATATGAGCAAGTCCGCCGCTGGCAAAACGAACATTTTGAGGAAGCTGTTGATCTTTATGCCAAAGCTAAGAAATTGGATAAACAAGTCGTAATACGAGCATTGCAGAACAATCCGCCACTCAACGAACCGATTACGGAGGATATTATTCAGGCACAGCAACAAACTGCAGATTTTCAATATGAACAAAAGGTTATCAAAACAAAAATTGATGTAAGCAAGGTTGTTGATAATCGCTATATTAACAAGGCATTACAAGAATTAAAGAAAGAAGGTGAGAAACAGAATGAATAAAACGACGATTGTGGCCAATCCTCTGTTGAAGAGGAGAGCTTGGAGCAAAATCCCGTTTCAAAAGGTAGAAGCGCGAAAATGGATATCACCGTTCCTCATCCCGCTAGCCATTCTCATTATTTGGCAGCTGTTCGGACAATTTGGAGAGGTTTCTAAAACGGTCTTGCCAACCCCGTTCGATATCGCAACAGCAACCTACAAGCTCATCATCTCTGGGGAGCTAGTCATGCACTTGAAAATTAGCACCATTCGCGCACTCTCCGGGTTTTTAATTGGAGCAGCTGCAGGCCTAATCGCGGGAATTGCTGTTGGCTTTTCAACAAGAACAGAAGAGGTGCTTGATCCAACGCTGCAAATGCTGCGTACGATTCCGCATTTGGCGGTAGCTCCCTTGTTTATTTTATGGTTGGGGTTTGGTGAAGCCTCCAAGGTCCTGCTTATTGCTAAAGGAGCATTTTTCCCTATTTATGTAAATACTTTTCTCGGCATACGGGGAGTCGATGCCAAATTGTTTGATGTGGCGCGTATTTTTCACTTTAATACGTGGCAAAAAATTAAGCTGCTTATTTTTCCTTCTGCTCTTCCTAATGTTTTGCTAGGAATTCGCTTATCTTTAGGGGCAGCATGGCTTAGCCTTGTGGTTGCAGAGCTGATGGGGTCAACGGAAGGAATTGGCTATATGATGATGGATGCAAGACAATTTAGCAATACAGATATTGTATTTGTAGGGATTATCTTATTCGCACTCGGTGGAAAAGTAACCGATTCGTTTGTACGACTGTTGGAAAAATGGCTGCTTCGTTGGCAGGATACGTATAAAGGAACGATGTAAAACGAACAAGGGGGAAGATCAAATGGCAACCATTATCTTAATTTCAGGAAGTCCATCCAAGCAATCAAAAACGGCCAAAGTGGCGAATTATTTGCAAAAACAACTCCAAGAACGCAATCACGATGCTCAATGCATTCACGTTCGCGATTTGCCGGCAGAGGATTTATTACACGCTAAATTTACTAGTGAAGCGATAAGACATACACACGAACTAATTGAAGGAGCTGACGCCGTCATTGTCTTAAGCCCTGTCTACAAAGGGAGCTATACAGGAATTTTAAAAGCGTTTCTCGACTTATTACCAGAGAAGGCTTTTGCAAACAAAATCATTGCCCCGGTGGTTACGGGAGGAACAATCGCTCATTTGTTATCGATTGAATATTCCTTAAAGCCGATTTTCTCTATTTTAGGGGCGCGGGAGATTTTGCATGGAGTCTTTATATTAGATCAGGCGATTGAGAAGGATGAAAGAGGAGAAATCACCTTTCAAGGAGACGCAAAGCAGCGGCTAGAGGATCTGATTCGCTCAATCTCCATAGAAAAAGCATCGGTTTAACTTTTAAATGGGAAAAGGGGGAAAAAGAATGGAACTATTATGGTTTATTCCTTCTCATGGGGATGGTCGCTATCTTGGAACGACTAAAGGTGGGCGTGAAGCAGAATATATGTACTTTCGGCAAATTGCTCAAGCAGCGGATCGCCTTGGTTATAAGGGGGTATTGATTCCGACGGGAAAGTCATGCGAAGATCCATGGCTACTTGCTGCAGCATTGGCAGCGGAAACTCGGCAGCTTCGATTTCTTGTAGCCGTTCGGCCAGGCTTAATGACACCTACTCTTGCTGCAAGAATGGCCTCCACGCTTGATCGTTTGTCTGAAGGGCGCTTGCTGATTAATGTGGTAGCTGGAGGAGATCCGGTAGAGCTTGCAGGGGATGGAGTATTTTTAAGCCATGATGAGCGATATGAGGCGACAGATGAATTTTTAACGATTTGGCGCCAGCTGTTAAGCGGAGAAGAGGTGACATTTTCAGGAAATCATTTGAAGGTAGAGGGAGCAAAACTGCTGTTTCCGCCTGTAAATAAACCTCATCCGCCGATTTATTTCGGAGGTTCGTCATCAGCCGGCCAGCGTGTAGCTGCCAAGCATAGTGATGTCTATTTGACATGGGGGGAGCCGCCGAAACAAGTGGAACAGAAAATTGCGAGTGTGAAAAAATTAGCGGAACAGCACGGAAGAAATATCGAATTTGGCATTCGCCTTCATGTCATTGTGCGTGAAACGGAAGAAGAGGCGTGGGAAGCAGCGGATCGCTTGATTCAATATGTAGATGAAAAAAACATTCAAGAAGCACAGCGGGTATTTTCTCGCTATGATTCGATCGGTCAGCAAAGAATGAAGCAGCTGCATAACGGCCGGAGAGAGTCGTTGGAAATTAGCCCGAATTTATGGGCCGGAATTGGTCTTGTAAGAGGCGGGGCGGGAACAGCTTTAGTAGGGGATCCGCAAACGGTAGCCAATCGTTTATTAGAATACCATCAATTAGGGATTAAACATTTCATTCTATCAGGTTATCCTCATCTTGAGGAGGCCTATCGCGTAGCGGAATTACTATTTCCTCTTTTACCACTCCATCACAGTAAACAAAAACAAGTAGTCGTTCAAGGAGAAGTGATTGGAAACGAATTTTTCCCATCCTTTATTAAAGTTTAAATAGGAAAAGGAGCCTGCTTTTTATCAACAGGCTCTTTTCTGTTTGGATAAAATCAATCTAAGAGATGTGATGGTGATTATTGACATTGATTATTATTCTCTCTATAATCGATTTGCAATGAAGCTTCATTTTTGAATCACAATCTGTTTGGAGATAAGGACGCTTTTGCTGTTAGAAACGGAATATCGTGTCTTTGCTTTCTTGTTGTGGTACGATGAATGGGGAAAAGTGTAGTGGGGTGAAGTCATTGAATGTTTTAGTAACAGGAGGAGCTGGCTTTATTGGCAGTCACCTCGTAAAAAAACTCCTTTCTCTCGGACATCGTGTTGCGGTGATTGATAATTTCCATCCTTATTATTCTCCAGAACGAAAGCGGAGGCAATTTCAGGTTTTGACAAGCGGATACGATGTGCATCTATATGACGTAGATTTGCTTGACGAGAAACGGACTGAATCCATTTTTAAGCAATATCAACCCGATTGTGTTTATCATTTAGCGGCTTTGCCTGGCGTTCCAAAGTCTTTGCTACAGCCGCTTGATTATGTTGATTATGATATTAAAGCGACGATTAATGTTTTGACTGCTTCAGGACGCTCAGGGGCCAAGCATGTTTTGTTCGCTTCTTCTTCCTCAGTATACGGTAATCAAGAGAGAGTACCACTCAAGGAAGAGATGGCGACAGGAAACGTTATTTCTCCCTATGCTGCTGCAAAATATGGCGCAGAATCATTTTGTCATGCTTATGCTCATTTATTTGGCTATCGGCTTACCATTTTTCGTTATTTTACAGTCTATGGTCCTTGGGGACGGCCGGATATGGCGATCAGCCGATTTATTCATCTGCTTTCTCGCGGGGAAGAAATTGTGGTGTATGGAACGAGGACGGCGCGCGATTATACTTTTATTGATGACATTGTCGACGGGATGGTTTTAGCTTTGCGGCGCAGCGGACCAAACGATGTGTTTAATTTAGGTTCGGGACGGCCGGTTACAATGGAGCAATTGTTAAAGAAGCTGCGGATTTATTTTCCAAAAATGAGAGTAAACTATGCATCAGAACGAATGGGGGATGTGAAAGAAACATGGGCCGATATTACAAAAGCGCAGCAGGCTTTCGATTATCGACCAACGGTTCCATTTGAAAAAGGATTGGAAAAAACGATTGAGTGGGCGAGAGAATATGAGGCGTAAATACAAGATATATGGGTCATACGAACGATAGGATTTATACTTATGTTTGTGATTATAAGAATGGCGCTATGATATGTTTACTATTTCCGAAGGCGATGAACCAGATGCATTTGTTGATGGAAGGGGAGGGGACTCAAATGAAAAAAGCCTCGAAGTTTGAAAAAATTGCAGCCCGTTGTTGGAATTTATTAAATGAGGGAAAGCCATTTACCCCTATTTTTGTCATTGGTACAATGCTGCTTTATCATAGTATGGATATCGGACAAGGGGAGCATATAAAGCCGCTTTTGCTTGGTTTGCTGCTTGTGCTTCCGCTTTTTGTGATGTATTACCGATATGATTATCCGTTATTTTTGCGGAATTATTTATGGATTCCATACATCGTGTTTTTGCTTGTGTGGCCATTTACCGATGTGAAGCTATTATTGTTAGCTGTCGGGCTCTACTTCTTTTTTACCGTCTTTTTTTGGGGAACGCTCTATTATCATTTGCGAATTGGTACAACCTGGTGGAATTTTACTCGATTTTGGAAGCTTGTATTAAAAAATAGTGATTCGACGAGCGGCAATGCCCAAGAACAGCTTCCGAAATTTTTATTGCTATTGTCCCTTTGGCAATACAGCTATGAGCAGATCAGCATGGATTGGAAAATGATTTCATATGAAGCTCTCGGACTTTATTACGCTTTTGTTTTTTTATTTTCTTTTATTCTCCATAAATATTTATTTGATTGGAAGCCGAAAGTAATTCCTACCTACACGAATAATGTAGAAGAACCGAAGCGTGCACTCAATGAAAAAGTAATTGTGATCGTCATTGACGGAATGCGGAAAGACCGCTTTGAGCAAGCCGAAGCGCCATTTTTAAAAGCATTGCGCAAGAACGGAACGGAGTTTAAGCAAATGGAGACTGTTTATCCAGCTCGTACGGTCGTTTGTTTTACTTCCATGTTTACGGGCACATATCCATTTGAGCATGGCATTCAATCAAATATGGTATGGAAGCTGGGCATAAAAGTAGAAAGCATTTTTGATTCGCTTAGAAAAGTTGGCAAAAAAGGCCGATTGTTAGGAATTGCCCATCTTGTTGATTCGTTTGGCGCCGATGTTGAAACGGTAACCGCGGTGATGAAGAATGATGTTGCGGATCGAAACATTATAGAACGCGCCAAGTTCATCATGAAGGAGCAAGACCCTGATTTATTAATTATTCAGTTGATTGCAACAGATCAAACAGGGCACAGCCGCGGTGTATTTTACGATGAATATGCTCAAAAAATCGCCGAGGCCGATGCTCTGATTCAAGAATATGTCGAATGGCTCGAAAAAGAGGGAAAATTACAAAACGCCACATTCATTATTTGCTCTGACCACGGTCAATCAGACGGAATTGGGGGACATGGTCATCTTGATGAAGGTGAACGATATGTTCCTTTTTTTATGTATGGACCAACTATAGAAAGCGGAAAACAAGTAGAAGAAAAGCATAGTCTTGTGTCGCTTGCCCCAACGATCGCTTATTTATTGGGAGCACCCTATCCGAGCCATAGCCGTGGACCTGTTCTGATTGAAGCGATACGAAAGAAGGGAAATCATGAAAAAGCAGAAAGTAATCGTATTTCTACCGGCGCATAATGAGGAAGCTGCTATTGCTGAGGTGATACAAAAAGTACCACGTCATTTCCATCCGCTTGTAGAAGTGAGCATATTAGTGATTGATGATGGGTCAACCGATCAAACAGTAGCGGTGGCTAAAGAAGCAGGAGCGGACTATATATACAAAATGGGGCGCAATTGCGGGCTTGGCGCGGCCGTCAGAAAAGGATTGCAAGAATGCCTGCGCCTTGGTGCTGATATTAGCGTAATGATTGATGCGGATAACGAGTATCCAGCGGAGCAAATTCCGGAATTACTGGCTCCTATTTTTAAAGGGGAGGCAGATTATACGATGGGATCGCGTTTTCTTGGTGAAATTCGCGGAATGAAATGGCATCGCCGCATCGGCAATTATTTTTTCACATGTCTGCAATCTTTGCTCCTACGAACATGGATTTATGACGGCCAGTCGGGTATGCGCGCTTTTTCACGTCAAGCAATGGAGCATGCGCATATTATTCATGACTATAATTATGCCCAAGTATTGACCCTTCATTTAGTTCGCAAAGGGTTTCGGATGAAAGAAGTGCCCATCCGTTATAAAGCAAGGACAACGGGCCGTTCGTTTATTAAGTTTTGGGCCTATATGTCAGCGGTTTTTCCGGCAATATGGAAAGAAATGAAGCGCCCTGTAAAAAAAGTCGACATCGACTTTACAGCCCATCGATTGCCCGATATGGTTAAAAAGCAATGCTCCTAGCGGGACAGAGCGCGGAATGGATAAACGCGCTTTTCTAAGAAAGGGAGGCTTCGCTCTTTTCAGTAATAAGATAGATTTCTCTCAATCGCAGCTCCGTATGACAAACGCGGCATGGTCGGCTGCCGAAAAGCGGGTGATGGGCTCTGTCGTCTATCTAAAATGCAGCTGAAAGATTGAACGAGCTCCATGGTAGGAAGGCAGGTCCACAGGCTTGCCTTTTTGTCACGCATTCGCGTGATGAAGATTGGAACAGCAAGACCTATTCGTGGGTTGGCCAAGCATTGTTGTTCGGATGCCCGACGGTGGAAAAAGCTCTAAGCTTTATATCGAGGTAAACCTATCAATATCAAGTTGCATGAATGCATACAGTGCATGATTGACAGGAATCGTGATAATCATTATCATTGAATATGTGGGAGGAGATCATTGGATGAAGGCGATGCGCTTATTTTTTTGTTTGTTATTGATATTCATTCTCAATTACATTCCGAACCATGTTTTGGCTTATTCATACGGTGATCCAAATCAAGAAAAAATAGCAGAGGCTTATAAACAAATGGCTGAAAAGCTGAATCAGGAGCCGCCAAACTTTTCTGAAGCCAAAACGATTTTTGAAACGGTGAAGGAAGAAATTGAGATGCATATGGGGGAGGAGCCAGTGGAAACGGTGCTGGCTGATATTAAGAAAAAAGATAAAGAAGCGACTATAAAAGATATGAAGAAAGTTCTTGTTTTAAATATTGCCCGCCGTCTTGAAAATATTGAGGAGAATTTTGACCAGTACGAAACAAGTAAACGATTATTAGCGAAAGCGTTTGCTACATATGAAGCCCTTTCTCCCGCTGTTCAATCGCAAGACGCTGAGCTTGATCAACGGTTGCGGGACGAGTTTAATAAAGCGCTGCAATCATTAGGAAATCCGGGATTGTTTGGCGTCGGTCAAAAACAATCGAATGTTGAGCAATTTAAAAAAAGCGAACAAACGATTTTGAGCTCGCTGCAAAAGCAGTTTGCATTGAAAAGCTTAAAAGTTGGGCATTTTTCAGAGAACGCCACTGAAAAAAAGGAAACGGCATCAAGTCAAAACGAATGGACAGATTTATCGAAGGTAAAAAACTGGCTTCCGCTTCTTGTATTAGTGGCGGCTATTGTTGCGGTTGTCATCTATGCCGTGCGCCGGAAACGAAACTGACCGTTTAGAAAGGAGAGCTGCTGATGGAGGTTCAAGCGCTGTTAATTACGTTTCGTGAAGTATTAGAGGCCCTGCTTATCGTCGGAATTATTACCTCTTATTTAAAGAGAGTGAATCATACGAAATATACGAAATATGTATGGCTGGGGGCCGGCTTGGCGGTGCTGGCAAGCGCTGGAGTGGCTCTTCTTTTTCAGGTCGTTTTTACCGGGTTTGCGGCAATGGGCAGCGAAATGTATTTAAAAGTTTCGATTATGCTTGTTTCGACCATCTTATTGACACAAATGGTGTTTTGGATGGCTGAGCATAGCCGCGACATGAAAAGAAATATGGAAGGAAAGATGGATCGCTTTATTACTACAGGAAATGTCATTGGGATGGTGATCCATTCGTTTTTAGTGGTGCTCCGTGAGGGGGTTGAAACGGTCTTTTTCTTTGCAGCCATCACAGGAGGAAATATCAGTGCCGCTATGCAAGGCTGGGGAGCCATTACTGGTGTGCTGCTTGCTGCGCTAGTAAGCTATTTCTTCTTTAAAGGAACGATGCGCATTCCGCTCAAAACCTTTTTTAAAGTCACAGGAGCTTTTATTCTATTGATTGCAGCCGGTCTGCTCGTTCAAGCGATTTCAATGCTGCAAGATTTAAATATTATTGGTAGCGTGATGCCTCATGTATATGATTTAACATGGCTGCTGCCTGAACATCCTATTGATTATGAGCACTATATTCGTGATCACGGGGTGCATCCGCTGCTTTCAGGGAACATCGGCGTCTTTTTAAAAGCGTTATTTGGCTATTCAGCGATGCCTTCTCTTGAAGAAATCGTTGCTTATATTGGTTATTTTGTCGTCATTTCTTTGCTCATTAATAGTCGACACGCAAAAAAGGGGGAACCAACAAGCGCTGATTCGCAAACGCTTGAACCCAAAACGAAGCAAATTATGTAAAAAGTACAGGACATAAAGGTCTTGTACTTTTTCATTTGTGAAGGTGAATGAGATGAAAAAATATTTTCTGGGAAATCATCGATATATGTCATATTTTGGTTTTTTAGCACTGGTTTTGCTGTTTGGAATTGAAATCTACTATGCAAGTCCATATGCTGCATCGTGGGACCAAGTGGATTTTGCCTTTGCTTTAGACCGCTATGATTTATTAGCGATGCAACCTCATTTTCCTGGCTATCCTTATTTTGTTTTGGGAGGAATGCTCGTTCATTCGTTTGTCGCTAATCCGGCAAAAGCTTTATCCGTTTTTAATGTGATGATGCTCGCGTCAGCTTCAGTGCCTATTTTTTTGCTGGCAACACAATATAGTTCAAAAGAAAAAGCATGGATTGTTACAGTGCTAGTGCAATCAGCTAGCTATGTCGTATTGATTTGTCTTCAGCCGATGTCGGACGGAGCGGCATTAGCGGTTTTATGGTGGTATCTATGGGCGATTGAGCGGGCCAAAACTAGGCTTTCTTGGCACGCTCAACTATTGTCTTTGTTTGTATTTAGTTTGCTGTTAGGCATCCGGCTTTCATACGCTCCTTTTGCCCTTGCTTTCGCTTTTGTATGGTATGAAGATTGGCGAAAATATCGAAGAATCTCCCGTTTATTGCTCTTTATTTGTTTTGCCGCCATTTTTCAATCCATTTGGATCATAGGGGTTGCTATGACAGAAGGAGGCTTGATGAGCTTTATTAAACTGGCTTTTTCGTTTACGAATGGGCATTTTCAGGAATGGGGAGGAACGGCCGCAACGGATCAGCAGTCGCTTTGGGAGCGAACAAGCTATTTTTTATTTCATAATATGGTTTGGATTGGTCTCTCTAGTCGTACTTTCGTCTTGTTGACAATATATATCGCGTTATTCGTTTGGGCGTTTTACTCTGTCCGACGCTTCTCTTTTCCGCGCTGGCTGCTTATTTGCATTTTTATGTATGGGATTTGGGCTTTGTTTGCTCAAAATATTGAGAAGCCGCGCCATGCTCTTCCCATTGTTCACTTTTTACTTTTTTATGGATGGCTTCGTTTTTTGGACAGAGGGATGCCGGCGTATAAGAAGCTGTTTGCTCTCGCTGTTCTTGTGATCCAGCTTGTTGTTGGCACATGGAACTTGCGTGAGCAAGCCTTACACTTGCCAGCCACCTATCAATTAGCATATGATTTACAACAGAGGAAGGAACGGTTTGTTTTGTACACATGGGAAGAAGCGAGGGTGCTCGAATACCTTCGTGTTACCTTTCCGTATGAACAAGCCTTGCATTTTTCATTTTTTTTACAACATCAAACGAACTATCCACATGCTAAAATTTATATAACGGATCATGTAGTGAAGGGATTCCAGTCACAAGGTGTATCGCTGACCGGACATTTGCGGAAAATCAAAACGTATGATTCAAGTAAGCTGGCGGATCCGGTATACGGCAAAATTACACTTTATGAATGGAAAGACTAAGCATTGGAGTGATTATGATGCATGATCACTTAAAAGAGAAGCTATCGGTTTTGCCAGAGCAGCCCGGCTGCTATTTAATGAAAGATAAAAATGGCACAGTGATTTATGTAGGAAAAGCGAAAGTATTAAAAAACCGTGTTCGTTCTTATTTTACTGGAACGCATGATGGAAAGACGCTGCGCCTTGTGAATGAAATAGCGGATTTTGAATATATTGTGACCTCATCAAATATTGAAGCGCTTATTTTAGAAATGAATTTAATCAAAAAATACGATCCAAAATATAATGTCATGCTCAAAGATGATAAAAGCTATCCATTTATTAAAATTACAGCTGAGGAGCATCCACGTCTCATTATTACAAGAAAGGTAAAAAAAGATCGCGGCAAATATTTTGGACCGTATCCGAACGTGCAGGCTGCAAATGAGACTAAAAAATTGCTCGATCGCATGTATCCGCTTCGCAAGTGCGCGTCCCTGCCGAACCGCGCCTGTCTTTATTATCATATGGGACAATGTCTCGCTCCGTGTATCTATTCGGTTTCGGAACAACAAAATAAAGAAATAGTGGAACAGATTGTCCGTTTTTTAAACGGGGGACACCAAGACATAAAAAAAGAATTGGTTGAAAAAATGAACAAAGCAGCAGAAGCCCTTGAATTTGAACGAGCTAAAGAATACCGTGATCAAATTGCGCATATTGAAGCGATGATGGAAAAACAGAAAATGACGATGAAGGATTTTGTTAACAGAGATGTGTTCGGCTACTCCTATGACAAAGGATGGATGTGCGTCCAAGTCTTTTTTATTCGTCAAGGAAAGCTAATCGAGCGGGATGTTTCGATCTTTCCGCTGCATCAAGATCCCGATGAAGAGCTGCTCACATTTTTAGGACAATTTTACTCCAAGGAGAATCATTTTAAGCCAAAAGAAGTAATCCTGCCGCTTGAGGTTGACGGAAGCTTGGCTGAGCAGTTGCTCCAGGTGCCTGTTATTCAGCCGAAAAGAGGAAAGAAAAAAGAGCTGGTCGATCTTGCGAGTAAAAATGCAGCGATCGCTTTAAAAGAGAAGTTTTATCTTATTGAACGCGATGAAGAACGAACGGTTAAAGCGGTTGAAAACTTAGGAGTTGCGTTGAACATTCCAACACCGCATCGAATCGAAGCGTTTGATAATTCTAATATCCATGGGGCTGATCCGGTTTCGGCGATGGTGGTGTTTATCGACGGCAAGCCTGAGAAAAAAGAATATCGCAAATATAAAATTAAAACTGTGAAGGGGCCAGATGATTATGAATCAATGCGCGAGGTTGTACGGCGGCGATATAGCCGTGCTTTAAAGGAACGCCTTCCTCTTCCGGATTTGATTTTAATTGATGGAGGAAAGGGACATCTGGCGGCTGTTCGCGATGTGTTAGAAAATGAGTTGGGCTTGGAAATTCCGCTTGCCGGTCTTGTAAAAGACGACAAGCATCGCACATCGGAATTAATCATGGGAGATCCACCACAAATCGTGCCATTGTCGCGAAACAGCCAAGAATTTTATTTGCTGCAGCGCATTCAGGATGAAGTCCATCGTTTTGCTATTACGTTTCATCGCCAGACGCGAGGAAAATCGTTATTTCAGTCCGCGCTTGACCACATTCCGGGAGTTGGAGAAAAGCGAAAAAAAGCGCTTCTTAAGCATTTTGGCTCTTTAAAAAATATAAAAGAAGCGACGATTGAGGAGCTGCAAAAAGCGGCGATTCCTCGCGCAGTTGCTGAAAAAATTTATGAAAAGCTGCGAGAATAGTATTGTCAATTGGAGAAAAAGCTGATACAATCACCTTAATTGCATATTTATACACTTCTAAGCACAGAAGTGAAGATAGAGGCGCGAACTTCAAGAGTAGGCATTTGGAGGAAAATGGGTTCCAAAGAAAAATGCCGAAAGGGGAGGCTCGCCGAAGTGGGGGAAGTCTCATTGCTTTTCCTGCTGGTCCTGCGTTTAAGAAATGTAGGACTGTCAAGATGACCCATCTTGGAGAGCTATCTCACTGTGTGGAGCGAATTCGTTTCTTTTCTTATTTCGTTATGCACAGCAATGAGAAGCCTCTCATTGCTGTTTTTTATTTGTTTCTATACCGGTATGGATGCTGAAATCAACATTTTAAGAACAAGGGATGAGAAAAATGGGAATGATTGTGCAAAAATTTGGCGGAACGTCTGTAGGATCTATTGAACGTATTCAGCATGTCGCTGATCGAGTAATGAGCGAGGTGCAAAAAGGACATCAAGTGGTCGTTGTCGTTTCAGCGATGGGAAAGACGACGAATCAGCTTGTGGATTTAGCCAAACAGCTAACGTCCCAACCTAGCAAGCGGGAGCTGGATATGCTTCTTTCGACAGGGGAGCAAGTGAGTATTGCCCTATTAGCGATGGCTTTGCAAGAAAAGGGGTATGCAGCTGTTTCTTTAACGGGCTGGCAAGCTGGAATCAAGACAGAGACTGTTCATGGCAATGCTCGCATTATAGATATCGACACAACGAGAATTCATCAATATTTGCAAGCAGGACAAATCGTCATTGTGGCTGGTTTTCAAGGAGTGACGGAAAAGGGAGATATCACGACTCTTGGTCGCGGCGGTTCTGACACGACAGCTGTAGCTTTAGCGGCCGCTCTACAAGCGGATAAGTGCGATATTTATACAGATGTGACAGGAGTGTTTACTACCGATCCGCGCTATGTAAAAGCAGCGAAAAAGCTAGAGGAAATTTCCTATGATGAGATGCTAGAGCTGGCCAATCTTGGAGCAGGAGTGCTTCATCCGCGGGCTGTAGAGTTTGCTAAAAATTATCAAGTATTGCTGGAAGTTCGTTCGAGTATGGAAGAGGAGAGCGGAACAACGGTAAAGGAGGATGTTTCAATGGAACAGCATTTAATTGTCAGAGGGATTGCTTTTGAAGATCAAGTAACAAAAGTGACGGTCCAAGGGCTCCCGCACGAGTTGCCTATGTTGCCAACCGTTTTTACAGCGTTAGCGAATCGCGGGATTAATGTCGATATTATTATTCAAAACACAACTAATAGCGGAGCAGCAGCTGTGTCGTTTTCCATTCGCACAGAGGATTTGCCTGAGACTTTGCAAGTGTTGGAATCATTCAAGGGAGCAAAGATAGAATATGAAAGCCAACTGGCCAAAGTATCGATTGTCGGCTCAGGAATGATCTCTAATCCAGGTGTAGCTGCACAAATGTTTCAAGTGTTAGCGGATAAAGGGATTGAAATAAAAATGGTCAGCACGTCCGAAATCAAAATTTCAACCGTCGTGTCTCAAGAAAATATGGTTGCAGCAGTAGAAGCGTTGCATACGGCGTTTCAATTGGATGAAAAAGCCGCCGTGCGTTCATAACCAGACAAGACCGTACTGCTCGAAATCATGGCAAGCGTTTTGAGAGCGAAGGTGCATTCAATCGTGCTGTGCCGACTGTTTTGACTAAAAAAGCAAGCAAATGCTTGCTTGCCTCAAGTGGTAGACAAAGTCAAAATCGACTTTGTCTACCACCATTTTATACGATTCTTCTATCATAGTGGTAGTTCTACATCAAACTGGCTTGAAGGCGCTTGGCAGACAAGAAACGCCAGCCGAGTGAAGACGCGAAGCGAACCCAAACGTTCATGAGCGACGAATGAGGCCCGTGACGCAGGATGAAGCGTTTGTTAACAGTCTAAGGCAAGCAAATACGTATACTTGCCTTTGTTCTTGTCGTGCATCGATAGGCTAATACAATTGAAAAGGTGCAGAAAATCTGTCTATTCAGCAATTTCGTGTTTACGGTCCCATTTCACAGTAAAAGTCACTTTTTGATCACGCTTTTTTTGCTGCTCATATGCTTCCGAGACGAAGCGTTTTTGCTGTTCAATCTGCTGTGCGAGAAAGCCGGCCTCAAGCTGAAATGAACAGTGAGCATTCATGGCGATCCGAGCGGATACCGCGGGCCCTGTCAGCTCGATTTCTAATTCATCTTGGCGTTCTTTGATGACAGCGAGCGTACCCCATCCTGCTTTTTCAAAAAATAAAATGATGTCATCGAATGTTTCTAAGGGGTAGCAGCGCGCTAAATGCTTTCCCGCCCAATATAAAATGCTGTCGGTTTCTTTGCCAAGCAAATCGGGAAGAAGGACTTCTCGAATTAGATGATATCCAAATAAAGGAATTTCAACGTGCTGTAATGCTTCATAGTGTTCCTGAAATGAATGTGTTTTCACATAATTCCCCTCTTTCTATCAAACATTATAGCCGAACAATGAGAAGAAATCAGTATTTTTCTTTCGATTTTTGCACAAATATTGTTTTAATTTTCAAACGATTGAACATTTTATGAACTCGTTTTCTTGACGCTACTACATTGTGGGAGTACAATGGATGTGACGCGTGATTAATGGAAATGGAAGCATTTACAGTTCTATTAATCATTTAGTTAGTGTGGATGGGGAGTGCATAAATCTTTTATTATCACTATTTAAAAAGGGGGTATACTATATGGCAGGAAATCGAGAATTTTTTTACCGCCGACTCCATTCATTACTAGGGGTTATTCCGGTTGGAATTTTCCTAGTCCAGCATTTAGTAGTGAACCACTTTGCGACTAAAGGTCCAGAATCATTTAACCGGGCAGCATCATTTATGGAACATTTACCGTTCCGCTATTTTTTAGAAATATTTATCATTTTTTTGCCTTTGCTGTTTCATGCTATTTATGGACTTTATATCGCTTTTACCGCTCAAAACAATGTGGGCAGATTTGGATATTTCCGAAATTGGATGTTCATGCTTCAACGGCTGACAGGAATCATTACGCTCATTTTTGTCACGTGGCACGTATGGCAAACACGTGTACAAGCTGCTTTTGGAGCTGATGTGAACTACGACATGATGGCCAACATTGTTGACAATCCTTTTATGCTTGCTTTTTATATTGTCGGTATTTTGTCAACGGTGTTCCATTTTTCGAATGGGCTATGGTCTTTCTGTGTAAGCTGGGGATTAACAGTTACTCCTCGTTCACAGCAAATTTTTACTTACGTGACGATGATCATCTTTGTAGCGCTTTCAATCGTTGGCATTCGTGCCATTTTAGCATTCGCTTAATCCACGACTAGCAATTTTTTAGGGAGTGAGTAACGATGAAAAAAGGAAAAATCATAGTAGTTGGCGGCGGTTTAGCCGGACTAATGGCCACCATTAAAATCGCAGAAGCGGGTGTGCCAGTGGAATTGTTTTCGCTTGTGCCAGTAAAGCGGTCTCACTCTGTTTGTGCTCAAGGTGGGATTAACGGTGCGGTGAATACAAAGGGTGAAGGAGATTCCCCGTGGGAACACTTCGACGATACGGTATATGGTGGTGACTTTTTGGCAAACCAACCACCAGTCAAAGCAATGTGTGAAGCAGCACCAGGCATTATTTATTTATTAGATCGTATGGGTGTTATGTTTAACCGTACACCTGAGGGATTGCTAGATTTCCGGCGCTTTGGTGGAACGCAGCATCACCGTACTGCATTTGCGGGGGCGACAACGGGTCAGCAGCTGCTTTATGCGCTTGATGAGCAAGTGCGCCGCCATGAAGTCGCTGGCTTGGTTACGAAGTATGAAGGCTGGGAGTTCCTTGGTGCGGTACTAGATGATGAGCAAATTTGCCGTGGGATTGTTGCGCAAAACTTAACGACGATGGAAATCCAATCATTTGCTGCTGATGCTGTGATTATGGCAACGGGTGGCCCAGGCATCATTTTCGGAAAATCCACCAACTCGATTATTAATACAGGTTCAGCTGCATCGATTGTTTACCAGCAAGGTGCCTATTATGCGAATGGAGAATTTATTCAAATCCATCCAACGGCGATCCCGGGTGATGATAAATTACGGCTTATGAGTGAATCGGCGCGCGGTGAAGGCGGTCGAGTCTGGACATATAAAGATGGTAAACCATGGTATTTCTTAGAGGAAAAATATCCAGCATACGGAAATCTAGTTCCGCGTGATATTGCGACTCGTGAAATATTCCATGTTTGTGTTGATTTGAAGCTTGGCATCAACGGCGAAAATATGGTGTACCTCGATCTTTCTCATAAAGATCCTAAGGAGCTCGATATTAAATTAGGTGGCATTATTGAGATTTATGAGAAATTCATGGGAGAAGATCCGCGTAAGGTGCCGATGAAAATCTTCCCAGCTGTGCACTACTCCATGGGGGGATTATGGGTTGACTATGATCAAATGACGAATATTACAGGATTGTTTGCTGCTGGAGAGTGCGACTATTCTATGCATGGCGCTAACCGCTTGGGAGCTAACTCGCTCTTATCGGCGATTTATGGCGGAATGGTTGCAGGTCCGAAGGCCGTTGAATATATTAAGGGATTGGACAAGTCATCTGATGCGCTTCCTTCTTCTTTATATGAGCGATATGCAAAACAAGAAGAAGAACGTTGGAACAATATTTTATCGATGAATGGAACAGAAAATGCTTATGTGCTTCATAAAGAGCTTGGCGAATGGATGACCGATAATGTGACGATTGTTCGGTATAACGATAAACTTTTAAGAACGGATGAAAAAATTCAAGAGCTTATGGAGCGTTATAAAAATATTAATATTAGCGATACAGCTAAATGGAGTAATCAGGCGGCTTCATTTACTCGCCAGCTTCATAACATGCTTCAATTAGCTCGTGTGATTACACTTGGTGCATACAATCGAAACGAAAGCCGCGGCGCTCATTACAAACCGGAGTTTCCAGAGCGCAATGATGAAGAGTGGCTAAAAACAACAATGGCTCGCTTTACTCCAGATGGTCCAGCGTTCCATTATGAAGATGTGGATACATCACTAATTAAGCCTCGTAAACGTGACTATTCGAAAAAGAAAGAGGATGTGAAATCATGAGCGAGAAAAAAACGATTCGTCTCATTGTAACGCGACAAGATCGTCCGGATTCTGCGCCATACGAAGAGGAATTTGAGATTCCATACCGTCCCAATATGAACGTTATTTCCGCTCTCATGGAAATTCGCCGCAATCCGGTAAATGCTAAGGGAGAAAAAACAACTCCAATCACATGGGATATGAACTGTTTAGAAGAAGTGTGCGGAGCTTGCTCCATGGTCATTAACGGAAAGCCGCGCCAATCCTGTACAGCTCTTATCGATAAGCTGGAGCAGCCAATCCGTTTAGAACCGATGCGTACATTCCCGGTTGTGCGCGACTTGCAAGTCGATCGCAGCCGGATGTTTGATTCCTTGAAAAAGGTAAAAGCATGGATTCCGATTGATGGAACCTATGATTTAGGTGCTGGTCCGCGCATGCCAGAACGAAAACGTCAATGGGCATATGAGCTTTCTAAATGCATGACTTGCGGCGTGTGCTTGGAAGCTTGCCCGAATGTGAACAGCAAATCAAACTTTATCGGTCCTGCACCCCTTTCACAAGTGCGTTTATTTAACGCTCATCCAACTGGTGCCATGCATAAAGAGGAACGTCTTAAAGCCATTATGGGGGATGGAGGGCTAGCGAACTGCGGTAACTCGCAAAACTGCGTGCAGTCTTGCCCGAAAGGCATTCCGCTCACCACCTCCATTGCAGCGTTAAACCGCGCTACAACTGTTCAAGCGTTTCGCAGCTTTTTCGGAAGCGACGAAGTGTAAAAAAAATCCTCTTCATGGAGTTTTCCATGAAGAGGATTTTTTTTGAGAAAAAAGAGATTGAAAGAAAAAGCAGATTCTATAAACGGTTTGAAGATACTTGTCAATTGCTTAGGTTACGTCAACATATGGCCAAGTACCGAATAATAGGACACATCTATTTGTTAATAAGCGGTATTGTTCGCTTGCTCAATCATCGAAATCAGCTCAGCACTCGCTCATTTAGAGGGATGTTGACGCATCAAATGATGTCCATACAGGCTGCTGTTTCATCGCATTTTCTATAAATACCTATTTTTCTAGAAGTAATGTGAATTTTTGTCACCGTCACCCGTTATTCCACATACTATATGGTGAATAAATACCCATCCGGTAGTTCAGGTCTGGCTAAAGCAAGGAGGGTTATCTTAATTGAAGGACAAATCATTTCACTCAAAGCCATTGCTTACGAAAAGAGAAAGAGAAGTATTTGAATTATTAGTTCAAGATAAAACAACAAAAGAGATTGCTAGTGAGCTGTTTATTAGCGAAAAAACGGTTCGCAACCATATCTCAAACGCCATGCAAAAGCTTGGGGTAAAGGGGCGCTCCCAAGCGGTGATTGAGTTGCTTAGAATGGGAGAACTTGAACTATAGGTAACACCGGCTACCCTTAGCAACGAGGGAGCCGGTTTATTATTGTTGGCAAATTTTTTATTGATTATACGGAAAAGTGTAGTAAAATGTATATGGCTTGTTTTGCTTGCAATTTTATCAAGAAATATGAACAATATAAATGTGCATAAATCTTATAGGGGAGATTGTATGCCAGTTGAAATGGATGAAAAGGCTATTGCTGAGCTAGAAAAATCGCTCCGTTATATTGCGGCGATTTTAAAACGAAAAGGAAGAGAAGTTTTAGTTCGATATCCAATTACAAGACAGCAATTTATTGCCTTGCAGCTGCTTTTCGAAGAAGGAGATATGACCATCGGCGAGCTATCGAATAAAATGGAGCTAGCCTGCAGCACAACAACCGATTTAATTGATCGAATGGAAAAAAACAAGCTAGTAACAAGAGTGAAAGATCAAAAGGATCGCAGAGTGGTGCGCATTCATCTCCTTCATGAAGGCGAACGCATTATTCGAGAAGTCATCAAAAAACGTCAGCATGATTTGGCGTTAGTGCTGGAAAATTTTTCAGCAGAGGAAGTTGCTCTTTTAGAAGAAAGCTTAAAAAAATTGCATCAAGAAATGAAAAAAGAATGAGGCGAATCACTTGGAAAGATCAATAGGAGTTATCGATTCAGGAGTTGGAGGACTAACGGTCGCAAAGGAAATTATGCGGCAGTTGCCAAAAGAACGAATTATTTATCTAGGAGATACAGCAAGGTGTCCATACGGTCCTCGACCGGAAGAGGAAATTCGTCGATTCACTTGGGAAATGACGAATTATTTGCTGCAATATGATATTAAAATGCTTGTCATTGCATGTAACACGGCGACAGCCGTTGTGCTTGAAGAAATTCGCAACGAATTGAATATCCCGGTGTTAGGAGTGGTGCATCCGGGGGCGCGTGCAGCGTTAAAAATGACAAAGAACGAGCAAATCGGTGTGATCGGCACAATAGGAACAGTGAAAAGCCGCGCATATGAAAAGGCGTTGAAGTCCATTAATCACCGTGTTCATGTAGAAAGCTTGGCTTGTCCAAAATTTGTTCCACTTGTTGAAAGCGGGATTTTCGAAGGAGAAGAAGCGAAGCAGATTGTGGCTGAATCGCTTAAGCCTTTGAAATCAAGCGGAATCGATGTATTGATTTTAGGATGCACGCACTATCCGCTGTTAAGTCCGCTTATTCACGAATATATGGGGAAAAAAGTGAAGCTGATTTGTTCGGGCGATGAGACGGCTCGTGAAGTGAGCACGATTTTACATCATAGCGAGTTGTTGCAGACAGGAGAAAAAATAGCCGATCACCTCTTTTTGACAACTGGTCCGAAGGAAATGTTCCAAAAAATTGCATCAAGATTGTTTGGACAGCCTGTTGATAATATCCAAACGATTGAATTATAAAAAAATCCTTCAGCGGTAAGCTGAAGGATTTTTTTATTCTATTTTTTTAAGCGGCTCGTATACATAATAGTACAAACCACTGTTAGGAGGGACTATGTGATGTTGAATCGGCGAACGTATAAACTTGCTGCACCGGTTATAGCTTCCATGATTTTGTTAAGCGGATGCGGATTATTTGGAAAGGATCAAGCAGTAAAAGAAATTGATCCACCGCAGGATGTCAGCTACTTGAAAAACGGGGAGTCGCTGCAACAGCCAAAAGAGAAAGCGAACGGAACGGCAAAAGAATCACAGGCAACAGAAACAGTCAAACGCGAGCTTTATTTAATTGATAAAAATGGTTTCGTTGTGCCTCAGACCCTTTCATTGCCTAAAACAGATGCCGTTGCGAAACAGGCCCTTGAGTATTTAGTACAAGGAGGACCTATAGAAGATATGCTGCCGAATGGGTTTCGAGCAGTATTGCCAGCTGACACCCGCGTATTAAGCGTTAATTTGCAAAAAGATGGAACGATTGTAGCTGATTTTTCGCCAGAATTTGCTCATTATAAGGCAGAAGATGAAAAGAAAATTTTGCAAGCTATTACATGGACATTAACGCAATTTGATAATGTTAAAAAGGTGAAAATACGTATTAATGGACACGATCAAACAGTTATGCCGGTGGATGGAACACCGATTCAAGATGGGGTCAGCCGCGAAGATGGCATCAATATCGATACAAGCAATGTTGTCGATATTACGAACACTCGCCCGATCGTCGTCTATTTTGTAGAGCAGCAAGGGGAGCAGACATACTACGTGCCAGTGACACGACGCATCTCCAACGAGCAAAAGGATGATATTGCCGCAGCCGTTAATGAATTGATCAAAGGTCCGAAATATGGCAGCGGACTGGTCAGTGACTTCCAGCCAGATGTTCAGCTTATTGACAAGCCAGTTTATAAAGATGGCAAAGTGACGCTAAACTTTAACGACGCGATTTATGGAAGCAATAAAAAACATGTGATTTCTGAAGCTGTGCTGAACTCTCTTGTTCTATCATTAACAGAACAAAAAGGAATTGAAAGTGTGTCCATCACAGTGAATGGAAAAGCTGATCTTGTTAAAGAAGATGGAAAAGCACTTTCAGAACCAGTAACAAGACCAGAAAATGTGAACACCGGTAGTTTTTAATGTTATAATATGGTATAAAAAGAGGTAGGTCATATACTACCTCTTTACTATTTTATTTTTGGTACTTTTAAGGGGGCTTTTTTCATGAGAGGCGATGGAAGAGAAAGCTTGCAACTTCGACCAGTACATATTGAAACAAACTTTATTAAACATGCGGAGGGCTCTGTGTTAATTGCTGTCGGCGATACAAAGGTGATTTGTACAGCCAGCATCGATGATAAGGTTCCGCCGTTTATGAGAGGCGGCGGAAAAGGATGGATTACAGCGGAATATGCGATGCTGCCGCGAGCAACTGAACAGCGCAATATCCGAGAATCCAGCAAGGGAAAATTATCGGGCAGAACAATGGAAATTCAACGTCTGATTGGCAGAGCGCTTCGTTCGGTTGTCGATTTAGACAAAATGGGGGAAAAAACGATTTGGATTGACTGTGACGTGATCCAGGCCGATGGAGGAACAAGAACAGCCGCAATAACAGGCGCCTTTGTTGCGATGGTGCTCGCTTTTGCGAAATTACTTGAAGAAAATAAAGTGGCTGAATTTCCTGTGCGTGATTTTCTTGCGGCGACATCTGTGGGGATTGATCCGCAGCATGGTATCATTCTTGACTTGAACTATGCGGAGGATTCGCAGGCCAATGTTGATATGAACGTCGTGATGACCGGTTCCGGGCGTTTCGTAGAAATTCAAGGAACGGGAGAGGAAGCGACATTTTCTCGAGCCGAGCTCCAAGAGATGCTAGAAGCAGCGGAATTAGGAATTCGCCAATTAATTGAGATTCAGAAGAACGTGCTAGGAACACTAGCAGAAAAAATTCAATATGATGCAGAGGAACGTGTGAAGAAATGATAAAACAAGTGATTATTGCAACAAAAAACACTGGAAAAGCAAGAGAATTTGAAGCATTATTCAATGAAAAAGGAATGCAGGTTAAAACGTTATTAGATTTTCCTAATTGTCCAGATGTCGAGGAAACGGGAGATACATTTGCAGAAAACGCGCGATTAAAAGCTGAAGCAATGGCCGCGTACTTTCAGCAAATGGTGATTGCTGACGATTCGGGCCTGTCCATTGATGCTCTCGACGGCAGGCCTGGTGTTTACTCGGCGCGTTATGCCGGCGAAGAAAAAGATGATCAAGCGAATATAGCAAAAGTATTAAAAGAATTAAAAGGAGTTCCATTTGAACAGAGAACAGCGCGTTTTCATTGCACATTGGCGATTGCGATTCCTGGAAGGCCGACGGCGATTGTCGAAGGAACATGTGAAGGCTATATCGCAGAAGAGCCAAAAGGTGAGAACGGATTTGGCTATGATCCGATTTTTTATGTTCCTGAAAAAAATAAAACAATGGCCGAATTGCCAAAGGAAGTAAAAAATAAAATAAGCCACCGCGCTGATGCGCTGGCTAAATTAAATGAAAAATGGGATACCATCATAAGCGGGGAGTAACAAAATGAGAGTGCTCATTGTCAGTGACAGTCATGGAATGACGAAAGAGCTAACAGAGATCAAACAGCGCCACGCTAACCAAGTGGATGCGTTCATTCATTGCGGGGATTCTGAATTGCCGAGCGACTGTGCCGAATTGCAAGAATTTCGTTCGGTTGCTGGCAATTGTGATTTCGACAAAGGCTTTCCAAAAGAAAGAAGCGAAGAAATTCACGGCGTGCGATTTTTTATTACGCATGGTCATCTATATAATGTCAAAATGACGCTGATGAATCTTTATTACCGCGCTCAAGAAGCGAATGCTCAAGTGGTCTGCTTTGGCCATTCGCATATTGCTGGAGCGGAGATGGTCAACAATCTTTTGTTTATTAATCCGGGAAGCCTTCTTTTGCCGAGGATGCGAAAGGAGAAAACATATGCATTGCTTGAAATTAAGAATGGACAAGCAACCGTTCAATTTTATGATGTGAACGGTCAAGAAGTGCCTTCCTTGGCTCAATCATTCATTCTTTGAGCGGGAAACCATTCCCGCTCTTTTTTATATTATTGACTTTATCCACTCCCTTTCGTATAATAAAAAATGGCTTTAAGAGTCGCCAAATCGGCACCTTGTTTGTTGTGTGGATTGGCTTTCTAGGGCTGAATAAGGTGAAAGAAAAGACGAGGCGAACAGAGAACATGCGGGCGCTGCTATGGTAGCCAAGCAGACGCAAATTGTAGACTTATTAATTTCATATACGATGTCCCAGTAGCTCAGTTGGATAGAGCAGCGGCCTTCTAAGCCGTCGGTCGGGAGTTCGAGTCTCTCCTGGGACGCTAAGAAAAAGCCTTTGCATATGCAAGGGCTTTTTCTTAATTTGCCGGCCTATCACGCTTGAATGGTGGCTATGGAATCTTGTAAATAATAAAACGCTCAGCCTCCTCTGTAAGTATAGCTTATGAGTAAGCCTCTGAAACATAAGTAGAAGGTGTCTAGCCTCTCCCACCGTTGTTTTTTAGAAAATCCACATGTATGTATCCCATGATCGAAGACTGTGAAAATAGGACTTAAGGAATGGACAGAAAACTGTTTCTGCACTTCAATAACAAAATTGGAATATTATCCTCTTACTCCATAAAAAAGAACTAAAAACCCGTTTTTGCCATGAATTTTAAAAAAATTTTCCTTCTTTCTATTGCTTGGTACAATCATAATGTAAGCGTATTCAAATATTCGAACGAATCTAAATATTCAAAAAATAGTATTGACTCTTCCTTATTTTGCCCTTATTATAATTTTCAAATAAATTAATCGAATAAAAAAATAAGACGCTTACAAGATGGCGCACTTACCAAGGGAAGAGGGGAAAAACATTGAGTGAACAATGGATTTTTTTAAACGGCGAGTTTGTTACGAAAGAAAATGCAAAGGTTTCCGTATACGACCATGGTTTTCTGTACGGGGATGGCGTGTTTGAGGGAATACGCGTCTATAGCGGAAACGTCTTTCGCCTCCAAGAACATATTGATCGTTTGTATAACTCGGCCAAATCCATTTTATTAACTATTCCTTACACAAAAGAAGAACTAACGGATTTAATTGTTCAATCGGTTCAAAAAAACCAATTTCAAGATGCATATATTCGAGTGGTTGTTTCGCGGGGGGTCGGAGATTTAGGTCTTGATCCGTATAAATGTCAAAATCCGCAAGTCGTCATTATCGTGGAGCCGTTGGCTATCTTTCCAAAACATTTATATGAAACGGGAATCGAAGTGGTGACAGTGGCGACAAGAAGAAATCGCCCAGATGTGCTAAGTCCAAAAGTAAAATCATTGAACTATTTAAATAACGTTCTCGTTCGAATTGAAGCTCATTTAGCCAATGTCAGCGAAGCGTTAATGTTAAACGATCAAGGCTATGTAGCTGAAGGATCAGCGGATAATGTGTTTATTGTGAAAAATGGTGTTTTGTATACACCGCCGGGATATGTAGGCGCTCTTGAAGGAATTACAAGAGAGGCGATTATCGATATGGCTAGAGAGCTTGGCTATGTCGTTAAAGAAGAACCGTTCACTCGCCATGATGTTTATACTGCTGATGAAGTATTTTTAACAGGAACGGCGGCGGAAGTGATTGCCGTTGTAAAAGTGGATGGCCGGACCATCGGTGAAGGGGTTCCGGGAGTTCATACGAAAAGGCTGCTTGAAGCCTTTAGACAAAAGGTAGTAGCTGAAGGTGTCAAAGTATATCACACAAATGTGAATGCGGGTTAATTGTAAATGAACCATGACAATTAAACGACATGAAAGCGTTGAAGAGGATAAGTAGTCAACGGAAAAAAGCATCTACAGAGAGCCGGGGGAGCTGAAAACCGGTGATGCTGCCGCTTGATGAACTCACCTCTGAGCGCCAGCTTGAACGCTTTGGCTAGTAGAGTTGGACGGGTGGAATCAAAAGCGCTCCACTCGTTATTAAAAAGAGCGTCTGAACATTTCAGATGCTCATGAGGTGGTCAGTTGACCATGAAAAAGGGTGGTACCGCGGAAAGAAAGCCTTTTCGCCCCTTTGACCTAGAACAAGTAGGTCATGATGGGGTGAAGAGGCTTTTTCATTGCTTTTATAAAAATTGAGGAGGAAGGATGAAGCATGGCAAACATGAAAGTCGAGGAGAAAAGGAAGCAAAAAATGAGAATAAGCGGAGCATTCATGCTGATAGAGGCATTAAAAGCAGAGAAAGTAGAAGTGATCTTTGGGTATCCAGGAGGAGCGGTATTGCCGATTTACGACAAATTGTATGATTCAGGCATTTTCCATGTTTTAACGCGCCACGAACAAGGAGCCATTCATGCAGCAGAAGGCTATGCCCGCATTTCTGGAAAACCAGGGGTTGTCATTGCGACGTCCGGTCCTGGAGCAACAAACATTGTGACAGGCTTAACAGATGCGATGATGGATTCGTTGCCGTTGGTTGTTTTTACTGGCCAAGTAGCGTCAGGAGTCATCGGTTCTGATGCCTTTCAAGAAGCGGATGTCGTTGGAATTACCATGCCGATCACGAAGCACAGCTATCAAGTTCGCCATGTCCAGGAGCTTCCGAAGATTATTAAAGAAGCATTTCATATTGCGACAACAGGGCGGCCAGGACCAGTACTGATTGATATTCCAAAGGATATGACGACCCAAGAAGGAGAATTTGATTATGAACAACCTGTTCGTCTTCCTGGATATCAGCCAACCGTTTATCCTAACCATTTGCAAATTCGCAAGCTGGTTGAAGCAGTGAGCCAAGCCAAACGCCCAGTCATTTTAGCGGGAGCGGGCGTATTGCATGCCAATGCATCTCAAGAGCTGCAGCAATATGCGGAGCAGCAAAAAATCCCTGTCATCCATACGTTGTTGGGACTCGGAGGCTTTCCGGCAGACCATCCACTTTTTCTGGGCATGGCGGGGATGCACGGAACGTATACAGCGAATATGGCCTTATACGAATGCGATTTATTAATCAATATTGGCGCCCGTTTTGATGATCGTGTGACTGGAAATTTAAACTGTTTTGCTCCGAAAGCAACGGTGGCGCACATTGATATCGATCCAGCGGAAATCGGCAAAAATGTGCCAACGAAAATCCCGATTGTGAGCGATGCGAAAGAGGCACTAAAAGAGCTGATTCTTCAAGAAGGAAGGTCGGCTGATACAGATGAATGGCTTGCACAGTTAGCAGAATGGAAAAAAGGATTTCCGCTCGTTTATAAAAATGAGCCTGGAACGATGAAGCCGCAGAAGTTAATTGAGATGATTTATGAGCTCACAGATGGAGAAGCCATTGTTACCACGGATGTAGGGCAGCATCAAATGTGGACTGCGCAGTATTACAAGTTCAAACAGCCAAACCGTTGGGTTACTTCAGGAGGGCTCGGCACGATGGGGTTTGGGCTTCCGGCGGCGATTGGGGCACAGTTAGCCGATTGGCAAGCGACTGTTGTTTCGATTGTCGGCGATGGCGGATTTCAAATGACGTTGCAAGAGCTATCGGTTATTCAAGAATTGAAGCTGCCGATTAAAGTGGTGATTGTGAACAATCAATCGCTCGGCATGGTGCGGCAGTGGCAGCAGCTCTTTTACGAAAAGCGATACTCGCACTCGCTCATTCCGAACCAGCCGGATTTTGTCAAACTGGCCGAGGCTTACAATATAAAGGGATTGCGGGCGAAAACAGAAGCGGAAGCTGTCCGCGTATTACAGCAAGCTTTTTCCCTTCACGAACCAGTATTGCTCGATATTCACGTAGCGGCTGATGAAAATGTATATCCAATGGTGGCGCCAGGAAAGGGCCTGCATGAAATGGTGGGGGTGAAATTGTGCGAAGAATCATTACAATGACGGTTCATAATCGTCCAGGCGTGCTCAACCGGATTACGGGTTTATTTACAAAACGCCATTACAATATCGAAAGCATTACAGTCGGACACACAGAAACAGAAGGAATCTCCCGCATGACATTTGTTGTCAATGTGGAGGACGAACGTACAGCGGAACAAATTACGAAACAATTAAACAAGCAAATCGATGTGTTGAAGGTCCATGATATTACGGATCAAGCGATCGTAGCAAGAGAGCTGGCGCTTATTAAAGTAGCGGTCAATCCAGCCGCGCGTCAGGAAATTTATACCCTTATCGAGCCGTTCCGCGCTGCGATTGTCGATGTGGGCAAGGAGAGCCTCGTCATTCAAGTAACGGGGGAGCCAGAGAAAGTAGAGGCGCTTATTGATTTATTAAAGTCTTACGGAATTAAAGAAGTCGCCAGAACTGGTACAACCGCATTTACACGCGGCTCGCAAAAAGCAGCCGCTTCCTATAAAACTGCATTTATCATTTGAAAAAGGAGAGGGATTTAAAATGGAAAAAGTCTACTATAATGGGGATGCAAACGAACAATATTTACAATCGAAAAAAGTAGCGATTATTGGATATGGTTCTCAAGGGCATGCACATGCACAAAATCTTCGCGACAGCGGGATAGAAGTTGTTGTCGGTCTTCGTCCAGGAAGATCATGGAATCAAGCGGAGCAGGATGGTTTTCAAGTCCGCACGGTGCGGGAAGCAACACGAGAAGCCGATGCGATTATGATTTTGCTTCCAGATGAGAAACAGCCGTCTGTATATAAAGAAGAAATTGAGCCAGAATTGCAGCCAGGCAATGCTCTCGTATTTGCTCATGGGTTTAACATTCATTTCAATCAAATTGTTCCGCCGCAGGATGTGGATGTTTTCTTAGTGGCTCCAAAAGGTCCTGGACATTTAGTGCGCCGCACATATACAGAAGGAGCTGGAGTGCCAGCGTTGATTGCTGTGTATCAGGATGTCACAGGGGAAGCGAAGGAAACAGCGCTCGCCTATGCGAAAGCGATCGGAGCGGCACGAGCAGGAGTGTTGGAGACGACTTTCAAAGAAGAGACGGAAACAGATCTGTTCGGCGAACAAGCGGTATTATGCGGCGGATTGACATCGCTTGTGAAGGCTGGATTTGAAACGCTTGTCGAAGCAGGATATCAGCCAGAAGTGGCCTACTTTGAATGTCTTCACGAGATGAAGCTGATCGTTGACCTTATGTATGAGGGAGGACTTGCATGGATGCGCCACTCCATTTCCGACACCGCGCAATGGGGAGATTTTATTTCTGGGCCGCGCATCATTAATGATTCAGTGAAAGCCGAAATGAAAAAGGTGCTTGAAGATATTCAAACAGGGAAATTTGCTAAAGGCTGGATTTTGGAAAATCAAGCGAATCGCCCAGAATTCAATGCGATCAATAGAAGGGAAAATGAGCATCTAATCGAAACAGTCGGGCGCGAGTTGAGAAGCATGATGCCGTTTGTGAAAGCGAAACAGAAAGAAGTGGTGGTCACCAGTGCGAAAAATTAATATTTTTGACACAACCTTGCGTGATGGGGAGCAGTCAGCCGGCGTAAATTTAAATTTACAGGAAAAGCTAGAAATCGCTCGACAATTGGAAAGGCTTAAGGTGGATATTATTGAAGCAGGTTTTCCTGCCGCCTCCAAAGGGGATTTTCAATCGGTTAAACAAATTGCGGAAACGATTAAACATAGTTCTGTGACCGGGCTTTCTCGCTCGGTCCAGAGCGATATTGACACAGCATGGGAGGCATTAAAAGGAGGGGCAGAGCCGCGTTTGCACTTGTTTATTGCCACTTCACCGATTCATATGGCTCATAAACTGAGAATGACGCCGGAACAAGTCATTGAAGCAGCGGTTTCCTCTGTCAAGTATGCTAAACGTTACTTTCCGATTGTGCAATGGTCTGCAGAAGATGCTTGTCGAAGCGAGCTTCCTTTCCTAGCGGAAATTGTGGCCAAAGTCATTGAAGCGGGAGCGAGTGTGATCAACATTCCTGATACGGTAGGATACATCACGCCAAAAGAATATGGGGAGATCTTCGATTTTTTAAGAAAAAATGTTCCGAATATTGAAAAAATATCGTTGTCAGCTCATTGCCACGATGATTTAGGGATGGCTGTAGCGAACTCACTTGCTGCGATTGAGCACGGCGCCACGCAGATCGAAGGAACCATTAATGGCATCGGTGAACGGGCGGGGAATGCGGCATTAGAGGAAATCGCGGTTGCCCTTTATATCCGCAAAGATTATTACAAGGCAGAAACCGGCCTCAATCTTCAAGAAATTAAGCGAACAAGCAATTTAGTGAGCAAACTGACAGGAATGACGCTTCCAGCGAATAAAGCGATTGTCGGAAAAAATGCTTTTGCGCATGAATCTGGCATTCACCAAGATGGGGTGCTAAAAGAAAAGACGACGTATGAAATTATTTCTCCAGAGCTTGTTGGGGTTCAATCGAACTCGATGGTGTTAGGAAAGCATTCGGGCCGCCATGCGCTGCGTAATCGTGTCGTGGAGCTCGGCTACACGCTGTCAGAAGCGGAAATTAATAAGCTGTTTGTCCGTTTTAAAGAGTTGGCCGACAAGAAAAAAGATATTACCGATGATGATTTAGTTGCTTTAATCTTTGAAGAAAAATTTGATCTTTTTAAAGAGTTTTATCAGTTGTCCTCCATTCAAGTCCAATATGGAACAAATCAAATTCCGACAGCTGTCGTCGTATTGATGGATGGGCAAGGCAATGAAATTCAAGAGGCAGCAACAGGAGCCGGAAGTGTAGAATCGTTGTACAACACATTAGAGCGTTGCTTCAAAACAGAGGTTAAGTTGTTGGATTATCGGATTGAATCCGTCAGCGGCGGAAGAGATGCTCTTGCTCAGGTATTCGTAAAAGTGCGCGTCAACGAAATGGAAACAAGCGGGCGCGGGACTGCGCAAGACGTGCTCGAAGCATCCGCGAAAGCTTATATTAACGCGGTGAACAGGGTGTTTATGATTGAAAAAATGAGGGAAGAAAATCAAAAAGTAGTCATTAAAAATTAATCAAATAATATGGAGGGGTTCACTATGGGAACATATCGGATTGCTGTATTGCCAGGAGACGGAGTGGGAAAAGAAGTCACGTCAGGAGCTGTAGAAGTATTACAGGCAATCGCTTCTCGGTTTCACCATCAATTCATCTTTAAATACGGACTTATCGGTGGAGAAGCGATTGATCGGAAAGGCACGCCGCTTCCAGACGAAACGCTTCATATGTGCCGTCAAAGCGATGCCGTTCTTCTTGGGGCGGTTGGCGGTCCAAAGTGGGATAAAAACCCTCCACATTTGCGCCCGGAAAAAGGGTTGCTGGCCATTCGCAAAGAAATGAACTTATTTGCTAATTTGCGCCCGGTAAAGGTGTATCCAAGCTTAGCCGACTCATCCCCGTTAAAAGCGCATATCATTCGCGAAGCGGATTTGCTTATTGTAAGAGAGCTAACAGGTGGTCTATATTTTGGCAAGCCAAGCGGCCGACGTGTAGAGAATGGAGAAGAGGCAGCCATTGATACCCTTCTTTATAAGCGAGAAGAGGTTAAACGAATTTTAAAAACAGCGTTTGAATTAGCAAGAAAAAGAAGAAAAAAAGTCACATCTGTCGATAAAGCAAATGTGCTTGAATCAAGCAGAATGTGGCGTGAGATTGCCGAAGAGGTCGCTTGCGATTATCCTGATGTAGAGTTAGAGCACATGCTCGTTGACAATGCGGCGATGCAGTTGATTCGAAATCCAAAACAATTTGATGTATTAGTGACGGAAAATATGTTTGGTGACATTTTAAGCGATGAAGCTTCCATGCTAACCGGATCGTTAGGGATGCTCCCATCCGCGAGCTTATCAACAACAGGCCCTAGCTTATATGAACCGATTCACGGGTCAGCGCCTGATCTTGCTGGACAAAACAAAGCGAATCCGATTGCTACCATTTTATCGGCGGCGATGATGCTTCGTTTATCATTTGGTCTCAACAAAGAAGCTGACGCTATCGAAAAGGCGGTTCAGCAAGTATTAACGTCAGGCTATCGAACAGTAGATGTAGCGAAGAAAGGACAGCATGTCGTTTCTACCAAAGACATGGTGGATGAAATTCGAGCGACCATTTTAGATGATGAAGCCATTTTTAATATTATGGCGGTATATGCCTAATGAACGGCGCTAAAGATGAATGGGTCCGATAGAATCGAAAGAGAATAGGGGATCAACAAGAACGCCAACGGACATATCTTTTTGTCCGTCAGGCGTTCAGCATTTTCATAGATAGCGATAAACGGAGTTGGCTAAGAACAGTTTTATTCCTTAGAGAGGGGGATCGTATGAAACGAAAAACAATTATTGAAAAAGTATGGGAACATCATGTGGTTTATCGGGAAGCGGGGAAGCCGGATTTATTATATATTGATTTACATTTAGTGCATGAGGTTACCTCACCCCAAGCATTTGAAGGATTGAGACAGAAAGGGAGAAAAGTACGCCGCCCTGATTTGACTTTTGCGACGATGGATCATAACGTTCCCACTGTTAACCGCTTTGTCATTGAAGATGAGATTGCGAGAAATCAAATTGCTGCCTTGGAAAAAAATTGCCGTGAATTTTCGATTCCACTGGCTGATTTGCATAGTTCTGAGCAAGGAATCGTTCATGTCATCGGTCCGGAGCTAGGGTTGACCCAGCCGGGAAAAACGATTGTATGCGGCGATAGCCATACGTCGACACACGGGGCATTTGGAGCGCTTGCATTTGGAATTGGAACAAGTGAAGTAGAGCATGTTCTCGCGACACAAACCCTATGGCAGCAACGGCCGAAAACGCTTGAAATACGCATTAACGGTCGTTTGTCTGATGGGGTGACAGCCAAAGATGTGATTTTAGCGATTATTCATCAATATGGGGTCGACGTAGGAACAGGGTATATTATTGAATTCACAGGAGATGTCATTCGCCAGATGTCGATGGAAGAAAGAATGACCATTTGTAATATGTCCATCGAAGCAGGGGCAAGAGCGGGATTAATTAGTCCAGATGACACGACCTTTGAGTATTTGCGGGGCCGAAAATATGCTCCAAAAGGAGAGGATTTTGAAAAAGCTGTTGAGCAATGGCAAATGCTTGCGACGGATGAGGGAGCAACCTATGATCGCACGTTAGAAATAGACGCTGCTTCGATTGCCCCCATGGTAACATGGGGAACGACACCGGGCATGAGCGCACCGATCGATGGAAAGGTTCCGTACCCAGAGGATTTTGCAGATGAAACAGAGCAAAAAGCGGTTCAGCTTGCCTTGCAATATATGGGATTGGAGCCGGGAACGCCAATCAGTGAAATGAAAATCCAGCACGTATTTATTGGCTCCTGTACGAATTCACGAATAAGCGATTTGCGGGCAGCGGCGGAAATTGTCAAAGGAAAGAGAGTAGCACCAGGCGTCAGAGCGCTTGTGGTTCCCGGTTCACAAGAAGTGAAGCGGAGAGCGGAAGAAGAGGGATTAGCGCAAATTTTTATCGAGGCTGGATTTGAATGGCGCGATTCTGGCTGCAGCATGTGCTTAGGGATGAATCCGGACATTGTTCCGGAAGGAGAGCATTGTGCTTCAACATCCAATCGAAATTTTGAAGGACGGCAAGGAAAAGGAGCAAGGACTCATTTAGTCAGCCCAAAAATGGCAGCAGCAGCGGCGATTTACGGCCGATTTGTCGATATTAGAAAGCTGCAAGCTGAATCGATTGGGGAAAGGAGATGAAAGAAAAGCATGCAGCCATTTACTGTCCATAAAGGAAAGGTTGTCGGAATAGATCGCGCGAACATTGATACCGATCAAATTATTCCAAAACAATTTTTAAAACGAATTGAAAGAACAGGGTTTGGGAAATTTTTATTTTATGATTGGCGCTATCTCGATGGCCAGATTCTCAATCCTCATTTTGAATTAAACCGGCCTGAAAACGAAGGAGCCACCATTCTTGTGGCAAATGAAAACTTCGGCTGCGGCTCCTCCCGCGAGCATGCTCCATGGGCGTTACAGGATTATGGATTTCAAGCGGTGGTGGCTCCTTCGTTTGCCGATATTTTTTATAATAACTGCCTGAAAAATGGATTGCTGCCGATTCGTCTTGCCAAACATGACGTCGAATATCTTTTGCATAAAAGCAAGCGCGCCGATTATGAATTAACCATTTCCTTAGAGGAACAACGCATATATGACGAAAGCGGATTTAACCGTACGTTTGAAATTGATTCATATCGAAAGCAGCTATTATTAAAGGGATGGGATGAAATTGATTTGACGTTTATGTATGAATCGTATATCGAAGAATATGAAAAAAAACGCTGGTCATTTGAATGAGTAGAGAAGCCGACTCTGTTACAGAGTTGGCTTTTTTGTGGAATATTGGTATACTGATAACCAAATTAAAAAACGGTGAGTGAAGATGGGGAATATTATTCCATTTCCAAATTTAAGAAAAAGGCTGCTAGAGAAGGGTCTAGAAGCATTGAAAGAAGAAAAATATCAGGATGCGCTTTATTTTCTTACTGAGGCTCAAAAATTAGGAACGAAGGAGTCTGAAGTAGAGCTGAGCATCATTCTCTGCCTGTTTGAAATGGGAGAATGGGAGGAAGCCAAGCAAAGATGCCAGCATTTGCTTTGGAAGAAGCAAGAGGTGACGGATATAGAGCTTCTTCAGCTTTATTTATCCATTTTAATTCATTTAGAGCAATATGCAGAGGCTGATGAAATGCTTGAGACAGCTCTGCAAGATAAAAAGCTCCATCCACATGAACGAGAGCAGCTGCTTCAATTATTGCGCTTTAGCCGAAAAATGAGATCATCTTTTTCCGCCAGTTCTAATGAAGAGATTGAGCAGCTGCTTCAATCCAAGCGTATCGAAGATCAGCTCAAAGCGATCCAACGGCTAGAAAACGAACATATCGTTCCGTTGCTCCCGATGTTAAAGCAATATTTAGCAAATGAAGACAATCATCCGATGGCCAAAACGATGTTGCTGCGCTTGCTTACGGCCAAAAAGGTGAGCGAGGAACTAGTCATTCATAAATTCGGAAAAATCATGACGATCATTCCCGAACAGCTAAACGAGGCGATAGAAACACAATTTGCAACCGATATATTGCAAAAGCTAGAACGAACATTAGGAAGCGATAGTCCGAGCTTATATGAGACGGCTTCGCATGTTTGGATGCGCTATATTTACACGCTGTATCCTTTTGCCCCTTTGCCGGTTTCTGAGGAGACGTGGATTGCGGCTTTGCATTTGTCAGCCTGTCGGCTTCAAGGAATCGAAATGACAATAACCGAAATCGCAGAACGTTATCATGTTTGTGAACAAGAAGTGACACAACTATGTGAAAAACTTTATGAAATAGAAGAAATTTCTTTCATTTAATCTATCGTTTATATTGAAACCTTATGATTGTATGTTATAATATAATGGTTGTATTACGTATATCTTTACATCTGTTGCTTACATACATGCTTATTTGATGGTGCTGACTTAGATGATTTTGTGTTGGAGGGAAAAGTATGGTAGCAAAATGGGAAAAATTAGAGGGGAACGAAGGCGTTCTTACTATTGAAGTAGATGCAGAAAAAGTAAACGAAGGATTAGATGCTGCATTTAAAAAAGTAGTGAAAAATGTGAGCATTCCAGGATTCCGCAAAGGCAAAGTTCCGCGTTCTCTATTTGAGAAGCGTTTTGGTGTTGAAGCGTTATATCAAGATGCTCTTGATATTTTATTACCTGAGGCTTATGCGAACGCAGTAGAAGAAACAGGAATTGAGCCTGTTGACTATCCGCATATTGATGTTGAACAAATTGAAAAAGGAAAAAGCTTAATTTTTAAAGCAAAAGTAACAGTAAAGCCGGAAGTGAAGTTAGGAGAATATAAAGGGCTTCAAGTAGAAAAGCAAGATGATACAGTGACAGAGGAAGATGTTGAAAATGAATTAAAACGTCTTCAAGAAAACTATGCTGAGCTTGTGGTAAAAGAAGAAGGAAAAGTAGAAGACGGCGATACAGTGGTCATTGATTTTGAAGGATTTGTAAATGGAGAGCCGTTTGAAGGTGGAAAGGCTGAAAACTATTCACTTGTCATCGGTTCTGGCACATTCATTCCTGGTTTTGAAGACCAGTTAATCGGATTGGAAGCAGGAGCGGAAAAAGAAATCGAAGTGACGTTCCCTGAAGAGTATCATGCCGAAGAACTGGCTGGAAAACCAGCAGTCTTCAAAATCAAGGTGCATGAAGTGAAAACGAAGCAATTGCCAGCGTTAGATGATGAATTTGCTAAAGATGTCGATGAGGAAGTAGAAACGCTAGAGCAATTGAAAGAGAAAACACGCAACAGATTAGAGGAAACAAAAAAGAACGAAGCAGAAGCAGCGCTTCGTGACGCAGTGGTCGAAAAGGCAGCAGAAAATGCAGAAATCGACATCCCTGAAGCGATGATTAAAACAGAAACAGATCGCATGTTACGCGAATTTGATCAACGCCTGCAAATGCAAGGATTAAATCTCAACCTTTACTATCAATTCTCTGGACAAGATGAAGCAGCGCTTCGCGAACAAATGAAAGAGGACGCAGAAAAGCGCGTACGCATTTCTTTAACGTTAGAAGCGATTGCGAAAGCTGAAAACATTGAAGCAACGGAAGAAGAAGTAAATGCAGAGCTTGAAAAAATGGCTGAAGCTTATAATTTGACGGTTGACAAAATTAAAGAGCTGCTAGGAAATCTTGAAGTTGTCAAGGAAGATGTGAAATTCCGCAAAGTGGTCGATTTGCTTGTGGAACATAGCACAGCTGCTCAATAAAAAAGTGAAGAAGCCTATTGCTCTCTGCGCATTCATAAGAACAAGGCGCGATGCAGTTCGTGCCTTGTTCTTTCATAAATGAATACGATATATCATAGTTGAGAATTTTCTAATTTTTCAAATATGTAATGATTTTTTATTAGCGTTTGTATAATGATTTATGATAAAATGACGAATACATAAGCTGATAATACAGAATAAATTGTGGAAAGTTAAACAAATGTAGTACATACCAGCGATGTGAATTCTAGAGCAAGGGGTGAAAGCATGTTTAAATTTAATGACGAGAAAGGGCAATTGAAATGTTCTTTCTGCGGAAAGACACAGGATCAAGTCCGCAAGCTAGTAGCAGGTCCTGGAGTATACATATGTGATGAGTGTATTGAGCTTTGCACTGAAATTGTCGAGGAAGAGCTTGGCAATGAAGAGGAATTTGAATTTAAAGATGTTCCGAAGCCAAAAGAAATTCAAGAGATTTTAGACGAGTACGTCATCGGCCAGGATCGAGCGAAAAAATCGCTGGCAGTTGCTGTTTATAATCATTATAAACGGATCAACTCCAACAGCAAGGTCGACGATGTTGAGCTATCAAAAAGCAATATTTTGATGATTGGTCCGACTGGAAGCGGGAAAACATTGCTTGCTCAGACGTTAGCGCGCATCTTAAATGTGCCGTTTGCTATTGCTGATGCCACCTCGTTAACAGAGGCCGGTTATGTCGGTGAAGATGTCGAAAACATTCTTCTAAAATTGATTCAAGCTGCTGACTATGATGTGGAAAAGGCGGAAAAAGGAATCATTTACATTGATGAAATTGACAAAATTGCCCGCAAATCGGAGAATCCATCCATTACGCGTGATGTATCCGGAGAAGGAGTGCAGCAAGCGCTTTTAAAAATTTTAGAAGGCACGATTGCCAGTGTTCCGCCACAAGGCGGCCGGAAGCATCCGCATCAAGAGTTTATTCAAATTGATACAACGAACATTTTATTCATTTGCGGCGGTGCGTTTGACGGAATTGAGCCGATTATTAAACGTCGTCTTGGCAAAAAAGTAATCGGATTTGGCGCAGAAACGCAGCAAAACGATGTAGATGAAAAGAATTTGCTATCAAAAGTATTGCCGGAGGACTTGCTGAAATTTGGATTAATTCCGGAGTTTGTGGGACGCTTGCCTGTTATTACAAGCTTAGAACCGCTTGATGAGGCGGCGTTAATCGAAATCTTGACGAAGCCGAAAAATGCGATTGTCAAGCAATACCAAAAAATGCTTGAACTTGATAATGTGGAACTTGAATTTGAAAAAGAAGCACTTTCTGAGATTGCGAAAAAAGCGATCGAGCGAAAAACGGGTGCTCGTGGTCTTCGCTCCATCATTGAAGGAATCATGCTTGATGTGATGTTTGAGCTTCCTTCCCGCGAAGATGTGCAAAAATGTGTGATTACAGCAGAGACCGTGCGTGATGCGAAAGCGCCGAAATTAATCCGTCACGACGGTACGGTTGTGGAGCAGGAGCGCAAAACGTCTGCTTAACGGCATATGAAGCGGTTCTTGAGAGAAAACAGCTTCCAAGCTTGTAGCCAAAGTCAAAAGGACTTTGGCTACAAGCGCTTGAATACCATCCACCGAGAAGTCCCCCCCTCTCTAAGCGAAGTGGAAGAGAGGAGAGGTTCATGCAACCGTTTATTTCGCGTTTTCTTGCCTCAGGCAGTCGAAAATGCTTGTGGCAGATGAATCGAGCCGAGCGAAAACGCAGATTGAACCAAGGTGTTCATCAGCGCGGATGAGCGGACGGTGACGCAGGATCGAAGCGTTTGTGAACAGTCTGAAGCTGTCTTGAGAGAAGGCAGCTTCTTTTTTGTTTATTCCTGCTTCCAGGAGGAGATACTATACGTACTACATACTTATTGGAGCAGGAGGATTTAAGCTAATGAACTGGACAAACATCGCTTTATTTGTGCAACTATTTTTTGGGGTCATTATCGGTCTCTACTTTTGGAATTTGCTCAAAAATCAACGTACCCAGAAGGTTTCGATTGATAAAGAATCGCGAAAAGAAATGGAGCAGCTTCGAAAGCTCCGTTCAATTTCTTTAACAGAACCGCTTGCCGAAAAGGTGAGACCAAAGCATTTCAGCGATATTGTCGGACAAGAGGATGGCATTAAGGCATTGAAAGCGGCATTGTGCGGGCCCAATCCCCAGCATGTCATCATTTACGGGCCTCCGGGAGTTGGAAAAACAGCGGCTGCTCGCCTTGTATTAGAAGAAGCGAAAAAAAATCCGATTTCGCCGTTTAAAAAAAATGCGGTATTTGTGGAACTAGATGCGACCACCGCTCGATTTGATGAACGAGGCATTGCCGATCCGCTTATCGGCTCTGTCCACGATCCGATTTATCAAGGGGCGGGGGCGATGGGACAAGCTGGCATTCCGCAGCCAAAGCAGGGCGCTGTTACACACGCGCATGGAGGAATTCTTTTTATTGATGAAATTGGTGAGCTGCATCCTATTCAGATGAATAAACTGCTTAAAGTGCTTGAGGATCGAAAAGTGTTTTTCGAAAGCGCCTATTATAGTGAAGAAAATCCGCAAATCCCGACTCATATTCACGACATTTTCCAAAATGGTCTTCCTGCCGATTTTCGTCTTGTCGGGGCAACGACGAGGACGCCAAATGAAATTCCTCCGGCCATTCGTTCTCGTTGCCTTGAAGTATTTTTCCGTGAGCTTGATCAAGAGGAAGTGGCGCTCATTGCTCGGAAGGCGGCGGAGAAGATTCACTTGAATGTTTCAGAAAACGGCATCCGCCTTTTGGCAACGCATGCGCGAAATGGTCGCGAAGCGGTTAATTTAATGCAAATTGCCGCAGGGATTGCTATTTCTGAAAAACGCGATACGATTCTCGATAAAGATATCGAATGGGTCATTCATTCGAGCCAGCTTTCGCCAAGGTATGAAAAGAAAATTCACGAAACCTCAACGATCGGCTTCGTCAATGGTCTAGCTGTGTACGGGCCGAATACCGGGGCGTTGTTGGAGATTGAAGTGACCGCCCTGCCGACAAAAGAAAAGGGAACACTCAATATTACAGGGATTGTGGAAGAAGAAAGCATCGGCAGCGGAGAAAAATCGATTCGTCGAAAAAGTATGGCACGCGGCTCGATTGAAAACGTGATTACGGCATTAAGGGCGATGGGGGTCCCAGCCGATCGCTATGATATCCACGTAAATTTCCCAGGCGGTATTCCGGTTGATGGTCCATCCGCAGGAATTGCAATGGCAGTAGGCATTTATTCCGCCATTTATCGTCTGCCGGTAGACCCGACGATCGCCATGACGGGAGAAATTAGCATTCATGGCCATGTTAAGCCCGTGGGGGGAATTTTTCCGAAAGTAAAGGCGGCCAAACAAGCGGGAGCGAAAAAAGTGATCATTCCATTTGAAAACATGCAATCCATGCTCAATGAAATCAACGGTATTGAAATCATCCCTGTCCGCCGTTTAGAAAACGTCCTCTCTGTTCTATTCGGACAGGAAAGAGATGGCTCGATTCCAGCTGCTGCCGATCAATCTGAGACGAAGTTCGTGTAGTGAAATGACGGCTTTGGCGCGCTGTATGTTCGCTGCGTCAAAGTCGGCTTTTCTTTGTTGAAAGAAATTCGCCGCGAAAATCTGATCGATCTTATCACGGTTCATGATTCGGCATTCGATCCATGAGCGAATGGTCTCCCAACAAGAATCGATGCTCGTTCAAACGCAAAATTTGCTGCTTTCGGCGGTCGGACCGTCATATACGGAGGAATGTTGGCGCATCCAATGAGAGTTCTATCGTTACGTTGCTTAAATAAACAAGCGCAAGATCCACCCGGTTCTATATCGAGAAAGAATAGCGTTAGTCTATTATAGGGAAAGCGGAGCCTTGCACATGTAGCTCTGGATTATGCACCGATCGGACGCTTAAAACAATGAATCGTTTAGTCTGAAAGAGGTATGGCTCGAAGCTTGGTTACACGCTTGTGCGGTTTATCTGCGACGGTCGGAAGAATTTGTTTTCCTTTCTCCATAAAATCAAGTTGTTCCATCTTTGGGGTGCGCTTGTAGATAGGAGAAATAGGGAGCATGAATTTTATAGATGAATCCATGTACTTCTGATTTTACAAACATATGATGGTGCTATACAATAGACGAATAGAAAGTGAAGTGTGGAGGTGTTTGCCGTGGCGAAAAAGAAAGAGACCATCGTTCCCCTCCTTCCATTGCGGGGATTGCTCGTATTCCCGACGATGGTGTTGCATCTTGATGTCGGCCGAGAAAAGTCGGTTCAAGCGTTGGAAAAGGCAATGGTCGAGGATCATATCGTTTTGCTTACATCACAAAAGGATGTTTCGATTGATGAACCGAGTGTGGACGAGCTATATGAGATGGGAACGCTGGCGCGTGTGAAGCAGCTGTTAAAGCTTCCGAACGGAACGTTCAGAGTATTAGTGGAAGGGATTTGCCGGGCGAAAATCATAGCAACGGTTCATGAAGAGCCTTGCTTTATCGTCAAGGCCGAAAAATTTGTTGATCCCGAAGTGAAAGATTTAGAAGACGAAGCTCTTAAACGGACCATGCTTGAATATTTTGAGCAATACATAAATTTATCGAAAAAACTCTCTGCTGATATTTTTGCTTCTGTAGCTGACATTGATGAACCAGGACGGATGGCTGATATTATTGCTTCACATTTGCCGCTGAAGCTTGAAGGAAAACAAGAAATCTTAGAAACAGTAGATATTAAGGAACGAGTTCATAAAATTATTCAAGTGCTTCACAACGAAAAAGAAGTGCTGCAGCTGGAGAAAAAAATTAGTATGCGTGTGAAGCAGTCGATGGAACGGACCCAAAAGGAATACTATTTGCGCGAGCAAATGAAGGCCATTCAAAAAGAGCTTGGCGAAAAGGAAGGAAAAACAGGAGAGGTTGAAACACTTAAAGAAAAAATCGAAGCGGCTGGAATGCCGGATCATGTAAAGGAAACAGCCTTAAAAGAGCTGGACCGTTATGAGAAGGTCCCGTCTACTTCAGCGGAAAGCTCGGTAATCCGCAACTATCTTGATTGGCTCCTTGCCCTTCCGTGGAAAAAACAAACGGAGGATATTCATAACATTAAGCGAGCGGAAGCGATTCTGCATGAAGAGCATTACGGGTTGGACAAGGTGAAAGAACGGGTGCTCGAATATTTATCTGTACAGCAATTGACCCAATCACTAAAAGGTCCGATTCTTTGTTTAGCTGGTCCGCCGGGAGTCGGAAAAACATCGCTTGCTCGTTCTATCGCTAAATCGCTGAACCGTCATTTTGTTCGCATCTCGTTAGGAGGAGTGCGCGATGAATCGGAAATTCGCGGACATCGCCGCACATACGTGGGAGCGATGCCGGGACGAATTATTCAAGGAATGAAAAAAGCGGGCACCATTAATCCCGTTTTTCTGCTTGATGAAATTGATAAAATGTCGAGTGACTTCCGCGGCGATCCATCAGCAGCGCTTCTGGAGGTCCTTGACCCAGAACAAAACCATACATTCAGCGACCACTATATTGAAGAGCCGTATGATTTATCAAAAGTCATGTTTATTGCAACAGCTAACAATCTTGCTACCATTCCGCAGCCGCTATTGGATCGTATGGAAATTATTACGATACCTGGTTATACAGAGGTTGAGAAGCTTCATATCGCGCGGCAGCATTTGCTTCCAAAGCAACTGAAGGAACATGGCTTGAAAAAAGCGAGCTTGCAAATGCGCGATGAAGCCATTTTACACATCATTCGCTATTATACGCGCGAAGCCGGCGTGCGCGAGCTAGAACGTCAGCTGGCCGCCATTTGCCGAAAAGCGGCCCGCTTCATTGTATCTGAAGAAAAGAAACGAGTAGTATTGACGGAAAAGAACCTTGAAGAGTTTTTAGGAAAGCGGAAGTATCGTTACGGCCAGGCGGAGCTGCAAGATCAAATTGGAGTAGCAACAGGGCTTGCCTATACGCCATTTGGCGGAGATACGTTATCCATTGAAGTTTCCGTCACTCCTGGAAAAGGAAAATTAGTGCTGACAGGAAAACTGGGCGACGTCATGAAAGAATCGGCGCAGGCCGCCTTCAGCTATATCCGTTCTCGTGCTGAAGAGCTTGGAGTCAGTCCGGATTTTCATGAGAAAAATGATATTCATATTCATGTTCCCGAAGGAGCGATTCCAAAAGACGGGCCTTCAGCGGGAATTACCATTGCCACGGCTTTGATTTCTGCTTTGACAGGACGGCCCGTCAGCCGTTTTGTCGGGATGACGGGTGAAATTACTTTGCGTGGCCGTGTGTTGCCGATCGGCGGATTAAAAGAGAAAACATTAAGCGCCCACCGCGCGGGATTGAAAACCATTATTTTGCCAAAAGAGAATGAAAAAGACTTAGAGGATATTCCAAATATCGTGAAAAAAGATTTGGAATTTATCCTTGTCTCTCACTTAGACGAAGTATTACAACATGCATTAGTAGGGGATAAGCTATGAAGGTAACAGCAGCTGAAATTACGATAAGCGCAGTCAAGCCGGAGCAATATCCGGCTGGCATGCTTCCAGAGTTTGCATTGGCAGGGCGTTCGAATGTTGGAAAATCGTCCTTTATCAATAAAATGATTAACCGTAAAAATTTGGCGCGTACTTCTTCGAAACCCGGAAAGACGCAGACGCTGAATTTCTATCTTATTAATGAAGCGTTTTATTTTGTCGATGTTCCAGGCTATGGATTTGCTAAAGTCTCAAAGCAGGAAAGGCAAGCTTGGGGAAAAATGATGGAAACGTACTTTACAACAAGAGAGCAGCTCAAAGCCGTGATATTAGTGATCGATTTGCGTCATCCACCAACGAAGGATGATGTGATGATGTACGAATTTTTAAAATATCATCAGCTCCCAACCATTGTGGTTGCGACGAAGGCCGATAAAGTGCCAAAAGGAAAATGGCCGAAGCACCAAAAAGTCGTTCGGGAAACATTAAAAATGGCGAAAGAGGATGAAGTGATTCTTTTCTCAGCAGAAACCGGGCAAGGAAAAGAAGAAGCGTGGTCCGCTTTATTGCGCAGAATGTAATGAAGTCCAAATACAAGAAGGTAGACGAAATCCTTTTACTTCGTCTACCTTTTTTTTTAAGCATCATCCATTCTTCCGGTTTTTTCGGTTCGAATCAGGGCGAAGACAGCTTCTTATGCCAGGTACCGCATGAATTATTTCTTTTTAACAAATAATATGTATAAACCAAAAAGAATCAGCAACAACGGCCAAAATCTCCAAATCGAAGAAATGCTTGTTTGAAAAAGGAGAAAAAAATCGCTAAACCGATCAGAAAACAGCATAAAACAAGCTAAAATAAAAAAAAGCAAGCTTTGGACAAATCCGGTTTTCGTTTTTCGAGCACTGAGGAAAAAAGCCAGTGAAATAATCAAAAACAAGACGCCGATATGCTTCGGCCAGATTGGCAACAGCTGAGAAAGAAGAAAATGAAGACCAAAGCCTAATAGCACCGTACCGGGAAAGATGTGCTGATATTCACGGGCATAATATGCTTGTCCAAGCAAAGCCATTCCAAAAATAACAAGCAAAGCCGGCCAGCCTTGAAACACTTTTAAAAACGCAAGCTGCAACTGTCCTCCTAAAAAATAGATTCCTAAGCCAACCAGCACAATCCCGGAAAAAATTCCGTGTTTTTTCATCCGTCTCTCCTCATTTCTATATATGATGATGCAACTTGATGATGTTCACATCTGCAGTGATAGGGAGTTTAGGCCGTTTTCTACAGTCGGGTGGTTGAGCTACGCCGCTTCACAGAAGGATGAATGGAAGCTGAAAGCGGCATGGCTCCCACCTTCGTCACAAAGATGCGTGATAAAAAAGCAAGCCTGTGACCTTTTATAGATCGCGTTCGTTCCATCCTGAAGTTGTATAGTCTTAAAATCTGGAACATATCGTTCATCCCAAAGCAGAGCCCCATTTCCTCGACGGTAGGCGGTGAACAAGAGCTAAACAATATCCGCTCCTAGATCAATGAATTTGTTTAGAAACGATACTGTTCGGTCGTCCGACCGGTGCAATGAGCCCCTTACTGGCGCTTATGCTGTTTTTCGGCGCGCGTACGCTTTGGGTTGCGAAGCCGCTATTTTATTTGCTAGCGGCACTTATACAATAAACGTAGCTTGATGAATGCCGCTTTTTTTGTTAAGGTACATATGGGAGAAACATGATCTCGGATCAGTCAAACATCTGGTGTGATTCTGTATAAAAGTTTATCATAGACTTTCAAATTGTGTTCAAATTTTTTTTCGGTATCCTGTCCATAGACATGCTATAATATATGGAGATGTCATGTACTTTCGTTGAGGGGGTATAGGAAAAGTGCATATTCTTGTCGTTGGCATAAATTATAAAACGGCCCCTGTAGAAATTCGTGAAAAGCTTGCATTTAGCGAATCGGAATTGGTCGAAGCGATGAAGCTTTTGCAGCAGCAAAAGGGCATTTTAGAAAACGTCATCATTTCGACGTGCAATCGCACAGAAATTTATGCTGTTGTCGACCAAGTGCATACTGGGCGCTATTATATAAAAACGTTTTTAGCAAACTGGTTTCAGCTTGAAAAAGAAATATTGACGCCATATTTGACGATTTTGGAGCATGAAGCGGCGATCGAGCATCTATTTCGTGTCGCCTGCGGCTTAGATTCGATGATTTTAGGCGAGACGCAAATACTGGGACAAGTGCGTGCTAGCTTTTTGCTTGCTCAAGAGGAACACACGATTGGCACGATTTTTAAACAGCTATTTAAGCAAGCCATTACGCTCGCCAAACGTGCCCATTCTGAGACAGAAATCGGTTCAAATGCCGTGTCTGTAAGCTATGCGGCCGTAGAATTAGCGAAAAAGATTTTTGGAGATTTATCGACTAGGCGCGTTCTGATTATTGGAGCCGGAAAAATGGGGGAACTGGCTCTGCAAAATCTTTATGGAAGCGGCGTGCAGCAAGTGACGGTTATTAACCGCACATTTGAAAAGGCCAAGCATTTAGCTGAGAAATTTTCAGGGAATGCGAAGCCGCTTTCTGAGCTGCAGTGCGCCTTGATTGATGCCGACATTTTAATCAGCTCCACAGGCGCAAAAGGTTATGTCATTACGAAGGAAGTGATGACGCATGTAGAAAGAATGCGGAAAGGCCGTCCGCTTTTTATGGTGGATATCGCTGTGCCGCGCGACTTGGATCCGGCGCTTTCGGAGCTTGACAGCGTCTTCTTGTACGATATTGATGATTTAGAGGGAATTGTTCAAGCGAATTTGGCGGAACGCAAAAAAGCAGCAGAACAAATTGAAATGATGATTGAAGCTGAATTGGTGGAATTTCAGCATTGGCTCCATACATTGGGCGTTGTGCCGGTGATTGCCGCGCTTCGCGAAAAAGCATTGGCCATTCAAGAGGAAACGATGCAAAGCATCGAACGGAAGCTGCCGCATTTGTCGGAGCGTGACCGGAAAGTGTTAAATAAGCATACGAAAAGCATTATCAATCAATTGTTGCGCGACCCGATTTTGCGTGCCAAGGAATTAGCGGCTGAACCGAACGCAGAAGAGGCGCTTCAGCTGTTTGCGAAAATTTTTAATATTGAAGATGCCTTGCAAGTGCCCAAACCATCTCGCGATCCTCGCGTAGATGCTGAACGCTCGGTTGTACCATCTCTACAGCCATAAGAGAGGAATTTTGCGAATGCTAGAGATGAATGTGACAAGGTTGTACGAAATGTCCGTACTTTTGTACGCATTATCTGTGTCTTTATATTTTATAGATTTTTTGCATCATAACCGGAAGGCAAACCGCACGGCCTTCTGGTTACTTTCTATTGTCTGGGTTTTTCAAACCGCCTTTTTCTTGCTGCGCATCGTCGAAACGAAGCGTTTTCCGATTTTGACGATGTCGGAAGGCCTTTATTTTTATGCGTGGGTGTTGATCACGCTGTCGCTTGTTATCAACCGTTTGCTGCGTGTGGATTTTATCGTGTTTTTTACAAACGTACTCGCCTTTTTTATGTTGGCGCTGCATACGTTTGCGCCTGCTCATTATCAATCGGAAGCGACGGCGGAAAAGCTTATTTCTGAATTGCTGATTATTCATATTACGATGGCCATTCTCGCTTATGTGGCGTTTTCTCTATCGTTTGTTTTTTCTGTTTTATACATGATTCAGTATCATTTATTAAAGCAGAAAAAATGGGGGAAACGCTTGTTGAGAATGACGGACTTAACCAAATTGGAGGAAATGTCCCATATTTTAAATTTAATCGGATTGCCCATGTTGCTTCTTGGACTTATTTTAGGGCTCATTTGGGCTTATATTAAAATTGAACATTTTCACTGGTATGATGCAAAAGTGCTTGGTTCGTTTTTGGTGCTTGCAGTGTACAGCTTTTATTTTTACAAGAGAATTGTTCAAGGAATTCGCGGCAAAACGATCGCATTGTGGAATATCGGATCATTTTTCTTTTTACTGATCAACTTTTTCTTATTTGGTAGCTTATCGAAGTTCCATCTTTGGTATTCATAATGGAGGAAGAACATATGCGGAAAATTATTGTCGGTTCGCGCCGCAGCAAGCTTGCTTTAACGCAAACAAACTGGGTCATTTCACAGCTGAAGGAGCTTGGTGCGCCGTTCGAATTTGAAGTTAGGGAAATGGTAACAAAGGGCGATCAAATTTTACATGTGACGTTGTCCAAGGTTGGTGGAAAAGGACTATTTGTGAAAGAAATTGAACAAGCCATGCTGAATAAGGAGATTGATATGGCCGTTCATAGCATGAAAGATATGCCGGCTATCTTGCCGCATGGACTAACCATTGGCTGCGTTCCGAAGCGGGAAAATCCTCGCGATGTCATGATTAGCAAACAGCGGCTTTCATTTGCAGAGCTTCCAAGCGGAGCGGTGGTTGGAACGAGCAGTCTGCGCCGTTCTGCTCAACTGTTGGCAAGGCGCCCTGACATTCAAATAAAATGGATTCGCGGCAATATTGATACAAGGCTAGCCAAATTACAAACAGATGAATATGATGCCATCATTTTGGCTGCGGCAGGCCTTTTGCGGATGGGATGGGCTGAGGAGGTTGTGACGGAATATTTATCGACGGATATTTGCCTTCCGGCTGTCGGCCAAGGAGCGCTAGGGATTGAATGCCGTGAAGACGATGAAGAGCTGCTAGAATGGCTGCAAAAATTAAATGATCGTGAAACGGAACGCGCTGTTCTTGCAGAACGCGCCTTTTTGCGGGAAATGGAAGGAGGTTGCCAAGTTCCGATTGCCGGATACGGTTATGTGAACAAGCGAGATGAAGTCGTGTTTACAGGTCTTGTTGCTTCTCCTGATGGAAAAGAAGTCTATAAAGATATGGCTGTCGGAACCGACCCGGAGGAAGTAGGAAGAAAAACAGCCGAGGTGCTTGCGGAATTTGGAGCCAAAGCATTGATTGATCGGCTGAAAGAGGAGTTAGATCAATCATGAAAACACTTCCTTTGCAAGGGAAAAGCATCCTTGTCACAAGAGGGAAGGAGCAGGCAAATGAATTTTCAGCCAAGCTGAGAAAAGCGGGAGCTTGTCCGATAGAAATTCCGTTAATTTCTATTTCAGCTGTAACGGAACGGGAGCATGTAGAGAAATGTCTTAGCCGTTTATCAAGCTATCGTTGGCTTGTGTTTACAAGCGCAAACGGTGTCCGCTTTTTCTTTTCATTTATAACCGATAAGACGACGCTTCCTCATGTAGCGGTCGTTGGCACAAAAACGGCTCACGCTTTAGAAAAAAGGGGCATTCATCCCGATATCATACCAGATCGGTTTGTTGCCGAGGGACTGGCAGAGGCGATGAAAGCAGCGATTGAGCCCGGCGACCGAATCTTGCTTGTCAGAGGAAACCTGGCGCGACAGAATCTGAAGGAAGAGCTGGCCGAGCTTGGAGCGGAGGTTACCGATCTCGTTGTTTATGAAACACACCTTAATGAAAGCGGCAAGGAAGAACTGTTTCATTTATTGAGCAAGCGAGCGATAGATATTATGACCTTTACAAGCTCGTCAACGGTCCAAAGCTTCATGCAAATGGTTGAAGGGGAGAACTGGCAGGAATTAATCGAATCTTGCGTTATTGCCTGCATCGGGCCGATTACTAAGCATACGGCCGAACAATTCGGTTTGACGGTACATATTTGTCCTGATCAATATACAATTGATGATATGATAGAAGCGATGGAAAAATTTTTTATAAACCGTTGATTTATTGGAGGGAAAACGATGGACGCATTACAATTTCACCGCCACCGCCGTTTGCGGCAAACGGAGAATTTACGGGCGATGGTGCGGGAAACACATCTTCATGTAGAAGATTTCATTTATCCGGTTTTTGCGATCGAAGGAGAAAATGTAAAACAAGAAGTTCCATCAATGCCTGGAGTGTACCAATTTTCATTGGATCGCTTAAACGACGAAATTGCGGAAGCGGTAGAGCTCGGAATTAAATCTGTCATTATCTTCGGCATTCCGAACGAAAAAGATGAAGTAGGATCTCAAGCATATTGTGAGCATGGCATTGTGCAGAAGGCCATTCACCAAGTAAAACAATCCTTTCCTGATCTTGTGGTAATTGCCGACACATGTTTGTGCGAATATACAAGCCACGGACATTGCGGCGTTGTCGAACAGGAGGAAGTATTGAACGACCCATCGCTTGAACTGCTTGTAAAAACAGCGGTGAGCCAAGCAAGTGCCGGGGCAGATATTATCGCGCCATCCAATATGATGGACGGCTTTGTGGCGGCCATTCGCCGTGGGCTGGATGAAGCGGGCTTTGCTCACGTGCCGATTATGTCTTATGCTGTGAAATATGCCTCTGCTTTTTATGGACCGTTTCGTGATGCCGCTAATAGCACACCGCAATTTGGAGACCGCAAGACCTATCAAATGGATCCAGCCAACAGACTTGAAGCGTTTCGCGAAGCTGAGTCCGATGTGGCTGAAGGCGCCGATTTTATTATGGTAAAACCGGCTCTTGCCTATTTAGATATTATCCGCGATATGAAAAACCGTTTTCACCTTCCGATTGTGGCATACAATGTGAGCGGGGAGTACGCGATGATCAAAGCTGCGGCGCAAAACGGTTGGGTGAACGAAAAACAAATTGTGCTGGAAATGCTGCTTGGCATGAAGCGGGCCGGCGCTGACTTAATTTTAACTTACTTCGCAAAAGATGTAGCCCGCTGGCTCAAAGAATAGGGGGCGAGGGAAGATGAGAAGCTACGAACGTTCAAAACGAGCCTATCAAGAAGCGGTGCAGCTGCTGCCCGGAGGGGTGAACAGCCCCGTTCGCGCCTTTCGATCCGTAAACATGGACCCAATTTTCATGGCGCACGGAAAAGGCTCCAAGATTTATGATATCGACGAAAACGAATATATTGACTATGTTTTGTCATGGGGACCGCTTATTCTCGGACATGCAAATGAACGGGTGGTCGAAGCGCTGAAAAAAGTAGCGGAAAACGGTACAAGTTTTGGCGCGCCAACATTAATGGAAAACGAGCTAGCAAAGCTTGTGATCGAGCGTGTGCCATCGATAGACATTGTGCGCATGGTCAATTCCGGAACAGAAGCGACGATGAGCGCGTTGCGTCTAGCTCGTGGTTACACAGGACGAAACAAAATTCTTAAATTTGAAGGCTGTTATCATGGGCATGGCGACTCGTTATTAATCAAAGCCGGATCAGGAGTAGCGACACTTGGTTTACCTGACAGCCCGGGCGTGCCGAAATCCGTCGCGCAAAATACCATCACGGTGCCTTATAATGATTTAGAAAGTGTCCAATATGCTTTCGAACAATTTGGTGAAGACATTGCTGCGATCATTGTTGAACCGGTTGCCGGAAATATGGGAGTCGTTCCGCCGCTGCCTGGGTTTTTACAAGGATTGCGGGACATTACGAATGAATACGGGGCATTGCTTATTTTTGATGAGGTAATGACAGGTTTTCGTGTTGACTATCACTGTGCCCAAGGCTATTTTGGCATTATTCCGGATTTAACCTGTCTTGGTAAAGTCATCGGCGGCGGTCTTCCGGTTGGCGCATATGGCGGCAAAGCGGAGATCATGGAACGTATTGCTCCGAGCGGTCCGATCTATCAGGCTGGTACGTTATCGGGCAATCCGCTTGCGATGACAGCTGGATATGAAACATTAATTCAGCTCACTCCAGAAACATATGAACAATTTAAGAAAAAAGCGGATCGTTTAGAGGAAGGATTGCGAAAAGCGGCAGAAGCGTATGATATTCCTCATGCGATCAATCGCGCTGGTTCCATGATCGGCTTCTTCTTTACAAATGAAAAAGTCGTGAATTATGAAAAAGCGAAAACCTCCGACCTTGAGATGTTTGCCGCTTATTACCGCGAAATGGCTGAGCAAGGCGTATTCCTGCCACCGTCTCAATTTGAGGGCATGTTCTTATCGACTGCGCATACGGATGAAGATATTGAAAAAACGATTGAAGCAGCGGAAAAAGCGTTTGCTAAGCTGAAGGAAAAACGATAATGGAGACAAATGGACTGTGTACTTTCGTTAGGCACAGTCCATTTTTTTATTCATATTCTTTTTTTCACGCTCATAAATTGATAATGTCATTATAAAAAAGTTTGGACGAAAGAAACGGAAGGAGGAGTACGTTTGGATCAATCATATTTGCGCTTTTCGCTTGAGGAAGCGATCTGGTTTAAAAAGGGACAGGAAGTCCAAGAGTTTCTCTCAGTGTCTTTAGATCCGGTCATTTCCGTTGATGAATACGAGCATTATATTACCATTCGCGGAGCGCTTGAACTTAGCGGAGAATATCGTATGGCAGATGATGAAGAGGGAGAAGATGTAGAATTATACGACTTTGGTACGCATCGGTTTATTCAGCACATTGAAACACGTGAAGATGGAATCACGGAGCTGTTTCATCGATTTCCTGTCGATATTACCATTCCGAAGAACCGGATTGTGAATTTGGAAGATGTTTATGTCACGATTGAATCATTTGATTATGATTTAGGGCAAGATGGCCGTCTCTCGTTAATGGCGGATATTTCGATAAGCGGAATCAGTGAAGACACGGATGATGAGGCCGAGGATGAAGATGGGGAACCATGGTTCGAGCCGTTTGAAACAGTGGCGCGCAAGGAACTTTATGATGAAGAATATGAAGATGAATATGGCCGCTTTGAATCCAGCATCCATGCGGAAAACGAAGAGAATCTCGAAAACCATGGATGGAGTAATGAAAATGCTGAACAAGACAACGAGCATTGGAATCCTATTTTCGACCAAGCTGAAGAAAATGAAGAGACAGAGCCGGAGTTTGAAAATCACGGTCCGTTGATCGCCAACAACGAAAACAATGAAGCGCCAGAGCATGAAACAAAAGTATCAATTGGAGCATCCAAGCATAAGGATCAGGAAAACCATCAAGCTGTCGAGGGCGAAGAAACAAAAAAACAGAGAAAAGAAAATGCTCTCTATTTAACACAGTTGTTTTCAAAGGATCAAGCAGAAGATTTTTCAAGACTAAAAATTTGCATTGTTCAGCAAGGCGATTCGATGGACAAGATTGCACAGCGTTACGATTTAAGCATCCAACAAATATTAAGGGCCAACCAGCTTGACTATGAAGCTGAGCTTCGTGAAGGACAGCTATTATATATCCCCGTGCCGGCCAATAGCCGCCCGTAAGCCTAAAAATCTCCCACTTTCACGTCTTATCACAGCGAAAAAGTGGGAGATTTCTTTTCGAATGCAAGGAAAGGGGGATTTTTTTGAATACGCGATTGGATGACCATGTCATTTTAAGACAATATCATTTGCAGCCTTCCCATATTGTGAATGATGGAAAGGTGAAAAAAATATATACAAATGAAGGGATTTTTGTGCTCAAGGAAATCAAAAGCCAAAAAAGCCTTCAGGCAGTGGAGCAAGCGTATCGGTTTTACGGACCGCATATCGTGCCCATTTACGCCGCGAGAAATGGGGCGCCATTTGTCGCAGAAGCCGGCCGCTATTATTATTTAATGCCGTGGATATCCGGCGAGGAAAAGCGTGAGGAGAACCGCTTTCTTTCGTTTTTTCGCGATCTTGCGTGGCTGCATCGCCAGACGCTGCAAGAGGTTCCAATCAATCAAGAAGAAGTGAAAAAATATTACGAGGCACAGAAGCAGGAATGGGAAAAGCAGCGCTCATTTTTGCAAGCTTATGCGGAGCAATGCGAGAAAGAGTGGTATATGTCCCCCTTTCAGCTGCACTTTTGTACGTATTTTCGTGAAACGATGCAGGCATACTGGTTTGCGGAGACGCAGCTCGAAACTTGGTATGAACGAATAAAAGAACAAAAAAAGTGGCGGATTTCTTTCATTCATGGAAAGCCGGCGTTATCTCATTATATTCCTAACCATCATCAGGAAAAACGGTATTTTTTAAGCTGGGAACGGGCGCGCTGGGCTTCGCCGCTTGCCGATGTATGGCTATCTTTACAAGACTACGTGCGGATCGCGCCGCCAATGGATGAGAGCTGGATTCAGGGATTCAGCGAATATGAAGGGCAATTGATGATTCAGGAGGAAGAGAGGGCTTTTTTTATGAGCCACGCCGCTCCTCCGTCTCACTTCTATCGATTGATTTCCCGATATGGAGAACAAAAGCAGAAAAAGAGCGAATACGATAGCGTTGTGCAGCTGCATCGGGAATATTGGAGAATGAAGCACATAGAATATATCATGATGCGGCTTGTCCAGATCAATGAAAAAAAGGGGGAAGAGCAAACCCTAAATCCACTCGAGCCGGAAAGCGATCGCCAGCAAGATGAAGATCGCCAATAAGATGACATCGAAGGTCGTTGGCAAGAAAATCGTTCGAACCGCCTGAAAAATCGTAATCGGAATAATGATTTGCACACAAACGATGCGAATTTGCCGAAGCCATGGCGGCCAAGAATATGGATTAAACCTTTTCATGGATGCTCCCTCCTTTCTATCAGCCATTACTATTACAGTATGAAACCAAACGTTTTTTGTCACTGGAAATTAAAGATAAGAATAAACCGATAAAAAGATGGAAAAGATGATTGACGATGAAATTGGTTTTTCGGTAGTATGTATAGTGAACAGATGAAAAGCGAAGACAGGGAAGAGTACAACGAATAACCCTTTCAGAGAGGGAAGTCAATAGCTGCGAGATTTCCTAGGACGTTATCGTTGGAAGGTCGCCCTTGAGCTGCTTCTTTGAACAGCGCTTAGCTTAGTAAAAGAAGCCGGTTGCAGCCGTTAATGCCTGAGGTGCCTAAGCGTTTTTTGGTTTGCTTAGGAAAAAAGGTGGTACCGCGAAAGAGATCTCCTTTCGTCCTTTTCGGATGAAGGGAGTTTTTTATTTTGCAGAAACATCATTAGGAGGGATAAACAGATGGATACAAAAGAGTTGACGATGCCGACGAAGTACGATCATAAAGCGGTTGAAACGAATCGCTATCAATGGTGGCTTGAAGGCAAATTTTTTGAAGCGGCTGGCGGAGAAGACAAGCAGCCGTTTACCATCGTCATTCCGCCGCCGAACGTAACAGGAAAACTGCATTTAGGACATGCGTGGGATACGACGCTGCAAGACATTATCACACGCATTAAGCGAATGCAAGGCTATGATGTGTTATGGCTTCCGGGAATGGACCATGCAGGTATTGCGACGCAGGCAAAGGTGGAAGAAAAACTGCGCAATCAGGGACTTTCTCGTTACGATTTAGGGAGAGAAAAATTTGTGGAGGAAACATGGAAGTGGAAAGAGGAATATGCGAGCCATATTCGTGCGCAATGGGCAAAATTAGGCCTTGGGCTTGATTACACACGCGAGCGCTTTACCTTAGATGAAGGGTTATCAAAGGCGGTGCGTGAAGTATTTGTGTCCCTTTACCGAAAAGGGTTGATTTATCGCGGAGAATATATTATCAACTGGGATCCAGTGACAAAAACCGCTTTATCAGATATTGAAGTGATTTACAAAGACGTGCAAGGTGCGCTCTATCATATGCGCTATCCGCTCGCCGACGGCTCAGGATATATTGAGGTAGCGACAACGCGTCCAGAAACCATGCTTGGTGACACAGCAGTGGCCGTGCATCCAGAAGATGAACGCTATCAACATTTAATTGGCAAAACGGTGATTCTGCCGATTATCGGTCGGGAAATCCCGATTATTGGCGATGAATACGTCGATATGGAATTTGGCTCTGGAGCTGTCAAAATTACTCCTGCACATGATCCGAACGACTTTGAAATCGGCAATCGCCATAATCTGCCGCGCATTCTCGTCATGAACGAAGACGGAACAATGAACGATCACGCTATGCAGTATAAAGGATTGGACCGTTTTGAATGCCGCAAGAAAATTGTCAAGGATCTCCAAGAGCAAGGCGTCTTATTTAAAATTGAAGAGCATTTGCATTCTGTGGGCCATAGCGAGCGCAGCGGAGCTGTTGTCGAGCCGTATTTATCAACACAATGGTTCGTGAACATGAAGCCGCTTGCTGAAGCCGCGATTGAATGGCAAAAAAGAGAGGACAAAGTCAACTTTGTGCCAGAGCGATTTGAGAAAACGTATTTACATTGGATGGAAAATATCCGCGATTGGTGTATTTCACGGCAATTATGGTGGGGACATCGCATCCCGGCTTGGTATCACAAAGAAACGGGTGACATCTATGTGGATCATGAACCGCCGGCAGATATTGAAAACTGGGAACAAGATCCAGATGTATTAGATACATGGTTCAGCTCGGCATTGTGGCCATTTTCAACAATGGGCTGGCCAAATAAAGAGTCAAGTGATTATCAGCGCTACTATCCAACGGATGTGCTTGTAACAGGCTACGACATCATTTTCTTCTGGGTATCGCGCATGATTTTCCAAGCTCTTGAATTTACCGGCACTCGTCCGTTTAAAGATGTATTGATCCATGGCTTGGTACGCGATGCTCAAGGACGAAAAATGAGTAAATCGCTCGGCAATGGCGTGGACCCGATGGACGTCATCGACCAATATGGCGCTGATTCGCTGCGTTATTTCTTAGCGACAGGCAGCTCGCCGGGCCAAGACCTACGCTTCAGCACGGAAAAGGTAGAAGCAACATGGAATTTTGCCAATAAAGTATGGAACGCTTCACGTTTCGCCCTGATGAATATGGGCGGTTTAACGTATGAAGAGATTGATTTGGACGGTGAAAAATCCGTTGCTGATAAATGGATTTTAACTCGTTTAAATGAAACGATTGAAACGGTTACAAAGCTTGTAGAAAAATATGAGTTCGGCGAAGTCGGACGCGTTCTTTATAACTTTATTTGGGACGATCTATGCGACTGGTACATTGAAATGGCGAAACTGCCCCTATATGGCGCTGATGAAGCGGCCAAAAAAACTACTCGTTCGGTGCTTGCCTATGTACTTGATCAAACGATGCGCCTGCTGCATCCATTTATGCCGTTCATTACCGAGGAAATTTGGCAGCATTTGCCTCATGAAGGCAAATCCATTACGGTCGCATCTTGGCCAAAGGTGCGTTCTGAATGGACAGATCGTGAAGCGGCCGAAGAAATGCGTCTGCTTGTTGATATAATCCGTGCCGTGCGCAATATTCGCGCGGAAGTGAATACTCCGTTAAGCAAGCCCATTAAACTGCATATTAAAGCAAAGGATGCTGCTATTCAAGCAACGCTTGAGCGAAACCGCGCTTACATTGAACGCTTCTGCAATCCTAGCGAGCTGGTGATTGGTACAGATATAGCTGCAGCTGAAAAAGCGATGACAGCGGTCGTTACCGGCGCAGAGCTCAGCTTGCCGCTTGAGGGCCTTATCAATATTGAAGAAGAATTAAAGCGTTTAGAAAAAGAACTTGAAAAGCTCGATAAAGAGGTAGAACGAGTTCAGAAGAAACTAAGCAACGAAGGCTTCATCAGCAAAGCGCCGGCGCATGTCATTGAGGAAGAACGCAAAAAAGAACAAGACTACATGGAAAAACGCGATGCTGTGCGGGCGCGCATCGCTGAATTAAAAGGATAGACCACAAGTGTTGATGATGCATGCCCAGTCGGCAAGCGAATGGCTTGGCGAATATGGCAGAAAAGCTAGGAATTAAGCAATAGTCAATAGGATTTTATTGGATCATCAACACATCTGAGGATAGACAATAGCTGAATCGGTCATATATGATGAAGACGGGTCCATGCGTAGGATTCCGTCTTCCTTTTGCTTGCCGCAAAAAATCCGTGAGGAGGAGAGAACATGATCCAAACATATGATGAGGCACTCAAATGGATTCATCAACGGTTACGCTTGGGAATTAAGCCAGGATTAAAGCGGATGGAATGGATGATGGACAAGCTTGGCCATCCAGAGCGCCGAGTAAAAGCTGTTCATATTGCAGGAACAAACGGAAAAGGGTCGACGCTTTGCTATTTACGACAAATTTTACAGGAAGCGGGCTATTCAGTCGGAACGTTCACGTCTCCTTATGTTGAACAATTCAACGAACGGATAAGTGTGAACGGTCAGCCGATTTCCAATGCGGAGCTGCTTCAGCTTGCGCAAACCATCGAGCCGCTTGCTGAAGAGTTAGGGAAAACGGAGCTTGGAGAGCCGACCGAATTTGAAATCATTACAGCCATGATGTTTTATTACTTTGGCAAAGTGAACATTCAAGATGTGGTTGTGATAGAAACAGGCCTTGGAGGGCGATTCGATTCCACGAATATCATTTATCCATTGCTATCGATTATTACAAACATCGGGTATGACCATATGCATATATTAGGGGAAACGCTTGAAGCAATCGCATTTGAAAAAGCGGGCATTATCAAGCCGGGAGTTCCCGTGATCACGGCTGTTGAGCAACCAGAGGCGCTTCAGGTTATAAAAGAGAGAGCAGCTGAGGCAAAAGCGAAGGCCTATATTCTTGACCGTGATTTTGCCGCAGCAGACTTTGAGCCAATAGAGACAGGAGAGCAATTTTCCGTCGAAACGCCGTTTGCCCAATATCCTCTTTTAGCAACGACGATGTTTGGAGCGCACCAAGTGAAAAATGCGGCGCTTGCCGTCATGGCCGCTGATTATTTGCGGACCTATTATTCTTTTATTATTGAAGAATCTCATATTCGCAGTGGAATTGAGCAGGCGCAATGGTTGGGGCGCTTTGAAAGGATTTCTAATGAACCGCTCATGATTATTGATGGAGCTCATAATGAGGAAGGGATTCAGAGCTTGATTGAAACGGTAAAAACACATTATGCGGATAAAGCTGTGCATATCTTGTTTGCCGCTTTAACAGATAAACCGCTTAACAAAATGATTCAGACACTTGCGAATATGGCTGCTTCGATCACGTTCACATCGTTCGATTTTCCGCGGGCAGCGACGGCTAAACAGCTCGAGGAGCTATGCTCACATCCAAATAAAGCATGTACGGAGAATTGGCAAGAATGGCTGACTGAAAAACAAGAAAAATATACAGAACAAGATCTTTTTTTAATTACGGGATCGCTTTATTATATTTCAGAAGTACGAAAGTTTTTAAAAAATTAATATATTTATAGCTATGATTGCTGTTATAATAAAGAAAACGGGACTTTGGGAGGGGGGATTGCTGTGAAAAGGTCATTTTTGGTACTTTTGTCGGTGTTGCTGTTGCTTCCGTTTTTTCCGGCAAGCTTTGTAAAACATGCTGCCGCAAGCACCAATTCGTTTGAAGTGTTGGAGATTGTAAGTCAATTATCTTCTCCATCGCCTTTACAGCAGGAAATCGGCAGTCGCCAAGATATTAACATCACGACGATGACGATGAAGCGATTTGTGGCGCTGCGCGATGAACTGGATGGTAAATACGACGCGATTGTGATTTCAAAAGGAGATTATAGTCCTGCTTCCGTCAAGTCATCACCAGACTCCAGTTCTTCGCAGCGAGCCCGTGCCCATGATACGAGAGACGTGATGAACGATATAACCAATTTACGCGCGCAGCAAATCAAACAGTTTTATATTGATAAAGGGTTGCCCGTGTTTCTGCATCAAGACGTATTCAAATATACCGACAGTAAATTGTACCAACAGTTTAAGCAGTATCGAACAAACACGGCCAGCAACGTGATTGTGTTCCAAAATCAAACCGGTCTCGCCAATTATTTAGCGAACCGGGCGGGCCGTCCGCGCGTCCAGGTGACAAGCGCCCCATCATCCACGCAAGTATTTAAAAAAGGAGACAGCATCACCTTTTCTTACCAGATTGTCAATTACCAACGCTTTTCAAATAAGCTGCTTACTGTTAATTTGTATATTGATTCTGATTTTAACGATCAATATACGAATGAAGAAATTGTGGCTTCTAAGGAAGTCAAGAGTCAGTCAGGCACGATTTCTTACACGTTTCCAGCCGGATTTTCCGGCGTGCGCTACTGGAAGCTGGAAGTCGTTGACGAGGCTACAGCACTGAAGGACTATGAAAAAGGATATGTCAAATTTCAGGATGTCGTCCCTAAAATTAACGTGCTGCAAATCCGCAGCGGAAATGATGCCAGCTCGCTTCTAAACAGCAAAAACATGAACCAGTCCTATTTAAAGCGGACGAATGAATATGAAATTTCGATCGATGTGACAACATTAAGCGACTTTCAAAAAAGCCGGCAATATGAACCGAATTACTCTCATGAAGTGATCAATGGCAAGTACGATATGATTATTTTCGGATTTGCCGATTGTTATAACGGCTGTAACAATCCCATCAACTTAAACGCGAATGCGGTCCAGTCTGTGAAGAATTTTATTGCGACAGGACAAAGTGTCATGTTTACTCATGATATTATGTTTGGAAAAAATAACGTTTGGGTGAATGAATTCGGACCCATTGTCGGCCAAATTCAGCCGCAAACAGATTTAGGAAACGGAGCGCCGAATACGTCGACAAGCACGAAAAGGGTGAACAGCGGCTTAATCACCGACTATCCGTTTCAGCTTGCTGACAACATTACAGTGGCCACGACGCACAATCAATATTATACGCTCGATCTCGAAGACAGTTCGGTCATTCCTTGGTATAACATCGTCGGGTCCAATCGCGATGTGTATGACAGCTGGAACCATTACTATACGTATTCGAAAGGAAATGTGACCTATTCGGGAACGGGGCATGTCGGCACATCGGCTGGCTTCCCAGACGATGAGCAAAAGCTGTTCGTCAATACAATGTATCGCGCCTTTTTCGGTTCCAATCATGCACCGCAGCTGACCGTGTTTACCCCGCGGGAGACGGAGGAAATTCCGAGCAATCAAAAGATTGAGCTGTCTTATAAGGTGGAAGATTTAGATTTAACGGACCGCACGCTGGCCACAAAAGTATGGCTGAACGGAAACGAAGTATATTCGAACAGCCTTGTGCCAAACGGAACGACAGTCATTCAGTCGATTCCTCATCAAATGCCGAACGGTGGGAAAGCGACTATCAAAATTGAAGTAACAGACGCAAAAGGAGCCAAAGTGACGAAGGAGTTTCAAGTAACCATTCAAAGGGTGACCGCCAATCTTGAGGTGAGCCGCTCCATTACAGCGACGCTGACTCCTGTTGATCGCAGCGTGACAGTGGAGTATACGCTGAACCCAAAACAGCTTTCCTTAACGACTAACTCGCCGTTAACTGTCACCAATATTCAGTTTCAAGAAAAGCTGCCGGCTGGCGTGGAGGTGACCTCGCTTCCAAACGGCTTTACTAAACAAGGAAGCATCGATCAGGGGTATACGATTACAGGAAAATTGCCGAACATTTCGTATCAGCAGAATGGCTCGCTCTTTACAGCGCCTCAGCAGACCTTTGCCATTCAGCTGACGCCGACGAAAAAAGGGGAGTTTTCGCTGCAGCAAGCTACTTTATCGTATCAAGATTTGAATGGCCAGACAGCGAATTTGTCCTTTAATCCGTTGCGCTTTGTGTCTGATTATGAAATCACCAGTGTCTCACTTCCTGATACCGTCTTTATCAATCGCGGCGTACCGAAAAATTTAAACCTGCTTTTGAGCATTTCGCCGCAAAACGCTACCGTCGCATCGATAGAATGGAGCGAAGCTAGCAATGGATCGATCGTATCAGTGGACAAAATGGGAGTGCTTACCGCGATCAATAAAGGAAGTGCGGAAGTAACGGTGAAAGTGAAAGACGCATTTGGCAATGAACGAACGGCAAAAACAAAAGCGATCGTCCGCATTCCGGTCGATTCGATCGAGATGAGCGATTTTACGGTTAGGGTCGGAGAGACCATACCAATTCCGATCACCGTTACACCAGCGGATGCGAGGGAAAGCGTTGCGTATTCCATTGGCGATAATCGATATGCCGATCTCGATCAAATCAATGGGACGATAACCGGAAAAACAGAAGGAGTGACCACATTGACCGCGAAAGCCTTTGATGCGGACGATCAGCTGGTGGAGAAGACGATCAATGTCACAGTTCGAGCCGTTCCGGTCGAGAGCGTCACTGTTTTTCCAGCGACGGCCTCCATCAATCTTCATGACAAGCTTTCTTTGAAGGCGACGATTTTGCCGGGAAACGCAACAAATAAACAGATTCAATGGAGCTCATCTGATTCGACCGTTGCCACAGTCGATGAAAACGGAAAAGTGGTCGGTGTCGGTACAGGAACAGCGGTGATTACGGCGACCGCCCACAATGGCGTTCAAGGAACAGCCGTCATTCATGTGGGAGTGCCGTTGACCGGTATTTCGCTTCCATCAACGATAACGGTCGAAAAAGGAAAAACGTTCAGCGTGCGAGCTTATTTGGCGAAAATACCAGCCAATGCGACCACTTCAATTACAAGCTATGAATATCATGTAGAGGACAGTTATTATGCGGTCGTCGATGACAGCGGAGAAGTTACTGGCAAACGACTAGGACAGACGGTGCTTACCGTTCAAGTGACGGATGAAAACAGTAAGGTTTGGACGGCGACGACCACGATTCGCATCGTCGAGCACACGGATCATTCAAATGGCGGCGAAAATGGCTGGCTGTATTAGATAAGGATGTGAAGCAGCGTGAAAAAACTATGGATCATCATGCTCATAGCATTGTTATTAGGCGGCTGCTTTCCATCGAAGGAAGAAAAGCGGCAGCAATTGATTCAAGCGATTCAAAAGGGCGATATCCAAGCAGTCAAGCAATATATTGCCGAGGAAAAGGATGTCAATTTTAAGACAAAAAACGGGTCCCCTCTCGATATCGCGATGCAGCAAAACAAGAAACAGGTGGCTCTTGAGCTTTTGCAGGCGGGGGCGAAGTCGGCTTACATGCCGCTTCCTCCGCTTAGTTTTGTGATTGTTGCGACCTCTTCGCAAGGAGCTGAGCAAAACGGCGAGCTTGTCGAGAAGATGGCCAATCAGCGCACGGCAAAAGAGCGCGATCGCGATGGCAATACGCCGCTTCATTATGCCGCTGGCAGCGGCGAATTAGAATGGGTTCGGCTTCTTTATCAACAAGGAGCGGACGTCAATGCCGCCAATCAAAGCGGAACGACACCGTTAATGGTCGCCGCGCAAAGCGGACAGACGGAAATCGTTCAATTTTTACATGAGCACGGGGCGGACATTAACCATGCAGACAAAGAAGGGGAAACCGCTTTATTTCAAGCGGTGGCCGGAAATTACTTAGAAACGGTTCGCTATTTGCTAAAGGCACGGGCCGATGTCAATGCCAAGACGAAAATTGGCAAAACGGCGCTTATGATCGCAGCGGAGTACGGTTATGAACCGCTTGTATCCCTGCTTTTAGATCACGGAGCCGATGTGCGCGTCAAAGATCAAACCGGAAACACTGCTTTATCGTTAGCCACCTATTGGCATCATGAGAAAATTATTCAGCAATTAAAGCGAAAAGGAGCTCAGTAACCGAGCTCCTTTTATTTAACTTCAAGCTGATCGGGAATAACGGCTAGTTTTTTCACAAGCGGCAGCCCTAAGCCGCGATGAATAAAGACATTCATATCGTGATGAATAACAAATCTTGCTTGTTCCGCTTGCAGGTTCTCTGGCAGCGAAGGTTGGGTGAAGTCGATATTACGGCCGGTGTCTGACGTAGAGCCGCGGTAGGCGTTAATAACAAGGCCATTCGCATCGGTATTAGGAATGAGAGAGGATGTTCCCCGCGCAAAGATCCCGCCTTGAATATGAATATAAGAGCCGACAGCATATAAAATCGCATTGGAGTCCGTATAGAAGTACCCTTTTAAATTGGGCTTTGTCAATGAAAATTCATTTTGAAACTCGTTAATGCGGGCGATTTCCAACTCGTCTTTGGTCAATAAGACGACTTCTTTATCATTGATTCCAGAAATGGTAGCATTATAAATCGAAGTGTTTCCCATAACATAAATCGTTGAATCGAAGGCGACCGCTCCGCGAACAGCCAAATTTCCTAAAATAATCAGATTTCCTTTTATGGTAAGCTCTGTGGCTCCGCTGTTTTCCAAATAAGCGTTCCCATTGATAATCAGCCATTGATTCTCCTTCAACTCCAGGGTACTAAGATCCAAATATTCAGAAGAATATCCGTCGAGTAAAATCGATAGATTGCTATTATTGATAGCATCTGGAAGCTGTTGGATGTCATGAATAACGGTAAAGCGATTTTTTAATTCGCTTAATAGACGTGAAACCGGAAGCTGGATAAGCGATTGATATTGTGCCTGGGCAGTTAGATCCGGATCAAAGGCGTTAATGCCGGCAGCGCTTAATAGCTTATCTTTTAATGTAAAATCGAAGTCCACATCCATAAACTCCCCATCTTCTGTTTGGACGGATGGGCTTGTGTACTGGAACGGAAGGGAAGGATTAGCCGCAAAAAGCTCGCTTTTCGTAAATCCTGTTGAGGATGGCTGATAGCAGGCTGGCGCACTGTTTGACTGTTCGCACACATAGCGGTTTCCGTTGGCAAATAAAATGCTTGTTGGGCTCGTCGTTGGAAACGAAGTAAGCTGGCTGTACATTTGCGAGTTGTAAATATAATTGGCGACATTCGCCATATAAAAATCACGTCCGGCATAAATGTTTCCGTCAATATAGGCTCCGCCATTTAATGTCACATCCTGCCGCGAACCGATCGCATATTTTAAAAAGCTAGGCGTATTGGTGATAATGACCTGGCGCGATACCGTCCGCTTCCCTGCTGTTTTGGAAATGACGTATACTCGCGTAAATAGCTTGCTGCGATCAATTTCTTTCATTTCTGTAAGATCTTGAATGGATACTTTATACCGTCCACTTACCTGGTGAATAAATCCAGCTTGGACATTGCCTAAATCCATGTCAAGCTGTGCAGGGGTAGACAGTTGAAGATTTTCCACCTTTACTTTTATTTCGGCGATCGCTTCTTGAATGGATTTGGTCGCCTCATGAAGCGATTCGACATCCTCCACACGAATTTTCGTAAAGTTCGCTTGATACAAGCTGACAGATAGAATCGTCAAGCCAAGCATAAAAAAAATCGTGACAACGAGCATCGTGAGCACTAAGCTATAGCCTTTCTCGTTCATGGTTTCACTTCCTTATCAAAATCCAAATTCCGTTTTCAAGGTAAAGGGCTTGATGTAAAGCCTATCGCTAGGATCGGCGTGGTCATGATCCTGAACGGCAAGCATCAATGTGACAACACCGCTTCGGCAAATGCTTCCCTCTTCTTTCACACAGCTGTATGAAACGCGGGATTGGTTTGTAATAATGCGAAGCTGGTCGGAGCTGATTTTCGTGCCGTTTATAAACAGCGCCTCATTTTTCAACTCAATATTCAATAAGGCTCCTTGGTCTGTTGTGTGATCCTCGACCCAACCAACCTCTGAATTAATATTTTTTTGTTTATTATTGACAAATACGAGCTGGCCGTTTACGGTGCTGCTCTCAATCGTATCAATGCCATCAGGAGAAAATTGGTAGAGCTGATTCATCATCATGGCCACGACATAGTCGGCTTCGCTGCGCAGCTCGTTTTCGATGCCGATCCGCTTATAGGCGTTGATTCCGCTTAGCAGCACACCATAAATCGAAGCAAGGATGAAAGAAGAGATCGCCACTGCAGCTAGCACTTCGACTAACGATAATCCCCTGCTGTTTTTAACGAATGGTTTCATTTGCCACCACTCCTTCAAGCCACTCCGACTGCTCCCAGCTGTCTCCCCAGCGGACAATGACAACGATTTTTAATAAATAGTTTTGGAGATTGGAATCGTCATTTTCAATGGTTTCCTCTTGAAGCTTTTGCCGCAATGAGGGGGGGAACTCAGGTGGCGGCGCTTTTTTTAAGGCCTCCCATTGGTTGCTGTCATTATAAGGCATAAGAAATACACGAATGCGTTGTTCATTATATTGAACATTATTAATCATCGGCTGCAGCAACGCGCGGCAAACTTGTTGATCTTCAAAGAGCGATAGTTGGCATTTGGATCCATCAATGGTCGCATATGGTTCATTTGTACTGTTTTGTTCTTCTTGAACATATTGTTTAAGCGAAGAAAAATCAAGGTGCTCCATATATACTAGCACGCCGCGGGCGACGTTAATGGCTACCGTTTTATCTTGGTTGTATGCGGTATATTTCATCGCATGGGTAAAAAATAAAAAAATACCTGTGGCGGCTGCGGACAAAATGACAATGGATGCCAACACCTCAATTAAGGTGAATCCTTCCGATTGACAGGGTGGAATGAATTTCTTTTTTCCCATTTGGCACACCCTTCTTTTAAAATATATAACTTTATTATACAATATGTTAGAGTAAAATATTGTTTTATTTTTAGGGAATTTGTCGTAGCTTGTACCGAGAAACGGGGTGAAACATTGAAGTCGGTTTTCTTTATATTGATTGCGTTTGTCGTGGCTGTTCCCTTGTTATTGATGCTCCCCGTTGGTTTAAGCAGGAGCGGTAAGACAGCAGCGCTTGTCGTTTCTTTGTCGCTCGCGCTTTTGGCCGCCGCTGCTGCACCTATGTTTCCGTTCTGGCAGCTGTGCTTGCTGCTGTTGCTGCTTGCTTTAGCAGCGACCTATCTACTTGATCGGCGCTTTGGCCACCTTCTTTACGCCGTTGCGAAGGAAGAGGATGAAGATGAGTTATTTGCATTCGAGACGGAAAGAGAAAGGATGGCCAAAGCCCCAGCTGTCGATGAGAGAGAGAATGGGGAGAAAGAACTTTTGATGTCAACAGATCGTGAACAAAAATTTCCCGTTTGGCCGCCTGCTGATAGAGAAATAGAAGAGGGGCTGATAACGGGCAAAGAGACTGCAAGCAGCACAGAGGCGGAGCTGGATCATTGGCTGTTTGACGATGAGGAACCAAAAGAGGGACTTGAGGGGGAGGCAAATAAAAAAGAGAAATCGAGGGAAACAGCAAGTGAATTACCAGAGTGGCCATTGGGAAATGACCAAGTCGAGACTCGGCTGCCGATGGAATCAGAGCCGCTAGATTCATGGACTTTGGCTGATCAAGAGGCAAGCTCGCAAGAAGGGGACGCTCGGCCTGTTTGGACAGACGGAGAGATGGAAGAATGGATGGGGGCAGCTGAACAGCCGTCAAAGGAAACAGTGGAGAATGTGGAGCTAGATGATCGGGACGGAGGGCTGTTTCTGGATGAGGTGGAAGAAGAGCAAGCGTTTGGAGAAGGCGGGAAACTGGAAGAGGAAATATTTTTCGGTGAGGAAGCGGACAAAGAGAGAGCAACAGATTGGCTAAACCCGCTGGATACAACGTGGGAGGATGAATGGCTCGTTGCTGATCTCACAACAGTAGAAGACATGATCGAGGATGGGGGGCAACTGGGAAAACATCCAAGCACAGGCGATGCGTGGCTACACATGTCCCAAGATCAGCCGGAAGCGATCATGAACAATGAAACGGAGAGAGTGGCGGCGGAAAAAGAGCCGCTTGACGATGAGTCGTTTTTACGAGAAAAAAGTCCAGATTTTGCAGGCGGCTGGTCTTCTGCTTCTGAACAGCAAGGCTTGCAAGAGGAAGCGGAGCGGTCTTCACAAGACAAAGAAGAGCGAGCATTTGCTGAAGATTTCCCAATGATCCAAGAAGAATGGGGAGAAGCCCATCCGCATACAGAGCCGCTTGATCCAGCATCCCCAGAGGCATCAGATGCACGAAAGGTAAGCAGCCGCATCATCCAGACGTTGGCGGACGAATGGCTGCTCATTCGCCATCAGTTGAACAAGGATGAGTATGAACAGCAAATTTTGCAATGCCTGCAGCGGCCGCTCGCGGATCAAGAGTATTATTTGTTGGCGCGTCTGCTCGTGGAGCATTATTTGCAAGAAAAAGAATACGAGAAACTAGCCTCGTGGCTTGACCATTTGCGGGAGAGATTTTCCTCTTACCCGATTTTACTGGAAGAAATTCGCTTTTTTGCTCAGAAAATGAACGATTATAAATGAACAGGTGTGGTGAAGAGATGAAAACTAGTGCTCAAATCATAGGACTGCCGATTATAAGCATTGCAGATGGAGGACAAATCGGAACGGTCAAATTGCTCATCATCAATCCTGAAAAAGGATCTGTCGACTTTTTAACGATTGAACAAGAGGATGTGGCGTTTGGCTTAAAGGCGATTCCGTTTAAAAAAATCGTCGGCATCGGCGAATTTGCGGTAACAGTAGAGGATGATCGCGCGGTGATTGATCTGGCGGAAATCCCGATTGCCAACCAGCTCGTCAACAAACAAATCCGAATTAAAAATACAAAGGCCATGACCAGAAAAGGAGAATTGCTTGGTGAGGTAACGGAATTTTTCATCAATGACGAAACGGGAGAAATTATGGGCATCCACTTGCAAACAGAGGGGCGTCAGGCGATTCTGTCTTCTGAATGGGTACTCACGTATGGAAAGGATATTTTAATTGTCAGCGAAACCGCTCCGGGTTCTTTGCTTGATGATGCGAGCATGCTGGCTGAAAAAATAGAAGCGCCGATCCATGAGGCAAACGAAGCCGAGGCGGAAACAGCCGCAATAGAAGAAATAAAGGAACACAATGCGCTAAAAGCGCTGCGGGAAAAACAAATGGAGCTATTGCAGGGCAAGCGTGTGAAAAAGGATATTTTGGATCTTAATGGCCACATTTTAATCAAAGCCGGAACGATTTTAACCGCTGAGCATATTGTCAAGGCACAAACGGAAGGGCCAAGTGTGATGATCGATTTATCAATGAATGTGGATGCATAAGAAAAGGAGGCTTTCGATTGTGCGGCCATTAGCTGGGGTTAAGCTGTTTTTCGTCATCGGCGCTTGCACGGTCTATTTCATTAGTTTTGCACAAGCGGCTCCGTTTGTCTATTCATCCTATTTTGTCAAAGAAACGTTTGCTGCGAATACGATGGTTGGACCAGTGCTGCTTGCCAATTTATCCAAAGAAGAGGCGGTTCAGCGAATCGCGGAGAAAGTGAATCAGTGGAGAGATTCTGCCAATATAAAAATCGCGTATCAAGAAAAGACAGAAACGATTCCTTTGTCATTATTTTCATTCCAAGTTGAAAAAAGCGTCGATCAAGCTGTGGACGGACAAGCGTCACCACTTATTGTACAAATGAACGGCGAGTCGCTTTCACCCTTTATTGAGAAACTTGTAGCCCCGGCCTTATTGTCTTCGCTCAATCGCAAACAATTGGAGAAAGATATCGCTGCTGTGGCCTCCCAACTGCCGGCTAATCCTCCGGCGATCGATCTGGCCCGCTATGTAGATTCTCAGAAAACGGCGGAAACTATGCAGGTGAGCGAAGCGGTGATAAGCGACTTAGGCAAGCAACGCGCGGAAATAACCGCATGGATTGCCGACCATCCAACCATCGAAGTGAAAGGGAAAAGTGTTTTTTCACTCACGGCTTATTTACAAGGAAGCCTATCTCTAGATGGAATGAGTCTTCTTGCTTCCGCTATTTATCAGGCGGTTTTGCCGACGAACTTTACCATTGTCGAGCGCCATACGAGCCGCAGTTTGCCAAACGGCATTCCGATTGGCTATGAAGCAAAAGTAGATAAAGAGAACCGTGACTTCTCCTTTTATAATCCGAATATCAATTCATATACTTTGAAATTTCAGCAAACGGGCAGCGGCTTTCGCGTGACGCTGATGGGGCTTCCATTTGCTTATAAATATGTGATAAAAGTGGGGGACATCGAATATTTTGCACCGAAAACCATTGTGCAATATAGCTCGCGTTTCAAACCAAATGAACGTCAAATGAAACAGCAAGGCCAGCAAGGAATGCTTGTTAAAGTGAAAAAGGAAATATATGACGAAAACAATCAGTTGATCGAAGCAAAAGAGGTTTCCGAAGATTTTTATCCGCCGGTTTATGCCATTGAAGTCCGCGGGTTGGAGCTTGGAGATGATTTACCGCAAGATGCAGCCGATCAAGGGGCAAATGACGCTCTACAAAGCGGACAGCAACAGCAGCCAGCAAACGAAGAGGAACAAGAGCAAACGGAAAACAGCCAAAATCCAAGTAAACAAACTCCAAAAACGGCCGATGAGCAAAATGAGAACACGCCGTATGAAAAGTAGGGATGATGAGCATGAAAAAGCAAGAACGGAAGCGGCTAGGAGATTTATTAGTAGAAGCCGGGCTAATTACCCAAGCGCAGCTGGAGGAAGCGTTGAAGGAGAAGGCGCCTGGCCAGAAGCTGGGAGATGCGCTGCTGCAGCGCGGCTATATTACCGAACAGCAGCTCATCGAAGTGCTGGAATTCCAGCTTGGCATTCCGCATGTCAGTTTATATCGCTATCCGATTGATCCGAAGCTGACGAATCTCGTGGCGAAGGAGTTTGCGAAGCGCCATATGGTCATGCCTCTTAAGATTGATGGGGATCGTCTGCTTGTGGCAATGGCTGATCCGATGGATTTTTTTGTGATTGATGATTTGCGGCTCTCAACAGGATTTCATATTGAAACCGCCATTGCCTCCAAGGACGATATTTTGCGAGCTGTCAATAAATATTATGATATGGATGAATCGATTGAAGATTTTTTGCAGCTGGCCTCCACTCAAGATGAAATGGAAGAGGAGCGAGCGGCTGAAGAAGATTCGCCGATTGTCCGGCTTGTGAATCAAATATTGCAGCTGGCCGTTGAGCAGCGGGCGAGCGATATTCATATCGATCCTCAAGAAACGAAAGTGCTAATCCGCTATCGGATTGATGGAGTGCTGCGCACCGACCGCGCGCTTCCTAAGCATATGCAGAGCGTCTTAACAGCGAGAATAAAAATATTGGCAAATATGGATATAACCGAGCATCGCGTTCCACAGGACGGACGGATTAAAATGAATATAGATTTTCACCCCGTTGATTTGCGTGTTTCAACGCTGCCGACCGTCTATGGCGAAAAAATGGTCATGCGCGTTCTTGATTTAGGTGCAGCGTTAAACGATATTCATAAGCTTGGATTTAATCGGCTGAATTTGCAGCGCTTTATTGAACTGATTGAACGGCCGACAGGCATCGTGTTAATTACAGGGCCGACAGGATCAGGAAAATCTTCGACTTTGTATGCGGCGTTAAATCGCTTAAACAATGAGGAGGTCAATATTATCACGATTGAGGACCCAGTTGAATATCAGCTTGAAGGGATCAATCAGATCCAAGTGAACCCGAATGTCGGGCTTACCTTTGCCAACGGACTGCGCTCCATTTTGCGCCAAGACCCAAACATCATTATGGTGGGCGAAATTCGCGACCGCGAAACGGCCGAAGTGGCAATTCGGGCTTCATTAACAGGACATCTCGTATTAAGCACCTTGCATACAAATGACGCGCTAAGCACCATCACTCGGCTTATCGATATGGGAATTGAACCATTTCTTGTTGCGACATCGCTTGCGGGCGTGGTTTCGCAGCGGCTTGTCCGCCGCGTTTGCCGCGACTGCCAAGAGGAACAGGAGCCGACGAAGCGGGAAGTCGAGATTTTTGCGCGGCGCGGCATGAAAATCGAAAAATTAGTTCGCGGCCGCGGCTGTCCAACGTGCAATATGACAGGCTATAAAGGAAGAATGGCCATTCATGAATTATTGGTCATGACCGATGACATGCGGCGGGTCATTTTAAATCATGAACCGTTATCCAAGCTGCGTGAGCTGGCGGTCAAAAATAAGATGATTTTTTTGATTGACGACGGTTTATTCAAAGTGAAGCAGGGATGGACGACACTGGAAGAAGTTCTGAAAGTGGCGATTTTAAGTTAAAGGTGAGAAGGATGAAGCAACGATTAGACCGTTTATTGCGGACGGCTTTTGAAGCGAAGGCCTCCGATGTTCATTTAACGGTGGGCGTTCCGCCCATTATACGCATAAATGGAGAGTTAAAGCGATACGGACAGGAAGCGCTGCGTCCCGAGGATACGGAAGGAATAGCGAAAGCGATCATTTCCGAAACATTATGGCCGCGGTTTGAAGAACAAGGGGAGTTGGATTTTTCTTATGGAATTCCCGGGGTTTCCCGCTTTCGCGTGAATGTATTTAAACAGCGCTCCTGTATTTCGCTGGCGATTCGCATCATTCCAACAAGAATTCCAACGATTGATGAATTAAAGCTTCCCGAGGTGCTCAAGCAGGTTGCCGCCAAGCCTCAAGGGCTCGTCCTGGTCACGGGACCGACCGGCAGCGGAAAATCGACAACGCTAGCGGCGATGATTGACTACATGAACAAAACGATGAGGAAGCACATTATTACGCTTGAAGATCCGATTGAATATTTGCATAAGCATGGCGGCTGCATTATTGACCAGCGCGAGGTCGGATTTGATACGAACAGTTTTGCCAACGGATTGCGCGCAGCGCTGCGCCAAGATCCGGATGTGATTTTAGTCGGCGAAATGCGCGATCTCGAAACGATCCACACGGCGATTACCGCAGCGGAAACGGGCCATCTTGTTCTCGGCACGCTTCATACGTCGAATGCTCCGGCGACGATTGACCGCATCATCGATGTCTTTCCGCCTGCGCAGCAGGCGCAAATCCGCATTCAACTTGCGTCCGTTCTAGTGGCAGTAATTTCACAGCGTCTGTTTCCGAATGTGCAAAAAACGGGGCGGGTGGCTGTGACAGAAGTGCTGCTGAACAGCGCGGCGGTGGCGAATTTAATTCGCAATGAGAAGGTCCACCAAATCGTCAATGTGATGCAGACAAGCCGGGCATTAGGAATGCATACGCTCGCAGCGAGCATTAGAGAGCGGCTGCAGGCGGGAATGATTGCGAAGGAGGCCGCCGAGCCGTATTTGAGAGAGGAGCGGGGCGAATAACATGCCGCAATTTCAATATCAAGGCCGCGATATCAAAGGGAAGCGGCAAAGTGGAACCATTACGAGCCCGTCGAAGCGAGAGGCTGTGATGAAGCTTCGGCAAAAAGGCGTGAAGGTCGTTGAAATTCAAGAAGTGCCGGCGACGCTTTGGACAAAGGAAATCACCTTTGGCCAAAAAGTGAAGCTGCAGGATTTTTCCCTTTACTTGCGGCAATTTGCCACCCTGCTCAAAGCAGGGGTGTCGGTCGTCGATTCCACGAACATTTTGGCGAACCAAACAGACAGCAAATTATTAAAAAAAGCGCTCCTTGATGTGGAGGAAGAGCTGCGCGCCGGCAACCCGTTATCAGCGGCAACTGCCAAGCATCCGCGCGTGTTTCCGCCGATGTTTGTCAATATGATGCGAGCGGGCGAAGCGGGCGGAAATATGGACGAGACGCTGGAACGGCTTGCTGATCATTTCGAAAAAATGCATCGGACGCGGCAAAAAATGATATCGGCTTTAGCCTATCCGATTGCGGTCGCCATCATTGCCCTAGCGGTTGTCATTTTTTTGCTGATCGGCGTTGTGCCGACATTTGTGCAAATGTTTGCCGATTTTCATGCCGAGCTGCCGGCGATCACCAAATTTGTGCTCAAAGCGAGCGAGGTCATGCAAGTGTATTGGTGGCTTGTCGCGCTTGCGCTTGTCGGAGTATATGTGCTTTTTTCCGCGCTAAACAAGCGAAAAACAAGCAAATATTATATCGATTATGCGCTGCTTCGGCTGCCGATTTTCGGGAAGCTCATGCAAAAGGCGGCGCTGGCGCGGATGACGCGCACGCTCAGCTCGCTGTTTTCAAGCTCTGTGCCCATTTTGCAGGCGCTGTCGATCGTGGAAAAGGTGATTGAAAACGAGGTCATTGCGAAGGTGGTCAAAGAAGCGCGCGATGCGCTGGAGCGCGGGCAATCGCTGACGGAACCGATGAAAAATCATTGGGCGTTTCCGCCGCTGGTTACTCAAATGATTGCGATCGGCGAACAAACCGGGGCTCTTGATGCCATGCTCAGCAAAGTCGCTGATTTTTACGAAGCGGAGGTCGATGTCGGGACCGACCGTCTCAAATCGCTGATTGAGCCGCTGATGATCGTTCTTTTGGCGGGTATCGTTGGAACGATTGTCACCTCCATTATCGTCCCAATGTATGATATTTTTAATCATATCCAGCAATAAACATAAGAATTTGTTTCCATTGAACTTATAAATCCTGTAAAATAGTAGATAGAAAGACTTATACATTGAAAGAAAGGGAGAGGTAAATATGTTAAAGCGATGGTTAAAAAACGAGCGCGGGTTAACGCTTATCGAATTGCTGGCGGTCATCGTCATTTTAGGAATTATCGCAGCGATTGCGATTCCGAGTATTGGAGCAATTATTGACAATTCTAAGAAAGATGCACATATTGCTAATGCAAAACAGCTAGTAAATGCAGCGAGACTAGCAATAACGGCTGATTCATCAAACACGACCAAAACTAAGTTTACTATGAAAGAATTGATTGAGGGAGGATACTTAGAGAAAAATCCGAAATCTCCTGGAGATAGTGGGGATTATGACACCACAAATAGTTTTGTGACTGTAACAAAAGACACAAGTACAGGGAATTTAAGCTATACAGTCACTCTTGCTACAGGAGGAACCACCACATTTAAGTATATAGATAACGAGGATGCGGAAACTTTAAAACGAAGTGATGTATCACTCAAATAAAATAAAAAATAAAGAGCTAGTAGATAAATATGTTTATTATCATTTTACTTGACCATCTTTATGTTTTTTCTCTTGGTCTCCTCCTCGGCTCTTTCTTTAACGTTGTCGGTCTTCGCGTGCCGGTGGGGGAATCGATTGTCAAGCCCCGTTCGCATTGTCCGAGCTGCCAGCGCACGCTGACGGCTTGGGAGCTGATTCCGGTCGTTTCTTATCTTGTGCAGATGGGAAGATGCCGCGGCTGCGGCGCGCGCATTTCGCCGCTTTATCCGCTGATGGAATGGCTGACCGCTTGTCTTTTTACGCTTTCACCGCTTGTTTTAGGATGGTCGGCCGAATTGTTGGTGAGCTGGACGCTCATTTCTCTGTTTATGATTATCGTCGTTTCCGATCTTCGCTATATGATGATTCCTGATCGCATTTTACTGGTGTTTGCCGTTCTTTTTCTTATCGAGCGCGCCCTGCTCCCGCTTTCGCCGTGGTGGGATTCGCTGGTTGGCGCGTTCACCGGCTTTGTTGTTCTGCTGTTTGTAGCCGTTGCCAGCCGTGGCGGGATGGGCGGCGGCGATATTAAGCTATTTGCCTTGATCGGCTTTGTTGTCGGATGGAAAATGGTGCTTTTGGCGTTTTTCATCTCAACGCTTTATGGGACGGTATTCGGTTTGATTGGAATGGCGCTCGGCAAAGTCCGCCGTGGCCAGCCGATGCCATTTGGCCCTTATATTGCGCTCGGAACGTTGACGGTTTATTTTTTTGGACACGAAATCGTGGAATGGTATAAGCAATTGATTTTCTTTTAAGTGATGAGGGGAACAGCATGGATATGTTAAAGCTTTTAAAATGGCGCCATAAAATCGCGAATATGATCATCAAGGATCATGTGATCCGCTACGTAGAAGCGAAGCCTTCCGATCCGTTTTCCATTCATAAATGGGGCGAACGCGAGCTTCCAAGCGGGCTGATTCAGGACGGAAAAATACAAGATGAGGAAACACTTGAAATGATTTTGGAAGAATGCGTGCAGGAATGGAAGCTGAAAAACCGCCGCATCCGCTTTGTTGTCCCCGATGCCGTTGCTGTCATTCGGCGCATTTTTCTGCCGCATGATTTGCAGGAGGATGAAATTCGTGGCTATTTATTTATGGAGCTTGGAACGACGATTCATTTGCCGTTTGAGGATCCGGTGTTTGACTTCACGATTTTAGAGCATACGGATGAAAAGTGGACCATTTTATTGTTTGCCGCCCCTGAGGAGCTCGTGGCCCATTATGCCCGGCTTTTAGAAAAGGTCAAGCTTCGGCCGATAGCGGCGGATGTTTCGCCGCTGTGTGTTTACCGCTTGTTTTATGCGGCGGATCAGGTGGAGGAGAACGATCATTTGCTCATCGTGCAAATGGATGAAACCGCCGTGAATGTTAGCGCCTTTCACCGCCATATTCCGATTTTTATGCGCCAGCTGCTATTTGAGCCGCTTGAGGAAGCTGCGTCCGCTTCTCCAGTGCATATAGAGGAAATGTTTCAGCCGTTTGAGGACGTATATAAAGAAATTGAACGTGTTATGAGCTTTTATCACTTTTCGATTCAGCAAGGAAAGGAACAAATTAACCGGCTGCTATTGACAGGGGATCATCGTTATTTACCGCAAATTTATCAGTCGATGCAGGAACGTTTTGATATTCCTGTCGAGCAGCTGTCGCCATCGCTCGCGGCAGCCGTTGACTGGCGCTATCATTTGGCGTGGGGACTTGGATTAAAAGAGGGAACGAACTATGCTCATCGACGTTAATTTATTGCCAAAGAAAGAACCGAAAAATGCCGTATTTCTGATTGTGGCTATATTGCTGCTTGCGGTGCTCGCGGCGGCAGGCGCGTTTTTTTATTGGTCCGTGCAAAAAGCGGAGTCGGAAATGAATCAGCTTACGCAGGAATTAAAGCAAACGCGCGCTCTTGAAGCGGCCGAGCAGCAAAAGCTTGCTGATGCCGAACCGGTGCAAGAGGTGGAAGAATTGCAAAAGACGGTGGAGTGGGCAAAGCAATATCCATTGAAAACGGTCCTTCTTTTGCAAAATATGGCCAAGCTTTTGCCGGAGCGCGGCTTTCTCATGAATTTCTCCTACTCGGAGGACACAACCGTATCGATCACCGTGCAGTTCGATACGAGTGAAGATGCGGCTTATTATTTAAAGCGTTTGTCAGATGCGCCGTTTGTGGCAAACGTGCAACTCAAAAGCGTTGCGGCCGCCAATCAAGGAGACAATGGATCGGCAGACAGCAGTCCAGAGGAGGCTGCGGATGCAGCCGAAGGAAAGAAAATCGCGCCTCGCTATCTTGCGCAATATGAGCTGCGAATCAATAAAGAGGCTCTAAAAGACGAAAAGGAGAATCAACCATGATCGTCCGTTTTTCGAAGCGCCAGCTGCTAGTTTCGCTTTTGGCACTGGTGCTTGTCGGCACATCTGTCGTCCTGCTTTATTTTTACACGTTGAAGCCGCTTTACAGCCGCCTCGGGGAGTTAAGAACGACGGTTGAAAATGAAAAGAAGCTGCTCGCTACGATGCAGACGCAAGCGGAGCAGCAACAGACGGACCGGACAGCCAGCGTGGTTGAACTGCAAAAAAAAGTGCCCGTCAAACCGCTCGTGGAGCAGCTGATCCTTGATTTAGAAAAAGCGGAGGTTCTGTCGGACAGTTTGATTTCCGGCATGTCTTTTAATGAAGAAGCGGATGTCAATGGGCAGCCGCCAGCCGATAGCGCACAGGGGCAAGAAAATGGAACACAGGCCCATACAGGGGGGCAATCGGCAGCTCAAAAAACGGATTCTGCTGCCCCTTCTTTGCCGCAAGGATTAAAAAAAGTAACGGCTCAGCTTACGGTGCAATCCCCGTCTTACTATCATTTGGAAAGGTTTTTACAAACGCTTGAGAAGCTTGACCGCATCGTTTCTGTTGAAACGCTATCTTTTTCGGGAAATCCAGAGCTGACATCGATTGACACACAGACCGAGCCGTTAACCTACTCATTGACGATCAGCGCTTTTTACCATCCTGGATTAGCGAAACTGCAAAAACAAACACCGCCGCTTGACGTTCCTTCCCCAAGCGGAAAGCGGAATCCATTGACTGAACTGCTGCCGGATGATGGCGATGAGGAACGATAAGCATTTGCGCCTGCTGCGGGCAAACCGGGGAATGACGTTAATAGAATTGCTGGCAGTGATCGTGATTTTAGGAATCGTTGCGTCCATTGCCGTCATTGTCATGTTTCATATCATTGAGAAATCGCGGCAGCAGGCGTTCGTTTCGAACGCGTTTGCTCTTTATGAAGCCGCCCGTCTTCGTGTCAGCGCAGGAAATGTCGAATTTTTAGCGCCTGAAACTTCTGAAATGCTGACGTATAAGCAACTTGTCGCAGACGGTGTGCTTGAGCCGGTTCGCGATCCGTTTACCGGCCGCGTGCTGTCAACAGACCATAATCCTTCCTATGTGCTCGTCCGAAAAAGCGCGGATGGCCATCTTCAGTACGCGGTTTGTTTAAAGGGGGAAACAAAGCAGCTTTGCTCTTACAGCGATACGCAAGAGGAAATACCGGTGAAGGAGCTGTCTGTCTCGCTCATTACCGATATTCGATAGAACGAAATTTGGCGAAAACCTTCGAGAACAAGACGACAAATGTCTTGTTCTTTTTTGTTTCCAGTATGATAAGATGGGCAAAGAATGGAAGAAACGGGGATGATAGAATCATGGACAAGCACGACAAAGAAATAAAAGTCAAGATCAATGGAAAAGAGCAGTCATTTATGATGGAAAAATCGACAAGCCTCCCATTGCCGGAAGCGGAGGTCAGTGCAACGAAGGAGGAATTCTCCATTTCTCCGATTGCCTCTTTCTCCGGCGAAAACAGCAAACCGAAACGGGCGGCATGGGGACGCTTCACTCATGGGCGCGCCAAATCAGCCATTTTGGCTATTTTATTAGCGGTCATCGTCGGGACAAGCTTTGGCTTGGTCGTTCTTTATGCCATTCCTAAACCAAAAGAAACCGCTTCGGTGGACGATAATGGCTCGGCTATTTCGCTAGAGCAAACACAATCTCAAGAAAAGACAGCCCCTTCTTCAACGGAACCGACGTCAACATCGTCAGCCTCATTGACCGTGAGCGTCATTCAGGCAGGGGTGTTTAGTGACGAAAAAGCGGCAAAGGCCTATGCTCAAAAGCTGCAATCTTCTAATCTCCCAGCTGTTTTAATTGGAAAAAATCCGACATCCGTATTCATTGGTGTGGGAAAAGACAAGCCGTCACTTAGCCTTCTGAATGACCTGTACAAGCAAAAGGGAGCCGATACGTATATCAAGTCGATGTCTGTTCAGCGAGTGAAACACTCCTCATGGCAATCATTTTATCAAGAGCTGGCGACGTTATCTGTGCAATTGCTAGAGAAAAAAGAAGCGAGTGATGGACAGTGGGAATCATTGCAAAAAAAATATAAACAGCTGCAAGCTTCAGATGCCTCCAGTGATCAAGTATGGAAGTCGATCGAGAATGCGTATTTGTCGTTAATCGCCTATCGCGAGAAAAAGGATGATGCTTTGTTATGGAAGACGCAGCAGCAATTGCTGGATCTATTAAAATGACAGAAAAGCGGACGGGTCAGCCTCTCCGCTTTTTTTGCTTGAAAATAGTTCTGCCATGATTGGCAGTCACTGTTCTATGAGCGAATAAAATAAAACAAAGACTTGCCTGGCTTTCGACTTTTCATACGAATAGGCGACAAATGTCGCCAGACCGCTTTGGCCGCCGATTTTCCAGGCGTCTTTTAGGCTGCGTTAATGATCGATGGAAGCTCCCCCATCTTTTTAAATAAAAAAATTGTGTCGAATTGTGAATTTTGGTACGATACAGGTGTATCTTCCGATTTGAAACGAAGAAAAAGGATGGGATGGTAGATGAAGCTGATACTTGCCTCAAGTTCTCCTCGGCGCAAACAACTGCTGAATATGGCGGGCCTCCATTTTGATATCCTCGCTAGCGAAATCGATGAGCACATCCAAGCCAACCAAACACCAGAAGAAATGGTTCAATCGCTTGCTTATCAAAAAGCGAAAGAAGTGCAGCGGAAGCATCCAGATGCCTATGTCATCGGTGCAGATACGATTGTCGTGCATGAAGGGCAGGCGCTGGGCAAGCCAAAAACAAAGCAAGAAGCATTTGAGATGCTGAATAGGCTATCTGGGCAAACTCATGAAGTGTTTACAGGAGTAGCGATTCTTTCACCAGAAAAAGAAACGGTTTTTGCTGAGCGCACAGCCGTCACGTTTTGGGATATGACAAAAGAAGAAATTTGGGAGTACATCGAAACAGGAGAGCCGATGGATAAATCAGGTGCATACGGCATTCAAGGGAAGGGAGCTTTGTTTGTGAAACAGATCGTAGGAGATTATTTTTCTGTTGTGGGACTTCCGCTTTCCCGAACGATTCGTGAGCTGAAAAAGCTTGACTGGAAACAAGAAGAAAGGAATGGTGAGTAAAAAGCAATGACGCTGATGATTCGTGACGTTCCAAAGGAAGCGCGTCCGCGCGAACGCCTTCTATTTAACGGCCCGGAAAGCCTGTCTAATCAGGAACTGCTGGCGCTCTTATTGCGTACCGGAACAAAGTCTGAATCGGTGCTTGAGCTTGCCCAACGGCTGCTCCATCGTTTTGAAGGGCTGCGTCTGCTGAAAGAGGCAACAATTGAAGAAATCACCAACATTAAAGGAATCGGCAAAGCAAAGGCGGTGCAAATTTTAGCCGCCATTGAATTGGGCCGCCGGATAGGACGGCTCAGCTACGATGAACGATATGTGATTCGTTCGCCGGAAGATGGGGCAAAATACCTCATGGATGATCTGCGCTTTTTATCACAAGAGCATTTTGTCGCCATTTACTTAAATACCAAAAACCAAGTGATCCATCGAAAAACCGTGTTTATCGGCAGTTTGAATGCCTCTATTGTCCATCCCCGCGAAGTGTTTAAAGAAGCGATCAAACGATCTGCCGCTTCTATTATTTGCGCCCATAATCATCCTTCAGGAGACCCAACTCCGAGCCGCGAAGATGTGGAAGTGACAAAACGCCTTGTCGAATGCGGCCGAATCATGGGAATCGAACTTTTAGACCACTTAATCATTGGCGATCAAAAGTTCATCAGTTTGAAAGAAAAAGGATATATGTAAGTAGTTCTCTTTTTTTGTCGAATGAGTTATAATAACAGTTATGAGTTTTTCTTCGCCATGCTGTACAAATTTGGAATGACGAATAAAATCGAAAAATGAGTATAAAAATTAGCATTTCGTTTCAGAAAGGAAGATACAAATTATGTTTGGATTAGGAACAAGAGATCTTGGAATCGACTTAGGAACAGCCAATACTCTTGTATATGTGAAAGGAAAAGGCATTGTTGTCAGAGAACCGTCAGTCGTTGCATTGCAAAAGGACACAAAACAAATTGTGGCAGTCGGAAATGAAGCGAAAAACATGATCGGCCGGACTCCGGGCAACGTTGTCGCTTTGCGTCCAATGAAGGACGGAGTCATCGCTGATTATGAAACGACCGCGATTATGATGAAATACTACATTAACCAAGCAACCAAAAATAAAGGATTTTTGGCTGGAAAACCTTATGTGATGGTATGTGTGCCCTACGGCATCACAGCTGTTGAGGAGCGGGCGGTGATTGATGCCACGCGTCAAGCTGGGGCACGTGATGCGTATACTATTGAAGAGCCATTTGCCGCAGCGATCGGCGCCAACTTGCCGGTATGGGAGCCGACTGGAAGCATGGTCGTCGACATTGGCGGCGGTACAACAGAGGTTGCGGTCATTTCTCTCGGCGGGATCGTTACGAGCCAATCGATCCGAATTGCTGGAGACGAGATGGATGAGTCGATTATCCAATATATCCGCAAAACATACAATCTCATGATCGGGGAGCGGACGGCGGAAGCGATTAAAGTCGAAATAGGGTCCGCCGGAACCCCAGAAGGAATTGGCACGATGGAAATCCGTGGGCGCGATTTGCTAACAGGATTGCCAAAAACGATTGAAATCAGCGCGGAAGAAATTGCGGAAGCGCTACGCGACACAGTCTATGCCATTGTGGATTCGGTGAAAAATACATTGGAGAAAACGCCGCCGGAGCTGGCTGCTGATATTATGGACCGCGGAATTGTGCTGACAGGGGGCGGTGCCTTGCTGCGCAATCTTGACAAAGTCATCAGCAAGGAAACGGAGATGCCTGTGATTGTAGCGGAAAATCCGCTTGATTGTGTTGCGATCGGGACAGGAAAAGCGTTAGACCATATTCATCTATTTAAAAACAAAGCGAAAAGCCATCGCTAATTGCAAGAGGTGTAAATCATGCCACAATTCTTTTTAAACAAACGACTGATTTTATTGCTTGTCAGCATTATTTTTCTCGTGGCATTGATTGGTTTTTCCTTGAAAGACCGGAAAGAGTTGACATGGTCTGAGCAATTCGTAAAAGATACAACCGGTTTTGTCCAGCTTTTGTTCCATAAGCCCGCACAGCTCGTTGCGGGCTTCTTTGAGAATGTTCAAGACATCAAGAATACATACAAGGAAAACAAGATACTCAAAGAGCGGCTTGAAGAATATGTGATGCTGGAAGCAGAAGTTCAAACTTTAAAGAAGGAAAACGAGGAGCTTCGTGCGATCTTAAAGAAAAAAGAAAGCTTGCGTGATTTTGTTGCCATTCACGCGACCGTTATCGGACGGAATCCTGAGCGCTGGCAGGAAACAATTATTATCAATAAGGGCGAGCAGCAAGGCGTGAAAAAGGATATGGCTGTCATTACGCCTGGAGGATTGATCGGAAAAGTCCAGCATGCTGCACAATTTACAGCTACCGTTCAACTTTTAAGCTCTATTGATCGGAAAAACTTTATTTCCGCTTACGTCCAAACGAAGAATGAAAGTGTGTTCGGCTTGATTGAAGGCTATGATGAAAAACGCAAGTCCTTGCTTTTAAAACAAGTGCCATTTGATGCGAAAATTGAGAAAAAGCAATTGGTCATGACATCAGGGCTTGGCGGCATTTTTCCAGAAGGTCTCCCGATCGGCGAAGTGGAAGAGGTCGTGCCGGACCAATACGGTTTAACCAAAATGGTGTATGTCAAACCGGCTGCAAACTTTTATGATATTGACGATGTCATTGTCGTCAAACGAAAAATAGACGCTGCGCAAGAAGAGGAGGAAGCAAAGTGAAAAAGCTGTTTCTTCCTTTTCTCGCCATTGTGATTTTTATGAGCGAAAGCATTTTAGTCGATTTATGGCCGAAAAATGAATGGTATCAAGATTATTTATTTGCTCCCCGTTTTCTGTTTGTTTTTATTTTATTGATTACCGTGTATGTCACGCGAACTTATGGAATGATTTATGGTTTTATCTTCGGACTGCTGTATGATGTTGTTTATACAGAAATTCTTGGAGTGTACGCGTTCGCGTTTACTTTAATGGCCTATGTGATGGAAAAAGCTATGAAAATCTTTCATAATCATCTAGCCGTTACTTGTTTTCTCAGTATGCTGGCCATTATGATGCTGGAATTTTATGTTTATGGTATTCAACTGCTAATTGGAAAAACCGATATGCCGATTGACCAATTTAATTCACACCGCCTTTTGCCAACGTTGCTGATCAATGTCATTTTTCTTTTTCTTTTTTCTTATCCGCTAAAGCAATGGCTGCTGAAATTTGGACGTGACGAGCGGGAAGAATGAAAAGGAAAATAGGCGGGGGTTGTAGAATTATTCGTTGAGGTGAACGTTGTGAATAGGCAAAAACAACCATATGTCACGATGAAGGGAACGAAAGATGGGCTGACGTTGCATCTCGATGATATGTGCTCCTATGATGATTTAATTGCGGAGTTGGATGAAAAGCTAATGATCAATGAGAATAAGGATTTTGACGGACCGCTCGTTTCTGTTCATCTTAAGCTTGGAAACCGCTATTTAACGCCGGAGCAGGAGGAAGAATTGCGCGCGCTTATCCGGGCGAAAAAGAATTTAGTCGTTGCTTCGATTGACAGCAATGTCATGACGAAGGAAGAAGCGATTGAATGGAAGCAGAAAACAGAAATCGTTTCTGTTGCCAAAATCGTCCGTTCCGGGCAAGTGCTTCATGTGCATGGCGATTTACTGCTAATAGGCGATGTCAATCCAGGGGGAACGGTTATTGCTGGAGGCAATATTTTTATTCTTGGAGCGTTAAGAGGCATTGCGCATGCGGGATGCTACGGCAATAAGGAGGCTGTGATTGCGGCGTCTGTGATGAAGCCGATGCAGCTGCGCATTAGCGATGTGATGAATCGCGCTCCGGATTATAAAGTCGACGAACAAAATGAAATGGAATGTGCCTACATTGACGACAATGACCAAATTGTTGTCGATCGCTTACAGCTACTTATGCATCTTCGACCGACTTTAACACGGTTAGAAAGGAGATTTTAGCAGTGGGAGAAGCTATCGTCATTACATCAGGAAAAGGCGGCGTTGGGAAAACAACGACAACCGCTAACTTGGGAACGGCCCTTGCGCTATTAGGAAAACGTGTCTGCCTTGTTGATACGGATATCGGACTGCGCAATCTTGATGTTGTCATGGGTCTTGAAAACCGGATTATCTATGATTTAGTGGATGTTGTAGAAGGGCGCTGCACGGTGCAAAAAGCGCTTGTAAAGGATAAGCGGTTTGACGATAAGCTGTATTTGTTACCTGCGGCACAAACAAGCGATAAAACAGCAGTGGCGCCGGAGCAGATGAAGCAGCTTGTGGAAGAGCTTAAGCAAGATTATGATTATGTGCTAATCGATTGTCCGGCTGGTATTGAGCAGGGATTTAAAAATGCGGTGGCCGGAGCAGATGAAGCGATTGTGGTGACAACTCCAGAAGTATCATCCGTTCGCGATGCCGACCGCATCATCGGATTGCTGGAAAAAGAAGAGCATGTGAAGTCGCCGCGGCTTGTCATCAACCGCATTCGCGGCCATATGGTCAAAAGCGGCGATATGCTGGATATTGATGAAATTGTGATGCACCTATCCATCGATTTGCTCGGCATTATCGCCGATGATGAAAACGTCATCAAAGCGTCCAACAATGGGGAACCGATTGTTCTTGATCCAACCAGCAAGGCCTCGATCGCCTATCGAAATATTGCGCGCAGAATTCTTGGCGAATCTGTGCCGCTGCAATCGCTCGAATCAGAACAAAAAAGCATGTTTACACGAATCAAGCGTTTTTTTGGTGTTCGTTAAAGGGAAAGCTAGTTTGAAAGCTGAATCATTCAGCTTTTAAACTAGCTTTTTTAAGCATAACCCCATAGGTTGTCTCATACATTAGTTACAAACGATCATGTGGGGGAATGGTGATAACCGGATGAATAAGCGTGCAAAAGAGATTCAGAAGCGAATCGAAAAACGAAAGCGGCAGCGTTCGCTTCAGTATGACCGTTCTTATCAGCCGCTTGTAGATTTATCGGATGAGGAGCGATATGGGCAACCTGTCATTACATATGACCGCTATCCGACAGATGAGCCGCATCATCCGTTATTTAAAAAGGAAGTGTTTTTATTAAAAACATTTGTCGCTGCTTGTCTTGTGCTCATATCAGCGATTGCCTTTAAAAACCCTTCCGCAGCGTTTGAGCCTGTGCGCGCGGTCGTGAAGCAGACAATGGAGCATGAATTTCAATTCGCGGCGGTATCGAAGTGGTATGAGGAGAAATTTGGCGAGCCGTTTGCTTTATTTCCCGAGAAAAAGACAGAAACGGTGAAAAAAAGCGAGAAATCTTATGCGATTCCTGCTTCGGGGCGCGTTCTCGAAAATTTCGAAAAAAATGGACAAGGAATTATGGTTGAAACAAATGTCAACACTCCTGTAGAAGCAATGGATGACGGAATCGTAATATTTGCCGGCAATAAAGATAAAATTGGCAAAACGGTTATCGTCCAGCATGCGGATGGAAGTGAATCTTGGTACGGGAATTTAGGGAGTATTACGGTCAAGCTATATGATTTCATTGAAGCAGGCAAAGAAGTCGGAACGGCGATGAAGGATGGGAATCAAGCAAAAGGGGTTTTTTATTTTGCGATTAAGCAAGGGGATCAATTTATTGACCCGATTCAGGTGGTTCCCTTTGAATAAGTATCTGGCTTTGCTTATGAAAATCCACATTCATCCGCTGCTGTGGCTGATGGGAGGAATCGCCGTTATTACCGCACATTTTCAACAATTGCTTCTTTTATTTTGTATTGTATTGATTCATGAGCTTGGACACGCTGTCACGGCGCTTTTTTTTTCTTGGCGCATTAAACAAATTTTATTGCTCCCTTTCGGAGGCGTTGCTGAGGTTGAAGAGCACGGGAATCGGCCGTTTCGCGAGGAGCTGCTTGTAACATTGGCTGGTCCGGCGCAACATATCTGGCTGTTAGGGGCTGGCTTTGTGATATGGGAAGCAGGGATGATATCAGATGATACTTGGCAGCTATGGGCCCGCTACAATGTGACAATCTGTGCTGTTAATTTACTGCCTATCTGGCCGCTTGATGGCGGGAAGCTGCTGTTTCTCGCTTTAACCCGTTGCTTCCCCTTTGAAAAGGCACATAAGCAGATGGTGATTGGTTCATTGATCGCTCTTTTTTTATGGATCGCAGGCATTTTTTTCATTGCACCGTCCCAACTTGATCTATGGGTAATCGCGCTTTTTCTTTTCATTTCGCTTTGGAAGGAATGGAAGCAGCGGCGTTATGTGCTGATGCGTTTTTTATTGGAGCGCTATTATGGAAAAAAAGGCGATTATCAGAAGTGGCAGCCGATTAAAGTAGAGGAAACGGAGCCGGTGCAAAAAGTGCTGCAAAGATTTTACCGCTGTCAGAAGCATTCCATTATTGTGGTGAAAAATAAGAAAGAGCAAATCATTCTTGATGAAAGCGAAGTGCTGCACGCTTTTTTTGCCGAGCGGCAAACAAATGAAGCGATTGGCAACCTGCTCTATGTCTAAATGCGAAGACAGCCGCTTTTCTTTTGGATCCAAAAGAAAAGCGGCTGTTGCTGACGAATACCACTTATAGATGTCGCGAGACGCTGTACGGTTTTTGGACCGCTTTTATATATTGACATTCGTCATTTTCTTGTGGTACTATTCTCATGTTGTAGAAAATTTTGCGCGCATCAAAAGCGGCAAGATTTGGTGCAAAAGTCGTTTTGAAAGGCACCCATGCTACAACCGCTCAGCGCAGGTTGGAAGTGTTCGCATTGGCGAAACGCCTCGTGCTGGCGAGTCTGAGTCTATGTTAGGAGGTGCAACAATGTACGCAATTATTGAAACTGGCGGTAAACAAATTAAAGTTCAAGAAGGCCAAGAAATCTACATCGAAAAGCTTGATGTAGCGGAAGGCGAAACGGTTACTTTTGACAAAGTGTTGCTTGTAGGCGGTGAAACTGTAAAGGTTGGCAATCCTACAGTAGAAGGCGCAACGGTAACAGCTAAAGTTCAAAAGCATGGCCGCCAAAAGAAAATCATCGTGTTTAAGTACAAACCGAAAAAGAACTATCGTCGTAAACAAGGCCACCGTCAACCTTACACAAAAGTAGTGATCGAAAAAATTAACGCGTAAGGCGTCGACGATGATACACGTAGAAATTGAACGCACAGACGAAGGGAACATTAAGAGCTTTACGATGAGCGGCCACGCTCATTTCGCAAAGCGTGGACAAGATATCGTTTGTGCTGGGGCATCGGCGGTTTCCATCGGAGCGATCAACGCGATTGAAGCGTTGACGAAGATCAAGCCGCATATTACTCAAGGAGACAAAGGCGGATATCTTCGCTGCGAGCTTCCTGATATTGAGGATGTTCGCGTTGCTGCGAACGTACAGCTTCTCCTTGAAGCGATGCTCGTTTCATTACAAACGATTGAAAGAGATTACGGAAAGTATATCCGGGTTGTCGATAAACATAGGAGGTGAAACTAATGCTAAGACTTGACCTTCAATTTTTCGCATCGAAAAAAGGAGTAGGTTCAACGAAAAACGGTCGTGACTCCATCGCGAAGCGTCTTGGCGCGAAGCGTGCGGACGGCCAATTCGTAACAGGCGGTTCGATCCTTTACCGTCAACGCGGTACAAAAATTTATCCAGGCTTGAATGTTGGCCGCGGTGGCGACGATACACTTTATGCGAAAGTAGACGGCATCGTTCGTTTCGAGCGTTTGGGCCGTGATCGCAAAAAAGTGAGCGTATACCCAGTAACACAAGAAGCATAACAAACAAGGTTTGAAAACTCTAACCGCTTTTGGTTAGGGTTTTCTTTTTGCCCCGGTTTGAAACAGCCCGTCCAAAGCGATAAAGGTTATGCCAGGCGGGTTTATTGCCGTAAAAAAATCTCCTAGCCGATCGGCCTCTGCTTTTTATTTCGCCACTAGCTGTTTTATTTGCTATTTGGTATAATTTAACTAAAAATAAATGGGTAGGAGCGCCACCAATGAAGGAAAAATGGAGCATATTAGATGCGTTACGCCATTCCCGGCATGATTGGCTGAATAAAATCCAGTTGATTAAAGGGAATTTGGCATTGAATAAAATAGAGAGAGTCCATGAGATTATTGAAGAAATCGTTCGGGACATGCAGCATGAGACGAAACTCACAAATTTAGGGGCGAAGCAGTTTGCAGAACTATTAATGACTTATAATTGGGAAGCGAAGAAAATTTCCATATCGTATGAAGTGCTCGGGGACGGCTGTGATTTATCGGCACATGACAGCGAGCTTACCGAGTGGTGTCGAGCGTTTTTACAGGTGATGGAACAGCAAGCCGATATGAATCGTGAAAGCCATTTAGAGATTTCGATTGAAGCATTCGACGCGGAAGTGCGGTTGTTTTTTGACTACAGTGGCACAATAAGCGATGAGAACGCGTTTATGGAATGGCTCAACACTCATGAACGCGGAGCTTCCCTATGTTTAGAGCAATTTTCTATACATAAAGATGAAATGACCGTAGCGATTAAAATTGCACGTAAGCATCAAGGATAGATCGGAGGAAAGCAGCATGTTTGTCGATCAAGTAAAGATTTATGTGAAAGGCGGCGACGGAGGAAATGGAATGGTTGCATTTCGCCGCGAGAAATATGTACCAAAAGGCGGACCGGCCGGAGGAGACGGCGGCAAAGGCGGCGATGTTGTATTTGTGGTAGACGAAGGGCTCCGTACGCTTATGGATTTTCGTTATCAGCGCCATTTTAAAGCAGCCAAAGGTGAAAACGGGATGTCGAAGGGACAGCACGGAAAAAATGCGGAGGATTTAGTGGTCAAAGTGCCGCCGGGAACGGTTGTGATGGAGGCGGAAACGAAGCAAGTGCTTGCTGATTTAACAGAACACGGCCAACGTTTTGTCGTCGCGAAAGGCGGGCGCGGCGGGCGCGGGAATATGCGCTTTGCCACTCCTGCTAATCCGGCGCCAGAAATTGCCGAAAATGGCGAGCCGGGAGAAGAGCGCGATGTGATTCTTGAGCTGAAGCTGCTCGCTGATGTGGGACTCGTAGGATTTCCGAGCGTCGGAAAATCCACTTTGCTTTCAGTCGTCTCGGCTGCCAAACCGAAAATTGCCGATTATCATTTTACGACCCTCGTTCCGAATTTAGGGGTAGTTGAAACAGACGACGGCCGCAGTTTTGTGATGGCCGATCTACCGGGGCTGATTGAGGGGGCCCATCAAGGAGTCGGACTTGGCCACCAGTTTTTGCGCCATATTGAGCGAACCCGTGTTATTGTTCATGTCATTGATATGGCAGCGATAGAGGGCCGCAATCCGTATGAGGATTATGTTATTATTAATGAGGAGCTCAAGCAATATAATTTGCGGTTGACCGAACGGCCGCAAATCATTGTCGCCAATAAAATAGACATGCCGAATGCCGAAGAAAACTTGCAAGCTTTTAAAGAAAAGCTGCCAGAAGAGGTGCCGATTTTTCCAATTTCCGCGATTACACGGCAAGGATTGCGCGATTTATTATTTGCCATTGCCGATCTTTTAGAAACGACACCGGAATTTCCGCTTCATGAAACGGAAGAGCCAGCCGTCCAGCGCGTTGTTTATACATTGGAGAAGGAGGCGCCAGCATTTACGATTACGCGCGACAGTGATGGCACGTTTATCGTATCGGGAGAGAAAATCGAAAAGCTGTTTAAGATGACCGATTTTTCACGAGATGAATCTGTGCGTCGCTTTGCGCGGCAATTGCGTTCACTCGGAGTGGACGACGCTTTGCGCGAACGCGGGGCAAAAGATGGCGACATTGTGAAATTGCTCGATTACGAATTCGAATTTATCGATTAAAGAAGCGGAGGATGCAGTCCGTTGGATAAGTTAGATAAGAAATTTTATTTAGTGCGGGAAGATGTGCTGCCGGAAGCCATGCGAAAAGTATTGCAGGCAAAGGAGTTATTGGAACGGAAAAAAGTCGACTCGATAGCGGAAGCCGTCCAGCTGGTTGATGTGAGCCGCAGCGTATTTTACAAATACCGCGATGCGGTATTTCCATTTCAAGCTGTTGTGAAAGAAAGCATCGTTACATTGTTTTTCCATCTTGAAGATCGTTCGGGCACGCTATCCAAGCTGCTCAGTGTCGTTGCGGCGGCCGGCTGCAATGTGCTGACGATTCACCAGACGATTCCGCTGCAGGGCCGTGCCAACGTGACAATGTCAATTAGCACTAACGATATGAATGAGGACATCGAGAATTTATTGGCAAAATTGCGCCATCTCGAGTTTGTTGAAAAGGTGGAAATTGTCGGGTCAGGCGCTTATTAGAATCAGGGGAGAGGCGAATGATGAAAATTGGCTATTTAGGACCAAAAGCGACTTTTACGGATTTAGCGGTAACCACTCTATTTCCCGCTGCCGAAAAAATCGCATATGATACGATTCCGGAGTGCATTGATGCGGTCAGCAGCCAAGAAGTGGAGCTAGGAGTCGTTCCGCTTGAAAATACGATCGAAGGCTCGGTCAATTTGACGGTGGATTATTTGATTCATGAACAGCCGCTGCCGATTGTCGGGGAAATTATCGCGCCGATTCAGCAGCATTTAATGGTGCATCCCTATCATGCACATATGTGGAGTGACGTACAAGAAATTTACTCACATTCTCACGCGATTGCACAATGCCATAAATTTTTGCATCAAAATTTTAAAAAAGCAAAATATGTGTATATGACGTCAACGAGCGCTGCCGCTCAATTCGTCAGCCAAAATCCGCATCTTCCAATCGCGGCGATTGCCAATCGATTGGCCGCGGAAGAATATGGTTTAACCATCGTACGTGAAAATATTCACGACTACGATTATAATCATACAAGATTTATTGTCGTCCGTCGGCAGAATGAAGCGTTGCCACTGCAATCACCGCTGTATGCGGGCGATAAAACAACGCTGATGATCGCATTGCCGAAAGATCAAGCCGGCGCCCTGCACCAAGTGCTGTCCGCCTTTGCCTGGCGCCGTCTAAATTTAACGAAAATCGAATCGCGTCCAGCGAAAACGGGCTTAGGAAACTATTTTTTTATTATCGACATCGATCAAAAAATGGATGATATCCTCATCCCCGGAGCCATCGCTGAGCTTGAGGCGCTCGACTGCACGGTGCAAGTATTGGGAAGCTATCCCTACTATATCATTTAAGAATCCCCCCAGCTGCGTAAAATGCGGCTGGGGGTGTTTTATGTATTAGATGTTGCTTGACTATTAAGAGAATCTCTTATGAATATTTTCATCCTACATGGTGTTTAAAGGTAGAAAGAAGTATGTGACAGTAGATGTTTGTAAAATTACATTATTTGGATTATTCTAAATTTCTATATGGCGTTGCTATAATTTTATTGTCATCCGGATGATTAGAAAATGATGAAAGGAAGACAATAAGATGGCAAGGAAACGGGGATTTCGCTATAAGTGCTATATGGCTGTGATTCTTTCCTTTTGCTTAATTTTTAGTTCTATTGCTCCATCGTTTACTCAGGCTGCTCTTGGAAAGTCAGATCGAGTGATGACGAAAAAACAAAAGATTGAAGCTCAACTTGGTGATCTTCCTGACAAACGGCCAAAAACAAAATTGGAATTAGAAAGCAAGCGAACCAAGTACTCAACTCGATACTTGAATCCAGATGGAAGTTTTACAGAAGAGATATATCTACAACCTCAATTTTATCAAGATCCTCTTGATAAAAAATGGAAAAAAATTAATAACAATCTAAAAGCAAATAAAACAAACCAATTTGAAACTACAGCTAATGTCTTTAAAGCTGCATTTGCAGAACATTCTAATCAAGCTGAACTTGTTTCTATTGCAGAAAACGATAAAAAACTTTCACTTATTCCGATTAATGATAAAAATGTACAAGGAATTGTCAAAAATAATGAAATTACTTATAAGGGATTATTTGAACAAACAGATGTGCGATACCGTATTCAAGGAAATGCTGTCAAAGAAGATATTATTCTGAACAATAAGCCTTCCAATAATGCATTTACTTTTGAGATTAAATTAAAAGGATTGACTGCTGTTGCTAAAAAAGATGGCACCATCGTTTTTGAGGATGCCAAAGGGAACCCTCAATGGTATTTTGAAAAGCCATATATGTTTGATGCAAATAATAAGTATTCGGACCAAGTTGCTTTTCATTTGCGCCAGGAAAATGGTAAAACTTATGTAGATGTTATAGCGGATGAAAATTTTTTGCAGGATCCGGATACAACATACCCAGTAACAATTGATCCTACGATTAATGATTGGGATGTTTTACGTGATAATTTTATTGCAAGCAATTATCCTGACTCAATTTACTCGAGTAACACATACATGAATACAGGATACAGCAGTTATTTCGGCATGACTCGTGCTTTAGTGAGATTTTACCTTCCAAGTCTTCCAAGTGATAGCGTGATTTCCAATGCGACATTTAATGCATATCAAACAAATGCTGATGGTCAACAAGTGTCCATTGATTTATATCGGATCACAAGTAACTGGTCTTCTTCTGTTACTTGGAATAATCAACCTTCTGTTCGAAGTACAAAAGAATCAACAACAACAAACAATACAGCCAATGCGTACTGGAGTTGGGACATCACTCAGTTAGTTAAGGACTGGTACAATGGCATTCAGCCAAACTACGGATTGATGTTAAAACAACAAAACGAATCGTCTTCTCCCTATCGCGCATTCAATACGGTAAATAGCAGTGTTAATACTCCACGCATCACGATTAACTATTGGGTAGAGCCAATCGGCCAAGAATCTTTCTGGACGACCACTAAAGATGGGGTGAATCCAGCAAACGGAAACTTTGTTTTACAAACAACGGATCTTGCTATTTCTGGTCTGGGTGAAGATGTTGAAGTTACAAGAACATACAATAGTCGAAAGTCCGGAACAAATGGAATGTTTGGTTATGGTTGGATGTCTAATGTCGAAATGAACATTTGGGATGCAAGCAATGGCCCCATTACGTTTGTTGATGGAGATAATACTCGTCATATTTTTGGTGAAAAAGTGGGTGGGGGATACGAAGCTGCTGGTGGTGTCTATCTTGATCTAATCAAGAATGGAGACGGCACTTATACAGTAACAAAAACGGACGGTACAAAACTTTATTTCAATGCAAATGGAAAACTTTCTCGCATTGTTGATACAAACGGGAACACAACTACATTGAATTATAATGCAAACGGAAAATTAGCTTTAATTACAGATGCATCAGCAAGAACGACCACCATTTCCTATGGAACAAATGGATATGTATCAAGTATCACCGACCCGGCAAATAGAACCATCTCTTATGAGTATGATACTTTCGGTAACCTAACCAAAGTCAGGGATGCTCAAGGAAATGCGACCATTTTTACGTATGATTCAGATCATAATCTAACAAGTATTAAAAATGCTCGAAATATTATGACGACAATTGGCTATGATACATCGGACCGCGTAAAAAGTATTGAACGCCCTATTACGATTAACGGCACGCCTGCAACGAGTATTACCAATTATTCCTATGACAAAACCAATAGTGTTACGTCGGTTACAGATGGAGAAGGGAGACGGATAGATTATACGTACAACGCTAACGGCAATATTATTCAAATCACAGAAAATCCTTTAGATGCTCAAAACAAAGCTGTAACCACATTTGATTATGATAATAACAATAATTTAACCCGAGTGATAGAACCAAATGAAAATAAGGCAAACGGAACCGCAGCGTTCATTTATCAATATGACGAAAAAGGAAATATCGTTAGCGTTCAATTGCCGGAAAATCAGTCCGCACAATATACGTATGATTTACAAAACAATCTTATCAAAGAGCAGGATTTTAACAGCAACGTCAGCACCTTTGATTATGACCAAAATAATAATCAAACCGAAGCGATTGATCCTTATACGCAATCAGTTTCGCAACGATACGATAATGTGGGAAATTTGCAGTATTCGACGTATCCAATGTCATCAGCCGATAACTTGGTAAGTAACTCTAGCTTCGAATTGGATAATAATGCGGATAATTGGCCAGATAACTGGACAAAGGCGGTAGAATCAGGGAAAACCGCTACATTCAGTTGGACCGCAACAAGCAAATTTGGGAATAAAGGGATTAGTATTTCCAATTCAACTGGATGGGCAATTGTTAGTTCTGATAAGCAGCCGTATGATGGTGGAATTTATGTGGCAAGCGGTTATGTAAAAACATCGTCCATGTCTGCACAGGCCCTTATAAAAGTTGAATATTTTGATGCACAAGGAAACTGGTTAAATCAAAAAATTTCTTATGGGTTGGCAGGAACGAACGACTGGACCCGATTTCATGTTGTAGCGGATAATGCTCCATCGGGAACTCGGACGATTCGAGTATCTGTCGGTATAAACGCTGGTTCTGGAACTGCTTATTTCGATGGGATCCAACTAGAGAAAGGAACGGTTGTCAGCGCCTATAATCTTGTAGATAATTCAAGCTTTGAGCGAGATGTTAATAGTGATGGAATTCCTGACAGTTGGACAACAAGCGGCAACTTATCAGCAAATGATGGACTAGATACAACAGTTGCGAATATATATGTCGGAAGCAAGTCATTTAAAATCACGGGAGAGTCTGGGAAAAATAAATATATTAAACAACGAATCAATATTTCCGGCGACAGCAACACCAAACTTACGTTGTCTGGATGGTCCAAACAGGAAGGAGCCAATCCAAACGGCGGTTACTATAGCTTGCAAGTAGCGATCCACTATACGAATGGTACAACAGACTGGGACTACGCCAACGATTTCGATAAGATGAAGACCGATTGGCAGCATGTTGCCGCGGAAGTGAAGCCGAAACAGGCATTCGATTACATTGACGTGTATTATTACTATTATAATCAAACGGGCACAGCATGGTTTGATGCAATGCGTCTAGAAGTAGGAGCTTCTCTGACGTCGTACACGTATGATGCAAAGAAAAACTACGTCACCAAAGTCACCGATCCGGCAGGAAATACGGTTTCTTACACATACGATGCTATCGGAAACCAAACGAGCGTCACAGATGGAAAAGGAAAAACGACTTCTTACGAATATAACAACAATAACCAATTAACCAAAGTCACCGACCCAAACGGAAATGTGACTACCTATGGTTACGACGGTGTGGGAAATCGAACATCGGTCACTAATGCAAAGAATTATACAACCAACTATACGTATAATGAATGGAACCAAATCTCTAGTTTCAAGAACCCGTTAAATCAAACGACATCCTTTGCTTATGATAAAAACGGCAATCTTACAGGGGTTACGTATGCAACCGGGGATCGCGTATCCTATAGCTACAACGCGCTGAACCGACTCGTTGCCGTTGCTTACAACGGGACAACAAAATGGACGTTCCATTACGATGCCAATGGCAACGTGACGTCGGTGACGGATGCCAATGGAAATGCGACCACGTACACATACGATAAAAACAACCGTCTGACTCGCATCAGCAAAGGATCATCGAACGCCATTGCCTACGGTTATGACGATAATGGAAATGTTACATCGACATCCATTACGGCTGGTACAACGACTGATACGATCGGATACAGCTATAATCCATTGGACCAGTTAGTCGTCTTGTCAAGAAACAGCGCGAATTTAGCGAGATTTACGTACGATGAGCGCGGAAATATTTCGTCCATCATCCATGCCAATGGAACTTATACCGCTTATGAGTATAACGATGCCAATCAGCTAAAATCACTGAAAAACTTCGGTGCAAACGGAAATGTTTTAAACTACTTCCTCTACAATTACGATGCCAACGGCAATATTACGACTGTAGAAACAAAAGATGGCACGATTACGTATCAGTATGATGCATTGAATCAGCTGACAAAGGAAACACTAGCGGATGGAACAGCGATTACGTATGAATATGATGCGGTTGGCAACCGGACGAAGAAAATCGTCAACAATGGAACGACTACGACAACGACCACGTATACGTATGATGCTGCGGACCAATTAACAGCCGTTAACGGACAGGCATACACATATGACGTGAACGGGAATTTAACGAACAACGGCAACAAGACGTTTGTGTATGATAACGAAAACCGTCTCATTCAAGTAAAAAACGCATCCGGCGCTACGATCGCAACCTATACGTATGACCATCAAGGAAGACGCATCAACAAAACAACATCAAGCGGTACGACTTACTATCACTACGATGGCGACTCGATTCGCTTGTTGTATGAAACAGATGCCAACAACAACATCGCAGCGGAATATACGTGGGACGCATTGGGCCGCCCGGTCACGATGACGAAAGGCGGAGTGACTTACTACTATCATGTAAACGGCCATGGAGATGTCGTCGCATTGACGGATGCAAGCGGAAATGTCGTCGCGCAATACCAATATGACGCATGGGGCAACATTCTGTCTAAAACCGGCGCGCTGGCAACAGCGAACCCATACCGTTATGCCGGTTATTATTACGATGAGGAAACCGGGCTATACTACCTAATGGCGCGGTATTATGATGCGAATATGGGACGGTTTATTACAAGAGATACGTTCCATGGGTTTGAAAATGAGCCGCAAAGTTTGAATCAGTATGCGTATACGAAAAATAATCCGGTAATGTATGTGGATCCAAATGGAAACTATGCATGGATTGTATTGTCGTTTCTAAGTGGAGGCGCAAATGCAACTTGGCAAATGGTTTGGGACTTTTATAAAAAATATAAATTTAATCGGAGTGCGTGGATAAATAAATTTGATTGGAAAAAATTCGGTAAGTTATTTGTTACGGGGGGTTTAATAGGTATATATGGTAGAGGAATAACTAGTTATATGACCAAGTCTCAAATAGCTAAAGCAGGTCAGTTTGCCTGGGATGTCACATATGCGGCAAAAGAATATATATTATTGCAAGTAGCAGGTGGAGACCCTATCACATGGTCTGGGCTAGTTGACGCTATTTGGAATAAGGCTAAAGGATATCTAGATTTTTTAAAGAAATTAAAGTAAGATATTTTAATTATATAAAGGAGCATTCCTGTAATGAGGAAATTTGAGGTTTGATAAAAAAAGTCCCCTTGGTATAGTACAGGGTGTCAATGCGCGTTGACCCCGAATTTCAATAAACCAAGGAGGACTCAAAATGAATTATACACAAAATCAAAAAAGCTCTCAAATTACACCATCAACTCTCATTGTAGGTATTGATGTAGCTAAAGAAAAGCACGTTGCCCGTTTTCAAGATGACCGAGGCTTAGAATTTGGCAAGAGATTGATCTTTGAAAATCGTATACACGGCTTTCAAACCTTATTAGATTGGGTTAATCATATTCAAAAAGAAAATCATAAGGACCACGTGATTGTTGGAATGGAGCCAACAGGTCATTATTGGCTAAATCTTGCCTACTTTCTTAAAAAGGATATGATGTAGTGCTAGTGAATCCCATACACGTCAAAAAAAGTAAAGAGCTTGATGACAATTCGCCTACAAAAGATGCTCGTGTCATTGCACAGTTAATGAAAGATGGGCGATACTCCGTACCGAACCTATTAGAGGGCGTATACGCTGAACTAAGGGAAGGCGTCAAATTACGAGATCAGCTCATCAAACAGCTTATGATCATTGAAGGGAGGATTGAAAACGTCATTCAGCGCTTTTTCCTAGAGTTTTTCGATGTGTTTGGAGATTGGAAAGGTAAAGCAGCCTTTTATACCTTGCGCATGTTTCCATTTCCCTCTCATATTCAAAAGTTGTCACCAGAAGAAGTGCTGCAAAAATGGAAACCGTATATACAGCGTGGGGGTGGGCTGAAACGAGCAACCCGACTCGTAGAAGTAGCGAAAAAGAGCGTTGGGATTGAGACAGGAATCCAGTTGGCAAAAAGAGAATTGGATTGCCTATTGGATCAATATGAGCTTTACAAGAAACAGTTAGCACAACTAGATGAAGAACTAGAAGGTGTTGTTGAAAGCATACCAAGTGCGAAACAAATGACCCATATCCGGGGACTTAGTCACCCTACCATTGCTTTGTTCTTTGCGGAAGTAGGAGATTTAACCAAGTACAATCATCCGCAACAATTAGTCAATCTGGCAGGGCTTTCTTTAAGAGAACACAGTTCAGGAAAGTATAAAGGGCAAACACGCATAACCAAAAGGGGGCGAAGACGTTTACGAAAAGCATTATACCTAGCCATTCGACCATTGGTTGCCCATAATCCTGTATTTAAAGACTTGCATCATTACTATACCAATCGGCCAGACAGGCCGTTAAAAAAACAACAGTCTCTATTGCCTTGTATTGTAAATTATTACGTGTGTTATTTGCCATTGGTAAGAAACAGTGTGAGTTTGATGGATTAAAGTTATTAAAGGGATTCCCTCAAATAAAAGCATTACAGGCTGCGTAAAAGCTTTCAAATGACTTGTTATTCTGACAAACACCAATAGTGCAGAGTTGGAGTATATTTTTACCATTCGGGCATTAGACCCTGTAAAGGAGCATATCCAACCTCCACCTCATGGATACGCAGGACGAAGGAATGTGTGGATCTTATAATCCAGTGATACATGGGAGGGTGAGCGACCATGAGAAGTGTGGAGACTTCTTGCACGGTCATACATGATATTACAGATATTGTAAATTTGTATTATAGGATGTACCTCACCATGTAAATATATTGAATGAATACAAGTAATATCCACTTATTTGGGATGAAGAAGCTATTATGTGTTAGCGAAATTCAAGGAAAACGCGAGAATTTTGAAGAAAATTAAAGTTTATAGAGGGAGTTGTTATGTTTATCTTATTTGCGGCAAGTATGGTGCTGTTATCGGGAATAGCTCTTCTTTACTGGACAATAAAGCACTTAAATAACGAGATTCATAAACAGAACGAGTATATAAATGATCCTACTCCAGAATCTTTTAATAAAGTTGTTATAATGTATTTTTTAAATATAATCCTAAGAATGTTGCCAGTAAAAATTATAAAAGGAATATTAGTCATATTTTCGATCGGTTTAATATTTTTATCAGCATTCTTTTTTTCTCTATTGTTTAATTAAGTAGTGTTTGAATATCGGGGACTAAACCTGTCACTTGTCAAATAGCATGTAGAATCCCCCAGCCGCAAAAAATGCGGCTGGGGGTGTTTTGTAAGGTGAGTATCTGTCACCTGGTTTATTGGATAGAGCAGATGGCAATAGCAACATTGTAGCGGAATATACGTGGGACGCATTGGGCCGCCCGGTCACGATGACGAAAGGCGGAGTCACTTACTACTATCATGTAAACGGCCATGGAGATGTCGTCGCATTGACGGATGCAAGCGGAAATGTCGTCGCGCAATACGAGTATGACGCATGGGGCAACATTCTGTCTAAAACCGGTGCGCTGGCAACAGCGAACCCATACCGTTATGCCGGGTATTATTACGATGAGGAAACCGGGTTATACTACCTAATGGCGCGGTATTATGATGCGAATATGGGGCGGTTTATTACAAGAGATACGTTCCATGGGTTTGAAAATGAGCCGCTTAGTATAAATCAATATGTTTACACTAAAAATAATCCTGTTATATATGTGGATATAAATGGTCACTTCGCTTTTCTTTTAGTTCCATTAGCAGGTGTATCAATTTCATGGCTAACAGCAGCCGCTGCTGAGGCAACCGCAATAGTGATTGCATATGTTGCAGCAAATGAGATAGTCAGTGTTTTAGAACGTAAATTTAATAGGAAAAACCCGACAGTTATCTATCGTACTGGAAGTGGAAACAGCACTAATTTAACTCCAAGACCAAAAGATGTTAGTGGGCTATCCTATACTACAGTAAAGCCTTTATCTGGACCATATACAGCAACTACTATTGAGGCCATTAATGCAACAGGAAAACTAGTAGCAATAAAAGATGGTAAAACTCATGTGTCAGTGAGACCAGTAAATATGAAGAAAATGCAGGGATGGATAAACTCAAGGGAAAATGCTAATACTAGACCACATGAATATACAAAATTATTGCAGGCCCTTTCTGTGAAAGTTAAATAGTAGGAGATGAATTTTAATGGAACTTAGCGAAGTTAAAAGATTGATGAAAAACTTGAGTTGGAATATGCCCAAAGAAGTTCAACTATCTGCAATAAGGGAGTTAACAACAATTGATGATGAATACACTCCTTTGTTAATACAAGATACCGAGAAGCATTGTTGGGAGAATGCGGTTAAAGTTTTAAATAAAATTGGATACCCACGAAATAGGCTGGCGATACCCTATTTAATAGAGTTAATGCAAGATATGAATTGGCCTGGTGTCCCTATAGCGATAGAGATATTGAAGAGTATAGATAAAAGTGTGATAGTTCCACATATAGAGGCTTCGCTAATAAAAGCAGCTGAGGATGACGATCGCATGTGGATAGGGGGAATTCAGAGACTTATAGATATATTACAAATTTCTGAATCAGACTTTCATGATAAGGAAGTATATAAGTTATTAAAATTATCGGATTGGTAAACCAAGAAATTAGGAGCGGGCACTTGTCTTTTATGAAATAATATTGTATAGAATCCCCCCAACTGCGTAAAATGTAGCTGGGGGTGTTTTATAGAATGAGCATCTGTCACCCGGTTTATGTGACGAAGCGGGTGTCAATAAAAAATGGTCGCGCAATATATATATGGGCTGCCCGGTCACGATGACAGAAGGCGGAGTCACTTACTACTATCATTTGAACAGCCATGGAGATGTCGTGGCATTGACGGACGCAAGCGGAAATGTTGTCGCGCAATACGAGTATGACGCATGGGGCAACATTCTGTCTAAAACCGGTGCGCTGGCAACAGCGAACCCATACCGTTATGCTGGTTATTATTACGATGAGGAAACCGGGTTATACTACCTAATGGCGCGGTATTATGATGCGAATATGGGGCGGTTTCTTACAAGAGATACGTTCCATGGATCTGAAGGCGATAATCTTAGCTTAAATCTTTACACCTATTCCCAAAATAATCCTATAATATATGTTGATCCAAGTGGTCATGCTGCTGTGTCCACATGGGTGTCTTATACTAAATACAAAGGAAAACTGTATTACGATGGTGATGCGATTATAAAGCATAATGTGCCTATTGCTAGACAACATATGCTTAATTTAGTATGGTTTAAAAATATTGTTAATTATCGTAAACCTTGGGATTATAAAAACAAGGCTAACAAATATAATTATTTGCTTGGCAAAAAAGTCTATACACCTGAACAATTTGGTAATATACATTATGGCGCAGTAGGAACTGCTGCAGGTTTTTCGCCGTTAACATTATTAGTTGGCGCAGGTATAGCTCAGATACGTAGTGGTAATGGTGGAAAATGGTACGCGTTTGGAGATGATCCCAAAGATCAAGCTATGATAAGATTAGGCATAGGATACTATACAAAAAATTTTGGAATATTCTAAGGTGATTGAATACGAAAAAATTCATCACCCCAAAGTTCCCTTGACAAACAATAAATGTTTAGATTGTCACGTATCATTATTTTAAAGATTATTCCTATTTTTGTATACAAGTCTCTATCATATGTCTACTAAAAAAATTAAAAGTTATTGTTCTGAATATTATGTAAGGAAAAGGGAAATTAATCTTTTTATGGTTTTGAAAATTCTTCATAAGTGTCGTTAATATTATAGAGGTTAACTATTGCAGTCATCTGTTAGAAGGACTCAACTGCAAACAGCCATTCTTCAGTAATCTATTGAAGAATGGCTGTTTTTGAAAGGTTCAAGGAAATTTTCTATATATGCCTTATTAAAGGGATAATTTTTACTTTCGTGAAATTTTATTGAATTAAATAAGCATATACTAAATTAATCAGTAGCATTCTAACTAATAGCATCTTCCATTTTTTGATTTATTATTGTTTATTGAACGTGTTGCAAAACGCATAATGGATGCATAAATGCACATAAAAAATCCACCACCTTGGAAATCATATACAGTGACCAAAACCAACTACCAAGGGGTGGACACGATCATGATTTCCAATTTAAACAATGAACATGCATGGCCTTATGAAATGGATCCGCTTTTAGCATCCTTATTTCGATAGATCGACTCGCTTTCGTTGCCGGAAACACCGTATGTGACAGGAAGGCCACCAGTATCGAAAAAATCGTGGTTGAAATGTTTCTTTTTGAAAACCTATTTTGCCATTGATTCCTTGCGAAAATTCGTACGCGTCCTACAGCGTTTTCGCTGTTTTCAACGGGCCTGCGGGCTTAGTAAGGTTCCTCATCTGTCTACTTTTTCTCGTGCGGCGAAGTGGTTTTGGAAACAAGGATTTCCCGTCTTTCATGCACAGGTACTTAAAGATCTAGAAGTACGGTATCCCAAATTGTGATGATCGACAGTACGACCCTTTGAAGCCGTCTTTACGATTCATAGGCAAAGTGAGGAGTGTCCACCCGATATAACTGGTTCAAAGGATATAAGCTCCATCTGTGCACTACTGCCGAGGGAATCAATTTTATTTCATGTGTTGCCAAGCGAATCGAAAGGAGGCGGCAGTGGCACCAGACTGGCTTGCTTCTTTGGAGCAATAGGATATCGAATGGGTATTGGGCGATGCCGCGTATGACAGCGAAAAGGTTCGTCAAACTGCAGAGCAGTCAGTAATCCTATTCATTTCCCCTATCAACCGCCGCAATAGCGAGGAGCGAAAAGATGCCCATGGCCGGGTTCTTCCTGTCTTTTTGAAAACGAGATTTGGCCAATGGCTATTTGGGCTTCACCGCAGGATTGAACGGGTATTTAATGAGTTAAAAAGTGATGGGGTGGAACAGCTGCAATGGTATGGATTTTATCGATATGTTCTGCATGTGTTATGCTGTATCCTTATGCATAACTTCGAGTTTTTACTCTAGTTTTGCAACACCATCTTTTCATTAATGATATACAGATGATCTATGAAAAATATTTGTTTTTTACTATTCAAGCTAAGTGTAGGAATCGATTTAATGATTGAGAGGATGAGTAATATGAAAAAGAACCGATTATTATTTCTAGCATTCATAAGCAGCGCTTTAGTTATTTTTATGGAATTTACTCAATGGAAAATTATTGACATAGTAACAGAATTTTTAATGGTACCTATATGGATTTTTGTCTTTGTTCTTTTCGCCATTATTACTGTTAGAGCTATCATCCATCTTGTTAAAAATAGGGATTGGAAACCATTTGCAATCCAGTTTATGACTCTGTTGTTATGGATTTTCTTTCCTTTCACCCAGGTTGTATTAGATGTAGATTTTAAAGTAAATAAAGCTGAGAGGGAGGAGGTTGTTAGGATGGTTGAAAATGGGGAATTGAAGCCAAATCTCTTAAATGATCAGTCGTTCATTCGTTTACCAAAAAAAATAAGCACCTCTCTAAAGGAGGAGAGATTATGATAGAAAAAAATAATGATGATTATACAATTTTTTTCTTTACTTTTCGAGGAATTTCGGATAATTTTTCAGGATTTGTGTATTCACCAAATGATCAAAGGCCTTCTAAGCATGATTTTAGTGGCGATTTTAAAGAAATAAAAAGGTTAGATAAAAATTGGTTTTGGGTAGGTTCTTATTAAAAGACCAGTGGGACGGGTGCTTGTCACTTGTCGAATGGGTTTGAAAATGAGCCGCAAAGCTTGAATCAGTATGCGTATACTCAGAATAATCCGGTGATGTATATTGACTCAAGTGGGCATTTAAGAATAATAGGAGTGAACTTGGCAGGCTCAATTTTTAATTTTGCTATCGGCGCAGCCGTTGGTGGTGGTACTGGTGCAATCCAAGCCTTTATTATTAAAAAAGGAAAAGAGGCAGCGAAAAGGCTGTTTTATAAAACCGTAGTGTCCCGTCTACAAGCTTGGGGAGCAAATAAATTAGCTTGGATTGTAGGCTTTGCAGTGGGGATTGCACTTGATTATTTAGATATAGGTACAATGATTGCAAAGGAAATTGACAAGCGGGATAAACATCCTAAAAACGGGTGGATTGATATTTAATGAAAAATTGGATGAAATCTATTACTTTATTTATATGGGGGACTCTTTTTCTATATCTAGTCAATTTCTTTGGTATACCTAAAAACATTTACTATTTTCTAATAGGTGTTCCTTTTGCTACCGGGATTGGTTTACTCATTATATTTCTTTTTGAAAAAAGTGATGATACAAACAAAAAATAATTATATCACTCGTGATACTAGGTGATCGTTAGGAACCTGCCATTTCTCGATATCATGTAGAATCCCTCCAGATGTAACTGGAGGGGGTTATCGGATGACCATCTGTTTCGAAGCGGGTACCTAGCACCTGTCGAATTAATGTCCAGAAAAAGTATTCCAGCACACCAGACAGGTAGTTATAGAGGAAATTTAATCTGAATCTATGTATAATTTTAACGGACATATCGAATTGATTGATCGGATGATATATTTGATTTTAAAGCATTTTTTCTTCGAGAATACAGCATTAATAGATTTCAACAGATTTCACTGAAGGTTCTTCTTGAATTAGTGTGAAAAGTTGGTCGATACTTTGAGAACTTGGCATTTTAATAAAAATTTCAACATTAATTTCTGACATTTCTTTTGAGGTATACTCGGCATGAAAGCTGATGATGGATATATTCTTTTCATGGAATAATGACTTTATGCGCGTAGTTGCATCTTTTTCGTTTTGCAGACAAAGAGTCAGCTGTACAGTCTTTGGATAAACAAGCTTAGTTATCCTTCCATGAAGTAAAATCTGCGCGATTAAAATAATGAGTGTTACGCCACCTCCTACCACATATAACCCTGCTCCAACAGCCATTCCTGTTCCGGCTGTTGCCCAGATACCTGCAGCCGTTGTTAATCCTTTTACCGTTTGCTTTTGCATAAATATCATACCAGCTCCGAGAAAACCAACGCCACTCACAACTTGAGCTGCAATACGTGATGGATCTAAGGATAAATTATGCCAATTAGTTTGATCTTGAAAAGCATATTTTGAAATAATCATCATGAGAGAAGCTCCGACAGCCACGACAAAATGAGTTCTGATTCCAGCTTCTTTCATCCGACTTTTACGTTCATAACCAATTAATGCACCGCAGAATCCTGCGATGATGATTCGTAACAAATATTCGAATTCCATGAACTATCCCCTTTCAATTGTAAAATATGATTTCATAATCTTTCCAATGGTGAAGTTGTAATTGCCCTATAAAGCGTCTTTTACTCAAACGAGAATTATGTTTATGTTATTTAAAATTCAATAAATTACATATATGTGGAAAATTCGTTTTTATTCATTAGAAGTGAGTGCCTGTCACTTGTCGAACTTGTCTGAAGTGCGCTCATCCAAGAGGTGATGAGGAATTCGGAAAAAACGGGAGTGATCGTTGGCGTCGAATCGGTCGTCCATTATGGGTTGAATCTCATCTATTTCCTAAAGGAAATAAGAGTCCCGTTGGGGGCAATCCGATGCGTGCAAAATGGTCCAAACAACTCGGACAATTTGACAGATGAAGAACGAGGCAAAAAAGCACTGGTGATCGCAAAACTGCTCAAAGACGGATGTTTAGCTATTCTCTCATTCTTCACCTAGAGTCCACGGGAGAATTTCATCAGCCTCTGCTTAGTGAAGGAATGTCGGCACATGGATCCCCAGAGACATGAGAGAACTCGTCCTGATCAGCCGCTCAGAGATCCAAAGTGAATTCTCCTTCCACTGGATTGGATATACAAAAATACTCAGTAAATGTGGAGCGCGTTTATGAACGGTTAGAGATTCTATATTACTTAACGCTTTTTTACAAAAAATATGGCAAGCAATATAGGAATGAGAGGATAAAACATCATAAACTTCCAAGCATTCTCTGCGCCCCTGAAATAATAAGCGACAGGCAAAAATAGTAAAGCACTAAATACAAAATGGATTCTCCTGTTTTTCATCAATCCCAACATAAGAAAGAAAACAGAAAACCCCATTAATAACCAAAATAATAACCCTATCCAAAAGAAATCCATTTTCTCCCTCCTTTTTTGAATTGTAACATAAATTTTGGGGAATGAGATCAGTGTTTATCACTTGTCGAATATGATGGAAAATCTCCCTAGCTGTGCAAAATGCGCCTAGAGGGGGAATCGGATGAGTACGTGGCTTGGTTTATGGGATGAAGCCGCTGTCCATAACAACATAAAAGAAGCAGCCACACAAGGATATTCTATAAATCAGTCAAGAAACTTTGAATGGTACGAGCCACAAAATAGATGTAGCATTCAACGATATTGAATAGGCGCTATACTATTGGATGGAAAACAAAATAATGGATAGGTTGATGTCTGATGAAAAAAATTAATCTTTCTTTTTATATGTTTATTTATTTGGAAAAGTATTTACAATTATTTAGATGGTCATTATTTAGAAACCTTACTTGGTATTAATCGACCTAGCCTTTTATATTATGTTGTTGTTTTTCCCGTAGGTTTGGGAAGCGAATTGCTGATCCTTTATTTTTTCATTAAACGTATGTTGGATCCTCGTGATAGAAAAAAATAATCGACTGCTTCACGAGTGTTACTGAGCCATGATTTTACTAAAAATATGGAATGATTGAGCTAGACGCCGAGCGGCAAGCGAATGGCTTGCCGACTGCGGCAGAAAAGCGAGGAAATCAAGCCATGTCAATGGGTTTTTATTGGATCATCAACACACCTGATACTGCATATATTTTCACGAAACATTTTGGAGCCATGGGGAAAAATGACGACTCGTTATTCATACAAGGAACTATTGGTTTTATCATCTTTCTTGATTAGAAATGGCGCTTTTTTGTCAGAAGCAATTTTCGCACATAGCTTATACAAATAATACATTCCGCGCAGTTGTTCCGTAATTAAGTGATCCATATATAAAAGGGAGTCTTTTGCGATTTTTTCTGCTTGGGCAATATTGTTATTGTCAAATTCAGCGATCATTTCTTTGACTGTATCGAGCGAGTAAACAGCTGCGCGTAGTGTGCGAATAATTAATAATTTACGGATATCGGCACGGCTATATTTTCTGTATCCGTTCTCCTCGTCCCGCTTTGGGATGATCATTCCTTCCTTTTCCCAATGCCTTAGTGTGGAGCTGGGCACTCCAACCACTTTAGCCACTTCCCCGATGGTAAACCAAGCTTGTTTTTTCTTTGGTAAAAATTCATCGCTGTCACTCGTTTTTAATGCTTTCAAAACTTGTTCAGCCCGTTGTTTTTCATGGTATACATTCGCTTGGGCTTCGTTGATGAGCCATAGAGCTTCCGTAATTTTGTTTTCATGTAAAAGGGGCATGATTTTTCTGATCAGTTCCATGCCAAATCCCGGATACATCGCGCGAATGCATTCGAAATAGGCGGCATGTGTTTCAGTATAGATTCTATAACCGTTTGCTTTCCTCTCTGGGGGAGGGACAAGCCCCCACGATTCATAATGCCGAAGAGCGCTCGTACTTATATTTAATTTGCGGGCGATGTCAATGGGACGAATCATTTGGCGCTCTCCTTTATACATAGATAGAAAGTTTATAAAAAAACATTAAACTATGGGTGACGGCTTTTTATAAAATAAATCCCGTTATTTTCATGATCAATTTTATCAAGCTTTAGGACTTGCATCAATGTTATATAATGGGGGTGAATTGCCTAAATTAAGGGAGGTATTGATGTGCACGGCCATATTATGATAAAGGGTGCGAGAGAAAATAATTTAAAAAATATTTCTGTAAACATCCCCAAAAACAAGCTGGTAGTTTTGACAGGGCCGTCGGGTTCAGGAAAGTCTTCACTGGCGATGGAAACACTGAATCAGGAATGCCAAAGACAATATATGGAATCTTTAGGCATGACCGTTGATTTTATTAAAAAGCCGAAAGTGGACTTTATGGTTGGATTATCCCCATCCATAAGTATCAGTCAGCAAGTAACGAATCGGAACCCCCGCTCAACAGTAGGGACAGTGACCGGCATGTATACTTATTTGCGGTTGATCTATGAAAAACTTGGAGAACGCAAATGCCCCAATTGCGAAACAATCATATTACCGATTATAGAAAATGAAGCCAATGCAGACGAAGCATTACAACACGTCGTTTGTCCTAACTGCCACAGTCAATTGGATAAATTCACCATTTCCCATTTCTCTTTCAACACTCCCCAAGGTGCTTGTCCGACTTGTGATGGATTAGGAAAAGTAAATGACATTCGGGTCGATTTAGTGTTCGATGAAGAAGCCAGTTTAAAAGAACAGTGTGTGCGCATATGGAATAGCACTTACGGTGAATATCAGAAGCAAGTATTTAAAGCCGCTTGTGACTATTACGGAATTCCAATAGATGAAGATCGGCCGTTAGAGCATTTTAGCGATGAACAAAGGGCCCTATTGTTTTATGGTGTTGAAAGCAAGGAATTTACAGCTTATTTTCCTGATAAAAAGCCTCCTAAGACGGTGGCGGAGGGAAAATTTGAGGGAGTGCTTACCGGGATGAGAAGGAGATACAACGAAAAAGGCGGCAACTCGGGGGAGGCACACCTTTTTTATTCGCGACAATGTCCCGATTGTGAGGGAAAACGGTTGAAAAAAGAGAGCAGAGAAGTGGTCGTAGCGGGTGTCCCAATTACGGATCTTACCAATATTTCGCTTGAGGAGCTGTTATCGTGGGCCCAATCATTACAGACAGCGTTATCTAGTGATAAACTGGAAATTGTTGAATCATTTCTGCAAAGTCTCATTGTCAAAATAGAGCGGGTGATCCATGTCGGCTTAGGGTACCTATCCCTTGACAGGCAAACCATCACTCTTTCCGGAGGGGAAGCGCAACGCTTAAGGCTGGCGACCATCATTGGCTCGGCACTGACCGGTGTACTTTACATTTTAGATGAACCGACTGCGGGACTTCACCCAAGAGATACAAAAGGTCTCGTTCAAGTGATGAAACAGCTGAGAGACTTTGGGAACACGCTTCTGGTCATTGAGCATGATGTGGATGTCATGAAGGAAGCGGATTACATTATTGATATGGGGCCGAGTGCTGGGCATCTTGGAGGAGCGGTAGTCGGAGAGGGAACTTTGCTTGAATTAATGGAGCAGGAAGCATCGGTTACCGGCGCCTTTTTACGAAATCGATCAGAACGTAAACGTCAGCGAAGAAAAGGGACTGGCGAGTATTTGACCGTTTATCATGCGCACAAACATAATTTAAAAAATATTACCGTGTCTTTTCCATTAGGCTGCCTTGTGAGTGTGACCGGGGTCTCCGGGTCAGGCAAGTCGACGCTCATTTTTGATGTTCTGGCGGAAGGAGAAAGCGGTTTTCATCAAGGGTGTGAAAAAATGACCGGTTTTGAAGCAATTGATAAAATGATTATCGTCGGCCAATCGCCGTTAAGCAGGATGAAACGCTCAAATATTGCCACATACACGGACGTATTCACACATATTCGCAACCTTTATGCGAATTTGCCCGAAGCCAAAAACAATCACCTAAGTGCAAAAGACTTCTCCTTTAATAGTCCAGGAGGCCGTTGTGAAAATTGCCAAGGAATGGGGACGGTTTCTTTAGTCATGCATTTTCTTCCGGAGCAAGAAGTAGAGTGTCCAGTTTGTCGCGGGAAAAGATTTGGAGAAAAAGTGTTAAAAGCAAAGTATAAAGGATATTCGATTTCTGATATTCTCGACTTATCGATTGAAGAGAGCCTGTCAATATTTGAAGATCATCGAAAAATCTCATCTGTGATTCAATTATTGTGTGAAATCGGTCTCGGTTATTTAAAATGGGGACAATCGCTCACAACGTTGTCCGGGGGAGAAGGACAGCGTTTGAAATTGGCAAAAGAATTAAAGAACCAAACTACTAATAAGACGCTTTTTTTATTGGACGAGCCATCTGTCGGGTTACATCCAGCCGATGTACACAAGCTGCTTGTTTTACTCCATAAGCTCGTTGATGTGGGAAACACGGTCATCGTTGTAGAACACAATAGCGAAATCATCCGCTCCTCCGATTGGGTGATTGATTTAGGACCAGAAGGAGGGAATGATGGAGGAATGGTGATAGCTGAAGGGACACCTGAGGAAATTGCGAGTAATCAAAACTCTTATACAGGTAGATTTTTGATATAGCAGAGGCGCCTGTCACTTGTCGAAGAAATAAAGATCATGTTCTGGTTGGTGTTAGGGAATGTTTCTCGCTCAGACAGGTGAGTGAGTTGGTAAGAAATGCGAACAGTGAGCGTTTTTTGACGGGAAATCAATCATAGCAAAAGTAAGCCAGTCATCTTTGCGCTCTTATTTTCACATGTCTATCGAGAAGTCTTTCGCCTCTTAACGGCGTGGAGGTGGGAGGTTCATATCCCGGTATATGAAGGGGAAGAAGAGCACGAATCTTTGGATTAAGAAGGAAGAAAAACAGGCCTTTCCTGCGTTTATGGTAGGAAAAGGCCTGTTTTTTAAAACGTATATTAATAGAGCGCACGGAAAAATCCATCAAGGAAGTGCTTAGCAAGGACCCATTTAGATAATTGCTTCATCGTTTCTTTTTTTGGTGTTTTCACTTCAAGCGGGACGATGATGTCCATTCCGTGCTTCATCTGTTTCGTTGGATGGGACACAATCGTTTCATTTTGGCGAAGACCGCGTTCAATTTCTTGTTTCTTTCCATGTGAAATTCCAAGTGTTACCTTTCGTTTTTCGAGTTTGCCGCGATGAATCACATAGACAAATGACTTCGTTTTTTCATGCCACACCGCTTCAGCAGGAACAGTCATCGCTCCGTTTTTTTCTTTTGTCACGACTGTAATGTTGACGTGATACCCGAAAGGAAGCGATTTGGGCTGTTCGTTCAACTGCACGGTAAACGGATATTCGTTTTTTTCTTGAAAACTTGTTTCGGTGACTGGAAATTTGCCGATATCCATAATCGTGCCGGTAAAGGCTGCTTTTTCGTTTGGAACATGGACCACTGCTTTTTGTCCAACGGCGATTTCTCCGAATCGTTTCTCTTTCACTTTTCCACGGATAACTGCGGAAGGGGAAGCAATGGTGATCAGCGGTTTGGAAGGATGATCGCTGATTTCTTCGACCCAACCGGCTGTTTCACTTTTGACAACGAGTTCCTCTTTTTTCTCTGTTAGTTGGCTCTGTTCTGCCTCGTATTCCTGTATTTTTGATTCGAGCAATGCTTTTTTCTGCTCTGCTTCCCGCGCTTTTTCCTCCCATTGTACTTTCTCCAGACGATCTTCCGTAACCGAAGAGGCCAGCGTTGTATAATAATCAACATCTTCCGAAAGCTGCTCCATTTGTGTGCGAAGTTGTTCTTGTTTGCTTGCGATGCGCTGCAGCTCCCGGTCAATTTCTTCGTTGGCATAACGGATAAGCGGTGTGCCTGCTTGTACTTCTTGTCCGGGTGTGACAAGGATTTCAGCAATGGTGCCGAACTGTGGATGATCGTAAATGAATTTTCGTTCCGCTGGCGCCGTGATGCCGGTCGTGTCAACCGTCTCTTTTATATTGGTTTTGGTTGGTTTGCTCCGTTCGTTCACATAGACTGATTTTGGAATTTTGCTATGCTGATGAAACAAAAGATAAAAGTTTGCCCCTATAATACATAATGCGAGGACGATCAATATATATGGTCTCCAACGTTTCATCCGTTTCCCCTGCCTTTCATTACAATTCACTAAATAGAAAGTTTGTATAAGCTACTAATCATTATGCCGAAAAAGAGATAAACGGCGATCACAATCATCGCAACGCGTTGGACCGGCTTTTCCGTCAAGGAGCGAAGAGCGATGATTTGTATCGATATGGCCCAGATCGAAAAGACGGAAACGGTTCGCAAAAGAGCCCATATAAAGGTGTGTTTCGTGATATAAGGTCCCCACACTCCAAGAGAAAAAGGAGAAAAGAGATTTTTTATCCCGAGAAATAGCTGAAATGGAAAGAGAATCATATCTTCAAGTAAGAAAATAGATAAAATTGCTAGTTGAATGGTGAATAGTTTTAGAAAATGAATATCAAAAAACAAATAAAAAATGATAGAAGAAATGAATAAAAAGAACAGCGGGACGCATATCCCTCCTAAAACATGGCCCAATGCGAATAAAAGCTGAAGAAACGCAAATTGCTCACCTGTGTATTGGTCAAGATATTTAGTCAGTTCCTCTCCATCCATACCAAAATAACCACGAAGCAATGAAAGAATGACATGGAAAAATAAGAGAAGAAAGGCGACAATCGCCACATGTTTTAACCGTTCCGCTTCCCTAAGCTGGGCAAACGCAATTTTCGGCTGAAAAATTTCTTTAAGCGGATTGCTTTTATATACCATCAGTAAATCCCCCATATGTATCAAAGTAGACATAAGCCTATTGTAATATAAAGGTAAAGAATTTGTCATCTAAGGTATTATTTTCAATGGTTTCCTTATGAACATATTTAAAGTATAGATGGGAGAGGCTCGTGAAAAGCCTCCATTATCATTGTTCAATGAACGGGCTAGGATCATTGGAGGAAATTTTTTTATTTTTATCGCTTACTTTTGAAAAATTTAATAAACCCAAGTATAATACCAATAGCCAAAATGATAGTCCCGATTGTTAATGGAATCCATCTTAGCAGCAACGAAATGAAAGAATACGGCTCCTAAAAAATAAAGACTGGTGCTAGAAATAGCATGATATCAAGCGGGGCTTACCATTTTTGTGCCGTTTAAAGGCCGTAGCATTCAGTAACAACAGAATGAAACGGAATGACCAAAAAGAATAAGGCCCATCTTTGTCCATGAAAAAATGAAACATATATAAAAGTTTATTTGAGTATTATAGGTTGATATCGTTTAAAAGCTCTTGTGCAGCTGGAGTGAATCTTTCTTTTAGCGGTGCCATCCAATGAAGCGTGTCACCATTTTCTCGGCGTGACCGAGACAAGTCCGTGACTTGTCTCCGACCGTCGAAAACAGCAATTTCTGCTTGGGAATGGGGCATCTATGCCATCCTTTCGTAGGATAGAGATCTTTCGCAAACGGTGGATTCAGTGTCGAAATCATCATGGAACAAGCCATAGAAAAGATCTAAAAAATGGGTTCCTTAAAATATCATCAAGAATGTTGGACAGAGCAAAAGGAGCTCATTCTTTATTGCGCGCTTATCGACCCCTCTGCTTATGGCGATTTGGGGGCTATGCGTTTTTTGGCGATGAAGGGGGTGCTTTTGCTTTAAGCGTGCCTTGGTGGGCCTATGCGTCTTTAGCATACGGCCGTTTTTATGGGCATTTGTAAGGAAGCGTTCTATAAAAATGAATAAGCAAAATAAAAGGTAAGGAGACTAAATCTATGAGCTTATGGGAACTACTTGTCGGACTTATTTTAGGTGCTGTGGAAGGCCTAACAGAATTTGCCCCTGTTTCTTCAACTGGCCATATGATTATTGTGGATGATATGTGGCTTCGCTCTCAAGATTTTTTAAATGAAAGAGTAGCGAATACCTTTAAAGTTGTCATTCAGCTTGGTTCGATTCTGGCGGTGGTCGTTGTGTTCCGAAATCGATTTATTGAGCTATTAGGGTTGAAAAAAGGGACAAGCGACCGGCCGAACCGGCTTCGCTTAACCCATGTGATTGTTGGATTATTGCCTGCAGGAATTTTGGGTGTTTTATTTGAAGATTATATTGATGAACATTTATTTTCGACAAAGACGGTTTTGATTGGTCTGGTCATTGGGGCCCTATTAATGATTGCCGCGGATTTATTCGGTGGGCGCAAACAAACGGTTGAGACAGTGGATCAGATTACATATAAACAAGCCTTTTTCATTGGGCTAATTCAATGCTTATCGTTGTGGCCTGGATTTTCTCGTTCTGGCTCGACCATATCAGGCGGTGTGCTGCTTGGAATGAGCTACCGGGCGGCGGCCGATTTTACGTTTATTATGGCGGTTCCGATTATGGCAGGGGCGAGTTTTTTGTCTCTCGTAAGCAAATGGAAGTATTTCACCGTAGATGTGATACCATTTTTTATAGTAGGGTTTATTAGCGCTTTTATTTTCGCGTTAATTTCCATAAAGTTTTTCCTTCAATTAATTAATCGCATTCGGTTGATTCCTTTTGCCGTTTATCGAATCGCATTAGCGTGTTTGATCTATATTCTCTATTTTTAACAGATCGAATTGAGAAGCTTCCTATCTCTAAACAGAGTGTAGGGGGGAGAGGTGCTTTTTGTTTTAACACCGTTCTAAACAAGAACGGTGTTTTATTATGGGTGAAAGCTAGCCTGTTGTGGAGATGTCACTATAAACGATAAAATGAAAAATGGTTGTAGACAAAATCAAAATGGACTTTGCCTACAACCTGATTTCGCATTACGATTCAATTAAAAAACCAGCTTTTTGCAGCGCTTGGCAAGCGGCGTCAAGCTTGGCCAGCGAATCGGCTTCGAGCGTATGAAGATGCGTGCCGTCTGTGAGCTGAAGCAAGTAGGAGGAGTTGGTTTGTTTAATTTTTTGAATGAACTGATCCACTTCTTGACGACTGCTGACCATGACAGAAGCCGTTAAATCGCCGTAGACGGGGTGTTCAATTTTTACATCCTTTATGGTCACTCCATGATCGACAATTAAGTATAGCTCTTCTTTTGTTTGTTCCGGTGTATGGTAGCAGGCTATGGTGCGCGTATAAATTTGGTTAGGAGCCGGCGTTTTTAAGTAGAGATAGCCTTGGCTTGTGGCGATAATCGGTTCGTTACGCGCTTTAAGCAGCGAAATGTCTTGGACGATGACTTGACGGCTGACGTTCGCTTTTGCCGCTAGCTCCGCTCCGGTAAGCGGCAGTCCGCTTTCTTTGAGCCATTTTAAAATCAGCTCTCGCCGCTTCTCCCCTAAAATTTTCTTCTCGATTTTCATAGGCTCTACTCCTTTCGTTGTTGACAAATGGTTTCCAACACGGTTAAAAGACGGTCTATTTCGTTTAGTGTCGTCCACTTGCCAAATGAAATGCGGACGAATTGCTTCGCTTCATCTTCTTCCTTTCCAATTGCGATCATCGTCCGTGAAGGAGCTTGCTTTCCGACCTGACAAGCACTCCCTGTCGAAATGGCGATGCCGTAGCGGTTGCACTCAAGCATTGCATATTGCCCCTCCATTCCTTGTACTGAAAGACCGAGGATGTTTGGCAAGTGGGCGTCGGGATGTCCTTCAATGGCAACAGGCAGCCGCTTCTCATGAATTCGTGAAATTGTATACTGACGAAGGTGTTCAAGCCGCGCATGTTCATCGGCTAAATGTTCGCAGGCCTGCTGCGCAGCGGTGACAAATGACGCAATGCCTGGCACATTCACAGTTCCAGGGCGAAACCCAAATTCGTGTGTTGCCTGGAGGAAGCAAGAGGTCCATTTGATGCGCGGATCAATATAGACAGCCCCGACCCCTTTAGGGCCATAAATTTTATGCGAGGAGATAGATAAGCTGTCTATCCCCATTTTTTGTACATCCACTTGTATTTTACCAAAGGTTTGTACACAGTCGCTATGAAAGATGACCCCGTGTTTTCGCAAGCGTTTGGCGATCTCTTGAATCGGCTGAGTGGTGCCGATTTCGGAGTTTGCATGCTGAATCGAAGCCAAAATTGTTTGCGGAGTGATGGCATTTTCCAACTCAGCCAGATCAATTTGGCCGAAGCGATCTACAGATAAATACGTGACTTCATAGCCTTCCGTTTCAAGCTGTTGAAATAAATGATATAACGATGCGTGCTCGGTTGCTGTTGTAATTAAATGATTTCCTTTATGGCGATGGGCCTCAATCATCGAACGGACGGCAAGAAGATTGGATTCTGTACCGCCGCTTGTAAAATAAAGACCTCTTTCATCGCCGCCGATCAATTCGGCAAGCTGCTGGCGGCAAATGTGCAGAAGCTGGGCTGCGTGGCTGCCGATATCATGTAAGCTACTTGAATTGCCGAAATATGATGAAGCCGCCTTTGTATAAGCGGTTAATGCTTCTTCGCTCATGGGTGTTGTCGCTGCATAATCAAGATAAATCATATAATCATTCCCTCACATTTGGAAAAATAAAAGTCTTGTCATCAGTTTAATTATGTGTCAATATAGGTGTCAAGACAGTAAATAATAACAGGGGGCTTTTGTATGCCACAAGCGGATGTGATTATTGTAGGCGGAGGCCTAGCATCGCTCGTAACGGCTTATCATTTGTTTGAGCATAAAAATGTGATAATTTTCACAAAAGCGAAAAAAGAAGAGAGTAATTCTTGGTTAGCGCAAGGAGGTATCGCTGCTGCTTTGTCTGGCCAAGATCATTGGCATTTTCACTATCAAGACACGATCATTGCTGGAGCAGATCATAATGATGAACGTGCTGTAGAAATTCTCGTTCAGGAAGGCCCGAAACGGCTTTTAGAGCTGGTGGAAACCGGCTTGCAATTCGATACGGATCAAAACGGACATTTTCATTTTGGAAATGAAGGAGCCCATAGCCAGCGGAGAATTTTGCATGCAGGAGGCGATCAGACGGGAAAAGCGATGACCTCGTTTTTAATGGAAAAGCTATACGGCCATGTCACCATAGTGGAAGATGAGCGCGTCATTGATTTGCTTGTCGCTGACGGGCGCTGTATCGGTGTGCGCACGAAAACAGGTGCTTATTATGCGGATGCCGTTGTATTATCAACCGGCGGCTGTGGAAGGCTGTATTCTTTCTCCTCTAATGCTGAAACGGTGACTGGAGATGGTATTGCCTTAGCGTATCGGGCCGGTGCAGCTGTGACGGATATGGAATTTATTCAATTTCACCCCACGATGCTTTATGTGAATGGCAGGGCGGTCGGATTGATTTCTGAAGCTGTGCGGGGAGAAGGGGCGGTACTGGTCACAGAAGATGGGAAAAAATTGATGGAGTCCATCCATCCACAGCAAGATTTAGCGCCAAGAGACGTCGTAGCTCGGGCGATCCATGCCGAAACCGCCAAAGGCGGCCGTGTCTATCTCGACATTTCGATGATTAAAAATTTTGCGGAGCGATTTCCAACAATAGCGAAATTATGCGAGACTCACGGTGTTGGTTTGCAGGATGGCCGGCTTCCTGTTGTACCAGGCGCTCATTTTTTAATGGGAGGAATCCAAGTTGATTTATCGGGACAAACATCGCTTGCGGGCTTGTATGCAGTCGGAGAAGTGGCTTGTACTGGAGTACATGGCGCTAACCGCTTGGCGAGCAATTCGCTGCTTGAGGGACTGGTGTTTGGCGCTCGTTTAGCTGAAGTGTTGAAGCAACGCGGGAGTGCAGAAAAGGGGCGACGCTTTCCGTTTGTCAAGCCGAATTCGGTTAAAAGCTTTACAGGCTCGTTGCCGGATAAGGGACAAATTCAAGAGATCATGATGCGATATGTAGGGATTGTGAGAGATGAACGAAGCTTAGCGACCGCAAGAAAGTGGCTGGAGCAATTTTCTATTCCGGAGCTTGTCAAGACCGACGTCACTTCATGGACAGAAGAAGAAATCACCGTTGCTTACATGCTCATTACTGGATGGCTGATCACTACCTCAGCGCTTAAGCGTACAGAAAGCCGCGGCGGCCATTACCGTTCGGATTACCCGACAGAGGCCATGCATTGGAAAAAGCGGCGGATTTTACGAACAAAAGAGGAATTTTTCGCGAGAATAGGAGGAACAGCATGAATATCATCAAGCTGCAACAAATGCTGCAACAGTTTTTTTTAGAAGATATTGGCGAACGTGATGTGACTAGCGAGACGATTTTTCCTCATCATCATTTAGCTTCTGGTTCATTTCTTGTTAAGGAAGCCGGTATTTTCTCTGGCGCTGACATTATGAAAACCGCGTACCACCTGCTGGACCCATCGATTAGCGTTACGCTATATAAGCGAGATGGCGAAAAAGTAGATAAAGGAGACGTCATTGCTTCGGTTTCCGGTCCCATTGCTCCGTTATTAACGGGCGAACGTGTCATTTTGAATTTGATTCAGAGAATGAGCGGCATCGCTACCATTACTCATCAGGCGGTGATGACGTTAAATAGCGAATATACGCGCATTTGCGATACGCGCAAAACAACTCCAGGACTTCGAATGCTGGAAAAATATGCGGTCACATGCGGCGGCGGATATAACCATCGCTTTGGTTTATACGATGCGGTGATGATAAAGGATAACCATATTGCCTTTTGCGGCTCTATTACAAAAGCGGTTCATACCGTGCGCCAGCAGCTTGGTCATATGGTTAAAATCGAAGTGGAGACGGAAACGAGGGAACAAGTAATAGAGGCCGTAAAGGCAGGAGCGGACGTCATTATGTTTGATAACCGGACACCAGAAGAAATTAGAGAGTTTGTTCAGCTTGTGCCTTCTGCTATTATTACAGAGGCTTCCGGCGGCATCACCCTTGAAAATCTTGCCGAGTATGGCGATACAGGCGTTGATTATATTTCGTTAGGCTTTTTAACTCATTCTGTGAAAGCGCTCGATATTAGTTTTAATATTGAAGGATAAAAGAGGAGGGAACGAAATATGAACGTATTGGAAATGATGCAAAAACAGGATCATATGCCAGAAGTGTATAAAACGCTTAACGCGGTTGAAATGGAGGAGCGTGTTCGGAAGATTAAGGAGAAAATGGGGGAGAAGCTATTTATCCCTGGACATCATTATCAAAAGGATGAAGTCATTCAGTTTGCGGATGCAACAGGGGATTCTTTACAGCTCGCACAGGTGGCCGCAAAAAATAAGCAAGCAGAATATATTGTTTTTTGCGGTGTTCATTTTATGGCGGAAACGGCGGATATCTTAACAGGAAACCACCAAAAAGTCATTTTGCCGGATATGCGCGCAGGCTGTTCGATGGCCGATATGGCGGATATGGCGCAAGTGGAACGAGCATGGCCGATTTTACAAGAACTGTTTGGCGATACGATTTTGCCGTTAACCTATGTGAACTCGACAGCAGCCATTAAAGCATTTGTAGGGCGAAACGGTGGAGCGACCGTGACTTCTTCGAATGCAGAAAAAATGGTCGCTTGGGCGCTTGGACAAAAAGAGCGGATCTTCTTTTTGCCGGATCAACATTTAGGCAGAAATACGGCATATAAACTTGGCATTGCGCTTAATGAAATGGCGGTTTGGAACCCGTTAACGGACTCGCTTGAGTACGAGGGAGATATCAAGCGAATTAAAGTCATTCTTTGGAAAGGACATTGTTCCGTTCATGAAAATTTTCAAGTGAAGCATATCGACTACATTCGGAAAACAAAACCGGATATGAATATTATTGTCCATCCAGAGTGCAGCTGGGAAGTCGTACAAAAATCAGATTATGCCGGTTCTACTAAATATATTATTGAGATGATTGAAAAAGCTCCTTCTGGGAGCAAATGGGCGATTGGAACGGAAATGAATCTCGTCAACCGGTTAATTCAACAGCATCCTGATAAAGAAATTATTTCTTTGAACCCTTACATGTGTCCATGTTTAACGATGAATCGCATTGATTTGCCACATTTGCTATGGGCGTTGGAATCATTAGAGCAAGGAAATATCATCAATCCAATCACCGTGCCGGTCTCCATTGCCGAAGATGCCGTACAAGCATTAAAGAGAATGTTGGCGCTCGCTTAGACATAACAAGGTCTATATGCAGACCTTGTTATTTTTTTATCATAAATTCATTTTTTGCTTCATAAGTTATGTTGAAGGATGATGATGACAACGTGCCAATGAAATAGAATGATTATTGTTTGAGTGTAGGAGGGGGAACGGAGTGAAAATCCATATTGTGCAAAAAGGAGATACGCTTTGGAAAATCGCGCAAAAATACGGAGTTGATTTTGAGCAGTTAAAGCACTTAAATGGCCAATTAAGCAATCCGGATTTAATTATGCCGGGAATGAAAATTAAAATTCCGACTGCAGGGGTTCCGGTAAAAAAAGAAGCACCAAACAAAGAGTATCCAAAGAAGGAATATCCAAAAAAAGAGTATCCGAACAAAGAACATCCAAAAAAGGAATATCCGAAAAAAGAAGAGCCGGTTCAAGAGCATCCATTTTCCAACGCTAAACCGTTTGCTTCATTCAATTTTGAAGCTGAAATCGCTCCGAACGTGAACATTAATCCGCCTGCTCAAGAAATACCGATAAATGAAGTGCCGAAGCCCAAACCGACAGCACCAATTGAGAAAAAGCCAAAGGAAACTCCGAAAGCGCCGACGGCCAATATTCCGAAAGAACTACCAAAGCAGCCGTCTTATGAGCCACCTAAATCTAATATTGGCGTGAATCAAGCGGCAGAAAAGCATGATCACAAAACACCATTCCAAGCTAATCCATCGATTTCGCCGCAATCAAATGTGAATTATCCAAATCAAATACCTGGCCTGCCGCCGATTCCGCCAAAGCCGGACAACATTTTACCGAATATTATGAAGCCAGATACGGACATAGAGCCATCAGAGAATCAGGAGCATCCATCATACGATCAACATGATCAACCGCCGGAACTGCCGACCATTCCATATGTTCCGATTGCGCAGCCACAACAGCCGACCTACCAGATGCCAGCTTACTTGCCACCTCAAGAGCAAGGCTGCATTCCGGTTACTCCTGTCATGCCAGGTTATGGATTTTATTATCCGCAGGCTCCGGTAGCGCCGATGGCTGCGCCGTTCTCGCAGCCTGTCGCACCATTCTACGGGGAGAGCGGCTCGCATCCGTTTCCTGGAGTACAGGAAAGCATCGAATCGCATGAGTGGGGACCGCCAGCACCGCCGGCTTCATCAGCGAATATACAGCCAAATGCTTCCCCGAACCTTCAGCCTAATGTATCACCTAATGTATCGCCTAATATGAATATGCCGCCTAATGTTCAACCACCTGAAGAACCAATGATGGTATCTCCGCAGCAGATGTCAGGAGGATGTTACCCGGTTCCGATGATGCCTTGCTATGGTTGGCCTGTACAAACCTATCAACCAATGTACGGATCAACGGCTCCTGGCTATTATTCGCCGTATCCGCAACAGCAGCCGTCAAGCTTTTCACCATATCCAGCCGCGGCACCAGCTTATCCGTATGCACAAGGGCCGGGACAGCCATCTTATTACCAGTCGCCACAACCTGCCGCTTTCCCGCAAAATCCACAACAATTTTTTATGATGCCAGAATATGGGGAAAGCAGCGACTACGAAGAATAGACATATAGGAGACGGTGAGAGCCATCGTCTCTTTCTTTTGCTTCAAGCGGAATATGGGTTGTGCGTGGAGGAAGCGGCGGCTATTAAGCCACATGTACAAATAATTGATACAAATAAAGGAAAATGGATTGTGAAAAAATATCGCACCTTTTTTGAAGCGTCGCGGCAGCAGATGTTTATTCGTTTATTAAAACAGGCAGGCTTTCAAGCCGCTCCCTCTATTACTGGGGTGGTCGTTTCTGAAAATGCCTGTTGGACGCTGCAGGAGTATATTCCGCATTCCAATCCGTTTGTTTTTACAAGCGAGAAAGATCGAAACGAAGGCCTTTGCCTGCTTTATGAGTACCATATTTTTTCGCAGCGTTTGCTGCAGCAGCCGTTTGTTGCCACTATGCTGCCTTATTATCAGCTGTGTGAAAGATGGAAGCAAAGATATTTATCTTTTCTTCATGATTTGCCGGTATGGCAGCAAATCATGAGGCATGAGGAGCTTACTTTTATTTTGCAATGTGCCCAATATAGCTTAGAAAAAATTCCTTTATTCATTCCTTCTTTATTAGCAGAACCGATGACCATTATTCATGGCGATGTCGCTTCACACAATTTTTTGCGGGCTGAAAACGGAAGTGCCTATTTAATTGATTATGACTTAATAGCGGTCGCTCCAAGCGGCATCGATTATTTGCAATATGCCAATCGCATATTGCCATATATGCAATGGTCTTTTGCTTTATTGAAAAAATGTCCTATATTGGAAGCTTTTTTAGAAAAGCCATGGTTTTTAATGGCCTTGATTTTTCCAAGCGATATATTTCGCGAATGCCGATCATTGATGAAGAAGCGAAAGCCTTTCGCGATTCCATACTTTGAACATCGCAAACAGTTTGTGCAAAAAATCGCCAATATGATAAGATAACGTATATCTTATTTTTCGTGAAAGGAAGTTGAATCATGGAGGAGAAAATTGAAAAGTTAGTGGCCTGGCTTCGCGAACAAGTAAGCAAAGCTGGATTGAACGGGGCGATTGTCGGGATTAGCGGCGGAATTGATTCGGCTGTGGTGGCGCATCTTATTAAACGGGCTTTTCCGGACAACTCTTTAGGATTAATTATGCCGTGCAAGAGCAATCCAAAGGATCAAGAGGATGCATTAAAGGTCGTTGAAAGCTCGGGTATTCGCCACTTTGTGATTGATTTAACAGAGACGCATCAAACATTATTTGCAGAAATCGAAAAACAGCTTAAAGAAAAAGGAGAATGGAATGAGGAGGCGGCGCGTCTTGGCGATGCCAATACGCGAGCGCGTTTGCGGATGACAACGCTATATGCGGTCGCCAACAATTATGGGTATATCGTAGTTGGAACTGACAACGCGGCTGAATGGCACACAGGTTATTTTACCAAATATGGAGATGGCGGTGTCGATCTTGTTCCGCTTGTTCATTTTACAAAAGGCGAAGTTCGCGAAATGGCCCGAATTCTTGGTGTGCCTGAGGAAATTATTACAAAAGCGCCAAGTGCGGGTCTTTGGGAAGGCCAAACAGATGAAAATGAAATGGGAACAACTTATGAAATGATTGATAAATATTTAAAAGGGGAAGAAATTCCGGAAAAAGATCGGTCCATCATTGAGAAGCTACATCATCGTTCACATCATAAACGCCAGTTGGCCGCTGCGCCGCCAAAATTTTAATGTGTATGGGCCAACAAGCTTCTCGGTTTCTCTAACAAAATCCTCGTTTTGCTTTCAATAGCATAAGCCATATTCAAATGAGATGAACCAAATACCATGATTTCGCCTGCCTTTATGGATAGGTTGGTTGTTCAAAAGGAATTATACCGATATCAGAACTTGATTTTTACCGCTAACTAACAGCGATAAAATCCCCTCTTATTTGCCAAGCTAAAAATGGGTCAAGGTGCTTGACCCAAGGCAAATAAAGGGGGTTTTTCCGTTGAGAAAAACAATCGCGGCAATAGGCGTTTTTTGTTGTGTGAGCGGGCTTGCCGCATGCGCAAATTACGATGCGGAAGATCGGGCAACACGCTATCGAGATGAAACAAGACCGATCGGTTATTATTCAACGGATCGGACAAATACTCCATATACGTATGGCCGTTACGGAACAAATATTGAGAATGACGGAAATGCCTATATGATGGACAACCAAAATGGTCCAGTTGCGGATTTTTTCGGTACGGATGCGCTTCGTCGAGATCGTTACGATCGGTCGACTCCATCGCTGCCTCTAGAAGCGAATTTCGGCAAAGCAGACCAAAATTATCATGGTCACTTGCAAAATGATAAAACACATCCTTCTTATTACAACCATTATGACGGACGTTTTGCCGAGCAGGTAGCCAAAGAAGCGGCTAAAGTCAAAAATGTCAGCGATGCCCGGGCGCTTGTATATAAGGACCATGTATTAGTAGCCATTCAAACGGGAGGAAAAGATGCAAATCGTACGGAGCAAAATGTAGCGAAAGCGATCGCTCCATATACGAAAGGAAAGCATGTGCGCGTCGTTTCGAATCCAAGCATGTATCAGCGCGCTCGCGTCATTGACAATAACATACGTTACGGCCGCCCGTTTGAAGAAATTAACCGGGATTTAAAGACGATTTTTTATAAAGGGAAAATAATGGAAACTCCAACCAATACACGATAAATGCTGCAGGGAGATGCCGGCAAATGGCATCTCCTTTTTCTTTTCAAACGGTCTAGACCTCCTCACGAAAAAACGGTATCGTCCTCCAATTATGAAGTTAGCTGGTACAGTCGGGCTTTCATTAAGCGAATGTGCGATGGGAGCAAAGTGTGACATTGAATTATTAGAAACATCTGTTATTTTGTTGATTTATACACTCTTCAAGCTGCATCTATATCGCTTGGCAACTGTTTCATGCTTCCGCTATTTTTGGTATAGTAATATCGAAAATTTGATATGATGAGAGGAGAAATGGAAAGTGGCTGGACATTCCAAATGGAAAAATATCCAACGTCGAAAAAATGCACAGGATGCCAAACGCGGCAAACTGTTTATGAAATTGGCGAAGGAAATTTACGTTGCAGCCAAAACAGGTGGTGGCGATCCAAATGTCAACGCCGCGCTGCGTCTCGTCATTGAAAAAGCAAAAGCGGCGAATATGCCGAGCGATAATATTGAAAGGGCCATCAACAAAGCGGCAGGCAATCAGGAGCATGCCAACTATGAAGAAATTCGTTATGAAGGGTATGGTCCAGGTGGCGTGGCAGTCATGGTCGTTTGTCTGACGGATAATAAAAATCGCACAGCGGCAAATGTTCGCGCAGCATTTTCGAAAAACGGCGGAAATCTTGGAGAAACAGGATGCGTGTCCTATTTATTTGCAAGAAAAGGATGGCTTGTCATCGCTCGCGAAGGGTTAGAGATCGACGAGGATGAGCTGCTTCTCCAAGCGATTGAAGCAGGAGCGGAAGAAATGGAAACAATGGACGACTCATTTGAAATTTATACAGCACCTGAGCATTTTGAAGAGGTGAAAAACAAGCTTCAGGCGAATGGATTAACGTTTGTAAACGCTGAAATCACGATGATCCCGCAAACCTACACAACGCTGGAAGGCGATGACCTAACGAAAATGCTCAAGCTGATTGATATGCTTGAAGATGATGACGATGTTCAAGAAGTGTACCATAATTTAGATGAAACGGCGATACCATAAAACGATCATATTTCCCGTTCTTTGCAAGAGAGAACGTGATTTCTCTGCAGAGAATGGGATTTTTTATGAGAGGATACAAAATGTTCATCAACATCATGACTCAGTGATAGAAAAAATAATGAAAACCCATGGTGTTAGGGGGAATTTATATGCAACGATCATCCATATCACTTTCTCCCGAAAGCTTTATCCCCATGTAAGTATGCAGATGACGCTCCACTTCTGACCGTGAGTTTTGGCGGACGATTGTATATAGTACGAGGAAGATAAATGAACCGATTTTATCTAGCACCACAGGTAAATCAAGAATGGTAAGGTGCTATTCCTTTTTTTGGGGTATTCAGATGGCCGATTTTTTACATACTTCATTTTGGGAAGGAACATAATATGTTCCATGGAGGGATCAGTATGAAGAAAAATGAAGTCCGCTTAACAAGCGCTGAAATTGCAAATATATGGAATACCTATATATATGATAGCATGATGGAAAGCGTTATCACGCATTTTAAGTTAACAACCGCCGATGAAGAAGTGGGCGTGCTTCTGGAAGAAGGATTGAAAGTTGTCCAAAATCATCTGCAAAGTCTAGAGGAGCTATTTAGCAAGGAAGGAATTGCTAAACCAGACGGGTTCCCGGTCGATAAGCATGTGAATCGTCAAGCGCCAAAGCTTTTTTCCGATACATTTTATTTAGAGTATCTTAACCAAATGAGCCAATTTAAAATCACTTCACATGCTACTTCCATTGTGATGGCTTCTCGGGATGATATCCATCAGCTATATAAACAATTTAGCGAAGATGCGACTCAATTAAATAAGCGTGTGCGTACCGTGATGAAAAATCAAGGTATATATATACGTCCTCCTTATATGTCTTATCCAAAACAAGTGGACTATGTTGAAAAGCAAAGCTTTCTTACTGGATGGCTTGGACGCAGACGACCGCTTTTGGCAGTTGAAGCAGCCTATTTAGTGATGAACTCCATTAACAATGAAATCGCGAAGGCTACGCTAATCGGATTTGCGCAAGTAGCGAGGGATCCTGAAATTCGCAGCTTCTTTTTAAGAGGACAAAAAGTATGCAGTGAGATCATGACCTCCATTTTTGAGGTGCTGCAGGAAGACAATATTCCAGCTTCGATGACATGGGACACAGTCGTCAATGAATCAACAGTTGCGCCATACTCAGAGCGATTAATGCTGTTTTTAGTCAATTCCTTATCAGGTCTCGGGGTTGGTATGTATGGACAGGCCATGGCGCTCTCATTGAGAAGAGATGTAGCGGCTCTCTACGCTTCTTTTATCGCGAAAGCGGGAGCCTATGCGGAGGATGGAGTGAATTTAATGATTGAGCGCGGATGGCTTGAGCAACCGCCTCACTTCCTTGATCGCGAACGGCTTGTAGTGGAGTCGAAATAAAAACACTGATTTCTTGAGTGAGTGTCAGACCGTTGTTAAATGCTTTCATCCTGCGTCACTGGCCGCATTCGTCTGCTCATGAATTTCTTTTGTTCGATTTTTGTCTTTGTTCGGCTGCGTTTCTTGTCTGCCAAGCGTTTTCCACTCAGGCTGATGTGGAACACCATAAATAGAGGATGAGAATGGTTGTAGACAAATCTCATTTTTGACTTTGTCTACAACCGGACACTCACTTCTTGAGTGAGTGTTTTTTATGGATAAAATTTTCTTAAAAGGTGAAACTATAAATAGCTTTCATTATTTACCGAGAAAGAGGGGAAGACAATGAAGCTTTTGATGGCTTGCTTGGCTATCGCGATTTCATTTATAAGTTCCTCAGCTGCCTTCGCTAAAGCGCCGGCCACTCAAATGACGATTTTGTTAGAACGAATATACGTGGACGGAGAAGTGAGTGAAGAAATTAAACAAGAAACGATTACATCGATGAAGGATATATGGAAAAAGTATGAAGGCTGGCAGCTTGTCAATCTTGATGATGAACAAATTGTGTTCCAGAAAATGGTTCAAGATATTTCACCTTTGTCAAAAGCGAATGGATATTTTGGCTTAACAAAGGATGGAACTTTATCTATTTTTGAAGGCAAGCCAGGAAAATCATCACGCGTGATTCAATCGTTTTTCCAGCTCGATATAAAAAAGCTAGAAAGCCATCAACAAGAACGGCTGAAAAAAGGTATTCGCGTGATTTCGAAAGATCGTTATAAAGAGGTCATTGAAGCCTATCGGCCATTTGCCGTTACTCAGTAAAAGACTTATCCAGACGATAAGTCTTTTTGTTTTGCAAAAGAGGAATATACATTCGTTTTTTTATTATCATATGGTACAATGAGAAACAGTACGGATAAGGGAAGGGGAAAAACGTTGATTGAGTTTGTTCGCGGATACATTGAGTATGTTTGTCCAGAATATATTGTCATTGAAACGGCCGGAGTTGGCTATCAAATTTTCACGCCAAACCCATTTTCGTTTCGGCCCAGTCATGATACAATCGTGACGGTCTATACATATCAATATGTGCGCGAAGACCTCATGGCTCTTTATGGGTTTCGGACGCGCGAAGAACGAACGCTATTTGCGAAACTGCTTCAAGTTTCCGGCATTGGCCCGAAAGGAGGGCTTGCTATTTTAGCCTCAGGAGATGTACGTCAGCTCGTGCAGGCGATTGAAGAGGAAAACGAAGCCTTTTTGTGCAAATTTCCGACCATCGGCAAAAAAACAGCGCGACAAATGATTCTTGATTTAAAAGGGAAACTGCAGGGAGTCATTCTAGGAGCGACGAACGACTTATTTACAAGCTGGGAGGATGAAAAGCAGGAGAATGCCTTTGACGAGGCGCTTGAAGTGCTAAAGGCTCTCGGCTATGCAGATCGTGAAATTCAAAAGGTGGCGCCTGCTCTAAAAAAGGAACCGATGTCTACCGATCAATATGTGAAGCGAGCGCTGCAATTACTATTAAAATAGGAGGGAAGGACGATGGAAGAGCGTCTTGTTGCCAGCGATGCCTCCAGCGAGGATGTATCGCTTGAATACAGCCTCCGCCCGCAACGCTTGCAGGAATATATCGGACAAGAGAAAGTAAAAGAAAATTTACAAGTTTTTATTGAAGCGGCAAAGCTGCGTGGCGAAACGTTGGATCATGTGCTTTTATACGGACCGCCCGGACTTGGAAAAACAACGCTGGCCGCCATTATCGCAAACGAAATGGGGGGGAACTTGCGCACCACCACTGGACCGGCGGTCGAACGCCCCGGAGACCTGGCGGCGATCTTAACTTCTCTTCAACCTGGAGATGTATTATTTATCGATGAAATTCATCGCCTTCACCGCTCGATTGAAGAAGTGCTGTATCCAGCTATGGAGGATTACTGCCTAGATATCGTTATTGGCAAAGGACAAACGGCTCGTTCGGTGCGTATTGACTTGCCGCCATTCACGCTTGTGGGCGCAACGACACGAGCTGGTGCTCTTTCTGCACCGCTCCGGGATCGCTTTGGTGTGCTCAGCCGGCTGGAATATTATGAGCCGGAGCAGCTTGCGCAAATTATCAAACGAACAGCAGATATTCTGGAAGTTAGGATTGACGAGGCGGCTGCTGTTGAGATCGCGCGTTGTTCGCGCGGCACTCCGCGCATTGCCAATCGCTTGTTGCGCAGAGTCAGAGATTTTGCTCAAGTAAAAGGCAACGGAGTGATTACACATGCCTTATCAACAGAAGCGCTGGAGTTGCTGCAAGTTGACCGTTTAGGATTGGATCATATTGATCATAAATTATTAAGAGCGATGATGGAAAAATTTCGCGGAGGTCCTGTCGGTGTAGATACGCTTGCGGCCACCATTGGTGAAGAAGCGCAAACAATTGAAGATGTATATGAGCCGTATTTGCTGCAAATCGGCTTTTTGCAGCGGACTCCTCGCGGGCGCATCGTCACTCATCGCGCCTATGAGCATTTTGGAATGGAGGTGCCAAAATCATGAGCAGTCTTCCTAAAATGATCATGATGATCGGAGCCATTTTGATTGTTGTGGGGTTTCTGATGCAATTTATTAAGCTGGGCAGGCTTCCTGGCGATATTGTCATCCAAAAGGGGAATACAACATTTTACTTTCCAGTTGTGACTTCTATTATTTTAAGTGTAGTGCTTTCGCTTGTGTTTTATTTTATCGGTCGATTTCGTTAACAACAATAGAAATGGGTGAACGCGATGAAAATAGATTTATTTGATTTTCATTTACCGGAGGAATTAATTGCACAAACACCGCTTGCGAACCGAGAAGCATCGAGATTGCTTATGCTCAATAAAAATACAGGAGAAACGAAACATCATGAAACCTTTCGAGCGATTTTATCGTATTTGAATGAAGGGGATTGTCTCGTATTAAATGATACAAGAGTATTGCCGGCGCGCCTTTATGGAGAAAAATCAGATACGGGCGCAAAAATTGAAGTGCTTTTATTAAAGCAAGTGGAAGGAGACCGTTGGGAAACGCTCGTGAAGCCAGCGAAGCGCGTGAAAGAAGGAACAAGCATTTTATTTGGTGACGGCCGTTTAAAAGCAACGTGCAGACAGGAGTTGGAGCACGGAGGAAGAATACTGGAATTTGCTTATGACGGAGTATTTTATGAGGTGTTGGAATCCTTGGGGGAGATGCCGCTCCCTCCATATATTAAAGAACAGCTCGACGATCAGGAGCGGTATCAAACCGTGTATGCCCGTGAACGCGGTTCGGCAGCAGCGCCGACAGCAGGGCTTCATTTTACGGAGCAGCTGCTTGAGGATATTCGTCAAAAAGGAGTGCATCTAGCTTTTATTACCCTTCATGTCGGACTTGGTACCTTCCGTCCCGTCAATGTTGAGAATATCGAAGAACATGATATGCATGCAGAATTTTACCAGATGACAGAAGGGACAGCGCGATTGTTGAATGAGGTGAAAGAGAAGGGCGGGCGAATTATCGCAGTCGGAACCACATCAACACGTACGCTTGAAACGATCGCATCGCGCCATAATGGAACGTTTATTGCCGAGAGCGGATGGACGGATATCTTTATTTATCCAGGCTATCAGTTTCAAGCGATTGATGGAATGATTACGAATTTTCACTTGCCTAAATCAACATTAATCATGCTAGTTAGCGCCTTAGCAGGGCGTGAAAATGTTTTGCGTGCTTATAAAGAAGCGGTGGAGAAGCGTTATCGTTTCTTTAGCTTCGGTGATGCGATGCTGATTATTTAAGAAAGGAGCTATTGATTTGACCCCGATTCGTTATGAACTTATCAAAACATGCAAGCAAACAGGAGCACGTCTCGGAATCATTCATACGCCGCATGGCTCCTTTGAAACGCCGATGTTTATGCCAGTCGGCACATTAGCGACTGTCAAAACGTTATCGCCTGAGGAATTAAAAGAAATGGGTGCAGGCATTATTTTAAGCAACACCTATCATCTATGGCTTCGTCCAGGGCATGATATTGTGAAAGAAGCGGGCGGATTGCATTCGTTTATGAACTGGGATCGCGGCATTCTGACTGATTCTGGCGGCTTTCAAGTCTTCAGCCTGAGTGAATTTCGCAAAATTGAAGAGGAAGGCGTATATTTTCGCAATCATTTAAATGGAGACAAGCTGTTTCTTTCGCCGGAAAAAGCGATGGAAATCCAAAATGCGCTCGGCTCTGATATCATGATGGCGTTTGATGAATGCCCGCCGTATCCTGCGACATATGAATATATGAAAAAATCGGTTGAGCGGACAAGCCGCTGGGCGGAACGCTGTTTAAAAGCGCATGCCCGTCCAAATGAACAGGGGCTGTTTGGCATTGTTCAAGGCGGTGAATTTGAGGACTTACGCAGACAGAGCGCGCAGGATCTTGTGTCTCTCGATTTTCCGGGCTATGCGGTCGGCGGTTTGTCGGTAGGAGAACCAAAAGATGTCATGAATCGCGTGCTTGAGTTTACAACGCCGCTTTTACCAGCCAATAAACCTCGCTATTTAATGGGAGTTGGTTCGCCGGACTCGCTCATTGACGGCGCCATCCGCGGAATTGACATGTTTGATTGCGTCTTGCCGACTCGCATTGGACGAAATGGAACGGTGATGACAAGCGAAGGGCGCCTTGTCATCAAAAATGCGCAATACGCCCGTGATTTTACGCCGCTGGATCCGAACTGCGGCTGCTATACATGCCGCAACTATACGCGCGCCTATATTCGTCATCTTATCAAATGTGATGAAACGTTTGGTATTCGCTTGACTTCTTATCATAACGTTTACTTTTTGATAAAATTAATGGAGCAAGTGAGACAAGCGATACGTGAAGATCGGCTTGGCGATTTTCGCGAAGAATTTTTTGAACGCTACGGATTTAATAGACCGAATGCGAAAAACTTTTAGAAAGGGGTGAAATCTATGGCGACGCTTGTGAATCTTTTGCCGCTTCTTATCATGTTCGCGATTTTCTATTTCCTGCTGATTCGTCCGCAGCAAAAACGGCAGCGGGCTGTTCAGCAAATGCAAGCGAACTTGAAAAAAGGCGATAAAATTATTACGATCGGCGGTTTGCATGGCATCATCGATTCCATCGATGAGAATAAAGTCGTGATCCGCGCGGGAGACGGTTCTCGTCTTACATACGATCGCTCTGCTATTCGCGAGGTTGTGGCAGAGAACAACCAATAGAATAAAAAAGGCTGCTTGGCAAAAAGCAGCTTCAGGCTGTAGACAAAGTCCGTTTTGACTTTGTCTACAATCATTTTAACCGTTTCACATCAGACTCGCTTGAAATCGCTCTTCTCAAAATGAAATGGGTGGGGAAGGCTGTATATTAATCTGCGTGCCGATTGGATGACGACAAATTGACTCCCATGACTCCCCCAAGCATGGCCGCTAATAAAAAGCCGAGATGATAAATCCATTGCTTTGTTGAAAATGTTTGCTCAAGTCCTAAAAACTGAAAGAAAAAGACGAGGAGTGTAAACACTAAGCTGGTGGTTCCACCGATAAGCCATCCGCGTTCCTTGCCTTTGCCTCCTGCGACAAATCCACCGATAAATACGGATAGAACAGATGCAGCAAAAATAACCCATGTTAATGAGGATTCTTGGATATCGGTCCATTTCAAAAGAAGTGATAATAAAAAGCTAATGATCAACGCTAGTAAAAAAATGGTTAGAACTCCGTAGACAACACCTTTGCCAAACCTAGCCATCTCGTTCATTCCCTCCGTTTAAGCCATCTTTAGCAAGAGTATATTCAGGCCCGGACATGTTTAGAATCAAATGAAGTTAGTTTTTACGAAAAAAGCCGCGAACAAATGGGATGCGTACTAACTCTTCTCGTTTAACCAGCTTGAAAATGACTAAAAGAATGACGTATACCACTGTTGTAATGATAATGGCGGCGATGGTCCTCATACTTATTGGAAGTGAAGTCAGAGAATGATAAAAAGCAAGATGTCCAACAAAACCTGCTGCAAGCATGACGAAAAATGTGTGAATATATTCGAATATGTAAATGGAATAAGAAATGACCTTCATGATTGTTGCGAAATGGAGAAGCGTAACAAGCACCGTACCAATCGCGATAGACAGAGCTGCTCCCATAATCCCTAAATTTGGCTGAGTGGCTAGCGCAAAAATACAAGCCGTTTTTACAACAGAGCCGATTAAGCTATTCATCATAGCCGCTTTCGCTAAATCCAGCCCCTGTAAAACTGCCTGAAGAGGCCCTTGGCAGTAATAAAAAAGGAAAAATGGTGCCATTACTTTAATAAAAATGGCAGAATGGCTTGTGCCATACATCAGCTGCATAATGGGATCGGCAAATACATACAGGACCACAACGGCCAGGCCTCCTGTAATCATGGATAATCGCATGGCTTGCTGAACGCGCCGCTCGATGAGAAACATTTGCTGCTGTGCCGCCGCTTCGCTAATAGCTGGAACGAGAGAGGTTGATAGTGAGTAGGTAATAAACGATGGCAGCATGAGCAGAGGTAAAGCATATCCTGTTAATTCCCCATATTGCCTGGTCGCTAATGAGGCAGCAACTCCTGCAAGCGCTAAGCTGTGGGCTACCACAATCGGTTCAAAAAACCAGGCGATTGAGCCAATGAGACGGCTTCCTGTTGTTGGCAAAGCGATGCGCATTAAGCTCATAAAGGTTTCTTTTCCGGCTTTAGCATAATGGAAAAATTGCGGACGAATGTTGATTCTTTTTTTGCGTTTGAACATGTAAAACAAATAGATGAGCGACCCTAATTCGCCGATCACGGATGAAAGCATCGCTCCCGCCGCAGCATATTCGATTCCATATGGTAAGAAGATGCTCGTGCAAAAGGCAATTAAACTAATACGAATGATTTGTTCAAGCAGCTGTGAATAGGCATATGGCTTCATTTGCTGTTTTCCTTGAAAATAACCGCGCAAAACGGAAGAAACAGCAACAATGGGAACAACAGGTGAAATCGCTAACAGCGGATAATAGGTGCGAGCATCTGTAAATAAGGTTGTCGATAAAAGCGGCGCAAGCAATACCATTGCCGGAAAAAAGATGGCGCTTAGCACACCTGTAGTGGCTAAAGAAACGACGAGAATTTTTTTTACTCTTCGCTGATCTCCTACCGCTTCCGCCTCCGCTACTAGCTTAGAAATAGCGACAGGCAAGCCCATTTGCGTAAGCGTTATGGCTAAGGCAAGCGTAGGCACGGCCATCATATATAAACCGACCCCTTCTTCACCAATGGCTCGGGCGATAACAATGCGATTGATAAATCCGAGCACTCGTGTGATAAGGCCGGCAACGATTAGAATAAGTGTGCCTTTCAAAAATTTAGACATCCTGTATTTCCCTCCCTTCTCAAATAAGACGATCTTTTATACAATTAACTATATGCAAGAGATGTGAACAAGCATGACAAGTATTGTGGGACAAAACGGGGAGCGATGGTCATGGCAAATGAAAAAGAAAAAATGGAAGAACTGCGTGAACAATTGATGCCGGCGGTGCAAAGCAAGTATGAAGAGTTTCGCTTGCTTGGCTACGATCACGTAACGATAGAACAAATTTGGGAGTGTTTAGTGAGAAAAAAGTGGAAAAAATATGATGACGAAAGAAGGCTATATGAGCGTGTAAATGATATTTTATCGCTTTCAATTGGAGAATATATGGCTTTCTTGACAGCTGAATCATATCGTGAGCAGCGGGCCACTAAAGGTGATGATCTCGAAGAGCTACTAAATGAATTATTATAGCTATGTAGAAAATTGACAGCATTTGCGAACTGATTCATAATTAGGAATGTTGAAGCATTTCGAGAGGCTATAGCGAGGTTTTCTGATGACATAAGGAGGATTTTTTATGGTAAAAAGAAGTCGCATTCTGGCGTTTTTCTTAGTGCTGATTATTTTAGCAGGCACGCTAGGAACAACGACGAAAGGGATTATACATAATATCAAGCTCGGGCTTGATTTGCAAGGCGGTTTTGAAGTTTTATATGAGGTAAAGCCGGCGAAAAAAGGGGATAAAATTGACAAAACGACACTGACAAGCACCGTCAGTGCACTGAACAAGCGAATTAATGTACTGGGAGTCAGTGAACCAAATATTCAAGTAGAAGGAAAAAAACGGATTCGCGTCCAGCTTGCCGGTGTGAAAGACCAAAATCAGGCGCGGCAAATTTTATCGACCCAAGCGAAGCTGACCTTTCGCGATGTGCATGACAACGTCTTAATGGATGGAAGCGACCTGGCTGAAGGAGGAGCCAAGCTTTCGTTCGATGAGCATGGCAAGCCGAGTGTCGCCATTAAACTCAAAGATGCCGACAAGTTTAAGCAGGTGACGGAAAAAGTCTATAAAATGGGCGCGCCAAACAATTTATTAGTTATTTGGCTTGATTTTAAGGATGGCGTTGATTCCTATGCGAAAGAGGCGGGAAAAGCAAAGCCGAAGTATATTTCAGCAGCGGCGGTAAACCAAGTATTCGATCAAACGGATGTATCGATTGTTGGAAATTTCACGGTGGATGAAGCAAGACAGCTGGCTGACTTATTAAATGCTGGCGCGTTGCCGGTTGAGCTGAAAGAAGTTTATTCCACATCGATCGGTGCACAATTTGGAGAAAACGCCCTTCAGAAAACTATTCTTGCCGGTATTATTGGCGTGGCGCTAATTTTCCTCTTTATGATCGCGTTTTATCGCTTGCCTGGTGTGATTGCGGTCATTACGTTATCCGCTTATATTTATTTAATTTTGCTGATTTTCGATTGGATGAATGGCGTTCTGACATTGCCGGGGATAGCGGCGCTTATTTTGGGTGTCGGGATGGCCGTCGATGCCAATATTATCACATATGAGCGGATTAAAGAGGAAATCAAACTTGGAAAATCGATTATGTCCGCGTTTCGCACAGGAAATAAAGGATCGTTTGCGACAATCTTAGATGCGAATATTACAACCATTATTGCCGGTGTTGTGCTGTTTGTGTATGGAACAAGCTCTGTCAAAGGGTTTGCGACCATGCTGATTATCAGTATTTTAGTCAGCTTTATCACGGCTGTTTACGGCACGCGCCTGCTCCTTGGTTTGCTTGTGAATAGCCGCGTTTTACAAAATAAGCCAGGATATTTTGGCGTGAAAAAATCGGAAATTCTCGATATTGCTCAAACGAACGAGCATACAGAGGTGCCGACAAAGTTTGATTGTTGGGATTTCGTCAAACATAGCAAAAAATTCTTTATCTTTTCCGGCGCGTTAACGGTTGTTGGGATTGTTGCGCTGTTGACGATGAAATTAAATCTTGGCATTGATTTTGCGAGCGGCACACGCGTGGAAATCATGAGCGATTCTAAATTAAACGTGCAGCAATTGGAGGATCAGTTCCAGAAATTAAACTTACAGCCAAAAGATATCGTTTTATCTGGAAAGAATGAAGAAGTTGGCGTTGCGCGCTTTATCGGCGTTTTAAACAAACATGAAATTTCTGAGCTCAAGCAGTATTTTAAGGAGCAATATGGATCGGAACCGAACGTCAGCACCGTATCGCCGACTGTAGGAAAAGAATTGGCGCGCAACGCGTTGATCGCTGTGCTGATTTCATCGCTTGGTATCATCATTTATGTGACGATCCGCTTTGAGATGTATATGGCGCTTGCGGCTATTGTCTCACTTTTACATGACGCTTTTATTATTGTGATGTTTTTCAGTTTCACGCAGCTAGAGGTCGATTTAACATTTATTGCCGCCGTTTTGACGATCATCGGCTACTCGATTAATGACACGATTGTGACATTTGACCGGATTCGCGACTTGATGAAAAAACGGAAAGTCAAAACGATTGAGGATTTGCAGCATGTAGTGAATCGAGCATTGCAACAGACGCTGACCCGTTCCATTAACACCGTTCTGACCGTGATTTTTACGGTTGTCGCATTATTGATGTTTGGAAGCGAGGCGATTCGCAACTTTAATCTAGCCTTGCTAGTTGGACTTGTTTCCGGCGTATACTCTTCTCTGTTTATTGCCGCACAGCTATGGGTGGTATGGAAAGGAAAGCAATTGAAAAAAGGAAAAACGAAAAAGCCGGATCATCAGGATGCAGAACCACAAGTATAACGGTATAAGAATAGAGTGGCGACCAAAAGCGCCGCTCTATTTTTTTGAAGAAGCGAAAAAATGGATAAACTAAAACGGCGTGATGTCTTGATGAAAGGAAGAGAATCGTGGAGAAAGAAGAACGCTTCAAACAGGCCGAGTTTGCCGCGATTATTGGGATTTTAGGAAATATTGTATTAGCTGCAGTGAAAGGTGCTGCCGGCATCATGGGAAACAGCAAGGCATTGCTAGCAGATGCTGTTCATTCTGCTTCTGATGTTGCTGGATCGCTTGCCGTTTGGGTTGGATTGCGGGCAGCCAAGCGTCCGCCCGATGAAGATCACCCGTATGGTCATGGCAAGGCAGAATCCATCGCTGCTATTATTGTAGCGGTATTGTTATTTATTGTTGGCGCCGAAATGGGGCGTTCATCGCTACAAGCCTTTTTTCAGCCGCTGCATCCGCCGAAATGGTTGGCCATTTACGTAGTTGTCCTTTCCATTGTGGTGAAAGAAACCATGTTTCGCTACAAATATCGCTTAGGAAAAAAATTAAACAGTCAGGCGATTATCGTCAATGCATATGAGCACCGTTCCGATGTTTTTTCTTCCATTGCTGCGCTCATTGGCATTGGAGCGGCGATGGCAGGCCACTCATTGGGGATAAACAAGCTCGTCTACGCAGATCCTATCGCTGGATTATTTGTTTCTTTTCTCGTGTTAAAAATGGCCTGGGAGCTTGGCAAACAGTCGATTCACACTACATTAGACCATGTGCTTCACAAAGAAGATACCGTTCATCTTCGCCAAGCGGTACTCCAGTTTCCTGAAGTCAAGCAAATTCATGAATTGCATGCGCGCGAGCATGGCCATTACGTCATTATTGACCTGAAAATTGCCGTTGATCCCTTGCTTACTGTAGAAGAGGGGCATCGGATCGGCAAAGCCGTGAAAGAAAGATTGCTTCGCATGCCAAATATAGAAAATGTCATGGTGCATATTAATCCTTACCATCCCGAAAAATAGACGGCCCAGACTGTGAATAAATGTTTTCATCGCGCGCTGTTTGCCTCGTTCATCCCCTTATAAAACGGCTTGGCTGTATTCCTTATCCGCCAAGTACGGTTTGGGGAAGAAAAAATCGAAAGGGATGGATGGCAAAGCTCAAATGGACTTTCGCTATAATCTGACTAATATCACATTGCCCCTATTCTTCTCCTTTTGTATAATAGGAGAAGTTGAGGTGGGAGACATGTTAACGGCAAAAACTCGATGGGATGTGAAGCGTCCCGATAAAAATAAAGTGGATCAGTTAATGAAGGAGCTGGATATTTCTCCACTTGTGGCTTCGCTGCTTGTGAACCGTGGAATTGATACTGCACGAGCGGCGGCCGCCTTTTTATATCCAGAAAAACAACCGTTTCACGATCCTTTTTTGCTAGATGATATGCATCGAGCTATAGAAAGGATTCAGCAGGCGGTGCGAAATGAGGAGCATATTCTTGTATTCGGAGATTATGATGCTGACGGTGTAAGCAGCACAACCGTCATGATGAGTGCATTGTCTCAAATAGGCGCGAAAGCGGATTTTTACATACCCAATCGCTTTACTGAAGGATATGGACCAAATAAAAATGCTTTTTGTCTTGCCAAAGAAAAAGGCGTGTCTTTAATCATCACAGTGGACAATGGAATTGCTGCAGTCGAAGAAGTGGCGCTGGCAAATGAGCTAGGCATGGACGTTATTATTACCGATCATCATGAGCCGGGACCTACACTTCCTGAAGCATTGGCGATTATTCACCCGAAAAAGCCGGGCAGCACATACCCGTTTCGTGATTTAGCTGGGGTAGGCGTGGCTTTTAAGCTGGCGCATGCATTGCTTGGAGAAGTGCCAGAGCATTTGCTTGATATCGTGGCGATTGGAACCATTGCTGACCTTGTGCCGCTTACAGGTGAAAATCGTCTGCTTGCCGCAAAAGGAATCGAGCAATTGCGAGATACAAAGCGCATCGGGTTGCGTGCTCTATTGAAGCAATGCGGTACCAACTTGAGCCAAGTGAATGAGGAAACAGTCGGGTTTGCCATCGCTCCGCGAATTAATGCGGTCGGAAGACTTGGAGACGCCGCCCCTGCTGTTCGGCTGCTCATGACGGAGGATGAAGCAGAAGCGCACGAACTAGCGAAAAAAACGGAGATGCTGAATCGGGAGCGGCAAAAGCTAGTAAATGAAATGACGGAAGAAGCCGTTGCGATCATACAGGAGCAATTTCCTCCTGAGAAACAGCATGTGCTTGTTGTAGCAAAAGAAGGCTGGAATGTTGGAGTTATCGGGATCGTAGCCTCTCGGCTTGTCGAACAATTTTACCGGCCGACCATTGTTCTAAGTATCGATCCGGAAAAAGGGATTGCGAAAGGATCGGCGCGCAGCATTCAAGGATTTGATCTATTTGCCCATTTGTCAAAATGCCGCGATATTTTGCCCCATTTTGGCGGACATCCGATGGCGGCTGGAATGACCCTTTCACTTGAAGATGTCGATGAATTGCGGGAACGCCTTAATGCGTTTGCGAAGGAAGCATTGACCGAGGAAGATTTTATCCCGATCACTTCCATTGATGCAGCCTGCTCGATTGATGACATTACCTTAGGGGCATTAGAACAAATCGAAAAACTCTCCCCATTTGGGACAGAGAACCCGCGCCCTCTTATTTTAATTGAAGACGCATCCGTGCAAAGCATGCGGCGTATCGGCGCTGACCAATCACATATAAAAATCGTGTTTGAACAGGATGGGGCAACACTGGAATGTGTCGGATTTGGCTATGGATATTTGCATGATGAAATTGCTCCTAATGCAAAGGTTTCCATTGTTGGATCATTATCGGTAAATGAATGGAACCATCTTCGCAAACCGCAGCTGATGATTTGTGATGCCGCTGTGCGAGAATGGCAGCTGTTTGATATAAGAGGAATCCAGCATGTGCACTCTCTTTTTTCGCTGCTTCCCGCTGATCGGCGCCGGTTTATCGCATTTGGTCAAGAGACAATAGGAGCGCTTCGTCTGCAGTCTTATCGTGAAGAAATAGATGTCATTGAAGCGATAGAGGAAGCGAAGCGTCTTTCTTTGGATGGGAGCTATGTCGTTTTGCTTGACCTGCCGCCAACTTTAGAAATGATAAAAGTTTTATTAAGTTATAGTTTACCTGCGCGCATTTATGCGTTATTCTATCAAAGGGAGACTCATTTTTTCAGCACATTGCCGACGCGCGACCATTTTAAGTGGTTTTATGCGTTTTTGATGAAGCGAGGTACATTCCATCTCGAAAAATACGGCGATGAGCTGGCGCGCTCGCGCGGTTGGACGAAGGAAACGATTCGTTTTATGGTGCAAGTATTTTTAGAATTGCAGTTTGTGACGGTGGACAATGGGATCGTTTCGCTTGTTCCAAATCCCAAAAAGCGCGATTTAGCCGAATCTCCTACGTATCGTTTAAAACAGGCTCAGCTTGAGCTGGAAAATATGCTTTTATATTCATCGTATGAACAACTTAAGCGCACCTTTTCCGAAATAAAAGCGTTGCGGACATATGAGGAGGCAAAAATGTAATGGACTTAAAACAATATGTAACGATTGTACCGGATTTCCCGAAGCCAGGGATTATGTTTAAAGACATTACAACCATCATGGATAAAGGCGAAGTGTATAAATATGCGACAGATCAAATTGTGCAATATGCGCGGGAAAAAGAAATAGATCTTGTCGTTGGTCCAGAAGCGCGCGGCTTTATTATCGGCTGCCCTGTCGCTTATGCGCTCGGGGTTGGGTTTGCGCCTGTAAGGAAGGAAGGAAAGCTGCCGCGTGAGGTCGTTCGTGTCGAATACGGTTTAGAGTACGGAAAAGATGTATTGACCATGCATAAAGATGCCATTAAACCGGGACAGCGCGTGCTGATTACAGACGATCTATTGGCCACTGGCGGAACGATTGAAGCAACGATCAAACTGGTAGAGCAGCTTGGCGGTGTGGTCGCCGGCATTGCATTCTTAATTGAGCTTACGTATTTAGAAGGGCGCAACAAATTAGATGGTTATGATATTTTAACATTAATGCAATTCTAACCATCGACATTTTTCTTTTATTTCGCTAAAATGGTAAGAAGAGATGTTTGCAAAGGGCACTCTAACGGGTGCTCTTTCTTATTAGTTTCTTTACATTTAAAAAAATTTCCATGATAATGGTATTAAATTATACACATAAGGTGATCTCATGGCCAATGAACAGGTGTTGACAGCGGAACAAGTCATCGAGCAGGCAAGCCGATATTTGTCGGAAATGGATGTTGAATTGATCAGAAAGGCATATGAATTTGCCAGAGAGTCCCATCGCGAGCAATATCGAAAATCAGGGGAGCCCTATATTATCCATCCTATTCAAGTAGCGGGAATTTTAGTAGATTTAAAAATGGACGCGATTACGATTGCTGCCGGCTTCTTGCATGATGTTGTCGAGGATACAGCTGCCACGAAAGAAGATTTAGAGCGGGAGTTTGGCGGCGAAGTAGCTATGCTTGTGGATGGTGTGACAAAGCTCGGCAAGATTAAATACAAATCCCAAGAAGAGCAGCAGGCTGAAAATCATCGAAAAATGTTTTTAGCAATGGCACAAGATATTCGTGTGATTTTGATTAAATTGGCAGATCGGCTCCATAACATGCGGACGTTGAAGCATTTGCCAATTGAAAAACAGCGAAGAATCGCCAACGAGACACTGGAAATTTTTGCGCCGCTTGCCCATCGCCTCGGAATTTCGAAAATCAAATGGGAGCTTGAGGATACGTCGCTTCGTTATTTAAATCCGCAGCAATATTACCGCATTGTGAATTTAATGAAGAAAAAACGAGCCGAGCGCGAGCAATATTTGGAAGAGGTTATTCAAGAAGTGCGCGATCGGTTAAGCGAATTTTCGATCAAAGGTGAAATTTCCGGAAGGCCGAAGCATATTTACAGCATTTATCGAAAAATGGCGCTGCAAAATAAGCAATTTAATGAAATTTATGATTTACTAGCGGTTCGCATCATTGTGAACAGCATAAAAGACTGCTATGCGGTGTTGGGCATTATTCATACATGCTGGAAGCCAATGCCAGGCCGTTTTAAAGATTATATTGCGATGCCAAAGACCAATATGTATCAATCTTTGCATACGACTGTCATTGGCCCAAAAGGGGAGCCTTTGGAAGTGCAAATTCGCACATTTGAAATGCATCAAATTGCCGAATTCGGAATTGCGGCACATTGGGCGTACAAAGAAGGAAAGATGGTCAAACCGAATTCTTTTGAAGAAAAGCTTTCCTGGTTTCGGGAAATTTTAGAATGGCAAAACGATGCAAGCAATGCCGAAGAATTTATGGAAACGCTAAAGATGGATTTATTTTCGGATACGGTGTTCGTCTTTACTCCGAAAGGCGACGTTATTGAGCTTCCAGCAGGTTCGGTGCCGATTGACTTCGCTTATCGGATTCATTCTGAAATCGGAAATAAAACGATCGGAGCGAAAGTGAATGGGAAAATGGTACCGTTGGATTATAAACTTAAGACAGGCGATATTGTCGAAATATTAACATCCAAGCATTCATACGGTCCGAGCCAAGATTGGCTAAAGCTTGCGCAAACTTCCCATGCCAAAAATAAAATTCGCCAATTCTTTAAAAAACAGCGACGCGAAGAGAATATTGAAAAAGGAAAAGAGCTTGTGGAAAAGGAAATTCGCGCTCTTGGTTTCGATGTGAAAGATATATTGACGGTTGAAAATGTCAAGAGAGTGGCGGAAAAGTTCAACTTCTCTAATGAAGAAGATATGTATGCGGCTGTTGGTTATCATGGGATTACCGCTGCGCAAATTGCTCATCGCTTAACAGATAAATGGCGGAAGCAGCGCGATTTGGAGGAGCAGCAAAAAAGATTGGCGGAGTCGGCGCAGGAGATGAAGACGCCGATTGGGAAAAAACGCGATTATGGTATTCAAGTGCAGGGAATCGATAATTTATTGATTCGTCTCTCACGTTGCTGTAATCCAGTTCCAGGCGACGAAATTATCGGATTTATTACAAGAGGACGCGGAGTCTCTGTTCACCGAACAGATTGTCCTAACGTAAAATCAAGCGAAGTAGAAGATCGGCTGATTTCGGTAGAATGGGAAAGCAATACGAAAACCAACCGCGAATATAACGTGGAAATTGAAATTTCCGGATTTGATCGACGCGGACTGCTCAATGAAGTATTGCAGGCCGTTAATGAAACGAAAACGGATATTTCCGCTGTTTCAGGAAGATCCGATCACCGCAATAAGATTGCTACCATTCATATGACGATTGCGATTCAAAACGTGAGCCATCTGCAAAAAATCGTAGAACGAATCAAGCAAATTCCAGATATTTATTCTGTGCAGCGAATTATGAACAATTAGAAAGGAACGCGGTCATGAGAGTAGTAGTACAAAGAGCCAAACATGCAAGTGTAACCGTCAATGGTGAAATAGTGGGCAGTATTGAATTTGGGCTTGTGCTCCTTGTCGGTGTGACCCATCAGGATACGGAGGAAGACGCGGCGTTTGTCGCTGATAAAATTGCCCATTTGCGCATCTTTGAGGATGAATCCGGCAAAATGAATCGGTCATTACTGGATGTCGGGGGCGCTATTTTATCCGTTTCCCAGTTTACATTGTATGGCGACTGTCGAAAAGGAAGACGACCCAATTTTATGGAAGCGGCCAAACCAGATCATGCGCTGCGAATTTATGAAGCATTCAACGAAGAATTAAGAAAAAAAGGGATTTTAGTGGAAACCGGACAATTTGGCGCTATGATGGATGTGGCATTGACAAATGATGGCCCGGTGACGCTTATTGTAGAAAGCAAAGAAAAAAGCGAGTAACTATATGGCTGCTCGCTTTTCTTTTATTATTCAACGGCACAAGTGTTGATGATCCATTATTTTACGTAAAAAATACAAAATCATTTGGTCAAATGCAAGCTTTCTGTCTCTTCCCCTGAACAACGAACGATTTGCCGGGAAATGAATGGGCTCGCTGGCGTTCTTATTCGAGAAGGGCATGCTATAAGCCTGTCCAGCGGGCAAGCAAATCGCTTGCCCACTACGACAAAAAAGCGAGGAATCCAATATCGATATACCTGATTCAACATTTTGTTTTCCGCATAGCTTGCGATAGGAAAAGTTTTTTAAGTCACTTTTTTTAGGTTAAAGAGTTTGGGAAAATACGTGCGCCTTCCTCCTTTTATGGACATGGCGTTGCCCTTATTAATTGCTGAAATAGCGTTGAAGCCCGGCAACAATTGTTTTGGTGACTTGCTTTTGGTATGAATCAGAGGCAATGATGCTTGATTCCTGCGCATTGTTCAAATATCCCAGCTCAAACAGAACAGATGGCATGCTTGTTTCTCGAAGGACGTGAAAGTCGCCAAATCGAATGCCGCGATACGGGATTGGCAGGGATTGAGACAGAAAAGGATCAAACGATAAAGCGAGAGGATAGTCATTTAATGAATGGTAATAATAAATGGTCATTCCTCTTGCTGTTCCGTCTGGCGAGCTATCGTAATGAATGCTGACAAACGCATCGGCTTTATGCTGTTCAGCCATGCTTACGCGCTCGGCTAAGGACAAATAGGTGTCGTCCTTTCTAGTGAGAATAACGGTGGCTCCAGCCGCCTGCAATTGATTTTTTAGCATCTGTGCGGTTTTTAATGTCATCGTTTTTTCCATCATTCCACCGCTGCCAATCGTTCCGCTGTCTTTTCCGCCGTGACCGGGATCAATGACAATCGTTTTGTTTTTGATTGTCCCTGTGTTTCCAGCATTGCGGACAACCGCTACCACCCAATCCGCAATATATCCGCTCTTTTGATGAGACAGTTCAATTTTGTACCAGCTACCTTCTTTAGCGATCACGCGGTATTGTTGTCCACGTTTGGCTGTCCCTTGAATTTGCGATTGAAGCGAAGGTTTTGAACGAATATTCGTACCATCTTCTAACACTGTAATGTAGAGAGTTGCCGTCATTATGTATGTGCGATAGACCCAGCCAGTCATAGAGCCAGGTGATTCGATTTGATACCAATCCGCAGTCTCGCCAATGATTCGCACCTGTTGGCCAAATGTGATTTTGCCAAGAATGGTGGCCTGTTGAGAAGGCTTTGTCCGCACGTTTAGCACATCAACGGCAACCGTTCCGGATTTCGATTGGATGGAAGTGGTCCCGGAGCCTGTAGCTGACGCGAGGTAGTCTGATGAGACCCACCCCGTAAGCGTTCCGTTTTTGATTCTTGTCCAATGACTGTTGGTGTCGAGCACTTCCACCGTTTGGCCTAGCTTTAAATAACCAATTATGCTTGCTTGGCTGCTAGGAGCAGAACGAACACGGAGACGGTCAACGGTCGCTTGCATGTTTTCATTCATATCTGCAACATATTGCCGTGAAACCCATCCGGTTTCCGTAGTGCTTAGTTTAAGCTGTACCCAATCATTTTTTTCTTGGGCCACTATGTAAATTTCTCCTTTATTCAGTTTCTTTTTTATTGGATAAGAAGTGCCTGGTCCTTCCCGAACATTGAGGTGCTCTGTTTTGGTGATCACCATTTTGGCTTCGGCGCCGTCAGAGGAAGGGAAGGACAAAAGAAACAGAGCGACCAGCAGAAAATAAGCCGCTTTTTTCACATGGCAGCCTCCTTTCAAAAGTGTGAGATGATAACAGTTCTACAAAAAGTAAAAAAACCCTTTTATTTTTTTAAAAAACGGGAAAGATAAGTAGTGCTATATTTGGCGAATCATCGGTCAGATTACGGTTGGCATTTGTTGGAACAGAATGGGCGCGGCCTCGCCTTCTGACCATGAGTTTTGACCGCTATCGTCCGTTCATCATATTGATACGGCACAAGAACTGTAAGTGAATCGATCGGATCTTCGCGCCGCGAGCAACTTACGAATGGGGCCTGTGCAAACCCGGGGTTGTTTTCGTTAAACATTTGCGTGACATATCGATGCAAATCGTAACATGTCAAGTTACTGTCTTGAAAAGAGAAAGGATGAAGCAGGTGAGAAACAGCGCTAAAGGAGAATTTGCGCACCGCAAAGCAAGCGAGCTATTTCATGTAGACTTTCATGAATTTATGCGAAAGGAAGCCGATTATACCAATTATGAGTTAGCTTCAGAATTCGGTCTAACGTTGCGGGATGTGCGAAAATTGAAAAAACAGCTCTTTCGCTCATAAATCTTTTTCGTCTTCTTGACAAAATGATGATTCATTCGTAACATAAAAGATAAAAATTGCTGCAAAAAAGCCGATGATGGAGAAGAGTAGTTAAGAGTACACATGGCCAGAGAGGAAATGCCATAGGCTGAAAGCATTTCTCCGTGATGACTTAACGAAGGAACACTCCGTAGGTTTCTCTTTGAACGCGCATGCTAGTAGAAGGGAACGCGTACCGGGCGTTATCGGGATAAAGCGGAAGCGTTTGAGCTTCAATTAGGGTGGCACCACGGGAAAACGACTCTCGTCCCTATTATTTTAATAGGGAAGGGAGTTTTTTATTTTTACATAGAAAAAGTAGGAGGATGGAGCATGTCGTTTCAAATTCCGAGAGGAACGCAAGATATTTTGCCGGGCGAAGCTGAAAAGTGGCAATATATTGAGCAAATGGCACGGGATATTTGCCGACGTTACAACTATCAGGAAATTCGCACGCCGATCTTTGAACACACAGAATTGTTTTTAAGAAGTGTGGGAGACACAACAGATATCGTTCAAAAAGAAATGTATACATTTGAAGATCGAGGAGGGCGCAGCATTACGCTTCGGCCTGAAGGAACTGCGGCCGTTGTTCGTTCTTTTGTGGAAAACAAAATGTACGGGAACCCCAACCAACCTGTTAAATTGTATTATATGGGGCCTATGTTTCGTTATGAGCGGCCACAGGCGGGCAGATTTCGTCAGTTTGTGCAATTTGGCGTTGAAGCACTTGGAAGCAGCGATCCCGCTATTGACGCAGAAGTGATCGCGCTTGCGATGGAGCTATATCATTCATTAGGTTTGAAAAAGCTAAAGCTTGTGATGAATAGCTTAGGAGATGCTCCAAGCAGAAAAGCGCACCGTCAAGCGCTTATTGACCATTTTAAAGGACGGATCAGCGAGTTTTGTGAGGATTGTCAATCAAGACTTGAAAAAAATCCGATGCGCATTTTAGATTGCAAAAAAGACCGCGACCATGAATTAATGGAAACGGCACCGTCGATTCTTGATTATCTGAATGATGAATCGCGCCTTTATTTTGAAAAAGTGCAACTGTATTTAACGAAATTAGGGATTGCATTCGAAGTCGATCCACGGCTTGTTCGAGGGCTCGATTATTATAACCATACTGCCTTTGAAATCATGAGCGAAGCGGAGGGCTTCGGCGCGATTACGACGTTATGTGGCGGCGGCCGTTACAATGGATTAGTGCAGGAAATAGGCGGACCAGAAACGCCAGGAATCGGTTTTGCTTTAAGTATTGAACGTTTGCTCGCTGCCTTGGCTGCCGAGGGGATCACGTTGCCTGTAGCTCAAGGAATCGATTGCTTTATCGTAGCGTTAGGGGAAAAAGCGAAGGATGAATCGGTGATCCTTGTGAACAAGCTTCGTCAGTCGGGAATGAAGGTGGAAAGAGATTATCAAGATCGAAAAGTAAAAGCGCAGCTGAAGGCGGCGGATCGCCTTGAGTCCGCTTATGTTGCCATTCTTGGCGATGACGAGCTTGAAAAGCAAGTGATTGCCATTAAAAATATGGCGACAGGCGAGCAAACAGAGGTATCGCTTCATTCGTTTGTGCAATATATGAAAACAGCAGTTGAATCAAAGTAGGAGGGGACCATGATGTTTGGCAGGACGTATTACTGCGGAGAAATGACGGAACAAGCGGTGGGAGAAAAGGTCGTATTGAAAGGATGGGTGCAAAAGCGCCGCGATCTTGGCGGACTCATTTTTATTGATTTGCGTGATCGCACCGGTATTGTACAAATTGTTTTCAGCCCTGAAGTATCTGAGGAAGCGCTGCGTGTAGCTGAAGGGATTCGCAATGAATACGTATTGGACGTTGAAGGAACGGTTGTTCGTCGCGAAGAAAGCCAAGTCAACCCGAATTTGCAAACGGGGAAAATCGAAATTCATGTTCATCGTGTGACCGTTTTAAGCGAAGCGAAAACGCCACCGTTTATCATTTCTGACGAAACGGAAGTTGCCGAAGACGTACGGCTGAAATATCGCTATTTGGATTTGCGCCGTCCGGTTATGTTTCAAACGTTTAAAATGCGCCATCAAGTGGCAAAAGCGATTCGAGATTTTCTTGATGAAGAAGGATTTCTTGAGGTGGAGACCCCGATTTTAACCAAAAGCACTCCGGAGGGGGCCCGCGACTATTTAGTTCCAAGCCGTGTCCATCCAGGAGAATTTTACGCGCTGCCGCAATCGCCGCAAATTTTTAAACAATTGCTAATGGTTGGCGGATTTGAGCGCTACTATCAGATTGCACGCTGTTTCCGTGATGAAGATTTGCGGGCGGATCGTCAACCGGAGTTTACCCAAGTGGATATTGAAACCTCGTTTATGAGCCAAGAGGAGATTATGTCCATGATTGAGCGCATGATGGCGCGAGTCATGAAAACGGCAAAAGGAATCGAGCTATCGCTCCCATTTCCGCGCATGTCGTATAACGAAGCGATGAGCCGATATGGTTCTGACAAGCCGGATACGCGCTTTGGCATGGAGCTTGTCGATTTGTCGGAGCAAGTACGAGACTGTGGCTTTAAGGTGTTTTCAAGTGCAGTTGCGAATGGAGGACAAGTAAAAGCGATAAATGTGAAGGGAGCGGCTCAGCAATATTCACGCAAAGATATGGATGCATTGACCGAATTTGTCGCTCGTTATGGAGCGAAAGGGCTGGCATGGCTTAAAGTGGAAGAAGGCGGATTAAAAGGTCCGATTGCGAAGTTTTTCATAGAGGAAGAGCAAAAAGGAATCATTCAAGCATTAGAAGCGGAGACGGAAGATTTATTGCTGTTTGTCGCTGATTCCAAAGCGGTGGTCGCTGATGCTCTCGGTGCATTGCGTCTGAAGCTTGGAAAAGAGCTGCAGCTGATTGATGAAACCAAATTCCAGTTTCTCTGGGTCACAGATTGGCCGCTTTTGGAGTATGATGAAGAAGAAGGGCGCTATTATGCGGCGCATCATCCGTTTACAATGCCGGTGCGCGAAGATTTGCCTCATTTGGATACAGATCCGGGAAGCGTGCGTGCCCAAGCTTATGACCTTGTATTAAACGGCTATGAATTAGGTGGTGGCTCGCTGCGCATTTTTGAACGCGATGTACAGGAAAAAATGTTTCAAGTGCTTGGATTTACAGAAGAAGAAGCCCGCGAGCAGTTTGGCTTCTTGCTTGAGGCATTTGAGTATGGAACGCCGCCGCACGGAGGAATCGCTTTGGGATTAGACCGCCTTGTGATGCTGTTGGCAGGACGTACGAATTTGCGTGATACTATTGCCTTTCCAAAAACGGCTAGTGCAAGCTGCTTGTTAACAGAAGCGCCGAGCCATGTAAGCGATAAGCAATTAGAAGAATTGCATTTAACTGTGGATGTAGAAAAAATCAAAAATTTCAGTTAATTCCCTTCTTGAAAAGGCGAAAAAAATATGATATGATGCTTTCAAACCTAACAGTCCTGATGTGTTCGTCGTATAACCTATTGTTTTGACCGAACAATATGTTATACGGGAGTCCGCAGTTTTCAAGCGGCGTACATGCCTCAAACCGAGAGGACGTGCAAACCTTGAAACAGGACACCCACCTGCGTGGAGCGGGATCAAAACGAAGGCATCGACGGCACGATTGGGACTTGAGGCGATAAGTTGAAAAGCTTGTAAATCCAATAAAGATGAGTCATTTGTGCCAAATCGGACACATGTCGGGAGCCGGGCAAAAAGGAAGTGTTCGGACTTGGCCAAATGAAAGGGAATGAATCCCCTATGTAAAGAGAATCCTTTACATAGGGGATTTTTTATCCATTCGTGGTGTTAGATCAAATCCATTCCCTGACGGTCCTCACGCTATATACATAGGATCAATAAGCAGGATCTGGAAAAGCTTACGGTCAAAGGCAAGCTCTCCACTTTCTTCGATGATCGAAACGTCTCTCGCTTTTTTTCTGAATTTCTAAACGGTTCATTCTATCGTTTTCCAAACAGATGGAAGTTCAACTAATGGATCATCGAAAAATAAAATCCGATTGAAATACTGAACTTTATTGTGTAGGATAATATCGATGCAAAAATGATGAAAAATTCATGGAGGGTATCAATGCTACATCAATTTTCACGTAACGAATTAGCGATCGGCAAGGATGGACTAGAAACGTTAAAAAAGGCGACTGTAGCCATATTAGGAATTGGCGGCGTCGGTTCTTTTGCCGCTGAAGCACTGGCACGTTCGGGGGTCGGTCGGCTCGTCTTGGTAGACAAGGACGATGTGGACATTACGAATATCAATCGACAAATTCACGCTCTTCTTTCCACAGTAGGTCGTCCGAAAGTGGATCTAATGAAAGAGCGTATTGCGGATATTAACCCTGAATGTGAAGTTATCGCACTCAAAATGTTTTATACTGAAGAGACGTACGAGCAATTTTTCAGCTATGGGCTCGATTTTGTCATTGATGCTTCTGATACGATCACGTATAAAATTCATTTAATGAAAGAATGCTTGAAGCGCAATGTGCGGATTATCTCAAGCATGGGAGCGGCCAATAAAATGGACCCAACTCGTTTTCGTATTGCCGATATTTCGAAAACCCATACAGATCCCATTGCCAAAGTGATTCGGACTAAGCTGCGAAAAGAAGGAATCCGCAAGGGAATCCCTGTTGTTTTTTCTGATGAAAAACCGATTATTATTCGCGAAGATGTCCGCAAAAGGGTCGGCAACGATCAATCGGCGATTCGCAAAGCGCAAATGCCGCCATCATCGAATGCGTTTGTCCCTTCCGTAGCGGGGCTGATTATGGCTTCATATGTTGTGCGCGAGCTGCTAGAAGGAATCAAAATTGATCGCGTCGGTGAAGAATGAGCAAAGCAGGGCTTGCCTATGAAGGCAGCCCTGCTTTTTACGTTTATGCTGACAAAAGCATCGGAAAGGCTAATTTCTAAAAAGCGATGGAATAAGAGGATGAACGTCGCTGACATGATTGACGCGGATGGCCGTTTCGGTCGAACGATTTTTCAGCCGTCAAGCCAAAAAGGAAGAAAAGAGGGCTTGTAAAGCTTTCCCTTTTTAGCCATTCAAATTCGCTTTTTGGTCATGTTATAATAAAAATAATTAGGATAGATAAGGCGAGGAAGGAGAGCGCATTGAATAAAAAAGAAACCATTATTCGGGCAGCTATGAAGCTATTTGCACAAAAGGGATATCACGCAACGTCGATGCAGGAAATTGCTGAACAAAGCGGAATGGCGAAAGGTTCGCTTTATAATTATTTCAAATCGAAGGAAGAAATCGCGGTATCGATTTTTCGTTACCACTATGAAATTTTGTTTCGCAAAATATTTGAAGTCAGCCAAGACAAAAATCTATCGGCAAGAGAAAGATTTGAAAAGCAGCTTTGTATTCAAATCGAAGAGTTCATTCGCCATAAAGAATTAGTGCGAATGCATATGGGGGAGCAGGCGGTGAAGGTGAATGATGAGGTTCATCAACTTGCTTTCCGCATTCGTGCTCGAATATTAAATTGGTATCGCCAAGCTATTATTGACATATATGGAGAGCCGGTTCGCCGCTTTTCGCTTGATTGCGCTGCCATCTTAAACGGCATGCTGAAGGAGTATATGTTTTATGTGGCGGTTGAGCAAAAAGAATTGCAGCGTTCCCATTTTGTTCCTTTCGTGCTTCGACGCCTTGATGCGATTGTCAAAAGTCTGACGGAGGAGGAAAAGCCGCTGCTAAACGATCAAATGATGGAAGATTATCTCTGTCTCGGACTATCAACTAAAGAGGAAGCGAGGCAGCAAATTGTCGCCTACATTCACCAAATGATGGATATGCTTAAGGACACGAGAATGAATGAAAGCGGCATCATCGACTCCCTTGAGACGTTAGAGCAAGAGTTTACCCAAGAGGATGACGTCCGAAAATTTATGGTTGAAGCCATTTTGCTTTATTTAGAACGCTTTTCTCTGCCATTGTGGAAGGAATTGAACGAAGCGATTGCCCGCTATTTTGCATAAAGTTCTCTGCTTTTGGAGCAGAGAGCTTTCTATTTTCAAAGGAACGAAGGAGGAAGCGAAAGATGCTTTTTTCACAAGAGCCCCTGTCGATCCGCATGAGGCCAAGAACGATTGATGAAGTGGTGGGACAGCAGCATATCATCGGTCCGCATACCGCTTTATATAAAATGATTCAAAACGGCTATGTGCCTTCCATGCTTTTATATGGAGAACCAGGAGTTGGGAAGACATCGCTCGCTTATGCGATTGCTGGAACTGTCGAGCGGGAATTTTTTGCATTAAATGCAACGACATCGGGAAAAAAAGAAATGGAAGAAGTGGTCGCGGTTGCAAAAATGTCGGGAAACGTTATTCTATTTATTGATGAAATTCACCGCTTTAATAAAGCACAACAAGATTATTTGCTGCCTAATATAGAAAACGGGTTGATCACATTGATTGGGGCCACGACAGAAAACCCGTTTCATGAAGTGAATCCGGCTATTCGCAGCCGCTGTGGACAAATTAAGCAGCTAAAGCGATTAACAGTTGAAGAGGTCACGGTTTTGCTACGACGAGCGCTGCACGATGACAAAAGGGGATTTGGCACTTTACCGATTGAAATGGACGACCGTTTGCTGCAACGCATTGCTGTCGGAACAAACGGCGATGCCCGTTCTGCATTAAATGCATTAGAAGCGGTTGTGTATGCTTCGCCAAAAAGCGGAGACCGCATTGTCGTCGATGAACAAACTGTCTCACAGTGCATAGAAAACAAAGGATTTTTCCATGACAAAAAAGGGGACGTCTATTATTCGTTATTGTCTGCATTCCAAAAAAGCATCCGGGGAAGCGATGTCGACGCGGCGCTTTATTATTTGGCGAGATTATTGGAAGGCGGCGACTTATCCCCTATTTGCCGGCGTTTGCTGGTGATTGCCTATGAAGATGTCGGCTTGGCCAATCCGCTGATGGGCATCAAGGTGAATGCGGCCATCCAAGCTGTGGAACGGCTGGGGCTTCCTGAAGCGAGGATTCCGCTGTCAGTTGTGACAATTGAATTATGTCTCTCGGCGAAATCCAATTCAGCATACAAAGCGATTGACCAAGCGATCCGTGATATCGAGCAAGGAAAGCTGGGAGAGATTCCTGCCCATCTAAAGGATGCGCATTATAAAGGAGCTAGCGTTCTTGGCCATGGAATAGGGTATCAATATCCGCACGACCATCCAAATGGATGGGTAGCGCAGCAATATTTGCCAAGCGAGCTGGAAGGAACACAATATTATGTGCCGAAAGAAAACGGCGATGAGAAGCATTATGCGAAAGTGTATGAGCGTCTCTGTTCATTAAAAAGCAAGCAAATGAAGTAAGATGAAAAGTATGGTATAATGATTTCCGATTTATTGATTAAAAAAGTGGGGCGTGAATATGAAAGAGTCGATTGTTCGCTGGACCGTTTATTTTCTTGGTTTATTGGTCATGTCGTTTGGGATTGTTTTAACCATTAAGGCGGACATGGGAAGCGCTCCATGGGATGTGCTTCATATCGGTCTATATCGTCAGTTTGGCTTGACGATTGGTACATGGTCTATTATTGTGGGGATTATTGTTTTGGCGGCTTCCTCGCTTCTTTCGAAACAATGGCCCCAAATAGGGGCTTTTCTTAATATGCTGCTTGTGGGCTTGATGATCGATATGTATATGATGATCCCAGCACTGCAAACTCCCCATACATTTATCGGGAAAATGGCGATGCTCTTTGGCGGAATCATCATAACAGGCTATGGAATGGGACTTTATATTTCGGCGAAGATGGGAGCTGGACCGCGCGATAGCTTAATGCTCGTATTGATGGAGAAAACCGGATGGAGAGTGGAGTACATCCGCATTGCGATGGAAGTGTTTGTGTTGTTGGTCGGCTGGCTACTGGGAGGACCTGTATCGATTGGCACGCTGGTTTTTAGTGTTACGATCGGCAAGGTCATTGGCATCGCCCTGCCGCAATGTCAGCAATGGACGGCGCGGATGGCAGTGGCGAAAACGGGAATGAATGGTTTAAGTCGTTAGGAGGAATAGGATGAAAATTTCAACAAAAGGTCGCTACGGTTTAACAATGATGATTGAGTTGGCAAAAAAATATGGAGATCGCCCGATTTCGCTCAGATCGATTGCAAAAACGCATAATTTGTCTGAGCATTATTTAGAGCAACTCGTTTCGCCGCTTAGAAATGCAGGGCTTGTAAAAAGCATCCGCGGAGCGTATGGCGGCTATGTGTTGGCCGATCATCCGGCGAAAATTACGGCGGGAGATGTGATTCGGGTGCTTGAAGGGCCCATCAGCCCTGTAGAAGAATTGGAAGAAGAAGAGCCGGCTAAGCGTGAGTTGTGGATTCGCATTCGTGATGCTGTACAGGAAGTATTAGATAGCACAACACTTGAAGATTTGGCGAAATATAGCAATGGGGATCAAGAATCCTACATGTTTTATATTTAAGCAGTGAGAAAGGAGAATTTTGGTTGGAACGTATTTATCTTGACCATGCGGCGACATCTCCCGTTCATCCTGCCGTCGCTGAGCGAATGCTGCCGTTTATGACAGAATGCTTCGGCAACCCGTCGAGCATTCATTTTTTCGGCAGGCAAAGCCGGCTTGCGTTGGATGAAGCGCGTGAAACAGTAGCAAAAAGCCTTGGCGCAAAACCTTCGGAAGTGATTTTTACAAGCGGTGGAACAGAGGCGGATAATTTGGCGCTCGTAGGAGTGGCCTTAGCGAGCCGGGAAAAGGGCACCCATATTATTACTTCATCTGTCGAGCATCACGCTGTTTTGCACACGTGTCATTATCTTGAAAAACAAGGGTTTGAGATTACTTATCTTCCAGTTGACGAATATGGAAAAATTTCATTGACAGATCTGAAAAAAGCGCTCCGCAACGATACCATCCTCGTCTCGATCATGTTTGGCAATAATGAGACCGGAGTGTTGCAGCCTATTCAACAGATTGGGGAAATGCTGAAAGACCATCCGGCTTTTTTCCATACGGATGCTGTCCAAGCATATGGGCTGATCCCCATCGATGTGAATCAACTTCATATTGATTTGTTGTCTGTTTCCGCACATAAAATTAATGGGCCGAAAGGTGTTGGCTTTTTATACGCTAAAGAAACCGTTAAGCTAATGCCTCGTTTATACGGGGGCGAGCAAGAGCGAAAACGGCGGGCAGGAACGGAAAACGTCGCCGGAATTGTCGGGATGGCAAAAGCCGTTGAAATTGCGCAGCAAACGATGAGCGAAAAAGCAGAGAAGTACCGTTCGTTTAGAAAGAAAATGCTCGCTATTTTTGCGCAAGCGGGGATTTCATACGCTGTCAACGGTGATGACCAGGAGGCGCTACCGCATGTATTGAATGTCACGTTTCCGGGAACGAACGTAGAATCGCTGCTTGTGAATCTTGATTTAGCGGGAATCGCCGTATCGAGCGGCTCAGCATGTACAGCGGGTTCCATTGATCCATCGCATGTTCTTGTGGCGATGTTTGGCAAGGATTCTGACCGCATCCGCTCCTCGATCCGTTTTAGCTTTGGGCTTGGAAATACGGAAGAACAAATTGAAAAGGCAGCGTATGAAACCGTAAAAATTGTTCAAAGACTTGTAAGCAAATAGAGGAGGAGAGAGATGAACAAAGCACCAAAAGACACGCGCGTCGTTGTTGGCATGTCCGGAGGGGTGGACTCATCGGTGGCTGCCCTTCTTTTAAAACAGCAGGGATATGATGTGATCGGGATTTTTATGAAAAATTGGGACGACACAGATGAAAACGGGGTGTGTACGGCAACGGAAGACTATGAAGATGTGATGCGTGTCTGCAATCAGATTGGCATTCCTTATTATGCGGTAAACTTCGAAAAACAGTATTGGGAGAAGGTATTTACGTATTTTCTTGATGAGTATAAAGCAGGGCGCACGCCAAATCCGGATGTGATGTGCAACAAAGAAATTAAATTCAAAGCGTTTTTAGAGCATGCGATGTCGCTTGGCGCCGACTATTTGGCGACAGGGCATTACGCGCGTGTTGCCTATTGCGATGGCGAATATAAAATGCTGCGCGGGGTTGATCAAAACAAGGATCAAACCTATTTCTTAAATCAGCTGGGACAAGCCCAATTATCGAAAGTCATGTTCCCGCTTGGAGAGCTTGAAAAAGCGCAGGTGCGTCAAATCGCCAAAGAAGCAGGACTGGCGACAGCAGGGAAAAAGGATAGCACAGGCATTTGTTTTATTGGTGAACGGAATTTTAAAGAATTTTTAAGTAACTACTTGCCAGCTCAGCCAGGAACTATGCAAACACTTGCTGGCGAAATAAAGGGCAAGCACGACGGAATCATGTATTATACGATTGGACAGCGTCATGGTCTCGGCATTGGCGGGAATGGCGAGCCATGGTTTGTCGTTGGAAAAAATGTGAAAGAAAATATTTTGTATGTTGCGCAAGGATTTGAGAATGAGCTGCTATATTCTGATTCGATCATCGCCACGAATGTCAGCTGGGTATCGGATCAAGTGCCGGCTGAACCGTTAAAATGTACCGCCAAATTCCGTTATCGTCAGCCGGATAACGGCGTTGCGGTTCATATCATCGACGACCGGACGGTGCGCGTTGTATTTGACCGTCCCGTTCGTGCTGTTACGCCGGGTCAAGCTGTCGTGTTTTATGATGGAGAAGAATGTCTTGGCGGCGGGACCATTGATGAAATTTTCCGCAATGGAGAAAAGCTTTGGTATGTGGGATAGCTTTGCAAAAACCTCAGCTCTTGGCGGAGTTGGGGTTTTTCCATTAAGATAAATGCAAAAGGGAGAGTTGGAAACGATGGAGAATCAAAATGCATTAGGCATTCAGCACATGCAGCAAGGGCGCTATGAGGAAGCAGTGAAATGCTTTCATGAAGCTATTGAAGCCAATCCAAACGATCCAATCGGCTACATTAATTTTGGAAATGTACTAGCGGCCGTGGGGGAAGAAGAGAAAGCGATCCGTTTTTTTAAAAAAGCGCTTGAGCTTGATCCAGAAGCGGCCACTGCTTACTATGGGCTTGGCTCTCTTTACTATAATCGCCAGCAATTTGTTTTGGCAAAGGACATGTTTGAACAGGCGGTGCAAAAAGGGATGGAGGACGGCGATGTATTTTTTATGCTCGGGATGTCGCTCTTGCTTTTAGAGCAGCCGCGTCTGGCTTTGCCGTATTTGCAACGCGCCTCCGAATTGAACGAAAACGATGCAGAAGCGCTTTTTCAGCTTGGCTTGTGCTTAGCGCAGCTTGAACTTGTGGATGAAGCGATGAACTGCTTCGAGAGAACCGTCGCTTTAGATGAAGGGCATGCCGATGCCTATTATAATTTAGGAGTGGCTTATGCTTATAAAGATGATGCACAGCAGGCACTTCATATGTTTAACAAAGCGCTTGCCATACAGTCAGATCATTTGCTTGCAGGACATGGGAAAAAATTGATGGAAAAAGCGCTGGAAAAATAAAAAAAAGGCAGGGATTCCAATTGCAGCGGCAAGAATCATGGGCGTTAGGGGAAAAATCGTTTATTAAAGGGACGCATATCGTCACTATTTTTCATAACGAAAGCAACCTTTATTCCGTGGTCCGCATTCACGTTGAAGAAACGAATGAAGGGTATGACGAGCAAGAGGTTGTTGTAACTGGATATTTCCCGCGTATGAACGAACATGATGTTTATGTGTTTTACGGCGCTTTTAAAGATCACCCCAGATTTGGACGGCAATATGTAGCCGAGTATTTTCGAAAAGAAATGCCGCAAACAAAGGAAGGGTTGATCTATTATTTATCGAGCGATTTGTTTAAGGGGATCGGAAAGAAAACAGCGGAACAAATTGTGGAAGCGCTCGGGGACCAAGCGATTTCAGTGATACTAGCAGATCCGGAAGCGCTCGCGAAAGTGCCTAAGCTTCCGAAAAACAAAGCGAAAGAGCTATACGAAACGTTAAAGGAGCACCAAGGCCTTGAACAAATTATGATTGCTCTTTCTCAGTTCGGCTTTGGTCCGCAGCTGTCAATGAAAATTTACCAAGTATATAAAGAAGCTGCACTTGATGTCATTCAAAAAAATCCGTATCAGCTTGTCGAGGATGTAGAAGGGATTGGGTTTCGGCGAGCCGATGAGTTAGGCCAGCAGCTCGGCCTTTCCGGCAGCCATCCAGATCGTGTCCGAGCCGCCTGTTTATATGTCATCGAAAGCGATTGTTTGCAAGAGGGACATGTATATGTGACAAAAGAACAGTTGCTTTTTAAAGCTAAGCAGCTGCTTGAATCGAAAAGAGGAGAGGACATTCCTCCTGACATGATTGAGCGTGAACTGCTTGATCTAGCCAAAGAGGGAAAAGTCATTCATGAAGATGGCCGCTTTTATATTCCGACTCTTTACTTTGCGGAAAAAGGAATCATCACCAATATAAAGCGCCTGCTTGAACAAAAGGTAACAGGATTTCCAGAAGCGGAATTTTTGCTGGCGCTCGGCCGGTTGGAGGAGCGGTTGGATGTACAATATGGCCCGTTGCAAAAGGACGCGATTCAACAAGCGATTTCTTCCCCTCTGTTTATTTTGACAGGCGGGCCGGGAACGGGAAAAACAACGGTGATAAAAGGGATTGTGGAGATTTTTGCCGACCTCCACGGCGTTTCGCTTGACCCGAAGGATTATCATAAAGAAAATCCTTTTCCGATTTTGCTTGCTGCGCCAACAGGGAGAGCCGCAAAACGAATGAGCGAAGCGACAGGATTACCAGCGATGACGATCCATCGTTTACTTGGTTATAATGCTGCAGAAGGATTTACTCATCATGAAGATGAACCGATTGAAGGAAATTTGCTCATTGTCGATGAAATGTCCATGGTAGACACATGGCTAGCTAACCAATTGCTGAAGTCTCTTCCAACTGGTATGCAAGTCATTTTGGTCGGTGATGAGGATCAATTGCCGTCAGTCGGACCGGGGCAAGTATTAAAGGATTTGTTAAAAACGTCGCGAATTCCTACTATTCGCTTGACCGAAGTATATCGTCAAGCAGAAGGATCCTCCATCATTGAATTGGCCCATTGTATGAAAAAAGGGGAGCTTCCTGCTGATCTAAGCTCTCCGAAAACAGACCGTTCCTTTATTCGCTGTAAAGCTGAACAAGTGGTTGATGTCGTGAGGCAAATTGCTGATAATGCGTGGAAAAAAGGGTATTCGGTAAAAGATATTCAAGTGCTCGCCCCAATGTATCGCGGTCCTGCCGGCATCGATCGTCTCAATCGAACGCTTCAAGAGCTGTTTAATCCGAAATCGCCACAAAAGCGCGAGCTGTCCAGCGGCGAAACGGTTTATCGCGTTGGCGATAAGGTGTTGCAGCTTGTCAATCAACCCGATCAAAATGTGTTTAATGGCGATATTGGTGAAATTGTCGCCATCTTTTACGCGAAAGAGAATACGGAACAGCAGGACTTGGTTGTCGTATCCTTTGATGGAAACGAAGTCACTTATACGAGACAGGATTTAACACAAATTACCCACGCTTATTGCTGTTCGATTCATAAGGCACAGGGCAGTGAATTTCCGATTGTGATTTTGCCGGTGGTGAAAAGCTATTATCGAATGCTACAGCGGAATTTGTTATATACAGCAGTGACAAGAAGCAAAAAATTTTTAATTTTATGCGGTGAGGAGGAAGCGTTTCGCATTGGAACGGCACGCTGTGATGACGGGGTGAGGCAAACGACATTAGCTGAAAAAATTCAACAGCTGTTTGAGCCTGTTGATGAAATGGAGTTGCCGTTGGATGATGCGGGGATCGGGATGGAAAACGTTTCACCGTATGACTTTATGATAGAAGAAGCAAAATAAAAGCGTAAGGCACGGATCAAGCGCTCTTCCTTAGCCATGTATATTTTTACAGCTGCTTGTCTAAGATAACAGGTAAATGATGTGAAGAGGAGCGTGCCTTTTGGTGTTGAAATGTCCAAATTGCCAAAGTAAGGATTTGGGAAAAATAGGTGTGAATCAATATTATTGCTGGAACTGTTTTATTGAATTAACCATCAATAAAGGGATGATTCATACTCATCAAGTCGAAGAAGACGGAACGCTCAGCTCGCTTGATGATTTATTCAGCGATGAAGAACGAACGCTTTCGTCTTAAGGGAAGCGAGGAGGAATGACCATGAATCGTACAATGAAATCGCTCGCTGCTATTGGTTTGGGCGTTGCAGCTTACCAGCTTGTTCAACGCAATGGTGGTATGAATATGCGAAAAATGAAGAAGATGGGAAAGAAAATGATGCGTTCATTTATGTAACAAAGAGGGGGGAGCCTTTATAAAGGCTTCCCTTTTTTGATGTATAATCTCCTCTCCATCTTTTCAAACTATGGGAACAGGAGGGGTATTCGTGCAAAATGAGCAAATGCGCTTTTTCATTCGGCTTACCAAAATGCTGTTAGTCGTTATACTTCTATATTTTATTATGAGATTGAGGGATTTCTGGCTGCCTGTTTTACGGCTCATTGTTACGGTATTAACTCCGTTTATCATTGCGGCTTTTATCGCTTATTTGCTTCATCCGCTTGTCGAGTATATTCATAAAAGAGGAATTCCGAGAGCCCTAGCTATTTTAATGATTTATATCGTGTTTTTTGGAGGGGTGGGCTATGGTGCATACAAAGGGATTCCTGTGCTGCTTGATCAGTTGCAGGAACTGACTAAAAGCTTACCGATGCTGGCGGATACGTATCATGGATGGACGACGAAAATCCATGACCAAACAGCAAAATGGCCCAAAGAAATGCACAAGCGCGTGGAAACCTCTATTCTTGAAGTGGAGGCCTTGCTTGGCCTTTGGTTGACAAAGGCGGTTACAAGCGTTAAAAGCATCTTAAATTCAGCGATGGTCTTTTTACTTGTACCATTTATCGCCTTTTATATGTTAAAAGATATGGATGAAATGAAGCAAGCGGTTTGGAAACTAACACCGAAAAAGTGGCGAAAAGAAGGAATCGAATTTCTAAAAGATGTAGATGAGTCTTTAGGGAATTATATCCGCGGCCAGTTATTTGTTTGCACTTTAATTGGCGGAGTGGCTGCGCTTTCACTTTGGATTGCCGGCATGAATTATCCGCTTTTATTGGGGCTCATTATTGGCGCAACGAATGTCATTCCTTATTTTGGCCCGATTATTGGAGCGATACCGGCGGCCCTTTTGGCTGCGACGATTTCAGCAAAAATGATGATGATTGTGATGGGGATTATTTTTTTATTGCAATTTCTCGAAGGAAATGTTTTGTCGCCGCTGATTGTTGGAAAAAGCCTGCATATGCATCCCTTAATTATTATGCTCTCTTTGTTTTTAGGCGGGGAGCTTGCTGGAATTGTGGGAATGATTATTGCTGTTCCTTTTGTGGCGGTTTTAAAGGTGGCTGTTTTACATGCGCGCGAGCGTTTTAGTACACATTGACAAACGAAAGCCGCTTGTCTATAATCTTTGAATGAAAAGGTATACATGTATACATACAAGGCGATGAAGGATCGAGTATGTTACAGTCCATCTTAACGCGCCCGTGCGCACAGAGAGGAATTTCCGCGGCTGAAAGAAATTCCAGATGAAGGGTAACAGAACGCTAATCCCGAGCGCAGGAAAAACCTGACGGAGCAGCCACGTTACGGCTTATCGAGGTGATGGATGTCTTGTCCATAAGCAGGGTGGTACCGCGAGCGTAACTCTCGTCCCTGAGCAAGGGATGGGAGTTTATTTTTTATATCATAAATATGACTAAAGGAGGCACGAAAGATGAAAAAGCTTACATCAGCACAAATTAGGCAAATGTTTTTAGACTTTTTTAAAGAAAAAGGACATTCGGTAGAACCAAGCGCGTCTTTAATTCCGATTGATGATCCGTCGCTCCTATGGATCAACAGCGGAGTCGCAACATTAAAAAAATATTTTGATGGGCGCGTGATTCCAGATAACCCGCGCATTTGTAATGCCCAAAAATCGATTCGTACGAACGACATCGAAAATGTCGGCAAAACGGCGCGCCACCATACGTTTTTTGAAATGCTCGGAAATTTCTCAATCGGCGATTATTTTAAGCGTGAAGCGATCCATTGGGCTTGGGAGTTTTTAACAAGCGAAAGATGGATTGGTTTTGATCCTGACCGCTTATCTGTTACGATTCATCCGGAGGATGATGAAGCGTTTGAAATTTGGCATAAAGAAATTGGGTTGCCGAAAGAACGGATCATTCGTTTGGAAGGGAATTTCTGGGATATTGGAGAAGGCCCGAGCGGACCGAATACCGAAATCTTTTATGACCGCGGGGAGCAATTCGGTAATGATCCAAATGATCCAGAATTATATCCGGGGGGCGAAAATGAGCGTTATTTAGAAGTATGGAATCTTGTTTTTTCTCAATTTAACCATAATCCAGATGGCACTTATACGCCGCTGCCAAAGAAAAATATTGATACAGGCATGGGTTTGGAGCGCATGTGCTCTATTATACAAGATGTGCCTACTAACTTTGATACCGATTTATTTATGCCAATTATTCAAGCAACAGAACAAATTTCCGGCGAAACATACCGCGTGGATGCGGAAAAAGATGTCGCGTTTAAAGTGATCGCTGACCATATTCGGACGGTGACGTTTGCGATTGGCGATGGCGCTTTGCCGTCCAATGAAGGGCGCGGTTATGTATTGCGTCGCCTGCTTCGCCGAGCGGTGCGGTATGCGAAGAAACTGAATATCGACCGTCCGTTTATGTATGAATTAGTGCCGACAGTCGGTGAAATTATGGTTGATTACTATCCGGAAGTGAAAGCAAAAACGGAGTTTATTCAAAAAGTGATTAAAAATGAGGAAGAGCGTTTCCATGAGACGCTTCATGAAGGATTAGCCATTTTGTCAAGCGTTATCCAAAAAGAAAAAGCAAATGGCAGCCGCACTATTTCTGGAACAGATGTGTTCCGCCTTTACGACACATATGGATTCCCAGTTGAATTGACAGAAGAATATGCCGCCGAAGAAGGAATGACGATTGATCATGCCGGCTTTGAACAAGAAATGGAGCGTCAACGCGAGCGGGCTCGCGCGGCGCGCCAAGATGTCGATTCGATGCAAGTGCAGGACAGCTTACTTGGCGGCCTCAAAGTAGAGAGCCGATTTGTTGGCTATGATGAGCTCCATACTTCTTCTTCTATTGCTGTTATCGTGAAGAATGGCGAGCTTGTTGAGGAAATAAAAGAAGGAGAAGAAGCGCAAATTATACTTGATGTGACGCCATTTTATGCAGAAAGCGGCGGTCAAATCGCCGATCAAGGCTTTATCGAAGGAGAAGCGGCGAAAGCTTATGTAAAAGACGTGCAAAAAGCGCCAAATGGTCAGCATTTGCATCATGTGGTGGTCGAAAAGGGAACACTGAAGAAAGGCGAAACTTATCAGGCCTACCTGCTTGAAGAAAAACGCAACCGTATTGTCAAAAACCATACAGCCACCCATTTGCTGCACCAAGCGCTGAAAGATGTCCTTGGTACGCACGTCAATCAGGCGGGATCGCTGGTCACTCCAGAACGTTTGCGTTTCGACTTCTCGCATTTTGGACAAGTGAAACAAGAAGAGCTAGAGAAAATTGAAGCGATTGTTAATGAGCAAATTTGGCGCAGCCTTCCTGTTCAGATTGATTATAAGCCGCTTGAAGAAGCGAAAGCGATGGGAGCAATGGCGCTCTTTGGTGAAAAATATGGCGACATTGTCCGCGTTGTTCAGGTGGGGGACTACAGCTTAGAGCTTTGCGGCGGCTGCCATGTAACGAACACGGCAGCGATCGGTCTTTTTAAAATTGTGTCCGAATCGGGCATTGGCGCTGGCACGCGCCGGATTGAAGCGGTCACGGGAGAAGCCGCCTACCGTTTTATGAATGATCAGCTTGCTTTATTACAGGAAGCAGCGCAGCAATTAAAAGCGAATCCAAAAGATGTAGTCGGAAGAATTGAAGCATTAATGAATGAAATCCGCCAGCTACAGCGTGAAAATGAATCGTTAGCTGCGCGCCTCAGCAATATGGAAGCCGCTCATCTGGCCGATCGAGTACAAGAAGTAAACGGCATTCAAGTTTTAGCAAGCAAAGTCCATGCGGCAGATATGACTAGCTTGCGCACAATGGTGGATGAACTGAAACAAAAACTTGGTTCAGCTGTGATCGTCCTTGCTTCCGTACAAGGCGAGAAGGTAAACCTCATTGCGGGCGTAACCAAAGATTTAGTCGAAAAAGGCTATCATGCAGGCAAACTGATTAAAGAAGTGGCTGTTCGTTGTGGAGGCAGCGGGGGAGGCCGCGCCGACATGGCTCAAGCGGGAGGAAAAGACCCGCAAAAAATAGGAGAAGCCTTGCAATTTGTCGAAGAATGGGTAAAATCCATTTTATAATTTCACTCTAATGGTGTACAATGGATGTAAGGTATGGCGATGCCAGTGTGAATGGAGAGCGAGGTGCATAACGGTGAGCTCATTTGATCAAACGATGCGGTTCAATTTTTCGGAAGAGCCGCCAGAAACGAATATTCGCGAAGTATTATTGACAGTATATGAGGCTCTTCAAGAAAAAGGGTATAATCCGATCAATCAAATTGTCGGCTATTTGCTATCTGGCGACCCAGCTTACATCCCTCGTCATAAAGATGCTCGTACGCTTATTCGGAAAATTGAACGGGATGAATTAATTGAAGAATTGGTGAAATTCTATTTACAGAGTCGTTGAAAGGATTGATTTATGCGCATATTAGGATTAGATTTAGGGACAAAAACGCTCGGGGTGGCCGTGAGCGATGAATTCGGTTGGACCGCTCAAGGAGTAGAAACCATTCCGATTGATGAGGAAAAAAAGCAATTTGGCTTGGAGCGGCTTCGTGAAATTATGGAAGAATATCAGGTGGAAACGATTGTGCTCGGTTTTCCTAAAAATATGAACGGCACAGTTGGCCCACGCGGCGAAGCGAGCCAGCGTTTTGCGGAATGGCTGAAACGCCAATTTTCCTTGCCCGTTATTTTATGGGACGAGCGTCTGTCGACAACAGCGGCAGAACGTATGTTGATCGCTGCGGATGTAAGCCGAAAAAAACGGCGCCAAGTGATTGATAAAATGGCAGCCGTCATCATTCTGCAGTCGTATCTTGACAGTAAACGATAATTGGAGGAAATAACATGGAACATGGTGATAAGCAGATTACAGTCGTAGACGAAAACGGAAACGAGCAGCTATGCGAGGTATTATTCACATTTGAATCTGAGGACTTTGGAAAGTCGTACGTTTTTTATTATCCTATTGGGGTTGAGTACGAGGACGAGGAAGAAACAGAGATTCACGTTTCCGCTTTTATTTCAGGAGAAGGCGAGAAGGAAGGAGAACTTCAGCCGATCGAAACGGAAGAAGAATGGGATATGATCGAAGAAGTATGGAATACATTTTGTGCGGATCAGGAAGAAGACGAGGAATAAATTCCTAAGGCGGCCGGGTAAGGCCGTCTTTTTTTGTAGAAAAAAATAAGAGATAGAAGAAAAAAGCAGAAATTTGTAGTATAATATCTCGAGAATGAAGGGAGGGATTATATGGACCATAATGGATTTGCTTCAAAGGATATCCAAACAGTAAGAAAAGTGGTCTTTATGATTAGCGCGCTTGTTTGCGTATTGTTGCTGACAACCGTTATAGGCGGTTATGTATATATCCGATCTGCACTTCAGCCTGTCGATCCAGAGGATAAAAAAACCGTTCAAGTCTCGATTCCCATTGGCTCTTCTGTAAGCGATATTGCTGCAATCCTTGAAAAAAAGGGGATCATCAAAAGCGCAGCTGTATTTCGCTACTATGTCAAATTTAAAAATCATGCTGATTTTCAGGCAGGAAACTATCAATTGACTCGCTCAATGACGTTAGAAGAAATCATTTCCTCACTAAAAACAGGAAAAGTGATGAGGGAAATGAAGCTGAAAATCACGATTCCGGAAGGAAAACAGTTAACGCAAATCGCGACGATTATCGCTCAAAAAACAGGGTATAAGCAGGAACAGGTCATGAATCAGCTTAATGACCGTGCTTACATTCAAGAGCTGATCAAAAAATATCCGATGGTTCTGTCGCCAGATATCTTAAACAAAAATATTCGTTATCCGCTTGAAGGATATTTATTTCCAGCGACTTATTCCTTCCCGGAAGAAAAACCGCCGCTACCTGCTATTATCGAGCCAATGATCGCCAAAACGGCAGAAGTGCTTGCAAAATATGAAGAAAAGAAAACCGAGAAAGGATTTACGACCCATCGGCTATTGACAATGGCTTCACTCATTGAGGCAGAAGCAACGGAAAAGGCTGACCGTCAAAAAATTGCGAGCGTATTTTATAACCGTCTGCGCATCGGAATGCCGCTGCAAACCGACCCAACGGTGCTTTACGCACTAGGAAAGCATAAAGAACGCGTTTATTATGAAGATTTAAAGGTCAATTCTCCTTATAACACTTACATCCATCAAGGATTGCCGCCAGGCCCGATCGCAAATGCGGGAGAGATGTCGATTGAGGCGGCTTTGGAGCCGGCAGAAACCGGATATTTCTATTTTCTTGCTACTCCAGCCGGCGAAGTCATTTTTACGAGCACATTGGCTGAGCATAATCGCGAAAAGGCAAAGTATATTGGAAAAGAATAAATATTTCGCATTTCTGCCCGTTTTATGATAGTATATATAAAGTTATGGGTATGATCCTATATATTTCGTTCATAAGAGTCTAATGTGGACTCTTATTTTTACGAGGAGGAGCACGTTTGTTATCGCATGACATCATTCGCTATTTGCAAGATCTTATGCCAAAACGCGAAACAGTAATCCAAGAAATGGAAGATTATGCCCAAGAGCATCGTGTGCCCATTATGGATGCTGTCGGGATCGAAGTGGTGTTGCACGTTTTGCGTCTTATTCAGCCAATGCGCATTTTAGAAATCGGAACAGCGATTGGCTATTCGGCTATTCGGATGGCGCTGGCGCTGCCGAATGCGACGATCGTTACGGTCGAACGCGATCAAGAGCGGTATGAAAACGCGCTTTTTTATATAGAGCGAACCAAAACAGCTCATCAGATTCATGCGCTGTTTGGCGATGCGCTTGAAGTATCCAGCGAAGTAGAAAAATATGCCCCATTTGATGCCATTTTTATCGATGCAGCAAAAGGGCAGTATCAGCGGTTTTTTGAAATGTACGAGCCGTTTTTGGCTCCCCGTGGCGTTATCATTACCGATAATGTCCTTTTTAAAGGGCTTGTGGCGGCAGGAGATGGGATTGAAAATAAGCGAATTCGTTCGCTTGTGAAGAAAATTCGCCAATATAATCAGTGGCTGATGCAAAATGAAGCTTATGATACCGTCATTTTGCCGGTCGGCGACGGCATTGCCATATCGAGAAAAAGAGGTGAGAAACAGTGAAAAAACCAGAATTGCTTGTAACACCGACAGACGTTTCCCATATCCATGCTTTGGCGCAGGCAGGAGCGGATGCCGTTATAGTTGGCGAACAACGCTATGGTTTGCGCTTAGCTGGAGAGTTTAAGCGCGCTGAAATGGCGGAAGCGGTGGAAGTGGCCCGCCAGCATGGGATTCGCGTGTATGCGGCGATGAATGCGATTTTTCATAATGAGAAAATAGACGAACTAGGTGAGTATATTCGTTTTTTAGCTGATAGCGGCGTGGATGCTATCGTATTTGGAGATCCTGCTGTATTAATGACTGTACGTGAAGTAGCTCCGCATATGAGGCTCCATTGGAATACGGAAACAACGGCAACCAATTGGTATACATGCAACTACTGGGGGCGAAAGGGCGCGAAACGCGCGGTTTTAGCACGTGAATTAAATATGGATGCCATTATGGAGATTAAAGAACATGCAGAAGTGGAGATTGAAGTGCAAGTGCATGGAATGACATGTATGTTTCAATCAAAGCGGTCGCTCATCGGCAACTATTTTGAATATCAAGGAAAAATGATGGAAGTTGAAAAGCAAAAGTATGAAAAAGGAATGTTTCTGCATGACAAAGAGCGCGGTAACAAATATCCGATTTTTGAGGATGAAAACGGGACGCACATTATGAGCCCGAATGATATTTGCATTATTGACGAGCTTGAGGAAATGGTGGATGCGGGAATCGATAGCTTTAAAATTGACGGTGTGCTTCATGAATCGGACTATATTACGAAGGTGACAGCGATCTATCGCCGTGCCATTGATTTATGTGCGGGGAACCGCGAGCAGTATGAAGCGGAAAAAATGCAGCTGTTGGAGGAAATTGAAGCGATTCAGCCAAAGCATCGTCCTTTAGATACAGGATTCTTTTTTAAAGAAACGATTTATTAAATGCAACATAAAGGAGGGAGCGGTATGTTGAAAAATGATCAAATTTCGCAAATCGTGAATGGAAAGCGTGTGATTGTGAAAAAGCCTGAGCTGCTTGCTCCTGCCGGTAACCTAGAAAAATTAAAAGTAGCTGTCCATTATGGAGCGGATGCTGTCTTTATCGGCGGCCAAGAATATGGGCTTCGTTCCAACGCCGACAATTTTACGCTTGAAGAAATGGCAGAAGGAGTCCAATTTGCCAATAAATATGGTGCCAAAATTTATGTGACGACAAACATTTATGCTCATAACGAAAATATCCCTGGACTTGAGGAGTATTTACAGGGGCTTGAGGAAGCGGGTGTGCATGGCATTATCGTGGCGGATCCTCTGATCATTGAAACGGCTCGCCGGGTAGCGCCAAAGCTAGAGGTGCATTTAAGCACCCAGCAATCTTTGGCTAACTGGAAAGCGGTGCAATTTTGGAAGGAAGAAGGACTGGAGCGCGTCGTGCTGGCCCGTGAAACAAGTGCTGAGGAAATTCGTGAAATTAAAGAGAAGGTGGATATTGAAATAGAAACCTTCATCCATGGGGCGATGTGTATCGCCTACTCAGGGCGCTGTGTCTTGAGTAACCATATGACGGCTCGCGATTCCAATCGCGGCGGCTGCTGTCAATCATGCCGTTGGGATTATGATCTGTACAAGCTTGATGGCAGCCAGGAAATCGCTTTATTTGATGAAAATGATGATCCATTTGCCATGAGCCCGAAAGATTTAAATCTTATTCAATCTATTCCAAAAATGATCGAATTGGGCATTGATAGCTTAAAAATTGAGGGACGGATGAAGTCGATTCATTATGTGGCCACCGTTGTCAGCGTCTATCGCAAAGTGATCGATGCCTATTGTGCCGATCCAGACCATTTTGTGATTCAAAAAGAATGGCTCGATGAGCTTGATAAATGTGCCAACCGTGATACCGCACCTGCCTTTTTTGAAGGGGTGCCAGGATATAAAGAACAGATGTTCGGGGTTCACAGCAAGAAAACAACCTACGATTTTGCTGGTTTTGTGTTGGACTATGACTGCGATACGAAAATGGTGACTTTGCAGCAACGCAATTTCTTTAAACCTGGCGATGTTGTTGAATTTTTTGGTCCGGAAATCGATAACTTTACCCAAGTGGTGGGCACGATCTGGGATGAAGATGGAAACGAGATCGATGCAGCGCGCCATCCTTTACAAATCGTAAAATTTAAAGTAGAGAAGGATGTCTTCCCGTACAACATGATGAGAAAGGAGCGCTAAGATGGGGAAGAAGCCGGTGGTGATCGGAGTCGCAGGCGGCTCCGGTTCGGGGAAAACGAGTGTTGTCAGAGCCATTTATGAGCATTTTCAAGGGCATTCGATTTTAATGCTTGAGCAGGATTATTACTACAAAGATCAAAGCCACCTTCCATTTGAAGAGCGTCTAAAAACAAACTATGATCACCCTTTAGCTTTTGATAATGATTTATTAATTGAGCATTTGCATAAGCTGCTCAGCTATGAGCCGATCGAAAAGCCGGTTTACGATTACACGCTGCATACAAGAGCGGATGAATTCATTTATGTCGAACCGAAAGATGTAATTATTTTAGAAGGAATTCTCGTATTAGAAGATGAGAGATTGCGCAACTTAATGGATATTAAAGTATATGTAGACACAGATGCCGATATTCGGATTATTCGCCGGCTGCAGCGCGATATTAACGAGCGCGGCCGAACATTGGAATCCGTGATTGACCAGTATGTTTCAGTCGTTCGTCCTATGCACAACCAATTTGTTGAACCGACGAAGCGGTATGCCGATATTATTATTCCGGAAGGCGGTCACAATCACGTAGCGATCGATTTGATGGTTACAAAAATTCAAACAATTCTTGAACAAAAGTCTTTTTTGTAATAACATAGCATAGATAACATATGAAGGATGAACGTTTCTTACCGTTCGCGGACATTTGGCTTAAGGGATATGCATATTCATAAAGCCTTATTTGTACGAACGCGCTTTGCCGTTCGTACCTTTTATATACATAAATATTTAAGGAGGTAAGGGGATATGTCAAATGAAAAACAATATCCAATGACGAAAGCAGGGAAGGAGAAACTTGAACAGGAGCTTGAATATTTAAAAACGGTCAAACGCAAGGAAGTCGTTGAACGCATCAAAATCGCACGCGGATTTGGCGATCTTTCCGAAAACTCCGAGTACGATGCGGCAAAAGATGAACAGGCCTTTGTAGAATCACGTATCCAAACATTAGAAAACATGATTCGCAATGCGCAAATTATCGAAGAAGACACTGAAAATCCAGATATTGTATCTCTTGGAAAATCTGTGACTTTTGTTGAGCTGCCTGATGGTGAAGAAGAAACATATACGATTGTCGGAAGCGCTGAAGCGGATCCGTTTGAAGGAAAAATTTCCAATGATTCACCAATTGCTAAATCGCTAATCGGGAAAAAAGTAGGCGATGAAGTCAGCGTACAAACACCTGGCGGCGAGATGCTTGTCAAAATCGTAGCTGTACAGTAATAGAAAAGGTTTTAAAATCTTACACCTCGTCAACAATGAAGACGAGGTGTTTTTTATGAGCAAAAAACGGATGATCATCATGAGTGCACTTATACAACTTGGCATTTTTTTATTAATTGGCCGTCTCGTCCAAATTCAACTAGTGAGCACGGAATCATTTTCAAAAAATCATGTGAATTTAATTGAGGAAAGCGTGGCTCAGCGAACACAAGAAATGGTCATTAGCGATGGGCGCGGAACGTTTGTGGATCGCAGCGGTCAGCCGCTTGCAGAACAATCTGTTCCTTCCCTTATCCTGTTTCCTTTTTTAAAGAAAATGGATTGGCCGGTGGAAAAGGTGGCGGACATTTTACACGTTTCCGCAAGCTCCATTCGTTTACAGCTACAAGATGCGAAAGAACCGTTTGTGCTTTTAGCGGAAGACAGACCGCTTTCATTAACAAAGAACCAAATAAAAAAAATTAACCAGCTCCACATTCCGGGTGTCCTGGCCATTAATAAACAATATCCATTGGAGCATCCGTATGCTGAACATCTGCTCGGTTTTACACGAGAGGATCCGCAACTGCTGCGAGAGCGTTATCGTGACCGGAACCTTTCGCCGCACACAAAAATCGGGATTCATGGATTAGAAAAGGCATTTGATGAATTTTTGCTGCCTGAGGGAGAAACAAAGCTGTTATACCATGTCGATGCAGAAGGCGGGCCGTTATTTGGCATTGATGTGAAATATAACGATCCGGGAAATCCTTTTTATCCGATTACGGTTCAGACAACACTCGATCGCAACTTGCAGCGAATAATGGAGGAGGTATTAGAGGAGCGCCAATTGAAAAAAGGAGGAGCTGTGCTGTTGGATGTAGAGACAAATAGCGTCTTGGGGATGGCCAGCCGACCAGCGATGGATCCGCGTGATCCATATAAAAATAATGCCGCGGAAAATCAAATGCTTCTCCCGCAAATTCCTGGCTCGGTCTTTAAAACGGTGATCGCTGCTGCTGCTATCGATAAAGGGGTGGCTACTAACAAACGAGCATTTGATTGCAGTCGAAAAATTGACGGCGCTACCCCTGATACGGAGCATTCTTATGGCGTGCTGCCTTTCGATGAAAGTTTTGCTGTCAGCTGCAACAACGCTTTTGCTACTTTAGGAAAAGAGCTTGTCAAGCAAGACCCTAACGTCATTGAACAATATGCGCAAATGCTTGGTTTGTATCCGCTTGTCGGCTGGGAGGGAGATGTATATCATTTTAAAAATTTCCGCCAGCTTCCTGAAGAAAAAAGCGGGACGATTTGGTATGACAAAAGCGACAAGTCCGTTCCTCTAGCCATAGCGCAAACGTCGATTGGACAGAAAAATGTCCGTGTTTCTCCGCTTGCTATCGCTAACATGATGGCCACGATTGCTAGGGGAGGAGAAGCAGAACAGGTAAGAGCCGTCGAGAAGATGCTCTATAAAAATGGAACCACCTTCTTTTCGTTTCATAAGCAGCCGTTTTCGAATGAAGGATCACTGTCGCGGTCGACAGTGACGAAATTGCAGGAGCTGCTTCGCAAGGTCGTTACCGATGAGCGCGGCACAGGCCGGAGATTTCAAACGCTTCCCTATGCGGTAGCAGGCAAATCGGGAACGGCGCAAACGGAAAAAAAGGCGGCAAATGGAGAAGCGCTGATTAATAAATGGTTTGCGGGCTATTTTCCAGCAGAAGCGCCTAAATATGTGCTGGTTGTTGTTGATCTTGACAGTCCGAACTCACAAGCTGTGACAAATGATGTATTTTATGATATTGTCAAGAGAATATATGAGTTTGATACGAAACAACATTCATAGGACGGAAATCCGAAATCATCAAGAAATCGTTTATGAGGATGAAGCAAAATGTTACAATAAAAACGATCGTAAGGACGCAGGGAGGGATAGGATTGGCAAAAGAAAAAGAAATGAATTCGCGTTTTGAACAGCGTGCCAAACGCCGAAAGATCAATCGCGTGTTAAATATCGCTCTTGTGTGCGTGTTAATGCTGATTATCTTTTTTAGCTGGCAGCTGCTTTTCTCGCACGATGATAAGGACAGCGCACAGCCAGCGACAAAAGAAAAAGTCATAAAGAAAAAAGAAGAGGACGATGAAAAGGTGGAAGTAGAAATAGGCGATACAAAAACAACACAAGAGAAGGACGGTGAAACAGCTGATGAAGAGGAACAGCCATCCGAAGAAGAACAACCATCACAGGAAGTAATTGAAACAGCTGGCGATCCTTCTTCTGGAGTGTTGAAGGAAATTATTAATCCATCGTGGCAGCCAATTGGGACGACGCAAACAGAGCCGCATGTCACTCAATTTGACGAGAATTCAGTCGATTGGAAGGAAATGCTGGATGCTGTCAGCTATGCCACTGGAGTGTCGCCAGCAGATATGATTGTGTGGTTTATTGGCAACAATGGTCCGAATAAAGCGGTGGCTACCATTTCTCCTAAGGACAAAAGCGCCAAATATCGCGTGTATATTGAATGGGTGGAAAATCAAGGATGGAAACCGACGAAAATGCAACAGCTAAAAAATTAAACGGATTTCTCCATAAGCGAGAAATCCGTTTATTTTTTGGCTTTGAAATGAACAACGGCGCTGTAAAACCGTTGTCCGTTTGCTGAGACGTGCATTTGATGGGAAACATGATGAACCTCGAGCAAAAGCGCTTTATTATGCTCGATTTGTTCATTGATTTTTTTCTCTAAGGTGGCTAAATCTGCGGCTTCAAAGCATTCGACTTTATCTTGGATCAAGTCAAGCGAAATGTTCAATGGCTATCCCTCCTTCTTAATTTATACAAATAGGCAATTGCGCTTATGATTGCTTGGAAAAGCTCTATTTTTCGGCGATCGGACGCAAGTGAACGTGCCGTCGTCACGCTAAAGTGCGTGACAGAGAAGCAAATGACGAGTCCAATTCATTGGTTTGGAAGCAGCACAATATAATTCGGTCACCCGACCGTCGGAATCAAACAATCGCCTAACCGAAGCAACGAAAATAATGGACCTGCCCAATTCTCTATATACACATGTAGTGTAGCATATTTTCATTGAACAAATGAAAAAAATATGATAGATTGAGAACAGCATAGCAGTTAATTCATAGTATACTTATATGAATTATAAAAATTTTGGAGTGTGACATCGATGGGTAGAGAATTCCTTGATTTATTTGAAACGTGGGCACAGTCATATGATGAATCTGTTCATGGACATGACGAGCAATATCGAGATGTATTTGCTGAATATGATACGATTTTAAATACAGTTGTTGGAAAATCAGGAAATGTTGTGTTGGAGTTTGGCGTCGGCACAGGAAATTTAACGCAAAAATTGCTTCGCAGCGGCAAAACGGTTTATGGTATTGAACCTTCGGAGCCGATGCGCCAAAAGGCGTTTGAAAAGCTGGGCGATACGGTCACGATTCAGGACGGCGATTTTTTAAGCTTTCCATTGCCGAATGAACCGATTGATACGATTGTCAGCACATATGCTTTCCATCACCTGACAGATGAAGAAAAAGAACAAGCGATTAGCCAGTATGGAAAGATGCTGAACAAAGGTGGTAAAATAGTGTTTGCGGATACAGCTTTCGTCGATCGCGAGGCTTTCGAGCAAATGGTCATCGAAGCAAAGGAAAAAGGGTTTCATGATTTGGCTGAAGATTTAAAGCGCGAATACTATCCGACATTGCCGGTGCTTGAGAGCATGTTTACGAAGCACGGATTCTCTGTATCTTTTGTACCGATGAACCGTTTTGTTTGGTTGATGGAGGCTACGAAACAATAGGTGAAAGAGGTTGAAGGGATGAAGGTAGCAATTATTGGAGCGATGGAAGAAGAAGTCGCCATTTTAAGAGAAAAAATGGACAACCGTCAAGATACGGTTGCTGCCAATTGCGAATTTTACACAGGAACATTAAACGGTGTTGATGTTATTTTATTAAAATCAGGAATCGGCAAGGTCAATGCGGCCATGTCAACGACGATTTTGCTTGAACGTTTTCGGCCGGATTATGTGATTAATACAGGCTCCGCAGGCGGATTTTCCGCTTCGCTCAATGTGGGGGATATTGTCATTTCCAGCGAGGTTGTTCATCATGATGTTGATGTGACGGTATTCGGCTATGAATATGGGCAGGTACCTGGTATGCCTGCACGCTATGCGGCGGATGCTAAACTTGTTGCTATCGCGGAAGCAAGTGCTGAGCGCATTCAAGGAATCCAAGTGGTCAAAGGCTTGATTGCGACAGGCGACTCATTTATGAGCGATCCGGAACGAGTAGCATTTGTGCGCGAGAAGCTAACAGATTTGCATGCAGTGGAGATGGAAGGGGCAGCCATTGCGCAAGTATGCTTCCAATTTGGCGTCCCGTTCGTTGTGATTCGCGCCCTTTCTGACATTGCTGGTAAAGAATCAAACGTGTCATTTGAGCAATTTTTGCACAAAGCAGCGCTCCATTCTTCCGAGCTTGTTCAAATGATGGTGGATGAATTAAAACATTCATAGGAAGGAGAGGGAATGCTCTCTCCTTTTTTCATGATGAAGAAAGAGGTGACAGCATGAAAGTAGCCAAAAGTGTTCACGAATTAGTCGGAAATACTCCGATTGTGGAAATTACCCGATTCCCTCTGCCAAAAGGCGTGCGTTTGTTTGCTAAACTGGAATATTTGAATCCGGGTGGAAGCGTAAAAGATCGCCTTGGCCAAGAATTGCTGCAGGATGCGTTTGAAAGCGGCAAGCTAAAAGAAGGTGGAACCATTATTGAACCTACGGCTGGCAATACAGGGATCGGATTAGCGTTGGCGGCCATTGGCAAAAACGTCAATGTGATTTTTTGTGTGCCGGAAAAATTCAGCGTGGAAAAACAGCAGCTCATGCGGGCGCTTGGCGCAACAGTTGTTCATACACCAACGAGCGATGGAATGCAGGGAGCGATTAAAAAGGCGAAAGAACTGCTAGCAGAAATTCCAAATTCATATTGCCCACAGCAATTTGCCAATCCGGCGAATCCAAGAACGTATTACAAAACGCTCGGTCCAGAGCTTTGGGAGCAGCTTGATGGAAACATTGATATTTTTGTAGCTGGTGCGGGGACAGGCGGAACATTCATGGGAACGGCGCAATTTTTGAAGGAAAAAAATGCGGGCATCAAAACCGTCATTGTTGAACCAGAAGGCTCTATTTTAAATGGAGGAGAGCCGGGGCCACATAAAACGGAAGGGATCGGTATGGAGTTTCTTCCAGAATATATGGATGAGAGCTACTTTGATGCCATTCATACGATCACCGATGAAGATGCTTTCCGACGCGTGCAGGAATTAGCAGCAAAAGAAGGGTTGCTCGTTGGCAGCTCTTCAGGCGCCGCTTTCCACGCCGCTATGCTTGAGGCTCTTCAGGCGCCGTCTGGGACCCATATTGTCGTGATTTTTCCAGATAGCAGCGAACGGTATTTAAGCAAAAAAATTTACGAAGGTGGGATATAAATGAGACGGAAAACGAAGCTGATCCATGGCGGAGTTGCTGGCGATCCGCATACGGGAGCCGTATCAGTGCCGATTTATCAAGTGAGTACGTATAAGCAAGAGGGCGTCGGCGGACATAAAGGCTATGAATATTCCCGCACAGGAAACCCAACACGCCATGCTCTAGAAGAGCTTATAAAAGACCTTGAGGAAGGCTATGCAGGCTTTGCCTTCAGTTCAGGCATGGCGGCGATTACAGCGGTCATGATGCTGTTCAATAGCGGCGATCATGTCATTTTAACGGATGATGTGTATGGCGGTACGTACCGTGTCATGACAAAAGTGCTCCACCGCCTTGGCATTGAATCGACATTTGTGGATACAAGCGATTTAACGAACATTGAAAAGCAGCTGCGTCCGAACACAAAAGCCATCTACATCGAAACGCCAACCAACCCGTTATTAAAAATTACGGATTTGAAAGAGGCGGCAGCCATCGCCAAACGGCACGGATTGCTGACGATTGTCGATAACACCTTCAGCACTCCATATTGGCAAACACCGATTGCGCTTGGTGCGGATATCGTCGTTCATAGCGCAACGAAATATTTGGGGGGTCACAGTGATGTGGTCGCAGGGCTTGTTGTTGTAAATTCGGAGCCGTTAGCTACAGATTTGCATTTTATTCAAAATTCAACTGGCGGCATTCTCGGCCCGCAGGATTCATGGCTGTTAATGCGCGGTATAAAAACGCTCGGTATCCGCATGGAAGAGCACGAGCAAAATACGCGCAAAATTGTTGAGTTTTTAGCAGGACATCCAGCAGTGAAAAACATCTACTATCCAGGACTTGAAACGCATCCGAATCATAAAATTGCGAAAAAGCAAATGCGCGGCTTTGGCGGCATGGTATCGTTTGATGTGGGAAGCGCTGAAAAAGCGGATCAGTTATTAAACCGCGTTCAATATTTTACCCTGGCGGAAAGCCTTGGAGCTGTAGAAAGCTTGATTTCGCTTCCAGCAAAAATGACACATGCTTCCATTCCAAAAGAGCGGCGTGAAGAGCTTGGCATTACTGATGGACTTGTCCGCATTTCGGTTGGCCTTGAAGATGTGGAAGACTTGCTAGAGGATTTAGCACAAGCATTGGCATAAATTACATCGCCTTCTTTTCGCCTTCCTATGGTACAGTGAAAAGAGAAGCACGGATCAGGGAGGGAAGCGGAATTGCGTCAACGGGAACGAAAGCAGCTTCGCGCGAAGGTGAATGATTATAAAATGTACAGTCTCGTTTTGTTGGCGATCGGCGCGCTGTTTTATCTCGGTGTGATTTTACCTGGTGCGCTCGAAGCCGGCAAAAAGCCATTGATCCTTATTGCAATCGCGGCTTTTTTGGCCGCTTCGATCTATTTTCTGCGCCGTTCAGCCTCATGCAGGCGAATGCTTGAAGATGAGGACGAAATGTCTCTATAGAAAGCTGATCCTTCACAAAGGAAGGATCGGCTTTTTTTATGGTTTTATAGGCCGGATTACTTACAATGAATGATGGCTATTTAATAAGGACTTATGGACTATAGCCATCCTGATTGCCTCTAGAACGAATTTCGCAAATTGTTCAAAAACCCGCTGCGTTCCCTGCTTTTCATCGATGTAAAATAAAAATAAACAACCGTTAAGGGAGGAAAAAGGGATGTTCGCCATGGTGATGGGGATTGTTATTACAGCGTCAATTGCGCTCATTATTAGCGCAGAAGTCAGCGTAGAAGCGGAGTGAAGTAGAAAGGAGGAGCTAAATGAAGCTCCTCCTCTGAATTTTCTCTATCTCCGCTTCTCTTTTTCATTTCGATAAAATTCGTGGAACATTTTCATTAATGCTCGCTTTTCGATGCGGGAGACGTAGCTTCTGGAAATGCCGAGCTCCTTGGCGATTTCGCGCTGGGTTTTTTCCTTTTGCAAATCCAGTCCAAAACGGCTGATAATCACTTCTTTTTCCCGTTCATCCAGCACATCAATGTACTTTTTGACTTGCTCGATTTCCATGTTTAAATGAATCTCGTCGGCGACATCCTCCCCTTCAGATTTCAGCACGTCGATAAGGCTGATTTCATTTCCATCGCGATCCTGTCCGATGGGTTCATGAAGGGATACATCCTTCTTTGTTTTTTTCAAAGAGCGAAGGTGCATAAGAATCTCATTTTCAATACATCTTGCTGCGTAGGTTGCCAGCTTGGTTCCTTTTCCTTGGGAGTAGCTTTCAATGGCTTTGATTAAGCCGATGGTGCCGATCGAGATTAAATCCTCTGCGTCCTCTCCTGTATTCTCAAATTTTTTGACAATGTGAGCGACAAGCCGCAAATTATGCTCAATAAGCAGGTTTCGCGCTTCTTTATCGCCTTCTGCCATTCTCTGTAAATATTTTTCCTCTTCTTGAGCACTTAGTGGTTGGGGAAATGCGTTGTTTTTAATATATGAGACTAGAAACATTAACTCTTTGATAAGGAATGCCAATGCGGAAAAAATGCCAGACATGTCTTCACCCCACCCTTTTCGTTTTAGGCATGTGCCTATTTTATATGTATGAACAGGGAAGATTGTCTGTGTTTGGACATTTCAAAAAAAGAAAGGTAATAATTTACATTATTATACGAATATTCTTGACATACTAAAACGAACATATTAGAATAACTTTTGTTGCTTTATGTCTGAAAGGGGGATCGTACATGAAAAAAATCGGATTAGCATGGCAAATTTTAATCGGCTTAATCCTTGGAATTGTTGTCGGAGCGATTTTTTATGGAAACCCAGCAGTAGCCACGTATTTGCAACCGATAGGAGATATATTCCTCCGTTTAATTAAAATGATTGTGATTCCAATTGTTGTTGCAAGTCTCATAGTGGGGGTTGCTAATGTCGGTGATATAAAAAAGCTTGGAAGATTGGGCGGAAAAACAATTATTTATTTTGAAATTATTACAACAATAGCAATCGTTGTGGGCTTATTAGTCGCTAACGTGTTCCATCCAGGTACCGGCATTAATATGAAATCGCTTGAAAAGACTGATATTCAATCGTATGTTGATACGACGAATGAAGTGCAGCACCATTCCATGATTGAAACCGTTGTGAACATTGTCCCTAAAAACATCTTTGAATCACTCTCAACAGGAAACATGCTCCCGATTATCTTCTTTTCTGTTATGTTTGGTTTGGGTGTTGCTGCGATCGGGGAAAAAGGAAAAGTGGTATTGCAGTTTTTCCAAGGTGTCTCCGAAGCGATGTTTTATGTCACAAACCAAATTATGAAATTTGCTCCATTCGGTGTATTTGCTTTGATTGGTGTAACGGTTTCGAAGTTTGGGGTACAATCGCTTATTCCGCTAAGTAAGCTAGTTATCACAGTGTATGGAACGATGCTTTTCTTTGTGATCGTCGTTCTTGGAGCAGTTGCTCGATTAGTTGGAGTGCGGATTTGGCACTTCATTAAAATTTTAAAAGATGAGTTAATCCTTGCTTACAGTACATCCAGTTCAGAAACAGTACTGCCGAAAGTGATGGAGAAGATGGAAAAATTCGGCTGTCCGAAAGCGATTACATCTTTTGTCATTCCGACAGGCTATTCGTTTAACCTTGATGGATCTACGCTATATCAAGCATTGGCCGCTATTTTTATCGCACAGCTATATGGTATTGATCTGTCGATTTCGCAGCAAATTTCACTACTGCTCGTGCTTATGATCACATCAAAGGGAATTGCAGGAGTGCCTGGCGTGTCGTTTGTTGTTTTGCTGGCGACTTTAGGAACGGTGAACATTCCGATTGAAGGACTGGCCTTTATCGCTGGAATCGACCGAATTTTAGATATGGCACGCACAGTGGTAAACGTAATCGGAAACTCACTGGCTGCTGTTGTTATGTCTAAATGGGAAGGACAGTACAATGAACAGAAAGCAGTAAAATATATAGAGGAAATCACGCAGAAAAGTGCGTAATGATATCGCGGCTATCTCATTTATGGGATAGCCGTTTTTTATCGGTCCCGTTATTTTTATTTTTTTCTGTCCAAACGTATAGTATAATCTTGATTTGAGTGAATATGGTTTTAATGAGGAGCTTGGCTCGTGAAGTAGGAGGAAGAACGATGCACGAATTGATCCAAAACATTCTAATGTTTTTAATCGATTTAGGCTACATAGGAATCGCGCTGGCATTGATGATTGAAATCATCCCAAGCGAAATTGTTTTGGCATACGCCGGGTACTTAGTATCGCGTGGAGAAGTATCGTTCACTGGAGCGGTTATTGCAGGAACGATCGGCGGGACCATCGCACAGCTGTTCCTTTATTGGATGGGGCTTTATGGAGGGCGTCCGTTTTTGGATAAATACGGAAAATATTTGTTGATTAAGAAAAAACATCTTGATTTATCTGAAGAATGGTTTAAAAAATACGGTTCAGGGGTTATTTTCACAGCTCGGTTTATTCCGGTTGTCCGCCATGCTATTTCCATTCCGGCAGGGATTGCGAAAATGCCATGGACGAGGTTTACTTTGTATACGACGTGTGCCATTATCCCGTGGTCTATTTTCTTTATTTTTCTTGGGGAACGTCTCGGAAGTAAATGGCAGGAAATCGATGAGTTCGCTCAGCCGTATTTACGGCCAATTATCATTATCGCTATTGTAATCACTGTTTTATATGTAGCCTTTCATCTTTATCGTCGTCGGAAAAACAGATAAAGATGTGCTAAATGCTTACGCTCGCTTTTCTTTGATTTTGTTTGCGAAGCAGCAGGCTTCTTTTTGCCGATTGAAGCAGAGCGATATCAACAAACATCCGCATTTGCCATCTTTGAAGCATTTTGCTCATGTCCCTTTTCCATGTTTGATAAAAGGGAATCGTTTGAATGGATGTATTGTTGCTATGAATATTAATGGGGAAGCAATGACTCGATTAAAACAAAAAATCTCTAGTATGGCTTTTCACGGGAAGGTTGTCCCAACCACAAACGGCTTCACTAATTTATCAATGCATCGGAAGCGCCGCTGTATCGCGCGAGCGCGCGAAAAAGATAAGCGATTTGTGCGTCCAGCGGCTTTCAAAGATGCCTTTCACTTCAATAAAGAATCTGTTCCAAGCTGAACGGAACCGAATGTGATTCTGTTATGAAAAGCGGAAAAGGGGGATAACATGAGCAAGCTAGAGGCGTTTATTCTAGGGATTGTCCAAGGATTAACGGAGTTCTTGCCCATTAGCAGTACGGGTCATTTATATTTAGGAAGACATCTGTTTGGATTGGATGAAGCGGGGCTGTTTCTTGATACGATGCTGCACATTGGAACGTTGTTTGCTGTTTTTGCTATCTATAAGAAAGAATTGCTTTATATGATTCGCAGGCCGTTTAGCAAGCTGACTTTTCTGTTGATTGTCGGCACGATCCCGGCCGTAGTCATCGGACTGCTGCTTCAAGATTATTTTGAAGAGATCTCAAAAACAGGTGTAACCATCGGTTGGGAATTTCTCATTACAGGCGTATTTTTATGGTTTGCGGATGGCATCAAAAACGGCTATAAACGAATGGAAAATCTCTCATATACGGATGCGTTTGTCATTGGAATGTTTCAAGCCGCTGCTATTTTTCCAGCGATTTCTCGTTCCGGTCTTACGATTGTTGGAGGGTTAATGCGGAAATTAGATCGGGAAACCGCAGCTTATTTCTCCTTCCTCTTATCGATTCCAGCAATTGCGGGAGCGATCGTCTTACAATTCGTGGATGTATTCGCAGGCAAAGCGGAAAACATTTCTGCTGGCGCATTGTTTATGGGCACACTCTCTTCTGCTATATTTGGCTATATTGCTGTGAGGTGGATGATTCAATATTTACAGAGACACTCGCTAAAAGCATTTGCCGTATATGTATCGATTCTCGGTTTACTTGTTCTCTCTCTTCAGATGACAGGAGTTTTTTAAAGCGGTCCGTAGCTTGTGGCCGTTTTTTTATTGATTATACAGAATGAATCGGCTATATTTAACATAGCGTTGACTCGAAAAGAAACAGAGATGGGATGAATAAGGGACGATGATAAAAAAATGGCTTGTAGTGATTGTGATTATTGCAGTTGGTTGTTTTTTAATTCCTTATAGCTTGCCGCTTATTTTAGCATTTATTACCGCGCTGTTGCTGGAGCCGGCCATTCAGAAGTTAATCAAAGGCGTTCGGTTAAAACGAATTCATGCGGTAACGATTGTGTTTTCCCTGTTTGTGCTAGTGATCGGTTTTCTTTCTTATTTTATTGTGGCCATTTTGGTTCAGCAAACGATGATGTTTTCACAAAAACTGCCATTTCTTTTGTCAGAGATGACCAATGTGGTGAATCAGCTTATTCGACAATGGCAATCTTACTCAAGCTCTATTCCGAAGGAGATTATCGTTTCACTTGAAAATAGCGTAGAAACTGTTAAGAATTTATTGTTGTCGTTTGCAACCAATTTCACTCAGTCGATGATTCGCTATATTACGATGATTCCGGAATTTATTATTCACTTTCTTGTCTATCTCGTAGCTCTTTTTCTCATTAGCCTAGACTGGCCGCAGTTAAAGAAAGGGCTTGAAAACCATTTATCCGACCGCACAAAGCAGCGTCTAACCATTATCGTCACGCAACTCAGCCGCGCAGGCATCGGCTTTATTAAAGCACAATTTTTGTTAAGCCTTATTACCTTTCTGTTAGCCTTAGGAGGCTTGCTCATATTAAGAGTCGATTACCCGATTCTTTTTTCGCTTTTAATCGTGATTGTTGATATTTTGCCGATTTTAGGAACAGGGTCGGTGCTTGTACCATGGGGGATTTTCAACATTATGAACGGCCATAGCGGGACAGGAATTGGCTTAATTGTTTTGTTTGTGCTGATTACTGTTATTCGCCGAACAATCGAACCAAAAATTTTCTCTTCTAACTTGGGAATCAGCTCCCTGGCTGCGTTAATAAGCGTATATTTAGGCTTCCGCTTACTGGGGGTGGCGGGGCTGTTCATTGGCCCAGCGCTTGTCATTATTATCGAGGCCATGATTAAAGCAGGAGTGATTAAATTTACATTTAAAATTTAAAAAGGCTGACATCTTGTCAGCCTTTTTCATCTATTTCCTGAGCTTTGGGACAGAGCTCAGGAATGAGAAGTCTAGTTGGCTGTTGTGTTTGGCGCAATTAAAATCTCGACGCGTCGGTTTTTCATGCGCCCCTCTGGAGTACCATTAGATGCCACCGGTTTAAACTCGCCATAGCCTTTGGCGCTGAATAAGCGGGGATCGAGCTGTTTGTTTTCTAATAGCAGCTTCATAAAGTTGACAGCCCTCATGACGCTTAGCTCCCAGTTGGATGAAAAGTTGGCGTTGCGGATCGGCACATTGTCTGTATGGCCGCTAACGATAATGTTGCGCGGCGGATTCATGACAAGCAGCCGAGAAATTTCTGAAGCGATTTGTCGGTCTTGCGGCCTTACTTCAGCGCTTCCAGAGTCAAATAAAACATCGTTTAAAATGGTGACCAACAATCCTTCTTCCGTTAGCGTTGTTTTTAGTTCACCTTGCAAATGCTGCTGTTCGATATATTGATTAATTTTTGCTTGAATTTGCTGCAGCTCTTTCTGTTCATTTTTCGCTTGTTGATTTTTCGTTAGTTTTTCCTTATCTGGCAGCGATGTTTGGGGATTGTCCTGCTCTACAGGGCTTGGGAAATCCAAGACTCCTGCTCCGCCCGATAAAGCGCTGCTGAAGGAGCGGGCGATCTCTTGGAATTTTTTTTGATCGATCTGGCTGCTTGCGAATAAAACGATAAAAAGCGCAAGCAGTAATGTCAAAAGATCGGCATAAGGAATCAGCCATGATTCATTAATATGGTCATCATGCTGCGACTTCTTTTTTTTACTCATCTTTTGCCTCTCCCTGCTCCATTAATTTTTTTCGTTCTTTTTCTGGGAGGTAGGACGCTAATTTTTGTTCGATTGAGCGAGGCGCCTGTCCTTCTAAAATGGACAACACTCCTTCAATCATGACTTGTCTGACTTTTACCTCTTCCTTCGATTTTTGTTTTAGCTTGTTAGCGAATGGATGCCATAATACATATCCGGTAAAAATCCCTAATAGTGTCGCAACGAATGCGGCACTGATAGCGTGTCCGAGCTCGGTTACATTGTCCATATTTCCCAAAGCTGCGATCAATCCGACCACTGCCCCCAATACTCCAAGCGTCGGAGCATATGTACCTGCTTGGGTAAAAATAGCGGCATTCGCTTGATGACGTTCCTCCATAGCCGCAATTTCTTCAGACATGACATCGCGAATAAAGTCTTGCGTTTGCCCGTCAATCGCAAGGCTGAGTCCGTTACGTAAAAACGGATCATCGATTTCGGCGACTTTTGCTTCGAGTGCCAGTAATCCTTCACGGCGTGCGATATTCGCCCATTCAACAAACAAAGGGATCAACTCTTCAATAGTTGGAATCTTTTGTTCCTTAAAAATGACGCCAAACAGCTTAGGAAGCCGTTTAATGTCACGCATAGGGAAAGCAATTGTCACAGCAGCTGCCGTCCCGACAATGATAATGAGAAAAGCAGCTGGATTCAGCAAAACGCTTGGGCTGACTCCTTTAAAATACATTCCGAACCCTACCGCAATAATACCAAGAATAATGCCGATAATTGTCGTTTTATCCAAAATAACCCCTCCATTACTTGCTCAAAATGCTATGATGATTGCTTCGTCTTTGCTCGACACATATGATGTATTCAAATTTATCATATAATTAATGCAATAGCTTGAAAAGAGAATTTAGTATGAAACTTAAAAAATATGTAAGATCATGTTGAAAAATGATGATAAAAGCAGTCGGTTTTTTTACAAAAGATGTAAATGACAGAAAGTATCCGAATGCTTCTGTGAAGCGGTTCGCTGGTTGACATGGGAACGGCAAAAGTTTAAATAGCGGGAAAGGGAGAACCTGTCTCTGGATTTCAAAAAAAAAGCTGCCCAAGGAGATTGGGCAGCAAATTTACATTTTTTTGAGCTTAAAGGTTCCAACCATGAGAAAAGATAAAATCATGATTAGGAAAATAAAAAATTGTGGTGGGAAATAGTGGATCGTTAAATAACTCAAGGTGAGAAGCACACCAGCTGCTGTGATAGGCAAGCCGGAAAAATAGCCGTTATTTTCGGTAATATTAAATCGCGCCAAACGAAATGCCCCGCAGCCGATATATAAAATCGTAAAAAACGCGCCAGGCGCTCCAAAATCGTGCAATAAACTTTGGTAAATCAATAGTGCAGGAGCGACTCCAAATGATATAATATCACTCATTGAGTCCAACTGTTTGCCGAGCTCAGATTCAATATGAAGCTTCCGAGCTACCGTTCCGTCAAAGCGGTCAGCGAGTGCTGCCAAAAAAATGAGCAACAGGCTGGCATTTAATTGTCCTTTCATCGTGAATATAACGGATAAGCCTCCCAAGGCAAGATTCGTTAATGTTAATATGTTAGCGGTGTGTGTTTTTAGCTTCTTTAGCGTGTGATCCAGATAATCCGATAAAAACATTTCTCCTCACTCCTTTTCAACTATGGAACGGAACGACAAATATACACTTCCCATTATAATCATTTTATTTATAATATGGGAAGTAGTAAAACATGATTTTACATAAAATTGGAGGGAATCTGGTTGTTAAAATGGTTATATCGCTTCATGATTGAATTAACAAATCATGCAGTTTCTTCAAAATTCATTGCTTTTTTTACCCAATCACGGTTAAGTGCTTGGTTAATACCATCCTATGCAAAAATATATCGAATTAATCAAGAGGAGATGGAAAAAAGCTTAAATCACTACAAAACGCTTCAACAATTATTTATTCGCAAGCTAAAAGAAGGAGCAAGACCGATTGATGAAGCGGAAGACAGCATCATTAGCCCGGTGGATGCGGTTATTGAAGATATTGGAATCATCAGTGAACAAAAAGATATCACTGTGAAAGGAAAGCAGTATTCAATTCCAGAAATGCTGGGAAGTGATGCTCTAGCTGAAAAATATTTAAACGGACTCTTTGTTATTTTATATTTGAGCCCAAGTCATTATCATCGAATTCATAGCCCAATATCTGGTGTTGTAACTCGCCAATGGTCACTTGGCGCAAAATCCTATCCTGTGAATCGGCTTGGTCTAAAATATGGAAGGCGACCGCTATCGAAAAACTACCGAATGATTACAGAGGTGAACTCAGATGGTAAGCATGTGGCCATTGTGAAGGTAGGGGCTATGTTTGTCAATAGCATAGAGCTTACTCATCCTCACGATCAATTGATTAAAGGACAAGAAATGGCCTATTTCTCATTTGGTTCGACCGTTGTTTTATTATTTGAAAAAGATAGCGTGGAGATCGATTCGCGAATGACGGTCCCGATGGCCATTAAAGTAGGAGAACGAATCGGATTTTGGAAATAAAAATAAAAAAAGAGCCTGATGGCTCCGTTATTATGATGAAAGCTTGATTTTATGTCCTAATGAGCGTCGGAGAATTTCTCTTTCAATCATTTCAATAAACTCAGGGCTTAGCTTAAGCTCCTTCGCTTTATAATACGATTCGATAAGCAAATCGTCCGGTAAACGCTTCATGGTGAGAAACCTCCTTTAACAATGGTATAAAAGTAACAACCAATACATATAATGGTAAGTTATCTTTCCTATACTTTACCACGATTATGCATAGAGAACAATCGTTCTATTATCCACAACAAACAGTGGATAATATGTGGAAAAGTTGTTTATAAACATTAAAAAGCATCATAGATGGCTTGTGAATGATGTGAGTAAACTTATCCACAACTTGAAGATATGAAGAATTTTGTCGAAAAATTTTTTAGGTTTGTATATATTTGTCAAAGTTTGTTTTGAAACTGGCACAAAAATTATGTATGATGAGGGAAGCTGGAAGAGAAACGAAAGGTGTGGGAAAATGCTTCAATATTTTTTGCCGAATGAATATGTCAAAAGTGTTCTTGACATCACTCCAGATGAATTAAAGCAAAAAGGAATCAAAGGAATTATCACCGATCTCGACAACACGCTGGTGGAATGGGATCGCCCGGCTGCGACGCCACAGCTTATCAAATGGTTTGCGGAAATGAAAAAACACGGCATTCAGATTGTGATCGTGTCTAATAATAATGAAAATAGAGTGAGAGCGTTCGCAGCTCCTCTTGAGATCCCTTTTATTTTTGCAGCGCGGAAACCTATGGTTCGAGCGTTTCGCCAAGCTTTGCGGGAAATGAATTTGAAAAAGGAGGAAGCGGTTGTCATCGGCGATCAATTGTTGACTGACATACTGGGTGGAAACCGGCTTGGCATGCATACGATTTTAGTGGTACCTGTAGCGCAAACCGATGGATTTTGGACGAGATTTAATCGAAAAATCGAACGAAAGCTGTTAGAGATGATGAAACGAAAAGGAATGGTTTATTGGGAGGAATGAGAAGATGATTCGTTGTATTGGTTGCGGAGTGCTGATTCAGACAGAAGATCAAAATAAAATAGGCTATGCCCCTCCTGCCGCTTTGGAAAAGGAAGAGGTCATTTGCCAGCGTTGTTTTCGACTCAAGCATTATAATGAAATTCAAGATGTCTCTTTGACAGATGATGATTTTTTGAAAATTTTGCATGGAATTGGCCAATCGAATGCATTAGTTGTAAAAATTGTTGATATTTTTGATTTTAACGGCAGCTGGCTGCCAGGGCTGCATCGTTTTGTTGGACGCAATAATCCGATTTTGCTTGTCGGCAACAAAGTAGACTTGCTTCCGAAATCTGTTAAATACAATAAGCTTGTGCAATGGATGAAAGCATCTGCAAAGGAACTAGGGCTTCAGCCGCTAGATGTGTGCTTAATCAGCGCTGCGAAAGGAATCGGCATCAAGAAAGTGATGGAAGCGATAGAGAAGCATCGTTCCGGCAAAGACGTATACGTAGTCGGCTGTACCAATGTGGGCAAATCGACATTTATTAATCGCCTGATTAAAGAGGCGACAGGTAAAGGAAGTGTCATTACAACCTCATATTTTCCAGGCACAACGCTAGACTTGATCGAGATACCGCTTGATGATGGGGCCATGCTTTATGATACTCCTGGGATTATCAATCAGCACCAAATGGCGCACTATGTTGATAAAAAAGACTTAAAAAAGATTACTCCGAAGCGGGAAATTCATCCAAAGGTGTACCAAGTCAACGAACAGCAGACCCTATTTTTTGGGGGACTGGCTCGGCTTGATTATGTAAAAGGAGGACGGCGCTCGTTTGTATGTTATTTTTCCAATGAATTACTGATTCATCGAACAAAAATAGAAAAGGCCGATGAGCTTTATGAGAAACAAAAAGGGGATTTGCTGCAGCCGCCGCGAAAAAGCTATGCAGAGGAGTTTCCTTCTTTAGTTGCCCACTCGTTTACCATTAAAGAGCCAAAAACGGATATTGTTTTTTCTGGACTAGGCTGGGTGACGTGCAACGAGCCGGGAGCTCATGTCGTCGCACATGTGCCAAAAGGTGTGAACGTGCTGCTTAGGAAATCGCTGATTTAATTTCGTTGTTTTAGGGGGAGAAGAAAATGAAACAACTTTATGGAGTGATTGGTTGCCCTGTGCATCATTCATTGTCGCCGCTAATGCACAATGGCGCTTTTCAGCAATTGGGAATAGAGGCTTATTACCATGCCTTTCATGTTGAAAAAGATCAGCTTCCAGCGGCTATCCAAGGTCTAAAAGCGCTCGGTATTGCAGGAGCAAACGTCACGATTCCGCACAAAACAGCGGTTATGCCGCTGCTTGATGAAATTGATGAGATGGCCCAGCGCATTGGGGCTGTCAATACGATTGTTAATGAAAACGGACGGTTAATCGGCTATAATACAGATGGCCCTGGCTTTGTGCGAGCTCTTTGTGAAGAAACAAAGACCGTCATTAAAGGAAAACGGATTTTGCTCGTTGGAGCAGGGGGAGCGGCCAGAGGCATTTATTTTGCATTAGCTAGTGAACAGGCGGCACGAATTGATATTTGCAACCGGACAAGAAGTACCGCTACGCAACTCATCGAGGAAGCAGATGTCTCAATTGACTCATCTGTTTATTCAATCGAGGAAGCGGAAAAACATCTTGATGAATATGAGATCATCATTAATACGACTCCTGTCGGCCTTTATCCGAACGTTGAAGCGATGCCGCTATCGCTTGATCGCTTAAAAGCCGATACGGTTGTAAGTGACATTATTTACAATCCATTGGAAACAAAGTGGCTGCAAGAGGCGCGACAGAAACGTGCCATTGTGCAAAATGGGGTTGGGATGTTTATTTATCAAGGAGCGTTGGCATTTGAAAAATGGACGGGAATCTTTCCTGATGTCAAACGCATGAAACAAATCGTGATTCAACAGCTAGGAGGAAGCGTATGTTAACAGGTAAGCAAAAACGGTTTTTACGTGCAAAGGCCCATCATTTAAAGCCGATTTTTCAAGTGGGAAAAGGTGGAGTCGGCGAAAATATGATCAAACAAATCATCGATGCGTTAGAAGCGCGTGAGCTTATTAAAGTAAGTGTGCTGCAAAACTGCGAGGAGGATAAAGACACAGTAGCGACGCAACTGGCCAATGGAGCAGGAGCAGACATTGTACAAACGATAGGCAATACCATTGTGCTTTATAAAGAATCAAAAGAAAACAAACAAATCATTTTGCCTCGCTGAAAATACCCAGCTCACTAAGGAGAGGGGAAAATGAGTAAAATTGGAATTTTTGGAGGAACTTTTGATCCGCCGCATAATGGACATTTGCTAATGGCGAATGAAGTGTTGCAGGCATTAGATCTATCAGAAATTTGGTTTATGCCCAATCGGATTCCTCCACATAAGCATTATGAACAAATAACAGATAGCGCCGATCGACTTCATATGCTTGAGCTAGCCATTAGCGATCATCCACAATTTAAAATTGAAACGATCGAATTGCAAAGGGAAGGCCCATCCTATACGTATGATACTATCTGTCAACTCAAGGAACTGTATCCTAAGCATCAATTTTATTTTATTATCGGGGCGGACATGGTAGAATATTTGCCGAATTGGTATCGGATCCATGAGCTGGCTCATCTGGTGACATTTGTTGGGGTCGGACGTCCGGGCTTTTCGCTTCGCACATCCTATCCATTAATCGAGGTAGAAAGTCCGGAATTCGCTGTTTCTTCTTCGCTTATTCGCGAACGTGTGAGGGAAGGAAAAAGTATTCGATACTTAGTGCCAGAGCGCGTCAGATTGTATATTGAGGGGAAGGGATTATATGAATCGTCATGAAGCGTTGGAGATTGTAAAAAAACAGTTGACTGAACATCGCTATGAGCACACGATCGGCGTAATGGAAACCGCGATTGAACTAGCCCGGCGTTATGGAGAAGATGAAAAGAAAGCTGAATTGGCTGCGATTTTTCACGATTATGCGAAGTTTCGTCCAAAAGAGGAAATGAAACAAATCATTTTAGAGCAAAATATGCCCAAAGATTTACTTTCGTATCATTCTGAGCTTTGGCATGCGCCAGTTGGTGCTTATTTAGTGCGAACAGAAGTAGGGATTGAGGATGAGGAAATTTTAAACGCGATTCGCTATCATACATCTGGCCGTGCGGAAATGACCTTGCTTGATAAAATTGTTTATGTGGCAGATTATATTGAACCTGGCCGCATTTTTCCAGGAGTCGATGAGGTGCGCGAGCTGGCGCGGAAGGATTTGGATCAGGCGCTGATCCGGGCTTTACAAAATACGATTCAATTTCTGCTGAAAAAAAATCAACCGATTTATCCCGATACCATTTATACGTATAATGCGCTCATAATCAACAAGAAGGGGGAATGAAAAAATGACGGAACGCGATATTTTACGAATGGCCATTCAAGCGGCTGATGAGAAAAAAGCTGAAAATATTATTGCTTTAAATATGAAAGGAATTTCTCTTGTCGCGGATTATTTTATGATCTGCCACGGGAACTCCGAAAAGCAGGTACAGGCGATTGCGCGGGAAATTAAAGAAAAAGCGGAAGAACATCAAATTCCAGTGAAACGCTTAGAAGGCTTTGATGAAGCTAAATGGGTGCTGGTGGATTTAGGCGATGTCGTTGCTCATGTGTTTCATAAAGAAGATCGCCTATACTACAATTTAGAACGGCTTTGGGGAGATGCTCCATTTGAGGACGTAGCGAGTGATTTGGCGCGATGACATATGAATCGTTTGCTTATTGGTATGATGAGTTAATGAAGGAAGCGCCATATGATAAATGGAAGGAATTTGTCAATAAAAAAGTTGAACAATATGGGCGCAAAGGCACAAAAAGGCTGCTTGATGTTGGATGTGGAACAGGAGAGTTGGCGGTTCGTCTAGCTCAATCTGGCTTTTCTGTGACCGGTGTAGATCAATCAGAAAACATGCTCGCCATTGCACAAACAAAAGCGGAGCAGCATCATGTGCATATCGAGTTTTTTGAGCAGGATATGAGGGATTTAAATGGATTTTCTCCTTTTGATGCCGTGCTGATTTTTTGCGATTCCCTTAATTATCTGCCAACAGAGCAGGATGTTCAGCAAACCTTCCGCCGTATCTATGAGCTTTTGCATAAAGATGGCTTGCTATTATTTGACGTTCATTCTATTTATAAAATGGATCATATTTTTCAAGATGCGGTTTTTGCAAGCAATGATGAATCGATCAGCTATATATGGCTGTGTAATGCCCTAGACACTCCTCATACAGTGGTTCATGAGCTTACGTTTTTTGTCCAAGAAGAGGATGGACGTTACGAACGATATGATGAAGATCATATTCAGCGGACATTCCCAGCGTTTCAATATGAGCAATGGTTGAAGGAAGCGGGCTTTACTGTAATGGAGATCAGTGCTGATTTTACGGATCGCCCTCTCCATGATGCGGCGGAACGGCTTTTCTTTGTTGCTAAAAAATAAGCTGTCCACGGTAGAGTGGACAGCTTTTTAGTTATGACGGCTGATATTCGCAGTGCTGTTGTCTCTATGGAAGGAGGCTGATTAGGTGAGAGAACAGTATCTCTGCTTGAAATAGGAGAATTGAGAAAGCAGTTTCATCCGGAAGCTTATGATTGTGAATGATGTATTATTTTATTTTGTTTAAATGGGATTAAGGTATGCTGACGTACAGGATACAGCGCTGGGTATCACGCTTTATGGACAAATTTTTTACTCAAGAATCGGTACGCTTGTCATGTTTCAGAAGGAATTTTTTGATCTTTGGCGAATTTTAATTTTGAAACTGCTGTTTAATTTTCTCAATCTCTTGATTGAATTTCGCATGTGTTCTTTCAAATACATGCTCAAACAATTCACCTAATTCTGCTTCAAGTACAGACAGCCCTTCTCCGGTAATTCCTCCTTTTACGTGTACTTTCTCCTGCAGAGTTGGAAGGGTGTACACATTCTTTTTCAGCAATTCTCCTAGCCCGATAATCATTTCGCTCGTTAAAATAGTCGCCATTTCTCTGGAAATATTCGTTTTCTCAACAGCGGCATGAATAAATCGCTGCAGTAAATAGCTGAAAAAGGCAGGACCACAGCTCGCAAGATCGGAAGCAATCCGCGTAATATCTTGTTCAATCACGCAAGGTGTAGAAATTTTTTGAAATAATTCCTTTATATATGTTTGATAATGAGACGAACAGCGATGCCCAAATGTAATAAGCGATGCTCCAGAGAGTGCGCGATTCGTAATGCTTGGAATGACCCGAACCACATGGCAAGGGACAATGGATTCGAGCTGCTGGACGGTAATAGGGCTAGTAATAGAAATGAGACAATGATCTTTTGTCCAATAAGGAGACAGCTGTTTTAAAAGGGGGTGAATATCTAATGGTTTGACACATAGTAATATCACGGTCGCACGTCTGATCACATCCTCTGGAGATGCTGCCACTTCGACCTCTGCGTGTTCCTTCTGGATGTCCAATGCTTTTTGAAGCGTGCGATTAGTCAGAATCAGCTCATTTGGGTTGACCGCTTTCGCTTCTAAAAAAGCCTCAATTAAAATTCTCCCCATATTTCCTGTGCCTATCACTCCGATTTTCACGGCTTCTCCCCCCTTCTCTGTTTATTTGGCCGATATCTGTCCTCTCAACGATATGTATGAACAAAGAGACGTTTTTATGCATCATTTTCGAAAGGGTGATGAACAATGAAATGGCTTGCGGCCAAAGAAAAAAAGCAGCGGTATATGCTCGCGCTGGCGGCTATGGCGATTGCTGCAGCATTTTTTTATCAGCAATCTCATCAAGAGAAGAGTGTTTCTCATGCACTTCCGCTGCCTTCTGAAGAACCGGAGCAAAAAGAACAAAAGGAACAAGATAGCAAGCAGCAGGATCAACCGGAAACCATTGTGGTTGACGTGAAAGGAGCGGTTGTCCATCCCGGGGTATATGAAATGCTGGAAAACGCGCGTGTAAATGATGTCATCGCTAGAGCGGGGGGATTGACAACAGAAGCAGACCAAACAAAAATCAATTTAGCTGCTAAAGCATATGACGAAATGATGATTTATGTACCTTCTAAAGGGGAAACGAGCATGCCGATATCCCCGCCTGAAGAGAAGGAGGAGAACAAGGTTGATATTAACCATGCTACTCAAGAGGAGATAGAGCAGCTAAAGGGAATCGGTCCGGCTAAAGCGGCCGCTATTATTGCTTATCGCGAGGAAAACGGTCCCTTTAAAAAAGCTGAAGATTTATTGAATGTATCAGGAATCGGTGAAAAATCTCTGGAAAGCTTAAAAGCACAAATTGTGATTCGCTAGCAAAATTGACGGTTTTTTCTTCACTCGCTAAACTAGTCTTATATGTTTATGGTTAGGGGAGAGTCAAGAAATGGAAAGGATTACTTGGGATGAGTATTTTATGGCGCAAAGCCATTTATTGGCATTGCGCAGCACATGCACACGCTTGGCGGTCGGAGCGACGATTGTGCGTGATAAACGAATTATTGCTGGAGGATATAATGGATCGATTGCTGGAGGGGCACATTGTATTGATGAAGGATGCTATGTGATTGATAATCATTGCGTCCGTACGATCCATGCAGAGATGAACGCCATTATTCAATGCGCCAAGTTTGGCGTGCCAACAGAAGGCGCTGAAATCTATGTGACGCATTTTCCTTGCCTTCATTGTTGCAAGGCGATTATTCAGAGCGGTATTCGTGCAGTCTATTATGCGACTGACTATAAAAATCATCCGTATGCACTTGAGCTTTTTCAGCAGGCAGACGTAATTGTAAAGCATGTTCCTTTTAATAAGGAGATCCTGTCTCTTTTATAAAAGCAACTGCGCTCTTCTGCCGTCTGATTTTTGCGGCGGCAGAAGGCAAGAAAAAGGAGATTTTGGATAATGAGAGGAAATAGTGTGTATGTAGCGATAGCAGCTATATGGGGAATCACAGCTGGCTATCAGCGATTATATGGGCTTCATTTCGTGATGGCGGTTTATTTGCTGTTTTTGCTAAGATATAAGCGTGATTTGTTTCCTGCATGTTTACTTGCGGCGGCCCTTTTTTATCTCTATATGATTTGGACTGAGACCCATAATCAAACTGTTCTTCCGAAAAATAAAACCCATTTTTCGCTGCGTTTGATAGAGCCTCCTGTCATTGACGGCGATCAGCTGAAGGTAAAAGGAAGGACGAAGGAAAAGGAAAAGGTGCAGCTTTTGTATAAAGTCAATCGTGAACGCGATAAAAAAGAGCTTTTCCAACTTCGCATGGGAATGGTTTGCCGATTTGAAGGAAGATTGGAAGCTCCTGAACCCGCACGGAATTTTTTCGCTTTTGATTATCGAAAGTATTTGCGCTCCCAACAAATTCATTGGATTGTAAAACCCTCTTCCTTTTCTGTCGCTGCTTGTAAACAGACACGGCTTCATCCTGTTGAAGTGCTTCGATCGATCAGAGAAAAAGGAATGGATGAAATTAATGAGCATTTTCCTCCTGCGGTGATTGGCATTGTGCAAGCGTTAATCTTTGGCGAACGAGAAGAAATGGATGAAGCTCTGCTTGAAGGGTATCAAAAGCTAGGGCTAGTGCATCTTTTAGCAATTTCTGGATCGCATGTCACTTTGCTTGTCAGCGGCTGCTTTTATCTATGCATTCGCTTTATAACAAGAGAAGCCGCCGCGTTGCTCCTCATTCTTCTTCTTCCTTTGTACATGATCCTGACAGGCGCTTCGCCATCCGTCGTCCGCGCTTCCGTTATGGCCATGATGTTATTATGGAGCCGTTATCGGAAGTTCAACATTCCTCTTTGTGATATCCTCAGCCTTACATGCATCGTGATGTTGCTGATTCAACCATACGATTTGTTCCAGCCGGGATTTCAACTATCCTTTATTGTTTCCTTCGCGCTTATTTTATCCATGGATTGGATTGAGCAATACCGTTCATCCATGATGCGGCTTTTTGCTGCAACGTTGGTTGCACAAATCAGCTCCCTTCCGTTTTTGCTATACCATTTTTTTGAGTTTTCGCTGTTAAGTATTCCGTTGAATATGATTTTTGTTCCGCTTTATTCGTTTATAATTTTGCCGCTCTCCATCATCGCTCTTGTTGCACATTATGTTGTGGAGCCGTTGAGCTTGCCTTTTATCTATCTCCTTGAACATGTGCTTGATTTTGCTAATCGCTTTGTTCAGCTTTTCGCTTTTGATCGTTCGCTTGCATTTGCTTTAGGACGGCCGTCCATGCTGCTGCTTTTATGTTATGGAATGGCGATTGTATGGGCCTTTACGCAAATGGAGCAGAAAAAATATCGCGCTTTTGGGTATGTAGTGATAGTAATTGCCTTTCATGCCGCTTTTCCATACATGAACCGCTATGGTGAGGTCGTCTTTTTGGATGTGGGGCAAGGCGACTGTATTTATATTGAATTGCCATACAGAAAGGGAGTATATCTTATTGATACGGGAGGAACGGTTCTTTTACCAAAGCAGTCATGGCAAAAGCGGAGGAGCGAGTGGCGTGTAGGCGAAAAGCTAGTTGTACCGTTTTTAAAAGCCAAAGGAATTCGCCAATTGGATCAACTCATCATTACGCATGGAGATGCCGATCATATGGGAGCGGCACCTGAAGTGATAAGAAGCATACGGGTGAAGGAGCTGGTGATTGGCAACGAAAGCCGTGCGTATTCACCATGGCAGACTGCGCTTATGGCTGGTATGAAGGATCGAAAAATGAAGATTAGAAAAGTGGAAAAAGGAGATGATTGGAAGGTAGGAGAAGCATCATTTTATGTACTGAATCCACCAAGAACGGCTCTCCCTTCTAATGATAACGATCGTTCCGTTGTATTATACGCGAAATTGGGGGGATTATCATGGCTGTTTACAGGAGACTTGGAAGCTGAAGGAGAAGGACGGCTCATTCGTGATTTTCCTCACCTTCAGGTTGATGTATTAAAAATCGGGCATCATGGAAGTGCCACATCGACCTCCGAGCCCTTTCTAAAGATGATAAAACCTCAGATTGCCATTATTTCGGTTGGCAAGAACAACCGTTACCATCATCCGCATCATGATGTAATCGCTCGGCTTAAAAAGCATGGGGTTCGAATTTTGCGAACGGATGAGCATGGAGCGATTCGCTATCGCTATACGAAAAAAGCTGGAACCTTTACTTTTATGCTGCCATAATATAGTATCACCAGCATGAGCGGCACCTTTCGCTTTAGTCCAGTTTGGCCGCATTACAACGCCATGATAAGGTTATATGAATGGTTGCAGATGAGATGGACTGCAAGCAGCAGCCAATGCGTTAGGGGATAACAGAACTCGACATTTTTTTGGCATGCCGCATACAAAAAAAGAGACTGCTCTAAAAAGCAATCTCTTTTCCATCATGAACCAAAAAATTTTACTAATGTGGCGATAATGAACATAGTAGCGAAGAAGCCGAACGAAACGATGAATCCGACGCCGGAATCAACTGCATCATTGCGTTTGCTTTGTACATTTTTTTCAAATTCGTTCATGATTTACCCCTCCTCGTGCAATCATTTTTAGTATACGTCAAAAGAAAAAAAAAATCTATACAACAATTGATCATTTCCTTTGCTGACAACAGTTGACACAAATAGTTTAAGGGGCACGGGATAATATAAAAATACCCGTTGATAAATAAGATCCTAGGACTTATTTATCAACGTTTATATAAATGGGAATCGGCTTACATCGTTTGCCGGTTCCCTTGTAAAAACCAAGAAAACAGTGTATCTTTTCATCATGGATGGTTTTAAAAAAGAATGGAGAAGAGAAATATGACTGTGAACTTTTTGGGAAAAATGACAAAGCAAACTCTGTCGCCTCTTTATTTATTATACGGAACGGAAACATTTTTATTAAATGAAGCATATGAACGAATTGTACGTACAGCTTTACGAGAAGAGGAGCAGGATTTTCATTTATCGGTGTATGATTGTGAAGAAACACCGATCGAAACAGCAATTGAGGAAGCGGAAACCCTGCCCTTTTTTGGGGAAAAGAAGGTTGTTGTGATCAAAAATCCGTATTTCCTCACTTCTGACAAGGGAAAGGAGAAAATAGAGCATAATTTAAAAAAGCTTGAGCAATACATAGCTTCTCCTTCTCCTTTTACGATTGTCGTTTTTCTTGGTTCATATGAAAAATTGGATGAAAGAAAAAAAATCACGAAGCAGTTAATGAATGAAGCGAAGGTTTTTGTCGCCTCCTCACTTAATGAAAAAGAATTGCGGCAATGGATGGAAGAACGGGCACATGCGAATGAAGTCGCCATTACAGAAGAAGCAAAGAAAACCTTACTGCAGCTGGCGGGGACGAACTTGATGTCGCTTGCTAATGAACTCGATAAGCTTTCACTGTTTGTTGGCCATCAAGGAACAATTGATGGTGAAACCGTGACGATGCTTGTTTCGCGGACACTTGAACAAAATGTTTTTGTATTGGTGGAAAAGGTCGTTCAACGCAAAGTGAGAGAAGCATTGCAAGTATTTGGTGATTTAATGGAACATAATGAAGAACCTATTAAAATTGTTGCGTTGCTAGCGGCCCAGTTTCGGCTTTTGTATCAAGTTAAATGGCTTAATGCCAAAGGATACGGCCAGCAGCATATTGCTTCGTCGCTAAAGGTCCATCCGTTTCGCGTTAAGCTGGCTATGGCACAATCGGGATTATTTTCGGAACAGGAATTGCTCGATATCATTCACGACTTGGCTGAAGCGGATTATCAAATGAAAACAGGGGTGCTTGATAAACGCTTGCTTATTGAATTGCTGCTAGTCAAATGGAGCAAAGCGAATGAGACAAATGAACAGTCTTTTGTCCGGTGAACTCCTCCCATCCCCACTTCGTTCAGAGATGGGGGTGTCAGCTTGGAGGATTTTTGGATGAGAATCATAAAAAACGGAAAGGCTTGTGCGCGTATTTTCTTAATTTCCAGCTAAAGACAATTTTATAAAAATCAAAAAAGAAAACGACCTCAAAAAGGTCGTTTATTTGTTGTTACGCTGTGATGCTGTTTAATTTTTTCGCTAGACGGGATTTTTGGCGGCTTGCTGCATTTTTATGAATTAATCCTTTGCTTGCCGCTTTGTCTAATTTTTTAGAAGCAAGGACAAATGCTTCTTGTGCTTTTTCCACTTCTTTTGCTTCTACAAGCGCTTCAAATTTTTTAATCGCTGTGCGCATGGCTGATTTCATCGCAGCGTTGTGAGCACGGCGTTTCTCGCTTGTTTTCGCACGCTTAATTGCTGATTTAATATTTGCCAATGTCTTTCACCTCCGTAATGCTGTCCATATACGTGATTCTTTTGTCATGTTGATCGATATAGACATATCAAGAACAAATGATATTCTATCAAACACATTTCAATTATGCAAGACTATTCAAGCAAAAATACTTTACTTATTAAAGAATGAAATAAGAAGAAAGCGGCGACAATAAATAAAAACGATCGTTTTTGAGAAGGAGGAGCATCGATGAATCAACCATTAGATCTTAGCGTGTATTCCGTGCGGACAGATTTGGCTGTTGAAGCTCACGAAATGGCCATTGAAGAGCGATTGCAGCAAAAAAAAGAGACTTCCTCTCCGATTGAAGGAGTCACGATTCATGATCGTGAAATAGACGGAATTAAGCTATCATATGTTGAAGTAACCAAGGAAGGAGCGCAGTCCATTGGCAAGAAGCCAGGAACCTATATCACGCTGGAGGCTCAAGGGATTCGGGAACAGGATACAGAACTGCAAAAAAAGGTAGAGGAAGTGTTTGCGAAAGAGTTCCATGCTTTTTTGCAGAAGCTGAATATTCCAAAAGAAGCAAGCTGTCTTGTTGTGGGGCTTGGAAATGATAATGTTACTCCAGATGCGCTCGGTCCGTTGGCGGTAGAGAATTTATTAATTACAAGGCATTTGTTTCAGCTTCAACCGGAAAGCGTGCAAGAAGGCTTTCGTCCTGTAAGCGCGCTTGCTCCCGGAGTAATGGGAACAACAGGAATTGAAACGAGCGACATTATTGACGGTGTCGTTGAAAAAACAAAACCGGATTTTATTGTTGTCATTGATGCACTAGCGGCTCGTTCAATTGAACGAGTAAATGCGACGATTCAAATTTCAGATGCTGGCATTCATCCCGGATCAGGAGTGGGAAATAAACGCAAGGAATTAAGTAAAGAAACTTTAGGGATTCCTGTCATCGCTATCGGTGTGCCGACGGTTGTCGATGCTGTGTCGATTACAAGCGATACCATTGACTTTCTTTTAAAGCATTTTGGCAAAGAAATGCGTGAAGGAAATCGTCCCTCTAGTGCTCTTGCTCCAGCTGGATGGATGTTTGGAAGAAGAAAAAAATTAACCGAAGAGGATCTGCCTACACAAGCACAGCGCTCGACGTTTCTTGGCATGGTTGGAACCCTGAGCGATACAGAAAAAAGAACGCTTATTCATGAAGTGTTGGCCCCGCTCGGACATAATTTGATGGTGACGCCGAAAGAAGTCGATATGTTTATCGGGGACATGGCCCATTTGCTAGCGAGCGGCTTAAACGCAGCGCTGCATGGCCAGATTGATCAAGGAAATACAGGGATGTATACGCGCTAATCATAAAAAAGATGTTCTATCTTTTTAAGCTTGACCATACTGTTAAATTAGTAGACAAGCTTAGAAAGGGTGAGAACATGAAAAGGTTTCGCTCTCGGCAAATGGTCGTCACCATTCAAGGGACAAGCATTAAAAAAGTTGTGACTTTAGCCGTTTTAGGCTGGATGATGATGTTTACGGTTGTCGGGGTCATGACATCGTTAAAACCTGAATATCGAATTACCTCTTCTTCTGTTAATAGTGTGACAAATCATTTTCCTGAGGAAACGTTCATTCATTTATTTAGTTTTGAAAACCATTATTTTTTACAAAGCTTGCCGAAAGAGCGACAGAACATTAGTTATTCATCTATTTTGCTGCGTATGATTACGAGCATTAATCCAGATGATCCCCGCAGTCTGCTTGGCAGCGAATTGCCTGGCTTTGCTCTATATGATAGTAAGATTGTGGTGGCAGGAGAAGGAACGGACTATACAAACATGCCTTACGAATCGGCACCGCCGCTTGAAGTGATGCTGGCTGAACGCGAGGCATCCATCGAAAATTTAGAAAAAGCGGATCAAGATCAAGATAAACAGCCAGTGCCTCCGCCAACGAAAACGACTGGCGGACGGAAAGTCGTTTATATTTACAGCACCCATACGTATGAATCGTATTTGCCAGCGCTCAAAGGGGCAAATGATCCAGATCAGGCCTTTCATCGTACGGTCAATGTAACGAAAGTCGGACAAAAATTGCAGGAGGAACTTGAGAAACGAGGGATTGGAGCGGTGGAAAGCACCGTTGATGTTCAACAAAAATTATCAGAAAAAGGAATGGACTATGCGCAATCATATGACATGTCAAGACAGGTTGTTATGCAGGCGATGGGCCAAAACCGTGATTTACAATACTTGATTGATATTCACCGCGATGCCCAAAGACGAAAATTTACAACTGCGACTATTAACGGAGTTAGCTATGCGCGTGTTGCGTTCATTGTTGGCGGAGAAAATGCAAACTATGAAAAGAATTTACAACTAGCAACACAGCTTCATCAGCTTTTACAAAAAAAATATCCGGGATTAAGTCGGGGGGTCATCGAGAAGAAAGGAAGAGGGACAAATGGAAAATTCAACCAAGATTTATCGAATAATGCGTTACTCATAGAGTTTGGCGGGGTAGACAATACGTTTGATGAACTTTTCCGATCCGCAGCTGCTGTTGCCGATGTGTTTAGTGAGCATTATTGGCAGGCAGAAAAAGTGCAGGCTCCAGCCTCTGATCCGCCGCAAAAGCAGTAAGGAGGAAGCAAAATGGCAAAATTCACCCTTCAATTTTTGACGGCTGTTATCCTTCTTTTCTTTGGTGTCTTGCTTGGCATGCAGCAGGCGAATCAAGGGATGATCAAAATGAAGGGCTACAATGATCCGTCTTTTCAGACCGTGTTCCATGTTGCAAAAGATAAAAACGGCGAAATGGAAGCAATGGTTATGGGAAATAGAGTAAGTATCGAAAATATTAGTGAGAAGAAAGAGAAGCTTGAACAGATGAAAATGTTCAATCTGTTTTCGGAGCTTGGAAAGCATTTGGCGGAAGGAGTTCGTTCTGTTATTCAATCCCTTCTTTCTTTTGTAGGACAGCTGATTGAATAGAGTCGGGCACAGGCTCGACTTTTTTTCTTATCCTTTTTTAAGGGTTCGGGCGTTGCCTAGCTTCAATTGCCGTCGGCTCGAATCGCTTCACTCCGCATTGTGACGGTGACAATCTTCTTGGAGGGCGCTTTGCGCTTTTCTTATTTCTCTCATTGAATCTTAACCGTTGTGTTGCTATAATCAAAGCTAGTGTAGTTTCGGGTAACAGTAGGAGTGAAAAAGATGAATCGTGAACAAAGACTGGAAAGAAGAGAAAAAATCCGCAACTTTTCTATTATCGCTCATATTGACCATGGAAAATCGACGCTTGCAGATCGCATCCTTGAAAAAACGGGGGCGCTTTCGCAGCGAGAAATGAAAGAGCAAATGCTAGATTCTATGGAGCTAGAGCGGGAGCGCGGCATTACGATTAAGTTGAATGCTGTTCAGTTAAAGTACAAAGCAAATAATGGAGAGGAATACATTTTTCATCTTATTGACACGCCAGGGCATGTCGATTTTACCTATGAAGTGTCGCGCAGTTTAGCGGCATGCGAGGGGGCTATTCTTGTTGTTGATGCGGCGCAAGGAATTGAAGCGCAAACGCTGGCAAATGTCTATTTGGCGCTGGATAATAATTTAGAGATTTTGCCGGTTATCAATAAAATCGATTTGCCAAGCGCTGAGCCAGAGCGCGTTCGCCAAGAAATTGAAGATGTAATTGGCTTGGATGCTTCTGAAGCCGTGCTTGCTTCCGCTAAGGCCGGCATCGGCATTGAAGAGATTTTGGAGCAAATCGTCGACAAAATTCCGGCGCCGGCTGGTGATCCTGATGCGCCATTAAAAGCGTTGATCTTCGATTCGCTGTATGATCCATACCGCGGTGTAGTGGCCTATATTCGCATTGTGGAAGGAACGGTTAAGCCGGGACAAAAAATCAAGATGATGGCGACTGGAAAAGAGTTTGAGGTAGTTGAAGTAGGGGTGTTTACGCCAAAAGCGAAATTGGTTGATGAGCTAACCGTGGGCGATGTTGGCTTTTTAACCGCTTCCATTAAAAACGTAAGCGATACGCGTGTAGGTGATACCATTACAGATGCCAAAAATCCTGCGGCCGAACCGCTTCCGGGATATCGTCGCTTAAATCCGATGGTGTTTTGCGGAATGTATCCAATTGATACAGCCAAGTACAATGATTTGCGTGAGGCATTGGAAAAATTGCAGCTTAACGATGCCGCGCTACAATTTGAGCCCGAAACATCGCAGGCGCTCGGTTTTGGTTTTCGCTGCGGCTTTTTAGGGCTGCTACACATGGAGATTATTCAGGAACGCATTGAGCGCGAGTTTAATATCGATTTAATTACGACAGCGCCAAGCGTAGTGTATAAAGTATACTTGACCGATGGTGAGGAGGTTCAAGTGGATAATCCATCCAACATGCCAGATCCACAAAAAATTGACCGGGTGGAAGAACCTTACGTCAAAGCGACGGTCATGGTGCCAAACGATTTTGTTGGAGCGGTAATGGAACTATGTCAAAGCAAGCGCGGCATCTTTGTCGATATGCAATATATGGATGAAAAAAGGGTTATGCTTATTTATGAAATTCCGCTTTCAGAAATTGTCTATGATTTCTTTGATATTTTAAAGTCAAGCACGAAAGGATACGCATCGTTTGATTATGAGCTCATCGGCTATAAGCCTTCAAAGCTTGTGAAGATGGATATTTTATTAAATGGGGAGAAAGTCGATGCCCTTTCCTTTATCGTTCATCGCGACTCAGCCTATGAGCGCGGAAAAGTCATTGTTGAGAAACTGAAAGATTTGATTCCGCGCCAGCAGTTCGAAGTTCCTGTGCAAGCAGCGATCGGCAATAAAATTATTGCCCGCTCGACGATCAAAGCATTGCGGAAAAACGTGCTAGCTAAATGCTATGGCGGTGACGTATCGCGGAAACGCAAGCTTCTTGAAAAGCAAAAGGAAGGAAAGAAGCGAATGAAGCAGGTCGGATCTGTCGAAGTTCCACAAGAAGCGTTTATGGCTGTGCTCAAAATGGATGATAAAAAATAATGCCATACGAGGCTGTCTCATGATGAGATGGCCTTGTTTGTTATGAAAAAGGAGCGATGAACATTGATTCAAGCCGCTTATTTGCATATTCCGTTCTGTTCGCAAATTTGCTATTACTGTGATTTCAATAAAGTATTCTTTAAAGGACAGCCGGTGAACGAGTATTTGCAGGCGATAGAAACCGAAATGGAACAAACAGTGGTTCGATATCCTACACAAAAACTTGATACCATCTTTGTAGGTGGGGGGACGCCGACCGTGCTGGAAATGGATCAGCTTGACTTTTTTCTCAATGCCATTCATAAGCGCCTTCCTTTTACTGCGGGCGAAGTGGAATTTACCTTCGAGGCGAATCCGAACGAGTTGTCGCGGGAAAAACTGCAGCTGTTAAAAGACGCAGGAGTCAATCGCCTAAGCTTTGGCGTACAGACGTTTGATCATGAATTGTTAAAAAAAATTGGACGAACTCATCGGCGAGATGATGTGTTTCAAATCATTGGAATCGCTCAAGATATCGGCTTTGCAAACATTAGCGTTGATCTGATGTACGGTTTGCCGGGACAGACGCTTCCACAGCTGCGCGATTCTTTGAATATGGCGTTTGCACTCAACATTCAGCATATTTCTGCTTATTCGCTCATCGTTGAACCGAAAACGGTGTTTTACAATTTAATGAGAAAAGGAAAGCTATCTTTGCCAAGTCAAGAAGAAGAAGCAAATATGTACGAGGTCATTATGGAAGAAATGGAGAAGAACGGCTATAAGCAGTACGAAATTAGCAATTATACCCGGCCGGGATTTGAAAGCCATCATAACCTTACGTATTGGAGTAATGAAGAATATTACGGATTTGGTGCAGGGGCGCACAGTTATGTAGTCGGCATGAGAAACGCGAATGCCGGACCGATCAAAAAATATATTGATTTAGTTGAAAAAACGGGAGAAGCGTATATTGAACGCCATGTGGTAACCGAGCAAGAGCAGAAAGAAGAAGAAATGTTTTTAGGTCTCCGCAAAATAGAAGGCATTTCCAAACAGCGGTTTATGGAAAAATTTCATTGTCCAGTCCATGAGGTATTCCATGAACCGATTGAGCAAGAAAAGCAGAAAGGGCTATTGGAGGAAACGGAAACTCATATTCGTCTTACTCACCAAGGAAAACTGCTTGGAAATGAAGTGTTTCAGGCATTTATTGGAGTAATCTAAAGTTGACAGATGTGCGGGGATTTGGTACTTTAATAATAGATTTAGCACTCAATATGTTTGAGTGCTAACAGAGGTGATGATCGTTGTTAACTGATCGCCAGTTATTGATTTTGCAAGTGATTATTGACGATTTTATTCGTTACGGCCAGCCTGTCGGTTCGCGGACGCTTTCGAAGAAGGAGAAAATTACCTTCAGTTCAGCAACGATCCGAAACGAAATGGCTGATTTGGAGGAATTGGGATACATTGAAAAAACGCATATTTCATCAGGCCGGGTACCGTCGGAAAAAGGCTATCGTTATTACGTCGATCATCTATTGTCACCACAGCATCTTACAACGGAGGATATGAGGAAGATTAGATCGATTTTTGCAGAACGAATTTATGAGCTAGAGAAACTCGTTCAAAAATCGGCGCAGATTTTATCGGATTTGACAAGCTATACATCTATCGTTCTCGGTCCGGCTGTGAAAGATAATAAGCTGAAAAGAATTCAAATCATTCCTTTAAATAAAGAAACGGCGGTAGCCATTTTTGTCACGGACAAAGGCCATGTAGAAAACCGCGTGATTACGATTCCGGCTTCCGTGAATGCTTCTGATTTAGAAAAAATGGTCAATATTTTGAATGAGCGATTGATTGGTTCTTCTATTATGGAATTGAAGGATAAGATTTATAAAGAGGTTGCCAACGTCCTGCGTGCCCACATTTATAATTATGACAGCATGTTAAAAACCATTGCGGATATGATTGAGCTGCCGCGGGAAGAAAAGCTGTTTTTAGCGGGAAGAGCTAATATGCTCAGCCAGCCAGAGTTCAATGATATTCAAAAAGTTCATTCTTTAATGAAAATCATTGAACAAGAAAAAGAGTTTTATCGACTGCTGCGTCGAAGCAGCAAAAAGGGAATTCAAGTGACAATTGGCCATGAGAACCAATTGAGCGGCATGGAAAATTGCAGCTTAATTACAGCGACCTACTCGATCGGAGAGGAGCAGCTGGGAACGATTGCAATTCTGGGGCCGACGAGAATGGAATATTCGCGTGTCATTACCATTTTGAATCAAGTGGCTTCTGACTTAACAAAGGCGTTGACAGATTGGTATCAAAATGGGTAGCATTGGTCATATTGGATAATGGATGGATGGTGTGAAGCACCCCATCCTTTCCTTGTGAATAACTTTTTGATTATACATATATTGGACTTATTTGTTCACTTAAGGGAGGTGAAGCCGATGGAAAACGAACAAAAAGAAATGCTTCAAACAGAAGAGGAAGTTACATATGAACAGCCGCAAGAAGAAGTGAATGAGTCATTGACAGAAGATAAATCAATTACTGATGACGAACAAGATCAACTGACAGCGGCAAACGAGCAAATCGCTGAACTTCAGCAAAAGCTGCAGGAATTAGAAAATCGTTATCTTCGCCTGCATGCAGATTTTGATAATTTCCGCCGCCGTACAAGACTTGAATTTGAGGCAGCGGAAAAATATCGCGCACAAAATTTAGTGACAGATCTTTTACCGGTGTTAGATAATTTCGAGCGCGCTTTAAAAATCCAGACAGAAGACGAAACAGCCAAATCCATTTTGCAAGGGATGGAAATGGTATATCGCTCTTTGATTGATGCATTGAAAAAAGAAGGCGTTGAAGTCATCGAATCAATTGGAAAACCGTTTGATCCTCATCTGCATCAAGCCGTGATGCAGGCAGAAGATAGCGGATATGAGCCAAACACGGTCGTTGAAGAATTTCAAAAAGGATATAAATTAAAAGATCGTGTCATTCGTCCAGCAATGGTGAAAGTGAGTCAATAATGTCATAGGAGGGTGATACGGATGAGCAAAATCATTGGTATTGATTTAGGAACAACAAACTCTTGTGTAGCTGTATTAGAGGGCGGCGAGCCAAAAGTGATTCCAAATCCAGAAGGAAACCGAACCACTCCGTCAGTTGTGGCATTTAAAAACGGAGAACGGCAAGTGGGGGAAGTAGCGAAGCGCCAAGCGATTACGAACCCAAATACGATCATCTCGATCAAACGCCATATGGGTACCGATTATAAGGTGGAGGTTGAAGGAAAACAATATACTCCACAAGAAATTTCAGCTATTATTTTACAATATTTAAAATCGTATGCGGAAGCCTATTTAGGCGAGTCAGTTACAAGAGCGGTCATTACAGTTCCAGCTTATTTTAATGATGCACAGCGCCAAGCAACAAAAGATGCGGGACGCATTGCCGGATTGGAAGTTGAACGTATCATTAACGAGCCGACAGCGGCAGCGCTCGCTTATGGACTTGATAAAATGGAGGAAGATCAAACGATTCTCGTATATGACTTAGGTGGCGGGACGTTTGACGTCTCGATTTTGGAGCTTGGCGATGGCGTGTTTGAGGTAAAAGCAACAGCTGGGGACAACCATCTTGGCGGCGACGATTTCGACCAAGTCATTATCGATTATTTAGTTGAACAATTTAAAAAGGAACATGGCGTTGATTTAGGAAAAGATAAAATGGCATTGCAGCGCTTAAAGGATGCGGCCGAAAAAGCGAAAAAAGATCTTTCTGGCGTTACGCAAACCCAAATTTCATTGCCGTTTATCAGCGCGAATGAAACAGGACCGCTTCACTTAGAAATGACATTAACGCGCGCAAAATTTGAAGAGCTATCTGCACATCTTGTGGAACGGACAATGGGACCAGTGCGTCAAGCATTGAAAGACGCAGGCCTAACACCATCCGATATCGACAAAGTGATTCTTGTCGGGGGTTCGACACGCATTCCTGCTGTGCAAGAAGCAATCAAAAAGGAAATTGGAAAAGAGCCGCATAAAGGTGTCAACCCAGACGAAGTGGTCGCGATTGGAGCTGCTATTCAAGGCGGTGTGATCGCTGGGGATGTCAAGGATGTTGTACTGCTTGACGTGACTCCACTTTCTTTAGGAATCGAGACGATGGGCGGCGTATTTACGAAATTAATTGAACGCAATACGACGATCCCGACAAGCAAATCGCAAATTTTCTCAACGGCGGCAGACAATCAAACGGCGGTTGATATTCACGTTCTGCAAGGAGAACGCCCAATGGCGGCAGATAACAAAACGTTAGGCCGCTTCCAGCTAACCGACATTCCACCGGCTCCGCGCGGTGTGCCGCAAATCGAGGTCACATTCGATATTGACGCCAATGGTATTGTCCATGTGCGTGCAAAAGATTTAGGAACAAACAAAGAACAATCCATTACGATTAAATCATCTTCTGGTCTTTCCGAAGAAGAAATTCAACGAATGGTGAAAGAAGCGGAAGAAAACGCAGAAGCGGACAGAAAACGCAAAGAAGAAGCGGATCTTCGCAACGAAGCGGATCATTTAGTATTTACAACAGAAAAAACACTCAAAGAACTTGAAGGAAAAGTGGATGAAGCTGAAGTGAAAAAAGCGCAGGAGGCTAAAGAAGAATTAAAAGCCGCTTTGGAGAAAAATGGTATCGAAGAAATTCGCACAAAGAAAAATGCGCTGCAAGAAATCGTTCAGCAATTGTCCATTAAGCTATACGAGCAAGCCGCTCAACAGGCGCAAGCTCAAGGGCAAACAAATGCAGACGGCGCTGCGAAAAAAAATGACGATGTAGTTGATGCGGAATTTGAAGAAGTAAAAGACGATAAGTAAAAAAGGGAAAAAGTCAAAGTCAGGCCTGCCTTGGCTTTGACTTTTTTTCTAGAAAAAAGCAACGATAAGAAAAATAACACCTATTGCATATATAAAGAAATGGATGGTACAATTAGCTTTATGTGAGTGAATCGGGAGTGGATGATGATGACAAAGCGAGATTACTATGAGGTTCTCGGGGTAAGCAAAACAGCGACAAAAGATGAAATAAAAAAAGCATACCGAAAACTTTCAAAACAATATCATCCAGATATTAATAAGTCACCAGATGCAGCTGAAAAATTTAAAGAAATCAAAGAAGCTTATGAAGTATTGAGCGATGATCAAAAGCGCGCCCATTACGATCAATTTGGTCATACGGATCCTAATCAAGGCTTTGGCGGCTTTAGAAGCGATGATTTTGATTTTGGCGGCTTTAGCGGTTTTGGTGGTTTTGAGGATATTTTCAGCTCCTTTTTTGGCGGAGGAAGACGGCGTGATCCGAACGCTCCGCGGGCTGGTGCTGATTTACAATATACGATGACACTGACATTTGAAGAGGCAGTGTTTGGAAAAGAAACGGATATTGAAATCCCTCGCGAAGAAACGTGTGACACGTGTCATGGGTCAGGAGCAAAGCCCGGAACGAAAAAGGAAACATGTTCACATTGTGGCGGAACGGGACAAATCAGCATAGAGCAGGCAACGCCGTTTGGACGCATTGTGAATCGCAGAGCATGTCATTATTGCGGAGGCACAGGACAATTTATTAAGGAAAAATGTGCGACTTGCGGCGGTAGCGGTCGGGTGAAAAAGCGGAAAAAAATTCATGTGAAAATTCCAGCAGGTATTGACGACGGACAGCAGTTGCGCGTAGCTGGACAAGGAGAACCAGGCATAAACGGAGGTCCAGCGGGCGATTTATATATCGTGTTTCGTGTAGAGCCGCATGAATTTTTTGAACGCCATGATGATGACATTTATTGTGAAATTCCGCTGACATTTGCACAGGCAGCTCTTGGTGATGAAATTGAAGTTCCGACGCTTCATGGAAAAGTAAAATTGAAAATTCCAGCAGGCACACAAACAGGTACAAAATTTCGCTTAAAAGGAAAAGGTGTGCCCAATGTGCGCGGATATGGTCAAGGGGATCAGCATGTGATTGTGCGCATTGTGACGCCAACTAAATTAACGGAAAAGCAGAAGCAGCTGCTGCGCGAATTTGATGAATTGGGAGACCAAAGCATGCACCAAGGACCGCAAGATAGCTTTTTTGAGAAAGTAAAAAAAGCGTTTAAAGGGGAATAAACACATTTATGAAATGGTCAGAAATCAGCATTCATACGACACAAGAAGCAGTTGAGGCGATTTCGAATATTTTGCACGAAGCAGGTGCTGGGGGAGTTGTCATTGAAGACCCTTTTGATTTAACAAAAGAACGTGATACCACATTTGGCGAAATTTATGAGCTAAATCCCGATGATTATCCGGATGAAGGAGTCATCATTAAAGCTTATTTGCCAGTCAATAGTTTTTTAGGAGAAACAGTTGAGGAAATTAAACAAGCGATCAATAATTTAATGCTCTATAATATTGATATAGGAAAAAATAAAATTACGATCAGCGAAGTGAACGAAGAAGAATGGGCGACAGCGTGGAAAAAATATTATAACCCAGTAAAAATTTCTGAAAAATTTACGATCGTGCCAACATGGGAGGACTATGAACCGGTTTCCACTGATGAGTTTATTATTGAGCTAGATCCTGGAATGGCTTTTGGCACAGGCACACATCCGACTACAGTCATGTGTATTCAAGCGCTAGAAAAATGTGTGAAACCAAGTGATACCGTCATTGATGTTGGGACTGGATCAGGGATTTTGAGTATTGCGGCAGCGATGCTTGGAGCCGTTTCCGTTCAAGCGCTTGATTTAGATCCAGTGGCCGTAGACAGCGCCAAGCTAAATGTGAAATTAAATAAAGTTCAAGATATCGTATCGGTTACCCAAGGGAATTTGCTGGATAATGTAAAGGAGCCGGCCGATATTATTGTGGCCAATCTTCTAGCAGAAATCATTATGCGTTTTACAGATGATGCGTACCATCTGGTAAAAGAAAACGGATATTTTATTACATCTGGAATTATTCAAGCGAAAAAACACGAGGTAAAAGAAAAGTTGATTGAGTCTGGATTTGTTATTGAAGAAACACTGGCGATGGAAGATTGGATCGCATTAATTGCAAGAAAAGCATGAAAAGAAGGTGGCGGTTTGCAACGGTATTTTGTCTCAAAGGATCAAATTCATCATGACCAAATTGTCATGACTGGGGACGATTATCACCATATGGTACGCGTCATGCGCATGAGGGAGGGAGATGCGGTTATTTGCTGTAACGAAAACGGCAAAGCCGCTTTATGTGAGATTGTACGAATTTCCAGTGAGAATATGATGCTTCGCATTATAAAATGGATAGAGGAACAAACAGAGCTTCCAATACGGATTTATATTGCTCATGGGCTGCCAAAGGGAGATAAATTTGAATTGGTCATTCAAAAAGGAACAGAGCTTGGTGCTTTTGCATTTATCCCCTTTTTGGCGGCTCGCTCTGTTGTTAAATGGGAAGCGAAAAAAGCGGATAAAAAGCTGGAAAGATGGAGGAAAATTGCAAAAGAAGCAGCTGAGCAAGCGCATCGCACGCGCATTCCTGATATCTACCAGCCGATGTCTATGGAGCCGTTTATTGAATTTGCCCGAACGCTGGACTATCGTATGGTTGCTTATGAAGAAGAAGCAAAGCAAGGAGAAGCAGCAGCTTTGCGAAAAGTTTTGCGACAGATGAAGCCGGGGGAGTCGATGCTCGTTTTATTTGGTCCAGAAGGCGGTTTGGCGGAGCATGAAATCACGAAGCTTCAGGAAAACGGTTTTTTCACATGTGGCCTCGGACCGCGGATTTTGCGGACGGAAACAGCCCCGCTTTATGTATTAGCGGCTGCATCATATGAATGGGAATTAAGGTGAGGTGAGAATAATGTCAACAGTGGCTTTTCATACGTTAGGTTGCAAAGTAAATCATTATGAAACAGAAGCGATTTGGCAGTTATTTAAACAAGCGGGCTATGAACGAAAAGACTTTGAAACTCATGCAGATGTGTACGTGATAAATACATGCACAGTGACGAATACGGGCGATAAAAAAAGCCGTCAAGTTATTCGGCGTGCCATCCGGCAAAATCCTGATGCGGTTATTTGTGTCACAGGCTGTTATGCGCAAACCTCTCCAGCTGAAGTTATGGCGATTCCTGGGGTTGATATCGTAATCGGAACGCAGGATCGCGCCAAGATCCTTGAATATATTGAACAATTTAAGCAAGAGCGCCAGCCGATTAACGGGGTTCGAAACATTATGAAGACCCGCGTATATGAAGAAATGGACGTTCCTGCCTTTACGGATCGGACGCGAGCTTCTTTGAAAATTCAAGAAGGCTGCAATAATTTTTGCACGTTTTGCATTATTCCGTGGGCGCGCGGCCTCATGCGTTCACGCGATCCGAAAGAAGTCATTCGCCAAGCGCAACAGCTTGTTGATGCCGGCTATAAAGAAATCGTACTAACAGGCATTCATACAGGCGGCTATGGAGAAGATATGAAGGATTATAATTTTGCTGCGCTGCTTCGCGATATGGATGAACAGGTAGTCGGCTTAAAGCGGCTTCGCATTTCATCCATTGAAGCAAGTCAAATCACCGATGAAGTCATTGAAGTTCTCAAGCGTTCCGATAAAATTGTCCGCCATTTGCACATTCCGCTTCAATCTGGGTCCAACAGCGTATTAAAGCGGATGCGCCGCAAGTATACGACTCAATTTTTTGCTGAGCGGCTTGTTCAATTGCGGGAAGCACTGCCTGGGCTGGCGGTCACATCGGATATTATTGTCGGATTTCCTGGTGAGACGGAAGAAGAATTTATGGAAACGTATGAATTTATCCGTGACCATCAGTTTTCGGAACTTCATGTATTTCCATATTCGAAGCGTACAGGAACACCTGCGGCGCGCATGCCAGACCAAGTCGATGAAGAGGTGAAAAACGAGCGCGTTCATCGCCTCATCGCTCTTTCTGACCATTTGGCGAAGGAATATGCTTCGCAGTTCGAAGGACAAGTGCTTGAAGTCATTCCAGAAGAGCCATATAAAGAAGAGCCGGACAGTGGCTTATACGTTGGATATACCGATAATTACTTAAAAGTAAAATTTCCAGCCACTGAAGAAATGGTCGGTCAGCTTGTAAAAGTGAAAATTACGAAAGCGGGCTATCCATATAATGAAGGAGAATTCGTCCGCGTAGTATCTGATCAGGTAACGGAAAAAATGAAATTAAGCTCGTAAAACCCAGCGATTAGCTGGGTTTTTTGCTTCTGTCAGAATGGATATCTTGTCTCCAGCTTCAAACGCCAGCGGCTTGAGTCGCTCCGCATCGCACTGCAGCGGCGACACGTGGAGCCTCATCGCCGCTCGGTGGGAGCTTTTTTTAACATCATCCATCGAGAAGTTTCCAGCCTCTTAACGGAGTGGAAGTGAGAGAGGTTCATTGAACAAATTTTGCTTGTCGGCTAGTTTTTGCGGTTGAAAAATGGTATGATGATAGAGGTCAGACTTCTCTATTTCAACAGAAAGGAGCGGCATTCATATGGCAAATCAATTGGCAAAAATGATTGACCATACACTGCTGAAAGCGAATACAACAAAGGAACAAATTGTTCAATTATGTGAAGAGGCGAAACAATACGGCTTTGCTTCTGTTTGTGTAAATCCAACATGGGTAGCGACTGCAGCTGAGCTGCTAAAAGGCACTGATGTGAAAGTTTGCACAGTCATTGGTTTTCCTCTTGGAGCCAATACTCCGGAAACAAAAGCATTCGAAACGAAAGATGCGATCGCTAATGGCGCAACAGAGATCGATATGGTTATGAATATTGGTGCTTTAAAGGACGGAGCGGACGAGCTTGTGGAGCGTGATATCCGCGCTGTCGTCGAAGCGGCTAAAGGAAAAGCCCTTGTGAAAGTCATTATTGAAACATGCTTGCTAACGGAAGAGGAAAAAGTGCGCGCCTGCCGCTTAGCCGTACAAGCGGGGGCTGATTATGTCAAAACATCTACAGGCTTCTCTACCGGTGGTGCTACGATTGAAGATATCGCATTAATGCGTCAAACGGTAGGACCGGATATGGGTGTGAAAGCGTCTGGCGGCGTCCGCGATCTTCAAGGAGCCGAAGCGATGGTGAAAGCGGGAGCGACGCGCATCGGTACAAGCTCTGGTGTTGCGATCGTTCAAGGAAAAACGGCGCTTACTGATTATTAATATGCAAGTTATTTTTTATGGATGAAGGTAATCCACGCTTCAATGAAGCGAGTGAATGGCAGAGCGGCGACTGAGCAAAGAACATTGAATAAAACGCTGACATGCGCCAGCTGGACGTCAGGTTTGGCAGCTAAGCTGCCGGCAAAGGAAGCTAAAGGATGAATGAGAAAATAGAAAATACCTACTCCAGCAATGTTCAGCCATAAATGCGTATAAGCTGTAAGCTTTGCTTCCTGGCTTGTACCAATGCTGGCTAAAAGGGCCGTTACGCATGTTCCGATATTGGCGCCAAGTAAAATCGCAATACCGGCCGGCAATGTGAGCAAATGCTCATGAAGAAAGCCCATCGTAATACCGATCGTCGCTGCGCTTGACTGAATAATCGACGCGAGGAGCATGCCGACAGCAATTCCTAATAGATTAGAGCGATCGGTCTTTTTTAGCCACTCGTAGACAACGGGGTAAGAAGCAAGCGGCTTTGCAAGATCGCCAAATCCTTTCATGGCAAAAAATAAGCAGGCAAGCCCAATCAAGATCATACCGATACTGTAGCTGATGCGATGCCGAAGAAAAAAGACAAAAAAAGCTCCGGTCAGCAGCATGGGAATAGCACTTGCTCCCAGATCAAGCGTAATAATTTCCGTTGTGATGGTAGAGCCTATGTTGCTGCCTAAAATAATGCCGATCGATTGGCGAAATGTTAAATAGCCAGTTGTTACAAGGCCTACGGTGATGATCATCATCGCCGAACTGCTTTGCAGAAGAGCGGTAAGCGCTGTTCCTGTGAGAAATCCTTGAAAGGGTGTTTTCGTAAAATGCAGCAGCCATTTCTTCAGGCGATGGCCAGAAAGAGCGTAGAGACCTGCTTTCAGCATAAACATTCCAAGCAAAAAAATGCTAATATAAACGCTAAATAAGATCAATAATGACAACATGTCCTTCTCTCCTTTCATCACCATTGTATGGACAAGAAGGAGAGACGATGACTGCTTTTTTAGTTGACCTCTTTTATCGGATATATTATAATTGACAGGTACATGTTTAGTAATACAAATGCAAGTGGCGTTGTTCGGAGGGAGGGAAGTAAGATGTCAAAAACAATCGTTCGTAAAAACGAATCGCTTGAAGATGCTCTTCGTCGCTTCAAACGTGCTGTTTCAAAAACAGGTACGTTACAAGAAGCAAGAAAGCGTGAATTCTATGAGAAGCCAAGCGTAAGACGCAAGAAAAAGTCTGAAGCGGCTAGAAAGCGCAAGCATTAAAAGAGGGTGTATTTATGGGTCTTCTTGAACGTTTAAACGATGATATGAAGCAAGCGATGAAAAACAAAGAAAAAGAAAAACTCTCCGTCATTCGGATGGTCAAAGCATCGTTGCAGAACGAAGCGATCAAGCTTGGAAAGGGCCAATTATCTGAAGATGAAGAGCTGACTGTACTTTCTCGCGAATTAAAACAACGTAAAGACTCCCTCCAAGAGTTCGAAAACGCTGGTCGTTCAGACCTTGCTGATAAAACAAAAGAAGAAATTCGCATACTTGAGCTATATATGCCTAAGCAGCTTACAGAAGAAGAGCTAACAGCCATTATTAAAGAAACGATTGCCGAGGTTGGAGCTTCTTCAAAAGCTGATATGGGAAAAGTGATGGGAGCAATCATGCCGAAAGTAAAAGGAAAGGCGGACGGCTCTCTCGTTAATAAACTTGTTCAGCAGCACTTAGCGTAACAAGAAATAAATGATTGACATTACCAATCCCCTACAGATCAAGATGAAGGACCGTTTCGTTCTTCAGCGTCGATCTGTAGGGGGATTGTTTTTTATGTCAGAATTTGTCTCTTGTTTTTTTGAAAGAAATCAGGTGCTGTCTAACTTCAAGCTGCATCGGCTCAAGTCGCCCCGGGCTGCTGCGGTGACATGTGGAGTTTCGACTCGCACAGGATCAAGCTTGATTCGAGCTCTCCTCGGCGGGCGCTTTTCTTATGATAAAAAGCCTGAAGGTAGGGAACAGCAAACCTTCCTTCTCTTACTGACATGTATCGATGTTACCTAAAAATGCAACATGTCATGTAGGGGAGCGTTGATGCGAAAAATAGGGATTGATACATAATGTAAACGGTCTTGGCTTATGCCAAGGCTTCTTTTTTTATGTCAGATGTGCTACATACCTATTTTTTTTCATATGTATGAGATGAAAGGGGGTTCTTTTCGATGATGAAAAAGTGGCGCCAGCAAGTGAGAAATTGGTTGACAAACCAGTTAGAACTGCCTGCTGATCTAGTGATGGACCTTCCCCGTATTACCATGATTGGACACATACATATTTATATCGAAAACCATCGCGGATTATTAACATTTAGTGATAAAGAATTGCGCTTGCTTTTAAAGCAAGGACAGCTTCTTGTTCGCGGCGAGCAATTTGTTATCAAGACGATTCTACCTGAGGAAATTTTATTAGAAGGAAAAATTCATCATGTCATTTATTTAGATGAATAGCATTGGGGAGGAAAAAAATGAAGAACAAGTGGATGAATTTTTTATCAGGAAGCGTAAAGGTTAAAGTTCAGGGAAAAGGAATCGAACGGTTTGTAAATAAATGCTTGCGAAACGGCATTCATATTTGGAATGTTAAAAAGCAGGATGAACACACAGCAACCTTTTTTATCTTTCTAAAAGACGTTCCAGCTATGCGAGTAATGGTGCGAAAAAGCGGTTGTAAACTATTTTTTATCGGAAAAAGCGGTCTGCCCTTTTTGGGGAAAAAAATGCTCAGAAATACTGGATTTCTCATCGGAATCTTTTTATTTTTTGCGCTTGTGTTTTTGCTTTCTAACATGGTCTGGAATGTTCGGATCGAAGGGGCTAAGCCGGAAACAGAATACCGCATTTTGAAGGAACTCAAGCACATGGGGGTTGAAAAAGGAGCTTTTCAATTTCTGTTAGATCCTCCTGAAGTAATTCAACAGAAGCTGACCGATCGCATTGAAACCATTACATGGGTCGGGGTTGAATTAAAGGGGACGACCTTTTACTTTCAAGTGGTAGAAAAAAAGAAGCCGAAGGAACCGGAAGCGGTGGGGGTACGCCATTTAGTGGCGAAAAAGAAAGCCGTCATCACTCATATGTTTGTCGAAGAGGGACAACCGCTTGTTGCTGTTCATGATTATGTGAATAAAGGACAAGTTTTAGTGTCAGGAATTATTGGAAAAGAGGGAAAAACGAAGCTTGTGCCGGCTCGTGGAAAAATTTTTGGAGAAACATGGTACAAGTCTACAGTCGTCTTGCCGTTTGATTCCGTGTTTCAAGTATACACAGGAAAGTATATGGAAAAGCATTATATAGCGATTGGTTCTTTTTCACTTCCGGTTTGGGGGTTTAAAAAACCGCCATTTAGCCATTATAAAACCGAAAACCAAAAAAGGGCCCTGCAGTTCTGGCGATGGAAGCTGCCGATTTATTACGAGCGGGTGATTTATCGGGAAAACGAGGAGGTTAAGCGGAGCTATACATGGAATGAAGCGCTGCAGAAAGCAAAAGAAATGGCGCGAAATGAGCTGGAGGGCAAACTAGAAGCAGATGCTTCCATTGTAGGTGAAAAGATTTTGCATGCAACCAAAGAGAATGGTAAAGTAAAAGTAGAGATTCATTACCAAGTAGTTGAAAATATTGCGATACCACAACCTATTGTTCAAGGAGATTAAGGGATGTCAGAGGAGTTTGTGACGATTAGCCAGCAATTAGAAAATGCCAATGAGGCGATTGCCCTTTTTGGCATTCATGATGTTCATTTAAAACGAATTGAGCAAGAGCTGGGCGTTTCGATTGTGACGCGGGGAGATGCCGTGCACGTTTCAGGAAACAGCGAAAGCGTTCGGCTCGTTGATGAGGTGCTTCGCCATCTGCTCATCGTGATTCGCAAGGGAGTCACGATTAGCGAACGCGATGTGATGTATGCGATTCAAATGGCGAAAAGCAACACGCTAGAGTATTTCATTGAGTTATATGAGGAAGAGATTACGAAAAACGCTAAAGGAAAGCCGGTTCGCGTCAAAACATTAGGACAGCGCCAATATGTAGCGGCGATTAAAAAGCATGATCTTGTATTTGGCATCGGCCCGGCGGGAACAGGAAAAACCTATTTGGCAGTCGTTATGGCTGTTCATGCACTTAAAAATGGATACATCAAGAGAATTATTTTAACTCGTCCAGCAGTCGAGGCGGGAGAAAATTTAGGCTTTTTGCCAGGAGATTTGAAAGAAAAGGTGGATCCGTATTTACGTCCGCTTTATGATGCTCTTCATGATATATTGGGTACTGATCATACACAGCGTCTCATCGAGCGAGGGACGATTGAAATTGCACCGCTTGCTTATATGAGAGGGCGCACGCTTGAGGATGCATTTGTGATCTTGGATGAAGCGCAAAATACAACGCCATCGCAAATGAAAATGTTTTTAACAAGGCTTGGATTTGGCTCGAAAATGGTTATTACAGGCGATATTTCTCAGATTGACTTGCCTAGGGGCGTTCAATCTGGGTTGGCTGCAGCCAAGGATATTTTATCATCTGTTAGCGGCATTTCATTTGTCTTTTTGGAGCAGGCTGATGTTGTTCGCCATCCGCTTGTCGGAAAAATTATTGAAGCGTATGATCAAGCGAGCGTATAAGAATAGGGAAGGCTTCTTTTCAGCCAATAGATAGAAATTTATCATGGAGCTGCATTTATGGTATGATGAAAAAACGAGGGGTTTACGGGCGAAGGGCGTAAATCAGCAACTATGTTATGCTGCAGCATAAAGGCAGTCGAAATTCGTTGGTTAGGCCGCGATTCTTTAAATGAAAATAATATTTGACAAACGCGGTCTTCGTGATTTAAACATTATTATAGCCCGGTCATGCGACAGACCCATTAACATGATGGGTCTCTTTTTATCGAAGGGGCATCAACGAGAAGAGAAGGAAAAGGTGAAGAAAAAATGGCACTACATATTGATTGGTTAGACGAAACAAATGAAGTAACTGATGAGCAGATGGAGGTCATCGCCAAATTATTAAATTATGCGGCTGATGTTGAACAGATTCCAGATGAGGCGGAGGTTAGCATTTCTTTTGTCGATAATGAACAAATCCGGATGATTAATCGTGAGTATCGCGGGAAGGATCAACCTACTGATGTGATTTCGTTTGCACTTGAAGAGATGGGGGAAGGAGAAACGGAAATCATTGGATTAGATGCACCGCCGGTATTAGGAGATATTATTATTTCCGTTCCGAAAGCACAAGAGCAAGCGAAAGAATACGGCCATTCCTTTATGAGAGAATTAGGATTTTTAGCTGTGCATGGCTTTTTACATTTGTTAGGATATGACCATGAAACAGAGGAAGACGAAAAGGAAATGTTTGCTAAGCAAGAGCAAATTCTGGAACAATACGGGTTGAAACGATAAACGATGAAGCAGTGGCGTCAGCGATGGAAACGGTTTCGAAATGCGTGGTCAGGAATGGTGGCAGCAGTAAGGGAAGAGGTGCATATGAAAATTCACCTTATGCTTGCTGCTATCGCCATTGTTTTCGCTATTGTTTTTCATTTTACGAAATGGGAATGGCTTATATTGCTGTTGACAATTGGCGCGGTGATCAGTTTAGAAATGGTGAACACGGCGATTGAACGGACGGTCGATTTAGTAACAAAAGACTTTCATCCGCTTGCCAAAGCAGCCAAAGACATAGCGGCCGGCGCTGTTTTGCTTGGTGCGATCATGGCGGTTATGATAGGAGCCATCCTTTTTCTGCCACATTTGTATAATTGGGTATTGAAATGAGAAAATTCGAATTTTTCTGTTATATATACATGAATAGAGATGAAAAATTTCTTGATTTCCTGTAAAATAAAAAGGAGGAGTTTTTCCTCGAAAAGAAAGGAAGAGCATCATTGCATACACAGGAATTGATCACTGAAGCTAAAAAAGCGAGAGAGTATGCTTATGTACCGTACTCCAAGTTTAAAGTAGGCGCTGCTTTATTAACTAAAAACGGCAAAGTCTACCGCGGCTGCAATATCGAAAATGCCGCTTATAGCGTGTGCAACTGCGCAGAACGGACAGCGTTGTTTAAAGCGTATTCTGAAGGAGACACCGATTATGCGGCATTAGCGGTGATTGCTGACAGCTCCCGTCCGGTCCCGCCTTGTGGAGCGTGTCGTCAAGTGATTGCTGAATTATGTCCGCCAGATATGAAAATCATTTTGACCAATTTAAAAGGAGACATTCGAGAATTAACAGTAAAAGAATTATTGCCAGGAGCATTTTCAGCGGAGGATTTGCATGAATAAGGAACAGTATAAATCAGGATTTGTTTCCATTATCGGTAGACCAAATGTAGGAAAATCAACGTTTTTAAACCGTGTCATTGGTCAAAAAATCGCCATTATGAGCGATAAACCGCAAACGACACGCAATAAGATCCAAGGCGTATACACAACGGAAAGCACACAGATCATTTTTATTGATACGCCTGGAATCCACAAGCCAAAGCATAAGCTGGGCGATTTTATGATGAAGGTGGCGCAAAACGCTTTAAAAGAAGTCGACTTAATTTTGTTTATGGTAAATGCTGAAGAAGGATTCGGCCGCGGCGATGCTTTCATCATAGAGCGGCTGAAGGAAGTAAAAACGCCGGTGTTTTTAGTCGTTAACAAAATCGACCAAGTGCATCCGGACGAATTGCTACCTCTTATTGAGCATTATCAGTCACAATATCCGTTCGCAGAGATTGTGCCGATTTCAGCGCTACAAGGAAACAATGTCGAAACGCTAATCGAGCAAATAAAAAAATATTTACCGGAAGGTCCGCAATATTACCCTGCTGATCAAATAACGGATCATCCCGAGCGTTTTATTATCGCTGAATTAATTCGGGAAAAAGCTCTTCATTTAACACGCGAGGAAGTTCCTCATTCCATTGCAGTCGTCATTGATTCAATTGAACGCCCAGAAGATCATCACACCATTTATGTTAGCGCGACGATTATTGTTGAACGTGACTCACAAAAGGGCATCATTATCGGAAAGCAAGGGCGAATGCTAAAAGAAATTGGGCAACGAGCCCGTCAAGACATTGAAGCGCTGTTAGGTTCTAAAGTGTTTTTGGAGCTTTGGGTTAAGGTCCAAAAGGATTGGCGAAATAAATTATCTCAATTGCGCGATTTCGGATTTAGAGAGGACGAATATTAACAAATTTTGTGTAACATAAATTGATTGTAGGGAAGCCAAGCTATAAATAGCTTATTGAACGTGTAAGCGCTGCTTGCACGCAACCTTTATAAAGCGATCCTACAGGCGGAAAGGTGTGGTTCGATGCTAGAATTTACGTGGAAGCTGTTTAGCCAAACGGGGAATATCGACACATATCTCCTTTTCAAAGAGCTTGAAAGGGAGCATCAGCCAAATGGCGATGAACAAGAAATCGAGTTTACGGAAATGGACCAGCCGATTTTCTAAGCTGCTTTTTCCAGCTTGGTGGTGATCATATTGTTTGAAAAATGCGAAGCAATTGTGCTTCGAACGATTGATTACGGGGAAACTCATAAAATTGTTACCTTGCTGACGAGAGAATGGGGAAAGGTGGCTGTTATGGCTCGAGGAGCGAAAAAGCCAAACAGTCGCCTTTCTTCTGTGACGCACTTATTTACTTATGGACATTATTTAATTCAAAAGAGTCGCGGAGTAGGAAGCCTGCATCAAGGTGAAATCATTGATGCACTGAGAGGGATTCGCGAAGATATTTTTGCAACAGCTTATGCTTCTTATGTCGTCGAGCTAACAGATAAAATTATGGAAGAGCGGCGCCCCAATCCTTATTTATTTGAGCTGCTTCTTCAGACATTAAAATATATGAATGACGGACTCGATTTAGAAATTCTTACATATATTTACGAGATGAAAATGCTGCGGGTGATCGGATTGCCTCCATCGTTAGACGGATGCGCGGTTTGCGGGCGAAGCGAGGGGAGGTTCTCCTTCTCCATAAAGGAAGGGGGATTTCTTTGCGATCAATGCGAGGAAAAGGATCCGTACCGCTTTTCTCTTTCTTCGGCAGCGGTTAGGCTGTTGCGGCTTTTTTACCATCTTGATCTGTCAAGGTTGGGCAAAATTTCGGTTAAGAAGGAAACGAAAAACGAATTACACCACGTTATTTCCGCCTATTATGACGAATATTCCGGACTTTCGCTAAAAACGAAACGATTTTTAGAACAAATCGAGCAGCTAAAATCTCGGCTGCAATAATAAAGGGCTGTCACGAAGCTGAGGCAGCCCTGTTTTTATATGGAAGCGGTCTGTCGATGGCGTCTTTGCTTGAGGGAAATCAGGAGCAACGATGCACGTATTTTTAGAACAAAGCGAATTTTCTTGATTTCCTTTCGTAAAATGAATCATTACGTTATAATAGGTTCGTATGAGTACAGCCTTTTTTAGTTTTTGGTAAGGTGGTGAGTGAAAATCGAACTGAATAAACGCCAAGAACAAATTTTACAAATCGTCAAAGACCATGGACCGATTACCGGGGAAAACATCGCAGAAAAATTAAATTTAACAAGAGCGACGCTGCGTCCCGACTTGGCGATTTTAACAATGGCTGGCTATTTGGAAGCAAGACCGAGAGTCGGCTATTTTTATACAGGAAAAACAGGAACACAGCTTTTAGCGGATCGAATAAAAAAAATGAAAGTCAGTGACTTTCAATCGATTCCTGTCGTAGTCAATGAAAATGTCAGCGTATATGACGCCATTGTGGCGATGTTTCTTGAGGATGTCGGGACATTGTTTGTCGTGGATGAAGAATCTTTATTAGTGGGTGTCTTGTCGCGCAAAGATTTATTGCGAGCGAGCATTGGCAAGCAGGAGCTGACTTCGATTCCGGTTAACATCATTATGACAAGAATGCCAAACATCAATGTCTGTTATAAAGATGATCTGTTGATTGATGTGGCTGAGCGGCTCATTGAAAAACAAATTGATGCCATGCCAGTCGTAAAAAAAACAGACAAGGGATATGAGGTGATTGGACGAATCACCAAAACAAATATTACAAAAGCTTTTGTTGCGCTAGCAAAAGATGATTTGCTTTAAGGAGGATGAAGATGAATCAACGCGTTGTATACGTGGTTTCTGATTCAGGCGGAGAAACCGCTGAATTGGTCGTCAAAGCGGCCGCAAGCCAATTTAATAGCGCTGCTATTCAACTAAAGCGCGTTCCTTATGTAGAAGATGTCTCCACGTTGAAGGAAGTGGTTGCGCTAGCCAAAATGAATCATGCGATTATTGCTTTTACGCTTGTCGTGCCGCAAATGCGCCAGTTTTTAATTGAAGAGGCTGAACGTGAAGGTGTGGAGCTATATGATATTATTGGTCCGCTTATGGAGAAAATGAGCCATTTATTCAATATGACTCCTCGCTATGAACCAGGGCAGGTTCGCGTATTAGATGAAGATTATTTTAAAAAGATCGAAGCGATTGAATTTGCTGTAAAATATGATGACGGGCGGGATCCGCGCGGCATTTTGCGTGCTGATATTGTGTTGATCGGGGTGTCACGCACTTCTAAGACGCCGCTGTCACAGTATTTGGCTCATAAACGCTTAAAAGTCGCCAATGTGCCCATTGTGCCGGAAGTCGAGCCACCAGAAGAATTGTTTAAAGTATCTCGAGAGAAGTGCTTCGGCTTAAAAATCAGCCCTGAAAAGCTGAATTCCATTCGTCGGGAGCGGCTCAGAGCCCTAGGGCTTGACGATAAAGCGATCTATGCGAATATGGAACGCATTAAGGAGGAGCTTAATTATTTTGATCAAGTAATTCAGCAAATCGGCTGCGATGTCATTGATGTGACGAACAAAGCGATCGAAGAGACCGCGAATATTATCATGAAAAAACGGAAGCTATAAGGGGAAGCCTCATGATTTTCATTGCTATCCATGCAATGTTATCAATGGCTTCTTTTTTTGTTTGTTTCGGTCTTCGACTTTTCAGCGATCATTCGTGATATTTTTGAATTGCCTTTTAGCTGGAAAATGCATGATTTTGCAGCATCTATCGTTTTGTTCATGGTGCCAGATAATGTTGTCTTAGTGTTAGGTAAAGAAATGGAAGCGCATATAGCCGTTCCAAAAATAGAATCCTTTTTTCGAGGATCGGAGATAAGCCAAGGTCGTTGAACTCCATAGTTGTGCATGGGTTAACATGTCGAGCTCCGTCTATGGTTGGACATAACGCTCGACTAGCATCATAGGCATTCTTTTATTTTTTTCTGGCGCATTCGTATTGATTGTATTATAATAAAAAATTGTGATAAAAATAAACCGTGCTACGTTTAGAGCAGAGATAGAACGAGTAAACTATTGATAGCTTATTGTCAAGAGGAAGATGTCGACAAAATTCGTTTATGTTCATGGGAGGAGAAGAAGGATTTTTGAAGATGGTGTAGAATGTAAAAAAGGCGACGGGCGACATATGACTGTTTTTGTCGATGCAGACGCTTGTCCTGTAAAAGATGAAATTTTCTCTCTTGCTCGTCAATATAATGTACAAAGTGTTTTTGTATCTTCATATAACCATTTTTCACATGTGGCGGAAATGGAGTGGGTATATGTAGATACGGAAAGAGAAGCTGTTGATTTGTATATTGTTAATCATGCGCAAAAGGGGGATGTTGTGATTACGCACGATATCGGATTGGCAAGCTTATTAGTCAATCGGGACATTTGTGTGATGTCTCCTCAAGGAAAAATGTATAGCGAAGATGGGATAGGACATGTGCTCTATATTCGCTATCTTCATGCAAAACAACGGAGACAAGGTGTGCGTATGAAAGGAATGAAACGTTTCTCTGACGAAGAGCGGCAGACCTTTCGAAAAAGTTTCGAAAAAATTTTGTCGAAATCCGCAGGAAATAAGGCATAGGACGAGAATAATAAAATTACGGAGTTGTTCGTATGGGATACCGCATTCCCGAAGAAATGATTGAAGAAATCCGGCGATCAGTCGATATTGTTGATGTGATCAGCGATTACGTTCAGCTGAAAAAACAAGGACGTAACTATTTTGGACTATGTCCGTTTCATGGAGAGAAAACGCCGTCTTTTTCGGTTTCACCCGAAAAGCAAATTTTCCATTGCTTTGGTTGTGGAGCGGGCGGGAACGTGTTCTCGTTCCTAATGGACATAGAAGGCCTTTCGTTTACCGATGCAGCCGCAAGGCTGGCAGCGAGGGCCAATATAGATTTGGCGCCTCTCCCTCTTGATCATCAGCATAAAAGGTCAGCTGAAGCAAGCGATGCCAAAAAAATGATAGAGGCGCATGAACTTTTAAAGAAATTTTATCATCATTTGCTCATAAATACAAAAGAGGGGCAACATGCACTTGATTATTTACAGGAGCGAGGCATGACCCGCGAAGTAATCGAGCAATTCGAAATCGGCTATTCGCCTCATTCTTGGGATTTTGCTGTGAAATTTTTAAAAAGCCGTGGGTTTCCGCTTGACCTGATGGAAAAAGCCGGACTCGTGATTCGAAAGGAAAACGGAGAATATTTTGATCGTTTTCGCAATCGTGTGATGTTTCCAATCCATAATCATCACGGAGAAGCGGTCGCGTTTTCCGGACGCATTTTAGGAGAAGGACAGCCGAAGTATCTAAACAGCCCAGAGACCTCGATCTTTCATAAGGGTAAGATTTTATATAATTTTCATCAAGCTCGGCTGCATATTCGAAAGCTGCAGCAGGCTGTTTTATTCGAGGGGTTTGCTGATGTTATTTCAGCATTTAAAGCGGGAGTTTCAAATGCTATCGCGACGATGGGCACAGCGTTAACTGACGAGCAAGCGCGCATTCTCAGACGCAACGTGGAGTCGATCGTCATTTGCTATGATGGTGATACAGCAGGGGTGGAAGCCACTCTTCGGGCAGCGGAGCTTTTAGAAAAAGCAGGATGCTACGTAAGAATCGCCGCTGTTCCTGATGGCCTTGATCCAGATGAATATATTAGAACATACGGCCTAGAGCGATTTCGGCATAATGTGCTTGAAGCGAGCGGCACATTGATGGCTTTTAAAATGGCCTATTTGCGTAAAGGGAAAAATTTGCAAAATGAAAGCGAGCAAATTCGCTATATTGAAGAGGCGCTAAAGGAAATCGCCCAGTTATCGAATCCCGTCGAGTTAGATTATTATCTGCGGCAGCTGGCAGATGAATTTTCTCTCTCCTTGTCAGCTTTGCAGCAGCAGCTGGAGCGCTACAAAAAAACGAGAACAGCCGCTTCTTCAAATAGTAGGCAGTCGACTGCGGCTCCGCAACTACCTTCGAAGAAACTTTTTCCAGCATTTCATAACGCTGAGAGGTTGTTGCTTGCTCACATGCTTCGAAACCGAGATGTGGCCTTTACTGTGCAGCAGACGATTCAAGGCGATTTCAACATTGAGGAGCATCGGGCAATTGCCGCTTACATTTATGCGTTTTATGAAGAAGGAAACGAACCTGATGTCAGCGCGCTAGTTGCGCGAATACCCGATGGATTAAAACCGCTTGTGACGGAGCTATCAATGATGCTTATCAATGAAAACCTTTCATCACAAGAATTAAATGATTACATGAAACATGTGTTGAATTACCCAAAATGGTTAAACCTAAAGCAAAAAGAGCAAGAAAAAATCGAAGCGGAGCGCCAGAAGGATTTTCTGAGAGCTGCACGCATCGCTAAAGAAATTCTCGAAATGAAAAAGTTGTTATCTAGTTCATAATGTCGTCTGAAAGTTTTAGAAGGAGGGGACGAAATGGCTGAAAAATCAGCTCGTTCAAAACAAGTCGACTCTGATGTAACTCTGGAACAAGTAAAAGAACAGTTACTGGAATTAGGAAAAAAACGCGGTGTATTAACATATGAAGAAATTGCCGAGCGCTTATCTGGTTTCGATCTCGATTCAGATCAAATGGATGAATACTATGAGTATTTAACGGAGCAGGGTGTGGATATTATTAGCGAATCGGATTTAGACGATGATCCAGATCTCGATGACCTTGTAAAAGAGGAGGAATTTGATCTAAATGATTTAACGGTTCCTCCCGGCGTAAAAATTAATGATCCTGTCCGCATGTATTTAAAAGAAATTGGCCGCGTTCCGCTGCTTTCTGCCGAAGAAGAAATCGAGCTGGCCAAGCGCATTGAGCAGGGAGATGAAGAAGCAAAACGGCGGTTAACGGAAGCTAACTTGCGCCTTGTTGTCAGCATTGCCAAACGGTATGTCGGACGTGGCATGCTGTTTCTGGATTTAATTCAAGAAGGGAACATGGGTCTAATTAAAGCTGTTGAGAAGTTCGATTATCGAAAAGGCTATAAATTTAGTACGTATGCCACATGGTGGATCCGTCAAGCGATTACTCGGGCTATCGCTGATCAGGCTCGGACGATCCGCATCCCTGTGCATATGGTGGAAACGATCAACAAGCTGATTCGCGTGCAGCGCCAGCTTCTTCAGGATCTTGGCCGCGAGCCATCTCCAGAAGAAATCGCAGAGGAAATGGATTTGACGCCAGAGAAAGTCCGCGAAATTCTGAAGATTGCCCAAGAGCCTGTATCGCTTGAAACGCCGATCGGTGAAGAGGACGATTCACATCTAGGAGACTTCATCGAAGATCAGGATGCAACCTCCCCTTCCGAACATGCGGCATATGAGTTATTAAAAGAGCAGCTTGAAGATGTCCTTGATACGCTTACTGATCGTGAAGAAAATGTGCTCCGTCTTCGCTTTGGCTTAGATGATGGGCGCACTCGTACGCTTGAAGAAGTAGGAAAAGTGTTCGGCGTTACGAGAGAGCGTATTCGACAAATTGAAGCGAAAGCGCTCCGGAAGTTGCGTCATCCAAGCCGTAGCAAGCGTTTGAAAGACTTTTTAGAGTAATGTCTGCGCTGAAAAAATGGCTCTCAACAACATCGCATGAATCCATATGCAGAGCGTTGTGTGAAAAAAGAAGGAGATCCTTCTTTTTTCACGGGCTCTTGCCCGCGTCTACAAAATAAAGGTTGAGACCAATAGTTTACTTCTGCCGCAAGAGAAGTAAACTATTTTTATTTCCAACCAGGAAGGTCGATCAGCATGGATGAAAAACGACGCGAAATCATTGTAAGAGAAATTGAATATTGGAAGCGCTCACGCCTTCTTCCAGAGCAATATTGCGATTATTTGCTAGCGCTTTATACAGAAGGAGACCGCTCCTCGGCTCAGACGGCTGTGAGGAGGGCAGGCGCTTGGCTTCACATTTTCTTTATATTGTTAATTTGTCTTTTGTTGCCAATAAGTGTTCTTGCCATTTATTTTACTGAATTGTCGTTTGTTTTGCAAATGCTCCTTTTATCCTTTTTTATTCTTCTTTGCTTTATTGGAATATGGAAATGGAGAAAAGAAGCGAGGCTCGTGCATCTGCCGCTCATTATCGGCGCTTTTTTGGTCTTTTTGGCTTCTGTTCATTTGAGTGATTATTATTTTCCCAAAAACAAGCCGATCTCCGCTTTGGTGATTTTTTTAAATTGCGCATTGTGGATTGTTTTTGGCCTTCGCATGCGGCTGCTTTATTTTGCGATCTCAGGGGTGTTCGGCATTGCATTGCTCATTGGTTCCTTTTTTGTGTAATGTCGCTCTTTTTCGACGATTTTCAGCGAGAAAGTGATTTAGGGCTTTTCCTTCTTCCAGATTTACAGTAAAATAAAATTGTTTGTAGCGGTTACATTTTCAGGATAGTCTATACATAAGGGAGGTTAAACTGATGAATCGAAACCCGTTAATCCCATTTGTTATTATCATGGTATTTGGGATTGGTCTAATGATTGCTCTTTCATTTAAAGGGCTTGGCGACGCTAAAGAGATGGCAAAAGAGAAAGAGGGCGGAGCTAAAACAGAACAAACAACAGCTGCAAAACCAGAAGACTTTTATAAACAAACATGTAGCGGCTGTCATGGCGTGAATTACGAAGGTGGCGTCGGTCCGTCATTAAAAGGTGTTGGAAAACGTCTCTCAGTAGACGAAATCAAGCATGTCCTTGAAAACGGTCGCGGCAATATGCCTGCAGGACTTGTACCGCCAGAAAAAGCTGACGAGATGGCCAAATGGCTTTCAAAATTGCAATAATAGCCAAAGTCCCTTTACCTTGGGTGAAGGGATTTTTTGTTTATGATACAATAAAGGCGATCATGTCGCAGTGCGGAAAGGGAGATACAATGAATGAGTTAAAACTGTCAAAGCGGCTAGAAACCGTTGTTTCATTTATACCGAAAAAATCGAAACTGGCTGATATAGGATCTGACCATGCCTATTTGCCATGCTATGCGTATTTGCATGGCTATATTACGAAGGCTGTTGCCGGGGAAGTGGCTGACGGACCGTTCCGCTCGGCACAAAAGCAGGTCGAAAAAACAGGACTTAGCCAAGTTATTTTTGTGAGAAAAGGAGACGGTCTGGCTGTAATCGAGCCGGATGAAGTGGATTGTGTGACGGTTGCTGGGATGGGCGGAACGTTGATTGCTCATATTCTAGAGAATGGCAAGGAGAAATTATCAGGGGTTCAGCGGTTGATTTTACAGCCGAATGTCGGAGCACATGTTGTGAGAAACTGGCTGATTTCCCATGGATGGGAGCTTGTGGCGGAACGGATTTTGGAGGAGGACGGACAAATTTATGAGGTTCTTGTCGCCGAGCAAGGAAACGGTTTAAAGCCTTATAACCATGACCATATAGAGGCTGAATTGCTTCTTGGCCCGTTTTTACTGAAAGAGAGGAATGACATCTTTTTAAAAAAATGGCGAAGTGAGCTCGAGCATTGGAAGAAAATTATTGCGCAGCTTGAAGAAAAAGCACTCACGCAGGAAAGTATGAAAAAAAAGCAAGAGCTAGAGCGCAAAATTCAACTGATCGAGGAGGTATTGCGATGAGCAAGGTTCCAAATGGATATGAAGTCATTCAATTATTTGAACAATTTGCCCCGAAGTCGTTAGCAATGGAAGGGGATCCAATCGGTTTACAAATGGGAACGTTGAATAAGCCGATTCATACTGTATTCATTGCGCTAGATGTGCTGGAAGAGGTAGTGGATGAGGCGATCGCTAATCGCGCAGATTTAATGATCGCCCACCATCCGCCTCTTTATCGTCCTCTGAAGCAGATTTTAACTGATCAAGCCCAAGGGCGCATCATTGAAAAATGCTTAAAGCATAATATCACAGTGTATGCAGCTCATACGAATTTAGATATCGCCCAAGGAGGCGTCAATGACTGGCTCGCTGAGGCGCTTGGACTGAAGGAAGTAGAGGTGCTTGCGCCAACGTATGAAGAGAAATTGAAAAAATTAGTAGTGTATGTTCCGAAAACTCATGCCTCTGCTGTTCGGGAAGCGCTTGGACATGCCGGCGCTGGCCATATTGGGAATTATAGTTATTGCACATTTAACAGTGAAGGGATCGGCACATTTTTGCCAGAAGACGGAGCGAATCCATTTATTGGAGCAAAGGGTGAGCTTGAACAGGTAGAGGAAGTGCGGATTGAAACGATTGTCCCCGCTTCTCTGCAAAAAAAAGTCATTGCGGCTATGCTGAAAGCCCATCCGTATGAAGAGGTCGCATATGATGTCTATTCGCTTGACAATCAGGGGCATACATGGGGATTGGGCAGAGTAGGGAAGCTGCTACAGGAAACGACATTGGGAGAGTTTGCAGAGCACGTCAAAAAATCGCTTGATGTCCCTGCGGTTCGTGTTGTAGGACAGCTTGACGATCCGGTGAAAAAGGTAGCTGTTGTCGGCGGAGACGGAAATAAATATATTCGGCAAGCGAAAATGAGCGGAGCAGATGTGTATGTAACGGGCGATGTTTATTATCATGTAGCGCACGATGCTATGGCCCTTGGGTTAAATATCGTTGATCCGGGACATAATGTGGAAAAAGTGATGAAACAGGGAGTTGCCCGCTTTTTAGAACAGGAATTTGCCAAGAAAAAGTGGAATACCGCTGTTTATGCGTCAAAAGTCCATACAGATCCGTTTACATTTGTGTAACCTACTGAATGGCGAAATAAAAACCGGGGCTGACTTAAACCCCGGTTTCTTGTTGCTTTGTTTTGACTTTCGGCAAGATTTTTTGCAGCGGTACTTTGCGCTCGCGTTTCCACGTTTCCGGATTGTTTGGATCAAACTGCTGGAGAAATTCGATCACTTCTTTGGTGATCGGAGTCGGTGTCGAAGCGCCAGCGGTGACAGCCACCTTTTTCGCATCTTTAATCCAATCGATTTCGATTTCGGTTACATCCGCTATGCGGTATGCTTTTGTTCCAGCGATTTCTTCCGATACTTGCGCAAGCCGGTTGGAGTTATTGCTCCGCGGATCGCCTACGACGATGGTGACATCTGCCTCTTTTGCCTGCTCGGCAACCGCTTCTTGGCGAAGCTGTGTGGCTAAACAAATTTCTTTATGCACTTCTACTTGCGGATACTTTTCTTGCACTTTCTTCATAATATCCGCTACATCCCATTGGCTCATGGTGGTTTGATTCGTCACCATTATGTGTTCACTATGAATATTTAGCTTGTCAACATCCGCTAGCGTCTCAACAAGATGAATGCGCGACGGATCGATACCAATGGCTCCCTCAGGCTCTGGATGTCCCTTTTTGCCGATATAAATGATTTCATATCCGGCTTTTAGTTTTTCGCGAATCAAATCATGGGTTTTTGTGACATCTGGGCATGTGGCGTCAATGGTGACAAGCCCTTTTTCACGAGCTCGCTTCTTCACTTCTGGAGAAACGCCATGCGCCGTAAAGATGACCGTCCCATGCTCAATTTTTTCAAGCAGTTCTAAACGGTTTTCTCCATCAAGCGTGATGATGCCTTCTTCAGAGAATGCATCGGTTACGTGTTTATTATGAACGATCATTCCTAAAATGTAGATCGGTCTTGGCAGTGTTGGATCTAACGCGGCATTTCTGGCCATTACCATCGCGTCAACCACTCCATAGCAATAGCCGCGCGGTGTTATTTTGATTACTTCCATTTGTAAAGCCCCTCCTTCGCTCTGCCCATTGGCACTTCTTTTTCATTATATCGGAGAAGGGGAAAGAATACAAAGAAGAACTAGATATACAATTTAGGGGTAGACGGTTTTGCTTCTTTTGGTGTTCTTTCCTTTGTTGTTGATTTGGCGGATGGCAGTTCGCGCGGCTTGTGCTCTTTCTGGTCTTTGGAATGCGGTTTCTTTTCTTCTTTGGCTTCCTTTTCTTTGGCAGGATTTATGTCTGATGTTTCAGACTCGCTATTGTCATCCGTCGGCTTCAGCTCCCTAAAAATTTTAATCATCGCTGGAAGGTTTTTTACAAATGGTCCATATTGCTGAACCATTGGCACGACGTTTTGAGCAATTCCGAGCATCTTTTGTACATTTGTCAGCATGCCGCTAATTCCTCCGCCGCTTGTCGCTGTACTGGCGCTACTGACAGCGTTTTGCATCATGGACAGCGAGGAGAAAGGAGAGGAAGGCATCATTGGTTGTCCGCGTGAAAGCAGCCTTGATAAAAATCCGCCCATTCTTGGCTGTGGATAGGCTGCTGGAGGCGAAAATGACGAGTTCATAAATGGAAATGAGCGAGTCGGCGGAGTTGGAGGCATTGGGGGTCTCATCATCTCTTTTTCCTCCTTTCTTAAAATAGTTTATAACATAAAATATGCGAGTATCATCGAAAGTGTTTTTTATTTAGACGGCCGCCTATAGTTGCATAGAAAAGAGAAAATCGGCTATAATGATAAGTCGAGTTTATTTGGCAATACGGCAAATGAAAGGAGAGGAAGCAATGAAGGAAACACGGTTTGAGAGGTTTGCATTTCAGCCTTTTATCATAGAAGCCATTAAGCACCTGCGCTTTTATAAGCCAACGGAAATCCAAGAGCGCCTGATTCCATCGATTCTTCGCGGTGAAAGTGTGATTGGCCAGTCGCAGACAGGGACAGGAAAAACTCATGCGTATTTATTGCCGATCATAGAAAAAATCGATCCATCCCGTGAAGAGGTTCAAGCTGTGATTACAGCGCCTACGCGTGAGCTAGCGACGCAAATTTATCATGAGGCGTTAAAAATGATCAAACATTGCCCGCCAGATGCTGTGATTCATGCCCGATGTTTCATCGGTGGTACGGATAAGCAAAAGACGATTGAAAAATTGAAGAAGCAGCCACAGCTTGTTATTGGGACGCCTGGGAGAATTAATGATCTGCTGCGTGAACAGGCGTTGTTTGTCCATAAGGCGGACATGCTTGTGGTCGATGAAGCGGATTTAATGCTGGATATGGGATTTATTTTCGATGTCGACCAAATTGCAGCGAAAATGGCCAATCAACTGCAAATGCTCGTATTTTCAGCTACGATTCCTGAAAAATTAAAGCCATTTTTGCGAAAATATATGGAGAATCCTAAATATGTTCATGTTGCTCCGAAACAGGCGACGGCTGAAAAAATTGAACATATTCTCGTTCCGCTTCGTCATCGTGATAAATTAAAATTGTTGTATGACATGCTTGTTGCATACAATCCGTATTTAGCGATTGTTTTTACCAACACGAAAAAAATGGCTGATGAGGTAGCTTATGCCCTGAATGAAAAAAGATTAAGGGTAGGAGTGCTGCATGGGGATTTAACGCCGAGAGAGCGAAAAAAAATTATGAAGCAAATTCGTGATCTTGAATTTCAATACATTGTTGCTACGGATTTAGCGGCGCGCGGCATTGATATTGAAGGTGTCAGTCACGTGATTAATTACGAGCTACCTCACGATCTTGAATTTTACGTGCATCGCGTTGGCCGGACTGGACGCGCTGGATATGAGGGAGTAGCAGCCACGATTTATGAGCCGTCCGATTATGATGCATTAGCAAAGCTAGAAAAAATGGGCATTGAGTTTATTCAGCGCGATCTTGTAAGCGGAGAATGGACCGATTTGCCGGCGTGGAATCAGCGAAGCAAACGGACGAAGCAAGCAGGGGAAATAGATCAGCTTGTCAAAAAAACCGTGAAGAAGCCAAAGAAAGTAAAGCCGGGATACAAGAAAAAAATGAAGGAAGAAATGGAAAAGCAGAAAAAAAGGCTGCGGCGCCTGAAAAATAAATAAGGGTTTAGGAAGGAAAGGGAGATTGGAGATGCTAAAAATTGGTTCCCACGTATCAATGAGCGGTAAGAAAATGTTGCTCGCTGCCAGTGAGGAAGCTGCTTCCTATGGAGCAAATACCTTTATGGTCTACACGGGTGCACCACAAAACACAAGACGAAAAAAGATTGAAGAACTGAATATTGACGCGGGACTGGCGCATATGAAGGAGCACGGAATTATAGAAATAGTCGTTCATGCTCCATATATTATTAACATTGGCAATACGGTGAATGCGGCGACATTTGAGCTTGGAGTGGAATTTTTGCGCGCGGAGATTGAAAGAACAGCTGCCATTGGCGCCAAACAAATTGTGCTTCATCCGGGCGCGCATGTTGGAGCTGGCACAGAGGCGGGAATTGCCAAAATTATCGAAGGATTAAATGAAGTCATTACATCTGATCAAGAGGTGCAAATCGCCTTAGAAACGATGGCCGGAAAAGGCTCGGAATGCGGTAGTCGTTTTGAAGAGCTAGCAAAAATTATGGATGGCGTTACACATAATGATAAGCTGTCCATTTGCTTTGATACGTGTCACGTTCATGATGCGGGTTATAATATTGTGGAGGATTTTGACGGTGTTCTTGAGGAATTCGATAAAATCATTGGACTTGAGCGGTTAAAGGTTCTGCATATTAATGATAGCAAAAATCCGCGCGGCAGCCGCAAAGACCGTCACGAAAATATCGGTTTTGGGCACATCGGCTTCCAAGCCCTTAATTATATTGTTCATCATCCACAACTGGGAGATATTCCAAAGATTTTAGAAACTCCATATGTTGGTGAAGATAAAAACAATAAAAAGCCGCCATATCGTTTTGAAATTGCCATGCTGCGCAGCCGACAGTTTGATGAAGAGGTGCTAGCAAAAATTATGCAAGCATCATGATCAATAGAGGACTGTTCCGTTCTCTATGCATGAAAAGAATGAGGTAGTTGAATTTACCTTGGCAACATAGCAGGATTCATTCTTTCTGTTGCTGTCCGTGATAAGCGAATCCCTGATGAGAAAGCGTGCCGAAAAATGAATGGAAAACAGAGAAGCGATCCTTCCCATTATATAGGATCGCTTTTATGTTCGAACATGTAACAGAGACCGCTTATAATATGGAGAAAATCGGTCTGTGAAATCTAATGATATATAAAACCATCCGTGATGCTAGTTGAGCGTGATCGAGGCAATCCGCCAAATCGCTTCCTGACCGCGAGTTTTGACAAATACCGCTCATTCATCATGATTGATGACAGCACGAAGGCCATCAGTGAATTGGTGAGATCTGGAACTGCGAGTTCTATAAACGATTGTCGGCGTTCGCAGCCGACAGACTTGCCGCTGTTATGTGATGGATGACGAAAAAGCAAGAGAAGGAATGGTTTCGACTGTGAGCATTTATAAATACCGTTCGTTTCATCCCAGGATATTTCACGAAAGAATTATCGATGCTTGTTGGTTGGATGATAGCAATAGCAAGGCAATGTATTTTGCCATAAAGAACGCGGTTTAGATCAAATGCGAAATTTTTTATTTTTTGCTGGTAAATTTCATAAATAGCTCGTTCGCTTGCTTGGCCGTTTGTGGTGATGTGATTTTGGCGAGCTCGCGAACCCATTTTGCTCTTTCTTGTGCATTAAAGATATTGATTTTGTTATTGCGGGCGATCTGGATGATTTGCTCCGCTTCCTCTAATGTTAGCGGAATATTATAATCCCGACTGTATGAAACAAGCTCTTCTGGAGTGATGGTTTTGATTTTTTGATTGATCAATTGTTGATAAAGATTCATGGTTCCTCTCCCCTTTGCGATGTATTGTATTATATGTGTATCGTATGAAGCGTAGGCCTAGAATGTGTTATGAAATTCTGTTGAGAGCCGCGGAATATCATGGGCACATGCTTTTTATGTGTCTGTATGGTCGAACGAAAACAAGGGAGTGCGCGTTAGATTGAATCGACCAGAAGTATAAGAGCATCGGAAAATGAAACGTTGCTCGAGAGCCGATTTTATTTACAAACGGCGATCTTTTCGCTATACTACATTCATAAATAAATCGTAATCATTCTTAATTTTTTATATTCATTCCTTTTTTGTATGAATGGATCAATAGATGATAGATCTTGTATCAAGCGGCGGGGGAAGGGCTTTCGCCTAACGAGCCGCACTTATTTCATCAGTAGGTGAGAAGAAAATGTCAGTGAAAACGGTATTAAGAGTGGAGAACGTGTCATTCCGCTATGAAAAAGAAAATGTGCTGGAGGACGTTACATTTGCTGTCCCGAGAGGAGCTTTTTTAGGACTAGTTGGACCAAACGGCTCTGGCAAGTCAACGCTGCTAAAATGTATATTAGGATTGTTAAAACCTCAAAAAGGGAATATATTTTTATTTGATACACCGATTACGTCGTTTAAAGAATGGCATCGCGTTGGCTTTGTTTCACAAAAAGCGAACAGTTTTAACACAGGCTTTCCAGCCACTGTATACGAAGTAGTGGCAAGCGGGTTAACAGCTAAGCTTGGGTTATTCCGTTTTTTATCTCCTAAAGATAAACAAGCTGTTTTTGATGCGATTGACGCTGTCGGCATGAGCGAATTTTCTCGAAAAAACATTGGTGAGCTTTCGGGAGGCCAGCAGCAGCGGGTGTTTATCGCACGAGCGATTGCAAGCAGACCCGAGCTGTTAATTTTAGATGAGCCGACTGTTGGAGTCGACGTCCATCATGTCCAAAATTTTTACAACATGCTAGAAGAGCTGAATAAAGGGCTTGGCATTACCTTTATATTAGTGACTCACGATGTCGGGACCATTACAGAAAAAGTGACGCATGTGGCGTGCTTAAACAAGCATCTCTATTTTCATGGGGGAGCCGGGGAATTTGCACAGCTTCAGAAAAGTGATTTGTCCCATTTTTACGGACACCATCTTCATGTGCTCTCTCATCAGCACTAGTGGAGGTACTTTGCAATGATCGGAGATATGTTTCATTATGAGTTTTTGCGCAATGCGTTTTTTGCAGGGATGTTAATTGGCTTTATTGCCCCGCTATTGGGCGTATTTATTGTTGTGCGCCGCTTGTCGCTGATTGCAGATGCCCTCAGCCATGTCACGCTTGCCGGCATCGCAGCCGGGCTGCTGCTGGAGAAAAAAATGGGGACATCGATAGGCTGGAATCCGCTTTACATGGGAATGGGCTTTTCTGTTGCTGGTTCGCTTTTGATTGAAAAATTACGCAGCGTATATAAGCACTATCAAGAGCTGGCGATTCCGATTATTTTATCAGGCGGAATCGGTCTAAGCGTTATTTTTATTTCGTTAGCTGATGGATTTAATACCGATTTGTTTACGTATTTGTTTGGCAGCGTAAGCGCTGTTAGTCGACAGGACGTCTGGATTATTTTAGGGATTGCCTTTGTTGTGATTGCAGTGATTTTTCTGCTCTATAAGGAATTATTTCTGCTTTCGTTTGATGAAGAATATGCGGTAGCATCAGGGATTCGCGCTAAGACGATTCATTTTATCTTTATTGTGCTTGTCGCATTAGTGATTGCGGCTTCGATGCGAATTGTGGGAATTTTGCTTGTATCGTCTTTGATGACGCTTCCAGTTGCTGCAAGCATTCGCATTGCTAAAGGATTTAAACAGACCCTGTTTTTTTCGGTATTATTTGGCGAATTAGCGGTAATTGTCGGATTAGTGGTATCGTATGAGATTGATTTGGCACCAGGTGGAACGATTGTGATGCTGGCCATCGTGATTTTGCTCATTTCTGTTTTTTGGAAAAAATGGAGAAGGAGATAAGGAAAAATGGATGTGGCGCAAGCGATTCAGTTAATGAAAAAAAGCGGGTTTAAGCATACGGGAAAACGGGAAGATATACTTTACTTATTTGCCAAAACAGATAAGTATTTAACCGCCAAAAATGTATTGGATGCTTTAAAAGACGATTATCCTGGATTAAGCTTTGATACGATTTACCGCAATTTGTCCTTATTTGTGGAGCTTGGAATTTTAGAAATGACCGAGCTGTCTGGAGAAAAGCATTTTCGTTTTACTTGCAGCACCTCGCACCACCATCATCATTTTATTTGTATGGAGTGCGGAAAGACGAAAGAGATTGCGACTTGTCCGATGAATGAGCTAGCTGAGCATTTACAAGGGTATGAAGTATCTGGTCATAAATTCGAAATATATGGGAAATGTCCGGAATGTCAAGGGGACATCTCGTTATAACGAGATGTCCCCTTGAACGGCATGGAACCATTGTCCAAGCTGTTGTTTTGCCTCTATCCATGTATTGACGCGGATTACTTGCTTAGGCAAAGGTCCCTGGTTGTACGGAGTATCAAATAAAATTACAGGAATGCCGCATTGTTCTGCAATGTCACAAGCGTTATCATATTTATCCTCAAAAAAAGCAGCGATATCAAAGGCTTTCACTGCTGCAATTTTATCGTGAGAACCAACAAGCTCAATATGATGGTAATGAACGCCATTTTTTTGAAACCATTGCTCTGTAATATCATATAAGTGCTTGCCGCGAGCGCTGATGTAAAAAAGCTCATATTCGTCCTTCCAGCTGTTGATAATCTCTAGAGCGTGCTGGGCGAGAGGGGCTTGCTCATAAATCACGGCCTCATACTGCTCCATCCATTGATCCATTTCTTCTTCTGTGGTGCCATATAAAGGAGCTAAATTGTATTGGGTAATCTCAGCAAGTGTCAGCTCCTTTTGAAATGACTGATTTAAATAAGGAATAAATGTGCTTGGGCACGTAACTGTTCCGTCGATGTCAATCCCGAGTCGTTTTTTCATGGTCGCTTCTGCACTCCTTTCTTCATCTATATTGTAACATATTACGTGTATTTTTCCTCGCGATGAAAACATTCGCATCAATATTTTGAAGGTGTTGAATCATACTATAAATGCTCCTTGATTTAAGGAAAGCGAGGGAATAACATGGCCGATGATCAAAATCGCTCGTATGACAATGAGAGCTACGTGCGATCAATAAGAGAAACAGACAGTGAACCTGATTTTATGGAGGAAACATCGTCAGAAATCGCTGAACCGATTCGTCATTACGATCGAAGTGATGAAAGAGAAGGAGCAGGAGGCGCAGGATTTGGCTGGACAGCACTCGTCCTTTCGCTTCTTTCCCTGTTTATGATGCCGATTATTTTAGGAGCAGCAGGAATTATTGTCGGCTTTATTGCACGCCGACGCGGCGCAAGAACTTTAGGGGCTTGGGCGATCGGGATCGGCATTGTGTCGATAATCGTAAAACTGTTTATTTTGCCGTTTTATTACTGAATAAAAAGCTTGACGCATCATGCGTCAAGCTTTTTGTGATTGTTTTTGCTTGGCGAAATATTCCTCAGCCAGTTTATCCACTTCTTTTTTCAATTCGTCAACCATTGTTTCTTCTGGAACTTTCCTTACAATTTTTCCATGGCGGAAAAGAAGGCCTTCTCCCCGCGCGCCAGCAATGCCGATATCAGCTTCTCGCGCTTCGCCAGGACCGTTGACGGCGCAACCGAGCACTGCGACTTTAATAGGGGCTTTGATTTTGGCGATATAGTCCTCAATTTCATTGGCAATGCTAATTAAATCAATCTCAATGCGGCCGCATGTAGGACAAGAAATCAGCGTAGCCGCGTTGGAGGCAAGGCCAAAGGTTTTTAATAGTTCTCTTGCAACCTTAACTTCTTCGACTGGATCGGCGCTGAGTGAAATACGGATCGTATTTCCGATGCCTTTGCTTAAAATGGCGCCAAGTCCAGCGGCGCTTTTAACGGTTCCTGCAAATAATGTTCCTGACTCGGTAATGCCAAGGTGAAGTGGATAATCAAATGAGCGTGCAGCTTTTTCATATGCTTCGATCGCGAGACGAACATCGGATGCTTTTAGCGAGACGATAATATCGTGAAAGTCCAGCTCCTCTAAAATTCGAATATGATGCAACGCACTTTCCACCATACCATCCGCTGTTGGGTATCCATATTTTTCTAATATCCGTTTTTCTAAGGAGCCGGCATTAACGCCAATTCGAATAGGAACTCCCCGTTCTTTTGCCGCTTTCACGACCGCTTCCACTTTCTCGCGGCGTCCAATGTTTCCTGGATTAATACGAATTTTGTCTGCTCCACCCTCAATGGCTTTTAGCGCCAGCTTATAATCGAAATGGATATCTACAACAAGAGGAATATTAATTCGTTTTTTTATTTCAGGGATAGCATTGGCTGCTCGTTCATCAGGGCAGGCTACGCGAACAATTTGGCATCCCGCTTCTTCCAGCCGTTTAATCTCAGCAACCGTTGCCTCCACATCATGCGTTTTTGTCGTTGTCATGCTTTGAATAACAACTTCATTGCTTCCACCGATCGTCAGGTTTCCGACGCGAACAGGCCGGGTTTTTGAACGATGAATTATTTCATTCACGAAACATTCGCTCCTTTTAAGAAACAAGTTCATGTCAACTTCTCAATTATTGTAACAGTGTTGGTCAACGGTTGACAAGAAATTCAGTTCTTTTTATTTATAGATGGGAAATTTATACGCTTTGCCAATTTGAATAGAGGTTGCTTTTATGCCCGGGTTGAGTGCTTCAAAATCTTCAATAAGCTCTTCAATCGAAACCGGCAGCGATTGGCCTTGTTCGCGTTCCATAATCGAAAGCAGAGTGTCTCCCGCTTGTACTTTGATGACCCGATAGCTGCTTGATGCAGCTGTTTCTGTTTTAGCAGAAGGTGCATGGGCCACTTTTTGTTCGGAAACGGGCAATGTTCCTTTTGTGACGTCATGATAAATAATATAAATCGCTAGACAAACGGCGCATACCTTCATTAATTTCCTCATCGCGGCTTTCTGTCCTCCTAATGATGATCACAACCAAAAGCACAAGTGAATCTTCTTTAGATGAATGGCTCCTTCTCCGTTTCTCTTCTTATTTCTTCCATCAACGAACAAATTGCCGTTATTAACTATGTATGCTTGTCCTTTATAAATATGCCTCTTTTCGATTAAAAAGCCCATAGCCAACGATTCAGAGCGAAGTCTTCCATGTAGGTAGGAGAGACTCGTAAAGAGCAAGTTGAAAGATTGTTTCAGATTTTGTTTTATTTTCTGTCCGTTCTAGAGTTTTGTAAAAAAAGGAAATCATCTTTACTGAAACTTAACATTTCATTAATAAAAGCCTAAAACTTGTTCGATACAATGGCTTTGTAAATCAGATACAGAAAAAATATGGAGGGTAAAATGATGCTGAAAAGAAATCTAAAGCTAGCGATGGCAGCACTATTCATCACGGGGGCACTTACTGGATGTGGGAATTCTGATAACAACGATCAAACATCAGGAGCAACGAACGATCAAGGCAACGAAGGAAACACATCTTATTCCGGAACGGTGACATTAGCCGGTTCTACAGCGCTTCAGCCGCTTGCTGAAGAAGCAGCAACTGAGTTCATGCAAAAATATCCAGATGTTTCGATTACCGTGCAAGGTGGAGGAAGCGGTACGGGTGTCAACCAAGTAGCAGCTGGTGCTGTTCAAATCGGTAACTCAGATGTTCCATCAGCAGAAAAAATTGAAGACCAATCAAAAGCAGGAGAATTAATTGACACTAAAGTAGCAGGCATTGCCTTTTCTTTAGTTGTAAATAAAGATGTAAAGGTCGAATCATTAACTGTTCAGCAAATTCAAGATATTTTTTCTGGTAAGGTGAAAAATTGGAAAGAAGTTGGTGGAAACGACGAGAAAATCAATGTCATTAACCGCCCGGCTTCTTCAGGAACACGCGCAACATTTGAAAAAACGATCATGAAAGACGTGGCCATTGATGAAAGCATTGGAACCGTTCAGGATTCTAATGGCGCAGTAGAGCAAGCGATTCAAACGACGCCAGGATCCGTTAGTTATGTAGCCATGTCGTACCTTGTAGGAGATAAAGCGAACGCTTTAACAACGCTAAAAATTGATGGTGCTGAACCAACGATTGAAAATATTAAAGCGCAAAAATATCCGTTCTGGTCTTATGAGTACATGGTCACAAAAGGGGAACCGAAAGACGCTGTAAAAGGATTTATCGACTTTATTAAAGGTGAAGAGTTTGCGGCAAAGGTAAAAGAAATGGGATATATTCCGATGTCGGAATTAGAATAATGTGATCATTCGTGGTGTTATATAGATTACGATGAATCCATATTGATCACCAAATGAATCAAGTTTCATCCGGTTTCGATGAACGGGCGACCGAACCCATCGCTTATCGATCCATGAATGGATCGATAAGCGACTGGTTGTTTGGCGCTCCGTCACGCTTTGGCATGACCGAGGAAGCCATCGGCTTGTCTCTGAGCATTGATCAGGGTTTTTTACAGATATCAATCGTTCCATCTGTCCGTTGTATGAATACAGTACAAAGAGAACAACGTGAATCGATTATTTGGCACCATGAGTTGAGATCGATTGGGCTGGCTGTCCTTAAGTCAGTCCTATTCGTTTGAATGAATAGGGAAGGTGAAGATCTGGTGAAGGGGAAAAAACCAATTAATTATTGGAAAAGCGAGTATATTGGTAGATCATTAGTGACGGTGTGCGGATTTTTTATTGTGCTTGTGACTCTTGCCATTATCATCTTTATTTGCAGCAAAGGAATTCAGTCCTTTACACAAAGCCATATTCCACTTGGAGAAATGCTCTTTTCGAAACAATGGGCTCCAAACCAATCAGAACCTAAATATGGCGCCGTCATTTTCATTGTTGGCTCAACCCTTGTATCGGTTGGCGCTGTTGTTCTAAGCACACCGATCGCTCTTGCTTTAGCTGTATTTATTAACTATATTTCTCCTTGGTTCGGTACAAGGGTATTAAAGCCGGTGTTAGAGCTGCTTGTAGGGATTCCCTCAGTCGTTTACGGATTTTTAGGAGTAACGATTCTTGTACCGTTGTTTCGCGAGTGGTGGGGAGGAGTTGGATTCAGCTTAATAGCAGGTATGATCGTTTTAAGTATTATGATTTTACCAACCATCGCAAGCATCGCTTCCGATGCGATCGGCGCGGTTCCTCGTGCTTATTTAGAAGCATCGTACGGATTAGGTTCGACACGCTGGCAGGCGATTAGCCGCGTCATTGTTCCAGCAGCGCGCAAAGGAATTTTGACAGGAATTGTACTAGGTTTAGCCCGTGCTTTTGGTGAGGCGTTGGCTGTTCAAATGGTGATCGGAAACACCGTGAAGCTGCCTTCTGGATTGTATAGTCCAACTGCGACATTAACAGGTATTTTGACAATGGATATGTCCAACACGTTAAATGGAACAGCCTGGAATAATGCACTGTGGACATTAGCCATGATTTTGCTGCTGATTTCTTTCTTGTTCATTTTATTGATTCGAGCAATTGGACAAAGAGGTGAAAAATAACATGAAGGCGAGAACGGTTGACACCATTTGGACAGGGGTTTTATACGTGCTTTCGTTTATGGTTGTTGGATTGTTAGGTTATTTTGTCATCACCATTCTCATCAAAGGATGGGGATTTTGGGATCTAGATTTCCTTTCCGGTCTCCCGAGCAATACAAAAGAAGGGGGAGGCATAGGTCCTCAATTATTTAATTCGCTGTACATGCTTGTGTTGACATTGCTCATTTCTGTGCCGCTTGGATTGGGAGCTGGCATTTACTTAGCGGAATATGCAAAGCAAGGGAGGCTGTTAAGCTTTATTCGCTTATGCATTGAAACAATGGCTTCTCTCCCTTCGATTGTTGTCGGTTTGTTCGGGCTTTTAGTATTTGTGACATTGACTGGCTGGGGGTATACGTTAATCGGCGGCGCTTTAGCGATTACGATTTTAAACCTTCCAGGATTAACGAGAGTATGCGAAACAGCGATTTTAGATGTTCCACACAGTGTAAAGGAAGCTAGCCTTGGGCTAGGAGCGACGAAATGGCAGACATTAGTCAAAGTGACGATTCCGGCAGCGCTTCCGCAAATTATTACGGGAGTGATTTTAGCAGCAGGAAGAATTTTTGGTGAAGCGGCAGCTCTTATTTATACGGCAGGATTAACCACTCCATTGCTGAACGCTTCAGCTGATCTGTCAAGTAAGATGCATCCGCTAAATATTTTTCGTCCTGCTGAAACATTGACTGTTCACATTTGGAAATTAAATTCGGAAGGAATTGTTCCTGACGCCAAGCTCATTGCAGCGAAATCAGCTGCCGTTTTAATGATTATGGTTCTGCTATTTAATATTGGAGCTCGTTTTGTCTCCGTGCTATTGCAGCGCTATTTCACTGGAAATAAACGCACGAATAAGCGAAAAATGAAAATAGCGTCTTAGAAAATACGAACTTTTCTCGAGATCATTCCCTTCTAGTAGACAGAAAAAGTCCCATGAGTCTGTCTATTAATGGAGGGAATTTTTTATGGAAACGATGTGTCAAAAGCATTGAAAATGGTTAACGACAATGAGGATATTTGGCGGGAATAGAAGAACTAGAAATAGCTTGGGAAATTTCGTTCATCTAAAAATAAGAAAAGAGGAGAGGGAATAAAAAACGATAATAAAGTTACAACATGAGGCTTAACTATATGATGTGCTCTCCGCTGAAAAATGATCACATATTTGGATATTTTTTGTGATCTCTTTATAGAGCACTAAATGCATTGATAAACGAAAGAAAATATGATAAATTAATATAGAAACACACTTTTTTATTATTTTTTACAATAATATACCTATTATAATTTTATAACAAAAAACTCCCTTAGTCAACCCCTGTTTTCATTATTTTTTAAAGGAGTGCTTGGTATGAATACAGAACTTCAGCAGGAGCAAAAACGATTGGACAGCGTGATGGAGACAATTGCGGAGCAAATCGTCACGCTGGAAAATGAAACATTCCGTCGTCGTGAAGAAGTGATTGAGTTCCGCAAACATTTTTGGGATGATGTCAAGGTGAATACCGATACGTTCGATGATTTCCTTGAAACCATCATTGCCTTAAGACAACAGGCGCAGAATCTGTCTGTGAGCCAAAGCACTCACAGACAGGCGTTCAAGAGATTGATCGCGCTGCGCCGCATGCAGGAGGTGCCTTATTTCGGTCGAATCGATTTCGCTGAAGAAGGAACTTCTGCTGCTGAACGAATTTATATTGGCATCTCTACGCTCATAGATACAAGTGGAGAGAATATTCTCATCTACGACTGGAGGGCGCCGATCTCGAGTATCTACTACGATTATCCGCCCGGTCCAGCTGAATACACGACACCTGAAGGTAAAGTCCGTGGCATGCTGGAGAAAAAGTGGCAATATCTCATTCGTGGCGGTGTGATCCAATCGATGTTTGATACGAGCCTCACGATTGGGGATGAGATTTTACAGCAGGTGCTTGGCAAAGTGACAGATAAACATATGCATAACATCGTGGCCACTATTCAAAAGGAACAAAACCGAATCATTCGGCATGACCGCGGGAGATTGCTCATTGTGCAAGGTCCCGCTGGCAGCGGCAAGACATCAGCTGCCCTTCAGCGAATCGCTTACTTGCTCTACAAATATCGGGATAAGTTAAAAGCCGACCAAATCATTTTATTTTCCCCTAATTTAATGTTTAGTAGCTATGTAGCCAATGTGTTGCCTGAACTTGGCGAAGAGAATATGCATCAGGTTACATTTCAGGAATACTTAGATCATCGGCTGAGTCATGAATTTCAAGTCGAGGACCCATACGGACAGTTGGAGTATGTGTTAACGGCAACGGATGATCCTTCATACCGGACTAGGGCTGCAAGCATCCGCTTCAAGGCCTCGGCCCGTTTTTTTGAAACGATCAAGGCCTACCGGCAGTCGCTTGAATTATCCGGCATGCTCTTTAAAGATATTCGGTTTAGAGGGAAAGCCATTGTCACCGCCCAACAAATTGCCGAAAGATTTTATAGCAGCGACACTTCGCTCCGTTTTCACAATAGAATCGAAAAGTTGGTCGCTTGGCTAAACAAGCAAATCGATAAAGCTGAGAAGCTTGAACGGACTAAGCCATGGGTGCAGGAAGAAATCGAATTGCTTAGCAACGAGGATTACCATAAAGCTCATACTCTCTTACGAAAAAAGCACGGCTTTAAAGGAGAAGAGTTGGCCAATTATGAAATGGAAGTCGAAGCGCTAGGTCAATTGATCGTTCACAAGAAGCTTAAGCCGTTACGCAAGCGAATCCGGGCGCTTCGCTTTATCGACATAAAAGGGTTATATAAGCAACTTTTCATCGATCCAGCGAGAATCAAGCAGTGGATGGAGGGGGAAACGCCAGAGGAATGGGAGAATATGTGCCGATTGACGGTGAGCATGCTTGACGAAGGCAAATTGTTTTACGAAGATGCGACGCCGTTTTTATTTTTGAAAGAGCTGATTCAAGGATTTCAAACGAATATCTCGATTAAACACCTACTTATTGACGAAGCGCAGGATTACTCTCCTTTTCAATTTGAGTTTTTGAAATGCTTGTTTCCAGCAGCCAGGATGACCGTGCTCGGCGACTTTAACCAGGCAATTTTCGCCCATGCCAGCGAAACTGTCGACTTTTCCACGCTTACCAGCTTATACGGGCCAGATGAAACAGATGGGATCACTTTGGCGCGCAGTTACAGAGCCACAAGACCGCTCGTCGAATTTACGCGCGGACTCGTGTCTGATGGCGGACGAATTGTTGCTTTTGAACGCGACGGAGATAAGCCGGTATTGACGCAATTGTCCAATCATGCCGAATTGCATCGCTCGATTGCTTCTAAAGTCGCGGACTTGCGGAAACGGGGATACAGTACGATCGCGATCATATGCAAATCCGCCGCGGAAAGCAATGCCGCATATAACGCATTGAAAAGTGTGGAAGAAATAAAACTTGTAAAGCGCAGCTCGACTGAATATGAACAAGGTGTTGTGGTCATACCAGCGTATTTGGCCAAGGGAATCGAATTTGATGCCGTCATCATTTATAACGCATCGGCCGAAGTATATGGAGATGAGAGCCTGCGCCGATTGTTCTACACTGCCTGTACCCGGGCTATGCATGACTTGCAGCTTTATAGTGTGGGTGAACCGAGCCCTTTTTTGCGCCACATTAAGCAGGGGAGCTTGCTGCTAACCCCGAGTTCGCACGGGATAAATATACGGCTTTAACATCATCGACCGAGGAGTCTCCCGCCTCTTAACGGAGGGGAGATGGGGGAGGTTCATTCAGGTGTTTTATACTCAATCGAATCATCGAAATCGAAAATGAAACAGCTTGAGTCCTTATGAATACAGGGACTCAGGCTGCTTCATATGCGCTTTTTCCCTGCCTGCTTGATAGGGAGCGCTTCGTATATTGAGGTAAACCTAGTTTAGTCATGAGCTTTAGGAGAAGGAATTTCCCTAATGGCTAAAAATAATACGGTAATGGATACGAACCAATGGAGAAATGGTGCATATGGAACCGCTGTGTGCATCATTTCCATAATGGCAAAAAAGATGGTGGATAAAGTTATGGAATACGCAGACATCACCCATGTGTGACGATACGAGATCTTTTTATCAAGCGTGCCTTTTAAAATAAGTCCGATAAAGGCAAGAACACATACACCGATGAACTTGCTCGCACTTGTAAAAATATAAAGGAACAAAAACGCCAGCGGAATCAGTACAGGAAGCAATGATTGAACCGTTTGAATAAATGAGTGTACATCCTGATCTGTCAGCTTGGTATCTTGAGGAAACATGGAATAGTTATAAGATTGTAATTGACTATTTGTCACAAGCACGGCTTCATGCTTTAAAAGTCCAATCGCTGTTCCTAGGCGCTCCACTTCTTCTTTTGTCATTTTTCCCGTGCTGTCAAACACAATGGTTAAACCTTGTTCATTCATGACGATCGGCTCGCTGGCTGACGAATGTAGGGAACCATTTTCGATGGTAAAAGACGGAATGTCGTTTTGTAGCAAACCGCCAGTGTAACGCGTGCCTTCAATAAAGTTTGTTGTAAAATAATAAGTAGTAGGTAGTGATGTAATCAATGACAAAAGGAAGATATATAAAATGGATCTTCCAATTTTTTGAAAACGAAATCGAGCGATATCTTTTGGCGAATACAAACTTTTCCATAGCTGCATGAATAGATTCATCCGTTACACATCCTTCCCTTGCTTCCATGCTCATTGTATATTGTTCAGCCAGAGAATTCAACTAGTGCTGTAAAATGAAAAGAATCCCTTATGTGCTAAAAAGGGATTCTTTTACTTGATGAGTCAATAAGTGCGATATAAAGACCATCTATTTCATCGGTTGTTTAGCGCAACTGGACATGTGGGTGGCCTAGCAAACATGTACACAATTTGCTTTTCACCACTATCATGTGACGACACACTTGCAAATGAAAAAAGCTTGTTAATTTTTATCCCTAGCAGATACTTTAAACGTTTGAACGACTTGTTGCAGCTGTTTGACGAGATCATTTAACGAGCTAGAGGCATGCGAAACCTCGTCAACGGAAGCGCTTTGCTCCTGAACAATCGCAGCTGCATGCTCCATATTGGCCGCAATTTGTTGCGAAATAGAAGATACCTCTTCCATAGTCATGGACATTTGTTTTGTTTGCGAGCAGACATGATGGATCATCGCCGCTACTTCCTTTGATTCTCTCGACACATTTTCTACAGCATGAGCGATGTCTTTAAATGATGTATCGGTTTGATAAACGATTTCGATTCCTTCCTTGATCACTTCCGATCCTCGCGCCATGGAGTGAACGGTTTGGTTGACGCCATGCTGAATTTCTTCAATAATTTCCCGTATCTGCCTTGCCGCTTCACCACTTTGGGAAGCAAGGTTTCGAATCTCATGAGCGACAACGGAAAATCCTTTTCCATGCTCTCCTGCTCGTGCTGCTTCAATGGCTGCGTTTAAAGAAAGGAGATTCGTTTGATTGGCAATTTGGCTAATTAGATGGACGATCTGATCAATTCGTTTCGACTTTTCCCCCAGTATGTATACGGCATCAGCGGTTTCGCCAACGGTTTTTTGGATTAAACGCATTTGTTGAACAGCATGATCCACTAAGCGGTTTCCTGCATGGGCTTTATGTGTCGCTTCATTTGTCGACGCTTCAACGTCTTCCATGGAATGAAACGCTTGCTCCATTCCTTCGGCTATTTCATGAAAAAACTGTGTCGTTTCGATGGTGGAATGGGCTTGTTTTTCTGCGCCGCTAGCGATTTCTCCAAGCGCGCTTGAAATTTGTCCAAATGCGAGCCGCGATTCGTATGCAGCATGCTTTAATGTTTCAGACGAGTGAGAGACATGCTTAGAGCTTGTATCTAGATGCGCAATCAATGCGGTTAAGCTGTCGGCCATTTGATTAAAACCGGCTGCAAGTGCATGGATATCCTTACTCGCATGCCTTAATTGCAGACGTGTTTGCAGATTTCCTTTTCCCACTTGCTCCATAGCATGCTTTAATAAGGTGATCGGTTTAACCATCTTGCGTACGATCAGCCAGCCGATTAAGCTTGCAAGCAGGGCAATCAGCAATGAAATCACGATGCTTGTTTTTTGATAAGCAAAAACAGGCTGCAAATAATCCTGATCATTCAACGCTAATACATAGATATCACCGTTTAAGTCAACAGAAGAGGCGTAAGAGAGTGTCAGCCCTTGAATATGGAGAATTCCTTGTTTTTTTTCATATATGCTCCGAATCGATGACGGAGAAAGCGCGGGCAAGGAGCTATGAAACCCCGCCAATTTTTCTAACTTTCCCTCTTTTGTGATCACAAATTGCATGGGATTTGCTTGAAGAGATTGGAACTTATGTTTAGTTAATGTAAGTATGTATGATAGCTTTTTTTGAAAGTCTTCATTTGTGACAGTAGATTTTAGCATCGAAATTTTTTCGATCGTCACTTCTGTTGCCAGCTGCATTTGTTGTTCGACGGCTTGAGTAGTGATTTGTTTGTTTTTTTGATAGCTTGTATAAGCGATCAACATGGACGCAAGGCAGCTGGTTAGAATAATCAGCATCGTTAACATCGTTTGCAAACTCCATTTGCGAGAAAAGGAAAGACGAAAAAAAGGGAGAGAACGCATAGACTTCCCTTTTTGCTTTGTTGCATCTAGCAAAGAAGATAAGCGTGATAAAATTGCCCGTGCTTGCTTTGATTTGCTCATCATTTGCACTCCTCATTTCTGATACCATTTATGCCAAAATCCTACTTTCAATGTATTGAATGAAGTTTAAGCTTTTATTAAGAAAATGTATAAAAATTGTTAAGCTTATCAAACAAGCAAATAAATTGAAACATTGTGGCAATTTTGGTAAGCTAATTTTGAATGGACGAGGCTCTCGTTCAGTACATATGACAACAAAGGAGGAATTAAAATGGCTTTTGAATTACCTCAATTACCTTATGCTTATGACGCGCTTGAACCGCATATTGACAAGGAGACAATGAACATTCACCACACTAAACACCATAACACATATGTTACAAACCTAAATGCAGCGTTAGAAGGTCATGCAGATCTGCAAGGAAAAACGCTTGAGGAATTGCTTAGCAATTTAGAAGCGCTTCCAGAGAGCATTCGTACAGCTGTTCGCAATAATGGTGGTGGACATGCCAACCATAGCCTTTTCTGGACGATTCTTTCGCCAAATGGCGGCGGTGAGCCAACTGGTGAATTAGCGGATGCGATCAACAAAAAATTCGGCAGCTTTGCTGCGTTTAAAGAAGAATTTACAAAAGCCGCAACAACTCGCTTCGGTTCTGGATGGGCTTGGCTCGTTGTGAATAATGGCGAGCTTGAAGTGACAAGCACGCCAAACCAAGACAATCCGATTATGGAAGGAAAAACGCCAATTCTTGGCTTGGATGTTTGGGAGCATGCATACTACTTAAAATATCAAAACCGTCGTCCAGAATACATTTCTGCATTTTGGAATGTCGTAAATTGGGACGAGGTTACTAAACGTTATCAAGCTGCAAAATAAGAAATGAATGGAAAGGGACGGCCCCAATCAATCGCCGTCTCAAACAGGAGCCAAAGTCAATTTTGACTTTGGCTCCATTATTTTTAGCCGCCATTGGTTTCGGTTTTTTCTGTCTCAGACCGCTTTTTTAATATGGATGGACAGTCTAGGATGGCTTTGGATTCAGGGGCGTCTTTTTTATGTGCGGTGCATAGAACAGGCAGGAGATTGCCAAACTATCCTTTAAGATGAAAAGGGGAGTTAACCATGACTATGCTAAAAAAAATATTCGGCCATGAGCATATCAATCGCGATCTCATCTTGTTGCTATGCATCGGTGGCTTTTATTCATTAAGCATTGCACTTTCCAACACCTTTGTGAATGTATATTTATGGAAACAATCGGGAGAATTTCGGGATTTGGCGCTGTATAATTTGGCGATTGTAGTATTGCAGCCTTTGACGTTTGTTTTTGCCGGAAGACTTGCGAAAAAAGTCGATCGCATTATTGTTTTGCGTTTAGGCGTGTCATTTTTAGCGGCTTTTTTTATGAGTGTATTGCTTGTTGGACAGCGCGCCGATGATTATTTATTATTGCTTGGTTCGTTGCTTGGGATCGGCTATGGTTTTTATTGGCTGGCGTTTAATGTATTGACATTTGAAATCACAGAACCGAATACACGGGATTTTTTTAATGGCTTTCTAGGCATTTTAACGTCGGCCGCCGGGATGATCGGCCCTATCGCTGCAGGATATATCATTTCCATGCTTGTTAAGAAAGGATATACGCTCATTTTTTCCATCTCATTAGGGATGTTTTTAATTGCTGTAGTCCTCAGCTTTTTCCTTAAGAGGAGGCAGGCAGAAGGAAAATACGCTTTGCTGCGCATTATCAAAGAGAGGCAGAATAATAAAGAGTGGCGGTTGATTACAAACGCTCATTTTTTTCAAGGATTAAGAGAAGGGATTTTTGTTTTTATTATTTCTGTCTTTGTGTATGTTGCCACCGATAGCGAATGGGCGCTTGGAAAATTTGGTTTTGTGAATTCGCTGACATCCTTTGTGGCGTACTATGTTGCCTCTAGACTGATTAAGCCATCTTATCGAAAACTGGCGATTTTATGCGGCGGTTTATTGCTGTACGCGGCGATTTTCTTAATTGTTTTCGATCCCTCCTATATGCGTTTGATGCTGTATGCTGTTGCGATTGCGATCGCTTATCCGATCCTGCTCGTGCCGTATTCATCGTTGACATTTGATGTGATTGGCAAGAGCTGGGGATCAGCGGATCGAAGAATTGAATATATCGTCGTTCGCGAGCTGTTTTTAAATGCTGGACGCATTGTCTCCATTCTCGCCTTTTTATTCACCATTACCTTTTTCAACGAAAAAAGCGGCATTTCTGTACTGATGATGGTGCTAGGAGCGGGGCACACGATGATTTATTGGTTTATCCGCCCGATCGAGGTTTCAAGAAAACAGCAGCGGGAAGGGGATGAAGCTGTTCTCCGCCGCACTTTTACGAACAAAGAAGGAGGCTCTCCTGCATAGGGCCTCTTTCTTTATGACGATTTTCTAGAAAAATGCCGCCGTTTCTTTTACAATAAGAAATGGAATCGTTAAAAAGCAGGAGGGTGTCATTTTGAAAAAAAAGAAAAGGGCGCAAGTACCATTTCGGTTAAATATATTATTTTTTCTCGTGTTTATGCTGTTTTCAGCCCTGATTTTACGGCTTGGGGTTGTACAAATCGTGTATGGCGAGCAATATCGAAAAGAAGTCGAACGGACGGAAAATGTGACAGTGAGCACACCGGTGCCGCGCGGCAAAATTTATGATCGCTATCATCGTGTGATTGTTGATAACATCCCGCTGAATGCAATTACGTATACTCGTACGAAAACGACGACTCCAGAAGATACGCTAAAAATTGCCCAGCGATTGGCTCAATACATTGATAAGCCTGTAGATAAAGTAACCGAACGCGATATGAAGGATTATTGGATTTTAACAAGAGAAGAAAAGGCGGCTAAAAAGGTCAGCGAAGCAGAAAAAAAAGCGCTGCAAAAAAAGGGGCTATCTGATAAAGAGCTGGACAAGAAGGTGTATGAATTAACACTTGAACGAATTACAGCTGATGATCTAAAAGAAATCAAGCCTGAAGAAATGAAAGTGCTCGCTATTAAGCGATCGCTTGATAGCGGCTATGCGCTAACGCCGCAAATTGTGAAAAATAAAAATGTAACAAATGAAGAATACGCGGTGGTCAGCGAACATTTAGAAGAGCTGCCAGGAGTGAATACGACAACAGATTGGGAGCGCCATTATGTATATGGCAACACGTTCCGCTCTGTACTGGGCAGCGTCACAAGCGATGAGGACGGTGTTCCGCTGGAGAAGCTCGACTACTTTTTGGCGCGCGATTACAGCCGCAACGACCGCGTGGGTAAAAGCTATTTAGAGGCGCAATATGAAGATGTGCTTCACGGCAAAAAAGCGAAAATAAAAAATATAACTGATAAATCAGGAAATGTCATTGAGACGCAACAAGTGTATGAAGGAGAACGGGGCAAGGATCTCGTGCTCACCATTGATATGGAACTGCAGCAGCGCGTCGAGCAGATTATTCAAGAAGAGCTGCTTGCTACGAAACGGAAAGGGCATGCGCCGTTATTGGACAGGGCTTTTGTCGTGATGATGAACCCGAAAACAGGGGAAGTGCTGTCAATGGCGGGAAAAAGATTAGTCAAAACGGACAGCGGCAAAACGGAAATACAGGATTATGCCCTTGGAACGATTACGTCTGCTTATGCAATGGGGTCGGCTGTTAAGGGAGCCACTGTATTAACCGGCTTTCAAACAGGTGTGCTTCATAATAATACGTACTTGGTCGACGAACCGTTATACATTAAAGGAACAAAGCCGAAAAAATCGTGGAAGACGATGGGAAGCATCAATGAATTAACGGCGCTTAAACAATCGTCGAACGTGTATATGTTTAAAACCGCGATCGCAATCGGTCGCGGCACTTATCGTCCGCATGGTCCGCTCAGCATCGATCCGGATGCTTTTACGACGATCCGGCGTTATTTTAGCCAATTTGGCCTCGGCGTCAAAACCGGCATCGATCTGCCGAATGAAATTACCGGGTTTCAAGGATCAAGCAAAATGCCGGGGCTGCTTCTTGACTTAGCGATCGGCCAGTACGATATGTATACGCCGATGCAAATGGCGCAATATGTTTCAACGATTGCCAATGGCGGCTATCGTATGAAGCCGCAAATTGTCAAAGAAATCCGCGAGCCGAATAACGATGACAAAGAGCTAGGGCCGGTGATCCGCGATTTTCAGCCGACGGTGCTGAACCGGGTCGATATGAAGACAGCCTATATCGACCGGGTGAAGGAAGGCTTTCGCCGCGTTATGCAAGAGCCGGGGGGAACAGCATATGCGTATTTCGCCGACGCTCCATACAAGCCGGCCGGAAAGACGGGAACAGCGGAAGCATTTTATGATGGTCCGATTCAAAGCAAAAAAAATGATCCAACCTATAATTTAACATTAGTCGGTTATGCTCCTTACAATGCCCCTGAAGTGTCGTTTGCCGTTGTCGTGCCATGGGCGACACAAGGAGACAGTGACGGCATTAATAACCGAATCGGCCGCCGAATTTTAGATGCGTACTTTGAATTGAAAAAGGAACGGCCGCAGCAAGGGACACAGCAAACGCAACAAGACGAAACGCAGACAGATTCGCAAGCAACCAATCAATAAGAGTCACTGCGTTCATTGATGAGAAAATGATGTCATTCGACATGTTACATTTACGTAGGGATGAGGCTAAACAACGTTATTTCGCAGACCATTCAATGAATGTAAAATGACGGTGCTGGGCGTTTTCCGGCAAAAGCACAGATGTAAAGGCAAACACCAACTGAAAAGCTAGAACCATTTTGAAGAGGCACTCATTATTGAGTGCCTTTTTGCTTTACAAAAGCTTAACAATCTCTTAAAACCAAGTTAAAAGTCTTATAGTACTCTTTAGGTGTTACAAAAAGCGAAATCACGTGTTTTGTATGCTTATGATCAATAGGATGATAATAAACGAAAGACAATATCGATGAATATCGTTGGCTTCTGATGCTTATATGGATGGAGGAAGAGAACCCAATGGAATTGACAATGATCAAGACAAAAGCGGAAAACGGGGCAATTTCGAAACCGGCAGAGAAAGATAAAGAGATTGTTTATCGTACAAGTGAATTAAATTTGTGGTATGGTGAGCATCATGCTTTAAAGAATATTTATCTGGATATTTATGAAAATGAAGTGACGGCGATCATTGGTCCTTCCGGATGCGGAAAATCGACCTATATTAAAACATTAAATCGAATGATCGAACTAGTTCCGAATGTGCGCACATCTGGAGAGATTGTTTATCGCAACCGCAATATTTTCGATCAATCATATCGGGTGGAAGAACTGCGTACACAAGTCGGAATGGTTTTCCAAAAGCCTAATCCATTTCCTAAATCCGTCTATGATAATGTCGCTTATGGTCCACGCATTCATGGGATTCGCGACAAACGAACACTTGATGAGATTGTGGAAAAAAGCTTGCGCGGTGCGGCCCTTTGGGACGAAGTGAAGGATCGCCTTTATGATAATGCCGGCGGATTATCGGGAGGGCAGCAACAGCGTTTATGCATTGCCCGCTGTCTCGCCATTGAACCGGATGTGATTTTAATGGACGAACCGACATCCGCTTTAGATCCGATTTCTACATTAAGAATAGAAGAGCTGATTCAAAGGCTTAAAGAGAACTATAGCATTATTATCGTTACACATAATATGCAGCAGGCCGCGCGTATTTCTGATAAAACAGCCTTTTTCTTAAATGGTGAAGTGGTCGAATATGATGACACAGACCGTTTATTTTCCAATCCTTCGGACAAGCGCACCGAGGACTATATTACCGGAAGATTCGGCTAAACGAAAGGTGGAACCAATATGCCGGCCAGAGAAAAATTCGACTATGATTTAAAAACATTACAGCAAAAGCTGCTGGAACTTGGCAGCTTAACCGAAACAGCGTTAAATCATTCCATTCAGGCATTTCAACACAAAAATATTGAATTAGCATTGCAAATTATTGACAACGACAGTCAAATTGACACTTTGGAAGAAGAAATCAACGATTTTGCTATTTTGCTCATTGCGAAACAACAACCGGTAGCCATTGATTTGCGGAGAATTGTCATTGCGATTAAAATTGCAACAGATATTGAACGCATTGCTGATTTTGCTGTTGATATTGCGAAAGCGGCGATTCGAATGGGCGACCGTCCATTTGCGCTGGAAATGGAAAAAATCATGCAAATGCACCGTGTTGCGCTAGAAATGGTGTCCATTGGTTTAAAAGCATATTACGAAGAAGATGTGGTATTGGCTCGGAAAATTGCAGAAATGGACGATGAAGTAGATGAGTTATATGGACAAATCATGAGGGAACTGCTGCGATTGAACGCCACCAATCAAGAAAATGCTTTGCAAATTAACCAATTTTCCTTGATTGCCCGCTATATTGAACGTATCGCCGATCATGCGACTAATTTAGGAGAGCATGTCGTCTATCTCGTAAAAGGAAAGCATTACGATTTAAATGGATAAATGTAAAAAGGTGGCCCTTTAAGGGGTCACCTTTTTGAATGGGTAATCATGCGAGCGATTTCCTCATATTTCATATCACTGCGTATTTCATATGTGCCGGGACGAATTTGTCCAGTGAGTTGATGGGCGTTTAAATAGTTGGTCAAAGCCTGATCGTCAGAGATAATTTTCGCTTCTTCTAGTTCTTTAGCAAATTTTGTGGGAACATCTCCTTTGTTAATAACAAGCCGATAAATACGAATGGTTGCTGGCGGTGCCGTTGTCGTTGTCTGTGGAGAAGCAGCCTGCGCCTTCGTTTCCGCTGCTTTTTTTAGCGCTTGATATTCTGTTTTTGCCAAAACGACCAACTCGTTTTTTTGCAAATAGGCATCAAGCTGCGCTTTCGTTGATTTAACTGGCTGCTGATAATAAATGATGCCAATGATGGAGGTTGACAATAACATTCCGAGCGCAAATCCGCGAATCGCTTCTCTGTTCATCGAGCAATCCCCCGCAAAATCATGCGCACCTCTTCAGCCGTTAGCGATGTTTCCCGGGCAATTTGCTCCGCTGAAAGACCTTTTTTATAAAGAGCCCATACACGGGCATATGATGATGCGAGAGGTGAATCGTCTTTTATTTTTTCTGTTAATGAAAAAGGCTTTTCTTCATTTATTAATAATTCTTCCTCCAATATCTTCAGCCGTTTTTTGAGTTGATACGTTTCTTGAGCCAATGAAAGCGTTAAATGATCTATTTGCTCTTCTAAGCTTTTCATTTGATCTTTTCCGAAAAAAGACGCAGCCAAAAGAAGAAGGGAAATGATTACAAATCCAATTAACGTATATTCCATCATTTTCTATCACCCCACTTCACTATACCATAAATAAATGCATAAAATCGATAAGATTATTGTAAGTAAGGAGAGAAGGAGTTAAAATAAAAATAAAAAATATTGAAAGAATATTCCGTAAAAAAGGTAGGGAGGTGAAAAAATCATGAAAGGTGTGATTATGGCTGGGGGAAAAGGGACGCGTTTGCGACCGCTGACGTGCAACATTCCAAAGCCAATGGTCCCACTTGTTGGAAAACCAGCGCTTGAATACACCATTGAGTGGCTCAAGCGGTTTGAGATTACTGATATTGCGATGACCATTCAATATTTAGGGGGAGTGATTAAACAGCATTTTCAAGACGGCGGCCGATTTGGAGTGAATATTGACTATTTTGAAGAACATGAGCCACTTGGCACAGCAGGAAGCATAAAAAACGCCGCTTCTTTTATTGATGACACGTTTATTGTTGTCAGTGGAGATGCGCTAACCGATATCGACTTGTTTGAAGCGGTGGAATTTCATCGCCAGCGAGGCGCTTTAGCCACGATCGTTATGTCGCAGGAGCGGCAGCCGCTTAATTACGGAGGAATTATCGTCTCACGTGAAGGGCGGGTCAAGCAGCTGATTGAAAAGCCAAAATGGAACCAAGTATATACCGATTTTGTCAACACGGGTATTTATATTTTTGAACCGGAAATTTTAGAGTATATTATTGAAAATGAAAAGTGCGATTTCAGCAATGATGTTTTCCCTTTTTTATTAAAAAAGGATGTGCCTTTATATGCTTTTTTGGCTAAAGGCTATTGGCTCGATATCGGCACCATTCAGCAATATCAAAAAGCGCACATAGACATTTTAAATAAACATGTGCAAGTGTCGATCAATGGTAAGGAGCTGTTTCCCCATGTTTGGGTCGGATCCGATGTGAAAATCGAGGATGGTGCGGTTATTGTCGGTCCATCATTTATAGGCAATGGAGCGTTTATTCGCCAAAACGTCAAAATCGATGCCCATTCTGTCATTGGACCCAATGTGCAAATCGGCGAGCATGCTTCCGTGAAACGAAGTATCATTTGGGAGAGAAGCTATATCGGAAAGCATTGCGAATTGCGTGGCAGTATTTTAGCAGATGGCACCTATTTAGGCAACAACGTGGAACTGCTTGAACAATCCGTAATCGGTAGCCGCTGCACTCTTCAACCGCGGGTGCAGGTAAAGCCCAATATGAAAATTTGGCCGGAAAAAACGATTGCGGAAGGAACAGTGATTCATTCTTCCGTGTTTTGGGGAAAGCAACAACAAAAATCCTTGTTTGGAACACGCGGGATTGCCGGTATTGCTAATGTAGAAATGACGCCCGAATATGCTTCGAGGCTAGCTGCTGCTTATGGAAGTACGCTTCAGGTTCATCATCATGTAATGGTTGCAGGGGATGGACACCCATTTACGAACCTCATTAAACAAGCGTTTATTCATGGACTGCACGCATCAGGAGTGGTTACAGCGGAATGTCTAGAAAGTGTTACTGCGCCGATTGTGCGTCACCAGCTTCGTCGATCTTCTTATGATGGCGGCGTCTATATTTTCCTTGATGAAAAAGATCGAAGCATCTACATTGATTTGTATGACAAGCACGGCTATCCGATTAATTATTTACAAGAAAAAGAAATTGAACGTACGTTCGTTCAAGAGCAAATCCGCCGTGTGTCGATGGAACAAATAGGTTTTTCTAATACTCATCTACAGCCAAGCGCCTCTTACATTCAAGAAATGCAGCAACAAATCCATTTGCCTCTTCGTGGCTGCAAAGCAATTCTTGCCTCAGAATCACATGTCCATCATCTTGCAAACAAACTGCTTCATGGCCAGCCATGCGAAATTGAAATGCTGAAAAGCGCTGATTTTCGCGATATTGCCGATTATATAAAAACAGGAGACGCGTTATTTGCTTTAATCACAGGAAGGGATGGCGAGCAATTTTGGATTATGGACGAAAGCGGAACGATAGTGACTGAAGAACAACTGCTATCGTTATATACGATCACCTCGTTATGGTTTCAGCCAGAATGTCCTGTTTTGGTTCCAAGCTATGCGCCATCTGCGCTAGAGACCGTGGCTAGACAAATGAATGGGCAAATCAAAAAAATCAAAGGGGCACGAAAAGAGATGCTCAAAGAATGGCAGCAACCGTTTCATTTTTGTTATGATGCCATTTATGCGTTTGTCCAGCTCCTTCAGCTGCTAGCTGCCGAGGGACGTCCATTATCTGAAATTACCGCTTCCACCCCACGCATGCATTGGCTTAGAGAATATGTGTTCTGTCCTTGGAACGCCCGGGCGATTGTATTGCGTCGACTGATGGAGGATGAGAACGAAACGATTGTCGATGTCAATGACGGAATTAAATTATATCATCCTGATGGCGGCTGGACGTTTATTTTACCGGAGCTGGATCAGCCGATGTTTACCATTTATTCTGAAGCCCTGGATGTTCAAAGAGCACGTGAAACGATGATTTATTATATAAAAAAAATTCGCCAGTATCAAAATGCATAAATTAAATATGGAAATTGCCGCAAAAAAGTGCTATCATAGAAAAGTCTGATTATAAGTTTATAAAGTTTGGAGGGAAATGATCATGCGCGTAAATATTACATTGGCTTGCACAGAATGCGGCGAACGTAACTATATTTCAACAAAAAATAAACGCAACAATCCAGATCGTGTAGAGTTAAAAAAATATTGTCCAAGAGACAAAAAAGCGACCCTTCATCGCGAAACAAAGTAAGCAGTAGGAAACGTTTTCCTGCTGCTTTTTTATCATCTCAAATGAGAAATCTCCTGCTTCCATAAGTGGGGAATGAATCGGTCTTTACCGAAGAGAAGGACAGGAATGCTCCACTTCAACTTAGGTAAGTGAGGAGGAGGGCAAAGCAGAGGAGGGAATGAATTGCAGGAAAAAAGCGCGCTTCGCAAGCAAATGAAAGAAAAAATAAGAAGCTTATCAGCAAAGCAAAAGAACGAGTATGACGCGCAAATTGCGGAGAATCTGTACGCTTTGCCGGTTTGGCAGCAGGCGGAAACCATTGGGATCACCATTTCCAGAGAGAACGAAATTAACACAAAACCCATTATTGAAAAGGCTTGGCAGGAAGGAAAAACGGTATGCGTCCCAAAATGTGATCCACAAGAAAAAACGATGACATTTCGCGCCATCCGTTCATTTGATCAATTAGAGTCTGTTTATTTCGGTTTACAGGAGCCGATTGTAGCCATGACGGAAGAAGTCGCTTCTCGGCAAATCGATGTGATGATCGTTCCGGGAGTATGCTTTTCCAAAGCAGGATATCGAATCGGCTATGGGGGCGGATACTATGACCGTTACCTGCAGCATTTTTGGCGGCCGACGATTTCGCTTGCTTATTCCTTTCAAGTGGTAAACCATGTTCCATTTGAAGCGCATGACATTCCGGTTGACATGATTGTTACTAATGAAAAGGTTATGATGTGTGATGAATGAATGGCTATATATAGCTGCTATTTGGATCGTGGCTATTGGCGGCTTCGTTGTCCGCTCTTTATCGATATCGGGAGCATTAGCGACCGTTTTGGTTGGAACAGCAGTTGCTGCTGGATTTGCTTGGAAGGGATTATGCCTATTAGGCGTATTTTTTGTTACATCAAGCTTTTGGAGCCATTTTTGTCATCGGAAAAAGGAAAGAGTAGCGGAAAAAGTCGCAAAAGGATCGCAACGGGATTATATTCAAGTTTTCGCGAATGGAAGCATTCCGGCGACCATTAGCCTACTCTCCCTTTTTTTTCCTTCCTTTGTTTGGCAAGGATTGTTTATCGTTTCCATTGCTGCGGCGAATGCGGATACATGGGCTTCAGAGATTGGCAGTCTCAGCCGCCAGTCTCCTCGCCTTGTTACAACATGGGAAAAAACGGAGCCGGGGACATCAGGGGCGGTTACCTGGCTTGGCCTTGCTGCTTCTTGTTTAGGAGCTGGACTAATCGCTGTGGTCGGTTCGCTGCTATGGGATGGTGTTCCCGTTGTTGCTGTGAGCATCGCCGGTTTTTTAGGCTGCATGATTGATACATATTTAGGAGCGGTGTGGCAAGCGATGTACCGCTGCGAGGTTTGCGGCATTGAAACAGAAAAAACGGAGCACTGTCAGCAAAAAACTGTACATATTAAAGGAATTCGTTTACTTAATAACGATTTAGTAAATTGGTTAGCCATTGCTTGTTCACTGATTGTTTATTTGTTTGTCACGAATTTGCAATAGAAAGAAGGGGAGGAACCCGATAGATAATGGTAAAGTATAGAAGAAAGCTCTCTTGTTATGAATGGTGAAAGGTGGAGAAGCAAAGATGGCACATTTAGGAAAAAGGGTTGTTCTAATTGGAACAGGTTTTGTTGGCTCAAGTTACGCATTTGCTTTGCTCAATCAAGGCATTACGGAAGAGCTTGTGTTAATTGATGTTAATCAAGAAAAAGCGGAAGGGGATGCAATGGACTTAAACCACGGTCTTCCGTTTTCTCCTTCACCAACGAAAATATGGTTTGGTGATTATCGTGATTGCGAAAACGCCGACCTTGTTGTCATTACGGCTGGAGCCAACCAAAAGCCGGGGGAAACTCGTTTAGATTTAGTTCATAAAAATATGAAAATTTTTGAATCCATCGTTTCAGAAGTCATGAAAAGTGGATTTAACGGAATATTTCTTGTTGCCACAAATCCTGTCGACGTTCTTACCTATGCGACATGGAAGTTTTCAGGGCTTCCGCATGAACGGGTGATTGGCTCAGGAACGATTTTAGATACAGCCCGTTTCCGTTATTTGCTCGGACAGTATTTTCAAGTGGATGCCAGAAATGTTCATGCTTATATTATTGGTGAGCATGGCGATACCGAACTTCCGGTGTGGAGTCATGCAGATATCGGCGGAAAAGCTGTAACAGAGTTTATTCGTGAGCGCAAGCAGTATAAGCAAGAGGACTTAGAAACAATCTTTGCGAACGTTCGTGATGCCGCCTACCATATTATCGAGCGCAAAGGGGCAACCTATTATGGAATTGCCATGGGTCTTGCCCGTTTAACAAAGGCGATTTTACAAAATGAAAATTCTGTGCTGACGGTATCTGCTTATTTAAACGGTGAGTATGGCCATGCGGATATTTATATCGGCGTTCCAGCCATCGTCAATCGCGGCGGCATCCGTGAAATTGTAGAGTTAAAGCTGTCAGAAACGGAAAAAGCGAAATTCTCCCATTCAGCCACGGTATTAAAAAATGTTCTTAACCCTTTTTTCGGAAATAAAGCGCATCCTTCATAAAAAAGCTGTGTTAGTTGTAGACAATGTCCATTTGGACTTTGTCTACAACTATTTTAACATCGTCCACCGAGAAGTCTCCTATCTCTTAACGGAGAGTAGGTGAGGGAGGTTTATGCAACATCCGTTCATGGTGACATTCTACTTGCAGACCGGCTGGACAACGCTTGGCAGAAAATGAGCGTAGTCGAATGAAGACGCAAATCGAACAAAAGACGCTTATGAGTGTGAGTGGACGAACGGGGCCAGTGTCACAGAATGAAAGCGTTTATCCATAGTCTGACGCATCCTTCATAAAGCATAAAGGATGCGTTTTATAATTTATCGGTTTTGGGGAAAAAGAATAGAGAAATCATGAATGGGAGGCGAAAAAAGTGAATAAAACGATATATGCCATTACGGCTGTAATCGCTGCGATTTTCCTGTATCGCTATCGTTATCGGTTGCTGAATGGAGCATTGAGCATTCGTCCCTTGCAGACACTGCTTGTGCGTGCAGGAATGAGCATTCCATTTGTTCGCAAAGCAGTTGTTTCGCAAGTTTTTCATTAATTATGGTACAATGGCTAAAAAATAAGCTTTTCGTCATAGCACGTGGTTTTTAACGATATGAAAGGGAGAGGGAAACGTGGATCTGTTTTATTGGCAGCTCGTATACTTTTTGGTGAAAAACCGCTATCGAATTATCAAATTATCGAATGCGCCTCATGAAATATGGTTAGAGTCTTTCGAGCATAAAGGCGCTCCGCTTATTCGGCTTGTGCGGTATGATATCGATTGGAGCAGCTGGCTCCAACGTGATCTTGAATATACGCGCCAGATAGCTGAACAGCTGCAAAAACGGCATTTACGCCGTTCGCTTCCAATCTTGAATATCTATATTTCCGCTTATCCGCCGGTTGATGATTGGGAATGGATCGTGAATGAACCCACTGAGCATTCGAGCTTACATACGATATTGGTTCATTCAGCCAACCGGATGCAAGCGTTGCAGGACATAAGCCAAATCATCCATGTTTCCGTTTCGCTGCCCGCGATCGAACACGACATGGACCCCCAGTTTGCGATCCAGTCTATCCAAAGGCATGTCTTCCGCCTAGAAAAAGAAAGGCAAGAAAAAGAGAAGCGCCTGATGGAGCACGGCCAGCCACGGATCGTTTATGCATTAATCGCGATCCAAGTATTGATGTTTCTTTTTCTTGAATGGAAAGGAGGCAGCACGAATTCTGCTGTGCTGATTCAATATGGAGCAAAGTTTAACCCGCTGATTCAATCTGGGGAATGGTGGCGGCTGATTACACCGGTTTTTTTACATATTGGTTTTCTTCATTTATTAATGAATACAATGGCGCTATATTATTTAGGAATCGTGGTCGAACGTTTATATGGCTCTTGGCGCTTTTTGTTTATTTACTTGTTGGCAGGCTTCTTCGGAACAGTCGGCAGTTTTTTATTCACCTCTTCCATCTCCGCAGGAGCGTCTGGAGCGATTTTCGGCTTATTTGGCGCCCTTCTTTATTTTGGTACGGTATACCGCCATCTTTTCTTTCAAACAATGGGGACTAATATTATAGGATTAATCGTGCTTAATCTAGGGTTGGGACTGTTGATTCCCGGGATTGATAACGCCGGACATATCGGTGGTTTGATTGGTGGTTTTCTGGCAGCCAATATCGTTCACTTGCCGCTCCATCGTTCATGGAGCAAGCAATTGCTTTCGTTTCTCGTGACATTGTCATTGCTTTCTTTTAGTTTATATATGGGATTTAAAGGATAAAGATTATGGGGAAATATGCTGGCGCAATTGCACAGTTTCCCCATTTTTCGTTTTCGTCAAAATAATTAAATGGGAGTAGTCTTTACTTATTAAAAGAAGCGGAACGGTGCTTCCAATTGGCGAAGTAATCGATCCATCCTTTTGTTTGATTCCTAAAAAATAGTTTTTGTACAATCCTTCCCATAGATTGCCGATAATGGCTTGGGTTTTTGCTTGCGAAAGATCAGGAAACGGCTGCTCGTTATAGGAAAGCAGCTCTGGCAAATACAAGTGATAGTAGCGTCGTTCATTAACCCCTATTTCTTCAATCATTGCTTTAGCTGTATATTTAAGAAGCTGTGAGGAGTCTTTATTTAATACTCGCTGCCATTCTTTTTCATTTGCTGTTTTGGCGTGACGGAAAGAAGTAAATGGAGAGTATGGAGAAGCAATGACATATAATTGATCACCACTCATTTTTTGACTGCTCGTAATGGTGTCTCCGCGATGAATCTCTCCATAGTGAAAAGAAATCGCTTGGAAAAAATGACTATCGGTCGACTGAAAGGACCGTTCTTGCCGCAGTGATTGGTCAGCCTCTCTCCATTTAGACAAAGTCCCCATTAAACGTCCATCTGCAAACAGCAAAGAAATATCTTGCCGCAAATACACTTTTTCGTTTAAAGAAGAAGAGACCGTCCAAGAAAGGGAATATGAATGGTGCGATTTTGGTGACCGAGCATGTAAAACGGTTGCGGTTTGCTGAAAGCTAGCCTCTTGGTCAATAGGAAAAAAAGTGATGGCCTCTTGTGATGGATTCTCAAAAGAAAACGGAAAAAGATAAAGGCTTATCAATAGTGTGACAAATAGAGGGATCATCCAAAAAAGTGCTCGCTTCATATTTTTCCTCCAATAATATGGACAAGTTTTCACCAATGTATATGCAGAGAATTTGGAAAATATGTATGAATTCTCGCGCGGCTGTCAATGCTGGAGGATAAATGAGAGATCGTGCAGGTGAAAAAACGATGGAACGAACAAAGCGGGCTATTTCCACATCATTGTCTGAAAATGTTGCTTATTTGCGTGAGCGTCTAGGTGTTGGCAAAAGTTTTGATGTTATTCATTTAGATGTAGAATATGCAGGACGCAGCATGGCTTTTTTTATGATTGATGGATTTGTCAAAGATGATATCTTGCACTATATCATGAAGTTTTTAGCAACCCTTGATCAACAAGCGCTTCAGGAAAGTCCGATCGAGAAATTGTTAAAAACATATTTGCCTTATGTTGAATTAGAAAAGACGGATGATTTAAATCGAATTGTCGATGGAGTGCTTTCAGGTCCTACGGCATTAATGATCGATGGGATCGCTTATGCTATTTTGATTGATGCTCGCACGTATCCGGTTCGCGGACCGCAAGAGCCGGATATGGAACGGGTGGTCCGCGGCGCACGTGACGGCTTTGTCGAAACCATTGTTTTTAATACGGCGTTGACGAGAAGGAGAGTGCGCGACCGAACGCTGCGTATGGAATATATGCAAGTAGGGAGGCGATCCAAAACCGACATTTGTGTCTGTTATATTGAGGATATCGCAAATCCGGAAATTGTTCGTAATGTGAAGGAATCGATTTCCAAAATTGATACAGATGGGCTGCCAATGGGAGAAAAAACACTTGAAGAATTTATTTCTGGACGACATTGGAATCCTTATCCGGTTGTCCGGTACACGGAACGGCCAGATACGGCGGCCGTTCATTTATATGAAGGTCATGTCTTGGTCATGGTTGACGGCTCACCCAGTGTCTTGATTATGCCAGCGACATTTTGGCACCATTTACAGCATGCGGAGGAGTATCGCAATAAACCCATTGTTGGCGCCTATTTGCGCTTGGTCCGCTTTTTAGCTGTTTGGGCCTCGCTTTTTCTGCTGCCGCTATGGTATTGGGCGATGACTAATTCTGATCAGCTGCCTAGTGCCCTTTCCTTTATTGGGAAAGCAAGTACAGGAGATCTTCCGTTATTTGCCCAGCTCATTGTGATTGAACTCGGTATTGATATGCTAAGAATGGCGGCGATTCATACGCCTTCCTCCTTAGCGACGGCACTGGGACTTGTGGCGGCTCTGATGATTGGGGGAATTGCTGTAGAGGTCGGCATTTTTTCCAATGAAGTCGTTCTTTATTTTTCTATTGCAGCGATTGGTACATTTGCGACACCAAGCTATGAGCTGGGATTGGCGAACCGCCTTGTGCGCATTGGCTTACTCATTGCTACCTCTTTATTTGGCGTTTACGGTTATATCGTTGGAATTACGTTGTGGGTTATGATGCTAGCGCGCATGAAATCCTTTACGATTCCTTATTTATGGCCCTTTATTCCGTTTTCCTACCGGGCGATGCGCGATGTGTTGATCCGCTCTCCTATTCCGTTAAAAAATCGAAGACCGACCGTGCTGCATCCGCGCGATCCCGATCGATAAAAAGGCTTATCTTTTCGTAAGATAAGCCTTTACAAAGTGTTGAAAAAGTCAGGCGTCAAGAAAAAGTTCACGGAACATGTGAACTTTTTCTTTTCTTTTGGCTTTACATTTGGTACGTTAAAGATAGGCCATAGAGTTGAAGCGATCGTAATTTGGCCCATTTTTTTAGGTTTTGGATCATGGCGGTGATCCAAACCTGAATCTGTACGTATCGAACTCCTCGGTACCGCGCAAAGCGAAGACCGTGGAGTTCTTTGCTTTCTGCGAAACTTCGCTCGATCGTGGCGGGACGAACTGATCGCAACACCTTGCCCCTTGCCGATAACCGACGATTCCTCATTCGATCATAGATGTCTTGATGAACGGATACTCGGAAGACGCGATCCTTGGGGCCTTTGGCGGCAGGACATCCCGCACAGCTTCCTTTCATAGCGGGTCGATATTCATGATAACCGGTACGGGTGGAGGTCGAATAGGTCAATTTCACCCCACACGGACACGCATACACATCGTCCGCGACCCACCGAAACTGTGCCGAACGACAATCGGGGTGTTCTTTTCGATGAACACGTCGATACGATATATACGCTTCCATCCCTTTGTTTTCGAGTACTCGCCCAAGTCGTGCGTTATAATAGCCGGCATCCAAGACGATTTCTTTTGGAACCATACCGACTCGCTGTTGGACTCGCTCGATTCGATCCATTAATACGCGATGTCCTGGTACTGTCGCAGCGGTCACATACGCGTCCAAAATCAAGTTGTGAAGGGTATCCACGATTCGATGATCATGAAAGGCAAAGAGACCTCGTGGGTCATGTTTGACCGATAGGCCCGCGTCCGGATCCGTTGTACTGCAGATGATGGTTTTCGTCCTTTCTTTTGCGGCTTGAGGAGGAAGGGGTTTTTTTCCGTGCTGTCGTCGTTTTTCATTCACGAGTTTCAACACCTCCTCCTCTTCTTGATCCACCACGGTCTGAACGACTTGGATCCGTTTGCGTTTATTAGCGTGGGCTTTTAACTCGGTTTCATCGGCTGCCCACGTGTCGGGCGATAAAAATCCTTCTTCATGAATTTGTCGAAGGACACGCTCAAACATCGATTCCCATACTTGGGGATCGACTCGATGACGGAGGAATTTGGACACACTCGAGTGACAAGGAACGGAATCGTGAAGGGAAAGACCTAAAAACCAACGATAGGTCATGTGTTGTTGGATTTGTTTACAGGTAAATCGAACGGAACGAAACCCTTCTAGGTATTGGATCATGAGGATTTTTACCAAGATTAAAGGGTCGATGGAAGGACGGCCTGTGTTCATCGAGTAAAACGGTTGGAGTAAGCGATACACATGATTCCAATCCATGAAACGATCGATTTGAACCAACACATGATTCGAATCGACCATGGACTCATACGCTCGACGGTTTTCTTGAATTTCTAAATTCGATCGGTAGAAATACATAGGGGAGCTCTCCTCATCGGTATTTCCTTCATATATATCATAAAAAAACGATTTTGTCGTTGACAAAATCGTTTTTCAACAGTCTGAAAAGGCTTATCTTTTCGTAAGATAAGCCTTTAACTGTTGATAAACACTTTCATTCTGCATTACTGGTTTCGCTCGTCTCATACATTTTGTTCGATTTGCATCTTCCCTCGTCTATGTTTCTTGTTAACCAAGCATTTTCAAGCGAGTCTGATATAGAAAAATCATAATTAATTTAAATAATGACCGGCAAAGCCAAAAGTGACTTTTTCTACAATCTGAAGCCTTCTTTTATGTTTTTTATAGTAGGGATCGTTTCCTTTCTTGACGGCTTGCTCCGTTTGTTTATAAATTTATAATATGTACAAAAACGATATATAACATATAGCGCGGGTGAAAAGATGAAAACGGTTTATGATGTTCAGCAGCTTTTAAAAAAGTTTGGAACGATTATTTATGTAGGCGATCGGGTAGCTGATTTAGAGTTAATGGAGGAGGAGCTAAAGGAGCTATATCAATCGCAGCTGATTGATGTGCAGGAATACCAAATGGCGCTGTTGATCGTGAGGCATGAGGCACAAATGGAACGAGAAAAACGAATGAAAAAGGGATGAATAGAACATGGAAAAATGGTTAGCAGGTGTTGATTTAGGTGGCACAACAATTAAAATGGCGTTTATCAATATATATGGGGAAATGATTGATAAATGGGAAATCGATACAAATCATACTGATCACGGAAAACATATTGTTACTGATATTGCTAAAGCAATTGATCAAAGGTTGGAAAAGCACGGTCAAGGAAGAGAGAAGCTACTAGGGATCGGCATGGGGGCGCCTGGTCCTATCAAAGGAGACACAGGAGTCGTTTATGAGACAGTCAATATTGGCTGGAAAAACTACCCTTTGAAAAACCTGCTTGAGGCGGAAACATCGCTTCCTGTTGTTGTGGATAACGATGCTAATATGGCAGCCATTGGGGAGATGTGGAAAGGAGCAGGGAATGGCGCAAAAAATTTAGTTTGTGTCACGCTTGGGACAGGAGTTGGCGGCGGTGTGATTGCCAATGGTCAAATCGTGCGCGGAACGAATGGTGCAGGTGGTGAAATTGGCCATATTACCTCCATCCCGGACGGAGGAGCTGCTTGTAATTGCGGAAAAACGGGCTGCTTAGAAACGATCGCTTCGGCAACAGGAATTGTGCGTATCGCAAAAGAAAAGCTGACCAATAGCGAAGCTGATAGTATATTGCGGCAAGCAGAGCATGTAACGGCCAAAGATGTATTTGACGCAGCTAAAGCCAATGACAGATTGGCGCTTGAAATCGTTGACTTTGTCACCTTTCATCTGGGGCTGGCTCTCGCTCATGTTGCCAATGCCTTGAATCCGGAAAAAATTGTCATTGGCGGCGGTGTATCCAAAGCTGGTGACATATTAGTTCAGCATACCGGCCATTATTTTAGACGTTTTGCTTTTCCTCGTGTAGCAGAGGGAGCTTCTATTGTTACGGCAACGCTCGGCAATGATGCTGGAGTGATTGGCGGTGCTTGGCTGGCCAAACAAGCGTTTTTATTATAGCAGCATAAAAGGCTGATTGTTTCATGCAATCAGCCTTTTTCTTATATGAACCGCATGGCCAAGTTTATTCGTAATTTTAAAGAGACGAAGGGAAAGAACGGCTGACATGTAGTAAAATGAGCGATCTCTCCATAAAAATAGAATGATGGTTCATGGTGAAATCACTCGTACATCCTTCTGAGCATACAATACTCGTAAATATTTTGGAGCAGTGGCCAGAAGGAGGAAGAACCATGGGGATTATTAGAGGAAGCGAGTATATTGAAAGGATTGACAATCAGCAGGCGGATGTTTGGATCGATGGTACCCCCGTCACGGGGAAACGATCTGAGCATCCAGCTTTCTCGGGAATTATGCGCAGCCAAGCGAAATTGTATGATGCTCAGCATCATCCAGATAAGCAACACATTCTTACGTTCCGGTCTCCAAACGGCGAATTAGTAGGTGCTTCTTTTTTGCGTCCGACGACAAAAGAGGATTTGGAAAAAAGACGTCTCATGTTTCAGGAGTGGGCGAAAATCAGTGCCGGCATGATGGGAAGATCACCTGACTACATGAATACAGCTGTCATGGCCTTAGCTGCTGCTGCCGATATGTTTGCGGAGCAACGACCTGAGTATGGCGAGCATGTACGTCATTTATATGAGCAAGCAATGAAGCATGATTGGTCTTTTACACATACGTTTATTAATCCTCAGAAAAACCGTTCTCTTGGTTATATAGAAGATAATGAGGAGATTGTGGCGGCTAAGGTCGTCGATGAAACAGCCGATGGCATTGTCTTAAAAGGAGCGCGTCTTTTGGCTACTCAGGGAGGAATCACCGATGAGCTCCTCGTTTTGCCTGCTGGCGGCAATTATATTGGTGATGAGTATATTTACGCATTTTCTCTTCCGACAAACACGCCAGGATTAAAGTTTATTTGTCGCCCATCGTTTGCAGGCGGCTCGTCGGCGTTTAATTATCCGCTAAGTTCGCGATTTGATGAAGTGGATGCGCTTGTTGTTTTTGATCATGTGCTTGTACCGTGGGACCGTGTATTTTTATATAAAAATGCATGGCTGGCTAAAGAACTGTATACAGAGAGCCATTTATCGGCGATGCTTTTGCATCAGGTACTTTCCAGGAGAGTAGTCAAGACGGAATATTTTCTTGGGGTCGTGCATTTGCTGATTGAATCAATTCAAATTGGGGAATATCAGCATGTCAAAGAAAAAGCAAGTGAAATTGCTGCTGCATTAGAAGCGTTAAAGGCATTGCTGCTGGCATCAGAAAGGGAGGCGAAACCAGATCGCCGCGGTACGATGATTCCTGCCCTAGAACCGTTATCTGCGTCAGCCTTTTTATATCCGCGAATGTATCCGCGTTTTGCAGAAATTGTTCAATTGCTTGGCGCCAGCGGCCTCGTTTGTTTGCCGACAGAAAAGGATTTTGCTTCTCCTATTCGTTCAGATTTAGATCGCTATTTACAGGCAGCGACGCTGGAGGCTGAAGATCGGGTACAATTGTTTCGCTTGGCATGGGATATGACCATGAGCGCGTTTGGAACAAGACAAACGCTTTATGAACGCTTTTTTTTCGGTGATCCTGCGAAGTTTTCCGTCAGTTTTTACAACGGGTATGATAAAACGAAATGTGTTCAAATGGTGCAGCAGTTTTTAGAAAGTACGAATGCTAACGGATAAAGCGAATGGAACTCTCCAACCTGCCATCTTACAAAACGAAACATAAGGTTAGACCTTATTGATAAAACGGACGATTGGTTCATAAAGGCAGAGGGAGCTTCTATTGTTCCTAATCCCCACTTAGGAAAGAAGTCTCCCTTTTTAAGCGTGTAAAAATGGTAGGGAGAGATAAATTTCGGTGGGCGATCACCCCGATTTTTGCTATATTCGATCGCTCATGTTCTTTGTTCGCCGGATATATGGGGTGTCTGGAGAAAAAGCGTGCGAAAACCAAGCATTTTTTCATGCACAAAATATCTAAGTACGAAAGCACTCGAATTGTCGGATACAAGCGATCAAATCACCCGAAGGAACATTGAGGACCATTTTCGTTGTGGAGCAGAGAAGCTTCTATGTTCAAGCGTTAGGGTAATCCCCAGAAGAAGAATCCCTATTTTCTCGACGATCGGCTCCCTGTTAAAATCAGATCATCCCCTGCTCACTTTGGAACAAAGATGGACGCATCTCCCTATTATGATGATTGAACAAATCCAAGTGAAACTTTTTCTTGGTGACAAACGTATATCCATGATGCATGCAGTACCTTCAGAAAGGCCCTTTTTACATAGAAATGTGGCTTGCGAGTCAAATGGCTAATAGACTGCTAGCATGAAAAGTTTTGTCGCGACTCTGGAAGGGTTGAATGACTAGCTCTCTATATCAAACTGAAAAAATATGTCCGGAAGGTTCTGAGCCCTATCGCTTTCAGGCCCATGGATGGTTCTGTGAAGCAGCATTGCTTGATCGTTCGACTGTCAACAAACAGTTTTTACCCTCTATTTATACAAAAATGAACGTGTCGAGTTACATCTATAGGAAGTTGTTGCAAAAAGTTTATGTATCGGCCATATAACAAAAATAAGTTGCCTTTTTGTCAAAAGAATATTAAGATATATGGTGGAAAATAGGAATAATATCCATTTTATGGTTTGTTTCTGGTAGAAGAAAGGATGGAACAAAATGATCAGAAAGCATCGCTTTTTGCTGATCGCCATAGTTTGGTTATGGCTGAAGACATATATTGTCTATAAAACTAGCTTTGATATTGAAATTGAGTCATCGCTTCAAGAGTTTATCTTATTTATTAATCCATTAAGCTTTTTATTGCTTGTTTTCGGATTTGCTTTATTTATGAAAGAAAAATGGCGCAACCGCTACATTGTTGCCATTAGCTTTTTAGTCACCGTTTTGTTGTATATTAATGTAATGTTCTATCGATTTTTTAACGATTTTATTACGCTTCCCGTACTGTTTCAAACGAGTAATTTAGGGGATTTAGGGAATAGCGTGTTTGAGTTGTTCCACTTTGCTGATTTATTGATGTTTGTCGATGTTGCTCTATTTGCATGGTTGGTTTGGAAAAAATCGTCGTTTGTGGCATTTGAGCGCGTGACAAAAACAGAACGCTCTGCTTACTTTTTAATATTGACCGCGCTTGTTTTAGTGAATCTCGATCTTGCAGAAGGACAAAGACCGGAGCTATTAACGAGAACGTTTGACAGAAAAATGCTGGTCAAAAATATCGGCATGTACAACTATTTAATTTATGATGCCGTTTTGCAATCGAAGACAAAAGCGCAAAGAGTGTTAGCGAATGGCAACGAGCTCGCTGAAATTGAAAACTATATTCGCGCGAATGAAAAGGAACCAGATCAGCAATTGTTTGGCATCGCTAAAGACCGCAACGTGATTATTGTGTCAATGGAATCGTTGCAGAGCTTTGTGATCAATAACCAGATCAATGGACAAGAGATTACTCCGTTTTTAAATGATTTTATCAAGGAAAGCTACTATTTTGATCATTTCTATCATCAAACAGGACAAGGGAAGACATCTGATGCGGAGTTTTTAATTGAAAACTCCTTGTATCCGCTTGGACGCGGCGCGGTTTTCTTTACTCATGCGACCAATGAATACCATGCCACTCCGGAAATTCTAAAAAACAAGGGCTATTATACCGCCGTATTTCATGCTAATAATAAAAGTTTTTGGAATCGCGACGTAATGTACCATTCGCTTGGTTATGACCGATATTTTTCCTTGGATGATTTTCATGTGACAGAAGAAAATTCGGTAGGTTGGGGATTAAAGGATCAGCATTTCTTTGAGCAATCCGTTGCGCATTTAAAAACATTGCCTCAGCCGTTTTACGTTAAGCTGATTACGCTGACTAACCATTTTCCATTTGAATTAGAGGAAGAGGATCGAATGGTGCCGGAGTATACGTCGAATGATCGGACTGTCAATCGCTATTTCCCGACGGTTCGTTATATGGATGAGTCGCTGAAAATGTTTGTTGAATGGCTGAAGAAGGAAGGGCTCTACGAAAACTCTGTCATTATTTTATACGGCGATCACTATGGCATTTCGGAAAACCATAATGAAGCGATGGCGCAGTATTTAGGAAAAGAGGAGATTACTCCTGTCGACCATGTTCAATTACAGCGGGTTCCTTTAATCATCCATATTCCAGGGGTGACGGATCAGCATCCAAAAGTCATTTCGAAAGTAGCGGGACAAATCGATGTGAAGCCAACTTTGCTTCATTTATTAGGAATTGACACGAAAAATGATATTCATTTTGGTCAGGATTTGTTCGCTCAAGACAAGCTAAATTTGGCGATATTGCGAGATGGAAGCTTTGTTACAAAAGATTATGTTTATAAAGATAATACTTGTTATGATAAAAAGACAGGATTGAAAACAGATAACTCACATTGCGAGCCGTATGCGGAAAAAGTGAAGCAGGAACTTGATTATTCCGATAAAATTATATATGGAGATTTACTCCGTTTTTATAATGAAAAAGCGGAAAACGAGTAGTCGCTTGCCGACTACGGCAGAAAAGTCAGGAATCTAGCGTATCAATCGGGTTGATTGGATGATCCACATCACTGGTTATGTTATATCTAAATGTAGTTTGTCGGTTGAAAAAATTCGTGGCTCCCAATCTAATTGCTTCACTTATTGTCTTCGGGTGGTAATCAATATGGTGAATGAACGGTAACTGTCAAAACTCATTAGACAGAAAGCGCTACAGGCCCCATTCATGATGGAATGGGGCCTGCGCTTGTTTATCGGTCATTTTCTTTTCACTCCATCATATGTTGAAAAGAAGGAAAGAAATGAAGGAGGCGATACAACGGATGATTCGTGCCCGACAAGGCGATACGTTGCATATGTATAGCCAATGGCTGGCTATTCCGCACGAGTTAATAGCGGAAGCAAATCCGCATGTAAGTAATGAATTGCATGATGGTGAAATCATTCAAATTCCAGGATATGATGTCGTCGCGTATCATAGTCAAACATCAGAAACACTGGAGCAAATCGCCTGCTTGGCTTCGCTGCCTACAGAAGTGCTGCAGCGAATGAACGATGACCGTCTTCCATTACGAATTCCCCGGCGGATTGAGGCGACATTGGTTAATGGACAAAAACCGTATGATTTTGCTAGTATGAAACAAGATATTGACGACCTATGCACACATTACCCCTTTATTAAACAAAAAGTAATTGGAACAAGTGTATTAGGGCAGCCGATCATAGAGTTGACGATTGGATGCGGCCCGAAAAAAATTCATTTGAATGGCTCCTTTCATGCGAATGAATGGATCACGACGGCGGCCATTATGTCATTTATTAATGAGTATGTACTGGCATTGACAAATGGAAATGTCTTGTTTGGACATACGCTAATGGATTATTACAAAAAAGTAACATTGTCAATTGTGCCGATGGTCAATCCAGATGGAGTAGATTTAGTGTTGAACGGACCGCCAAATCAAGAACCATATCGAAGCGAAGTATTGCGGATCAATCAAGGAGAACGAGATTTTTCGCAATGGAAAGCGAATATTCGCGGAGTCGATTTAAATAATCAGTTTCCAGCTAAATGGGAAATAGAACAAGCCAGAAAAATCCCGAAATCACCTGCCCCTCGCGACTTTCCGGGATTTTCCCCTCTGACAGAGCCTGAGGCGAAAGCCATGGCAGATTTAGCCTACAATCGTGATTTTGAAATAATAGTGGCGTTTCATACCCAAGGAAAAGAAATTTATTGGGGATATGAAGGCTGGGAACCGGAAGACGCGGAACCGATTGTAAACGCATTAGCAAAAGCGAGCGGATATCAAGCAGTCCGTTATATTGATAGCCATGCCGGTTATCGTGATTGGTTTATTCAAGAATGGAAACGTCCAGGCTATACGGTTGAGTTGGGTGAAGGAGTCAATCCGTTGCCGCTCGAACAGTTCGGACAAATTAAAGAGCATGCTTTAAAAATGCTGCTTTCCTTATTGGCCATCAGTTGAAGAAACGAAGCTCCTCCGATTATAATTGAGGTAGAAAAAGAAACTGAGATAAAGGGAGCTAGACAAATGGCCATTGTTGATGTAACAGTAATTCCAATCGGAACGCAAGGACCAAGCGTAAGTGAGTATGTAGCTGAAATTCAAAAAGTGTTGGAAGTGTATAAACGAGAGAGAAAGATTGATTTTATGCTGACGCCAATGAATACGATCATTGAAGGGGAGCTTTCCGTATTGTTTGAAGTCATTCAAGCGATCCATGAGGTTCCATTTTCCAATGGAATTCAGCGGGTAGCGACCAATATACGAATTGATGACCGACGCGATAAAAAACGAAGCATGGCTGAAAAAGTGACAAGTGTCCGCGAAAAATTAAACGAAAATAAAAACTCAAGCCCGTCTCGTGTGGACATATCACCTGAATAGAGACCGCGTAAAAATGGTTGTAGACAAAGCCGATTTTGACTTTGTCTACAACCTGTTCTTGTTTTAATGTGTGCCCGTTGGAAATCCGTGATGAATGACGGTCATAATGGTAAACCAGCCGAATACAGCCGCTGTTCCTAAACCAAATAATAAAGCAAGTATATTCTTTTGACGCAATGAACGTACAATTCCGTAAAGCGCTAACAATGTCACAAGTGCAAAAATGATGACCAATCCCATTATACTTACCCCCTTTTCGCAAGTAAAACTGTATGTAAAGAAATGAAGAATCACTTTACATTTTAATCGTTTTTTCCCATTTTGTCGAGGTCGAAAATGTGAATAACAACATGGTAGACCGCTGCGTTTTTCACCAGCAATTCCTCATATTGCCCATCGATCCAATAGATGATGGTGCCTGTTGACTCTTGGGCAATCATGTATTCTTCAAGCTGAAGCAGAAACATGTCGATTTCCAAAGGATCGCCATCCACAATGGAAAAGGCAGTGACCAAAGATGCAAACAGGTAGAAGCGCCCATTTGCTGAGAGAAAGCCATAATCGCTAAACAACGATGTAGTGGTAGTCGGCTGTTCCAGCTCAAAAAGCGTTTCATAGCTGGAGATCAAGTTAGGGAGCTGTGAAACAATGACCCATTCCTCATCTTGATCAAGGATCGTGCTGTTTATTTGTTCGAACGGCGAAAGCGCATATCGCTTTATCATATGATTCCCTCTTCTTTTTCTTTTTATTGTAACAAATAAAGAGGTAGAGTAAAATGATGGATATAAAGAATGAAGGGAGTATGTTTATGAAATGGAACCGCATTTCGCTTGGACCACTGGAAACTAATGCCTATATTTTATCTCACTCTGATGGAACGTGCCTCATTTTTGATCCCGGAAGCGAAGGGGAGAAGCTGATCCGTTCGATTGAACAGCAAGGATGGGAGCCGTTGGCGATTTTGCTGACACATGCTCATTTTGACCATATTGGAGCGATCAATGACTTGCTAATCAGATGGAAGCTTCCGATTTATTTGCATGAGAAAGAAAAAGCTTGGCTCTCTAACCCATCATTAAATGGATCTGCCTATTTTATCGGTGAGAAGGTGCAGGTTGCACATGAGCCACATTGTTTGCAAAACGAAACAACGTTGACGATCGGCTCATTTGCCTTGGAGGTTTTGGAAACGCCAGGGCATTCACCAGGCAGTGTTTCCTACTATTGTCCTGAGATAGAAGCGGTGTTTTCGGGAGATGTATTATTTGCTGGAAGCATCGGGCGCACGGATTTACTAGGAGGAAACTATGAAGAGCTTATGCGGAGCATTCATGAGCGCTTGCTTGTTTTACCGGAAGAAACAGCGTTATTACCGGGACACGGACCGGAAACAACCATTGGAACGGAAATGGACACCAATCCATTTTTGCATGGTTTTTAAAAGGGCTTCATAAAAAAAGCCCTTCTCAATAATTGAGAAGGGACTTTGGGGGATGTTCTATCCATATAATGGGAGGGGATATAGTTAAGCTACTATCATAACAATATAATAATATTTTCACTATGTCAATAGTGAAAAACTCCAAAGGAGAAAATAAAATGTGTAATTTTTTGTTGGAGAAGCTTAAGGCATCGCCAAATCAACGAATGTCATATGCCGATTACATGAATGCAGCTTTATATGACGAACAGCATGGCTATTATATGAACGAGCGTATAAAAATTGGCCGTCATGGTGATTTTTATACGAGCAGCCATGTATCGAGTGTGTTTAGCACATTATTTGCGTCTTTATTCATTAAACTAGTGGAAACGGGGCGCATTCCTCCATGTATTTGCGAACTCGGCGGGGGAGATGGGGCTTTTGCTCGTGCTGTTTTGCAGGAATGGAAAAATCAATCACCGCATACTTACCAATCATTAACCTATATCCTTATTGAAATTAGTCCATACCAGCGAACAAGGCAAGCAGAAATACTAGGAGAATTCGCTGAAAAAGTGATACAGTACCGGCATTTTGACGATTTTTGTAAAAAGCATGCGCCGTTTTCAGGAATTATGTTTAGCAATGAATTTTTTGATGCGCTTCCTGTGCATGTGATAAAGAAAGAAAAGGGACAGATATATGAGCTGTTTGTCGCTTTGCGTGAGAATGAACTGGTAGAAGAGCCGCATATGTTGCAAAATGAACAGATTATCGTTTATTTGCAGGAACGAAATATTGTTCTAAAAGAAGGGCAACGATTGGAAGTTCCGCTTGCTATGAAATCTTTTCTATTAGAAAATGCTCATGTATTTGCGGAATGTGTGATGATTACTGTCGATTATGGCTACACCGATGAAGAATGGGCAAACCCCGCCCGTCATCAAGGAAGCTTGAGGGGGTATTATCAACATCGGCTTATCCGAGATCCTCTCGCTTATCCCGGACAAATGGATCTAACCGCCCATATCCAATGGGATGCCCTGCGAATGTATGGAAATATCGCTGGATGGGAATGGGTGCAAACCATTAGGCAGGATCGTTTCTTATTGGCGGCAGGAATATTAACACAATTAAAGGAGCATGATGGCAGCGACCCGTTTTCAGAACAAAGCAAGCGCAACCGAGCGATTCGTTCGCTGATGATGGATGAAGGGATGAGCGCATTTTTCCAAGTGATGATTCAGCAGAAAAATCTCCAAATGGATTGGGAGAAAATTTGGGTGGAGCCCAGCTTTTTATAAGTGCCGACACGCAAAAAAGCGATGGAATTCCATCGCTTCAGACTATTGACAAACGCTTTCATCCTTTGTCAAGGACCTCGTTCGTTTTGGTTTGATTCGCGTCTTCATTCGGCAGCGTTTTTTGTCTACCAAGCATGTTCAAACCAGTTTGATGTGAAACCATCACTGTCCATGAAGAGGGTGAAAATGATGATAGACAAAGCCAAGGTTGGCTTTGTCTATCATTTTGTAGGTTATTCCCCTACTCCGGGCACAAGCATAAATGTGGTCCAATACGTAAAGGCCGCGAAGAAAATCGTTAAGTATGCACCAAAAATATAGATGTACATCCGCTCTGTCAGCTTTAAGTAGCCTAACAATAAGAAGAACAGCGTTTGGCCGAAGAAAATCAAGGAAGTGGTATGCATATGGCCAAGGTAAAACATTACTGCAAAAATACCAGTCCAGAACGATAAAACACGGAACATGCGGTCCATCTTATGTATCCCTCCTTTTTGCCCTAATAGCTGCCTCTACATATTATAATGTACAGATTATAGCTGTGTAAACAGCGCTTTCAATTTTCGGAAAGAAGGCCGACCGCAGCGGATGAAACGATGGCCTTCCAAGCGCATTTATTCGCAAGCGGATGCGAATTCTGCGCGATAAGAGCAGGAATCGCATCCGTTTGCCATATTATCAAGTTCGATTAGCTCCACGTTATCAAAAAGCGCTTCAAACATGCCGCGCAAAAAAGCATGATGCATGCCACAGACCGTTTGTGGATGATGCAAAGCGATCTCTTTAAATGGACAGTTAAAAATTTGAAAATAAATTTTCTGCGTTGTTTCGTTATAATCAAACGAAGGATAAAATCCAGCGGCTTCAGCCGCTTCTTTTAAAAGCTGAACTTTTTCGGCAAATGATAAATGGGCGATTGGCCGATCATGTGGAAAGCGTTGCTGAACCATCTCTTTTCCAAAGTTTTTTCCTGTTTCATATAGCGCCTGTTTCCCCTGTTCCCCTAATGACATCATTGTCTGAATCGCGATTTTGGCAAGCAGCTGATAATCGCGAAACGGGAAATGCAGATGAATCACATCCTCCGACAAACGGTATAGCCGGCTTGGACGTCCTCCTTTTCCAGTCTTTTGCGTCTCCGAAACAAGCATGTTCACATCTTCCAGCTTTGTTAAATGAAGCCGTGCCACATTTGGATGGATGCTGAACACCTCTGCAATTTCCTGAACGGACACTTCTTTGTGTTTTTTCGTAATGTATTCATAGATATGATACCGGGTTGGATCAGCTAATACATTTGTAATTTTTAAAACTTGATCCATGGTTATTCACTCCTACACAATCGGATGCTATTTCTATTATATTACATTTAATTTTCCATTGGAATGATATTTATAGTAATTAATGGTCTTATTGATGCAAAATTCATAAATTATTCACGATTTTGCTTCCACATCAATCAAAGGATGAAAAAATTTTTTAGATGAAGATGCAGGAATTTGTAGAAAAATGGAGAATTTATAATTTGGTGCTGATTCTATCTAAGAGAAAAGGGGTGAATGGATGAACGAAATTGAACAATTAGCGGATCGTCTCGTAAAAGAGGCGAGCGAAATCGGTGCCTCAGATATTCATATCGTTCCAAGACGAGATGATGCCCTCATCCAGTTCCGCATGGATGGAGCGCTCGTTGTGAAGGGCATGCTGGAAAAGGGGTTATACGAGCGGCTGCTTGTTTATTTTAAGTTTTTGGCGGATATGGATATTGGAGAGCGGCGTCGCCCGCAAAGCGGAGCCATGGAAATCACTCAAAACGGAGTTCATGTCAGCTTGCGCTTATCTACGCTTCCGACGCTTTATGATGAAAGCCTCGTGATTCGTCTCCTTCCTCACAACTCACTTCTTCCTCTTTCACATCTTGCTTTATTTCCAAGCACAACGCGAATATTGCTGTCGCTTTTGCATCATTCCCACGGTTTGCTTATTTTTACGGGACCGACCGGTTCAGGAAAGACGACCACTTTATATACGCTGTTAGCAGCATGTCAGAAAAAGTGGCCGCGCAATGTCATTACCTTGGAAGATCCTGTGGAAAAACGGATCGAAAATATGTTGCAAGTTCAGGTCAATGAAAAGGCGGGGATCACGTATGCAACAGGGCTAAAGGCGATTTTGCGCCATGATCCCGATGTCGTGATCGTCGGCGAAATCCGCGATGAAGAAACGGCGAAAATCGCGGTACGCGCCGCTTTGACAGGACATTTAATCTTATCGACGATGCATACAAAAAATGCTATCGGTGCGATTTATCGCTTATTGGAGTTTGGCGTTTCTTGGCGGGAAATCGAACAAACGATGCTGGCTGTGACAGCCCAACGCCTTGTTGAACTGATGTGCCCATTTTGCAAAGAAGCGTGTTCGGCTTTTTGCCGCCGGCAAAGGAAGATCAGACGAGCGGCCGTTTACGAATGTTTGCATGGAGAGGCGCTGGCAAGAGCGATTCAAGCGGCAAGAGGCGAAGAGGTGGAGTATCGGTATCGCACGCTGCAGCACATGATGAAAAAAGGAGTGGCGCTCGGCTTTTTATCACCTTCCGTTTTCAAAAGAGAGATGATAGAAGATGCGTAAAAAAACATGGCCGCTTCAAGAGCAGGGACAATTTTTATGGCGGTTAGGTCAGCTTCTTGAAAAAGGCTACTCCTTATCTCAGGCGATAGAATTTTTAGAAATCCAGCAGCCCGTTTTGCGCCGTCGCGATTTGCAGCACGCTCTTTCCCTTCTTCGCTCCGGTTTCGCTTTTTATAAAGTGCTAGAAGCTCTTTCTTTTCATTCGGAAGCGGTAGGATCGATCTTTTTCGCTGAACAGCACGGAGATTTAGCTCAAGGACTGGCGGAAGCAGGGAAATTACTGCTCAGCAGGGCGCGCTATTGGCAACGAATTCGCAAAGCAGCTCGCTATCCTCTTTTTCTTCTTTGTGCGGTTGCGATCATGCTTGCCTTTATTCAGCAATTGCTTCTTCCGCAATTTGTGCAGTTGTCATCCTCTTTGGATTCTCATCGCTTTTCGTTTTCCCAAATCATTCTTCAGCTTTTTTCGATTTTCCCCTCTGTTTTCACTGCTCTTTCATTTCTTATTGGCGCAGCGATAGCCGGTTACTATTTTTGGCTGAAAAAGCTGCCTCCGATCGAACAAATCAAAATATATCTTCGCATCCCTTTTGTTCGTCATCTTTCCATGTTATATCACACCCATCTATTTGCTTTGCAGTTCAGTCATTTATTAAACAGCGGCTTATCTGTCTATGAAGCGCTTCAAGTATTTGAAAAGCAAGAAAATGTTCCATTTTTGAGAGCCGAAGGCGCAGCGTTGAAAGAACAGCTGGTTAAAGGACAACGATTAGAGGAGATGATTGGCAGCCGATCTTATTACGAGAAGGAATTAGGGCTTGTCATTCGTCACGGTCAATCCAATGGCGAGCTGGCGATGGAGCTGTTCCATTATAGCCGGCTAGTGCTCGAAAAGCTGGAAGAGAAACTTGAAAAATGGACACGTACGATTCAGCCGATCCTCTTTTCGTTTATTGGGCTACTCATCGTTTTGATGTATTTATCGATTTTGCTGCCGATGTTTGAAGCGATGAATAAGTGAAAAAGGAGGAACCGATGATGCAAGAAAAAGGATTCACATTGATCGAGATGCTTATCGTTTTGATGGTGATTTCAGTTTTATTGCTTATTGCCATTCCCAATATCGTCAAGCATAACCAAATGATTAACGATAAAGGATGCGAAGCATTTGTTAAAACCGTGCAAGCACAGGTTAAGGCCTATCAGATGGAGCATGATACACTTCCAACTATCCGACAGCTTGTTGATGGAAATTATATTAAATCGAATAAATGCCCTAACGGCCGCACCATTTATATCGATAGCAGCGGGGAAGTGCATGAGGGTGAGAAATAAACGCGGGTTTACCCTAATCGAGCTGCTCGTTGTTTTAACGGTTATCGGCGTTCTTACAGCGGTCTGTATCCCGCATATGGATCAATTTTTGCAGGCTAGTGAGGAGAAATACGTGATTGAGCAGCTGACAGATGATTTGTTGTATGCACAGCAATATGCACTTACTCATAAAACAGCTGTAATGCTCATCTTTTATAATGGTCAAAGGAAATATCGGATTACAGAAAGCTATACATTCGGAAGGACGTTGATTGAACGCCAACTTCCTTCGTCATGGATGATTGAGCTGGCAACCTTGCAAAGCCCCCTTTCTTTTTTGCCGAACGGAAATGTAAACAAATCAGGCACCGTCTTTTTTAAAAAGGGGTCATCCGTTTATAAAGTTGTATTTTTACTTGGAAAAGGGAGATTTTATGCACAAAAGCTGTAAAGGATTTACCTTAGTAGAAACCGTTATAGCGCTGTCTCTTTTATTGTTTGTTACGGCTATCTTGCTACCAGCTATTACTCAAGTGATGATGGAGCGGCAAAATCAAGCATTAAAGAGCCATGCCCAGCAGCTGCTGAACAAAGAAATGGGAAATCAGGAGTCAGTAATAGAAAAAGCCGTTGTGGTTGAAGGTGTAGAATACAAGGTTTTGCGAAGTCAGAACGAAAATGGAGTGATGAAAATCTGCATTCAATGGCATGATTATATGGGAAGGAAGGCGGAAAGATGTGGATATTACAAAAACAGTGAGACAAAGTCGCGGCTTTACGATTATTGAGATGCTCATTGTGCTATCTGTTGTTTTGTTGATTGTTAGCTTTTTTCCAATATTGTTGGATATTCGTTGGCTGCGGACAGAGAAGCAGCCACAGTTTAATCGTTTGGAATGGCAAGTACTTCTTCAGCAATTAAAGCAAGAGGTGCGCGAGTCTCGACAGATTGCGAGCGATGGAGAAAAGCTGTATCTGTATAAGCGGGGAGGAGAAGAGGTTTGTTTGGAACAATATGGCTCGTTTATCCGTCGGCGAGTAAATGGTCAAGGGAATGAAATTGTCCTCCAATCTATTTCTAGCATTCAGTACAAATTGGAGGAAAATGGTGTAGAAGTAGTGGTAATAGCGAACGACGGAAAACGTTATTCAGCGTTTATTTCTACATTTTTCCCAATAAAGGTGAAGCGGCTGTGAGAAATGAAAAAGGAATGATTTTTCCGATGACCGTCATGTTTTCATGTGTCTTTCTCTTTTGTCTGCTTCATGTGCTGTGTTTATATGAAATGGAGCTGGAATTTGCTAAAGATGAGCAACAATCGTATGAGGCGGATTCATTAATGCAAATGGCTGTTGCCGACATCAAAGCGAGCATTGCATCCCATGTGCCGACTCAACAGACAAACAACGGAATGTTTGTTTACCCTAATGGCAGAGCGGAATATAGCTGGCAGCAATTAAGCAACGATCAAGTTAAAGCAAAAGTTTCTGTTTTTTCCAATGAAGGGGTTCGCTATACGGCTGAATTTACAGTCTCTTTCCCCAATTTGGAGCTTCTTGAGTGGAAAGAAAGCTTTTGATAGGACATATTTGGTGATGTCGGCTAAACACATGCAGCCTTCTACTTTAACACCATCTACCGAGAAGTCTCCCACCCCCAAACGAAGGGAAGGTGGGGGAAGCCTCATGATCGATCTTTCGGGGTATCAAGCTACCATCATTAAAAAATAGGATGTCCCAACAAATGGCCGCGATGAACAGCATTTAGCTTTTTATCGTCGGAGCGTCATATCGAGTGACCATTGGTTTTGCAGAGGCAGGCATCCAACTGTGAACCGCTTCAAAGACTGATTCGTCGATCGAAAGCGAGCGCAGTTTGGATCTTGGCCATATGAATCCGTCATTGTCGTCTATTGATTTTTCAAAGACCATTCGTTCTAGTTCAAGCGGCATTTAGCGTAGCAAACGAACAAGAGGGGAGTTCACCATTCAGCGATGATGTGGTATGTTTGAGAAAAAGCGAAAGAAAAGGAGACGAACGATGCAACGAATTTATTTGACCGGTTTTATGGGAGCTGGAAAAACCACGATCGGCCAATGCTTAGCTAAGCGATTAGGCCTTTCGATGATCGATACAGACGAATACATTGAAGAGCAGATCGGAAAAACGATTAAGCGCATTTTTGCGGAAGAAGGGGAGGCGGCATTTCGGCAATATGAAAGGGAGTTTTTGCGCGCCTTGCCTCTTGATAAGATCATTGTGACAACAGGGGGCGGCATTGTCATTCAAAAGGAAAATCGTGATTGGATGAAGCGGACAGGAACGGTAATTTATTTGCATTGTGAGTTTGCCGAGCTCTTGAAAAGGTTGGAGCATGATGATACGCGCCCGCTTCTTTCCCAGCACCACCGTCAAGGTTTAGAAGAGCTGTGGCAGCAGCGTTTGCCGTATTATCAAGAAGCGGATTGGATCATTGATACGACGGGACAAAGCATTGAACAAATTGTGGATGAAATCACGAAAATGATTAAAAACGATCCGCCATGGAAATACTAATAGCCAAAAAAAGGCGGTGTGAGAATGTCTGCCAATGACTATGTTCGATTTGTTACTCAACAACTGGTGCGCTACATGGATCAGCCAAAGGAAGAACGGAAAAAAAGACGGGAAGAGCGAAAGCAAGGAAAGGAGCCGATTTTATATCGCTTATTTGGAATGATTCCTCTTTCCCTTAAACTTCTTTGGCGAAGAAAATCATAGCGAGAAAAATGCTCGATTGCGAAGTGACTCATATGGTAGACGAAAGAAGTATCATATAGATGTAACTTACCATCTTAATATTTGCCATGATATGAAACCGTTTGTTCACAGCCTAAGAGCTCAGATATCAAATCTGAGCTCTATTTTCTTAAAAAAGCCATCTTTTTTGGAGGTATATTCCGCATTCACACGACAAAGAAAAAAGCGGTGATTTTTTCAAATGCTGAAACGGTTTCCTCCTTTTTTTCTGATTCTGCTTGCTCTATCTTTAAGTTGAATGAAGAGCGTCAAGTTAAGCCGTGCGCGGTTGCAAATAAAACAGCCCTCCGTTAATAATAGAAACGGTAATTTTTGGCTTATATTGCTCCTCAAGCGCTTCTTCCTCAATATAGTAGCACTCCGGTTTTTCCGCTATATCTTCATAAAAATGGTCCAAAAGCGCCTTATCCTCTTGCCAACGTGCGATCGCTTCTTCTGCCCATGTATGATCGTCTTGGTCAATGATTCGTTTGACGTATTGCTCTAATCTTCCAATGCCGCTGCTTGGTTTAATAATGGGCGAAATGGTGAAGCAATAGTCAGGAATTTTAGGAGTCAGCGCAAGACGCTGCAGCTTCTCGTGAAATTGTTCGACAATCGCCCCGCTGATTAAATGTAAGCCAAGAGATAAAAATTGGTCTTTTTTTCGATCGCATTGATAGGAGATCCTCATATTTAAACCAAGCCAAGGATGGAGCGGAATAGAAGATGGCCCGATTGCTTGTGCCTGTTCATAAAGACGAATATAGCTGCCGCGGCGCTGCGCCGACTGAAAAATTTGATGAAGTCTAGGTGATCCGAAATGAAGCCGCTCTCCTGTGAGCGAGCGGGTTTGCTCATTTTGCTTCGTAATAAGCGTTAGCTTCATCGGTGCTGGCGTGCCGCCTGTCCGCTCAATATAATGCCAATAAAAGGGGCGGTTCATCAGTTCTTTATCTAATTCGACGGATAGCTGGACTGTGAGATGGCCGTCCGTTTCTTCCACAATGCTGCAATCGTTGGTTTGAAAATAGCGTTTCAGAAACTGTTGAATGTCATTTTGCTGCATAGTGCTCCCCCTTTGTTAGTTGATCAGCCAAATCAATCATAGAAGTTAGATTTTCCATTTTGATTTGCATTTCCCGTTCATTGTGTGAATGAAAGAATATATCATGCAAATAATTTTCTAGGTTATTCATATTCATTCTAGTTAAAATATCGTCTAATTCACCAACCACTCGTTCAAATAAGCGGATTTTGTCATAAAGAAGCTTTAAAATATGCTCTTCTACTGTATTTCTAACAGCGAAATTGTAAATGTGAACATCCTTTGTTTGCCCTAGACGATGCACACGTCCAATTCGCTGCTCGAGGCGCATTGGATTCCAAGGCAAATCGTAGTTAATGACATGATGACAAAACTGCAAATTGATTCCTTCGCCTCCAGCTTCAGTTGCAATAAGAACTTGGACACGATTTTTAAACAGTTCTTTCATCCAGTCTTTTTTGCCGCGTTTAAATCCTCCGCGAAAGGGAACAGAAGAAATGCCGTTTTGCTGTAAAAACCATTGTAAGTACAATTGGGTCGCTCGATATTCGGTGAAAATAATGACTTTGTCATCAATGCGGCGAATGAGTTCCAAAGCTTTTTCGGCCTTGGAATTGGCAGTGACAGCATTGATTTTTTCCATTAGTGCTTGAAAATATGAAGGGATATTTCCTTCGTATTTGTTGATCATGTTTTTAAGGGTGAAAAACAGGGCTTCGCGGCTGCTACAAGCTTCACGAAGCATCGTGATGAGCGAAAACTGACTGTTAAGCATAGCGCCATTAGATTTCAGCATTTGTACAGCTTCGTATAGTTCGCGCTCTTCTTTTGAAAAGTCAATCATGACGGTTTCGACATGGCGCTTCGACCATTCAATGCCGGTATTGGCACGCCGGTTTCGGATCATTACTTTATTTACAAGCGCTTTTAAATGCTCATCTGTCTGTAATGACCGCTCTTTTCCATATGTTTCAGCAAAGTAAGTGGCATTTCCTAAATGTCCAGGCTTCAACAATGAAACAAGATGGAAAATTTCCTCTATCCGATTTTGGATAGGAGTAGCCGTTAATAATAAACAAAACTTCTTTTTTAAATTTTGGACAAACTCGTAATTTTTTGTTTTATTATTTTTTAACTTGTGCGCTTCATCGATAATGACCATATCATATTGCTGCTCGTAAATGATGTCGCGGTGAGGACTTCTTTTGGCTGTATCGATCGATGACACAACGACATCACATTGTTCCCAAACGTAACTCTTTTTTTGCGGGACGGCAGGGATGAAGAACTTTTCGTTTAATTCCATCGCCCATTGGGAAACGAGGGATGCCGGAACGAGGATGAGCACTTTTTTTACTAATCCTCGAATCATATACTCTTTTAAAATCAAACCCGCTTCGATCGTTTTTCCAAGTCCTACTTCATCCGCCAAAATTGCTTTGCCGTTCATTTGTTCAACCACCTGCTTTGCAACCTCCAACTGATGCGGCAAAGGAGTGAGATGAGGCAGATGTTTAGGAGCTTGCAAGCCATCAAACTCTGGAATGAGCAGATGCTCAGCAGCTTCTAATGCCAGCTGGTACATCTCCCAGCTAGCCCAAGGCCCATCCTTTTCGATTCGTTCCACAAATGATTCTTGCCAAGATGAATCAAATTCGATTTCGATCATCATTATCTTCTCCTTTAATAACGAACATTTTTATTTATGAAACATTGAATATGCGGTTAATTGTTAATTATTTACTTGGTTACGAAATAAAAAGTTCGGTTATTTTTCTTGTTTTTCAGCGAATTTTTATTGCTCTTATGCGCATGTTAATGGTAGTATAATAATAAATTAGAAAGTTAAAAAAATTATTTTCCTGCTTTTCCTATAGTTTGACCATTTTTATCGAATTTTATATACCGGCGAATGAGAGCAAGGGGAGAGACTACAAATTGTAGCGCCGAAGGAGCAAGTGGCAACACGAATCTCTCAGGCAAAAGAACTCTTGCTTGACGCAGCTCTGGAGAGTGTTCACTCATGTGAACCACCCAAGGGGAAACCTGTGTTTAAACGCGGGGAAACTTTCAGGTGAAAGGACAGAGACTTCTTTGCATTTTTATATGTGGGAGTCGTCTGTCCTTTTTTATGTATTTTAAGACAGGAGGTTCTATATGCTAAGACGCACACCTTTATTTTTTGTGTATGCCGAATACGGGGCAAAAACGATTGATTTTGGCGGTTGGGAGCTGCCTGTTCAATTCTCAAGCATTAAAGAAGAACATGAAGCCGTTCGTACACGCGCGGGATTATTTGATGTATCGCACATGGGTGAATTTGAGGTGAAGGGAAAAGATAGCCTTGCCTTTTTACAAAAAATGATGACAAACGACGTTTCGAAATTAGCAGACGGCCGGGCACAATATACGCTTATGTGCTATGAAAATGGCGGTGCGGTCGATGATTTGCTTATTTATAAGAAAGCGGACGACCATTATCTTCTCGTGGTTAATGCTGCAAACATCGAAAAGGATTTTCATTGGCTCCATGAACACCTTTTCGGCGATGTAGAACTTGTGAATATTTCCGATGAAATCGCACAGCTTGCTTTGCAAGGACCGCTTGCTGAGCGTGTACTGCAAAAATTAACGACTATTGATTTATCTGCGCTGAGATTTTTCGGCTTCCAAGATGATGTTGATTTACAGGGGGTAAAGGCCCTTGTGTCCCGTACAGGGTATACAGGTGAAGATGGTTTTGAAATTTATTGTCGCGCAGAAGATGCGGTGACGCTTTGGCATGGGATTTTAGAAGCTGGAAAAGGGGAAGGGGTGCTTCCGTGCGGTCTCGGTGCGCGCGATACGCTTCGATTTGAAGCATGCCTGCCGCTTTACGGCCAAGAGCTGTCTAAAGACATCACGCCTATTGAAGCAGGACTCGGTTTCGCTGTGAAAACGAATAAGGAAGTCGACTTTTTTGGAAAAAGTACATTGCAGCAACAAAAAGAAGCAGGAACGAGCCGAAAGCTTATCGGCATTGAAATGATTGATAAAGGCATTCCGCGCCATGGGTATGACGTGTTTTCAGAAGGAGAATGGATCGGGATTGTAACAACAGGAACACAATCGCCGACATTGAAGAAAAATATTGGCTTGGCGCTGATTCGAACAGAATGGGCTGATGTAGATACGGTGGTAGAGGTCGATATTCGCGGGAAACGCTTAAAAGCGAAGGTCGTCGCTACACCATTTTATAAACGAGCAAAATAGATCAAAAGAGGAGAGAGGATTTTATGCTTCATCGTTATTTGCCAATGACCGAAGACGACAAACAACAAATGCTAAAAGCCATTGGTGTCGAGTCGATTGATGAACTGTTCTCCGATATCCCAGAGAGCGTCCGCTTTAAGGGAGAGTATCGGATTAAGCAAGCAAAGTCAGAGCCGGAACTAATGAAAGAGCTGGCAGCGCTTGCAGCCAAAAATGCTGATCTTAAAAGTTACACTTCGTTTCTTGGTGCAGGTGTATACGACCATTACATTCCAGTTGTTGTTGATCATGTGATCTCCCGCTCTGAATTTTATACGGCATACACGCCGTATCAGCCGGAAATTTCCCAAGGGGAGCTGCAAGCCATTTTTGAATTCCAAACGATGATTTGTGAGTTAACGGGAATGGATGTGGCCAACTCGTCGATGTATGACGGTGGAACCGCGTTAGCTGAAGCAGCCTTATTAAGCGCAGCTCACACCAAAAAGAAGAAAGTCTTGCTGTCAAAAGCTGTTCATCCGGAATACCGAGATGTCGTTAACACATACGCAAAAGGTCCGGGGCTTGAAGTTGTTGAAATTCCGCTGCAAAATGGCGTGACGGATTTAGAAACGCTAAAAAAGGAAATGAACGATGATGTCGCCTGCGTCATTGTGCAATATCCGAACTTTTTTGGCCAAATTGAGCCATTAAAGGAAATGGAGCCGATTGCTCATTCAGGAAAAGGAATGCTGGTTGTAGCAAGCAATCCGCTTGCGTTAGGGGGATTGACACCTCCAGGAGCGTTTGGCGCTGATATTGTTGTTGGAGATGCGCAGCCTTTCGGAATCCCAGCTCAATTCGGGGGACCGCACTGCGGTTATTTCGCGGTCAAATCAGCGTTGATGCGAAAAATACCTGGGCGCCTTGTCGGGCAAACGACAGATGAAGAAGGTCGCCGCGGCTTCGTGTTGACGTTGCAAGCGCGCGAACAGCACATTCGCCGCGATAAAGCGACTTCTAACATTTGCTCGAATCAAGCGTTGAATGCGCTAGCAGCCTCTGTAGCGATGACAGCGCTTGGCAAACAGGGAGTCAAAGAAATGGCGTTGATGAATATTCAAAAAGCGCATTATGCCAAAAATGCCTTTGTTGAACGCGGCTTTACAGTGCCATTTACGGGCCCATTCTTTAACGAGTTTGTAATCAAGGTAAATAAACCAGTGAGGGAAGTCAATCAACGGCTGCTTGAAAAAGGCATCATCGGCGGCTACGACCTTGGACGCGATTATCCAGAACTAGAAAATCACATGCTTGTGGCGGTCACAGAGTTGCGGACAAAAGAAGAAATCGACATGCTTGTGAAGGAATTGGGGGATTGTCATGCATAAAGATCAACCGCTTATTTTTGAATTAAGCAAACCGGGACGAATTGGTTACAGCTTACCGGAGTTGGATGTTCCTGCAGTAGATGTTGCTGAAGTGATTCCAAGCGATTATATTCGCATGGAGGCAGCGGAGCTTCCTGAGGTGTCGGAGCTTGATATTATGCGTCATTACACTGCCTTATCGAAACGCAACCATGGCGTGGATTCCGGCTTTTATCCGCTTGGATCTTGCACGATGAAATATAACCCGAAAATTAACGAAAACGTGGCGCGGCTTGCCGGCTTTGCCCATCTTCACCCGCTTCAGCCGGAGGAGACGGTGCAAGGGGCACTTGAACTTATGTATGATTTGCAAGAGCATCTAAAAGAAATCACTGGAATGGACGCGGTGACGCTGCAGCCAGCAGCGGGAGCGCATGGAGAATGGACAGGGCTGATGATGATTCGCGCGTATCATGAAGCAAACGGCGATTTCAACCGCACGAAAGTGATTGTTCCGGACACCGCGCACGGAACGAACCCGGCGTCGGCGACGGTTGCTGGATTTGAAACGGTCACCGTTAAATCGACGGAGGAAGGGCTTGTCGATTTAGAAGATTTAAAACGGGTAGTTGGCCCGGATACAGCGGCATTGATGCTGACAAATCCGAACACGTTAGGTCTTTTTGAAGAGAATATTTTAGAGATGGCGGAAATTGTGCACAGCGCTGGCGGTAAATTATATTATGACGGCGCCAATTTGAATGCGGTATTAAGTAAAGCAAGACCTGGGGATATGGGCTTTGATGTTGTGCATTTAAATCTTCACAAAACATTTACCGGCCCTCACGGCGGCGGTGGACCTGGTTCAGGACCAGTAGGCGTCAAAGCAGATTTCATTCCATTTTTGCCAAAGCCGACCGTTGAAAAGGGAGAAAACGGCTACTACTTTGATTACGATAGACCGCAGGCGATCGGCCGCGTCAAGCCGTTTTACGGAAACTTTGGCATCAACGTCCGCGCTTATACGTATATTCGTTCGATGGGGCCAGACGGCTTAAAAGCGGTGACCGAATACGCTGTATTAAATGCGAATTACATGATGCGCCGCTTGGCAGAATATTATGATTTGCCATATGATCGCCATTGCAAGCACGAGTTTGTTTTATCAGGCAAACGCCAGAAGAAGCTCGGTGTCCGCACGCTTGATATCGCAAAACGTCTGCTGGATTTTGGCTATCATCCGCCGACCATTTACTTCCCATTGATCGTTGAGGAATGTATGATGATTGAACCGACGGAAACCGAATCCAAAGAAACGCTTGATGCGTTTATTGATGCGATGATTCAAATTGCGAAAGAAGCAGCAGAAACGCCAGAAATTGTGCAAGAAGCGCCTCATACAACTGTTGTGAAGCGTCTTGATGAAACCACAGCAGCACGAAAGCCGATTTTACGCTATCAGAAATAAAAGAGAGAAGGTTATTTTGCTTTATACAGACCGACTTGGAAACGATTGGCAGTGAAGAAACGCAGCCGAGCGAAGCCAGTGACACAAGGTACCCCCGTTGGTTAACAATCTAAAAGAGCAGGCGCATGCCTGCTCTTTTAGGTGTATATGGTTGCTTTTTTCTAAAAGCCATTAGGGCTGCAAAACGATTCTTATACTTTTCAATCAATGAATAGAGTCGATCAAGTGATCTACTTAGTCTCTGCTATATATAAGTGATGAATAATTTCGATTCACTTGTGGATGATATTTACCCAACGAGAAGATCGAGCATATGGTCGATTCAAAAGCAGGATCGACGGTCAAAGACAATCAGTGGATTGGTTAAGTCACACTAAAGCGTGACCTGAAGGCGCTGTTGTTTCATCGCCCAGTCGCCTGCTTATTTGAGGGGGATATTGTGACACAGGCAATGAAATTTGTATCGTGAACGGTCAGTGCCACTAAATGGCGCTGTTAAAATGGAAAGAGTATGGATGGCCTAATTCAAAAGGGGGGAAGAAGGGCGCAACGGGAGCTGTTGTTTGCATGCGAAAGTAAAAAGGGTGACAAAAAACAGTCTGTCACCCGATCAAGCTTTTTTCTTCACTTTTCCCGTCCATGTTTTAAAGCCACCTTTTAAGTGGTAAAGATCGCGGTAGCCTTTGCGGTAAAGCATTTGTGCTGCTCTTCCACTACGCAGCCCGCTTTGGCAATATAAATAAATAGGCTGATCCTTTCGCAATTCCTTCATTCGCATTCGCATTTGCGTTAGCGGGATATTGCGCGCCCCTAAAATGTGCCCAGACGCATATTCATCTGCTTCACGTACATCGATCAGCTGCGCTTTGCGGTAGCCTGCACGAAACTCTTCTTCTGTTAGCGCTTTTACCATTCTGCGCTGCATAAAGTACATGGTTACTGAATAGACGATGATGGCGCCAAGCAAAATCCATATCCACTGCACGAGCAGAAAGCCCCCTTTTCCTCAACTTTCGACAACTTCTATTATATAGATGTCGAGCCTATGACGCAAAGTATTTTCACTTTTCTTTGCTTCTTTTGTTTGTTAAACTTATAAGCGCAAATAAGGAAAAAAGAAGGGTTGAAAATGGGAAAAGAAAGATGGCGATTTATCGATTCTGGAGATTGTTCTCCAGCGTTTAATATGGCTTTAGACGAAGCGCTGCTTGAGTGGCACAGCGAAGGCAAAATTCCGCCGACCGTTCGTTTTTATGGCTGGAATCCGCCGACGCTGTCGGTTGGTTATTTCCAAAAAGTTGAAAAAGAAATCGATATGGATGCAGTACGAAAAAACGGCCTAGGCTTTATCAGAAGGCCGACAGGTGGACGAGGAGTGCTTCACGACAAAGAGCTCACCTATAGCGTCATTGTGTCTGAAGCGCATCCAGCTATGCCGGAAACGGTGACAGAGGCATATCGCGTCATTTCGCAAGGAATTTTAGAAGGATTCCGTTTGCTAGGGCTTGACGCTTACTTTGCTGTCCCAAAAACGGAGGAAGAAAAGGCTAGTTTAAAAAATCCGCGCTCCGCTGTCTGCTTTGATGCTCCATCCTGGTACGAGCTTGTGGTGGAAGGAAGAAAAGTGGCTGGAAGTGCACAAACAAGACAAAAAGGAGTTATTTTGCAGCATGGCTCGATTTTGCTTGATTTAGATGAAGATTTGCTATTTAGCTTATTCAAGTATCCGAACGAGCGAGTCAAAGCTCGCCTGCAGAAAAATTTTAAAAATAAAGCGGTAGCTATTAATGAGCTCACCGATCGAAAAGTGACGATTTCGGAAGCAAAGGAAGCGTTTTATCAAGGATTTGAAAACGGCCTTGATATCATTTTGGAGCCATACACGCTATCAGAAGCGGAAATTGAGTATGTCAACGAACTCGCTAGAAAAAAATATGAGAGCGACGAATGGAATTTTAAGCGATAAACGCGGGCGACCACCGCGTTTTTCCGTTTTTTTATAAAGGCAACTGGCAAAATGTTTCGTTTATCAGCAAAATGGCTTGAATTTTAACGATTTTCTTCTTTTTTCTCTAGTTTCTATTGTTTTTTTTATTTGACAAAATGAAAGAGAGTTGACCAATCATACAATATATAGTAGGTGTTGTTAAAAAAATAATACTATATATTGTTTTTTTGCTGGCGGTATGGTAATTTAATCTAGACAGAATTTGCAGGCAGAAAGATCATGTAGAATTAGAAAGAAGAGGAGAGATTGGAGAATGACGGTTGCGTCTTCGAAAAAAATGGGCATTAATATTGAAAAGCTGAATGAGGATATTCGCCTTTTTCCGCAAGTGCACCCAATTACAGAAGATATGAACATTACGCATAAAGGCGTGTCCCGTTTAGTGATGCTGGACCGCTACTCATTTAAGGACACGGAAAAGCTAACGATGAGCGTGGGCGATTTTGTTGTATTGACGGTCAAAGAGGATCCGAAGTTTCCAGCGCGTGGACTTGGCTTTATTGTCGATATGGATTGGGAAACGAAAAAAGCGAAGGTGCTGGTTGAAGAAGACTATCGCGGCGTGCTAGATGGTGAGGAAGCAGAAACGGGAATTGTCGTTCGCTCGTTAGATACGATTGACAAGCCGCTTGAAATTTTTTATGAGCAAATTGCCAAGCGAAATGCAACAGGGCTTGCAGCTGTGGAAGCAACAGAAGAAAAGCGGAAGGAATGGTTTAACAAGTTTTATCAAGAATTGTCCAGCCTCAATTTTATTCCGGCAGGACGCGTATTATACGGTGCTGGGTCGGGAACAGAAGTAACCTACTTTAACTGCTATGTCATGCCGTTTGTTAAAGATTCGCGCGAGGGGATTTCCGAGCATCGCAAGCAGGTAATGGAAATTATGAGCCGCGGTGGCGGTGTCGGTACAAATGGTTCAACACTTCGTCCAAGAAATGCGCTGGCCCGCGGCGTAAACGGAAAATCATCCGGATCGGTCTCATGGCTTGATGATATTGCCAAGCTTACCCACCTTGTTGAGCAAGGAGGCTCCCGTTAACCAAGCGCCACCGGCGGGAGTAAAATCTCGTGAATTGCTGGGACGCCCTAAAGCCAACTTGACCACAACGTAGCTGGCAACGGCAAGCGTGACGGTTGAAAAACAAGTTGGATGAAACAATGGGCTATCAGCAGCCAAGCTTCTCTGGAAACGGAGATGAAGGTTCAGAGACGATCGAAACCTCCTAAGACACTTAGCGTTAAGGAGGGAGTAGACTAAGCGGGCGGCAACGCTCGTTTAGAGCGCGAGACAAGGAGATACGTTCTCTTTGATGATAGAGTCCGACCTCTAGTGAAAGCTAGAGAGCTAGGCAGAAATGGCCTAGCCCGCTCCGATCGAGCGAGTAACAAAGAGCGAGGCGCACAAATGATTATGTTGGCAGACTGGCATCCGGATGTGATTGAGTTTATCATTTCGAAGATGCAAAATCCGCGCATTCTGCGTTATTTACTAGAAAATACAGAAGATGAGGGCATTCAAAAAGCGGCAAAAGAAAAACTGAAATTCACTCCGCTTACCGAGCAAGAGCGTGCGATGTACCAAGGAATTGTCAACTACAAAAATATGCCGGGATATGGCGGATTTTCCGAAAAGATTATTAAAGAAGCGGAAGAAAAGCTGCGGACGGGCGGCACTTACACCGTGCATAATCCAGATTTTCTAACAGGCGCAAACATTTCTATTTGCTTAACAAAAGAGTTTATGCAAGCGGTTGAGAACGATCAAGAATATGAACTGCGCTTCCCGGATGTCGAGACATATTCAGAAGAAGAAATGCGCATTTACAACGAAAAGTGGCATGAAGTTGGCGATGTACGTGAATGGGAAAAAATGGGGTATCGCATCCGTGTCTATCGCAAAATCCGTGCCCGCGAGTTGTGGAAGCTGATTAACATTTGCGCCACATACTCTGCGGAACCAGGTATTTTCTTTATCGACAATGCCAATGACATGACAAATGCAAGAGCGTACGGCCAAAAAGTCGTAGCGACGAATCCATGTGGTGAGCAGCCACTTGCACCATATTCTGTCTGCAACTTGGCAGCTATCAACTTGGCGAATATGGTCGATAAAGAAACAAAAACGGTTAACTATGACAAACTGAAACAAACGGTAGAAATTGGCGTAAGAATGCAAGATAATGTCATTGATGCAACACCATACTTCCTTGAAGAAAATAAAAAGCAAGCACTTGGTGAACGCCGCGTCGGCCTTGGCGTAATGGGATTGGCCGATTTGCTCATTTACTGCGAAAAGGAATACGGCTCCGAAGAAGGTAACCAACTTGTTGATGAAGTATTCAAAATGATCGCGACGACGGCATATCGCGCTTCGATTGAACTGGCGAAAGAAAAAGGCAGCTTCCCGTTCTTGGTTGGCGAGACGGAAGAAGAAACGATGAAGCTGCGCGAAGCGTTGATTAATACCGGCTATATGAAAAAAATGCCGGATGATATTCGCGAAGACATTTTAAAATATGGCATTCGCAATTCGCATTTGCTAACGGTGGCTCCGACGGGTAAATAGTTGCCCCCTGTATTTGTAAAAATACAGTGAAAACTCGGCTGTATGCGGGGAACTCTGGCGTATCTCTTGCTACCTGTGCCTTGCCAGCACACAAAGAGGTAAAAATGCAAGAGTGTTGGATGAATCCTACCAGACAATCCGCAGGGAAGTCGTGGCTGACCCCTCAACGACTATACGCCGAGCAACCAAAATTCTTAACGGGAACACAAGTTCGTTGTATAATAATCTTATGGGAATATTAAAAAAGAGGTGTTCCTGTGAAAAAGAAATATCTAAATTGCGATGGACAAATTTATGTAAAACCAAGCCAAGTTGAGAGAAAAAAGTTCTGTTCTCGGTCTTGTAAAGCTGAATATTTTAAAAAAACCCCCCATCGTTTTGGAAAAAAATGAGTAAGAAAAGACTCGTTAATTGCTCATTCTGCGGGAAAGGAATCATCCGCAAACCTTCTGAAATTAGAGAGAACAACTTTTGTGATAGACATTGTAGAAGGAAGTATCTATAGCAAATAACGATAAAATTAATCAACACTTAAAAAGAAGGGTAGAGCTAAATTGCAAATTTTGTGGACAAAAGGTTAGTGTTCCGAAAAATAGGGCGTTAAGAGCAAAATATTGTTCTAAACATTGCTTAGTCAAGGCAAATGGACAGAGAGGAAAGGTTCAATATTCAAAAAGAGTTATTGTCGTATGTAATAACTGCGGAACCAAATTTGAAAAAAAGCCTTCTGTTGTTAGGAACTTAAATTTTTGTTCTATAAAATGTATGGGGATTATTATGGAAAGAGTGGAATGTTTTCCGGAGAAAATAGCGGCATTTGGGCAGGTGGAGATATAGAATATTACGGGCCCAATTGGAGAATTCAGCGTAGAAAGGCTAGAGAACGAGATAATTTTACTTGTCAAGATTGCGGAATAACAGAAGCAGAATACGGACAAGAACTCTCAGTTCATCACATTATACCTTTCAGAGCCTTCAACGGCGACTGGAAAAGAGCCAATGACTTGTCAAATTTAATAACTCTATGTGAACACCCTTGTCATCGCAAGAGACATTCAAAAGAATTTTGGTTGAAGATATAGTCTGACCCATATGGCGACATATGGAGCAGGTAGCAATCTTACCTGCCTTCTGTCCAATGTTGTATAGATAGAAGTAACACAAGTGAGTACCGGAACCATGGTCGGCGTTTCAACAGGATTAGAGCCTTACTTTTCCTTCTCTTATTACCGAAGCGGCCGTCTCGGCAAGTTTATTGAAGTGAAGGCCGATATTGTGCAAGAATATTTGGACAGCCATCCAGAGGCAGATCCAAACAACCTGCCTCACTGGTTTGTAACGGCAATGGATTTATCGCCAGAGGCGCACGCGGATGTGCAATGCATCATCCAGCGCTGGGTTGACTCCAGCCTTTCGAAAACGGTCAATGCGCCGCGAGGCTATACAGTTGAACAGGTACAAAAAGTGTACGAGCGTTTATGGCGCGGCGGCGCGAAGGGCGGCACCGTCTATGTTGACGGCAGTCGAGATGCGCAAGTATTGACGTTGAAAGCAGAAGAAAACACATTTGAAGAACAGCTTGAATTAATTCCAGAAGAAGAAAAAGAAACAAAACGGGCGGTTGTATTAATTGATACGATCCAAGATTTGCGCACGACCGATGTGACGATCGGTTCGGAAGTCGGCAACATTTGTCCGGTATGCCGTGAAGGAACGGTTGAAGAAATCGGCGGCTGCAACACATGCACAAGTTGCGGCGCACAACTGAAATGTGGTCTGTAAGCAATAAAAAACTGGCTCCAATCAATCGTGGAGCCAGTTTTTTATTCATAAAACGATGAAAGAGCAAATATAGTAGTATGAGGCATAATGAATAAATAAGGGGGAGAACGATGCTGATCCATGTTGTACAGAGGGGGGAAGCGCTCTGGACGATTTCTCAGCGTTACGGAGTATCGATCGAGGCGATTATTACAGCTAATAAGCTGAAAGATGCTAACCGTCTTGCGATCGGACAGGAGCTCGTCGTTCCATCTTTATACCGCTATCATACGGTTCGTACAGGAGAAACATTATGGGCTATTGCTAGACAATACGGCGTTTCGCTTGAGTCTATTATTCAAGCTAATCACATCAGCAACCCGTCTGTTCTTTATTCGGGCACAGTCCTTCTGATTCCGCCAAGAACTCACACCGTACAGCGAGGAGAGACGCTATCACAGATCGCTGCTCGTTATGGAACGACTGTGCAAGACATCGCGCGAGCTAATCAGATTGCTGATCCGAATAGGATTGTCGCTGGCATGGCATTGATGATTCCTCATCCTAAACCAACTATTGAAGTGAACGCTTTTACGATTGATGGAGGAGAAAAAGGAGCGCAACAAGTCCGAGAGGTAGGGCGTTATTTAACATACGCCTCTCCATTTGCTTATACGATGAGAGCCGATGGCGGGCTTAATCCGCCTAATGATGCTGCCATTATTGAAGCGGCAAGGTCGGAAAACGTTGTTCCAATGATGGCGATCACGAATTTTACGTATACAGACCCAGGCTCACGATTGGCGCAGACGATCCTTTCCAATCCGCAATTACAAAACCGGCTGCTTGATCATATAGTTCGTACGATGCACGAAAAAGGCTACCGTGGAGTGAATATCGATTTTGAAAATGTCTATCCATCTGATCGTGAACGGTATAACCAATTTTTGCAAAACGCTGTCGAGAGACTTCATCGTGAGGGCTACTTTGTTTCTACTTCCCTTGCTCCTAAAGTAAGTGGAGAACAACAAGGAATCTTATATGAGGCACATGATTACCCAGCGCATGGAAGAATTGTCGACTTTGTCGTGTTAATGACGTATGAATGGGGATACAGGTTTGGGCCGCCGCAGGCTATTTCCCCAGTTCATCAAATTAGAAGGGTGCTTGATTATGCCGTTAGTGTCATTCCGCGGAATAAAATTTTTATGGGGTTTCAAATTTATGCGCGGGATTGGGTTCTTCCTCATGTACAAGGACAAGAAGCGGAGACATTCAGTCCGCAAGAAGCAGTGGAACGCGCGATTCGTTATGGTGCGGTGATTCAGTATGATTATACAGCCCAGTCACCGTTTTATCGCTATGTCGACAGTCAAGGAAGAACACGTGAAGTTTGGTTTGAGAATGCTCGCAGCGCTCAAGCGAAGTTTGAACTAGTGAAAGAGTATCAGCTAAGAGGAATCAGCTATTGGGTTCTTGGTTATCCTTTTCCAGAAAACTGGGCGCTATTAGAAGACAATTTTCACATTCGTAAGCGATAATAAAAATGGTGCGTGTAAAGAAGGAAGATTCCGACGGCACGCACCTTTTCGTTTTGTTATTGACGGCAGGAAATATGCGCGTGCTGTCGCTGAAACCGATGGCATGGCCGCTGGTTTCGCTGGAAGCTTGATTAAACAAAAAAATCCCAAGCAACATCGCTGTTTTGTTGGTTCATACTAACCATAAGTATGAACAAAACAAGGAGGCGTACCTCAGCTATGGAACCATTTATTCCGCGGCTCGTTTATTTTGAACCAGAGGCGTTGCAATATTCTTTAGGCAAAGAGTTATATGAAAAATTCAAAAGTATGGATATTGAAATACGCGAGACAACGTCGCATAACCAAGTGCGCGGCATTCCTGGGGAAACGGAGTTGCAGCGGTACCGAAACGCGAAATCAACGCTCGTTGTCGGCATTAGGCGCACATTAAAGTTTGATACGTCCAAGCCGTCGGCAGAATACGCCATTCCGCTTGCGACAGGGTGTATGGGGCATTGCCATTATTGTTATTTGCAAACGACGCTCGGAAGCAAGCCTTATATCCGTGTATACGTCAATCTCGATGAAATTTTTTCCCAAGCGAAAAAGTACATCGATGAGCGCGCACCGGAAATTACCCGTTTTGAGGCCGCTTGTACGTCCGATATTGTCGGCATTGATCACTTAACTCATTCATTAAAAAAAGCGATCGAATTTATTGGAGCGACGGAATACGGACGGCTTCGCTTTGTCACGAAATATGAGCACGTCGATCATCTGCTTGATGCGAAGCATAATGGGAAAACCACCTTTCGTTTTAGTGTGAATTCGCGCTATGTCATTCGTCATTTCGAGCCGGGAACATCATCATTTGAAGCAAGGATGGAAGCGGCGCGAAAAGTGGCTCGCGCCGGTTATCCGCTCGGTTTTATTGTTGCTCCGATTTATCGGCATGATGGGTGGAGGGAAGGCTATTTAGAATTGTTCCAACGTTTGTCTGAACAGCTTGCAGGAGTCGAGACACCTCATCTTTCGTTTGAATTAATCCAGCATCGCTTTACGAAACCGGCAAAGGCAGTGATTCAAAAGCGTTATCCAAAAACAAAGCTGGATTTGGATGAAAGCAAGCGAAAATACAAATGGGGGCGCTACGGCATTGGCAAATATGTATATCCAGATTCAGAGGCCAAGCAGCTGAAAGAAACACTTGAGTATTATATTGAACAATTTTTCCCTGAGGCAGAAATTCAATATTTTACGTGATTCGCTCTTTTCCTTGTCATTTCACTATAGCATGGTATAATAATACTGATTGTGATTTTTGGATGAGTACGGGTAAGTATGGGAGGGAATTATGATGCCGACACCAAGCATGGAGGACTATATCGAGCAAATTTATAATTTAATTGAAGAAAAAGGATACGCGAGAGTATCGGATATTGCCGAGGCATTGTCCGTTCATCCCTCCTCTGTTACAAAAATGGTGCAAAAACTTGATAAAGATGAATATTTAGTATATGAAAAATACCGTGGCCTTGTTTTAACCGCTAAAGGGAGAAAAATCGGCAAACGACTTGTATATCGTCATGAACTGCTTGAACAATTTATGCGCATCATTGGCGTAGATGAAGGGAACATTTATCAGGATGTAGAGGGAATTGAACATCATTTGAGCTGGAACGCTATTGATCGTATTGGGGATCTCGTTCAATACTTCCAAGAAGATCCAGTGCGTCTTCAAGCGCTCCGCAATATTCAAAAACAAAATGAACAACAGACAGAGTAAGGATTTTCTTACTCTTTTTTATTTTTGATACTAAATCTCTTCCTCCGCTCTTATACATATATAAGATACGAATCGTCGCAGAGAGGGGCTGGCAGCATGGAGATTGACATCGTGCTTTCGGGGGGAGGAGTAAAGGGATTCGCGCTAGTGGGCGCCTATGAAGCGATCGAGGCAAAAGGGCTCCAATTAAAGCGAATCGCCGGCACGAGCGCAGGTTCAATGATTGCAGCGCTCATTGCAGCAGGCTATACAAGCCAGCAAATGATTGAGTTGATTGATCATTTGGATTTAAAGCAGCTGCTGGATAAGCGCAAGGAAGTTCTTCCATTTTCATTAATGAAGTGGGTGTTTTTATATTGGAAAATGGGATTATATAAGGGACAGGTGCTGGAGGAATGGATGGAGGAGGTACTGGCAGCCAAGGGAATTCGAACGTTCGGCGATTTGCCAAAAGACCGTTTGTATATTGTGGCATCCGATGTAACAAGCGGACGTATTTTGGTGCTGCCGACTGATTTGCCGCAATATGGAATTGATCCTGATACGTTTTCAGTAGCAAAAGCGGTGCGCATGAGTGTGAGCATTCCTTATTTTTTTGAGCCTGTTAAGCTCCAGACGGATGCCGGGAAATTTGTGGTTGTCGATGGGGGAGTACTTAGCAATTTTCCTTTGTTTATTTTTGATGAAGAAAAAAAGGTGAAAAAGCGGCCTGTTCTTGGCGTTCAGCTTAGCGCTCGGCTTGATAAGCGGCCAAAAAAGCAAGTTCGCAATGCGATTGAGCTGTATGAAGCGCTATTCAGTGCCATGAAGGAGGCGCATGATGCTCGGTACATCTCGCGGCGGCATGAAAAAAACATTATTTTTATTCCTGTTCGTAACGTATTATCTACAGAATTTTCAATGACCGATGAGGAAAGAGACCATTTAATCGGCTATGGCAGACGCAAAACAGAGCTTTTTTTAAAAAAGTGGACATACTAAAAAAGAAGAATCGAGCTAAAACAAAGCTCGATTCTTCTTCAAAGTGTTGAAAAAGTCAGGCGTCAAGAAAAAGTTCACGGAACATGTGAACTTTTTCTTTTCTTTTGGCTTTACATTTGGTACGTTAAAGATAGGCCATAGAGTTGAAGCGATCGTAATTTGGCCCATTTTTTTAGGTTTTGGATCATGGCGGTGATCCAAACCTGAATCTGTACGTATCGAACTCCTCGGTACCGCGCAAAGCGAAGACCGTGGAGTTCTTTGCTTTCTGCGAAACTTCGCTCGATCGTGGCGGGACGAACTGATCGCAACACCTTGCCCCTTGCCGATAACCGACGATTCCTCATTCGATCATAGATGTCTTGATGAACGGATACTCGGAAGACGCGATCCTTGGGGCCTTTGGCGGCAGGACATCCCGCACAGCTTCCTTTCATAGCGGGTCGATATTCATGATAACCGGTACGGGTGGAGGTCGAATAGGTCAATTTCACCCCACACGGACACGCATACACATCGTCCGCGACCCACCGAAACTGTGCCGAACGACAATCGGGGTGTTCTTTTCGATGAACACGTCGATACGATATATACGCTTCCATCCCTTTGTTTTCGAGTACTCGCCCAAGTCGTGCGTTATAATAGCCGGCATCCAAGACGATTTCTTTTGGAACCATACCGACTCGCTGTTGGACTCGCTCGATTCGATCCATTAATACGCGATGTCCTGGTACTGTCGCAGCGGTCACATACGCGTCCAAAATCAAGTTGTGAAGGGTATCCACGATTCGATGATCATGAAAGGCAAAGAGACCTCGTGGGTCATGTTTGACCGATAGGCCCGCGTCCGGATCCGTTGTACTGCAGATGATGGTTTTCGTCCTTTCTTTTGCGGCTTGAGGAGGAAGGGGTTTTTTTCCGTGCTGTCGTCGTTTTTCATTCACGAGTTTCAACACCTCCTCCTCTTCTTGATCCACCACGGTCTGAACGACTTGGATCCGTTTGCGTTTATTAGCGTGGGCTTTTAACTCGGTTTCATCGGCTGCCCACGTGTCGGGCGATAAAAATCCTTCTTCATGAATTTGTCGAAGGACACGCTCAAACATCGATTCCCATACTTGGGGATCGACTCGATGACGGAGGAATTTGGACACACTCGAGTGACAAGGAACGGAATCGTGAAGGGAAAGACCTAAAAACCAACGATAGGTCATGTGTTGTTGGATTTGTTTACAGGTAAATCGAACGGAACGAAACCCTTCTAGGTATTGGATCATGAGGATTTTTACCAAGATTAAAGGGTCGATGGAAGGACGGCCTGTGTTCATCGAGTAAAACGGTTGGAGTAAGCGATACACATGATTCCAATCCATGAAACGATCGATTTGAACCAACACATGATTCGAATCGACCATGGACTCATACGCTCGACGGTTTTCTTGAATTTCTAAATTCGATCGGTAGAAATACATAGGGGAGCTCTCCTCATCGGTATTTCCTTCATATATATCATAAAAAAACGATTTTGTCGTTGACAAAATCGTTTTTCAACAGTCTGAAGAAGAATCGAGCTAAAACAAAGCTCGATTCTTCTTTTTTCCTTTTTTCCCTTCGATGACTGTTAAGTGGGATGATGTTCGTTTTTTCGGTAAGCGGTGGTGCGTTCCTTTCTTCGAATAGGACAATGCTTTTGCTGAAGGTCTTCGGTCCCGGTTCACATGAAGCTTTTTCGATTGGTTGACCGCTCTTAAATAGGCGGCATTTTCTTTATTGAAACGCCGCTGGGAAATCCAACGAAAAAGCGCATATATAATGGCGATCGTAAGACCGATAAAGATGATGCGGCGGAGCAGTATCACCGGCTCGGAAAATAGTGTAAATGCCAGGCCGAAGGCTCCTAATAATAGAACAATCCCAATCAATGGATGAAATGTGCGACGGAACATTCCGCATCCACCTCCCTGATAATTACCGAACGGCTTTGGTTGCCTCCTGTCCTTCTTCTAGTCGAAGGAGCTCCTGAAATGAAGCAATCGCCACTTCCACTTGCTCGTCGCTCGGTTCTTTTGTTGTCAGCAGCTGCAGCCATAAGCCCGGATAGCCGAGCCAGCGCAGTACGGGAATGCTTCTTAACCGGTTAGTAAACTGCAGGACTTCGAAAGAGATCCCCAGCACGACCGGAATTAAGGCAATACGGTTAACAATTCTCAACCAAAGCGGATCTGTCGGAACAGCCAAGTAGACAAAGACACCGACAATAACAGTAAATAGAATAAAGCTGCTGCCGCACCGATAATGCAGGCGCGATTGCCGCTGAACATTTTCGATCGTAAGCGGAACGTTACTTTCAAAGGCGTTGATCACCTTATGCTCCGCTCCGTGGTATTGGAATACACGCTTAATTAACGGCGTCAGAGAAACAGCGTAAATATAAGCAAGCAACAGCAGTAGCTTAAACGCTCCTTCCACCAACACCTGCGCTGTTTTCGTCGGAAAAAGAGGTTTTGTAAAATTCGCTAAAAACACCGGAATAATGGTGAATAAAAATTTCCCGAACAGAAATGATAAGACGCCAATGACTGCTACGCTGAGAATCAAAGACAGCTTCGACTCTTCTTTTTTTTGCTCATTCAGCGTGTCGTCATCTTTTGGGTCTAAATCGTAGCGTTCACTAGCAAACTGAAAATGCTTGGCGCCGTTTGCGCTCGCTTCTAAGATAGCGACAATTCCGCGAATCAAAGGAATCCTTTTTAAAAATGATAATGTTGGATTTGTTTGGCGAAGCATATGAAAATATTCGATTGTCTGATCTTTTCGGCGAATCGCGGTTACAGAATGCTTTCTTCCTGCAAACATCACGCCCTCTACCACGGCTTGCCCGCCATATATCGGTTTGATCATTTTCTCCATCGTGTCGACACCAACCTATTTCGTTATTTATATTCTATTCTACAAGAAATAGCGAGAAACCTCTAGGTCGATGCTATGATTATCATTTCCAAAAATAAAAATGGATAGACATGCCAAACGAGTTTTTTTAATTTATATGGATATAAATGCAACTTGTTGCGAATGGTCTCTATGGAACACCGACGGTCGGAGAAGTTTTGGGGGGAGCTTTTTGTCACGTGAGCATGTGGCAAGAATTCGAACAGCCGAATCATCTATGGATCGATGAAGCGGCGCTGTTCGTCCCTCAACCACATTGTTCAGATACATGTTAAAGTCTTAAGTTGCATCTATAATAGATACAGCTAAAAGGTTGAACCGATAGCCCATTCCAAAGCAGAGTCCCATTTTTTCAACGACTGAATGCAAGGCGGTGACGGATCTTCGTTATGCCAAAGCGCGGCGGAGTGCCCAACCGTCGAAAAATGTCCCCAACTTCCTATCGCTGCAAGTGCTAAGAGGCCAAGTTACATTTATATAGTCAGTTATGTTGATGATCCAACTAATATTGCCCGGTTCTTGGTTGTACGAGCCACTTGCTTGTCGACTGGACATGCTGACCGCTTATGTGTGGCCAGATGATTCAGTACGAAAATAATGGACAATCAACACTTGTGATATATAGTCATGAATTTGCCGATGAAGGGCCATACTAACAAAAAGGAGGTGTCAAGCATTCATGAAGGACAATAGGCAATCACTTGAACAAAATCAGCGTGAACAACCGATGTCGCTGTTAATGAAAGCGATGATTACTGGATTTGTCGGCGGTATATTTTGGAGTCTGCTGGGATATTTGGCTAGCTTTTTTCATTTTACGGAATTAAGTCCTAATATGCTTCTGCTTCCATGGAATTTTGGTGATTGGAAATATGGAAAGACGGGAAATTATCTTGCCGTTTTCCTCATCGGTTTATTATCTATATTAGTGGCTCTACTTTATTATGTGCTGTTGCGTAAAATAAAAAGCATGTGGGCGGGCATCGGATACGGTGTGGCATTATGGATTATTGTGTTTTATGTGCTGAATCCGCTGATTCCGGGATTGCGTTCTGTCTCTGAGCTTGAACGGAATACGGTTATTACAACCATCTGCTTGTATATTTTGTATGGTCTGTTCATCGGTTACTCCATTTCGTTTGAACATCAAGAAAGCGAGTATACGCAAACACAGGTAAGAAATGAGTAGTGGTCCAACCCTTTTTATGCTAAAATATGATTGTTTAAACATTTTGGCGATTTGGCTTAAAAGGGGTTGCGGAAATGGCACGTCTTCTTTTAATTAATGGTCCAAACTTAAATTTGCTTGGCAAACGAGAGCCTCATGTTTACGGAAGCGGAACTTTGCATGACTTAGAGCAGCAGTTAATCTCGTTTGCATCCGAACGGGAAACAGAACTGGCATGCGTTCAGAGCAATCACGAAGGAGACATCATCGAGCAAATTCATGCTGCCGATGGTGTGTATGATGGTGTGATTTTAAATGCAGGTGCATTTACTCATTATAGTTATGCCATTCGTGATGCCATTGCCAGTGTTAATGTCCCGGTCATTGAAGTACATATTTCCAACATCCATGCCCGCGAGCCGTTCCGCCATGAGTCGGTCATTGCACCGGTAGTGATCGGACAAATTGTGGGTCTTGGCGTGACCGGATATCGCTTAGCCATTTTAGCGCTATTGGACAAATTAGGGGAAGGGGAGAGAGCATGGAAAAACTAGAAAAACTACGTGCTTGTTTTGCTGAGTACGGCATTGATGGAATGTTGATTACAAACAGCTATAATCGCCGCTATATGACAGGCTTTACCGGAACGGCCGGCGTAGCGGTGATCAGCAAAACAGAAGCGGTATTTATTACGGACTTTCGTTATGCTGAACAAGCTGCCAAGCAAATTAAAGGATACGAGATTGTTCAGCATGCTGGTTCCATCATCGAAGAAGTAGCTAAACAGGCGGCCCGCCTTCAAATTAAAAAGCTTGGTTTTGAACAGGATCATCTATCCTATGCCACTTTTCAAGCCTATGAAAGAGAGGCGGAAGTGGTGCTTGTCCCTGTTTCCGGTTTAGTTGAAAAGTTACGCTTGATTAAGTCGGATTCAGAGATTAAGATATTAAAGGAAGCAGCGGAGATTGCTGATGCAGCGTTCGACCATATACTTCAGTTTATTCGCCCCGGGGTACGGGAAATCGAGGTTGCTCATGAATTAGAATTTTTTATGCGCAAGCAGGGCGCTATTTCGTCTTCGTTTGATATTATCGTTGCATCTGGCTATCGGTCAGCATTACCGCACGGAGTGGCAACTGACAAAATCATTGAAAAAGGGGAATTCGTCACGCTCGATTTTGGTGCTTATTACCACGGCTACTGTTCGGATATCACCCGAACCGTCGCGGTTGGTGAAGTCAGCGATGAGCTAAAAAAGATTTATGATATTGTATTAAAAGCACAGCTGCGCGGCATGGAAGGAATTAAGCCGGGCATGACTGGAAAAGAAGCAGATGCGCTGACCCGTGATTATATTTCGGAACAAGGATATGGCGAGCATTTCGGGCATTCCACCGGTCATGGAATCGGTCTGGAGATTCACGAAGGGCCGACACTATCGGTTCGTTCTGATGTAAGATTGGAGCCGGGCATGGTGGTGACGGTCGAACCAGGAATTTACATAGCAGGGCTTGGCGGTGTGCGTATTGAGGATGATACGGTTGTCACCGCGGATGGTAATGATCCGCTGACTCGCTCACCAAAAGAGTTGATCATTTTATAATACTTGTAAGTGGGAGGACATTCGTCAATGATTTCAGTGAACGATTTTCGTACAGGATTAACGATTGAAGTAGATGGCGATATTTGGCGCGTCATTGAATTCCAGCACGTAAAACCAGGAAAGGGAGCTGCATTTGTTCGTTCCAAGCTTCGCAACCTTCGCACAGGTGCTATTCAAGAAAAAACGTTCCGCGCCGGTGAAAAAGTCAACCGTGCGCAAATTGACAATCGCAAAATGCAATACTTATATGCAAACGGCGATCAGCACGTGTTTATGGATACAGAAACGTATGAGCAAATTGAGCTTTCCTCACAGCAAATCGAGTATGAGTTGAAATTTCTAAAAGAAAACATGGAAGTCTTTATTATGATGTATCAAGGCGAAACGATCGGTGTAGAGCTTCCAAATACAGTAGAGTTGAAAGTGGTGGAAACAGAGCCGGGCATTAAAGGTGATACGGCTTCTGGCGGTTCTAAACCAGCTACATTAGAAACAGGGCTTGTTGTTCAAGTGCCGTTCTTTGTAAATGAAGGAGATGTGCTCATTATCAATACAACAGACGGAACTTATGTTTCCCGCGCTTAAGCGAATGATAGGGATGGTAGGCAAAGCTAACTTAGCGTTTGCCTACCATCATTTTTATTTGTAGGCACTTTTTCGCATCAGTCCTGCTTAAAAACGCTCAACAGGGAAGCAACGAATCCGAATGCAGAGGAAATGGGAATAAAGAAGTTCATGAGCGGACGAATGCGGACAGTGACACGGGATGAAAGCGTTTTTTGCCAACCACCTGATTCCTTGCTTTTTAACAAGGAGTTTTTTTATGCAAAAAATTGCTTCTGAAATGAATGGGCGTTGCATACGTTTGTACTAATCATTTTATTTATGAGGAGGAACCCATGAAGCGATGGTTGTCCATGATCGATTCAACGGTGCTTTCCATGGCTGGAATGCGTTTTTTGTCGGCGACAATTGAACTGACTGCTGCGATCATCATGCTTTGTCTCAATGACGTAAAAAAAGCGGTTGCCGTCAATGCGATGCTTGCCATTGTCGGCCCGATTATTTTTATAGTAACGATGACAATTGGCCTTCTTTCCGTAGCGGACGAGCTTTCATTTTCTAAATTATTTTGGATTGCCCTTGGTGTTGGTTTGATTTTAGTTGGCATCTATAAATAAGGGGTGTGCACTTATGGAAAAGGAGGGGGAAAGATGAATGAGATTATCGAGATTCTGCCAAAAACAATCAGCTCCGCTCTTTTGAAGCTGCCTCCTTCTTGGAAAGAAGAACTCGAAGAAATTCGGATCAGAATTCAGAAACCGCTTGAGGTAACGATGAAGGGGATGGTTCATTTTCTGCCGTACGAAGTGACCGCTGAAGATGGCACACATCTTCTGAATAAAATTAGCCACTATTCCATTTATGCGATGGAGGAAGAGCTGAAAAGAGGATTTATCACGATTCAAGGCGGCCATCGTGTAGGACTAGCCGGGAAAGTGATTACAGATGGAGGAAATGTGAAAGCGATCCGACATGTTACCTCCTTTAATATTCGCATAGCCAGACAAAAAGTTGGAATTGCTGAGCCGCTGATTCCATATGTATACGATGGTCGTTGGTGTAGCACGATGATTATTGGCTCTCCGCAAACAGGCAAAACGACACTGCTCCGCGATATCGCACGAATGGTCAGCACTGGCGTACCGATGAAGAAAATTCCTCCAAAAAAGGTCGGAATTGTGGATGAACGTTCAGAAATTGCCGGATGTGTGAAAGGCATTCCTCAATTTGATTTAGGTCACCGCATTGATGTATTAGATGCTTGTCCAAAGGCCGAAGGAATGATGATGATGATTCGTTCGATGAGCCCGGAGGTGTTAATTGTCGATGAAATTGGCCGTATAGAGGATAGCGAAGCCTTATTAGAAGCTGTTCATGCGGGAGTTTGCGTTTGGACGACAGTTCATGGGAAAAATTGGAACGATGTCGCTTTACGGCCAACATTACGTGCAATGATTGAACAGCGTGTATTTGATCGATTTATCGAATTAACAAACGAACGGGGACCAGGAACCGTTCGCCGCATCACAGATCAAAATGGAACGGTGCTCTATGAGGCGGTGGCAAGAAGATGAAATGGATTGGCGCTCTTCTTATTTTACTGGCGACAACATGGACAGGATTTGAAACAGCCAACAGACTCAGCGAGCGTCCGCGGCAATTGCGGCAATTAAAAACCGCATTGCAGGCACTCGAAGCAGAGATTATGTATGGGCATACACCGCTATCAGAAGCTGCCTTGCATTTGGCGAACCAGCTGCCTCTGCCTCTCTCGCGTTTTTTCCAGCAATTTGCGGAAACGCTCCAAACGGGGGAAACGAGCGTAAAAGAAGCATGGCAGGAAAGCTTGCAAAGCATCTGGGGAGCTACGGCGCTCAAACAAGGGGAGTTTGAAGTGATGAAGCAATTTGGCGAAACATTAGGGCAGTATGATCGAATGGCCCAGCAAAAGCAGATCGCTCTAGCAATCGTCCACCTTGAAAGAGAAGAACAAGATGCGCTAGAGAAAAAAGCGCGTTATGAAAAAATGGCTAAAAGCTTAGGTTTGCTCACAGGATTGCTCATTATTATTTTATTGATCTAATTAGGAGGAAGCAGCTATGGGAATTGATGTCGATATCATTTTTAAAATTGCTGGAGTTGGCATCGTTGTTGCGTTTTTGCATACCGTGCTGGACCAGATGGGGAAAAAGGAATATGCCCAATGGGTGACGCTGCTCGGCTTCATTTACATTTTATTTATGGTGGCCTCCATTGTTAGCGATTTATTTCAAAAAATTAAGGACGTATTTTTGTTTCAAAGCTAGGAGGGGAAGAGCCATTCAAATATTGCAAATTGTAGGGATCGGGCTGATTGCAACGTTTTTAGCCATTTTGCTTAAGGAGCAAAAATCCAGTGTGGCGTTTTTGTTGACCGTGTTTGTTGGTTGTGTGATTTTTCTGTTTTTGATTGATCAAATTAGCCATATTATTCATATGCTTCAAAAAATGGTCTCTGATACAAAGATTAATATGATTTATTTTGAAACGATTTTAAAAATTATTGGTATTGCTTATATTGCCGAATTTGCAGCGCAAATTTCGAAAGATGCCGGTCAAGGGGCGATTGCTTCCAAAATTGAGCTGGGGGGAAAAATTTTAATTTTGGCGATGGCCATCCCGATTTTAACCGCCATTATTGAAACGGTCATCGGGCTCATTCCTACGTCATAGCAAAGGGGGTGATGGATTGAAAAAAACGTTGATATCCCTGATCTGGTGCGGCTTCTTTTTTTTCATTCCGCACATTGTACAAGCTGCCGCTGATCATCAGCCGCTTATGCAAAAGCAGATAGAAGCGCTTGGAATTGATGAGGTGCAGCAATATTGGAATGAAATCGTGACAAAGTATGGCGGATTTTTGCCGGAAAGTCAAAAAGGATCACTTGTCCAGTTTTTGCAAGGACAAAAAGAGTGGTCGATGAAAGAATGGCTTCTGGCGTTGCTCAAATTTCTGATGTACGAGTTGCAAATGAATGGGAAACTTCTTGGTACGCTTATTTTATTAACCGTATTTAGCATGTTTTTGCAGTCGCTACAAACGGCTTTTGAGCAGCAGGCGGTTAGTAAGGTAGCTTATGCCGTTGTCTATATGGTGCTCATTATTATTGCTTTAAATAGCTTTCGTCTCGCGATGGAGTATGCGCATGAAGCCATCCAGACAATGACGCATTTTATGGTTGCCATGGTCCCTCTTTTGTTAGCCTTGCTCGCTTCTTCCGGCGGATTAATCTCTGCTGCGTTTTTTCATCCTATCATTCTATTTTTAATGAATATAACTGGAGTGGTTGTACAGTATGTGACGCTCCCTCTTTTATTTTTGGCAGCGCTATTAGGAATTGTCAGCACGATGTCTGAGCATTACAAAGTGACGCAACTGGCCGATTTGCTCACAAAGGTAGCCGTTGGGACGCTCGGCGCCATTTTAACGGTTTTTCTTGGCGTTATGTCTGTAAAAGGGACAACCTCGGCCGTTGCCGATGGCATTGCTTTACGAACGACAAAGTTTGTCACGGGAAATTTTGTTCCTGTCGTTGGAAAAATGTTTACGGATGCAGCTGATACCGTTGTCACCGCTTCTATGTTATTGAAAAACGCGGTAGGTATTGTCGGGGTAGCACTTTTGTTAATGATTGTCATTTTCCCGGCTTTAAAGATTTTTGTGATTGCTTTTATTTATAAGCTTTCAGCTGCGGTTTTACAGCCGCTTGGCGGCGGCGCCATTATATCGTGCTTGAATGTGATAAGCAAGAGCATTACTTATGTTTTTGCAGCATTAGCAATCGTATCATTGATGTTTTTTCTTAGTTTAACTGTGATCATTACAGCCGGAAATATCGCGATGATGGTGCGGTAGAAGGGGGAAACGGGATGCATGTGATTACAGAGTGGGTTACCAATATCATTCTATTCATCTTATTTGCGACGATTATCGACTTGCTGCTCCCTTCCTCTTCTTTTCAAAAATATGTAAAAATGGTGGTCGGACTGATTCTTCTTCTTGTTATGCTATCACCTCTTTTACATATTTTCTCGATTGATGTCAATCGTTTTCTCGCTGCCATTACAGAGGAAGACTACGGACAGCAAGATATGATGAAAAATGAACTAGAAAACAAGAAAAAAGAAATACAAGCCTCACAACGTGCATATATTTTAGAACAAACGGCTGTCCAGATGAAAAAACAAGTAGCTGAGGAGTTGATGAAGCAATATGGATTGACTGTCAAACAAATTGTTGTACAAACAAAAGAAAATGAACATGAATCATTACAAATTCCTGATGATATTCAAACCATTAAAGTCATTGTAAGTAAATCGCAAGATCCCGAAGCGGTTCAGCCTGTCGTGATTGATACGGCGAAATCGCTTGAACCATCAGCTGAAGAAACCGAACAAACAAAAAAGCTCGCTTCGTTCTTTGCAGCAAAATGGGATGTACATGAAGAAAAAATCGATGTACAAATCGAGGGGAGGGAATGGGGGGATGTTTCCGTTCATTAAACGCTGGCTAGAACCACAAGAAAAAGGAACTGGCGAAAAGAAGGCAACGCCGATTTCTTACGTTTTTGTGCTACTGCTGCTTGGTGTTTTGTTTATGCTAATGAGCCATAATTGGAAAAATGATGCGGCACCGGCGGACTCTGTCGCCGCTTTAAAACAGGAGACGGATGAGCAGGCTGTCGAGACCTTTGGACGCAACAAGGACACGAAAGCTAAGGTGATTGCCGAATATGAACAACGCTACGAGGAGCAGCTAAAATCAGCGCTTGAAGATATTCAAGGAGTGCGTGATGTCAAAGTTGTTGTCAACGTGGATGCTACAGAGATGCAAATATTAGAAAAAAACGAAGTAACTCAGCAGCAAACAACGGATGAAACAGACAAAGAAGGCGGGACACGTAAAATTCAAAATTATTCATCAAATGAACAAGTCGTCATTATACAGGATGGCGATAAAGAAACACCGATTGTCGTAACGACGAAAAAACCAGATATTCGCGGGGTGCTTGTTGTAGCTAAAGGAGCGGATAATCTGCAGGTGAAACAGTGGATTGTAGAAGCAGTAACGCGTGTGCTAAATGTGCCGAGCTACCGAGTTGCTGTACTGCCAAAAAAATAGGGGAGGATCGATGGAAATGTTAAAAAAGCAAACAGTTTGGTTATTAACAATGTTGAGTTTAGTTGTCGTATTATCGGTGTATTACGTAACAGCGCCAAAAGATATGAATGATCGCGTTGCTTTTACGGATGAGCAAAATCAAACAAACCAAACAGAAAAAACAGCTTCTACAAAAGAAGAGGCAAATGTCGCGGTGGATGAAGCGGAGGCAAAGGATGAAAAGGTCACTTCAAGCGCTACGAGCGATGACGATGTATTTACGGCATTGCGCTTACAAATTGAGGATGAACGCAGCCGCCAGCGAGATCAATTAAATACCATTGTTACTTCATCAAACACAACACCGGAGCAAAAGAATGACGCATATGAAAAAATGCAACAACTTCAAACGATCGCTAATAAAGAGGCAACATTAGAGACATTAATTAAATCCAAGGGTGGATACGAAGACGTACTCGTTCGTGCTGATGGCGACACAGTAAGAGTAATGGTAAAAGCAAAACAAAGCTCGACAAAAGCGGCTAATGAAATTATCCAGCTTGTAAAAAGCGAGATGAAGGATATGCAGGATATAGCTGTCGAGTTTCAGCCCGTCAAATAAGCAAGCGAAGAGCTGGCTTCCAAAAGGATGCCAGTTTTTTTATCCTCGCAGAATTTGTATTTAGACTTTTCAAAAAAAATAAGCTGCTGTCTAGCTTCAAGCGCCATCATCTCGAGTCGGATCTGCCCCACACTGCGGCGGCGACACGTGGAGTCCCGCCCGCCGCAGAATCAAGCTTGGCTTAGTTCGAGCTCTCCTTGGCGGACGCTTTGCGCTTTTCTTATCCTCGCTGATCGCCCCTTTCAATGCTTATGGCATGAGTGGGGGATAAAGAACTTCGTGTTGGTTAGTCGCGATTATCCCTACTCACATCTGGAACATATATAGAGGAATCAAGCGATCTCTAGTATTACCAGTGTTCATATATCAAATGAAGAGACATTTTATTTTTACAGTGGAAAAATTGTTTTTATGCTATATAATAGAAATTGTTTATATGACTAGGTAATAAATCAAACAGCCTAGTTAAATTCTACAGTTGAATATGAGGGAAGGTCTGTCGTATGATGGTAGTATATGAAATTATTTTGGGGCGAGAGGTGTGAACAATGTTGAAAATTCAAGAAATTCGCGAAATCATTCGACTTATTGACCAATCTAGTATTGAGGAATTTTTATATGAGCATGATGGAGTAAAGGTTCATATGAAGAAGCCAAATGGAAGCGTCCCGGTTGAAGCGGTTGCAAAAGCAGCAGTCGTAGAACCAGCACCAGTAGCTGTTGTGAAAGAAGCAGCGCCACAGGTGGAAGCAGCTCCAGCTGTTCCGGAGACAAAGCCGGCAGAAGCACCGAAGCAAGAAGCGGTGAAAGCAGAAAATTTACATAAAATTACTTCTCCGATGGTTGGTACATTCTATGCAGCTCCATCGCCAGATGCAGCGCCATATGTGAAGACGGGTGATAAAGTAAAGCCAAATACGGTTGTCTGCATTATTGAAGCAATGAAGCTATTTAATGAGATTGAGGCAGAAGTTAACGGTGAGATTGTAGAAATTCTTGTGCAAAACGGGCAGCTCGTCGAATATGGACAGCCTTTATTCCTTGTAAAAACTGAATAGGGAGAGGACGAGCCATGATCAAAAAATTATTAGTAGCGAACCGAGGCGAAATTGCTGTTCGCGTCATTCGTGCCTGCAAAGAGCTTGGCATTGAAACGGTAGCTGTATTTTCCGAAGCGGATCGGGAGGCGTTGCACGTCCAATTAGCTGATGAGGCGTATTGTATTGGACCAACAGCTTCTAAAGATAGCTATTTAAACTTTACGAATATTATGAGTGTCGCTACGCTAACAGGCAGTGATGCGATCCACCCAGGGTATGGTTTTTTGGCGGAAAATGCTGCATTTGCTGAGCTTTGCCGTGAGTGTAATGTGACATTTGTTGGTCCAAGTCCGGAAGCGATTACAAAAATGGGAATAAAGGATATTGCGCGCGAAACGATGCGCGAGGCCGGAGTCCCAATCGTTCCAGGTTCAAAAGGAATTATTGAAAGTATCGACGAAGCGCTTGCGTTGGCGAATGAAATTGGCTATCCTGTTATTATTAAAGCGACAGCAGGCGGAGGCGGAAAAGGAATTCGCGTGGCTAGAAACGAACAAGAATTAATAAAGGGAATTAATATCACGCAACAAGAAGCCGCCACTGCGTTTGGGAATCCGGGTGTATATATTGAGAAATACATTGAGGATTTTCGGCATGTCGAAATCCAAGTGCTTGCTGATGCTCACGGCAATGTGATTCATTTGGGAGAACGCGACTGTTCCATTCAGCGCCGTTTACAAAAGCTTGTAGAGGAAGCGCCGTCTCCAGCTCTTGACGAAAACATACGTGAACAGATGGGAGAAGCAGCAGTAAAAGCGGCCAAAGCGGTCAACTACACAGGCGCGGGAACCGTTGAGTTCATTTTTGACCATAAAGCTAAAAAATTCTATTTTATGGAAATGAACACGCGTATCCAAGTGGAACATCCTGTTACGGAACTGATTACAGGAGTTGATTTAATTAGAGAACAAATTCGTGTGGCATCAGGAGAAAAGCTTTCTCTTACACAAGAAGACGTGACGTTTAATGGCTGGGCAATCGAATGCCGCATTAATGCTGAAAATCCTGAGAAAAATTTCATGCCGTCTCCAGGTCGCATTCAAATGTACCTTCCTCCTGGAGGGTTAGGAGTTCGTGTGGATTCCGCGGCATATCCAGGCTACATGATTCCACCTTATTATGATTCCATGATCGCCAAACTGATTGTGCATGCTCCTACAAGAGAAGAAGCGATCGCGCGCATGAAACGAGCGCTAAGTGAATTTGTTATTGAAGGCATTCATACAACGATTCCATTCCACTTAAAATTATTAGAGCACGAAAAATTCGTGCAGGGGGACTTTAATACAAAGTTTCTTGAGTTGTATGATGTCATGAAATCATCATAAAGGAGGAGCGGTGAATGTCAGAAAATGTATTTGACATTGAGCAGGGAGCAGCAAGCTTAGGAAAAGTGGAAATTGCTCCAGAGGTCATTGAGGTCATTGCTGGAATCGCAGCAAACGAGGTTGAAGGAGTTGCGCAAATGCGCGGAAATTTTGCAGCTGGTGTTGTTGAGCGGTTCGGAAAGAAAAATCACGGAAAAGGCGTGAAGGTAGACGTAAAGGAAGAAGGAGTAGCGATCGATATTTATTGCCTTGTCCAATTCGGCGTTTCTATTCCAAATGTGGCTAAGAAAATTCAAGAAAATGTCCGTCAGGCACTCTTTAATATGACTGGACTGGAAACAAGCGAAATCAACGTTCACATTGTTGGAATTCAGCTTGAAACAGCGAAGCAGCAAGAACTAGAGGTTGAGCAATAAAAGGGCGAAAAGGGGGCTTTTCATGATATCATTCATGAGCCCCCTTGTATTTTTTTGAAACTTTGGTATCTTAATGGACAGATCCTTTTTCGAGATATGGAGAAAAGGCGATAATTTTTTGTGTCATCTAAATGATTTGTACGGATTATAGTGTCGTTTAGCGAAAAAATATGGTATGATCATCACATAACGTTCGTTTATTTGTAAAGGAGTGAACATAATGAAGAGGCATACAGCGAGAGAAAAAGCATTGCAAGCCTTGTTTCAAATTGATGTTGGCCATATCGAGCCGGAAGAGGCGATTCAAAATGTAATAAAAAAAGAGGAGGAAGCCGATCCGTTTTTACGTCAGCTTGTTTTCGGGGTAATGGAGCACCAAACAGAAATTGATGCGTTATTATCCGACCATTTAGAAAAATGGACGCTTCAACGAGTGGCTAACGTGGATCGAGCGATCTTGCGCATGGCGACATATGAAATGAAGTATACAGAGGATGTGCCTGTTAAAGTCATTTTGGACGAAGCCATTGAGTTGGCGAAAAAGTTTGGGGATGACAAATCAGGCCGATTTATTAACGGAGTTCTTTCAAAGGTAAAGGACGCATTATACGGGCCAGCGACAAAATGAGAGGCAGAACGCAAACAGCTCCTGTCTGTTTTATTGTGACAAAAATAAGCGGCCGATGCTTGGCGTGAATAAAGATCGGGGCCGTTAGAGACAGCAGCTGTTTCCTTAAGCGCTTTGGGAGAAAATAGGGAAATCAGGCGATTTTCATCGTGCTTTATTTGTTAACCGCTTATACTCGTGGTGTCAGATAAAATGGATTTTTTGTTGTCCGTGTCCTGTATGTAAAAGCTGCGTTTTCCCGACTATCAACATCAATGATCGCCTGTTCACACGGAGACAAATGTCGGGATAGCGTCGTGCTCAAACTAGCACCACGAGTGACTGATATCGGAAAAGTGACTAGATGAAACCTATCCTAAAATAAAGGGGAGCTAGAACGATGACGGCACAAATCATTAGTGGTACAGAATTAGCGAAAGAAAAGCGTGCACAATTAGCAAAAGAGGTAGAACAGCTGAAAAGCAAAGGAATTGAACCGGGGCTAGCCGTGATTCTTGTCGGTGATAATCCTGCTTCGCATTCCTATGTGAAGGGGAAACAAAAAGCGTGCGCTGAAGTCGGGATTCGCTCGATATTACTTACATTCCCTGATACCATTACCGAAGCCGCTTTATTAGAACAAATCAAGCAATTGAATGCGGATCCGTCCATTCATGGTATTTTAGTACAACTTCCGCTTCCGCCGCATATTGATGAGTTGAACGTGATTGAAACGATTGCCCCGGAAAAGGATGTTGATGGCTTCCATCCCATTAATATCGGTCGAATGATGATTGGACAAAAAGCGTTTCTTCCTTGCACTCCTTACGGCATTTTATTTATGGTACAGTCACTTGGCGTCGAAATTGCTGGGAAGCATGTAGTGGTGGTTGGCCGCAGCAATATTGTCGGTAAACCAGTTGGGCAACTCTTTTTGCGTGAGCATGCTACGGTTACCTATTGTCATTCTAAAACAAAGGATTTAGCAGCAATGACTCGTCAAGCTGATATTTTAATTGTAGCTGTCGGCCGAGCCAACATGATTGGAGCTGATCATGTGAAAGAAGGAGCCATTGTTATTGATGTCGGCGTCAATCGCTTGGAAAATGGCAAATTATGCGGGGATGTGCGCTTTGAAGAAGTGAAAGAGGTGGCAAGCTATTTGACCCCTGTGCCAAAGGGAGTCGGACCGATGACGATTACGATGCTTCTCCATAATACTGTTGAAGCGGCACGCGAATATGGGCATCAGCAAGTTCAGCGATAAGCGGGGATGATGTTGTGGCAGAAATTAAATATGTAACGGTTACAGCGCTGACAAAATATATTAAACGAAAGTTTGAAGTTGATCCGCATCTTCAGGATTTATGGATCAAAGGAGAAATCTCCAATTTTACGAGCCATTCGCGGGGGCATATGTATTTTACGCTCAAGGATGAAAATGCAAGAATTCAAGCGGTTATGTTTGCTGGCTATAATCGCTATTTGGCGTTTCGTCCCGAAAACGGGATGAAGGTGCTTGTACGCGGCGAAATTTCTGTCTATGAACCGAGCGGAAATTATCAAATTTATGTGAAAGAGATGCAGCCGGAAGGGATCGGAAATTTATATTTGGCGTATGAGCAGTTGAAAAAACAGTTGGAAGCAGAAGGGCTATTTGCCCCGGAGCATAAAAAGCCGATCCCCTTATTTCCTCGCTGCATCGGAGTGGTAACGTCTCCAACAGGAGCGGCGATTCGCGATATTATCACAACGATCCGGCGCCGCTATCCGCTTGGCACCGTCATTTTATTTCCAGCCATTGTCCAAGGGGAGCATGCAGCCGGGTCAATTGTTCAAGCGATTGAAAAAGCGAATGAATTCGGGAACGTGGATGTGTTAATTGTCGGCCGAGGCGGAGGATCGATCGAGGAGCTATGGGCGTTTAATGAGGAGCAGGTGGCACGGGCGATTTTTGCTTCTCGCATTCCGATTATTTCCGCAGTTGGACACGAAACAGATTTTACGATCGCTGACTTTGTCGCTGATTTGCGTGCGCCGACACCTACTGGAGCGGCTGAATTGGCAGCTCCTCACGTCGCCGAGCTGGCCGAAAGAATAACCCAACGAAAAGCAAGGCTGATTCGGGCAGTTAAGGAAAAAATCACCATCGAATCCGATCGGTTAAGCCGCTTGCAAAAGTCTTATGCCTTCCGCTATCCGAAGAAGCTATATGAGCAAAAAGAGCAGCAGCTCGATTCTTTCTTGGATCGCCTTAAACGGCAAACCCAGCGCCTTTTCGAGCGAAAGCAGGAGCGATTTGAGCAGCTTCATTTAAGGCTTGAAACCTATCATCCGGCAGAACAGCTAGCGCAAATGTCTGAGAAGCAGCGAATGCTGACAAAGTCACTTGAAAAAGAAATACAAGCGCTATTAAAGCAAAAACAGTGGCAATTTACTTCACTGCTGTCACAGCTGCAGGCATTGAGTCCGCTTAAAATTATGGAACGCGGCTATAGCTTAGTCTATAATGAAAAGGATGAGCTTGTGACGAGCGTGCGGCAGATTCAGCCAGGAGATGCGATCCAAGTTCGCTTGCAGGATGGACGGCTTGATTGCCACGTATGGGGAATGGAGGAAGCTTCTGATGAGTGAAGAAAAAGAATTAACGTTTGAAGAAGCGATGAAACAGCTTGAGGAAATTGTGGGAAAACTTGAAGAGGGAAACGTTCCTCTTGAACAAGCGATTTCGTTTTTTCAAGAAGGAATGAGGCTCTCAAAATGGTGCCATGACAAGCTGCAGCATGCTGAAAAGCAAATGGAGTATATTTTGCGGGAAGACGGGCAATTGGCGCCTTTTTCGATTGAGGAGGAGTAAGGATTGATAGAGCAATTTTTAAATGAAAACAAACCGCGCATCGACGCAGCGCTTTCCGCCTATATTGCCGGGCTTGATGCCCCGGATACGCTAAAGGATGCTATGTTGTACTCGCTTGAAGCAGGCGGAAAACGAATTCGTCCATTGCTTTTATTCGCAACGCTGCATGCATTTGGAAAGAAAAGCGAAATTGGACTCCCTGTCGCATGTGCCATTGAAATGATTCATACGTATTCCCTTATTCATGACGACCTGCCATGTATGGATAATGATGATTTGCGCAGAGGGAAACCAACGAATCATAAAGTGTTTGGTGAAGCGACTGCCATTTTGGCAGGAGATGGATTGCTTACATACGCATTTCAATTGATTGCTGGCATGGACAACCGCGTGTCCGCAGAAGTAAAGCTCAAACTGATCGCTGAACTGGCTAAAGCAGCGGGGCCAGAAGGAATGGTAGCTGGGCAAATGGCCGATATCGAAGGGGAAGGACAGCCGTTGTCGCTTTCGCAATTAGAATACATTCATCGTCATAAAACAGGAAAAATGCTGCAATATAGCGTATTAGCTGGCGCTTGGTTAGCGGGCGCAGACGATGCGCAAGTTGCACAGCTTGACGAGTTCGCTTCCCATTTAGGGCTTGCCTTTCAAATTCGCGATGACATTCTGGATATTGAAGGAACAGAAGAGAAAATGGGAAAAAAAGTCGGAAGCGATATTGAAAACGAAAAAGTCACGTACCCATCGCTATTAACGATGGATGGCGCAAAAGAAAAGCTGTATTTTCACATAGAAGCAGCGAAGCATTGTTTGAAGGCCGCTCGTGTTCAGGAAGAAATATTGCGCTATATATGCGATTTGGTCGCTACCCGTGACTATTAACATTTCAGGACGGATTTTGAAAATGGTTGATTCGATATTCTGATGCTATTATGTTATACTAAGAAAATGGAGACCACGTGCCGTTATCACATTTGTGTTAGCGGCTCTTTTTTCGCCTGTCTGATGAAATCGCAGCGGGACATTTTTCTTTAACCATTTATCATGTATAATAATAAGTAATCTTTATATGATATCAGTGATAAAACGAAAGCGAGTGATCTCGTTTGGAGCTAACCAATATTACTAATCCGCGCTTTTTGAAGTCGATGTCAAAAGAAGAACTGATTCAATTGAGCGCGAATATTCGTCAATTTCTAGTAGAGAAGCTCTCGAAAACAGGTGGACATATCGGCCCGAATCTTGGGGTTGTCGAGTTAACAATCGCGCTCCATAAAGTCTTTGACAGCCCGAAAGATAAACTGATTTGGGATGTCGGTCACCAATCTTATGTTCATAAAATTTTAACTGGACGTGCGAATGAATTTGATACATTGCGGCAATATAAAGGACTTTGCGGCTTTCCAAAGCGGAGTGAAAGCGATCATGATGTGTGGGAAACAGGACACAGCTCAACCTCGCTATCTGCGGCGATGGGCATGGCCATTGCCCGTGATTTAAAAGGAACGGATGAATATATTGTTCCTATTATTGGCGATGGTGCTCTTACCGGAGGAATGGCACTTGAAGCATTGAATCATATCGGACATGAGAAAAAAGATATGATCGTCATTCTCAACGATAATGAAATGTCGATTGCTCCGAATGTCGGGGCGCTTCATAATGTGCTAGGTCGCTTGCGCACAGCAGGGAAATATCAATGGGTAAAAGACGAACTGGAAATGCTTTTAAAAAAAATTCCGGCTGTGGGCGGAAAAATTGCGGCAACAGCTGAACGTCTAAAGGATAGCTTAAAGTATTTGCTTGTTTCCGGCGTGTTTTTTGAAGAGCTGGGCTTTACGTATCTTGGACCAGTAAATGGCCATGATTTTGATGATCTGTTTGAGAATTTGCATTATGCCAAAAAAATCAAAGGTCCGGTTTTGCTTCATGTCATCACGAAAAAAGGAAAGGGATATGAGCCAGCGGAAAACGATAAAACGGGCACATGGCATGGGACAGGTCCTTATAAAATTGAAACAGGGGACTTTTTAAAGTCGGCCGACCAAGCTCCATCATGGAGTAAGTTAGTAAGCGAAACAGTAAGAAAGCTTGCACGTACAGACGAACGTATTGTTGCCATTACTCCAGCTATGCCTGTCGGCTCCAAGCTGGAAGGCTTTGCTGCTGAGTTTCCGGACCGCATGTATGATGTTGGCATTGCCGAGCAGCATGCGACCACTTTGGCAGCAGGACTGGCTACACAAGGCATGAAACCATTTTTAGCGATTTATTCTACATTTTTGCAACGGGCGTATGACCAAGTGGTCCATGATGTCTGTAGACAAAATTTAAACGTGTTTTTTGCGATTGACCGTGCCGGTCTTGTCGGCGCAGATGGCGAAACGCACCAGGGGGTATTTGACATTGCCTTTTTGCGGCATGTGCCGAACCTTGTGCTGATGATGCCAAAGGATGAAAATGAAGGCCAACATATGGTTTATACGGCGATTCAATATGATGATGGGCCGATTGCGCTTCGCTTTCCGCGCGGAAACGGGCTTGGAGTAAAGATGGATGAAGAACTTCATGCCATCCCGATCGGAACATGGGAAACGCTGCGCGAAGGTCGCGATATTGCCATTTTAACGTTTGGAACGACCGTTCCGATGGCATTAGAAGCCGCCGAAAAGCTGGCAAAGGAAAATATATCGGTCAAAGTGGTCAATGCAAGATTTATTAAACCAATGGATGAATTGATGCTGCATGAGTTGCTGGAAAGTGGTATACCGATGCTAACGATTGAAGAAGCGGCACTCATGGGGGGATTTGGTAGTGCGGTGCTGGAGTTTGCTCATGATCACGGCTACCATCAAGCGATGATCCAGCGCATGGGCATCCCGGATCGCTTTATTGAGCATGGAAGCGTGAAAGAACTGCTTCAGGAAATCGGTTTAACAACCGCGCATGTCGTTGATCGCGTTAAGAAGATCATACCGAGAAAACAAAAAAGGGCATGAGAGATGAAAGGAAAAAAAGAACGTGTGGATGTGTTATTAGTTGAACGAGGATTAATGGAAACGCGGGAAAAAGCCAAACGGGCGATTATGGCAGGGCTTGTCTATTCTAATGAAATGCGCCTAGACAAGCCGGGAGAAAAGGTGCCTGCCGACATTCCGCTTACTGTGAAAGGAAATGCTTTGCCCTATGTGAGCCGAGGCGGATTAAAGCTTGAAAAAGCGTTGCGCCTATTTGATGTAAGCGTAAAGGATAAAATTCTTTTGGATATCGGTGCATCGACCGGGGGATTTACGGACTGCGCGTTGCAAAACGGAGCGAAAATGTCATATGCGCTTGATGTGGGATATAATCAATTAGCGTGGAAGCTTCGGCAAGATGAGAGGGTTGTCGTGATGGAACGAACGAATTTCCGCTATGTTACTCCTGCTCATTTTACTAAAGGGCTTCCAGAAATAGCAACGATCGATGTATCGTTTATTTCGCTTAAGCTGATTTTGCCTGTATTAAAAACCGTGCTCGTTCCAGAAAGCGATGTCATCGCTCTTGTCAAGCCGCAGTTTGAAGCGGGAAAGGAGCATGTCGGAAAAAAAGGAATTGTCCGTGATCCTAGCATCCATGAACTCGTTCTTGTTTCCATCATTGACTTCGCTCTTAGCGAAGGCTATGATGCACTTGATTTATCCTACTCTCCGATTACGGGAGGAGACGGAAACATTGAGTTTTTGCTTCACCTTCGTTGGGAAGGAGAACAAGAAGCGGGCAAAAATAAACTGTCGAAGCGGCCAGCTGACATTGTCAAACAGGCTCATAGTGAATTAAAAGCGGGCGCTGAGGAAAGGGAATAACAAAAGCGTTATTCCCGTTTTTGCGATAAATGAGGACAAGTGTGAGGTGTTAATCTTGAATAAAGGACAAAGGCACATTAAGATTCGCGAAATTATTACGAATTATGAAGTGGAAACGCAGGATGAGCTAGTCGATATGCTGAAGGAGGCTGGCTTTAATGTCACGCAGGCAACGGTTTCACGCGATATTAAAGAATTGCAGCTTGTAAAGGTGCCGATGATGAACGGCCGGTATAAATATAGCCTTCCTGCTGATCAGCGTTTTAACCCGTTGCAAAAATTAAAACGTGCTTTAATGGATGCGTTTGTCAAAATTGATGGCGCAGGGCATATGCTTGTAATGAAAACGTTGCCTGGAAACGCTCATGCAATCGGCGCTTTGCTTGATAATCTTGATTGGACGGAGATTGTTGGAACGATTTGCGGTGATGATACATGCTTGATTATTTGCCGTACTCCAGAGGATACCGAAAAAATCTCGCAGCGCTTATTAGACATGCTATAGTATGAGGTGATTCCAAGGTGCTTGCGGAATTATCAATTAAAAATTTTGCCATTATTGAGTCTCTGTCGATCTCCTTTGAGAAAGGCTTGACAGTGCTGACAGGGGAGACAGGAGCCGGAAAGTCCATTATTATTGATGCCATCCATTTGTTGATTGGTGGGCGTGGTTCCGCTGAATTTGTTCGCTACGGCGAAGAGAAAGCGGAAATTGAAGGACTGTTTTTATTAGAAGAAGAAACGCATCCCTGCTATCAAAAATGTGCAGAAGTGGGCATTGATATTAGCGAAGGGATGGTCATTCTGCGCCGAGAGATTTCGGTAAGCGGAAAAAGCGTTTGCCGCGTGAATGGCAAATTGGTGACGATGGGAATTTTGCGCGAAATTGGCTCTACTCTTGTCGATATCCATGGGCAGCATGAACATCAGGAATTAATGGATTCCAGCCGGCATTTGCCGTTGCTTGATGAATATGGAGGCGCAGAAATTGCTTCGGCCCTCGAAGAGTATCAAGCGGTGTATCGAAAATATGAACAGTTAAAAAAACAGCTGCAAAAATTGAATGAAAATGAACAGCAAATGGCGCACCGCCTTGATTTGCTCACATTTCAGCTTGATGAGATTCAAAAAGCCGGCTTGCAGCCAAATGAAGATGAACAATTAATGGAAGAAAAAGTAAAGATTGTGAACTTCCAAAAAATATATGAAGCGTTAAAGAATAGTTACGAAGCGCTATATGGAGAACAGCGCGGGCTTGATTGGATCGGGCTTACGATGAGCCATTTAGATGACGTTGCTCACATTGATGCCGGCTTGAGAGAAATGCATGAAACGATCGCCAACAGCTATTATTTACTCGAAGAAATGGCTTATAAATTGCGCGATCAATTAGAGCAGTTGGAATATGATCCGAACCGCCTTGATTTTATTGAAGGACGCCTGAATGAAATTAATCATTTAAAACGAAAATATGGACAGACAGTCGCCGATATTTTGCAATATGCAGAAAAAATTGCCCAAGAGCTTGATACGATCCAAAATCGCGATACGCATATTCATCAGCTTCAAAAAGAACTGCAATCTGTAACAGAAGATTTACTGATTGAGGCGAAAAATGTTACCGCTGTGCGAATGAAGCATGCCCAAACGCTGGTTCAGCACATTTATCAAGAACTCAAAGATTTGTATATGGAAAAGACGCAGTTCGATATTGTTTTTAGCAAACGGGAGGGCTTGCTTGATGCTCCGTTAATTGATGGCGTGCCTGTCAAATTTCAAGAGGACGGTGTTGATGTCGCCGAATTTTATATTTCAACAAACGTTGGCGAGCCGTTAAAACCTCTCGCCAAAGTCGCTTCAGGAGGCGAACTGTCTCGCATCATGCTGGCCTTAAAGAGTATTTTTTCTAAGCATCAAGGCGTTACATCGATCATTTTTGATGAAGTGGATACGGGAGTGAGCGGACGCGTGGCGCAGGCGATTGCTGAAAAAATTTATCGTGTGTCTGTCGGCTCACAGGTGCTTTGCATCTCCCACTTGCCGCAAGTCGCAGCGATGGCGGATACGCATTTGCTCATTTCTAAGGAAACAGACGGAAATCGAACCAAAACATCGGTCAAAGCGCTTACAGAAGATGAAAAAATTAAGGAAATTGGCCGAATGATTTCTGGGGTGGAAATTACAGAGCTGACAAAGGAACACGCGAAAGAGCTGCTTGAATTAGCAGCAAAAATCAAAGGATGAAAGGCTATCCATTATGGGTAGCTTTTTTTATTAGCAAAAACGATTATATTTATGAGGATTAAGGCAAAATTAAGATTGTAGTCACATTTTGAAGGTGTAGGTGGGAGCGAGGAGAGTGAAAAGGTTTGAACGCAGAAACAATAAGAAAAATGATGGGGATCTTTCTCCTTGTTTCATTCGTATTAATCAGTACATCGAAGCCGGTAAGGGAGTATTTACGCATTCCAAAGCAAATGGTGATGTTTGAAGGAGAAAAAGCAACATTCGCTTCTGCTCTTCCTGTTCATGCAGAGGTGAAAGACGCTTCTCATTCCATTGAGCTTGAGAAAGCAGACGATACCCTTACCGTTGAGGCGAAGCAGCCTGATGAAGAGAAGGTAGTGTTAAATATGGGAGGAGTGCCCATTAAGCAGATTGACGTTAAAGCGCTCCCAAGCTTGAAAGTGATTCCTGGAGGACAATCGATCGGTGTGAAATTAAATACACTAGGAGTTCTTGTGGTCGGCTATCACCTTGTTGATACAGAAAGCGGAAAAAAATCACCGGGAGAATTGGCTGGAATCCAAGTTGGAGATATGATTACAAGTGTCAATGGGAAAAAAATCGAAAATATGAGCGACCTCTCTCCTTTTATTGAAAAGTCAGGGAAAACAGGACAGCCATTGGACTTGCAGCTTATTCGCGATCAACGTTCGATAGCGACGAAACTAACCCCATTAAAAGACAAGCATGACCACGCTTATCGCATCGGCTTATATATCCGTGATTCGGCTGCTGGTATCGGAACGATGACCTTTTTTGACCCCATTTCCAAGAAGTACGGAGCACTTGGACACGTGATCTCAGATATGGATACAAAAAAACCGATTATCGTTCAAAATGGACAAATTATGAAGTCGACAGTCACCTCGATTGAGAAAGGAAGCAGCGGAAATCCAGGTGAAAAGCTCGCAAGATTTTCCAAAGATAAAGAAATCATTGGGAATATCACAACAAACAGTCCTTTTGGGATTTTTGGAAAATTATCGAAATCAGTGCCAAATGAATTGTATGATAAACCAATGCCAGTGGCTTTGTCGAGCCAAGTAAAAAAAGGGCCAGCAAAAATGCTGACGGTGATTGAAAACGACCGAGTGGAGGCGTTTGACGTTGAAATCGTCAATTCAGTTCCGCAAAAGTTCCCGGCAACAAAAGGACTTGTCATCCGTGTCACTGACCCTCGGCTACTGAAGAAAACGGGAGGAATTGTGCAAGGAATGAGCGGCAGTCCTATTATTCAGGATGGGAAGCTAATCGGAGCAGTCACACATGTGTTTGTAAATGATCCAACGTCAGGATACGGCGTGCACATTGAATGGATGTTGAATGAGGCGGGAATTGATATATATGGATCCAAACAAAAAGCGAGCTGACAAATGCTCGCTTTTTGTTTGAAAAAAGGCAAAAAAAAGTCAATATTTTTTTGTTGTTTGCATAGATATTTGTTGAACAATTCGTTAAAATAAAAATACGAAGATTTTTCGACAAAGAAATGAGGGGTTCTGCGTCGAAATGGAACGGTTATTGATGAATTTTAAAAAGATACTTATTTTTGAAAAAATAAAGGATTTTTGCTGACGCTGTCGAATGAATTTTAAGGAAGAAAAAATGATGAATTGGAAGCGGGGAGGAAGATTTTCTTGAAGATTAAAGTGTGTATTGCGGATGATAATCGCGAATTAGTAAGCTTATTAGAAGAATATATTTCCAATCAAGATGACATGGAGGTCGTTGGCGCAGCTTATAATGGCCAAGACTGCTTACATATGCTTGAAGAAAAGCAAGCGGATATATTGCTACTCGATATTATTATGCCTCATTTGGACGGATTGGCTGTTCTTGAGAAGATGCGCATGAAGCGGGAAAAACAGCCGAATGTCATTATGCTAACCGCTTTTGGTCAAGAGGATGTAACCAAAAAAGCCGTTGATTTAGGCGCTTCTTATTTTATTTTAAAGCCGTTTGATATGGAAAATTTAGTTCATCACATTCGTCAAGTGCATGGAAAAACGACTCCTCTTGTGAAAAAAGCGGTGTCCTCTTATCAAGTGCGTGAAAGCAAGCCAAAAAATCTAGATGCAAGCATTACGAGCATCATTCATGAAATCGGTGTACCGGCTCACATTAAAGGATACTTATATCTCCGTGAAGCGATTTCGATGGTATATAATGATATCGAATTGCTTGGTTCGATTACGAAAGTGCTTTATCCAGACATTGCAAAAAAATATAATACAACCGCCAGTCGCGTCGAGCGGGCGATTCGCCATGCGATTGAGGTCGCTTGGAGCCGCGGTAACATCGAGTCGATTTCCTCGCTGTTCGGCTACACCGTCAGCATGTCGAAAGCGAAACCAACCAACTCGGAATTTATTGCGATGGTGGCGGATAAGCTGAGACTGGAGCATAAGGCGAGTTAAGAGTAAGTGTATCAAGGGTTTAGGTGTAAAGGCTAAGCCAACCAATTTTTATAAAATGTACTAAAACTCGGATTTTAAACCAATAAACTTTTTCCATCTCACCCAATAAATCGAATGATTTATTGGGTATTTCTTTTTATTGAGATGGGGAGGTTAAATCATGAAACTAAGCGAATTAGACTTTTATTTACAGGATTTTTTGTTGTATTGCCAAAGCAAAAACTTATCATCGAAAACCCTGTCATCATATGAACAATCATTAAAGCTGTTTATCGCTTATTTAAAACATGAACATGGGATTGAAGAGGTGGGGGCTGTTCGTACTGGACATATCAGACAGTATGTTGCTTACCTTCAAGAAAGAGGAAAATACACGGTAGTCAACAGGGAAGCATCGAAGTTAATTAATCGACCTGAGAACCGAAGAGACTACAAAAAGAGAATATCCAATGTCACCATTAACAATTACATTCGAAACATTAAAGTGTTCTTTAACTGGTTGCATGAAGAAGGAGAAATCCATAAGAACCCTGTGGACAAAATCGAGCAGATTAAAACGGAAAGGAAGCAAAAAGCGGCAATTAGCCAAGAGGAATTTAATTTGTTGCTTAGTCAATTTGATTACACCACGTTTCATGGGTATAGAAACAAAGTCATTACCATGCTGTTGCAGGATACAGGAATGAGAATTGGTGAGTGTCTTGCTTTAACGGTTGATGATATTGATTTTAAGCATCGAATGATATTGGTTACTAAAACAAAAGGGCGAAAAGAACGGTACGTGTATTTTTCACAGGTAATGGCGAGGGAACTAAAACATTACATACGATTTAAGGACAGATATACAGATACGGAACTGTTGTTTCCAACCACAAGAAACACTCCGCTTACTATACAGTCATTTGAAAAGCAACTAAGACAAGCGGGAGAGCGGATAGGATTGTCTATTCATCCGCATCAGATACGAAACAATTTTGCAAGGCAGTATTTGCTAAATGGTGGCGACTTTTATACGTTGAGCAGAATATTAGGTCATAGCTCTGTAAAAGTCACGGAACAGGCTTATATGGACCTAACAAAAGAGGAAATTGCAAAGAAGTATCAACAGCATAGCCCTTTAGCTAAATGGAAAATAAGATAGATATTAATGTTTAAGAAAGAAGCGGAAATTCCGCTTCTTTTTCTGTTTGCGTTTTCCTGTCAAAGAGTCATTTCTGAGGTAATTGAATGAATTGTAAGTCCTGTTGTAGAAAGAGTGAGAGTAGGAGGAGGGAGAAATTTAGACCATATGGCTACGTCACTACTTCATTCAAAAACGATTTCAACTAGGTATGGATATTTTACATCTTATCTCCCTTGCTAGGACACGAAGATTACAAAGCGTTATTTGTATGCAGTCGTTGGATGATTTGAAAATTGTTGAAGTGGACCTCTGTCAATAGATTGGACAGCCAGAATCGAGAAAATTACGCAATTTGACCGTACATTCGTTCGTATTGAAAAGGTGTAAGATACCCGATAGCGGAATGTACGCGTTTCCGGTTGTAGAAAAACTCGATGTATTCAAAAATCCGACTTTGGGCTTCCTTGCGGGTTCTGAACTTCTCCAGATAGACGAGTTCCTTTTTGAGCACGCTGTGGAACGATTCGATGCAGGCATTGTCATAGCAGTTGCCCTTGCGGCTCATGCTGCATTTCATCCCGTATTTCAAGAGCCGTTTTTGGTACTCATGAGATGCGTATTGGCTGCCGCGATCGGAATGATGCAGGACTTCGCCTTTCGGCCGTTGACGGTTGTAAGCCTGATCCAGAGCTTGCAGGACCAATTCCTTGGTCATTCGCTCATCGGCGTGCCAGCCTACGATTTTGCGCGTGTACAAGTCCATCACGCTCGCGACATAGAGCCATCCCTCGTCTGTCGGAACGTAAGTGATGTCCGCCATCCAGACTTGATTGGGAGCTTGTGCCCTGAACTGCTGGTTCAGCACATTGTCATGCACTGGCAGATTGTGGTTCGAGTTCGTCGTCGTCTTGTATGTCTTGACGGTGCGCGACTTAAGCCCCAGTTCCTTCATGATGCGGGCGACCGTTTTTTCGGATACCCGAACACCTTGCTGGCGCAAGACTTGAGCGATCTTCGGGCTGCCGTACAGGCGACGCGAGTCCACAAAGATACGGCTAATCTGTTGTTCTAGTTCTCGGCGACGTTTCTTTTGCTCGCTTTCCTGGCGCCTGGTCCATTGATAATAACCACTCCGGGATACGTTCAAAACCTTGCACATCTCCGATACCGGATACTTGGAGCGGTGTTTGTGGATAAACGCAAAGATCCGTTCCGGTCTTTTGCGAAGATGTGCATCGCCTTTTTTAAAATTTCGTTCTCCATCTCGAGTTGGCGGATTCGTTTCTGCCTTTCGAGAAGGGTTTTTTCCTCGATTTTCAGGTTGCCGCTGCCGCGAAACGCATGGACCGGATCCTGTTTGAATTCGTTGATCCAGCGGTACAGAGTATTGTCGGATACGCCCAATTCTCGGGCGACCTGCGCCACCGGCTTCCCCTGTTCCTGAATCATTTTTACGGTTTGGATTTTGAACTCTTTGTCATATTTCTGACTCATCTTCGGACACCTCGATTTTGCTAGATTTATTGTCGCATTCTCGATTCTCGGTGTCCACTATTTAGTCTAGCATCACTATCGACCATATTATCCCTAAATCAAAAGGTGGTATATCGAGTTTTAAAAATTGTATTTGTGCTTGTAAAAGATGTAATACAAAGAAAGGCGACCTTTCTTCAGAGGAATACCTTTATTATTACGAACCAATAGCGGGGAGAGGGATGCTGCAAAATCAACAATTAGAGCAAAAGATACATTATATCCAACAGCTATTAGAAACAATAAATGAGCAAACTATTTACGACCAATATCGGGTTAGAAAGACTAGTGCAGAGCAAGTTCTTCAGAAGATTGAACAAGTAGAACTTAGAATAAAGCAGATAAAAGAAAACGTAGAGAAGGTTTTCGGTTCAGAACTTTTCGGTTCAGAACTGCTTCTTAGGTGACATGGATAATTCAGTGTATCATTTTAATAAATGTATTTCGCAGGCACTAGTTGATTGCCAAAAGGCTCTTATATAGTAAGCGTAAGCATGCAACCATCACAGGTTGCTTTTTTGTTTGGAAAGAGAGGGGGTGTTTACCCCCCTCTTGCTATGAGAAAAACACTATGATTTGAATATCCAACCAACAATATAAAGGATTAAACTCTTGCCTTTAGGAGATTAGACTTTTTGGACCATATAAAATTTTAAAACATAACTAAAGCACTGTTAGTACAGTTCTTTCTCAACTGAACTAATGCCCTGAATCATGTCAACATTTTGACTGTGCTAACCACAACTCTAATTAAATTGTAATTTTATAGTGTGTTATAAAAAAGGATGTTTTTGTCTATGGATTTATTCAAATTTTAGCATTATCTCTTAATATCAAAGGAGAAGATGCTGCTTCCGAAAAGTTTTAAGGATTATTAGGGCATCATTCTCCATAGAAGTCTAAATATCAGTAATTCTAGCAATCTGTCACATAGTATTCATCTGGTTTCATTTTTTATACATGGTTAATTTAAGATATTTTCACGCAATACTTAAGGTTAGTGAATGGAGCAAATGTAGTTTCCTGCCTAGATGCTTAGTAAGGACGATGTTGAGGAGGTCCCTCCCATTCAAAAGCATTTATGACGTTTTGTATACATTCTCTTGCTATCAGCAGGCTATCTAAACTTATCTCAACCTCCCCATATTCTCCGTTATCCATTGTGCTTCCGAAACAGTTTCCGTTTAGGCTTTCTAATACGAGGACACCTCCAGTTGCTTTTATGAAGAAATTATCAATAGGTTTTAATTGAAGAGGTTGCTGTCCGATGCCTAATCCCCTTCCTCGGTCTTCGATATGTTGGGAGGAGTTTCTAACTTTTCTTAAGTTAGGAAAACTAAGGGTAAAAGATTCTTTAGCTTTTATTACCTCCTGTGGGACTCCTTTAATCTTTGATAAAACCTTAAGGATGTTTCCGATTGCATCAAGATTATAAAGGAAAGACTTTGCGTGGATAAACGGAAACCTACGTATGTAACTCCTTGGTAATTCTCCTTTAGCCCATTTCTCCCGTTTTAAGTCAATTTCAGCAAGCTCATATAATTTGAGATAACTTTCAGTATCAAAGGTAGAGATTTGAAATTCCGCTTGGTATCTCTCAACAAACTCTTGTTTTCGTTTACTATCTGTTTCCCAATCTTCAATATTTGGTGGAGGACTATTACGATTTGCTGACTCAAATAAGCTAAGATTAATAGCTGCTTCAATCAATTGTGTCTCTAGATGTTCAATCATATTTCTTATATCTTGACCATCTTTCTCATTGTCGAATTTTAGCCATGTTCCTGGGGATGTTAATTCTAAGATATAAATAATCTCTCCCCCCTCAGTTTCTAGGACAAAGTTAATCAGAATTATTAATTTAATTATATCATGTTAATGTCCTTCATATCTTTTTGAAACCTTATATGAACAACTGTTTATTACTAACAAAATACGTTTAGAACTGAGTGTACATCTAACTTTGAAGTCTAATTACTAGAGATATGTTTGTATGTAGGTAATCAAATGACAGATACAAGATAGGGCCTATTTTCTACATTTTATATCCCTCTTGTTACGAAAATAGGAGGTAGCACGTTAACTCACACGCTACAGTGTAAAAAATTTTCGATGCGAGACGGATAACTAACACTTCTGTTTGTAGGAAAGAGTGTGATTCTCCAGTGTTTACAATGCAGAATACGAGGCAATATTTAATTATTTTTTCAAAAGCGAAATAAGTAAATTTACCTTTAAAAACAAGCCTTTATTCGATACGAACTTACACCTTAAAACAAAAAATATAATATTTTTTAAAAAAAGTTCTTGACATGGGATTTTGCAAGTTTCATTAGCTTTTTTATAACGAATCTATCTTAAAATGGCATATTCGTGATTTAGTATAATTTATTTACGGAGCAGGAAATACAAACTGATACGTTAGGAAGGGGGAGGAAAAAACAGTTTGTTCCTTGAGGAGTAGGGCATTTGAAGAGCTTCTCATAGCTAATAATATTTTCTGTATAAATATCTACACTCGTTCTCAGAGCTAGACCAATTCGTGTAGAAATTTGTACACATAAATTCATGTTTAGTATCAAGGTATGTAGAAAATTATACATGGAACGGTACTCTAATAAAAAAGAAATAAAGAGATAATAAGAAAGAAATAAATAATAAGAGTATAGACGCTCGCAGGCGAGCTTTTGTTTATTTGTTCGCTTACACTTCTTGTTATTTGAAACATCATCAATATAGTGCTTGTGTGTAGTACAGGACTAGTATTACGTATGGTTAACGGGAAAATAAAACACTGGGTGTGGAGGAGGTGCAATCATCATGAAGCTAAAAATTGTTAAAAGGAGATGAAAAGAGTGGAAAAAAGTAAAAATAATTTTATAAAGATACCTAAGAGCCTTTTAGACTTAGGAGTAGATGAAGTTTATATCTATGCAATTGTTGGTAAAGGTTCTCTAATTGATGGTACTACAGTATTATATATGCCACAGTTATTAGAGATGTTAGGTGTAAGTAATAGAACTGAGAACAGGAATAAGATGAAGAAGGCATTATCTAATCTATCAATTGCTTTAAGGCTTAATTTCTATTCTGACTTTCGAATGCAAAACAATGTAGCTGTTGAAGAGATGAAAAGCTCACAGCATTACTATGTCAAAGTGCCAGAGGTTAAGGATTGGTTCATTAAGGTCTATGTGAAAGATTTAAATAAGCTACTGTTTATTGATATAAAGGAGTCTAAAGCGAAGCTGCTTCTTCAATACTTGTATATTCTTGGTATGATTAATGCAAAGGCGAATGAGAGACGTATTTGTTATCCAAATATAGAAGAGATAGCTGAAGCTATTGGCTTCAATCCAAAGACTGTAATGAAGTATAACGAAATACTGAAAGAACATGAGTTAATTTACTTTGAGACAGTATCACTTAATGAAATATCCAAAAACATCTATTCCCGTTGGAGCGAGAAGGAAGATGTAATTGAGGCAACTGCAGAGGCGAAAGTGACAGGTTATATCTCAAAGGAAAGAAAGAAAAAACTAGAAACGTCTGTTGAGACTAAAAAAGAACCTGTATCCAAACCTCCTAAACAAAAATGTGCTAGTACTGATATAGACCCATCCATCCTCTCGGTTCTAGAGTTTTTTGTTAAAGGAGGCTTAGTCTTGCATCAGGGAACTAAGGCAAAGATAGATGAGGCAATTCAAATCTGTGGATTAGACAATTTCAAAATAGTTGTTAAGGAAATGGAATCTAAGTGCAGAAATAGTATGCCAGAGAAATATTGGGCAGGTTATTTTTCAAAGAATGTAATTTTAGAAGCACGTAGACGTAAAGATACAGTTGAAGCACAAAAAAGAGCGAATGAAAAATTAATGAACGAACGAGTCATCGAAAGCTTTGACTATGTGAAGGCATATAGAGAGTCTTTTATGCAACGAAAGGAAAAGGAAGATAAAATAAATAAAGATATAGTGAAATTTTTCCCTCAATTAATTGAAGAGAAAGAAAAGCCTAAAGAGGAATGGCTTAAAGCATTAGGGCTTTAAAAATCTAAACAAATTATGTAAGCACATCGTTCCAAAATAGCGTAAAGGACATAATTAACTTAAAGGGTAGCTATCTATGATGGCTACCCTTTAAGCAATACATGGATTTTCATTAGTAATTTCACATGGTGAAGGGTAGTTAATAAAATTTTGATTTTATTAGTTAAAGATATTCGCTTTCCAAATAGTAAACTTGGTTACAATAACCTAACTAAATATGCACTTTTGTTAAGTTTTGTGATATATTGAAGAAAAATATGGAAAAAGGGTTGAATAAAATATTAGGTAATAAAAAGGAAAGTTGAATTTGTTATAAAAAGAAGGTTGAAGAGAACAGTCTTTGTTATAAAAGTTACAGGGACTTATTTAATCTAATAGGTGCGGGGACATATTATTTATTATGGAAGCCTTTAATAAACTTGTTAAATGTTAATAAGAAAATTTATTTCTTAAAAGGTAGACAATAATATTATTGCTGAATACATACTCGTAAAAGGATATATTCTAATATGGTTTATAAAAAATAGAAGGCTAGACTAATTATGTATTAATTATTTAGATAATAAAAAGGATGGAGTTAGCTTTGAAACTGGATAACCACGTAGAATTATTTGAAAAACTATATCCTTTTCAACAAGATGCAATAGCGTTGATAGATAAATATCTTAGAAGTAAAACGAAAAAACATGCTCTTATAAAGATGCCAACAGGCACGGGAAAAACTTTACTTATTGCATACGTAAGTAACTATTATAAGAAGTTTAAAAACATTCTGCTTGTTACTCCCTCAAAGGGAGTAACTGAACAGTTGAGAAAAGAGTTACAAGAAGGACTTGTTAAAAAGTTCGGCCTTAATAAACCTCTTAAGGATATAGAAAAACTATATCCAAGGAATATAGAAGATTTATTAAAAACAAGAGGTAGTACAATTTTTGTTTGTACCACAAAGTCCTTAAATGATATTAAAGAAAAAGACCCACTAAATTTCAAAAAATTAAAAGAAAAGATAAATCTTATAATCTTCGATGAGGGGCATAGAGAACCTGCTGAGAAATGGAAACATACTATTAGGGACTTTAATAAAAAGGTAATACTATTTACGGCGACACCTTTAAGAAACGATAATAGTAACTTTTATTTAGATAATAAATTTATTTATAATTATTCATTTCATAGGGCCGTTGCTGAAAATAAGATTAGAGAACCAAGGTTTATCAAATATCAGGGAGTTGATAAACTAGAGGATTTTATTGATTATATTGTGCGTTTAACTAAGCAGCTTGAAGAAAAATATAACACAAGTATCAAAACTATTTTACGATTTAACAATGCAGATGATATGCTTAAAGCTAAACAATTATTAAATAAAAAAGGCGAAGAGGTAGTAGCAATCCATGAAACATTTAAAACTGATACCGATAATGGTTTGTTTAAGGATGTGCCTAATCCTAAAGAATTATCTACTACCTATTGGGTTCACCAAAATAAATTAATTGAAGGAATTGATGATAATAATTTCTCGATATTAGCCATATACCAACCTTTTAACGATGTAAGGTCTCTAATTCAACAGGTAGGTCGTGTAATTCGAAAAAATGATACAGTTCCAGAGAGTTTGGTAATATATAGGGACGGTACTATTGACCAAGAAAAGTTATACAAAGAGTACTTAAATTATGAATCTAAACTAGATGAGGATATAAATTTGATTAATTTTAATTATGATGATTATTTTAATAAACTCATTTCTTATCTCCCTTCTTTTATGCATATAAATAATAGATTTCTGAGGAAAATAAATTATTTAAAATCAGAATTAGATGGAGAATTGCTTGAAAATTTCCGTTTACCCTTAAAAACAAATATATTTTATAGTGAAGAAGGGCTTAAAAAATTTGATGATTACTGTGTATGCATGATAAATAACCTACTTATCGGTCATAATGCTAAAATAGTATATGAACTTAAGAATTCTAGTTTATTTACTTTTGTAGTTGTTTACTCTATTTATAGAAGTTCACCATATCTCGTAAATAATTACTTTATTGAACCGAAATTGGGAATAAGTGTGTTAAAGATAAATGATAAGTTACTTTTTTATTACGATAGTAGTGATATTATACCTCATGAGATAGTTGAAGATAATAAAAGAGTTTCAGCAGACAATCTACAAAGGCTTTTTGATAACAATAGCACTTTTAAGCAGTTAACTGTTAATAATGGATTTATTGCTAATAGTATAAGGAGAGAAATTATATTTTCTGAAAATATAGAATTAGTCTCTCCAACTATCACGGACAAGTATAAATTCTGCACAACTATTTATGGAGTGAGTTCTGGACATGATAATCGGGCAAGGACAAGGTATATAGGGTTTAGTAACTCGAGGGTTTCTGATTCTTCTAATTTGTTCTCTCTGCAGGAATATATTTCGTGGATTGATTACTTATCGAATAAACTAAACTCAAAAACTAGTAAGCCTGCAATTTTTGATAGGTATGCCCCTAAAACAAAAACACCAGCCAACATAGAGCCTATAAATATTTTAATTGACATCGATGAGCCTTTAAGAGGAGCAATTTTTGATGGTTCAAATAATCGGGTATTTTTTGAAAAGTTAAGTTTTGATATTGAAAACTGGAAGTTTAGTATTGAGGCTGATGGGAAAAGGTACGAATTAGGAATAGAGTTTGATAACTCAAAATATCAGTATCGGCTAAAAAGAATTGGAAATTGGCGTTTATATATATATATTGACTTTCAAAAAGTAGATTTAATTTCTTATATAAATAAGTTACAGAGCTTTCAAATACTAACCAAGGACTGTAAAACAGTTTATTGTAAAGGAGATTTTTACGAGATTGGAATTAGTAACGACGACAATAGATTACAGGATATCCTTGTGGAATATGAAAAAAAGGAAAGTCTAGTACAGAAAAGTATAGTACTTAACGAAAAAGGGAAAAATTACAAAGGAGGAAATAAACTCAAGGTAATAAAGCCTAAATGGGACTATAACTCCTTATTCTATTTAGTTTCAAATTATGCAAGAAATTTAAACCTTTCAAATAAAGGTTCTAAAGAAATAGCAAATGTTTTAAAAAATCTGGATTATTTAATTTGTACAGACCTAGGAACGGAAATAGCAGATTTTATAGGTTTAAATGAAAGAGATAAGGCTGTATATTTCATACATTGTAAGGCGCATTCTGCTAGATTATCAGCTACTGCATTTCAAGATATATGCGGTCAAATAATTAAGAATTTAGAATATGTAAATCCTCTAAGCCAAAGAAAACCAAAAGATATCGATAGATGGGATAAAGATTGGTATTCTGATAGTTATTGTGTAAGGAAAAATAGAATGATTATTAATCCAAAAAGGACACCTGCAGAAAAAATATGGGATAAAATTAAAAAAATTTCCCTGCAACAGGATTCAAATATTTATGTTTGGGCGTTGCTTGGTAATATGTTTTCAATGGAAGATTATCTGAAGGAAAAGCAGAAAGGGGGAACTCCAAAACCAGAAATAATTCAGATAGAATATTTGTTAATGTCAACTTGGACAGCGGTACAAAACTCTAATGCTAAATTCAAAATTTATTTTGATAAAAAATAACTAAACGTGAGGCATTAAAATAAAAGAAAAATGGTAATTGTGGTCTGTAGAATAGTGTAAACCGACAAGAAGACCATATCAACGCTTATTGGTATGGTCTTCTGTCCATTAAACAAAGGAGTAGCTTTCGTTTTGATACAAGGCAGCAATTTCATAGGTATTTGGATAATTTCGCTATTGTCTCAGCAGAAATTACGATGGTTTTACCAACTTATATCGCTCTACATGGACCAGAATTAGAGAAAATACTAAAGAGTATATATTCTACACAATAGTTTAATAAGTATTAAGACAGTAAGCAAATGTACAAGCTCCCTGTCTTTTTGATTTAAAAATTAAAGCATACAATTAAAGGAAACCTTCATCCACAGACTCAAGAGTTTAATTTTTTTGGTCACAAATTGGTCACATAGTTATTAAAAACAAGATGAAAATCTCAGTAAATTTGCTCGTTATTATGATAAGAATAGCGATATAACATACGATTCCGTTTATAAACCATAAATCCTTCATATTACAAGGGGTTATGGTTTTTTATTTTTATGTATGTATAACCTTACTCATTCCATATTCTTGTAGTAAAAAAATCAATATAAGTTTATTTTTTTAATGTATTGAAAGAATGACGACATGTAATTTTGAAAAAATATGAGACCATCATAGTATTTATATAAATCTAAATTAAACTTTCGACAAAGGAAAAGAAGAGGAATCAGAGATAGGTGTAATCACCGGTGATAAAATCCCCAATAACAGCGGTTTAAAATTCCCCAAAAATAACAGATAATCGTTTCGAAACAACATCTTAAATGGAGTGGAGAAACGATGCTGAAGGTAGGGGAGTTTTTTATGATTCGAGAGTTATATCAGAAAGGCTGGACTCAAACAGCGATTGCCAAAGAAACAGGTTTTGATCGGAAAACCATTCGTAAGTATCTAAAGGGGGACAAGCTTCCAGAGCGTAAAGTCAGTGAGAAAAAAAGAAAAAGCAAACTAGATCCTTATAAAAGCTATCTTCTTCAACGAATACAAGAAGGTACGACGAATTGTGTTGTTCTCCTTGAGGAGATCCAAGCGATGGGATACACTGGCAAGATGACGATATTAAGAGATTTTGTTCGACCGTATCGAGAACAGCCAAAGAAACAAGCTACCTTACGGTATGAAACACCACCAGGCAAACAAGCTCAAATGGACTGGGCCTATGTGGGAAAGTACTTGGTGGATGGTCAATATCAAGATATTTATGCTTTCGTGATGGTACTTGGTTATTCCCGAATGAAGTATGTGGAGTTTACGACCAATATGAATGTAGAAACATTAATGAAATGTCATATGAACGCATTTGCTTACTTTAACGGCATTCCTGAACAGATTCTTTATGACAATATGAAAACCGTTGTTCTGAAACATAGTCCCATCGAAATTCGATTTAACCGGACGTTCGAGGATTTTCTAGCGTATTACGGTATTGTTCCAAAAGCATGTCGGCCGAAACGTCCACAAACAAAGGGAAAAGTAGAAAGAGTGGTAAAGTATTTGAAAGATAATTTCTTTCAGCGAAAACACGAACCTACTCTCTATGCATTAAATGAAGCTGTTCGTACATGGCTGGATCAAGTGGCCAATCGAAAGCCGAATCAAACGACGAATGAACCGCCAATTCAACGTTTGGAACAGGAACAGAAGTTCCTTCAAGCATGGGGAGTCAAACCATTATTCCCGACATGTCGCTGGGAGACACGAGAGGTAAGTCGAGATTGTTTTGTTTCATACAGAGGAAAAAAATATTCCGTTCCGTATCGCTATGCAGGACAGGTTGTAAAAGTGAAAGAAACTCTCGACCATCATATCGAGATTTATGATGAACAGGAGTGTATTGCCAAACATCCGATTTTGACAGGAAAAGCAACTGCTCATATTCAAATGGAACATTATGAGGGCTTACATACAAAAGAAAAAGGACAGAGAAGAAAAGGCGTTCAAGGTTTGGCGACCAACGACCTTTCTTCTTCTGCCCCATCTCCTAAAGTAGAACAACGCCCTCTCGCTGCTTACGCAGCATTGGAAGAAGGTGAGACTGTATGATGAACGAGCTGTTAATCGAACGCTTAAAAAAGCTTGGTTGGCACCACACAGCCCACCAACTAGATAGTTTATTAGAAGACGCTTCTAGAGATAATGTATCATATTCTGAGTTTCTAAACACTATTGTTTTACAAGAAATTGAATATCAAGAGTCTCAACAACTAGAAAAGCGAATGAAACGAGCCAAATTACCTTCTATCAAAACGATTCATGACTTTGATTTTTCCTTTCAACCGAGTATCAGTGAAAAGAGAGTCAAAGAAACGCTGACCTGTCGGTTTATTGCCAACGGGGAAAATCGAATCTTACTAGGCCCACCGGGTGTTGGAAAAACGCATTTAGCGATTTCCTTTGCGGTGGAAGCTATCACTCAAGGGTATACCGCTTTATTTTTAACCGCAGACGATGTAGTGGCTGAATGCCGAAAGGCAAACGAAAAAGGGACTCTCCAGCGATTAGTGAATCGTTGGAGTCGTCCAGATGTACTCATTATGGATGAGGTCGGTTACTTTCCTTTTGATGAGCTAACGGCGAATGTCTTTTTTCAGGTCGTATCGAAACGATATGAACAAGGCTCTATGATCCTCACATCGAATAAATCCTATCTCGAATGGGGGAAAGTATTCGGTGATGATGTACTAGCGACAGCGATTTTAGATCGCCTATTACATCACGCCATTACCTTTAATATCAAAGGTGATTCTTATCGTCTACGAGAAAAGAAAAAAGCAGGAGTTTATCCTGCCCAGTTGCCTAATTAAACGTTCATAATGGGGAATTTCATTTCGTTGAAATTGGGGAATTTTAAATCGTTATTGACAATAGGTATTGAAAGCGAAATAAAATCTCAATTTTATTGAAATTTTACCGCTGAAAACCCACCATAGAAATGGTGGGTTTTTGTATGATTTCTTCATTACGCACTAAATTTAATGCAAATGTGTTATTTAGTAAAAGCTTGAGTTTATTATTTGCTGATTTATTCTAGTAATAATTTATGAAACTAACAAAAGTATCCAATCGTAAGTATTTATGTATAATTTATTGGGAGGGGTTAAATTGAAAGAATTAGCAGGTGCCTTTGGTTTTGTAAGTACAATTTTTTTGTTTATTGTAAATTTTAATGCTTTGACTGCAAAGACACGTGTTGAGATGGAATTATTAACTACTGAAAATAAAATTAAAGCAAAATATTACAGTATAATTGGCTTAAGTTTTGCTTTGTCATTTCTTATATGTGATATATATTTAATAATTAAAAATTTTTCTAATAGTGAAGTTAGTTGGACTTACATTGTTACATTATTCGTAGTTCTTTTCATTGGATTTTTATTTTTTATTGGAGGAACAATTTCCTTTATTTCAAATATATTTATTAAACATCATTATAAAATAAAGATAAATATTGAAGATATTGGTGAAGTATACATTATTAAAATGTTGAATGAAAATATATGTTTATGTTCGAGAGACCCAAATATCGAGTTAAAAGGCGGAAATAGAGAGTATATAGCAATCAAGCTAGAAGATATAACAAAGCGAGAGATAGTTGTGGAGAAAATTGTGAAGCCAGAGCGAAAAATAAGTATTCTATCTAAATGGAAGCATCGTATAACGAAAGGAACTATTGAAGAGAGTAAATTGTCATAGGATGATACACAGAAAAAAGATGAAGTTCTAACTATTGAAGAGATGAAGAAACTACTAAAAAATAAAATTATGTATAGAGGGGTTTTTACTAATGGCACTAATTATACCAAATTTATTCGTACAAGAATTCATTAATCGATTTAAAAAGGATTTTGAACAATATTGGAATTTTGGAAAAATTGAACGAGCTTATAAGTTAAATAGACTAATCTCTAATGACCCTAAAAAAATAGTGAGATATGATATGCCACCCTATCCCTTCTTCGGTAATCTATATGCGGAGACAGTGATGGTGAATTTAAATGCTGGGATACCAAATCATAAAAAGGAAACTCCAAAGAACTTAAAAGAAAAAGGTGTTAACAATTTTGATGATTTCTATAATTATTTGTTTAACTTTGGAGAAATTAGATATTACGATGGTGCAACAGTAGATGCTTTCGATGCAAAACAGATAGCATATTTACTGGATTTTGATAAAAAAACTAAACTTTTGGGCTTTGAAGACCGTAAAGAGATTAATAAGACTTGTTCTTACATACCTAACTTAAGAAGGTTACTTGCGAATAGATGTCAATTGGAGTTAATACCTTATGGTTCAACAAATTTTGAAACTAAATATTTTAGAAACGAAGAAATTTTGGTTTACTTTAGAGAGTTAGTTGATGTTATTTGTTCAGTTAAAAGAAGAATAATCTTTTTTAATGGAAGTATCTTTAGATTTTTGTTAAAGAGATGTGAGAATGAATATAATGTTATAATATCACCTAGATTTGGAAGTTATCTAATTAAAAAAGATGGAACAATGACAAGAAGACAGTATTATTATTCTTACGGTAAGCTTACTTGGAATAATCAAGAAATCTTTTTTGTAATAGGTGATTCGTTTTCTCAACAAGGTCTAAATGGAGATTTAATGAGGAGATATGGTGAGTTAGTCATAAGAGATTTGTTTTCAAATTACAATATTTTCTGTTAACAATAAATTTTGCAATTAGTGAATTATAGTAAGTAAGGTTATATAGTCATATGTGAAACCTGTAGCAAAGAAATATCGGAGAAAATGAAGGTTTTTTGTTTATCAAATAAGGAGCGCTTTAAAGGGAACGTATATTGTTTTGAGCATCAAAAATAAGGAATAATCAATTTTTTATTATATTCACTTTTTAAAGGAATCAGTTTGCATATTATTGCTCTAAAAGTATGAGGTGTTCTTATGAAGGAAGTTCAACTTCATGAAATACTGATTGCAAATCCACATTTAATTGAAGATGGATGTATTTTTCTAGAGAGTGAAGTCAACTTGAACGGAAAAAGGTGTGACCTTTTGTTTTTAGATGCTGAGGGTAGAAAGTTATATGTGGAAGTCAAATTGAAGGTAGATGATAGGGCTGTTGGTCAACTGATACGATATGAAGGATTAGTTAACAATCCAGATGCCCGTTTCATGCTAGTAGGTTTGTCATTTGTGGCGGGATTGAAAGAAGGTTTGAAGAAGCATGGATTTGAATATAAGGAAATAAATCTTGAGCATGTAAAGGAAAATATAGAGGACGTTAGTCTATATCTAAAGAAAGTACCAAGAAATAAATCTAAGTTTGAAACAGTTGACCAATTGATAGCCACTTTTAATTCGCAAGAACAGAAAATCGCAAGGGAAATTTTTAATTATGCTTACAGTCTGGATGGGGTTTATTATTATTTGTCTGATGGAATTATGCTCAGACGTGCTACGAGGCGTTACAAATTCTTATCTATTTCAACTGTTGGTAATAGGTTGTTATTTCATGTTCCTACAAAGAGAAGAGATGTAATTTTTAATCAGTTTAAAGACAAATTGAAAATTTATATTCCAGTTGACCCAAGAGATAAAAATCAGATTGACATTGATTTAAAGGATATTGATTCGTTAGAAAGTGTTAAAGAACTGATTGACTTGGCTTATAAAGAACGAGAATAAGATTTAAAATTAAGGCTCTGTTATCGTTTGTTGTTGGTTTTCTTGTTCAACTCCCATCGAAGAACAGAATTTTTGTCTTAGTCTGTGGTTCTGTGAAGTGCGGCATGGTTGGTTAATGGGTGCGATACTTAAAAATTGGCTTTATAATTATCTTAAATGGAATGTTTGTTTGGAGGGATTAATACATGAAGCACATATGCTCCATCGATAAACGAAAGAAGGAAGTCATGGATTTATTGGAGAAACTTAACTTACAGTCTGAATACATAAAGGAAAACGAGATTAAGATATTCGGCAAAGCCGACATCTATGGAAAGTTCCTTGAAACAGGACATTTTTATTTGGAAAAACAAAGTAAACGCTTAAATAGAAGAGTCCATAAATGGACATGCGCAGGTATGCAAGCTATTGAGTCGTATTTGAGACAGCATGCACTAAACTTACCACGCAGACCTTCAACTCCTATGGAATAAATCTTCCATCATCTTTGGTGTTGCGTAAGCAAGCATGTTTGGCTAATGGGAAACGATAGTTGAATAAAGAGTAACTAAAAATTCACATGAATATATTCAACAGTAGTATATAAAGTGGGATAGGAAGAATATATTCAAGCTCTAAGTAAGATAATTGCATGTTGTAATCTAGCTAATGAGGATGGTGTATAAATAAATATTTTAAAAAAATATTGACAAGAATTTTTCATATTTATTGGAATAAAGCTTGTCTCAGTTATTTATGTAAACATATAATAAAAGTAAACCAACAAATACTTCATTTATAACCGATAAATTATGGTGAGATGGCAAAGTTATATTGGTTAAAATCCGAATATTTTTCTAATTTTATGTTTTAAAGTTCGGTTTACATACGGAATAAGGGCGGCAACATCGAATCCATTTCTTCATTATTCGGCTATACCGTCAGCATGTCGAAAGCGAAACCAACCAACTCGGAATTTATTGCGATGGTGGCGGATAAGCTGAGACTGGAGCATAAGGCGAGTTAAAGGCAATAATATCAACGTTTGGGTGATTTCGAACATACATTTTAGTTACCGATAAATATCGGGACAAAGCCAATAAATGTTTGTGCGTATGTATACGAAAAAGAAACGCCTCTTATTTACCGGAAAAAGAACGGTAGTAAGGGGTGTTTTTATTTTGTCCGATTTTATTATCCAGTTAGACAATTTTATATTGCATTGTGAACCTAAACATTTATCGTGCCAAACCTTTGGACAAATGTTGTAGGAAACCGGTAAAAAGAAGGGACCACTGCCAGGAAACAAATTTGCTTATGAGGGTAAAGGGTTGACTTATCTGAAGGATTAAGGATATTATAGATTCATGAAGTCTTTAATTAGGAGGTGAGAAAGTGAAGTATTCCAAGGCAACTAATTATGCTCTCCATACCATTGTTTATTTAGCTTTGTTACCACCAGGAAAAACAATAGGTGTAAAGCCTTTAGCTGAAGCTCAAAAAGTGTCGCCTACGTACCTTTCTAAGGTTTTAACTAAATTAGTTAAATCTGGATTTATCGAGTCGGGCACGGGAGTTAACGGCGGATATCAATTAATTAAAGATGCCAAAGATATAACGTTTTTAGATATCATTCATGCGATTGAGGGAACGACCTCATTGTTTAATTGCGGTTTAGATCATACTATACATGATAGACAAAATTGCCTTATTGAGACAGTAATGAATGAAGCTGAACAAAAAATGGAAGATTATCTAAGATCTCAAACGATTGAGCATATATTACAGAAAGTAGATAAGAATATTGTGAATCGTATCCGTTCTGTAGTAAATTAATTTTTTTTTTTGATAATTATAGATTTTAAATATCTTTAATATCTCTAATAAATTTAAAACTAAATGAGGTGGGAAAATGATTTTAGATTGCGCAATAATAGGTGGTGGCCCTGCAGGATTGAGCGCCGCTCTTGTGTTAGGCAGAGCTGGAAGAAAAGTGATCCTTTTTGACGATGATCAACCGAGAAATGCCGTTACTCAGAAATCACATGGATTTATTACTAGAGACGGTGTTACTCCCAGAGAGTTCAGAAATTTGGCTCATCAAGATATCAGTAAATATCCATCTGTCCAAATAAAAAAATGCAAAATTGTAGAAGTAAAAAGAGAGAAAGGTTCTATATTCAAACTAATAACCCATGAAGGTAAGCCATATTTAAGTAAAAAAATGATTATTGCAACGGGTCTTAAAGAAAGCCTCCCCAATGTGAATGGGATTAGGGATTATTATGGGAAGAGCATATTCAGTTGTCCTTATTGCGATGGTTGGGAATTAAGAGAACAATCTTTAGTGCTAATCTCTGAAAACAACAATGCTTTCCATATGGCAAAGATGGTTTATCAATGGAGTAAAGATTTAGTTGTTTGTACGAACGGCAATAAAATAATCTCAGAAACAGAAGAGCAAGTACTTAAAAGAAAGGGTATTATTATTAAGGAGAAGCCAATATTAAAGTTAAGTGGTTCAGATGGAAAATTAGAAAAGGTGGTTTTTGAGGACGGTACAGAAATTAATCGATCAGGTGGCTTTGTTACAACTGATCTCGAGCAACCTAATGACCTTGCTAAATCGCTAGGATGTGAAGTGAATAAAAATGGTCGAGTGATTGTTGACGTTTTAGGCAGGAGTAATGTAGAGGGGGTATATGCCGCGGGGGATGTATCTGTAGTCGGGCCTTCACAGTTAGTAATCGCTGCTGCTCAAGGAACGTGTGCTGCCATGGGGGTAAATAGTGATTTGACAATGGAAGAATTCAAATGAAATCTGCACTTTGAATAAATGGTTCATTCAATGATGAAACAATGACTTTGTGGTTCATAAGTGACAGCGAGGCATTGATCCAATTAGAATAGATAATAAATTTACTCTTGTTACAAAAGTGACGTAAACCGAATGCGATTATCGGCTTTCTCCTTTGTATCAGTTAATATCGCTTGTGAGAGCCTGGTTTTAAACGATTCAAACGGTGCTACCACTGAACGCTGATTGTAGAGACATGCAATCACATTTAGCGAGAGCTGTAGAAAAAGGCAGTCCTAAAAAATTAGGCTACCTTTCTTCTTTTTTGTCCGCTTTTTCGATTTCTATAAGCTTTTGGATTAAAACATGCTGGGGCATATGCATCACTTGCTCGATCGGGATGCCAAGCGCTTTTGCTAGCTTTTGTGCGGTTTCTAGCGAAATTTGATGTGGACGCATATTGAATCACCTCTCTGTTTATTTGGAAAAGAGCAGCATTTTCATTTATGCATGAAGAGCGTTGATTCGTTTAGTAAAAGGAGATGGCTAGCTAGAAAAAAGCTTTTCGCTTTTCCGCCGCTGCGGCACATGGAAAAGCCTGTTGCCGTTCAAAGAATGGATAATCAACCCTCTCGCTCTTGCATATAATTTTACTATGTTTTCGATTGCTTGGGAAAGGGGCAGGAGTATGACCAAAATTTTTGCTCATCGCGGATCAGCTGGCACGCACCCCGAAAATACGATGATTTCATTTTATGAAGCGGAACGCGTAGGAGCTGACGGGATTGAATTAGATGTGCAAATGACGAAAGATGGGAAGCTTGTGGTCATTCACGATGAAACGATTGATCGAACAACAGATGGAACGGGCTGGGTAAAGGACTTTACGTATCAAGAGCTTCAAGCGTTTAATGCGGTTTATAAATTTGCCAATCAGTACGGAGTCTGCCGAATTCCGTTGCTTGAGGAAGTACTTGAATGGATTTCGCCAACTTCGTTATTATTGAATATTGAATTAAAAAACGGATTGATTGCTTATCATAAGCTGGAAGAAAAAGTGATCGAGATGATCAAATATTATCAATTAGAATCCCGTGTCATTTTATCTTCATTTAATCATAACAGCATGGCACGTTGTCATCAAATGGCGCCGGATATCGCAACTGCCCTGCTTTATATGGAGCCGCTCTATCAACCTTGGCAATATGCTCGGCTTCTTGGCGCGAGCGGCTTGCATCCTTATTACCGCACGCTGTCTCCATTATTTGTTCAGAAAGCCCATGCCAACCAGATTGCGGTAAGGCCGTTTACGATCAACCATGAACGGCTGATGAAACAAATGTTTGAACATCGAGTAGATGCTATTTTTACTGATTACCCACTGAAAGCAAAACAAGTCAAAAAATGACCTGAACAGTATCGTTCAGGTCATTTTTTTTGGAAACGGGGCTGCACTTTATTGCGTTTTCGATCACGATGAAGAATAAAACCGCCAACAAACCCTAAGCCAAGCGCAAATAAAACAAAACCGCCCAAAAATTGCAGCCAAAGAGCAGGAATGGGAGGATGTAGGATGCCAAATAAGGTATCGCGCATCCATTTAATTCCTAAAGCAGCTAAAAAGCCAGGGATCAATAAAATCACAAGGGCAATGATTCGTTGCATACGAGCAGAATCCTTTCCTATAGAAAATGGGTTCATGAAAAAATCATAACGATTTGATTATATTTGTCAAGAAATATTCATTAATGATATGATAAAATTGTCTGCAAAAAATTGCATAGTTTAAAGGTGAAGCAAATGAAAAAAGCATTGATTGTAGGAGCCAGCAAAGGTGGCACTGCTTTATTGAAAATATTTCAGGAAACAGCGATTGTTGAGATCGTAGCCGTTATTGATCGCGATGACAAGGCGCCTGGATTAGAATTGGCGAAAAGAATGAATATTCGTACAGGAAACGACTGGCGTCCGTTTTTAACTGACGACATTGATATTGTGGTGGAAGCAACTGGTGAAAAGGATGTGTTTGCGGAGATCAGTCAAAAACGAAAAAAAAATACACTTGTGATTCCTGGAGAGGTCGCCTATGTGATTGCCGAGCTTGTCGAAGAAAAAGAGGCGTTGATTTCGACTTTGAAAAGCGAAACAGCACGTCTTGATTTAATCCTTAACTCCACCCATGATGGAATGATTGTAGTGGATGAATTTGCTTATATTACACACATGAATGACAGCGCTGCCGCTATGATCAAAGTCGATAAGCAGCAAGTGATTGGAAAGCATGTTTTAGAAGTGATTCCGACCAGCCAGCTGCCTCGCATATTAAAAACGAGAAAAACGGAAATTCATCAAGAACAAGAGCTTGAAAACGGCCGAAAAATCATCACGACACGCATTCCGATGATCGATGAATCAGGGAGATTGTTTGGCGCGCTGGCGGTTTTTAAAGATGTGACAGAAGTGATGAAACTTGCTGAAGAAGTAACTAATTTAAAGGACATCCGCATGATGCTGGAAGCGATTATTCATTCTTCTGAAGAAGCCATTTCAGTGGTGGATGAGCACGGAAAAGGCATTTTGATTAACCCTGCTTATACGCGCATTACCGGCCTATCTGAGGAGGAAGTGATCGGAAAACCAGCGACAGCTGATATTTCTGAAGGGGAAAGCATGCATATGCAAGTGTTGAAAACACGGCGTCCTGTTCGTGGAGTGCGCATGAAGGTAGGACCAAAAAGCCGTGATGTGATCGTGAATGTCGCTCCAATTATTGTCGATGGCATGTTAAAAGGGAGCGTCGGCATTATTCACGACGTCTCAGAAATTCAGCGTCTGACTAACGAATTAAACCGAGCGCGGCAAATTATCCGCACGCTGGAAGCGAAGTATTCGTTTGATGATATCATCGGTACATCGGAAGAAATGATGGTGGCCATTGAACAAGCAAAATTAGCTGCGAAAACCCCTGTTACCATCTTGCTGCGCGGCGAATCAGGAACGGGAAAAGAGCTGTTTGCCCACGCCATTCATAATGCCAGCGATAGAAAATATAACAAATTTATCCGCGTGAATTGTGCGGCCATTTCTGAAACACTATTGGAGAGCGAACTATTCGGATATGAAGAAGGCGCTTTTTCCGGTGCGAAGCGTGGCGGGAAAAGAGGGTTGTTTGAAGAAGCGAATAATGGAAGCATTTTTCTTGATGAAATCGGCGAGCTTTCTGCTAATACTCAGGCCAAGCTGCTTCGCGTTTTGCAAGAAAGAGAAATTGTCCGTGTTGGCGGCACAAAGCCCATTCCTATTAATGTGCGGGTGATTGCCGCGACAAACGTCAATCTGGAAAAGGCAATTGCTGAAGGAACATTTCGCGAAGATTTATACTATCGCCTCAGCCGTATGCCGATCCATATTCCGCCGCTTCGCGCAAGAAAGCAGGATATTGTTGCTTTATGCCGACATTTAATCCATAAGCTGAATCAGGATTATGGCAGAAATGTCGAGGGCTTGACGGAGGAAGCGATTCGCTATCTTTTATCCTATGATTGGCCGGGCAATGTTCGCGAGCTGGAAAATGTATTAGGCCGGGCCATGATTTTTATGAAATTCAATGAAGTGCTTATTGATGTTCACCATATTCCACCGCTGCAAATGCCGCAGAATAAGGCGTTAGCTGAAGAACCCACCTTTGCAAGCAGCATCGGTCCGCTTGATGAAATGCTTGAAAAATATGAGGCTCAATTAATTGAAGCAGCCTTGCTTGAACATCAAGGGAATAAAACGGCCACAGCCAAAGCGCTGGGAATTTCGATTCGCAGCTTATACTATAAGCTGGAAAAATACGACCTTGCAAAAAAATACACGCAATAAATTGCACGGTGTGCAAAAAAATGCAAAAAGATAATAAAGCGTTTTCAACGATTTTTCGTCATTTTTCTTGCTTTTCTTTCATTCGTTTGTGTTTTTTTATTTGGCACAGTTTTTGCATATAATAAAAAGCGGACAAAATGATAAAGAAAAAAGGGGTTGGATGCATGAAATGAAGCTACAATCACTAGTTGACCAAGCAACCCAATATTCCGATATGACTGTTGCGGTTGCCGCAGCGGAAGACGAAGAGGTGATTGAAGCCGTTACGATGGCCTTAGATCATCAATTCGGAAAATTTGTTTTATATGGAGATCGCGAACGTATTTCGCAGCTGCTTAAGCAGAAGAACAAGGATTATGAGAAAGAGGGAAAAATCCAAATTGTTCACGCTCATTCCGTCGCTCAAGCAGCCGAGCTTGCTGTTAAGTCGGTTCGCTTGAATGAAGCGAATGTATTAATGAAAGGAAATATTCCGACAGCGACCATTTTAAAAGCCGTGTTAAATAAAGAATACGGATTGCGAACAGGAAGTGTATTATCCCACGTGGCCGTGTTTGAAGTGCCACATTATGATAGATATATCATCGTCACAGATGCAGCGATGAATATTGCACCTGATTTAGAGCAAAAGGCGCAAATCATTGCCAATGCCGTTTCTGTTGCGAAATCGATTGGGATTGAGAAGCCAAAGGTCGCTCCACTTGCGGCGGTTGAGGTCGTCAATCCAGCTATGTCGGCCACTATTGATGCAGCCGCGCTTTCGATGATGAATGACCGCGGTCAAATCAAAGGATGCATCGTTGACGGGCCGCTCGCGCTTGACAATGCAGTGTCTCCAGCTGCTGCTGAGCATAAGGGAATTGTCAGCGAGGTTGCAGGAAACGCTGATATTTTACTCGTTCCTGATATTGAAGCTGGAAACATCTTATATAAATCGCTTGTTTATTTTGCCAATGCGAAGGTAGGGGCTGTGATTGCAGGGGCGAAAGCGCCGATTGTCTTGACATCACGCGCCGATTCGGCTGAAAGCAAGCTGTATTCGTTAGCACTTGCGGTTTGCTCCGCATCTAAATAAATGATAAATGAAAGAAATAGGGGAGGAAAATCACATGGAAATCTTCAAATATATGGAAAATTATGACTATGAACAACTATTATTTTGCCAAGACAAAGAATCAGGATTAAAAGCGATTATTGCGATTCACGATACAACGCTTGGTCCAGCACTTGGCGGAACTCGCATGTGGATGTACGAATCAGAAGAGGCTGCGATTGAAGATGCGCTTCGTCTTGCTCGCGGTATGACATACAAAAACGCAGCTGCTGGCCTTAATCTGGGCGGTGGAAAAACGGTTATTATCGGCGACCCTCGCAAAGATAAAAACGAAGCGATGTTCCGTGCATTTGGTCGCTTCATTCAGGGGTTAAACGGCCGCTATATCACAGCGGAAGACGTTGGTACAACAGTGGCTGATATGGACATTATTTATGAAGAAACGGATTACGTAACAGGAATTTCGCCTGCGTTTGGTTCTTCAGGTAACCCATCTCCTGTTACCGCTTATGGCGTTTATCGCGGTATGAAAGCAGCAGCAAAAGAAGCTTTTGGAAGCGACTCTCTAGAAGGAAAAACCATTGCTGTTCAAGGTGTTGGTAACGTAGCTTACAACCTATGCCGCCATCTTCATGAAGAAGGTGCGAAATTAATCGTGACAGATATTAACAAAGAAGCGGTACAACGTGTTGTGGAAGAGTTTGGAGCAAAAGCCGTCGACCCTAACGAGATCTACGGCGTAGATTGCGACATTTTTGCACCTTGTGCACTTGGCGGTGTTATCAATGATCAAACGATTCCGCAATTAAAAGCAAAAGTGATTGCAGGAGCAGCTAACAACCAGCTTCGTGATGCAAAACACGGCGATATTATCCATGAAATGGGTATCGTTTATGCTCCTGACTACGTCATCAACGCAGGTGGCGTTATCAACGTGGCGGATGAGCTATACGGATACAACCGTGAACGCGCAATGAAGCGAGTAGAGCAAATTTACAACAATATTGAAAAAGTATTTGAAATCGCTAAACGTGACAACATTCCATCCTATAAAGCGGCAGACCGCTTGGCAGAAGAGAGAATTGAAACAATGCGTAAATCTCGCAGCCAATTTTTACAAAACGGCCATCACATTTTAAGCCGTCGTCGCGGTCGCTAAACAATAATCAGTGAAAGCGGGAATGGATATTCTCGCTTTCACTGTAAAAAGGAGGTTGACATCTTGCAAACGAAAGAATTTCGCATCTTAGTGATTAATCCAGGATCAACATCGACAAAGATCGGGGTATTCGATAACGAACGCTCGATTTTTGAAAAAACGATTCGCCACGACACAGATGTGATTCAATCATATAAATCCATTATTGATCAATATGAATTCCGCAAACAAACGATTTTAGAAACGCTGGATCAAGAGGGAATCAATATCTCGAAATTAAGCGCTGTTTGCGGTCGCGGTGGTTTGTTGCGTCCGATTGAAGGCGGAACGTATCGCGTAAATGAGCAGATGCTTGACGATTTGCGCAAGGGATATGCGGGACAGCATGCTTCGAACCTTGGCGGTATTTTAGCCCATGAAATTGCATCGGCCCTAAACATTCCTGCTTTTATCGTTGACCCTGTTGTTGTCGATGAGCTTGACCCTATCGCGAGAATTTCAGGGTTTTCATTAATCGAGAGAAGAAGTATTTTCCACGCTCTAAATCAAAAAGCCGTTGCTCGTCGTGTAGCGAAAGAGCTTGGCAAAAAATATGAAGAATTGAATTTCATTGTTGTTCATATGGGCGGCGGAATTACGGTTGGCGCTCATAAACAAGGGCGTGTCGTGGATGTGAATAACGGATTAGACGGGGAAGGACCATTCAGTCCGGAGCGTGCTGGTACGGTTCCAGCAGGAGATCTCGTATCTTTATGCTTCTCAGGAGAGTATTACCGTGAAGAAATTTTAAAAATGCTTGTTGGCCAAGGAGGTTTAGTCGGTTATCTTGGTACAAACGATGCGGTAAAAGTAGAAAAAATGATTGAAGCAGGAGATGAAAAGGCAAAGCTAGTATATAGTGCGATGGCTTACCAAGTGGCGAAAGAAATTGGGGCGGCCAGCGCGGTTTTAGCAGGAAAGGTAGACGCGATTATTTTAACTGGCGGTTTAGCGTACGGAAAAGGCTTTGTAAAGGAAATCGCTGATCGTGTGAAATGGATTGCTGACGTCATTGTTCATCCGGGAGAAAATGAGCTTCAAGCGCTAGCTGAAGGAGCGCTTCGTGTTTTACGCGGTGAAGAGAAAGAGAAGGTGTATCCTGGAAATTTTTCTAAAGTTGAAGTTTTGCAATAGGAAGGAGAGAGACTCATGGCAAAAGAATATGATCTCGTCATATTAGGTGGCGGTACGGGCGGATATGTAGCAGCCATTCGCGCAGCGCAGCTCGGGCTCAAAACAGCTGTCGTCGAAAAAGGAAAACTTGGCGGCACTTGTCTGCATGCAGGGTGCATTCCAAGTAAAGCATTGCTTCGCAGCGCTGAAGTATATGCACAAACAAAAGAAAGTGAAACGTTTGGTGTACTTGCTAGCGATGTGAAATTAGATTTTGTTAAAGTGCAGGAGCGTAAGCGGAAAATCGTTGAACAGCTACATAAAGGCGTTCAGGGATTAATGAAAAAAGGAAAAATTGATGTATATGAAGGAACTGGCCGCATCTTAGGACCGTCGATTTTTTCGCCGATGCCAGGAACGATTTCAGTTGAAATGAACAATGGCGAAGAAAATGAGATGCTTGTTCCGAAAAATGTGATTATCGCCACTGGCTCTCGTCCGCGTACATTGCCAGGGCTTGATATTGATGGCGAGCTTGTGATTACATCTGATGAAGCGCTACAGCTTGAAGCTCTTCCAAAATCGATCATTATCGTTGGCGGCGGTGTGATCGGCATCGAGTGGGCTTCTATGCTCAATGATTTTGGCGTAGAAGTAACGGTGCTAGAGTATGCAGACCGCATTTTGCCAACGGAAGACCGCGATGTGTCCAAAGAAGTAGAAAAAGTATTAAAGCAACGCGGCATTCAAATCGTGACAGGTGCGAAAGTATTGCCAGAAACGCTTGAAAAAGGCAAGGATGTCACGATCAAAGCGGAGCATAAAGGCGAACAAAAAGCATTTACAGCGGAAAAAATGCTTGTATCAGTCGGACGTCAAGCTAATGTTGAAGGAATTGGCTTAGAAAATACCGATATCATTGTTGAAAAAGGGTTCATTCAAACGAACGAATTTTATCAAACAAAAGAGTCCCATATTTATGCGATTGGCGATGTGATCGGCGGCCTTCAGCTTGCTCACGTAGCGTCGCATGAAGGCATTGTCGCTGTTGAGCATATTGCTGGACAAGCTCCGTCACCAATTGATTACACAATGATTTCAAAATGTGTCTACAGCCGTCCAGAAGTAGCGAGCGTCGGCTTAACAGAAGACGAGGCAAAAGAAAAAGGCTTCAATGTGAAAGTCGGCAAATTCCCGTTCAAAGCGATCGGAAAGGCGCTTGTCTTTGGTGAAGCAGAAGGCTTTGTCAAAATTGTCGCTGATAAAAATACAAACGATTTGCTTGGGGTGCATATGGTTGGGCCTCACGTGACTGACATGATTTCAGAAGCGGGACTTGCACGTGTTCTCGATGCTACTCCTTGGGAAGTAGCTCATACGATCCATCCGCATCCAACCTTATCAGAAGCGATGGCTGAAGCAGCGTTAGCCGTTGACGGCAAAGCGATTCATTTCTAAGTCAATAAAGGAGGTTTTTTCGATGGCAGAAAATCGTCATCAAGCGCTAGGCTTAAGTGATGAAACGGTATTAGAAATGTATGAAACAATGCTATTGGCTCGTAAAATTGACGAGCGTATGTGGCTTTTAAACCGTGCTGGTAAAATTCCATTCGTAATCTCTTGTCAAGGCCAAGAAGCAGCTCAAGTTGGTGCAGCCTTTGCATTAGATCGCACAAAAGACTATGTATTGCCTTATTACCGCGATATGGGTGTCGTCTTAACGTTTGGAATGACGCCAACAGAATTGATGCTTTCTGCATTTGCAAAAGCAGAAGATCCAAACTCTGGCGGACGTCAAATGCCAGGACACTTTGGACAAAAGAAAAACCGCATTGTAACAGGCTCTTCGCCGGTTACAACACAAGTGCCTCACGCAGTAGGTATCGCATTAGCAGCGAAAATGGAAAAGAAAGACTTCATCTCCTTCGTTACATTTGGTGAAGGCTCTTCCAACCAAGGAGATTTCCATGAAGGTGCGAACTTTGCTGGGGTTCATAAGCTACCAGTTATTTTTATGTGCGAAAACAATAAATACGCGATCTCTGTTCCAGTCGAAAAGCAATTGGCGTGCGAAAAAGTATCAGATCGGGCGATCGGCTACGGCATGCCTGGATATACAGTAGATGGAAATGATCCGTTAGAAGTGTATAAAGCCGTGAAAGAAGCAGCTGACCGTGCACGTCGCGGCGAAGGTCCTACATTGATTGAAACGGTTTCTTATCGTTTAACAGCTCACTCTTCCGACGATGATGATCGCGCTTATCGTACACCAGAGGAGTTAGCGGAAGCAAAAGCGAAGGATCCGATTCTTTCATTCGCTGGCTACTTGAAAGAAATAGGCGTATTAACAGAAGAGTTAGAAAAAGAAATTCTTGATCGCGTCATGAAACAAGTCAATGAAGCGACTGATTATGCAGAAAAAGCACCGTATGCTGAAGCGGAGCATGCATTAAAGTACGTATATGCTGAGAAGTAAGGGGGAATGAAGAATGCCAGTAATTTCATACATTGATGCGGTGACGATGGCGATTCGCGAAGAAATGGAACGCGATCCGCGCGTATTCGTATTAGGTGAAGACGTAGGTAAAAAAGGTGGGGTATTCAAAGCAACCATCGGATTATACGATCAGTTCGGTGAAGAACGTGTCATTGACACGCCTCTAGCAGAATCTGCGATTGCCGGTGTTGCGATCGGTGCAGCAATGTACGGAATGCGTCCAATTGCCGAAATGCAATTTGCTGATTTTATTATGCCGGCTGTGAACCAAATCATTTCTGAAGCTGCGCGTATCCGTTATCGTTCCAACAATGATTGGAACTGCCCGGTAGTGATCCGTGCTCCTTATGGCGGCGGCGTTCACGGAGCGCTTTACCATTCTCAATCTGTTGAAGCGGTATTCGCGAACCAGCCAGGTTTAAAAATCGTCATGCCATCCACTCCATATGATGTGAAAGGATTGTTAAAAGCTGCGATTCGCGACGAAGATCCAGTACTATTCTTCGAGCACAAACGCGCTTATCGTCTCATTAAAGGCGAAGTACCTGAAGATGACTATGTATTGCCAATCGGCAAGGCAGACGTTAAACGAGAGGGCGACGATATTACGATCATCACTTACGGCTTATGTGTACATTTTGCACTTCAAGCAGCAGAGCGTGTCGCTCAAGATGGCATTTCTGTTCATGTATTGGATTTGCGTACAGTTTATCCGCTTGATAAAGAAGCGATCATTGAAGCAGCAAGCAAAACAGGCAAAGTTCTTCTTGTCACGGAAGACAATAAAGAAGGAAGCATTATGAGCGAGGTTGCGGCAATCATTGCAGAACATTGCTTATTCGACTTAGACGCGCCAATCATGCGTCTGGCTGGCCCGGATGTACCGGCAATGCCGTATGCGCCAACGATGGAAAAATTCTTCATGGTGAACCCAGATAAAGTTGAAAAAGCGATTCGCGAATTAGCGGCATTCTAATGCCAAAAACGAACATGAGTATGGAATGCTAAAAAAAAGAGGGAAAATAAGAGAAAGTGACAATGGCAAGCAAACGCTTGCCTTGTCATGCGAAATCATCATAAAAGCAGCCTTTAATCAAGATAGGAGGTCATCGAAGTGGCAATCGAAAAAATCACAATGCCTCAGCTCGGAGAAAGTGTCACAGAGGGTACGATCAGCAAATGGCTCGTATCTGTTGGCGATAAAGTAAATAAATACGATCCAATTGCAGAAGTTATGACAGACAAAGTAAATGCGGAAGTTCCTTCCTCTTTCACTGGCGTTATTAAAGAATTAATTGCGTCAGAAGGAGAAACACTGCCAGTTGGCGCTGTTATTTGTACAATTGAAGTCGAAGGAGAAGGAAGTGCGCCTGAGGCTCCTGCTGCAGAAGCAACACAAGCAGAAGCTCCAAAAGCTGAAGCACCGGCATCACAAGCAGCGGCTCCTGCTCAAGCACCGAAAAAAACAGCAGGAGAAAGAGGACGCTACTCGCCTGCTGTTTTGCGCCTCGCTCAAGAGCATAATATTGACCTTGATCAAGTACAAGGTACAGGTGCAGGCGGACGCATTACGCGCAAAGACTTGTTAAAATTAATTGAGTCTGGAAATATTCCGACTCCAGGACAAAAACCAGCAGCTCAAGCGGCAGCACAACCAGTTCAAGAAGCACCGCAAGCAGAACCAGCAGCAGCTCCAAAACAACCAGCTGTGCCTTCTGTTCCTGTGCAAGCAGGTGATGTAGAAATTCCAGTTACTCCTGTCCGCAAGGCGATTGCTGCTAACATGCTTCGCAGCAAACATGAAGCGCCTCACGCGTGGACGATGGTGGAAGTGGATGTTACGAACCTAGTTGCTTACCGCGACTCCATGAAAAACGAGTTCAAAAAACGCGAAGGGTTCAATTTAACCTATTTTGCGTTCTTCGTAAAGGCGGTCGCTCAAGCGCTGAAAGAATTCCCGCAAATTAATTCGATGTGGGCGGGCGACAAAATCGTCCAGAAGAAAGAGATCAACATTTCGATCGCTGTTGCAACGGACGATGCTCTATTTGTCCCTGTCATTAAAAATGCTGATGAAAAAACCATCAAAGGCATTGCTCGGGAAATTTCTGAATTAGCTGCAAAAGTGCGGGCAGGCAAACTTCGTCCAGAAGATATGCAAGGCGGCACATTCACAGTCAATAACACAGGCTCATTCGGTTCTGTACAATCGATGGGAATTATCAACTATCCACAAGCGGCAATTTTACAAGTAGAAGCGATTGTGAAACGCCCAGTTGTGATGAATAACGGCATGATCGCGGTTCGCGACATGGTGAACCTCTGCTTGTCGCTTGACCATCGCGTTCTTGACGGTTTGATCTGCGGCCGCTTCTTAGCGCGCGTGAAAGAAATTTTAGAAAACACATCTAAAGAAAATACACCGATCTATTAAGAAAAACACCTACCGCTGCATTTCGGCGGTAGGTGTTTGCATTTAAAATCAAGCAGATTCAACTTTACTATGAGTGGATGGAAGAAAAATTGGAAAATAAGTGACTTTTTTGTAGCAACACAACATAAAAGCAAAACCTTAGGATAGAGCCATCTATCTTCAAGAGAACGATAGGAAAAAAGAAATCGCGCCTGTCTGGGAAGATAGCCGTTTTGTTCATTGCCCGCAAGGCTTATATATACTAAAATAAATATGTAACGAATGTTTAAAAAAATTCAAAAGTAAGCGTTTTCTGAAGAGAGGAAGCAAGCAGATAACAAAGGGGAGGGATTATAGATGACAGAGATTTCAACGATGAAAAATGGCTTGTTTCCTATTCCGAGTTATGAGGAATGGAAGCAAGAAGTCGAGAAATCATTAAAAGGGAAGCCAATTGAAAAGCTATATTCTACCACTTATGAAAATGTGCGCATTCAACCGATCTATACACGTCAAGATATTGAATCGTTAGAGCATCTTGAGCAGCTTCCGGGTTTTGCTGATTATGTACGCGGGACGGAAGTCAATGGGTATCTTCAACAACCATGGTTTATCAGTCAGGAGCTTTCTGCAGCGAGTGCAAAAGAATGGAATGAAATGGTCAAACATGACATCGCGAGAGGGCAAACAGCCATCCATCTTGTGCTCGACAGGCTCGGTTTTTTAGTAACGACGCTTGAAGATGTAGAAACAATGTTTTCTGGCATTGATTTACGGCATTATCCGATTCGAGTGGATGCAGGGGCCTGCTCATTGCCGTTTTTAGCGTTGTTCGCTACCTATTTGCAAAAACAACAAGTACCTCTTGAGGCATTGCATGGCGAGATTGGCATGGATCCGCTGGGGGGGCTTGTCCAAAAAGGACAGCTTCCTGTTTTGCTCGAAGATTCATATGATATGATGGCCGATGTGACAAAATGGGCGATGGAGCATATGCCAAATATACGAACCGTGATAGTTCATGGCGAGTCTTATCATAATGGCGGTGCCAATGCGGTGCAGGAGCTAGCCTTTGCATTTGCGGCGGCGGCAGAATATATCAACGAGTGCCTCGACCGTGGCTTGGAGATTGATGACATCGCGCAGCGCATCAGCTTTTCTTTTGCGATCGGTTCCAATTTCTTTATGGAAATTGCGAAGCTGCGCGCCGCTCGGGTGGTTTGGTCCAATATTGTTCAAGCATTTGGCGGCAGTGACGATGCCCAAAAGCTCACGGTGCATGCCCGCACGTCTTATTTTACGAAAACAATATATGATCCATATGTTAATATGCTTCGGGCGACTTCAGAAGCGTTTGCGGCTGTCGTGGGCGGAATGAATAGCCTTCATGTCTCTCCTTTTGATGAAGCGATTCAGCCAGCCGATGAATTTTCACGAAGAATTGCCCGCAATACACAGCTGATCTTACTAGAGGAAGCTCATATTGGCCGAGTCATTGATCCGGCTGGAGGTTCTTATTATGTCGAAACGTTGACGGCGCAAGTGGCCCGAGAGACGTGGAAGCTATTTCAACAAATTGAAGCAAAAGGCGGCATGACGAAAGCTCTTGAGGAAGGCTTTGTGCAATCGGAGGTAAATCAAGTAGCCGAGCAGCGCGATCGACACGTCAAAACGCGCAAGGAAAAAATCGTCGGCACGAACGTCTATGCGAATTTAGCAGAACCAACACCACAGCTTCATCGAAAACACGCCTGCATATCCGTCGAGCAATCGCTCGATAAAGAACGAGTCGATCAGTTGAAAAAGGAATTTGCAGCAAAGCAATGGGTAAAAACAGCTTTATCTGCGGTTTCTCAACGAGCGACCGTTCAGGAAATAGAGAAGGCGCTAGAAAGCAGTGGTTTGTCGTTTTGCATCCAGCCGATTCCGCAATGGCGTTTGGCCGAGCCGTTTGAACAATTGAGAAAAGCGGCAGAGGCGCATCTTGCGACTTCTGGAAAGCGTCCAACCGTTCGTTTAATTAATCTTGGCCCGATTCCAAATCATAAAGCACGAGCTGATTTTATCACAGGCTTTTTTGAGGCGGGGGGCTTTGAAGTGGTAAAAAACGATGGCTATATGTCGGTCCAAGAAGCTGTACAGGAAGCGCTTCGTCTGAATGGATCTCATTACATTATTTGCGGCACTGATGAAAGCTATATAGAGACTGTGCCTTTGATTGCAACAGAGCTAAAGAAAGCGCAGTCTCATATCAAATTATATGTAGCCGGAAAGCAAAATCCTGATAGAGAAGCGATGTTTACACAGGCTGGAATTGATGGATTCATTCATATAGGATCGAATTGTTACGAAACGCTTGTTACGGTGATGAAGGAAATGGGGGTGGCTCTCGATGAGTAGAAAAGTCGATTTTACAAATATTCCTTTGCATCTATCAAACCAATCGGCCAACGAACAGCAATGGAAGCAGGCTATTGAACAAAAATTAAAAGCGTCAATGGAGGATCTGTTATTTCAGACGAATGAACAAATCGCAGTGAAACCGCTGTATACGAAGCAGGATATTGAAGAGCTGGATTTTCTGGATTACATGCCGGGCATTCCTCCTTATTTAAGAGGGCCTTATCCATCGATGTACGTCAATCGTCCATGGACGATTCGCCAATACGCAGGATTTTCCACAGCGGAAGAGAGTAATGCTTTTTACCGCCGTAATCTAGCCATGGGGCAAAAGGGCCTTTCCGTCGCGTTTGATCTTGCCACCCACCGCGGCTATGACTCAGATCATCCGCGCGTGGTCGGCGATGTTGGAAAAGCAGGGGTAGCGATCGATTCCATTTTAGATATGAAAATTTTATTTGACGGTATTCCGCTTGACCAAATGTCTGTGTCGATGACCATGAATGGAGCGGTTTTGCCGATTATGGCCTTTTATATTGTCACAGCAGAGGAGCAGGGAGTGACGCAGGACAAGCTTTCTGGAACGATTCAAAATGATATTTTGAAGGAATATATGGTGCGCAACACGTATATCTATCCTCCGGAAATGTCCATGCGCATTATTGCGGATATTTTCGAATATACGTCGAAATATATGCCTAAATTTAACAGTATTAGTATTTCAGGATATCATATGCAAGAAGCAGGAGCACCAGCCGACATTGAATTAGCTTATACGCTTGCGGATGGTTTAGAGTATGTGAGAACAGGTTTGAAAGCAGGAATTGATATTGATTCGTTTGCTCCGCGTTTGTCGTTCTTCTGGGCAATCGGCATGAATTATTTTATGGAAGTCTCCAAAATGAGAGCGGCGCGCATTATTTGGGCGAAAATGATGAAAACCTTTAACCCGAAAAATCCGAAGTCACTGGCGCTGCGCACGCATTCGCAAACATCAGGCTGGAGCTTGACCGAACAGGATCCATTCAACAATGTTGTGCGCACATGTATTGAAGCGCATGCAGCGGCTCTTGGGCATACTCAATCGCTGCATACGAACGCGTTGGATGAAGCGATTGCTTTGCCAACGGATTTTTCAGCGCGAATTGCCCGCAATACACAGCTTTATTTGCAGGATGAAACGGGAATTTGCAATGTGATTGATCCTTGGGCCGGCTCTTATTATGTGGAAGCGTTAACGAACGAGCTGATGACTCGCGCATGGAAACATATTGAAGAAATCGAAAGCCTTGGCGGAATGGCGAAAGCGATTGACACCGGCCTTCCGAAAATGAGAATTGAAGAAGCAGCCGCAAGACGGCAAGCGAAAATTGATTCAGGAGCGGAAACGATCATCGGAGTGAATAAGTACCGCCCTGATAAAGAAGTGCCAATTGACATTTTAGAGGTCGATAATACAGCGGTGCGCCTGCGACAGATTGAAAGACTGCAGCAGCTGCGTGCTTCCCGCGATGAAGAGCGAGTTCAACAAGCGCTGGAAGCTATTACAAAGGCGGCGGAAACAGGAGAAGGGAATTTACTGGAATTGTCAGTAGAGGCCGCTCGCGTTCGGGCGACATTAGGTGAAATTTCTTATGCGATTGAAAAAGTAGCGAAGCGCCATAAGGCGGTCATCCGATCAATCAGCGGTGTTTACAGTTCAGAATTTACAAATGAGGAAGAAATCGAGCGAGTGAAAAAGCTGACGGATGAGTTTTATGAGCTTGAAGGACGCAGACCGCGCATCATGATTGCGAAAATGGGCCAAGATGGACACGATCGCGGAGCGAAAGTAATTGCCACTGCATTTGCTGATTTAGGATTTGATGTGGATATCGGCCCGCTTTTCCAAACACCAGAGGAAACGGCGCGTCAAGCGGTGGAAAATGATGTTCACGTCATTGGCATGAGCTCGCTTGCTGCGGGACATAAAACCTTGCTACCGCAACTGGTGGAGGAGCTGCGCAAACTAGGTCGTGAAGATATTATTGTTGTGGCCGGAGGAGTGATTCCGCCACAGGATTATGAATTTTTATACGAGCATGGAGCGGCGGCTATCTTTGGCCCAGGAACAGTGATTCCGACTGCGGCTGAAAAGGTATTGCATGAAATTTATAAGCGGATCGGGTATGAGGAAGTGAGCCAATGAGTGAAGAACGGACCTACCGTCCAGAATGGGCGCCAAAAGAACAGACGGCTGATTTTGCGACTTCCTATGTGAAGGGAAAGGAAGACACCACTCTGAGATCGCAGGAAACGAAAAAATGGGTGAAACGCAAAGAGCGCTCAGTAAGCGAATATGTGGAGGGGGTATTAAACAACGATCGCACCATTTTGGCACAGGCCATCACATTAGTAGAAAGCAACGCAGCTAAACATATGGAGATGGCCCAGCAAATTTTGCACGAGCTTTTGCCGCATGTCGGGAGATCGATTCGAATCGGCATCACAGGTGTGCCAGGCGCCGGAAAAAGCACTTTTATTGAAGCGTTTGGACAATTTTTGTGTGAACAAGGGCATCGGGTCGCCGTTTTAGCGGTTGACCCGAGCAGCTCTATTACCGGCGGCAGCATCCTCGGCGATAAAACGCGGATGGAAAATCTCGCGCGCGATCCGCGAGCCTTTATCCGTCCGTCGCCATCCGGAGGGACGCTTGGCGGCGTTCATCGAAAAACGCGGGAAACGATGCTTTTATGCGAAGCAGCGGGATACGATATTATTTTAATTGAGACGGTTGGAGTCGGGCAAAGCGAATTTGTCGTACGCAGCATGGTCGATTTCTTTATGATGATCGCTCTTACTGGTGCTGGCGATGAATTGCAGGGAATGAAAAAAGGAATTATGGAGCTTGTGGATGCGGTTGTGATTAATAAGGCGGATGGCGATAATAAACCAAAAGCGGAAGCGGCTCGAGAAGAATATAATCAGTTTTTGCACTATTTGCGTCCGGCCACACCAGGATGGGAAACGAAGGCCTACACGTGTTCAGCATTGTTGGGAGAAGGGATCGAAAAAGTTTGGAACGTTGTGGAAGCATTTATTTCCGTCACCAAGCAGTCAGGCGCATTTGATGCGCGGCGGCGCCACCAATTGAAGGACTGGATTTACTCCATGATTAAAGATTATTTAGAATCAAGCTTTTTCTCGCATCCGCAAATTAAAGCAGAGCTGCCGATGATTGAAAATCATGTCATTGCCGGTACGCTCTCTGTCACGAAGGCCGTACAACAATTATTGCAGATTTACGAAACCAAAAAAGGGTCTGAGTAAATAGATCAAAAAGCCTTAGATTAAATTCTACGGAATGTGATATTGATCCCCTTTGAGTAACCGGTGATGAACCTCTCCCACCTCTTAACGGGATGGAGGAGGGGGGCTTCTTGGTAAAAGCGCACATTTCAGATGTGGCCTGTCACACGATACTTGAAGGGGATTTTTTATGGCGAAAAAGACCAACATTTCAATTGTATACAGAGGAGTTCAAGCTACAAGCTGTTCTGTTCGTTTGTACGAAAAAGGAGAAATAAGTGATCAAGCTGTTGCCGCGCCATTATGGATTCCTAGTTCTTTCAAGTGAAAACGTAGGCAAGAAAAGATCAAAACGGTGAACTTCTTTCAAATCAATGTGGGACACATATGATTGTTCGCTCACGTACGACGGAAGCTCGTTTTGAGGAGACTTAGATGATGAAACGGTCTAGAAAAGGGCAAGGATATTTATTATTACAATATGTAACAAAAACAACTAACGGTAGATTGAAAATCAACTTATAGATGATAAAATTCAACGATTCCTCTATTCAATCGATACCTATTAAATGCAATAATATGTATAAAGTTCAGTATAATTAACATTTATTTCAACTTCATAACAAAAGGTAGGTATCGAAAATGGCTAATACATTAGGTTCAAGGATTGGAGAATTCAGAAAGAAAAAGGGAATGACACAGGACCAACTTGCAGAATACATCGGAGTCTCTTCTCAAGCAGTAAGCAAATGGGAAAATGACTTGTCATGCCCAGATATTACTTTACTTCCTCAACTCGCGGATTATTTTCGTGTCACAGTAGATGAACTTCTAAGGGGTGAAAAATCTAAAGTTGTTCAAGTCGTTTCAGCAGAAGAACGCAAAGATTTCAACAAAATGCTTTTAAAGGTATTTGTTCATAGTGAACAGGGGGATATTGTAAAAGTGAATGTACCACTTGGATTGATAAAAGCTGCTTTGGAAATCGGAATGCAATTACCACAGATTTCATGCCATGATGCTTTGAAAAACATTGATTTACAAGCGATATTACTAATGGCGGAAAGCGGAGTGATAGGTAAGATAGTGGAGGTTAAGAGTGCTAATGGCGATAACGTTGAAGTTGTAATTGAGTGATTCGGAGGTCTGTTATGAAGATTAGAATTGAGGCAAACGGACATCGTCTTATCCTTCCTTTACCCATGAAGGTGGTGTTAAATGATGTGACCATCCGAATCATAGCGAGTTGTATTAAAAAGTATTCGAATGTTCCCATCAAAGAAGAATATTTAAAAGTCTTAAGAAAAGAGTTGATCAATGCGAAAATGTCATTCAGAAAACTTGTTCTTCTTGATGTATCAAGCAGTGATGGTTTTAAGATTAAAATTACACTATGAACCTCTCCCACCTTTCCTTCGTGTAGAGGTGGGAGACTTCTCGGTGCATGGTGTTAAATAAATGTTCTAACGTAAAACAGCATGAGACATTGATAAGCGAAAACCTTGACGGCAATGCTTTTGTATATCAAAGCGATTGCCGTTATTTTTATTTATCATTTGTTCTGCAGAGCATTGGCCAGCGCTAAACGGTCGGCTTCCTTAAGCCATAGAACATTCTTTTTTGTACTTGGCAGAAGGCGAGGATTTTTATTTTTATTCATTCTTACGTTTTTCATATAGTTCTTTTCATTCTTTCTGTTAGTGAACTACTCACCACTTAGCTAAAGCTTGAAGTGGGAGCTTCTCAGTTCCACGACGAAAGCCGCCTTTCGTCTCCCTGAGCGTGACTTCGGGTCGTTCCAACCCTAGATGTCCGACAATTCGGAGTTCTTTTGTACCTTGGATATTTTACGCATGGAAGGATCCGCTTGGTTTTCGCATTTTATTTTCTCCATGCAACCTCCTATATCCAGTTATGAAAGAACGACATAGGTTTATTTTACCACAGGGTCAGACAATTGAACAGGCAAAAGCCTGTCCTTGTCCGAAGTCGATTCATCTCCCACTTTCATCAAGCTTCGCAAGATTTAGAAGTGGGAGACTTCTCGACTGAAGAATGTTAAATGATCACATAAAAAAAGGAAGATTGTTGAACAATAGTAACAGCTAACGAAGTGTGTATGATGAGGTGATGAAATGAGAGGATGGTCTAAGCTATTCATCTGTATAGGCTTGCTGTTTATGTTTCATTTCCCTGCTGAGGCTTATTCTGATAGCATTCCAAAGCAAGCAGTCCATATCAAACGTGCCGAAACGTTGAAGGGGTTAGTAAATCGTTCAACGTTCATTGCGTATGGCTGGTTTGATACTTCACATCAGAAACGATCACTAGACAAATCAGTGCAAAGTGGACGGCTTGTCAATTTTGTCCAACGATTTCATGTAGACCAATATATAAAGGGGACGAATGGTAAAATCATCAACGTGTTATCCACCGGAGTTGAGCCACTTCCTGCCCCTTTAAATCCAATTAACAAAGTTTACCCAGGGCCTATGGCGGAAGGGCGGTATGTTTGTTTTTTAAAACCTGTTGAAGGAACAGAATTTTATACCATTGTCGGGGGATGGCAAGGAGTTTATCCTGTTTATGAAGGAAAAATCATTTCGTTGGAAGACGGTTTTTCAGAGTTGAACCAGTTAACCCTCAGACAATTGGAAACAAAAATCAAATCGTACTAAATTCAATGACATTTGAAGGCAGGCCTGTTTGCAATTAAAAAAATGCACGATGTCATATAAATTGAAACATCGCTCCTCTTATTGGTATGATAAAAAAAAGAAAGAAGGAGCGAGTGATATGGAATTTAACTTTCAGTTTTTTATGAATGACATTGTCCAACAAGCACGTAAAGAAATAGTGGAAGCAGGATATGAAGAGTTGCGCACGCCACAGGAGGTAGATGAAGCATTTAGCCGGAAGGGAACAACGCTTGTCATGGTGAACTCTGTGTGCGGCTGCGCAGGAGGAATTGCTCGTCCAGCCGCGGCGCATGCTGTTCACTATGATAAGCGCCCAGATCATCTCGTGACTGTGTTTGCTGGTCAAGATAAGGAAGCGACGGCGAGAGCGCGTGAATATTTTGTTGGCTATCCGCCATCTTCTCCATCATTTGCTTTATTAAAGGATGGGAAGATTTGCACAATGATTGAACGCCATGAAATTGAAGGACATGAACCAATTGCCGTTGTTCAGAAGCTGCAAGCGGCCTTTGAACAGCATTGTGATGAAGTATAAAGAAGCTTATAACCAGATCTGCTCGTTTAAGACGGGCAGATCTTTTTTTGACAGTTGAATATTTTTAAAATATAAAAATAATTTTATATTTATGAAAACGGATTGCATATTTATGAAAACGATGTTATGATACAAATTGTTTTAATAACTTAAGAAAGACTAGTCTTATTACAAAAAATCATGAACTGCAGTTGAAGATGGAAGACGTCTGTCATTAGACAATTTCTAAATATGGTTGTTATAAAAGTATATAAATATAATACCTTTTGAATGGGAAGAGAAGGAGCAAAGATCATGAAAAAATGGAGAGGACTTTTGTCGCTATTATTTTGTATTCTGTTCATTAGTTTGCTTTCTGGCTGCGGGGCATCCGGATCATCTGCAGAAAAACAAAGCGAGTCAAATAAAAAAATATTGAAACTAGGCACCTCTGCTGATTATGCACCTTTTGAGTATATGGATACAGCGAAAGGGGACGAGGTCATTGGTTTTGATATTGATTTAGCAAATATGATCGCCAAAGAGCTTGGATATGAAGTCCAAGTGGTTGACATGGATTTCAATGGCTTGATTCCAGCTTTGCAATCGGGTAAGGTTGATTTCGTTTTAGCGAGTATGACCCCTACGCCGGAGCGGAAAAAAAGTGTCGACTTTTCTGATGTGTATTATGTAGCGAAAAATATGATTGTTACAAAAAAAGAAAATGGGTTAAAGACAATGGAGGACTTAAAAGGAAAAACGGTTGGAGTGCAAACAGCCTCCATTCAAGAGGGAGAGGCGAAAAAACTTGCAAAAACCATTGATATGAAGCTTGAAAGTCGCAATCGCATACCAGAGTTAATTCAAGAAATACAAGCTGGGCGTTTCGATGCGGCGATTATCGAAAATACCGTCGCCAAAGGGTATATAAAGAACAGCGGTGGCAAGTTAATGGGAACGACCATGCAGACGAGTGAGCAAGAAGCTGGCTCAGCCATTGCTTTCCCAAAAGGAAGCAAGCTAACAGACAAATTTAATCAAGTATTACAAGAAAAAATGAAGAACGGAGAAGTAGACAAGCTTATTAAAAAATGGTTTGATCAGCAGTAACTAAATTTCGTGTTGAATCGGTATTTAGTTTGAAGAACGCAGATGAAACACATGGGCCGGCGAAATCAGAACGGCAAGAAAGCCAGTGATCGGAACGAATGGAGCGGATTGGATAAAATCGAAACAGCAAACGAGGCCAAGCGCTGCTTACGGGCAAGCCTCGTTTTTTTACGGTTGATGATATATAAGGAAGGACGGGTTTGAGTGTGAGCTTAAATTTCTCTCAGTTTATCCCGACAATCCCTTTTATTTTACAAGGGATAGGGGTAACGTTAAAAATTGTGGCATCGGCAGCATTGTTGGGGTTTGCTTTCGGAATTGTTTTAGCTTTATTTAAAATCGGCAGAATCAAGCTGTTAACGTGGCTGGCAGATCTTTATACTTCCATTTTTCGCGGCACGCCGCTTGTATTGCAGCTGATGATTATTTATTTTGGCATGCCGCAAATGATCGGCTTTGAAATTGAAGCCTTTCCGGCCGCCGTGATTGCTTTTGGCTTAAACTCTGCTGCTTATATTTCTGAAATCATTCGCGCCGGCATTTTAGCGGTTGATAGCGGCCAGAGAGAGGCGGCAATGGCATTGGGCGTTCCCTATCCCCTAATGATGCGAAATATCATTTTGCCTCAAGCGTTTAAACATATTTTGCCGGCGTTAATGAACGAGTTTATTACATTGACAAAAGAATCGGCAGTTGTAACGGTCATTGGTGCGATGGATATTATGCGGCGCGCCTATATCGTTGGGGGAGACAAATATGCGTTTTTTGAACCGTTGCTGATTGCGGGAATAATTTATTACATTTTAGTGATGATTCTCACAATGCTTGGCAAAGTGATCGAGGGGAGAATGAGAAAAAGTGATTAAAGTCGTAGACCTTCATAAATCATTTGGCAAGTTGGACGTATTAAAGGGAATTACAGTAAAGATCGAACAAGGAGAAGTAGTAGCCATTATCGGACCATCCGGCTCTGGAAAATCCACGTTTTTGCGTTGTTTAAATTTGCTGGAACAGCCGACACGCGGACAAATTTGGATCGGATCGCAAGAAATTACGAATCGTCAAACAGATATGATGAAAGTGCGGGAAAAAATCGGGATGGTTTTTCAGCATTTTCATCTGTTTCCTCACATGACGGTCTTAGAGAACGTAACATATGCTCCAATCAAGGTAAAAGGGATGTCAAAAAGCGATGCAGAGACCCAAGGAATGGAGCTGCTTGGGAAGGTAGGCTTAGTGTCCAAGGCAAATGAGTACCCCAGTCGTTTATCTGGAGGGCAAAAACAGCGTGTGGCCATTGCTCGGGCGCTTGCGATGTCGCCTGAAATCATGTTATTTGATGAACCGACCTCAGCACTTGATCCAGAGATGGTGAAAGAAGTACTTGAGGTGATGAAGTCGCTTGCTTATACCGGCATGACGATGGCCGTTGTGACGCATGAAATGGGTTTTGCCCGCGAAGTGGCTGACCGCGTGCTTTTTTTAGACGGCGGCCAGCTTATTGAGGATGCACCGCCAAATGAGTTTTTTGCCTCGCCAAAAAGCAAGAGGGCTCAAGAATTTCTCGAAAAGGTGCTATAATAAAAAGGTGATCGCCGATCATCTTTTTATTTTTTTGCAGATAGAATGAGTATGGATGATGAAGAAAACGAGCCGAGAGCGTTCCGTTTGCAAATATCCCTTTCTTTTTGAATCGGAGTTGGTGATGTTGGATAGAGAATGATTCGAGAAAATTTGTATATCAGGTGTATTGATTATCTAATAGAAACCAATTGACACTGCTTGTGTCTAGCTCAATCATTCCATCTTTTTAGTAAAATAATGGCTCATCAACAATTGTGTTTGTATAGCAATGCAAAGATGGAATGAACGGAAATCCACCGTCGGAAGAGTTCAGGGATCTGCCTTTTCGTCTACCTGACCAGCGAAATCAGATCAGCGCTTGCGCATGCGAGAACAGATGTTAATGCCTCAAGCTTCTATATGATGAAGTGGTTAGCATCATGACATTCACAGGGGGTGTATAGGCTGAAAATAGGATATCGCACCATTAAAACAGCGATCGGCACAACCGCTTCTATTAGTTTAGCTCAGTATTTTGGATTGCATAACTTTGTATCAGCCGGAATTATTACACTTTTATGCATTCAGGTGACGAAAAAGAAATCGCTGCAAACCGCGTGGGCCCGCTTTGCTGCTTGCATGGTAGCTATCGTGTTTTCCTTTATTTTTTTTAAAGGAATTGCTTATCATCCTGTCTCGATTGGATTGCTGCTGCTCTTTTTTATTCCGGCGACGGTTAGGCTGAAGATCACGGAAGGGATTGCGACAAGCTCTGTTATCATTCTTCATTTTTATGCGGCTAAACAATTTACCGTGCAAATTGTCATCAATGAGGTACTGTTGGTTGTGATCGGAATTGGCGTGGCTCTTATTGTCAATATGTATATGCCTAGCATCGAGAAGAAATTGAAGGAGTACCAGCGCATCATTGAAGACTTATTTCGCATTATTTTGAAGGAAGTTGTGAAGTATTTGCGGACGAACGAGAGCAGCTGGGACGGGAAAGAGCTTATGCTGGCAGCAGATATTTTACAGGAAGCGAAAATAGCGGCTTTGCACAATCTCCAAAACCATTTCTTAAGGAATGAAACAGGATATTATCACTATTTTCGAATGCGGGAAAAACAGTTTGAAATTATCGAGCGGGTGCTTCCGCTTGTGACGTCGCTTACATATACAGTGGAGCAGCGAAAAGTCGTTGCTGATTTTATTGATGAGCTGAGCGATGCCATTCATCCAGGCAATACAGCTGATCGTTTTTTGCAAAAGCTTCATGATATGAAAAAGCAATTTGAGGCAATGGAGCTTCCGAAAACGCGCGAAGAGTTTGAAGAGCGAGCGGCATTGCTTCACCTAGTGAAGGAATTGGAGCAATATTTAATCATTAAAAGCCAGTTTCATCCTGACAAATAAATCATGAATGGGGTTTTCCTTTTTGCTTCAAAATATAAGAAAAAGCAAAGGGTGAAATTATATGCGGCTACTTATGGCGATTATGCTATCATGCTCATTGCTGTGGCCGACGACATCATCAGCATCATCAGCCACCCAGCCTTTTATTATTATTAACAAGGCGACGAATCAGCTTGCTTTTATTCGAGGAGGAAGAATTGAGGCGGTTTATCCTGTGGCAACAGGTGTCACAACAGCTTTAACACCTGAAGGGCTGTTTACCGTGAAGGTAAAAGCGAAAAATCCATATTACCGAAAGAAGAGTATTCCCGGAGGTGCTCCAAGCAACCCGCTTGGAACAAGATGGATCGGCTTTGATGCAAAAGGAACCGATGGACGAATCTATGGAATCCACGGCACAAACAATTCACAGTCGATTGGCCGTTATATTACGCAAGGGTGTGTGCGCATGCACAATCGGGATGTGGAAACGCTATATGAAAAAATTCCAGAAGGAACCAAGGTGTTCATTGTTCGTAGCAATGAATCATTTGCCGTGCTAGCTAGACAGCAGGGAGCGATGCGATAAAAGAAAGACGGGCGACTTTGATGGAAAAGTCGCCTCTCTTATTAAAACCACATACCAACGCCTGCTAAAATAGTTGTTAACAGCATGGTAATAAGCATTAAGTATACGACAATTTTTTGCGTTTTTTTGCGGGACATGAGATTTCCTCCCTATCTAAACATATTGCCATTTATCATTGTACCGCCATTTTAAATCGTGAACAAGCAAAAAAATAGGTCGCTCTAAAACGTGTTAGCAGGATTTTTTGTCGAAAGGTCGAATATAAATAATGTTTATGAATATTCACAGCAAAGGGGATTAGACGGATGAACGTAAAGAAAATCGACCATATCGGCATTGCGGTTTCGTCGATTGAGAAAGCGCTGCCATTTTATGTCGATACGCTGCAACTGCCGCTGGTTGGAATCGAGGAAGTCGAATCGGAAAAGGTAAAAGTAGCGTTTTTAAAGCTGGGAGAAGCAAAGATTGAACTATTAGAACCGACGGCCCCGGATAGCGCTGTTGCCGCATTTATTGAAAAGCGGGGAGAAGGAATTCATCACATTGCGCTCGGTGTCGATGACATTCAAGCTCGTATTGACGAATTAAAAACAAAGGGAATTCGCATGATTCAAGATAAACCGAAAACCGGGGCTGGGGGAGCGCTTGTGGCATTTATGCATCCGAAATCGGCCCACGGCGTGTTATACGAGCTTTGTGAAAAAACAAATGCGGGAGGTCATCAAGAATGACAGACATGTATGACAAAATTAATGAGCTCTATGACCGACGCCGAGAAATTGAATTGGGCGGCGGAGATGATAAAATTGAGAAGCAGCATGCAAAAGGAAAGCTTACTGCCCGTGAGCGCATTGATTTACTTTTAGACGAGGGGACGTTTGTCGAATTAAATCCATTTATGGAGCATCGCTGTACCGATTTTGGGCTTGAAGGAAAAAAAGGACCTGGGGATGGCGTTGTGACTGGATATGGGAAAATGAATGGAAGAACCGTATTCGTCTTTTCGCAAGATTTTACAGTTTTTGGCGGTGCGCTGGGAGAAATGCATGCCAAAAAAATCACGAATATTATGGATTTGGCGGCGAAAACAGGAGCGCCCGTCATCGGACTAAATGATTCAGGAGGCGCTCGCATTCAAGAAGGCGTTTTATCACTTGATGGATATGGGCATATTTTTTACCGAAATGCCATTTACTCTGGAGTGATTCCGCAAATTTCTGTGATTATGGGACCTTGTGCGGGCGGTGCCGTTTATTCGCCGGCGATTACAGACTTTGTTTTCATGGTGGAAAAAACGAGTCAGATGTTTATCACTGGCCCAAAAGTCATTGAAACAGTGACGGGCGAAAAAATCAGCGCTGAGGATTTGGGAGGAGCCCGTGTACATAACACAATCAGCGGTAATGCGCATTTTTCTGGAAAATCGGAGGAAGAAGTGCTAGAGGAAGTGCGTCGGCTGTTAAGCTATCTTCCGCAAAATTGTCAAGAAAAACCGCCGGCTAGCTCTGTCCCAGACGATGATGATGATCGGCCAGACTTAGCTGACGCGATTCCAGTGGATGCGGTACGTCCGTACGATGTGCGCAATGTGGTGCTTCAGGTCGTCGATGAAGGATCATTTATGGAAGTGCATAAAGACTTTGCTAAAAATATTGTCGTTGGTTTTGCTCGCATTAAAGGAGAAGTGGTTGGGCTTGTGTGCAACCAGCCGAAATTTATGGCCGGCGGTCTTGATATCGATTCGTCTGATAAAGCCTCCCGCTTTATTCGTTTTTGTGATTCATTCAATATCCCAATTATTACATTTGAAGATGTGACCGGCTTCTTTCCGGGGGTTAAACAGGAGCATGGCGGCATCATTCGTCACGGAGCGAAAATTTTATACGCCTACTCTGAAGCGACGGTTCCAAAAATCACTGTCATTTTGCGCAAAGCGTACGGCGGCGCGTACGTGGCACTAAATAGCAAAGCGATTGGAGCGGATGTTGTATACGCTTGGCCGAACGCAGAAATTGCTGTCATGGGGCCTCAAGGAGCCGCTAATATCATCTTCGCCGGCGAAATTGAGAAAAGCGCAAATCCAGAAGAAACGCGAGCACAAAAAATTGAGGAGTATCGCAATAAATTCGCAAATCCATATGTCGCCGCCAAATACGGAATGGTGGATGATGTGATTGATCCACGCGATACAAGAGTGAAGCTGATTCAAGCACTCGACATGCTCCGTCATAAGCAGGAGGAGCGTCCGCAGAAAAAACACGGAAACATTCCATTATAATTTGTGTAACACTGAGCGGTCGCTCAGAGAGGAGACAAAGTCCATTTAGGCTTTGTCTCCTGTTATTTTCCATATCGGACTAGAACGGAAAAGGAACATAGACGAGCGAAGACACAAATCAAATAAAAACGTTGATGAGCGAACGAGCGCGGCTAATGACAGGGGATGAAAGCGTTTGTCAATAGTTTGGGCGAACAGGCTGCAGCCTGTTCGCCCTTTCTTATGAAAACCAAGCGTGTAATTTTGGAATGCGTCGAATGATCAACCAATCAAAAATAAGAGCGGCTGCTAAGGAAAGAGCAACCAAAGGCATCGCAATTCCGAGGATCACGATGAGCGCTGTTACTACGCGCATGGCTTTTTTATTTTGCGGTGCCGGAGGCGTTCCTAATTTTCCTTGCGGCCGGCGCTTCCACCACATGACTACACCGCTATAAGCAATGAAGATGAGCCCAAGACAGGCAATCAGTCCTAATATTTGATTAAATAACCCAAAGTAGCGTCCCTCATGAAGAGCAATGCCAATTTCAATCCATTTAGCCATCCATCCATAATCTTTGAACCGTAAATCTGCTAGCACCTTTCCGCTGTATTGGTCGATATGCAATGTGGCTTGATCCTGCGGAAGTGTGGGGAATACCGAAACCGTATATACGCCTTTTTCTCCTTCCGGAAAATTCACTTCAAATCCAGGATGTACATTTCTCTCTTTGGCAATTTCAATGATTTTTTCAACAGGAAGTGCCGCCGGTCCATTTTCTTGGGATTGCGGAACGGGCATATTTTCAGCTGCCCAAGGCACTTTGGCTACTGATTTCGTCGGTATGGAGGATTCTGGAATGTTACCATCCCATAAACCAGAAGGATATCCAGATTGTGTAGCTGTTGCTATGCGGTTAATTTTGTCTCCCATAAACCCAGCCCAAGGCAATCCTGTTATGATGAGCAATAAAATGAAGGCAGAAAGCCAAATCGCTACGATGGAGTGGAAATCTTTCCACATTGCGCGTTTTCCGGCATGCAGGCGAATTTTGATTATTCCATATAAAGAACGGTTACGAGGCCACCATAAATAGAGGCCGGTGACTAATAGAATAATAGCCCAGCATGCAGCCAATTCAACTAAACGATCTCCGATGGTACCAGCCATGATCTCCCCGTGAAGCTTGACCACGATATTCATCAGCCTGGATTCATCTGCTAGCTTCCCTAAAATGCTCCCGTTATACGGATTGATAAAAACGGTATAGGCTTTGTTGTTCCAAACGATCCCCACTTCTGTGGAACGGTTTGCCGCATCACTTGGTTTGTAGCGTGTAATGGTGGCGCTCGGATATCGGTGTTTGACATTTGCGATTAATTCGCTTGGTGTCAGCTCCTGAGTTTCTTTTGGGATGTAATAGTAATTTTTATATAAAACGGATTCTATTTGTGGTTTAAACAAGTAAATGGCCCCTGTAATAGCCAAAAGGATGAGAAGTGGCGCAAAGATCATTCCCGCATAAAAATGCCAGCGCCATATGGATTTGTATACATCTTTTGGTGACAAGAAGGTTTTCATGATATGAATCTCCTTTTCAGCATGATATGAAAAATTTATTGGCCAGTGGAAGCATAACAGCTAGTTGTGATAAAAAAGTGAAGCTTCTATGAAGTTTTAATATGCCTATTGAGAAGCCGCTCACTTTGAAACGACGTATAGCTGGGAGAGCGGTTTATCGTTTGAAGTGGGCATAATAGAAAGGATGTGACGATTATATGACATTGATGAAACAATGGTGTATAATTTTTCTATAATAATGATTTTTACATACTAGTGCAGGGGGCTTGTTAGATGATTAATGAACAACGTTTAGTGGATGAGTTTTTAGAGCTTGTTCAAATTGATTCAGAGACAAAATATGAAGGAGAAATCGCCAAAGTATTAAAACAAAAATTTGAAGCGCTTGGACTTCATGTGATCGAAGATGATACGACAGGTCAAACAGGACATGGGGCAGGAAATTTAATTTGCACGCTTGAAGCCACAAAAGAAGGAATTGACCCTATTTACTTTACATCCCACATGGATACCGTCGTTCCGGGAAAAGGAGTGAAGCCTTCGATTCAGGATGGCTATGTTGTAACAGACGGCACGACCATTTTAGGCGCCGACGATAAAGCAGGGCTTGCGGCAATGTTTGAAGCGATCCGTGTCCTTAAAGAGCAAAATATGGCACACGGAACCATTCAATTTATTATTACGGTTGGTGAGGAATCTGGTCTTGTTGGCGCGAAAGCCCTTGATCCATCTCTGATTACGGCTAAATTCGGCTATGCATTGGACAGCGACGGAAAAGTAGGAAATATCGTGGTTGCTGCGCCGACACAGGCAAAATTAAAAGTGGTGATTCATGGGAAAACAGCGCATGCGGGGGTGGCACCTGAGCGCGGGGTATCGGCAATCACCATCGCATCGAAGGCAATTGCCCAAATGCCGCTTGGCCGCATTGATGAAGAAACGACAGCGAATATTGGCCGCTTTGAAGGCGGAACACAAACGAATATCGTCTGCGATCGCGTTAATATTTTAGCAGAAGCGCGCTCGCTCGTGCCAGAAAAAATGGAAGCACAAGTAGCGAAGATGAAAGAGGCGTTTGAACGGGTAGCAGAGGAAATGGGAGGACGTGCACATGTCCAAGTAGAAGTCATGTATCCGGGCTTCAAGTTCGGCGACGGGGATCATGTGGTAGAAATAGCGAAACGTGCTGCCGCTAAAATTGGTCGTTCGTGCGAGCTTTTGCACAGCGGAGGAGGCAGTGATGCCAATGTAATTGCTGGCTTCGGCATTCCAACCGTGAACTTAGCTGTAGGATATGAAGATATTCACACCACAAATGAGAAGATGCCAATTGAAGAGCTTGTAAAAACGGCGGAAATGGTCATTGCGATTATCGAAGAAGTAGCGAAATAAGAAAGACGGGGTGTCTTAAAAGACAGTTGGATTTAAGGCACCCTTTTATGTTACATGGGATTATGATTGGGTTTACCACTAATTTTTCCGTTTCATTTATGCGGTAGTTATATTAGGATAGTAAAGTGACCAAATGCCTTTTGCCTCGTTTATTGAACGAATGCAGTTAAATTTGGATAAGAGTTGCGGCTAGAGGAAAGCACACAGATGAAGAATACAAGCGAGCGAGCATTTCTGCTATCCATTTTCAGCTTATATTTATTTTGCGAACAGCAGTTAGAGCATATGAGAATAAACAACAAAGACTTAGATAGAAAATTTTGATATTCAGCAGAGGCTGGAGTATGATGAATATATAGTGTTTGTTGGGGAGAGAATGGAAGATGAATAAAGTAGTTGTATTTCAGCTCGGGAACGAGCAATATGCGATTCCGATCGAGCAAGTCGTTTCCATCGAAAAGATGGCGGCACCAACCGTGATTCCGCAAATGCCTGATTATATGCTTGGGGTTGTGCGCATTCGCGGTGAATTAGTGCCGGTGCTTGATATGGTGAAAATTTTATATCGTCATTCATACATCCAAACGGAGAAAACAAGATTGATTGTTGTCCAGACGGAAGATTTGGTCGTGGCGTTTATTGCCGACGATGCGAAAGAAATCCTTGATATTCCTAGCGAAGCAATGAAGAAGTTAAATATGCTCGCCTACCGGCAAACACCTTATTTTCTTGGAGTGGCCAATTTGCCGGAGCGATTGATCACTCTTATTGATGCCAACCGCCTGTTTGAGAGTCTAGAAGGAATGCAGGTGATTAAGGAGCGCATAAAAGAGAATCAATCATGAAAATAGCGCGACTGGATTGATGTGCTTATTGAATTATCAGCGGCAATGCATTTCGAGAAATTTCAACTTGTTTTTTGTCATATAGACGTCCATGATAAACGATTTTGTCACTATTGGAAAGGTGAAAATGGTGCTTTGGCGTGACAAAGGCAAGTCACCGAACTTGCTTCTGATCGTCAAAAAAATGGAATGCTGCTTTCAATAAGCTCAGTCTTCTAACTGCATCTATAATAGTGAAGAGCACGCATTCAGATGGCTGGCCAATGTAAGTGACACGCTTTTGGTTGGACAAATTTCTCGCTGTGTGCTAGAATCACGTACAATGTTTTTAACCTTACTCCAAAAGCAGTTTCCCACTTCTAAACATGAAGGCGTGCCAGCGCCAATGAAAGTGGGAGAGGGATTGCCAACAGATAGGATCCTCTATCGTTCAAACAGACCTCTTCGGAACGAAGGAAAGCCATAAAGGTTCCTTGTGTGTGGCTTACCGTTCAGCGAACATGCACAAGGCGTTTGAAGCCTCCACCTCTAAGCGAAGCGTAGGTGAAGGGAAAGTTCACGAAATATAACACGAAATATAAAATATAAAAAGTTTTCTAGGGTTCCGTGGTTGCTTAGCAGCCAGACTGTGACCGAGAGAAAACGCACAAGCCACGCTTGTGTACACGGAGGGATAAAAGCCCGGGAGGAATGTCTTGTAGAGAGATATTTCTTTCGAGGCTTTTTATTTTTTTCTTACTAAACCATATAGAGCTGCAGCTTGGCACATGGACATTTGTATTCCGAAGGCTGAAACGTAGGTTTTTACAGATTTTTAAGTTGTATTGATATAAACAGAAGGAGGATTTAGATGATGGCGTGGATATATTTAATCATTGCTGGCCTATTTGAAATTGTGTGGGCGATCGCTTTAAAATATACATTTGGGTTTACGAGGATGATTCCATCTATCATCACCATTGCTGGAATGCTTGTCAGCTTTTATTTTTTGTCGCTTGGAATCAAAATGTTGCCGATTGGCACGGCCTATGCAATATGGACTGGAATTGGAGCGGCAGGAACGGTGATAGCCGGCATCTTGTTTTTTAATGAACCAGTTACAATTTTAAGAGTGGTTTTTTTGCTGTTACTTTTGGTTGGACTTATTGGTCTGAAATTTACATCTGGACATTAAGAAGTATGGCGTTTATGTTTACTTATCATCAAACTTCGTTTTTTCTACGGAGCTTATGTTGTTTTTCGAAGGACCTTTTCGTCACGTATCCACGTGACGAAAAGGTGAATCACGAGACTCTTCTGACCGCAGAGTTTCATAGGCACCATTCGTTCTAATGTTAACCCATCCATCGAGAAGCCTCCCTTCCTTTAACGAAGTGTAGATGGGAAACGGATAGTCCCCTCTTTGAAGTAATGTGACTGTCAAGCATGTAACATCATAAAGAAATTTAAAGGATGATCCCTTCGATTTACATTGCTAAAAGGGGCATTTTTTTAATATTTCCTTTGATGAGCTTTAATTCTTTGCCGTCGATAATTAAATCGATCATTAACCCTTGGCACACATCATGAGCGTTCTTTTTATAGTTGGATTGCAAATATTGTACACGATACCATTTTCCTTGGTATTCAAAGTACATAAAACGCCCGCGAGTGAAATCAATCCAAAATTTTGTTTGTTCTCCGTTTAGCCTCTTGATGACATATCCCCATGATCTTCCTTGTTGAGACATGGCCATTTTCGGTTTGGAAGTATTGATTGCTTGATAATATAGCTTGTTGTGAAGGTCATAAAGCATCATGATTGCGAGCGCCTCCTTTTTTCCGTTTTGTTACTATTATAGACAAGCTATGAGAATATTAGACTAGTTTTTATATACGGAAACTTGCAGTAGACGATCGGAGAGATTGTTCAAAATGCAGAGTGCAACCTGTCACGATTCGAGCCGTTCGCTATATGGTGTGGATGGAGAATGGGATAAGAGAAAGAAAACATGGGTATGGGTTTTTGCCTATACATTTTTTTTCCTCCGCACATATCCTATATAGCGACATGGCAAAAAAATAATGGAAATGACATGAGGAGGAATTTTATTATGATTATGGATGAAAGACAACAATGGCCATATGGATCATATCCAGGATATGGAGGAGGATATTACCCGCACTATCCGCATGGACACCATTATCCGTATTATCCACATTATCCGTACCACCATCATCATTATCCGTATTATCCTTCTTATCCGCACTATCCATATAGAGGATACTAAAAACGGTAAAGAAAAAGAGCCCAAAATTCGGGCTCTTTTCCTATTAGGCATAGATTCATCACTTGGTTCAATGATCAGGGTTCGTTCGATTCGTGACAAGGCAAGTCATCCATCTTGGATTTTTACAGCCATCGTTTGTTCCCTTTTTCCGTTATCTTTATATAAAAGCGTAAAAAATGCATTCACAAAACTTGAATGAGAAAATGGACTGTGGTATGTTCTTTCATGAACAATTAAAAATAGAAAGGAACGTTTTACGATGGCAAAGCAGCAAATTGGTGTCATTGGTCTAGCGGTAATGGGGAAAAACCTGGCCTTGAATATTGAAAGCCGCGGATATTCAGTGGCTGTGTACAACCGTTCACCGGAAAAAACGGATGAGTTTCTAAAGGAAGCCAAAGGAAAAAATGTAATTGGTACATATAGTGTTGAAGAATTTGTTCAATCTCTTGAAAAACCGCGTAAAATTTTGCTAATGGTCAAGGCGGGAGCAGCGACAGATGCCACGATTGAGCAGTTGAAGCCACACTTAGAAAAAGGAGATATTTTAATTGACGGCGGCAATACGTATTTTAAAGACACACAGCGCCGCAATCAAGAACTGTCTGAACTTGGCATTCATTTTATCGGAACAGGCGTCTCTGGAGGAGAAGAAGGAGCATTAAAAGGTCCTTCCATTATGCCAGGAGGGCAACAGGAAGCGCATGAGCTTGTACGTCCGATTTTTGAAGCGATTGCGGCTAAAGTGAATGGAGAGCCATGCACCACCTATATCGGTCCAGATGGTGCGGGACATTATGTGAAAATGGTGCATAATGGCATTGAATACGGTGACATGCAGTTGATTGCGGAAGCCTACTTTTTATTAAAGAGTGTGCTTGGCTTGAGCGCTCAAGAACTGCATGAAGTGTTTGCCGAATGGAACAAAGGTGAATTGGACAGCTATTTAATTGAGATCACGGCCGATATTTTTACGAAAATAGATGAAGAAACAGGCAAGCCACTCGTGGATGTGATTTTGGATAAAGCGGGTCAAAAAGGAACAGGAAAATGGACAAGTCAAAATGCGCTTGACTTGGGCGTTCCGCTTCCAATCATCACGGAGTCGGTATTTGCCCGCTTTATTTCAGCGATGAAAGAAGAGCGTGTGAAGGCGAGCCAGCTTCTTTCCGGTCCTTCTGTCGCTCCGTATGAAGGAGATCGAAAGCATTTTATCGAAGCGGTACGGCGTGCGCTTTATATGAGCAAAATTTGTTCATATGCTCAAGGATTCGCGCAAATGAAAGCCGCATCAGAAGAGTACAACTGGAATTTGCAATATGGCAACATTGCGATGATTTTCCGCGGCGGCTGCATTATTCGCGCACAATTTTTACAGAAAATTAAAGATGCGTACGATCGTGATCCACAATTGCCTAACTTATTGCTTGATCCGTATTTTAAAGAAATCGTCGAAAGCTATCAACAAGCGCTGCGCGAGATTGTTGCGACGGCAGCCATGCGCGGGATTCCTGTACCGGCGTTTGCGAGCGCTCTTGCTTACTATGATAGCTACCGGCTGGAGACGCTGCCTGCTAACTTGATTCAAGCACAGCGCGACTATTTCGGTGCTCATACCTATGAACGCATTGATAAAGAAGGAATTTTCCATACGGAATGGTTGAAGTAAACGAAAAACCCTTAGGGCAATTTGCCTTAGGGGATTTTTGATGGCAAATATATTTATCTTAATATTATTAATTTTTTGAATAAATAATTGACATGTTTTTTAAAAATTTTTATAATGCTCCTAAATCCGTAACGAGTCCACCTTGACTGTACTTCGTTTAATTTTATGTCTACCACTTTCCACAAGTATTGTTTGACCACTAATCAAGATTCATAGGAGAAAGCAAACACTCGACAAGGACAAGCTCATCACTTGGAGTATCTGATTCATCATAAAGTGAACGGGGAAGTCTTCCGTGATACCCACCTATTTGAAGAAGATTCATAAAAGCCAACTGCACTGTATCAATGATTTACAAGAATTGTAAAGATGGTTCGTCACAGATTTAGATGCTCACTTGAGTAAATACATTTTTAGCATAATCCACTGAGAAATCTTTCACCTCTAAGTGAAGTGTAGGTGGGAGAGGGTTCGTCCTCATCCAATTCGCAGAGATCCAGAGTGCATCGCATACCATTCCACTCACTTCAGTAAAAAATACCTAGCAGTGACTGCGAAGCGCACCGTGGTCTATTATATATAAACAAAAATGGGAGTGTATGTATGAAATGTTGTCGAAAAAAATTTTTTTGGCACCTCTGAAACGGCTACAACCGTTGATATATAAACATTTCTAGAGGGAGGTATAAAATGGCTAAGTTCATTAAAAAAATAGTAAGTGTAATCGTACTGTTTGTTACTTTTTCTATGCTGGTTCCGATACTCTCTTTTGCTGCCTATACTAATAATGATGCGTTTTTCAAAAGTGGATTGCCAAAATATGTTGTTGGTGATTGTTATGTATTCGTTTCTGATTCTGTTTCAAACTATGGTTATAGTACCTATGTATCTAATGCTAAAAGTGGATGGGGAGGAATATCAAATGCAGATGTAGACTTTTGGTCTGCTGGTAGTGCAACAGACGCTGATATTAGGGTTTATGCTGGAAACTACGGATTGGACTATGCCGGTCTTGCACAACCTTACCAAGGCGACTCTTTGGTAACAGATCCAGATGCAACAACTACCAATTGGTCATTCGTGAAAATCTACTTAAATGATTATTATATGGATTATTATAACTATACAAATGCGAATAGAAATAAAACAACAATACATGAGTTTGGACATGCGCTAGGCTTGCGTCACCAACCTAGTGGTACAATCTCAATCATGGTTCAAGGTAAATTATCTTATAGTGGTCCTCAAGAATTAGATAAATCCAATATAGCCTATAAATATTAGTAAAAGAAATTTCTGGAGGGGGGTATACGTATACTAATGAAGAAAAAACAGTTTATTTTTGGGTTTGTTCTGTTACTTGTGACAATAGCTGCGATGATAAGTTATTGGCATTTTTCAAGTGTAACTTACAATAATCAGAGTTCACAAACTAAAGTTGCCGTTTTAGATGCTGACTACGATTTGATGAATGACATTAATGAAGTAGATAGAAATGCTACTCTTATAGTAAAAGGTAAGTTTATAGGAAATCGAACTTTGAAAGAATGGGTTGATGAACCAACTAATACAGTAACTGCAACTGCTTCTAAATCTGAAATTCGAGTAGAGAAAGTTTTAAAAGGAGAATTGAAAAAGAAAGAAATTGCAGTTTATGAGCCAGCATACTTTATGAATGATACTTTTGTAAGTATTGAAGGGTATAATTTGATGCAAGAAAGACATAATTATTTATTGTTTCTAAAACCAATGATTGATGATGACACATATGTTATTGTTGGGATGTACCAAGGAAAGTATGACTTAGACTCACCTGATCCTGTAAAGCGTATTTCAAGTATTAAAGAATATAAGAACTTAAAGGATATTGAATATTTCGGTGATCATATTGAGGAATTTAACAAACTCAAAAAACAAGTAAAAGAAAAATATCAACTTAATTAAAACACGATAACGATTCAGATTATTGTTGAATAGTTTTTGAGTTCCTTACATAATTTGTAAGGGAAGAGTAGTTATCTGTTATAAGTTAAGTAAAGTGAAAATGTAGCAGCAGTTGATGGAGGAAGTGGACATGCTCTTGTGGAGAAAAAACTATTTGGAAAAGTAGAAGTATCAAGAGTAGGATTTCGTAGCAAGCTGACTAATTACGAAAATATAGAACTAAACAATTTTATGAGGAAAATGTTAATTAGTGAGTAAGTAATATCGTGTTGAAATCATTACAGAACGAAAGCAGGAAAAAAGTAAAGTTAAATGATGAAAAGTGCATTTTGAATTAATGGAGACCGATAAAAATGTACGGCTGTATTAAAAATGTTTGATATGAACCATCAAGAATTAAAAAACGTAAAATGATATAAATTATTGATTTTATTTTATGGATAGATTTTGTCCCCCTCACTGCATGATGAGGGGGGGGTTTTATTGCTCAAACAAAAGAACACGTGCTGGCGCGGCATCGGTACCGACAAGTTTTAATGGGGCAGCGACCATCCAATATTCTCCGGATGGCACGTCTTTTAAACGCAGCCCTTCAATGACGATAATGCCGTGGCCGAATAATGTTTTATGAGTTGGATGTCCCGGTTGGCTGCGTTCAATGCCAAGGGCATCAATGCCAACGCCGCGAATCTGTTTTTCTGCCAAGTATTTCGCGGCATCTTCAGCTACATAAATAAACTCGAAATGGAACGCTTCTTCTAACGAATTTTTGGTTTTGAACAAGATGAAATCATTCTGTTGGATATCAAGCTCCATTAGATCTTCTTTTGAAATTTTATCTGTTACATGTGTAAGATCAAACAATTTGCATGCTCCTACTAGCTTTTCTAGCGGAATCGTTTCAAATGTTTCCCCATTTTTAACCATATGGAGCGGCGCATCGATATGAGTTCCTGTGTGTAAATCCATGTCAATCCGTGATTCGGTTACATAATCGTTCGTTACCGTCATCAGCTTCGGCTGTTTTTCAGGCTTGTTTTTATAGACGGGCATTCCCTCAAAAATCGGGGTTGTTACATCATACATTTTCATGGCGTTTCTCCTTTCATCCGACATTACTGTCCATTATAATGAATGGACCACCAATGGAATCCGTCTTTTTGCAGCAGCTCATCGGCCGCTTTTGGTCCCATTGATCCTGCTTCATAGTTTGGAAAATCAGCCGCTTTTGTGTTTGTCCATACTTCAGCAATCGGATCAATAAAGCTCCAAGATGCCGCTACTTCATCCCAATGAGTAAAATTAGTGGCATCGCCGCGCATGCAATCATAAAGCAACTTCTCATATGCTTCAGGAGTATTAATGCCGTCGATGCAGTTGTAGCAATAATCAAGCTTAATTGGCGTCGTCTTCATACTTTCGCCGCTTTTTTTAGCATTTAAATGTAACGTAATGCCCTCATCTGGCTGGATATGAATGACAAGCAAGTTTGGATGAACATTTTCACTTGTACGATAGTATAGGTTCATGGGCACATCTTTAAATTGGACTACGATTTTCGTTGATTTTTCTTTCATTCGCTTACCTGTGCGAATATAAAACGGCACGCCCGCCCAACGGAAATTATCGATCATTAATTTGCCAGCGACAAATGTCTCTGTATTGGAATCTGGATCCACATTGTTTTCTTCACGATAGCCGATCACTTCTTTTTCCCGAATGATTCCTCGTCCATATTGCCCGCGAACGAAATACTGTCCGACTTCGTCATGTGAGATAGGGCGAAGGGCACGAAGCACCTTTACTTTTTCACTGCGAATATCATCGGTTGTTAATTTGATTGGCGGTTCCATGGCCAGCAAAGCGACCATTTGCAGCATATGGTTTTGAACCATGTCCTTCAGCGCTCCTGAATGATCGTAATAGCGGCCGCGATCTTCCACCCCTAGCGTCTCGCTAGACGTAATTTGAATATTGGCGATAAATCGGTTGTTCCAAAGCGGTTCGAAAATGGCATTAGCAAAACGGATGACTTCAATATTTTGGACCATTTCTTTGCCCAAGTAATGGTCGATACGGAAAATCTCTTTTTCTGAAAACGCCTTGCGGATTTCTTTATTTAGATGCTGGGCGCTTTTTAAATCATGGCCAAACGGTTTTTCGATCACGAGCCGTTTCCAGCCGTTTACATTTGTCAATCCTTCTGATTTCAAATGAGCTGTAATGGTGCCGAAAAACTCTGGTGCCATGGCTAAATAAAAAATGCGGTTACCTTCGATGTTGTATGTACTGTCCAAGCGTTCAAGCAGCTGCTTGAGTTCTTGATAGGAAGCGGTGTTCGTTACATCAAGGGAATGATAATAAAAATGTGAGATAAAGGCTTCATCAAGAAACTGCTGTTTCGTAGAGTGTTCAATGGCTTCGCTTACATAATGGCGAAAGGCGTCATCTGATAGTGAACGACGAGCGACACCGACAACAGCAAACTCTTCTGATAATTTTCCTTTTTGATACAGACTATAAATCGAAGGAAATAGTTTGCGCTTTGCCAAATCCCCTGTAGCGCCGAAGATAACGATCAGTGACTTTGGATTCACGTTGCTCACGATATGTACCTCGCTTTAGCTAAAATTGTCTCTTCAAATATTTAATTGTAGAGATTTCTGTTGCTGAACGCAAACATTTTCGACCCGAAAGGGAAAACAGTGTTGAATTGCTGCTTAAACCTTGATACGCTAACAACAGACACATAAAGGAGAGGTGGGCTCATTGGAATTATCATTTTTAGGAACGGGATCAGGTGTTCCATCGAAAGGCCGAAATGTGTCGGCATTAGCTTTACAGCTGCTTGAAGAAAGAGGAGCGACATGGCTGTTTGACTGTGGTGAAGCAACACAGCATCAAATTTTACATACATCTATACGCCCAAGGAGAATTGAAAAAATTTTTATTACCCATCTTCACGGCGACCATATTTTCGGATTGCCGGGCTTGCTTGGAAGCCGCTCGTTTCAAGGCGGAGACACACCGCTTACCGTTTATGGGCCAAAGGGAATTGAAGCGTTTGTAGAAACAGCGCTTTTAGTGAGCGGAACACGGCTCAAGTATGATCTTGAAGTGATGGAGTTTGTCGAAGGAACCGTATTCGAGGACCATCAGTTTGTGGTGACGGCGCAACTTCTCGATCACGGCATGCCTTCGTACGGGTTTCGAATTGTTGAAAAGGATTTGCCGGGCACGCTACTAGTAGATAAGTTGCGTGCACTTGGCATTCGACCGGGGCCGATTTATCAGCAAATTAAACAAGGGAAGATGATCACGCTAGAAAATGGCAAGGTGATTGATGGACGCGAGTTTGTTGGACCACCACAAAAAGGGAGAGTGGTGGCGATTATGGGAGATACTCGTTATTGTGAAGCGAGCATCGAACTGGCTAAAGAGGCGGATGTGCTTGTTCATGAGGCGACGTTTGGCGCAGCGGAAGCCCAGCTGGCGCACGATTACTTTCATTCAACGACGGTGCAAGCGGCAGAAGTTGCGAAGCGGGCGGAAGCAAAGCAGCTCATCTTGACGCATATTAGCTCGCGATATCAAGGCGATATGTGCGATAAGCTTTTGGAAGAAGCAAAAGCAATTTTTCCGAACACAGCGATTGCTTCCGATTTTATGTCGTTTTCCCTTGCTAAGAAGAAGTAGATGGGTAGAGAGGAGAAACATCAGTGGAAAAACGTCTTTATATTGTTCGGCATTGTAAAGCAGCGGGGCAGGAGTTTACGGCACCGCTAACGGAGGAGGGAGAGCAGCAGACAAACGAGCTTGTGCATTTTTTCGCAGACAAGCCGATTGATCGAATTGTTTCAAGTCCATATGTTCGTGCAGTTCAAACAATTGAACCGTTAGCGCGTCAACGGAATTTATCGATTGAACGCGATGAACGCTTCGGGGAGCGCGTGTTATTTGGGGATGGCCAGTTTACGGAGGACTGGCTCGAAAAATTTGAACGCACGTTTGTTGATTTTGATCTGGCATACAGCGGTGGGGAATCGAATCGTCAAGCCATGGAACGAGCCAAAGCAGCTATTGGGGAAGTTTTGCAGGCGGATGCGGCGCATACCGTCATTGTGAGCCATGGCAATCTAACTATATTGATGTTGCATCTGTTTGACAAACGTTATGGGTTTGCAGAGTGGAAGAGTTTATCGAATCCGGATGTGTTTGAAATTGCCATATCCGCTAGGAAAGGAGAAGTCACGCGGATTTGGCGTTAAAATGAAGAGTCAAGCTTCTCTGGAGATTGAAGAGGCTTGACTCTTTTTTTATGTTGAGTGAAGGAAAAAAACACAGCCTTTACCACCCGCGCGTATACGGTATTGGTGCTTCGATGGATACGCCAAGTTCATTTGCGGCTGTTCTTGGCCAATATGGATCACGCAGCAATTCACGGCCAATAAAAATGAGATCCGCTCGTTTATTGCGTAAAATTTCTTCTGCTTGACGCCCAGAGGTGATAAGGCCGACTGCACCTGTGGCGATATCGGCGCCGTTTCGGATCGCTTCGGCAAACGGCACTTGATAGCCCGGATAGCTGTCAATGGAGGCCGGAACGACTGCTCCAGAGCTAACATCGACTAAATCTACGCCATCTTCTTTCATTCGTTTCGCATACTTGATGTAATCCTCGACGGTCAACCCCTCTGGATGATAATCGCAAGCGGACACGCGGACAAAGAGAGGACCATCCCATACTTCTCTAACGGCAGCAATCACTTCACCTAAAAAACGATAGCGATTGTCGAATGTGCCACCATATTCGTCTGTTCGTTTATTGGATAGCGGCGATAAAAATTCATTAATTAAATAGCCGTGGGCCGCGTGAATTTCGATCACGTCAAAACCCGCTTGTTTCGCACGGCGCGCTCCGTCTTGAAACGCCTGAATGGTTTCTTCAATGTCGGTTTTCGTCATTTCCCTCGGCGTTTGCATTTTTTCATTAAACGGAAGTGCTGAAGGCGCAATAATTTCTCCTTCAATCATGGCTTTTCTTCCTGCATGAGCGAGCTGGATGCCAATTTTGGCCCCTTGTTCTTGAACGAGTGCTGTGAGCGATTGGAGGCCTTTCACATGGTCATCGCTCCAAATTCCTAAATCGCGCTCTGAAATTCTTCCTTGTGGCGTAACAGCTGTTGCCTCGACGATAATAAGTCCGACTTGGCCGACGGCACGTGCAGGGTAATGGATGAGGTGCCAGTTGCGCACAGTGCCGTCTTGCGTATCGCATGCATACATGCACATTGGCGACATGACAATTCGATTTTTTAGTGTCACTCCTCGAACATCATATGGTGAAAAAAGCATGGTTCTTCCCCTCCAAATCGTATCAGTTTCAGTTAGAATCATATCATCTCGATTTGGAAAAGAAAAACATTTTGCTTCAATGCTTTAAGAATGAATCGTGAAGCTAAGAAAACTTTTTGTCGCATCCAGTGCAGGCAGAAGAGGGAGAGGCTTCCGTTCGGTCCTTTTCTTTCCGCCTGTATGAATCATTACAGTGCCAATCAGCTTCTGATTGTCGAGAGTCAGGAAGCTGGCTACCAATAGCTTGAAAGTTCCCCTCCTTTCAACAAAATGGAGGAGAGGGAGCGTCAAATGCTGGAGTGATTTCATGAGCTTGAGAGCGAGATGCTCATGCAGATGAACGAGATTTTTACCGATGGAGCGAGAGAAGGGCTTTTCCGAGCTCTTGAGAGCGTTCAGCTGCGCGTTTGATGCAGGAGATGACGGCTTCTTGATAGTGATAATGCTCAAGCACGCCGATACCTGCTTCTGTTGTCCCACCTGGGCTTGTGACTTCCTTTCTGAGCATAGCCGGTTGTTTGTCTGTTGTTCTTAACATATGGGCAGCTCCGATAATCGTTTGCAAAATCAAATCTTTCGCTACTTCACGCTCCAGCCCGATCTCATCGGCTGCCTTTTCCATCGCTTCCACCAAATAATAAACGTAAGCGGGGCCACTTCCGGAAAGCCCTGTTACCGCGTGTAAATCTTCCTCATTGACAGCCGTGACAATTCCGACGGTTTCAAATAATGCTTGAGCTGTGGCTAAATGGCTGTCATTTGCGTAACGTCCGCATGAAATCGCGGTGGCAGATTGTCCGATCGCGGCTGATGTGTTAGGCATTGCCCGCACAACAGCTACGGGCTTTCCAATAAGAGATACGATGGTATCAGTGGTGACTCCAGCTAATACAGAGATGATCAACTGATGCTCACCAATAGCATGAGCGATAGAGGAGATGGCTTCCGCCGCATCCTTTGGTTTCATAGCCAAGATCACAATATCCGCTTCTTTCAATGCCGTGTCCTTATTGATTTCCGTCCGTACGTGATAGGTTTTTTGTATATAGGCAAGACGTTCTGTATTGCAGCGATTGGTGACAATGATTTGTTCCGGCTGATAAAGCGTTTTTGTCATGCCAGCAATCATAGCTTCCGCCATTGAACCGGCCCCCATAAAGGCAATCGTTGTTCTTTTTTCCATGTCAATCCCTCCTGAATTTGTTTATGATCCCAATAAAAAAGCCTTTCCCGTCCTCATAAAGGACGGAAAAGGCCTTGTTTTTCCGCGGTACCACCTTTGTTGGCACAAGCAGTGCCCACCTCATAGCCGGTATCGTCGGCTGGACGGTTAGGTTTTCCTAACAGCTCATGGGATAGGTTCAATGATGAAGAGGACAATGAAGCCTTTCAGCCTGTGGGCTTCACTCTCTTGTTGTCGTTCATCATTTACTGGTCCCATTCATCGCCTTGCATTTATGAAATTTATGCGTGAACGCAAAGTCATTTTCGATTGTTCAGCGAGCTTTCTCTGCATAAAATGGTTCCATCATCAATGCGCTTGATTTGTTTGCAATTATGCACTGAAAACAAGCTAGTTGTCAATAGGAAAAAGCAATTTTTTAGAATTTTTGTGCAAGTGATAACAAGAAAATGACAAATCGACAAAATGCGTGTAAACTTTAAACTAATATGAGCACTAAAATATTATGATAATATAATGACAAAGGGGACGTTATAAATGGCGAAAGAAACCATTTATCCAATAGTGGTGCCAACGCCGTTTGCCGTTGGCAATGTCAACATGTATCTAGTGAAAACGGATAGTTTGACGCTGATTGATGCTGGAGTTAAAACAGAGGAAGCTTGGCAGGCATTTAAGTATCAGCTGGCGGAGATTGGTTATGAACCCGCTGATATTGAGCAGGTGGTGATTACACATCATCATCCTGATCATGTCGGATTGTTAGACTATTTGCCCCATTCTGCTCTTGTTATCGGCCATCCGAAGGCAAGGCCGTGGATCAGCAAAGATCCGCAATTTTTAGCTTGGCATGAGCGTTATTTTTACCGCTTTCTCGTGGAGTGCGGACTTGAACCGGCTTCTCTCCATCGACTCCCTAGCTTTCGTCGTTCGTTGCGCTATTCGTGCGAGCGCTCGCTCGATATCGAGGTGCTCGAAGGAGAGGTTGTCGATGGGCTCCCAGGCTGGACGGTATTAGAAATGCCGGGACATGCGCAAAGCCATATCGTCTTATATTGTGAAAAGGATGGCAGAATGATAGGAGGAGATCTTTTGCTTGCAACCGTTTCCTCCAATCCGATGCTAGAACCGCCGGATGAAGGGGAGGATGAACGTCCAAAACCACTTTTGCAGTATAACGATTCATTGCGCAAACTGCTGCGATATAAAATGACTCGTGTTATGGCGGGGCATGGCCGTGATGTGACAGATGTGCCTCCGTTAGTAGAAAGACGGTTAGCTAGACAAAAAGAGCGGGCCGAGCAAGTATGGAATATGTTGCAGCAGCGTCCGATGACCGCGTTTGATGTATGCCGGGAGCTCTTTCCGGCTGTTTATGAAAAGGAATTTTTATTGACGATGTCGGAAGCGGTCGGCCAGCTTGATTATTTGGAACAGCTGGGGGCTGTTATGAAGGAGAAGGAAGGGAACTCATATGTGTATAAGGCGGTGGCGATGCGTTGAGAATTGAAGGGAAGCAGATCGTGATTACTGGCGCTTCAAGTGGAATCGGAGAGCAAATGGCGTATGAGGTTGCGAAGCGAAAAGCGATTCCGGTTTTGTTGGCGCGCAATGAGAAAAAGTTGGCTGATATGGCCGAGCATATTCAACAAACATATAGCGTTCCATGCCGCTATGAGGCGCTTGATGTAAGTGATATCACAGCGGTGGAAGCAACGTTTCACAAACTGTTGCAGGAGATGGAAATAGACGTGCTTGTCAATAATGCGGGATTTGGCGTATTTCGCCATATAGAAGACATTGATTTAACGGAAGCGGAAAAAATGTTGGAGGTCAATGTGCTCGGTATGATCGCCTGTACAAAAGCGGTATATTCTCATATGATTAACCGGCGCAGCGGACACATCATTAATATTGCTTCACAGGCAGGAAAAATGGCGACACCGAAATCCAGTGTATATGCTGCCACAAAGCATGCTGTGCTTGGATTTACAAACAGCTTGCGCATGGAGGCTGCGCAGCATGGTGTATTTGTGACGGCCGTCAATCCGGGACCGATCGCTACGAGCTTTTTTGCGATCGCAGATTCATCGGGCAGCTATGTGAAAAACATCGAAAAATGGATGCTTCGTCCAGAAGCGGTTGCTCGCCGCGTGGTTGATGTGATGATGACGCCAGCGCGGGAGGTAAATATGCCGGGCTGGATGAGTGTGGGAAGTCGCTTGTATCAGCTGGTTCCTAGTCTTGTAGAAAAAGTGGCAAAACGAGCATTTTTTCAAAAATAAGCTTCAACAAACGCGAATATGGGGACGCTCAGACAGCAAGAGGGGATATTGGCTTAGGGGAAGACAGCAGGGAAACCAAGCCATTCAGATGAGACAACGGTTTTTTACATGTTTGTAATGAACTCGTAGACAGCATCATGAACAAGCTCGTAGATGTCAGCGTTCCTATTTTTTTCTTTTTCTGCTGTGACATAGGCACACAGACGATGCCATTCGTCTTCATCAAGATTCCATGTTTCCGGATGGTAGCCATATTGGTGCAAAACATTGCGAATTAGTTTTCGCAGCCATTGTTCGTTCATCATGCGTATCTCCTTCTTACAAATGATCCGTTTCTGAGGGGGGAACAAGACCGATGTTCATTTTAAAACGGTCTGTTCTCTCTCTTCTTCCCCTTTCTGCTTTGACAGCATCGCGCTTCAGTAGGTAAAATAGAGGCAAATTGGCAAAAAGGAGCTTTTGTAGAAGTGAATATCCTATGGACTGACGAAGCGATTGCCGCCCTCGCTCCTATTGTAACGAAAACAGGGCGCCGGTTAAAGCTAAAATATGATACCGACGGCTGCGGCTGTGCCGTTAACGGCGTGCCGACGCTCTGGCTCGTCGATCGCGCTGATAAAGACGATATCGTGGTAGAGACGAATTTTGTGCCCATTTTACTCGAAAAATCTCGTCTCGTATTTTACGATGAAACGATGACGATTGATGTCGTGAAAGGCTCGGGTTGCTTTCAACTGAAGAGTCCCAATCAAATTTTAAATCCGCGTATGTCGCTTTTGGAAGTGAGTGAACAGCATGAATGATAAGCTAAAACAGATTGCCAACATTGCAAGACAAAAGACATGGGTCTCATTTTTGCATGAAAATGATCCATATAGTTTACTGCATTGGTCGGTTGCCGGCGTTTACCAGGAAAAAAAGGATGTTTGGCTGCTGCAGGATGAAATGACATTTGAAGCAACAGAGTTTGCGACGCTCGATGAAGCGATTGCTTGGCTGAATGAACATATGCCTCATATTACAGAAATTTTGTAAGCATAGGTCGTGGAAATGATGCCTTTAACATTATCGACCAAGCAGTCTCCCACCTCTAAGCCAAGCGAAGGCGGGAGTAGTTCAATTGTTGGAGGGGGAATAACAGTGGCGAAAAAAGCATCATCCATGAAGCAACAGGATGAAGCGATCACATTGCAAGATCGTCTACATGTGGATTTGTATGAACAGCTGCGAGCTAAAAAGAAATCGTTGGAGGAAGTCGAGCAGCGAAAAAAAGAGGAGGAAGAGGCGCAAAGACGAGAGGAAAAAAGGCAGCGCGAAAAGCAAAAAACATTTGAAGAACTATTAAATGAAAGCAACCTTGATTGGCGCCGTTTTAAATAAGCCGCTGAATCCATCAGCGGCTTTTGTTATGTTCACCATAGAAAATTTATGTTAACGGATTTTATATCGGCGACCATTGATGATGGCACGCATGGACTCTGAAAAGGAAGAGGCGCCTGTTTGAGGACGGTCAGAGCGTGAAGCCGGATCATGGATCAGATTGTTGATCAACCGTTCACTCTGCGTCGCGGGCCTCGCTCGCCTACTTTTGCGAACGTTTCGGAACGATTCGTCTCTTGGCTAAAACATAATGCCTTGTCTGTCCAGTAGATTCAAGAACGGTCCAGGACGAAAAAAGAAATGAATCAATCTCTTAAAGTGGTGGTGGACAAAGTCAAAACGGACGTTGTACCACCCTTCTACTTTCCATTTTATATTAGCGATGTTCTGTATAGATTGCCGTTTTTGTTTGCTCCCGAAGCCATTCGTATTCCTCTTTTGTCAATCCTGAGGCAGAAGCCGCTGCTGCGTTTTCCGCTAGCTGCTCGCTGCTGCTGGCTCCCGGAACAACGACCGCGACCGCTGGATCGTATAAGCAAAATTGGAGAGCGGTAGCTGTGAAGGAGCGGTGCAAAGCGGTTTGCTTTTTTAAGTTTGGCAGCAGTGTTTGCAGTTCTTCGTATGTATAGCTTAAATAACCATGCTGTTTGATGGAGTCGCTAGCTGCCTCCAGCGGACGTTCAGTCAATAGCCCTTTGGCTACCGGGCCGCGAATGATGACGCTAATGCGATGTTCTTTTAGAAGCGGGAAAAGCTCCTCTGGACGGCGATCCAGCAAGCTATATTGCATCATGACGCTGACGATATTCGAACGTTTCACATATTCGCGAATGACATTGGGACGAATCGAAGAAATGCCGTAATAGCGGATAACCCCTTCTTTTTTTAATTCTTCAAACGCTGCGATGGTCTCATCGATCGGATCCTCGATCGTTCCGCCGTGAAGCTGGTATAGATCAATGTAGTCTGTTTGCAGACGGCGCAGACTTTCTTTTACAGCTGTTTTAATATATGATTTTGAAGGATCCCAAAACCATCCTTCTTTTCCTTCCTCCCAACGATTTCCGACTTTTGTCGCAAGGATTACTTGATCGCGCTTGCCTTTCAGCGCTTTGCCGACAAATTGTTCATTTAACCCGCGATCGTAAAGATCAGCGGTATCCAAATAGTTAATGCCTCGCTCTAAAGCTTCATGAATAAGGCGAATGGCTTGTTTCTCATCTGTTCCGAGCGACATACAGCCAAGGCCGATTTCGCTGGCATATAAATCCGATGTTCCAATCCGCCGTTTCTTCATCGCACATGCCTCCTTGCAATCTGTATTTTCTTCATTTTATCACATAAAAGAGAAAATCTCTTTTTCTGAAACAGGCAGGGAAGGGAAGACTGTTGGCGTTGGCTTTTTCACGTAAGAAATCGTCCCCCTTTTTATCCAAAACATGAATCCAATACATTTGAACGGCTTAGATGATTGGAAAAAAAGGGGAGTGGAAAATCATTCAATATAGTATAATAAAAAAGAATATGATGAAGAGACGGGAGAGAAAAGAAATGGATCATCTAATGGAAAAAACGATTCACAAAGAAGAAATTTTCAAAGGCAAAGTCATTGATGTATATGTGGAGGATGTTGAGCTGCCAAATGGAAAGACGAGCAAGCGGGAAATCGTCAAGCATCCGGGCGCGGTGGCGATTATTCCAATTACAGATGAAGGAAAGCTAGTGCTTGTCAGACAATATAGAAAAGCGCTTGAGCGGGTGTTAGTTGAAATTCCTGCAGGAAAATTAGAAAAAAACGAAGAACCTGCGATGACTGCACGCCGTGAGCTGGAGGAAGAAACCGGCTATGCTGCCCAAGAGCTGCATCATTTGTTGTCGTTTTACACCTCGCCTGGGTTTGCTGACGAAATCATTCATTTATACGTGGCGAAAGGATTAAAAAAACTAGAATCGGCTGCACCACTTGATGATGATGAATTTGTCGATCTGTTGGAAGTGACGTTGGAGGAAGCATTGGCGATGCTACAAAAACAAGAAATTTATGATGCGAAAACAGCCTATGCCTTGCAATATTTACAACTGCAGTATGCATTACAAAAGTAAAACGGGAGTTGCAAGCATGAAAAATTATTACGTGGATTTACATATTCATATAGGACGGACAGCTTCTGGCAGACCAGTGAAAATTACAGGCGCCCGAACGCTGACCCTTGCCAATATTATAGATGAAGCGGCGCGGATTAAAGGACTGAATATGATTGGCATTATCGATAGCCATGTTCCTGAGATCCTTGATGAATTGGAACGAGCGATGACTGAAAATGACTGGCGTGAAAATGAAGAAGGCGGGGTGTCAACGAAAGATCTTACCTTGCTACTGGGAAGCGAAATTGAAATTTACGACGAACACTGCCAAGGACCGCTTCATGTTCTTGTTTTTTTGCCGACGATCGCCGCCATGCGTTTCTTTTCAGACTGGTTAAAAAAACGAGTGAAGAATGTTTCGTTGAGCTCACAGCGAATGTATGGGACAGGAAGAGAACTGCAGCAGCTGATTCAACAATTGAACGGCTTGTTTATTCCGGCTCACGTTTTTACTCCATTTAAAAGCTTGTATGGAAAAGGAGTGAAACGAAGCTTGCAAGAGGTGTTTGATCCTGAATGGATCGACGCGATCGAGCTTGGGCTGAGTGCTGATTCGAGCATGGCTGATCAGATTGCTGAATTGCATCGCTATCCCTATCTTTCGAATTCAGACGCTCATTCGTTGCGGAAGATTGCGCGGGAATATCAAGTTATTCGCATGAAGAGCTTAACGTTTGCCGAGCTTAAAAAAGCGCTCAAAGAGGAAGAAAATCGCGGAATTGTCGCTAATTACGGACTAAATCCTAAGCTGGGGAAATATCATCAAACGGCGTGTGAGCGTTGTGCGGCACTGATGAAAATCTATGACGAATACTGTCCGAGCTGTGGGCACGAGCGATATGTAAAAGGCGTATTTGATCGGCTTCAAGAATTAAAAACGGACACGATTCCACCCAAACGTCCGCCATACGTACATCAGGTGCCACTTGAATTTATTCCGGGCATTGGACACAAAACGTATAAAAAGCTGCTTGAGCGTTTCAAAACAGAAATGTACATTCTTCATGAAGCGACAGGATTACAGTTGGAAGAGGCCGTCGGTGAAAAGCTTGCCCAGCTCATTTTGCTTGCTAGAGACGGAAAGCTTTCCATGACAGCAGGAGGCGGCGGCAAATATGGAAGAATCGCTTCTCGATAGAAGCGATTCTTCTCTTTTCTCTTCAAGGTGTCATAGATTTGCTCTTTCCTCATACAATCTAGTAAGAGGCAGATAGGAGGACGGAGAGCAATGAGAAAACAGCCATTGAAGTCAGTGATTGCGATGCATTTAAAAGAGCATGCGTCGATTTATTTATTTATTATTGTCCTGTTTCTCATGGGCGTGATTTTTGGAGCGATTGTCGTCAATAGCTTGAATTTTAATCAAAAACAAGATTTATATTATTATTTAATGCAGTTTTTCGGACAAGTATCCAAAGGGCAGTTTGCGAGTGCGAGCGATATGTTTCAACAAAGCTATTTCCATAATTTACAGTATATTGGGTTTATGTGGGTGCTTGGTATTTCGATTATTGGATTGCCGCTTATTTTAATTTTGCTCTTTTTAAAAGGAATTGTTGTCGGCTTTACGGTCGGATTTCTAGTTAATCAAATGGGGTGGCAAGGGTTCCTATTATCGTTTGTTTCAGTTATGCCGCAAAACTTTGTTGTGGTTCCCGCTTTTATTATAATGGGAGCTGTCTCAGTTTCCTTCTCATTAAAAATGGTGCGGAATCAATTTATGAAGCGGATGCATGAACCGATTTTTCCCATGATTATCCGTTACACACTCATTATGTTGGCTATTAGTGCTTCCTTGATTGTGTCTGCTGGCTTGGAGGCATATATTTCTCCGGTCATTATGAAACAAGTCGTTCAACTAATCAATAACAAATAACAATAGCATGGAACGCATCACTTGATTCTTCAACCTTCGCTTCCCATGTCAGCAGTCGATGGTCAAACAAGTCACTGACTTGTCTTTGACCATCGAAAACATGAGATTTCGCTTTTTGATGAGATATATGTCCATTTTCCAACTGCATCGAATCTAGGTGCTCAAAACAGTGCCATCTTCATGACCAATGAAAATTTTCAGCTTGTAATTATTTTTATATAATAACCATTTTACTTATTTACTAATAATGATTTTTATTTTGATACTTTCCTCTCTCTTTTGTTATAATGATATTTGAATGACGAGGGAGGGATAAAGATGGAAGAACGGGTTGAACGAATAAAAAAGCTCCTGCATACCGCTGGATACAAATTGACGCCACAGCGCGAGGCGACTGTCCGCGTCCTTTTGGAGCATGAAGAAGATCATTTGAGTGCGGAAGATGTCTACCTCCTCGTTAAAGAAAAATCTCCAGAGATCGGTTTAGCAACAGTCTATCGAACACTGGAGCTGTTAACGGAGTTGAAAATCGTCGATAAAATTAACTTTGGCGATGGTGTATCGCGATATGATCTTCGTCAAGAAGGAGCCGCGCATTTCCACCATCATTTAGTATGTATCGAATGCGGAGCAGTAGCGGAGATTCAAGAGGATTTGTTAGAGGAAGTAGAAGCCATTGTCGAGCGGGACTGGAAATTTAAAATTAAAGATCATCGTCTCACCTTTCACGGGATTTGTTATCGTTGCCAAGAAAAAGATAAACAAGAAGAATAACAAACCTTTTCCAGCGGGAAAGGTTTCACGTTGTAGACAAAGTCAAAACGGACTTTGTCTACAACCATTTTTATCAGATTGGCTTGAACATGCTTGGCAAACGAGGAACACCGCCAAGTGAAGACACGAATGGAACCAAAACGTTCATGAGCGGACGAACGAGACCCGTAACGCAGGATAAAAGCGTTTGTCAGCAGTCTAAACCTTTTCCAGTGGGGAAGGTTTTGATCATCATCAAATGATATCTATCATGAATCCAACAGATTTCTCACCCTGTCTATTTTATATATAAGGAAAAACGAAAGCATTCCAATGGACGAAGAAATGGAAAAGGAACGGGCGCTGATATAGTCGGATGGCCGAACGACACGGCTCTCAGACAAATGAATTTGTCTGAAAGTGGCTGGTTGTTCGGCGTTCGGTCACGCTTCGACGTGACGGGGGCAAGCCGTCGCTTTTCCTCTGCCGCATATAGGTTTTTACACATATCGTTCATTCACAATTTATACAGTATAAGGAAAACGAGTGAATCGATTTTATCGGACACCAAGGGTATACATAGTATAAAATGAGAAAATAATGGCATATCCTCATAATAAGTAGCATGAGCGAATGAGGAGGATATGCGATGAAAACGGCATGGCAAATGATCAAAGTATTTGTTTTATTTACGAGCTGCACACTTTTGTTTTACTATAGTCTTGTATGGTTTTATCGAGAATACGAGAATTACCATCGCTATAATGAGCCACAAGGATCTGCGGTAAAGGTGTCGACAACGGAAAGCGTATCAACGGATTGGGTAGAACGGTTGATATTTTTTTATAGAGACGGGGAGTAGAGAGCCTTGGAACATGAATTGAAGGATTTTCTTCATTATTTAACAGTCGAACGGAATTTGGCCCAAAACACAATTATTTCATATGAACGTGATTTAAGAAAATATGCCCGCTATTTGACACATGCGGAACAAATTCATTCATGGAACGATGTGTCTAGGCTTCATATTTTGCAATTTTTAAAGTTTTTAAAAGAACAAGGAAGCTCTGCCAAAACGATCGCCCGCCATATTGCCTCTGTTCGATCATTTCACCAATTTCTTTTGCGGGAAAAAATGGCGGAGCAGGATCCTTCTGTTCACATCGAGACACCGCAAATGGAGCGAACGCTGCCAAAGGTGCTATCGATGGCAGAAGTTGAAGCATTACTAGAAACACCAAAGACGAATACGCCCTTTGGCATGCGCGATAAGGCGATGCTTGAGCTATTGTATGCAACAGGGATGCGTGTAAGCGAGCTTGTGAACTTGAATCTGTCGGATGTGCATTTGACTATGGGGTTTGTTCGATGCTACGGGAAAGGAAGCAAGGAACGGATCGTGCCGGTGGGGCGCATGGCTCTATCGGCGCTAAAAGCATATATCGAAGAGGCAAGACCGAAGCTGATTCAGCCAAAAAAGCGCGCGAATGACGCATTATTTTTAAATCATCACGGAGATCGTTTAACACGTCAAGGGTTTTGGAAAATTTTAAAAAAATTAGCGAAGGAAGCGAACATCGAAAAAGAATTAACTCCGCATACGCTGCGGCATTCCTTTGCTACACATTTGCTGGAAAATGGAGCAGATTTGCGGGCTGTTCAAGAGCTTCTAGGACATTCCGACATTTCAACAACGCAAATTTACACTCATGTAACGAAAACAAGATTAAAAGATGTGTATCAACAATACCACCCGCGCGCATAGCGGGTGGTTTTTTGTCCAAAATGTTCACAGCGGTTTTTATTGCGTATAAACATGAAAACGTTTTATAATATAGTTGTCAGACTTCTGACAAATAAGGGTTTTATGGTTTTTGCAATCATTAGGATATGATCTACCAAGAACGTCACGCTCGATGAAGTAGGAGGAATCAATGATGAGCCATACATACAAACGCGTTTTTTTAATTGTGCTGGATTCCGTTGGCATTGGAGAAGCGCCTGATGCTGAAAAATACAATGATAAAGGAGCCGATACGCTTGGACATATTGCTGAGCATCGTGGCGGTTTAAACATGCCGCATATGGCGCAGCTTGGCCTTAGCAACATTCGAGAAATTCGGGGAATCGCGAAAGCTGAGAAACCGATGGCGTACTATACAAAAATGCAAGAAGCATCGGCTGGAAAAGATACGATGACTGGTCATTGGGAATTAATGGGGTTGCGCATTGATACGCCCTTTCAAGTGTTTCCAAACGGCTTTCCAGAAGAATTAATTGCGGAGCTTGAAGAACGGACAGGACGGAAGGTCATTGGCAACAAACCTGCAAGCGGGACAGCCATTATTGAAGAACTGGGAAAAGAGCATATGGAAACAGGGGCAATCATCGTTTATACTTCGGCCGACTCCGTCTTACAAATTGCCGCTCATGAAGAAGTGGTCCCCCTTGATGAGCTTTATCATATTTGCAAAATTGCTCGTGAGCTGACACTGGATGAAAAATATATGGTCGGCCGTGTCATTGCGCGTCCATTTATCGGCCATCCGGGCAGCTTCCAGCGCACAGCGAATCGTCATGACTATGCCTTAAAACCATTTGGTCGCACGGTTATGAATGAATTGCAAGATGCTGGATACGATGTGATTGCCATTGGCAAAATTTCCGATATCTATGACAACGAAGGCGTGACCAAAGCGTTGCGCACGAAATCGAACATGGACGGAATGGATAAATTCATCGATACGTTCAAAATGGATTTTACAGGTTTAAGCTTTTTAAATCTTGTCGATTTTGATGCTTTATATGGACATCGCCGCGATCCGAAAGGATATGGTGATGCGCTGGAAGAGTTTGATATGCGCCTTGCTGAAGTATTGCCGCTTTTAAAAGAGGATGATTTGCTCATGATAACGGCGGATCATGGCAATGATCCTGTGCACCACGGGACAGACCATACGCGCGAATATGTGCCGCTTCTTGTGTACAGCCCTAGCATGAATGGCGGAAAGGAACTGCCGTTGCGGAGCACATTTGCTGATGTTGGGGCTACCATTGCGGATAATTTTCAAGTGAAGCTTCCAAAATACGGTCAAAGCTTTCTAGCCAGTTTGAAATAAGGAGGAACATTCATGAATCAAGCAGCGATTGAACAAGCGGAGCAATTTTTAAAGGAAAAATGGACCGAGCCGCCGCAAATCGGGCTCATTCTTGGTTCAGGACTCGGCGTATTGGCGGATGAAATTGAACAAGCCGTAAAAATTCCATACAACGCGGTTCCTGGATTCCCTGTTTCAACAGTCGAAGGGCATGCGGGGCAGTTAGTATACGGTCGGTTGGAAGGCGCTGTCGTGTTAGCCATGCAAGGGCGATTCCACTATTATGAAGGATACAGTTTTGATAAAGTAACCTTTCCCGTTCGCGTCATGAAACGATTAGGCGTTCAACAATTAATTGTCACCAATGCTGCTGGAGGTGTCAACGAATTATTCCAGCCAGGGGACTTAATGATCATTGCAGACCATATTAATAATATGGGAACCAATCCGCTCATTGGTCCGAATGATCCATCATTCGGCGTCCGGTTCCCTGATATGTCAGAGGCTTATAGCAAATCATTAAGAGAATTGGCGAAAAACGTTGCTTCACGTTTAGGTATTCGCATACAAGAAGGCGTATATGTAGCGAATACAGGCCCATCATATGAAACACCTGCAGAAATTCGCATGATTCGCGCTATGGGCGGCGATGCGGTCGGCATGTCAACCGTTCCTGAAGTGATTGTAGCCCGCCATGCCAATATGGAGGTGCTCGGCATTTCTTGCATTTCTAATATGGCTGCTGGCATTTTAGATCAGCCGCTTACGCACGATGAGGTGATCGAGACGACAGAAAAAGTGAAGGCCGACTTTTTACGTCTTGTCAAAGCGATTGTCGCCGAAATGCGTAAATAAAACGATCGTACGTATTTTTTAGGCGGTGGGATGATCATGAGCCGCTTCACAGGATGATGAATGAATCGGAAACAACGTCGTTCGGATTTTTGTCACGCATTTAGGTGGCAAAGACAATCCAGTGGAGCGGTCTTTAACCGCCGATGTTTCAAAGACCATTCGTCCCCTCTTTAGATAGTATTTGATAGAGAAAAAAATCAATGAAAAGGTGATTTTATATGAGAATGGTAGACTTAATTGCGAAAAAACGAGATGGCCAGTCTTTGACGAACGAAGAAATCCAATTTATCATAAACGGATATACCAATGGCGACATTCCGGATTATCAAATGAGTGCGTGGGCGATGGCGGTATTTTTTCGCGGAATGACAGAAGAAGAAACAGCCGCATTAACACTGGCAATGGTCCATTCTGGAGAAACGATTGATTTATCAAAAATAGAGGGAATAAAAGTGGATAAACATTCGACAGGAGGCGTAGGCGATACAACTACGCTCGTATTAGGCCCTCTTGTTGCTTCTGTTGGTGTGCCGGTAGCCAAAATGTCGGGGCGTGGGCTTGGCCATACCGGTGGCACGATTGATAAATTAGAATCGGTGCCAGGATTTCATGTGGAAATAAATAACGATCAATTTATCGAATTGGTTAACCAAAATAAAATTGCGGTCATTGGTCAAACAGGCAATCTAACTCCGGCTGATAAAAAGCTTTATGCGCTTCGAGATGTAACGGCAACAGTCAACAGCATTCCTTTAATTGCTTCATCCATTATGAGCAAAAAAATTGCCGCAGGAGCCGATGCGATTGTATTAGATGTCAAAACAGGGGCTGGAGCATTTATGAAAGATTTGGAGGATGCCAGAGCGTTAGCTGAAGCGATGGTGGAAATCGGAAAGCGTGTAGGCCGGAAAACAATGGCTATTATTTCAGATATGAGCCAGCCTCTTGGTTATGCAATTGGAAACGCGTTGGAAGTGAAAGAAGCCATTGATACGCTCAAAGGAGAAGGACCGGAAGATCTGCAAGAGCTCTGCCTTGTGCTCGGAAGCCATATGGTCTATTTGGCAGAGAAAGCGGCGTCTTTAGAGGAAGCGCGGGCCATGCTGGAAAAAGCCATGCAAGATGGCTCTGCATTAAATACATTTAAAAAGTTCTTGGCTGCTCAAGGGGGAGATGTGTCTGTCATCGATGATCCGTCCAAACTGCCGCAGGCGAAATATCAAATAGAGCTAATCGCACAAGAAGATGGCTATGTAACAGAGATTGTTGCCGATGCAGTCGGTACAGCGGCAATGCTGCTTGGCGCTGGGCGGGCGACAAAGGAATCGTCCATCGACTTGGCGGTTGGGCTTGTGTTGCGCAAAAAAATCGGAGATGCTGTTCATAAAGGGGAATCGCTTGTGACGATTTATAGCAATAGCGAACAAGTGGATGAAGTAAAGAACATGTTATATGAAAACATCAAAATTACTCCAGAGCCTGTTCAAGCACCAACGCTGATTTATGACAAAATTTTATAAACTGAGGGTCTATGCGTCCCTCAGTTTTTTTTTTTGGGACAAACAGTGATCGATTTGCTTTTCAACATGATGAAATCTAAGCATTTTCGTTTGCGGACTAGCGTGCTTTAACAAGTTGTGTAGATCGAAAGTCATAGTTTGAAACCATCATGACAGCCGACGTTTTTGGCTGATCGCATAAATTAGCTTCTCTCACCACTCTCCACATGTATAAAAAAATAAAAATTGGAAAAGATGGCATGTATAAAGAATGGAGGGTTGGGAGATGAAGAAAGCCATTATTGGTTTGCTGCTCATGATTTGTTGGACGATACCAATATCAACAGGAGTTCAAGCAGCTGAAAAACAAGCGAGTCCAAATGCGGATCTCGTCAGTCAAGCAAAATCGGCTATTTTAATTGAACGCGATACAGGGACCATCTTGTATGAAAAAAACGTTCACCAAAAGTTGCCTCCTGCCAGCATGACAAAAATTATGACTATGCTGCTGATTATGGATGCAATCGATCAAGGAAAGCTCAAATGGAATGAAAAGGTGCGAGCAAGCGAATATGCCGCATCAATGGGAGGCTCACAAATTTTTTTAGAGCCTAGTGAAGAAATGACCGTTGATGAGCTTATGCGCGGAATTGCGATTGGTTCTGGTAATGATGCAGCAGTAGCGATGGCAGAACGAATTGCTGGCTCCGAGAAGGCTTTCGTAGAAATGATGAATAAAAAAGCAAAACAGATGGGGCTTAAGGATACCGTCTTTAAAAACGCCACCGGTTTGCCTGCGGAAGGTCATTATAGTAGCGCATACGATATGGCGATGATGGCAAAGGAACTATTAAAATATGACGAGGTTACGAAATATACGGGAAAATATGAAGATTATTTACGGGAAAATACAGACAAAAAATTTTGGCTTGTGAATACAAACCGTCTTGTGAAGTTTTATCCGGGAGTGGATGGAGTGAAGACCGGTTTCACAGCGGATGCAAAATATTGTTTAACAGCCACAGCCAAAAAAGATGGTATGCGTGTGATTGCCGTCATATTTGGGGCACCGACGCCAAAGGAACGCAATGAACAAATTACCAAATTATTAGATTATGCCTTTAGTCAATATCAAACCCATCCTGTTTATAAACGTAATGAAGTAATCAGCCACGTCAAGATCAGCAAAGGAAAGAAAAAGGAAGCTGAACTGGTGACAGCAGAGCCGATTTCTGTATTGACGAAAAAGGGAGCTAATGTTAAGGATATTCAGAAAGTGGTGAAGCTCAAGGAGAATGTAAAGGCGCCGATTCAAAAAGGAGAAGAGCTTGGCACGCTTGTTTTAAAGCAGAATGGAAAAAAACTTCTAGAGAGCCCGCTTGTTGCTAAGCAATCTGTCCAAGAAGCTAGTTGGTGGGATTTATGGAAGCGGACGCTGAGTTCGTTTGTCAAATCTGCTTAAATAAACAAATAGCGTCGATTTCTGTAGATTTTGCTCTACTTTTTTTGGATTCGCACTAGTTTTGTCAAACGGCAGGACTTCCCCGTCATTTTAGAGAAATAGTTCCATATCTGAAATGACAAGGGGGAAAGTGTAGTGAGTCTAGTGATGGACTTTGAAGTGAGACAAGATGTGTTGCTCATTCGACTTGCCGGTGAGCTCGACCATCATACAGCGGAAGAGCTGCGGGAAAAAGTGACCGATACTCTTGAAAAAGAACATATTCATCATATTGTCTTTAATCTTGAAAATTTAATGTTTATGGATAGCTCCGGACTTGGCGTTATTTTAGGGCGCTATAAGCAAATCAAAAATTTGGGTGGAGAAATGATCGTTTGTTCTGTTTCTCCAACTGTTAAACGATTGTTTGATATGTCCGGGCTATTTAAAATTATCCGTCTAGAAGAAGATGAACAATTTGCATTACAGACATTGGGGGTGGCGTAAATGAGAAACGAAATGCACCTCCAATTTTCGGCACTTAGTCAAAACGAATCGTTTGCCCGTGTAACGGTGGCCGCATTTGTTGCCCAGCTTGATCCAACAATGGATGAACTGACAGAAATCAAAACGGTTGTGTCAGAAGCGGTGACCAACGCGATTATTCACGGGTACAACAATGATCCAAACGGAATGGTCTATATTTCTGTTGTGATAGAGGAGGGGGCTGTCCGCATTACAATCAGAGATGAAGGAGCGGGAATCGCGGACATTGAAGAGGCGCGGCAGCCATTGTTTACAACGAAACCTGAATTAGAACGATCGGGAATGGGGTTTACCATTATGGAAAACTTCATGGATGAAATCTCGATTCACTCGGAAGTGAACAAAGGGACAACTGTTCATTTAACGAAATATATTACGAAAAGCAAAGCGTTATGCAATTAAGGGAGACATGCCTATGGATGTCGATGTCAAGCAAGAACAGACGCCAATTAAGGATCAGGCAATGAAAGAGCTGATTCGACGCAGCCAAGAAGGCGACCAAGCAGCGCGTGATGAAATTATTCAAAAAAATATGCGGCTTGTTTGGTCTGTTGTCCAGCGTTTTTTGAATCGCGGCTATGAGCCGGATGATTTATTTCAAATCGGCTGTATCGGATTGCTCAAATCGGTGGATAAATTTGATTTATCGTATGATGTTAAATTTTCAACCTATGCAGTGCCAATGATTATTGGCGAAATTCAGCGGTTTATTCGAGATGATGGAACCGTGAAGGTGAGCCGTTCTCTCAAAGAAACGGGCAATAAAATACGCAAGGCAAAGGATGAATTATCCAAACGTCATGGGCGTGTGCCGACCGTAACGGAAATTGCCGAATATTTACAAATTTCACCTGAAGAAGTCGTGCTTGCTCAAGAAGCAAGCCGATCCCCGGCGTCCATTCACGAAACGGTCTATGAAAACGATGGCGATCCCATCACTCTTCTTGATCAAATCGCTGACCAAGATGAAGATTCGTGGTTCGATAAAATTGCGTTAAAAAAAGCAATAGAAGAGTTGGATGAGCGAGAACGGCTGATTGTATATTTGCGTTATTACAAGGATCAAACGCAATCAGAAGTGGCATCTAGATTAGGCATCTCTCAAGTGCAAGTATCACGACTGGAAAAGAAGATTTTACAGCAAATGAAACAAAGAATGGATGAGTAAGCATCCATTCTTTTTCTTTTTTATAGAATTGATGGTAATTGACATCAAACCGAATGATTCCTTTTTTGTCCAAACATACTATTCATTAAGAAATTAATGAGGTTGAGGGTGTGAGGCAAATGGAAAAAGCCGTATTTGTGAAATTGCGCCACCGTGTTCAAGTCAAACCTGATGATGTCATATTGGTAGGAGATGTGGCGCAAATCATTGCTAGTGATAAGCAAATGCTTCAGCAATTAAAGCGAATTCCTTTATATCGTATCCAACGAAGCGACAAAAATATTGTCATTGTCGATGTAATGAAAGTGGTGGACGCAATTGTCCGTTTTGATCCTTCATTAGAAATTCAAACGATCGGTTCAGCTCAAACGATTGTAGAGGTGGTATATCCGAAACGGACGATTTCATTTGCCTATTTTTTAGCGGTTTGGCTGCTGCTTTTTATTGGCTCGGCCATCGCGATTATTAATTTTCATGAAGATGTGAGTATGCAGGAAACGCATCAGCATTTATACACGATCATTACAGGGGAAAAAGCCGACAAGCCTCTTCTCTTCCAGATTCCCTATTCGATTGGTCTGGGATTAGGGATGATTATCTTTTTTAATCATGTGTTTCGTAAGCGAATTAACGAAGAACCGAGTCCTCTCGAAGTCGAAATGTTCAATTATCAGCAATCGCTCGATCAATATGTGATTTTACATGAAAATAAGGAAAGCATGAAGCAAATTGACGACCGTTAAGGCGATTGCTGTTATCGTGATTGGCTTAGCGGGAGGACTGGCGGTAGGCACAGGATTTGTGGCTTTTTTGGCCGTTCTCGGCGTAATCCCAAGACTGACACAATTAACGAAAACAATGAAATGGATTTATGCCTATGAATGGAGTGCTGTTTTTGGAGCAGTAACTGGCGGATGGATGAGCCTTCGTTCTTCTGCTTTAGATATCTCTAAATATTGGCTTATTCCGTTAGGCTTATTTAGCGGAGTATTTATTGGGATGTTGGCAGCAGCGCTGACAGAGGTGCTGAATGTGTGGCCTATTTTAGCCAAACGGATCGGGATGGTAGATAAAATTATTTTATTGATGATGGCCCTTGTCTTCGGAAAAGTGTTTGGCTCTTTATTTTATTGGATGTATTTTGTAGAGGTGATGTCATTATGAAACTGCGCGATCATTACCAGCAGGCTGTCAGAAAATTTCAGCCTAAGCCTTCCTATTTAGCAAATAGCTTTCAAGCATTTATCAGCGGCGGTTTGGTTTGTGCCGGCGCAGAGGGGCTGCGGGCGTTATATATGAATAGTTGGGGATTTTCATCAGATGCTGCTCAACATTTAATGATGTTAACCGTCATGGGCTTAGCTGTTTTGCTGACAGCCATGGGACGATATGATACCCTTAGCCAATTTGCTGGTGCCGGCGCGACCGTGTTGCTTACCGGCTTTGCGAATTCATTAGCGAGCGCGGCTATGGAGCATCGAACAGAAGGATGGGTTGGCGGAATCGCTAATCATATGTTTAAAATCGGCGGTGCCGTCATCGTCTATGGAATGGTCATTGCCTATATTTTAGGAGTGATTTATTCCATCGTGTAAATGAAAGGGGGAGTTCTGTGCGACTTGTTGGAAAACAAACGTGGGTATTTGAGAACAATATATATATTCAGGCAACAGGAACGGCAGTTGGCCCTTTTGAAGCGGACGGCCCCCTTGGAAAGCAATTTGATGTAGGATATCGCGATTTGTATTGCGGAGAGAAAACATGGGAGCTTGCGGAGCGGCGTCTGATGAAAGAAGCGATTACTATTTGCATGAATAAAGGAAATGTGACAGCAAATGAAATTGATGTGTTTCTTGCCGGGGATTTATTAAATCAAAATGTTACAGCCAATTATACAGCGCGTGAGATTCCGATTCCGTTTTTATGCATGTTTGGAGCGTGCTCTACTTCGATGGAAACGCTGGCCGTCGGGGCGGCTCTTGTCGATGGGGGCTTTGCCAGACAAGCGCTTGTGGCAACAAGCAGCCATAATGCGACAGCAGAGCGGCAATTTCGTTATCCAACGGAGCTTGGTATTCAAAAACCGAAAAGTGCAACATTTACAGTAACTGGAGCGGGGGCAGCGCTTATCGGCAACCAAAAGGGCCGATTTCGAGTGACGGCGGCTACCATTGGAAGAGTGATCGATGCCGGCTTAAAAAATCCGATGGATATGGGAGCGGTGATGGCGCCGGCCGCTGCCCACACGATCGAGCAGCACTTTTTGGACTTAAATCGTTCGCCCGCTGATTATGACTTGATTGTAACAGGGGATCTATCAGGAATCGGCAGTGTGATTGTCAAAGAATTATTGATGGAAGCAGGCTATGATATCACGGATGGTTACAGCGATTGCGGGCTCATGATCTACCGGCCGGATCAAAGAAAATTTGCCGGCGGAAGCGGGTGTGCCTGCTGTGCGGTTGTTACGTATGGCCATTTATTAAGAGAAATGGAAAAGGGGACGTTTCGCAAAATATTTGTTGTCGCAACAGGAGCGTTATTAAGTCAGACTATGATTCAGCAAAAACAATCGATTCCAGCGATTGCTCACGGCGTTGTGATCGAATCGGTAGGAGGATGAGAAATGGACTATTGGATGGCCTTTTTAGTGGGTGGAGCGATCTGTGGGGCGGCTCAATGGCTGATGGATCGCGCCAATATATCGCAAATCCATATGCTTGTCGGACTTGTAAGCATCGGTGCTCTGCTGGGAGCACTTGGTGTATATGACCAATTAGTAGAGGTCGCAGGCGCGGGCGCTTTGCTGCCAATGAGCGGCTTCGGCTATTTGCTTGCCAAAGGGATCGCGTCCCATGAAGCTGGACAAGGATGGATGAATATGGGGGCCAACATGTTCCAATATATTGGTCTCGAGCTTTCATTTGTCATTACGCTATCATTTGTCGCGGCCCTTATTTGCAAACCAAGGGGATAACGATGATGAAAAAAAGACGGGTCATTATTGTAACAGATGGCGATGATTTTGCGTGGCGGACGATTCAGCATATTGCGAAGGAAATTGGCGGCCGCTGCATTAGCCGCTCTCGGGGGAATCCATCAAAACTGACAGGTGAACAGCTCGTGGAGCTTATTTTACAGACGCCGTATGATCCTGTATTTGTGATGTTTGATGATTGTGGAGCAGTCGGTGAAGGCGCAGGCGAACAGGCGCTAAAGTACGTGGCGACCCATAAACAAATTGAGGTGATGGGGGCTATTGCAGTCGCCTCCAATACTCACCAGAATGAATGGACAAAGGTACATGTCAGCATTGATCGAAATGGAAAATTGACAGAGCGCGGAGTGGATAAAGAAGGAATCCAAGAAATGGAGTTGGGGCGTATCAATGGTGATACCGTTTATTGCTTAGAGCAGCTACCCATTCCGATTATCGTTGGTATCGGTGATATCGGAAAGATGGGCTATCGCGACCACGTTAAATACGGTTCGCCCATTACAAAAAAAGCGGTTGAGGTTATTTTAGAAAGGAGTGAAAATGGTGGCAACAGACACAAACAGCATCCCGATTTTTGAAAAGCTTACGGATAATGAAGCCTATTTAAAAGAGAAAATCGGGATTGGAACAAGCTTTGATTTAGGAATTCGCAAAGTCTATGTGCTAACGAGAGAGGTGCACATTTATTATTGTAACGGCCTGTGTGATACACAATATTTAATTGAACTGCTTAAACAAATTGTGCAAATTAATGATAACGAGCGCCAAGAAGCTCGAGCGAAGCAAATTCTTGCTAATCGTCTTGTCCATCAGCAAGTCAGTCCCGTTCAAGATTTGAATGATGCGATTAATCAATTGTTGTCAGGGCTTATCATCATTTTAATGGAAGGGGAAACAAGCGGATTTGTCGTTGATGTCCGCAGTTATCCAGGCCGTCAGCCGCAAGAGCCCGATACGGAAAAAGTCGTACGCGGAGCACGCGACGGCTATGTTGAAAATATTATTGTCAATACGGCATTAACGCGGCGCCGCATTCGTGACGAACGGTTGCGCTTTGAAATTATGCAAGTAGGCGAACGTTCCAAAACGGATGTATGCATTGCTTATATTAAGGATGTAGCGGATCCTGGATTAATTGAGCTTGTAAAAAAAGAAATTCAACAAATTAAAATTGATGGTTTAACGATGGCGGACAAAACGATTGAAGAATTTTTAGTCAAGCAGGGATATAATCCATATCCCCTTGTGCGATATACGGAGCGTCCTGACGTAGCCGCAACTCATTTATTAGAAGGACATGTCATTATTATGGTGGACACTTCACCAAGCGTGATTATTACGCCGACCACTTTTTTTCATCATGTGCAGCATGCCGAGGAGTATCGGCAAAATCCTGCGGTTGGAACGTTTGTGCGCTGGGTGCGGTTTCTAGGCATTTTAGCCTCCATCTTTCTATTGCCGCTTTGGATTTTATTTGTGCTAGAACCTTCCTTGTTGCCCGACAAAATGGCATTTATCGGACCAAATAAACACACAAATATTCCAGCCATTGTCCAAATTTTCCTTGCTGATTTCGGGATTGAATTTTTGCGAATGGCAGCTATTCATACGCCGACCTCGTTATCAACAGCCATGGGATTGATTGCGGCTGTATTAATTGGGCAAATTGCGATTGATGTCGGCTTGTTTGTGCCTGAAGTCATTTTATATGTCTCTATTGCTGCGATTGGCTCATTTGCTACACCAAGCTATGAATTAAGCATTGCTAATAAAATCGCCCGTCTCCTGCTCGCTTTAGCAGTGGCTATATTTAAAGTGCCAGGGCTTATTATCGGAACGACCATTTATTTAATTTGGTTAGTTCGAATTCGTTCGCTGAACACCCCGTATTTGTGGCCATTTATTCCGTTTGATCCAGCTGCGTTTATGCAAATTGTTGTTCGCCGTTCACTGGCGGGCGGAAAAGTGCGACCAAGCATTGTTCATCCGCAAAATCAGCAAAGACGCCCCGTGTAAGGAGGGTCTCTTGGTTGCTGAAAGATTTTGCTGAATGAGGAAACAATAAAAATAACGGATTATTCACATTTGTATTGCAACTTTTTTTATTTTATGGTACGTTATACGTAATCTTTTCCGCAGAAAAGGCAGTTAATCCCTATTTGTTAACTGTCTTTTTTGCTTTCAGATCGCATAAAAATTTGTGGTTTTGAATATTTAATCTTTCGGAATGAGGGATCGGCATGTTTTTTTACGGAACGAGTCGTGTGAATGACAAAGGACATTTAGAAATTGGCGGTGTTGATACTGTTGATCTCGCAAAGGAATATGGAACGCCGCTGTATATTTATGACGTGGCGTTAATTCGCCAGCGCGCCCGCGCGTTTAAAGAAACGTTTGAAAAGTACGGGGTAAAAGCGCAAGTGGCGTATGCTAGCAAAGCGTTTTCGACGGTTGCTATGGTTCAATTAGTGGAGGAAGAAGGATTATCGCTTGATGTAGTGTCTGGCGGAGAGCTATATACAGCCCTAAAAGCGGATTTCCCTCCTGAGCGCATCCATTTCCACGGGAATAATAAAAGCCGCCAAGAGCTGGAAATGGCGTTGGCGCATGGTGTCGGCTGTATTGTAATAGATAATTTTTATGAATTGCAGCTGCTCGAACAAATTTGTGCAGAAAGAGGAATGACGGCATCTGTTTTAATTCGGGTAACACCAGGAATTGAAGCGCATACTCATGATTATATTTTGACAGGTCAGGAAGATTCTAAATTCGGCTTTGACTTAAACAATGGACAGGCTGATCGCGCGTTAAAGCAAGCCTTATCTTCTCCATCGTTCCACGTGCTGGGGATTCATTGTCATATTGGTTCACAAATTTTTGAAACAACAGGCTTTGTGCTGGCGGCGCAAAAAATTTTCCACAAAATCGCCGATTGGAAAGAGGTCTATGATTTTGTTCCGAAGGTTGTCAATCTTGGCGGCGGTTTTGGAATTCGCTATACAAATGAAGATACGCCTCTTCCGGCTGCGGAATACGTAGAAAATATTATTGCTGAAGCAGCAAAACAGGCAGCAGAGCTGGGCATTGCTATGCCGGAAATTTGGATTGAGCCAGGCCGTTCGCTTGTCGGTGATGCCGGAACCGCGATTTATTCGATCGGTTCGCGCAAAGAAGTGCCTAATGTGCGTCATTATGTGGCTGTTGATGGGGGAATGAGTGACAATATTCGGCCAGCATTGTATGAAGCAAAATATGAAGCAGTGTTGGCGAATCGAGTTCTTGATGAGAAGCAAGAGGTTGTGGCGATTGCCGGAAAATGCTGTGAATCAGGTGACATGCTGATCTGGGACTTGCCGCTGCCAAAGACAGAAGCAGGTGATTATTTGGCTGTATTTTGCACCGGGGCATATGGCTATTCGATGGCGAATAACTATAATCGCTTGCCTCGCCCGGCTGTTGTTTTTGTTGAAAACGGCGAGGCGCAGCTCGTCGTTCGCCGAGAAACGTATGAGGACTTAGTTCGTTTAGACGTGCCATTACGGGCGAAAGTCAATAGATGACCATGCTATAGGAATATCACAATGAAGGTACATTGGATATCACGTACTCCTTGAAATGAAAACGTGTGATAAAACAAAGAAAAAATCGCTCAAACGTGTAGAGCGATAATTAGCTATTGACCGATTAAGCTACAAGCCTATTGTATGGATATGCGAAACGGCCAAAAGGTGCCCTGCTTGGGCACCTTTTGGTCATTGTTGCTGCTGATTGGATGAAGTAAACACGGATTTGATGGCATTCCAAATTTCTTTCAAAATATCGATGATATTCTGAATAAATGTTTTTCCTTCTTCTGAGTTCAAAAAGGTGGAAATCTTGTTTTTTGCTTTGCTAAGTTGATCGTTGACTTGATTCCAGTCAATGTTGAGATTCTTCATTTTATTAAATAATGATATTAGACTATTGATTTCATCCTGAGTGAGCGTAATTCCTAAATCCTTGGCCGCTTTTTCGATAAGGGAGCGCAAATCCGCGTCGGTTTGCGGCGGATTTTTGGCCATTTCTTCTTTAATTCTTGTTAAAAGGGCAACGGCTTGATCGTTTCCAATCGATTTGCCCAGCTGGGCGGTTTTTACCATTTCTTCATTTGCCACTTTTTTTACATCGTCAGGAATCACTTTATCGGATGAAAGCTCGTACGCTTTCATTAAACCGGTTAGCGCTGCGGTACCTGAAACAGGGAAAGGAGCTGTAATATAAATTTTAGCATCCTTGACACCTGCCGTGATGAGCGCGTTTGTATACATTTCCTTTGTGACCCAAGTAATATTATGCGTTTCTACATCAAGGCCGGAACCATTCGCTCCAATTGTAATCATAGATGATGAAATGGCTTTTGTGCCAATTTGCGCTTTTGGAATTAGGCCATCCAGATATTTATGCTCTTCTGTGTTTGACACGGTAATGGTTTGAGCATTTTCCGGAGCGTTCATTTCATTTAATACTTGCTGCTTTTGTGAGTCGGTTAAGTTTTCTCCAAGTGTAATAATAACATCGCCTTCTGCTGCATCCGCCGCTGCCGCTATCGGATACGCAAGGAGCAAAGACGCCATGAGACAGCCTATCAAGGTCCGTTTCATTCTTGCAACCTCCTTATTCTTTCTTTATTTCCACCATTCCTATTCTACATGCAAATGGAATAAGATAGAAGCGAAATGATGCGTATAAATGCCACTTGCTCTATGAGCAGCGGGATGAATATAGCGCTCGTTCATTTTGTCTTTTAGTTGTGTTTTATATAAAAGAGCACTAATGTTAATTATCCATTATTTTACTTGAAAGCAAAATGATCGGGCTTAACACTCGTTTTTCTGCTTCTTTCTCGAACAGGGAATGTCAGTGAACAACATCATTTGCTTACAAAGCGCTCCTTGTTCAAGAAGGGCATGCCCTAGTCGGCAAGCAAATCGGTTTGCCGGCTTCAGCAGAAAAGCGAGGAATCTAGTACGATCCGTTGGTTTTTATTGAATCCTCAACACGCCCGATAAAATGACTTGCTTTTTTTGTGTAACAAACAATGGTATGATAAGGGAGTATGAAAGAAAGGAGAATGAGAAAATGGCAAAAAAGGGTCATATTTTACTGGAAAACGGTGCAAAAATTGAGTTTGAATTATTTCCAAATGAAGCCCCAAAAACAGTGGCAAACTTTGAAAAGTTAGCAAATGAAGGGTTTTATAATGGCTTAACGTTCCATCGCGTCATCCCTGGCTTTGTCAGCCAAGGCGGTTGTCCGCGCGGAAATGGAACCGGCGATGCGGGCTATACGATTCCGTGTGAAACGGACAACAATCCTCATCAGCATAAAGAAGGAGCGATTTCGATGGCGCATCGCGGCCGTGATACAGGAAGCTGCCAATTTTTCATTGTTCATGAGCCGCAGCCGCATTTAGATGGAGTACATACCGTTTTTGGTCAAGTGACGTCAGGAATGGACGCGGTCAAAGCGATGAAAAATGGCGATGTAATGAAAGAAGTTAAGGTGTGGGAAGAGTAAAAGTTTTTACTCGTAGTATTAGTTGGGCATCACGATAAGGATAGGGATACCTCAATATTTGTCTTAGCGTGAACAAGTGATGGCATGATTTCGATGGCCGACGCTTGTTCACGTTTTGGCGTGAACAAGGCAAGTCATAGACTTGCCCTTTTTGGATCGTAGGTTTGTACAAATTGCGGTTTGTTCATATTTATACAGCAAAAGAGCAACCAACCCGATTGTATTGGATACCACCAATACAACTTTATATGGAAGGAAAGTGGTTTTTGAGCGTGAAGTGTTTCCGCTTTGTTTAGAACGACAGGGAAATAGGCTGCTGGGAACGCGCAATTTTTATAGAAGCTTAACAGGATGAACGGTGTTGAGCTTTTTTGAAAGGATGAGGAAACGATGAAGAAAAATTGGATCCTGTTCTTTGCTCTGCTCGGTGTCAGCTTGATTTGGGGGCTTATTTATTGGTTATTCATAGCGAAGTGAGTGCGTGAGCATAGACAAACGATTGGATTGTGATATAATGATAAAAAATTACATAATCGTTTTGTATCCTTCGGGGCAGGGTGTAATTCCCGACCGGCGGTATTGAAACCGATGCGTTTCTAAGCCCGCGAGCCGAAATAGGCACGATCCGGTGCGATTCCGGAGCCGACAGTATAGTCTGGATGGGAGAAGGATCACATAAAGGCAGCACATTGCCGTAAGCGGAGCAGCACCAAAACCGTTTTTCCTTGCACTGTCAATGTGAATGGTAGATGTAGTGCTCCCCATAGTGGAGGTGTTTACTGAAAAAACGGAACAAATATTCGTGTTTGATGTCCGGTTTTGTTTTAGAACGGTGTTGTTCATGAAATGTGCAGCTTTTTTGGCATGCAAAACAAACATGTCAGTTTGTGGTTCTTACATATTTCTGCCCTGGGAGATGCGATTCCTAGGGCTTTCTTTATGGTAAAAAAGGAGGGATGGAACATGCAGAGCGATGAACGGTATATGCGTTTGGCGCTTGAAATGGCTAAAATAGGAAGCGGACAAACCTCTCCGAATCCAGCGGTAGGGGCAGTTGTGGTGAAAAATGGAGAAATCGTCGGTTTGGGCGCCCACTTAAAAGCTGGAGAGCCACATGCTGAGGTTCATGCCATTCGCATGGCGGGAGAAAAAGCCGCTGGTGCGACAGTTTATGTTACGCTTGAACCTTGCAGCCATTTTGGAAAAACGCCTCCATGCGCAGATTTGCTAGTGGAAGCAAAAGTAGCGCGCGTTGTCATCGCTACGACGGATCCAAATCCGCTTGTAGCTGGGAAGGGGATGGAAAGGCTAAAACAGGCAGGAATTGAGGTTGTGCTCGGTACGTTGAAAGAAGAGGCCGATGAGTTAAACCGTGTCTTTTTTCACTATATCACGACAAAAACTCCATTTGTTACATTAAAATACGCAAGCAGCTTAGATGGAAAAATCGCGACGAAAACAGGTGATAGCAAATGGATTACTTCAGAAGCCGCGAGAGAGGATGTGCACCGCTATCGAGCCGCAAATGATGCGATTTTAGTGGGGGTTAATACGATCATGGCTGATAACCCTCATTTAACGACGAGATTACCTGAAGGCGGGAAAAGTCCGATTCGGATTATTCTCGATACAGACTTGCGCACACCGCTTCATGCAAACGTGATATCTAATGATGAAGCGGAAACATGGATGGTTGTCGGCAGTCAAGTATCCAGCGAACGCATGGCCTTATACCAAAGATCGCATGTGCGAGTCATGCAAATGAACCAGCCGCATATCGACATTTGGGAGATGTTGCGCATGCTAGGGGAGCATAAAATTACTTCTCTCTTTGTGGAAGGAGGGTCACGCATTCACGACAGCTTTGTGCGCAGCCGAGCCTTTCAAGAAATTGTTGCCTATTTTGCGCCGAAGTTGATTGGCGGCCATGAAGCGCCTACTCCGGTTGGCGGCACAGGGATTTTGCGCATGGCAGAAGCGGCTGAATTAGCGATTAAGCGCGTTGAAATGGTTGGACCGGATATCAAGGTTATTGCCATACCAAAATAAAGAGGTGGAACATCATGTTTACCGGAATCATTGAAGAAATGGGTACGATTGAACAAATGAATCACTCAGGAGAAGCGATTACGGTTACGATTCGTGCGGAAAAGGTGCTTGAAGATGTCCGATTGGGCGATAGTATGGCGGTTAATGGGGTATGCTTAACAGTAACATCATTTACCGCTCGTTCCTTTACAGTTGATGTGATGCCAGAAACCATTCGAGCCACCTCATTGCGCATGTTGTCAAAAGGGTCAAAAGTCAATCTAGAGCGGGCGATGGGAGCAGGCGGACGGTTTGGCGGCCATTTTGTATCCGGGCATGTTGATGGAGTTGGCGAGATTATCAACAAGAAACCGGTTGCCAACGCTGTGTATTATGAAATTAAAATTCCAAGAGAACTGCGAAGCTATATGATTTTGAAAGGTTCCGTCGCTGTTGACGGGACGAGCTTAACGATTTTTGGATTGACCGATGATACATTTACGATTTCGCTGATTCCGCATACGCGTGCCGAAACGATATTGGGCGATAAGCAAGTTGGCGATATCGTCAATATTGAGTGCGATCTCATTGGCAAATATGTAAAGCAATTTGTAGAAGGAAACAAAGCAGCGAAGGAACAGGGCGCGATTACCCTTGAATTTTTAGAAGAGCATGGATATAAATGAACGGAAAGGTGGGGACGACATGTTCGATACGATCGAAGAAGCCATTTATGAGCTCATGCAAGGAAATGTCATCATTGTTTGTGATGATGAGGATCGAGAAAATGAGGGGGATTTTGTTGCATTAGCTGAAAAAGCGACACCTGAAGTCATTAACTTTATGATTAAATATGGACGTGGGCTTGTCTGCGTACCAATCACAGAAGAGCTGGCAGATAAGTTGGATTTAGTGCCGATGGTCAACCATAATACAGATGCGCACGGAACGGCTTTTACTGTAAGCATCGACCATAAATCAACGACAACAGGAATTAGCGCATATGAGCGTTCCACAACGATTCGGGAGCTTTTGAATCCAAATGCGAAAGCAAGCGACTTTAAACGACCGGGCCACATTTTTCCGCTTGTGGCGAAAAAGGGAGGCGTTTTGCGGCGCGCCGGACATACGGAAGCAGCAGTTGATTTGGCTCGTCTATGCGGGGCAAAGCCAGCCGGTGTCATTTGTGAAATCATTAAGGAAGACGGGGAAATGGCCCGCGTACCGGATTTGCGAAAAATAGCCGATGAATTTGATTTGAAAATGATTACGATTAAAGATTTAATTCAATACCGCAACAAAAAAGAGAAGTTAGTAAAAAGAGAAGTAGAAATTACCTTGCCGACGGAATTTGGCGAGTTTAAAGCGATCGGCTACACAAACTCAGTTGATGGAAAAGAGCATATCGCGCTTGTCAAAGGGGAAGTGATTCCCGATGAACCAATACTTGTCCGCGTTCATTCCGAATGTTTAACCGGAGATGTATTCGGCTCATATCGTTGCGATTGCGGTCCACAGCTTCATGCAGCTTTGCGGCAAATTGAAGAGGCAGGAAGAGGCGTTTTATTGTATATGCGTCAAGAAGGACGCGGAATCGGCTTATTGAACAAACTTCGCGCCTATAAGCTTCAGGAACAAGGATACGATACGGTTGAAGCGAATGAAAAGCTAGGCTTTCCAGCTGATTTGCGCGATTACGGAATTGGCGCTCAAATTTTAAAAGATTTAGGCGTAACGAAAATGCGATTACTTACGAACAACCCGCGCAAAATCGCCGGATTGAAAGGATATGATTTAGAAGTGGTTGAGCGCGTGCCATTGCAATTGCCAACGAAAAAGGAAAATGAGAAATATTTAAAGACGAAATATGAGAAGCTAGGGCACATGCTTCATTTTTGACGGACTAAGCATCATTTTGATTATGATTGAAAAAAATAGGAGGAGATTTGGATGAAAGTAATGGAAGGAAATTTAGTTGGGACAGGATTAAAGATCGGAATTGTGGTTTCTCGTTTTAATGAATTTATCACAAGCAAATTGCTTTCAGGGGCGCTAGATGGCCTTAAACGGCATGGTGTCGACGAAAATGAGGTTGCCGTTGCTTGGGTGCCAGGAGCCTTTGAAATTCCGCTTGTGGCGAAAAAAATGGCGGAATCTAAGCAGTATGATGCAGTCATTGCGCTTGGAACGGTGATTCGCGGTGCAACAAGCCACTATGATTACGTATGCAATGAGGTAGCTAAAGGAATTTCGCACGCATCCTTAACAACCGGGACACCTGTCATTTTTGGCGTATTAACGACCGATACGATCGAGCAAGCGATTGAGAGAGCGGGAACAAAAGCGGGCAATAAAGGCTGGGAAGCTGCTGTAGGCGCGATTGAAATGGCGAACCTGCTTCGCTCTTTTTCATAGAAAGAGTTCACAAGAGAGCAAATAGCGTTTATAATACGTAATGAGAAAACGGCTTTTGCGCTTTTCTGCCGCAGAAAAGTATCGCCAGTAATGAGGGGTTTTTTATGTTAATTCGTTATCGAAAAAACTATGAAAAAATTGCGATGGGGCTTCTGTCGTTTATGCCGACAGAAAAAGACTTGAAAAAGTTGCAGCAAACAATTAAGCAATATGAGACGAGCGACGACTGGCAGCTGTTTTTATGGAAAAAGGAAGAAGACATTCTTGGGAGTATTGGTATTTTATTATCGGGTGAGCATGTAGCGGAAATTCAGCATATTAGCGTGAACCCTTCGCATCGTCATCAAGGGATCGGAAAGCAAATGGTAAAGGCATTAAAAGAATTATATCCGGATCGCGAGTTAAGGGCGAATGAGTATACAGCTGCATTTTTAGACAAGTGTGAGCTGTAGGAAGAGGCGGCCTAGTGTTTAGGCCGTCTCTTTTTTTGCTTGCTTTGCATGCGGGCAGCGATCACATCAGAGCGGTCGCGCAAAGCATGCTTATGGAGCAAAAATTCATTGCGAAGATCGCTTTCTTTGCCCCAGGCTCCTCCTCTTTTTTGGCAATATTCCAAGCATTTGGCGAGCAGTGCTTCATCAGCGATCGGCAAGTTGATGCTTTGATATGTTTCCCCTTGTTCGACCCGTTGAATGTACCATTGTAGAAGCTGCTCCAGCTGTTCATAATGGATGCCAAGCTGTTCCACCGCTTCTTTTTCTCGATGAAGAAGCAAAGCTGCCTTTTTCATCATGCGTTTTGCTCCTTGGACGTTATTGCGGCGATGATGATAAAGCGCTACAGCTATTTGAATCAGCCCTACCCACACGGGTCTTTTGTGATCCTGCTTCCAATGCTCTTCTAATATTTCATGACATTCAAAATAGTCACGGTCTGTATGAAAGTGAAACAAATAATCGATATATGCATCCGTGTACAAAATAGCCACCTTCTTTTCTATGACGAATCCAAATGGTTTTTTGGTATGATATCTTTCTCAAATAAAAACAGAGAGAGGGATGAGCGAAACGGCAACGGTGGGCTTTATTCGCTCTCGCAGTCGGCGCCGCTTAGATGAATTGAGCCACAGCCTGCTTTCTTGCTTCTAATCATATTGTATCATAGGATCGGGAAAAATTTGCTTGGACAACATGCAATTATCATCTATACTTAACGGTAGTGTCATTATAAATGGTGGGATGAATGTGCAGTACAATGTAAAAATTGATGCGTTTGAAGGTCCGCTTGACCTGTTGTTGCATTTAATTAACCGATATGAAATTGATATTTATAATATTCCGGTTTCGGAAATCACCGATCAATATATGGAATATATTCATGCTATGCAGGAGCTGCAGCTTGATATTGCAAGTGAATATTTAGTGATGGCAGCGACGCTGCTGGCCATTAAAAGCAAAATGCTGCTTCCTAAACATGAAGAGGAACTACTTGATGAAGAAATCAGCGACTTAGCCGAAGATCCGCGCGAAGAGCTTATGCACCGTCTATTGGAATACAAAAAATATAAAGAAGCGGCTCATGAGCTGAAAAAGAGAGAGGAAGATCGCTCTCTTTTATTTACAAAACCGCCAAGTGATATGAGTGCTTATGCATCAGAGCTGGAAATAGAAAAACGGCCTCTTGATGTTACCGTCTATGACATGCTTGGTGCTCTATCAAAGCTTTTACGCCGGAAAAAGTTGCAGAAGCCGCTCCATACAAAAGTGGCGCGTCAGGAAATTCCCATTGAACGGCGAATGGAGGAAATTTTGGAGGAATTGCAGAAAACAAAGACGCGGAAAAGCTTTTTTGATTTATTTCCGTATTATGACCGTGAGCATATTGTTGTCACCTTTTTAGCGATTTTAGAGCTTATGAAGAAAGATTTAATCATTATTGAACAGGAACGGAATTTTGCTGACATTTTCATTGCGAGCAATGAAAGGATGGAACATCATGGAAATGAACGGCTATAAAGCCATTATCGAGGGATTGTTATTTGCTGCTGGAGATGGGGGACTATCGTTGAAACAAATCGCGATCGTCCTTGAAATTTCAGAGGAACAAGCGATCAGCGTACTTGATGAACTGAAGGCCGACTACAGCAAAGCGGATCGCGGCATCCAATTAATTGAGCTTGCGGGTGTATATCAGCTTGCTACGAAGAAAGAGCATGCTCCATATTTAAAAAAGCTTGTCGAAGCGCCGGGCTCTTCCTCTTTATCACAGGCAGCGCTTGAGACTCTTGCGATTATCGCCTATCGTCAGCCGATTACGCGAGCAGAAATCGAAGAAATTCGCGGCGTTAAAAGCGATAAACCGCTGCAAACGCTGATCGCGAAAGCGCTTGTGAAGGAAATAGGAAGGGCGGAAGGAACAGGACGACCGATTTTATATGGAACAACAAAGGAATTTCTTGATTATTTTGGATTAAAGACGATTGAAGAGCTGCCGCCGCTTCCAGAATTGAATGAAGAGGAAGAAACGGAGAGAGAGGCTGATTTATTCTTCGGAAAATTTGAAGAAACTTTTAAATAATCAAAATAATTATGATAAGATAAACTTATAAAAACAAGATAATAGACGCAGTTAATGAAACATCCAGTCATGCCGATTTTTTTCTTATCAGACCTATTTGTAAATATTTACCTGAAAAAGAGCGCCGGTGAATGAGGCTCGTGACATAGGATCAACGCGTTTGCCAACAGTTTGAATCCAATCTTCTCTATTTGCATGATGTAACATTTGGATAAACAAGAGGATGATGGTGTATTTCGACGGCTGGCGGTCGACGCAAATGGCTTCACGGGCTGCCATGGCTGTCGGTGTCAAAAGTCCTTCCTTCGGTTCTGCAAAGCTGCATTTGTAAATAAAGGAGGCATGGATCATGCGCATTCGCCGCTGCAAAGGGTATGAATTAGAAAAAGCGCAACCGAATACATCGGAGGATTTTTTCAATCGCTCTGAGGTGACATTTGTAGAAGATGGGGTGGAGCGGACGTTGCATGTTTTATATGTGCGCTATTTTGATGAATGGTTTTCATCATTGACTCCATATGAACAAAACCCTATTTTTGCCGTCCATGAGCGTGAGGTTTATTTTAAAGATATTGTGGCGCTTGTATGTTTGCTGCAAAATCCGGACTTTCGTCATCGAAAGCGGGTTTATATCAATGATGAAACGGAGTTTCGTCGCTATTTTGCGCAAATGGAATATGAGAAGCTTCCTGAACTTTTTGCCAGCTTGGAAACAAAAGGGGAGTATGAGCTTCCATCACCGCTTTTGTTTATAAAACAACCATCATAAAATGGGGGGGCTTTATTTATATGGGAAATTCCATTGTCATGAGCCAGACCAAGCAGGTCGAGGCGTTTCTGGAACAAACGGTTCAAACCATTTCACACTATCTAAATGAAACAACGCTGACGGGGTTATTAAAGGAGCAGGAGGATGGAAAGCGAACATATAATGAGCTGCTGCTTTCCAATTTGCGCCGTCTCGTTGTTTATTGCGAGGAAGGGCTGGAAGCGTGCCGAGTGGTGTTGAATGATGAGCCATTTCGCAAAGCGGCAGCTGAAAAAATTCTGTATCGCATTTATCATTCATGCATTACTGAGTTTTTTGCGCCGAAAAACGATGTGTGGTATGAAGATAGCCGCTCTGCTTATACCGGACGAAATTCAATTAAATTTCGGGAGGTTCCTCCTCCTTCTTTTCAGGCGCTGATTGCTTCGCTTGAAGGCCCGTTTCAAACGATCCGCGAAGAGCTGGAATTTTACGAAACCGATTATCGAACCAAAATGATTCAATCGAAATAGCGAGAACATCATCCGCTTTCTAAAATAAGGAAAGCGGATGTTTTTTTGTGGGAGAGATGAACCATTTTTTTCATTCGTCATAGGATAATGGCGAATAAAAAAGAGGAGGTTGCCATGGAAAAACAAGCTCAACTTCGGGAATATATCGATCAGGTGGCTGAATGGGCGAAGCAATTGGAAGCATGGTGGAGGGGGCATGATCATCCCGATATTCACTACGATTTTAATAGACTATGGAGTCGTTTGGAGGAGCAAGAGGAATGGACAGACGTGGAAGTGTATGAGCTGCAAGGAATGGCTACTCAGCTTTATGAAAAAACCGTGCGGTTGATTCAAGAACAACAGCTGGATTCGGTAGCCGATAGAGAAAACGAGATGGAGGAACAGAGAGAAGCGCGTGTCCCAATCGGTAGGCATCAATTGCCGCCGCTTCCTTATCGCTATGATGCACTTGAACCCCATATTTCCGAAGAAATTATGCGCCTGCATCATACAAAACATCATCAAAGCTATGTCGACGGATTAAATCAAGCGGAAAAAATGATGCAAAAAGCGCGGGAAACTAATCAATATGGTTTGCTGAAGCATTGGGAGCGCGAGGCTGCATTTCATGGATCTGGACATTATTTGCATACGATTTTTTGGAACAATTTGACGCCTAATGGCGGCGGAAATCCACACGGTAGGCTGCTTGAGCAAATAAAAGAGGATTTTGGAAGTGTGGAGCGCTTTAAGCGACATTTTACGGAAGCAGCCAAAAGCGTCGAAGGTGTGGGATGGGCTATTCTTGTTTGGGCGCCGCGTCCTGGACGTTTAGAAATTTTACACACAGAAAAGCACCAATTCATGACGCAATGGGATACGATTCCTTTGCTTGTGCTTGATGTTTGGGAACACGCCTATTATCTGCAATATAAAAATGACCGTTCTGCCTATATTGAAAGCTTTTGGAAGATTGTGAACTGGCGCGATGTCGAGGAGCGATTTGCTCAAGCGAGCCGTCTACGTTGGAAGCCATTTTAACACCATCCATCGAGAAGCCTCCCACCTCTACACGAAGGGAAGATGGGGGAGGTTCATTCTATACGAAGAGAAGGATGTTCCAAAAGAAAGGGACGTCTTTTTTATTATAAAGATGGAACGAATGGTGTCTGTAAAAAGCACGGTGACAAACATCTCATGATTGTCATTCGATTGGGCTATCGGATCTTCAGACAAAGATTCTAGACCGTTTTCCCACCTTGCCAATGATGTGTGATCTTTGCGGAGACTTGGACATTTCCAAGCATATCCGCTCAGCTGATGCATACACTTGTACAAAACGGCAAAAGGGATGGGGATTACATGGAGCAAAAGAAACGATGGATGATGTTCATCATAGCACTTGCGGTGATTTTTTCATGTATTCCGATGCGAGCGGAGGCCCAAGGAGTTAGTGCGCAAAGTGCGATTTTAATGGAGCAATCCTCTGGGCGCATTTTATTTGAAAAGGATGCTTTTACGAAACGGCGTATCGCTAGCATTACCAAAATTATGACAGCGATTATTGCGATAGAGTCAGGAAAAATGAATGATACCGTTACGGTGAGCTCTCGTGCAGTGCGAACAGAGGGGTCATCCGTTTATTTGAAAGAAGGGGAAAAAATCAAGCTGCGCGATCTTGTCTATGGTTTGATGCTCCGTTCTGGTAATGATGCCGCTGTCGCTATCGCTGAGCATGTGGGCGGAAGTGTGGAGGGGTTTGTTTTTTTAATGAACCAAAAGGCGCTGGAAATAGGAATGAAAAATACGCATTTTGCCAATCCGCACGGTCTTGATGACTCGGAGGATCATTACTCAACCGCTTATGACATGGCATTATTAATGCGCTATGCTATGCAAAATAAAGAGTTTCGCAAGATTTCCGGGACGAAAACATATCGCGCGCCAAACCCTGATGAAAAATGGGACCGTATCTGGCGCAATAAAAATAAACTACTAACGAACCTTTATGAATACTGCACGGGCGGAAAAACAGGATATACGAAGAAGGCGAAGCGAACGCTTGTCACGACTGCTTCTAAAGAAGGATTGAATTTAATTGCCGTGACACTGAATGCCCCTGACGATTGGAATGATCATATTTCTATGTACGAATATGGCTTTGACCATTATGTGGTGGCAAAAATAAACAGCAAAAAAATGGGTCGGAAAGTGGACGATCGCTTTTATCGCTATCATATTCAGGCCACTCGCGATTTGCGATATCCGGTTACTGACAAAGAAATGAAAAAGCTGCGTCTCCATGTTCAACTCATTCGTCCAAAAAAGCAATGGAAAAAGGATCAAGAACTCGTTCCAAAAATTGTCGGTAAGGCCACTCTGTACTTGAATGGAGAGGCAGTAGATGAAGTGCCGCTTTTATATAAACCTTCTTTGCGTCAAACGTCAAAGGACGCTGCTGAACTAGTTTGGAAGCAAGTTTTCTTTTTAGGTGTGGGCGGCAATGGTTAATCTTATTTGGGCTATGCTGGCACTCGTCGGAATTGTTTTTGCGATGTTTAACGGAACCATGAATGAAGTGAATGAAGCGGTATTCAAAGGAGCGAAAGAAGCGGTTACCATCAGCATCGGAATGATAAGTATCTTAGTGTTTTGGCTTGGCTTGATGAGAATTGCTGAGCATGCAGGTTTGCTTACGAAGCTGGCGCATCTATGCAAGCCGCTCGTCCGCCGCTTATTTCCAGAAGTGCCGGCGGATCATCCGGCAATGGGATATATTGTTTCGAATATGATCGCTAATATGTTTGGCCTTGGAAATGCAGCAACGCCGATGGGAATTAAGGCGATGGAGGAATTAAAGAAGCTCAATGGGAATCGCGACACAGCCAGCCGTTCAATGGTGACATTTTTAGCGATGAATACGTCGGGAATTACATTGATTCCAGCCACAGTGATTTCGATCCGCATGACCTATGAATCATCAGCGCCGGGGGAAATTATTGGAACGACTCTTGTTGCCTCAGCGATTTCAACGATAGGTGCGATTTTCATTGATCGCTATTATTATTGGAGACGAACAAGAGGTGGAAAGCGATGATGGAGATTGTTCAAATCATTTCGCTGTGGCTGATTCCGCTCACCATTGGTTTTATTTTATTATATGGCACATGGAAAAAAATACCTACCTATGAGTCATTTGTTGAAGGGGGCAAAGAGGGAATTTCCATTGCTGTTTCGATTATTCCTTATCTAGTCGGTATGCTTGTCTCCATCTCTATTTTTCGTGCATCCGGCGCTTTAGATTATATGATGAGATTTATAAAGCCATTAGCTGAAGCGATTGGTCTTCCTGCAGAAGTGGTGCCATTAGCCATGGTAAGGACGATTTCAGGAACAGCGGCGCTAGGGATGACGACAGATTTAATTGCAACATACGGCCCTGATTCATTTGTAGGAAGACTTGCTTCAACGATTCAAGGCAGCACGGAGACGACATTATATGTGCTGACCGTTTATTTTGGGGCTGTCGGCATCCGCAAAATGGGGGATGCGCTAAAGGTCGGAATTTTAGCTGATATTTTGAGTTTTGTTGTATCCTTTATCGTTATATTGCTCGTATTTGGAAGATAAAGCGGCCGGCTCGGCTGCTTTTTTATTTGCTTGAAAAAACAAGGGTATGATAAAAATAGGATGGTGTACCTGCCAGACTGTTGACGAACCCTTTCTTTTTGCCCGTTCGCTTATGAATGGTCTTGGCCCGATTAATCGTTTCATTCGAATGTGTTTTTTGTCTGCCAAGCATTTTCCAGCCAGTCAAATATGAAACATCCCATAAATGAATGAGGCCAAATAGTTGTAGACAAAGTCGGCATAGACGTGGTCTACAATCTCGTACTTGTATCTTTTTGTCGAAAAGAGTAAGATGGTTGAAGAGGTGAAAATGATGGAACGGTTACAAAAAGTGATTGCACATGCTGGAATTGCATCACGCCGAAAAGCTGAGGAGCTTATCTTACATGGAAAAGTAAAAGTAAATGGAAAAGTGGTGACAGAGCTTGGCTTAAAGGTAGGTCCTCAAGATAAAATCGAAGTGGAAGGGATTCCGGTCGAGAGAGAAGAGCCTGTATACTATCTTCTTTATAAGCCGCGCGGTGTGATTTCAAGCGTTCAAGATGATAAAGGCCGAAAGGTTGTTACTGACTTTTTCCAGGATATTGATAAACGAATTTATCCCATTGGGCGCTTAGATTATGATACATCCGGTATCTTATTATTAACAAACGACGGCGATTTCGCGAATCTTCTTATGCATCCACGCTACGAAATCGAGAAGGTATATGTGGCGAAGGTTAAAGGAATTCCGGCGAGGGCCCAGTTAAAGCAGCTGGAAAAAGGAATTTTGCTTGAGGACGGGATGACCGCACCGGCAAAAGTGAAAATGCTTTCATTGGATAAGCGGAAGAAAACAGCGGTCATTGAGGTTCGCATACATGAAGGACGTAATCGTCAGGTGCGCCGCATGTTTGAAGCAATCGGCTGTCCGGTTATGAAATTGAAACGGGAAAGATATGCCTTTCTCGATTTAAAAGGATTGAATCCTGGCGATTATCGCGAACTATCCCCGCATGAAGTGAAGCAGCTGCGCGCGCTTGCGTTATCTGGGAACGGCATTCACAAATAACCGGAAACTTTTCTCATTTGTCACATAACATTCATAGAATTTTCATTATGAATATAGTGAATATTGCTATAATGATAGGTGGCACATCTTTTATTTGGGAGAGTTAGTGTGATGAAAAAGCAGCGACTTGTTTTACGAACCGTGATTTTAATTGTATTGCTAGGAGCGGTTGGGTATACCATCTATTCAAACTTTTTTATGGAAAAAGCAGAGATCAAGGTTGGCGCAGAGGCTCCTGATTTTGTATTGACAGATTTGCAAGGAAAAACGCACCGTCTGGCTGAATATCGCGGAAAAGGCGTGTTTTTGAATTTTTGGGGCACATGGTGTAAGCCGTGTGAAAAGGAAATGCCTTACATTAGCCGACAGTATGAAAACTTTAAAAAGCAAGGAGTCGAAGTGCTGGCGGTGAATGTAGGGGAGCCGAAATTAAGCGTACAAAAATTCGTAGACCGGTATCAGTTGACATTTCCAGTTGTCATTGACCGTGAGGACCAAGTCATGAACGCTTATGAGATTGACCCGTTGCCAACGACATTTTTAATCGATAAAGATGGCAAAATTACGAAAATTATTACCGGAACCATGACAGAAGAAATGATTAAACAATACATGGAAAGCATTAAACCGTAGGGAGTTTTTGATTATGGAACAAGTAAAATGCGAATGTGGCCACGTCAATCCATATGGTACCGTGTTATGCGAATCTTGCGGAAAGCCGCTGGAGCATACGGCGAAACCGTTGCTGGATATGCGCTATGAAGGGAGCGCTCGGCGTTCCCAAACCTATAACAAAACAATCATTGATAAAATTTGGAGTTTCTTTTCGTCTGTCAAGGTCGGAGTATGGCTCATTGTGATAACGCTGATTGCTTCGGCGATTGGTACGATTTTTCCACAAAAAATGTATTTGCCGCCTAATGTGACGCCTGCCGAATATTATGAGGACCAGTATGGCTGGGCGGGAAAGTTATACTATGAGCTAGGGTTTGATAATTTGTATGGTTCATGGTGGTATATTCTGCTGCTTGCATCCATCGGGGTATCGCTTGTGATCTGTAGTTTAGACCGAGTTGTGCCTCTTTATCGTGCGCTAAAAAAGCAAGGGGTGACACGCCATGAATCATTTTTGCGCCGTCAGCGCTTATTTAGCGCAACAAGCATGGAAGATGAATCTTTTTTAGAAACCGTCAAGCAGCGTTTGGCGAAGCGGCGGTATCATGTTCGCGAAGAAAACGGTAATATTTTGGCGGAAAAAGGCCGGTTTTCGCGATGGGGTCCATATGTCAACCATATCGGACTTATCATTTTCTTGATTGGCGCCATGCTTCGCTTTGTACCAGGCATGTATGTGGATAAGGTACTTTGGATTCGCGAAGGAGAAACGAAAGAAATTCCCGGAACAAACGGCCAGTATTTTTTAAAAAATGAAAAATTTGTTTTTGAAACATATGAAAAAGGAAAAGACAATCCGGCTTTTAATGAAGCGATTGATCGTGTCGGAAGCGGAATGGTGGCGAAAACCTATCAAACAACTGCGGTGCTATATAAGCGAGTAGGTCCAACTGTGCCTGGTGAAGAACCGAAGTTAAAAAAAGTGAAAGAATATCGCATTCGTGTCAACGACCCGCTTAAGTACGACCATTACGCATTGTACCAAGTAGATTTTAAGCTGAATGAATTGAACAAAATGTCCTTTGAGCTGATTGACAAACAAACGGAAACCGTATTTGGAAATCTTTCAATCGATTTAAATAATCCGAAGCCATCTTATGATTTAGGAAAAGGCTATCGGGTGGAGTTGCTCAGCTACTTTCCTGATTTTTATTTTGATGATGACGGCAACCCGGCGACAAAATCGCGAGTTCCTAACAATCCGGCCTTTGTTTTTAAAATGTATGCGCCGGACAAGCCAAAAGGAGAGGTAAGCTTTGTGGCCATTCGCCAGACAATTGAACCGTTTGGTGATAACAAATATAAAATGGCGTTTGCTGGCGTAGAGACAAGAAATGTATCTGCGCTGACGGTGCGCCGAGATTTTACTTTATGGATTTTGGGAGTCGGCGGAGCCATTTTTATGATTGGCGTTATTCAGGGAATGTATTGGAATCATCGCCGCATTTGGCTTAAACTCGTTAACGGGGAAGTGCTGCTGGCTGCTCATACCAATAAAAACTGGTTTGGTCTGAAAAATGAAGTGAGAGCCATTATTGAAGGAACGGGATTAATGATGCCGATCGATCAGGCAGAGGAAGAGAAGAAAGAAGCGCAAGGGGGAAAAGGGAATGGCGCAACTAAGTAGTACGCTGCTATATATCGCATTCGTTCTGTATTTAATTGGCACATTTTTTTTCGGTGGAACGATTCGCGATAAAAAAGATCGACCACAAACGAACCGTTGGGCAACGATTGGGATTGTGATTACCATTGTAGGCTTTCTGTCTCAGGTAGGATATTTTATTACGCGATGGATTGCAGCTGGACATGCTCCTGTCAGCAATCTGTTTGAGTTTACTACTTTTTTCGGAATGATGCTTGTCGGCGCATTTATTATCATTTATTTCATTTATAAAACAAGCATTCTTGGCGTCTTTACACTACCGGTTGCTCTTCTTGTGATCGCTTATGCCAGCATGTTTCCGCGGGAAATTACACCGCTGATTCCGGCGCTGCAAAGCGATTGGCTACATATCCATGTCACAACCGCTGCTGCGGGAGAAGCGATATTAGCGATTAGCTTTGCGGCAGGATTGATTTATTTGATTCGTGTAGTCGATCAGTCCAAATCGTCAAAACGGACATTTTGGCTGGAATTTGTGCTATTTTGCTTGATTACGACTCTCGGGTTTGTTGCGGTTTCTAGCGCCTTTGGACTCGCTGATTATGAAGCCAAATTTCAATGGGTTGATAAAAATAAGGAAACGCAAGAAGTGGTGTATCAAATGCCGGCGCTTGTCGGTCCGCATCAATGGACTCTGGAAAAGCAGAGCGCGGACCGTCTAAAGCCGCTTGTAGAAATGCCGGCCATCATTAATGCCAAAAAGCTGAATACCGTCATTTGGTCATTATTTGGCGGTGCAGTGCTTTATTTGCTGCTGCGTCTCCTATTGCGGAAGCGTGTTGCTGCTGCGCTACAGCCGTTTGTCAAAAACGTCAATTTAGATTTAACTGATGAGATTGGTTATCGTGCAGTTGCGATTGGATTTCCTGTGTTTACGCTTGGAGCGCTGATCTTTGCTATGATTTGGGCGCAAATTGCTTGGACACGTTTCTGGGGATGGGATCCGAAGGAAGTATGGGCGCTGATCACATGGCTCTTTTATGCTGCGTTTTTGCACTTGCGCTTATCGAGAGGATGGCATGGGGAAAAGTCTGCATGGCTTGCGGTGATCGGTTTTGCAATTATTATGTTTAACCTCGTTGCGGTCAATTTAGTTATTGCTGGATTGCATTCTTATGCCGGCTCATAAGCATCAGCGAAAAAAGGGGTATCCTCTCAAGGGATCCCCTTTTTCTTGTTTTTGGATAGTAGTTTCAGGACAACATATTATAGAAGAAACTCCCATTTGTTCATGTTGATATCGATTTGGAGTGAACAATCGACATAAAGGAACAATGACAACGCTTCAATGGATAGAAAGAATAGGGGGAAAGGGTTGCGAAATCTGGAATCAGCTCGCATTGATTTTATATCGACACAACTTACCGCGTCAGCATTTGTTCCTAAGCGTTCAGACGATAGCCGATATCGGTGCTTGATCACATACGTTGGCATGACCGAGGACAATCACCGATTTACTTCGATTGTAAAAAAATAGGAATTCTCGTTTTTAAAGCATCAGTCGCATCTTCTCATGAATGGGTCGTTGTTCAGGATTTTTTCGCCTGAACGTCTTTCGGCTGTTCCAAATGGACAATGTTCGCATTGGTTTGAATACGGAGTTAAGCCGTTTTTTATGGCCGCGTTCGTTACGAGGATTTTCAACCATTGGCTTTTGCAGATGCCATTCGTTCCATCTTTAAGTTGTATTTATATAGATAAAATGGTGCGGTTTTTGTAAAATAGTGAGCAAGGGAGGATGTTCAATATGGATAAACAAATCAAAATTTTAGTTGTTGATGATGAAGAGAGGATTCGCCGTTTGCTGAAGATGTATTTAGAACGTGAGGAGTATGTGATTGAGGAGTCTGATAATGGGGGGGATGCCCTCAAAAAAGCGTTGGAAAATGATTATGATTTAATTTTGCTTGATTTAATGTTGCCGGGTAAGGACGGCGTAGAAGTATGTCGAGAAATACGTGAAAAAAAGGCAACACCAATTATTATGCTGACCGCTAAAGGAGAAGAAGCGAATCGCGTGCAAGGGTTTGAAGCCGGCACGGATGACTATATTGTAAAGCCGTTTAGTCCGCGCGAAGTCGTGCTACGAGTCAAAGCTTTGCTTCGCCGTGCAGCCAATATGACTTATGTCCAAACGGATACAACAGCGAAGGATGTGCTTGTGTTTCCACACTTAACGATTGATAATGATGCCCATCGCGTGACGGCTGATGGAAAAGAAGTCAGCTTGACGCCAAAGGAATATGAGCTGCTGCTATTTTTAGCTAAATCGCCTGATAAAGTATTTGATCGCGAGCAGTTGTTAAAGGAAGTGTGGCATTATGAGTTTTTTGGCGATTTGCGTACAGTGGATACACACATTAAGCGGCTTCGTGAAAAATTGAATAAGGTTTCCCCAGCCGCTGCTAAGATGATTGTCACCGTCTGGGGAGTGGGGTATAAATTTGAGGTTGTGAATGAATGATGTGGTTTTTGCGGAGCGTCGTCGGGAAGCTATGGGCGACTATTTTGCTTCTCGTTTCATGTGTTTTATTCATTTTAACCATTCTATTATTAAAGTTTTTCGAAACCTATCATGTGCAGGAGGCAGAAAAAGAGCTCACACAGCTGGCCGTCAGAGTATCAGAAGTGATGCAGGAGCATCGGGATGAAGCGCTTGCCCGTTCGATTGCGGCAACGTTAGTGGGAAATACATCCAAAGCGATCATTGTCGCGGATAAAACTCACTATTGGTATTTGCCGGCTAGCTCACAGATTCGTGATTTGCCGATATCGTTTGTGGAAGAAGATCAAGAGCTTCGCGCAGTCATCACAAAGCAAAAGCAAGTGAAAAAGAAAACCTATTTGCCTAGTCTTCAAGCAAAAGAAGATCGTTATAATGAATGGTTGATTGTAGGTGTGCCTGTTGCTCTGAACGATGGAAAACACGGCGCCGTGTTTGTTTACCAATCGCTGAACGCCGTGGAGGATACGACCCAGCAAACGAAAAGGCTCATTTTTCTGGCTGCGTTTATTGCCATTGTCATGACAACCGTATTTGCGTTTTTTTTGTCCACGCGCATTACCGCGCCGCTGCGCAAAATGCGGCAAGCCGCTTTTGAAGTGGCGCGTGGCAAATTTGACACCAAAGTCCCGATTCTAACGCATGATGAAATTGGGGAATTGGCGATGGCGTTTAATCAGATGGGAAGGCGTTTGCAGTTTAATATTAATGCCCTTAATCAAGAAAAAGAGCAGCTGGCTAGTATTTTAAGCAGCATGGCAGATGGAGTCATCACATTCAATCGCGATGGGGAAATTTTAATTACCAATCCGCCCGCTGAGCGTTTTTTGCAGGCTTGGTATTTTGAACAAGGAAATGAAAGCGAAGCCATGGCAGCCTTGCCGCCGCAAGTAAAAGAACAGTTTGCCCGCGTGGTAAAGGAAGAAACAAGACAGGTGGCAGAGGTGACGCTGCAAGGGCGGACATGGGTGATTTTAATGACGCCGCTTTATAATCAAACCGCTGTTCGTGGAGCCGTGGCGATGCTGAGGGATATGACGGAAGAGCGCCGCTTGGACAAGCTGCGCAAGGATTTTATTGCCAATGTATCACATGAATTGCGCACCCCTATTGCCATGCTACAAGGGTATAGCGAAGCCATCATTGATGACATTGCGGCAACAGATGAAGAGAAAAAAGAAATGGCAAAGGTAATCTATGATGAATCGTTGCGAATGGGGCGACTTGTCAATGATTTATTGGATTTGGCGCGAATGGAAGCCGGACATATTACGCTCAATTATGAAGATGTTCAGCTTCGGCCATACATTGAACGGGTGACTCGCAAATTTCAAGGATTAGCGAAAGAAAAGCAAATTGATTTATCTACAGAGTTTCGGAGTGAGGATTTGCATATAAACATGGATCCGGATCGCATCGAACAAGTATTGACCAATTTGATTGACAATGCCCTTCGCCATACAGAGGAGAACGGCATGGTGAAGGTGGTTGTCGAACAAACGGGAGAAGGGGTATCCATTCATGTGCAGGACTCGGGATCAGGCATTCCTGAGGAGGATTTACCATTTGTATTTGAGCGCTTTTACAAGGCGGATAAGGCACGTACTCGCGGACGTTCTGGCACAGGGCTGGGGCTTGCCATCGCTAAAAATATTATCGAGGCGCATAAAGGTACGATCCATGCTCATAGCAAGCTCGGCGAGGGGACAACGTTTACGTTTACGTTGCCGCTGAACGAAACAAAGGGTGTCTAAAAGCGTTTGAAACATTCGCTTTTCAGACACCCTTTGCACTTACTTGCCGGACGGCAAAGAAACAAAAATGGTGGTTCCTTTTCCTTTCGTTGATTCGACTTTGATGTCGCCGTGATGCATGGAAACGATTTTTTTGACAATTGTAAGCCCTAAGCCATTTCCGCCTTCAGAGCGATTTCGCGAGCGATCTGCTTTATAAAACCGTTCAAACATATGCATTTTTTCCTCTTCAGACATGCCCATCCCTGTATCGGAGACAGCGACCTGAATCTTTTGTCCGCTTTTAGACACACTGATCGAAATTTTTCCTTTTTGGGGAGTAAACTTAATGCTGTTATGGAGCAAGTTCATCCATACTTGATCGAGTAAATCTTTGTCCGCCACAATTTCGGTTTTATCGAGCACGATATCGATGTCAATGGCTTTTTCTAGCCACTGCGGCTCGCAAGCAAGCACAATGTTTTTTAGCTGCTGATCCAGCCGGTATTTTTTCGGTTCAAATGGATGATGCTCTGATTCAAGCGAGGTCAGCTTTAAAAGGTTATCGCTTAATTTCGACAGCCGTTTGCTCTCAGTTTCGATAATATGAAGATAGCGGGAGCGCTGCTCGGCGCTGAGCTTGTCATTTTTCAACGCATGGATAAAGCCGATAATAGATGTTAGCGGCGATTGAATTTCGTGAGAGACATTGGAAACAAATTCTTGCCGCAGCTGTTCCATTTCGCTTAATTCTTGGGCCATTCGGTTAATGCTTTCTACAAGCTCATTAAACGGAGAGTGCGGCGAAATGGATTCAAGCCTGATGTTGAAATTTCCGTTGGCAATTTGCTCAAATGATTTTTTCATGGAATGGAAAAATTCCATTTGTTTTGCCCGCCATCCCCCCATTTTCTCAAGAAATTGAACGGCTACTCCCAGAATGAAAAGGCCGACGATAAAATTAATCAGCTCGCGCACATAATCGGACGGATGGTAATGAAAATGGCGGTACAAGTAATTCGTTAAGAAAAAAGCGATCGTCCAACAAGAAATTAACGAAAAGATCCCGATGAAAAAACGCCATATGAAAAGAAAGATGGAAGGACGCTTGTTCACGGCTGCTGCACCTCTAAGCGGTAGCCTAAGCCGCGGACAGTTATGATTTTAAAGCCGCTCTTTTCTTCAGAAAATCGTTCGCGCAACCGTTTGATATGGACGTCGACGGTTCGTTCATCCCCTTCATAATCATAGCCCCAAATATCTTCAATTAATTCATCTCTTGATAGTGTCCTTCCAGGATAGCTCGCTAGCTTGAATAAAAGCTCAAATTCTTTTTTCGGAATCGTGAGCATAGAATCGTCCCACGTGATCGTGTAAGTTTTCTCATCAAGCAACAGCCTTCCTGCTTGCACTGTGTGCGAATTCGCGATGCGGTAGCGTTTCAACAAGGCTTTAACCCTTGCTATCAGCTCCATTGGTTCAAAAGGCTTGACTAAGTAGTCATCCGCCCCCAGCTCAAATCCCCTCACTTTTTGTGATGTCTCGCCTTTAGCGGTAAGCATTAAAATGGGGATATCGGCAAAAAGCCTAAGTTCTTCGCACAATTCCCAGCCGTCCATTACCGGCATCATAATATCGAGAATGGCCAGATCTATTTTGACGGTTTCTAGCAATCGAAGCGCCTGCCGGCCGTCAGCCGCTTCGTAAGTTTCAAACCCCGCACTCTCAAGCAAAACTTTCAAAAGCTCGCGAATATGATCATCATCATCCACAATCAATAACTTTGCCATATGTTCTCATCCTTTAGCGGTATTTTTTTGCATTTCTTCATGAAGATGCAATTGTTGGATGGCGAATTCTCGATAAAGCGCATGGGTGGCAAACAGCTCTTGATGCGTCCCCATTCCCGTAATCTCGCCTTTTTCCATGAAAATGATTTGATCAGCGTTGATGACCGTCGATAATCGATGGGCAATCACGATCGTCGTTCGTCCTTTCATTAAGTTTTGCAGCGCTTTTTGCACCGCCATTTCCGATTGGCTGTCGAGGTTGGACGTGGCTTCGTCCAATAATAAAATGCGCGGGTTGCGCAGCAGCGCGCGGGCGATGGCGATGCGTTGGCGCTGCCCGCCGGAAAGCTTGATGCCTCTCTCGCCGACCTCTGTTTCATATTTTTGTGGCAATTCTTCAATAAACGGAGAAGCATAGGCCATGTCGGCTGCCCATTTTAATTCTTCGTCACTTACTTGATGATCAAGCCCGTAGCAAATATTGTCACGAATCGTTCCAGCGATAAGCGGACTTTCTTGAGATACATAACCAATTTGCTGGCGCCATGAAGATAAAGAAAGGGCATGAATAGGTTTCTCGCCGAGAAAAACGCTGCCGCTTGTCGGTGTATAATACCGCTCTAAGATGGAAAAGAACGTCGTTTTTCCTGAACCGCTCGGGCCGACGATCGCTGTCACTTTTCCCGGTTCAATCGTAAAGTTTACGTTCTTTAAAACCGGTTCACCGTTTTCATATGAAAACGATAAATGGTTGACATGGATCGGTTCATAAATGTGGACGACCTCTTCTCCAGACAGATAGTCTTCTTCCTGCTCGCACAGCGTGGCCATGATGCGTTGTGTGGCTCCCATCGCTTTTTGCAATTGTGTAAAGAAAGTACTGAATGCAGCAAGCGGCATGACCATCTGGAAAAGATATAAAATGTAAGCAACGAGCCCTCCGGCCGTCATTGCCCCTGTAGAAACCCGATATCCGCCAAAGCCGAGAATGACAACAAGCAGAAGCATAAGCACAATTCCCATCAATGGCATGACCATGGCCTGAACTTTTGCTTCCTTCAATCCATAGCGAAATAAATGCGAAATGCCTTTTTTTCCTTTTTCATATTCAAGCTGTTCCGCATTGGATGATTTCACAAGGCGAATTTCTGACAGCACTTGTGTAATAAAAGCAGTAAATTGCGCCGTTTCATCCTGCAGCCTTTTAGAGTTTTTAAACATTTGTCTTCCTAACGGGATCATAATGCTAACGGCTAGTGGAAGCAGAATAAAGATAATCAACGTCATTTTCCAATCTAAGTACAGCAATAATGCGACAGAGCCGGTTATGGAAATAATGCCATTGAAAAAGTTGGCTGTATGCTCTGTAATTAATCCTTTCACAATAGCGGTATCATTTGTAATTCGGCTAACCGTTTCCCCTGTACGATGACGATCATAGTACGGAATGGTCAAATGCAGCAGCTTCTGCCATACTTGTTCTCTTAGTCTGGATACAACCGTTTCTCCTGTATAGTTAATCAAGTAGATGGAGAAGCCGCTAGCGATCGTTTGTGCAATAAAGGCGCCAACAAGCAAAATGATCGTCGTTTTATTTAATGATGAAACGGTGAAGCCATCGATCATTTTTTTCGTAAATAGCGGAATCGTTAAGCTGACGATGGAAGACGCCACGCTTAAGAATAGCGCAATAATCATGATCATTTTAGGCGGCTTCGTTGCTTGAATCATCCAGATAAACGAGCGCCAGTCTGCTTTTTCTTCTAATGATTGCTTTTGCACGATTTGATCACCACTCTTTTTGCTATGATTTTTATGCTGTCGTGTATGTATTGTACTTGATGTTTATGAACAGAATATGAACTTTGGGACATCATCATAAATATATTATAGCACTCGCATCGTCTCTTGATCCTGTGACAAGGCACGGAGGTTTCAGCGAAGAATGACGTTTATAAAAAGTTGTATTGGACAGTGTTCTATGATTTGCCTCCATCTGTTAAAAAAGGATTGTGCTTTTGAATCGGCTATAAATCCATTTTTTATTTTTTCTGTTTATCGGATCTGGAAAGCAAATGGATGGTATAATGGGATTGTAAGAAAAGAAAGGGGAGGAGATGCTGGATGTTTGGCAAAGTTGCTGCTGATGTTCTCGGATTAAGTGATATCGGCTCTGTCATTAAACCCGAAAATTATGATAAAGTGGACGCAGACGATTATGTGATGCATGAAGATGGAGAAAAGATTTATTTTTTGATTAAGTCCAAATCAGATGAATATTGCTTTACTAACCGAGCGCTTATTCATTTAGATGGGACGAGCGCGACAAGTAAAAAGCGAACGCTGCGCCGTTATGATTACTATAAGCATCCAATTGCCGGCGTATCGCTTGAGACGGCAGGCACGGTCGATTTAGATGTAGAGATTAAATTTACCATCGGATCGGAGCACTATTCGATTGATGTGCATAAAAAGCATCTGGAAGAAGTGAAAGATTTATATAAAGCACTTTTAAAAATTTCAGAAATTTGCCATGAAAATGAAACGACGCTCGACTTTGCGCGAAAAAGTCTCGATGTTGCCTCCTCCGTGCTAGGGCGTGTCGCCAGCACTCCAAACAGCATTGCTGAACAGTTTAAAGAGCTAAATCAAATCGCGTTCAACTGGCTTGTTGAGACTAAGAAGCAGTATACAGTGAAAGATTTTGGGGATGTATTTGAACGCTATATTAACAATTAATAGCGATCCAAACGACTCGAATGGCGATAAACTGCTGTTCGAGTCGTTTTTACGGTAAGTCGGTGGATGTGCTTTCATCACGCCAATGCGTTAAAAAATGAGATCCATATAATATAGAGACGGGAAAAATGGCGAATTCCGTCATTTTTTTGTTGCCAAACAGCCTTTCGTCCTTTAATATTGTAACTGTCAATTGTTCGATTATTTTTTACAATTGTATATCGATGCAGAAGGGTGCCGAAGTGAGCGAATCGCTAATAGGCTTAATAGGGAATCTGGTGCGAATCCAGAACTGTCCCCGCAACTGTAAATGCTGACGAAATGAAATAACCACTGTGCGGTATTGATGGGCAAGCTGTTGGCCGCATGGGAAGGTTCAAAGTAGGATGAAGCATAAGTCAGTAGACCTGCCCTGACTGCTCGATGTTTCCAATCTTCGGGGGGTGAGATGGCGAAACGGCAAAAGGTGGTTATTATGCTGCCACAACTCTATGGTTTGTCGTTTCTTGCTCATTCCGTCCGGGATGGGCATTTTTTAATTTATATGTGCAGGAGGAGAAACCATGATGAAGCAACTGAGGTATTATACGTGGCTGCTTGTGTTGATGCTGACGTTCGGCCTTCTTGCCGCGTGCGGTAATCAAGAAACAGACAAATCCACTCATTCATCCAATGCGAAGCAAGAAGCAACAGCTGCTTTCCCGGTAACCGTTAAGGACGGATTAGGGGAAGAGGTCACGATTCAGTCCGAACCGAAAAAAATCGTTTCGTTAATTCCGAGCAATACGGAAATTGCCTATGAACTTGGTTTAGGAGAGAAAATTGTTGGAGTCAGTGATTTTGATAACTATCCGGAAGATGTAAAAAATAAAGAAAAAATTGGCGGCATGGAGTTTAACGTGGAGAAAATTATTTCACTCAAGCCTGATTTAGTGCTTGCCCACGCATCGAGTGCCCATAATTCGCGGGACGGCCTGCAGCAGCTGAAGGATGCGGGAATTACAGTGCTTGTTGTGAACGATGCCAAAACATTTGATGATGTTTACCATTCGATCCAATTAATTGGACAAGCAACAGGGACAACGAAAAAAGCCGATCAAATTGTTAACCAGATGAAATCAAAGCTTGAAGCCATCAAGGAAAAAGCAAAAAACGTGAAAAATCCGGTAAAAGTATGGGTGGAAGTGCAGCCGGCGCCACAAATTTATACAGCAGGAAAGGGAACATTTATCAATGACATGCTGCAAGCGATTTCAGCAGAAAATGTGGCTGGCGATCAAGAAGGATGGCCGATGTTTACGGAAGAAAAAGCGGTAGCGCTCAATCCGGATGTAATTGTTGTCACGTATGGAGACTATGTGAAAGATGCTGTAAAGCAAGTGATGGCACGACCGGCGTGGAAGGACGTTTCGGCGGTTAAAAATCAACGCGTATATGAGGTGAATTCTGATTTAGTCACAAGATCAGGCCCACGCCTTGTTGAAGGGGTAGAGGAACTTGCCAAAGTCATTTATCCGGAAATCTTTAAATAATATAATTGCCTACGTCATCGCTCTTACGGCGGTGGTCGTGTGCATGTTGTTAGGGATATCGATAGGCTCACTATCGATTCCCTTTTCGTCTATTATTGACATTTTTTTAGAGCAATGGTGGGGAATTGCGCCGTCCCCTGACATTCCTGATACGCTTGTGCAAATTGTGATGGCCATCCGCTTGCCGCGCGTTGTTTTGGCTTTTTTAGTCGGCGCTTCCCTTTCGTTGGCGGGAGCGGCGTTTCAAGGATTGCTAAAAAATCCATTGGCTGATCCTTATACGCTTGGAGTATCATCGGGCGCGTCAGTCGGAGCGGTCGTCGTTTTGTTCTTTCATCTGCAATTGCCGTGGTTTGGATCGTTTACATTACCGATCATGAGCATTGCGTTTGGATTGCTGACTCTTTTTCTCGTTTTGTTTTTTACTCGCGCCGTCGATCCGCGCATGTCAGTGGAAACGATCATTTTAACCGGAATTATTTTCAGCGCATTTTTCAGCGCGTTGATCTCGCTTATGATTGCGCTGACAGGAGAGGAACTGCGGCAAATTATTACTTGGTTGATGGGAAGCGTCGCGATGCGAAGCTGGAAATATGTTGTCATGATGCTTCCGTTTTTTATAATAGGATGTTTGCTGTTATTAGTGAATCACCGCGAGTTAAACGCTTTTGCCTTTGGTGAAGAGGCAGCTGCTCACATAGGTGTCCATGTTGCCAAGCGCAAGCTGGTCATTTTAATCGGCGCTTCCTTATTAACAGGGGCGGCTGTTGCTGTGTCGGGGGCGATTGGCTTTGTGGGCTTGGTCGTTCCTCATATGATTCGTCTTGTTGCGGGACCGAATCATCGCTTGCTTTTACCGCTATCGCTTTTATACGGGGGCGCTTTTTTAGTGCTAGCCGATTTAGCGGCGCGAACCATGATTTCACCGAGTGAATTGCCGATCGGCATCATTACTTCGTTAATTGGCGCACCTTTGTTTGCGGGGTTATTTTTAAATAGAATGAAAAGGAAGACGTGAAAATGATGTTAAACGTTCATGATGTTTCCTATCAATACGGAGAAAAAGCGGTGTTGCAGAACATTACCTTCACTGTGGAACAAGGACAGTTTTTTGGAATTTTAGGACCTAACGGCAGCGGCAAAACAACATTATTAAAGCTGTTAAGCAGAGAGCTTTCTTTACAAAAGGGGACCATTACACTGAACGCCGTCCCGCTTGCTTCCTTTTCGTCAAAAGAACTGGCGCGCCTTGTCGCTGTTCTCCCGCAAAGCGCCGATTCAGCATTTGGCTATACTGTCAAAGAAACGGTAGAGTTAGGACGCTATGCCCATCAAACAGGGTTATTTCCAACATGGACAGAGGAGGATGAACAGGCGGTAGCCGAAGCGCTTGAACAAGTGGGGATGGCACATAAAGAACAGGAAACCATCGACCGTTTAAGCGGTGGAGAAAGGCAGCGCGTCTATTTAGCAAGAGCGCTTGCCCAAAAGCCGAGCTTGCTTTTTCTCGATGAACCGACCAACCACATGGATATTGCCCAACAAATCAAACTGCTAGATCAATTAAAAAAATGGACAGAAGAAAATCAGTTAACGGTTGTAGCCATTTTTCATGATATGAATCTAGCTAGCTTATATTGTGACCGGCTTTTGTTGCTTCATGAAGGAAAGATGGCGGGACTCGGCGAACCAAGCGATATGATTGAAGAAAAACAATTAGAAACCGTATTTCAAGCGTCTGTGCGGCGTCAAGCGCATCCCGTTGTGTCCAAGCCGCTTCTCACGTTTGTTCCTCAGACCTATTCCGATACGAGGCAACAGAACGATTCCTTAAGTGCGTTAACGATTGCTCAAGACGGCGAACAGATTGTCATTACCACACCGCAGCCTTTTAAAGTGCTGTCATCGGCTGTGGTTGGCGCTGGTTTTCAATGGGCTACACACTTTGTGAATAGACATGTGCCGAAGCATTATCGCTGTGATGATCCAGAGACAGAAATGAAGCAATATTTACAATCCCATTCTTTTGCCGTGCATCGTACCATTGGCATGATGACCGCTGTCTATTTAGAGGATGCCGTATGGATAAAGAGCAGCGAAGAGGAAGTGCCATTATTCGTGATGGTGACCGCGGGCGTTGGAAATGCGGTGGATGCCGCAAAAGCGTGGGAAAAAAGGGAGACAGCGGAAGGAATCGGTACGATTAACGTATTTATTTTTATTGATGGCCAATTAAATGAGACAGCATTTGTACAGGCCATGATGACGACAACGGAAGCGAAAGTGAAAGCGTTATATGATGCACACGTACTTGATCCGGAAACACATACGCTGGCTACTGGCACATCCACTGATTGCATTGCCATTGCCTCATCACAAACAGGACGCTTGTTTGAGTATGCTGGAACGGCTACGCCGCTTGGCAAAGCGATTGGCCGTTTTGTGTATGAGGCGACAACGGAAGCGTTGCGCAAATATAAAAAACGGAGAGGCGATGGGAAGTGACCTATCATTTGCTCGCAATGGCTTTAGCGGTCGTCATTGATTTTTTCATCGGTGACCCGCGTTGGTTGCCGCACCCGGTGCGCGGAATGGGCCGATTGATTGCCTGGCTGGATCATCGGCTGAATCGTGGACGAATGCGGCGGGTAAAAGGGATCGTAACGATTGGAATCGTTGTTGCAGTGGTCTATGGAATCAGTTCGATCATCATATATGAAAGCTACCGCGTTTCCGTTGTATTTGGCGTCGTAATCGAAGCTTTGCTTATATTTACGACGATTGCCGCCAAAAGTTTAAAAGAGGCAGCGTGGAATGTGATGATTCCGCTTGAACAAGGAGATATAGAAAAGGCAAGAAACGAGCTAAGCATGATTGTTGGCCGCGATACGGAAACGCTGAATGAGCCGGAAATTGTTAGAGCTTGTGTCGAAACGGTGGCTGAAAATACGAGCGATGGAATTACGGCACCGCTTTTTTATGCGCTTGTCGGCGGCGGAGCATTGGCTTTAGTTTATCGCGCTGTTAATACGTGCGATTCTATGCTTGGCTATAAAAATGAGAAATATGGCGATTTTGGCTGGGCATCTGCACGGCTAGATGATGTATTAAATTACATACCAGCTAGGTTGACGGGAATTGTGATGGTGCTTGGAAATAGCCGGCACATTCGCGGCTGCCTTCGTCTGGTGTTGCGCGATGCCCGCAAGCACCCAAGCCCGAATAGCGGTTGGGGCGAAGCTGCCATGGCTGCCTTGTTGGGCGTACAGCTAGGAGGAACCAACACTTATCAAGGCGTCATCTCGCAACGTCCGAAAATAGGAGAGGCGCTGGTTGAGCTGAAAAAAGAGCACATTCGCCAAGCTGTTCATGTGATGTTTCGAACGGTTGTCGTATTTCTTGCACTGCTTTCGTTAGGAGGGATGATCGTTGAAGCTGCCGGCACATGGGGCTAATCCGCAACAATTATATCAAAGCGTCGGTCTCTCTATTCCGGATGAATGGATTGATTTTAGTGTCAATACCAATCCGTTCCCCCTTCCTCTTGCTGTCTGGCCTACACAAACAGAGTTTTATCAATGGGCAATGGAATATCCAGATCCGTCAGCTTCAGAATTGAAGCGCTATCTTGCACGTATGGAGCAGATCGATGTTCAGCAAATACTGCTTGGGAACGGCGCTTCACAATGTATTGATCTCCTAGCGCAATTATTTTCCGGGAAACGAATCGGCATTGCGGAACCGACATTTTCTGAATATCGCCGCGCTTGTCTTGCCCGCGGCTGTGAGATTGTTTCCATCATGGCTGATGAAGCAAGCCAATGGATGTACAAGCAAGAGGACTGGCTTAAGCTGATCGAACAGACCGATGTTATTTTCTTATGCCAGCCTAATAATCCGACTGGGATCGTGATGGAGCCGCAACAGCTCCGTTGGCTGTTGGAAAAAGCGGAGCAAAAACGGACGGTTGTCGTGATTGATGAGGCGTTTATTCCATTTTGCGAACCTTCTTTTACCGCTATAAAATGGCTAGATTTTTTTCCGCGTCTGATCGTGCTTCGTTCTTTAACAAAAATGTATCATTTAGCGGGGGTACGTGTGGGCTATATCGCAGCTCGTCACGAGATCATTGAGCAGCTTGAAGCACTTCAGCCGCCATGGAGCATAAGTCAAGTAGCACAGCAGCTCGCTCTGCGCCTGTTGCCAATGAACGAGTTTGTCGTCCATACGAAGCGAATGATCGCTAAGGAACGAGAGCGAATGACGGCGGCGTTGCGGCAATTGGGCTATTACGTATCACCATCAGCTGTAAATTTTTATTTGTTACGAGCGCCTAGTGGTTCAATGGATCGTTTATTTTATGATTTGCTACAAGAGGGATTCATTCCTCGGCATACAAAAAATTTCATGGGACTCGAGGGCCGCTATTTGCGTTTTGCTGTGAGGAGCAAAAGAGAAAATGATCAGCTTCTATCGTTTTTCACGAGGTGGCAGCCATGATGATCTTTATTAGCGGCGGTGTTCGCAGCGGGAAAAGCGGAATTGCGGAGCAATGCATTCAAGCGCTTGCTTCGCGGCAAAATACGGTCCATTATATTGCGACTGCGAAAACAACCGATCAGGAAATGAAGGAGCGCATCATTCATCATCAGCGACGGCGCTGTCAGCAATCCATCCAGTGGACCACGTGGGAGCAGCCGCTTCATTTACATGAGTTAGCCTCCCAATTCGGGCCGAATGATATCCTTCTTGTTGATTGTTTAACGAATTGGCTTGCGAACGAGTTATTTGATGAAGAGGGATGGGAAATAGAAGCGGTTTGCTTGCAGAAGGCTGAGAGGATGCTGCGGACTGTTTCACAATTGAGCACTGTTGTGAGAGCGCTTGTCATGGTATCCAATGAACTGTTTTCCGGGGGAGTGCCGCAAGACGCAGGAACCTATCATTTTATGAAAATGCTGGGCTGGCTTCACCAGCGTATTGTCCATAGCGCTGACTATGCGATTCTTGTACACCATGGTGTGCCGATTTTAAAAAAAGGAGAGTGCCTTCCATGGCTGTTAGGGATGGATGGATTTTAGCCTTGCAATTTTTAACCGTTTTTCCATTGCGAAAAGAGGTGAATTGGCAAAGAGATACAGCCCGCTGGTCCGTTCGTTTTTTTCCGGCTGTCGGCTTATTGATTGGTGCAGCTCTGGCCGGCTGGTACCTCCTGTTAAGGTGGACACCGACGTCTTCGCTGTTTTTGGCCCTTTCGCTGCTATTTTTGTCTATTTTTTTATCGGGCGGGCTGCATGCGGACGGCTGGATGGATGTAAGCGATGCGTTTTTTTCGTATCGCGATACAGCTAGGAGACTGGAGATTTTGAAAGATTCACGAGTTGGGGCGTTTGCGGTTTTATCTGTCGTGTTTCTTTTAGCGTTTCGGTTTTTATTTTTATATGAAACAATCGTTTCTGGCATCTCGCCGCTCGTCTTTGTGGTCATTCCGTTTTTTTCGCGAACATTTATGGCGCTTTTGCTGATGGCAGCCCCGCTCGCTAAGCCGACAGGAATGGCAGCCGCGTTCCGTGAGCACGTAACGGGAGCGGATCAAGCGTTTATTCTTTCTTTTTTTGCTCTGACTGTTGCGATATTTGGATGGTTTCAGCCGCATCTGATGTTTGTATTATTGATTGGCGTTGTTCTTTCTTTTTGGATGGCGCGAACATTCTATAAACAGCAGTTTGGCGGTATCACCGGCGACATGCTTGGAGCGTTTGTAGAGGGAACGGAGGCATGGCTATGGTTTATCATCTGGCTCTTACATTTCTTCGTCATGGAATGACAAAAGCAAATAAAGAGAAACGCTATATTGGTTTTACGGATGTGCCGCTCGCTTTAGAAGAGCAGGCACGTCTCCAAGCACGAGATCCTCGCGCTTATCCTCGCGCGAAGGTCGTGGTGACAAGCGATTTGTTGCGCTGTCGGCAAACATGCGCCCTGCTGTTTGGCGAGGAAGACGTGCTAGTTTGGGAAATGAGTGACTGGCGTGAAATTAATTTTGGAGATTGGGAAGGAAAAACGTTTGCTGAGTTGAAAGAAGTAAAAGAGTATCAGCGCTGGATTCAAAGTCCTTTTTCCATTGCCCCGCCCAATGGCGAGCATTATCGAGATTTTGGTCGGCGAATGGAGCAAGCCTTGGACAAAACACTCGAACTCGCTTGCCATACAAAATCGTCTCATCTTGTTGTCATTACACATGGGGGACCGATTCGCTATGTATTGGAGCGATATGCTTCATTAGAACGTCCATTTTGGGAATGGTCGATCCCGTTTGGCGGCGGTTTTATGCTGCAATCGACAGTCGAGCGATGGAAGGAGCGAAAACGATGCATTTCGTTAGTGGAGGTGCCTTTCAAGGAAAACGGAAATGGGTGTGCGACTATTATCAATTAAATGAAAAAGTGTGGTACCGTTGGTGCGATGGGTATAAAGGCGATTATTTTTTTCCGGAGGAAAAGATGGAGAATGTTGTCGTGTTTGAAGGGATGGAAGCATTGATTTGGCGCTTGCCAGATCGCGAACATTGGGCAATGTTTTTTCAGTCGTGGCATCAATGGGAGCAAAATAAGCCGGGAAGAAATGTGGTATGGATCGGTTGTGACATCACTCAAGGAATTGTGCCGCTTACAGAAGAAGAACGGGACTGGCGTGATGTAACGGGGTGGTGCTACCAAGAGCTGACAAGCAGATGCAATCGTGTCGATCGCTTGTGGTGTGGTTTGGCCGAACGAATCAAATAAGGGGAGGAAAATCAAGATGAAATTGTATACAAGAAAGGGAGACAAAGGGAAAACAAGTTTAATAGGCGGACGCGTAGACAAAGACCATTTGCGCGTAGAAGCCTACGGAACATTAGACGAAGTGAATTCATTAGTAGGACAAGCCATGACACTGCTTGAAGAAGAGAAGTTTCAAGATATTTATAGCGAATTGCAAAAGATCCAACATGAACTGTTTGATTGCGGTGGTGATTTAGCCATTGTGAATCAAAAGCTTCCATATAAAGTGAAAGCAGAAATGGTCACCTTTTTAGAGCAAAGAATTGATGAATATATTAAAGAAGCGCCACCGCTTGAAAAATTTATTTTGCCGGGCGGTTCCAAAGCGGCTGCAGCCATTCATGTGGCACGGACGGTGACGAGACGAGCAGAACGTTGCATCGTGTCACTGAGCAAGGCGGAGCCGATCAATGAAATTGTTTTGCAATATGTTAATCGTCTTTCTGATTACTTTTTTGCAGCCGCTCGCGTGGTGAATGCAAGACTAAACGTGAATGACATTGAATATGAACGAAGCGCGATCGTTTTTCGTGATAAAGGAGAGCAATAAGCGATATGGGAAACCTTCATTTGAAACAGTTTGCCGCTTTGATTTTATGCATCAGTCTATCTGTCGTTGGCGCCTTATTAAAATTCCCCACTCATCTTGGCAGCATTGCTCTTGATAGCGCACCAGCGCTTGTGGCTGGTGCGCTGCTCGGCAAAAAGGAAGGAGCGCTTGTAGCTGCCGTTGGCCACCTTTTATCGGCCTGGTTTGCGGGTTTTCAGTTAGGGGCTTTTCACGGGCTGATTGCATTGGAAATGGCTGTGCTTGTTTATATATTTAGTTTACTGTTTCACAAGGGCTGGAGAAAAACAGCACATGCTGCTTTTTTTATCGGCAACGTATTTCTTGCGCCGCTTCCGCTTATTTTCAGCTTTGGGGGGATGTTTATCGTCGCTGTTTTGCCGGCTCTTGCTATTGCCACCGCATTGAATGCTGCTATCTGCTTTATTGTAGCGCCGGTGCTGCTGAAAACCAACATATTGGATCGTGGGAAGATGCACAATGCGTGATGTATTGTTCTTGCCGCTATACGAAAATGAAGAGCTTGTTATTGCTGCCGACGGTTCTGCTGCGATCGGCCTAAAAGAGCTGGATCTTGTTTGCGCATCATATGAGACAGTCAGCTATTTTGCCGCGCGTGTGGCGTTGATGGAAGCGTTATGTGTCGGCGCCGAACCCCTAGCTGCCGTTTTGCAAAATTTTAATGGTGATGAATCATGGGGGGCTCTTTGTGCAGGAGTTCGCCAGGCTTTGCTGGAGCTTAGCCTCTCCTTGCCGCTTGTCGGAAGCACTGAATCGAACTTTACCACACAGCAATCTGCGTTTGGCATTACGGTGGTTGGCAAGGTTCAAAACAAGCAAAAGCGAATGGGCATAACACCTCGCCATGCCAAATTCGCCGTCATTGGCGAGCCGCTTGTTGGCGATGAGGTGTTGAAGAAACAAGATCGTCTGCTTCCGCTGCCATTATTTCGTCAACTATTATCAAGATCGGAAATTTTTGAGCTTGTGCCAATCGGGTCAAAGGGAATTTGGTATGAGCTGCAACAGCTGTTAAACGATAATGGGCTGACAGCGTCAAGCTGCTACTGCCCTTTGCCGCTGCACGCTTCAGCGGGTCCAGCTACTTCGCTGTTGATTAGTTTTCAGCCGGAGATGGAGGAAGCTATTCGGAAAATGACAAATCGCTACTTTTTTCCTATTGAGATTGTTCAATAAAAAGGAAGAATATCTGTCATGTTCTTCCTTTTTTTATTGTAAAATTTTTAGGGAGCCTGTAACGAAACGGATAATTTTAACGACGAATATGGCAGAGCGGGAGGAAAAAGAATGGATTCCGTTTTTGACGAACTATATGAAAAATATCATCATGATCTGTTTCAATTTTTATTTTATATGGTGCGAGATCGCGAGCAAGCGGAAGATCTTGTTCAAGAAGTATACATAAAAGTGTTGAATTCATATGGACGTTTTGAAGGGCGCAGCAGCGAAAGAACATGGCTGCTATCGATTGCGCGCCATGTCGCCATCGATTTTTTTCGAAAGCAGAGAAGCTGGAGGGCTAAAATCATTGGATCATTTGATTGGACAGTTAAGCCCATTCAGGATCCGCAGGCGTTACCTGAGGAAGTAGCGCTGCAAAAAGAAGAAATTCAATTGATGTATCAATGTCTGGAAAGGTGCACGCTTGATCAAAGAAGCGTGCTGGTGCTTCGATTTATTCAAGGGCTATCGGTTTCAGAAACGGCTGAGGCGCTAGGATGGACGGAAAGCAAAGTAAAAACGACTCAGCATCGGGCGCTAAAGCATCTAAGACAGCAAATGGAGGAAGAGGCAGCGAAGGGAGGATGGCATCATGAAAAAATTCCAATGGAGTGAAGACGATATTCAAGTAGTGCTCAAGCAGATGCCGCTGGTGCATGACCGCCGCTCTAAAGAAGAGATTTATAATCAGATGATTAAAAAGAAAAAAATAATTCGGAAAAATGGGCGAATCGTCTCCGCTCTTGTTTCTATTGCTGCTGTTTGTTTTTTTATGATGATCGGTGCTTCTTTGAACTTGTCTTCGTCATCCAAAAAGGACAAAGCAGAAGAACATGAAAACGAAATGAAGGTGTTGATGAATGCGGAAGAATCGTCCCCAAAGCAAGCGGTGATGATGAGTACAGATTCAGCGGACAAAGTGGCTTCTCGCGTTGTTAAAGATCGTAAGGTTGTGGTTTTAGCGCTCCCGGATCTTAATAGAAAAGCGGTGATTCCCGTTAGCGTTTCTGCTTCGCCAAACGAACATTCTCGAGAACGGCAGCTTCAATTTGCCAAAGAACAATTGCCAGGACAATTAGGGCTAGATAACCATTGGTTTGATCGAATAACGTTTTCTAATGCTTCTGACGATCAGACTGAATGGGCGGTACACGTTGCGAAAAAACATCCGGTTTTTTCTAATGATCCGTCCGTGACGACGGTGTTTCTCTCTAGCATTGAAGAAACGATCCGTTGGCTTGGAGGAACGAATGTCCAATTTTTCACAGAACATAAAAAAGGAATTAATTTGCCATCTATCGGTCGTCTGGAATCGTTGCGTGTCTCTCACAAAAAACGGGCATATTATTTTTATCAGTCCGATCCGTCCCATCCTTTGTTTCTCGCACCATCGACTGAGCCTTTTTCAACTATTGAAGATGCATTTCAAAGCATGCAAAGGATGAAAAGCGCCATTTTTCGTCCGTCTATTTCGCAACATGTACACATCATGGATATACAAAAACAAGGCAGGCATCTTATTGTTCAATTTACGCCCAACTCTGTTTTGAACGAATCGGCTGCATCTCAATGGATGCTTGAAGCAATGCTGCTGACCGCGAGAGAATTTGGTTTTCATTCTGTTACGTTTTTGGGAGGCAACACGGAACAGGTGGGGCCTTATCGGTTGGGAGAAAGCATCCGTGTCCCGATTGCGCCGAATCCTCTATCCACACGCTAGCGAAAAACATCGGTGGTGGTGGAGGGTTTATTACAGTTTCGTAAAAACTGAAAGCGGACAGTTCTAATTGCTTCTCTTTTCACATAATACATATATGGTCAAAGGAATGAAAGGAGAGGGATTCGGCGATGGAAGATGTAATGAAACGGCTGCTTGCGGTGGCCGGCATGGTCATGTGTATTCGCTTGTTATTTTTCATTGGTCTTGCTGGATAATGGGTGAAAATTCAGGCAAATCATTGTCCTTCCGCTTAACAATAAGATATAATGAGGAAAACACAGTGGGAGGAGATTGTATGCTGACAGATTACCATAATCATTTGGAAAGGGGAACGCTGACGCTTGATTATTTAAAGCAATTCACCGACGAAGCGAAACGGAAAGGCATTCAGCATTTTGGCATTTCTGAGCATGCGTATCATTTTTATCAAACGAAAAACATTCTTTCCAACCCTTGGGTCGAAGAGCGGAGATATTATGATATGGCTGACTATGTCCGTTTGTTTCATGAGGCATGGGATGCGGGGATCGATGTGAAAATGTCGATTGAAATGGACTATACACCAGGAAAGCATGCAGAAATGGCGGCATTTATTCAAGCGTATGATTTTGACTATGTCATCGGTTCAATTCATTGGATCGATGATTTTGGCATTGATTTGGCTGAGTATCGAAAAGAATGGGAGCGTCGCGATTTATATGATACATATCGAAAATATTTCGATCAAGTTGTAACCTTGGCGGAATCGAACTTGTTCGATGTTATTGGGCATTTGGATCTAGTAAAAATCTTTAATTATGTGCCTAAAGATGAAGAGTTTTTGCTTGAGCAGTATGACAGGGCGACAACCGCTCTTGCCAATTCGAAAACGTGCGTGGAAATCAGCACGGCGGGTTTGCGCAAACCTGTAGGCGAACTGTACCCTGACAGACGTTTGTTGCAAATGTGCTATGATAAACGAATTCCTATTGTGCTTTCATCAGATGCTCATGTTCCTGAACATGTTGGCGCTGATTTTGACCAAGCGATTGCGCTTGCTCGCGAAGTGGGCTATACAGAGTTGATCACCTTCCATAAAGGTGAGCGGCAGGCGGTTCCGCTAGGATAATCAAAGAAAACGGCCGAATTTGCTAGCGGCAGGTCGGGACTTTTATCGTATCCCGACAGAAGACGCTCTTTCAGGTTTTCCAAAATCTCCCGCTTCGAAGCGGAAATGGGAGGAGTTCAAAGGAAGGACGAATTCAAGGAGTGGCTTCTTCCTTTAGAAGCGAATCAACGGAAAATGGCAATGGCTTTTTCATCAAGGAACAAAGGTTAGCCAGTAAAAAGGAGAACGATGGCCCCGTTCTCCTTTTCTATTATTCTTTTATAGCTCCAGTTTTTTCGCTGATTCAATATCTTCAATATCAACCAGTTTTTCTAACAGCTCGTCGTCGAGTGGCTTATCTAACGAAAGCATCATAATCGCTCTTCCGCCGGCTTGTTGCCGTCCTACCTGCATGGTTGCGATATTAGCATGATGGCTGCCTAATACGTTTCCAACCTTTCCGATCATTCCTGGCTTATCTTGATGTTGAATATAGAGAAGATGTCCTTCTGGCGCAAAATCGATCGAAAAACCATCAAAATAGACGATGCGGTTTCCGTAATTTGGAATATGAGTACCCATAATAGTAAATGTTTTATTTTCGCCATACACGGTTAACGAAATGCAGTTGGCATAGCCATGTGTTTGATCAGAAAATTTTTCCCCGAATGTAATGCCGCGCTCTTTAGCGATCATAGCTGCATTGACTTCGTTGACAGTCGAAGCGACACGCGGTTTTAAAAAGCCAGCAAGCAGGCTTCGCGTGATGTAGGTTGTTTCTAAATCAGCCACTGTCCCTGCGTAAGTCACCGTAATCTCTTGAACAGGAAGATTCATATATTGGGAAGCAATCATTCCCATTTTTTTCGCAAGAGTATAGAATGATTGAATTTTTTCGTACAAATCTTTAGACAATGTTGGTAGGTTAATCGAAGATGTGACTGGTTTTCCGTTTAAAAACTGAAGAACTTCCTCTGCTACTTGGGTAGCAACATTAAGCTGTGCTTCTATTGTGGATGCTCCAAGATGCGGTGTGACAATGACGTTATCAAAAGAAAGAAGCGGATGATCTCCAGGAGGCTCTTGTTCAAACACATCAAGAGCAGCCCCAGCGACATGGCCGTTTTCTAAAAATTTGACAAGAGCCTGCTCATCGATGATTCCTCCACGGGCACAGTTTAGCAAGTAAACTCCTTTTTTCGTTTTGGCGAGATTTTTTTCGCCAAGCAGCCCCTTTGTTTCTTTGGTTAGCGGTGTATGTACCGTAATAATATCGGAGAGAGCGAGCACTTCATCAAGCGAGCAAATCGAAACACCAAGCTTTTCCGCCCGTTCCTTCGTTAAGAAAGGATCATATACATGAACATTCATGCCAAATGCGCGCGCACGTTTAGCGACTTCTGAGCCGATTCGTCCGAAGCCGACAATGCCTAAATGTTTGCCGTGCAATTCGGAGCCTACGAAGGCGGAACGGTTCCATTCGCGCGATTTTACAGAAACATGTGCTTGAGGGATGTGACGAACGAGTGCGGCCATCATGGCAAATGTATGCTCAGCTGTGGAAATCGTGTTGCCATTGGGAGCGTTAATGACAACGACACCGTGACGAGTTGCTGCTTCAACATCAATATTATCGACCCCAACCCCTGCGCGGCCGACAATTTTTAAATTTGGCATTTTCACTAAAAGCTCTTCTGTTACTTTTGTAGCGCTGCGGACAAGCAAAGCGTCGAATTCGTGCAATCGCTCTTCGGCTTCTGTTACCTTCTTTTGCACAACTTCAATATGTTCGGATTTTCTGAGGGGGGCTAGACCTTCTTCGCTGATTGGATCGGATACTAAAATGCGAAACAAAATGATGCACTCCTTTCAGGAACAACAATTCTGAATTTCTGATAATTTATCATAGGAGAAATAGTCTGTCAACGAAATATCAAGAAGTCATACAAATGTAAGCGTTTTTATAAGGAATGTTCGGAATTTGCTAAAAAGGAAAGCCAAGCGGATGCTTTCCGCTTGGCTTCTCAAGTGATGGATTTATTTTTTTGTTTCTTGGTAGCGAGCGATGCACTCTTCAATTAGCTTAGCCGCAGCTTCTGGACCTTCCCAAGTGCCGATCTCTGTTCGCTTGCCCTGTAAATCTTTGTAGCGTTCAAAGAAGTGAGCGATTTCTTTTAATTTATGCTGCGGGAGGTCTTCGATGCTGCGAACTTCGTCGAAACGAGGATCTTCGACAGGGACACCGATGAGTTTAGCATCTTCTTCTCCACTGTCTACCATATTTAAGTAACCGATGACGCGAGTATCAATAACGCAGCCAGGGAAGGTCGGATTGGTTGTGATGACTAAAATATCAAGCGGATCGCCATCAAGAGCAAGCGTATTCTCTAAATAACCATATTCTGCTGGATAAAACATTGGAGAGAATAATACACGATCTAGTTTAAAGATGCCGCGCTCTTTATCAAATTCATATTTGTTTTGACTACCTGTCGGAATTTCGATAAATGCTTCTACTATTTTGTTTTCAAACGACATGACTCATTTCCTCCTTCTTGTATGTATGCGCTTCTATTATAAAACACAGTAGCAAAATATAGCAATATTCCTGTGGTGCTGAGTGGATGCTGAAAGCTCGTTTCTTGCAAACAGCTCTCATATCCATATGATATAATCTATGAATCTATTCATTACTCGTGGAGCTAGTTGGGCATTATTAGCCATGATGATCGATACAGCTTGATCTTTCAAACATTGCTCTTATATGACAGTCGATAGTTGGCGCTCGGTCACGCCAAAGTGTGGCCGTGACAAGTCACCCCCTCGCCTTTTGACCACGGGCTTTTACAGATAACATTCATTCATTAAATATATAGCCAATAAGGGAATCGGTTGGATCTGGCGCCACGAATGATGAATGGATATTGAACACATTCACCGATCCATCTCCTATCTCTAAACGAAAGGATTTGTTCCAATGTGCTGGTTTGTTGGGTTCAAGCCGATGGCACTACGAAAAGCAAATAAAATCCCCCTCTTACCTTGTTCAAGAGAGGGGGATGGGGACTTACTCAAACTTGTTTGGATCACCATCAAATGGCTCGTCAGCAACTTTGATGGAGTCAGTTGGACAGCCTTCAAACGCATCCATCATATCATCAAGGAGAATATCTGGAATTTCAACGATTCCTTGGTTATCATCAAGCGTTACATAGGCAATTCCTTCATCATCGTAGTCGTAAATGTCTGGAGCCGCAGCGCCGCAAGCACCGCAAGCAATACAGGTTTCTTTATCAACAATCGTATACTTTGGCATAAAATGACCTCCCCAATTCGATTTGCGCCGGTGAATAGACCGTGCATATGTAACCAAAACATATTCTCTATCCCTATAATAAAGTGCTTTGTCCAACTTTTCAACCTAAAAGTCAAGTGAGAATAGCTCTCATAGCTGTATAGATCAAGCATAGCTGCTAATCTATCCATTGTGAAGTCTTCCAACTCTAAGCGTAGGGGATGGATTCCGAGTTGTCTTTTTGAGATGGTACCCGGGGACTTGTCAAGCGAAGAAGCGGTAAAGACAAGTGATGAAACCCTCGGTCCGCTGCAGCTATCCATCCTCTCTCTATTCGAGCTCCTTAAGTTTATATTTATTATATACACGAACAGGATGAACGTTTCCACTTCATTCGAGTTTTGGTACAATCGATGTAGGCTGGGATCGATATGATAAAAAGATGTAGAATGATGAAGGATGACTGGCGGCTTTTTGAGGATCTGTTCGTTTGCTGGCAACAAAAGCGCGAATGAAGAACAGGGGCAACTTCCGCCATGTCCAAGAAGAAGACCAGAACATCCGCTCGTTCCTGATAGATGCTCATTTTTTGGAGGCAATATGACTTGTAAGAGGCGATGATGGATGGATAGGACCTTGCATTTTCTTCTTTTATTTTGTTTACAGCGTTTTAACGGTGAACGTTCTCTATCGGCTGTTTACCATTTACTTTCAGGAAAGAAATCAGCGCAAACGCTGCAAGATAGCAAATGGTTCCGACTAGAGAAATTATTTGGAGCATATAAGGATGTTTCCGGGTACGAGCTTGAGAAGGCGGCTGCAGAGCTTATGACCGACCAATGTCTCTCACTTGTCGGTGACCGCTCCTATGTATTAACAGAAAAAGGTGACGAGCAGCTTGAACGTTGGCTCCCCTCTGCTCGTTTTTTGCAGCACTTAAATGGATTTTTATATCATTCGGTAGATACATTATTTTGGTACCGGCTGTCGCTTTTTGTGCAGACAATTTCTAACCTTGTTCATAAATGCCGATTTGAACCGATTCATCGACATGAAGCAACATTTGAATGGGTAAAGAGATACATATTTTCACAAAAACGAACAGCTTCTGAATGGGCGCATGCTTTGTATAACGAGCTGGTGGATCTGCTTACAGCGCTGTCGGATGAAGAGGCGGAGATGTTAACGCTACGGCTTACCAGCTTTGAACGGATTGGCTGGACAAATGAGCAGTTAGCCGCTTTCTTCAACAAAGATTCGCTTTACATTCAGCTTATGCTCCAGCATGTTCTTCACTATATGATGGAAAGGCTGGTGCGTGATGCCGCTTCCTTTCCGATTTTGCACGCATTAGCGCGCGATCTCGTTTCTCCTGTTTCGTTGACGCGATCGGCGCAAAAAACGTATGAGTGGCTGCAAAGTCAAAAGGATATTGAAGAAATAGCCCGGATTCGTGGATTAAAACGGAGTACAATTGAAGATCATATTGTGGAAATTGCTGCGAATGTTCCCGGTTTTTCGATTGAACCATTTGTTGATGAAAAAACGAGAAGAAACGTTATGAAAGCAACAAAAGAACTGGGAACCAAACAATTAAGAAAAATCCGTGAGGCTGTTGGAGATCATGTCAGCTATTTTGAAATTCGGTTGATCTTGGCAAAGGCAGGGGAAGCTGGTGAATCTTGAACAATTATTGGAGAAAGCGTTTGGTTATCGTTCGTTTCGACCGGGACAAAAAGAAATTATCGAAGATGTTTTGAAAGGAAACGATGTATTGGCGATGCTGCCAACAGGCGGGGGGAAATCGCTTTGCTATCAGCTTCCTGGTTATATTTTTTCTGGTCGTATTTTAATTATTTCTCCGCTTGTTTCATTGATGGAGGATCAAGTGCAGCAGCTACGAAAGCGCGGGGAAAAGAGAGTGATTGCGATTAATAGCTTTCTAGCAAGCAGTTTGAAGCAGGCGGCGCTGACCGATTTGCGCCCATTTCGCTTCATTTATGCATCTCCAGAAATATTGCAATCACCAAAATGGATAGAAGCCTTACAGAAAGCGGGAATCTCTTTATTTGTTGTGGATGAAGCTCACTGTATTTCACAGTGGGGGCATGATTTCCGTCCTGATTTTTTGAAGCTTGGCCATATTCGCCATCAACTTGGAAATCCGCCTTGTTTAGCATTAACGGCTACAGCACCTCCTGAAGTTATAAATGATATTTTAGCTACATTGCAGCTGAAGCAGGCACAGCTGCACATTCATCCTGTCGATCGTCCGAATATTGCGATGAAGGTGGAGTGTGTTTCATCCGTTGAAGAAAAAATAGAGAGGATATTTCATTATGTAAAAATATTGCAAGGCCCAGGAATGATCTATGTTTCAAGCCGGCAATGGGCCGAGGTCCTTGCCCGCAAACTGCAGGGGGAAGGAATGGAGAAGGTGGCTTATTATCATGGAGGAATGGATGCGGAGCAGCGCATGCTTATTCAACAACAGTTTTTGTGCGATCAACTGCAGCTCGTCTGCTGTACAAGTGCTTTTGGAATGGGCGTAAACAAAGAAAATGTTCGTTATGTGATTCATTTTCATTTGCCCGGGCAAATAGAAGCGTACATGCAAGAAATTGGACGAGCAGGCCGAGATGGGAAAAATAGTGTTGCGATTTTACTGTATACCCATGGCGATGAGGAAATGGTACAATCACTTATAGAAACAGAGCTGCCAGCTCGTGAACAAATTCGGTTGTTTATAGAGCATAAGAGATTTTCAGAACCTGAATGGTCTTCGCAGGTACCTAGTACGATGCTAGGTCTGAGCGACACGCAATGGCGAATTTTGCAGTACATGTTTGAAAGCGAGCAACTAGCTTCGCAGAACCTTGACAAGGTGGAAGCGAACATATTACAAATGATCGAGGCGAGAAGGAGATGGAAGCAAAAAAAGCTACAGCAAATGCTGAAATGGCTGTTCCATTCCTCGTGCCGCCGCCAACAGCTTTTATCGTATTTTGATCAGCGGCTTGTACAAAAGCCAAGCATGTGCTGTGACATATGCGGTTTTTCGCTTCATCACTATGAAAAACGTGCAGCGCAGAACGAAGACACATGGACGTTCCACAGCTGGCAAAAAGAACTGCAGCGAATGTTTTTTGAAATGGGGAGCCTTCATGAGCAGACAAAGTAAACAAATTCAAACCATGAGTGATCGAGAAGTACTGCGTCATTTATATGTGACGCAAGGGCTGCTCCTCATTATTTCCAGCGGGTTAGGCTGGTTTTTGTTGGATGGGACGGCATTCGAACGAATGTGGCGCTGGGAGACCGCGACAGTTGTTTTATACGGGGGCGGTGGCGCGCTTCTGGTACTGGCGCTTGAGTTTTTGCTGCTTCGCTATTTGCCAAAAGAGTGGTATGACGATGGAGGCATTAATGAGAAGCTGTTTCAAACTCGTTCACTTCCTCACTTGCTTTGGCTATGCCTTGTGATCGCTTTTACTGAGGAATGGCTGTTTCGAGGGGTCCTTCAGACACGCTTCGGCTTATTGGCAGCAAGCCTTATTTTTGCTGTTTTACATGTTCGTTATTTGGCAAAATGGTTTTCGTTTATCATGGTGATGCTGCTAAGCTTTTTTCTCGGCTATCTTTATGCTTGGACCGGAATTCTTTGGGTCACCATTTCCGCCCATTTTTTCATTAATTTTGTGCTGGCTGTTCATATTCGCCTTGACTATCTTCAAGCGAAGCATCCAGAGGATTGAGGTGAACAATATTGAAGCATGCTTATGACCAAGCTGAGCTGTTGCGTCAGCAAACCAATGATTGGAGGCAGCCTGAAAAAAAAATGGATGTGCTTGCTCTCCCGTCTCGCAGTGAAGTACATAAACGGAAACGGACGAAACAAAAGAAGAAAAAAAGAAAATGGAAAATCAAATATCCGCTGATCCGGCTATTATTCGTATTTTTTATTCTTTTACCTGTTACGATTTTAATTGTCCATCATCTGTATGATGATGACTTGCCTGTCGTCACGGTGCAAACAAGCAGCAGCTACGAGCCGATTGATATTGAAAGAGAGCAAAGCGAAAGCGAGAAAATACCAAAGCGGCCAACACAGCAGAAGACGATCGTAAAGTCCGATACAGAGAACTCTGAAGCCGCAGAGAAAAAGCAGGAAAAACCGCAAGTCACGACGCATGTCGTCAAAGAAAACGAGACGCTTTTTAGCATTGCGATGGATTACTACAAAACGGAAAAAGGAATGGAGATTATTAAAAAATGGAACCATCTCCAAACCTCACAGCTCCATAAAGGACAGGTTTTGCAAATCCCCAATATTTCATTAAAATGAAGGGACGAATATCGTCTCTTTTTTTGTTCTATTTTATTGTGCTTGTACATAAGATGGAAGTAACCATTTAGTTAAAGGGGAACGGTTGCCGTGGATGAATGGCTTTCGGGACTAAAGGACGAAGTAACAAAGCAAATGCTGCTCGGAGTGATTGAAAAAAAAGAAAAATGGGAGAAATTCAAACAAAAAGTGAAAATGCTACAAATCGTGACAAGTATCGGATTTATATTGTTTTTTATATATATTATATGGGAGATCGCGCCTTTGGGCGGTACGGTTGCTAATGTGATGACACAGTTTTTCGGAAAAGTAGAGCATTTATATGCTTTATTGCTTTTGTTTACGTTGTATTGGGCTATATCATTTTACAAGAACAAATGTGAGAAAGCAGAAGAGGAATTTCATTTGCTGCGCTGTGAAATTATTCAAAAAAGTGCTGAATTATGGAAAAATGAGGAGGAGTGGAAGGAACGGCATAAATGGTTTGAAATGATGAAAGCGAAATATGATATTAACTTATTTTATGAAAATAGCTGAATGAGGCGATCATTCAGCTATTCTCAGTCCTTCGAAAAGCAAACGGATTTTGTACGTTCTGCCGTTATTAAAAAATCTTTTTTCGGTCACGCTCTTCTTTTAAAATTTCAACCGCTTCACGGAATCGCTGAGCATGAACGATTTCTCGCTCGCGTAAAAAACGCAAACCATCATTTAAATCAGGGTCGTCGCTCATATTAATAATCCATTGATAGGTCGCCCTTGCTTTTTCTTCGGCCGCGATATCCTCGTATAAATCAGCGATTGGATCGCCTTTTGCTTGAATATAGGCGGCTGTCCATGGTACCCCTGCGGCGTTGTTATAAAAAAGAGCGCGATCGTGATTGACGTAGTGGGCATCTAAGCCGGCTTCTTTTAACTGTTCAAGGGTTGCATCCTTGGTTAATTTGTAGACCATGGTGGCGATCATTTCTAAATGGGCAAACTCCTCTGTGCCGATATCAGTCAATAATCCAATCACCTTATCAGGAATAGAGTATCGTTGATTTAAGTAGCGAAGAGCGGCCGCAAGCTCGCCATCAGCTCCGCCATATTGCTCAATTAGATATTTCGCTAATTTGGGATTACATGTGCTGACACGCACGGGATACTGTAACTTTTTTTCATAAATCCACATGTTGCTTCCCCCTTGATCTCGTCATTTACACTTGCCATGGCCATGGAGTATCGTCCCAATTCCAAGGGTAGCTCGAATAACTATTGCCGAATTGCTGGAGAGGACCATAGGTTTCTTCATATTGTTTTTTTAATTGTTTTCTTTTTTGAGCGAATTGGTTAAATTGCTGAATGGCTTGATAATCATTTGGATGAGTGTCAAGGTAGAGAGTTAATTCAACAAGCACAAAATCAACAGCCTGCAATTGTTCAAGCAACTCATAATATTCTTTTGGTAGCTGCTTCATTTGTAATCACCCTTGTTTGCCATTTCGTATGGGCTGTAATAGGGATCGTAAAATACCTTCCAAAGCGTTCCTTTTTGTAATGCTTCATGAGGAGAAAATTGCGGCAAGTTTGGCGGTTGGAAGCCGAGGTACAAATTCGGTGCCGTCACATATGTTTTGACACGGATCGGCGGGCAAGGGTCAAATGGGCTGATATATGGATAGTATTGCTTTCGCGTAGTGAACATGCATGCGCCTCCTTTACAATCAAGCTTCAGTCTATGTTTATGCATACGTTTCTTTTTTCATGAATACATGTAAAGAATAGGGAGGGATGAGATGCGGCAGCAGCTTTTTTATGTGGCGGTTGGCTACGTATGTGGCTATTTGATGATTTCCTGGATGCCAGATGTGACTCCGTTTACTTGGGTCAATTTTTTGGCTGATTTTACATTTCGCCCGCTGCACTCATTTTTGGCAATGGCTTGCTTTTTTATTGGCTTTCTTGCCAATGCCATGGCCATCCGAACAATGGTGGAAGGGGCGGTTCAGCTTTTCATTAGGAAAATCGTCAATTGGCATGAATGGCTAGCGAGTTATACGGTAGTGGGCAGCTTTTATTGGTTGTTTCATCTTAATAAACGCTTATCGCTTTTATTTTTCATTTTTTCTGTTGTTTATGGTATGATAGCGGTAGATTTTTCATCTGGTCATCGGTATAAAAAGCTTTTGTAGGAGAAGAATTTATGATGATGCTCGTTCTGTTTTTTTGTATAGGCTTGGTCGCATATATGTGGTGGGAAGCGCACCGAAATCGGATTGTGAACGTACATGTAGCATTTTCCGATTTTCCGAAAAGCTTTCGGGCGTTGACCATCTTTTTTATTTCCGATATTCATCGCCGCCGCGTGTCTAAAAAAATCATTGAGCAAGCGCAGGAGAAGGCAGATATCGTTGTTATTGGCGGAGATTTGACAGAAAAAGGGGTGCCATTGGCACGCACAAAAGAAAATATACGGCGTTTAAAGCAAATTGCGCCGACGTATTTTGTTTGGGGAAATAATGATTATGAAGCGGATTATGAAAGACTGGACGCGCTTTTGCGGCAGGAAGGCATCCATGTTCTAGATAACCGAGCAGTTACGCTTCGGTCCAAAGAAGGAGAAAAAGTAGCATTGATTGGGATTGATGATGTTAGCAAGAGGAAGGCACGCCTTGATTCTGCATTGTTTGGCGTGGAAGAAGAAGCATTCCGCATTATTGCTTGCCATAATCCAGAAATAAAAAGGAAAATTCGTCCCGCTCACCGCATTGCGCTTGTACTCAGCGGGCATACTCACGGGGGACAAATTCGTTTGGGACGTTTTGGAATTAAGGAAAAAGGGGGGCTGAAACAAATCAAACAAACGGTTCTGTTCATAAGCAACGGATATGGGACAAGGCGCATTCCCTTGCGTTTTGGAGCGCCTGCTGAAGCGAATCTAATTACGATTGAGTGCAAAGCTGAAGATGCTCCAAGAGCCTAGATTTTTCTGCTTTTATCTATAATATACGTCAATATATGTTCATGACGAAAATAGTGATTATTAGGAAAGATAGAAATAGGATTTTATGGAATCGATGACGTTTTCTTATTGGCGAATAGGAAGTGTTTGCAGGATAGCTGCACCTGAACATTTTTACATCGTTCACCGAAAAGTCTCCCCCTCTTGACGGAGTGCAGGTGGGGGAGATTTATTTTAGAGCACTTGTGATGCAGAATCAAATGGATTCACTTATGGTCATCGTTTCATGTAATGTCACACTAGCGCCACGGGTATGGGAGCTTCTTTGCTCGGCAACAGGACAAGCTTTGATCGTAACTCTGTCTGGTTTGCAAAGGAATATCGTTGAACAGATCGTGATGTTTGGCTGGAGATTGCATAAAAAATCCGCAAATTCAATTTTATGAACGTTTCTTAAGCTGCTTTGTTGCTTCATAAATGAGGAAGTAAGAAAAAACTACATATTTGCACATATTATGCTTGTCTAAATAGATAAAAACGATGTAAACTCAATAATAACAATAGAACCATTTACAGTTTCTTTCATACAATGAACATAAGAAGATGGCTGTGTAGGTAAGGAGGGGTGTTGATGCGCCTTGAACGCTTAACCCACAACAAAATAAAAATTTTCCTCACCTTTGATGATTTAATGGATCGCGGCTTAACGAAAGATGATTTATGGAAAGACACGTTTAAAGTGCAGCAATTGTTTCGCGACATGATTGAGGAGGCCAACGAAGAACTTGGTTTTGAAGTAAATGGCTCCATTGCGGTGGAAGTATACTCTTTACCGGCACAGGGAATGGTTGTGATCGTAACGAGCGAAGACCAAGAGCATGATTTTGACGAAGAGTTTGCTGATGATTATATTGAAATGCAAGTGACGCTCGATGAGAGCGAGGATATATTTTATGAGTTCCAAACGTTTGAAGATGTCATCCAGTTGGCTCATCGTCTTTATGCTATTGGCTGCGTGGACGGCACGCTGTATTCGTATAATCAACGCTTTTATTTGCACGTCTCAGAAGAGCCGCCTGTTGCTGCCGATGATTTTATCGCTATATTAGCGGAGTTTGGCAGCTCATCGACGATCACGATTCATCGTGTTGCAGAATATGGAAAAAAAATAATGGACCATCGTGCCATTGAACAACTTGTTCGATATTTTCCGGCTTAATCGCTTTTTTGATTCAGACTCCTGAGCAAAGGAGTCTGATTTTTATTTTTTCAGAAAACATTATACAATGGATGTATAGAACGAGGCTGAAAAATACAGTTGTTGATATAGTAAAGAATGTAAGCGGTTGCAAATCAAGAAAAACAAATAAAAAATTGATTTTTTTACTTTGCATAAACAAGAGGAAGGTGTATACTATGACATGAAAGGTGGACAATATCATTATCAAGTGATTTGTATGGGAGGTTTACGTATGGTAGCCGACAAGCATACCAGCGAAGAAAAGCAAGAAGAAAAACACGACGTGTTAAAAGCAACGCAAATCGTCATACATAGAGCGTTGGAAAAGCTCGGTTATCCTGAAGAGGTATATGAGCTATTAAAAGAGCCGATTCGCATGCTGACAGTGAAAATTCCTGTGCGCATGGATGACGGTACTGTAAAAATTTTTACCGGCTACCGTGCCCAACATAACGATGCGGTTGGACCAACAAAAGGGGGTATCCGCTTTCATCCGAACGTTACAGAACGTGAAGTGAAAGCGTTATCGATTTGGATGAGCTTAAAATGCGGGATTGTTGATTTACCGTATGGCGGCGGAAAAGGCGGGATTGTTTGCGATCCGCGCAATATGTCGTTCCGTGAGCTAGAGCGGCTAAGCCGCGGATATGTCCGCGCAATCAGCCAAATCGTCGGGCCGACAAAAGACATTCCGGCTCCAGATGTCTTTACGAACTCGCAAATTATGGCATGGATGATGGATGAGTATAGCCGTATTGACGAGTTTAATTCTCCTGGATTCATTACAGGAAAACCGCTTGTGTTGGGTGGTTCACACGGTCGTGAAACAGCCACAGCGAAAGGGGTCACGATTTGCATTCGCGAAGCTGCGAAAAAGCGCGGCATTCAACTGGAAGGCGCGCGTGTTGTTGTGCAAGGATTCGGAAATGCAGGCAGCTTTTTAGCGAAGTTTATGCATGATGCCGGCGCAAAAGTGATCGGTATTTCCGATGCATATGGCGCGCTTTACGATCCGAACGGCTTGGATATTGATTACTTGCTTGACCGTCGAGATAGCTTTGGAACTGTCACGAAGCTATTTAAAAATACAATAACCAATAAAGAGCTTTTAGAGCTAGAGTGCGATATCTTAGTTCCAGCAGCAATTGAAAACCAAATTACTGAAGAAAATGCCCACAACATCAAAGCGAAAATTGTTGTTGAAGCGGCTAACGGTCCAACAACGCTGGAAGCGACAGAAATTTTAACACAGCGTGGCGTTCTCATCGTTCCAGATGTATTGGCAAGCGCCGGCGGTGTAACCGTTTCTTATTTTGAATGGGTGCAAAACAATCAAGGGTACTATTGGACAGAGGAAGAAGTTGAAGAAAAACTTGAAAAAGTGATGATAAAAGCATTCAACAACGTGTATGAAACCGCTCAGACACGCCGAGTGGATATGCGCTTGGCCGCTTATATGGTTGGCGTTAGAAAAATGGCCGAAGCTTGCCGTTTCCGCGGATGGATTTAATTGAAATCTATACAAAAATCCCCTATCATTTTTTAGGTAGGGGATTTTTTATTGCCTCAAGGAGGGAAAGAAATGAAGCAAGAAAAAATCATTATTGTCGGTGGAGGGCCATGCGGACTTGCTGCTGCTATTGCCATGCAGGATGCGGGCTATATGCCGTTAGTGATAGAAAAAGGGAATATCGTCAATGCCATTTATCATTATCCGACACATCAAACGTTTTTTAGCACTAGCGACCGCCTGGAAATTGGTGGGGTGCCATTTATTACGGAAAATCGCAAGCCAAAGCGTAACCAAGCGCTCGCTTACTATCGCGAAGTTGTGACGCGCAAGCAAATTCGCGTTCATGCGTTTGAAAAGGTGGAACAGGTTGTCAAACAGGAAAATGGAAAGTTTGCTGTCAGGACCACAAAAGATCAATACGAAGCCGATTACGTCATTATTGCGACAGGATATTATGACAATCCTAATTATATGAATGTTCCTGGAGAAGAATTGCCTAAAGTGATGCATTATTTTAAGGAAGGACATCCATATTATAATACAGACTGTGTGGTGATTGGCGGAAAGAATTCAAGTGTTGATGCAGCTCTGGAGCTAGTAAAGGCAGGTGCTCGAGTAACGGTACTGTATCGTGGCAGCGCTTATTCGTCAAGCATTAAGCCTTGGATTTTGCCGGAATTTGATGCGCTTGTGCGCCATGGCACAATTAAAATGGAATTTAATGCCCATGTAAAGGAAATTACAGAAGACGCCGTCATTTATGAAGTGGACGGGGAATGGAAGAAGATAAAAAATGATTTTGTATTTGCGATGACCGGTTATCGCCCCGATCATGAATTTTTAAAAAGCATGGGTGTGGGCATTGATGCAGAAACAGGTCGGCCGCTTTATGATCTGGATACGATGGAAACGAATGTGGCTGGTATTTTTATTGCCGGAGTGATTGCTGCGGGAAACAATGCCAATGAAATTTTCATTGAAAACGGTCGGTTTCATGGTGAGCAAATTGCCGCTTGCATCGTTGCACGCGAAAAAGCGGCTGAGGTTCGCTTAGAGCTGTAAACGGGAGACTAAAAGGGGTATAGGTGATCTAAACGTGAAAAAACGAAAAGTGGTTCTTATTACAACCGGCGGTACGATTGCTAGCAAACTGAATGCTGCATCAGGACGTTTATCTGCCGGAGTGCTAACCGGCGAGGAGCTTGCTTCGATGTGTCATTTGCCCAAAGATATTGAAGTCGTTGTTGAGAGTGTTTTTCAACTGCCAAGCATGCATATGACGTTTTCGAATTTGGTGCATTTGAAGGAACGGATTGAATATTATTTCCAAGATCGTTCAGTCGATGGGGTCGTGGTCACGCATGGCACGGATACGCTTGAAGAAACAGCCTATTTTTTGGATTTGACGATTGTTGATGAGCGCACAGTTGTGGTGACTGGCTCTCAACGATCTCCAGTTGATTTAGGGAGCGATGTCTATATTAATATTCGGCATGCCATATACGCCGCATGCGCCAACGAGTTAAGGGGAGCAGGAACGGTTGTTGTTTTTAATGAGCGCATTTTTCCAGCCAAATATGTAAAAAAAGAGCATGCATCGAATATCCAAGGCTTTAATGCTTTTGGATTTGGTTATTTGGGAATTATTGATAACGATGAAGTGTATGTATATCAAAAGCCGGTGAAAAGGGAGCATTATAAGCTTGTGCGCGAGATCCCGGAAGTGGATATTATTAAATGCTATTTGGAAGCGGACGGGAAGTTTATTAAAGCAGCAAGGGAAAGCGGCGTTGCTGGAATAGTGCTTGAGGGGGTTGGCCGTGGACAAGTCGCGCCGAAAATGGCTGAAGAGATCGAGAGAGCCATTAAGCAAGGCATTAAAGTTGTCATCACAACCAGCGCAGAAGAAGGAGCGGTATATACGACCTATGATTATTTAGGCAGCGCGTATGATTTATATAAAAAAGGCGTGATATTAGGGAGCGATTACGATTCAAAAAAAGCGCGAATGAAACTGGCGGTTGCTTTAGCAGCGGATTGCGACATAGCGAATATTTTTGAACAGTAAAGAATGGCGGCTTTGCCTTGGGAAGGGAGCGGAAAATGATGAGCGAGTCATTAAAAAGAGGAGACCTAGTGATCGGTATTTACAAGACAGGAAAATATATTGGAGAAATTACCGATATACGCCCACAGCATTATTTAGTGTGTGTCAAAAGCGTGTTAAAGCATCCGATGCAAGGAGATCTGCATCGGCCGAAGCAGGCTGATGTCCCTCTCTTTCATGAGCGGCGTGCGCTTGCTTTCAATGAACAAGCGAATATGCCGAAGCCAATGGTACGTTTATACGAGGGAGAAGTGCTCGACTATCACGAATCATTAAAGCAAGCGGTCGATGCTATGAAAGAAGAACTGCTCGCAGACGGCAGCGAATGGGCCCTAAAAAGTTTGGAGAACGTAAAAGTATTGGAGCAAGATTATTTTCGCGAATAACACTTTCAGCTTACAGTGGAAAAATTTAATCATAATTGAAGAGAAATGTTTTTTCCATCCGAATCGATCTAAACAATGGCCGGAATTTGTAAAAAACGCTGGAGCATGCCCCAGCGTTTTTTACTGTCATTCCTATTAGGCAAGAGAGACAGCGTGTCTTTTTACATTTTCGAAAAGATGGATTTTGTTAATCCATGTGGCTAGGTTCAAACAGACGATCTTGATAAAAGAGCAAAATACCATGATACACTTGCAAAAACTCGTCACACGCTTCGCAGTACACTTCCTCGCCATCGTTCCAAAAACAGGCGATGGATGATCCTTTGATTTGATAGTGATCAAATCGTTGGCGATGCGCTTCAACGAGCGCTTTGTATTGTGCCATCGCTTCTTTTGAATTGGTGAATTGCTTTTGTTCTTTAATTTGCTTCTCCCAGCCATCGAGAAAATACCATGGTTCAACTTCTCCTTCAGTAATAAGGATGGACCAGTGTTTTTGATTTTCCATCGTGCTTTCAGTATCCTTTCCGTTCGATTCTATTTTTATTTTATCATATTCATCGGGAATTCGTGGTGCAAGACCCAATCGCTTCACTTATGGTTCTTGTTATTGCGTAAGATAATGGAGGAGATGTGTAAAACACGATGGGAAGACCAGCTCTAAACCAATAAAGTAGTCTGTGATGGTGTTGTTCACTGGGAGCAAATGTTGAAGGATCGAATGATTGGCATGTAATGTCCAACTAACGCCACGAGTCCCCCGTCTCTGGGTACCTTGTAGGAAAGTGCTAGACAGATGATGGGGTAGGACAAGGATCGCGCCAGAAATAAAAAGCACCTAAAGGAATCGCTCCTTTAGATGCTTATTTGATTTGGAAATAATCAGCCATCTGATTGACGAAATAGCGCAGCTCTGGATATTCATAGAGATTGGCCAGCATTCCCTTAATAACGGGTATTCTTGGTTGTTCAGCCATGATTTCCGCTTCTAAAACTTCAATCGAAATCGTCAATTGTTCATCATGAAGGATTGGACGGCTTATGTCTTTTATCTTTTTTAAAATATCTAACGGATGATCCGGCGGTTGAGGATGATCCAATATTTTGTTTAGGGTATCAGCGGGAATAATGGGATCTTCTTGTTTTGCCAGCATTCCTTTTATTAAATCATCAGTTGTTTGTAAAATGTATTTTGCTAACTTTTCTTCATCCACTCTCACTCCATTTTCCAAAACGAGAAATTGAATGAATGAAAAAAAGATTCCTTGAATGATAATGTTGGCATCCACTATATATTTGTCAATGGCTCGTCCATAAATTTTTTTTAGGTTGGTTGTAAAAAAATGAAAAAAATCACTTCTTATATCTTGTAACAGCGCTTCAATTTTTTGATTATGTTCTTTTAAATTTTCATGCATCTGCGTGATAAATATCTCTTTATGCTCCAAAATTTCTTTCAATTGAACCGACAGTTGTTTCATAAAACGTTTTTTGGGATCATCATAAACGGTCTCGATTTGCTTTGTTTTTTCCTTTAAATGATTAAAAAACTGTTCCAATAATTTAATTAACAACTCGTCTTTTGATTTGAAATAAAAATAAAAGGAGCCTTTCGGAATGCCGCATGCATTGGTAATATCTTGGATGGAGGTGGAAGATACACCTTTGCGGGCAAATAATTTCATTGCAGCTTCAATAATTAAGCGTTCTTTTTCTTTCACAGAAACACCCCTTATTGATTGTCGGAAAAATGCCATTCATTTCGTTGACTTGTAGTTAACCGGTCAATTATAATGACTATGTAGTCAACTCTCTATCAGTATGGATAAAAAAATCAAAATTGTCAAATCTGCATGAAAGGAATGGAACGTGGTGGAGAACATGATTAAATTTTCGCTCCGTAATAAACTGGCCATTTGGATTTTAACTGTTATTGCGATATTTGCTGGCCTATTTTCTGGGTTTAATATGAAACTGGAAACGATTCCAGACATAAATACTCCCATTATAAGTGTTACGACTACGTATCCAGGCGCAACACCTGAGGAAGTACAAGAAAAAGTGACGGTTCCGATTGAAGAAGCTGTTCGTAATTTGAATGGCGTGGAAATCGTCAGCTCTAATTCGTTTGAAAATGCTTCTTCCATTCAAATCGAATATAAATTTGAAAAAGATATGGAGCGAGCGGAAGAGGAAGTTGAAAAGGCACTCAAACAAGTGGAGCTTCCTGACGGAGTCGGAGAGCCTAAAATTGCAAGATTTAGTATTAATGCTTTTCCTGTTTATACAGTCAGTTTTTTTGATGAAGGAAAAACACTTCCTGAATTAACAGAACTGGTGGAAAAAATCATTGTTCCAGAATTGAAAGGAATAGATGGAGTAGAAAGCATTGTCACTTCTGGCCAACAAGTGGAAGAAGGACGGATTGTTTTTCATCAGGACAAATTAAAAGAGCTTGGGCTTAATGAAGAAACCATTAAAAATTATATTCAAGGTGCAGATCTTCGTGCGCCATTAGGTCTTTATACATTTAAAGACACGGAAAAGTCTGTGGTCGTTGATGGAAATATTACGACCATTGAGGATTTGAAAAAGCTGAAAATCCCTGTCACAGGGGCGTCACAAGGACAGCAAGCCGGAGGGGCGCAAATGAATCAGATGCCAAACGGTTTGTCTGGAGCTAATGGCGCAGCGCCAAATCAAGCACTCTCGCAGAAAAATATGGAATTACCAACAGTCGAGTTGGGGGAAATTGCTGATATTGAAATCGTCGGCAAAGCTGAATCGATATCAAGAACAAACGGAAAAGAAGCTATCGGATTGCAAATTGTAAAAGCTACTGATGCGAATACCGTTGAAGTCGTAAATGAAGTAAAAGAAAAACTGGATGAGCTTAAAGATGAATATAAAGGACTTGGCATCGTTTCCACGCTAGATCAAGCCGAACCGATTGAAAAATCTGTCGCAACGATGCTAAATAAAGCGTTATTCGGTTCGATTTTTGCCGTTGCGGTCATTTTGCTATTTTTGCGCAACATTCGCTCTACATTGATTTCTGTGGTGTCCATTCCGCTTTCCATCTTAATTGCCTTGATCGTTTTACATGAAATGGACATCACGTTGAATATGATGACACTAGGAGCGATGACTATGGCGATCGGCCGTGTTATCGACGATTCGATTGTCGTTATTGAAAATATTTATAGACGGATGACATTAAAAGGAGAGCAATTAAAAGGAAAAGAGCTGATTATTGCAGCGACGAAAGAAATGTTTATTCCGATTATGTCCTCAACCATCGTCACCATTGCGGTTTTCTTGCCGCTTGCATTTGTCGAAGGCATGGTTGGACAGCTATTTATGCCATTTGCTCTTACGATTGTGTTCTCGCTTTTAGCGTCTCTTTTAGTAGCGATTACAATTGTGCCGGCATTGGCTCACGTCTTATTTAGAAAAGGAGCGAAACAAAAAGAGAAAGAAAAAGAAGCGGGATTTTTGGCTACTTACTATAAAAAAATCTTAAATTGGTGTTTAAATCATAAATGGATCACATCATTGATTGCGATTTTGCTTCTTGTCTCCAGTTTATTTTTAATTCCTGTCATTGGCGTAAGCTTTTTACCGAGTGAACAGGAAAAACAAATGATTGTTACGTATAATCCAGATCCAGGACAAACGCTTGAAGAAGTGAAAGATGTCGCGTTGCAGGCAGAAGATTTACTGGTTGATCGCGATCATGTGAAAACTGTTCAATTGTCTGTCGGCAGCGAAAATCCGATGAATCCCGGAAATCGAAATCAAGCGATTTTCTTTATTATGTATGAAGATGACACGCCGAATTTTGAACAAGAAAAGGAGAAGGTAGTCAAAGATTTAAGTAAATTAACGCACGAAAAAGGCGATTGGGGTACCATTGATATGATGGCGTCAAGCGATGAGTATACATTGTATGTATTTGGCGACTCAATGGAAGAGATTGAGCCTGTCGCTCAAAAGGTACAAAACATCTTGGAAGATGAATCCAATCTAAAAAATGTGGAATCAAGTTTATCGAAAACATATGATGAGTACACATTGGTTGTTGATCAAGAAAAGATGAGTAAACTCGGTTTGACGGCTGGACAAATTGCGATGGCATTAAGCCAACAGCATGAACGTCCTGTTCTAACGACCATTCAAAAAGACGGCCAAGATATTAAAGTTTATATTGAAGGAGAAGAAGAGACTTTTGCTTCAATTGATGAGATGAAAAAGAAAACGATCCAGTCCCCTCTTGGCATGAATGTGCAAATTGGAGAGATAGCGACGGTCAAAGAAGGCGAGACATCCAATACCATTACGAGACGCGGAGGGAAATTTACCGTTTCAGTCAGCGGGGAAATTACGACGAATGACGTTAGCCAAGTCAACGAAAGCATTCAAAAGAAAATCGATGATTTAAAATTGCCGCCTGGTGTCAACATTGAAACAGGCGGAGTGACTGAACAAATCAATGAGTCGTTTTCACAATTAGGATTGGCCATGCTTGCAGCTATTGCTGTGGTCTACTTTGTGCTAGTGGTTACGTTCAGTCAAGGGCTGGCGCCTTTTGCTATTCTTTTCTCGCTTCCATTTACCGTTATCGGCGGATTTGTGGCGCTATGGCTTGGAGGAGAAACGTTGAGCGTTTCGGCTTTGATCGGCGCACTCATGCTCATTGGAATTGTTGTAACGAATGCGATTGTGTTAATTGACCGCGTCATTCATAAAGAGCGTGAAGGGCTCTCTACAAGAGATGCGCTCATTGAAGCGGGAGCAACGCGTCTCCGGCCGATTTTAATGACGGCGCTGGCGACCGTTGGGGCATTGCTCCCTCTCGCATTAGGGTATGAAGGAGATGGAGGCATGATTTCGCGAGGGCTTGGCCTAACTGTCATTGGCGGTTTGACCAGCTCGACATTGTTGACTCTGATTATCGTGCCGATCGTCTATGAAGTGTTAAGCAAATTTAGAAGAAAAACTACGGTTGAGGAATGACAAGCAAAAACCTGAAAAGCGTTGAGCAAGCTTTTCAGGTTTTTTTCTATACATTGCTAAAGAGCTTTTTTACTAGACATAAGAACGTCAAAGGATAAAAAAGCTCTAAATAGTCGGAGTAGCTGACAGTTTGAAATCTCTTAAAACAGTTTTAACATATTAAATAAGCACCTCTCACCTCTAAGGTAAAGCGTAGATGAGGGAGTGTTCAAAATGTCAAAAATGAAGAAAAATTAAGGAGGAATATCGATGTTTTTGCCTTCATTTCGTTTAGATGGGAAAATTGCCATTGTCACTGGTGCGGGAAGGGGAATTGGAAAAGCGATTGCGATCGGTTTTGCTGAAGCTGGTGCGAATGTAGCGATTTTATCGCGCACAGTAGAGCAGCTTGAAGAAACAGCTAGAAGCATTGAGCAGCTGGATCGACGAGCATATATCATTCCAACGGATATAACGGATCGAGAAGCTGTTAAAAATGCGGTAGCGGAGGTAATAAAGCAAGCCGGAAAAGTTGATATTTTAGTTAATAACGCGGGAATGAATATCCGAACGGCTGCTTTAGAAGTCACTGATGCTGAATGGGAAACCATTATGAATACGAATTTGAAATCAGCATTCATGATGTCTCAAGAGGTTGGTGCGGTGATGAAAAAGCAGGGAACGGGCGGCAAATTTATTAATATTGCCTCTGTGGCCGGTCATGTGGCTCTTCGGACAGGCGTCGCTTATGCTGCCAGTAAAGCGGCGCTTATTCAAATGACAAAAGTATTAGCGTTCGAGTGGGGAAAGTTTGGCATTCAAGTCAATGCAATTGGTCCATGGTACTTTCAAACTCCATTAACGGAAAAGCTGCTTCAAAATCAAGAGTACGTAAATGATATTTTAGCTGTGACTCCGCTGAAGCGAATTGGGCAATTGCCAGAGCTGGTTGGACCGGCTGTATTTTTGGCCTCTGATGCAGGAAATTATGTAACGGGACAAACGTTATTTGTTGACGGAGGGATGACGATTCACGGATTTTAGGGTGAACATCGAGCGCTTTTCCTCTTGGATTCCCGTTGATAAGAAGGAAACCTCATGTTCGTGCGTCGGAGGCAAGTCTATGGACGGCCCTGCCTCCGACGCTTTCATTTTGCAAGATGGTTCGTTTCATTTGCATGATGCCAAAACGATATATAGGGCGCTCACGATGCAACCCTTACCAATAAAAATGCGATGTATGAAACGAAGAAGCGCATGAGCGAGCGGTTGGCTGACAGAGCACCGGCTCTATTCTTTCCATACGCCTTCAAATACGATACGCCTGCCGCACGGCTCCACAATCGTATGTCCATCTTTTTTTACCTCGCAAAAAATCGGCTCTTCGATTCGGCGGACGGGCTTATATCCTTCCTGATTCATCCGTTCTAAGCACTGTTCAATTGTTTCGTTTTCAGCAACAGTAAATGTTTTCTTTTTTGCTGGTTTCCTCATTTTGTTCGCTCCTTTTTGACCCAAATTAGAGGTTCGCTTGTTCCGGGCGATCAAACGAAATATGGTTCCCAATCATGATTATCTTATGTTACCATTATAAATAAATAGATGGAAACGAGGATTTGTTATGTTTGCAATTATTTCTGCCGGCATCGCCCCGGGTGTGGCGCTGCTCAGCTATTTTTATTTAAAAGATGAATATGAGACTGAGCCGCTTTCTCTTGTATTGCGAACTTTTTTATTTGGCGCCATTCTCGTTTTTCCGATTATGTTTATTCAGCATGTTTTGCGGCTAGAAGGAATTGCGTCTGAAAAGTGGATACAAGCGTTTTTATCTTCCGGATTACTTGAAGAATTTGTAAAATGGTTTATCGTCTATTTTTTTATTTTTGACCATGAAGAGTTTGATGAACCATATGATGGGATTGTTTACAGCGCCAGTGTGTCGCTCGGCTTTGCGACGCTTGAAAATATTTTATATTTGCTTGCTAACGGTGTAGAGTTTGCTGTTACTAGAGCGTTGCTCCCTGTATCCAGCCACGCATTGTTTGCCGTAATGATGGGATTTTACTTAGGAAAAGCGAAATTTCAAGGAAAAAGATATTTGCACTTAGCCCTTTCCTTTTTGCTGCCCTTTCTTTTGCATGGCACATACGATTTTATTTTATTCACACAAGAAAAATGGGGCTATTACATGGTTCCTTTTATGCTTGCGATGTGGTGGATGGCACTGAGAAAAGTCAAACAAGCGAAAGGAATGTATGCAGAAGCGGTCATTCCTTCTGTAAAAGGCCAAGCCTAAAGCTTGGCCTTTTTGTTTTGAGCTGTCAATGTATTCTTTTAGGTCTATTGCATGGTAAATTTTTCATTTAGAAGGATGAACATCATGTTCTGTTATGTGGGGGAAGCGTTCCTCGTTATGAGTGGAAATATTTTTAGGAAAGATATGAGATGTAATCTCCGACCGCCGAAAAAGTGGGATTTTGTTTTTGAATCATAAGTTCAACCCTCTCGTTCTTCATAGATGAAACTTAGCTGTTTACAGATCCTTTTCGACCAAGAATCGAATAGGTTCTTCCGTTTATTCAAACTCCCTGATTGATTAACATGTGTTTTATAAATAAACCACGTTATTGCTTTATGTGCATAAAAAGGAAGTTTAGGTGAAAAATACGGATAGAGCCAGATCGATTAAAGGGGGTATGTATACAATGCGCTGGCGAATCATTATATGCTTGCTCGTTATTTGTTTATCGACATATGAATGGCCGATGAAAGAGGCACATGCGTTTTCTGATCAGGTCATTCAGCGCGGAGCTGTGGGAGATGATGTCATTGAGCTGCAAGCGCGTCTGCAATATATTGGCTTTTATAAGAGCAAAATTGACGGAGTATTTGGCTGGAGTACATACTGGGCTGTCCGCAATTTCCAGAGTGAATATGGGTTACCGATTGACGGACTAGTCGGTGCAAGTACGAAGCAAAAACTTGTAAAAGTGTCAAAGTACTACGAATCCTTTGTTAAAGAACAAATTCGCAAAGGAAATTCCTTTACACATTATGGAGGAATACCGTTAAGCCAGCAGGTCAAGCAGCAAGGAACAGCAAGCAGCGGCGGATCTGCAACAGCAACGAACGTGCCAAAAGGTTTTTCGCAAAATGATATTCAATTAATGGCTAACGCTGTATACGGAGAAGCGCGCGGTGAACCATATGTCGGTCAAGTAGCGGTAGCAGCGGTTATTTTAAACAGATTGGAGCATCCATCTTTCCCTAACAGTGTAGCTGGGGTCATTTTCCAACCGGGAGCCTTTACAGCGGTTACCGACGGGCAAATTTGGCTGACGCCAAATGAGACAGCTAAAAAAGCGGTGCTGGATGCTATTAACGGCTGGGATCCAAGCAGTGGAGCGATCTACTATTTTAATCCGGATACAGCAACAAACGGATGGATATGGAGTCGACCTCAAATTAAAAAAATCGGTAAGCATATTTTTTGTAAATAAAAAGGCAGGTGGTTTTATATGTTGCGGACTTTGCTTATTGGCTTTTTATCACTAGGGATTATTGGAACAGCTTACTGGGGCTATCGTGAGCATCAGGAAAAAAACGCGATTTTGGTGCATGCCGAAAACAATTATCAGCGTTCATTTCATGATTTAGCTTACAAAATAGATCTGCTGCACGATCAAATCGGCACAACATTAGCGATGAATTCTAAAACGTCGCTCTCTCCAGCGCTGGCAGAAGTGTGGCGGATTGCCTCGGAAGCGCATTCCGACGTTGGACAGCTTCCACTATCGCTTCTTCCCTTTAATAAAACGCAACAATTTCTTGCGCAGATCGGTACATTTAGTTATCGTGCGGCGATTCGCGATTTAACAAAAGAGCCGCTTACCAAGCAAGAATATCAAACGTTGCAAACTCTTTATAAACAAGCGTCTGATATTCAAAATGAGCTGCGCAATGTTCAGCATTTAGTCATCAAAAATAATTTGCGTTGGATGGATGTAGAGCTGGCGCTAGCAACAAACCAGCGCCCGAGCGATAACACGATTATTGATGGATTTAAAACGGTGGAAAGCAATGTCGAATCGTTTGCCGAAACAGCGAATCTGTCTCCGACATTTACCAGCGCTGCCGTTCAAGAACGGGGATTTGTTAGAGCGAAAGGAAAGCGAATTACGGCAGATGAAGCGAAGAAGATTGCTAAATCCTTTTTGGGATTAAAAGGAAACGAAAAGATCAAGGTTGTTCACAGTGGAAAAGGAGCGGAAGATCGCTTCTACAGTCTCACGATTTATGATCCAAAAACAAAAACAGAAACGTATATGGATGTGACAGAAAGAGGCGGCTACCCGATTTGGGCCATTGATAACCGCGCCATTCACAAACAAGCGATCAGTTTGAATGAAGCAACGATGAAAGGCATGGATTTTTTAAAGAAGCATCATTTTACCAATGTTGAATTATATGACAGTACTCAATACGACAACGTAGCCGTATTGACCTTTGTTACGAATGATCATGGTATTCGCATATATCCGGAAGCGATCCAAATGAAAATTGCGTTAGATGATGGAACGGTGGTCGGTTTCTCGGCTCGCGATTACCTATCCTCCCCTAGCCTTCATCGCTTTCCAAAACCAGCGATTTCGCTTGAACAAGCAAGAGCGAAGCTAAATCCAAGTGTTAAAGTGATGGAAGAGAGACAGTCTGTGATTACAAATGACTTGAATCAAGAAGTGCTTTGTTACGAGTTTTTAGGCACATTAGGCGATGATACGTATCAAATTTTCATCAATGCCCAAAACGGCGTTGAGGAAAAAGTGACCAAAATGCAAAGCGTTGAACGAACGTATGATTAAAGGAAAAGCTTGTCAAGAGCTTTTCCTTTTTGTTTAAATAAAAATGAAAGGTGATAAGGAATGTGAGGGAGAACATATGATAAAAATTGGGGATGTGCTCATTCTCGAATCAAGGAACGACAAAGAAGTGCATGAATATAAATGCAAAGTGGCAGAGGTTTTCCCGGATTTTATTTATATCGACTATCCTGTTAATCAAAAAACGGGGAAAACTGTATTTTTAATGAATGGAATGCAATTTAAAGCAAGCTTCGTCGGTAAAGATGGAAGTCTTTATTTATTCGATACAGAAGTAAGGGGAAAAGTGCGCGACCCGATTCCGATGATTATGCTTTCTTATCCAGATGAACAGCGCCTGATCCGTGTGCAGCGCAGGCAATATGTGCGTGTGGAAGCTACAGTAGATGTTGCGATTCATCCGCTTCAAGGAGAATTTTCTCCCTTTGCCACCATGACCACGGATATCAGTGCAGGAGGAGCGGCCATTGTTTTGCCGGAAAGAGGAATCCATATTTTTTCAGGGATGATAGTGGAGGCTTGGTTTGTCCTGCCTATGAAATCGGGAGAATATCATTATATGAAAGTGCCAGCCAAAATTGTTCGAGTGTTTCAGGTGGAAGGGAGCTATGTTCAGAAGGCATCATTGCAGTTTTTGACCATCTCTTCTCAAGATCGCGTTCTACTGATACGCTACAGCTTTGAAAGACAACTAGCTATAAGGAAAAAAGCAGAAGGACTACCAGAATAAAAGAAAGAAAAATGTGAAAGGATGATAATGACAAAAAAACGAAAGAGGCGGTTGTCAGATGAAACGAATGGAACGCATTTTGCTTAAAATTGTGATAGTGCAGCTGCTCTTTTTACTGTTAGCACAATGCTTGCTATTGTATACGCCTTTGGCTCCGTATGTGACCAAAGTCTACGAATATGAAGGAGTTAGCAAACAGGAAAAAACGAAAACAATTGAAACAACCGTCGACCATCCTTGAGTCATGTGATAAAATATCATCGAAGTATGCAGGAGATGTCCTGCTTTTTTCTTTGAAAAATCTGTTTGAACGATCATTAGGAGGGTATATGAAGCGAATATCAATTGCCATTGACGGACCAGCCGCTGCCGGAAAAAGCACGGTTGCAAAAATTGTGGCAGAAAAACTTGCTTATGTTTACATTGATACAGGAGCGATGTACCGTGCTCTTACGTATCTTGCGTTGCAAAAGGGAGTTGATCTACATGATCAACAAGCGCTTTTGCAGGTATTACGCGATACATATATTGAATTGAAGCCTTCTGAACGCGGTCAGCTTGTGCTTGTTAACGGACAAAATATAACAGATGTTATTCGGAGTGAAGAAGTCACCAATTCTGTTTCATTAGTGGCGAAGCATCCGCTTATTCGTGAGGAAATGGTGGCACGGCAGCGGGCATTAGGCGAACGGGGCGGCGTGGTCATGGATGGGCGCGACATCGGAACGCATGTATTGCCCCTGGCAGAAGTCAAAATCTTTTTAAAGGCATCGGTAGAGGAGCGAGCCAAGCGTCGGCATGAGGAAAACTTGGCTCGAGGATTTGCCTCCGATTTGGAGAAGCTGAAGGAGGAAATCGCCCGCCGGGATAAGATAGACTCCGAACGGGAGGTTGCGCCGCTGAAAAAAGCGGAAGATGCCGTTGAAATTGACACAACTTCTTTATCTATCAATGATGTCGTGAACGAGATTATGAAAATCATAGAGGAAAGGATTTGATCGCCTTGAATTTTTATTCGTTTGCGAAAGGAGTGGTATCGGGGATTTTAAAGCCCCTTTATCGTGTCGAAATCATCGGCACCGAACATTTTCCGAAGGAAGGCGGCGTACTTCTTTGTTCTAACCATATTAGCAATTTAGATCCTCCAATTGTCGGCATTACAGCTCCAAGGCCTATTCATTTTATGGCGAAGGAAGAGCTATTTCGTGTACCGATTTTAAAAAGCTTGCTTCCGTCATTGCACGCTTTTCCGGTCAAGCGGGGAATGAGCGACCGGCAAGCACTACGAACGGGCTTGGATGTGCTAAAGCAAGGAAATGTGCTCGGAATTTTTCCGGAGGGGACAAGAAGCAGGGACGGCAAATTAAAAAAGGGGCTGTCTGGTGTCGGCTTTTTTGCTTTAAGAACGGATGCCCAAGTAGTGCCTTGCGCGATTATCGGGCCATATCGGCCATTGAAAAGACTGAAGGTTGTATACGGTTCGCCAATTCCAATGGATGAGCTGAGAGAACGCAAGGCGTCTCCTGAGGAAGCAACGGATTACATTATGAATCATATTCAAGCACTTTTAGATGAACATCGTTGAGCATTCCAATACATGCTTTTTGAAAAAATATGGTATAATAATGAGAAAAGTAGACCTCATGGGAAAATAAGCACATTTGTTTCCTTTGGTCATGCTTTACAGTAGCTATGGGTAGTCGACGAAGGAGGGTTTTTAATGGTAGAGGATATGAATGTAGAGGTAAATGTATATAAGGTGGGTGATCTCGTTCACGGCAAAGTCGCCAAGCTTGAAGAAAAACAAGTGCTTGTGGATATTGCAGGCAGCAAGCAAAGCGGCATCATTCCGATTAGCGAGCTATCCAGCCTTCATATTGAAAAAACAAGCGATGCGGTATCCGTTGGGGATGAGATCGTTGCAAAAGTGAAAAAAGTGGAAGAAGGAGAAAATGAAGACGAAGGATTATTAATTTTATCTAAAAAGGCAGTCGATGCGGACCGCGCCTGGGAGGAGCTAGAAAAGCGATTTACAAGCGGCGAGCCGTTTGATGTGGTGGTAAAGGATATTGTAAAGGGCGGTCTTGTTGCGGATGTCGGCGTAAGAGGGTTCATCCCGGCATCGTTTGTTGAAACTTATTTTGTGGAAGACTTTTCTGATTATAAAGGGCGCACGTTGAAAGTGAAGGTTGTAGAGTTGGATCGCGCTAAAAATCGCGTGATTTTATCTCATCGCGCGGTGATTGAACAACAACAAGAAGAACAGCGGAAGCAAGCATTCCAGAAGCTTCAAGAAGGGCAAGTGATTGAAGGCATCGTTCGCCGTATTACTGATTTTGGCGTATTTGTTGACATCGGCGGCTTTGATGGACTTGTACATATTTCGCAGCTGTCTCACGCACGTGTCGCTCATCCGTCTGATGTTGTTCAAGAAGGAGATACGTTAAAAGTGAAGGTGCTGTCAGTGAACGAAGAAAGCGGCCGCATTTCGCTGTCTGTTAAGGAGGCGCTGCCGGGCCCATGGGAAAATATTTCACAAAAACTAGCACCTGGCGATGTAGTAACAGGAAAAGTAAAACGTCTTGTGCCTTTTGGAGCGTTTGTTGAAATTTTCCCAGGCGTTGAAGGCCTTGTGCATATTTCACAAATTTCTAATAAGCATATTGGCACTCCGCACGAGGTATTACAAGAAGGCGATGAGGCTCAAGTAAAAGTGCTTGAAGTCAACGAAGCGGAGCATCGCATTTCATTAAGCATGCGCGAGTTAATGGAAGAGCCAGTGAATGAAGAAGATTACAGCCAATATACAAAACAGGCAGAATCAACAGGCTTCCAACTTGGGGAAGTGGTTGGTGACCAGCTTAAGAAACTGAAATAACGGTGAATGCTAGTGGAAAGAGGCAGACGGAAGCTAGAGCACATTGTGCATGCGCTAAATCTTGAACAAAAAAGAGAAGCAGGATTCGATGACATTGTATTTGTTCATCAAAGCCTGCCTGATATAGGTACAAATGATGTGAATTTGAGCACGACTTTAGGTGAACTTTCATTAAGTTCGCCTCTTTTTGTCAATGCGATGACAGGAGGAGGGGGACAGCCGACTCTGGAAATTAACAAAGGATTAGCTGAAATTGCAAAGGAATGCGGAATTGCCATGGCTGTCGGTTCCCAGATGGCAGCGGTCAAGGATGCAAAAGAGCGGCAGTCCTTCGAAATTGTTCGTCGAGTCAATCCAACAGGTGTTGTTTTTGCGAATATTGGCAGTGAAGCGACTGTAGACGAAGCGAAGCAAGCGGTCGAAATGATCGAAGCAAATGGCCTGCAGATTCACTTAAATTCTGTGCAAGAGTTGGTCATGCCTGAAGGTGACCGCAACTTTATCGGAGCTTTGCGCCGGATTGAGCGCATGGTCCATGCTGTCGGTGTGCCGATTATTGTCAAGGAAGTTGGCTTTGGCATGAGCAAGGAAACGGCACAAAAGCTGGAGGAGATCGGTGTTACGATTGTCGATGTCGGCGGCTTTGGCGGCACGAATTTTGCTCGTATTGAAAACAATCGGCGCCCGACCAGCTTATCCTATTTTAACGATTGGGGAATTTCAACCGCTGCGTCCATTGTAGAAGTGTCACAAAGCGCCACCTCTCTGTCGGTGATTGGAAGCGGGGGAGTGCGCAGCGCCTTTGATGCGGTAAAAGCGATCGCTCTTGGCGCACAAGCGGTGGGAGTTGCACAGCTATTTTTGAAAGTATGGATGGAACAGGGGACAGAGTCGTTACTGGAGCTTATTCATGAATGGCACAAAGATTTTCGCCTGTTGATGACGGCTTTAGGCACTCGAACCATTGAAGAGCTTCGGCATGTTCCGCTTGTGATTTATGGGCAAACACATCATTGGCTCAATGAAAGAGGATTCGATACGAAAGTATACAGCCGCCGATAAAAAGCGGATTTTCACCTGCTGGCAATCGCTTTTATCTTGCGTTCCGAACCTTGCTAGGCTATGTTTTTTGTCTGACAAGCGCCTAGAAGTCTCCCCCCTTAACGAAGTGCAGGCGGGAGAGGCTTACGACAGTTTGCGATAGAAAAGATCGAAAGAAATAAAAGCTGACTTTTCTCGTAAAGTCAGCTTTTATTTTTAGTATCCATAAACGATCATTGGACGAGGTTAATGTTGATTTTGTTCCTGCGCTTCGTCCGGTGTGTCGAGACGAGTCGCCCCCTTATTTTCAAGCGCTTGGTCGCGATCAGATTCAACGCGTCCAGAGCGCTTGAGCTTTTTTTCCTGACGGTCCTTTCCCATTAGAACACTCCCCTTTCTCCTTAAACTTCAAGAATAGTTTCACACGTTTTGATTTCTTGTATGCAACGATATCAGGCTTGAAGAAGCAAAGTGAAAAAAAGAGCATGATCCGATTTGTTCGCGGTGACCACTTACAGACGATTGGCTAATGGAATGAACCGGACTTTAGACGGAAAGATGCCGATGTGAGGAAAAGAGGGGGGACTCTTCCATGCAAATATGCGACAAAAGACCGAGCCATAGAGATTTAATGGACTTTTTGCGCGCTCTAAAAGCGGCATGTTTGGATGCTCTACCGCATCATCCACTTGTTTTGGAGCAACTGTTGACACATCACGTTTGCTATGTGAAAAAATGTAATTTGATTTTCCAGCGGTTGCCAATGATTTTCGATGGTTCTTTTTTTTGATTCGAGTTTATACAGGTGATGACAGGGGTTAGGTTTTTAGAAAACATGAAATAATGGAAAGAGAAGGGAGGATTCATGTGGAAGGATTCTATTTTTATTGGTGCTCGTGGGCATGCTGGATTTTTGCTACATTTTTAATGAAAAAAACAAAAGCGCGCACTATGCTAGCCGCCGCTGTGCTTATTTCCATTATGCTTTCTATTTATCATATAACCATTGGCGTTTTTTCTATCACTTTATCTTTTTTATTCGCTCTTGTGATTGCCTATTATTTTATCACTAAAAAAAGTGGCTGGAAGCTTGTTTATATGTTGCTATCGATGATGATGGTTTCATTTGTGTATGCTGCCTGCCATCTGCTTATTTTGATTGATCCTGTCTGGATGCTGATTGACAAAACGTGGATGGTCGCGATCATGTTAACATTTGTCTGCCTCATGTTGCATCATCATTTTCAAGAAAGATTGTTATGTATCATTGCTGGAAGTTGCCAAGGAGAAATGATGTATGCATTCGTAATCAAGACGTATTCGTTTCCTTATGCGATTGGTTCGCTTGCCTTTTTGGATGAACTATCACTTTCATGTGTGTGTCTGGCCTTATGGTCAGCATTGGAAAATATTTCTGTTTATGCTGATATGGTCCACAAACAGATGAAGCGAAATAAACCGTTATTATAGCGCTCTTTCTATTGTTGAGTGTGATCGTTTTTGATAAAATAAAACAGCTGTGTTTTTGAGTCGCCGTAATCAGAATGAAGGAAAGGATGATATAATGGCCAATCCAGTAGTAGCGATTGTTGGTCGTCCAAATGTGGGAAAATCGACCATTTTTAATCGAATTGCTGGCGAACGCATTTCGATTGTTGAAGATGTGCCGGGAGTCACTCGAGATCGGATATACAGCAGTGCTGAATGGTTAAATTATAAATTTTATGTGATTGATACAGGTGGAATTGATATTGGTGACGAACCTTTATTAGTACAGATTCGCCAGCAGGCAGAAATTGCAATTGATGAGGCGGATGTGATTATCTTTATGACGAATGGTCGCGATGGGGTAACGGCAGCAGATGAAGAGGTAGCCAAAATGCTGCATCGCTCCAATAAGCCGGTTGTGCTGGCTGTCAATAAAATCGACAACCCGGATATGCGGGATCTGATTTATGACTTTTATGCTCTTGGATTTGGTGAACCGTATCCAATTTCGGGATCGCATGGCACAGGACTTGGAGATTTATTGGATGCCGTGGCTCAGCATTTTCCTAAGCAAGCAGAATCCGATTATGAGGATGATGTCATTAAGTTTTGCTTAATTGGCCGTCCTAATGTCGGGAAATCGTCGTTAGTAAATGCTATTTTAGGGGAAGAGCGCGTCATTGTAAGCGATATGGCCGGCACAACGCGTGATGCTGTCGATACAACATTTACGCGTGAGGGACAAGAATACGTCATTATTGATACAGCCGGTATGAGAAAAAGGGGCAAAATTTACGAAAGCACTGAAAAATATAGTATTTTGCGTGCGCTCAAAGCGATTGAACGATCCGATGTCGTTCTTGTCGTATTAAATGCAGAAGAAGGAATCATCGAGCAAGATAAAAAAATTGCCGGCTATGCTCATGAAGCAGGACGGGGAGTTGTCATTGTCGTCAATAAATGGGATGCTCTGGAAAAGGATGATAAAACGCTCATAGAATTTGAACGAAAAATTCGTGATCATTTCCAATTCCTTGATTATGCTCCGATTTTGTTTGTATCAGCAAAAACGAAGCAGCGTCTGCATAAACTGTTGCCGCTTGTGCAAACGGTTAGTGAAAATCACGCAATGCGCGTGCAAACAAATGTCTTAAACGAAGTCATTATAGATGCCGTAGCGATGAATCCGACGCCGACCCATAACGGTCAGCGCTTAAAAATTTATTATGTCACCCAAGTAGCAGTCAAGCCGCCGACATTTGTTGTGTTTGTCAATGATCCAGAACTGATGCATTTTTCGTATGAACGCTTTTTAGAAAATCGGATTCGGGATGCATTTGGCTTTGAAGGCACGCCCATTAAACTAATTGCTAGACCAAGAAAATAATATGGTGAGGAAGTGATAAGAGTGGAGCAAATTGCGGTATTGGGGGCGGGAAGCTGGGGCACGGCGCTGGCCATGGTGCTGGCCGATAATGCCCATAGCGTTCGTTTATGGGGCCAACGCCCTGAGCAAATCAAAGAAATTAACGAAAAGCGGACAAATGAAAAATATTTGCCGGGAATTCAGCTTCCTGAAGGAATTACGGGGTATTCTTCTTTGAGCGAGGCACTTGAAGCGATTGACACAGCTGTACTGGCTGTTCCAACTAAGGCCATTCGCGAGGTGCTCAGAAAAGTAAAGCAATGTCTGCGACAACCGATTACGATTGTAACGGTTAGCAAAGGAATTGAACCAGATACACATAAACGAATTTCGGAGATTATTGAAGAGGAAATGGGAACGCTTTTGCAGGATGTCGTTGTGTTGTCGGGACCGAGCCATGCGGAGGAAGTGAGCCTGCGCCATCCGACGACAGTAACCGTTTCGTCGAAAAATATGACGGCAGCTGAACGCGTTCAAGATTTATTTATGAACTCGCAGTATTTTCGGGTCTATACGAATCCAGATTTAATCGGGATTGAAATTGGCGGAGCATTAAAAAATATTATCGCCCTTGCCGCTGGGATTACAGACGGATTAGGATATGGAGATAACGCCAAGGCGGCTCTTATTACAAGAGGGCTTGCGGAAATTGCGCGATTAGGCTGCGCGCTGGGGGCGAATCCGTTGACTTTCTCAGGGTTGGCGGGCATTGGCGATTTAATTGTTACGTGTACAAGCGTGCATTCGCGCAATTGGAGAGCAGGGCATTTACTCGGTAAAGGAAATCCGCTGGATGAAGTGCTTCAAAGTATGGGAATGGTTGTCGAAGGAGTCAGAACAACCAAAGCCGCTCATCAGCTTGCTAAAAAGCTGAATGTGAAAATGCCCATTACTGAGGTGCTTTACGACGTATTGTTTAACGGAAAAGATCCGAAAGAAGGGGCAGATTCATTAATGGCGCGCATGAAAACGAATGAAATGGAAGATTTAATCAATATTTTAGAAAAATAGGCATTCGATGATGCCAGGGTGCTGACCGATGCATACAATATCACGAACATTCATAGACTTGAACTTCCGGACAAAGGGTACTAGTCTACTGAAGTAAAGAGCCCCACTTTACTTCAGTTTTTTTTGCGTAGTTTGCTGCCAATCTTGTATAATAGTTGTCGAAAAAAGGGGGAACGAATATGTCGCCGGGATTAGCGAAAATGTGGATTGCCATTACTTCGATGGTTTTTATGTTTATTTCTGTTTTTTCGATTTATATCAGCCGTTATAAAGTAAAAAACAAGGCCGTGAAAGCAGTGCTTGCGCTAATAGCTTACATATTAATGATTTTAGCTGGAATTATTATTATTTTTGTTGTGTTTAGCGGGCCAACGCCAGAATAATGGACAGGCAAAAGGATGGAGATTAGGATGAAATTAGCTCTACGATGGATGATTGCTAGCGTCATGGTGCTGCTATTAGCCGGCTGTTTATATCCGGATGAACGATTAAAACAAAACCAAATTCCGCATGAAAGCCAAGTAGCAAGTGTACAGCAAGCCGTTGATCAATACCGCCAAGCAACGGGGGGGCTATTGCCGATTAAAACACGAGATATGAAAACGCCCATTTATCAAAAATATCCGATCGACTTTCAAATGCTTGTTCCACGCTATATGCAGGAGCCGCCAGGAAATGCGTTTGAAAGCGGGGGGATTTTCCAGTATGTCATTGTTGATGCTGAAACCAATCCAACAGTAAAATTACTTGATTTGCGGATGGCGGATCAAATCCGTGATCTAAAGCTGCGCCTGCAAATGTACCGTGATTCCCATGGATATCCGCCATTTAAGAATATGGTGGCGAAAGGTGTGTTTACACTGGACTATAAAAAGCTCGGATATAAGGAACCGCCATATGCGATTAGTCCGTTTTCCGGAAATAATTTGCCGTTTGTGATTGATTATAATGGCGAGATTTATGTGGATTACCGGATCGATTTATATGACATGCTGAAAAAAACAAAGGCATCATATAAGCCGGGCGATGATATTCGCGATCTGCTAGTAAAAAACTCTTTATTTGTTCCGGCTTATTCTCTTCCCTATACAATCGATGAGCATAACGAACCGATTTTTTTAACGAAATAAGTCATGATCCCTTCTCTTCTGAATACATTCTAGAGAAGGGATTTTTTCTTATTTTAGTCATAAATGAATAGGACAACATCATATTCATATAGTGTCCTATAGGGCCACAACGACTCAAAGACTGGAGGGGAGTCATTTGGAAAAAGTCGATATTTTCAAAGATATCGCGGAACGAACAGGCGGCGATATTTACTTAGGAGTAGTCGGAGCTGTTAGAACAGGCAAGTCGACATTTATAAAAAAATTTATGGAGCTTGTGGTTATTCCGAATATCGGAACCGAAGCAGATAAGGCACGCGCACAAGATGAGCTGCCACAGAGCGCCGCAGGTAAAACCATCATGACAACTGAACCAAAGTTTGTACCCAATCAAGCGGTTAAGGTAAGCGTTGATGACGGGCTAGAAGTCAATATTCGGCTTGTTGATTGTGTCGGATATGCCGTAACAGGTGCGAAAGGATATGAAGATGAAAACGGCCCGCGCATGATTCATACGCCGTGGTATGAAGAGCCGATTCCGTTTCAAGAAGCAGCGGAGATTGGGACGAGAAAAGTGATTCAAGAACACTCAACGATCGGCGTCGTGATTACGACGGACGGCACGATTGGAGAAATTCCGCGGCAAAACTATGTAGAGGCGGAAGAACGAGTGATTAACGAGCTGAAAGAAGTTGGAAAGCCGTTTATCATGATTATCAATACGGTCCGTCCGCATCATCCGGAAACGGAAGCGCTCCGCCAGCAGCTTGGTGAAAAATATGATATTCCTGTGCTGGCCATGAGCGTTGAAAGCATGCGCGAAGCAGATGTATACAGCGTACTCCGTGAAGCATTATATGAATTTCCGGTGCTTGAGGTGAATGTGAATTTACCGAGCTGGGTCATGGTGCTTCGTGAAGATCATTGGCTCCGTGAAAGCTACCAAGAAGCCGTTAAAGACACGGTGAAAGATATTAAAAGGCTTCGAGATGTTGACCGGGTTGTGCAACAGTTCGGTGAATATGATTTTATTGATAAAGCAAGCCTTGCTGGTATTGAAATGGGGCAGGGAGTGGCTGAAATCGATTTATACGCACCGGATGATCTGTATGACCAAATCCTAAAAGAGGTTGTTGGCGTTGAAATTCGCGGGAAGGATCATTTGCTTCAGCTGATGCAGGATTTTGCGCATGCAAAAGCGGAATATGACCAAATCGCGGATGCTTTAAAGATGGTGAAACAAACAGGATATGGCATTGCCGCTCCAGCGCTTTCGGATATGAGTTTAGATGAGCCGGAAATCATCCGCCAAGGCTCACGATTTGGTGTACGTCTAAAAGCGGTTGCTCCATCCATTCATATGATTAAAGTGGATGTTGAGTCAGAATTTGCTCCAATCATTGGTACGGAGAAGCAAAGCGAAGAGCTAGTCCGTTATTTAATGCAAGATTTTGAAGATGATCCGCTTTCCATTTGGAATTCCGACATTTTTGGACGTTCACTTAGCTCCATCGTGCGGGAGGGAATTCAAGCGAAGCTCGCTTTAATGCCAGAAAACGCGCGCTATAAATTAAAAGAAACGCTTGAACGCATCATCAACGAAGGTTCTGGAGGATTAATCGCCATTATTTTATAAAACGAGAAACCGAGACTCCGATTCGGGGTCTTTTTTTGTTGAACGAACTTTCTTGATAAACTTAGTCGTATAATGTCTTCAAAAGGGGAATTCCCGTTTTTTTGACGATCGTCCGCCGCATAGAAGCTTGGTATACCATTTCGCCGGAAGCGAGTTTTGCTGGCTTTATAGCCATATTTTTATGAAGAGGAAGGACCCTATTGAAAGAAAATAAATAAAAGCCTTGAAAAAACAAGGGTTTCATCTTGCGAACAAATAAGACATATGATAATCTTTTATCAGCAAAACTTAGTTTCATTGGTGAAATGTGACTAAATTACATTCATTTGCTGAAAATATGTTGAATTATGCCGATGAATCGTTTAAGATAGGCATGTCGACAATTTAATATTGCTTGATACGTATAGAAATACGCGAAATTGTGAACAAATGGAATAAGCATGTTGATTAGCCCTTGGGAGGAGGTGAATGGCATGAACAAAACAGAATTAATCAATGCGGTTGCAGAAACTAGCGGCCTTTCTAAAAAAGACGCAACAAAAGCAGTCGATGCTGTTTTTGAATCCATTACAGAAGCGCTTAAAAATGGCGATAAAGTGCAATTAATCGGTTTTGGGAACTTCGAAGTTCGTGAGCGCGCAGCTCGTAAAGGACGCAATCCACAAACAGGGGAAGAAATGGAAATCCCTGCGAGCAAAGTTCCTGCGTTCAAACCAGGTAAAGCTCTTAAAGATGCTGTAAAGTAATTGCTACATAAAAAGAGCTGGAAAGAAGGGCAAGGCGGTTTCGTCGCCCTTCTTTTTTTGCTTTTTTTTTCCCATATGTGCTAGAATCGGATTACAGGACCCCCTCATTTATACATAATAAGCTATATCAATCATTTATCATGTTTGTCTTTATGGTATTTTTCATTTTGAAAAAAAGAAAGCCCAGTTGATTTCGGGTGCTGCATGTGGAAAGAAAGTTCTCGCTCCAAGATGAGCGGACGGCTGATCATTTCGGTTCGGATCACTTACAAAGAGATTTTGTGCGATGCAGGAGGATGTAGAGCAAGATGTCAAATGTGAATTATGAGCAAATTGAACAGGCGGTTCGCCTGATTTTAGAAGCGATTGGTGAAGATCCTAATCGAGAAGGGTTAGTAGATACACCGAAACGGGTAGCAAAGATGTATGCGGAAATGTTTTCTGGATTGAATGAGGACCCTAAAGAGCATTTTCAGACGGTTTTTAGCGAAGAGCATGAAGAATTGGTGCTTGTCAAAGACATCCCGTTTTTTTCTATGTGTGAGCATCATTTAGTTCCTTTCTTTGGTGTCGCACATGTTGCTTATATTCCGCGCGGTGGAAAGGTGACAGGGCTCAGTAAGCTCGCGCGGGCGGTTGAGGCAGTGGCGCGTCGTCCACAGCTTCAAGAGCGGATTACAGCGACGGTGGCGGATGCAATTGTGGAAACGTTGGATCCTCATGGTGTTATGGTTGTGGTAGAGGCAGAACATATGTGTATGACGATGCGCGGAGTGAAAAAGCCTGGAGCAAAAACGGTGACGACAGCCGTGCGCGGGTCGCTTGAAACGGATTCCACGGCCCGTGCGGAAATTCTGTCGTTGATAAAAGGGTAAACCTGCCGTTAAGTTGAAAGGGGGCAATTGGATGTATAATAGTGACTATATCGTCATTAAAGCGCTGGAGGACGGCGTTAGTGTCATCGGTTTAACAAGAGGGGCAGATACGCGCTTTCACCATTCTGAAAAGCTGGATAAAGGAGAAGTGCTAATTGCGCAATTTACAGAGCATACATCTGCTATTAAGGTCAGAGGAAATGCATTGATTCAGACAAATCACGGTGAAATTCATTCGGAAGCGAAAAAATAGCGGTAGAACGTGCATTTCTGTTGTCCTTTTTCTATCGAAATTAGAGCCATTCGCGAATTTTTATGCTATAATTAAATGCGCTATGCATTGAAAACGAATTTTGGGGAGCAAGGGTGATCGTATTGGAACACATCATGAAAAAAATTGCGGTTCTAAAAGAACAAATCGGGCGATTTCTTCATCATCCGTATTTATTGCAGCATATATCTGCTCATGTGATTGATGAGGATCGGATTCTATTGTCGCTGTCAATGCTGGAGAGTGCGGATCTTTCTTTTGATGAGATAGACGGGTACGTTGTTCCGATGATGCTTGTGCAAATCGCCCTTGATACCCATGATGAAGTGACAAATTCGCTTCCACAGCAGCAGGATCGTGAGTTGAAGACAAGGCAATTAACGGTGCTTGCCGGAGATTTGTATAGCGGGCTGTATTATGATTATTTAGCCAAAAAGAACAATTTGGAAATGATTCATGTATTTGCTCAAGCCATCAAAGAGATTAATGAACATAAGATTCGCTTGTACCAAAAGGATATTACGCGAATCGAAGCGCTGTTTCATAGCGTTGCCGTCATTGAATCGTCGTTAATTTATAAAATCGGCGAGCACATCTCCTTACCGTCATGGTCAAAATTTGCCTACTATTTTTTGCTGCTGAAACGAATTGCCCGTGAAAAAGAGCGCCTCATGAAGCACGGGACATCGGTTTTGTTTGATCAGATGGCAAGCATTGTTTTTCCAAAAAATAAAGGTATCGCAAAAGAACAAAAGCATTATTTGGCTCATATTTGCAACCGCTATATTGAGCATTGCAAAGAGGAGCTGCTCAACATGAAGCTCGAGTGCAACGAACTGCTGCAAACACGGCTTTCTGAGCTTATTAGCAATTTTTCTGTCATCGTTAAAAAGACAGTGGAAGAAGGGTAAGACGATGCAACGATCGAAAGAGGAACGAGTTCATCACGTATTTGAAAAAATTTATGAAAATTATGATCGGATGAATTCCGTCATCAGCTTTAATCGCCATTTAAAATGGCGCCAAGATACGATGAACCGCATGAAGGTGCAAAAAGGGACGAAAGCGCTAGATGTTTGCTGTGGCACGGGTGATTGGACCATTGCTTTAGCCGAGGCGGTAGGTCCGGATGGAAAGGTCTACGGGCTTGATTTTAGTCAAAATATGTTGCAAATTGGGCAGCAAAAAGTGAATGAACGGCAGTTGCACAATGTGGAATTAATCCACGGGAATGCAATGGAGCTTCCGTTTTCCGATAATACATTTGACTATGTGACGATCGGATTCGGATTAAGAAATGTTCCGGATTATATGACTGTGCTGAAAGAAATGCGCCGCGTGCTGAAACCGGGCGGAAAAGCGGTTTGTTTAGAAACATCACAGCCAACGCTCATCGGGTTTCGCCAGCTGTATTACTTTTATTTCCGCTTTATTATGCCGGTGTTAGGAAAGCTTTTTGCGAAAAGCTATGAGGAGTATTCATGGCTTCAAGAATCAGCACGAGATTTTCCAGGGATGGAAGAGCTGGAGCGCATGTTCGAGAAGGCTGGATTTATCAATATCGAAGTCAAGCCGTATACATTTGGCGCAGCTGCCATGCATCTAGGATATAAGCCGTGACGCATTATAAAAGATTAAGGTGAACATAATGAAGTTAAAAGCGATGTATGCGTTTTTGGATGCGGATTTACAAGTGATTGAGAAGGAGCTGGAAGCAGCGATTCAGTCCGATTATTCGTTGCTGAGCGAAGCCGCTCTTCATTTGCTCCAAGCGGGCGGTAAACGAATTCGCCCAGTCTTTGTGCTGCTCAGCGGCAAATTTGGGCAATACGATATTGAGCGAATCAAGCATGTGGCTGTTGCTCTCGAGCTGATTCATATGGCTTCGCTTGTTCACGATGATGTCATTGATGATGCTGAGCTGCGGCGGGGACGGCAGACAATCAAAGCGAAGTGGAGCAACCGTTTTGCCATGTATACAGGAGACTACATTTTTGCGCGTTCACTTGAACGGATGACGAGAATAGGAAATCCGGTGGCTCATCGCATTTTGGCGCATGCTATTGTCGAAGTGTGCCGCGGTGAAATTGAACAGATTAAAGATAAATATCGTTTTGACCAATCACTTCGCTGTTATTTGCGTCGTATTAAGCGAAAAACGGCACTACTGATTGCTGTAAGCTGTCAGTTGGGAGCCATCGCTGCAAACGCTCCCCAAGAAGTAGCTGAGCGTCTCTATACATTTGGATATTATGTGGGTATGTCGTTTCAAATTACAGATGATATTCTTGACTTTATTGGTACAGAAAAGCAGTTAGGCAAACCAGCAGGAAGCGATTTACTGCAAGGAAACGTTACCTTGCCTGCTTTGTTTGCCATGGAGAATGCCGATGCAAGACAGAAAATTGTACGCGTCCACCCCGGTACATCGGCCGGTGAAATGAAAGAGATTATTGATTGCATCAAAGCATCCGGTGCGATTGAAAAATCATATGCATTAAGCGATTGGTATTTGCAAAAAGCATTAGACATATTAGACGAGCTTCCAAAAAGCAAAGCCCGTTCAACATTGCGAAATTTAGCAAAGTATATCGGCAAAAGAAAGTTTTAAACGCTTTCATGTTGAATATTGCTAATTAAGAGAAACAATGTTACTATTTTTGTGGGAATCCTTTTCCTAGTACATAACTTTTTTAGGGGTGGCGTATAAACAATGGAAAGAACATTTTTAATGGTCAAGCCTGATGGGGTTCAACGTAATTTAATCGGCGAGATCGTATCTCGCTTTGAAAAAAAGGGATTTCAGTTGGTTGGCGCAAAGCTGATGCAAGTTTCCCGGGAATTGGCGGAGCAGCACTATGCGGAGCATAAAGAGCGTCCATTTTTTGGAGAGTTAGTCGACTTTATTACATCCGGTCCTGTATTTGCCATGGTATGGGAAGGAGAAAATGTCATTGCAACAGCGCGTCAAATGATGGGCAAAACAAACCCTCAAGAAGCGGCTCCTGGCACCATTCGCGGCGATTTCGGCTTAACGGTCGGCAAAAATGTGATTCATGGATCGGATTCGCCAGCGAGTGCCGAGCGCGAGATCAACTTATTTTTCCAAAAAGAAGAGCTTGTCAACTATTCAAAGTTGATCCATGAATGGGTGTATTAATATAGCAAGCGATTGGCTCCAAGAAAAGGCCAGTCGCTTTTCTTATACGTAACACACGGTAATGAGGAAGAGGAGAAGCACAAATGGACGATTACCAGCAATTTGTGATAAGTGTTAGAAAAAAAACGGGAATTGATTTGTCCCAATATAAAGAAGCGCAAATGAAAAGAAGACTGACCTCTCTCTATGAGAAGAGAGGATTTAAAAGCTTTCAAGAATTTTTTAAAGCAATAGAGGCAGACCAAGCGCTTTTTCACGAGTTTCTTGATCGCATGACGATCAACGTGTCGGAGTTTTATCGGAATGCTAAACGATGGGAAGTGCTTGAGAAAAAAATTTTGCCTAAGCTACTCGAGCGAAACCGTCGTTTAAAAATATGGAGCGCAGCTTGCTCGACAGGAGAAGAGCCCTATACGCTCGTGATGATTTTATCCAAGCTTTTACCGCTTTCACAACTATCTGTCTTGGCAACGGACATTGACGACAATGCCATTCGCCGTGCCAAGCTAGGGATTTATGCAGAACGTTCGTTGCAGGAAGTGCCAGAGGATATGAAAAAAAAGTTTTTTACAAAAGAAGGAATGTATTATAAAATAGACGAAAATGTAAAAAACGCGGTCACGTTTAAAAAGCATAACTTACTTGCGGATCCGTTCGATACGAACTACGATTTGATCGTCTGCCGAAACGTCCTTATTTATTTTACCGAAGAAGCGAAGCACAGTCTGTACCATAAATTTAGCCAAGCGCTGCGTCCAGGCGGTATTTTTTTCGTTGGAAGCACGGAGCAAATTTTCAATCCATTCTCTTATGGATTTGAGACGGAAGACACGTTTTTTTATCGGAAAATAGACTGAAAATCGAAAGGATTCATCGTCATTGATGAGTTCTTTTTTTATAGGGGCTTTTCATTTTGTGAAATTATGATATATTTTTACATAAACGCGTTAAAGAGTTGAAGGGAGAGAGAACTAGAAAATGAGATACATAACAGCAGGGGAATCACACGGTCCACAGCTTACGGCAGTTTTAGAAGGAGTCCCAGCAGGTCTTCCGCTTCTAAAGGAGCACATTGATGAAGAGTTAGCGAGAAGACAAAAAGGATATGGACGCGGCAGACGGATGCAAATCGAAAAAGACGAAGTGAAAATTTTAAGCGGCGTGCGTCATGGCAAAACGCTTGGCTCACCAATTACGCTTGTCGTCGAAAACAGGGATTGGAAGCATTGGACAAATATTATGTCCATCGAACCGCTTGAAACAGAAGAGGTTAAACGGAAAGTGACGAGACCGCGTCCGGGGCATGCGGATTTAAATGGTGCCATCAAATATGGCCATCGTGATATGCGGAATGTGCTGGAGCGCTCATCTGCGCGGGAAACGACCGCGCGTGTAGCCGCTGGAGCGGTAGCGAAACGGATTTTAGCGGAGCTTGGAATTCAAGTAGCTGGTCATGTTCTGGAGATCGGCGGTGTGCGGGCACAGTCTCCTGCTTATGAGTCGCTTGAGCAACTGCAAAGCGTTACGGAACAATCTCCTGTTCGTTGCTTTGACGAAGAGGCTGCCGTAAAAATGATGGAAGCGATTGACCGAGCGAAGGCGAACGGTGACTCCGTCGGCGGAATTGTTGAAGTGATCGTAGAAGGAGTCCCAGCAGGGGTTGGCAGCTATGTTCATTATGATCGAAAGCTTGATGCCAAAATTGCGGCGGCGATGGTTAGCATCAATGCCTTTAAAGGAGTTGAAATCGGTATCGGCTTTGAAGCCGCCCGGCTTCCGGGAAGCGCCGTGCATGATGAAATTACTTGGGATAGGGAAGTAGGATTTCGCCGCCGCACCAACCGCGCTGGCGGTTTTGAAGGCGGAATGACAACGGGGATGCCGATTGTGGTGCGCGGAGTGATGAAGCCGATTCCGACTTTATATAAACCGCTTGAAAGTGTCGATATTGAAACAAAAGAGCCGTTTGCCGCCAGCATTGAGCGTTCAGACAGTTGCGCGGTTCCAGCCGCCAGCGTTGTTGCTGAGGCAGTGGTCGCTTGGGAAATTGCCGCGGCCATTGTTGACCAATTTGGCCAAGATCGAATGGATTTAATTAAAGCGAATATGGAACAGATGCGCCGATATGCAAGGGAGTTTTAATGATGGAGCAGATAGCTATACAAACAGCGACTAAACAGTACCCGCTTTGTTTAGGGGAAGGAATGCTTGAATTATTGCCGCAATGGCTTGAAGAGCTCGGCTTTCCGCACGGGACAAAGATAATGGTTGTTACAGACGAAACACTGAAAGCTCTCTATTTGTCCCAGCTTGTCGAGCCGCTCAGCCGTCGCTATGATGTTTACACACACGTGATTCCGAGCGGAGAAGCCGCTAAATCATTTGAACATTATTATGCTTGCCAAACGGCAGCACTGACGTATGGTTTGGATCGCCATTCACTTATCATTGCGTTTGGCGGCGGGGTTGTTGGCGATCTGGCTGGCTTTGTGGCTGCAACATTTATGCGCGGGATTCCTTATATTCAAATGCCGACCACATTGCTCGCCCATGATAGTGCCGTCGGAGGGAAAGTAGCGATTAATCATCCACTTGGAAAAAATATGATCGGTGCTTTTTATCAACCAGAAGCGGTTGTGTATGATGTGCAACTTTTACAATCATTGCCGGAGCGCGAACTGCGCTCTGGATTTGCTGAAGTTGTGAAACACGCTCTAATTGGCGATCCGGGGTTTTACAACTGGCTCAAAATGAACATTCATAGCCTTGCTGATGTTAAAGGGGAAAAATTGCAGCATTGTATTCGAAAAGGAATCGAAGTAAAGGCGCGTATCGTGTCTGAGGATGAACGAGAAACAGGAGTTCGTGCTCATCTCAATTTCGGCCATACGCTGGCCCATGCGCTGGAAAGCGAGCTAGGATATGGTGTGATGACACATGGAGATGCAGTAGCGCTCGGAATGCTATTTGCGATTTTTGTCAGCGAGCGCACATATCGCTTATCATTTGCTGACCATCATTTCGCCAAATGGTTTGAATCGTACGGCTTCCCTGTTGTTCCGCCGAAGCAGCTTGATCCGGAACGATTGCTGCAAAAAATGAAGGGAGATAAAAAAGCGAAGTCGGGAAAAATCCGCATGGTGCTTTTGCGAGAGATTGGACATGTATGCGTAGAGGAAATAGATGATAAACAGGCGTTATCGCTTTTAAATGAATTTTGGCAAAGTGGGGAGAAAGCTGATGATTAGAGGAATTCGAGGAGCGACAACCGTCACGAGTAATGATGCCGAAGAAATTGTGGATGCTACTGAAGAGTTGCTACGGCATATGATTCAAGCAAACGGGATAAAAGCAAGCGATGTAGTATCTGTGCTGATCTCAGTTACCGATGATTTAACGGCTGCATTTCCTGCTCAAGCGCTGCGCCGAATTGAGGGCTGGACGTATGTGCCAGTCATGTGTACAAGAGAAATCCCGGTTCCCGGCTCTTTGCCGGGCTGTATTCGGATTATGATGACCGCACAAACTGCTAAAGCGCAAGATGAGGTCATTCATATTTATCTGCGCAACGCGGTCCAGCTTCGACCAGATTTATCATTGACAAAAAAAACAGACTTGTAATATTATAGGAAAAAGCAGAAGCGCACTTCTGCTATGTTGACTAGAAGAGTGGAGAAGATGAAGTGTGACGGCATTTTTTGCCGCGAGTAACAAAGCATGAATGGTAGTAAATGAAGTAAGTGAGACGAGTAATAGGGTAGATGAGAATGAGCGAGTTTAGCTGAGGTGAGTGCATGTATGGGATGATTCTACCCAAAGACGCCACGTCTTTGGGTTTTCCTCATTTTATGCCTCATAAACCCTCATTCTCCATCCGAGTAAACGGAGGAGAGAAAAATGAAAAACTGCACATTAACCACTTTTTTGGAAGATTCCGCTGAATTTCGCACGATTCCGATTGTTCGCCGTTTTTTTGCTGATGTACTGGAACCATTGCAGCTCTTTGAAAATTTAAAAGATGAGGCCCATTTTTTACTGGAGAGCAAGGATGAACAATCGCCATGGTCGCGATATTCATTCATTGGGATTGACCCTTTTTTGAAAATTCAGAGCGAAACAGGCCAATCGTTTTTCGTTGTTGATGAGCATGGGAAAATCGCTACAACCCTCACATTAAAAGAAGCGTTTTTGCATGTGGAAAAGAAGCTGCGAGTAAAGCCGATTGAAACGGATATCCCGTTTGTCGGCGGGGCCGTTGGTTATTTAAGCTATGATTTTATTTCAACGATTGAAAAAGTGCCGTTGCATTCCCAACGCGATCTTGCAATGAAAATGGCTTATTTTGTAATTTGTCAATCACTGATTGTATTCGACCACATAAAGCGTGAGGTTGTATTGATTCATTATGTTCGTCTGCACGAGGACGATCATGAGCGAGAAAAACAAAAAAAGTATGAAGAAGGATTGAGAAGCATAGAAGCGTTGATGAAAAAGGCGACAGCTGGAATCAATCGGCCAATTTTACCGCTTTTTGATGATGAAGAACTGCAGCGCATTTCTTTTAAACAACTATCGTCAACATATGATCGAGCTTCGTTTATGCGGGATGTCGAAACGATCCAACGCTACATTGAAGCGGGGGACATTTTCCAAGCTGTGCTGTCGCAGCGTTTTACGATTCCCGTTTGCATCACTGGATTTCAATTATATCGCATGCTCAGAAAAATCAATCCGTCGCCATATATGTTTTATATTCAAACAGATGAAGAAGAAATTGTGGGAAGCTCGCCAGAAAAGCTAGTCCAAGTGCAACAGCGCCAAATTGAAATCCATCCGATTGCCGGAACGCGCCGGCGAGGAAGGTCGAAAGAAGAGGACGAAGCGTTAGCGCTTGAATTATTGAACGATCCGAAGGAACAGGCAGAGCATTATATGCTGGTGGATTTAGCAAGAAATGATATTGGAAAAGTGGCGAAATATGGAACAGTGAAGACGCCTGTGCTGATGGAGATCGGTAAATTTTCTCATGTTATGCATCTGATTTCGAAAGTAACAGGGGAGTTAAAAGACGGCGTTCATTCTATTGATGCCTTGCTGGCGTCATTTCCTGCTGGAACAGTAAGCGGGGCCCCAAAGGTCCGGGCGATGCAAATTTTAAATGAATTGGAACCAACGGCGCGCCACATATACGCCGGAACAATTGCTTATATCGGTTTTGATGGCAACATCGATTCTTGCATTGCCATTCGCACGGCGATGGTGAAAGACGGTTATGCTTATGTACAGACTGGCGCCGGTGTCGTGGCTGACTCCATCCCCGAACGGGAGTGGAAGGAAACCCATAACAAAGCAAGTGCGCTAGTGAAATCTATCGAGCTGGCAGAAAAGGTGTTTACAAAAAGGGGGCGTTTATATGCTTAAACAGCTATTAGCCAAATGCATTGAGGGATATTCGCTAAGTGAACAAGAAGCGTATGATGCCATGATTGCCATTATGTCAGGTGAGGCAACAGAAAGTCAGATTGCCAGCTTTTTATCGATTTTGCGTTTGCGTGGCGAAACGGTCGATGAATTAACAGGATTAGCGCGTGGCATGCGCAGTCAAATGCTCCGCATTGAGTATGATGAGGAAGTCATTGATACATGCGGCACAGGGGGAGATGAGAAGCGGACATTTAACATTTCTACAGCAGCGGCCATTATCGTTTCTTCCCTTGGGGTTAAGGTGGCCAAACATGGCAATCGAGCTGTATCATCGACGAGCGGCAGCGCTGACGTCTTGGAACAGCTTGGCATTCATATTCAAGGAACACCGCAGGAAGCGAAAGCAGCGCTAAAAACAAAAGGGCTGGCCTTTCTCTTTGCCCCCTTTTACCATGCGGCGATGAAGCATGCAGCAGCTCCACGTAAAGAAATCGGCTTTCGCACCGCATTTAATCTGCTTGGACCGCTTGCCAACCCTGCTGGATGCAAGCGACAAGTGATTGGCGTATATTCAACGGCATATGCTGAAAAATTGGCGGAAACACTGAAACGGCTCGGCTCCTCTCATGTTGTGCTGGTAACTGGCCGAGATGGATTGGATGAATGCAGCATCACCACTGAAACAGATATCGTTGAACTAAAGGATGGGAACATTCGCCGCTTTGTCGTGACTCCTGAGGAGTGCGGACTGCCTCGCGGAAGGCTCGAAGATATTCAAGTCTATAACGCTTCGCAGAGCGCAGCGCTTTTGCGGACGGTGATGGCAGGAACAGCGAATGAGAGCGCTGAGAATATTGTTTGTCTGAATGCAGGTGTCGCGCTTTATATTGCCCAAAAAGCCAGTACGATTCATGAAGGGGTCAAACTGGCAAAAGAAGCAATCAGAACGAAGCGGGCGCTTGCACAATTGCATCGTTTGCAAACGAGGGAGGTGGAAAATTATGCTTAAGCAAATTCTTGCTACAAAGCAAAATGAGATCGAACGAATAGAATTACCGCCTCGCTATCATTTTCCACGCTTTTCGCTGTGTACAGCACTTAAAAATGCGAAGCGATCCATAGGGATGATTGCTGAGGTGAAAAAAGCGTCTCCATCCAAAGGGATTATCCGGCCCAATTTCCAGCCTGTTGAGATTGCCAAAGCGTATGAACAAGCGGGAGTGGATGCCATTTCTGTTTTGACGGATCAAACTTATTTCCAAGGTCATTACCGATATTTAATCGAGATTAAAGAGACGGTCCGTCTTCCTGTGTTGCGTAAAGATTTTATCATTGATCGGCTGCAAATTGAAGAGAGTGCAAGAATCGGTGCCGATGCCATTTTATTAATTGGAGAAGCACTTTCACCAAAAAAACTTCATGAGCTCTATGAAGAGGCATATGAAAAAGGCTTGGAATGCTTAGTCGAAGTGCATAGCCGCCAAACGCTGGAAGCCATTTTAGAACGATTTACTCCAGAAATAGTGGGCATTAATAATCGAGATTTGCAGACATTTACGACCTCTTTAGACGCAACAAAGAATTTGCTCCCGCATGTGCCTCCATCATGCGTGGTAGTCAGTGAAAGCGGTATTGCGAATGCCTATGATTTACAGCGGGTACGCGCATACGGCGCACATGCAGTGTTAGTAGGTGAATCGTTAATGAGACAAGACGATGTGATGCAGGCTGTTGACGAGCTATACAAGGAGGTTAGAAGCGATGTCCGTCCTTCTTAAATATTGCGGGCATCAGTCCCTTTCCGATCTGCAAAAAGGGATCAAGAGCTGCGCGGATTATCTTGGGATTATTTTTGCCGAAAGCAAGCGAAAGGTCGATGCGCATGAAGCGAAAACATGGTTAAAGATGGTGGATTTAGGGAAGAAGCAGCTGGTTGGGGTGTTTGTAAACAGTTCAGCAGAGGACATTTATGCAGTCACAGAGCTGCTTCCTCTTTCTGTGATTCAATGTCATGGCACGGAAACGGTGGAGCAGATAGCAAAGATCAAAGCGGCAACGGATTTGCCTGTTTGGAAAGCGATTCATCATAGCGAAGAGGCGTTGAGTAAAATGAGACAATATGCAACAGTTGCTGACGGCTATATTGTTGACAGTCGAGTGAAGGGAGCGTGGGGCGGAACAGGCATATCGTTTAACTGGGAAGCAATCCCCTTTTATTTGGAAGAAGCGAATCGCCAGGGAGTCCCGTGTTTCATTGCAGGCGGCATAACGCCAGATAATGTGGCCCAACTGCTTTCTTATCGCCCCCATGGTGTGGATATAAGCAGTGGTATCGAAGAAAACGGTAAAAAAAGTGCGCGAAAAATGATGGAGATTGAAAAGAGGGTGAAGCATGATGTACAAGGGACCAAATGAAATTGGGAGATTTGGGGAATTTGGCGGCAAGTTTGTTCCCGAAACGTTAATGCTCCCGCTTGAAGAAATAGAGAGAGAGCTTGAGAAAGCCATGGCGGATCCAACGTTTCGAACGGAATATATGGATAGTTTGCAAGAGTATTCAGGGCGGCCGACATCGCTCACATTTGTTAAGAACCTTACTGAAAAATTCAATGGAGCGAAAATTTATTTGAAACGTGAGGACTTAAACCATACCGGTGCTCATAAAATTAACAATGCGATCGGACAGGTGCTTTTAGCAAAGCGAATGGGCAAAAAGAAACTGATTGCTGAAACTGGAGCGGGACAGCACGGAGTCGCTGCGGCCACTGTCGCCGCACGCTTTGGCATGGAATGCATCGTATTTATGGGCGAAGAAGATATCAAACGGCAAGAGTTAAATGTGTTTCGCATGAAACTCTTAGGAGCGGAAGTCGTGCCTGTTTTTAGCGGAAATCGAACATTGAAAGACGCGACCAATGAGGCCATCCGCTACTGGGTTCAGCATTGTGACGATCATTTTTACATGATCGGTTCGGTTGTCGGACCGCATCCTTATCCAAAAATGGTACGTGAATTCCAGCGCATTATCGGCGATGAAGCTAAACAGCAATTTTTAGAGCGTGAAGGAAAGCTTCCAGAAGTCGTCGTGGCGTGTGTAGGCGGAGGAAGCAATGCGATTGGCACGTTTTATCCGTTTTTAGACGACGAGGTTGCGCTTATTGGTGTGGAAGCAGCAGGAAAAGGCACGAACACCCCTTACCATGCCGCGACAATAACAAAAGGCACCAAAGGAGTGATTCATGGTTCACTCACCTATTTGTTGCAAGATGAATACGGACAAATACTGGAACCTTACTCCATTTCAGCTGGCCTTGACTATCCTGGAGTCGGTCCAGAACATGCTTACTTAGCAAGCATTGGGCGTGTGCAATACGAGAGTGTCACAGATGAGGAAGCGCTCCATGCCTTCCAGCTGCTTGCTAGAGAGGAAGGAATCATTCCAGCGATCGAATCTGCTCATGCTCTTGCTCATACGTTTAAACTAGTGCCACACCTTCCGAAGGACAGCGCGGTGCTCGTATGCTTGTCAGGACGGGGCGATAAAGATGTGCAAGCCATTATGAATAGAGAGAAAGGGGGAGCTGACATTGCAGCTATCTCTAACGACTAAAACGATGTTTATTCCATTCATTATGGCCGGGGATCCGCATCCAGATATAACAGTGGAGCTAGCGCTTGCTCTTCAAGAAGCTGGTGCCGATATATTGGAGCTGGGAGTTCCTTATTCTGATCCGCTCGCAGACGGTCCCATCATTCAGCGGGCAACATCAAGAGCGCTGAAGCACAAAATGAACTTACCAAAAGCGATTGAACTCGTGCCGGTGCTGCGAAAAAAAGGTGTGAAAATTCCTATTATTCTCTTTACCTATTACAATCCTGTGTTACAATTAGGAGAAGAATTCTTTTTTACTTTAGTGAAGGAAAATGGAGTCGACGGCGTCTTAATTCCTGATTTGCCATTTGAAGAAAGCGGACCGATTCGCAAGCTGAGCGCAGAGGCTGGTGTCGCCTGCATTTCGTTAGTAGCGCCAACATCCAAACAGCGAATCGAGAAAATTGCTTCCAGCGCACAAGGCTTTTTGTATTGTGTTTCGTCGCTTGGGGTAACCGGTGTACGAGATACGCTGCCTGATGAATTGGAATCATTTTTAATGGAAGTGAAGCAATACAGCCGGGTTCCGGTAGCGGTCGGCTTCGGAATTTCAACAAGCGAGCAGGTGAGCATGCTGAAAAACTATAGCGATGGTATCATCATTGGCAGCGCGCTTGTCCAAAAAATGGAACAGCTCGGGGATCGGCTGTTGCATGAAGAGACAAAACAGGAAGCGCTCAATGAATTTCAGCGGTACGCTCAAATGCTGACGGCGCCGTTGGGAAAACGCTGCACTCCTTAAATCAGCCAAAATTTGCAATGGGGTGAGAAGATGAAAATTAAAAATCAATTGCAAGGGCTGCCCCCTTATCAGCCAGGTAAATCGATGGAGGAAGTAAAGCAGCAATATGGACTAACGGATGTCATCAAGCTGGCCTCGAATGAAAATCCATATGGCAGTTCTCCAACTGTTAAAAAGGCGATTGTCGAGGTTTTGGATCAGCTTGAGCTGTATCCAGACGGTTACGCCCGCATTCTCCGGGAAGAAGTAGCACGGCATCTCGGAGTGAAAGAAACGCAGCTTCTTTTTGGCAATGGTTCAGATGAAGTAATCCAAATTCTTTGCCGTGCTTTTCTGTCAGCGGAGACGAACACAGTGATGGCTGCTCCAACTTTTCCGCAATATCGCCATAACGCTGTAATTGAGGGAGCAGAAATTCGTGAAATTCCGCTTGTGGATGGATGTCATGACTTGTCGTCCATGCTTGCTGCGATTGATGAACAGACGCGCATTGTTTGGGTATGCAATCCGAATAACCCAACGGGCACGTATGTCGATGAGCAGCAGCTATCCGCCTTTTTACAACAAGTTCCAAAGCATGTGCTTGTCGTATTAGATGAAGCATACTATGAATATGTCACGGCGGAAGACTATCCAGAAACCGTACCGCTGTTAAATGAATATCACAATTTAATGATTTTGCGCACGTTTTCGAAAGCTTATGGATTAGCGAGCTTGCGCATTGGCTACGGTGTAGCAAACGAAGCGTTGATTCAGCAGGTTGAACCGGCCCGCGAGCCGTTTAATACATCGAGTGTTGCCCAAGCGGCAGCGCTGGCTGCTCTTAGTGACCAGACATTTATCCAGCAATGTGTTTCTAAAAATAAACAAGAGCTGGAAAAGTTTTATCGTTTCTGTCAGGAACATCGTCTATCTTATTACCCTTCCGAAACGAATTTCATTTTGATTGATTTCGGAATAGAGGGGAATCGCGTATTTCAATACTTATTAGAAAAAGGAATGATTGTGCGCTCTGGAAATGCGCTCGGATTTCCGACTTCCGTGCGGATTACCATCGGGTCGGAGGAACAAAATCAAAAGCTTTTCCAAGTGCTTGGACAAATGTTGAAAGAAACGCAACTCGTTTGACAAAAGCCCGCTGCCTAGTTGCGCAGCGGGCATATGTAAAAGAAGAAGGTGAATTTGTTGAAAGGAACGGTCTTTGTCGTCGGCCTTGGGCTCATTGGAGGTTCGATGGCGCTTGCCATTAAAAAGGAGCATCCTGAGGCAACGATTGTCGGATTTGATATCAATGAAGATGAAATAAGGATGGCTCGCACACTGGCAGTCATTGATGAAGCGGCTGCTTCTGTTGAAGAAGGGATGAGCCGGGCTGATGTCATTATTTTAGCAACGCCAGTGATGCAGACTGAAAAAATTTTAACCGATATGTTGACATACCGTTTGCGTCCATCTGTGCTTGTAACGGATGTTGGCAGCACGAAGCAGCGGATTATCGAGCAGGCGAAGGCGTTGCTGGACCAAGGTGTGATGTTTATTGGCGGACACCCGATGGCAGGGTCCCATAAAAGCGGTGTAGTAGCGGCAAAAGCGCATTTGTTTGAAAATGCGTTTTATATTTTAACGCCGACAGAGGCGGTGCCGATGAGTGAAGTGGAGCGATTGAAGCAATGGTTGAAAGGAACGAAAGCGAACTTTGTCATTCTATCGCCAAACGACCATGATCGGATTACGGGAGTGATCAGCCATTTTCCGCATATTATTGCCGCGAGCCTTGTCCATCAGGCCCAGCAATATGAGAGCGAAGACGAGCTTGTCAGCAGGCTGGCGGCTGGCGGTTTTCGCGATATTACGCGCATCGCTTCAAGCAACCCGGAAATGTGGCGCGATATTCTGATACATAACAAAACTGAACTGCTATCGTTGTTTGATCGATGGCTTGCTGAGATGCATAGGATCCGCTCGCTTGTCGAGAAGGAAAAAAGCGAGGAAATCTATCGCTATTTTTTAGAAGCCAAACAATTTCGTGATGGATTGCCTGTAAGGACGAAAGGGGCAATACCGTCTTTTTATGATTTATATGTAGATGTTCCTGACTATCCAGGGGTTATTTCTGAGATTACTGGATATCTAGCACAAGAAAAGATTAGTATCACCAACATCCGCATTATTGAAACGAGGGAAGAAATTTACGGTGTGCTCCGTCTCAGCTTTCAAAGCGAAATGGATCGCGAAAAGGCAAAACAATGCATCCGTGCGCACACGAATTATGAAACATATGAAGGATGAGGAGGAACAACATGCAAGCATTAAGAACCAATGTTCAGTCCTTGCGGGGAACCATTGAAGTTCCAGGGGACAAATCCATCTCTCATCGAGCGGTTATGCTTGGAGCGATTGCTCGCGGCACAACGACGATTGCTCATTTTTTAACAGGTGAGGATTGTTTAAGTACGATTGATTGTTTTCGCAAAATGGGAGTCGATATTGCACAAAATGGGACGGATGTGGTGGTAAAAGGAAATGGAATAGCGGGGTTGTTGGAGCCGCAGGAAATTTTAAATGTCGGAAATTCAGGAACGACAACACGACTGTTGCTTGGTATTTTAGCGGGCTGCTCCTTTCATGCTTGCCTTATTGGCGATGAATCCATTGCGAAACGCCCAATGAAAAGAGTGACAGAACCGCTCCGCATGATGGGGGCCCGTATCGATGGAAGAGATGGCGGGAATTATACACCTATTTCCATTCGCGGCGGAAGTTTACAGCCGATTCACTATACTTCTCCGGTTGCCAGCGCCCAAGTAAAGTCGGCCATTTTATTGGCGGGGCTCATGGCTGATGGTACGACAACAGTAACAGAGCCGATCAAGTCGCGTGATCATACAGAACGAATGGTGCGATTATTTGGCGGTGAAGTGATAACGAATGGGCTCAGCGTTTCTGTGACTGGAAAACAACAGCTGCGAGGAGCGGATATTTATGTTCCCGGCGATATCTCGTCAGCCGCCTTTTTCTTAGTCGCGGGCGCGATTGTGCCCAACAGCGAAATCGTTCTAAAAAATGTCGGATTGAATCCAACTCGAACAGGAATGATCGATGTGCTGCAGCAAATGGGGGCGGATTTAACCATTGAAAACATTCGCAATGAAGAAACGGAGCCGCTTGGCGACATTACCATTCGAACCTCTAAATTAAAAGCGGTGGAAATTGGCGGAGCGCTTATTCCGCGTTTAATCGATGAAATACCGATTATTGCTCTGTTGGCTACTCAAGCAGAAGGAACAACTGTCATTAAGGATGCAAGCGAGCTAAAAGTGAAAGAAACGAACCGGATCGATACGGTTGTGTCGGAATTGCGCAAGTTAGGCGCTGAAATTGAAGCGACAGAAGATGGAATGCGAATTCATGGAAAAACAGCATTGAAGGCGAAAGAAGCTATTGTCGATAGCTATGGAGACCATCGAATTGGCATGATGCTGGCGATCGCTGCTTGCATTACGGAAGGCACGGTGTCGCTCAAGCGCTCGGAAGCAATCGCTGTATCTTACCCGACGTTTTTTGAGCATTTGCAGGTGCTTTGCTAGTCAAAATAAGAAGAAGGGGATGAACCGCAAGAGAGCAAAACTTCCTTGACGGTGTCATCCTCTTTTCACATCATCCACCGAGAAGTTTCCCACCTCTTAACGGAGTGGAGGTGGTTCATTTGATATCATACGGCACAGAGCCTATGATTGAAATCAATCGATGGAGAGGGGTCCGCTGATCATAAGGAGAGTCGCCGAGAAGCATTATATATTCTCGGTCTTTGTCCGCATTCGTATGGCTGGCCTTCAACCGCTGATTTTTCCGACGTTGTTTATTTTGTCTTCCATCCGCGTTGATCAATTGGTTTTTTCATAGATCATACAGGATTGTGTCCATGATTTTTTACGATTTTGCTAATGTTTGATCCATTCACGCATGGATTGTCTCTTCTTTGAAAAAATATTCATACGCGGTTCGATTCTCTCATAGCTTGTCATAAGGACAAGTGTGGGAGGAATGAAACCGTGCCATATATTATTGATCAAGCGAATATGATAAAAAATGGGCAGTTACAGCGCTGTTCCATTGTGGTTGATGGAAACCGCATTGATTACATAAGCCAACAGACAAAGGCTTATCGATGGATCCGCATGCCAGTGAACGAATTTTTATTGACACCTGGATATATTATGCTTGATTTCTCCTTTCAAACGCCACGTTCTTTTCCGGAATTTAAGGAATATATGCAGCAGCATTTCCTTTCTAAAGGATGTACATCACTGCTGGCTGTATGCGATGTTTTATATGAGCAACAACTTCCCAATGCGTTGCAAAAGCTGCAGCAAAGTTTGCTAAACAGCCCCATTGATTATTTCATCGGCGCCAAAATTCCTTTTCGTCTGTTAACCCCTTCCTTCATCAGAGCGTGCAAGCGATGGAAAGTTCCTGTTTTGTTTGTTGAGTTGCAGGGAGAGGAGCGCTTGGAAGAAGCCCCATGGAGTTGGATGTACGAAGCGTTTGTATCGTATCCGGTAACACTTGTTCCTTATTGGATCACCCAAGACGCGACCAAGCGTCTACAAATGCGTTGGAAGGAGCTCCTATCTTCTTATCGCATTCCGTTTATTCCGTTTGCACTGCAAGAACGTACCCCTTTATCATTGGATGTGTTGAAAAAAATCGGCGTTTATCCGCACAAAGGAGATGTGCGTATTGGTGGCGAAGTAGATTATAATCTGTATGCTCGCACATTGCTGAGCGATTCAGTTGCCGAAACGGCGATTGTCGATTATGATAAACATATTCCGATGATTACGGTTCATAATGGAAGAATCATGAGAGCGGGCAATCACTTGTTTTTTTATCCGGGATTTGGAAAAGAGCGAACGATTCGTGTACCGGGAATGTTTGCAGCCGATTTTTAAGTTTGTAGTAAGGAAGTGTCGGTTATGAAGCAGATGGAACAAATTCTTCAGCTTGTGGAAGGCGGAGAGGTGGAAAAGGCGCTGGCGCTTGTCCCGAAAGTAAAAGCTGAAGCAACGGATGAAGAAAAATATATGCTGGCAGAGCAGCTGTTTTCGTGGGGAATGGTCGATGAGGCTTGCGAAATAGCGGAAGAGCTTTCGTTCCGTTATCCAGAAGACGGTGAAATACAGCTGTTTTTAGCGGAAATCTATATGGAACTGGATGAAGAAGAGAAGGCGCTAGAAATATTGGCAGATGTGGACGAGCAGGATCCTCTGTTTCCGAGAGCATGCTTGCTGGCAGCCGATCTTTATCAAATGCAGGGGCTTGAGGAAGTTAGCGAGCAGAAGCTCAAGAAAGCATATGAGAAACTGCCGGATGAGCCTATTATTCAATTCGCACTTGCTGAGCTGTATTTTGCCAATGGGAACTATCAGCAGAGCATTCATTTTTACCGGAAAATCCTTGAGCAGGAGACAACGGTAGCAGGCACTTTAATTTCGGAACGAGTGGCAGAGGCGTTTAGCTTGCTCGGAGAATTCGAACAGGCTTTGCCGTATTACGAGGAGGCTCTGCAACAAAAAGTGGACAGCCATATATTGTTTGGCTACGGGTTTACCGCTTTTCAGGCCGAATATTATCAAACTGCCATTGAGAAACTAACACAGCTCAAAGAGCTTGATCAGGATTATGTCCCTCTTTACTTATATTTGGCTAAGTCATATGAACAGGAAGGCCAAATAAGCGAAGGCTACGAAATGGCCAAGGAAGGGTTGCAAATAGATGAATGGAACAAAGAACTGTTTTTATACGCCGGTAAGCTTGCTTTAAAGCTTGGAAAGGAAAATGAGGCAGAAACGTATATCCGAAAGGCCATTGAAATCGATACAGGATATATCGAAGCGTTTCTTACTTTGATGCATATGCTTCTGCATCAAGAGCGCTATGATGAGGTGCTTGCTTGCATTGAAGAGGCGATGGCACAGGGAGAATATGATCCGCAAATGGAATGGATGTTGGCCCGTGCTAAACATAAGCTTGAGATGTATTCGGATGCATTAAACCATTATCAAGAGGCATATACTTTCTTTAAGAATGACGTTGATTTTCTTGAAGAATACGGTTATTTTCTTCTGGAAGAAGGAAATCGGGAACGTGCTAAAGAAGTATTTGAACAAATTGTGCGGATTGATCCGGTTCATACGGAAGCGCTGCACATGTTATGGCAGCTCGAAGAGTAAGGGGCTTGGGTGAACATAAACCTCTTTCTTGGAAAACAATAGAGGGGGAGGAGTAGGATGACAGTATCGGTGAACGAAAAAAAGGAGTTCATTCGTTGGTTTTTGAGCCACTACCAGTTAAAAAGGCGCGAGTGTGTATGGATTTTAAACTACTTAATGAGTCACGACCAGCTGATGCGCAGAGTGCATTTTGTGGAAAATGCCCAATATTGCCCGCGGGGAATGGTGATGTCGACTCATTGCGTTGACGATGTTCCGTTTCGCTTTTATAAAGAAAACGTCATGACGACAGATGCTGAAAAGTCATTTCATGATATTCGCCTTAACCGCGAAGAAGATATTTACATCCAGCTTAATTTTCGAGCTTCATTTCATTCGCCGCAATACGTTGCCGTGCTGGAAGAAAATCCGTATGCCCCAAAATATACACAAGTGAATGAAAAAGATCAAATACTTGCAGAGCAATTTTTAGAAAAATCGCTTTATAACTTTCAAAAAGAACGGCTGATGAAGCTTATTGATGAAGCGCTGGATCGTCAAGATGAACTGGAGTTCAAGCGGTTGACAGACAAATTAAAACAGCTGTAAACCTTGCGTGATGCAAGGTTTTTCTTTTTTGTGCAAGTATGGTATGTTGATAAAGAGGAATGGATAACCAAAAAGAGGGGAGAATAAAATCGTGAAGTGGACAGTAAGCGATGTGGATATGTATGAAAAAGAGAAGCAATATATTGATACAGCTTTGCTTCCTCTTGTCCAACTTACCTTATCCAATGCGACGAAAACGGCTGTTGCCGGCGGTGAACTTGTTCAGCTGCTTGCAAGTGAAGTGGAGCGGCAGTTGAAGGGGCGTCTCTTCTTGCTTCCGCCATTTACATACTTTTTAACCGAAACGAAGGAAGAATGTGTGAAACGGTTGAACGTTTGGACAGATGAATTAAAGAAAAGCGGCATGGCTCACGTCTTTTATTTAACAAGCGATCGGATGTGGAACGAAACAGAACTTGGCGGCAAGCTGTTTGTTTTGCCTTCTATTCCGCTTGAACATATGGATGAGGTCTATCAGCAGCAAATGGTCCGCGAACAAACATCCAAGCTGTTAAGCTCATTCATTTCGCATTGGACGTAGAGGATACGGTTGATTTGCGAGCGTTTTCATTGACGATCTTATTGACCTTGTCTCCATCTTGAGCTATCATTAGAATGTCCTAGTTTTATATGTGTTATAAGATTTTGTCCGGATGGACTTAATTTTACATAGAGGGGGGAAAATGATGAGCGAAAAGAAACACCGTGTATCAAGACGCCAGTTTTTAAACTACACATTAACGGGAGTGGGCGGATTTATGGCTGCTGGTATTCTCATGCCAATGGTGCGGTTCGCGCTAGATCCGATTTTAAGGGAAGAAGAGGCGACAGAAATGGTGGCGGTTGCGCAAGTGAAAGACATCACAACAGAGCCGCAGCGCTTCGACTTTAAAGTCAAAGTGAAAGACGCATGGTATGAAGCGGACGAGCCAAAATCGGCATGGGTGTACAAGGATGAAAAAGGTAATATCATTGCCTTGTCTCCGATCTGTAAGCATCTTGGCTGTACCGTTAACTGGAATGCGGATGAGTCGCACCCAAATCAGTTTTTCTGTCCATGCCACTATGGCCGTTATACAAAGGATGGTACAAACGTGCCTGGAACGCCGCCATTGGCTCCGTTAGACCGTTACGAGTACAAGGTGAAGGATGGCAAGTTGTATTTAGGTAAAGCGAAACCACGAGGGGAGGCGTAATACGTGTTAAATAAAATTTATGACTGGGTAGACGAGCGGTTAGATATTACGCCTTTGTGGCGAGATATCGCTGACCATGAAGTGCCAGAGCATGTAAACCCAGCCCATCACTTTTCTGCATTCGTTTATTGTTTTGGAGGGCTCACATTTTTTGTTACAGTCATCCAAATCTTATCAGGAATGTTTTTAACCATGTACTACGTTCCAGATATTAAGAATGCCTGGGAGTCCGTGTATTATTTACAAAATGAAGTAGCATTCGGTCAAATTGTGCGCGGAATGCATCACTGGGGAGCAAGTCTTGTCATTGTCATGATGTTTTTACATACATTGCGCGTCTTTTTCCAAGGGGCCTATAAAAAGCCTCGTGAGTTGAACTGGATTGTCGGCGTGCTCATCTTTATGGTCATGATGGGGCTAGGCTTTACAGGATACTTGCTTCCATGGGATATGAAAGCGCTATTTGCAACAAAGGTTGGTTTGCAAATCGCTGAGGCTACTCCGATTATTGGTACGGCAGTGAAAACGCTATTAGCGGGTCATCCGGAAATTGTCGGTGCACAAACGTTGACACGTTTCTTTGCGATCCATGTATTTTTCTTGCCAGCTGCATTGCTTGGATTAATGGCTGTGCACTTTTTGATGATTCGCAAACAAGGAATCTCTGGTCCACTGTAAAATATATGATTCATGGATGAATCTATAAGATAAAGGAGGGAAACATGATATGCATCGCGGAAAAGGGATGAAATTCGTCGGCGATTCGCGTGTTTCTGCTGTGAGAAAACCGAATATTCCGAAGGATTATTCGGAATATCCAGGAAAAACAGAAGCGTTTTGGCCGAACTTCTTATTAAAGGAATGGATGGTTGGCGCGGTCTTTCTAGTTGGTTTTTTATGTTTAACGGTTGCTCATCCATCTCCGCTGGAACGGATCGCTGACCCGACAGATACGTCATATGTTCCGCTTCCAGACTGGTATTTCTTGTTTCTATACCAATTGCTGAAATACTCATATGCTTCAAGTGATTATACAGTCATTGGTGCGATCGTGATGCCGGGTCTTGCCTTTGGAGCATTATTGCTTGCGCCATTTTTAGATCGCGGGCCGGAACGTCGGCCATGGAAACGCCCAGTTGCGGTCGGCATGATGTTGTTAACGCTTGCAGCAATGGTTTTCCTTACTTGGGAATCGGTCGTTACTCACGACTGGAAAAAAGCTGCGGAACAAGGGAAAATCCGTGCTGAAGTCGAAATCGACAAAAACGCGGACGGATATAAAATTGCCCAAGCAAATACATGTACAACTTGTCACGGTGAAAACCTTTCCGGAGGAGCAGCAGCGCCTTCGCTTGTCGGCACGGGGCTAAAGCCAGAAGAAATTGCGAAAATTGCTAAAGAAGGTAAAGGCGGCATGCCTCCTGGGGTGTTCAAAGGAACAGATGAAGAATTGAAAAAGCTATCTGAATTTATTGCAGGATTGAAAGCAGAGTAGGATTAAAAGTGACAGGAAAAAAGCTGGCTACTATTAGTCAGCTTTTTTCTTTCATCTATATAATAAATACAATTTGATGGTTCAACACTTATCCGAAAGTGAGCGGATGATAACCGATTTCGACGGTCGGACGACCGAATAACACCGCTTTCCAGGCACATGAACTTGTCTGGAATGGCCAGCCGTTTGGGGCTTGGTCACGCCAAAGCGTGACGGCGGCAAGCCGCTAGCTTGTTTCTAATCATCAAAGAATTTTCGTCGGCTATAACATATAAGCTTGCATAGAAGAAAGGAGGTGGAACATGATACAGTGGTATCTTTTACTTGCGGCTCCCTCTGTTCTTTGGCTGCTGCTAGTGATCAACATTGCCGGAACTATTTACGGATATATATGGTATGGACCGCAGCTTGCGGAAACACCAAGCCGATTTTTATTATTTGTCCCTGACAGCCCTACCGCTAGTTTGTTTTTTGTTTTTGTCTTGCTTGCTTTTATATTAAAAAGAAATTGGCCACTATTAGAAGCTCTGGCGATGGTGACTCTATTGAAGTACGGAATTTGGGCGGTCGTTATGAACATTCTTGTCTGGAAAGTGACTGGAACGCTTGGATGGCAAGGATGGATGCTTATTTTCTCTCACGGAGCAATGGCCATTCAAGGCTTGCTGTATGCCCCATTCTATCGAATGAAGGTGCGGCATTTAGCTTTTGCTGCTATATGGACTCTGCATAATGATGTGATCGATTATGTGTTTCAGATGCTGCCTCGTTACAGCATGCTTGAACAGTATATCCCGCAAATCGGCTATTTTACTTTCTGGCTAAGCATCTTTTCTATTGCCGTTGCTTATGTATTGGGAATAAAAGAAGGTCGTCTACAAATTTCGCTCAAATAATGGTCTAACCTTGTCCAGCCTCTCATACATTGTAGTAGTTAGCGGAGGAGGGACAAGAATGAGGCGAATGGCAATCATATGGATCATTATGATCCTTTGTGCATTTCCGTCAGCTGTCTTTGCTACACATCATGATGAATGGCAAAGGCTTGATAAAATTTCAGATCAGGCATTGCAGCTTGCTAAAAATAAGCGTTTTGAAGAAGCGAAGGACGTGTTGAATTATTTTTCTGATGAATTTTTAAAGTTAAATGCACGCGATCGCCTTAAATCGATGGATGAATGGCGTGCCATCACCATCACGCATGAAAATGCGTTAAAAGCCATTACCGCTTCCACATTGCCGGCGGAAGACCGAATTGATCAAGTGGTGCAATTTCGTCTTGTAATCGATGCTGTTCATTCCAATTATCAGCCGCTTTGGGCGGAAATGGAACCTTTGATTATGGGGGCATTTCAGGAAATTGAAACAGCGATTGAGAGCGGGGATGAGCAGCAGTTTCAAACGGGGCTACAGCAATTTTTGCATCAATATGAAATCATCGAGCCAAGCGTAAAAATTGATGTGGAGCCTGCCTGGGCCAAAAAGGCAGATCAGGACATTGAACAGCTCCAAAGCCCGAGCTTTCATACCCTTGACAAAGCCAAGCAGCAGGAGCAGCTTGCGCAAATGAGGCAAGATCTTGCGGCATTGTTTAATCATATGAAAAAGGATGAAGCAGATTCTTCCTTATTGTGGGTGATGATTTCTACAGGAGGAATGATTATATTGACATTAACCTATGTCGGGTTTCGCAAATATCGTGGAGAAAAGCAAAAAGCTCGCTCACATGAGGAACAATAAAAAAGGCTGAGGTCGAATCTCAGCCTTTTTGCTTGGCAGACCGGCCTTATGCTTTTGCTCTTAATCGTTTTGAATGGGCTGCTTATTTTCATCGAGGGTAAATCCCTCACCGAGTACATCATGCACATCTGTCACGGCGACAAAAGCATGGGGATCTACAGAAATAATGACATTTTTAAGGCGCGGTAATTCATTTTTGGCTACTACGCAATAAAGCACATCTCGTTCTCTTTTGGTATAGGAGCCGCGTCCTTTTAAAACGGTTACACCACGCTCCATTTCTGTTAAAATTTTGGTAGCGATTTCTTCGCTCTTTTCAGAAATAATGGTCGCTCCTTTTGCAGCATAACCGCCTTCCTGCATAAAATCAATGACGCGGGCGCCAATAAAGACGGCAACTAGCGTGTACATGGCCTCGCGGTATGAAAGGTATAAAAGCGACAATGTAATGACAACCGCATCAAAAGCAAACATGGTTTTTCCCATGCTAATTCCGCGATATTTGTAGAGAAGCCTTGCAATAATATCGACCCCCCCGGTTGTTCCCCCATAGCGAAAGATGATCCCAAGCCCGATTCCGACAAAAACGCCGGCAAACAAGGCTGCGAGCGTTAAATCATGCTTTAGCGGCATCTTGATTGCATAATGTTGAAAAATCCATAGAAATAAGGATAAGCTGACGGTCCCGATCATGGTATAAAAAAAGGAATGGCGTCCGAGCAGCTTCCAGCCGATAAAAAAAAGCGGGATGTTCAGCAGCAAATTCGTGAGGGAGGGATCGATGCCGAACAAGAAATAAAGGAGAAGCGTGATGCCTGTTACTCCTCCTTCCGCTAGATTATTTTGCATATTAAAATGAACGAGTCCAAATGCGAAAATAGCCGCGCCAAGTAAAATAAATAAGACATTTTTAATTTTCAGTCCAAAAACCATATGACACCTCCGCATAGTAATGATAGGCCGGCGATCTCAGTCATTAATTATAAATTATAGTGGAAGAGGAGGACTTGAGCAACGAAACGCAAAAATATTTGTCAAAATGGCTGCTTTTAGCTAACATGAAAGCATGAAAGGTGGGAATCAACGATATGTCGGAAAAAACGATCCAGCAATTGCAGAAGGAAGTTGATGATTATATTGGCCAATTTAAAGAAGGCTACTTCAGCCCGCTTGCCATGCTGGCTAGGTTGACTGAGGAATTAGGGGAATTAGCGAGAGAAGTCAACCATTATTATGGAGAAAAGCCAAAGAAAAAATCAGAAACCGAAAAGACGATCGAAGAGGAGCTTGGCGATTTATTATTTGTCTTGATTTGCTTTGCGAACTCCCTTCAAATTGATTTAGAAAAAGCGCATGATATGGTGATGGAAAAGTTTCAGACAAGAGATCAAAACAGATGGACAAGAAAGGAAGAGAAAGAGTGAATAATCCAATTAAAGTAGCAGTGGCAGGCCCGCGAGGACGGATGGGACGGGAAGCGGTAGCGCTTGTGCATCATGTGGAGAATTTTCAGCTTGTGGCGGTGATTGACCGCATCCATGATGGAAAGGACTTAGCAGAGGTAGATGGTTTTAACGGCATTCATGCGCCAGTGTATACGGATATTGAACGCTGCTTTCAAGAGACAAAGCCGGATGTTTTAGTTGATTTAACGACTCCGGAAACGGGCAAGCGCCATACTGAGATCGCGCTTCGCTATGGGGTTCGTCCTGTAGTGGGAACGACAGGGTTTAGTCAAGAAGAGATTGAGCAATTAACAAAGCTGGCGGAAGAAAAAGAAATGGGCGCGATTATTGCACCGAATTTTGCAGTGGGTGCCATTTTAATGATGAAGTTTGCTCAAATGGCCGCCAAATATTTTACTGATGTTGAAATTATTGAGCTGCACCATGACCAAAAGCTTGATGCTCCGTCTGGAACAGCTGTAAAAACAGCACAGCTTATTTCGGTGGTGCGACCAACTAAAAAGCAAGGGCATCCTGATGAAAAAGAGACGCTTAAAGGTGCTAGAGGAGCCTCTTATGACGGGATTCCGATTCACAGTGTCCGCCTGCCGGGGTTGATTGCGCATCAAGAAGTCATTTTCGGCGGAAATGGACAATCATTAACCATTCGTCATGATTCGTTTCATCGCGGGTCATTTATGTCTGGAGTCAAGCTATCAATCGAAACCGTGATGAAGCTGCAAACGCTTGTGTATGGCTTAGAGCATATTATTGAATAGCGGGGGTGTCAGCGTGAAAATTGCCTTAATCGCGCATGATAAAAAAAAGGCGGATATGATTCAGTTTGCGACAGCTTATCAAACGATTTTAGCAAAGCATGAGCTGTATGCAACGGGAACAACGGGTTTGCGCATTATGGAGGCAACCGGTTTGCCTATCCATCGGTTTTGTTCGGGACCGTTAGGCGGAGATCAAGAGATTGGCGCTATGGTTGCACGCAATGAAATAGATATGATATTGTTTTTCCGTGATCCTTTAACCGCCCAGCCTCATGAGCCGGACGTCAGTGCTCTGCTTCGGTTATGCGATGTCTATAATGTGCCGCTGGCCACTAATATGGGGACGGCCGAAATTTTAATTAGAGGGCTTGAGCGTGGCGACTTCCAATGGCGGACTATTATTCATGAGAGAAAAGGTGACGAAAATGGAGCGTGAGCAACTTGATATACTAGCATTTGGCGCTCATCCAGATGATGTGGAAATCGGGATGGGGGGAACGATCGCCAAATATGCGAAGCAAGGGTATCGAATCGGCATTTGCGATTTAACCTTGGCAGAGATGTCGTCTAACGGAACTGTAGAACGGCGGCAAAAAGAAGCGCAAAAAGCAGCTGAGCTGCTCGGAGTTGCGGCAAGAATCAATCTTCATCTGCCCGATCGGGGCTTATATAAAACAGAAGAGGCTATTCGCTGTATTGCCGCTGTTATTCGCCAGTATCGTCCACGAGTCATCTTTGCACCGTATTGGGTAGATCGTCATCCCGATCATGGAAATTGTGCTTTTCTTGTCGAAGAAGCGATGTTTTCAGCTGGGATTCGCCGTTATGAGGCAGGAGGGCTGCCGGCACATCGTGTGTTATCGCTTTATTACTACATGATTAATAGTTATGAACGGCCACATTTTGTTGTTGATATTAGCCATACGATGGAAACAAAGCTGGCGAGTCTGAGAGCTTATGCAAGTCAATTTCAAAAAACAGCTCAGTCGGTTGATACGCCGTTAACCAATGGCTATATCGAAACCGTTGAAAGCCGCGAGCGGTTATGGGGAAAGCAAGTCGGAGTGCTGTTTGCCGAAGGATTTATGACGAAACAGCCGCTCGTCATTTCAAATGATTTGCTAGGAGAGAAACAATGAAGCTAAAAATAGGAATTGTCTGTTACCCAACGGTTGGCGGATCCGGTGTTGTCGCCACAGAATTGGGAAAATTGCTGGCGGAAAAAGGACATGAAATTCATTTTATTTCTTCAAGCATGCCCTTTCGCCTAAATAAAGTATATTGCAATATTTATTATCATGAAGTAACAGTCAATCAGTATTCCGTGTTTCAGTATCCGCCATATGATTTGGCATTAGCAAGTAAAATTGCTGAAGTAGCCAAACGGGAAAAGCTGGATGTGCTGCATGTTCATTATGCGATTCCACATGCGGTTTGTGCGGTATTAGCCAAGCAAATGGTTGGATACGATGTGAAAATTGTGACGACGCTTCACGGGACGGATATTACTGTTCTCGGATATGATCCGTCGTTAAGCGATATGATAAAATTTGGAATTGAACAATCCGATTTGGTTACGGCTGTGTCAAATGCGCTTGTTAAGCAAACTTACGAGCTACTTGATGTTCAAAAGGATATTCATACCATTTATAATTTTGTTGATGAACGCGTGTATCATAAAAAAGATGTTAAGCATTTAAAACAACAATATGGAATAACAGAACAAGAAAAGGTCATTATCCATGTGTCCAATTTTCGCAAGGTGAAGCGTGTTCAAGATGTTGTGCATGCCTTTCTGCATGTTCGCAGCCAAATTTCTGCTAAACTACTGCTCGTTGGTGATGGACCAGAAATGACCGTTGTGTGCAGATTAGTGCGGCAACTAGGATTAACAGAAGACGTTCTTTTCTTAGGAAAACAAGAAAATTTAGAAGAACTTTATTCGATGAGTGATGTCAAATGGCTTTTATCGGAAAAAGAAAGCTTTGGACTTGTTTTGCTTGAAGCAATGGCTTGCGGAGTTCCGTGTGTGGGCACAAACATTGGCGGCATTCCTGAAGTGATTGAAGATGGCAAGACAGGGTTTCTATGCGAGCTTGGCAATATCGAAGAAGTAGCTGAAAAAACGCTACAAATGCTGACAAACGAAGATTTGCATACATATATGGCTGAACAAGCGCTTAAAGCTGTTTATGAAAAATTTCATTCGCAGCACATCTTACAGCAATACGAAGATGTTTATTTTTCGTTGATAAAAGAGGTGAAGCGATGAAAGAACCGTTTCAACGCGCGCTTGGCATTATTCGTAAACTGAAGCAACATGGATATGAAGCTTATTTCGTAGGCGGTGCGGTTCGCGACTATTTGCTAAATCGTCCGCTTGGCGACATTGATATTGCCACATCCGCTCTTCCCGAAGAAGTGATCAAGCTTTTCCCAAAAACGATTCCCGTTGGTTTAAAGCATGGAACCGTTGTTGTGTTAAACGACGGTATTCCATATGAAGTGACAACCTTTCGAACGGAAGGTACGTATGAAAATTATCGTCGTCCCGAGTCTGTGACATTTGTCCGTTCCCTGCGCGAAGACTTGCAAAGGCGCGACTTTACGATGAATGCCATTGCGATGGACGATCATGGAACACTATACGATCCGTTTCATGGGCAGCGGGCGATTTCTGCTAAAATCATTTGTACCGTTGGAAAGGCGAGCGAGCGTTTTTCTGAAGATGCTCTTCGCATGATGCGGGCGATTCGGTTTGTCAGTCAGCTCGGTTTTGCGTTAGAAATGGAGACGAAGCAGGCGATTATTGAACATGCTTCGCTGTTGGCGCATATTTCGGTGGAAAGAATAACAGCCGAGTTTGAGAAATTGATGGCGGGCCCATTTGCAGAGAAGGCTTTCTCACTGTTAGAGGAAACAGGATTATATGTGTATTTGCCGGGACTTCGTGAAAAAAAAGAGCCGTTAAAAAAGTTGGCGCAATATGATTGGAAAGCGTTGTCCTCTTCGATGGAGCGCTGGGGATTTTTGTGCTATTTGCTGTTAAGCGATCAAGAATCTTCCGCTTTTTTGCGACTTTGGAAGCTGCCTAACCGGCTAATGAAGGATGTGCAACATATTTTGCGCATTCTGCCCCTCATTCGCTCACATGATGATTGGAAAAAAGAGCAGTTGTATGAGTTTGGGCTTGATTATGCTTTAGCGGCAGAAACCATTCGTTCCCTTATTGATATGGAAGATGCTTATAGCAATCGCCAACGGCTCGTCGCTCTCTTTGCTCAATTGCCCATTAAAAGCAGAAGTGATTTAGCTATTACCGGAAAAGATATCATGGGATGGATGGGACGTCCGGGCGGTCCGTGGCTGGCAAATATTCTGAAGAAAGTGGAGCAGGCGGTGATTCAAGGAAAAGTAGAAAATGACAAAGAGCGGATAAAGGAGTGGCTCATTTCATGCAATCTGACACAAGAAAAAAATTGCTAGAATTATTTTCTGAGGCCAATGGCGATTTTATTTCCGGACAAAAAATCAGCGATATTCTCGGCTGTTCGAGAACCGCCGTTTGGAAGCATATTGAAGATTTGCGGAAGGAAGGATTTGAGCTTGAAGCGGTGCGCCGCCTTGGATACAGAATTGTGAGTACGCCTGACAAAATTACAGCCAATGAAATCCGCCTTGGTTTAAAAACAGAGGTGTTTGGACAAACGATTTATTTTGAAGAAGAAGTGACCTCTACACAAAAAATGGCTCATCAGTTGGCACATGAAGGAGCAAAAGAGGGGACGATTGTTGTCGCTGAATTGCAGACGGCAGGGCGCGGCCGAATGGATCGAAAATGGTTTTCGCCAAAAGGGACAGGAATTTGGATGAGTTTAATTTTAAGACCGCCGATTCCGCCGCAAAAGACGCCACAGCTGACGTTGCTGACAGCTGTCGCTATTGTTCAAGCTATTCAGGAAGTGGCGGGGCTTGTTCCTGATATTAAATGGCCGAATGATATTTTAATCAACGGCAAAAAATGTGTCGGCATTTTAACGGAGCTGCAGGCTGATCCTGATCGCGTTCATTCTGTTACGATTGGAATGGGAGTGAACGTCAATCATGAACGCGATCAATTTCCTGAAGATCTTCGCGGCATTGCCACATCATTGGCGATTGAAAAGGGAGAAAAAATAAAACGAGCTCGTCTCATCCAGGAAGTACTATTAAAAATGGAAACATTGTATCGGCAATATTTGCAGCATGGTTTTTTGCCGATCAAGCTGCTATGGGAAGGATACGCTATAAGCATTGGTAAAGAAATTACCGCTCGCACCTTGAACGGAACGATCCGTGGTTTCGCGCGCGGCATTACAGATGAAGGCGTATTAATCCTGGAAGACCATGATGGAACGATTCATTACATTCATTCCGCCGATATTTCATTGTAGCAAAAGTGTTCGAATTTTGTTAAAATATAGATGGATGTACAAGGGCAGTATCTTTTAGCGAAGAACTGCACCATGAAAAATGTGTCAGTGTTGTCAATGTGATCTGCCTTGATCCGCTAAAGGACTGGGACAGAGGGATGAACTCGGCCGATACAATCAACATCCTTCTTCTCAAGGTGGGGAAGAAGGTTTTTTTATTCGGAGATTCATCTCCTCTGCAAACAAGGAGGAGGGATATGCCATGAAAACAACCAGTGATTTTTTGAAGATGAAGAAGACAAACGAGCCGATTGTGATGCTGACAGCGTATGATTTTCCGTCAGCAAAGCTTGCGGAAGCTGCTGGAGTAGACATGATTCTTGTCGGCGATTCGCTTGGGATGGTTGTGCTCGGATATGATTCCACCATTCCGGTAACAGTGGAGGACATGATTCATCATACGAAGGCAGTGCGGCGTGGAGCCATGAACACGTTCATTGTCACGGACATGCCGTTTATGTCTTACCATCTGTCGAGGGAAGAAGCACTTCGCAATGCTCAGCGCATCATGCAGCAGTCTGGAGCTCATGCCGTAAAAGTTGAAGGGGCCGGCGAAGTCATAGAGGTCATTCGTGCCCTGACTGAAGCAGGTGTTCCAGTTGTTGCCCATTTAGGTTTAACTCCGCAATCTGTCGGGGTGCTTGGTGGATATAAAGTGCAAGCGAAAGACGCTGAAAGCGCTCGCAAACTTTTACAAGATGCAAAATGGTGCGAGGAGGCCGGAGCGGTCGCTTTAGTTCTCGAATGCGTGCCAAAGCAGATTGCCGCCGAAATTACTAAGCAATTAACCATTCCCACTATTGGAATAGGAGCAGGTAATGAAGTAGATGGACAGGTGCTTGTCTATCATGATGTGCTCGGATATGGAGTAGAACGGGTACCTAAGTTTGTTAAAAAATATGCCAATATTGAAGAAACGATGCAGCATGCCTTGACAAGCTATGTGACGGAGGTAAAGCTTCGGCAGTTTCCTGAACGTGAGCATATGTTTACGATGAAAGAAGAAGAATGGATTGCACTATATGGAGGAAAGCAGTAATGATGATCATTCAAACGATCCAAGAAATGCAGCAAAAAACAGCCCAATACCGTCAGCAAGGAAAGTCCATTGGCTTTGTACCGACAATGGGGTATTTGCATGAAGGCCATGCTGCCTTGCTGAAAAAAGCGCGAGAGGAAAATGATATTGTTGTATTAAGCGTGTTTGTTAATCCATTGCAGTTTGGGCCAAATGAAGATTTCGACCGATATCCGCGCGATATGGAGAGAGATGAAAAGATCGCCAAAGCGTCAGGGGTGGATCTATTGTTTTATCCATCCGTGACAGAAATGTATCCGCGGCCATTAAGCGTGCAGGTGGCCGTCAAGGAGCGCGTTGATGTATTATGCGGAAAATCAAGACCGGGGCATTTTGATGGCGTGGCTACGGTATTAACGAAACTATTTCATATTGTCATGCCGACCCGTGCTTACTTCGGGATGAAAGATGCGCAGCAGGTAGCAGTGGTTGATGGACTTATTCGCGATTTCCATTTTCCGATCGAGCTTGTTCCAGTTCCGACTGTTCGCGAAGCGGACGGGCTAGCGAAAAGCTCGCGCAATGTGTATTTATCTCCGGAAGAGCGAAAAGAAGCTCCTGCCCTGTACGCGGCATTGCAAAAAGCGAAGCGGGCGATTGAAAATGGCGAGCGCAATCCATCGGCTATTTGTGCTCTTGTTGAAGATTATATTCAAACTTATACACATGGTATCATTGATTATGTTGAAGTATATTCTTATCCAGATTTGCAACCGCTTCAGAAAATATCTGGAAAAATCATCATTGCGCTTGCTGTCAGGTTTACAAATGCGCGACTCATTGATAATATAACTCTTGATGTGGAATCGTAATGTTGGGGGGACAATCATGTTTCGTACATTAATGAATGCAAAAATCCACCGTGCGCGTGTGACGGAAGCGAATTTAAATTATGTTGGAAGCATCACGATTGATGAAGATATTTTGGACGCGGTTGGCATGGTAGCAAATGAGAAAGTACAAATTGTTAATAACAATAACGGCGCACGTTTTGAAACATATATTATTCCAGGAGAACGGGGAAGCGGTGTATTTTGCTTAAATGGAGCGGCTGCTCGTCTTGTGCAAAAGGATGATGTCATCATCGTCATTTCCTATGCCCTTATCCCAGAGGAGAAAATTGCGGCGCATCGTCCGAAAATCGCGATTATGGACGAGCATAATCGAATTCAGCAATTAATGGTAGCCGAACCAGCTCATACAGTGATGTAAGATGAAGCTCAAGCTCAAGCTCAAGCTTTCTAAAGACAGAACCTCTCATGTTTAGGGAGAAAAGTAATGGTTCTGGCTTATTATAAATGTTTGGCCAGGATAGAGATTCGATCCGTTTGTATGGATATAAAAGCAGGGAGACGGGGATGCTACCGCTTTTCCTGTCATAAAAAAGGGGGCTGTTTCTCAGTAGAGAACGCCCCTATTATTGCGCGATTGAGGTGAAACGATGGATGAACGGTTTGTAGTCATAGACCTAGAAACAACAGGGAATTCAGTGAAAAAAGGGGATCGAATTATTCAAATCGGGCTCGTCGTTATTGAAAATAGACAAATAGTCAAACGGTTCTCCAGTTTTGTTAACCCGGAATGCAGCATTCCACCTTTTATCCAGCAATTGACGCAAATTGGTGAGCAAATGGTGCGCCATGCGCCGCTTTTTTCTGAACTTGCCCCGACAGTTGCTGCACTATTGAAGCAATCGTATTTTGTTGCCCATAATGTTGCATTTGATTGGCCGTTTTTGCAGGAGGAATTGAACAGAGCGGGAGTTTTTTTGCCGGAGCCGCCGATGATTGATACGGTTGAACTTTCTCGAATTTTATACCCGAGCATGGAAAGCTATAAATTAAGTGATATGGCGAAGGCATTGCATATTCCCCATCAGCATCCTCATCAGGCGGATAGCGATGCGGAGGTTACAGCCCAATTATGGCTCGCTTTACTTGATAAATTGGAGGCGCTGCCGGTCGCGACATTGCGGCAATTGTGCCGTTTATCGCGCGATATGAAAAGCGATGTCCATTCGATTATGGATGCGATGCTGGCCCAAAAAATAACATCCTTGCATGATGACCAATATAGTTACTACCAAGGAATCGCATTGCGAAAACCGTCTCCTCTTCCTCAAAAAATTGGAGAGTGTCCCGTTTCCTTTCGAGAATGGTTCACCCATACGGAGACGCTTCCTTTCCGTGATTACGAACATCGACAAGGACAATGGGACATGATGGAAATGGTTTATGAGGCCCTCGATACATCACAACATGCTTTAATTGAAGCAGGAACTGGAATTGGGAAATCGTTGGCCTATCTTATTCCGAGTCTTTACTTTGCTCGGCAATATCAAAAGCCTGTTGTGATTAGTACATATACGCTCCAGCTAGGCCAGCAGCTGATGGAGCGCGATATTCCATTGCTCCAAAGTATCGCGTCGTTTCCATTTCATGTCGCGCAATTAAAAGGGAAACGAAATTATCTTTCACTTGAAAAATTTGTTCACTTTTTGCATAAACCAAACAAAAACTACGATGAAGTGCTAACCAAATGCCAGCTGCTCGTTTGGTTAACAGAAACGGAGACAGGCGATGTTGATGAGCTTCAGCTATCTTCGGGCGGCCAACTGCTTTGGACCATGCTGCATATGGATGAGGAAAAAGAAGAAGCGGAGTATGATTTTTTCCAGAGGGCGCGCCAGCGAGCCAGTAAGGCCGACCTGATTATTACCAATCATGCGTTTTTATTGCAGGATCTGAATTCTGATAAGCCGCTGTTTCCGCCATATGAGCAGCTCATTGTTGATGAAGCACACCATCTTGAGGATGTTGCTTCTCAATACTTTGGCCAGAGCGTTGATTATGTAGCTGTTCGATTATTATTAACTCGCATCGGAAATGGTCATGATGAAGGATCCTTCTTTCAGCTTCGAAAACGGCTTGAACAACAAGCCTATTTTATGTATTTTCAGTCTGTGTTAAGCGACATTGAATTGGAATGTGATGAATGGTTTCGCATGATCCGGCAATACGTGCTGCGAAAACAAACGAATTCCAATGCCGTGCGGCTGCGCTATCGCTTTCATCCAAGCGAAGAGAAAGGGAGACATTGGAACGCTATTCGTGAGTTGCTTTGGCGGCTCTGTCATCACACCTCCGAGCTGGCAGAGAAGGCGGAACAGCTGAAAATGCTCGACCCTTCGCTTTCCTCCCTTTCGTTCTTTACAGATGTGACGGTACTGAACGACATGATTCATGGTCTGCGCTTTTTGCTTGAAGATACGGATTCGAAGGTGGTTCGCTGGATGGAGGCGGATGTGAAAGGGGCCGCTAATGCCACTGCTATTTATGCACAGCCGATTGAGCTTGAAGAATTTTTTGCTGAGCGGTTGTTTACAAGAAAGAAAAGTGTTATTTTGACATCGGCAACCTTAACAACGGACCATTCATTTGCTTATGCAATCTCACAGCTTGGGTTAGAGGATTTTTATCCCATTTGTCGCATGATTCCATCTCCATTTGATTATAAGCGCCAAGCAAAAATTATGATTCCAAGCGACTTACCGTCTATTGTAGATGTGTCGCTTCCAGAGTATGCCCATGCTGTAGCTGAACAATTGCTAGAAATTGAAAAGCAGGTCAAAGAGAAAATACTGGTATTGTTCACATCATATGAGCTTCTGCGAATGACGGCTGCCATTGTGAAAGAAAAAAATGAGGACGAAACACTGGTGTTGCTTGCTCAAGGAATTCAAGGAGGAAATGCGGCAAAGCTCACAAAGGCCTTTTTACAATTTGACCGTGCCATTTTATTTGGAACGAGCAGCTTTTGGGAAGGGATTGATTTACCTAGGGAGCAGCTATCTTTTATTGTCATGGTCCGCTTGCCATTTGCTCCGCCAGATGACCCTGTGATAGAAGCGAAAAGTGAGCGCATTCGCGCCAAAGGCGGACGGCCGTTTTATGATCTGTCGCTGCCTCAGGCGATCATTCGTTTTAAGCAAGGCTTTGGCCGCCTCATTCGTACAGCAACTGATTCCGGAGTGCTATTTGTATTGGATCGCCGTTTAACCACTGCTTCTTATGGAAAATATTTTGTAGGTTCGCTTCCCCCCGTATCTATTTATGAAGCACCGCTAGAGCAGCTTTTGCAAAGCTTGAAAAAATGACAATGCTAGATATGGGGTTCGGTTTATTTTCGCTCGTCAAATGGTTAAACAAGGTTGTTTAGGCCTGCGTTACATGGATACATCACGAAAAAATTTGAATGGTGATGGCCGTTAAAATAGTATACAGATAATGGATGAGTGTTGATCGTGTAAATAGAGAGCAAATGAGCAATCTATAGGTAGGATAGCGGAATAGAGCAGCGTCGCTGGATCTTGTCGCATGTAAGATGAAGAGGGCTTTTATAAAGATATGGTGAGGAACCATTGAAAGTTTTTTGATCGTTTGCTTTTCGATCATCAGATAACGAACACGGATGAAAGAGCATTTCCTTTGCCCAAAAAGATCGGGTAGCTTTAATGAGAGGAAGCCTAATTGTCATTTAAATCCCGCATCGTATATATACACGATGCGGGATCCATAAGATGTAGGTGGGGGAATTTTTTTATGAAATTGTCCAACGAACCTGTTATAATTATGGAAAGGTACAACACAAATTTGTTGTATGTATAGTGTAGCCACGCCGCTCTGTTCCTATGAGTAACAAAATTTGTGGCATGGAGGAGGAAAATGTGAAATGGAAAGTAAAATCGAGGTGTTAGCCACTGTCAAAATTCAGCACTCACCCGATTTATATAAAGTTGTTGACTGCTTGAATCGAACGCTGAAAAGGCAGAACTTAATGTTTGGATTGGCGCTTGATGAAAAAGATCAAAATAAAGCGGTTTTTACGATTTACCGTACATAGAGAAGTGGTTTGTTATGAAAAAGTGGGGTATTTTATGCTTTGTTGTGCTATGTATTTTCTTTTGGCAAGCTGCAAGCGTTTATCACACAGCGATCGGACAGAAGCAATCGCTGATGGAAACAGCAAGAAAGCGAGCGATTGAGAGAGTGGCCTTTGCGCGTATCGATCAAGTTTATACATATTACGGTGAAAAGACCTATATTGTATTTATGGGTGATGATCGTAAAGGAGCTCGCAAAATTGTTTGGGTTCCGGAGAAAAGTGGAAGCATCGTGGTGAAAGACGCCAAGAGCGGAATTACACAGGAAGAAGCCATCAAAAAGTTAACAGCGGAACGAAATCCGAAAAAGATTGTTTCCGCAAAGCTTGGCATGGAAAAAGGAGTGCCTCTTTGGGAGCTGACATATATTGATCAAAACAATCGTTATTCTTTTTACTACCTCAGCTTTAAAGACGGTGCTTTTTTGAAAAGATATAGCTTTCAACAATCATGAAGGGGGACATGGATCATGAAATTAGCAAAACGAGTGGCATCGCTCACGCCTTCTGCGACATTGGCGATTACGGCTAAAGCGAAAGAGCTGAAAGCAGCTGGATATGATGTCATCGGTTTAGGAGCAGGAGAGCCGGATTTTAATACACCGCAGCACATTATGGATGCGGCCGTTCAGGCGATGAATGAGGGACATACAAAATATACGCCTTCCGGTGGACTAGCGGGCTTAAAAACGGAAATTGTGAAAAAGTTTGAACGAGACCAAGGGCTTCGCTACGAGCCATCTGAAATAATCGTTTGCGTGGGAGCCAAACATGCGCTCTATACCTTATTTCAAGTCATTTTAGACGAAGGTGATGAGGTCGTTATTCCAACGCCATATTGGGTCAGCTATCCGGAACAAGTAAAGCTTGCTGGAGGAGTGCCTGTTTATGTCGAGGGGCTTGAGGAAAACGAATTTAAAATTACGCCTGAGCAATTAAAATCGGTTATTACTGATCGCACAAAGGCGGTTATTATTAATTCACCAAGTAACCCGACAGGAATGATTTATACGGAAGAAGAACTAAGAGCGCTTGGTGAAATTTGCTTGGAGCATGATGTATTCATTGTCTCGGACGAAATTTACGAAAAGCTGGTCTATGATGGACATCGCCATGTGTCCATTGCTCAATTGTCGCCAGAGTTAAAGGCGCAAACGGTAATCATTAATGGCTTGTCTAAATCGCATTCGATGACTGGCTGGCGGATTGGATATGCTGCAGGAAATAAAGAGATCATTCGGGCGATGACGGATCTTGCAAGCCACAGCACTTCAAATCCGACTTCCATCGCTCAATATGCCGCTATTGCTGCATACAGTGGGCCACAAGAGCCAGTGGAACAAATGCGGCAAGCCTTTGAACAACGGTTAAATATTATTTATGAAAAACTCATTCAAATTCCAGGATTTACGTGCGTTAAACCGCAAGGCGCATTTTATTTGTTCCCGAATGCGCGGCAGGCGGCCGCAATGGCTGGATATCACCATGTAGACGAATTTGTCACAGCTCTCTTAGAAGAAGCAAAGGTGGCGCTTGTTCCGGGTTCTGGCTTTGGTGCTCCCGATAATGTTCGCTTGTCTTATGCGACATCGCTTGATGTGCTAGAAACGGCGATGGAGCGCATTCAGCAATTTATGGAGCAACGCGCAAATCGTGTATAAGCTTCAAAAGCGGCTTTGTCGATGACAGAGCCGCTTCGTGTATTGCTTACATTTTGGCTGAAAGGTATAATATAAGTTATGCATACATAGTTTTTTGAACAAATGTTGGAGGGAATTTTCGGTGAAAGCAACAATTGCAGAAGTAAGCAAATATGTAGGACAAGAGGTGACGATCGGCGCATGGCTGGCAAATAAGCGTTCAAGCGGAAAAATCGCTTTTTTGCAGCTGCGCGATGGCACTGGTTTTATTCAAGGAGTAGTTGAAAAATCGCAAGTAGCGGAAGACGTCTTTAAAGCGGCAAAATCCATTACGCAAGAAACATCTTTATATGTGACAGGGATTGTTCGCGTGGATGAGCGCTCGCCATTTGGCTATGAATTATCGGTGACAAACATACAAACCATTCATGAAGCGGTTGATTATCCGATTACGCCAAAAGAGCATGGTGTCGAGTTTTTAATGGATCATCGCCATTTATGGCTGCGTTCAAAACGCCAGCATGCGATTATGAAAATTCGCAATGAAATCATCCGGGCAACCTATGAATTTTTTAATAACAACGGATTTGTCAAGGTAGATCCGCCGATTTTAACAGGAAGTGCACCAGAGGGAACAACGGAGTTATTCCATACAAAATATTTTGATGAAGATGCCTATCTTTCTCAAAGCGGTCAGCTTTATATGGAAGCAGCCGCAATGGCGCTTGGAAAAGTGTTCTCATTTGGTCCGACGTTCCGTGCGGAAAAATCGAAAACACGCCGCCATCTCATTGAGTTTTGGATGATCGAGCCGGAGATGGCCTTCTACGAATTTGAAGATAACTTAAAGATACAAGAAGAATATGTATCGTATATCGTTCAAGCGGTGTTGAAAAATTCCCAGCTTGAATTAAAAACTTTGGGACGTGACACATCAAAGCTTGAGCAGATTCAAGCTCCATTTCCGCGCATTACATATGATGAGGCGATTAAACTTCTCCATGACAAAGGATTTGATGATATTCAATGGGGAGATGATTTTGGAGCGCCGCATGAAACAGCGATTGCGGAGAGCTTTGACAAGCCAGTGTTCATTACCCACTATCCAACTGCGTTAAAGCCGTTTTACATGCAGCCTGATCCGAACCGTCCAGATGTGGTGCTTTGTGCGGATTTAATTGCACCGGAAGGGTACGGCGAAATTATTGGTGGGTCTGAACGGATTCACGACTACCATCTGCTTAAAGAGCGCTTAGAAGAGCATCATTTGCCAATTGAAGCGTATCAATGGTATTTAGAATTGCGTCAATACGGCTCTGTACCTCATTCAGGTTTCGGTTTAGGGTTAGAGCGTACAGTGGCTTGGATTTGCGGAGTCGAACATGTGCGTGAAACGATTCCGTTCCCACGGCTATTGAACCGATTATATCCATAATCGCACCAGTATTTTTATTGAATCCATGTTTTGTTTATCGTGTTGAATTAGCCCCCAAGCTTTTAGGGGGCTTTCTTATCTTCCTAATACGCAATGGCTTGATGATCGTGCTTATTACATGATTTAGACAAGTCGTGAGATTCTTTCGAATGTAGGTTTTGACAGACACCCGTTTTCAGTTGTATTTATATGCATAGATACAACGAGAATATTGAACTGATTATTTATTCAAAAGCAAACTTCTATTTTTTGACGGTCCAAGAAAAGTCAATAACTTTTCTGCTTATGCCTTAGCGTGGCACAGCACCGAACAACAGGCGGCTTACAGACCGATTGATGGGTCTGTAAGCCGTATTGTTCAGTCACACGACCGTCGACTTTATATCGACGCAACTGTTAAAGTGTCAAGTTATATCGATATAGATTATCTAATACTTAGCATCCATGTTATACTTATAGTTGAGGTGTATTCCAATGGACAAAGAAAAAATGGCGGAATGGCTGGCCCAAGGCAGCATTGCAATTCCAAAGCTGCTTTTGCAGCATTATAAACGTTTAGGTTTAACGGAAGTAGAATTTATGCTGCTTTTGCATTTGCATGCATTTATGGGAGAAGGGGTATGGTTTCCAACTCCAGATGAGCTGGCAGAAAGGATGACGTTAACGCCGGCACAATGTATGGAAGCATTACGGAAGCTTTTGCAAAAAGGATTTGTTTCTATTGAAGAACAGGTGGATGGAGCCATTTTGGGCGAAAAATACTCGCTTAAGCCGCTATGGGAAAAGTTAGTGCATCATTTAATTTCCGAGTCGATGAACGAACAAAAGAAAGAGCGCCAGGAAGAGGAACAAAGCTTGTATACGATGTTTGAACAAGAGTTTGGCCGACCGCTTTCGCCGTTTGAATGCGAGACGCTGGCGATGTGGATGGATCAAGACGGGCATGATCCAGCTATCATAAAAGCCGCGCTTCGCGAAGCGGTATTGTCCGGGAAATTAAATTTCCGTTATATTGATCGAATTTTGTTTGAGTGGAAAAAGAATGGGGTGCGTACGATTGAACAGGCGAAAGATTATGGCCAAAAATTTCGCAAGCATCAATCGAAAGCCAAGCCTGTATCACAGGAAGAGCATCGACAAACCGTTACATTTTATAATTGGCTAGAATCGTAAGCGAGAGGCCCCCCGTCTCTCGTTTTTCTATGATTGAGGCAGCCACTTTTTTAACATCATCCGCCGAGAAGTCTCCCACCTCTTAATGGAATGGAGATGGGGAAGGTTCATATAGGCCTATGTGACGAAACGTAATAGGACAAGCTTTGATGTGAGAAAGAATGGAATCGCTGCTACTGTTAGCGGCTGTAAAACGAAAGGAGAATTCTTATGCTGAATCGGCAACAAATTCGCATTTGTTTGGATCGAATGGGAGAGATGTTTCCGGACGCTCACTGCGAATTGATACACCGCAACCCTTTTGAATTGCTAATTGCGGTAGTTTTGTCGGCGCAATGCACGGATGCGCTCGTAAATAAAGTAACAAAACATTTATTTGCAAAATATCAAACGCCTGAAGATTATATATCGGTTCCGTTGGAAGAGCTTCAGCAAGATATCCGATCGATTGGACTGTATCGGAACAAAGCGAAAAATATTCAAAAGCTGTGCACCATGCTGCTCGAACAATATGGAGGAGAAGTGCCTTGTGATCGCGACGAATTGATGAAGCTGCCGGGGGTTGGGCGCAAGACGGCGAATGTGGTGGTTTCGGTCGCTTTTGGCGTCCCAGCGATCGCAGTGGATACACATGTGGAGAGAGTTAGCAAACGGCTTGGTTTTTGCCGTTGGAAGGACTCTGTGCTTGAAGTAGAAGAAACCCTGATGAGAAAGGTACCAAAAGAAGAGTGGTCGATTACCCATCACCGGATGATTTTTTTCGGGCGTTATCATTGCAAAGCCCAATCACCAAAATGCGAAATCTGTCCCCTGCTTGAACTATGTCGAGAAGGAAAGAAAAGAATGAAGGGCAGGGAGAAAATTGCAAGTGCCGATTGACTTTGTTCATCCGTTGTTTTTCCAAGAAGAAGAGATGATTGAGAAACAAGAAGAGGCTCCGTTCCCTTATGCACTTAAAACAGTGTATTTCTATTATGATATCGTAGATAGCGCTTATGTGCCTTGGGAAAAAGCAGAACAATCGATCCCTGCTTTACTGAAGCTGTGGAATGAGGAAAAAGCGCAGCTTCAGGCACTTTTTGCGGAAAGAAACCGAACGCTTGTCCAGAAGCCGATGATTCGCGGGTTATCTTATTTTATAATGCTTTTATTTTGGATGAATCAAAGCAAAGTCACCCAGCTTCGTATGTGGCAAAAAGCAGTGGAATCGCTGCCGCTTAAACCGATGAACTGTATGGAGCGCTTGCAATTCATTTTTCAGCGATGTGATACGTATCCTTCATTTGTTCAATTAAATGAATTGTTTGAGGAAGCGGCGAAGCTTTTTTATAAGAAGCGGGCGATTGTAAAAAAAGGGATGCCTCCATGTTGAGGCATCCTTTTTTCTAGCGGCATTAGGCCGTTAATGGGTTTGAGTTGAGTTATTAGGGCTGGTATTTTGGGTTGTTGGCGGTGTGCTTCCGCCAGAGCTGCCACCGTTGTTATTTTGTCCGCCGCTTCCACCATTTTCTGTATTGCCGCCAGTTCCGTTATTATTGTTGCCAGAATTGCCGCTGCCGTCATTCCCAGAATTATTATTGTTTCCATTCCCATTGTTCCCGTTATTGCCAGGAATTCCGTTATTGTTTCCATTTCCGTTGTTCCCGTTATTGCCAGGAATTCCGTTGTTGTTTCCATTCCCATTGTTTCCGTTGTTATTATTGTTGCCGTTTGGTTCCTCCTGTTCGTTGCCCGGAACATTGACAGTCGCCACGGCTGGATTGCTTCTGATTTGTCCGTCCTTGCTTACCGCATATACTTCAAACGTATAAACGGCTCCTGGAGTCGGATGATTAATGGTTAAAGAAGAGTTGGACGTTGGAATCACACTTGAGTCGCCTTTATCATTTTTGATACGCACTTCAAATGCCATGTCTCCATTTGAACCGTTGTCATATTTCCAAGAAAGGGAAATGGCATCTGTGGCAGCATCATAGACGGCTTGCAAATTCGCTGGTGCTGCTGGCGGCTCATCTTTTGCTGTTTCCGTCGGCTCTGTTCCTTTTATAAAGCATTCATACGTAATTTCGCTGGCTGGCGTATATTTGCTTGCCAGCTTCGGCGGATTGGAGCCTTTTTTAATTGGCAGCTTCTCTACGCTATTTGGCATTGGGAAATCTTTGCCGCCTTTATCTACATGGGCGATGACCTTTTTGAATAACAAGCGCGGCAGCTTTTGTTCATATGTCGATAAATCCGCTGTGCTGCTTCGTTTGCTAAAGCCGGTCCATACAGCCGCCGTATAATTTGGCGTATAGCCGACAAACCAGCTATCTGGGACCGCGCTGCTAGACAAGCCGTATTTACGGGCCGTATCTTTATCATAGTTGGTGGTTCCCGTCTTCCCAGCGATATGAAGACCCGGCACGTTCGCAAGCGTACCTGTTCCGGATTGCACGACTGATTTGAGCATGTCGGTAATCATATAAGCGGTATAATCCTTCATCGCTGTTTTCGGTTTTGGCGTCAAATTCATCTCTGTATTATCAGGAAAGACAATTTTAGTGACCGCATGCGGCTTGATATAGACCCCATTATTGCCAAAAGCGCTGTAAGCCCCAGCCATTTGCAGCGGCGATACGCCTTTTTCAAGACCGCCGATAGAATATGATTCATAAACGGTGTCAAATCCCATGCCAAGCTTATTGGCAAACTGTTTCGCACGTTCTCGACCAACAGCTTGAAATGCCTTCAAAGCAGGAATGTTGCGTGATTTGGCAAGAGCCGTCCGCATCGTCATCGCGCCTTCATAACTGCCATTCCAGTTTTTAATCGGCGTGCCATCTGAATATTGATATGGTTCATCAACAAGCTGATGGGCTGTCGACCATTTTAAATATTCAATGGCTGGACCGTAATCTAAAATTGGTTTAATGGTTGAACCAGGCTGCCCAACTGGCTGAATCGCGTAGTTGAAGCCGAATGTAACGTTCTCTGGATCGCGTCCGCCGCCAAGTGCACGGATTTCGCCAGTTTTTGTATCAATTAAAGCAATGGATGATTGTAAATCCTTTTTCTTTGTAAATAACTCATTAGAATTAAGCAAGTCTTCTACATAATCTTGGGCATTTGGATCGAGCGTCGTGTAAATTTTTAATCCATCTTCATATACGTTCACGTTCGCTTGATCTGTTACTTCTCTAATCACTTCGTCGATAAACGAATCATATGGAAGCGAGGCCGTGCCGCTGTTCTTTTTCCGATCGACGAGCATGGAGGAAATCGGCACTTTCTTCGCTTTTTCCGCTTCTTCTTTTGTAATAAATCCATGCTTGGCCATAAGCGATAACACGACGTCGCGCCGCTTTTTCGCCGCTTCCGGATGTTCGTACGGATTATAGTTGTTTGGGCTTTGCGGCAAGCCTGCGAGCAGGGCCGCTTCAGGGAGCGTTAAGTCTTTCAAATTGGTTTTGCCAAAATAAAACTCTGCCGCTTTAGCCACCCCATAAATACTGTTCGAATAATAAATTTTGTTTAAATACATCTCTAAAATTTCGTGTTTAGAATATTTTTGCTCAAGACGAAGGGCCAGCCACAGCTCTTGTGATTTGCGTTTGAGCGTTTTTTCGGATGAAAGGAAGGAGAGTTTAACCACTTGTTGAGTGATGGTGCTTCCTCCCTCCGCTCCAAACCCTTCTTTCACATTCGCCAGCACCGCGCCGCCAAGCCGGATAAAATCGACGCCGTGATGCTGATAGAACCGGGCATCCTCTGTTGCCAGCACCGCGTTTTCCAAGACTTTCGGAATGTCAGAATAGGAAACGTACGTTCGTTTTTGGCCATTCGCGCTGAGCTCAGCGATTTTATGACCATTCATATCGTAGACAGTCGATGATAAAGGGTCTTTAATTTTGGCTTCATCAAGCGGCGGTGTGCCCTTGACGAAATAGGCAAATGTCGCAATCCCTCCGACTAATCCGATTATGATTAACAACATAAGCGAGAGTGCGATTGTTTTCAATAACGAGTTGGCTTTTCGCTTTTTTTTCTTTTTTTGCTTTGGTTGTTTTGCTGCTTGCTTCCGTTCTGCACGAGAACGATATTCACCAGACATAAGCAAATCCTACCTTTCTAATCATTGTAAGAAATTGATTTGATTTCTTACTTAAAAGTAGATGTTTTCTACTACTCTAATATAATCAATTCGAGGTTGATAGCCAAGTGAAATGTGATGGCCATACTGTTCAATTTCTTGTTTGGTTAGCGATTTTCTACCGCCAGATTGCTGTCTTTCCCAAAAGGAAAGCAAATGCGAAGCATCCAGCAGGTACACTTCACCCAAGGAAGCGAAACGCAAAATAACGAAGCAAATGGCTCCATGCTGAAGCACCTGCCTCATGTGCTGAATTTGATGCTCGTGAAAATTTTTTAAAGGGAAAGAGGTTGTATTTCTCGTTTCCTTTGCCTCAAAATCAATATATTTACCGCGATAAACACCGTTATAGTCCGTTGTTGATGCTTGTTTAAAATAGGCCTCTTTAATGACAGCAGCGCTGCGCTTTGGATAGTCAACACGGACAATTTGAATCGGTGTCGGCTTTTTATGAATGATGGCAATGCCATGCTCGCGGTAATACTCATTGGTGGAATTTAAATCCTCTTCTAACGTCATCCCGCGGTTTCCATAATTTTGATGAAGGGGTTGAACGGCTTCTTCTGTTTCCTTCACTTTATATTGTCTGCCACCGGGATATTTGAACATCTTCTCCTCATCTCCTTTGAATGTTTTTTATTATACCATAGGAGAGCTGGAATAGGGGGAATAAAGAAAATGTCGAAATTGCACGAAGAAATAAAAAAGACGACTTTCTTTGCCGAAACGCTTCTAGTTTTGTCAAGTGTGAAGGGAGCACGCGGAAAACGGCGAATGTTTAAAAGCAAACGGGTAAGGGGGAGGATTCGCATATGCGGTGGGTGAGAAAAGAGGAAGTGGAAAAACAACTGGAAGAAATTTTGGAGTTGATGCAGCAAATTGATCAAAAAATGGATGAAATGATGGATGATCTCGTGAAAGAACAGCAGCGAAATCAGCAGTCGCAAATCAACGAGTTAGCTGCGCAGCTTGACCATGTAGAGAAGCAGCTGGATCACGAGGCTGAGAAGAAAGTGTTTGTCGCATCGAAGCTTCATTTTGTATAATGGTTTTCAAAAGGAGAGAAATGCGACATGTATGAACAGCTTAGACGTTTGACAAACGAGTTGCTCAAATATAATGATGAAATTTTACAAATAGCTGAAAAAGCCGTTAATAGCCATGAACAGCCTGATTTTTTCCAGCAGGTAAAGCCGTTTGCTGATGCTGTCAGTCAAACGGTAGAGAAATGGAGGCAGGAGGCGCTCGCTTGGATCCGCACAGAGCGGCCGCAGCATGTTCATTCGCAGCAAATCGAAGCAACAAGCGAAAATATCGAAAAAATTGTAGTCGAGGCGTTTTATCCTGCGGTCAAGCTTCGACGCTTGAAGCAATTTCATCAATCCATTGACTATACTCTTACTCTTGTCAGCGAACGATTGGAAATGAGATCAAATCAATAAAAGGCTATCCATCTGTTAAGGGATAGCCTTATTTATATTTGAGATGAAAGGAAAAGCCTGACCTCCTTTGTATTTGGGGGCATTTTTTCGTATATATCCGCTGTTTGCTTGAAAGGAGGGAGGCTGATCAGCATAGATTAGATGTTGAGTGTTCACTTTTTTTTCAAAAAAATAGGCCTGCTTTTTTCTGGCCTTCCTTTGCAAAGCCAGAAAGAAAAGCGGGCGCTTCAACATGCTTATCCATGGAACCCATCATTCAGTTTTCTAAGTAGAACATCTACAGAAAGAGGAATTAGTTCACTCGGCTTATGTTCAGGTTATACAGCTTAACCGATAACCGCGAACAGTGGATGTTTCGACCGGGTCGGATGAAATCATGAAAAAGCAGCGAGCCCGTCCTGTCTTCATGAATGATCCATCGGTTATTCAGGCTTATGAGCGCCTGCTAGCTCCAGCTGTCGGGTGAGATCGCGATATTCAGAAATCGTAAGCTCCCCGCGCAGGTATACTTGACGGGCAAAATCAAGCAGCTCGTTGATGCTGGCCGGTTCATAGTTTCTTTTCGCTATAAATTTCCCCTTTAATTCTGTCGTATTCATGATCGATGCCCCCTTTATCCATCTCCTCTTTTTGTTCATCTTATCATAAAAAATAATGGTTGATGTAAATTCGAAAAATTGAAACTTCCGACAACATATGACAATTCGTAAGGATGAAAATAGCCCGTTGCTGAACTTTTCCGTTCGCGCACATGGATAAATGAAGGATTTTCAGGATGGATGATGTACGGCTCCATTTTCACTTTTCGCCCATTCTATACATATAATGGTGTCAGCCTATAGAAATGTACTTAGCTTTTTTACAGGTGGAACTTTAGATGAAGTGCGTGTGGCTTTTCGGCGGCGGATGAATCGAATAACGGACTGCGTCATCGATCCATGAATTTTTGTTGTCTTGCCTTCGACCGTTGATTTTCAAGTTGCACGTATATCGAAAAGTGGGGGAGGATGTTATGTATCAATATCCGTATCGTGTTCCGCTTCCGCCGTCATCTCCGCAGTGGCCCTATCCAACAGGGGGATGGCATATGCCCTATTCTCAAGCGTTTTCGCATTGGCCAATCCATCAAGGATACCCAGTGGGAAATTCTATGAATCAGCAGCCTTATTTTATGCACGGCACTAATCCGCCTTATCCAGTAGGAAAAAACGCGGGAGCTCCGTATCCTGTGCCATACGCACCATCTGGTCCGGTGCTAAAGCCGCCTGCTTCAGGCCTTCCGTCGATTATGTCCCAATTTAAAAATTCCGATGGCACATACGATATCAATAAAATGATGAATACAATGGGACAAATGATTCAGACCGTCAATCAAATCGGTGGAGTGCTGAAAGGATTGGTCGGGGCATTTAAAGCATAATAAACGCCATCCTCCTATCTGTGTGAGGATGGCCGATGTTTAGCGATTCATCGTTTGTTTTTACTGTGAAGATAATATGAGCAAGAATCGTCTCATGAAAGCTTTTGGCGGAGTCCCTTTATGATGAAGAACGCCATTTTCTTAACCTTTCTCCAATGGAGAGACAAGACTCCTGATAGGATGCGGTGTTTCCTTATCACCATAAGGAAACGGCGCCGCATAAAGGCTTATTTTGGATCGCATGCTTTTTTCGGCTAAAGTAGCTGCTCGTATACTTCATTGAGTTGGTGAGCGCGCTTCATGTCTTGTTCGTTCATCGCATAATGAATTTCATACGGCAAAACATGGTTTAAAAAAGCGGCTTCTTTTTGCGATAAATGACGGACAAACTCTTCTTCGTCCGCGTAAGGCTTTTCCAGCAGTTTATGATAAATGTGACTTGGAATATCGTTATGGTAGTCCAGATAATTGGATAGCGCTTCCCGCAGATAAGCTAAGGTGGTTTCCATCTTCTTCATCTCCTTATCGTAAAAATTTTGGGGATTCCGCTGTTGACAGCAATGGGATATGATTAAGAACGGCGCTTCTCTCCTTTTTTCATAGAAAGTCCTTTCATTCATAGAGTCCGTCAGAACGTTAAAAAGTATGTATGGGCGCACACAAGTGTTGATGATTCCTTATTTTACATGAGCTTCTCCCACCTCCACTTCACATAGGGGTGGGAGACTTCTCGGTCGATGTGTTTAAGAAGGTGCTTTTTCTGCACCTTTTAGTTGATATCAATATATTTTTTCTTTTGTGGCAGGCGAATGACCAACTCTCCGTTTTCAAAGGAGGCTTGAATCTCTTTTTCGGTCACAGGATAAGGAAGTGGGATAGAACGGGTAGTACGGTGTTGCATGCGTCGTTTTTTGTAAATCTGCTTTTGTTCGTCTGTTGTCTCCAGTGTTTCATCACTATAGACGGTAAGCTGCAATACCTTTTCATGGAATTCTAATTGAATTTGCTGGCGGTTGACATTTGGGAGATAGGCGGTAATCACATATTCCGCAGCTGTTTCATGGATGTCGATTGGAATATAAGAGCGAGAGAAGGTTTCATGGAAGTATTCATCTAGTGTTTCAAACATTTTTCTGATCGGCTTTTCATCAAAAAATTGATCCACCATTTCACGGAGGCGTTGGAACGGTTCGTCGTCTCGTTTTTTTCGCATAGGTGGTTGAAAATGCTCGTTCATCATGTAGCTCTCCTTTCGCGTTAAAATTCTCTTCTTTAAATGTATTCTCGTTTCGCCAAAAAGGTCACTCCCCATTTTTTTAATGAAATTTCATTTGTTTTTAAGATTGATCCTTTATGATGGAAATGGATGATAAAAAATGCTAATAAAGCCGGAATAAGAGCAGCATTTCTTGAAATGAATCCACACATGAATCGAATGCTCATCCTTTCAACACAACGAACCCGGCATCACGAAGGAGGAGAGCATGTGAGAATGCTGATTACGCTTTTTTTCTCAGGAACGGCTTTATCGTTGCTTATGTATCAGCTTGTTGAAATCGTTCAAGCGTTTATGGATTTATTTGATCACCACTCTTGATAAAAAGACGACAGAATATCACTGGAAAATTGAACGGCCGGTTTTGGATAAGGGAGAGGTACCTTCGTTACACGAATGTAAAAAGCTTTATATAAAGATCCGCAGGTTGTGCAAAACTAAGCTCAGCTACATCATCGTTGCTGACCGTTTGAAGCGGTTGGCATTTCTTTTTGATATGATATATATGAAGTAACTCGTGGTGTCAAGTCCCATCGACTCACTGGCTGTCTTTGGGCTGTCATCATGATGGCGAATGAACGGCATCTGTCAACATTCATGTTCAGGCGGCCATTGAAAGCGGCTCATCGCCTGTTCACATAGCGGAGAAATATGGAGGGAGCAAGTTCAATCATCTATAAGCGTTGCATGCGATGCTCAGCTAGCATCACGGATATCAATGCCATTTTTTAATGGAGTGAATCACCGCTGGAAAATCCATGCGGCGGCCGGAGACAAGTTGTAGATTTTTAGTTAGGCTTAGCAAAGATCCAGCCACCGCCGCTTCTAGGCTCTTGACTGAGGCCTTGATCAAATAGAATGCGCTGATAGTAGGAGGGAGCAAAAAATGAACAAGCGGATTTTAATTATTGAAGATGAAACCAACCTGGCTCGTTTTATTGAACTAGACTTGCTCCATGAAGGATATGAAGTATGTGTATGTAATGATGGAAGGAAAGGCCTTGATCTTGCTTTATCGGAAGAGTGGGGGCTTATTTTGCTCGATTTGATGCTGCCGAGCCTCAATGGGATGGAAGTATGCCGGCGTTTAAGAGCGGTTAAGCAAACCCCAGTGATTATGATTACCGCAAGAGACAGTGTATTCGATCGCGTGATGGGGTTAGATAACGGTGCTGATGATTATATTGTCAAGCCATTTGCGATCGAGGAATTGCTTGCCCGTATTCGGGCGCTGTTCCGCCGCATTCAGCCTGCTTCTGAGCAGGAGTGCTTAGCATTTAAGGATCTGATTGTTGATGTCAAAGCGCGCATCGTGAAAAAAGAAGGGCAAATCATCGACTTGACAAAACGGGAATATGATTTACTTGTTACCTTTTTACAAAATATTGATATTGTCTTGACACGGGATATGCTTCTTGACAAAGTGTGGGGATTTGATACGGAGGTCGAAACGAACGTGGTCGATGTGTATGTTCGTTATTTGCGTCATAAACTGGATGAAAAAGATAAGGAGCGCTATATTCAAACAGTACGAGGTTCTGGATATGTGATGCGGTCATGAAACCTTTTCGTCTTGGAAACGTCTCATTAAAATGGAAGCTCACTTTTCTTTCAGGGTCCGTGATTTTTGTGATGTACTTTTTATTTACATGCCTGCAATATGAAGTTGTGAAGCAGTGGCTCCTGAATGAAGAAGAAAAAACAATGAAAAAAACAATTGAAGAAATTGAAACTTATTACGAGGAAAAACGTAATATATCTCGAGAGAGCATTCGTGAAGGTCAGCCGTTGCTTGAAAAATTGAACGAAAAATATCAGGTGATTCGCATTCTTGATGACAAAGGAAATGTGATGGTGTCCGTTTCTAATCATGCATCTGTTTCGTTGCTTCCTGCAGCGCAACCGAAACGATTAGAGATTGAATATCATTTGGTAAATGATGAACGCTCCATTGTGCTGCGCAAGCCGTTTCATTTCGGAACGGCGAGCGGGACCATTGAAATTATTCGTCATCTGGTCAAAGTCCAGCATATGACGAATATGCTGTTCATCATGATGACATGCATCGGCATTATTGCCATGGTCATGAGCGCATTGATTGGAATGTTCATTGCCCAGCATTTTGTCGGACGTCTGCAATCGGTAACGAAAACGATGATGGACATCAAAAATAAGGGATTTGAGCAGCGGATGGATGTCCCTGCTTCAAACGACGAGATGACCCAATTAATGATCATGTTTAATAAAATGATGGATGAGATTCAGGATTCGTTTGAACAGCAAAAGCAATTTGTTGAAGATGCTTCCCATGAATTGCGCACCCCTATCGCCATTTTGGAAGGACATCTTTCCTTATTAAATCGCTGGGGGAAAAATAATCGCGACATTTTAGAGGAATCGCTGCAAGCAGCATCTCAAGAAGTCGTGCGTTTGAAAAAGCTTGTGCTTGAGCTATTAGATTTATCAAAGGCGGAAGCGATTGCTGTTCCTCTTGATCTTCAGCCGATTTCGCCGAGCGAGGCGGCGGAGCAAGTTGTGAAAAACTTTCGTGTTCTTCATCCAAGTTTTCATTTTATCATTGATAACGAGCTTGAGGAAACGGTTCATGTTCGAATGGCCAAGCATCATTTAGAACAACTGTTGCTCATTTTAATGGATAACGCCGTAAAATATTCACAACAAAATAAGAAAATTATGGTTTGTTTAAAAGAAGAAGGAAAATATGTATCAATTTCGGTTGTAGATAAAGGAATTGGAATTCCCCGTGACGAATTAGAAAAGGTGTTTTTGCGTTTCTATCGTGTCGATAAGGTAAGAAGCCGCGAGAAAGGCGGAGCAGGGCTTGGCCTCGCGATCGCAAAGGAAATTGTGGATAAATATAGCGGACAGATTTCGATTCAAAGCGAGGTGGGCGCAGGAACAACAGTGGAACTGTTTATTCCTAAAGCTGTTTTATGAAAAATGACAGATCGAGGAAGAAAGGTGAGAAGAGAATGGAAGACCACTTGCATGGAGGAATCAATCACCAAAAGAAAGCCATTCAACATGTGATTGAAAAGTTTCAAAAGCGAGGCATTAAAATAAGTGCCTGCAAACCAAGAACGATGCTTTCGCTATCCTGCCTAACGATCATGGAGCCGGCAAAAAGCCACGAATCATAAAGAAAGCAGAAGAGAGGGATGATTTTGAATATCGAACAGCAAAAGATCATTCCTGCCATGAAAACAATGAAAGATTTTGATCGCTTTTTAAGCAGCCCATATCGGTATGGGGTGTTGCTGGAATTGCATATTTCGCAGTTGAAAAGCGTGTTTCGTTATGCGTGCCAGCATAAAAAAAGCTTAATCATTCATGCTGATTTAATTCAAGGGCTAAGCCATGACGAGTATGCGGCTGAATATTTGTGCCAAGAATTTAAGCCGTACGGATTGATTTCAACAAGGGGAAGCGTGATTATGAAGGCAAGACAAAAAAAGGTGCTGGCTATCCAACGCATTTTTCTGCTTGATTCTCACGCTTTGGAAAAAAGCTATCAGCTCATTGAAAAAACGAAGCCGGATTTTATCGAGGTGATGCCTGGGGCCATGCCTCATGTCATTCGCGAGGTGAAAGAGCGGACAGGCATTCCGATTTTTGCCGGGGGGCTGGTACGCACGATAGAGGATGTCGAACGTGCATTGAATGCAGGGGCATCAGCGATTACAACTTCCAATCAAGAACTGTTGGAATATTATAAAAAATATAACGAAATTCAATAGGCAGATCGGGTTTGTTTAAAAATAACGTGAATAAGGCGCCAGGAGATTAGGAGAGACCGCGCATGCATGATAAGCAGAACGCTTGTCGTGTTTGGTGTGGTCTCTTTTGTTTTTTACACGAGGAAAAGGGATGTATGTAGCGCCTGTGTTCGAGTATCCAACGCGATAAAGATGTGAAAAAGAAGAGAGGAGCGAAATATGATGTTAATGAGTAATCAACGAAAGATCTCCTGCTCACAAGGGACAGATGTTGACGCATCCGGTTTATTTATAATGTATAGCATGGCGTACCATCCCTATAGCACAACGAGTGCGTTCATTTTGGTTTGCACATTTTTTCGAATATATCATACGGAGGAGGAAAGCGGATGGCCATTTCATTTGATCCTGCGACAAGCCAGTTTCATTTGCAAACAAGCAAGGCAAGCTATGTCATGCAAATTGTTAAATCAGGCTACCTAGCTCATTTATATTGGGGAAAGCGGATTCGCAAAGCTTCTCTCTCAAGAAAGCTGCGGTTTCGGGGACGCGCCTTTTCTCCTAATCCTTTGCCGAACGATCGGTCGTTTTCTTTAGACACGCTGCCGCAAGAATATCCAGCATACGGCAATACCGATTTCCGCACTCCAGCCTATCAAGTGCAGCTTGAAAACGGATCGACGATTTCTGATTTGCGCTATCACATGCATCGAATTTATAAAGGAAAACCAACGATCAAAGGATTACCAGCAACATATGTAGAGAGCGAGGAGGAAGCAGAGACGCTTGAAATCGTCTTGGAGGATCGGCAAACGGGATTGCGAGCGATTTTATTATACACCGCATACGAGGAATTCGGCGCTATCACTCGTTCGGTTCGTTTGGAAAATCAAGGGACAGAGCGGATTAAACTATTACGGGCATTAAGCATGAATGTCGACTTTCACGACGCGGATTATGAGTGGATCCAGTTGTCGGGAGCTTGGGCGAGGGAACGGTCAGTGGTTCGAAGCAAACTGAGGGAGGGGATCCAATCGGTTGAGAGCCGTCGTGGAGCAAGCAGCCATCAGCATCATCCGTTTATCGCTTTATTGCGGGAAGCTGCAACTGAGGATCGTGGAGAAGTGTATGGACTGAGCTTTGTATATAGCGGAAATTTTCTTGCCCAAATAGAGGTTGACCAGTTTCGTACCGCCCGTGTCGCGATGGGCATCAATCCGTTCGATTTTGCCTGGTTATTGGAGTCGGGCGAATCGTTCCAAACGCCGGAAGTCGTCATGGTCTACTCTGATCAGGGACTGAACGGGATGTCGCAAACGTTCCACGAATTATATCGTGCCCGGCTTGCTCGCGGCGCGTTTCGAGACTGCGAACGTCCGATTTTGATCAATAGCTGGGAAGCTACGCACTTTGATTTTAATGAAGAAAGGATCATCCACATTGCAAAAACGGCTGCGGAGCTTGGCATTGAGTTGTTTGTGCTCGATGATGGCTGGTTTGGACATCGCGATAATGATAAAAGCTCATTAGGGGATTGGATCGTTGATAAACGCAAGCTTCCGAATGGATTAGAGGGACTGGCGAAGCAAATCCATGGAATGGGGCTGAGCTTTGGAATATGGATAGAACCGGAAATGGTTTCCGCTGATAGCGACCTGTATCGGAAGCATCCTGACTGGTGTCTGCATGTTCCCAATCGGCCTCGTTCGGAAGGAAGAAATCAGCTTGTTCTCGATTATGCCCGCAAGGAAGTATGTGATTATATGATTGAAGCGATCACATATGTGCTTGCCAACGCTCCTATTTCGTATGTAAAGTGGGATATGAACCGACATATGACAGAAATTGGCTCTCCTTCCTTGCCTCCGGAGCGACAGCGGGAAACAGCGCACCGATATATGCTCGGTCTATATCGAGTAATGGAAGAAATCATATCGCGATTTCCACAGATTTTGTTTGAAAGCTGTTCAGGAGGAGGGGGGCGCTTTGATCCGGGGATGCTTTATTACATGCCGCAAGCATGGACCAGTGACAATACAGATGCGGTTTCCCGCTTAGCCATTCAATACGGAACGAGCTTTGTGTATCCGGTTATATCGATGGGAGCGCACGTATCGGCCGTTCCGAATCGCCAAGTCCATCGAATCACCTCTTTGGATATGCGCGGCCATGTAGCGATGTCAGGAAATTTTGGCTATGAGCTCGATGTCACAAAATTGAGCGGCAAAGAGCGGGCAAAGATAAAGGAACAAGTCGCTTTTTACAAACAAATTCGCCGTCTTGTCCAGTTCGGAACGTTTTATCGCATTTTAAGCCCATTTGAAGGGAATGAAGCGGCTTGGATGTTCGTATCTGAAGATCAAACGGAAGCGTTCGTTGCTTACTTCAGGGTGCTAGCAGAAGCCAATCCGCCGCTCGCTTTTATTCGTCTGAAAGGGCTTGATCCACATAAAAATTACCGCATCATGGATAGCGGCGAAACATACGGAGGGGATGAGTTAATGTATGCTGGACTGAATGTGCCGGAACGATCGGGAGATTTTGTAAGTGTCATATGGCTGTTAAAAGCAAATCAAATAGAATCCACTGTCTAGTCAGGTTAGACAGCGGATTCTATTTGATGAATCTTTTCCAAAATTCTTCGTTTTCGATACAGCATTTTTCCTGTTTCTGCAATATCTTCGATAAACATTTTGTTAAACATGGATCCAAAAATAATTCCAACGATCGGAACGATCTGAAATAGTTTTTTCCATCCATATTGATCACGGAAGGTCATTAATACCTCGCGCCATCCTTGCAGCTGTGAAAAGACTTGCTGATGGTCGTTGGAAAATGAGGACAGCTGGTCAATAATCGCTTTTTTGCCAACGATATCGGCCGAAGTGAATTGCAGGCACTTGACAATGAAAATGCGTTCCTTTTTTTCTTTTGGATCATACCCATACGTGAGCGCGATTTCCTGTAAGGTTTTTAAAGCGAGCCCAAGAAGGACAGGGATATCAATAGCCAGTGTAAAAACGCCACCGATCCCGGTTGTTGCTCCTTGATATTGTGCAAAAGCGATTCGTGATTCAATGAACTCATCGCAAACGCGATCCATTTTTTCAAGCGGCAGATGAGATACTTCCTCAATCGATGACGCGGGAAATCTTTCAAGAACTTTTTCATTTTGCACAAGGTATTGCCCGCCTGTTTGGATATAGCTTCCAAGCTCATCTAAGAGCTGGCCCAGCTTTTTATGGATGATGGCTGGCGTGATCTTGTCCAACAGCTTGAACGGCAGGCGGCCTAGCTTTTCCCAAAACCATAAATCTTTTTGGTCTTTTTCCCATTGTTCGATTTTATGTAGTTCTCTTTCAAGATCAAATTTATTTTCCATGAACGAGCCCCCTTTATTCATAAGGTGGATATGTTTATGATTTGTTATACGTTCAAAGCGAAAAAATGTTTCAAAGCGCAAAATTTATCATTGTGATTAAGTAAAAACGATAGTAAAATTTTTAGTAAACATTAATATATATTTTACTGAAGGTTCTATTTGATAGATAGATACATCAACATTTGTTCTAAAGCGAGCAGATGATGATCCGACTTCGCTCAACTGTGGGGCTAAAGATTCGATTCGTTCTAGCAATAAAGATGGGAATAAAGCTAACCGGCAGGAGGCATGTAAATGATGAAAGAGTTAATGGATGATTTTGTTTCTTTATTTGGTAAGGGCAAAGGAGATATTCGCGTGTTTTTTGCGCCGGGACGCGTCAATTTGATCGGTGAGCATACGGATTATAACGGCGGACATGTCCTGCCGTGTGCGCTACATATCGGGACATATGCGCTTGCCCGAAAAAACGGCAGTTCATGGATTCGCCTGTTTTCGAAAAATTTTTTCGAACATGGAGTAGTGACTGTTTCGCTTGATGATTTAGCTTATCATCGAGAACATGGATGGGCGAATTATCCAAAAGGAATGATCGCTACCATGCAGTTAGCATGCTCAATAGACACCGGATTTGACGTTCTTTATTATGGAAATATTCCAAATGGAGCTGGTTTATCCTCTTCCGCTTCGATTGAACTGGCCACAGCTGTCCTGATCAATACGCTATTTGCTGGAAACATCGATATGCTTGAGCTTGTCAAATGGAGCCAACAGGTAGAAAATCAATATATCGGCGTGAATTGTGGCATCATGGATCCGTTCGCTATTGGAATGGCGAAGTTTAACCATGCGCTTCTATTAAACTGCCAAACACTAGCGTATCGCTATTTGCCATTAAGCTTTCAGGATTGTTCGATTGTGATCGCCAACACCAATAAACAACGGGGATTGGCCGATTCAGCGTATAATGAGCGGCGAGCGGCGTGTGAAGCCGCGCTTGCAAAGTTGCAGAAGGAGATCGACGTTCATTCCCTTGGAGAGATGACAAGCGAGCAGTTTGAGCGGTATGAACATCTTCTTTCTCCTAGCGAACAAAAACGAGTTCGCCATGCCGTTACCGAAAACGAGCGAACGATGGAGGCGGCGGAGGCGTTAGAACGAGGCGATCTAGCGCGCTTTGGCGAACTGATGCGGCAATCGCATGTCTCATTGCGTGACGATTATGAAGTGACATGTATAGAACTTGATACTCTTGTAGAAACAGCGTGGAAGCACGAAGGAACCATTGGCGCTCGCATGACGGGAGCCGGTTTTGGCGGCTGTACAGTGAATATTGTGAAAGACAAATATATCGCTTCATTCATTGAACGGGTCGGATGTGAATATAAGCAAAAAATTGGCTATGAAGCGAGCTTTTATGTGGCAAAAATCGGCGGCGGAGCGAGAGAAATAAAAGAAGAAAAGGAGATGGTATAATGATTCTTGTTTGCGGAGGAGCTGGCTATATTGGGAGCCATGCGGTGTATCGGTTCATTGAAAAAGGTGAAAAAGTCGTAGTCGTGGACAATTTGCAAACGGGACATCGTGAAGCGATCCATCCAGAAGCGATCTTTTGTCATGGAGACATTCGTGACCGCCGTTTCTTGCGGCATGTGTTTAGCAGCTATGACATTGATACGGTGATCCATTTCGCGGCTCATTCTCTTGTGGGCGAAAGCATGCAGGAGCCGCTAAAGTATTATGATAACAATGTGTATGGGACGCAAGTGCTGCTAGAGACGATGAATGAGTTTGATGTCAAACGCATCGTCTTTTCGTCGACGGCTGCCGTATATGGGGAACCGACGCAAATACCGATCTCTGAAACCAACCCAACAGTGCCGGAAAGCGCATATGGCGAAACGAAGCTAGCGATGGAACAAATGATGAAATGGGCCGACAAGGCTTACGGTATCCGTTATATTTCGCTGCGGTATTTTAATGTGGCTGGGGCATATGGCGCTTATTTAGGAGAGGATCATCATCCAGAAACGCATTTAATTCCGCTTATATTAAAAGTGGCGTTAGGACAGCGAAGCGAGATACAAATTTTTGGCGAAGACTACGACACGCATGATGGAACATGCATCCGTGACTACATCCATGTTCTTGACTTAGTCGATGCTCACCTATTAGCAGTAGAAAAATTGAGAAACGGTGGCACAAGCGACGTGTTCAACCTCGGAAATGGAAGCGGATTTTCTGTGAAGGAAGTGATTGAAGCCGCTCGTCGCGTGACGGGTCGCGACATTCCAGCGCTTGTAGCGCCAAGGCGTGCCGGCGATCCAGCGAGATTGGTCGCTTCTGCGGAAAAAGCGAAGCGGGAGCTTGGTTGGAAGCCAACGTATACGAACATCGATGACATCGTGGCCTCTGCTTGGGAGTGGCATCATGCAAAACCGAACGGGTACCGAGGTGTGTGAATGTGAACATTTATGAAGCAATTGAGCAGCTTGTTCAGTACGGGGTTGCCAAAGGGCTGATTCAGCGGGAAGATGTCATTTATGTGCGCAATCGGCTGCTTGCCACACTTGGGCTAGAAGAGTGGCACCCCTCTGAAGAGCTTCCGCCGCTTCCGTCCTCCCCCTCCCCGATTTTAGCAGCGATTCTCGATTGGGCATACGAGCAAAGGCGATTGCAAACCAACACGGTAACGGAGCGGGATATATGGGAAGCGAAGCTGATGAATTGTCTCATGCCGCGACCGTCAGAAGTCATTCGCGAGTTTTTGGCCAAATATCGAAACAGCCCGATGGAGGCGACCGGCTGGTTTTATTCATTGAGCTGCGCTTCTAACTATATTCAAATGGATCGGATTGCAAAAAATTGTAAGTGGAAGGTGAAAACGGAGTACGGGGATATTGATATTACCATTAATTTATCAAAACCGGAAAAAGATCCAAAGGATATTGCTCAATTAAAAGCGAAGCCGCCTTCGTCGTACCCGAAATGTGTGCTCTGTGCGGAAAATGAAGGATATGCGGGAACTTGGCATCATCCGGCGCGCGCCAATCATCGCATGATTCCGCTTTCGCTATTAGATGAACAGTGGTATTTTCAATATTCTCCTTATGTATACTACAACGAGCATTGCATCGTTCTTAGCGGTAAACATGTACCGATGAAAATGGAACGGAAGACATTTGCCCGCTTGCTCGATTTTATCGAACAATTTCCGCATTATTTCATCGGATCGAATGCTGATTTGCCAATTGTCGGCGGCTCCATTTTAGCGCATGACCATTTTCAAGGCGGGCGTTATGGATTCGCCATGGAGAAAGCGGCCATCGAGGAATCGATCCAGCTGCCATCTTATCCGTCATTAACCGTCGGCATGGTTCGCTGGCCGATGTCAGTCATCCGTTTGCGCGGCCAAAAATCCGAGGTGCTCAATGCGGCCGATCTGATTTACCAAACATGGCGAACCTATAGCGATGAAAGCGTCGGGATTCTCCATGAAACCGGCGGCACACCGCACAACACCGTGACACCCATTGCGCGTCGGCGTGGCGATTTATTTGAGATGGATATCGTTTTGCGCAACAATCGGACATCTGAAGAGCATCCGTACGGCATTTTCCACCCGCACGAAGAGTTGCATCATATTAAAAAGGAGAACATTGGACTGATTGAAGTAATGGGGCTTGCGGTTCTTCCGGGACGGCTCGCGGCCGAATTGGATGCGCTCAAGCAGTACCTTGTGCGCGATATTCCAACGGAACATTGGGCTGCGCCGCTGCGGAAGCACGCCGGTTGGATCGAACGGATGCGCGGTCGATACAACCGTTTTAGCGAGGAAAATGTGGAAGAGATGTTGCGCTATGAAGTCGGACAACGCTTTATTGTCGTGCTTGAACATGCGGGCGTGTTTAAACGGACGGAAGAAGGAAAGCGGGCGTTCCGGATGTTTTTGCGAAGGGTAGCAGAACAGGCGCATGTGGAAAGGAAGTGACATGTTTCATCCATGGCGACATTAAAAGAAATCGCAGAAAAAGCGGGAGTGTCGGTAGCGACAGTGTCACGCGTATTAAATTATGATCCAACGCTCTCTGTGTCAGAAGAAACGAGAAAGCGAATTTTTGAAATCGCACAAGAGCTAAATTATAAAACGATGCGTGAGCGCAGCCAACAAACGGCGAAAGAACGGTTGCGATTCGGCCTTGTCCATTGGTACTCTGAAGCTCAGGAATTAGGTGATCCTTATTATATGGCGATTCGCTTAGGGGTGGAAAAAGAATGTTTTCATCGCCAAATTGAACTTGTGAAATTGTTTAAGCAGGACGGTTCCTATGAGTCCGAATGGCTCTCAGGGCTCGATGGCATCATCGCGATCGGAAAATTCGGCCCAAAAGATATTGAGGTGTTTTCATCAAGCGCGGAACAAATAGTGTTTGTCGATTTTGCGCCTGATGAAAAGCGGTTTGATTCCGTTGTCGTCGATTTTCGCCAATCGATGATTGGCGTGCTCGATTACCTTCTCTCTCTCGGTCATAAACGTATTGGCTACATCGGCGGCCGGGAGTATATCGATGGAAAGACACCGATTAACGATGAACGGGAAGCGACGTTTTATGAATATTTATATGTAAAAGGAATCTATCGTCCGGATTATGTATTCACTGGACGCTTTACGGCGGAAGATGGATATATACTGATGAAACAAGCGCTAACGAGAAATGATCGTCCGACTGCTTTTTTCATTGCTAGCGACTCGATGGCGATCGGCGCCTTGCGAGCACTGCATGAAGCGGGTGTTCGTGTTCCAAAAGATATGTCACTGGTCGGATTTAATGACATTCCCACATCAGCGTTTGTCCAGCCGCCGCTGACAACCGTTAAAGTGCATACGGAGTTTATGGGGGAAACCGCCGTTGAACTGTTGGTTGAAAGGCTTTCCACCAAGCGGCATTTGTCAAAAAAAGTCGTCATCCCTACAGCCTTAGTTGTCCGTGAAAGCAGCGGTGTTTGTATAAAAAAGGATTAATTTTATGTATATGGAAAAACAGGGTGTTCTTGATTCAGGACACCCTGTTTTTATAGACAAACGGTTCAATGAAATTGAATATCGATCGATTTTCGTTGCTGATTATTTGTTTTCGGAACATGGATATTGAGGACGCCGTTTTTATAGGTTGCCCGAATTTGTTCAGCATCTGCGTCAGAAGGAAGCGGAATAGAACGATGAAAGCGGCCGAAAAAACGCTCGCGCCGATGCATTTGTTCTTCCTTGACGGATTCGTCTCGTTGAATGGTTCCGCTGATGTGAAGAGTTTGCTGATGAACATTGATATGAACATCTTCTTTGCGTTCGAGCCCCGGAAGATCGCAGGAAATCATATACTCCTTATCGGTTTCATGCATATCAACGCGCGGCATCATCGCTTCGCTATCGGGGAATAATGATGAAAAATCACGAGCAAATAAACGATTGAAATCGCGCCGCATCGTTTCTAAATGCCGAAATGGATCATAAGGCACTAACGGCATTAGTAATTCCTCCTTTTTTCTTCATGTCGACATATAGTATTTTTCTCTGCTTATTTTTTATGCGATGTGATCATTCATCCAGCTGCTTTTCTAGAAGCGGCATATGATAGAAAAGAAAGGAGGATGAAATAGATGGAAAATAAATGGAGATGGGTGTCCTTTAGCTTGATCTATCTTGCTCTATACTATTGCTGTCTTTTTTTCATTCGCCATCCCATTGTTCATATCTTGGTTGCTATATGTGGCACATCTGTCGTTTTGGTATGGATATGGCTAGCATATCGGCGTTTGCGGCCGAAACAGCGGCTGTTTTGGTTGCTGCTGTTGATCAGTCTGTCGACTTATTGGATTCGTGAAAGCATCTTGTTGTATGAAACGGCCGTTAAACAGACGGAATGGTTTTTATGGCAAACTAATGGATTGGATGAAATTTCTATGATTTTGTATTTTATCGCGCTTCTATCTTTGGCGGCGAAAGAAACTAGAGTCCATTTATTTCAGCAACTGCTCGATGTGTTGATTATCGTTTCCGTTGGGGCGTTAGTAGGCTCGATTGGTTTGAATCGGCTGTTCTCTCTTTCGTATTTATCCGTTTTCCACCTTTTTATGTTCTCTAGTATTTTTCTGTTAGAATTAGCGACTGCATATGTATTGGGCATTTTCTTTTTTTCTTCTAGTTCAGCGGCAAAACCTGTTTTGGCCTGGCATATAGCAGGGGCTATCCTTTTGATAGCAGCGGATGGGACGGATCGAGCAAGGACGCTGTTATTCGATTATTCCTCTCCAAGCCATTCTTTGGATTTTCTTATTTTTGCCGGTTTATTGATGATGGGGCTGTCAGCTGTATTTGCTGATAGGGAGATCTTTCTGTGCTTAAAAAATCAGAAAAGTCTCTTGTCATTTAAAGTTCTGTTCTTATATATGGCGTTCATTCCTTCGATTTTTTTCTTCATTTTGCATGAAGAAGCGCGTGAGGCTAGAGAGATTGCTGTGATTTTTATGGCTATTGGCGTCTTTGTTATAATGCGGCAGGCTGTTGCTTTGTATGAGAGTACGCGATTATTTAGGAGCATGCAGCTTTTAAATAGAGGATTGGAGCAAAAGCTGGTCAATCAGACAACGGAATCAGAAAGAAAGACCGAGGAATTGCTTTATTTGGCGAGGCATGATTGTTTAACACGTCTGCTCAATCGAAGTGCGTTTATTGCGGCGCTTGAGCAGGCGCTTCAGGAAGCGAAGCAACAGCATCATTTGCTCGCTGTTATATTCATTGATTTAGATCGTTTTAAGCAGGTAAATCATTATTTTGGCCATCGAGCGGGGGATGCTCTTATGGTGAAAATGACAGAATGGTTAAAGCAGTCACTTCGACCAACAGATGTCATCGGGCGACAGGGAGGCGATGAATTCGCCTTAATTGTTTCGCCGGTGTATAAGCTCCAACAGCTTCGTTCGATCGTTGAATCGATTTTATCTGTTTCTAAACAGCCTTTGCCGGTTAACGATCTGGAAATGCGTGTTTCTATGAGTATGGGAATCGCTGTTTTTCCATATGATGGAGAAACAGGAGAATCTCTGATGAAAAAGGCAGACATTGCGTTATCTCGCGCTAAAGAACAAGGAAAGAACCAATATCAATTTTTTAATGGCAAAATGGATCAAGGAATCATGCAAAAAACAATAATTGAAACAGCGATCTATCAGGCAATTGAACAGAGGGAATTTACTCTTTTTTATCAACCGCAACTTGATATCGCTACAGGTCAAATGATAGGCATGGAGGCGCTGATTCGTTGGCATCATCCGCAAATGGGCTTGATTCCTCCGCATATGTTTATTCCTGTTGCAGAAGAAACAGGGCAGATTATCGCCATTGGCGAGTGGGTGATGGAAGAAGCGTGCCGGCAAGTGAAGCAATGGAATGAGCAGACAGGACGAGCGCTCAGAATCAGTGTCAATATCTCGCCTAAGCAGTTTTTACAGGAAAAGCTGGTTGAACAGATTACGGCCATTTTGAAGAAAACAAATTTGACAGCAGACAGCGTGGATCTGGAAATCACAGAAGGAGTGGCCATTTTTAATGAGCAACACACGATTCAAAAGCTTAAACAGCTGAAAGCGTTAGGAGTTCATATTTCCATTGATGATTTTGGAACAGGTTATAGCTCTCTTAGCTATTTGCGTAAATTTCCGATTCATCGTTTAAAGATCGCCAAAGTATTTATTGATGGAATTGCGCAAACGGAGGAAGATCAAGCGATTGTCGCTTCCGTTATCGGTTTAGCGAAAAATTTGAAGCTGCGCGTGATTGCTGAAGGCGTGGAAACATTTCAACAGCTGCAAATTCTTCGTTCTCTTCATTGTGATGAAATTCAAGGATATGTTCTGGGAAAACCGTTAGCAAAGGAAGAATTTGAAAAAGTGTATTTAAAATAGCCTCCCCAAACAAAGGAAAGAGGGAGGCGATAGGGTGTCCAAGGCTATCGCTGAACGTATTCCATCACGTCTAAATGGAGTTCAATAAGCGCCAATTTTGTTTCATTGGCTAACGGCGAAGCCATAATGCGTTTAACAGCATAATGAAATTTCACCTCTGGAGCTTGACGAACGCGTGGATGAGTCATTTCATCTCTCAGCTCTTTTTCAATCGCTTCATGAATGAGCGCCTTACATCTTTCCTCTGTCAGCTCTTCCTCTTTGTTAAGCGAGCGATTGGACCAAAGTGATCGATAAGCTTCAAACAAATGCATAAATGCAGCCATAGAGATCCCCCTTTGTTGCGCAAAAGTACAAAATTCATTATACAACGATTGTATGATAAAATCATAAAAACAGATTATTCCGAATGTGAATGGCTCTAAGGCGTTAATTTAGGCAAAGGCTAGTGACGGTTGTTTTTGGCCGTTTTTCCTTAAAAAATATATTGACAAATTATTTGTATCGATATAAAATAAAAATCGTCGCTATTTAAATATAGATAGTGACGGCTTGAAAAAAATCATATTGACAATCTCACTTGTTTTATTATAATAATACTTGCTTACGTTTTTAAGCATGCGGAAGTAGTTCAGTGGTAGAACACCACCTTGCCAAGGTGGGGGTCGCGGGTTCGAGTCCCGTCTTCCGCTTCAAAAGGATCTTTGTAATCAGTGCTCATATGTGAACGGTTGCTTTAGAGCGGGAAGTAGCTCAGCTTGGTAGAGCACATGGTTCGGGTCCATGAGGTCGCAGGTTCAAATCCTGTCTTCCCGACCAGTTTCATTTTTGGGGCCTTAGCTCAGCTGGGAGAGCGCCTGCTTTGCACGCAGGAGGTCATCGGTTCGATCCCGATAGGCTCCATCGAATGGAGGAGTACCCAAGTCTGGCTGAAGGGGTCGGTTTCGAAAACCGATAGGGGTGTCACAGCCCGCGGGGGTTCGAATCCCTCCTCCTCCGTCCTATACATATCGCATGATTAGATGTCATACATATAAGTGATAGCGGAATCATAGAAGTTTTATTGCAATAATTTTAAAGACATACATATGTTTAACTGTTTTCGGTGAATTCGCTTTGTTGTATAGGAAAGTAAAGGGGATTTATGGTTAACTTATCTGGAATGTTTGATCAATGACCCGTCGCTGATGTCATATTGACAAAATAGCTGTTCTGCACCATGTTTTAATGTACGGATGCGAATGGAAAGAGAAAGGCGATATAAACATAGGACCAATATACATCGTATCATGGCTCGATAGCTCAGTCGGTAGAGCAAAGGACTGAAAATCCTTGTGTCGGCGGTTCGATTCCGTCTCGAGCCATTTTTTATAGCTGGAGGGGTAGCGAAGTGGCCAAACGCGGCGGACTGTAAATCCGCTCCCTGTGGGTTCGGCGGTTCGAATCCGTCCCCCTCCACCAGTTAGGGGCATAGTTTAATGGTAGAACAGAGGTCTCCAAAACCTCCGGTGTGGGTTCGATTCCTACTGCCCCTGCCATTTTCCAGCATGGCGGCTATGGCGAAGTGGTTAACGCACCAGATTGTGGCTCTGGCATTCGTGGGTTCGATTCCCACTAGTCGCCCCTTTTGAATATGAAGAGGATTGGGGTATAGCCAAGCGGTAAGGCAACGGACTTTGACTCCGTGATGCGTTGGTTCGAATCCAGCTACCCCAGCCAAATGCGGAAGTAGTTCAGTGGTAGAACACCACCTTGCCAAGGTGGGGGTCGCGGGTTCGAGTCCCGTCTTCCGCTTTGATGGCGGCATAGCCAAGTGGTAAGGCAGAGGTCTGCAAAACCTTTACCCCCGGTTCGAATCCGGGTGCCGCCTTTGTTGCGAGTGCAGTTTAGTGGCAAAACTTCAGCCACGAGCGATACGTCATTGAATATGTGACGAGTTGCTGATGTCGTGGGTTCGAGTCCCGTCACCCGCTTGTGGCGGTCCAATGGATCGACGAACCGTCTCATTACTCTGTTTTTCGAACAAATGAAAGAGGCATAGCAAATTGCTTGTGACAGAAGCTTAAGATGATGTCCCAGTAGCTCAGCAGGATAGAGCAGCGGCCTTCTAAGCCGTCGGTCGGGAGTTCGAATCTCTCCTGGGACGCTGAAAAAAGGGGTTTCCTATAAAAGGAACCCCCTTTTTTAATGAGCAAAAGCAGCTCTTTTGCTTCAGGTTAGTTCGATTGGTCTTTTGTAGTTGTTGCTTTAGATAGCTCTGAGTTCTGAAATCGTAACATGTTGAGCGATTTGAAGGGAAGTCGTATTTTTATTGAAGCTGCAGTTTGCGCGTTGGATCATTGGTTGCTTCTATATGGCCCCCTGATTATTTTAGCGTGGTTTGCGCTTCAAGGTAGGATTTTGGCACTTTATGGACTTCGTATGCTGTACAAATTCCCGACTCAATCGCCCCTTGGATCCACCCGTGAACCGTTGAAGCGTGTTCTCCTGCAAAATAGACTCTTCCTTCGGGAGAACCAATATATGGCGAAAGCTCAGTGACTTGCTCGGGCTTAAACATCGTAAACGCCCCTCCAGAATACGGATAACGAACCCAACTATGGCTAATTCCTGTTTCGAACTCATGATAAACCTGCTGTCCATGAATAACAGCCAAGTTTTTAAGGGTATACTCTAGCCGATTTTCATCACTTAAACTATCCCATGGTATCGTATCGTCTTCCCATGTGTAGCTGGCCAGTACAACTCCTGGACCAGAGCTTCCCAGTCCGTGGCTTGGATATTGCGTATAAGTAATTGGAAGATCAGAGATGGTTCGACCGCCAAACATTCCTTCTTTTTCCCAGAAACGATGTTTAAATTGAATACCAGTTTTCGTGGAACCGACATAGTGAAGCTCGCGAATCGCTTTCCACTTGTTTTGGGAAAAAGAGTTTCTTGGCTCGATCTCTACAAATTGTAAAATCGAAAATGGAATGGTCACAATGACGAGATCGCCTGTAATTTGAAATGGCTCTAAAATTTTGGTATGCACGGAATGGACGGTAACCTGATTTTGATTTTGTTCAATTTTTCGAACCTTTTGTCCATATAAAATATCATTTTGCAATTGTGGGACAAACGCTTTAGGAAGCTGATCGTTTCCGCCAGTAATCTCATAAAATTTAATGTTTGGGGTAAATAGCACCATTAATTCGCGCAGCATTTCCAAAAAAGAAAGCTCTGGAAATCCTTCTACTGTCTGAATGGATTTAATCATATCAATAGCGCCGCGGGACAGCCTCATTCCAAAAGGATTGTATCGCAAGTAAGTATCCAGTGAATATTTATCCAATTCACGAATGGCAATCGGCCAATTTTTGATTGGATTTTTCTGAATAAAATCGATGACGGGTTTAATAGCCATTTGCAACAGTTCAGTAGCAGTTTTTCCTCGCTCTTGTGGCCAAACAGGAAATCCGAAGATGCTTGGATCTTTTTCGTATGCTTTTAAACGAGCCTGCGTTCCCCGCAAGTAAAGCCAATCGTTAGGTGTGCTATTGATGAACGGATTGACAGGGAGCTTAAATTTTTTAATATATTCAAGCGTTAAATAATGAGTGTGCGGAATGCGCATGGCGCCTGCTTCGAGATATTGATCCTCTCCGCGAAAATTAGAGCGGATCGTGTATATTCTTCCGCCGACTCGTTCCGAGGCTTCAAGAATGGTGACCTGATGTCCAGCCTGCTTCAGCAAAGAAGCAGAAACAAGCCCCGCCATGCCCGCGCCGATCACAATGACTTTTTTAGGATCGTCCGTTTTTTTTAATCCGTTCCTAATAATGGAAATCATTTTTTCTGTGGATAGCTTTGGAAACACATAACTATACATACTTTCCCCCCTTTTTTATGGGAAATTCTCGCGCTGTTCATGAAGAAAAGCTTTATTACTTATCGTATTCGGAAGGAAAGTACATATATGATAAAAAAATGCACATGCCTATGCTCATCTTTGCTCAGGGATCGTGCGATTAACTCGTATTTTCAAACGGCGTTCCGTGTGTCTTCAATTGCTGGAAAGCGCATGGTTTTGCTGTTTGGGGGCAGAAGCGATTCAGTTAAAAGTATACAAGGAAGGATAGTGTGTCTGCATGGAATGACATATTCTTGCTATGTTAACATGGGCAGCAAAGGGAAGCTTGGGATGTTTTTAGCCGTCGGACGGTTGAACAACACCGCTTCACCGAAACATGAATGGAACTGAAAGCGGCGTTGTTTCATGTGTGAAAAACGCAGGCTTTATAGACGCCATTTATTCGGTCTTTAAGTGATAGAGGAGAGGGGGATGCTCGCTGCTTGAAGGAAACAGCAGTCATCAAGTGAAAAAGTTGGTAAAATGTTTTGCTTTTATATAAAAAGTGTGCTATATTAGTTTTAAGCCATTTTACTTTTAATACAATAGGGATTTAAACATGCTGTAGCTTCAAAGGGGATGGCAAGGTTAAATCTCCTCAGAGGTTGCAGTTTTTAATGTCTTTTTATTACTTGTGAAATGGTTAAAAATGGATATGTGCATTAAGGTACATTTTAGGAGGATTTTTTTTATGCAAAATGGTAAAGTAAAATGGTTTAACGCTGACAAAGGTTTTGGATTCATCGAGGTTGAAGGCGGTTCGGACGTATTTGTCCATTTCTCAGCGATCCAAGGCGAAGGCTTTAAATCTTTAGAGGAAGGCCAAGAAGTTACTTTTGAAGTGGAGCAAGGTAACCGTGGCCCTCAAGCGACGAACGTAAGAAAAAGCTAATTGAGATGCGAAAGGGTGGGCTGCTTTTTCTTTTTTTACAGCCCTCCTTTTTTATTTTCTTAAGTTTTACGTATTTGTTTGATAGGAACCGCCTTTCGGATCTGATGAAGAACAAGCGCGTTCAGCCAGCATTGACCAAAATCGGAAACAGCCATGACGGATATTGGTATAGTCTGTTGGATACGGATTTCCATCAGAAATGATGGAATGGGACCATAGCGAAGAAGGGCCAATTTTGGAGGTGGAGAGTTGAATAACAAAGCGGACGATGCGAAAAGTATGTTGATTAAGATGATGCGGGCTTATAAAACAAAAACAGTAAGAGAGACGGGACAAAAGCTTGTGACCATGAGGGAAGAAGTGAAGCAAGCGCTAAGAACGGGAAAAAGCCTAGAAGGAAAAGTGGTCACGCCGAGCCAGACGAAGGAGCTGCGAAAGCGTCTATTGCATTATCGGGAAGAACTAGAGAGGCTAAAGCTTTATCATAAAACTTACAAAGAAGAGAAACAAAACGGCAAATAAAAAGTGGCTGAATCATGACAGGGACTGCTTGGGGAAAGAAGCTCCCTTTTTATTTTGTATCTGTTAAAACGAGGAAAGAATCATTCGCCGCATAACATATAGACAGCCGCGACCTTTCGTATGAAAGGGCCGCGGCTTATATTTTTAGAGGAAGACAGAAATAAAAGCGTCATCCTATTTTGTATGGTATGGATTTTTTATTCTGGATTAAACGCCCAATTGCCGTTGCGGAAAATCGGTTCGCGCTTGCCATCTTTGGTGATGCCGTCGATGTTCAATTCGGCGGAGCCGATCATGAAATCTTCATGGATGAGGCTGTCATTGATGCCATGCACGGTCAGTTCTTCTCTCGCCATGGATGTTCCGCCTTGAATATTAGTCGGATAGGCTTTCCCGAGAGCGAGGTGGCAGGCCGCGTTTTCATCAAATAGTGTGTTATAAAAAATGAGATGAGAATCTGAAATCGGTGAACGGTGTGGAACGAGAGCCACTTCTCCGAGATGTCGTGCCCCGTCATCCGTCTCGAGCAAATGCTTTAATGTTTCATAGCCCGTTTCTGCTGAAAAATCGACGACTTTTCCATCTTTAAATGTAAGGGTAAATCCGTCAATGACGTTACCGCCGTAGTTCAACGGTTTTGTGTTTCGGACCGTTCCGTTTACGCCGTCTCTGTGCGGCATTGTAAATACTTCTTCAGTTGGGATGTTTGGATTAAAGCGAATGCCGCTTTCACTGGTTGACGCTCCGCCGTGCCAGATGTGGTTTTCGACAAGCTCAATCGTTAAATCCGTGCCTGGAGCTGTGTAGATCAGCTGTTTGTATTGCTTCTGATTTAAATAATCCACCATTTTGGCCAGCTTTTGATTATGCTTTTCCCAAGCTTGGATTGGATCTTCTTCGTGCACGCGTGTTACTTGAAAAATAACCTCCCACAGCTTGTCGATCGCCGCTTGCTCCGATAAATCAGGAAATATTTTTTTCGCCCAAGCTGCCGTTGGGACGGAGATAATGGACCAGCAGTTTTGGTCGGACATCAAAGCGCTGCGGTAATTTTGCAGTGCTTGGGAAGATGTTCTCGCAAATGTCGCGATGCGCTTCGGATCGACATCCTTTAATAGATCGGGATTAGGAGAATAAATGGAAAGAAAGGCTGCTCCTTCTCTCGCCATCTCTTCCATGCCTTGCGCCCGCCACATCGGATATTCGGAAAACGCTTCATCTGGTGCATGCTTATATTTAATATATTGCAATTCTTCGTCGCTCCATTCGACATATACGTGCTTGGCTCCGGCTTCATAGGCTTTTTTGGCGATTTTGCGAACAAGCGCGGCAGCATCGAGCGGAGCGTTAACAACGAGCGTTTGTCCTTTTTGAATATTGACGCCAATATGAACAGCAAGTGCCGCATATTTATCAAGAGATTGTTCCAAATGTTCCATAATCAAATCCTCCTCTTCACTTTAACAACAGATCGCAAGTTTGTATTACAATCCATCTTTAGTCTTTCTCCCAAGCTTGCGCCCACTGCTCGATAGCCTCAATGACGGGCTGCAACGCTTGTCCTTTTGCTGTCAATACATATTCAATGCGCACCGGAGTCTCGGGATAGACGTTGCGCTCGACAATACCGGCCTCTTCTAATTCTTTAAGCCGTTCCGATAGCAGCTTGCCGCTAATCGGCATAGCGGCTTCGATTTCCGAAAATCTTGTTTTCCCTTCTAATAATTGGCTAATAATTAAGCCAATCCACCGTTTGCTTAGTAACGTCATCGCGGCTTCAAACTTAGGGCAAAGGTTTGATGAGTGGCATGAACCCGTTTTCTTTTTAAGCCCTTTCAAAACTTTCACCTTCTATCCGTGCAAACGTTCTGCTTCTTCGTAGTATTTTCTCATAAATAGAGGATCTTATCAACTGAAAACAAGGGAAAAACATGGGAGAACGCTTTTGATTCCCCTCCGTTTATTCTTCGTTTAGAGACAGGAGGTTCCAGCTAAAAATGGTTCTTTACAAATATATACAAAATAGAATATAATTAAAATTAGAAGAATATCTAAATATTTTTTTTGTTTTATATTTAGATGTTTTTCTAAATATTGAATTACATCATATCGAAAGGTGATGTAACCATTGTCTTTTAACGAAGCATTTAAAGCAATCGCTGATCCGACGAGAAGACAAATTCTTACTTTGTTAAGAAAGGGGGACTTAACAGCTGGGGAGATTGCTTCTCATTTCGAAATGCAAAAGCCCAGCGTATCACATCATTTAAAAATTTTGAAGCAGGCCGATCTCGTTCAAGATAGACGGGTTGGGCAGCATATTTATTATTCTTTGAACACCACTGTGTTTCAAGATTTGATGAGCTGGTTTTACGATTTTTTTGATAAAGGAGGGAAGGGCTCATGAGGTCGAACCGGATTGCGGTCATCTTAACCGTTTTAAGTTATGTATTGAGCATTGCCGCTATTTTTTATTTACCTGACCAAGTCGCTATCCATTGGAACGCAGAGGGAGAAGTGGATGGCTACAGCAGCAAATGGTTTGGCGCCTTTCTGTCGCCGGTATTGATCACTGCTATTGTCATCTTAATGAACGTAATGCCAAAGATGGATCCAAAACGTAAAAATTATGAGAGTTTTAAAGGAAGCTACCAAGTGATTCTTGTTGTGCTTGTTCTTTTCTTTTTCGCTCTTCATGTTGTAACGCTTGCCTACAATCTCGGCTTCCCTGTCGATGTCAATTTGTTTGTGCCGCTTGGAATCGGCATGCTGTTTATTGTGCTAGGAAATTATATGCCGAAAATGAAGCCTAACTATTTTATTGGCATTCGGACACCTTGGACGTTAGCAAATGAAACTGTATGGAATAAAACCCATCGTTTAGGCGGGAAAGTATTTGTGCTGCTCGGCATGATTCTGACGATGACGGTGTTTATCGAAGGAGCGTGGCGCTCTTTCACGTTTATCATCGCGGTGATGGCTGGCGTCCTCTATTTGGTCATTCAGTCGTATTTGTATTTCCGAAAAGAACAAAGCGGCCATTGATGGTGGAAAAATAAGAGCAGGGAAGAGAGAGGAGTATGATCGTGGCAGGAAGTATAGCAGGGATTATTGTTCAATTTATTATTTCGGTGTTTATTCCAATTGGTCTAGTGATTTATGGGAGAAGAAAAGGCTGGCTGTCCTGGAAGCCTTTAGGTATAGGGATTCTCATCTTCATTTTGTTTTCGCAAATTCTAGAAAAATTGCTTCATGTTGCGGTGCTTGACCCTACTGGCCCATCGCTCAAATGGACGGACAATCCGTTTTTATTTGTAGTATACGCAACGTTGGCTGCCGGAATATTTGAAGAGATGGGGCGCTATCTCGGCTTTCGCTGGCTGTTGAAGAGACATCACGATTATCAGGATGGACTATCGTTTGGTATCGGACATGGCGGCATTGAAGCGATTCTTATTGGCGGAATAGGCGCAGTCAATGCTTGGATTTTGACCAACTTAATTCAATCAGGGGCCTTCGAGCAAGTGATCGCTGCTTCTTTATCAGCAGATCAGGCAGCGCTGCTGAAGCAGCAAGTACAGCAGACGACATTTGCTATGTATATGCTTGGCGGTTTTGAACGGCTTTTTGCTCTTTCCTTTCATATTGCGATGTCGCTTCTTGTGCTGTTCGGGGTGCGCAGACGTCAGTTTCGCTATGTGATTTATGCGATTTTGCTTCACGCACTGATGGATGTCGCTCCGGCACTGTATCAAGTGAAAGCTGTTACGAACATTTGGCTTGTTGAAGGTGTCGCGTTTATATTCGCTATCATTGCCCTGATCTGGACGAGAAGGGTGAAAACGCAGTTTGTAAAGGAACAAGGCTGATTGGAATTGAGGGAAGGCGATGATTGTGCTTAGTTTCTTGTGCCGCTGAAGCATGCTAATTTTAGCCGTGCTGCGCTTCCTCATAAGTTCGACGAATGAAAAACGGTGAAGAATATTTGCAAACACTTGTCAATCGAAGTAAAGCAGGATAAAACAAACGATAGGCAAAATATCCTGAAAATGGTGAAAGTGTGCAATTAATGGAGGTTAATAGTGGAGTATTTAGAATTTTGCGTGATTCGCTGCTGTTTTGAAATCGCGCTAAAACGGGCTGCAGACCAGACAAATGTTTGGAGCTCAGCCCATTTTATCAGGGAGAGGCAGAGAATCAGCGATGATATGGCAGGTGAAGTACTGTTTTTCTTTTCTATGCCTCTTCTTTAATACATGAAAAACGGTTGGTAGACGCTACTGTCTTCGCTCGTCCGCGTGTCTTGTCTGCCAAGGGCTTTCCAGACAGCGGAGGAAGTAGAAGCGAAATGACTGGAGCATTTATTGATTTCGCTCACAATCCCCCATACAGAACGATGGCTGGTATTCTCTCATCTTTTTCCTTTATTCCCTCGATAGTTTGTTATGGTCGACCCATAGCATAATGATTCGGACAAACATCGTTAATAAAAACATCGTCACAAATGAATACCACCATTTCCATGTGTAATATTCAATTAAATCCGTATATTTCTCACATAATACTTCAATCAAGGTCAAGGCTGTTGTATACAATAGGCTTTGACCGACCATTCCTAAAAATGATGAACGAAGCGATGTTTGATAAAAGTAAACACAAACAATAGGAAATAATACATATTCAAATAAAATGCTCGTATCGAAATACTCGGGTAAAAATCGGACAGGGTAGTCGAGAGTATGGGTTTCGACGACAATGACGCCAAAAAAGGTAGAAAAGTATGCTTTGATTAAAAAGGCAAGCAAAGAGTTTTTGATGAGCAAAGGTTTTCTGATAAAACTAAAGAGCAATAAGGCGATGCCAAGAAACAGCAATGCCCATAAAATCAGTTTGTCCATGGCATGCTTCTCTCCTAAAATCGTTTTGTCTTTGTTTAGTATGCCCGAGTTTGAAGAATTCATGAATATTTATAAACGATGGCTGCTATAGCCTTCGTATGATACGATCCATATACGAAATCTCCCTCCTCATTAACCGAGTGTCGGTTAAAGCAGGTTCATTGGAAATGGAGGAACGAATTAAAATATTGACGAAAAATATTTTTTGATATAATAAATTTTTAATTTGCTTAAAATTGATTTAAATATGATAAATCCTTATAGTGTAAGTACTTTTCATCATAAAAGAACAATTAGGAGGTTCATCTATGAGAGTAGAAAACGGGGTAGACATGCTGGAATTGACGGTTGAAGCTTTTAAAACTTGAAATGTGGTGGTCGACAAAGCCAAAACGGACATTGTCGATCACCATCATTTTTACTGGATATGAAAATGATGCTGCTGTAACGTAATTATCATTCGTTCTTTTGAAATTTTTTTGTCGTCGAATTCGACTTTGATTTCCCCATCAGCCGTATCGATTAATACTCTTTCAACGCCGTCAAGTGAGCTTAAAAGCTGTTCGATTTGCTGAATTGACTGCTGGGAAACTGCTTCTGTGACAAAAAAGGTTGCTTCAGACATACTCTTCTCCTTTAAATCCATAATTTCTTTTGTGGCATCCATACAAACTTGAAAATGGTTGAACCATTGCACCGCGGGAAGGCACGCCGCCGCCCCGTACTTCATGAAATCGTGCTGTGAAACGGCTGATCGGTTGTGAAGCACAACACAAATCCGGGATAAAGGCAAATGCCGCCACACACTAGTGTAACCAAACATTTGCAATTTTTATCCATAAAATGAACTCCGGCGTCTGACCAAGTCTAGGGTTTGAGCATTTTTTCGCAAAGAGTCAAGCGGAAAGGAAGCAAATGATAAAGAGCGAGCTTTTAGCTCAAAAAAGAGATCGTCCAATGGTTGGATAGGGACGGGAAAATTGTAAACTTCTTCGCGATTTTATATAATGGTGAAAACAAATGAAAGGAGGAACGATGATGGGGCAGCATTCATCGATTACATCTTTGCTCATTGTCATTGTTGTCGCATTTTTTACTCCGCTTTTCCTGCATCGTTTTCGCCTCCAAGTTATTCCGGTTGTTGTTGCTGAAACGGTTGTTGGAATTATGATCGGTAAAACGGGATTGAATATCGTTAAGTACGATATGTGGCTTGAAACATTGTCGACACTTGGTTTTCTCTTTCTGATGTTTTTAAGCGGATTGGAAATTGATTTTTCGGCATTTGCGCGTAAAACGAAAAAGAAGAAGGAGGACGAACCGAACACATTTGTTCTGGCCTCTACAGTGTTTGTCGGAATTTTTCTCGTATCACTTGGTCTGTCTTATTTATTTGTCTGGGCCGGCTACGTGGATAATGCCTTTTTAATGACGCTGATCATCTCGACGATCTCGCTTGGGGTGGTTGTGCCGACGTTGAAGGATGCCCAGCTGATGAAAACATCCGTTGGCCAGACGATTTTGCTGATTGCGGTCATTGCTGACTTAGTAACGATGGTGTTGTTGGCTGTTTTTGTTTCCGCAAATGAATCCAATAGCGGAAATACGTGGCTGCTTCTTGGCTTGTTTGTTGCTGGCGTTCTGTTTTATTTCGCCGGGAAACATTTTAAACGCCGTTCGTTTGTTGAAACGATGGCAAAGGGAACGATTCAAATCGGCACTCGCGCCGTCTTTACGCTTATTATTGTGCTGGTGGCTCTCTCGGAGTCGCTTGGAGCTGAAAATATTTTAGGCGCGTTTTTAGCTGGCGTTCTTGTTTCGTTGTTATCGCCCAATCCAGATTTTGTCCATAAGCTCGATTCCTTCGGCTATGGTTTTTTCATTCCGATCTTTTTTGTGATGGTTGGAGTGAACTTGGATTTGCGGCCGCTCTTTGCCGAACCGAAAATTTTATTGCTCATCCCGCTTCTCTTTCTCGCTCTTGTCATCTCGAAGGTGGTGCCTGTCTATTTGCTGCGTATTTGGTATGATTCCAGAACCACGCTTGCTTCGGGGTTTTTGCTCGTTTCCACACTGTCGCTTGTCATTGCCGCCGCGACCATTGCCGAACGTCTCGGGATGATTGATGAAAATATGAAAGGCGCGCTTATTTTAGTGGCCGTATTAACGAGCGTCGTTTCGCCGATCATGTTTAAGAAGCTATATAAGAAGCAGGTGGAGGAAACACCGAAAATGGCAGTGAAGCTGATTGGCACGAATCAGTTTACATTGGCGGCCGCCCGGGATTTAAACGCTCAGCAGTACGAGACGACCCTATACCATATTAAAGAAGAAAAGCTGGAGCTTTTGGCATTGGATCATGTGTTCCCGATTATTGATATTGAAGATTATTCATTTGCGGTATTAGAGGAAAACGGGGCATTTGCTGCGGATGTTGTAGTCGTTCTGACGGGCAATGAAGCAATTAATGCGCAAGTGGCTGCTTGGGCGAAGGAGCAGGGAGTTTCACGTGTCATCGCCTTTGTTGACTCGCCAAATACCGTTCAAGAATTGCAGGCAAAGGGAATTGAAACAGCTTCCATTGCTCTTTCGGCGGCTGCGGTCTTAAAGTCCTTCATTGTTTCGCCTCATATTGTCGATATGCTGACAGATAGCAACGCGGCGCTCCATGAAATCGAAATGAATCATTCCGCGTACCATGGGGTCTTGCTTCGTCAATTTCCATTCTTAGGAGATTGTATTATTGTCCGCATTTTCCGCGGCAACGAGTCGCTCATTCCTCATGGAGATACAGAATTGCGCATGGGCGACCGGCTGATTGTTACGGGCTCGGAAGAATATGTGTGGGAGCTAAAGGAACTGTTCGAATACGGGAAAGCATTGTGAAGCGAAAGAGCTGTTTTTTGCTTTTGATAGAAAAGAATCAGGTTTATCCATTAAATGAAATGATAGGTAATCCACACTAGTGAGAAAGAAGGAAGCGTTGTGCGAAAGAAGAACAACGCTTCTTTCTTTTGTATATAGAAGCCTGCCAAACGCAAGATGGTGAAGGAGTGAGGGGATTCGATCAATGTTGGAACGATTTTTGTTTTGCTTCATGACGACAAGCTTAAAAAAAGGTAATTTTTTACCATTATTTGTTATGAAAGGTGGAGATTTTATGAAATCTATGATAAATTGGAAACGAGCAGCGTATATTGGGACTGTAGGTGTTATTTTATGAACAAGGAGGAAGCATCATGAGTTTATCAGCATTGAAGCGTCAAGCAAGGCAGTCTCTTAAAGGAAAATGGGGCACAGCTGTTTTATTGATGATGATCTATTTTTTGGTGAGTGTGCTCATTCCGACGGTCATAGAGATCATCATAAGCGGGGGATGGGACGTATGGCTTGAGCAGGAGAACACGCCCGCTTCGGCCGATGTATTTAACATCCTGTACTCCCTTGCCGCGATTCCATTCAGTATCGTAGTATATTGGTTATTTTTAGAGGTATATAGAGGAAGCGATTTTAACATCGCCAACATCTTCACCATTTATGGAGAAGGGAAGCGTTCGCTTAAACTGATCGGCACCTCGATTTTGTTTGGCGTTTTCGTCTTGCTTTGGAGCCTATTGCTTATTATCCCTGGAATCATTAAATCATTGGCATATTCACAAACCTTCTTTTTATTGAAAGATCACCCGGAATACGGCGCTCTTCAAGCGATTACAGAAAGCCGCAAGCGGATGAAAGGGTATAAAGGGAAGCTGTTTTTATTATATTTGAGCTTTATCGGTTGGGGAATTTTAAGTATTTTCACCCTTGGCATCGGACTATTATGGCTTATTCCTTATGTTTATGCTTCACTTGCTGCCTTTTACGAAGAATTCATCCGCACGCAAGAAGAAAGCGTGGAATAATCAGGTACGATCGCTGCTCATCGCTGCATGCACCTCCCATCGCATGCGGAACAAGATAATGGCGGCCAGCGGATTGCCTCGTGATGGGCTTTCCGTTGCCGTCATTGCTTTTTGGACAAAAATTCCGATAGATTTTATGGGGAAAATCGGGATCAGTCAGATGCTTTGCTAGATTGAAAGGAAACGAACAATCGGCCTTGTGTTTGGATAAAGTGGATCGCAGGGAACCGGCCAAAAGCATTTGACAGGCCGGTTTCTCGATCGATGGATTGGATCGGCCAAAAGCAGCTAAAACTCCGATAGAAAGAGAGTATTGGCTGCTTTTTTGTTTGCTTATCCTTTGTATTCGTATAATGTTTGCTTGTTCATTCGGCCAAAGGCCCTTGGCTGATTCGTTGCAGAATCTTCAGCGGATTTCCATTCGCTGCTCGGCACCTCCACACAATTTTCTTGAATCCATTGGATGACTGAGTCATTTTCACCGGGTCCATCGCCGATCAAAAAGTATTTCACTTCTCCTTTTTTGGCCATGGCCGCTAGTTTTTCAGGAGTAAGAGCCGGATCTTGTCCGCCAAATCCGCCCATCGCCATTACCGCATAATTCGTATGCAGCATCATGGAGTAAGCGGACTGCGCGCGCTGTACCGCCAAAATCCACTTGGTTCCCTTAGCATGCTGTTCGAGGTAGGCAAGCAGTTTCGTATCAAGCTCTTCCTCGGGATCTCCGCTGCTTCGTCGTCCTCCCTGCTGCATGAATGACCGCTGAGGGGAAAACGTTCGGTCTGCGCCGTCCAATTGCTGTTGATCCGGGGCCTGCGCTTGCCGATTGGCTCCGGCCATTCCGCCAAATCCATTACTTGGCCCGGCAATCGGAGTCATGGCATTGCCTTCTTTATGAATGGTGATCCATGTCCAATACGCAGGAATCACAAGAAGGGCAAGCATTCCGGCGATTGCCAGTGAAAAGGAAATGGCTTCTTTCATTTTGATCGCCATGAGCGCGATAAAAAAGCCTAATCCTCCCGCGATGGCTCCAATGAACCAGCCTTGGGAAACCGCTTCTTTATTTTGATAAATAATCAAGGCTTCAAACAAAGAAGTGGCCAAAACAGAGATTGGAAGCAACCAGCTTCTCCAGCCCTTTTGTTCTTTATATTCGTTCCATAACACAGTCCAGCTGATTCCGACAAGAGCGGCAATGGCAGGTCCCATCATACTCAAATAGTATTGATGAAAAAACATGGCTACGCTAAAAAAGCCCATCATCGGAACAAGCCACGCCATCCAAAACAAAGTGAATGTTTGCTTCATGTCCCACTTCCGCTTTCTAACCCACTGCGCCACAAGCGGAATGATACCGAATAGAGCAAAAGGAAGCAAAAAGCTGATTTGCCCTGATAATTCTTTGGAAAAAAGGCGCAATCCCCCCGGCTCTCCTGTTCCGAACGCTCCTCCTGCATTCTGGTTTGATCGAAATCCGCCCGGCATGCCGTTCGAAGGGCCGTTTGACACAAACGGCGATGGGTCCCCCGCATTGACAGTTGGCGAGCCAGAAGGGGGATTTTCTTGCTGCTGCGCTCCCATTTGCGGCTCCCGCCATTGTCTTTCTCCCGGCTGGCCGCCTCCGCCAGGGCCGTTTTGTCCGGTTAAACGAGAGATACCGTTATAGCCAAGCGCCAGCTCAATCGCGGAATTGGTCTCGCTTCCCCCGATATAAGGGCGCTGATCCGCGGGCGTAAATTCCACGACAAGCGCCCATGAAAGGGAAACAGCAAGCAATACGCCGGTTGCCATGGCCAGATGGGCGATCCGTTTCGTCCATGCCGCTTTCATGGCTATCCAGTAAAATAAATAAAAAGCAGGCAGCACCATGTAAGCTTGCAGCATTTTGATATTAAAGCCCACGCCAATCAAGGCGGCACCCAGCATCAACCAGCCCGGCTTTTGTTTTTCTATGGATCGCATTAAAGCCCAAGTCGCGAGTAATAGGGCAAAAATGAGAATACTGTCCACATTATTGGTGCGGGCAACGGCCACAAAAATCGGCGAGCAGGCCAGCACGAGACTTGACAGCAAAGCAGCGGCGCGCCCGAATTTCGGCTTCACTAAAATATACATCAGCCAAACAGAGCCGACGCCTGCCAATGCTTCAGGCAAAAGAACGCTAAAATCGCTGAGGCCAAGCAAATACGCGCTGAGCGCTTGAATCCACAGCCCAACAGGAGGCTTATCGACGGTGATAAATCCGGCCGGATCAAACGAGGCGTAGAAAAAATTATGAAAGCTTGTCAGCATGCTTTTAACCGCCACCGTATAATAAGTGTTTGATCCTGCTTCCTTCAATTGATAAAAATGAAGAAAAAATGAAAGAATGATAATTCCTATTAAAAGGAAATCCACTTTTCGTTTGTTTTGCCTCTTCATCGTTTGTTTTTCCTCCCTTATGAACGAATGGGTATGATACAACCAACATAGCAAAGAATGATGAAAAATAGGTGAAAGAAAGGAATAGAATGGAAAACGGTGGCTCACCCTCATCCGTCCGTCATTTTGTGTATAAGCTGAAAAGGACAAGCCGCTGAACCGTCCTGATCTCTTTCCATAGAATTCGAGCTGCATTCTAAAAGAAAATAGGCGAATCATCACAAAAAAGCGGTGTTGCCATGTGATTTGGCCCGCCTTCGCCTGGCCGCATCCGCAAAAACCATGTAGCGAGGCGCTATTTTCGCTAGATTTTCACTATTGCTTTTTAAAATAAACATATCCATCCAGAAATCGGAGATCCATATTCCAAGCTAAAAAAGGGGAGGAAAGCAGAATGGTGAAATATTCGGTTATTATTCCGGTTTATAATGAAGAGCCTGTTATTCGCGAAACCTATAAACGGTTAAAAAAGGTAATGGAACAGGCGGACGGCCCGTATGAATTGTTGTTTGTCAATGATGGAAGCACCGACCGAACGATGACAATCATTAAGGAGCTGGCAGCGCAAGATCAGGCGGTCCATTTTTTGGATTTCTCGCGCAATTTTGGCCATCAAATTGCGATTACAGCCGGAATGGAGCATGCAGCGGGAGAAGCCATCGTCATTATCGATGCGGATTTGCAGGATCCTCCAGAGCTCATTTTAACGATGATTCGCAAATGGCAAGAAGGCTATGAAGTGGTCTATGCCAAACGGACGAAACGGAAAGGCGAAACCTTTTTTAAAAAACAAACCGCCCATTGGTTTTACCGGTTGTTGCGGGCAGTAACAGAGATTGAGATTCCGGTCGATACCGGAGATTTTCGCCTGATTGATCGAAAGGTGTGCGATGCGCTGATTCATATGAAGGAGCGAAATCGTTTTGTGCGGGGGCTTGTCAGCTGGGTTGGATTTAAACAAGCCGCGATAGAATATGAACGGGATGAACGTTTTGCGGGAGAAACGAAGTATCCGCTTAAAAAAATGCTTCGTTTTTCGATGGATGGCATTACGTCTTTTTCCTATAAGCCATTAAAACTAGCAAGCTTTTTAGGCCTCCTCCTTTCGATGGGAAGCGGGATCGGAATGCTGGTTGTGCTATACTTGAAGCTATTTACGGACTCAACTGTCGCCGGCTGGTCCTCTCTTTTATTAACAACGCTTTTCTTTAACGGGGTAATTCTGATTATATTGGGAGTCATCGGCGAATATATTGGCAGAATTTATGATGAAGCAAAAGGACGGCCGTTATATATTGTGCAAGAGAAGCATACAGCCGAGCGGGAGAAGGAAGCGTCAACCCATCATGCAAATGCAAGCTATTAAAGAACAAACGAAAACGGTGCTGCGGTTTTGTATCGTTGGAGCAGGGAACACCTTTATCGATTTCGAGGTGTTTTTTCTGCTTGCAACAGCAGGAGCCCCTTATCTTTTGGCGCAGGCTGTTTCTTATATGGCTGGCATGGCCAACAGCTATATATGGAATCGAATATGGACGTTTCAAGTGAAGAAAAAAGTGAATAGGCAAGAGATGTTTCGCTTTATCACGATAAATGCCGCTGCGGTCGGAGCCGCTTTTTTCCTTCTCTACCTGCTTAAAGAAACGGGACATGTTCCGCTCTTTTTGGGAAAAATCATGGCTACGCTTGGAGGAATGGCCATTACCTTTATCGGCAGCCGGCTTTGGGTCTTCCAAAACCCTATGGATCAAAAGGAGGCATGATCCATACGGCGCTGGCAGCGAAATGTTTGAAAACAGGGAAACAATGAAAAGCTATTGTCATGTTTGGCAAATGAACAACGATCAAAAGGATTCTTACCAATCGAAAAAACCCTATTTCCAATGAACGGGAATAGGGTTTTTTCGTGATAGCGAAATCTAGCTCAGAAGGAGGAGCGCCATCGCCTTGAGACGCTCCGTCCTACACTGCGGCGGCGACACGCTGAGTCCCATGGCCGCTGAGCGGTCTGCGCAGGGTCAAGCTTGGTTCGCGCGCTCTTCGGGGGCGCTTTTCTTATGGTTGGTACCATCAGCCTGTTTGGCGGACGGTTATGCCGGATTTGCCACCGCTTCGTTGGTCGAACCAATAATACAGCCCGATACCGGCAAGGATAAGAAACGTGCTGCCAAGATATAAAACGCTGTAGCCTGTTTTGGCAGCGACAAGCCCCACGAAAAAGGAACCCATGCCAAATCCGAAGTCGAAAATCGATAGAAACGTTGCCGTTGCCAAACCTCTGTTGGGCGGCGGAGCGACTTGAATCGCGATCGTTTGCAAACTCGGAAACGTCGTGCCCCAGCCAAGCCCAATGAGCCCGGCAGAAACAAGAAAAACAAGCGCGGTTGTCGCCGTGCTAAGCAAATAAGTGCCAAGCGCAAAGCAAACGATGGCCGGATAGATGATCACCTTCGCTCCGTAGCGGTCGAACCATTTTCCGGTGAACGGCCGTGAAATAAGGAGAACGGCTGCATAGATGATAAAAAAGTAGCTGGCTGCTCTTGAAAACCCTGCTTCCTTCGCGTAAATCGAAACAAAGGAAATGATTCCGGAATACGCCAGCCCAAAAAAAGCCGCCAAAAGGGAAACAGGAATGGCGGAGCGTTCCCAAAGCTTTCCGGCTGTTTTCTGCGCTTGGGCGGAGCGGCTGGCCGCGTTTTGCTTTGGCAAGCGGATGAATAGCCCGATGGCAATCGCTACGAGTGCGCATAAAGCGTTTATACTAAACATAGCGGCCGCCCCGTGCCGCATGACCGTTAAGCCGAGAAACGGGCCGATGACCATCGCGAGATTGACCGTTAAACCGAAATAGCCCATCCCTTCGCCTTTTCGCGAATCGGGAATTAGGTCAGCCACCATCGCGCCGTTAGCGGTCGTCGCCATGCCGAAACCGAGACCGTGAAAAAAGCGAAGCGCAAGCAAACCGACAAGCGAATGCGCGAAAAAATACAAAAGCGAAGCGGCGCCCATGATGCCCATCGCACTTAAAAAGATGACGTACTTCCCGGACTTTCCCATCCATTTTCCGGAAATTGGCCGCACCATAATGGCTGCGATGAGAAATATCGTCGTAATTAAGCCGATGGATGACGGGCTGCTATGTAGTTCTTGGACGGCATACACCGGCAGTGTGACAAGCAAATAATAAAAAATAAAAAATGTAAAAAAGTTCACAAAAGCGACGAGAATAAAATTTTTTGTCCATAGTGGCTGTTGCTGCATTTGTCTCTCCTTCCTGTTGGATCTTTGCGGTATTGCCTTCTCTAGCATATCATGTCTATAATTATATGTTAAATATCTATTAAATAGTTGAGATATACGTTTTACATATATAGGAGGATCGCCATGGACATTCGGCAATTGCGTTATTTTCTTGCGATTGTAGAAGAAGGACAAATCTCGCGGGCGGCTAAAAAGCTAAACATGGCCCAGCCGCCGCTAAGCCAGCAGCTGCGCCTAATGGAAGAAGAGCTTGGCGTAACGCTGCTTGAGAGACAGCGAAATAAAAAGAGCGTGGAATTGACGGAAGCCGGGAAAGTGTTGTATGAAAAAGCCCGGCACGTTTTACATGTGTTTGAAGAATCAATGCGGGAAGTCAAAGAAACAGGGGATGGAGTGCGGGGAGAACTGTCGCTCGGTGTCGCTTTATTGTGTGCATCTTATTTGCCGGAGAAGCTTCAGCGATTTCGCGAGCAATATCCGCATGTCTCATTTCGCTTGTGGGGAGGGGACCCGTTCAGCATTCGTGAGCGTTTAGAGCGGCGCGACATCGAATTGGCGATTGTCAGCCTTCCGATTGATGACAGCGGGCTTTCAATGGTTCGGCTTGGTACGGAGCCGTTTGTGTTGGTGGCTCCAACGTCTTGGGAAATGTTGAATGATCAAACCGCGGTGTCGATAACGGAATTGGCGGACGTTCCCCTTCTTCTCGTCCGACGCGAAAAGGGAGAAGGGCTATATGAGCAGCTGATGGCGGAATGGGAGCGTTTCGGTATTCGCCCTAATGTTGTATGCGAATGCCAAGATGTCCACATTGTGCTCTCGCTCGTCGCTTTCGGCATGGGGGCCAGCATCATGCCGCGGACGGCGATTCCGCCTTTCATTCGCAAGGAATTGCGAGTCCTTGAGATCATCGATACAGCATTATGCTCGGAGACGGCGTTAGTGTGGCTGAAAGACCGCTATTTATCAAAAGCGGCCCAGCGGTTGATAAAGATGTTGGCAGAATAGTGAGTTATTGTCATAGCGTTGAATCGTGAAAGAACGACGAGTTTTGGCGGCGAAAGAGAGAGGATTTCCGGCGGGGCTACCGATAAGTTTTTTTGTGTGGCCATCAGGCGCTCTTGCGGCTGATTCAATGGTACATGCGATAAATGAAACAAGATCGGCCCAAGCTCGCGGCTGAAGGGCAAGACGGCGGTATGTCCCAGCCTACCTAGAAGCGCTTTATCGCTATACAGTTTAGGAAGCGAGTAAAGCCCTCCTCGCCGCCGTAGCAGCCCGCAGGTGATGAAATACTCCCTAGGACTCACGCCAAGGGGGTAAAGCTTTCCCGCATCTCGGACAAAATTGAAAGTCGCGCTGCACTTGTTTTCCGCAATCGGGGCAATAGCGGCTCTCTTGCCGCTCCGGCCGCTGTTCATGGCCAAATCGAACGTTCAGCGGATCGGGTTCTTCGCGGCTGTCGACAATATCCAGCACGGACATGCGGTTTTTTCCCGTGGCGTTTTTGTAATGATAAACCGCTTGAAAAATACCAAGCCCGATAAAAATCAGGCCAAAAACGGAAAAAACCGGGTGGCTCCAAACGGTGAATCGCGCGTGATGGAAAACACCATCACCATCCAAAAAATTCCGAATACAACAGCGGCGATGCTCCCGACGAACCCTTGCAGCGAAGGTCCCCGGCCGGGTTTGATGCTTTTCATGCCAACCCCTCCCAATGAATGGATATAGAAATATTTAGGTGCTGTCATATTGAATTTAGAAACAAGTGCTGGAACGCAGTGGCTAGTTTGTAAGCCAAATATTTTCACGCTTCTTGCGGGGCCATCCCCGGCGAAGAGCATGCAAACGGAAGGAGGCAAGCAGCCAGGCATAAAGAATGGGAAGGGCGTTAAACAGGATAGCATCGTAACCGGGAGGGGGAGGCTGATTAAACCGCCACCTTCATCACTCAAAACGGCCAGCGCTTCCACAGAAAAACCAAGAGCATTTTTTTAGTGCCAAAACGGCTGTCTATTTTGTAAAATATGGGGGCGGGAGATCATAGAAAATTAGGAGCTTTACTTGCATGGTAGAAATGAAGCCTCTGAATATAAATTGGAGTTTAAAGCATATGTCAGCTTCTTTTATGGGGAGGGGGGGTGAGGACGGAATAAGAGAGCTTTTTTGGCAATACGAACCGTGTCTTGCCAAGATTGAGCGGACGACGATGACAAAAAGCTATAAAATGGTTGTATTGCAAGCGATGCTGGACCGCGGCCCGGTGCACTGACATGAGCCAATCATGCCAATTGAAGCCACGTCATTCTTTCATCAATTTTATGGATTATGGAAAAAGAATACCGACTGTGACTTATGTAGAGATAAACGTAGGGATTTTATTATTAACCTAGTAAAATTAAAGAAAGATTTGAAAAAAGGAATATAGTATTCATCACCTTTGTACCAAAAGACGATACACTTGAGAAGTTTTATGTATCCATAATCAATTAAAATAATGGTATTTAGAATGGATGTTTGATTAAATAGGGTTCATCACCAAAAGATGTACTTGATTTTTACATTAAAATGTGATTGATGTCTCTAAACGGACACGCAAAGTAAAACGTTGGATATTTCTGTAGCCATATCCTCGACGTTTCATCAGTTTGATTTTGTTGTTCGTCCCCTCCATCACCCCATTCGAGTAAGGAAAAACGATGCAAGAAAGCACCGCCTCTTTTCGGGTGATGAGTGCCTTGGCAATACTGCGTACGGCGGCACAGTTGCTAAAAAGGTACCGGTCAACCCATTGGGTCAAACGAGTTTTGGCTTGTTTTCTTGTTTGGCTTTTGGATACGTAACGGAAATGTTGAAGTGCTTGATAAACATCACGTAAATAAGCGCTTTCTTGGCACCATTGTCGAACTTCTTGTCTCTCTTCTTCTGTTCATTTTTCCGGATGTTGGCTTAACAATCGACATACGCGGCGAACGCTTCCGTGTTTGGTTCCGCCTTTGGCAAGGTATTGGCGACAACGTTCCAGTGCATTGGTGAATAACTGAATCACATGAAAGCGGTCGACAACGTGGATCGCTTTTGGGCATACCTTTTCAATGGCTTTTCTCATGGCAGGAGCCAGGTCGCTGACCACATACTTCACTTTGGAGGCGATGGGTTGAAGCACCTCCACAATGGCTTCTTCATTTTTTCCAGAAGCCATGGAAAGGACATTCCGAGTCTGTGCGTCCATCACCGCTACTCCATAATCATATCCTTTTCGGAAAGCGAATTCATCCACACATACTACGGTAGGATTCGATGTTGGTAAAAGAGTTGGGGCATGTTGATAAAACCAGCGTTCTACCGTTGTGTAGGCGAGTTGTAACAAGCGAGCGACTTCTTGAATCGTTTTTCCGATACATAACTGGGCAACCCAATATTGAAACGATTCCGTCGCGATACTGTGAGACGGAAACCCCGGATAGGAAACGGTAAATGTAAGGGAACAAGCTTGGCAGCGACGTCTTTCGATGGGAAGTTCAACCCAAAATAGACCGATGTGATTCGTATAGCCATGAATCCATTGTTTTCGTTTCGATGACATTTTTGTTGTTCGCCCGAAGCAAGTCGGGCAGATCGGACAATGAGGAGGGAGGGAAAGCTCAAAAATCCAGCGTTCTCCCTCTTTTCGTTCACCTTGAATAAGAAAGTCTGGTAAAGTGATCAATTCTTTGATAAACTGAGATGGCATGCGAAATTTCCTCCATGGTTGATGGTTTGGTCACCTTTACCATACAGGAATTTTCGCATTTTTTATACCCTTTGATCAGAAAACAACCTAATTGTCAAGTGCATTTTGTGGTGAAGATCCTTAAATAGATAAATATGTAAAATATTTACAGACGTAACATTAACTATTTTATAGTAGATGAACAAATTCGCTAACATAAAGAATTCACATCCCTTACTTTCAACAAAAACTTTTAGGAGTATGAAAGATTTTTTAAGGGATTCTATATTCGTGACAGCGCTGGTGAACCGGGGTGTATAATTGGATGAAGATCATAAAGACAAGAGGAGAAATTCAATGAGAATTCGTAAATGTTCTAGAGCAGTGATAATAAATGAATTTAATAGAGTTCTTCTTCAGAAGTTTGAATTTAAAGATGTTATAGGAAACAAAGTGTTATGGGTAACTCCTGGCGGTGGCATTCAGGAGAATAAAACTCCAGTAGAGGCATTAAAAAGAGAATTAAGCGAAGAGCTTGGCATTGTTGTTGATATTCATGACAAACCAATATTTGAAATGGATATATTAATTGAAGGAAAAAAAGATTCGTTTATAAGTCGTGAGATTTATTATAAAATTGCTATTCAATCTGACAACATATTGTCTATCGAAAATATGACTAAAAATGAGAAAGATACATTTATAGAGTTAAGGTGGTGGAGCAAGGAAGAGTTGAAGAGAATAGACAACTTTGCACCTCGTGAAATATTGAACTATTTTTAGTAAATGAGAAATGCTGTAAGAAAATGGTTGCGCAGGGAGTCTCCATCATAACAAAGACAGGATCAATAAGCTCTTACATATCTGCTCTATATGCTGCTTTTTTTGTATAATTAATGCAAACAACGATTAAAAATGCAAAACATAACCATCCGGTTCATTAAGATGTTGGGCTCAGACATCTATTATAAGTATTGTTTACAAACAGAAGGAGAGTTTATGTATTAAAGAGAGCAGGGGAAGTCACGTTCTCGGGAAAATAAAAATGGGCTATAACTAACTATTCACATATCTTTTTCTTTTAATCGACTCGTAGTTGAGAACGCTGTTTTACTGGATGAGTTATGAGGGAATAGGCTATTATCTTCATTTTTTATATGCTTTATTTCCTAATAATTGCTAATTATTGAAGATCGTACTGGATAAAATTTGTCGTCGACCTCCAATCGTGTAAAAATCCCGGGGGATCGACGACAAATTTCTAACAGCTAAAATTCCCACTGTGATAAGGAAAAGAAGATGTTGCTCGAATTTTAAGATAAGTTTATAATGACATTGTATCCATTTTCCAAATGCTGATTTCATCATCACTTTTGGGGTTTTTATCTTAACTATGAGGAATTGAAACTTTGGCGACATTTAAGCCAAATGATGAAAGCACATGGGTTTTTATCTTAACTATGAGGAATTGAAACAGGAGTTGGAGCAACGTGAAGGCGAATCAATCGCCATGTTTTTATCTTAACTATGAGGAATTGAAACCTGGCTACTTCAATGACTTGCTTGAGGTTTCGATATGTTTTTATCTTAACTATGAGGAATTGAAACTGATATTCGTAGTGAGCTTGAGCAGTACACATGGCACGTTTTTATCTTAACTATGAGGAATTGAAACCTTGCCAGGCGTTCGAGCTTGCGTTTGACGGTCATGTGTTTTTATCTTAACTATGAGGAATTGAAACTTTTTCTCTCCACTCGTTCCATTTCTCAGCAAGAGGGTTTTTATCTTAACTATGAGGAATTGAAACGCTTTTCCTCGATTGACAATTTTACTTTTCTGCTCGTTTTTATCTTAACTATGAGGAATTGAAACTCCGTTCGGAAACACGCGGAGAAAAAACGCGAATTACGTTTTTATCTTAACTATGAGGAATTGAAACACCTATGCAGACATCTACATGGGCGATAAGAAGCCACGTCGTTTTTATCTTAACTATGAGGAATTGAAACAAATATAAATAAAAAAAAGATGGAGTTTGAGTTAGCGTTTTTATCTTAACTATGAGGAATTGAAACTTCCAATTTCCTTTCGAGGGAATCTTTGAAATTGGGGTGCGTTTTTATCTTAACTATGAGGAATTGAAACACGGCTATTCATCTTGATCCAGCTCACTCATAATGTTTGTTTTTATCTTAACTATGAGGAATTGAAACATGTGATCAAGATCAGTTGTTCCTGTCCCGATATCAGTTTTTATCTTAACTATGAGGAATTGAAACTTCGCGCAATGGCAAATACTTGACTGGAGGATTTTGTTTTTATCTTAACTATGAGGAATTGAAACTCTATACCATGCTGCTCGATGGTGAGGGAAATAGCGTGTTTTTATCTTAACTATGAGGAATTGAAACTTGATCAACACACCTCTGTCCGTTTTTGCCATTCTGTTTTTATCTTAACTATGAGGAATTGAAACTAACGTTTTATGGCGGAATCTAAAAATTCTTCAGTCACGTTTTTATCTTAACTATGAGGAATTGAAACGTATCTATGGTGGTGGGAAATGCTCTAGGCGGCATTCGGTTTTTATCTTAACTATGAGGAATTGAAACCTCCAAAACTACACAAAAATCATAGATTTTTCAATTTGTTTTTATCTTAACTATGAGGAATTGAAACATCAAAGAGAAGGTGCCAATGTGCGGCGCCCCAAAGTTTTTATCTTAACTATGAGGAATTGAAACAAATGATCGCAAACACTTTTTTGCCATACTTCCAGATGTTTTTATCTTAACTATGAGGAATTGAAACCATTTGCTGCAATTGTTGCTGAAGCTGTTCATCACGTTTTTATCTTAACTATGAGGAATTGAAACATGTCTATCAGCAAGATTCTCCGAACGCGGACAAGGTTTTTATCTTAACTATGAGGAATTGAAACGTTTTGGCTTCGGCTTTTTTGGTTTCCTTCGCCATTGTTTTTATCTTAACTATGAGGAATTGAAACCTGTACGATCCGCGCGTATCAGTGTGGCGATACTTGGTTTTTATCTTAACTATGAGGAATTGAAACTTTCATCGCCATTTGTTGTTCCATTTTCATCTGCTCCGTTTTTATCTTAACTATGAGGAATTGAAACCAAAGGAGGACTACGAATCTATCATTGATCTGGCTTTGGGTTTTTATCTTAACTATGAGGAATTGAAACTGGCGAAAGATGTTTGCGACGTTCTTGACATCATTAGTTTTTATCTTAACTATGAGGAATTGAAACGGCTTTTCGTGTATTCTGATTGGAATTTCCCTTCTGAGTTTTTATCTTAACTATGAGGAATTGAAACGCCACCCTCCGCACGTTCCCAGACTCTCGTATCCGGTTTTTATCTTAACTATGAGGAATTGAAACGATACTCTGTAACGTCTTCTCTCATCCATTTCATAGGTTTTTATCTTAACTATGAGGAATTGAAACATGAATGGCTCTCCATATACACTGATAACATCGGCTAGTTTTTATCTTAACTATGAGGAATTGAAACCAATATAGCGGGCATAGTTGTAGCCTTGCGGATCAAGTTTTTATCTTAACTATGAGGAATTGAAACTAGGTAGTGTTCCCGTATACAATATATTATCATCCCCGTTTTTATCTTAACTATGAGGAATTGAAACATTTTCTTTTTGCCCTTGGTTCTCTAGCAATCTTATTTTGTTTTTATCTTAACTATGAGGAATTGAAACCGCGGAAAGGTATGTGATTTCAACGATGCTTGATTGTTTTTATCTTAACTATGAGGAATTGAAACCGAGAAAAACAAGCAACTGAAGGTGGATTATCATTGGTTTTTATCTTAACTATGAGGAATTGAAACTTTCACGGCTGGCGGCAAACCTTCATCAAATGATTGTTTTTATCTTAACTATGAGGAATTGAAACATTGGCGCTGAAGCGCAAATGGCACAGGAATTTTTGTTTTTATCTTAACTATGAGGAATTGAAACACGACATGATGATCGAAAATCACCTCAACCGACTGGTTTTTATCTTAACTATGAGGAATTGAAACCTATTAAAACCGCCGCCCCAACGACATCATGGGATACCGTTTTTATCTTAACTATGAGGAATTGAAACGTAAACAACGATCAAGAATATGGCATGATTGCGGACCCGTTTTTATCTTAACTATGAGGAATTGAAACACGCGAGGTTCGACCGATAAAATCCTCGCGAACAATTGTTTTTATCTTAACTATGAGGAATTGAAACCAACCAAGCGACAGAAGGATTGACGCGTGATATCGCGGCCAGTTTTTATCTTAACTATGAGGAATTGAAACGCTGGATCACATGGTTCATTCCTTTTCCCACAATGGTTTTTATCTTAACTATGAGGAATTGAAACGTCGTGAGGATGGGGAGTTTTCCGTCTTTGTATAGAGGTTTTTATCTTAACTATGAGGAATTGAAACTTTTTATAAAAACAATGGTTTCTCTTTCACGACAGACCGTTTTTATCTTAACTATGAGGAATTGAAACAGTTATGCAAGCTAGGAAAATTTCTAGACATTTTCGTTTTTATCTTAACTATGAGGAATTGAAACTGTGATTGGCTTGGGCCAGAACCTCTTGAGAGACTTTGTTTTTATCTTAACTATGAGGAATTGAAACGTCGGTGCGCAGGGCGTGATTCGCCTCTACCGTGAGGCGTTTTTATCTTAACTATGAGGAATTGAAACCTCTAAAGTAGCAAAGGTAGGTATTGTACGTTGCTGTTTTTATCTTAACTATGAGGAATTGAAACCCGGAATGGAAGGCAACAGGTGTAGAACCCCCGCAAAGTTTTTATCTTAACTATGAGGAATTGAAACGATTGCCCGCGGGATATGCAAGTATGGTGGCTATTGGTTTTTATCTTAACTATGAGGAATTGAAACAAAAGAATCTAGAAGAAGAGAAAAACAGATATGCATCGCGTTTTTATCTTAACTATGAGGAATTGAAACACTAAATTCATTTTATTTACTCCTCTTTATAGTTCTTTGTTTTTATCTTAACTATGAGGAATTGAAACCAGAATACACAGAACATCTATATGATTTTATTTTAGTTTTTATCTTAACTATGAGGAATTGAAACTGCAGCACAGAGAAAATTTCCCCAACTTCCTCAAAAGAGTTTTTATCTTAACTATGAGGAATTGAAACAACCGAAACGGTATTCGAAAATCGTTTTATGCATGTAGGTTTTTATCTTAACTATGAGGAATGGAAACTCGTAGAATCGAATTTGCAAACGGCTTGATGCATCACCCATTTTGTTAGTGTCAAATATAGTTCGCAAAAAACATCAGTACCTCAAATAGGTTTATGCAGCAAGTAATCGTTTTTCTTGAATCTGTTGAATCATCTTAGGCTGAATGTAGGAACGTGCACAAGACTATTCCTCGCTATACTCCATGAGATAGCTTGTGACTAAGCGAATGTAGGAATCCTGGTTGGGGAATACTGGACCTCTGTCAATAGATTGGACAGCCAGAATCGAGAAAATTACGCAATTTGACCGTATATTTGTTCGTATTGAAAAGGTGTAAGATACCCGATAGCGGAATGTACGCGTTTCCGGTTGTAGAAAAACTCGATGTATTCAAAAATCCGACTTTGGGCTTCCTTGCGGGTTCTGAACTTCTCCAGATAGACGAGTTCCTTTTTGAGCACGCTGTGGAACGATTCGATGCAGGCATTGTCATAGCAGTTGCCCTTGCGGCTCATGCTGCATTTCATCCCGTATTTCAAGAGCCGTTTTTGGTACTCATGAGATGCGTATTGGCTGCCGCGATCGGAATGATGCAGGACTTCGCCTTTCGGCCGTTGACGGTTGTAAGCCTGATCCAGAGCTTGCAGGACCAATTCCTTGGTCATTCGCTCATCGGCGTGCCAGCCTACGATTTTGCGCGTGTACAAGTCCATCACGCTCGCGACATAGAGCCATCCCTCGTCTGTCGGAACGTAAGTGATGTCCGCCATCCAGACTTGATTGGGAGCTTGTGCCCTGAACTGCTGGTTCAGCACATTGTCATGCACTGGCAGATTGTGGTTCGAGTTCGTCGTCGCCTTGTATGTCTTGACGGTGCGCGACTTAAGCCCCAGTTCCTTCATGATGCGGGCGACCGTTTTTTCGGATACCCGAACACCTTGCTGGCGCAAGACTTGAGCGATCTTCGGGCTGCCGTACAGGCGACGCGAGTCCACAAAGATACGGCTAATCTGTTGTTCCAGTTCTCGGCGACGTTTCTTTTGCTCGCTTTCCTGGCGCCTGGTCCATTGATAATAACCACTCCGGGATACGTTCAAAACCTTGCACATCTCCGATACCGGATACTTGGAGCGGTGTTTGTGGATAAACGCAAAGATCCGTTCCGGTCTTTTGCGAAGATGTGCATCGCCTTTTTTAAAATTTCGTTCTCCATCTCGAGTTGGCGGATTCGTTTCTGCCTTTCGAGAAGGGTTTTTTCCTCGATTTTCAGGTTGCCGCTGCCGCGAAACGCATTGACCGGATCCTGTTTGAATTCGTTGATCCAGCGGTACAGAGTATTGTCGGATACGCCCAATTCTCGGGCGACCTGCGCCACCGGCTTCCCCTGTTCCTGAATCATTTTTACGGTTTGGATTTTGAACTCTTTGTCATATTTCTGACTCATCTTCGGACACCTCGATTTTGCTAGGTTTATTGTCGCATTCTCGATTCTCGGTGTCCACTATTTAGTCTAGCATCATACACCTACCACACGAGTACGTCTTCGTATCTCTTTGTTTAAGCGTTCAAGTAAGTTCGTAGAAGATATTTTACGACTGTCCATTTCTTCAAAATGGAAGAATTGTAGGTGTATCCTCGAGTCCTTCCTCTAACGTTTGAATTGCAGCAGAATCCTGTTTTCCTCCGTATCCATGAGATGTTCAGCATAAGATAACGCAGTTTGGTCATCGGGTTGTAACCAGATTTGTTTGAGTCTGACAGCAAATCTTTCTTTGTCACGGCTAGGAATATGTGACAGGACATTTCGCATCATATGAACTTTACAACGTTGCCAGGAACAACCAATGAACGACTCGCGAATGGCTTTAGAGAGCCCTTTGTGAGCATCACTCACGACAAGCCAAACGTCTTGTAGCCCTCTAGCTTTTAGTCCTTCAAAAAGCGTTTTATAGGTCGCTTCAGACTCTTCAAGCATGGGCTCAATCGCTAGAATATCACGCTTACCTTCAAGATCGATACCAATCACAACTTGTACAGCCATGTTCACAACACGGTGCCCATCACGAATCTTTTCGTATAAAGCATCCACCCACAGCACAGGATAGATATCGGCTAATGGACGGTTACGGAGGGCTTCTACCTGCTCGTTAAGCTCTTTCGTGATATGAGAAACTTGACTAGCTGAGATGGATTCAATTCCTAATGAGCTGGCTAGTTTCTTGATTTTTCGAGTCGATACACCTTGAATGTAGGCTTCTTGAATCACTTGAAGCAAAGCAGTTTCGGAGCGTGATTTCTTCGTAACAAAGAAAGGCACATAGCCCCCTTTCCGTAACTTCGGTACAAAGAGATACATCGTACCCATACGTGTGTCAAAGCGACGCACACGGTAGCCTGAACGGTACGCTCTGATTTTTTAGCCTATACTTTAGCAGTGACTTCCGCTTTCATCAGTTGCTCACATAGCCACTGTAACATCGACAGCATGGGGTCCTGTTCAGACATAAATTGCAATAGCATTTGTTCTAAGTTTCCATTAAAATGAGTGTAGGTCATCAGTTATCTCTCCTTCTGGTTTGCTCGTCACTTACCAATTCGGAGGTACTGATGACTTTTCCTTTTATATTTGCGAACTTTATTGTACGTTATAGTCATATTCACAAAAAAGCGTTACTGTCGAGTGATAAAAAAATGTTTAAAAATGAACTTATTCATCCATATTATACCATTTTTTACAACTTTATGTTCAAGGTAAGCGTCATGTAGGGAAAAATGAATTTTTAATAATATTTTACAAGGGAAATATTTACATATATATTTATTTCTATTATACTATTAATTGTTAATATTATAAAAAATAACAAAAATTAAAAAATAATCATATGAAGGAGGAAGACCATGAATATAAGTAGTTGGTGGAAGTATGAACCACATGCCTTACGCGAATTAATTGATTCAGCCCTAAGGGAAGTGACCAATTGGCGAGTAGCAGTAATATATGGCCCTACATCGGCAGAGGATAGACTATACATATCGAATAAGCCTCAATCTGAGTGGTCGGTATATGATGTGTTAAATGGACTTGCTGATCTAGGTGTTGAGGCAGAGTGGCTTGATCCCACAAAACCCGACTTTGTTGATACGGGATTTCGATGCAGCATTTATTAATGTTCATGGAGAGTTCGGAGAAGATGGAAATCTTCAAGGTCTGTTGGCTTACTTAGGAATTCCATATACGGGTAGTGGTGTCTCAACGAGTGCTATTGGTGCAGATAAGCGCTTGACCAAATTGGTTTTGTCCCAAAGTGGAATTATGTTACCACCATATCTTAGACTGTCATTTCCAAAATCAGAAGATTTTAATAATTTGGGTTTCCCGTTAATTCTAAAGGCTGTAAATGGTGGAAGTAGTGTTGGTATGGAACTTGTGAACGATTCCAGCAATTTAATCAATGCTTTAGAGCGAATCCGAGCAGAGGGTTTTTTGGATGTTATTGCTGAATCTTTTATACAAGGCACATCCGTGACAGTCCCTGCAATCCGAATAAATAATGATGCAATCCTTTTACCACCAGTGGAATGTATTACTGATAATCAATATTATGATCAAGAAAGTAAGCTGAGAGGGGATCAAGAAGGGATTGTTAGATACAATATATTTACAGATGTACTAGACGAACGTCTTCATCGTCTTCATGATGCAGTTCGAAAAGTTCTAGACGTTCTCGATTTTGAAGGGGCGTTTCGGGTGGATTTTATACTTGGACATAATAATCAACCAATTCTCTTAGAATTAAATACTATTCCTGGAGTTCAACATGGCAGTAATCTTGTTTTATCAGCTAATGCTATTGGTATCAATTATCCATCGTTGCTTGGGATTATTTTAGCAAGTGCAAAAAATCTGGAGAAGATCGGACCTTGGGTGAGGAGGACGCTAGTTAAATGATACCGGAGTATAAGCGTTCCGAAATGAATAGTCGCCTCTCAATGTCAATTACGGGAAAGATCTGCATTGCAATATTTGCATCAAACCTGGTAGGAATGGTGAGTTATCTTGCACTAAGTGTATGGATTCTTCGTGAGACGAATTCATATGTGCTTTCTTCAGCACTATTTGGGTGTCAGTGGATTCTTCCATTAGTGTGGCCAACAGGTATTGCTCGATTGACAGAGAAGGTAAACGCCGGAATGGTTGCAGCCCGATCAGAATGGACTAGCGCTCTTCTTTCCGTAATTCTTATATTTACAGCGGAGTCAAAACTAGTCCCTTTAGTACTTATTCTAGTAGTTATACGTGGTTTTTGCGATTCCCTCACGCGTTCTTCAGCCTCTCTTGTGGTAAAGTTCAAGGAAACGGAACGCAATAAAGTTGAAAGAGACATTTCACGAATTGAGTTTTGGCGTATCGTTGGTACATCAGCTGCTGGTATGTTGTTTGGTCTCCTTGGCGAACAGAGTTCTGTCAAAACCTTTCTTATCTGCTCATCTTTAGTTTACGTACTAACTGGTATATTACTTTGGAACGTTCGTAATACTGTTACAATGTCCCCTATTGGTAACGAATTAGAACTCGACGGTTTACATGTATTGGTCAAAGCTTTACGTGCACAACGAATCGCTTCCGGATGGTTATGGCAACTTGGTATTGTTGCTGCATTCCAGGGATTGCACAATGCAATTCGTATAGCATACCCTGATCAACGGCTTGGGCAGGGAGTAGATGGTGTAGGAATAGTAAGTACTGTTAGTACTCTTGGTGTCTTATGTGGCGGTTGGGTTGCAAGTCGTAACAAAGCAATCAATATTTTAAAGTTATTTCCAGAATGGACTCTCGTAGCGATAGTAGGGTTGTTAGGGTCTTTAGCTGTATTTATTCCTGTTGCACTTCCAAGCTATGCAGTCTACTTTACCTTCATGGTACTTTTTGAGGCCACTTTTATGGTATTTAACTTGAATGTTGTTACTAATACTGAACAGCATTATGCTCCCGTCTTATTTGGATTTCGCACAACACTATTAGGTGCTAGTACTCTACTGGGATTAGCGATTACATCTGTTTTTCTTTTAATGTTTTCTGTAACTTGGAGCACTTTAGCTATGACTGTTTTGCTCAGTGCTTTTTCTATTTTACTATCATACCAGTACAGAATAAGGAGACAGGAGTGAGAACATGCTTTATAAAGGATACAATCAACAAGCTGTCGCCATAGTTGATGCTTTCTCTACGGGCCATTTTCTTGGTCCTGCATTTCGTTCGCGTGGAGTCCCAGTAATTCATATACGAAACAGAAATGCTGCTTGTGAATCACAAATTGCTACATTTCATTCTCATGATTACAATGCTTACTTTGATTTCACTGGAGATGTTATTGAAATAGCAGACAAGTTATCGTCATGGGGAGTTCGTCATGTTGTTGCAGGAATCGAAAGTGGTAGTGATGTTGCTGATTTACTATCTAATGCAATTAATTCACCTACTGCTAATACACCTGGATTTGACAAAGCAAGACGTGATAAACGTGTGATGCATCAATTACTATATAAAGCAGGTGTTTCCATCCCCTGGCAACAACATCTTGATATAAATGGAGATGTAATTTGGGAGACAGAGGGAACGGAGCCTAACAGTGTTGTTGTTAAACCTGCTGCTAGTGCAGGTACTGACAACGTTCGGATTTGCCATACCCCAATCGAGACCGAGATCGCAATCAAAAAGTGTTTAGAACAAACTAATGTTTATGGACAAAAAAATATCGGTGTCGTGGTGCAGGAATACCTCGAAGGTGAAGAATATATGGTTAACACTGTTTCGGTGAACGGTATTCATGTTGTTATAGAAGTCTGGCGGTCAGTAAAGAAACTTATTAACTCTAATCCTGTTTATGACTATCAGATCCTAGAAGATCCAACTAACCCTAAAATTAAAAAGATTATTGACTATGTAGCTGAGGTACTCACAGTGCTCGGAGTAAAGTGGGGACCTGGTCATACTGAAGTCATCGTTACCTCACGTGGTCCGCTTCTTTTAGAGACTGCAACCCGAATGCCAGGAGGCGTTGATCCGTCCCTAGGTCTTTTTACAATTGGTAGAAGTCTTATTGACGAAGTAGTGGAGGTGTACCTAGCACCGCATATCGTAGTTGAGAGGGGGCAAATTCGTCCATTAAGGAAAGCAGCGATGGGAATTAGTCTTATTTCACCATGCTCCGGTGTTTTAACCCGTCCATTGGATTTACGTCCAATAATGGAACTGCCCTCGTTCCATGGTGTTCGAATCCCTGTACAAGTTGGTGACTACATATCACAAACGATAGATCTATTTACTAAGCCGGGCGGTCTTTACCTATGTCATGAAGATCAAAATCAATTGAACAGGGACTATGAAGCTGTAAGGGAGTGGGAGAACATTGAATTCTCAAATGCGGTTAGGGGAGTATAACGAAGAATTAGAGAGTTATTCAGGGTTATTTCAGCTAGATGGAATGGATTACTGCTACAATGTTTCACGTTATTCTCAACGCTTTGAGCTAAGGGAATGGCCTAAAGGTAAACTCGTCGACGGGAAGGGAGCAGAATATTGGGGAGATCGAGCTTGTGGGCTCGCATGTCTTCGGATGATATTTTCTCATTATGGAAAAACAGTTCCATCACAGTATGAGTTACTCAATCAAGCATTGAAGCGGCGTGCTTATTCTCCAAAAGGATGGATTCATCAGGGACTTGCTGATCTTGGAGAAATATATGGATTGAGTGCCGCTTCGATTGCGATCGAGAATGCAACACAATTACAGCTTGTACTTCAAATAACAGGACCTCTGATTGTTTCAATCACTCATAAATTTCCTGAGGACGGTAGACGCGGAGGACATCTCGTTGTTGTATGTGGACGACACAAAGGACCTGAGCCAACTATTACTTTCCGTGATCCTTCTCGATGGGGAGCAAATAATAGCACCGTATCTGAAAAACGATTTTTTAGTAGTTTTTCCAAACGTGCTATCTGTTTTAACCCAGAAGCCCAAAAAGTGAAAAAAGCGATTTCCTGGCTCGAGAAATACAATAAGCAATGAAAAACAATGAAAAATCTATTTCTAAAATTGAATTTTTTAATTGTAAAGGTAAAGCTGACTCTTGAGTCAGCTTTCAGCTTGTCGACAAAGTCGACAAGCTGTTTTATTATAGTTGAGGAATAGTCAGGTGCATGGAGGTGAGAAAGATGCTTCAACGACAAAATACGGACAAACGTCATTCGATGATGGCTGTTACTCTCGATGAGTTAGTACCACAAGACCATCTTGTTCGAAAAATCGATGCAGCGATTGATTTTTCGTTTATTTATGATTTGGTGAAAGATTTGTATTCGGAAGATAAAGGTCGTCCAAGTATTGATCCTGTCGTTCTGATTAAAATTCCATTGATTCAGTACTTATTCGGGATTCGCTCCATGCGACAAACCATCAAAGAAATGGAAACCAACGTGGCGTATCGTTGGTTTTTGGGATTCGACTTTCATGATCCGATCCCTCACTTCTCCACATTTGGTAAGAATTACGAGCGTCGTTTCAAGAACTCGAATCGATTTGAACAGATTTTCTCCCATATTCTTTCTCAAGCCATTGAGCACGGATTTGTGAATACGGAATATATGGATGCGGACTCCACTCATGTCAAAGCGAATGCGAATAAGCGAAAATATAAGAAAGAAAGGATCCGAGTGGAAGCAAAAACCTATCAGTCTCAATTAGAGAAAGAAATCAACGAAGATCGAGTGGCACACGGAAAAAAGCCTCTACCTCCTGAATCTTCTCCAGAGGTTCGGGAGGTCAAAGTCAGTACGACGGACCCTGAGAGTGGATTATTTGTCAAAAATGAGAGGGAACGAGTCTTTGCTTATTCGTTTCATACGATGTGCGAGGATAACGGATTTATCCTGCACACGGTGGTAAAGGCAAGCAATGTCCATGACAGTCAAGTCCTTCATGAGCTCTTTTATCGAGTCAAAGAGAACGTGGGGAAACCCTCGGCTTTGGCGTTAGATGCGGGTTACAAAACTCCTGCGGTAGCGAAACTGCTTATCGATGAAGAGGTTCGTCCGGTTCTTCCTTATACTCGTCCGATGGCAAGGATATTATGAAGAAGGGGAACATTTAAGACATACCGAAGAAAACAAAAAAATCTACGCTCGGAGAAAAGAAACGATTGAACGAGTGTTTGCAGATATGAAAGAGAAGCATGGTCTGCGTTGGACAGTTTATCAAGGTCTGGAAAAAGTTTTAATGCAGGCGATGCTTGTTTGTGTTGCCATGAATTTGAAAAAACTAGCTACATGGCTATGGAGGGCCACCAAGGATCTTCCTGTTTTTTACATCCAGGCTCTTATTTTCATCGAAATAGGGTTCAGACACTGAGTCTGGAACCCTATTTTGTCTACAGTCTGTAGCCTACTCGTTTTGAGTAGGCTTTTATTTGCATCACTATACTCCTTTTTGCCTATCCTTTTAGATGAAGGAGTGAGATCATGATTGTATTTGAAATAGCGTTGGGAGTAGTCATACTTACAGCTGCTATCCATTTTTGAATTACGAAGCGTGGTTATGAGTATCAAACCTCATTCATTGCGAAGAAGATGGAACATAGTCTCGAAATGAAGAAAATACTGGAAATGGGACTATATTTTCGTTTTTGTAAGGAAAACAACAATGACGGAAAACAAAAGAGATATTCAAAAATCTATATCAAGCAAGAGCCATTACAATTTGAAAACTTCTGTGCTCAGGTCATGGAAAAGAAATATAGGGGGCACTACATGGGTAAGTCCAGCTATCGGGGATTTTGGTGTAGATTTTGAACATAGACGTGATGATGGTCTATATTTAGGACAAGTGAAATGTTACGAAGGTGATCTTTCATATGATCCAATCGCCCGGTTACATTCCAATATGGTGAAAAGTGGTGCCAATGGCGGATATGTCGTGACGACTGGATCGTTTGCAGAGAATGCTCGCAAGTTTGCAGAAGGATTGAATATAGAATTGATTGACGGTGTAAAGTTGGTGGAATATTGGCTTGATGGCCTGAAGCAATCGGAAAATATATTTAATAATTTTTTTCTTTTTTTGATTTTTTAAATAGAAATCCGAATACTAGGAAAACTAATATAACAGAAACTAAAATAATAAGAATTGAAGAAGTTTGAAAAACCAATTTTCATTTTTATCACTCCTGTTTTTTTGATTTAATTTACAATATTGTATAAATATTACAACATACTAAGTTTAATTAGTCATTAATTTGCTCGTTTATTTCTCAAAAATCATAAAATATTAATTTTATTCTCTATTTTTCGCACAAAAATATGTAACAATAAAAAGCTGCCACAACTTACGGTAACTTTTTATCAATATTCACCTGTTTCAATAAATTCAATTTGATTATGATCTAAATAATGAACCTTCCCTTGTAATACTCCGTTTTCATCATATCGATGAGTTTCCCATGGAGATGCAAGTAATTCGTATACATCTTTTTCTGTTTGGCCATCATCCCAAAATCCAAAAAGCTTGGCATCAAGTATGTATTCTTCTACTGCTACTTTTTTAGCTTGATCTGATAACTCTGAAAACTTATATAACATCCTCTATCCCTCCTTTTCTTAGGAAGTTAAACCTTAAAATTTTTTTCTGTCTCATTTTATAGAGTATTCTTGTGTATTGAGGCAGAAAAGAAAAAAGTGAAAGCCAATCAATGAGCTTTCATAATTTCGTATTCGTTTTTATTTAATACGATGTCACCGCCAAAAGACTCTTCATAAACGGTAACGGATTGGTCTTCCTTATCGTAGTATTTAACCTCATAAATCTTTCCAATCAAATGTTCAATCGGCAATTGTGCACCCGTTCTCGGTCTTGTATCAGGTTTATTTGCGATGACTTTTACTTTCATCTTTTCACTCTTTTATTCCTATTGCATGTCATCTAATAATTTTTGGAGTTCTTTTCGTTCTTCGACTTCTTCTTCTGTTAAAATTTCCTGAATCTCTAATTCATTTAATAAGTCTATGTATTCTTTATATAGCTGCAGCAAGGTTTCCTTGCTTGGTTCCATGTCTTCTGTATATTGAGATTCAGGTACGCTGTTGATTTCTAACCAACCCGCCAATGTTTCCAGGCTCCACTTTTTATTTGCAACGAGTTTGGAAGCAAAATACAATTCCCAATCTGATATCACGACGACATACCCATTTAGCTCCAAAAAAGAAGCTGCAGTAATATATGCTGTTCGTTTATTCCCATCCACAAAGTATTGATTGCTGGATAAGGTATGCATATATACTGCGGCTTTCATAAATAAACCTGGATAAGGTTCATACGTATGACCGCCAAAATTATAAATTTGAAATGGCTTATATGCAAGGCTGTCAATAAGACTTGGCTCATGCTCTCCGGGTAATCCTCCAAATTCTTTGAGAGCCATATCATGAAACATCCTAATGTGTTCAGGCCTCAATGATTCAATTTTCAATTTTTACTCAACCTCTTTAGACCTTTATAATTTCTTTTGATGACTTTGGCGGCAATCTTTTGTAACTTTGCATCTTTTCCATTTGATTTATTGATTTCTTTTCTCATTACATCCTCCAAAATTAAATCATTTTGAAACATATATATTCCCCCTTTCTTTGTATTATTACTTATCATATCATATATTTTCTCAAAATATATAGAAATCTGTTTTCTTCAACTAAAAAGTTAAGCGAAACGCAAGATTTTTTTCAACACCCCAAGTCTTTTTATAAGTTCATATAAGAATGTTTCAGACGATAACTAGTTCCTGTAAATGTTAAGAGATAGCTGTGATGAACAAGTCGGTCAATGATAGCCGTAGTCAATCGTTTATCATGGAATAGGCAACTGAATTCCAGGTTGTGGTCATTCCATCCTGCAATGCCTCGGAAAAGAAGCTGTGCCCTTCTTGGTTTACAGGAATGCAGCTCATTCATCATAAATCAATCGTTTTTTCTCACTGATTCACTAGCTGTTTTTCTTTTTCATTTAAAGATGGTATTGCGGTAATACAAGCTAATGATACCGGTGAGATCGTTAGCGTTGTTACCCGGTTAAAACCAAAAGAAGATTGGAGAGAGATTGATGGATGATTTATTGAGGTGCGTCAAAGGCTATTGATGCTAGACTAAAAAGTGGACACCGAGAATTGAGAATGCGACAATAAACCTAACAAAATCGAGGTGTCCGAAGATGAGTCAGAAATACGACAAAGAGTTCAAAATCCAAACCGTGAAAATGATTCAAGAACAGGGGAAGCCAGTGGCGCAGGTCGCCCGGGAATTGGGCGTATCCGACAATACCCTGTACCGCTGGATCAACGAATTCAAACAAGATCCGACCAATGCGTTTCGCGGCAGCGGCAACCTGAAAATCGAGGAAAAGACCTTTCTGGACATGCAGAAACGAATCCGCCAACTCGAGATGGAGAACGAGATTTTAAAAAAGGCGATGCACATCTTCGCAAAAGACCGGAACTGATCTTTGCGTTTATCCACAAACACCGCTCCAAGTATCCGGTATCGGAGATGTGCAGGGTTTTGAACGTATCTCGGAGTGGTTATTATCAATGGACCAGGCGTCAGGAAAGCGAGCGAAAGAAACGTCGCAGAGAACTGGAACAACAGATTAGCCGTATCTTTGTGGATTCGCGTCGCCTGTACGGCAGCCCGAAGATCGCTCAAGTCCTGCGCCAGCAAGGTGTTCGGGTATCCGAGAAAACGGTCGCCCGCATCATGAAGCAACTGGGACTCAAGTCGCGCACCGTCAAGAAATACAAGGCGACGACGAACTCGAACCACAATCTGCCGGTGCATGACAATGTGCTGAACCAGCAGTTCACAGCACAAGCTCCCAATCAAGTCTGGATGGCGGATATCACTTATGTTTCGACAGACGAGGGATGGCTCTATGTCGCGAGCGTGATGGACTTGTACACGCGCAAAATCGTAGGCTGGCACGCCGATGAGCGAATGACCAAGGAATTGGTCCTGCAAGCTCTGGATCAGGCTTACAACCGTCAACGGCCGAAAGGCGAAGTCCTGCATCATTCCGATCGCGGCAGCCAATACGCATCTCATGAGTACCAAAAACGGCTCTTGAAATACGGGATGAAATGCAGCATGAGCCGCAAGGGCAACTGCTATGACAACGCCTGCATCGAATCGTTCCACAGCGCGCTCAAAAAGGAACTCGTCTATTTGGAGAAGTTCAGAACCCGCAAGGAAGCCCGAAGTCGGATTTTTGAATACATCGAGTTTTTCTACAACCGGAAACGCGTTCATTCCGCTATCGGGTATCTTACACCTTTTCAACACGAACAAATGTACGGCCAAATTGCGTAATTTTCTCGATTCTGGCTGTCCAATCTATTGACAGAGGTCCAGAACGAAAAACGTACTAAAATCAAACAAAAAGAAGAGTGCTTGCAAGGAAAAGATTTTTTAAAGATGCGGTCTCAAGTACTCAAATCAAGTACCTACACCATTGACGCTGACCACCTTGTTGGAAATTGAAGAAAACTCTTGACAAATTGTATGGCTAAGAAATATACTATTAACCAACTAACCAACCCATCAAGATATCTTAGCTAGAAGAGATTGAAACACTATCATTTGTTGTGTAGCAAGGTTTATCTTACCTATAAGGATTTAATATTTTTTTATTTTTTACCAAAATAATATTTAACTATAATTTGATGTGTAGAAAATATTTTGGATTGGGGAGGACCATTCAATGACAACAGTTCCAACAGAAATGGACTTAAATCTGAATGGCACATTCTATAAAGGATTAGATAAAAAGAACGGATATTCTAATGAAACGAAGGTTTGTATTGAAAATACAGTTAAAAAATTATTGCACAATGATACAAGTTTAAGTCGGCCGGGAATGTTGTTAGGAAAAATTCAGAGCGGCAAAACCCGTACTTTTATCGGTATTACAGCTTTAGCATTTGATAACGGATATGATGTTGCGGTTATTTTGACAAAAGGAACGAAAGCGTTAGCGCAACAAACGTATGAGCGTCTAAAAATGGAATTTGAAGATTTTAAGCATGATGATATTCTGCAAATTTTCGATATTATGTCTCTTCCCGATAACTTAACAAACTATGAACTAGAGCAAAAAATCATCTTCGTTGTCAAAAAAGAAAAAAACAATTTAAATCGCCTAAAAAGAGCGCTGTTTGAAACATATCCGTCTCTTACCAATAAAAAAATATTAATAATTGACGACGAGGCGGATTATGCGAGTGTTGGGTTTTCTAAAACGAAAAGTGAAATATACGAGATTAAGGTGATTGCAGGGCAAATCGATGACATTCGTCAAAGCTTGGAACAATGTGATTTTTTGCAGGTAACGGCGACGCCGTATTCATTATATTTACAACCTGATAATATCGAGTTTCGCGGCTTTGTGTTTAAACCAGTGAAGCCCGCTTTCACACAATTAGTTCCTGTCCCAAAAGAATATATAGGCGGTGATTACTATTTTCGGGAAAGCGAAGAAGAGAACACGATTGCCTATTATATTTATGAGCCGATTTCCCCTGAAGAACTCATTATATTAAAAAAGCCGGATCCCAGACGTTTTAAAATTGAGGAAGTATTGACTAGCCATAAAGTGCATTCATTGAGTGCAGCTGTGATGAATTTCATTGTTGGTGGAGTGATTCGGCGTATCCAAAGTAAAAAAATTGGAGAACGTCCTAAAAAATACAGCTTCATTATCCATACGGAACAAAAAAAGCAAGCTCATGAATGGCAAGAAGAAGTCGTAATTGAAATGAAACAACACCTTTCTGTTATTGTTCATGAAAATCCAGAACTACTCACAGATTTAATAAAAGAATCATACGATAACTTAAAAAAATCGCTTTTACTGTTGAATTGTGACGTTCCAGAGTTTCAAGAAGTGAAATACGAAGTCATTCAAGCTATCAGAAAAGACCATATTATGATTACAAAAGTCAATTCTGAAAAAGATGTCAATGAGTTATTAGATGACACCGGACAATTGAAGCTTCGTGTGCCATTAAATATTTTTATCGGTGGACAAATTTTAGACCGCGGAGTCACGATCGGAAACTTGATTGGTTTTTATTACGGTCGCAGTCCAAAAACATTTCAACAAGATACGGTGTTGCAGCACTCGCGTATGTTTGGCTATCGTCCGATACAGGATTTAGCTGTTACACGTTTTTATACTACCGAAGAAATTTACGATGTCATGCGTAAAATTCATGAGTTTGACTCAGCATTGCGTGCTGCTATTGAAAATGGAAATGATAACGGGGTCATCTTCATTCAAAAAGATACAAGTAATAAAATCATCCCTTGTTCACCAAATAAAATTCTGATGTCTAAAGTGACAACGTTAAAACCGTTAAAGCGTCTATTGCCTATTGGCTTTCAAACCGGGTATAAAACATATATTTCTAAAACCGTACAAGAAATTGATAAAATGGTAGACTCGTTCGTTCAAGGAAATGCCCCTGTACTGATTGATTTAAAGGATGCGGTTACGATTATAGAAAAAATCCATGAAACATTTGATCCGGAGGCAGGAGAGAGATGGGATGTCAAAGCATTTATCTCCAGCATGGAGTATTTGGCAAACAACGTGCCTGAACAACATATCGGTAAAGTTTGGTGTGTTGTACGTAAAGATAGAAACATTGCCCGTTTCCGTAAAAGCACAGGACGTTATGAAGATGCTCCAGATACAGCAAGCGGGGGCCAAAACGAATTAAATGTTGCGAAAAGAATTGCCAACGGAAAACCCTGTCCTCATTCTTACACGCCAGCAAGGCTTAGAAGAACAAGGATGGAGAGGTGCACCATTTTGGTGGCCTGTACTTGTCACGCCAGTGAAAACGCCAACGGTGGTATTTACGAGTGAAGTGCAAGAGTAAGTTGGAAAAGGAGAGGGTTTGGTTCTCATCTGATAAAATACACTATAGATTCAATTTCCAGTTGGTATAGGAGTTTTCATGATGAGTTGCATTCTTGTTTAGCGAAAACGGTTCAAATGAAGTAGATTGAAAAAAATGTAAGATGTAATAGAGTCGAGCATGAAACACTTGGATTTGAAGGGCGTTTTGGTGCAGGGTTACCGCTTGTATCCAATAGTTCATTATTATTCTTACAACACATAATATCAAAAATGAAGCCTGTGCATGAAGATGGCTCTCGCATGGCCATTGTATTTAACGATTCACCTTTATTTACAAGGGGAGAGGGGAGTCTGAAATACGAAAATGGATTATTGAAAATGACTTATTAGAGGCAATTGTTGCTTTGTCTGATCAACTTTTCTATAATACAGGCATTTCCACGTATATAAGCGTTGTAAAAAAATTAAGAGGAAAAAACGTAGAGGGAAAATTCAGCTGATCAATGCGATACATTATTTCAAAAAATGAGAAAGCCACTAGATAAAAAGCTCAATGAGCTTTTAGATGAACATATTAGCGAGATTACACGGCTATATGGAAATTTTGAGGAAGGAAAATATGTAAAAATCTTTGACGATTGGATATAGACGTATTATTGTAGAATGTCCATTAAAATTAAAAATATCAATTATTAGAGAAAAGATAGCTGTTTTAGAAGAAGCAAGTGCTTTTTAAAACTTATCAAAGTCGAGGAAAAAACGAGAAACAGCCAAAATTGAGATTGGAGAAGGGAAACGACGGGCTAGGTGTTGCGACAATTGTGAAACTGTTGTCGGAAATCGGGAGTTTTCATTAGTAACAAGATCAGCGACAACTCATGAAATTAGCAGGCTTGATGTTGAAAGAAAATTCGTCTAGGTAGCACAAAGGATAAAAGCGCATCTCGAAGAGAGAACAAAAACGGTTACGCGCCCTCCTCTTTCGGGTAATGATGCTTCTCATTTGTCATAACGCAACGTTTCGCTCCCTTCATGAATTATACGACACGTCCCGCCAATCCGTTGCGTCTGAAACAATCGATGGTTGTGTTATGTGAAAAGCTATCGAAGATTCTCTAAATCGTTTGTGTGAAACTACAAGCATTTGTGGGGAACGAATGATACAAGATATCTTCTCCCAAACTCAAGCACAAGCAGTCTAGAGCCACTACCTTTGAAAATAACGATTGTCTGAACAAACTGAAGACAAGGAAGAAGCAGGCATGATGAATCAATATATTAACATTTTTAGAGGGGGTAGAGAGTGAATTCCAACTTCAAGTAAACCAAAACAGTGAATTTGCTTTAGCATGAAACTGAGAGGGAATGATGAGAAGTTTAGAATAGATTGGACCTCTGTCAATAGATTGGACAGCCAGAATCGAGAAAATTACGCAATTTGACCGTACATTCGTTCGTATTGAAAAGGTGTAAGATACCCGATAGCGGAATGTACGCGTTTCCGGTTGTAGAAAAACTCGATGTATTCAAAAATCCGACTTTGGGCTTCCTTGCGGGTTCTGAACTTCTCCAGATAGACGAGTTCCTTTTTGAGCACGCTGTGGAACGATTCGATGCAGGCATTGTCATAGCAGTTGCCCTTGCGGCTCATGCTGCATTTCATCCCGTATTTCAAGAGCCGTTTTTGGTACTCATGAGATGCGTATTGGCTGCCGCGATCGGAATGATGCAGGACTTCGCCTTTCGGCCGTTGACGGTTGTAAGCCTGATCCAGAGCTTGCAGGACCAATTCCTTGGTCATTCGCTCATCGGCGTGCCAGCCTACGATTTTGCGCGTGTACAAGTCCATTACGCTCGCGACATAGAGCCATCCCTCGTCTGTCGGAACGTAAGTGATGTCCGCCATCCAGACTTGATTGGGAGCTTGTGCCCTGAACTGCTGGTTCAGCACATTGTCATGCACTGGCAGATTGTGGTTCGAGTTCGTCGTCGTCTTGTATGTCTTGACGGTGCGCGACTTAAGCCCCAGTTCCTTCATGATGCGGGCGACCGTTTTTTCGGATACCCGAACACCTTGCTGGCGCAAGACTTGAGCGATCTTCGGGCTGCCGTACAGGCGACGCGAGTCCACAAAGATACGGCTAATCTGTTGTTCTAGTTCTCGGCGACGTTTCTTTTGCTCGCTTTCCTGGCGCCTGGTCCATTGATAATAACCACTCCGGGATACGTTCAAAACCTTGCACATCTCCGATACCGGATACTTGGAGCGGTGTTTGTGGATAAACGCAAAGATCAGTTCCGGTCTTTTGCGAAGATGTGCATCGCCTTTTTTAAAATTTCGTTCTCCATCTCGAGTTGGCGGATTCGTTTCTGCATTTCGAGAAGGGTTTTTTCCTCGATTTTCAAGTTGCCGCTGCCGCGAAACGCATGGACCGGATCCTGTTTGAATTCGTTGATCCAGCGGTACAGAGTATTGTCGGATACGCCCAATTCTCGGGCGACCTGCGCCACCGGCTTCCCCTGTTCCTGAATCATTTTTACGGTTTGGATTTTGAACTCTTTGTCATATTTCTGACTCATCTTCGGACACCTCGATTTTGCTAGGTTTATTGTCGCATTCTCGATTCTCGGTGTCCACTATTTAGTCTAGCATCAGATTGTTTAGCCGCATTTGTTACAAGGATCTTTATACAAAAATAAGATAGTTATAAATAATCAAACGAACACAATTTGAATAGTGTTTGCGAATCGATTGGTGCTATCTCGATATTTGAAAATGCAACAGCGCTAATGTTGAGAAGAATCGGGGAAGATCCAGAGTGTTGAAAGTTGACCTACAGAAAGCAAGGAGTCTTTCATTCAAATAAGGGTGGTGAATTAAAATAAATGTTGTCAGAAGATATTATTCGAATTGGCCGTCCCATTGTTTCTGGAGATCTCTCAAATGAACAGAGAATTCGCTGGTTGACAGATGTCGACAATGAGGTTTGTAAAAATTTCTTTCAACATGTTTTTTTAATAGAGATATTTGCTGATCATGCAGATTTTCATTTTTTAGAAATCGGAAATGATGAGGGAGAAGATTTTCAAGTCGATAAAACGAGGAATGCAGCTTTTCCTATTATTTATCCAAACGGCGGGAATCCGTTACATGCGCAAGGAATTTATCCTGTGCCAGTGTTTTTGATGTACGAGAAGCATATTAATGACATGAACAAGGAAAAAGAATTTGCCTCCAAGGTTGTTTTGCCAAGACTGAAAAAGACAGTGATATATAAAAATGAATCAGATGAAAGGCTTGAGTGCATCGCTCAACAAGTTGCGGCTTTATTAAAAGAAAACTATGATTCTTTTATTGAAGATGAAAAACAATTGGGAATCTTATATATTTGTGATTTGAATTCACCTTCTTTTAAAAGTCTCTCAGGAAATAATTTGGATAAGAAGCTATTAAGAATTACGGAAAGCAAACTTTTTCCTAGCTCACACCTTTATTTAGATGGTGATATTGCCCTTGAAGGGATTATTGAGGCCAGATTTTCCGAAGCTAAAGAATTGGGTTATAAAAAGAAGGCAATTTCTACGATTACCAATAAACAGGAAGAGGAAGTTGTTTCTATCTATAACAAATCATGGCTTTGGTTATCGCCGACTTGGGAAATGCCGAAACCGATTCATTGGGAGAAAAATGATTGGATAAATGGTATAAAAGTAGATAAAAAATCATATGAAGCTTTTCTTTATGGTGCTCAATTTTTGAAGCAAATAACGGCGCCGATATCTAATGCGATTTTAAAAGAAATGTTTGCCCCATATATGAATGTCGAAGCGAAAAGGAAAATGAAGAGTACAAGCTTTGAACAGATATATGGAGTTCCTTTAGTCGTTCCTTTACTGGACGGGGACTCGCAGCAACTTTATAAGAAATATAGTAGAATTTTAAACCAAGAAAATCTAACGGACGCAGATCTTCATTTAGAAATATTAGCAGGAATTAATCGTATTATTCCACGCTTTAGTGATGAACATAGGTTAAATTTATTATATTATTCGGGCGACTTGTCACGTGGGAATATGCATGTCCGATTAATGTTGACAGATATTATCCCAAGCGTCGCAGAAAAATTGCAAACGTTAATTAAAGAGATTAATACCATTGACTTATTTGATATACGTGCCTTTTTCAACTTAAGTCAAGATAGAACATTTTATAGAGTTCAATCTTTACCATCAATCATTAGTAATGCATTTGGGCAAGGTTATACTTGGAGTACATTACAATCTATCTTCCATCAACAACCTTTAGGCATTAATCGAGTTTATGAAGCCACTGCAAGAAAACTGGCTGAATTAGCAAATAAAGAAGATTATTGGGGGATGATGGATGAACTTGTTTTCCATTTTGTTTTTCTAGCATTTTACAATAAATATAGTTTGCGAATTGCCCAAAATAAGGAGAGGGTGAAGACATTGAATGGTTGGAATTTATTATTAGATAAGTATCGTGAAGGCAAGATCTTTTTAGAAGATTTATTAGAAGTGGAACAACTTGGTTTTGTTACAGGTCTTTTATTAAAGCAATTTTCGCATTCCTATCATTTCAAAACAGGTCATGATGACTTTCTCAAACATCGAGTGATCAAATTTGGTTCTAAAATAACTCCGGAAATGATTTGGAAATCTGGTATATTAATTTGTGAACCATTAAAGTTACAGTGGAACATGAATTTAGCTTCAAATTTTGAAAAAGTGCTTCCATATGTTCTTCAAGCTTTTATTGAGGCAGATAATAAAAAACTTTTAATAAATGAGAAAGATAAATTTATGACGGCGTTTTGGTCTGGTTATTTAGTGTATAAAAAAGAGCAAAAAGAGGAGGGAAATGAAAGTGGCAATTAATAATGGAGAAATTGTTTTTATCAAATCAGTGAAAGATGGAATTCCGAATCGGGACCCATTGCAAGATAGTGATGCGAGAAGACTTTTTCCGGAAGAGGACGGAAGAATTTCCCTTAGTGATGTTAGTATAAAGCGCGATGTAAGAGATTATGTGTTGAGCGCTGAAACAAATGGTGGGACAAGCAAAAAGAATTTTATCTTTGTTCAAGAGAAAGTGAATGAAAAAGGTAAATTGTTAGGAAGGGGGAGTTTGGCCGAATCCATTGCCGAACAAGTGGGTAAAAAACAAGAAGCGAAAACGGATATGAAGTCAATTTTGGTGGAGCATTGTTTTGATGTAAGAACTTTTGGAATTGTTTATTCTGTAAAACCAAAATTTAATTTAACAGGACCCGTTCAATTTGGGTGGGCACATTCTTTACACCCAGTTGATAGCCAATATATCCAAGGAACAGTGGTTATGCCTAGTTCAGATGTAAAGGATGATGGCGGCGAAGGGAAAACTCAAGGAACTATTTGGACAAGTTATATTGTACCCTTCGCAGTATTTGCCATGTCAGGGGTGATCAACGCTAAAATTGCGGAACAGACGAAAATGACAAAAGATGATCAAGAGCTGCTATTAAAAGCTTTATGGCAAGGGACCCAATACCGCCAAGCAAGAGGCCGTGGGCAACAGCAACCGCTTTTCTTATTGCATGTAGAATACAATAATCCGTTTTTCCGGATTGGGTATTTGGAAGACTTGATTGAATTAGTGCCTGGGGAAGAAGTATGGAGAAACGGCGGAAAACGACCGTCATCCGTAAAAGATATTACATTAAATGTATCACCGTTATTGGAAAAATTAAATGAATATAAAGATAAAATCGCGAATGTTCGTATTTGGGTGCATCCTTCTGTTGCTGTTGATGGAAATATAGAGATTTATAAACAACCACTATGGTAGGCGATGATGATGAAAGTTGTCATTTTTGATGTAAAAGGGAAAATTGCCCATTTTCGCCGTCCGGATACAACAGCGACCCATTTAACATATCCTTTTATAACACCAACTGCAGCGAAGGGGTTGGTTGGTTCGATATTAGGAATTACCGATTTTGTAACGAAAGATAAAGTCGGCATTCAATTATTGAATCCTGTCCGAACATCAGCGCAACAATTATCTATGTTGGGAAAAGATAGCGGTAATTCCTTTAATCGCCCAACAACAATCGAATTACTAGTGAATCCAGCTTATCGGATTTATTATGCTGGCGATGAATATACTGATGAATTAATTAACCGATTAAAGATGGAACAGTCAGTCTATATTCCATATTTAGGTGTTGCTTACGCTTTAACAAAACCAGAATTAAGAGATGTGAGCGATGCAGTGGAAATCAGTTCCCCGGAAACGATAACGTTATCGACAGTGATTCCGACTTCCATCATTGAAAAAGTTGAACTAGAGGCCGGGCGTTATTATCGGCGGGCTGGTGGTTTTATGCTCGAGTATAAAGGAAGGCGTATTTTTGAGAAGTCGGTTTCATTTCTCTATGAACGAGATGGAAAGCCGATTACAATCAAATTAAGGAAAAATATATCCGATGATTTTACGCTGGTGAAAGTAAAGGATGATGCTGTATGTCTCGTATAGTCCCTTTTGAAACATGTATAGCGAGACCTGGTGTGAGCCTAATCGAACATTCGGTTTTCGTTAAACGATCGATGGAATATTTTTTGCGGGAGTTTGATAATACAACGGTCCGATTAGCTGGTTTATCCGGCGTATGCCATGATGTGGCCAAAGCGCATCTCGAATGGCAAGCATATATACAATCTTCCGCAATTAAAAAAAGGCCCAATCATTCCGCTTGTGGGGCCTTTCTGTTTTCTTACCTAGGTTATCATTTTTTGAAACATATAGATTTATGGGAGAAATATAAAATTCTATGGTTGTGGTTGATACAGGATATCCGTAGTCACCATGGAAAGTTAAGTGATTTAAATGATGATAGTTGGTTAAAAAAATATGAATGGTCAAAAATTGATTTAGAAGGCATCGAAATGTTTTTTAAAAAGCAATATAAAGAATCGGAAAATGTGAAATTGAGCGAGTCGTCGCTTATTCATTGGATTCATGAGTGTGCAAGACTATTGGAAGACATATATGATGAGCTTGATTTAGAATATGAAGAGTGGGAAGCGCTTCCGGTTATGAAAAGGTTGCAAGTTTGGAGACAGATGACGACAAGTTTAATTTCTGGTGACCGTTTTCATGTAAAAGAAGTCAGCACACAATGGTTAGCAAAGCAAGATTTTAAACGATTCCATAAAGCTGTCAATGACTTTAGTAAAAAACATGCTGATGAACCATTGTCAGTTATGAGAATAGAAGCCCAACAAGAAATGATGCGCCAGTTGGAAGAAGAACCGGATCATACTTTTTATACATTGAAAATGCCGACTGGTTATGGAAAAACGATAACTTCTTTGAAAATGGCCACTTGGTTTGGAGAACACCAAGGCTTTCAAAAAATTATCTACGTCGCGCCTTATTTATCAATATTAGAACAAAACGCTTCCGAGATTGAACAGTTATTTGACACAGTAGTTTTACAGCATCATTCATTGGCCATTTTAGATGACGATCCTGAGCAGAGAACGAGTTTTAGTCAGCTGGCAATGGAGTCATGGGCTCATTCCCTTGTCTGCACGAGTTTCCAACAACTATGTAAGGCGATCTTTCCAAGTCGAGCTCAAGATACACTAAGAAGAGCGTTTTTGAAAAATAGTGTCATTATTATTGATGAACCGCAAATCTTTAGTCCGGAAGTTTGGAATTTGTTTTTGTGTGGAATAGAAGCATTGGCCGAGATCGTCCGCCTAAAAGTAATTTTTTTGTCTGCGACGATGCCGCCTTTTCGATATGGCTTGTCGAATGAACCGAAGAAGCTGGTTATCAAAAGTTCTGCGGAACATAACCGCTATCAAGTCGTAATTGAAACAGAGGTGCAATCTGAAGAAACAGTCGTTGGTTTTATGGAAAAAAATGAAAGGGAAACACAAGCGCTTATCGTAAATACAGTGAAAGATGCGATACTTTCTTTTGATAATTTGAAAAAGAGAGGAAAAAATGCGTATCTTGTGCACGGTTTAATGACACCGATTCATAAAAAAGCGCAAATCAAAAAGATTGACGATCTTTTAAAAGAGAAGCAAACCCGTCCTCTTTATGTGGTATCAACACAAATTTTTGAAACGGGAGTAAATCTAAGCTTTCAACATATTGCCCGTGCGCTATCCTTACTTCCGTCCATCTTTCAAACGGGTGGTAGAGTCAATCGGCATATGGAAAATGGAGAAAAAGCTGGTTTATTAACCATTTTTCCTTTCTATCAGAATGGGAATATTGACACCCGGTCCATGATTTATCCCAAAAATCTACAAAAAATAACCGACCGTATCCTGAAAGAAAAAACATTATACACAGAACTGGAAATGGTAGATTTGGTAAATCAGTATTATTCGGAAATGTTCCGCCAAAACACTTATGAAGCAGCATTGATGAAAATTAAAGATGCCTATGAGGGTGGATGGAATAAATTGTCATCCGTCCAGCCTTTTCATATGAATGACCCAAGATTGCCGATCTTTGTCCCGTACGAACCTGAGGTGGAAGAAATAGACGAAAAAATTCTCAAACTAAAAAAGAAATTTCAAGTATCCGATCCTGAACAAATTTACAACAAATATTCGGATAGACAATTTATGGCGAACTTGTCATTTGAAGAACGCAAGCTTTTTATGATTTTATTCAACTACTATGTACTTGATGTTCTTGCCCAAAAGGCGTTGTCTATCATAAGTCAAGAGGAGTATCTGCAAAAAAAGATACCGATTTTACAGGACAAGAAAATTTATGATGAACTATACGGTTTGAAAATCGATGTTTATGATTAATTTTAAACATTTTGTTAAATGATTGAATAGAAGCTGTTATGTAGAAGCAAATACTTAGTGGCTTGTAGCATGCAAACCGAAACATGCAAATAACCCTAAACAAATTCTCGACTATCAAGGAAAAACATGATACTCAAACGTCTGGAGTAAGGGTTAGAGTAGAGAGGGCTCACATTGGCCCTTCTCTTCTGAAAAATACAAAAGGAAAAAATCTAAAAATATTAATAAAGAGAATAAAGAGTTAAGAGGAAGACTTCCGATACTAACGTATCAGTGCTTTTTACACCATGCTTCTAACAAAAGAAGATTTCTCTATCGTTTTTTGAAGAAAACTACTAAGTTGTCTTATCAAGCATTTATTTCAATAGGAATCCTTATTTCACTAGGGAAAAAGCCTACCATATGTAAAGTCCGTGTTTCGGAATGATATGTTGTGAGAAAACTGGCTTGTTATGTTTCCAATTTAGTGCTTAATTTTTATTTTGTGTTTTACTAAAGTTTTATTTTTCCTTAAACAAGGTGATTGTCATGCTAGGGCAACCCGCCTTAGAAGCATTAAAAGAAATTGAACCACATTCGCTAGTTTTAAATAAAAATGTAGCAATATTTTCAAAGTGGAATGGCCAATTCGTCTATCCACTCTATTACCCAAGTCCCCAAGCAATAAAGACTGGTATTAGACCATTTGAACAACAAAGAACGGATTTTAAACAATAGGGGTATAATCATGGTTTTAGAATTTCAAAAGGGTTAGAACTGATAAAATTTAAAAGTAAATGGCCTAGTAACACCCCGGAAAAATTTTGGTAAAGTGAATTTTAACATTTTCCGAGAATTCTCCCTCCCGTCTCTAAACGGAGTGTAGGTGAAAGAGGTTCATTAGTAATCTGCCTGTGTTGTCTCATTATTCAAATAACCATAAAGGTTTTGTGTAAAGTCCAATATTATAAATCCAAATTTGATTTTTCCTGTATTAATATGAAGAGCAAAAGCATGTCACAGCTTATTGCCAATATGGTAATAGAATGTTTTAAAGTTCTTATATGATCGACAATAAATTCAAGGAAAAAGAGGAGAATAGCTTTGATTGATCAGGCAACGGTTAACTATATCCAAAAATATATTTTAAAAAAGGGTGAGGAACTTGAAACATTAGGCATTGACCAAACATCTTCTCCATTTATAGATGTAAAAATTGTTAAACGCACGGAAAGAACTTACCGGGTTGTAGGATTACTCACCCTGTCTCCTTACAAAAAAGAAACAGTAAAGATAGATGATTCTTTAAAGGATTTAAATTTCACACCTCGAAAAAAAGTGAAACTCGACGATCATGCTCAAAGAACATTAAGATGGCTTGAGCAAGGATGGATTATGAAAGAGATTCGCTTTGAAAAAGATGAAAAAACAATCAAGACGATGTATTATCGAATGGGATATCGGTTGTATCAATACCAGCAGGAGTGTATTCAGCAAAAGAAAGATGCCATCGATCGGGAGTTTCGTGAATGGAAGAATACGACAAAATTGATTCAAATAAATGATGACCAGATAGAGTTGTTTTCTTACCAAAGAAAGAGGGGATTCAATTCCTTAATAGAAGTTATAAATAAAGTGCTTGATTTAGACTTTTATGAAATAGAAGAATCATATTTATTTCCAGAAAAATGGTCATTGCAAAAAAAATTGAAGTTTCTTCATTTTGTAGTTGCTTTTTTACAATTGTGTCTTCAAAAAACAAATTTTGACTGGAAAGAAATCGGAGCGAGCTATTTTAAAGAAATTGGCGGTTCAAAGAAATTTGATTCAAATAAGCAAGAATTTATTACACATTTAGAAGAATGGACAAAATGTCCGGCAGCTCTCCTCGGTCTTTCTAGCTTAGGAAATATTACTCCTTTTTATTTTTCTGGACAACTCATTGGAAACTATTCGTCATATCAATTTGGTCCCGTTCACGCATTAACGGATTTATCCATTTCAGCAGATGATTATTCTACGAAGGCAACGACTTTATGGTTAGTTGAAAATAGAGGAATATTAACAAGAATGAATGCAGAAGGAGATTTTATTAAAGAAACAAACTCCCTTGTCATGTGTGTAGATGGACATCTGAGAACATCTCATAAACATTGTATTCATCAACTGTTAAAGAACAGTCCGATACAACAGACCATGATTTGGACAGATTATGACTCGGATGGTTTTCAAATTGCAAAAGAATTGTATACCGTTATTTCACCGCATCGTTCTCTTAAACTAAAATGGATTACCCATGACCATAGAATCATGGAACAATGGGAAATGTACGAGAAATACATGACAGCATTCTTAAAAGATCATAAATTGGAACAAGAACAAATATTAGGGGATGTAGAAAGTTGGAAAAGATGGATCAATCATTAATCTCGATTTTTCAAGCAAATGAATCAGCCCCTGAAGTGCTGCAAACAATGAGGGATATTGCCTCACTATCAGGAGTTTTAAGTGATTTAGGCTCACAAAACGCTTTCCAATCACCTAGTGAAATTCTTCGATTTTTAAGAGTGATTCAATTAATCTATGAGGAAGCGCTTGGTTTAGATGATCCGATTGAAAATGCGGAAACCGTTTATTATCGTTATCGCAACCGATATAATGATCCAGAACCTCCAACTAAGGAGAAAGTCGAAAAGGTTGTCAATGTTCTTGTTAAATATAACTGGATTTCTAAACAATCTCGTCAGTTGAAGATGAGAGATACAGGGAAACGAATGATGGATGCATTGATTCGGTTAGCTAACGATTCGTTAGCCTATTATATGCATGATGATATTGGAAGATCCTTGTTTCAGGCTAGGCGTGATGCTGAATTGAGTGAAGCATATGATGATCAAGGAATCTCCGGTGGAAATAAAATTGCCAGTATGATCCGGAATGTCGAAAATGCCATTCAATTAATGAAAGAGCGAGAACTCGAGATGCTTGCTGATCGTCATGCGCTTCCTCAGCTCGAACTTATTCATCATTTAATGCAAGATTTAGAATTGAAGCTTCAAGAGCGTTTTCGTCAGTTTCAAACATTGGAGGATAGTCTCGTTCTAGCGGATTTAATGCAAAAAGGGACAGCCGCTCTTGCAGAAGGAACAAACTTGAGCTTAGGTATGATTAATAAATATTTGAAATTTACCCATATGCAAAAAACACCGTTATCCTCTACTATTCGACCGGAAAAAGTGCGCGAATTTATTATTCAAATGTTCGATCCTCCCCTCGATTCGGATGTGCCGAACGCCCATCAATTATTAAGTTTTATGGAGCAGGGCCAGTATGAAGAAGAGCAGATTGACGGCTTATGGATTCCAATTAAATTTCCCGTCCCCCTGTCGCCATATGCTATTGGTGAAGCGGTTGAATTTTTGGAAAACTATGAACCTATAGTGGAATCAAGCGATGAGATAGAGGAAGAAATCCTTTATTCATCAGAGGAAATATCTCAGGATAAAATAGAAGAACTGATGAGAGAATCAAGCTGGTTGTTAACGAAAACGATGATAAAGACCGAGGCGATTGAAACCTATCTCGAAGAATATGAAGAAGTCCCGATAGAACAAGTCATTATTGAGGCAACTTCTTCTGAATGGAGTGATGTAATCAATGGAATGACAGCGATTTCTGCTCTAGTCGGTACTAAAAAAATTATCATGTTAAAGCCAGACCAAAAAAAAGATTTTCCAAAGTACGAGAGAAAATGGGAGTGGATGAACCATGAGGATGGATCCTATATCATCCGAAAACGAAATCATCGGAGAGAACAAGAAGAATGATTCAATGAACAAATACAATGATGATGTGAATGTCAATCCATTAAATGCTATGCAATCGTTGAAAGGGATTTTATCGGAGCAAGAGGAGTTAGCATTCATGAACATACTTTTTTCGTCTTCTGCCTCCATTCGTTCGGGGAACTTTGGCCTTTCCAGAAAAGAAGTAGAAAAATTGCTTCATATCCAAGGGGATAATGACAAATTTTTTTCATTTTTAACGAGGGTCAATCAAGCTGTAAGCCGTTATTTTAAAGTGATTTATGATGAACGTCGTGATCAAGTAGTCGCGTTAATGAGAGTACCGGCTCGGGCAGCCCGAAATACGTTAACGAAAGAAAGCCTTGCGATTCTTTTGTACATGTTTTACCACCAGGAAGTTTTACAGCATGAATTTACGCTGTTTGACCAATTACTGAACGCTTTTGGACATGAAACAACGAAAGCTAATCAACGTATTTTGGCCAACATCGATCCGCTTAAAAAGATTGGGGCGATTGAAGAATATGATACGAATTCCCAAGAGAAGGCATATCAACTTACTGCTATTGGTGTTCATATGTTTTCCGATTCTTTTCTGCGTCGAGCAACGGAATTTAGTCAATCGAACCAATTAAGCAAAGAAGAGGTTTTGAAATTTTTCAAGCGGTATAACCTTTACCAGAAGGGAGAAGGAGAATGATTCCGTGGCGACTTACTTTTTCAGGAATTCGCGACTATCCGCCGACCTTATTGGATTTATCGGGAATTGACGAACACGTCATTATAACAGGTCCGAATGGTGCTGGAAAATCAACGATTACGTTTTGTATGGGTGCTGTGTTATATTCGTCCAAAGTTGATATGGAAGGATTGAAATCCCGAAATCTCTCATCCGATCAAACATGGAAAGCGCGTATTTCATTTCTTTTTAAGAATGACGGTTTAATGAAAATAGATGCTCCAACGTTTATTGAGTTTTCATTAAAAATAGTCCAAGAACCGGGACAGCCGATAAAAAAAGAATTTTCGATTTCAACCGGCGAAGCAATCGACAAGTGGGAAGAAACGATTAAATATACATCCGGTGATCGTTATTATAATTTTTCCACTTATAAAAAAGATTTACAGTACAAATATAAAATTGATCCTGATCTCTTTTATCTCATTTGGTACCAACAGGAAGTCAATCAATTTGCTGTGATGAATCCAGAGGAACGTTTTCGCATTTTCAGTGAAATGCACGGCATTGACAAAATCCAGAAAGACTGGGAAGAGAGCATGGAAAAAATGAAGGAAACAGCAGAAACATTGAGAGTAGCTGAATGGAACGTAAAAGGGATGAAAGCAGAGGTGGCAATGAAAAAAGCAGCATTAGACCGCTTTTTAGATAACCAAAAACGGTTGCATAATGGAGCTAAGCTGTATATCGAATCCCTTTTACAGTTAGAGGTTCACTATAAAAAAGAGAAAGAAACGCTCGAGGAGCTTGTTCAGCAACTGATGGGAGAAATTGAAGACGCAAAAGCGGAGCAAGCTTTTCAAAAAAGCGAAAAGGAGCAGAAAAAAGAGTATTTAACAGCTTTAAGGAGCAACGAAGAACAACTGAATTTACTAATGAACGAAAAATACGAGAAGTCTCGAGAAATCAGTCAATCTATTAAAAAGATTGAAGAACGGATTGAAAACCTTGAAAACGAATTAGAAGAAATTACTTTGAAGAAAAATCAAATTACCCGTTCCGAAGAGGAAGTAAAAGCAGCGTTACGGCAACTCACGGAAGAACAAACCAAAACAAACAACGAATTCGAAAATACCTCATTAAAATTGGAAGAGTTAAGTAACACTTGGCAAGAAAAAGTGCAGATCATTGCGGACTTGAACCAACAAATCGAAACAGATGAAAAATTAGAAGCGAAACATGCCGAAAGATTGCGCGAATATAAGAGCAGCTACTCCGTGCAGGAAAAGATTGATTCATTGGAAAAAGAAGTAGAAAATCGAAAAGATAAAAAGCTTAAGATGACGCGCACGTTACAAGAGTTACAAGATGAACTTCGATTGCTTGAAGAAAATCGTGACTTGTCCGCACGGCAAATGGAGTCGTTGAAATTTTTCCGTGCCCGACAAATTAAAGCATATCCTCTTCGTGAATTGATTGAACTGGATGAAAGTGCAAAATTAAAAGATGAACAGATTTTTAATACGATTAAATATACAATCTTTTTTAATGAGAAACATATTGAGCCGCCAAATGATTTGTACCATGTTCCTCTTATGAAAGTGATTCCCGACCGTCCTGTTATGGAATTACCGCATCTTCATTTGCGCATAAAAAAGGGGCTTTCTGAGGCAGAGATACCGCATGCAATGAAGGCTCTTTGGTGGGTAGAGCAGTTTTTTAAAGGCGGAACGTTTACGATAAAAAATGGCATGTTGGTCGATCCAATGGGGATTCGCGGTCCACAAGAAAAAGAACGGTTTATTTTAAGCGCAAGGGCAATAGCCGTCCGAAAGCAGGAGGTAAAGCAGCAAATTGATAAAATGAATCAGCAAATTTTGCAAATAGAGCATGAAATTGAAAATGGTACAAAAATGATTCAGCAGCTAAACGGGATAATACAGCAAATTCGCGAATCAGAGGCGTTTATGACGAACGAGCTTGAGCGGACCATGCGCAAAAAGAAATATCAAGAGGAAGTAGAAAATCGAAACAAAATAGAAAGAGAAAAACAAGCATTAGAAAAGAAAAAAGAGGGGTTAATACGTCTGCAAATCCAACAAGATGAGTTTAAGAAAAAATTGCAGGAAGAAGCGGCTATATACGAAGAGCTTGGAAAAATGAAAGAAAAATATGAAGAATTAAATGAACATAAGAGTCAATTGGCTTTTCAAAAAAAACTTTTAAAAACACATAAAAATACGGTTGCAGAACTGGAAAATGATTTAGAACAGACACGGTATAAAATTAAAGAAACTGACCGAGCGATCCAAGATTTAGATGACATGATTGAAGCTGATGAACGAAAGATTCATTCAATCACAAAGCAAAAAGATAATTATAGCGACCGGATTGAAACAATAAAACAAGAACTTGTCCAAATCATTCAAGAGTTAAATGACTTACAAAATTTAATTCCAGCTGTTTATCAGGAAGTTGTCGCTATGGAAATAACAGAAAACGTTTTATCTGTTCACCAGTTAAAGCAAAATTGTGAAAATGGAAAAGTTATATTTAACCAAGCGCGGAACGAAGAAAATATTGATATTGCCGCGCCAGAAAATTATAAAACAGCCAAGCAGGAATATGATCGTTTAGAAGACGAATATAAACGGACAAAAATTTTACTCGAACAAGATATTGAACGTACTGAACAATTGAGAGATAAACTTGAAACAACTATTAATATGCGGGTTCTTGAGCTGCAACAACGTTTTAAGTCATACATGAGCCAATTTCAATTTGAAGGTGAAATTAGCTGGCAGACGTTTGAAGATCGAAAGCAGCGAACTCACTTTAATTTGTATATTAAAGCAAGAAAAGAAGGTCATCGCGGCACGATGGAAGACGTCAGTACAAAAGCACGTGGTGGAAAAGTCGGAAAAGGTGTATCAGGTGGCGAAGAGTCGCTCAGTTCTCTTCTGTTTGCCCTTGCGTTATTACAAAATTTAAGAACTGCTCCAGGATTCATTGTCTTAGACGAATTTGACAGCGCATTGGACGAGAACCGTAAGATAAAAGTATTCGATCTATATGCGCAGGAGTTAAAAAGGAAACTTATTATCCTTACTCCTAAATCTCATGAAGAAACATATTTAAATCGATTTTCCAAAGCTTTTATCGTTCGGCATAATCCAACCATACCAGAAAGCCGAGTAGTTGGAGTTGTAAAAAAGGATTAACTGATGAGTAAAAGCTTTTTATCAAAATCAAAGCTTTTTCACCTCCAACATAAATCATAAAGTCAAAATAAAAATTTGAACCTTCCTACCTATATGAATGTTAATATCTGAATTATTGTAGCTGTTATGAAGAAGCCGAAAAAACATTTTTTGATATGTTTTCTAACAGTATTTTTTTAATCTGTGTATAATGAATACAGTTTGAATTTCCAGCATATATAAAACAGTGCAACTGCTCTTTTCCCTAACTTAAACGCTTTATTGATGTCGATTTTTCACTCTGAACTTGTATAGCTTAAAAAAACAACACGTTTTGAAAAATGTATAAGATTGGAAGAATTACAAACACAGGAGTCTTGTAATAAGCTAAAGGCAATAAGACTCCTTTTCTTTTTGTGATAAAACCGCGTCTGCCATCTTCATTTTCATTTCGTCGATGTGCAATACGGAAAGCACCGAGCTTCCGAAAAAGAGACGAAAGATAGAAAAATAAGTAAGATGGATGTGTTTGTGTTTACAGACCTTGGCGAGTTTTCCGCCAATGCTTCATATACAGCTTCCTCAGTCACATCCTTTATGGATGCGTGGATGAAATATATTTGTGAATGGAAGAGATGGGAAAGCCGCGCAAATGTTTATATTGGCTCGCGAGTTTGCCCATGTTTGGTATGGGGCGAGCGCTGTGTTCGATTTAGCCAATCTTCAACCTGCTGATATTGAAATTGAAAGTGTGTGCAATCAAGCCGCGGCGGAGTTTCTTGCCCCTGAAGACGAAGTGCTTCAAGCGTGTCCGGTACATTGTACGAAATTGCCCGCTATTTTAAACTCAGTGAAATCGGGGGCCGCTCGCAGAACGCTGGACTTAAACCTCATTACAAAAGAAGAGTTCTTTTCGTTTTATGAGGCGTATGTCAAACCGCTTCGATAAGAAGTGGAAGAAATGAAAATGAAAGGCGAAAGCAACTTTTACGCCACTCCCAATATGCGCATTGTCCGCCGTTTTGCCGAATATGTCGGTGCGGGGAGATCTGTATGAGCTCTAGCCATAAGTTTGTGATCGATACAAACGTTTTTATTGAAGCTTATACAAGGTATTATTCTTTTGATATCGCTCCTTCCTTTTGGAACACCGTGATTCAACACGCCGAAAACGGCCATGTCATTAGCATTGACCGCGTGAAACAGGAAATGAATCGTTTGCATAAAGAGGACGAATGAAGCAAGTGGGCTAATGAACATTTTGCCGAATGGTTCGAGCCGACTCATAAGCCGAAGGTTATTAACACATATTGAGACATGGTAACGTGGGCTGTTCAGCAAGACCAATCTTGATACAGCAAAAAACGAGTTTGCAAGCGCGGCGGATAGCTGGCTCATCGCGTTCGCCAAAACATATCATTTTACAATCGTGACTGATCGCAATTCCAAAAGGAGAATTCTCTTTCCCAATGTTTGCCGTGCCTTCAACATATCCTATACGAATACCTTTGGTATGCCGCAGCGCTTAGGTGTTAAATTTTTAGTTTAATGCTGATCTTTTCTCCATATGTGGGTATTTGTAAAAATAATAACATGATTGATCCGCTCCTTTTTATTCTATGTACAAACATTTTCCCAAAATTTATACATGTCTACTTTTAAAGGCTCGATCCACAGGCATGCCCCAAAATGTAGCAATGCGTTTGATGGGGATTAACTTCTCCCTTCGTTTATAAAACAAAAAACCTTCGAAAATTAAGAAATATATGGTGTAATTCTATTAGGATTCGCATACAATACATCTCTAGGGAGGTGTATGTATGTGTAGAGGGGAGGAAAACAAAATGAATGCTACTACTATAAAAAAAATCGATAAATCTAAAAATAAAGGATTAACCAAAAATAAAAAAGAATTACTAAAGAAGCATATGGGCAGCGCTTCTTCAAAAATAGATATGAATGATGTTCACCATTGGTGGAAGTATGAGAATCATTGATTTTAATCATCCAGAATTTCAAGGGTTTTCAGAAGGAGAAGATATTCTTATTGATACAGGAGTATGGCTCGCTTTTTATAATCAATATGATGCTTATCATTCAACTGTAAAACGATTGTTTGATAAGTATGCATTACATAATGAAAAAAATTTATTTTTATACATTAATCCAACTATAGTAAATGAAATAACATATTTAGCATCTACTCCTCTAAAAAAATACCTTGATTTTTCCGGAGAAAAAAATATTTTTACAAATTCAGATATGAAAAAACCATTACTATGGTATTAAAGAGCTAATAGAAAAGGAAGTTATTTCAATATTAGATGGAAATAAAGAAAGTGTTATTAAACAAATTTCATTATATAAAGAATTAGGTTCAGCAGATGCCGTTAATTCCTCCATTGCTAATTTATACGGTATAAGTTTTTTAACTGTAGATAAAAGGTTGGCTGAAAATATATTTAATCAAAGATCACAACTTTCCAATATTGCAAATGTTTACTATACAACAGGAAAAAATAGAGATTATTAAGGTCATCTTAATGGTGGCTTTTTATTTTTGTCTCCCTCCCCTTTTTTTGGCTAATAGGTTATCATGGTGGAAATGTTTCCAAAGAGAGGTGGGAGCATAAGTAAAAAGAACCAATTAAACTTTCAAATAAAAGCTTATTTTTTATTGATGTTAAACATGGCACCTGGCACGGTTTTTATTGATGGAGGTTCATATTCCACTTTTTTAATTTTTTTACAAGAGTCGAATGATCTACTCCTAATTGTTCCGCTGCTTTTCGAATGGAAGGGTGCTTTTGAATTGCTTCGCCAATGATTCGTTTTTCAAACTGTTCGACCCGTTGTTTCAGTGTGAGAGAAGTCTCTGTATGTGGTCGCTCATCAATATGCGGCGGCAGGTCGTGCGGTTCGATTGACTGTGATGGTACGGAAACGATCATGCTTTCGATCAAGTTTTTTAATTCTCTCACATTCCCCGGCCAATGATAATGCTTTAAAATGCTTTTTGTATCAGGGGATAAGGATTTGTTTATGCGATATAGCTTGCAATAGAAAGAGAAAAAATGATCCAAGAGCGGCTCGATATCTTCTGGGCGCTCAGCCAATGGCGGAATATGAATTTCGACGACTTGCAGCCGATAGTATAAATCTTCGCGAAATGTTCCTTGGGAAATTAGCTTCCTTACATCTTGATTGGTGGCCGAAATAATTCGAATATCTAGGTTTTTCACTTGATGGCTGCCGATTCTTTGAATTTGTTTTTCTTGCAAAACGCGAAGCAGCTTTACCTGCAAAGATAATGGCATTTCGCCTATTTCATCAAGCATAATGGTTCCTTGGTCTGCTAATTCTAATAAACCGATTTTTCCTTCTTTTCGCGCCCCTGTAAACGCTCCTTTCTCATAGCCAAATAGTTCTGATTCTAGCAGCGGCTCCGGAATCGCCCCGCAGTTTATCTTGATAAACGGTTTGTCTTTCCGATCGCTTAAATGATGGATAAGATTGGCGATTACTTCCTTTCCGACACCAGATGGGCCCGTTAACAGAACGCTCGTAGGATAGGGGGCGACCTGTTTTACTTTTTCGAAAATTCCCTTCATAGAATCGCTTAGAAACACCATTTTTTCTTCTGAACCATCGATCGAGAACGTATACCGATGATGCCCCATTTTAAAAAAGCTTTTGGCTTTTTTCAATTCGGCTTTCATTTGAATAAGATGGGAGATGTCTCTGACGCTTGTTACCACCATCTCGATCTCGCCTTGTTGATCAAATACAGGATTTCCCGTGACGATGACATCCTTTTTTCCACCTATTTTTTGCAAAATCGAGATGCGCTTTTTCTCTCTTAACACAAGAAGAGAGACAGACTGATCAAAATATCCTTTCTTAACAAGGTCCTCCATATGATTGCCTATCAGTTCTTCTCTACGGAAGCCTGTGATTTCCTCATAGGCGGAGTTGACCATTAATGTTCTTCCTTCCTTATCCACCACATAGATTCCATCTGTTGAAAATTCAATAATGGTTTCCATTTGCTTAAAAAGAGAATGGTAGTGCTCTATTTCGGATATATCTTGGAGGACGCTGATGGCTCCGGCCAATTCGCCATTTTGGTACACAGGAGTTCGATTGACAAGGCATTGGCGGCCCGCTATGTTCATTTTTACTCCAATTGAGCTTGTTTCGCTCTCTAACACATAGGGAAGCCGTGTGGTTGGGATGAGCTCCCGAATATCTTTCCCTTCCCAATGTTGGTTTTCGATCTGGAGAAGTTTTTTCGCAGAGGAGTTGATAAGCAAAATTTTCTTGTGGCGATCAACAACAATGACCCCGTTATGGATAGATGAAAAAATGCTTTCCCATATATGAGAATCTATGATTTTTTGTTTCATATAAGCCCTCCATATTTTTATAGATGGTGAATTCATTCACCATGTGGTGAAAAATATCATAATTCCTTTATTCGGTTCATATTTAAGCTTCTCCTTTTTATTGGTGATTTTTTTCACCTTTTCCTCATTTCTATTTCCATCCCGTTTGCCTTTTCGCTATCTTTTCTAGCTTTGGCACGATATTTGCTTGTAATAAAAATGAGTAAGAGAGGAGGGAAGCAAATGCCATGAACGATGCCTCTTTCCATAGAAAGTAAGCGCTGGTTTGAAAAATCGCTCATTTAATTCGAGAGAATCAAAAAGATGAAGGAGGAATTTTGATGGCGAATATGGTGAAAGCGCATCCTAAATTGTATGTGATGGATAACGGAAGGATGAGAATGGATAAAAACTGGATGATCGCCATGCATAATCCAGCGACGATTCACAATCCTCACGCGCCAACAGAATTTGTGGAATTTCCCATTTATACGGTGTTAATCGATCATCCAGAAGGCAAAATTCTTTTTGATACCGCTTGCAATCCCAATTCAATGGGACCTCAAGGGCGTTGGGCGGAATCGACGCAGCAAATGTTTCCATGGACGGCGAGCGAAGAGTGCCATCTTCATAATCGGCTAGAGCAATTAAAAGTGAGGCCGGAAGATATTAAGTTTGTAGTTGCCTCACATCTTCATCTTGATCATGCCGGATGTTTAGAAATGTTTACGAACGCGACGATTATTGTGCATGAGGATGAGCTAAATGGTACACTCCAATGTTATGCGCGCAATCAGAAAGAAGGGGCATACATTTGGGCTGATATTGATGCTTGGATTAAAAATCATCTGCAATGGCACACCATAAAGCGGCATGAAGATCATCTTTTACTGGCGGAAGGGATCAGGGTGCTTAATTTTGAGAGCGGACATGCATGGGGGATGCTTGGGTTGCATGTAGAATTGCCGGAAACAGGCGGCATTATTCTTGCTTCTGATGCTGTTTATACGGCGGAAAGTTATGGTCCGCCGATTAAGCCGCCTGGCATTATTTACGATTCTCTCGGTTATATGAATACCGTTGAAAAAATCCGGCGAATAGCGAAGGAAACCCATTCACAAGTTTGGTTTGGACATGACTCTGAGCAATTTAAACAATTTCGTAAATCCACTGAGGGATTCTACGAATAAAGAAGGGGAAGAAGATCATGAGTGTTGCTAGGCTGGCTTTTGCATCCCTTAGTTATGTCGGATGGGGAGCGTTGGAGCAATTGCTTCCGGAGGTCAGGCGTTTTTCGCCGAAGAGGATTCTTGTCGTCACAGATCCTGCACTTGAGAAAATCGGCTTCATTCAACGAGTAACAGGTCCTTTGATCCAACAAGGATACGAGGTGGAGCGATACACAGATGTCGTTCCAGAGCCGCCGTTAGAAGTAGGAGAGAAGCTCGTTTCTATGACGCGCCAAGGCAAGTTTGATATGGTGATCGGAATCGGCGGGGGAAGCTCATTAGATTTAGCAAAATTAGCGGCTGTTTTGGCTGTACACGAGGGGACTGTTGCTGATTATTTAAACTTGACCGGCACCAAAACCGTCCAGCAAAAAGGGTTGCCGAAAATTTTGATTCCGACTACCTCAGGGACCGGTTCGGAGGTGACCAATATTTCCGTTCTTTCTTTGGAAACGACGAAAGATGTAGTGACGCATGATTATCTTTTAGCGGATGTAGCCATTGTCGATCCAGCATTGACCGTTACTGTGCCTCCTCGCGTCACAGCGGCTACCGGTATTGATGCACTAACCCATGCGGTGGAGGCTTATGTGTCTGTCCATGCCAGTCCAACAACAGATGGCTTGGCTCTTCAAGCGATACGATTGATTGGACGGTCTTTGCGAAAAGCGGTCGCAGACGGAAACGATAAACAAGCTCGGATCGACATGAGCAATGGCAGCTATTTAGCAGGACTCGCTTTCTTTCATGCGGGGGTGGCCGGTGTCCATGCCCTTGCCTATCCTTTAGGCGGACAATTTCATATTTCGCATGGAGAATCCAACGCTGTGTTATTGCCGTATGTAATGGGATACATTCGCCAAAGCTGCACAAAACGAATGGCCGATATTTTGAATGCTTTAGGAGGGAATTCCGCTTATCTCTCTGAGGAGGAAGCTTCTTATCGCTGTGTGGAAGAGCTTGAGAGACTAGTGAAAGAGGTAGGCATTCCGAATACGCTGGGCGGTTTTCATATACCTGAAACAGCGTTGGAAAGCTTAACTCAAGATGCCATTCAGCAAAAAAGACTATTAGCGCGAAGTCCTTTGCCGCTGCTGGAAGAAGATATTAGAAACATTTATCAATCCGCTTTTATTGGTAGAGTGACGGAGCCAAAACGAAAAATGGAAAAATCATGAATATAGAACGTTTTCTAGGATCTCTAGCTGCAAGAGCCCGTAGAGAGGTCCCGCTTAACGTTCTACCATATCTCAAAAAAAGTTCAGACTCAGCGTCTGGACTTTTTTGCAGAATTTATATCTTATCCTTTCATAAAGAAATTAAGGGGCTGTCTAGTTCCTAGCGCTATCCACTCCGTTTCTGTTTATCTCGCTTTTGGGAAGAGGGAAACGGCTTTCTTTGTCACCCAGAAGCGCTCGGTCATATAGATGTTCAGTCCTTGGAGCTCGTACGTTTTATTGCCGATCGTCATCATGTTTTGGTTGGCTGGCAATTTGGCCGTTTTGTTTCCATTACCATAATGGTGCCGTTTTTGACAGGTGCCTTTTCTTGCTTTTTTCCTCGTCACGTGCCGCAACTGCAACCGATTCTACGGCCAGCGAGCCGACAAGCACAATGCTCACCATCTTTTGACTTAGCACAACACTCACGCTTCTCTCCCCCTAATATAAGATTTATCGTTATTATAGGAAGCTTTCATTAATCGTACATCAATAGATTGTAAATGTTTTGTTAAAGAGGAATTTGTTAGTGTATAATGAGGATGCAACTTCCGTGGCTCATGATCAGGATATCCTTTGTTTTTATGAACAAAATGCCCAAAATTCATTTTATGTTCAAAAACGTATCATTTAGAAAACTACTAATATAATTGGTTTATGTAAACGATATTACAAGAAACAGGGGGGAATGATGGGGCGAAAGCGGTTGTGTAGCATGGTTGATAGTGAAAGAATGATTATAAATGGTTTGTAAACTCTCCACCGATTATTAACCATTATCTAGTATTTGCTCGAAATCATGTTTTCACAAACTTCATTTTCAGGAAGGAAATTCGAAAATCGGAAAGCGATTAAATAGGATGGAAAAGCGGTTGAAAAGTGTGGAAAGCGGGCGAGGGGAACTAGTAATAACTATTTACTAAGAAAATCGGCTTAAGGAGAGAAACTAATGTCGTCGACCTCCAATCGTGCAAAAATCCCGGGGGATCGACGACACTCTCCCATCACCAGCGACCATGCCCATCAAAGGATTGAAAACACATAGTCCTTGAGCTAAAATAAAAATAACCTAGTAACCATTTTAAACCAAATACTTATGTAACAACGATTTTTTGGGGTTTTTATCTTAACTATGAGGGATTGAAACAATGTGAGGTATGCGGTCACTCAATGGAGCGAAATTATGTTTTTATCTTAACTATGAGGGATTGAAACTCAGTTGGCAGTCATATAATTTGCTTTCCTCTATGTGTTTTTATCTTAACTATGAGGGATTGAAACTCCTCTTCCGCAAACATCTTCACCATTTCACCAATCATGTTTTTATCTTAACTATGAGGGATTGAAACCCGTCTAATCCTGTGTCACTCACCTCAAGAACGAACTCGTTTTTATCTTAACTATACGGAATTAAAACAAAATAAGGAGGGGAGAATGTGGTTCCGGAGATCATCGTTGCGTTGTTTTGTACGCTATATATTGTGATTTTTTTAAACCTTTTGATTCGCTTTGTAGAAACCGAGCGAAAAAAAGGAAAGGTTCTCTTGCCTACGATGGAAGATACCGCTTCAAGAAATCGGTATCGCATCAGAACTTTAAGTTTTGCTCAAAAAAATATGAAGGGCCTATTTTTTATGTTAGGAATCGTTCTTCCTTTGGTCGTGATGATGCTCATCTTTCATACGGGAAATGTTTCCTCCGTTTTCCCATTTTTATATTGGGCATTGATGCCTTTTATTTATTTGAACTTATTTGATTCTTTTGAGATTTGTGAGAATGGAATTTGTGGAGATAAGCTGTACCGTTGGGATGTAATTAAACAAGTTTCATTTGAACCTATCGATATTTTTCATCGTTATTATGGTTTGTTAGAGACGAATGAAACCACTTATGCGATGTGGCTGTACGATAGGGAAGGGAAAAAATTGATGCATCGTGTTACGATCGTGAATGGCCAAGAAAGGCAAGACATCACCGAGTTATTGGAAGCTCGTTCTGTTGAAGTAACATGCTTGCAAAAATCATAATCATAAAGAGCTCTCTCTCGTCGCCTGTGCGCCCCTTTGCTCTCAAAAATTTGTAATATGCTATCATTTTGTTTTTAAGGAAATAGATGGAATAAGGGAATACAGACAATGCGTGTTAGCCCCCCTATTTGCTCAAAACAATGGTTTTTGTGAACTCGGTAAAGTCTGTTAAATGATGATCGAGTACTCGTGATGCTAGTTGAGTGTTAAAACTCAACTAGCACCACGGGTGAAATATAATGCTATAAAAGGAGGTCCTTGATGAGCGACTTATTTGACAAGGATCGTTCTATCATATCAATATGCGTTTCGCTTATTGCTGCATTTAAAGAACGTCATTTCCGCTTCCCAACAAGTGGCAGCGGAAGATGAATTAATGAAAGAAGTATATCGAGATTCAATCGTAAAAAATATGAAATTCTCGAAGATCAGCTTTGGAAGCTGCTGTCGAAAATTTTCAAGGCGTCCGGTTTGGAGTTACACAGCCCAAGAGCGTGCTATCGGCAAGCTTTCAAGGAAGGCTGGATTGAAATATCGATATATGGAACGATATATTAAGTTCGCGCAATGTAACGGCTCATGTATATAATGAAGAGGATGATGAACAGATCAAACAAAAAATTGTTGATGAGTACGTTCAGCAAATCGAAGCATTGTTGCAAAACATTAAAGAAGAAGTGATCGATCGTGACGCATGGAATTAACAAAAATGTTTTTGAGCGTCTGATCGCGTATGTTCAAAGCGAGAAAGAGATATTTTATTTGGCTCGCGCGCAAAAAATACGGCGCGGCATCATTCCGATATCGATCTGTGCATTGATTATACGGGAAAGCAAAAGTGGAAAGTGATCAGTGATATTGACGACATTGTTGGCATATATTCGTGCGACGTGCTGTCTTGTGATTCATTGAACCAAGAAATCGAGCGGCAAATCGAACGCGATGGAATGGTGATTTATGAAAAATGAAAGGTGTGTTAAGCAGACGGATTGCCACCGGCTGCCCATTCTCTTTTTACCGCCAATGGCATTGGTGTCGGCAAGCTGCTTCCAACCGTTCACATGCCTGACGCACTGTTGAGCGAGCACAAAACAAACTTTTGTCCGCGATCGGCTTTCATAAAGGAGAGTGGCGACAACGAGTGCTCACCGTATTTGGCGGATTCCGCTTTAAATCTCGATAGGTTTCACCATCTCCAGACCAATTCGCTAAAAGCGGGTTACAATTAATTTTACAGCCGGCGTACTTTCATAAAGGATGGCTGTTTTCTAAGAAATCTATAACATGTCTAATAGCTATGTGCTGATCACCTGCTAAGTATGATACCGAATTAAGTTCTTTCCAAATAATAATTGAACTGTAACCCTTTGTCCTCTCCTGATGACTGGACAGTATGTGACCCTGTGGTAAAATAAACCTATGTCGTTCTTTCATAACTGGATATAGGAGGTTGCATGGAGAAAATAAAATGCGAAAACCAAGCGGATCCTTCCATGCGTAAAATATCCAAGGTACAAAAGAACTCCGAATTGTCGGACATCTAGGGTTGGAACGACCCGAAGTCACGCTCAGGGAGACGAAAGGCGGCTTTCGTCGTGGAACTGAGAAGCTCCCACTTCAAGCTTTAGCTAAGTGGTGAGTAGTTCACTCTTATGGTAATATATCTTGCATAAAATCTCTGTAATTCAGGTTGCTTTATCTATACCCGCTTCCTCTTTCATTTCTCGTAATACAGCACTAGATCAATCACGGTCACAAGATTCAAATGTTCCTCCAAGTATTTGAATCCCTGCCTCAGGAATATTTTGATGTTCAAATACTAAAAGCTCCCAAGTATGATGAACGTTTCTGATGATATAAGCCAAAACCTTTTTTACATGGATATTGATGTATGATTCCCCTTTATTTAGACAATCTAGCTTTGCTTGGATCTTTTTTACGATAAAGCAGCCAATGCAAAAACCAAGAATGGCCGCAAAGGCTGCCAGAGCCACTAGGAGCGTAAATAGTAAATACGTAAGCGATCTTTGTCCATCCTGCTAAAAATGACACATAACCGATCGATAAGCAAATGACCGCAATGATTTGATTGAATGACTGCTGTGCATCATCCTCAGGAATGTATTCGCTTGGTTCCTTTCGTAAAAAGAACTTTGCTGCTCTCATCACGAGATGGAAATGAAAGAATAATCCTAAAAGGCTGGAGATCAATGGAAATAGCAGCGGCCATTCTTGATAGGTCATCCAAGTGAACAGAACCGAAAGAACGATAAACCATTGATTTACACGTACGAATGGACGAGGAACGGAGGAAGGGGCTTTTGGTCTCCTAATGCCAGTATTTCTTATATGTTTAATTATATTTATGATATTTTACAGTAGACGTCATGATTTGTGAAGAAAATTTGCAGAGGAGGAGTTTTAGATTGCTTATGGGCTGACGTAAGCGATGATACGGATAATCATTTTGTGTTCTATCCCCAGCATTCAGTATAGGAATAAAAACGAGTCTCAGCCAGCCGCTAACAAATTGTGCATAAAAATCCTAAAAAGCTTTCATCCCGCGTCACGATCCTCACCCGCTCCTCTGTACATCACATCTTCACTTGTCTGTCCAGCGTTTTCGGTCTTTCATGCTTCAGATGGTTGGGCATTAGCTTTACCTCCAACTTCGAAGCTCTTAAAAGGCTTTTTGGTTTTGCGTAGAACAAAAGACAGACGAAATATCATTAATTTTTAGAATATAATAAAAAATAAAATTTTATATAGTATTATTTTTTTTGTTTGTTTGATAAAAGCTTATTATACAAAGGATTTTAGATAAGATACGAATGAGAAGTATTGAAAAAATAATAATAAAATAATTCGGAAAAATTATTTTGTGCTGTTTAGTATGATATAATCCTTGCAACTATATAATTATACATTTGTACTTCTGAGGGGGACAGGAGAAATGGAAAAGGAAATGAAATTAAAGCGCAACATCGGTTTTTTTGTTTCTACGTCTTTAGTGATTGGAACTGTAATAGGTTCCGGAATCTTTATGAAGCCGGGGGTCGTCCTGTCTGCGACCGGTAATTCCAATATGGCGCTTTTGGCGTGGATTATCGGCGGCATTATTACATTGGCAAGCGGCCTAACCATTGCTGAAGTCAGTGTGAAGATTCCTAAAACTGGCGGATTATACGCTTATATTGAAGAAGTTTATGGGAAAACATGGGGGTTTTTGTGCGGCTGGGTGCAAACAATTGTCTATGGACCGGCTGTTATTGGTGCTCTTGCTCTATATTTCGGTACATTAATGGCTGACTTTTTTCATTTTCCAAAAGGAAGCAGCCTGATCATCGGAATTGTAACGACGATTTTACTTGCAGGTTTGAATTTATTGGGAACAAAGTTTGGCGGATTTATTCAAACGGCTTCCACAATCGGAAAGCTGATTCCGATTATCTTGATTGCCGTATTTGGAATGTTTAAAGGCGATGCCGCTGTTTTTAATGTAGAAAGTGGAAATATTCAAAATTTAAGTATGGGGGCTGCTATTTTAGCCACGCTCTGGGCCTACGATGGTTGGATGAATGTTGGATTTATGGCGGGAGAAATGAAAAACCCTGCAAAAGATCTTCCAAGAGCCATCATTTCTGGACTTTTAGTTGTTATTATTGCTTATTTATCGGTTAATATTGCTATGCTGCATGTGCTTCCTGCTGATCAGATTGTTGAGTTAGGACCAAATGCGGCATCAACAGCAGCAACATTATTGTTTGGCGAAATCGGCGGAAAAATTTTAGCGATCGGTATTTTAATCTCGATTTTTGGATGCTTAAATGGAAAAATTCTTACATTCCCGCGAATTCCTTACGCTATGGCAGTAAGAGGGCTTCTTCCAGGATCGAAATTCCTTTCCGGCATTCACCCTAAATTTAATACGCCGGTAGGGTCCACTGTTGCACAAGCTGTGATCGCGATCGTGATGATGATCTTTTGGAATCCTGACAGGCTGACGGATATGGCGATTTTCGCTGTCTTGCTATTTTATGGATTGTCTTTTAATGCGGTTTTCTTGCTTCGCAAAAAAGATAAAAATGAATCGCATTTATATAAAGTTCCGTTCTATCCGATTACGCCGCTTGTGGCGATTGGGGGTACGGCATACATTATTATCAGTACGTTGATGAATGCTCCTGCCGACACGCTTTTCTCGATTGGTATTACGTTAATTGGTTTGCCGATCTATTGGAAACTGAAAGCAAAAAATAAAAACACTTCAAATTTAAAAGCGAGCTAATGCCAACAAACGCGAACAGTGATTATGCTGTTCGCGTTTTTAATTAAATCGGATTTTTTAATGGGGATGTCCTGCCATTCAGATTTTGAAAGCCGATGCTTCGATCATTGTCACCGATTTGCCGAGATGACGCATCTGACTGATTCAGGAGGAGAAATATGGAGTCATCTTGCTCTGTATTGTAAAATATAACATATAAAGATAAAAATGAAAGGAGGGTTAAGTTGGTCTTTTACTCGAAAAAAGGACCCATTAGTTCCATCCTGACATGGCTATTAATCGTTGGAAGTATTGCGTTGCCAACAGCTGTCCACTTAGAGTTAGGTACTATAGCGGAGGATCTAGCTGTTACTGACAAAATTTTATTAACCGTCATTTGCAGTTTGTTTACGTTATTTTTGCTTTCAGGATGGTTTCACACCCTTTATATTGTAACGGACAAAGCGTTAAAAATTCGGGGAGGCCTTTTCAGCTGGACAATTCCTCTTGAAGAAATCGAAGCGATCACCGAGTCTAAAAATCCCCTGTCAGCACCGGCTTTATCCCTTGACCGCTTGCAAATCACATATGGAAAGTCTGGGAAGTCGAAGTTCATCTTAATTTCTCCTAAAGACAAATCGTTATTTTTAAAGTCAATAAAGAAAATAAGACCGGACGTCCTTATTGAGGGGTAATTTTCCCATCTGCCGAAATATGGTCGGGAGCGGTTCTTTTTTGCTCATCAAAAGCGCTAGACATCGCCAAAGGGAATGGATTACGCGTTTGCCAGACCATTTTCAACATAAGTCAGCTTCTTATCATTTTTTTGTAAAAAACATATTATATGGATCTTTATGGATTTAAACAAACAAAAAATTTTTTGTGTTAAATCTATTGACTTCTGAATATTCCGACAAGTATAATAGCAACTAAGGAAAGCGTTTACCTTTAAAAATGATCAAGTTTGATTTCTTGGACATTTTTATTTTTTTACGTCTATAAAGGAAAGCGCTTAACCACGCATGTGATATTGAAAGGGCAGGGGTGAATGGAAACGGATGGAGAAAGTAAAAGTAGGGATTGTCGGGCTTGGAAGGTTAGGTAGGCAGCATGCGGAAAATTTAGCCTTTCGCATTTCGGGCTGCGAGTTATTGGCTGTTTGCAGTGTAGCAGCAGAGGAAGTCGAGCAGGCTCAGAAGGATTGGGGCATCCAATACGGTTATACCCAATTTGACGAGATGTTACAGAATCAAGAGCTGGATGCTATTTTTATTTCGTCGCCTTCCAATTTCCATTGCGAACAAATCGTAAAAGCATTAAATGCAGGGTTCCATGTGTTTTGCGAAAAACCGCTTGGGCTATATTTAGAAGAAGCTTTGCGTGTTCAAGAGGCCGTGAATCAACAGAAGGATAAGATTTTTATGCTCGGTTTTATGAGAAGATATGACAAGTCTTACCAATATGCCAAAAAGAAAATCGAGGAAGGAAAAATAGGTGAGCCGATTTTCATCCGCTGCTATGGTCTTGATCCTGCGAAAGCAATGGATGAATTTATACAATTTGCCAAAAGCAATTACAGCGGAGGATTGTTCTTGGACATGGCGATCCATGATTTTGATTTGGCACGCTGGTATTTGGGAGTCGAGGCGAAACAAGTATGGGCGATCGGAGGAGCCTATGCTTATCCGGAATTTAGCGAAATGAATGATGCGGAAACAGGGGCGGCGTTAGTCAAGTTTGAGAATAACAAAATCGGAATTTTTGTTGCCGGACGAAATTGTGCACACGGATATCATATTGAAACAGAAATTATCGGGACGAAGGGGACATTAAGAATCGGCACCATTCCTGAAAAGAATAGGGTGACGGTCTTTGATGAAAAAGGGGCCATTAAAGAATGTTCAGATGGATTTTTAGAAAGGTTTGAACAAGCCTACTTAAGTGAAGCGGAAGAATTCATTGCGTGTATAAGAGAAAATAGACAGCCAGCCGTTACTGTCGAAGATGGGGTGATTTCAACGGCTATTGGCTATGCATGCAAAGAATCGTTTGAAACAGGAAAGCTTGTTACGGTTCAGTCACTTATTCAAACGCCGGCTTCACCGATATAAAAGCCAGTTTGAAAATGGAATCGCCCATCCATTATGAAAGCACGGCGACTTGTCTGTAGCTTGCAAATGGTAGAACAGAATACGAACTGCCCAACAGGCCAACGAGCCTGTTCGATCACCTATAGAATCCATAAAAAGGTAATGGCGGATGTTAAGGAGTCATCATCCTGCATGAATATCTGATTGATTAGGAGTTCAATCACATAGTGCCCCTTTATCTATAGAAACTTGATTCCAATATTATCTCCACCATCATAAATGGTGATAAGGTCTATATAGATCTAATTTTAAAAAGTTAAAGTGCGGTGTGCTTAATAACCAATTAGAAAGGGGTCCTTAGATGGCAGGGCATGCTGAAAATCTCTTGGAAATGAAAGGTATTAAAAAAAGCTTTAATCAAAACCATGTGCTTAAAGGAATTGATCTTGATATTAAAGCTGGTGAGGTTCATGTGTTGCTTGGTGAAAATGGAGCGGGGAAGTCGACCCTTATCAAAATTTTAACAGGCGCTTATCAAAAGGATGCCGGTGAAATCTATTGGGAAGGGAGGGCTGTTCATCTCCAAACGCCAGCTGATGCTATGAGATTAGGGATTGCCACCATTTATCAAGAATTAAATGTGATTCCCCAGCTCAAGGTTTATGAAAATATTTTCTTGGGCAGGGAATTAAAGCGAGGTGGCAAGATGTCGATGCTTGACCATAAAACCATGCGCGAAGAGGCAAAGAGATGTTTAGAAATGCTTGGTCAAAGCCCAGATCTTGCTGATATGCAGCTTGGGAAGCTCGGCATAGGACAGCAGCAACTCGTCGAAATAGCGAAAGCGCTTACTCTTGATGCGAAGTTGATTATTATGGATGAACCTACCTCCAGTCTGAGTGTACAGGAAGTCCATCAGCTCTATAAGTGTGTCGAGCAATTAAAAGAGAAGGGAATAGCCATTTTATTTATTTCTCATAAGCTTGAAGAGATTAAGAGATTAGGAGATCGGATTACGATTCTACGGGATGGGTTCAAAATTGAAACCTTGCCTGTTAAAACGACAGACACCGATGATTGGATTGAATTAATGGTTGGACGATCTTTGGATGAGAAGTTTCCAAAGCAAACCTTTACACTTGGCCGAGAAGGTTTTAGAGTAGAAAATTTAGAAGTTGCAGGCGCCTCAGAGCCGGTTAGCTTTCGTGTGAGATATGGGGAGATCGTTGGTATTTCCGGGCTGGTTGGCGCTGGGCGCACCGAGCTTGCTAGGGCTATATTTGGAGCCGATCCGCGCCGAAATGGAAAAATTTTTATTGATGGCAAGGAAGTAAAGATCAAGTCTCCGCGAGATGCCATTGATGCTGGAATTGCTTTCATCACCGAGGACCGAAAAGGCGAGGGGCTTTTGCTTGATCAAAAGCTAGATTTTAATATTACGATGGCCAATATGAAAAAATTTACGAAGAAATCACGGCTTATTAATTTAAATGAGATCCGGGAAGAAGCCAAGCGATTTATTCGAGAATTAAAGATTCGTCCTGATCATATCGAGCTTAAAGCTCGCAATTTGAGCGGTGGGAATCAGCAAAAAGTAGTGATCGCCAAGTGGTTATGCACAAAGGCAAAGGTGTTTATTTTTGACGAACCGACAAGAGGAATTGATGTCGGGGCGAAAGTAGAGGTTTATCGCTTGATGAATCAATTAGTTGAAAATGGCGCCATTGTCATTATGATCTCTTCAGAGCTTCCGGAAATTCTCGGGATGTGTGACAGAGTTCTTGTGATGAGAGAAGGAAGAATAACAGCGGATTTGCCAATTAAGGAAGCGACACAAGAACGAATTATGAAAGCGGCTACAGGAGGGTGAAAATCAATATGAGTCAAGTAGCAGTGCAAACGAAAAACGAGGCAGTGGAAAAGAACCGTGCATTTAAAAGGATTATCAGCAAGTTCGGGCCTCTGATCGGTCTTATTCTATTAACAGCAGTCCTGACGATTCTGTCTCCTAAGTTTTTAACGATCAATAATGTTATGAATATCGCTCGGCAATCTTCGATCAACGCCTTGCTGGCAATCGGGATGCTTTTGCCGATTCTAACGGCAGGAATCGATTTGTCTGTCGGTTCCTTGTTGGCGCTTTCGATTATGATGATGGGAATTGTGACGGTCGATATGGGAATGCATCCGCTTTTGGGAATTTTCGTATGTCTTGCAGTAGGCGCAGGATTCGGTTGGTTAAACGGGGTTTTATTAACGAAGTTGCGTTTGCCGCATCCATTTATCTCCACTCTCGGCACGATGAACATTGCTCGCGGCATCGCTTTAATCGTTACAGGTGCGGCTCCGATCGCCGGCTTTCCTTACATGATTCAATTTATGGGCCGTGAGTTTGTGGGGCTGATCCCGGTAAGTTTTTTGCTTGTCATTGTTGTGTATGTCCTCTTCCATATTTTCTTAACACGAACACAGACAGGGCGTTATATTTATGCGATTGGCGGCAATCCTGAAGCTGCGCGCTTATCGGGAATTAATGTCGACCGAGTGTTGATTATTGTTTATGCGATTAGCGGTTTCATGGCGGGCCTTGCCGGTCTTGTTATGGTAGGGCGCGTGAATTCAGCTTTTCCTCTTGCTGGACTTTCTTATGAGCTTGATGCGATTGCGGCAGTCATTATCGGTGGTGCCAGTTTTCTGGGGGGAGTTGGTACTGTATGGGGAACATTAATCGGAGCGCTGATTATCGCTGTTTTAAGAAATGGGCTGAATCTCTTGAATGTTTCCGCTGATTTCCAAATGACGGTGATTGGAGCGGTCATTATTGCCGCTGTATTTGTTGATGTGCTTCGCCAACGCAAAAGCAAAAAAGCTTAATTGTTTGCTAATTGGAATGTTGATAAAAGATCATGCTTTCACAAGATTATGAAGTAAAGGGAAATGGGGGAATTTTGGATGAAAAAGAAAATTCGGTTATTCAGCGTAGCCGCTGCGCTCATTGGTATGGTTCTTTTAGCTGGATGCAATAGTGGTCAAGAAGCAAATGGAGGTGAAAATACAGAGCGAGTCGCTGTTGTTTTGAAAACGTTATCAAGCCCTTACTGGAAGTACGTTGAGGCTGGAGCGAAAGCGGCTGGCAAAGAGCTTGGGATCGATGTGACCGTTGTTGGACCCAACTCAGAATCTGAAGTGATGCAGCAAGTGAATATGATTGAGGATCAGTTAAGCCAATCGCCTGGTGCCCTTGTCGTTTCGCCGACACAGCCTGATACAGTCGTCCCGGTGTTAGAGGGGGCCAATGTTCCCGTTCTTCTTATTGACACAGATGCCGATCTTAAAAATAAAACAAGCTTTATAGGTACGGAAAACTATGAGGCTGGATATGAAGGAGGAAAACTGCTTGCCTCCATGCTGCAAAAAGGGGACAAAGCCGCGATCGTTTCAGGTGCGCTCGGAAATACGGCGACAGATGAACGCGTGAAAGGAGCCAAAGCCGCTCTTAAAGAAGCAGGGATCGAGGTTGTTGCTGAACAGCCTGCCGATAGCGATAAAACAAAAGCGATGTCCGTTATGGAAAATATCCTCCAGAAAAATAATGATATCAAAGGTGTATTTGCGGCCAATGATGATATGGCGCTTGGCGTGTTGCGCGCTGTTGAGGCAAAAGGGTTAGATGTTAAAGTGATTGGTACTGACGGAACGCTAGAAGCGGTCGAATCGATTTTAGCCGGAAAGCTTGCCGGTACGATTGCGCAAAGTCCATATGACATGGGCTACGAAGGAGTGAAAAACGCATTAGCCGCCATCAAAGGCAAAAAAGTTGAAAAACGCATTAAAAGCCGCGTTGAGGTGATTACAAAAGAAAATGCACAAGAAAAGCTAGAATTTCTTAAAAAGATAGTAGAGTAGTCCATACGAATGATTTAACCGGCGGTATTCCTTCATGGTAAAATGAAGAAAAAGGACTGTCTAAGGAGTTTGAACTAAATGAAGCCGACGATTTATGATGTAGCGAAAAAAGCGGGTGTCTCGATAGCGACAGTATCGAAAGTCGTGAATAACACAGGAAATATTAGTGACCGAACGAGAAAAAAAGTCATGAAGGTCATGCAAGAGCTTGAATACCAGCCGAGCAGCTTAGCGGCGGCATTAACAGGCAAAAGGACATTTACTATTGGTGTCCTTGTCCCGGATATTGCCAACCCGTTCTTTGCCGAGGTGGCGAGAGCTTTAGAAAATTATGCTCGGGAAACGGGATATGCGATGATTTTATGCAGTACCGATTACCAAAGAAAACGAGAGCAAGATTATCTTGAACTGCTTATGAAAAAACAAGTAGACGGCATTATTATTGCGACAGAGCCAAAAGATTTGAGCGCTTTTCGAAAGCTTCAGTCCAGACATATCCCGTTTTTAATGTTTTCGATCGACCATCTTGCTTTATCTTCGCATGTTGTCACGACGGACGATATTAGAGGAGGATACCTTGCCGGGCGTTATCTGCTGGATAAAGGACATCGCCGTTTGGCGATCATTGCCGAATTAAGCCGTCCGAGCGGACGGTTGAGATTGGAAGGCTTTAAACAAGCTCTTTCCGATCAGGGAATTGAATTAGAAAGCCCATTCATTATTGATGCCATCTCTAAAGTGGAGGATGCCAAGCTGGCATCGCAAAAGCTGCTTCATTTACCAGAAAAGCCTACCGGTGTTTTTGCGACTACCGATTTAATCGCAGTGGTTTTTATGAACGAAGCTCGAAAGCTTTACGTGCAGGTTCCGGGAGACATTTCTGTTATTGGCTTTGATAATACGATACATGCCGAAATTGCTGATCCTGGTCTAACAACCATTGCACAGCCAATCGATGATCTGGCCCGCTATGCGGTCTATAAGCTGCTTGAGTCAATTGAAAAACCAGAAATGCCTGGACATCGGATTATGCTGGCCCCTGCTTTAGTAGAACGGCAATCGGTAAAAGACCTAAATGATCAAAATTCGTGACCTCTTTTGCTTCTCAAATCGTGAATGTTAGAAGAGCAAGGAGCAACAATGAATAGGAAAGCTGCTTTTTGGTTCAGACCCATTTTGCAAAGCAAACATGTGGAGTTCGTTTGGTGCCATAGACAAAATAAAAAAGCTTCCCACCCAAACGAACTCTCTTATCGATGCTTTCTACAATGGATTAGGGATGAAGAACCAGCTTGAAAGGAAGAAGGGATGGACTGTCCAAGCAAGGCGGTTTCTGATGTTTTTAAGGCGAGTGCCTGATGGTAGGCGCACAACCTTGCTTTCAGACTGCTTCATAGTTTCGCGCAGAAAGTAAAGCGCTTAACTAAAAAAGTGAAAAAATCTAGAAAGTGAATGTTAAAAAAATTTAAAATTAACTTGATATTATGCAAAAAATCGTATAATAATAGTAAGTAAAGCGCTTAACTTTATTTCGGGTTAGATGTCCGTATCTTTACTAAGAGAAAGGAAGATTCAGGCGATGGGATTGACGGTAGGAATCATTGGCGCAGGGAGAATCGGCAGATTGCACGCAGATCATTTGCGCTTCATTTCACAAGTTCGAGTCAAGAGTGTTTCAGATGTTGCAATTCATCATCTGAAATCGTGGGCGAAAGAGAGACAAATCGAGGTGCTAACAGCGGATTATCGCCAAATATTAATGGATCCAGACATTGATGCGGTGTTGATTTGCTCTCCAACGAATACACATGCCACGATGATTAAAGAAGCGGCTTTAGCAGGAAAGCATATTTTTTGTGAAAAACCGATCAGTTTTACATTAAGAGAAACAGAAGAGGCACTGGAAGCTGTTGAAAAAGCTCAAGTGAAGTTTCAAGTTGGATTTAACCGCCGATTTGATCCGAATTTTCGGAAAGTCAGGGATCTTGTGCAAAATGGAACGATTGGCGTTCCGCACATTTTACGTATTACATCAAGGGATCCTAAGCCGCCCAGCATGGACTACATCAAGTCGTCAGGTGGGCTTTTTATGGATATGATGATTCATGATTTTGATATGGCGCGCTACATTATGGAAAGTGAGGTGGTGGAGGTGTCTGCTTACGGGGCCGTGCTGGTTGATCCCGCCATCGAAGAAGCGGGAGATATTGATACAGCTGTCGTCACTTTAAAATTTGCCAACGGCGCTCTTGGTGTGATTGATAACAGCCGCCAAGCTGTCTATGGATACGATCAGCGACTTGAGATATTTGGAAGTAAAGGATCGGCATTGGCTGATAACCATCGCCCTACGACCGTTGAAGTCTCTACTTCTGAGCACGTGTCCAAGGATAAACCGCTGTATTTTTTCCTTGAGCGCTATACACAAGCCTATATGAATGAAGTATCAGAATTTGTAAGAGCTATTCTTACCAACCAGCCTGTTATTTGCAGCGGCTTTGATGGCTTACAAGCCCAACGGATTGCCGAAGCGGCAAAAAAATCGTTGGAAGCTGGTATCCCTGTGAAGCTGGAAGCGGTAAATTCCGCTGCCTCTGTCTAATCGTTTTTAGGGACTATGCGAAGAAAGGAGGAAAATAGTATGAATCTACTAACCTTTCATCAAGATCGTCCACTTGATCTCATCGCGGTCGGCCGGTTGTGCATTGACCTCAATGCGAATGAAATCAATCGCCCAATGGAAGAAACACGAACATTTACGAAATACGTTGGCGGTTCTCCTGCCAATATTGCGATTGGCTTTGCACGGCTAGGCCAAAAAACCGGATTTATCGGAAAAATCGCGAACGATCAAATGGGACGCTTCATTTTGGATTATTTGCAGAAAAACGGCATCGACACAAAAGGGATCGCAATCGACCGTACGGGGGCTGTAACGGGTTTAGCGTTTACCGAGATTAAGAGCCCGGAGGATTGCAGCATTCTAATGTATCGTGATAATGTCGCAGATTTGAAGCTTCACCCATTGGATATTGATGAAGATTATATTAAACAATCAAAGGCGCTACTCATTTCCGGTACCGCCCTTGCGCAAAGTCCATCACGTGAAGCCGTGTTTCTTGCATTGGAATATGCCGTAAAGCATGGTGTGACGGTTTTCTTTGACCTTGATTATCGTCCATATACTTGGACGGATGAGGCAGAAACGGCAGTTTATTATAATTTGGCTGCTGAAAAATGTGATGTCGTGATCGGCACTCGCGAAGAGTTTAATATAATGGAAAAATTGTTGAATGGAAAAGAGGCCCATGATCATGATACAGCTTCTCGCTGGTTTTCGTTCCGCGCTAAAATGGTCGTCATTAAACATGGAGGAGCAGGCTCGATTGCGTATACTAAAGACGGAAAATCTTACCGCAGCGGTATTTTTCGCACCAATGTATTGAAAACATTTGGCGCTGGCGATTCCTATGCCTCTGCCTTTATCTATGGCTTAATGAATGGAAGGGACGTTGCCGAAGCGATGAAGCTGGGGAGCGCGTCGGCTTCGATTGTGATTTCGCGTCACAGCTGCTCTGATGCGATGCCCACTCTTCAAGAGCTTCAGCATCATATTGAGACGGCTATTTATGAGCCTGCTCTATCATAGGATCTTTGTTTTGAATATTCGGGAATTTTAAGGGATGAAAGGAAGATGGTATCGCATGAAAATAACTGTAAAAAGCTTAAAAAACTACATCGGCGGGGAATGGGTCGAATCTGTTTCCAATCGAACAGAGGTTGTATACAACCCAGCAACAGGTGAAGAGCTGGCGATTGTTCCACTTTCCACAAAAGAAGAAGTAGACAAGGCCGTTCAAGCGGCACACGAGGCGTTTCAAACATGGTCTCAAGTTCCCGTTCCAAAGCGCGCTCGTCTTCTTTTTAAATATCAGCAGCTTCTCGTGGAGCATTGGGAAGAGCTAGCGCGGCTTGTGACCATAGAAAACGGCAAAAATTACGATGAAGCCTATGGGGAGGTGCTTCGCGGGATTGAATGCGTGGAGTTTGCGGCAGGAATCCCAACTTTAATGATGGGCAAGCAGCTTCCTGATATCGCAACAGGGCTTGAATCTGGCATGTACCGTTATCCGCTTGGAGTAGTTGCCGGTATTACGCCGTTTAATTTTCCAATGATGGTGCCGTGCTGGATGTTCCCGTTAGCGATTGCTTGCGGCAACACTTTTGTATTAAAACCATCGGAACGCACGCCGCTTTTAGCGCAACGTCTTGCCGAGCTGTTTGAAGAAGCCGGTTTTCCTAAAGGGGTATTAAACATTGTGAATGGTGCGCACGATGTCGTCAACGGATTGTTAGAGCACAAGCTGGTAAAGGCGATTTCGTTTGTCGGCTCTCAGCCGGTGGCTGAATATGTGTACAAAACAGCGGCAGCCAACTTGAAACGCGTGCAAGCTCTTTCCGGGGCGAAAAACCATTCGATCGTATTAGCCGATGCCAATTTGGAACATGCGGCCAAACAGATCATCAGCGCCGCTTTCGGTTCTGCTGGCGAACGCTGCATGGCGACTTCGGTTGTCGTGGTGGAAGAGTCTATTGCTGATAAATTCATAGCAAAATTGAAGGTGGAAGCCGATGCGATCCAAATCGGAAATGGTCTTGACAAAGGAGTGTTTTTAGGTCCGGTGATTCGCCAAAGCCATAAAGAGCGCACCATTGGCTATATCGAAAAAGGAATTGAAGAAGGAGCCACACTGGTGCGTGATGGCCGCAAAGACGCCGCTGTAAACAAAGAAGGTTACTTTATTGGTCCGACGATTTTTGAAAACGTTACGCAAGAGATGAAAATTTGGCAGGATGAAATTTTTGCCCCTGTTCTATCCGTTGTACGTGTAAAAAATTTAACAGAAGCGATTGAGTATGCGAATGCATCACCGTTCGCCAATGGCGCTTGCATTTTCACGGATAGCGCAGCCGCGGTCCGTCAGTTTCGTGAAACTATTGATGCAGGAATGCTTGGCGTTAATATCGGGATTCCTGCGCCAATGGCCTTCTTTCCGTTTTCAGGCTATAAGGACTCTTTCTATGGAGATTTACATGCAAACGGTACGGATGGTGTTGAGTTCTACACGAGAAAGAAAATGGTGACAGCTCGTTATATGAAATAACGAAACTATTAAAGGAAGAGATGGGATGGAAATTCGTCTGTGCCATCTCCTCTTTCTTTTCGTTGTTTGTGATCAGCGTGGGATGGATTTTATAGAAGCGAGAGGAGGATTAGAACAGTGGGAACCGTTCGTTTAACAACGGCACAAGCGCTTGTTAAATTTTTGAATAACCAATATATCGAATTTGATGGAAAGCAGCAACGATTTGTAAAAGGCATTTTTACGATTTTTGGCCACGGGAATGTGCTTGGGCTTGGCCAGGCTCTTGAAGAGAATCCTGGCGAATTGAAGGTATACCAGGGACGGAATGAACAAGGGATGGCCAACGCGGCGATCGCATTTGCCAAGCAAAAGCATCGGAAGCAAATGATGGCAGTCACTTCGTCTGTGGGACCCGGAGCGGCGAATATGGTTACTTCTGCTGCTACAGCAACAGCCAACCATATCCCAGTTCTGTTGCTTCCTGGCGATGTATTTGCCACCCGCCAACCGGATCCTGTTTTGCAGCAAATTGAACAAACGCATGATTTATCGATATCTACAAATGACGCGTTCCGCGCAGTAAGCAAGTGTTGGGATCGTGTCTGCCGCCCAGAGCAGCTGATGTCTGCGATGCTGAACGCCATGCGCGTATTAACCGATCCTGCAGACACGGGTGCTGTCACGATTGCGCTTCCTCAAGATGTTCAAGGAGAAGCATGGGATTTTCCTGAAAGCTTTTTCGCCAAGCGTGTGCATCGGGTGGAGCGCCGCCAGCCGTCGATGGAAAGCCTTCACGACGCGGTCAAGCTGATTCGTTCCAAGAAACGGCCTTTGCTCATATTAGGTGGCGGTGTTCGCTACTCAGAGGCCTCGGATGCTTTTGTAGCGTTTGCAGAAAAATTCCATATTCCATTTGCAGAAACACAAGCTGGAAAAAGCGGCGTGGAGAGTAGCCATCCGCTTAATCTTGGCGGCATAGGCGTGACAGGGAATTTAGCAGCCAACACCATTGCTAAGCAGGCGGATTTAATTATTGGAGTCGGTACCCGTTTTACGGACTTTACAACCGCTTCTAAACATTTATTTAGCCACGCAGATATCATCACGATCAATGTTTCCGAATTTCATGCCGCAAAATTAGATGCAGTGAAAGTCATTGCCGATGCCAAAGCTGGACTTGAGGCCATCAGCGCGGCACTAGGAAACTATGTTTCTGCCTATGAAAATGAAATCGTTGAAGCGAAACAAAAATGGGCGAATGAGTTAAACCGCCTTTATTCGGTTGCTTATCGCGAGAATTTTAAACCGGAAATTGCGGGGCATATCGATGAAAAACTGCCTGAATATAAAGAAGCATTTGGCTCCGCCTTAACGCAAACGAGCGTGATCGGAAGGATTAACGAACAGATTGATGATGATGCCATCATTGTAGGCGCTTCAGGCAGTTTGCCTGGTGACCTGCAGCGAATGTGGGTATCGAAAGCTCGCAACACGTATCATATGGAATACGGTTATTCTTGTATGGGTTATGAAATTGCAGGTGCATTTGGCGTTAAGCTCGCTGAACCGGATAAAGAAGTGTATGCAATGGTGGGCGATGGCAGCTTCCTCATGCTTCATTCCGAGCTTGTGACGAGTTTGCAAGAAGGAAAAAAAATAAACATTGTCTTATTTGATAATTCTGGGTTCGGTTGTATTAACAATCTCCAAATGGAAAATGGCATGGGCAGTTTTGCTACTGAATTTCGCAAACGCAATGCCGAAACAGGACAACTTGATGGCCCGATCATCACGATCGACTATGCAAAGGTCGCAGAAGGATACGGATTGAAAACTTACACCGTTCGCACAATGGAGGAGCTGGAAGAAGCGATAGCGGACGCGAAAAAGCAAACGGTCAGCACGCTCATCGATATTAAAGTGTTGCCGAAGACGATGACGCACGGATATGACTCTTGGTGGCATGTCGGTGTGCCCGAAGTATCGGGCAAAGAAGGCATCGAAGCGGCTTACCGAAAGAAAGAAGTCCATCTTCAATTAGCTCGTAAGTATTAAACAATATATGTTCAGATAGAACAATCGACATCGTGGTTATATCGTTTGAACGATTCGAGGAAAACAGGAGGAGAACATGTTTACCGAAAACAAAGTGAAGCTTGCTATTGCGCCGATCGGCTGGACGAATGACGATATGCCCGAGCTTGGCGGTGATATTCCATTCGAACAGTGCATTAGTGAGATGGCGCTTGCCGGTTTTATCGGTTGTGAGGTTGGCCATAAGTACCCGCGTGAGATAGAAGTATTAAAAAAAGCGCTGGATTTAAGGGGACTAAGGATCGCAAGCGCTTGGTTTAGCGCGTTTTTAACCTCTAAACCATTTCAGGAAACCGCAGAAGCGTTTAAAGCCCATCGTGATTTTTTATATGCGCTGGGCGCAAAGGTCATCGTTGTTTCAGAACAAGGGAACAGTATCCAAGGCCAAATGGAAGCGCCGCTATTTGAAAACAAACCGGTGTTTACAGAAGAAGAATGGAGTTGTTTAGTGGACGGTTTACATCGTCTTGGCGACTTGGCAGCGGAGAAAAATATGAAAATCGTCTATCACCATCACATGGGAACAGGTGTCCAAACAACGGAAGAGATAGACCGTCTAATGGGGGAAACAGATCCCAAAAAGGTTTCGCTTCTTTATGATACGGGGCATCTTGTGTTTTCTGGAGAAGATCCTTTACATGTTTTAAATAAGTATATCCATCGTATCCACCATGTTCACTTAAAGGATGTGCGAATGGAGATAGTCCATAAAGTTCGCGAAGGGAAAATGAGTTTTTTGCAGGCGGTCAAAGCGGGGGTGTTTACGGTACCGGGAGATGGCGCGATCGACTTTCAGCCGGTGTTTGCGGCACTAGCTGCCGCCGGATATGAAGGATGGCTGGTGGTGGAGGCGGAGCAGGATCCATCTGTCGCCAACCCGTTGGAGTATGCGTTAAAAGCCCGGCAGTACATTCGAGAAACATGCGGTTTATAAAAGGAGAGGGACCATGACATTAGTCAGGATGAAAGAAATCTTAACTCATGCCGAAGAACATCATTACGGTGTTGGGGCTTTTAGTGTTGCCAATATGGAAATGGTCATTGGGGCCATTCGGGCAGCGGAAGAGCTTCGTTCTCCACTTATTTTGCAAATTGCCGAGGTGCGTCTGAAGCATTCTCCGTTGTCTATCATTGGTCCGATGATGGTAGCCGCGGCGAAAGCGGCCCAAATTCCGGTAGCGGTTCATTTTGATCATGGCTTAACGGAAGAGAAGATCCGCGAAGCACTGGAAATCGGTTTTACATCGATTATGTATGATGGCTCTCATGATGAACTCGAAAAAAATATCGCGGAGACAAAGAAAATGACGGCGCTTGCTCGAAGGTACGGGGCCACTGTAGAAGCGGAGCTCGGCCAAGTAGGCGGAAGTGAAGACGGTTCGGTTGATCTTGAAATATTGCTTACTTCTGTAGAAGAAGCGAAGCGTTTTGTTGCGGAAACCGGAATTGATGCACTTGCCATAGCGATTGGCAATGCGCATGGAATGTATAAAGGGGACCCGTGTTTACGCTTTGATCGTCTAGAGGAAGTTGATCAAGCGGTCGAGATTCCGCTTGTGCTTCATGGAGGTTCGGGAATTTCTGAGGATGATTTTCGCAAAAGTATTAATCTTGGAATCCGAAAGATTAATGTGGCAACGGCAACCTTTCATAACGTTGTAAATGCTGTAAACACTGGTCGCCCTTTTAGCGATTATTTTTCTTATCATGAACGTGTGATTGAAGCAGCAGCTGAAAGTGTGAAGCGCCATATGCGAATGTTTCAAAGTGTCGGACGTGTATAGGAGGTCTGTTGGGCGTATGTATGAAAAACTTGGAGAGTTAAAAGAAGGATATACCATGATTACGGATATGAAAAGCAAGCATCCTGATATGCTACAGGATATCGGGATTTATGTGCTATCTGCTGGCAAAGTGGAGCGGCTTTTTGATGAGGAAAAAGAAGCGGCCATTCTTCTTTTGGAAGGGGATGTCCGTTTGGAATGGAATGGCTTTTCTCGCGAGGTCAAGCGCGACAGCGTATTTACTGAATCTCCTTGGTGCCTTCACGTTCCTAAGGGGATAGAGGTCAAGGTGACAGCGCGGACGAAGAGCGAAGTGCTTGTGCAAAAGACGGATAATCCCAATAGCTTTGAACCGAAATTATATACCCCAGATGATTGCGAAAGTATAGTGGCGGGGGAGGGAGTATGGAACGGAACGGCCGAGCGTGTGATCCGCACCATTTTTGATTACAATCATGCCCCTTATTCTAATTTGGTCATCGGTGAAGTGATTTCGTATCCGGGCCGCTGGTCAAGCTATCCGCCCCATCATCATGATCAGCCGGAGGTGTATTACTATCGCTTCGACCGGCCGGCAGGCTTTGGGTGTGCGATGGTCGGCCCACACGCCTATCGTGTCGAGCATAACAGCTATATAACGATTCCTGGAGGCATGGATCACCCGCAGGCAACCGCGCCAGGCTATGCCATGTATTTCTGCTGGATGATTCGCCACCTAGACCATCATCCTTGGACAGATCGGATCATAGAGGAAGAGCATAAATGGCTTCTTGATCCCCATGCCAAAATTTGGCCGAAAAAATGATCAAACATAAAGCAAATAAGCCTGCGAAGGTTTTGAACCGTTCGCAGGCCTTTTATATTTACGATGCTTTGAACATCATAGAACCGCTTTTACTGAAGAAGCATCTAAACGTTCTCACTACAATTTTAAGCAGTCTTTAAATATGGAATTCTTAAAATTATAGGCAAGTTGATTTTTTGTTATATTCTATTATCTTCCTTTCTGTTCATGGAACTTCTTCGTTTACTTCCATATTATCCGAAAAGCTTCTATTGGCCGCAGGGAATAGCATATATAATGAATCGTTTTAGGAATCAGTAACAAAAGACTCTATCGTTTCCCTGCTTTTAAAACAGCCTACGGCTCTGATATTTCAGAAAGACCGAATGGAAAACGCCGCTGCGAGACAATCAATTTTTTACTAAATCTATGAAAAAAGATTTGTCGTCGACCTCCAATAGCGCACAAACCCCGGGGGATCGACGACACATGGCCAGTCATCAAAAACCCTACAGCCATAAGGAAAAGAAACGATTGATCGAATTTTAAGATAAGTTTATAATAACATTGTATCCATTTTCCAAATGTTGATTTTATCATAATGTTTGGGGTTTTTATCTTAACTATGAGGGATTGAAACGCGGCTGCAAACGGTGAAGGAACCAACTCAGACGATGAGGTTTTTATCTTAACTATGAGGGATTGAAACCCCCGCTATCATTGAATATTTTCTTTCATGATCGCGTTTTTATCTTAACTATGAGGGATTGAAACTCTTGCACACAAAGAAAAATTCACAGAAGAACAATGTTTTTATCTTAACTATGAGGGATTGAAACAACAATTCTTTTGTTTCCCTATCAAAATCAAAGTTCATGTTTTTATCTTAACTATGAGGGATTGAAACTAGGTATCTTCAACTGTATTGACGGAATAAGCATTTTCGTTTTTATCTTAACTATGAGGGATTGAAACTCAAGAACGAAGGGAGGAATGATGGTTGGAACGACAGTTTTTATCTTAACTATGAGGGATTGAAACTTCTTGATATGAAAGGTGGCTTGGAATTCGGCCGCTGTTTTTATCTTAACTATGAGGGATTGAAACACAATCCAACCACTGCCCCATTCACGTTCAGCAATGGTTTTTATCTTAACTATGAGGGATTGAAACTGGGGGATGACGCTTTATAGGTTTTGAAAAAAAGTCGTTTTTATCTTAACTATGAGGGATTGAAACTTTCGAGCACCTTGGCACGAACAAGTACTTTCAGAGTTTTTATCTTAACTATGAGGGATTGAAACGCACCTGCTTCGAAACCTTTATTCCATGCTGCCATGAGTTTTTATCTTAACTATGAGGGATTGAAACGAGGGAAAGCTTGTAAATATTGGCGATGATATCGACGTTTTTATCTTAACTATGAGGGATTGAAACCACCGCTACCAAAAAAGTAGTTTGTTGATATATCCGTTTTTATCTTAACTATGAGGGATTGAAACTCTTCCAGCAATACTTTGAGTAGCAATCGATCTTTTGCGTTTTTATCTTAACTATGAGGGATTGAAACCGGACTCTCCCCCCAGGTTCTAATCCACCATTTCTGTTTTTATCTTAACTATGAGGGATTGAAACACAGTCCAACATCCGTTGTAGTCTTCAGCCAGTTGAGTTTTTATCTTAACTATGAGGGATTGAAACTTAAATACATGAGAGAAAAAGGATTTAAGAACGGAGTTTTTATCTTAACTATGAGGGATTGAAACTTGCAGAGCCGATTTTAAGAGGTGTTCCGTTTAACGCGCGTTTTTATCTTAACTATGAGGGATTGAAACATAGTTGGTCGATTTACAATGAACCCATAAGCTGAAACACAAGGAGGCGATAAATAAGTTATACTGAGGACATGGAGAAGCGGAATCGATATACAGCAGGATGTAAGACGAAGGTCGTACTGGAAGTGCTGAGGGAAGAGCAGACGGCAAATTGAGCGCGATGGAATAATGATTTGTCCCTATCTTGAATTATGTCTTTGCTTAAATAACATGCTTGGACGGCGCGCATCTGCACCGCCCGCTTCACTGTTCATAAAAAAGAATCGCTTTCGTGAACTCGGTAAAGTCGGTTAGATGGTGATCAAGTATTTTTTGCAAAATGGTCAAATTAATCTCCTGGTAGTCGTGAACAGCGATGTTTCTAAATCCGACCATCGCTTTCATTTTTTGTGAAAGAAAAGGAGTGATGATGCCGTGCTGTTCTAAAAGAGAAAAAGCGTCTCGACTGTTTTGGGGGAGGCCTAGCTTTTTCTGTGCGACCATGTGCATCGCCAGGCCGATGCTTGCTTCACATGCTCGTTGGAGATTTAAGATCATAGAGTCTTGCTTCGTGTAGTTTTCTAAATTTTTCGGGTTGTTCTCATATTCTTCGTGAATGCGCTTTATGCACCGCTCGATCACGCTAATTTTATTTAAAATGACATCATTTTTCATAAACCGACCCGCTTTCATTAATGTTTCGCAAGATTTCCGTGCGTTCTTCATTCAATTTTGCGTACATCTTCAAGGCTCTCCATTCATATTCGGCTTTTTTCTGTTCATTTGTACAATAGATGACTTTGCCATTGCTGACCACTTGCGCCTGAAACACGGTGCTTGCTTGTTTGAGGTCCACAAGATCGACGTCCCGGTGCAGCCTGGATGCCAATTCTTGCGCAACCATAAATCGTTCATAATGATCCAATTGTTTTTGGTCGCTGAGAAAAGCGATATCAATGTCGCTGTCTTGATGAACATGTCCTGTAACCGTTGATCCAAACAAATAAATCAAATATGGGGACACTGTTTCGATCAACACTTCAATAATGATTGGCTCGATCTGTTCCGTCAATACCGTCCCTCCTTTTCTTCGTCGCAATCCGGGTCATTTTCTTTCATTATATTACTTTTTATTTCCTGCCTCAAACTTTGCGTAAAACGATAGTTTAACGAAAAATTCTCCTCAAGTTTCTGGCTTAAAAGTGAAGCCCCTTAGTCCGGTGTTTTATCATCTTCCCTTGTTTTGCAATCCCCCTTTAAGTTTGGGAACAATCATTCATACCCTCTTCTCTTGTTTTCTTATATAATGAACTGTAGATGAGCAAATTCGCTAACATAAATTGACAACCAAACAAAAAAGGAGACATGAACCCGATTCCTTGATTAGAATAGATGTGCCACCAAACCATTCACAAGGAGGTTTATGTCTCATGAATAGACTAGCGCATCATCAAGGAATTCACAAGTTTTTCACGACGTTGGGGTTAGCGCTTTATTTCTCGAAACGGTTCTGAAGCATCTCGTTCACATGGTAGATGCGATGATCACGAAAGGTTGTTCAGGAACGTTGACCGATCTTCATCATGAGAGTTTTCATCCGAATCACCGCACGACACTGAGCCATTTTTTCACGAAAAGTCCGTGGGATGAAGAAACATTGCTTCGCCAACTCCGGCAATGGGTGCTCCATCGTGTCGAACGCAGCGCGAAACGAGAGAATCACCCTTTTTTGTTTCAATCGCAACGCCCATATCGCTATAAGAAGGATGGCGTCTAGGCATGCGGCGCCCTCGATGCTGACAAAGGGATGGGAAGGTTGAAAGTCCAGCAAATATGCGGGTAAAAAGTTGCTGTCGTTCGGTTCAAGCATGTGCTTGAGCAAAAAAGTTTTATTTTTGTTTTCCTAGCGTGGCGGTTGGAAATAAAGGAGAGAGCAGACAATAATGAAAGGTGGGGACTTGTCGGTAAAAAATGTGAAACTTTTCTTTTGTTCGTACGTATAAAACAAGTAGCGATACATAAAAGGAGGGGCATCATGAATGGGACTTTGATTGCGACAGCGGCCGCTATGGCTTTTTATGCGGCGGGGTTATTATTCGTTGTCCTGTTTTCTTCTGTGAAAAAGGTACGGACGTTGAAACTGGGGGCTATTCTTTTTGTGGGCGGTTATGTAATCACGGCCGTTATTTTTTATTTTCTGATGCCGACGATTACGGTTCCGAACATGCTGCTGGCGAATTTAATGACGGCCGGCGTGCTCTTGCCGCTGCTGCTCTATGCGGTCCGTCCCGATCAAAAATTTGAAGCGCGCGTGGCCACTCCCATTATGTTTCTTTTTGGCTTGGGGTTGGTTGGGCTGCTGGTGACGTTTGTGTTAGGCTTTACCGCATTGGGGACGGCCCACGAAACCATCACCTACCAAGAAAAAGACGAGGCTGAACCGCTTTCGAAGGAAGAGACGCCGATTGCGGTCGCTCCGGAGTTTGCTAGAAATAAAATTCAAAAAGCGATGAGCGTCGTTCCCAACACGCAATTTTTTGATTTAGGAAAATTGCAGGTGCAAAAAGTGAATGGAGAAGTCGTTTATGTGGCTCCGGTCGAGTTTGCGGGATTTTGGAAATTTTTAAGAGGGCAAGAAACAGCCGGATATTTCACGATTTCCGCGACAGATGTGAGCGGGCAGCCACAGTTTCATGAAAGTCCGATGAAATATACGAATTCCAGCTATTTACACCGCTATATTCAGCGGGTCATTTACAATGAATATCCGCACTATATTCAAAGCGGGGAGGCGCAAATCGAAGTCGACGATAATGGGAAACCATGGTATGTTCAAACAGTATACCGGCCGCTTCATTTTACAAACCGGCCGGATTTTGATGAAATCAAGGTGGTTGTCATCGACCCGGAAACAGGGAAAATGGAAATGTACGATACGGAGAAAGCGCCGGAATTTATTGAAGGCTCAGTTAGTTCCGAGATGGCGACGATGGAAAACCATTATTTTGGGAAGTATGTCCACGGCTGGCTGAATAGCGTGTTTGGGAAAAAAGATGTCAAAATTCCGAATAAATCGGGCACCGAATCAGAAGTGACGCCGATTTTCAACAACAAAGGGGAAATGCTTTATTTTACAGATATGACATCACCTAAAGAAAACATTGATTCGGCTTTAGGGTATACATTGATTGATGCGCGAACGGGCGAACTTGTTTACTATAACGGTGAAAAAAACAACGGGATCATGGATAGTGAAGGGGCAAAACAAATTGTCAATAAAGAATTTCCAGAGAAAAAATGGGAAGGTTCCATGCCTGTTCTTTATAATGTCGACGGCCATCCAACGTGGATCGTCAATGTGCTTGATCCGAATGGTTTGTTGAAACAATATGCCTATATTAAAGCGAATGATTCCGATTTTGCCGTTTTTGGCGATACGGCGAAGGAAACATTGGACGCCTACCGCATGGCGCTGATGCAAGATCCGGGAAATATCGGCGCGACGGAAGAAACGGTAACCGAGCCGGTGGAAGGAGTAGTCAGCCGCGTTTCTGTCACTTCTTCTGAAAAAGGGCAGGTTGTCTATTTCTTACTGGAAAATGACACCACCATTTATATTGTCAATGCGAGCAAGTTTCCGCTGGCTATTTTCTTAGAAAAAGGCGACCGCATTAAAGCAAGGGCACAAGTGTTGGATAATGAAACGGCCACGATCGAAGACTTGACGATTGAAGGATTGACAGGGGCTTCCAGCGCAAGATAGAAAAACCGCAAATTTCTCACAGGTGCTTGTCCGTTTGGATTGCCCAAGCTGGACGGCACCTTTTATATCCGCCCGTGGGCAACAAAAAGGATGGCACTTTGAAAAAACCGAAAAATTCATTGACAGAAAAGTGTTTGCGGGCATTCTTTTTTTCGGCAGATCGAAGGCTTAAACCGTTTAAAAACCTCCTTTTTCCAACAAGCTTTTTAATCGCCGAGGCCGTCCTGATGGTTGATATGATCCCCTTATAGTAGACAGAAAAAAGAAAGCCAATTAATCTGTCTACTATGGAGGGGATTTTTCTATGGGGAAAATACGAAAAACATATGATGCAAAGTTTAAAAAGAAAGCCGTGGATTTATATTTAGAAGAGAGCATGGGATACAAAACGGTGGCGAAAGAATGGGGGATTAGTCCTTCCATGGTACGTCGATGGGTGAAACGCTATGAACAGGAAGGAATACAAGGTCTGGAGGAAACCCGGGGCAAAGCGAAAGGACGAAATAAAGGAAGACCGAGAACTCGCCAGAAGATCCTGAAACGAAAATCAAACGTCTTGAGACGGAAGTAGAAATGCTAAAAAAGCTCTTAAAGATGTGAAAGGGGGAATGGAAGTAGTAACAGCTCACAAGAAGTTCGCGATCATTCAAGAAATGGCCGAGTGTTACGGTTCGATTCAACTATTATGTGAAATAGCAGGCGTGTCTCGAAGCGGATATTACAAGTGGGTAAAACGATAGGAACGCCCTTCTCAGAAGCACTTGGAAGACGAGCAGCTAAAGGAAAAAATCCAAGAGTGCCATGAAGAAGTGAAAGGAATCTATGGGTATCGGAGAGTCCAAGTTTGGCTGAAACGGAAACACAAACGGGATATCCAACCATAAACGAGTACAAAGGCTGATGAGGGAGATGGGAATCCGGACGGTGATTCGGAAGAAACGGCCTTATTACGGAAAGAAAGAGCCTTATGTGATTTCGGACAACCATCTAAACCGAGATTTCCATGCGTCAAAGCCAAACGAGAATTGGGTGACGGATATGACCTATTTAATTTTTAATGGGCCAAAGCTCTATTTGTCCGCCATTAAAGATCTATACAACAATGAAATCGTGGCCTACCATATCAGTCAAAGAAATGACATCAAACTGGTCATCGACACGCTAAAAAAGGCCATAAAAAAAACGGAATGTAAATGGACTCCTCCTCCATAGTGATCAGGGGTTCCGGTATACATCCCATCAATACAACAACCTATTAAAAAGATACAATATAAAGGCCAGTATGTCCAGAAAAGGAAACGGTTTAGACAATGCCTGCATAGAAAACTTCTTCCACCATTTCAAGGCCGAGTGTTTCCATCTGTACGCTTTCCGCACGTTCGAAGAAGTGAAGGATGTCGTACACAAATATATTCGTTTTTATAACCACCATCGTTTCTAAAAGAAATTACACAACCTGAGTCCTTATGAATATCGGACTCAGGCTGCTTAAATGTGCTTTTTTATTCCTGTCTACTTGACAGGGGTCACTTCAATACACGGTTGCTCTTTTTATTTTTTTATAAGGAAGATGGTTTAATAAAGTTTATCAAAGAGAGTGCGTTTGATCTGACCTACAAAGAATCAAACTCTTTGCTTCCAGTTTGTTTTGAAATAGTTGATGGATTGGGATGTTTATTTTCTTTTGGGGAGATGGGGAATGAAAAGTCAATCTGTTATCGGGGGCATTGAGAAGCTTTCGCAGTTGAGTTTAGATTTTCATAATGATCTTATGATTTTTCTTTCAGCACTGAGAAAGGCGAGATCATGCTGGACACATCTTGCTGCGGTTGGCCCAAGCAGATAAATGATAGATAAGAAGGCTGATTCACTGAACAGTTCGATCATGAGGGGTTCGATTGGTTCTGTCAACTCCCTCTTTTTTGCGCGATTATATGATTTTTTTACTTCGAAGGAATGGCAAAATCCCCTGTTCAACTCTATTGGCGGAATGAACAGGGGATGACAAGCTTACAGCGGGATTTTTCTTCATTTTTTCGCTCCGTTTCATTCATTGACTCAGCATCATTTGAATTTGCTCAGGTGTTAAATTATGAATAAATTCAATTGGATCAATCGCTTGAATTCCAAACTCCTCGCATTTTTCCAAATATCGTAGATAAGCTTGTTCATACATTTCCATCTGATGCTGTCCCCCTTTTTGTCGTTTGTTTGCTGTTGTTTAGAGATAGCGGCTCTGTTATTCTTCCTGTTGGCTCATGCATTTTTCGCATTCATATAAATAGGATTCGCGCTGTTCTACAATTTCTTCCCTGCATTCTTGGCATTGCTTTGGCGGTAACGGATGGAATGTTAACATGCTGGTAGCTCCCTTCCTGTTTTCAATTTGTTGATTATATTGTATTATAACAGATATCAAAAATCAATATCTGTTATATAATTAATTTAAAAATTTTTTGCCATCTTGATCTTCAAAACAAAGAGATGCATGAAGTTTTGAAGGACAAATCCCCTGAAGCTTTGTTACTCGTAAAACAAAAGAAAGTCCACATATTTGCTGTCCAGTCTCAAGCCTTAGCAGACACGATCCGTTTTCCGCATTTTTTTGCCGTGTTGAATGTTTGTAAAAAGAGTGTAAGGCTTGTTATTTTTGTTTATATTTACTGTAAATTTAAACATTATTGGAATAAAAAACCTTATAATGGTATCGAAGAGGCCCAGATATATAGGGTCTATAAAACCATGGGGGGAATGGCGATGAAAGCAAAGCAAGCGTTATTACTCAAAGTGGGGGCATCATTATTAACCATTATGCTATTGGGAGCATGCAACAATGAAGAGGATCAACCAGATAATGGAACGAATCAGACAGAAGAAACGGACGAAAATACAGAGCAGTCAGAGGATAATCAATAAACAAACGGAAAAGGCGGCTATTTTCTTTTAGCCGCTTTTTTCATCGAACGATTGAAAAAGGGGGTTCAAATGATCATGGTTAGGTGAAGCGAGGGAACCATCGGCTCAGAAAAAAATTTACAATTTATTCGCATTCCCTCAACATTTCTGTTTTAATCTGAAGATGTAGCACTTTCTTTAAAAAGGAGTTTGACGCGCGATGACAAAGCTTTTACAGCAGGCTTACACGTTGGAATGTCGCATGTTCCGAACCATTAATCGTTATTTTGACTGCCAATGGCTCAATATTTATTTTCGATTGGTTACACATGTTGGCGGCGCCACTTTTTCGATTGCCGCTGTGCTGCTGGCGATGATTTTCTTTGAGCAGGAGTGGCGCATGACGGCGGTTGCCAGCGCGTGTGCTTTAGCCGCCAGTCACATCCCTGTTGCTGTGATGAAGCGCCTCTATCCGCGGCCGCGGCCATACGTTGTTTTATCGGAAGCAAAGGTATATGGTCCGTTAAAAGATCATTCATTCCCTTCTGGGCATACAACAGCTGTATTTGCGATCGTCATTCCATTTGTTTTCGCATTGCCTGTTTTGTCGTTTGGTCTTTTACCGATTGCTTTCAGTGTGGCCATTTCTCGAATTTATTTAGGGCTTCATTATCCTTCTGATGTTTTGGCTGGCTGTTTGCTTGGAACAGCTGCCGGTGCGTTTGCTTTTTACTTGCTTCTTTAAATGCTGAAGAGGAGGGGCTCGCATGAGAGTTGCGCTTTTTACGGATACGTTTGTGCCTGAAATCAATGGTGTGGCGCGGACATTAAAGCGCCTAACCGATTTTTTTGAAAAGAAAAACATCGAATACAAAGTGTTTGCGCCGGAAATCCCAGATTACCCGTTCTTTCATTCCCGCATTCACCGCTTGAGCAGCTTTCGTTTCTTTTTATATCCGGAATGCCGTGTGGCCGTTCCGAATGTATTGCAAATGAAAGCGGAGCTACAAGCTTTTCAGCCTCATCTTATCCACGTTGCTACCCCTTTTAACATCGGGCTTTGCGGTTTGCATTATGCAAAAAAAATGCAAGTTCCCCTAGTCGGATCATACCATACAAATTTTGATCACTATTTGCGTTATTACGATTTACAATTTCTCTCGAATTTTTTCTGGCGCTACATGCATTGGTTTCATCGTTCAATGCAAAAAATCTTTGTTCCATCACAGGATACAATAGAGCAATTAAAGCGGCGTGGCTTTACGAATTTGCATCTTTGGCCACGCGGGGTTGATTGTTCACTGTTTCATCCTTATTATCATCAGCGTGAAGTGAGAGAAAAGTATAACATTGATGAAAAATATCTTCTTGTTTATGTTGGCAGAATAGCGGTAGAAAAAGATGTCCAGCTTTTGCCTGAAATCGCTAAACGTCTGCCGGAATCATTACGGGATCACGTTCACTGGCTGGTGGTCGGCGATGGTCCGTTAAAGGAGGAGATGCAGCAGCGTGCACCAGAACGTATGACCTTTGTTGGCTATTTGCAAGGAAGCGACTTAGCGAAAGTGTACGCGGCGGCCGACTTATTTGTGTTTCCGTCGGCGACGGAGACCTTTGGAAATGTCGTGTTAGAATCGTTAGCGAGCGGTACGGCTGTGATTGGCGCCAACAGCGGCGGTGTGAAAAGCATTATGCAGCACGGAGCATTCGGCTATTTATGTGAGCCGGGAGCGATCGATGAATTTGCGGCTGCCATTGTCCGCTTTCTGTCAAACGACACACAACGAAAACAAATGGAGCTTGCGGGGCGCGCCTATGCACTCACCCAAAATTGGGAGGTTATTTTCGAAAACTTAATTTCTGAATATGAAAAAGTATGGCGCCACCATGCGGAGAGGCTACATGCATAGCGTGTGGGGAGACAAACAAAAGAATAAGTTTATATACTTTCGATTCATTACAAACTCAAGATGTATTGATATCACTAGCGATGTTTATTTTATGTGTTTTCCGCAACTGATCAAGATCAGGGTTAATTTGCCAGTTTGGCTTCATGCACAGAAGGATGACAAGCTTCTGATGAAAGCTGTCGTCGACCTCCAATGCTGCTAAAATCCCTAGGAATCGACGACAGTTTATTTTTATAAAAAATCTTGGCACAATCAGCAATTGCCCCCATTTCTGATTTTCGCTATAATAAAACCAACCATTCCACCCAATGAGAGAAACACGGCAACATCAACATTTTTTTGGGTTTGTATCTTAACTATGAGGGATTGAAACAAATATATCGATGGTTATTTTGAAACAGAAAGAGCGGTTTGTATCTTAACTATGAGGGATTGAAACTCTTCGGGTGTCATCTCTTCCAGCACCTTTGCGTCTTGCGTTTGTATCTTAACTATGAGGGATTGAAACAGGTTTCGTTGGTGATAAGTAGGTGCAAACATAGAGTTTGTATCTTAACTATGAGGGATTGAAACGATCACTTAATTTTGTGTTTAGACATTCAAGCAAAAGTTTGTATCTTAACTATGAGGGATTGAAACTGTGAAAGATGTTCAGCGCCAGGAAAAATTGTGCATCGTTTGTATCTTAACTATGAGGGATTGAAACCGTTTGAAGAAGCCAATGAGTTAGTGAAAAAATACGTTTGTATCTTAACTATGAGGGATTGAAACTCGTTTTGGTCACCGATGAGGATTAACGCTGTACGCCTGTTTGTATCTTAACTATGAGGGATTGAAACCTTTTTCGGTATCCACTCGTACAAGTCGTCGATGTGACGTTTGTATCTTAACTATGAGGGATTGAAACTATTTTTACACGAAAATATAGAAGATGCTTGGGACACGCGTTTGTATCTTAACTATGAGGGATTGAAACGATTACACAAATCTATACTTTGATGCGGAGCAACCGTTTGTATCTTAACTATGAGGGATTGAAACAAAAATCTAACCCATTCGCAATATCACTTTCTCGGGTTTGTATCTTAACTATGAGGGATTGAAACTGCGGAAGCAGATAGAATACTAGAGAGCGGCGAATATAGTTTGTATCTTAACTATGAGGGATTGAAACATGCTAAATGTGAGTTCCTGCGATTCGTCAGATGGGTTTGTATCTTAACTATGAGGGATTGAAACATAAAAATGATTGTTGATTTAGAAGGGAGAATGATGTTTGTATCTTAACTATGAGGGATTGAAACACAGGTGATGCGAATACAACAATATCCGCATTTTGAGTTTGTATCTTAACTATGAGGGATTGAAACAATATGCTTGCGAGGTTATTGAATACCACTCCAAACAAGTTTGTATCTTAACTATGAGGGATTGAAACTCGACGGTAGGGAACAATCTTCGCGAAGTTGGTCAAAGTTTGTATCTTAACTATGAGGGATTGAAATGACATCAAATTGGTCATCGACACGCTAAAAAAGGCTATAAAAAAAACGGAATGTCAATGGACTCCTCCTCCATAGTGATCAAGGATTCCAATATACATCCGTTGATACAACAACGTGCTAAAAAAATACAATATAAAAGCCAGTATGTCCAGAAAAGGAAACGGTTTGGACAATGCCTGCATGGAACACTTCTTCCTCCATTTCAAGGCAGAGTGTTTCCGTCTGTACGCTTTCCGCACGGCCGAAGAGGTGAAGGATGCCGTACACCAATCTATTTGTTTTTATAACCCTCAACGTTTCTAAAAGAAATTAAATAACCTGAGTCCTTATGAATATCGGACTCAGGCTGCTTAAATGTGCTTTTTTATTCCTGTCTACTTGACAGGGGTCTCTTCACCTTTGGAGTGCTTTTTATTTTAAGAAGGTGGCGGGGAAGGGAACGACATTTACGGAAGCGGTATCGAATTCCTCCTTCTCGCATCCATGGTTCGCTGGGGACGTGGATGAAATGCTTGCATAAACGTATGATTTTTGTAAAATATCAACTAGAATGCCATTTGTTTTATGGAAAGGACAACGTCGGGCTTCGATGATGAGGAAGCCTGTTTTTTGTTGGGCGATAGGTGGCTTCAAAAGTGGCATTGGAGGGTGGACATGATGATTGAAGTTCAGCATTTGCATAAATCATTTCGCGTTCATGTTCGACAGGCGGGGTGGCTTGATGCGGTTCGCCATTTATGGAAGCGGCAGTATCAGGTAGTCGAAGCGGTGAAAGATATTTCATTTACCATTCCAAAAGGAGAAATTGTTGGATTTTTAGGCCCGAATGGAGCAGGGAAGACAACGACGATGAAAATGCTGGCTGGGCTGCTTCACCCGACATCGGGAAAGATGAGTGTTGGGGGATTTGTTCCGTTCGAGCAGAGGCCGGAGTTTAAAAAAATGATGAGTTTGGTGATGGGACAAAAAAGTCAGCTGATTTGGGATATTCCGCCCATGGAAACTTTTTTAGTCAATAAGGCGATTTATGAAATCGATGACCGCATCTTTCGTCGGACGCTTGATGAATTAGTGGAGCTGTTGGAGCTGCAGCCGCTGCTAACAAAACAGACGAGAAGCCTGTCGCTTGGGCAGCGGATGCGCTGTGAACTGGCTGCGGCTTTATTGCACCGGCCGGCCATTTTATTTTTGGATGAGCCAACGATTGGCCTTGATGTCCATACACAGGAAAAAGTCCGGCGTTTTATTGCGGAATATAATCGCGAGCACCAAACGACCATTTTATTAACATCGCATTATATGGGAGATGTGACTGCACTGTGTGACCGCATTATGATTATTAACTACGGCCAGCTGATTTATGACGGAGAATTGTCGGTGTTAACGGAAAAGCTGGCGCCATACAAACGGCTTGAGGTTCGCTTTTCTGAAGTGCCGAATGCGCGCTGGGAAGATTATGGGGAAGTGGCAGAAATCGAGGACAGCCGGGTGGTATTGCGGGTTAATCGCGAGAGGGTAGCTGAAGTGTCGGCGCATTTCTTGCAGCATTTCCACGTTCATGATATTAACATTCAAGATCCGCCGATGGAAGAAGTGATTACGCGCGCCTTTCAGGAGGAGTTATCCCATGGTTCGTAAATATGCTGCTCTTTTACGGATGAAGTACATGGAAATGCTGGCTTACCGCCTAGCTACGATTGTATGGATGACCGGGGCTATCACTCAGCCCTTGATTACGATGGCTGTTTGGATCAACATTGATCCATCGCAAAGCGATGCGTTCTTTTTTTACTTTATGGCCGTGATTTTTGTAGAAAGAATGACAAGTGCATGGGATGTTTGGGAGCTCGATCGCGAAATTCGCGAAGGGACATTTTCCAACTATATCATCCGGCCGTTGCATCCGATCCATTGGGCGATTGCGGAGAATGTAGTGTATAAGCTATTGTTTCTTGTTATCTTAATACCGATATGGGCGGGGGCGGCGCTATTTGTGCCGGCACTGCACGTTGAGATATCAGTGAGTCAGCTGTTGTTATTTTTGGCGGCGGTGTTGATGGGCGCGCTGCTTCGTTTCTTGCTTAGCTATACTTGCGGGCTGCTTGGTTTTTGGGTAACAAAAGTTGCGGCTATCTACAGCGTGCTGGAAGTTATCTCTTTATTTTTATCAGGGAGAATTGCGCCATTATCGATGCTTCCACCGCTTTTGCAGCAATGGAGCATTTTCCTGCCCTTTCGTTACATGATCGGTTTTCCGATTGATCTGATCAACCAAGCCGCTAATGGTCATGAGGTGCGCCAAGGCTTTGTGATCGCATCGGTTTGGGCTGTGATATTCATCATGGCGCTTCAATGGATCTGGAAAGCGGGATTAAAGAAAAATCAAGCGGTAGGTGGTTGAGCATGGGCAGATACTGGCGAATTTTCCGCGAATTTTTCCGGGCGTGCTTTGTTGAAGAGCTGGAATATCGCAGCGAGTTTCTCGGGAATCTGATTTCCAGCTTTTTGGGCATTGGGATTGCGATTTTGACTATCAACATCTTTTTTTATCAGACCGATCGGCTTGGGGGATGGACATATGCGGATGTACTTGTGCTGCTCGGCGTCTTTAATACATTGAAAGGCTGGATCGATTTTGCTTTGCGTCCCAATATGCCGCGTTTGCTTGAGCATGTTTGCCGCGGCACGCTTGATTATATTTTAACCAAGCCTGTTGATAGCATGTTTTATGTGAGCTTTCGTCATTTAGTGTTTTGGCGTTTGATTGATGTTGCTCTTGGTCTCGGTCTGATCGTCTATGGACTAGCGGAAAAGCATTATATGCCATCATTGGTTGATATACTCGTTTTTCTTATCACGATGGCTTCGTCGCTCGTATTGATTTATTCGTTATGGATGATGCTGATGACGACGTCGTTTTGGGTGATCCGCATTGATGATTTATCTTTTATTTTTGATTCCTTCTTTGAAACAGCGCGGTTTCCGATCGGCATGTACCGCGGCTGGGTGCGCGTGATTTTGACTTATGTGCTGCCAGCGGCGGTAATTACGAATATGCCGGCTTTATCGTTGCTGGGAAAATGGAATATGGCGACTGCGCTTATTGCTGGATTGCTGGCTGTTGTGTTTTTATGGCTGGCACGTCGCTTTTGGCGGTTTGCATTGCGTTCGTATACAAGTGCAAGCAGCTGAGGAAAGCGCAAGGTAGAGAAAACGGATGGACATAATGGAGCAAAAGATGAAAGGGAGCGCGCATATCGCTCCCTCTTAGTGTTATACTTGTACATAAGTATATATTTAAAGGAGGGGATTGGGATGTGCGGACGTTTTTCGTTGGCGGCTGATATGGAGCAGTTGCAAGCGTTGTTTCATTTTGTTTTTCCTGAACCGCTATCGCCCCGTTTTAACATCGCGCCAAGCCAAGCGGTGCTGACGGTTGTTGAAGAGAATGGGATAAGGATCGGAAAAATGATGAGGTGGGGGCTCGTGCCCGCTTGGGCGAATGATCCGAAAATCGGCTGGAAGATGATCAATGCGAGAGGCGAGACCGTCGATGAAAAAGCGAGTTTTCGTCAAGCGTTGAAACGGCGCCGTTGTTTAATTTTAGCGGACGGATTTTACGAATGGAAAAAGGAAGGGACGAACAAAATTCCGTATCGTTTTACGTTGCGAAATGGTGAGCCTTTTGCTTTTGCAGGGCTGTGGGAAAAATGGGACAAGCAAGGGACGGCGTTGTATACATGTACCATTATTACAACGGAAGCAAATGAATTGGTCAGCCCCATTCATGAGCGGATGCCGGTCATTTTGCCGCCAGAGCAGCATGAAGCATGGCTGGATGCAAAGCTAGAGGATACCGATTATGTGAAATCGTTGCTTAAGCCATATGCCGCGGCAAAGATGAGCATGTATGAAGTAGATTCGATTGTCAATTCACCGAAAAATGATGTTCGTGCATGTCTGGAGCCGATTCATAGTCAATGAGAGGAAGGGAACTTGCACGTTCTTGTCCTTTTAAGGACGAAATGAATGATCTTTGGAAGAGTGTCGGTTGGGAAAATATGTATGATCTTGCCGTTGTCATCGATTCGTGTGATCAAGGTGAACTCTTTTTCGAGACTCGGCCGCCCGACTCTACTAGATGACATTGAGGAAACTTACCTTCGGAAGGTTTGTTTTAGGGATTGAAGCATGGGGGAACGCTAGCGGAAACAGAAGATCCGCCGGCGTTTTTTATTGAAGGAGAAAGCGGGAACGCTTTTAGGAAGAACAAGATAGCAGACAGGACGAACACTTATTGGAGATGCTTTTGGGCATATCTAATCAACGGATAGCTTAACAGCAGCAAAGCAATGATAAACGCGATCACACCCAACCAATGAAAATGCATCTAAAAACAACCTCCTGCTGTCCCCGCCAAGCTCGACCCTACATAATAAAATAGCAGATAAAGAGAAGCTGCTTGCGCTTTATAGAGCCTTGTGCATTTGCCAATCCATGTGCTGGCGATCGAATGGCAGCCAAACGTAAATAGTGAAAGCCCAATCAGCTTTATCGCAACAGAAGGAATAAGGGGAATAGCGGCACCGAGAATGGTCCATGTGACCGATAGACTTAATGTGGGCGCATATCCAGATAAATCGGCTTTTTTTCCCATATAAACAGAGCTGAAGCTTCCGAATAAGTACACCATAAACAAAAATCCAAGCACGGATAGACTTAATGAGTATGGCGGTTCACTTAATAAAAAGCTAATATAGTTGTACAGCGTCACAAACTCTCCCATAAATAAAAAGCCGAGCATAATCAGCGACATCAGCGGTTTATGGCGCAAATGGACAACATAGGCCGCCAAAGCCGTTTTGCCGCTAGACGGCTTTGGGGCAGAATGGCGCGGCGCCGGCAGGATCACGGCGAAAATAACGCTTAATAAAAGCGAAAAGGCTCCTATGGAAAACAGTGCGGTCCGCCATGAAAACCAATCGGTTAATAGCCTGATCGCTATTCGTCCAGCCATGCCTCCAATGCTGGTTCCGCTAAATAAAGCCCCATCGCTTTGCCAATTCCTTCTGCTTGAAATTCCTCCGTAATATAAGCCATTGTTAAAGAGGGGACGTCGGCAGCTGCCATACCGAGTAACGCGCGCGCAAGCACAAGAGAAGGAAAGTGGGAGAGTAGCGTGCTTGCCATCGTTAATAACGATGTTAACAGCAACGAGATGGTCATCACTCTCTTTTTTCCAGCGCGATCCGAGTACTCGCGGCAAGGAGAATGATAATGGCTAATGCACCGGTCGATACAGACATGGCTAAGCTAGCTGAAGCGGCAGAAATGTGAAAGGTTTTTGCGAACAGCGGCAAGAGCGGCTGAGCCGTATATAAGCTGGCGAAGGTGACAAAACCGCCCAAAAACAGCGCCTAGCTTGCTTTGCTAGATTCTGTACTGCCTCCTTGAATGTGTATCAATAGTTCTCGCCTCTTTATTGTTCTTCGATCTATTTTTACTATAATGGTTCGATGGCGAAACGTCTATTTCCATGCTGTGAAAAAGACACACGCCGTGAGGAGACGGCGTGTATGGGAGAAGTTATTGTTTTCGTTCCAGCATCCATTTTGGCTTTCCAAAGCCTTTGAAATTTTGGTCGATCACTTTTTCAAATTCTTTTGATTGAACCACTGCTTGGATATCTTTGACAAACGGTTGATTTAAATCTTTTGTATTCACAACGATGCGATTGCGATAATCATCCGGCATATTTTCTAGGGCAAGAGCGTCATTTAAGTCCATTTTTGCCGCTAAAGCGAAGTTGCCGGGCACCGCCGCCAAATCGACGCTTTCAACTGTCCGCGGCAATTGCCCTGCTTCAATCGGTTTAAATTTAAGGTGCTTGACATTTTCTTTGATATCTTTTTCCGAAACAGTGAGCGGATTGACGGATGAGTCAAGCTGGATCAGTTTTTGGTCTTGTAAGATTAGTAGTGCTCTTGCCAGGTTCGTAGGATCATTCGGAATCGCCATTTCGCTTCCATCCTTGATTTCATTTAGTGATTTAAATTTTTTTGAATAAATCCCCATTGGAGCAGTTGGAACAATAATGACTTCAGAAAGATCAAGATGATGCTCTTTAGCGAATGTCTCCATATAAATTTTATGCTGGAATAAATTAGCGTCTAAATCGCCATTGGCTAAAGCTAAATTTGGTTGAATGTAGTCGCTGAATTCCACTACTTTGACTTTATATCCTTTCTTTTCTAACAGCGGTTTGATCGCTTGGTTGACCATGTCGCTGTATGGACCGGAAGTTGCGCCAATCGTCAGCTCTTTTTTCTGCGTGCTTCCGGAAGCAGCTTCTTTATTGCCGCATGCCGCTAAAAGTGAAAAGGAAAGAAGGCAAATAAGTAAAACCAGTCGTTTTTTCATGTTGAAATCCCCCTTGATTATTTTATCGATTGCGTTGTTTTTTACCGTTTATCGACAAGACGGGCGATGCGTTCACCGCTAAATTGAATGATTTGAACAAGACAAATTAAAACAACGATCGTTGTAATCATCACCGTATTGTCATAGCGATAATAGCCAAAACGGATCGCTAAGTCGCCAATGCCCCCGCCGCCGACAATGCCGGCCATGGCAGAATATCCGACTAAGCTAATCGTTGTAATGGTGATCCCGTGGACGATGCCCGGGCGAGCTTCCGACAGCAGTACATCTTTAATAATCATCCACGGCGTAGCCCCAACGGCAATTGCTGCTTCAATCACTCCCTTCTCAATTTCTCGCAATGAGGTTTCTACCATTCTTGCGAAAAAAGGAATGGCGGCAACCGACAGCGAGACAGAGGCAGCAGTAGGACCGATGGTGGTTCCGGTAATCAGTCTTGTCAGCGGCAGCAGCCCGACGAGCAAGATGACAAACGGAATCGAACGAATCAGATTGACCGCAAAGCCTAGAACGGATTTGACGATGTTATTTTCTAAAAAAAGGCCCCGATCCGTGACGAAAAGCAGAATCCCCAACGGAAGTCCAATAAGGATCGCGATACAAAGAGAGATGGCGACCATATAAATCGTTTCTAAAAACGCTTTGTTTAGTTCAGGAATAAGATCGATAAGAGCATTAAGCAGCATGCGCAATCACTTCCAATCCATTGGTTCTTTCGGAAATATAATCGAGCGCTCGTTCAATTTCTTTGCGCTCTCCTGTCAGCTCCATGATAAAGACGCCGAGCGGGATGTTTTGAATATATTCGATTTTCCCGTGTAAGATATTGCCTTTCACTTTAAAGGTTTGCAACATATCGGAAACGATCGCTTCTTCGGCGCTCTCTCCCTTGAATAAAATTTTCACCATCGTTCCTGTCCGTTTTTGCAACAGATGGTCAGGAACTTCAAATTGCAGGATGCTATTGATGAAAGATTTCGTTAATTCCTCCTTTGGATTGGTAAAAAGCTCATATACCGTTCCTAATTCTATAATTTTTCCATTTTGCATAACCGCGACGCGATCGCATATATCTTTCACTACCTCCATTTCATGGGTAATCAATACAATAGTGATGCCTAATTCGCGATTAATTTTTTTCAACAGTGTCAAAATGGATTTGGTTGTGCTTGGATCGAGTGCCGATGTTGCTTCATCGCACAAAAGGACATTGGGATCATTCGCAAGCGCCCGCGCGATGCCGACTCGCTGTTTTTGTCCGCCGCTCAACTGGGCAGGGTAGGCATCTCGCTTGTCAGACAGACCGACTATGTCTAGCAACTCATTGACTCGTTTCTCTATTTCCTCCTTCGGTTTGTTAGCGGCTTTTAAAGCGAATGCGATATTTTCAAAAACTGTTTTTGAACTGACAAGATAAAAATGTTGAAAAATCATTCCGATTTTTAGACGCGCTTGCCGTAGCTGTTCGCTGTTTAAAGATGTTAAATCAACGCCGTCTATCATAATTTGTCCAGATGTCGGCCGCTCCAAAAGGTTGAGGCAGCGCAGCAACGTGCTTTTGCCGGCGCCGCTATAGCCGATGACGCCAAAAATTTCTCCAGCTTGGATGGTCAAAGAGACGTGATCGACGCCGATGACTTGCCTGTTTTTCGATGTGTAAATTTTAGTTACATCCTTGATTTCAATCATCACTTTCCCCCCTGAGAGTCGAGCTTTTTTAAAAAGAATGGAATTTGCAAAAAGTCTCGCGATGGCTCTTTTCATATGGTAACGAAAATTTTTGCATGGACCTCCATATAAAAGAAAAAACCTCTTTCACTCAGAAAGAGGCATCGGTATGTAAATACCAGACTTATCTTTCAGAATGAAAGCCATTCTGCAGGATGTGGCACCGTTCCCGATTGCGGGAGGTTGCCGGACGTCATTGGGCCTGTTCCCTCGGTCGCTCTTGATAAGCGGTTTGTTTATGGAATTTTTATACTCATCATAATTCCGATAAAGCTGATTGTCAATATCGGTTTTTATGAAAAAAAGATAAAAACGCTTACATTATAGGGAAAATAAGAAAAAATTTTTATTTATAGATGGCCCGAAAGTAAATCTATATTTGTCCACAAAAGGAGAAGAGAGAACGACAAAGCGATCGTCAACTTTTAGGATTTTTTCTCTAAGCTATGAGAGGGCGAATCTGACTTTCTTTCTTGACGATTGACAGTTGCTTATTTTTTTGATAAGTTGAATATGTTAAATCGTAATTATTACGATTTAATGGTGTATCAAATATTTTCAGTTTGGAGGGATCTTAGGCATGAGAGTAAAAGTTGTTTTACAGTGCACAGAGACAGGTGACCGTAACTATATCACGACAAAAAATAAACGAAATAATCCAGAGCGCTTAGAATTAAGAAAATATTCACCACGTTTAAAGCGCTATACGCTGCATCGCGAAACGAAGTAGCGCTTTGCTGAAAATAATCTAAAGGAAGTGATTCTCAAATGAAGCCAGGCATTCATCCTAACTATCAAAAAGTGGTTTTTATGGATGTCAACAGTGAATATAAATTTTTAAGCGGATCGACCAAATCTTCTAACGAAACGATCGTATGGGAAGACGGGAATACATATCCGCTTATTAAAGTGGAAATTAGTTCAGATACGCACCCCTTTTATACTGGGAAACAAAAATTTACGGACCGTCGCGGAAGAGCTGAACAATTTATGAAAAAATATCATTTGCAGCAGCAAGATAAATAATGGAAGGATAAAGCCGTACGAGACCGACCGGGAGCCAATGGTTTTATTGATGAGGGAGAAAAAATTGTTTCTCATAAACTGTTGAGTAAAAAAAGAGGATTTCTATATAAACCCAGTCTGCCTTTCCAGATGCGCCCGTTTAAAATTTTACTGGGATGAATTGATAAGCCGGATTGATATAGCTTATTGGTCATGCGATCCCCTTCGGATCGCTACGGGGTCTGAACAAAGCACAGATAAAAAATAAAGTCGTCGACCTCCAATGGCGTAAAAATCCCTGGAGATCGACGACACATACATTTTGAATGAAACGGTTGTCCGATCAACCATTGCACAAACATGCACCTCTCGTTATAATAAAACTAACAAATCGTTCCAAAAACCAAAAAGCTTAATCCATCAACATTTGTTGGGTTTGTATCTTAACTATGAGGAATTGAAATAATCGATATTTCCTTGTGTCTCTGCCTTCTGTTGACGTTTGTATCTTAACTATGAGGAATTGAAATTAGGGGTTCCGGCCTCCACTGTCTGTACAGCCATAAGGTTTGTATCTTAACTATGAGGAATTGAAACTCGATGTGTTTAAACTAGCAGCAATGATGAGAGAGGGTTTGTATCTTAACTATGAGGAATTGAAACCGTGATCAAGTAGAAATCAAAGGAACAGCGATGGAGTTTGTATCTTAACTATGAGGAATTGAAATTTGCAATGCTAATTGTTGTGTCAACTCGTCATATTGTTTGTATCTTAACTACGAGGAATTGAAACCCGTCCGGATTAGCTATTGAGCTAGAAAATATCCTTCGTTTGTATCTTAACTATAAGAAATTGAAATATCGTGTGGGATGTTAAAGGATTAGCTGAAAAAGAACGCAGAGCCAGTGTATGGTTCTACGTTCTTTTTTATATAACTTAAACGATCGTTACTTTTTTGTTGAAAAAACAACCTATAAAAAATACAGATAGAATATAGATGTATTAAATAAATACAGGATATTTTTTGTTTTATTGTTGACAATATTCAGACAATTAATTATTATGTTTTATATACGATATTTACAAAAACATAATAAAAAGAGGTGCCTGAAAATGGATAGGCAAGAGGCGGTGTATTGCTCGTTTTGTCATTCGGTGGATGTGGCAAAAATGTCTATGTTTGGAACTGCGCAGCTTGTTTCGCAATATTACTGTCATCAATGCAAAAGTGTTTTCGAATGGGTGCGATGGCGGAGGACATTGGATGAAGTAGAGAAAAAGCGATGAAAATCTGAGGGTGCGCTTTGTCTTTTGAACCGCTTGTTAATGGAAAGATTGCTTGTGGAAGGGGGCGAAAGCGGTAATTTTTAATGGATGTTGCAGCATTCATGTGTTCAGTATGGAGCGATGGATGACTAATCTATTTGGAGGGATGGGTATGGCACAAGAAACAGTCACAAAAACAAAAAATTTAACAGTGGTAAAAAACGAAGGGGTGGCGGAAATTCATTTGCACATTAACAAATCCAATTCTTATGATCTCGCCTTTTATCAGGAGCTGAATGCGGCGATCGACGACATTCGGTTTGATCCAAACATAAAAGTGGTTGTGCTGATGAGCGATATGCCGAAATTTTTCTCAGCGGGGGCGGATATCCATTTTTTACGGGCAGCGGATCCACGGTTTAAAACGCAATTTTGCTTGTTCTGTAACGAGACATTAGATAAAATCGCGCGCGCTCCTCAAGTGTATATCGCTTGTTTAGAAGGGCATACGGTCGGGGGAGGACTGGAAATGGCATTGGCGTGCGATCTTCGGTTCATGGGAGAGGAGGCAGGAAAAATCGGACTGCCGGAAGTGACGCTGGGAGTGTTGGCGGGAACAGGAGGCACGCAGCGGCTGGCGCGTCTGGTTGGCTATTCTCGTGCGTTGGATATGAACATTAGCGGGGAGACGGTGACGCCGCAAGAAGCGCTAGAGATGGGACTGGTAAATAGGGTATTTCCACAAGCGGAGACGAGGGAACGGACGTTGGAATATGCGCGGAAGATCGTCAACAGTGCAACTTATGCGGTATCGAATATTAAGCTATCGATTATGAATGGAAAAGAAATGCCGTTAAATGTGGCAATTCGTTACGAAGGGGAGCTACAAAACTTGTTATTCCGTTCGGAGGATGCGAAAGAGGGATTGAGCGCCTTTTTAGAAAAACGCCAGCCAAATTGGAAGGGAATGTAAATGTTTTAGATCACATGTATCGGCCAATCTGGCCGATCTATTTTTTAATTGGCTTTCATCATGCTTGAAAAAATCGGCAAACATTCGTCATAATACATAATAAAGGCGAAAAATTCAAAAAAAGACAGGTGTGAACAGCTATGAAACCAAGAGCGCTCATGTTTACTTTATTTGGGGAGTATATTCAGCATTATGGGAATGAAGTGTGGATTGGCAGTCTCATTCAAATGATGTCTCACTTTGGCATTTCTGAATCGTCCATTCGTGGAGCCGCGCTGCGGATGGTGCAGCAAGAATTTTTTGAGGTGCGAAAAATCGGAAACAATAGCTACTATTCTTTGACTCCAAAAGGAAAGCGGACGATGACGGATGGATTTATCCGCGTCTATTCATTGAAAAACTACAAATGGGATGGCTACTGGCGTATCTTAACCTATTCTGTACCGGAGGAAAAGAGGGAGCTGCGCAATCAAATTCGCAAAGAATTAAGCCTGATGGGGTTTGGTCTTATTTCCCATGGAACGTGGGCAAGCCCTAATCCTGTGGAACAGCAAGTAATGGAATTGATTAGGGATTATCATTTAGACCCATATGTGATTTTATTTACGTCGAGCTCCATTGTATCGCACAGTCATGAGCAATTGATTAAGCGCGGGTGGGATTTTGCGCAAATTGCTAAAGAATATGACCGGTTTATCGACACCTATCAACGAATATATGAAGAATTCCAGCGGCGAGCGTGGAACAATGAGCTGTCTGATCGAGAATGTTTTATTGAAAGGACCAAATTAGTACATGAATATCGTAGCTTTTTCTTTATGGACCCGAGCTTTCCTCATGATTTATTGCCAGATAATTGGAGCGGTACGAAAGCCCGTGAGCTGTTTTTTAATGTGCATCAGCTTTTGGCGGTGCCCGCTATTCGTTATTTTGAAACGCTGTTTGAATCGGCTCCTGACCGTGAGCTGCAATTGAACCGGGAAAAGGCGATCAATCCGTTTATCGGAATGATCTAGCGCATCGTATGATATAGAAGTTGTTTCGCTGAAGGAACTGGATGGACTCGACGGCGGTTGAAATGAGGAAGGCGGATAAGAGAGGGAGGATATTGATGGTGAATATTGAAATAATCCAGGATCATATGTATCGTATTCCGGTTCCTGTGCCATTTCCGATGAAATACGTTTATTGCTATTTATTTCGCGAGGCAGATGGATGGAGCATAGTCGATGTGGGGTTTCATTATCCTGATGCCATCGATACATGGGAAAAAGCATTTCAGCAGCTTCATGTGGATCGCCGGCAGATTCATTCTATTTATTTAACGCATTTTCATCCGGATCACTTCGGATTAGCAGGATGGATGCAGCGGCAGACCGGGGCGCAGGTGTGGATCAGCCGAGAAGATTATGCGATGGCAGAACGCGTCTGGAAAGAAGGGAGCGATCAAGCCGAGCAAGTCGGGGAGGCGTTTAGGCAGCATGGTGTTCCAGATGAATTAGTGAGCCAAATTGAAGAAAGCATGCAAAAACTGGCTCAACACGTTATGCCGCTTCCCTCTCTCTCCATTCTTAATCGCGATGAAGTGATTCTGGGACAAAAGCGATGGAAAGTGATCGAAGTTCCAGGACACAGCGATGGACTGATTAATTTTTACCAACCGGAGTTGCGATATTTGCTTGCGTCCGATCATGTATTGGAACGCATCACCCCCAATATTAGCGTATGGCCGGGAAGCCATCCCAATCCGCTGAAGCGATATGTTTCTTCTTTGCATCGGGTCAAGGAGCTGGATGTAGCGATAGCATTTCCGGCTCACGGAGAAGTGATTCGCTATCTGCGTCAACGAGTGGACGACATCCTGCGTCATCATGAGAAGCGGCTGCATCATATGAAGTCGCTTGCAAGTGAAGGAAAGACAGCCTACGAAGTGGCATTCGCCGTATTTGGACATAAGTCGCTGACGGCCCATCAGTGGCGATTTGCTATTGCGGAAACATTGGCGCATTTAGATTATTTAGTATCACGCGGAGAGCTCCAAAAGGAGAAGCGCAACGGAAGCGTTGTCTATCAATCTGAAGAAAAATAAGGAGAGACTGGCTGCATGGTTGCAGTCAGTTTTTTTATTTGGAATCCATTATATATAGAAGGTTTTATATAAAAAACACGATCGAAAAACAAACGTTATGGATTTTTAGTTGTCATTTGTGATTGTTGAATTAAAGCGTTCCTGCTCTCAATACTGAAATACCGCTATTTTTAAATTTTTATATTTTTCTGATTTTTATGTTGACAATGCGAATTACGTGTATTAATATTATGTTTAACAGACGATAAAATAAAAAACATAATAAGGAGGGAGAAGAGGTGGATCCATCTACTATTCTGAAAGAAAAGGTTCAAAACGGTTTTATTGTAGAAGGATTAGAAGACATGAATGAAGAGTACTTACAAGCTCTTAAACAAACGTTAATCATTGTTGGGGATACGGAATTGTTAAGCATCCCGCCTTTACTTACGGTATATGATCAAGCTCCTACACTAAACAACAAGATTACCGCGCTGGCCATTATGCAAGACGAGATCGGCCATGCTCACATCGCTTACCGCCTCTTAAAAGATTTAGGACAAAATATTGATGATTTACTCTATAAACGTGAACCACATCGTTGGAAAAATCCGTATGCATTTGATTTTGAGCTGTCCAATTGGATTGAGCTAGGAGTCTTTAACGCCTTTTTTGATCGAGCCGGGTATACGCTCCTTGGCGACGCCTTCGAATATACGTCCTATGGTCCTTGGAAACGTGCATTAGTGAAAGTTGACAAGGAAGAGTTGTTCCATCTTAGAAACGGCGAAGTGATTATGAGAACGGCCATGCAGGACCCAGAACTGCGCGAAGAGGTACAAAAAGCCGTTGATTGGATGTTTTTAATGGCCCTTGAATTTTTTGGGGTAGAAGATCGTTTGAAAAGCCGATCAGCGCAGCTTGAATATCGTTTAAAAGGACGAACGAATGATGAATTGCGCCAAAAATGGCTATCTACTGCTGTTCCTTTCTGTGAATCGATTGGGGTGAAAGTGCCTGCTCATTATGATGAACAACAGCAAAAATACGTGTTGGACGTCCCGTTCCCATGTAAATTCGATCCGGTCAATAAAAAGTGGCTAGTTGACCAGCCGGATACATGGGATAACGTGATCAAGCGATTTAAGCAAAGAGGACCGCATAATAAACAATTTGTTGAGCGCATTCAAAAAGGAGCCAAAGAATTAGAGCAATTACGAAAGGATGCGGTGTGATGGGAAAAATCGGGAGCGACACAAAGAAGTATTGGGAAGCGCTGAAGGAAGTGATGGACCCCGAATTTCCAATAAGCGTCGTTGATATGGGACTCATTTATGATATCGAAAAAAATGGCGATGAGCTTCATATTACGATGACATATACCGCAGTTTCTTGCGCATGCATGGAATGGATCGAACAAGACATTCGGCATCGTCTCCTTCAAGAGAACGGGGTTCAGGCAGTGCAGATTAACGTGGTCTGGGATCCGCCATGGACGGTGGATAGGTTGAGTCCTGAAGGGCGCGAAAAATTGAAATATTGGGGAGTGAGTTCAAAATAATGGTGGCTACGAAAAGAAAAACATTTGATATTTTCGCCCGAATTAAGCGCGGAGATCCATTAACCCATATCGGCACTGTTGAGGCAGAAAACGAACATCTGGCCAAAGTCTATGCCTCCTTTACTTATGATGAAGAAGATTGGTCAGAAATGACGGTTGTCGACCGCAGTCAGATTGTTTGGGTGAAAAAGCCTAACTGGTTATTTGCGCAGAAGGAGGGCAGAGTCCGATGAACCATACGCAACGGGAAGTACATGCATTGACGGAATTGCTTGAGACGATCGCCGATCATAAATATGTCCTTGGGGATCGTTTGGTGGAAGTAGGAGTGAGCGGTCCCAATATCGAGGCGACATTAGCGGCGATTGCCATGGCGCAAGGAGAATTAGGGCACGCAAGACTACTATATAACTGGTGTTTTGATTTGCGCGGCATTCGCGGAAAAAAAGCGGAGATTTACGGCCAGACCGGGAAAGCGTTTACAAGTATTGTGAATGTGAACAACTGGATCACGCTCATTGCGGCCTTGTATGCTACGAACCTAGCCATCGATATTGTGTGGCAATCTTTTCTCCAAGCGAATCATCCGGCTGTCACTTCACGTATCCAAAAGCTTATCCGCGAGCAGCAAGATCATTTAATATACGCGAAAAGCTGGGCTTATGAGCTTCGTCATGAACAGGGAGCGATACCAAGTCGTTTTGCACAGGCGTTAAATCATACGGTCAACGAAGTATACGTTTGGCTGACAGAGATTGAGAAAAAAGAAGAATTACAAACAGAAGGGTATTTGCCTATGAATATAAACCTAGCCAATCAATTTAAAGAACATCTAAAGGAAGTGGCGGCGGAATCGCTTGTACAAATGAACTAAGCGAAAACAGAAGCAGGGAGATTTGCGGGAGGTGAGAAGAACGAGGAGAAGCTTAGCGTTTTAGAGCAGCGGGGTACATGCTGTCTTTTACTATAAAATCAATTCTAATAGAAGGAGAGGAGAAGATAAAATGGCGGTAGAAACAAAAACGAAAAATTTAACAGTGGTAAAAAACGAAGGGGTGGCGGAAATTCATTTGCACATTAACAAATCCAATTCTTATGATCTCGCCTTTTATCAGGAGCTGAATGCGGCGATCGACGACATTCGGTTTGATCCAAACATAAAAGTGGTTGTGCTAATGAGCGATATGCCGAAATTTTTCTCAGCGGGGGCGGATATCCATTTTTTACGGGCAGCGGATCCACGGTTTAAAACGCAATTTTGCTTGTTCTGTAACGAGACATTAGATAAAATCGCGCGCGCTCCTCAAGTGTATATCGCTTGTTTAGAAGGGCATACGGTCGGGGGAGGACTGGAAATGGCATTGGCGTGCGATCTTCGGTTCATGGGAGAGGAGGCAGGAAAAATCGGACTGCCGGAAGTGACGCTGGGAGTGTTGGCGGGAACAGGAGGCACGCAGCGGCTGGCGCGTCTGGTTGGCTATTCTCGTGCGTTGGATATGAACATTAGCGGGGAGACGGTGACGCCGCAAGAAGCGCTAGAGATGGGACTGGTAAATAGGGTATTTCCACAAGCGGAGACGAGGGAACGGACGTTGGAATATGCGCGGAAGATCGTCAACAGTGCAACTTATGCGGTATCGAATATTAAGCTATCGATTATGAATGGAAAAGAAATGCCGTTAAATGTGGCAATTCGTTACGAAGGGGAGCTACAAAACTTGTTATTCCGTTCGGAGGATGCGAAAGAGGGATTGAGCGCCTTTTTAGAAAAACGCCAGCCAAATTGGAAGGGAATGTAAAGGGTAGGTTCGTGAATGAGGCCCCGGAAATGGATTGGTTAAGCCTATTTCTGCGGGCTTCCTGCTTCGGTTTCTGCATGGGTCCACTTGATGTCCAATTTTTAAAATAATGGGATGGTGAGCCATGGAATTACGCGGACTAGGGATGCTTTATAATGCAGCGAATTTGTTTATTGATGACCATATCCGTAATGGATTAGGAGAAAAGACGGCGATTTATTATCGCGATCAGCAAATTTGTTATCGCGAGCTTCAGGAGAGAACGAATCAAACGGGGAATATGCTGCGGACACTTGGATATAAATTGGAAGATCGTATCATTATGGTATGCCATGACAGCCCGGAATTTATTTACACATTTTTTGGTGCCATAAAAATCGGGGCTGTGCCAATTCCGGTTAACACGATGATGCAACCGGCTGATTACGAATATTTTTTAAATAATAGCCGCGCCAAAGGGTTGATTATTCACGCCGATCTTTGGGAGGCGCTTCAGCATTTAAAGGAGCGGTTTGTGTTTTTAGAGCATGTGATCGTAATTTATGAAAGCGCTGACATTAAAAGGGGTGGCACTCTTGATTTTTACCGCTTGCTTGATCGCGCCAGCAAGGAATTGGACGTTGCCCCGACAAATAAAGACGATGCAGCATTTTGGCTTTTTAGTTCCGGCAGCACGGGAGAGCCAAAAGGGGTGATTCATTTACAGCATGACATGGAATATGCATTGAATACCTATGCTAAGCAAGTGCTCAAAATCACCGAAGATGATCGTTGTCTCTCCGCCTCCAAATTGTATTTTGCTTATGGGCTGGGCGGAGGCCTGTATTTTCCGCTCGGTGTTGGTGCTTCTACAATTCTTGTGAAAGAACGCCCTTTGCCGGAAATGATATTTGAAGCTATTGAAACGTACAAGCCAACCATCTTTTTCGGTGTTCCGACACTATATGGAGCGATGATTGATTATGTGCAAAAAACAGGGAAACAGTTTGATCTTCGTTCCCTGCGTGTGTGTGTTTCTGCTGGTGAGGCGCTTCCGCCTGCGTTTTATCAAAAATGGAAGGAACTGTTCAATGTGGATATTTTAGATGGGATCGGATCTACAGAGGCGCTTCATATTTTTATCTCCAATCGGCTGGGCGATATTAAAGAAGGAAGTTCAGGAAAAGTGGTACCGGGGTATGACGTAAAGATTATTGATTCGCAAGGAATGGAATTGCCGCCTAACGAAATAGGCGATCTGGTGATTCATGGCGATTCCATTGCTCACGGCTATTGGAATCTTCATGAGCAAAATAAGAAAAAATTTGTTGGAGACTGGTTGTATATTGGCGATAAATACTATCGTGACGAGGATGGATACTATTGGTATTGCGGGCGTTCCGATGATATGCTCAAAGTGGGAGGAATATGGGTTTCTCCGATTGAAATTGAAAATTGCCTTTTACAGCATGATGATGTTTTGGAAGCTGCTGTCGTGAGCATTGAAAATGATCGGAATCTTACCATTCCGAAAGCGTTCGTTGTGCTGAAAGATGGAATAGAACCATCGAAAGAAAAGGAAGAAGAGCTAAAACAATTTGCGAAACAACATTTAGCCCACTATAAGCATCCGCGCGTGATTGAATTTATTGATCAGCTTCCGAAAACCGCTACTGGAAAAATTCAACGTTTTAAATTGCGAGAATTATTGAAGCATCAATAAGAGGAAGGAAACCATTGAAGGGGCGATGGGCATGAAAAGAAATGAATTTCAGCTCCGTGTCAATTTCGGTGATACCGATACAGCTGGAATTGTCTACTATCCTAACTATTTTAAGTGGTTTGATATCGCCGGACATCAATTTTTCCGAAGCATTGGACTGCCGCCTTTAAAACTAATGAAAGAACAGCAAATTATCCTTCCTCTTCTTCAGGCCGATTGTACATTTGAGCATCCATTGTATTACGATGATGTTGTAACCATTAAGACGGAAGTCGAGGAAATTAACCGTAAAACGGTCAAATTAAAACATGAAGTGTTCCGGGGAGAGATGAGAACGGGTTACGGCTTTGAAGTGAGAGGCTGGGTAAAAGAAGACAGCGGCCGCATCTTTGCTGTCCCCATTCCTGATGATGTCCGGAAGCTGCTTGAAGAAGAGGGAATGGGACCGTACGTTCAAGTAAATCCATGGCTTCATGCTTGAGGTGTGCTTGTATTTTTTTAAAAGCCAAGAGCGTTTATCGCCTCCTTGGCTCTTTTTCACTGTGGATAAAAGAAAGCCATATATTGAAAAACGGAGGGAGTCCATTGATAAGAAAAGCGAAAAGAACCGAACTAATAGAAGTGGCTCAAGGCCGCCGCCCCGCTGATCTTGTCATTCAAGGCGGAATGGTTGCGAATGTTTATTCTGGAGAGTTTTTGCGGCAAAATGTTGCCATTTATCAAGATACGATTGCCTATGTTGGGGAGAAGGATGTGGCAGTAAATGATGAAACCATTATCATGGATGCAAGCGGAATGTATGTCTCTCCCGGATTTATTGAACCACATGCTCATCCTTGGGTTTTTTATAATCCTGTTAGTATGACAAAAAAGGCATTGTCTTTAGGCACTACGACGACAGTGAATGATAACTTGTTTTTTTATTTGCACTTGGGAGCTGACGGATTTAAACAATTAGTCCGTGATCTGCAAACAATGCCAGGCAACTTCTTTTGGCTCGTTCGCCTTGTTTCACAAGCGGATTTCCCTGGGGAGCGCGATTGGTTTCAACCAAAAGAAATTCAAGCGTTGCTTTTTATGGATGAAGTCGCCGGGACGGCTGAAGTGACAAGGTGGCCATTATTGTACGAAGGCGATCCATTTTTAATGGAGACAATCGAAATCGCGAAAAAAATAGGGAAAATAGTAGACGGACATACGGCCGGCTGTTCTTATGACAAGTTAAATAGTATTGCAGCCAGCGGCGTCGATGCTTGTCATGAAGCGATTACAGCGAAAGAAGCGCTTGATCGGCTGCGGCTTGGGATGTGGACCACGCTTCGCAACAGTTCTCTCCGTCCGGATTTTCCGGAGATTATTCGTCTTATTACTGAGGGGCAGGTCAATACACAACGAATTACCATGACGACAGATGGGGCTCATCCTAGTTTTATTGAAAAAGAAGGTTTTGTGGACGGATTGATTCGAAAAGCGGTCGAACTTGGAGTGCCGCCGATGACGGCTCTGCAAATGGCAACGATTAATGCGGCGACATATTTGCGTCTTGATGATCAAATTGGAGGAATAGCGCCGGGCAAGCTTGCCGATATTGTACTTCTACCTGACCTAACCACTTTTAAACCGACTTTTGTCATCTCGAAAGGAGCACTTATTGCTCAAGACGGTCAGCTGCTCACGCCATTCCCAGCAATAAAATGGAATAAGTATGCGACAAAGAAGCCATTTTTGTTTCCAAAAGAGCAATTAGCGGATGAACGCTTGTACTGTTATCCACATTTGTCGGCTCACCGCTCTGTTCCTGTTGTTTCGTTTAAAAGCAATGTCATTACAGAACGAAGAGACGTTGTTTTGCCATCGGTGAATGGATATGCGGATCTTTCTAAAAGCGCCGGGCTGCTTTATGCTTCGCTTATTGCCCGCGATGGGCAGTGGGTAGCGAAGGCGATTTTAGATCGATTTGCAGTGAATCTTGATGGTATGGCGTCGACGTACAATACAACAACTGAACTGCTTGTGATCGGCAAATCCCCGAAGGCAATGGCTATTGCGGCGCAGCGAGTGCACGAAATGGGTGGGGGTGTGGTGGTGGTCGACCATAACGAAATTGTCGTCGAAATCCCGCTGCCGTTTACAGGGATGATGACGATTGATGATTCGTTTGAAGCAGCGGTTCGTTACCACGATCAACTGCTGCATGCTCTTCAAAAAAGAGGCTTTCCTTTTCACGATATTTTATATACGCTGCTGTTTTTAACATGTGATTTTCTGCCGGGGCTTCGTCTTATTCCGTATGGTCTATACGATGTAAAGCGCAATGACATTTTGCTCCCGGCACAGCCGTTATCCGACTGCCTCTTGCCGCATTAGCCTGCATTTTTGGTGACTCTTACATGTCGCTTGATTGTGGTCCCTTTCTCATCGGGCGGACTCGCATCAGAAAAAAGGGCGATTGATTATGAAAAAATGGTTAAGACGGAGTCGTCGATCTCCAATGGTGCAAAAATCCCGGGGGATCGACGACATATTTCTAGTAGCCAAAACCCCTACAGCGATCAAGCAAAGAAAGTGTTGATCGAATTTTAAGACAAGCTTATAATAACATTGTATCCATTTTCCAAATGCTGATTTCATCATCATTTTTGGGTGTTTTTATCTTAACTATGAGGAATTGAAACGAGGTAGGAGATTCCTACGCTGTCATCACACGACAAGGTTTTTATCTTAACTATGAGGAATTGAACGGCTCAAAAAAATCTCCCACCTCTGCAATGCGGGTGGGAGAGAGTTGTTAAAGGGGGGGACTTAAAGGTCGAAATCGTTTGGGTTTTTGCCGATTCGTTTGTTTTGATTTAGTGAGTGAATCCGTTCCATTTCTTCAGCTGTCAGTTCGAAATCAAAGATTTCGGCATTTTCTTTTATTCGTTGAGGTGTGACGGATTTCGGAATTGTGACCACTTGATTTTGCAAGTCCCAGCGCAGAATAACTTGTGCCGGTGATTTGCCATATTTATTGGCAATGTCGACCAGAATCGGTTCTTCTAGCAAAACGCCGCGCATTAGCGGAGACCATGCTTCCAGCTGAATCTGATGCTTTCGGCAAAAAGCATGAAGCTCTTGTTGTGTCAACCGAGGGTGATATTCCACTTGATTGACCATTGGTTTAATTTCGCAGTCGGTCATTAAGTTCTCTAAATGATGAATGTGGAAATTGCTCACGCCAATCGCGCGAACAAATCCCTCTTTATAAAGCTTTTCCAAGGCTCTGTATGTTTCTTTATATGTTTCTTTCACTGGCCAATGCACTAAGTATAAATCCACGTATTCAAGCCCAAGTTTGTTTGCGCTTCTTTTAAAGGCTTGGAGTGTTTCTTCATATCCTTGTTCTGTGTTCCACACTTTTGTTGTAATAAACAGCTGCTCACGCGGTATTCCGGATTCTTTGATCGCTTGGCCGACCCCTTCTTCATTTTCATAGAAAGAAGCTGTATCGATGTGGCGATAGCCGATTTCCAGCGCTGTCCGCACTGCTTTGACAACCTCATCGCCGTTTGACACTTTATAAACTCCAAGTCCGAGCCACGGCATTTTTACCCCATTTGATAATAAAGCGCTGTCTGTGATGCTGTTCATGGCAATCCCCCTATCCAAATTTTGTATAAGTTTATTATCTTTGCGTTTGTTTGAAAAAGCAAAACATATGCATCATTCATGGGGTCAATTTTTAGCGCTCTGTTTAAATAGTAGGAAGCAGACATAATACGGCGAAAAAGTGAGCGATTGAACCGGCCAATACAAACAGATGCCAAATGGCGTGATGAAATTTTACCCCTCTCCATACGTAAAAAATAGCGCCAATCGTATACAAAACTCCCCCAGATACGAGAAATAACAGGCCTTCAGAGCTAAGGTTGGCTTCCAGGGGCTTCCAAGCAAAGATGATGAGCCAACCCATTACAATGTAGAGAAGGGTGGAAGTATATAAAAAACGAGTGACAAAAAAGCATTTAAAAACTGTGCCTGCAACCGCAAGCCCCCAGACGATTCCAAACAAAATCCATCCTGTTGTTCCTTTGACGGCCAAAAAAAGAAACGGGGTATAGGTTCCAGCGATGAAAAAGTAAATGGAGGAGTGGTCAAAAATCTGAAATAATTGTTTTCCTTTTCCTTCTGGCAATCCGTGGCTGATGGTGGAGGATAAATATAAGATAAGCATGGTGCTGCCAAATAAGCTAAAGCTAATGACGTGCCACTCATTTCCATAAATAGCGGACATTACAACAAGAATAACGAGTCCGGCGATGCTTAATATCGCTCCAATTCCATGAGTAATCGCATGAACAAATTCCTCTGTTTTTGTAAATGTATGCGTACTAGCCAAACAGTCCATCCCTTTCCATAAAAATATTCTTTTCTATTGTAGCACGAACTGGATGAATGAACCAGTAAAGTCCTTGTATGTTGAAATAGGAAAATGAAAACGGCGTTTAGAGCCATGGTGATGAAAAACAAGCAGAATATTTCTCGAATTTACAACAAGCTATATTCATTAAGATGCAATTGTACCAAAAGGGTTTGAAGCGTTAACGACTCAAAAAAGCCAAATCAAAATTTTAGTTCAACCGTCTATATAGATACCATTTAACGTTTGCACATATATGTTATTTGTATTGCTTCCCAGCGGTTCAAGGCAAGTCTCTGTGGCTTGCCTTTCTTTCATGCCCAGCTTTTTTAGAAACGATAGATCGAAAAGAATGATTCGTTAGCCTTATAACAGACAAGAAACTTTTCGGGCGATAACCGTCTGATGATCGCTAGGAAGAACGACTCTGTTTGGCGCAGCTCTGCTAGTTTCCTTTCATTGGGAAGTAGGGGACTTTGAAAAATAGAAGGAACTGCACTGTATATCGAGAATATATCTAAAAAGGTTCCAGTGTTTTGAGGATAAAATCCTTAATTAGGAAAGGACGTGTTGGAGAGTGTACCATCAGCCGCAAAGCAGCACATGGACAGGAAGGATTGACAGCCGTACGGATCCGCTCAGCTTTCGATTTCATCAGCGTGTGCAACTAAAAAATATAGATGAACTTGAAAAAATGACAGGTGGAAAAGCATTTGCTTTATTAGGATTTCAATGTGATGAAGGTGTCAAACGAAATAAGGGGCGCGTCGGAGCTTATTACGGCCCGGTGGAAGTAAAAAAAGCATTGGCTAATTTGCCATGGCATTTTTCTGACAAGACATTCGTTTTCGATGTCGGCAATGTCGGTTGTGAAGATCATCATCTGGAACAAAGCCAACAGCAACTAGGCGAAGCGGTTCAGCATCTCATACAGCATCACATCACCCCGATTATTATTGGGGGAGGCCATGAAACGGCGTACGGGCATTACTTAGGGGTACGCCAAGCGGCTGGAACGGAAAAGAGCATCGGCATCATTAATATAGATGCTCATTTTGATATGAGGCCCTACGATCAGGGAACGTCATCAGGTACGATGTTTCGCCAAATATTAGATGCAGACCGCCAAGCTGGATATTTATGTCTTGGAATTCAGCCTTTTGGCAATACAGCTACCTTGTTTGAAACCGCTCAGCGGTATGGTTGTGTTTATGTTTTAGAGGAACAGGTGACGTGGGAGAGGATCAAAGAAATATATACGACGATTGAACAATTTATCGAAAAATACGATGTCGTGATGCTGACGCTTTGCATGGATGCGATCAGCGCCAGCGCAGCCCCAGGAGTAAGCGCGCCATCTCCATTTGGGTTAGATCCCAAAATCGCCCGTGCTCTGATCCGTCAGATTGTTGCTCATCCAAAAACGACAAGCTTTGATATTTCTGAAGTGAATCCGACTGTCGATGAAAACCGCAAAACGACTACATTAGCCGCTTATTTGTGCGCTGAGGCGCTTGCGGGGTTTGAGCGAAGGAATTCGATAGAAATCGCTCAGAATTACTAGCGATTTTTACCTTATCATTTTCTCAGCCGTGATCCCATGCATTCTTTCCACAGAAATTCCGCTTAGTATTCCGAAGCTGTTGGTCATTTGGGTTGAACGGACGGTTCTTACTCTTGTAATCGTCACTCCTATTGCCTGTTGGCTTTTATAACCGTACATTCGTGCTGATATCTGTATAGCTTTCTGCCTCCCCCGCAAACAAGGAACGCTAGTGGACAAATGAACTTACCCACCAAGCGTTCTTTATTTGCGCGGGGCTTAGTCGGAAAGCAAATCGGCTTGCCGACTTCAGCAGAAAAGCGGGAAATTCGATATTGTTCATTGGATGATAGCAACAACAGAGGGTGTCTCTTTTAACACTTTTATGCTGCACCCATGGCCTCGCAATCGTGTTTGCTAGGAAAAAACAAAGGGAGGATGAAAAAGCGGATGCAGCCAAAGTCAAAATGGACTTTGGCTGCGATTATCCTCGTTCCCTTTGTTGTTGCTTCAATAAGTCGCGGATTTCGCTCAACAGCTCCTCTTGTTTGGATAACACAGGCTGTTCTTCTATTTTTTCTTGCTTTTTGCGTTGATGCAGTTTGTTTAATCCTTTTACAAGCAAAAAGATGGAAAAGGCAACAATGAGAAAATCAACGATGGTTTGGATAAACATCCCGTATTTTATATTGGCTTTTCCAAATTGAAATGAGAGGCTGCTAAAATCAAGACCGCCAAGCAGTAAACCGAGCAGCGGCATGATCATATCGTTGACAAGGGAAGAAACGATTTTGTTAAAGGCGCCGCCGATAATCACCCCAATCGCTAAATCAACAATGTTTCCACGCATTGCAAACTCTTTAAATTCTTTCCACATAGATAACACCTCATTTTAACAAGTATAACATATTTATAAAAGATTCTAGGAGGAAATTTATGAATGGGAGAAAGAAGAACGGGGTGATGAGGTAAACGAATAGCAATTTAATATAAAATGACTATTTACATATATTTACATTAACCTATAATAATATTGTGGAAAATAATTACAAATAATGAAGGTGTATACCATCTTGTAAGCTCCATACAAAGGGATTGTTCCTATGTTGCTGTTTCCATTAATCAATGAAACTACAGGGGGGGACATGATGAAAAATAAAAAATGGCTTGCTCTTTTATTCGTTTTCTTGCTGGGAGCTTGTTCGGATAAGGAACCATCAGGGCCTGAAGCTAGAGCAGGAGGCTCAAAAACAAGAGAAACAGTAGTAGATTCAGAGCAAACCAACCAGCAAGATGTCCAAAATGGTCATATCACGAACCAAAACGAAAACACACAAACGAATCCATCATTGACTCCAGATGAGCTAAAAAAGCAGCTTCAGCTTAGCATGACAAAAGAAGCGGTGGATGCATTATTAAAGGTTCAAGCAGTACGGGTGGTGGATTCTGAGGGGAGCGGCGTCATCATGCGCCGTTACGATATAGGCTTTCCGAAAACGTATCAGTTTCAAGCGACGAAGGGATCAAGTGGGATGGAGCTTAATGAAATCGATGTAGATGGCGTCAAAACATACAATGGGATTGTCGTATTTGCCACTTATGATAACAAAAACGAAGCTCAGCGCTACTCCATCGTTTATCTTGAACCAGGCAAAATCTATCATTATATACACAATCCAGATTATGAAAAAACAGAAATGATTCAATGAAATTTCTCCCGCCTACACTCTATTTGGAGGCAGAAGACTTCTCGGGGGAGATGTTAAAAAAGAAGGAGACGGTTTTGTTGCGTGATTAGCTAGTAGGTTAATAGAGAAGGGATAAAAGTCAATACACGGAACCGGTTTTATCATCTTCAAGCAAGAAAACCCCACTTCAATGCATAAGGTATAAGTGGGGAAGCATTCTATAAAGCGCGTTATTTTCATCCTTCCGCGGCGACTTTGTTTGATAGATAGAGAGGAAATAGGTCAGCAGATAATAGCTTAGCTCATTTCCTCTTATGTTTCCGTCATGGTGCCGCCATTCACATGTAATACTTGACCTGTGACATAAGAGGAATCATCGGAAGCAAGATAAACGTATGTCGGAGCTAATTCGTACGGCTGTCCGGCTCTGCGCATCGGTGTATCGGTGCCGAAGGTTTTGACTCTGTCAGCTGAAAAAGAGGAAACGATTAACGGGGTCCAAATGGGGCCGGGTGCTACCGCATTGACGCGTATGCCTTTTTCTACTAGTTGCAGTGCTAACGATCTAGTAAACGATACAACTGCCCCTTTTGTTGACGAATAATCCACTAACGACGGTTCACCTTCATAAGCTGTAACAGAGGCCGTGCTCATAATAGAGCTGCCCGGCTTTAAATAAGGCAAAGCTGCTTGTGTGATGAAAAACATAGGAAAAATATTAGTGCGAAATGTATTTTCTAACTGTTTTTTTGAAATGTTAAGAATACTTCGTTGCGGATATTGCACCCCTTGATTTAAAACGAGAATATGCAGCTTGCCAAAAGCATCGATCGTTTCTTGAACAAGCTGATGGCAAAATCGCTCTTCTCTTAGGTCGCCAGAAAGCAGTAAACAACGCCGCCCGTATTTTTCTATATATTCTTTCGTCTCTTTGGCATCCTCATGCTCATCTAAGTAAGCAATGGCCACATCGGCTCCTTCTTTGGCAAAAGCGATGGCTACCGCTCGCCCGATTCCGCTGTCTCCTCCTGTAATAATGGCCACTTTATTTTGCAGTTTACCGCTTCCTTTATAACCAGGATGATCAAAAATAGGCCGGGGATTCATGATATACTCCAAGCCAGGCTGTTTTGGCTGATACTGAGGCGGAAACGCGATCGGCTTCTGTTTGCAGACCGTTTCATAACTGTAATATGGATATACGGGAATCATTTCTCTTTCCCTCCTTACCGTTCATCAACACCCATCGTATGCATATGGTTATGAAAAGGTTCATCAGACTGTTGATGAACGTATTTATCGTTGGTCGCTGATCTCGATTGCCCCCGCATGAATTTCTTTTGTTCGCTTCACGTCTCCACTTGGCGCCGTTCCTTGTTTGCCAAGCGTTTTCAAGCCATTCTGATGTTATGGATAAAATCAAAATGGACTTTGTCGATAACCTGTCATGAATAAAACGACTATAACTATAAATGGAAAAAACATCGTTAACTTGGAATCATAGAAGGCTTGCTTTCTCTCCTTGCTACAGCGGTTCTGTTGTTGATGCCCCATTTCTCGCTGATTGGGACTCTGCTGCCATGACGCGGTTTCGTCCCGTTTGCTTGGCCATATAAAGCGCTTTATCGGCATCGTTATAGCATGTGTGAAACGAATGACTGAGCTTGGCGATACCGAAGCTTGCGGTAACTTTGATGGTTTTTCCTTCATATGAAAAAGAATGGGCTTCGATCGTTTGCCGAAGCTGCTCGGCGATTTCTTTGCCAAGCTGTAAGCCGGTTTGGGGAAGCAAAATGATAAATTCCTCCCCGCCAAGGCGGGCAGAAATATCGGTGATCTTCAGCGTAGCTTGAATAATGTCAGAAAGCTCTTTTAAAATTTGATCGCCTGCAGGATGACCAAAGTCATCATTCACCTTTTTAAAGAAATCGATATCTAAAATAATAATGCAAGCTTCTTGGTTGGTCTTCCCATTTTTAATAGCTTCCGTATTAGCTAGCTCGATAAAATGCATCCGATTGAAAAGACCGGTCAGAGCATCGCGAGTAGCTAAAAATTGCAGCGACTCGTTTTTTTCTTCCAGATTCCTTTGTTGCTCTTGGATGACGTGATTTTGCTTCAGCTTAGACAGATGATTTTTCCAAAGGATCAGCGATATGCCTAATCCCATTCCTGTAGCCGTTACGCTGTTAATTCGAATATGGATCAACAATTCGGGTACATGCTGTGTCCATGTAACCATATAAAAAAATAAAAAGAAAGTGGCTGCATAAACGACAACTGCGATGATAGGCGGGATTAAGAAAATCAAACCGACTCCTATGCAGGCTGTTAGTAGAGGGTTGATATTAGTGGTAACAAGCTGGTCACTTACACAAAGCAGAATGCCAAAAAGCAGATTCAAAAAAATAGACATCGTTTGCATCAAGTAAGCTTTCTTCTCTCCTTCTTTTTCTTGCTTTTTTATTTTAAAGGCAATCAAGCCCAAAATCATATTTGCCAACAGCATAGTCAAATGAAGAGTAATAATAGAGTGATACCAGAGGACAACATGCTGAGGACTTGATGGAACATTAAGTCCAAAAAATGCGATGTGCACGATATTTATGGCTCCCATGATCCAACTTAATAAATACATGCGTTGAATATTGATCACACTGGCTGCTTCTAATAACTTCCTATCAAAGCTAATCAGTTGAAAAAATTTGCTTTTTATTTTGTTGTTCACTTAGCATCCCCTCCCTTTGTCTTAGGGTCTTTTTTACTATCAAATTGTTTTATATTCCGGAATGTGCCTGGATGTTCAATGTAAAACAGGTGGCATACTAGGTCAATGATTCGCTTGGCTAGGCTGAACCAATATCATTTTTGATAGATACGCTTTAGATGCTGGCTGGTCGGATGCCAAGTAGTGAATCATTCATTAGATTAAGATAATAGTACTATTATACCATGTTTTGATGGGGATCGAGGATGGTTTTATGAACAGGATATGAAATTCTTTCATGTAGGTCCAGATGGAAAAAATGACATAAACTAAACCTTTTCATAAAAATGAGTACTTAAATATCCAATATTTTTCTATGTAATCCCCTCATTTTCGCTGAGTTGAAAAAGGGGATTCCTTTTTTAATGATAGTGGTGATGAAACGGGATAAAAAATAGTAATAAGTAAAGGAGGAAGGTAATAAATTAGTTGCAAACGTTTTAATGATGATTGTATACAGTCGACGAAAATGAAGGTGAGAAGATTGAAGCCGCAGATGATGAAGAGAGAAACGTTAAAAAAACAAGTGTATGAATATTTACGGGAAGAAATTATGAATGGACGCATTGCACCTGGCGAACGATTAATCGAGGAGAAAATTGCAAAGAAAATTGAGGTGAGCCGTAGTCCTATTCGAGAAGCCATTCGCTTACTGGAGAAAGATGGTCTTGTTATTGTAAATAAAAGGGGTGGGGTGACGGTATTTCATCCAGATATCAGCCATTTTCAACATCTTTATGAATGCCGAGTGGAGTTGGAACCAGCTGCCGCTTATTATGCAGCGCAGCGAATTACGAAAGAACAAATCAGGATGTTGCGCCAACATTTGCCCTCGAAACATGAGATATGCAGACAATACGAGCTCAAAAAAATCCACGACATGAACGTTAAATTTCATGAAGGAATCATCGAAGCGAGCGGCAATCCTTTCTTAATTAAAACCATTTGTCATCTTAGAGGAATCAACAGCATGTATCGAATGGCGATACTGAAAAGAAATGATCTGCGAGTGGAATTAGCGATCGAAGAGCATTTTAACATATTTGAAGCGATTGCGAGCGGATGTGCAGATGATGCGCGCCGATATATGCGGGAACACATTGAAAGCGATTACAAATTTTATGTCCATCTTTACAGCGAAAGGAAGTGAACGGTTGGATGGTTAAGAAACAGCCATTAGAAGGAATGAAAGTGTTAGAAATGGGAAATTTTGTCGCAGCCCCTTTTGCTGGAAAGATATTGGCTGAATTTGGCGCTGAGGTGATGAAAGTCGAAGAACCGAAGGCGGGAGACCCATTAAGAAATTGGAGGTTGATGCATGGCGATACATCCATATGGTGGTACGTGCAGGCAAGAAATAAAAAATCGATCACGCTTAATTTAAGAGATGCTAGGGGGCAAAAGATTGTCAAGCAGTTGGTTCAAAAAGTAGATATCGTATTAGAAAATTTCAAACCCGGGACGCTTGAAAAATGGGGGCTTGACTACGAAGAGATGAAAAAATTAAACCCATCGATTATCATGACAAGAATATCCGGATACGGTCAAACAGGCCCGTATCGTGATAAAGCCGGATTTGGAAGTGTTGCGGAAGCCATCGGTGGGTTGCGATATTTAACAGGGTATCCAGATCGTCCTCCCGTTAGAACAGGAGTCGCTATCGGTGATTTAACGGCTGGTTTATATGCAGTTATTGGAACGTTAATGGCAGTATATGCAAGGGAGAGGGATGAGGCAAGGCGAGGACAGTTAGTGGATGTTGCATTATATGAATCCGTATTTAGTCTGCTTGAAGGGATGTTGCCTGAGTATATTTTAACCGGAGTAGTACGGGAGCGATCAGGCAGTACCTTGCCCGGAATTGCTCCATCTAACACGTATAAGTGTAAAGATGAAAAGCACGTGGTGATCGGAGGGAACAGCAATAACATCTTTCAAAGATTGATGCAGGTGATCGGTAGGGAGGACCTAGCCAATGATCCGAAGTATGCGAATAACCAAGGGCGTGCCGAAAATGCTGAGTTCATTGATAGCGTGATAGAATCCTGGACAAAACAGCATACCTTAACGGAAGTATTACAAACGCTCGATCGCTCCTCCATTCCAGCAGGTCCTATTTATAGTATTCAGGATATTGTCCATGATGTGCAATATCAAGAGCGAGAGATGTTGTTGCCGCTCGAATTGGATGATGGGCAGGAATGTCTTTTTCCTGGAATTGTACCGAAATTATCAGATACGCCGGGAGAAATGAAGTGGATCGGTCCTAAATTAGGAGAACACAATGACGAAATATATGCTGGCATTCTCGGTTATTCTGTTAAACAGCTAGAAAAACTTAAGCAGGAGGGGGTCATTTGAATTGGAGACTGTCCAAATGATCGATGTAAGCCCTAGAGATGGCTTGCAAAATGAGCGCTATTTTGTGCCTACGGAGAAAAAGGTCAAGTTAGTGGAAATGCTAGTAGCAGCGAACATAAAAAAAATCGAAGTCACCTCCTTTGTTCATCCGCGCAAAGTTCCACAAATGGCAGATGCAGAGCATGTGCTGCAGCTGTGTGAAGGGTTTAGTCATACAGAGCTTGTCGCACTTGTCCCCAATCTTACAGGATTTCAACGAGCTGTCCGAACTCATATATCCGAAATCAATTGGATCACCGCAGCAACGGATACATTTAATGTAAAAAATATCGGTATGAGTATGGAAGAGAATTTTGAGAAATTTAAGCAATTAATAGCAGAAGAAAACGGTAAAGAGAATCTTCAGATCTGCTTTTCAATCGCTGTAAGCTTTGGCTGTCCTTATGAAGGAGAGGTACCACCAAAACAAGTCTTATCACTTGTTGAGCGGGCCGTCCGTGCCGGCGTTCACCGGATCGGCATTGCGGATACGATTGGTGTGGCAACTCCAAAGCAAGTGAAAGAATTACTTGCGGATATATTCAAAATAGCAGGGGATATTCCTGTTGCTGTTCATTTTCATGATACAAGAGGACTGGGTCTGGCTAATGCTTATGCTGCTTATGAAATGGGGGTCAGGATATTCGAAACCGCTGTGAGCGGAATTGGAGGTTGTCCCTTTGCTCCGGGAGCTGCTGGCAATTTGGCAACAGAGGACTTGGTATATATGTTCGAACGAATGGGCATTCATACTGGTATTCACTTTGAAAAGCTATTAGAAGCCGCCGACTTTGCTGCTAGCCTGACCGCAAATTCAGCTTTAGGAAGGGTTAGACATGTGGAAAAAATAAGGAAAGGAAGAGTGTAAGGATGAAAAAGTTATCATTTATACTGAGTATCTGTTTCTTATTATCTATTATTTTAAGCGGTTGCGGCGGCAACACGATGACAAAACAAGCATCAAGCTCTGGCGGAAAAAATGAATATGAACCAGTTACAATCCGATTAGCGTATAATTTGCCTCAAGATCATCATATTTCCATCGGAATTGAAAATTTTGCTAAGAAGGTGACGGAAAAATCAGGAGGAAAGGTCAAAATTCAAGTATATCCGGCTGGACAGCTGTTGAGCGATAAAGAAATGAACCAAGCGATCTTGACAGGCGGAGTGGAAATGGGAGTGAATTCGTCGACATTATGGTCTTCCGTTGTTCCGGCTATGGGAATTTTTGATGTTCCGTATGCCTTCTCAAATTATGAGAAAGCAGGGAAAGCGTTATCCGGAGAGATGAGAGAGAAGTTAAATCAAGCAATGGAAGAAAAAGGAGCCAAAGTGTTAATGTATGCAGACTATGGCTATGCGCAATTTGCCAATAATGTTCGGCCGCTTAAATCTCCTGCCGATTTTAAAGGACTTAAGATTCGTAGTATCGGAGAGATCCCCTCAGAAATGATTAAAGCTTATGGTGCTTCCCCAGTATTTTTAGGCGCGGGAGAGGTGTACACCGCTTTGCAGCGTAAAACGATAGACGGAGCCACATCAGGAACTACGGCGATGCTGCAACGCCATTATGATGAGGTAGCTAAATATTTAACGATTAATAACTATGCCTATTTAGAATTTATTCTGGCGATGAACAAAAACTTTTGGGATCGCCTTCCAGAAAACACAAAAAATCTATTAAGCGAAACGGCTAAAGAAACGGAACAATGGATTCGCGCGCAAGCAAAATCGGAAGATGAAAGAACAGCCAAAGCGTTAAAAGAAAAGGGAATGCAGATAGAAGCCATTTCAGAAGCGGAATTGCCGGAATGGAAGAAAGCAGCTGAACCGGCGCGCGCTGCCTATATCAAACAAGCAGGAGATTTAGGAAAGAAATTGCTTGACAGCATAGAGCATCTTCAATAAAGCGAGCTTTACGTTAAATGGAAAAAGGGAGAGAAAGATCTTCTCCTTTTTTCAGAAGGAGGAAGAAGATGAAGCGTTTCTCATGGGTGTATAAAACGTTTGATCAGTTAGTCTTTGCTGGAGGTATAGCGGCAGGCATCCTTATCATATTGACTACATGTATGACGACGTTTGATGTCATTTCGCGAGCCGTCTTTAATCGTCCAACCATTTGGGCTACCGAGCTGTCCATCTACGCGATTATGGGAAGCTGCTTTTTAGGCTCTGCATATGCTGTTCGATCGTATTCTCATATTACAGTAGATTTATTCATTAATGTATTGTCTGATCGTATAAAAAAAATATTGGCTTATGTCTCTAATGCATTAGGCCTTATTTTTAGCATCATTTTTACGGTTTATGGATTTAAGTATGTATTTGGCACATATCAGCTAGGAACGACATCTGCCTCGTTGTTACGCATACCTATGTATATCCCAGAACTGCTTCTTCCAATCGGAGGCATATTACTTTGCATTGCCTTTATTCTTCAAATAATGGATGGCGGCGTTCAGAAAGGGGGAGGACATATATGAATATTGCCTTTTTTCTCGGTGGAATGGCTTCGTTATTGTTGATCGGTTTACCAGTTGCCTTTGCCCTTGGCTTATTGGCCATTAGTGGAATGTATCTGTTCAACGGCGGAACGTTTTCTTTTTTGCAAATTCCGATCATTTCTTACAAATCTTTAGATGATTTTACTCTTACGGCCTTGCCTATGTATGTGCTGATGAGCCAAGTTTTGGTTGTGAGTGGTGTAGGACGTGATCTGTATGAAATGGCAAGCAGATGGTTCCGGCATTTTCCGGGCGGGTTAGCGATTGCCACATTATTTTGCTGCGCGATTTTTGCTGCTATATCTGGGTCCAGTGTAGCAACGGCTGTTACAGTTGGAGCGGTTGCGCTCCCGGAAATGACCAAGCGCGGATATGATAAAAAAATGGTGCTTGGCTTGCTAGCAGCTGGTGGAACGCTAGGTATCCTTATCCCGCCCAGTGTGCCGATGATTATATATGGGTCTGTAACCGGCGAATCCATTGGGAAATTATTTATGGCCGGTATTGTTCCGGGAATATTGCTAACGATGGCGTTTATGATCTTTGCGTCTTGGAAAACGCGTCACATTAAGGAAGCTCCAGCTACTTGGCAAGAAAGAAAGGAAGCATCGAAGCGCGCTATATGGGGATTGATTTTGCCAATTGTGGTCATTGGTGGTATTTATATAGGAATTTTTACTCCTACCGAAGCAGCGGCGATTGGTGCTATGCTTAGTATTCTTATTTCTATTTTTATATATAAAAATTTAACGATTTCCAATATCAAAACCATTGTATTATCTACAGTTAAAACAAATGCGATGATTTTAATGCTTATTGTCGGTGCGATGCTGCTTGGATATATTATGACCGTACTGCAAATCCCACAAGCCATCACGCAATTCGCTATTTCGCAAAATGTATCACCGTGGGTGATCTTTATTTTAATTAATATCGTATTACTGATTTTAGGTTGTTTCTTAGAAACGATCTCCATCCTGGTCATTACGCTGCCAATCTTATATCCAATTATCACTTCGTTAGGATTTGATCCGATCTGGTTTGCCGTAGTGATGGTGGTAAATATGGAATTAGCTTTGATCACTCCTCCTGTTGGATTGAATTTATTCGTTTTGAAAGGGCTAGATCGAACCAACACGATAGCCGAAATTGTCAAGGGGGTAATCCCATACGCTATTATCATGCTTTTATTTATAGCCGTTTTGTCATTTTTCCCGGAAATCGCAACGTTTGTAGTAAGCGATCGGATGAAATAACTACATCGCGAAGGCGCGTTGTAAGGGACTAGCTTTGTCCGCTTCCTAATATTTGATATATAGAGACCTGTGGTGCTGGTTGGACATATGGCATGCAGCGATGATAGATGGTATCTCTTGATCCCTCTATATTTCTTCCCTATATGAACAGGGAATGATCCGCTTTCGACGGTTGGATGCCCGAACAACAAACTGCTTCACCAAGCGATGAATGGATCTGAAAGCAGTGTTGGTCGGGCTTTTGTTATGCGTTGACATGATAAAGATAGACCTAGATTTTAACATCACCCACCTATCCCACCTCTTCACGGAGTGGAGGTGGGATAGGTTCATTATTTATAGAGATGGTGAAACTCTCTTTGTGTGTTTATAAGCGACGTTTTTCATTTTTTGGACATGATCAATTCCATAGTTTTACTTTTTATGGAGGAAGTTATATAATACCAATTAAATTGATAGAAAAATAGAAATTTTATTTTGTTTTGTTAGGCGATAGAGCAAGGTAACACTTGATGGTTAAGTAGGGTCAAAAATCGACTCGTAGCTCTATTGGTTAGTGGAAACATGGCGTTTTTGTTTCATGTCTATATCTTTCAACGCTAGAGTGCACAATAGGAACAGCAGCAGGCTAACATTCTTATGTAAGGATTTCAGTTTAAAAGGAGAGTAGATAGTATGGGGAAAGATCATGATCGCGAGAATGGGAATGTAGAGGCAATGAGAACGGAGACGCTGGTGATTCACGGTGATGACGATCGAACGAATGATTATACCGTTGCGCCGCCCATTTATTATACAGCAACGTTTCGTGCTCAGGATTCTGATGAGTTTGCCGAAATGGCAGGAACGCCTAGACATCCTCAGTATTATACTCGTTACGGAAATCCGGGTCATCAGCGCGTGGAGAAAATTATGGCGGAGCTTGAAGGAACCGAAACGGCGCTTGTTACGGGATCTGGAATGGGGGCGATTGCGACAGCTGTATTATCTTTAGTGGGCGCAGGGGATCATGTAATTGCTCAGACACGTCACTATATGAGCACGGCGAAGATTATGGATGAATTGCTGCCGCGGTTTGGCGTCCAAGTGACGTTGGTCGAGCAAGCGGATATCCATGCTTTCGAGCAGGCGATCCGCCCTAATACAAAGCTGATTATGGTGGAGACGCCGGCCAATCCGACGCTGGTGCTGACAGATTTAGCAGCGGTAGCGAAATTAGCACGTTCGCACGGCATTCTTACGATCGCTGATAATACGTTTGCCTCACCAATCAATCAGCGTCCGCATGATTGGGGCATCGATATGGTTGTTCATAGTGCGACGAAATATTTAGGAGGGCATCATGATCTAACAGCTGGTGTCATTTGTACAAGCCACGACTTGGCTGAACGAATTTGGCATACCCATATTTCGATTGGTTCTGTGCTGTCGCCGATGGATGGCTGGCTGCTTCTGCGCGGCTTGCGTACGCTCCCGCTGCGAATGGAGCGCATTAACGCCAATGCATTGGCGTTAGCCACATTTTTAGAGCAGCAACCGCAGATTGAGCGTGTGTATTATCCTGGCCTCCCAAGCCATCCGCAGCATGAATTAGCTAAATCGCAAATGCGTGGATTTGGGGCTGTTATTGCTTTCGCTGTTAAAGGCGGATATGAAGAAACGGAACGTTTTGTATCTGCTTTGCAATTGCCATTTAACGCCGTAAGCTTAGGAGGAGTTGATTCTCTTGTGGTTCATACAGCAGCCATGTGGAGCGGCGTTATGTCGGAGGAGCAGATGAAGGTAGCCGGAATTCCTGCTAATTTCGTAAGGTTTTCGGTAGGAATTGAGCATATTGATGATTTGAAAAGCGATATATGGAAGGCATTACAGGCGATTTAACATGATCGGCCGAGAAGCCTCCAACTTTGTAAAGGAGTGTAGGTAGGGGAGGTGTATTCTTTATTTTTACGTAATTTCCGAAAGAAGTCTCCCACCTACTCACTGGGCTGTCGCTCCGTTCCTTGAGGATGGGAGACTTCTTTCGGAACGCTGTTAAAGCGAAACGATTTAATAAGCGGTCCAACCAGAATCAGCTGTAATCACGGTGCCATTGACGAAGCTTGAATCATCAGAAGCAAGAAATAGAGCGACTTTGGCAATTTCCTCTGGCTCGCCGCTCCTCGGATTGGCGTTCATTCCAGCGGTTGCCCGTTCCATCCCGAACGGATTAGGATGATTGATTGTTGTGTCAATGTTCGTATTGACGCCCCCAGGGGCAATTGCGTTGCAACGGATGCCCATATTGGCATATTGAAATCCCACGTTTTTGGTTAAGCCAATCACGGCATGCTTGGAAGCGGTATAGGCAGCTCCAGCTCTTGAGCCGTATAGCCCTCCGATGGAGGCAATGTTAATAATCACACCATGTCCTTTGTTCAAAAAGATCGGCATCGCTCTTCTCATGGTTCGCATCGGTCCAGTCGTATTGACTGCCAAAACTTTTTCCCACAGCTCGTCTGTTAGGTCTGCAATTGGTACGAAATTATCCATAATTCCCGCATTATTGACAAGAATGTCTAACGTTCCATATGTTTGAACAGCTGTGTCAATTAATTGCTGAACATCTTCTTCCTTGGCAACATTTACTGTAACAGCGGTTGCTTCTCCGCCGTTTGCGCGAATTTCCTCCGCCGTTTCATAGGCGCCTTTCTCATTCATATCAGAAACAACGACCTTGGCTCCTTCCTTGGCAAATAAAACGGCGATCGCTTTCCCCATGCCTGATGCAGCTCCAGTAACAATAGAAACTTTATTTTGTAGCTTCACTATAATCCCCCCCCACTATAAAAATAAGAACGTCCATAATAGTATTGTATCATTTTTGAAGTATGAGTTATGAAATAATTGTGAATATTTTGTAAATGATTCTTCGCTATGAAGGATGCTTTTTCTATGATCGCTTTTAAAAGGAGAAAGTTTGTGGGCTGGCTGCTTTTATCATGCAAAAATACAGGAGGGATTCAATGGTTGTCCATATCACATGTGATGTTGAGTTTGGACGAACGTATGAGGGCTGCAATCGACAGCAGCATGCATCCATATGGAGCAATGAAGTTGAAAGGGGCGGAGGAGTATAGAAATTCCGCCTCAATTTTAAACCTATTTGTGAAACGACTGCTTTTACTGCTCTTTCCATTCCAGTAATATCTCTAGCAATTTAAGAATGGTTTTTTGATCCTTAACGCTCATTGCTTGCAAGTGGGTAATGATTTGAGACAGGGTATACACTTGAGAATCTGAATGAGAATGAATGGATCGAAAAAGTTCTTCCAGCGAAATGTCTAGGGCATTAGCCACCTTTTCTATACTCCCTAAAGTAGCATTCTTTTCTCCGCGTTCCAACTGTCCAATATAAGTAGTGTGGAGGTTAGCCATATGAGCTAACTCCTCTTGGCTTAGCCCCTTTTCTTTACGAAATTTTCGAATACGTTCTCCAATGATCTTCGGTAAGTCACTCATTTTACCACCTCTCTAGGTAACAGTAGCCCTAATCTTTAAATTTTACCCAGAGACAATAGATATTAAAATCATATTAGTGATATACTATAGATATTATTGCTTTACAAAAAATGTCGAAAAAAATGGATCGCTTGGTTAATCTATGCAAATGCCTGTTCAGCGGGCATTTATAAAAGGCGGAACAGGGAAACAGAAGGCATAGTCATTAGGGGGTTATATGCTATGTTGAACACAAACGGAGCTATACTAGAAGACATTATTCGCGAGAGAAGGTTTCGTCATGTTTTTCAACCGCTCTATGTATTAGAAAATTGGCAAATATTCGGATATGAGGCCTTGCTGCGCTGCGAGTTTTTTCAAAATCCAGAATGTCTTTTTCAATGGGCCATGGCAGAAGATAAATTGTATGATTTGGATATTTGTTCCATTGATCGTGCTTTGACATCGTTTTATGTGGAACATACCCAATTGTTTGTGAATGCGTATCCTTCTACAATCACTCATCCTTCATTTCCAGATTTTCTTGAAAAAATCAGAAACTGCTCGTTTTCTAATCGCAATATTGTATTGGAAATTAATGAGGCGCAAAAGGTGTCAGATGTAGGCTTGCTCAAAGAAAAAATCCGTTTTTTAAAGAGTAAGAAGTATGCCATTGCTCTTGATGATTTCGGCAAAGGGGAGACGTCTATGCGAACCGTCATGGAGTTGGAGCCGGATTTCGTCAAGCTGGATCGTTTCTATGCTGTCGATTTATCTGTTTCAAAGGAAAAGCAAAACGAAATCCAACTGCTTTTGGAGTTTTGCCAGCCAAGAAATATATATGTTGTTTTGGAGGGAATCGAAGAGCCAAAGGATCTAGCGATGGCCAAAGCATTAGGAATTCATTTAGGACAAGGATATTTATTAGGGAAGCCATCGCCAGTTCGCGGGGTGAACTAAAAGAGGGGAGGGTTTATTGATATGGAAATAATGATAAGCGCAATTTTCGTGTGCCTATTTTTACTTATCTTCTCTCTTATCCTTTTTCATGCCTTTTATAAGCAACAATTAAGAAAAAAGGAAGAGCAAATTCATACGTTGAAGGAATCGGTAACCGATTTGCAGATCAAGCTAAAAGATAAGGAGAAAAGAAAAGCCTTTCGTGTGAAATTGTTTGAGCAGGAATGTCATTTTGAATTGCTTGAATCTGGCAATCAGCCATTAGGAAACCTTAAAAATAAAAAGGGAACAGGACAAATTAATGATATAAGCCGTACGGGTTTACAAATAAGTTGTACGTTGGATTTGCCTGTCCGAAAACAAATTTTTTTACAGATTTATTTTGTTATTGATGGTGAGCCTTTCTCTCTGAAAGGGAGGATTGTGCGGAAGGAAGAGCTGATAAACCATGTAATCTATGGAATAGAATTTGTTGATCTGCATCAAAGAGATCAGCAGAAACTGCATCGATTGATCCAAAGGTTAGAAATTGAAAGGAGAAAAAATGCAGAATGACCGGGCTTTATGATTCGTTTTTCTTCAAGTCATGCGAAAAAACATTTTGATATACAGTTTATTAAGTTGGGAATGTGAAAGCTGTTTCAACAAAACCATTTAATGACGGATGAAGCGAATTTACGCTTCTTTTTTTTGAAACAGCATGATTAGGCATACTGCTTGTTTTTGAAAAAGAAAATGAGGGCATGTTCAAAGGCTGCAGCCATGATCCGAAGTGCAGATGTACAGAAAAGATTTCCTAATTTACGAGTGTGAATGAGATGTTTGTGATTGATTGACAAGACGATAAACATTTGTTTATAATTTAAACAAATGTTTGAGAATGCTGAGGTGCATTCAGATGAATGAAAAAGAGCAACGAATTTTAACACTCATTCGCAAAAATCCATTTATTACACAACAAGAATTAGCTGAACAGCTTAAGCTTTCGCGCTCGGCTGTGGCAGGCTACATCTCTTCGTTAACCAAGCAAGGGAAAATCGTTGGCAGGGCCTATGTGCTTCCAGAACCATCGCGGATTGTATGCATTGGGGGGGCGAATGTCGATCGCAAAGCGCAGTCGCTCTCAACCGTTCGGTTTGGTACCTCCAATCCAGTCACTGTTACGCAAAGCTGCGGCGGAGTCGCGCGAAATATTGCTGAAAATTTAGGAAGGCTGGGCGAATCGGTTTCTCTTTTAACCGTTGTTGGCGATGATCAGGAAGGAGAGTGGCTGCTGGCGACGACAGGTGCCTATGTCGATATGAGCCAGATTGCAAAGCAAACCAATGCTCATACTGGCACCTACACGGCTGTTTTAGATGAAAAAGGAGAAATGGTCATTGCACTAGCTGATATGGCGATTTATGACACGATTACCACTGATTTTATTCAAAAAAGATGGCCGTATATTTCTTCTGCTTCTATTGTGCTATTGGATACGAATTTTCCGAGCGAGGTGTTAACATTTGTGATTGAGCGCTGTCGCGAGGAAGGGATTCCGTTGTGTGTCGCGCCTGTGTCGGCTCCCAAGATGAAAAAGCTGCCTAGCGACCTCCGCGGTGTGACATGGTTGATTGCTAACCGAGATGAAGCGCTCACCCTCGCAGGAATGGAAGGAGAAAGAACAGAAGCGGCAGATGATTACATTCTTTCTCTTGGCGTCGAGCATGTCGTTATCACTTGCGGCGCCAAAGGGATTACGTACAAAACACAGCGCGGAGAGAGCGGGACGATCGCTGCGCCGTCGATCGACGTTGTCGATGTAACAGGAGCGGGCGATGCGTTCGTTTCCGGATTTTTATACGGAATGAATCAAGGAAAATCGTTTGCTGATGCGTGCCGGCTTGGCATGAGCAGCTCCATCATTGCGTTGCAGACGAAGGAAACGGTTTGTTCGAGACTGAATGAACATGTATTGAACCAAACATGCCAACACTATTTTTCATAGGAGGCCAAACAAATGAATGGAAAAGATGTACTTGTACTATCAAAAGAAGTAGCAAAAGCAATAGAAGAAAAGCGACCGATTGTCGCTTTAGAGTCGACCATTATCTCCCATGGAATGCCATATCCGCAAAATGTCCAGACAGCGAAGGAAGTGGAACAGCTCATTCGGGAAAATGGTGCTGTGCCAGCAACGATCGCTATCTTGGACGGAAAAATTAAAATTGGCTTGAATGATGAAGAATTGGAGTTTTTGGGAACAAGCAAAGAAATTGAAAAAGTAAGCCGCCGCGATTTGCCATACGTCATTGCGATGAAAAAGCACGGAGCGACGACAGTAGCAGCGACTATGATTTGCGCGCATATGGCGGGAATTCAAGTGTTTGCGACAGGCGGCATTGGCGGCGTCCATCGCGGCGCTGAGCAAACGATGGATATTTCCGCCGATTTGCAGGAATTGGCGCAAACGAATGTAGCGGTTGTGTGCGCTGGAGCGAAATCGATTTTAGATTTGGGATTGACGCTGGAATATTTAGAAACGCATGGTGTACCGGTCATCGGTTATGGCACGGAAACGTTGCCAGCTTTCTACTCGCGGACAAGTCCGTTCAAGGTCGATTATCGCCTTGATGCTCCAGAGGAAATCGCTGCGTTTATTCAGACAAAATGGGAACTTGGTTTAAATGGCGGACTTGTGATTGCGAACCCGATTCCAAAAGAAGCGGAATTGGAAGAAGCATATATTAATTCAATGATTGCCGCCGCATTGAGGGAAGCGGAAGAAAAACAAATTACAGGAAAAGCCGCCACGCCTTTCTTGCTTGACAAAGTTAAAGCATTAACCGGAGGAAAAAGTTTGGAAGCGAACATCGCCTTAGTGAAAAACAATGCCGTACTGGCGGCGAAAATTGCGGCTCATTTGTGCTTATAAAGCATGAGGTAGAAATTCATAACGGCAAATATAAAAAGCGCTTGCTGCTTAATAGCAGTGGGCGCTTTTTATAGCTTCCGCAAGAGGAGTGAACAGTATCAAAAAGCGAGTGTCTCAACGATCAGAAAAGTTTGCAGCGTCTTTGTACGATAAAACATAAAAAACCGAACGACCGACCGCTTGATAGATCGATGAATGGACGATCAACAACGGTGTTTGGGCGTCCGGCCATCAAAACAGCCTGTTAAACGATTGTGGCTGCTCGCTTGAAAGAGCTATAGATGTCTCGTGGTTTGATTTGGGTATGAAGGGTTGCGGCGGAAACGCTGACGAAGATAGGGAATTACCCAATAATCCACCCCCCATTTTCCTGCATTAAAGCCGGCAACGAGCAAAAAGAAGGTAAGCAGTACCATCTGCGGATTGGTGCTGGTTGTGCCGGAAAACATAAAGGCAAAGTTCATCACGGCTCCCATAAGCGCTGAGAAAGTTGTAAATATGCCAAGGATCAATGCGGCACCAACCAGAATTTCTCCCCATACTACTAGCACATTAAAAAATTCGACATTTGGCAAAGCGACATGCTTTAAAAACGCTGCCCACCATCCTTGGACGGCTGGATGCTCACCTGAGGAGTTAGCGATCGCTCCTTTTAAAAAGCCGGTTGCATCAAACTCGCCGGTTTGCTTTTCCCATCCTGCTGTCAGCCAAGTATAGCCAAGATAGAGCCGTATTAACAGTAGAATGAAGGCTGCGCTGGCCTGCTGTCTTAACCAGTTTATAAACATCCCCATAGTCCCCCTCTATAAGTTTTTATATTTCTTTATTTATATAAATGCAGATTGTTTGTCCAACCTTCATTCGATGGCTGACGGTCAGTCGCTCAATCTGCCTTTATATCATTTTGTTCGGTCTATCTTGACTATTACAGATACAGCTTAACATTTTGATTTTGTATTGATATGAAGTTTAGGCCCGTTTTTCAGTCTTTGTCACCCATATGCGCAAGGATGGCACGTTGGCCGAGTTGATTCAGCCGTCCGTTCTCCACAAATTCTTTATGCTATCTTCAGATGCCATTTATGATAAAAAGATAGTTGTTTATCGTCATGAAGGATCGGTTATTCTAGCTGTGATAGCTTAATAGCTTTATCATAAGTGGGAATAGTTGGCATAGTCAAGAGCTTTTACAGATAAAAGGATGAACATTTATGGATGCGTTTATTTCGTTGAAGGAATGAAAGCTGCCGGTTGAAAACGAACCAAAAAAAGAAGAATCATCGTTTCTATCCTTTGCTTGCCTTTCGTGGTCATTGGAAAGCAGAGGCCAGCGCTTTCTCTTTTCAGCCATCAATCGGTCGTTTGTTTCATCCGAATTATATATAATAGATGTAACGTATCGTATGAACATTTGCATAGATGCGGAGTTTTTCAATCTTCAAGTTAAGTTGTAAATAAGTCTCACTGTTTGGTAAACATCATCAATGGAGCCCTCTTGATTCGTTTTTTAACATATTGATCGAGAAGTTTCCTGTCTCATCACAAAGTGGAGGTGGAAGAGATGAGCGAATGGCGCAAGCATCAAGATTTAGCGGCATTGAAGCAAGATGTGGAGCCGTTTCTTGAGCGTTATGAGGGTGAAAATACTTTGTTGTATCTCTCTTCAAACCGATCAGCACCCTTTTTAGTTTGAAAAAATAAACAATATGGGGGAGAATGATGGCAAAATATATTAGCATTTTTTTTCTTGTTGTAGGTGCGAGCTTCATTTTGTTTATGTTGTTTGGGAGTTTGTTGGATAATGGAGGAGACCCGGCAGAAGGGGCTGTTTATATTTTTGGGACGATCATCGTGCTTTTGCTTTCCTTTATCATTGCTCAGATGTTTTACCTCCTCCATGTTATTCGCAGGAAGCGCTAAGCCGGTGTTGTCTGTCCATGGTTCGAGCATAAAAAAGCAACGTTCGTAAAATTCCTTCAATTTTAAAACTGCTGTTTTTCGTGTTGGTTAGAATACATCATGAATCCCAGTTATTTCCTATCGCTAAAAACACATCCAGCGGAAAAAACGCCAAACGATGTTGATAAATAGCCAATATCCTATAAAAGAATAGGTGTGGCTCCATTGAGAGGTATGAATCAACCAGCCTGCAGCCTCTGCCCCTGCCTCCAAAAGAGCCATCCAAAAGCTTAGAGCGACCGCAAATAAACTTCGTTGCCAAGGCTGTAGCTTGGTCATAATGAAAAGAAAAAGCAGGGAAAAGGCGGAAAGTCCTAGTGTTGTAAAGAGAATATGAATAGGAAAAATCGCAGCCAGCGGACGTTGAGGGAAAGTATACCAGCCTTTTCCTGTGAAGTATAAATCCAAATATGTTCCAAGCCAAGATGAAAGAAGGGCAGAAGCGATATAGGCCCGCTTCGTTTCGGTTCTAAAAAAACTAGAATAAGTGGCTTTTGGCGGTTGCTGCCAGCTCCAATTTTTCGAGCGTTTTACAATAGGCATTTGAGATCTCTCCATTCAACCATTCACTGTTTTTCGCTAAATAATGGACAACGCTTGGGTCTGTGAACCAATCTCCTTGTTCCGCTTCTTGATGCTCGACATTTTTCCAAACATACAAAAGCGGCGGGCTATAAATGCGCGGCTCTCCTTCTGAAATCTGGCAATCTTTTATTCTGCGGCGGTATGGCTGGCCAGGCAGCGATTCACGGACATCATTAAAGAGATGTGGCCAGTAGTCTTTTCTCGTTCCTGTGTGTGGGTGGCGCGATGCCCAACGCACGGCTCTCTCCAATGTATCGTTGTCTTGGAATAATAGAGCATATAGCCGTTTGCCGAGCATGATTCGCTCATGTAGCGACTGAAAGTGATGAATCGTTTCACCCATTAGCACCGTCTGACCTTGTTCATCCTCATACGGAAATAAAATGTGATTCAGGCTGAAAAAGTCCTGGATTTTAAATTCAAGTGCTTCAAAGACTTTTTTTTGAAAGACAGGATGCTGAATGACCCGTTTTTCTAAATAGTTTTGCTCATTAATGACGAGGGCGATGGCAAGGATATATGGATCGTTGTAGCGCCAAAAATGATTCCAAATCGTTTCCATAAATAATGACACATGAAAACATGGTAAAAGATAAAATAAAGGGATTCCTCGTTTTTTACTTTCTTCATACAGCAAAAATTGCGGATAAATATCTTGAAAAATCAACCAGTTGCCTCTTTCTAAAAAAGAAAAAAAAGCTTGCTGCTCCTCTTCTGTCAACAAAGCAAGCAGCCATTCTCCTTTTAAGTCAGTCATATTCCAGCCACCGTTTCGCGAAACCATATGTCCTAAAAATGCCCAATGAATTTCGCGATGCCTCTGATAAAAATCAAGATAGGCAGCGGTTCTTGTAATATTGTTCACATTGCTTATTTGTGTGCGGACGCGAATTTGTCGTAGTAAACTCCTTTCTTCCGCGGATAAATCTTGTTCGGTTATGCGATTGCCTCTTCGTTTTTTCTTTTTCAACTCCATTTGAATAGCGGCGAGAAAGGGAGAAAGGGAAGGAGCTTTCTTCTTGAACCAGCACATGCGAATCACTCCTTCTGTGAATCATTTGGCTTCTATACGAATAAGTATGAAAGAGAAAGCGGTGAGATTACAGGAAAAGGATGGAGATAGGCAATGCCGGATGAACGGAACCGATTGGTCGCTTTGTTAAAACGGGCGCAAGCTTCTGACGGATCATGGCGCCATCCGTTTGAAACAGGTATTTCGACAGATGCTTATATGATCATCTTATTACGTTCTTTAGAAATAAATGATGAACAACTTATCCAATCGCTGGTGGAACGAATTGAAAGCAGGCAGGAAAATAATGGGGCGTGGAAGCTATTTTATGATGAGGGAGACGGAAATGTAAGCGCAACAGTCGAGGCTTATTATGCGTTACTTTATTCTGGTTACCGGCGAAAAAGCGATCCTCGTTTGCGAGCAGCGAGAAGACGGATTTTAGAAATGGGGGGGATCGAAAATGCTCATATGTTTACGAAATTTATGCTAGCTTTGACGGGACAGTATCGCTGGCCACCGTTTTTTCCGCTTCCATTAGAATTTTTGCTTTTACCACCTTCATTTCCGCTGCACTTTTTTGATATTTCGGTATACGGGCGTGCTAATCTCACGCCACTCTTAGTTTTGTTGGATAACAAATACAGCCGGAAAACGAGCAAAAGCCTCAATCTTTCGGAGTTATTGGGAATGCGCGGGGAGGGAGAGGACTGGCGAGAGATGCGTACAGACCGCGGGTTTCTTTCCTATGTGAAACAATCGATTCTTGGATGGCCTGCGCATATTCGCGCGGCAGCGAAGCAGCGCGCGATTCAGTATATGTTGAAACATTTAGAGACAGATGGAACTTTTTATAGTTATTTCAGCGCCACTTTTTTAATGATTTTTGCGCTTCTTTCAGAAGGATATTCCAAAGACCATCCTGTGATTGCTCAAGCCATTGAGGGATTAAAAAATTTTCGCTGCACCATTGATGGACAGACGCACATACAATATACGACGGCACATGTATGGAATACAGCATTAGCCAGCTATGCATTGCAGGAAGCAGGAGTGCCGCCGACAGATGATGCCATTCAAAAAGCGAATCACTATCTGCTTTCTCGTCAGCACTATCGATATGGCGATTGGGCGATACATAACCCATACAGTCCACCGGGAGGATGGGGATTTTCTGATATCAATACGATCAATCCAGATCTTGATGATACGACCGCTTCTTTACGAGCGATTTACCGAATGGCATCAGAAGAAGGAGCGTTTCGTCAAGCGTGGGACAGAGGGATCAGTTGGTTGTTCTCTATGCAAAATGATGATGGCGGTTTTGCTGCTTTTGAAAAAAATGTAGATCGTCGACTATGGCGTTATTTGCCAATCGATGGGGCGGAGTTTTTGCTGTCAGATCCATCAACGGCCGATTTAACGGGAAGAACTTTGGAGTTTCTTGGTACATTTGCACGTTTAACAAAAGATCATCCAACTGTTGCTTATGCGGTAGAATGGTTAATGGATCATCAAGAAAAAAATGGTTCTTGGTATGGGAGATGGGGAATTTGTTATTTGTACGGCACATGGGCGGCGATAACAGGAATGGCTGCTGTCGGGGTTCCTTCCACGCACTCGTCGATGCAAAAAGCGATTAAGTGGCTGTTAAGTATTCAGAACAGTGATGGCGGTTGGGGAGAATCTTGTAAAAGTGACAGCGCTAAAGCGTATATACCGCTAAGGACTAGCACGGCGGTTCATACAGCATGGGCTCTTGATGCGTTGGTTGCCGTATTCGATCAGCCTATTCCTGAAATGGAAGCGGCGCTTCGTTTTTTGCAACAATCGCTCAATAGCAAAGATTGGACGGTCTCTTATCCGACCGGTCAAGGGATGGCAGGGGGATTTTATATTCATTATCACAGTTATCGTTACGTTTTTCCGCTTTTGGCGTTGAGCCATTACGAGAATAAATACGGATCGTTTACTTCGCAAAAGTCTTAACATTATAGAGTGCTCGATTCCTAGAAAGGCGAGCGGCGAATGAAATCAGGCAATAAAAAGAGAGATACAGATTCTCCTAACGGCCGGAGGCGAGTCTGTGGACATGTATACGCTCTCTGAACGATTAGAAAGAAAAACGGATCTTTTTCCGGCTGTTTTGCTCTTTTTACATAGAAAAAATATGGATTTTCCGCTATGATATAAGCTAGCATAACTGAAATCGATTTCATACGTCCCAAAACAAACTCGTTCGATTGGCTGCGATTCAACATATCTAAAATCGCAATGGCGTTTCATGGTCTGGTCGGCTCTATTTGTCACTTTGTTGATGGGGCTTTCCGCTGGAACATCTTTGCGTTGTGATGTCTGATATGTGATAATTCTTAGCACGGGACCCTTTTCGCATGCAGAAGATACTTGACTTCCCATGAAGTGATTGATTGATGACAGCCGCTGTTATCAATGTTCTCTGCTTTTTGACATACAGAGTAAAGGAACATAGGGGGTATCTTGTTTTGTTGATAGCAGCAGAAAAAAGCGAGAATAAGTAGGCTGAGAATGTTATTTACATATATCATTTGGACTCTACATTTATATATTAGGATGCTCGCCTGTCTATGAAGAACGGATTCGGCGACGTATGAAATGGAATGGATGGTGAAGATGGGGGGAACAAAAATGAAACCATTGCCGTTGCATCAGTATGGTCTTTCCGCTAGCCGGCTTGTATTAGGCTGCATGGGGCTTGGCGGTGGATGGAATGAGCACCCGATTACAAAAGAGGATGTGAAGCAAGCGCACGAAGCGATCGAATCGGCCCTTTCGGTAGGCATCAACATGTTCGATCACGCTGATATTTATGCCTTAGGTAAAGCTGAAAGAGTATTTGGTGAAGTACTCAAAGAGCAGCCCGAGCTAAGAGAAAAAATATTCATTCAATCCAAATGTGGAATTCGTTTTAAAGAAAGTCCAAGTGCTCCGAAACGGTATGATTTCTCAGAGGAACATATTCGCCGTAGTGTGGACGGCATTTTAACAAGGCTTGGAGTGGAGTATCTCGACATTCTTCTGCTTCACCGCCCTGATCCGCTTATGGATCCGGAAGAGGTAGCCCAAGTGTTTACGGAATTAAAAGCGTCTGGAAAAGTCCATTGGTTTGGCGTATCGAACATGAGCGCTGGACAGATCCGCTTGCTGCAATCGTATTGTGATATGCCGTTGATCATTAACCAGCTGGAAATGAGTTTAGCGAAAATCGGCTGGCTGGAAACAGGTGTTCATGTTAATCAAGAAGCTGCGAAAGAAAGTGTATTTCCTGAAGGCACCCTTGAATACTGCCGATTGGAAAATATTCAGATTCAAGCATGGGGATCACTTGCACAAGGTGTATTTTCGGGACGATCATTAGAAGGACAACCTCAGTCGATGAAACAAACGGCAGAACTCGTTCAAGAAATGGCAAAGCAGAAACAAACAACACCGGAAGCGATCGTGCTAGCATGGCTGATGGCTCATCCGGCAGGAATCCAGCCTGTGATTGGTACGGCAAATCCAGTCCGTATTCGGGCATGCGCGGAGGCCCTCAATACGACATTGACAAGAGAGGAATGGTATGCTCTCTATGTCAGCTCAAGGGGCCGCGAGCTTCCTTAATTTAGGGGAGTATCAATGAAGCAGTGAAGCGAACAACGGGCAGGAGATCACTTTGTGCTATGTAAGCTCTTTGTTCGTGGGCTGTAATTTAACACATTTACCGAGAAATCTCCCCCTCTAAACGGAGTGGAGACGGGAGGTTCATTAGGTGGATCTTTAACGATCGGTGTCCGAACAACGAACCGCTTCATAGGAAGGAGTCTGAAAGCGTCGTTGTTCGGTTTTTTTATGCGCTCGCGTGAAAAAAGCAAGTGACTGGTTTCTGATTCTTCAAACATGCACCTTTAGACTATAACCAGAATAGTGTATGCGTTTGTCATCGCTTTTGTTTTGGAAAGAGCGAATCCCTTGTGACAGCGACGAAAGACATAGAACCTTTTGGTATTCTTTGTTCATGTTTAGCTACATCTAGCAATAGACCATGGGTGGAAGACAAACCTATTTTTGATATGCCTTTTCATAGTGAAACACATAAGCTGTTTTTCCTGTTTGACGAAGCGGAAGGACCAAAAAGAATGATGCCCCTCTTTGTAATTGGAGATCGAGGTGGCGACTTCGCTCCCTTTTTTTCTTCTCCCTATGGCCTTGCCCCAAGTTTTATTGATGATTGGTGTACTTTTATCGCGAAGTTTTGCTAGCGCCGTGTTTGTGTAAAACATCGCTCCCCGCATTTTACTTATACGTACTAACACGGGTCTCGTCGTTATTTCATTTAAAAAGATAGAGCAGGCGTGTTGGTTATCTAATAAAAACCAATGAACAGCGCCAGATTTCTCCCTTAGCTGCTTTTAGGCTTGTCTTTTTCGTTTATTGCCTAATGATATAAAGGGGAATGGCGAAAATAAAATGAAAAGCGGGAGGAAGGTTCGATAGATGTAGTTGGAACATATGAAAGCGGGACAAACGCCATGAAGGATGCGGTTTTTAAATATTGACAAGAATGTGTCAGACAAAATGATATTTACTTTACATTGAATATGAGGTGTAAGCGCTTTAACATAGAGCTATAGTCATACAACTTAAGTAAGGAGGAAAAACGTATGGAACAGCAAGCGAATTTCCGCGTCAAAATACAGCGGTTCGGTAGCTATTTAAGCGGAATGATTATGCCGAATATCGGCGCATTTATCGCATGGGGAATTATTACCGCTTTATTTATTCCGTCAGGATGGCTTCCAAATGAATCATTAGCGAAACTCGTAAGTCCAATGATTACGTATTTACTGCCATTATTAATCGGTTATACAGGCGGAAAAATGGTTTATGATGTTCGCGGCGGAGTAGTGGGTGCGACAGCGACCATGGGGGTTATCGTCGGAGCGGATATCCCAATGTTTCTTGGCGCGATGATTATGGGACCGCTTGGCGGCTATTTAATTAAGAAATTTGACGGTCTTGTTCAAGGAAAAGTCAAGCAAGGCTTTGAAATGCTGGTCAACAACTTTTCAGCCGGGATTATCGGCGGCGCTTTAACGCTACTAGCATTTAAAGGAGTAGGACCTGTTGTTTTAGGACTAAATAAAACATTAGCGGCTGGAGTAGAAGTTATTATTAATATGAAGCTGTTGCCGCTTGCTAATATCTTTATTGAGCCTGCGAAGGTACTATTTTTAAACAATGCTATCAATCACGGAATTTTAAGTCCGCTTGGTATCGAACAAGCAGCAAAGGATGGAAAGTCGATTTTATTCTTGCTTGAAACGAATCCGGGCCCAGGGTTTGGCATTTTGTTAGCGTACTGGTTATTCGGAAAAGGGACAGCGAAACAATCAGCGCCTGGTGCCGCTATTATCCATTTTCTTGGCGGAATTCATGAAATTTACTTCCCATATATTTTAATGCGTCCGGTGTTGATTTTAGCAGCCATTGCCGGTGGAGTGAGCGGGGTGCTCACCTTCACGATCTTCCATGCGGGCTTGATCGCGGTTCCTTCACCAGGTAGTATTGTTGCCTTACTTGCCATGACGCCGCGCGGAAATTATTTCGGTGTGTTAGCTGGTGTATTAGTGGCTACAGCGGTTTCATTCATCGTCGCATCCTTTTTCTTAAAGTCTGCGAAAGCAGAACAGGAAGATTTGCATGAAGCGACTGAAAAAATGCAACAATTAAAAGGAAAGAAAAGTGAAGTGGCGGCTGCATTGCAAACACAGCCGAAACCGGCCACTTTAGGCGACGTGAAAAAAATTGTATTTGCTTGCGACGCAGGAATGGGCTCAAGCGCCATGGGAGCTTCCATTATGAAAAATAAAGTGCAAAAAGCGGGACTCGATATTGAAGTGACGAATACATCGATCAACCAGCTTCCATCAGATGCGGATGTTGTGATTACACATCAAAACTTAACGAGCCGCGCAAAAGAAAAATTGCCGAATGCCTATCATGTTTCTGTTGATAATTTCCTTGGCAGCCCGAAATATGATGAGCTTGTTCAAATGTTAAAAGAAAGTAAATAGTGACTGGGCAAAAAGATAAGCGGAAGGCTTATCTTTTTGCCACGTTTTTTAAAAATGGCAACAAGTGCAAGGACGAAAATAGTTTTTCAATTTGTTGTTGCTTCTTTAAACAAGGTCTACAATTTTTTTGGTGCGTTCTATACTCCAATAGTTGCTGAAGATGGGAGGTGGCTATCGTGTATATATCAGCAAGAGAAAGAAAAATATTGGATATTTTATTATCTAATGACAAGGGAATCACAGTAGGCGAGCTTGCGGAACAGTTGGATGTCAGCAACCGTACCATTCATCGAGATTTAAAGGGGGTTGAACAAATTTTAACTGAAAGCGGGCTGCGCTTGGTGAAAAAGGCGGGAGTAGGCATCCAAATTATAGGGGAAGAGCATGTCAAAAAAGAACTGCAGGCACACCTTTTTGGTTTATCGCATGCTGAATACACACCGGAAGAGCGGCAAACGATGATTTTAATTGCCTTATTAGAAAATGCTGAACCTGTCAAACTTTTATCTCTTGCACATGATTTAAATGTCACCGTTGCCACGATCAGCAATGATTTGGATAAAATCGAAGGAATGCTTGAAAAAGATGGCCTTTCGCTCATCCGTAAACGAGGATATGGCGTGGAAATCGTCGGATCGGAATCAGCGAAACGAAAAATGATCAGCCAATTATTGCTGCATCATTTGGATGAATCCGAATTTTTGACAATTATGAAGGAATCCATGGCAGACGCAGCAAATGATACATTAAGCGCCATTACGGAAAAGCTGCTTGGTCTTGTTGATAAGAAAAAGCTGTTTACTATTGAAAAGCAAATTGAAATGATGAAGGACGCTCTCCCCTTTACGATTGCGGATAGTTCCTATGTAGCGTTAGTGATCCATCTTGCACTAGCGATTGAACGGATCATGCAAGGAGAAGAAATCAATTTTGAAGCACAGTATCTAGAAACGATCCGGACAACAAAAGAATATGAAATGGCAGAAAAAATTGCCAAATCTTTAGAATCGGCCTTTCAGCTTGTGATTCCTGAACAGGAAATTGGCTATATTACGATGCATTTAATGGGTGCGAAATTTCGCGATCGCCGTGGATATATGCTGGAAGAAGGAAGCTTAGAAATCGGCAGAAAAGTGCAAGAGCTTATTCGTTTTGTCGGCCGAGAGATCGGTGTCGATTTGACGGGCGATTATCCTTTATATGAGGATTTGATCATTCATTTAAAACCGGCTTTATACCGCATCCAGCATAATATGGGAATTACGAACCCATTGCTTGAGAGAATTCGTCAAGATTATTTCGAGCTTTTTGAAATTGTTAAAAAAGGAATGCATGTCATTTTTCTCGACATGGACATTCCTGAAGAGGAAATTGGTTATGTGGTTCTTCATTTTGCGTCTGCGCTGCTCAGGGAAAAGAAAGGTCTGAATGCTTTAGTCGTTTGCTCAAGCGGGTTAGGAACCGCGAAAATACTAGCGACGCGCCTGAAAAAAGAAATACCCGATATTTCAGCGATTGAACAACGATCATTTTTTGAGCTAAATCGTATTGATATGAGCAAATACGATTTGATTGTGTCGACCATTCCGATTTCGGGATTGAGTGAACCGTATTTTCTTGTCAGTCCTATGCTTCAGGAGGAAGAAGCTGTTGCCATTCGGCAATTTTTAAAAAACAAGAAAGCGGTCAGCCGCCAAGAACAGGTGAACGTTTCCAAAAACACGATTCAAAAAATGAACGCCATTCAAACGATGAGCGAAACGATTGTCCAGCTTCTTCATGGATTTACGTTACAGCTTGTACAAGCGCGCTCGGTTCACGAAGTGTTAGAGAGAGCGTGTGGCCGCCTGCAAGAGAAAGGAATCATTCAAGAGGCGGAGCAAGTCCTAACAGAATTAATGCGCAGAGAGCAAATTGGCGGATTAGGCATTCCTGGGACGCCGTTAGCGCTTTATCACACACGCAGTCTGGCTATCTCTGTCCCTTCGTTTACAATGTATGAGCTTGCCCATCCACAAACCGTGATGGGAATGCATCATCAACCAATGGATGTAGAGCGGCTTTTGCTGCTTTTAGCGCCGAGCGATGCTCCAGAAGAAGCATTATCGGTATTGAGTCAAATCAGCTCTCTCATTATTAAAGATGAAGAAAGTGTGCGTTTGTTTTCAAAAGGAACGGCCGAGCAGCTTCATTCTTTTTTAGGAAAGCATTTAGAAATCTTTTTTTATCAGCATCTTCAAAATCGCAAGGAGTGAATGACATTGACTATTTTAAAAAAAGAAAACATTGTTCTTAATGCAGAAGTAGCAAATAAAACAGAAGCGATCCGTTTAGCCGGAACGATTTTAGTAGAGCAAGGCTATGTGGACGAGGTATATATTGAGAAAATGTTTGAAAGAGAAGCGCTGACATCGACATATATGGGGAATTTTGTGGCGATTCCGCACGGAACAGAAGAAGCGAAGCAATTAGTGAAGCAACCTGGTCTTTCGATTGTTCAAGTTCCAAATGGTGTTGATTTTGGAGAAGGAAACATTGTCAAGCTATTAATTGGCATTGCCGGCAAAGAAAATGAGCATTTAGAGATTTTATCGAAAATCGCCATTGTTTGCTCAGAGGAAGAAAATGTGGAAAAGATGATTCATGCGACAGAGAAGGAAGAGATTCTTCAGCTTTTAAACGGGGTGAATTAACGTGTTAGCCGTTCATTTTGGTGCTGGAAATATCGGCAGAGGTTTTATTGGCCAACTACTTTCGCAATCGGGCTATGAAGTCGTATTTGTGGATGTTAACGAGGAAATTGTTCAAAAGCTGCAAGAAAAGCGGCACTATCGGGTCATTATTGCCGGCGAACAAATTGAAGAGCAACACGTTTACCATGTGACAGCACTGCACAGTGTGAAGGATCACGAAGCTGTGCTTCAGCACATCGCCAGAGCAGATTTCGTTACGACAGCTGTCGGGCCGAATGTATTGCCGCTGATTGCTCCTGTGATCGCTGAAGGGATTCGCAAGCGCTTAGAGGTGAATCGAACTCCTGTTCATATCATTGCTTGTGAAAATATGATTGGTGGCAGCAGCTTTTTAAAAGAGCATGTATGGAAAAAATTATCCGAAGAAGAGCAAACAATGGCCAGCCAATATTGCAGTTTCCCGAACTGTGCCGTTGACCGCATCGTTCCAAATCAAAAAAATGAGGACTTGCTTTCTGTTAAGGTGGAGCCATTTTTTGAGTGGGTCATTGAAACGAAGCAAATGATCGGAACCATTCCGCCAATTGAAGGAGTACGCATCGTCGATGAATTGCCTCCTTATATTGAAAGAAAATTGTTTACCGTGAATACAGGGCATGCCCTTGTCGCTTATTTAGGCTATTACAAAAAGTTTTTCACGATTCATGAGGCAATGAAGGACGAAGAGATTTATGCTGACGTGGTGAAGGCGCTCAATGAATCTGGACGAGTACTCATTCAAAAGTATGGATGGAATGCTGATGAACATCAAATATATATCAAAAAAATTGTTCAAAGATTCACAAACTCTGCGATTACGGATGAGGTGACGAGAGTAGGGCGCTCGCCGATTCGCAAGCTTGGTCCGAACGATCGTCTCATCAGCCCTGCCAAACAATATTATGACTTGTTTCATGAGATCCCATCAGGGCTCGTCAAAGGAATCGCCGCTCTCTTGCAATTTGATTATCAAGAAGATACCGAAGCGATGGAGTTGCAAGAGACGATTCGACAAATGGGCATCGAAGGGGCGTTGTCCCGCTACGCAGGATTAGAGCTTGGGCATCCGTTGATAGCGGCTGTTAAGACAGAAGTGGCTATGTTAGCGAAGCAATAAATGGACACATTCCACGATCAGCGATGAGACCGTTGTTTCATCAGTTCTATTGAAAAGCGTGAAAATATAACAAAGAGTTCTCTTGATGGAGAAAAAAGGAAACTATCATCATAAAATCGCGGACCATTTCGCATGTTGCGGAATGGTCTATTTTTCGTTTGTATTTTGTATACCGCAAATAAATGGCTGGAGTCGTTATAAGCAGGGAGCACCCCGCTTGGTCTGTGCGGTGAAATTTAACGGTAAATGCGTTTGGTGTTGGAAACGATTGTGGTTTTTACAGTCTCGACATCTTGCTTGTATAACTCGGCTACTGTTTGCAGCGAATGCTTTAACAATAAAGGAGATGTTTCCATACCGCTGAACGGGCCGACAAATGGCCAAGGTCCATCCGTTTCTAAAAGCAGCTGTTCGATCGGTACAAAGGATAACAGTTTTCAGTCGCGTTCACGATAGCAAACTTCTGGAGTGACGGAAATATAGTAGCCGCATCGGACGATTTGCTTGATAATAGAAACTTCTGCTTTTAGCCAATGAAAATGAGCGTATTTTACGGCATATTTTTGCAAAATAGAAAGAGCGGTTTGGGCGCCTTCATATACCGCATGAAGAGCCAATGGCAAAGAAAGGGAGGAAGCGATTTGCACGATTTGCTCGAAACGCTCGCAATGGTTTTGATAACGTGTGGTCGCGTCTGCCGAGTAATGAGGGAGCCCGACTTCCCCGATCGCTCCCAGCTGTGGGCGTTCTTTTTGTACTAGATGAACCCATTCTTCCCAGTCCTGTGGATGAGGAAGTGGCTGTTCTGGATGAAAGCCAATCGCGGCGTATACGAACGCTGGAAATCGCTGCTTCAGCTCCAATGTCCGGTAGCTCGACGGCAAATCTGTCGAGACTGCAACAACTCCTGAGATGCCAGCTTCTTGCCATGTTTTTATTCGCTCGTCAATTTGATCGTATTGATCAAGATGGATATGGGCATCAATCATAGGGACACTTACTCCTCTGTAAAAGTTTGGCGAAGGAGATGTTTCTATTCCACCCGTCACGTATTTATTGTACCAAGCATCAGAAAGGGTCGCCGAGCAGCTGGTTCACTATATGTGGCAACGATATTAGCTCTTTGCGAGAAAAATCAGGGGTTCGTTTATGAACAGATCAAGCAATGCTGCATCATTGGTATGTCTGCACAAATAATCCGTCTCCTTCTAGCCACTCAGCGATCAGTACATGTTTGTAATCTGTTATTTCCCGGGAACGAAGCTCCTCTAATAGCCATTCTTCGCTTTTTTCTAGTTCGCGTAGCTCGTCCATTAATAGCTGTCCGTCTCGGATAATTGTAGTTGGAATGTGGACAGGCTGTGGCGGGAAGTGAAAATCCTCTTTTTTCGGCTTTTGGTAAGACGATTTTTTTAATATACTGAGCGATCCATCAGCTTCTAAGTAACAAAAAGCAACTTCCCTGATCGAAAATGTTTCATTTTGACGCAGCAGGCTTTGTAATTGATTAAGGGTCAAGCGCGCTTTTTTCAATGCCTCATAGTCGATGATTCCATTGCGAATTAATGCCGTTGGCTTTCCCTCAGCGATGAGGCGAAACGCCAGCCATTTTTGGTTGATATATTCTACGAACAGAAGGAGGGCTCCCCATAAGGTGATTGAATAAATAATGTACCAAATATGCACATGGTCAGCATAGAGCGCATTTCCAAGCAATTCTCCTAATACAATGACGGAAATAAAGGTAAACGGTGTAATTTGATGAATCAGCTTTTTTCCAGCCACTTTTACGACAAGAAATAACAAGATAAATCCGACGATCAATTCCAATGTCAATTCTGTAATCTTCATGATGTTCGCGCCTCCTCGCCTTGTCCATTCTTGCTATTTTCATTATGGGCGAGGTGAGTGCAAATTATGTTGCTTATCTTATTACTCAATGGAAAAGAAGCCGCTTTATTTTTTACAGACTCTGATTTCTATATCGTAGCGCACTGTTTTACTTAAAAATAGAATGGCATGGCTAAACTCCGGCAGAAAAGCGAGGAAATCTAGTTACTGGATCATCCAAACGCCTCACAGTAGCATGATGTTGTTGAATGAGAGAAACAAATAATTGTCAATCTATTCTAAAAAGTGATACAATACTTAAAATATAAAGGGTGTATATGGAGGGATTGAAGTTGAAGCAATTGAGAAGCAATATGATTAAAAAGGGATTTGACCGTGCCCCACATCGAAGTTTGTTAAGAGCAGCCGGAGTAAAAGAAGAGGATTTTGACAAACCATTTATTGCTGTCGTGAACTCCTATATTGATATTATTCCAGGACATGTTCATTTACAGGAGTTTGGGAAAATTGTAAAAGAAGCGATTCGTGAAGCAGGCGGAGTGCCGTTTGAAATGAATACGATCGGTGTTGATGACGGTATTGCAATGGGACATATCGGCATGCGTTACTCACTGCCAAGCCGTGAAATCATTGCTGATTCCGTTGAAACAGTTGTATCGGCGCATTGGTTTGACGGCATGGTGTGCATTCCGAACTGCGACAAAATTACTCCTGGAATGATGATGGCAGCAATGCGCTTAAATATTCCGACCATCTTTGTGAGCGGTGGACCAATGAAGGCGGGGGTGACGAGCGACGGCCGGAAAATTTCGCTTTCTTCAGTATTTGAAGGGGTCGGAGCGTATCAAGCAGGAAAAATAGATGAAAAAGGCTTGCAAGAGCTAGAGCAGTATGGCTGTCCGACCTGTGGATCATGCTCAGGAATGTTTACAGCCAATTCCATGAATTGTTTGGCTGAAGCGCTCGGTTTGGCGCTTCCAGGAAACGGAACGATTCTAGCTGTTGACCCGGCTCGCAAAGAGTTCGTAAAACGCTCGGCTCAACAACTTATGTATTTAATTGAGCATGACATTAAGCCGCGCGATATTGTGACAGAAAAAGCGATTGACAATGCATTTGCGCTCGATATGGCGCTTGGCGGTTCGACCAACACCGTATTACACACACTCGCGATTGCGAACGAGGCAGGGATCGATTATCCGTTGGAGCGCATCAACGAAGTGGCTGCTCGTGTGCCGCATTTAGCGAAATTAGCGCCAGCATCTGATATACATATCGAGGATTTGCATGAAGCAGGCGGAGTGTCAGCAGTGCTTCACGAGCTAGCGAAAAAAGAAGGAACGCTTCATCTTGATGCGCTGACCGTATCGGGAAGAACATTAGGAGAAAATATTTCCGGTTGTGAAGTAACAAACCATGAGGTCATTCGCCCGATTCATCAGCCGCATTCAGAAACGGGTGGACTGGCTGTTTTATTTGGCAATCTTGCTCCAGATGGCGCGATTATCAAAACAGGGGGCATTCAGGGAGGAATCACGCGTCATGAAGGCCCGGCCATCGTTTTTAACTCCCAAGAGGAAGCACTTGAAGGGATTGCGGGAGGACGAGTGAAGCCAGGCCATGTTGTCATTATTCGCTATGAAGGACCGAAGGGAGGTCCTGGAATGCCGGAAATGCTTGCGCCAACATCACAAATTGTTGGGATGGGGCTTGGACCGAAAGTGGCGCTTGTGACGGACGGGCGTTTTTCCGGAGCTTCTCGCGGGTTATCCATTGGACACGTATCGCCGGAAGCAGCAGAAGGGGGACCGCTTGCTTTTGTAGAAGATGGTGATTATATTGTGATCGACATTGTTGCGCGAACGATTGATGTTCAGCTTTCTGAAGAAGAATGGGAGAAGCGAAAAGCGAACTGGAAAGGATTTGAGCCAAAGGTGAAAACGGGATACCTTGCCCGCTATTCAAAGCTTGTCACCTCAGCAAGCACAGGTGGAATTATGAAAATCTAACAAACGGAATAATAGATCACTAAAGCAAAGGTGGGAATTCTCAGCAGAGGAATCCCACCTTCTGTTTTGCTTAAAGATGACAACAAAAATATAGGAAGAATCATCAATTGTCCGACTTTTGGCACTGCTACGTAAGGATAAAAGTCATATATTATAAGAATAAAGGAATATGTATCCATCAAGGAGGAGAAGCAGGTGTGGAAAGCATTATTTCAAAAGGAAATACATTGGATGAAGCGATCCGTCTAGGACTTGAACAGCTGCAAGCCACACGCGAACAGGTTTCTATCGAAATCATTCAGCACGAGAAAAAGCGTTTATTTGGATTATCAACAAAACAAGCGATCGTAAAAATAACAAAAATTTCTGTTGATGAATTAAACGATCAAGACGCTAAAGTATGGATGGAAGATGGCAGGTTGTTTTATCAGCGCTCCTCTTCAGAAGGGCCAAGCATTACGATTGGGGAAGGAGTAAAGCTGTTTCGCAACGGGGAAGAGGTAGACCGTGTGGTTAGCATTAAACAAGGAGATGTATTGGAAGTTCATGCAGAGGAAGAAAAAGTGATAGAGGGGACATGGGATATTACAGTGGATTCCCAAAAAATGCAGGCCACTTTACTCATCGAGCCGACACTACACAAACGCTACGTGCTTTTAGATTTTCCTCCGGCCAAGCATGCGCAGCTAAATGCCCAAATACTTACCGAAGTAAAACCGGTTGTTACGTATGAAGAAATCAAGCAACGGTTAGAGCAGTTGCATATTGTGCATGGAATTCTTGAAGAAAACATCAACGAAGCGCTCCAAGCAACGGAGAAAATCCATGTGGCGATTGCTCAAGGAACGCCGTCTCAGGAAGGAAAGGACGGCTGGGTTGAAGTAAAAGCGGGCTCGAACCAGCCGAAAAAACCGAAGATGCGCCAGGATGGTACAGTAGATTATCGTGAAATCGAAGGAGTTCCGAGCGTTCAAGCGGGTGACGTGATTGCAGTCATTCACCCAGCACAGCCAGGCATTCCGGGAAAAAGAGTAACCGGTGAAGTGATTCCTGTACGCGATACCTTTCCAGTTCATGTTCAACTTGGAAAGGGGGTCGCCATGTCAGAAGATGGAGTGAAGATAATGGCTGTGGAGTCTGGAAGGCCTCAAGTAGTGCAAAAGGGGCGTACGGCTATTGTATCCATGATTCCAAAACTTGTCCATCAAGGGGATGTCGATCTCTCAACAGGTAATGTTCGCTTTAAGGGAGATATCGAAATTATTGGAAATGTTCAAGATGGTATGGAGGTTGAGGCGGAAGGAAGCGTTGTGATTTTTCAAAATGCCAACCGTGCCAAAATTCAGGCTCAGCAATCCATTTTTATCTATCAAAATCTTATAAGCGGAACCGTTATTTCAGGAGAGCAAAAAATGGCGGTTACAGAATTAATGGAGTCACTGAATACGATTCGCCAACAGCTTGAAAGAATGATTGTCACCGTTCAGCAGATCACCGTGATCTCCAATGTGGAAGGTAAAAACATGAATTGGGTGATAGGAAAATTAATCGAAACAAAATTTCAGTCTCTGCAAGCGGCTGTGAAAAAGTACCGAGAGGTTTGCCAAACGAAAAGAGAGCAATTAAGCGAAGCTTGGATTCAACTAGGAGAGCGTTTACATACGTGCATTTTAGTACAAAAAGCATACGAAAGCTTTGCTAAGTTGCTTCGCGACCTAGAAGAGATGATTAGCCAAAATGAACAGCTTTCTGCCGATTCGATTGAATTATCATATGCGTTGAATAGTGTCATTCATGGAAGCGGCGATGTGGTAATAACGGGAAAAGGATGTTATAACTGCAATATTTATGCAGGAGGAAAACTGGTCATTCATGGGGTGTTGAGAGGCGGCGAGGTTTATGCACAAAAGGGGATTTATGTGAGAGAGGTCGGTTCTTCATCTGAAATTAAGACCGTCCTATCAGTTCCTAAAGGAGAAACGATTCAAATGGATCATGTGTGGGAAGGGACCGTCATTCGAATCGGCAAAAAAACTTATACATTTATGGAAGAGAAAAAAGCGGTTTGTGCAAGATGGAATGAAGAGGCGGGCGAGATTCAATTCGAGGCGTAGCTTGCTTTTTTCGCATAAGCTGAATTGATTGTTTTTTTGCTCTCCATCATTGGACGCATAGAAATCCTCTTTGCAAAATGTTTAGCCGCATCTCCAATGTTGTTAGTAGCTTAAGAGGTTGTCTATTGGTGAAAGCGCTCTATATTTGATGGTCTCGACGGTCGGAGGCACGTTCGTGACTTGTCTCGGTCACGCCCCATTGCGGCCGGAAACCAAACAACCAGCCGTTTCTTTTTTGGTTTATGGAAAACCAGTGCGGGAAGGCGAAACTCATTCTTCATCAAGAGTCAATTCCTCTCATTTTCTTGGATTTTGTATTATAATTGGGAAAGAGTTTTCAAGTGGTGAAGCTAAAAAGAAATGGAGGAATGACTCGATGTTCATTGCTTTAGATATGGATGGAACACTGCTTCATTCAGAGGGATACATTAGTCCGAGAAATAAAGATGCGATCAAAAAAGCCCAAGATGCCGGACATATTGTGGCCATTGCCACAGGACGAGCGTATAAAGACGCGTACCTCCCGCTGGAACGGGCTGGTCTTCATTGTCCGATCATTGGCTTAAATGGTGCGATGATTACATTGGAAAGCGGTGCGGTGATGAGCGAGGTTCCGTTGCATCGGCAAGCATTCATCCCCACATTAGAATGGGTGCGAACACAGCCGGATTTATATTGTGAACTTTATACCAACACAGCTGTCTACGTTGGCTTACATAATCGCGAACATCTAGAAGCCCTTGCTTATAAAGTAAGGGAAAAGCATCCTGATTTGCAGCGCATTGTTCAAAAGCAGTTTCAACAGGCGCGTGTGACATATGTAGAAGATATTAGCCAAGTATGGCATGATGATTCATTAATAGTCTATAAGATTCTTATTTTTTCCTTAAATCTCCATTTGTTAAAAGAGGCTTCTTTCCAATTTGCGAAGCTGCGGGATGTGGCGGTTACTTCTTCGCATCCTAATAATATTGAAATCAATCATCAACAGGCGACAAAAGGAGAAGCGATCAAGAAGCTCGCTTCTTATTATGGAATGGAGTTGTCTGATACGGTGGTCGTCGGTGATAGCCTTAATGATCTGCCGATGTTTGCGGTTGCGGGATACCGTGTCGCGATGGGGAATGCTGCTGAGGCAGTGAAGCAGCAAAGCGATTCGATCACAGCTACGAACGATGAAGATGGTGTCGCTTTGATCTTAGAGGAACTTGTACAAAAGGGAAACGTACCGCGCCAACGGCTTGTTTGATGAGAAGAAAAGGAAAGAGCAGTTTGATGATGGTGAAGCCGTGTATGAAAGAATAATGGCAAAATCATGATAAAGAAAGTAGGAAGGATTCCTCCGGTAGATGAAGTGATGGATGGGCTCATTAAAAGTAAATGATACATAGAGAGGAATAAGCAAAGCATGACAAATACTCATTCACATTTATTATTAGTCGACGGTATGGCTCTATTGTTTCGCTCTTTTTATGCGACTGCTCCGAGTGGACAGTGGATGCGAAACAGCCGCGGTGTGCCGACAAATGCGGTTCATGGGCTGATCAGGCACTTATCAGCAGCACTGCAAACCATTCGGCCAACGCATGTCGTGTGCTGCTGGGATATGGGGAGCACCACCTTTCGCACTGAATGGTTTCCCGACTATAAAGCGAATCGTGGCGATCCGCCGCCGGAGCTTGTGCCGCAATTTGATTTGGCGAAAGAAGCCGTCGCTGCGCTCGAAATTCCCAACATCGGAGTATTAGGAGCCGAAGCGGATGATTGTATTGGCACGATTGTCAAGCAATACGGGAGTTTGCTGAACATTTCGATTTTGACTGGAGATCGTGATTTATTTCAGCTTCTTTCTCCGAATGTGTCCGTTTATTTGCTGGCTAAAGGCATCGGTCATTATGAAGTATATACGGATGACCGGTTTTATGAAGAGAAGGGCCTTTTACCGCAGCAGCTTGTGGATGTCAAAGCGCTTATGGGGGATTCAAGCGACAATTATCCGGGAGTGCGCGGCATCGGAGAAAAAACGGCGTTTAAATTAATCCAACAATATGGTTCTATTGAAGGATTAGTCGAAAATCTTGAGCAGTTGACGAAAGCTCAGCAGAAAAAGATTAGCGAGAATTTAGAAATGCTTTATTTATCGCGCAAGCTGGCCACCATCTATTGCGAGATTCCGCTGTCTTTGCGTCTTGAAGAAGCGAAATGGACAGGGGATTTTGTTGGCTTGGAGAAAGTAAAGCAAATGTTAGCATAAGTAGCAGGTTTAATGATGAAGCGACCATTTTCTTTTCTGCGTTAGAGATGTTAATACGTAGGGAAGGCGTAATCATCTGGCGATATGAAGATAGATTAGTGTTTTTGTATGTCGGGACGTTGGCAATGGGTAGATCGAGAACTTAATTTTGACGGTTGAGTGATCGAACCATCCCACTTACAGATCATCCATTTGTCTGTAAGCGGGATGGTTGTCGGCGCTCGCTCTCTCTTTTGATCGGGAGTGGCTGACGGATCAAATTCGCGATACCATGAAAAGCTGTTTCACAAAAATAAAAAAGCGGCCTATAAACCGCTTTTTTGATCATTAAATATGGAGCATATCGGATTCGAACCGATGACCTCTTCGCTGCCAGCGAAGCGTTCTCCCCCTGAACTAATGCCCCGTTATTAAAGCTACGGACAATATTTATAATATCATAAAAGATAGAAATGTCAATGATCGATTTATGAGCAAACAACAAATCATAAGCAACTTCGCCCATATTAAGTGATGTCCCCATTCTGGCATCAGAAAAAAATAAAAAATGACAGAGATAGCCGTTTTTACTAGAACCTTTTTTCATGCACGCCATAACGTGTTATTACATTGTAAAAAGAGGTGCTGGCGTTGTTTAAAAGAAAAAGGCGATCGCTGTCAACGAAGCTGCTTTCCGTTGTTTGCTCTATTATTTTTCTAATGGGAATCGCAAGTGCCTGGTTGGCTGACAAAATTATTGTAGAGAGCAATTTAGCCAACATGGAAAAAGAGCTAAACGGATTTGGCACCATTTTGGCGAAAAATATAGATGAAAAGGTAGTGAAATCTGTTATTCATCAACCGAGCGAAAAAAACCATGATACTTTAAAAGTCAACGAATTAATGGACGAAACCATTCGTAGTACCCATTCCTATGTTGCTAATCTGTATTTCGTTACTTATGAAAATGGCCGTATTGACCTGCCGGTATTTAGCAGCAGCTTACGTTCTGATCGCTTTACATTTGGCTCTGAATATCCAACGGATGAAACGACCTTTCGTACCGCAGTTGTCAAAGCCTATACAACCAAAACGGCACAAACGACCGACATATATACCAATCAATTTGGAAAGTGGAAAAGCGGGGTTACTCCCATATTAGATGATAGAGGAAATGTTTTAGCGTTGTATGGAGTAGATTTCGATGTATCCAAGATTGAAAAAAAGGCATGGCAAGAGACGTTGAATTTCGTCTATTTAATCATTGGTTTTCTATTCACAGCTATTGTTTTAACCTATTTTGTTGTTCGAAGAATCGTTCAGCCGGTGCTAAAGGTTTCCGATTTATCCTCAAGCATTGCCAATGGAAATTTAAATATCGAAGAGCTAGCGGTGCGTTCAAAGGATGAGATAGGCATGCTGGCGGCTCATTTTAACTTTATGGTCCATAATTTGCGGCATATTATGAAAAAGGTTAATCTTCATTCACTGCAGGTATCGAGCGCTGCTGAGCAGCTGACAGCAAGTGCTGAGCAATCGACGATCGCTTCTGAACAAATTGCTCGTATTACACAAGAAATGTCTGCTGGAACAGAAGAACAGTTAAAAAATATAAGGAAAACAGCTCATTCAGCTGATACGCTGTCAGCTACACTTCAGCAAGTAGCACAAAATAGTGAAGAGATGCTGCGAAGTGCACAAAATGCAATGGAGGCGGCTGTTCAAGGAGTTGACTCTATTCGTGTTGTAATGCAGCAAATGAATGAAATCAGTCTTTCTGTAGACTACACTTCAAACATTATGCAACTGCTTGGCGAAAAATCGAAGCAAATCGGTCGGATTGTCGCCTTTATTACTGATATTGCTGAGCAAACGAATCTGTTGGCTTTAAATGCTGCTGTTGAAGCCGCCAGAGCAGGAGAACATGGGAAAGGCTTTTCTGTTGTCGCTGCTGAAGTAAGAAAACTAGCGGAGGAATCCAAAAAATCCGCTTACCAGATTACAAGCTTGATTGATTCGATTCAAACAGAAACAATAGAGGCGGTCCGTTCCGCAGCTATGTGTACAGATAAAGTGAAATTAGGTCTGGATTCAACAGAAAGATTAAAGAATGTTTTTGTTCATATAGAAGAAGCGGCGCAGCTTGCTGTGAATAAAGTGAATCTTGTATCTGCAGCGGTGCGTTCCATGTCTGAAGTCGGTGAAGAAATGGCAGAAAGCATGGAGTATATTAAGGATATTTCTGAAAAAAATGTTTTATCAAGCAGCGAGATTGCCGGAGCAACCGAACAACAACTCGCCGCAATGGAGGAAATTTCATCCGCAGCCCAGTCTTTATCATCGCTGGCCAACGAATTATTAGAAAGTATTGCGATTTTTCAAATGGAGAAAAAATAGCCCTCTTTGACCATATAGATTGCATGATGGAAAAATTTTATTGTCAATGAACGAACATCCCGCGCTTTGTTGAATGTTCTAACCATCTCTGATGGATGATTCAATTTTTCATCAAGCAGCTGCCCATTTGCTAAAGCAAACTATATTCGTGAGTGATGAATGGTCATGAAGGTTTGGAGATATCGGCGGCGGTGTATTTTTTTACTTTCAATAGAATTTAAGCGTAAAGGCGCCGATATTGCTTAGCGTTGAATTTGCCAAAATATTTTCTAAACAACAAGGAGGGGCGCATTATTTTGTTGACATCCGGACAATCTTTAGGACCCATGTCCGGAGAGACAGCTTATGCTGCGACAAAAGAGGCGCTTGATGCCTTTGTGAAAACATTTGTTGTTGAAGTAATGGAAAAAGGGATTACGCAGGGTCCGACTGATTTGGGAGGAATGAACGAGGAGTTGAAACAGCATCTTCTGCTTAACTTTCCGTTCGGACGGATTGGTACACCCCATGATGCCGCGCGCCTTATTCGTTTTTTGGCGAGTGATGAAGCCGCGTGGATCACTGGACAAGTGATTCATTCCGAAGGTGGATTTATTCGTGGATAGTTGCTGCTGCTCTGTTCTTTATTCGTTTCAAAAGAGGAAAAAAGAGGGGCTCCAAAAGGTAGTGACCCTGACTTTTGGGACAGCCCCTGATTAATTGGAGCGATCATTCGCGCACTTGTCCTGCGCCATAGACGAGCGTTTTCGTCGTTGTGATGGCGCGCAGACCCATTGGACCCCGGGCGTGCAGCTTTTGGGTGCTAATGCCGATTTCTGCTCCGTACCCGAACTGTTCACCATCCGTGAATCGCGTCGAGGCATTATGATAGAGCACTGCCGCATCAACAGATTCAAAAAAGCGTTGAACGTGTGCGGCGCATTCAGAAATAATCGCTTCGGAATGTTTTGTCCCATATTGGCTAATATGGCGGATCGCTTCTTCTACGTTTTCAACAAGCTTGACGGCTAAAATCGGTGCTAAAAATTCTGTTCGCCAATCTGCCTCTGTCGCTGGCTGAATAAAAGGATAAGCAGAAGCGAGGACGGCATCGCCGCGCAATTCAACGGCTTGATGGTGCAATGTTTCGATGAGTTCGCCGACGTGCGGCCAATCTTTATGGATCAAGACGGTTTCGACAGCATTGCATACGGATGGACGCTGCAGCTTTGCATTGAGTACAATATCCATTGCCATTTGCTTTTTGGCTGATTGATCGATAAAAATATGACAATTGCCGACACCTGTTTCTAAGACAGGAACGGTGGCATTTTCGACAACCGATTGAATCAACCCGGCTCCGCCGCGCGGGATGAGGACATCTAAATATTCTTTTAAGCGAAACATGCTCCGAGCGGTTTCGCGGCTCGTATCTTCTAGCAGCTGAACCGCTTCTGGGGGAATAGAAGAATGTTTTAGTGCCTCTTGCATGATGGAAACGAGGGCCTGATTGGAATGGATGGCCGATGAACTTCCCCGCAACAGCACGGCGTTTCCTGTTTTTAAGCAGAGTGTTGCGGCATCGACGGTGACGTTCGGCCGCGCTTCGTATACCATGCCAATCACGCCAAGCGGAACCCGGATATGTTTGATTTGCAGTCCATTGGGCCGTGTTTGCTCTTCAATCGTTTCACCAACTGGATCAGGCAAAGCGATCACTTGTTGGATACCAGTGACCATTTGTTTGATTCGTTCCTCTGTTAACTGTAAACGGTCAAGCAAAGCGGGCGACATTCCGTTTGCTTGGCCAATGGACATATCTTTTTTATTTTCTGCAAGAATCCATTGTTTTTTTGCTACTAATGCTTCAGCGATGATGGCGAGCGCTTCATTTTTTTCCGATGACGATAACACGGCTAATGACTTAGCCGCTTGCTTTAACCGCATAGCTTTTAGCAACAATTCATTCATGACGGTGGCCTCCTTTGTCATAAGCATGTCGTTTCTTAATTTAACGTAATGAAACAGACGGGTTTTTTAAACATACCCAGTGATTGCGATGAATGACCTCTGGACGCTGGTGGATAGAATAGCGTCTGGCGGCCTCGCTAGCCCAGCCCTTGACTTTTACTAAGTCCTCAGCTGAGTAGTATACCTGTCCTCTTCCGATCACTTCGCCCTTTGGATTAATCACTTCCACGACATCGAGAGCTTTGAATGCTCCCCATACATTGGTTACACCAACCGGCAATAAACTTTTCCCTTTATGTAAAAGGGCGATTTCTGCTCCTTCGTCAATTTCGATCCTCCCTGCTGGTTGGGAGTGATAGGCAATCCACTGTTTGCGCATTTGCATATGCCCTTGCCGAGTGCCAATATATGTCCCGTCTCCTTTTCCTTCTAAAACATCACACAATTTTCTTTTTCCGCTTCCTGTTCCGACAAAAACGCTGACGCCAAACGAAAGAGCTTTTTGTGCCGCTAGCAGCTTTGATTTCATTCCTCCTGTTCCTAGAGAGGTGCCGATACCGCCAGCCTGCTCGATTAAATCATCTGTTATTTCCGGTAAAAAATGATACTTTTTTGCGGTTCGGTCTGTTTTTGGATTTCCATCGTATAGTCCATTAATATCTGTTAAAATAATTAACGCATCGGCATGTAAAAAACCGCTGACAAGAGCGGACAACAAATCGTTGTCGCCAAATGTTAATTCTTCGACAGAAACCGAATCGTTTTCATTAATAATCGGCAGAACTCCACGATCAAGCAATTCAGAGATGGCGGAAAATAAATTGTGGAATCGTTCCCGACTGTAAAAATCCTCGCGTGTTAAGAGCAGCTGCCCAATGACAATACCAAACGAGCGAAAAGCAGAAATATAGCTTTGCATAAGCAGTCCTTGGCCGACCGCCGCCGCCGCTTGCTTGCCTGCTACTGTTTGTGGCCGAAAGCGGTAGCCGAGCTGAGAAAATCCCGCTGCAACAGCGCCAGAGGAAATTAAAATCACATCATGGCCGAGCTGTTTCAAGTAAGCGATGGCTTCCACGTGATCGAGCAGCTTTTGTTCAGAAAGCTTTCCGTTTGAATCGGTAAGGGAGCTGCTGCCGATTTTTACGATCACTCGTTGTTTTTTCATTTTTTTCCTCCTCACTTTAATTTCACATAAAAAAACGCTTTTTCCCTCCTTATGAAAAGGACGGAAAAAGCGTTCCGCGGTACCACCTTTTTTGGCGCAAGTAAGCGCCCACTTTCGTCCCAGTAACGCGGGAATAACGGCTTATGTTTGCATAAGCGGCCATATTAGGGCAGGTTCAATCAACTTTCCGTGAGGAACCTTCCAGCCTACGAGCTCCACTCTCTTGCACGTTCCATTGATTTACTAGTCCCGTACCGTTATCAGTATCGTTGTTTTTCAGAATTATCTTACGGAACGGCGGATTTGTCAAGATACTATCTGCCGTTTGTGGGGAAAATTTTCATATTTTGTTAGAATAAATCCTTAGTATAGCAGCAAGAAAAGGAAATAGACGAAACGAATCATGCCTGTGAAAAAATAACGGTGGAAGGAGTTTCGTAATTTGCTTTTTCGTCATACATTGTGTGACAAAGGTTCGCCAACTCGACTCTATAAATGACATCCTCAGCCAATGTCAACCTAGTATAAGATAGATAACAAGTTTTTAGAAAGCGCTTACAAAAGATTTTGGCATATCGTATACTAAAGATGAAGGGTTATTACCATATAGGGGGGATTGGTCATGAAATATACAGAGAAGCGATTTGAAACAGCAGCGATTCATCACGGCTATTGTACGAAGGAGCATCTTGGAAGTCTATCTGTTCCGATTTTTCAAACCTCTACCTTTACTTTCGATACGGCGGAGCAAGGAGAAGCACGCTTTGCTGGGCAAGAGGAAGGATTCATTTATTCGCGGCTGGCTAATCCGACAGTCCGGGCACTTGAAGAGAAAATGGCTTATTTAGAAGAGGGAGAGGCTGCCTTGGCGTTTAGCTCAGGCATGGCGGCAGTGTCCGCTGTGCTTGTTGCTTTGACAAAAGCGAATGATCACATGATATGTTCGCAAGGAGTATATGGCTGTACATTCGGTTTGCTGCAGCTAATGAAGCAGAAATACGAAATTGATCATGATTTTTGCCCGATGGAAACAGAAGAGCAAATTCGTCAGCTCATTCGTCCTGAAACCGTGTGTATTTACGTAGAAACGCCGATTAATCCAACAATGAAGCTCATTGATTTGGAAATGGTGGTAAAAGTCGCGAAAGAGCACGGAATAACGGTTGTTGTAGATAACACATTTTGTTCCCCGTATTTGCAGCGGCCGCTTTTGTTCGGTTGTGACGTTGTCATCCACAGCGCAACGAAATACATTGGCGGCCACGGTGATGTCATTGCTGGTATCGCGGTAGGAACGAAAGAATTGATGGCGGAAATCGCTAAAACGACGCAAAAAGATATTGGCGGGGTTCTTTCACCATTTGATGCCTGGCTTTTGTTGCGTGGAGTGAAAACGCTGGCAGTGCGCATGGATCGCCACTGCGACAATGCTGAAAAAATTGTGGAACGCCTTAAACAGCACCCAGCTGTTGCGAATGTATATTACCCAAACGACCCGGACCATTGTAGCTATTCGATTTATAAAAAACAAATGAAGCGCGGCGGCGGCTTAATTTCGTTTGAAGTGAAAGGGACGAAAGAAGAGGCTCAACGCTTGCTCAATGGCTTGCGGCTGATTCATATCGCGGTCAGCTTAGGAGATACGGAGACGTTGATTCAGCATCCAGCCACTATGACACATGCTGTCGTCCCAGAGAAAGCAAGAATGGAAATGGGAATTAGCGACTCTCTCCTTCGCTTATCGGTGGGACTTGAAGCGTGGGAAGATATTTGGAGTGACTTGGAACAGGCGCTTAATCAGCTGTGAAAGAAGAATAAAGCAGACACTTGATGTGCCTGCTTTTATTTCATAGAAAGAGGAAGTGGGCAGTCGAGTTTTCGATTTTAACCACTTTAAACCATCCCTGCATCATCGGCTACGTGTCTTCCTTTGTAAAATAAACGCTGTTCGTTTAAAGGCTTTTCCTTAGCTGTTATCACCTTTGGAATGATTTTCATGACGATTGTACGGCTTCCCATTGAAGAACGGTACGAATCGACGTGATGTTTGGAAAGAGGAGCGGAAAAGTAACCAGGAACATATTTATCAAGCAGCTTTTGCATCGCGGCGGTTGCTTCAGACAAATCGGCAACGATTTCGATCTCCCCAAAAATCATAACACTCATATAACTTGTATCCGTTTTGGCTGGTACCGGATTGACCATTGTTCCAAAATTTTCACTGACAGTAAAACAGATCCGTTTGTTTCGGTTTATTATTTCCATTTTTCTTCCTGATTCAGCTCCATGAATGTATACGGCGCCTTTCCACCAAACGAAATTAAGAGGAACAACGTATGGTTCACTGTTGTCAGTTAATCCTAAATATCCGGTGGTTGCTGACGAGAGAAAGGCAGAAATTTTGTCTTGATCGTTACAGGCTAATAGCGGTCTTCTCATTTCATCCATATTTTTTCCTCCTGTTCCTTTGTTATAATCATTGTAAAAAGCTGCTGTATGGATGCATAGTGGCAGTTTTGGATATTTTTTAGGGGGCAGAGGAGGAGGAAACATGATTGAATTAACCCCGCATTTAGACAGCGAGCGGCGACTTCCGCTTTATGAACAGCTTTACGAATATATCAAAGGCGAAATGGTGAAAGGGCATCTCCAAACAGGTGAGGCGCTTCCTTCCATACGCGTTCTTGCCAAGCATTTGCGCATTAGCCGCAATACGGTGGAAGCCGCTTATGCACAGCTTGTAGCGGAAGGGTATGTTGAAAGTCGGCCGCGGAAGGGATTTATCATCAAAGAATTTGATAAGGATGTATGGATGAAGTTAGAACCGCCGTTTGTGATTCCGTTATCCGTGTCACCTGTATCGAGGTATCGGTACGATTTTCGCTATGGCCATATTGATACGGCCCATTTTCCGCTGCGAGCGTGGCGCGCTTGCCTAAACGAGGCAATGGACGCATCACGGGAGGAATTGCTTTGGTATGGTGAACGTCAAGGAGAAAGGAAGCTGCGTCAGCAAATTGCCCGGTATTTGTTTCAGGCGCGCGGCATTCATTGTTCAGATGAACAGGTGATTATCGGTGCTGGCATTCATCAAATAACAGGACTTCTTTGTCAGCTTTTCTCACCTGAAAAAAATAAAATCGCTATGGAAAATCCATCGTATGACGGTATCCGTGCCGTCTTTATAAACCATCGTTATCAGGTGCTCCCCATTTCACTTGAACAGGATGGTTTACATATTGCGGAATTGGAACAGAGTGATGCCACCGTTGCTTATGTGACCCCATCACATCAGCTGCCACTTGGAATGGTACTGCCGATTGGCAAACGGCAAAAGCTATTAAAATGGGCAGAAACGAGAAATGCGTTTTTGATTGAAGACGATTACGACAGCGAATTTCGATATGAAGGAAAACCGATTCCTGCTCTAAAAGCGCTCGATACGCAAGATCGCGTGATCTATATTGGAACGTTTTCAAAAGTGCTAACGCCTGCCATTCGTGTTTGTTATATGGTATTGCCAAAACAATTGCTTTCCTCGTTTTACCAGATGTTTTCTAGCTATCATCAGCCCGTGGCGACGGTGGTGCAAAAAGCGCTGGCGTTATTTATGGAAAAAGGCTATTTGGAGCGTCATATTCGAAAAATGCGCACTGTATATGCAAAAAAACGTCAAACGCTGATCCATGCGATTTATGACCATTTTGGTGAGCATGCCACCATTATTGGCGAAAAGGCTGGATTGCACTTGCTTGTTCACTTCCATCATGTCATGGATGCCGATCGGCTAGTCAAGGAAGCAAAAGGAAGGGGCATTCACATTTATTCTGTGGCAAAGTATTGGCTTGATTCCCAAACATCTCCTCCGCCTTATATTTTGTTAGGATTTGGTAGCATGACAGAACAAGAAATGATAGAAGCGATACAACTCTTGAAAGACATTGTTCAAGCAACGAGAAAATAAGGAAGAGAACTCGGACAAAATAGAGAGACGGGATGGCCGCTACAATATAGAAGAAAGGAATGAACTTATAGCTGAATGTTGGTTGTCCGATGGTTGAAAAACGTCCCAAACTGCACTTTGATGAAAATGTTATGATGTCCCGTTACATCCATATAGTTGAGTTATATTGAAACTAGCATCGCAGCTATCAGAAGAAGTTTTCAAATTCTTTATCTTTAAGAACGATGCGGTAGGTGAAAGATCCTAAGATGAACGGGAATAGTAAAAAATAATTGACAATTTGCAATGTTAGCGCTATTTTTAACTTAAATATGATGTTAAACACTTATAACGTTATTTAAACGTAATAAGTGTTTAATTTTTATAAAAAATGAAAGCGTTTTAAAGGGGATGAGAAAATGATTTTGCATGATGTTGAGACGTTTTCGAAGTATGAAATGGAAAAGCTGCAGCTACAGAGACTGCAGCAAACGGTTGAAAGGGTGTATGAGAAGGTTCCGTTTTATCGCGGCAAGCTGAATGAACGGAATGTCAAGCCAGAGCATATTCGCTCGCTTGAAGATATCCGCAAGCTTCCGTTCACAACGAAAAAGGATTTGCGCGACCATTATCCGTTTGGATTGCTGGCTGTCGATCTACGTGAAGCAGTACGTATCCATGCTTCAAGCGGTACAAGCGGAAAACCGACGGTGGTGGCCTATACAAAACATGATATTGAAAATTGGTCTGACATTGTCGCGCGCGCCATCGCTACTGCTGGCGGAGAACCGGGTAAAGTGCTGCATAACGCATACGGTTACGGTTTGTTCACCGGAGGGCTTGGCTTGCATTACGGAAGCGAGCGGCTGGGGATGGTGACAGTGCCTGTATCAGGAGGAAACACAGACAGACAAGTGACATTAATTGAAGATTTTCGTCCTGAAGTCATTTGCGGTACTCCTTCTTATGTATTAAACATTGCGGAACGCATGCGCGAGCTTGGGAAAGATCCGCGGCAAACATCATTAAAATATGGCGTTTTCGGGGCGGAGCCTTGGTCCGAGGAAATGCGAAGAACGCTTGAAGAAGCTTTTGCGATTAAAGCTTGTGATATTTATGGATTAAGTGAAGTGATTGGACCTGGCGTAGCCATGGAATGTCATGAAGCACAGGATGGACTGCATATTGCGGATGATCATTTCTACGTGGAAGTCATAAATCCAAAAACGCTTGAGCCAGTCGCGGATGGAGAAGAAGGAGAGCTTGTATTTACAAGTCTTACAAAAGAAGCGTTCCCTGTGCTTCGCTACCGTACCGGTGACATCGCTTCCATTACAAGAGAACGGTGTAAATGCGGTAGAACAACGACAAGAATGTCGCGCGTCAAAGGGCGTGTCGATGATATGCTAATTATTCGCGGAGTGAATGTATTCCCATCCGAAATTGAACATTATTTGCTTACCGTTCCTGAATTAGCCCCGTATTATCAAATTCATCTTGATCGCAAAGGAACACTCGATGTTGTTGAATTGCATGTGGAGGTCAATGAGGAGTTTATTGGAGAAATCAGCGGAGACATTAAGCATGAACGCGTGATGCTGCTGAAAAAACACATTCAGCATTTGTTGAAAAACTACTGTCTTGTGTCGATGAACGTAGAGATCCATACGCCAAAGACACTTCCTCGTTCGGAAGGAAAGGCGATTCGGATCATTGATCGCCGCAAAGAAAAGGCGAAAATATGAAAAATACTCAATTATAACAATTTTCATTATTGAAATATTTATAACGTTATTTTATAATTACGTTAAAATAACGTTATATAATTAGGAGGGTCATATCAATGACTGTCATTACATCGTTTGAACGCTTGTCAGAAGAAGAGAAGCATCAGCGATTTATGGAGCGAATTGAAGCTGGTGAAAAGATTGAAGCAGATGATTGGATGCCGGAAGAATACCGTCTAACATTAATTAAATTAATCTCTATGCATGGAATTAGCGAAATCATGGGCGCGCTCCCTGAAAAAGAATGGGTGCCCAAGGCACCGTCTTTGCGAAGAAAGCTTGGTATTATGGCGAAAGTGCAAGACGAAATGGGGCACGGTCAACTTTTGCTTCGTGTTGCGGAGGATTTAATGGCGCCTCTTGGAAAAACACGTGAAGAAATTATGCAAGATTTATTTAAAGGAGATTTAAAGTTTCATAATGTGTTTCATATGCCTGCGCCAACATGGGGAGACGCTGGCTTAATTGGCTGGCTTGTCGATGGAGCTGCGATTATTACACAAACGAATATGCTTGATGCATCTTACGGTCCATATGCACGCGCTTTAAAACGAATTTGTGCCGAAGAGGTATTCCATGCCCAGCATGGAGAATCGATTATTTTAGCGCTTGCAGAAGGAACGGAAGAGCAAAAGGAAATGATTCAAGGCGCGCTAAATCGCTGGTGGGATGCCCTGCTTATGTTCTTTGGGCCTGACAATGCATCGACAACAGGGACATCGAAGCAAGATATCACCATTAAATATCGAATCCGCACAAAAACGAATGAGCAGCTGCGCCAAGACTTCTTTACGAAATATGTACCGCGCATTTTGTCGCTTGGACTTAAGCTTCCAGATGAAACGATGCACTATGATGAGACGCAAGGAAAATGGGTGTATCGTCAGCCGGATTGGAGCCAATTTAAAGAAATCATTCGCAATAATGGACCGAAATCCAAAGAGCGTCTTCGCCTTCGAGAATTGTCATATCGGAACAACGCTTGGGTTCGCGAAGCGTTAAGCTGTTCATCAGCCGTGTAATGGGGGGATCGTTATGAATCATAACGGAAAAGGCTTTTATCAAGTATTTGAGGTTTTCAGCAGAAAAAACGATACAGCGCCGCTGCAGCATCAATTTAGCCTGCTGGCGCCAAATCATGAAATCGCGCTAGTAATGGCTCAAGAAAATTTCATGCGTCGTGAACCTGTCTCTGATATTTGGGTTGTAAAACGTTCTGACATTCGTCAGATGACAGAGGAAGAAAAAGAAGCGCTAAAACGTCTGGATAATAAGGATTACCGTACGACAAAAGGATATGGATATTTGAAAAAGAAATGGCGGCAATATGAACAGCAAATGTTGGATGAGAAAGAAATTCTGTCATGGAAGGGCGAGATTCAGCGATGAAAATCACGAAACCGGAAGAATTGAAGCAATACCCTGAATATCAAGAAGCGCTTGTGGAGCTATTATTTCAGCTGGCTGATGATGATTTTATTTTGGCGTATCGTGGTTCTGAATGGCTGGGGCTTGCCCCTCATATTGAAGAAGATGTCGCGTTTTCGTCGATCAGCCAAGATACGATGGGGCATGCAGCGATGTATTATCAGTTGCTTGAAGAGATCGGCATGGGCCGCGCTGATGATCTAGCGCATGGGCGTGAAGCATCGGAAAGACGCAATGCGATTTTACTAGAGGAAGTGAACGGACCGGGGCATTATTTACAGGAGCCTCGTTATGACTGGGCGTTTACCGTTGTAAGAAATTACTTCTACGCACAAGCGAAGAAGGTCCGCATTGATTCATTGAAAAACTGTTCCTATGAGCCGCTAGCGCAGGTGGCGATCAAGATCAATATGGAGCTTTACTATCATTTGATGCACTGGAAAACATGGTTTGTTCAGCTTGTCAATGCACAGGGCGAAGCACGCGAACGGATGATTCAAGCGATTGAGAAAGTGATGGACGATTTTGGTGGTGTCTTGTCCCTAGGGAACAAAGGAAGCAAGATGGTCGAATTCGGTTTGATTGACAGCGAGGAAGTGCTAACAGAGCGGTGGATTCAAGCGATGAAACCCGTATTTGAACAAGCCAATCTGACAATGCCAAACGCATTTCAGATGAAGCGCGGAAATGGCCGCAACGGCGAACATACATCAGATTTGGAATCGGCAATCGCCACTTTATCTGAAGTATACAGAATGGATCCTCTTGCCGCTTGGTAATTCATCGATCACTACTACCAAAAACAAGGGAGGTGCTAATAGGATGATCGAGAAAATCAAAACGGCGTTGGACGCGGTTAAAGATCCTGAAATTGATTCCGTCAGCGTTTTAGATTTAGGGATGGTAGAAAAGGTCCAGTTTACAAACGGGGAAGTGGTTGTTCAATTGCTGCCGACCTTTATTGGCTGTCCGGCGCTTGATATTATTCGACAGCGTGTCGAACAAGTTCTTTCCAGTTTAGAAGGAATCAAGCGTGTAACCGTTGAATTTATTAACCATCCGCCATGGACATCGGAACGGATTACAGAAGAGGGTCGTGAAAAATTGAAGGAGTTTGGAATTGCTCCGCCGCCGAAACAAATGGGTCCCAACGGCGAATGGCAAATTGAGTGTCCATATTGCACCTCCACTTATACAATGATGGAAAATGTCTTTGGTCCGACCGCCTGCCGCAGCATTTTTTATTGTAAACAATGCAAGAACCCATTTGAAGCACTAAAACCAATTTCGATATGGATGTAAAAAACGAAAAAAGGAGAAGAGACAAATGGTAAAAATGATCGCGCTTTATAAGCAACCAAAGGATAAAAATGCGTTTGATGAGCATTATTTTGGAACACACGCACCGATTACAGCGAAAATCCCGGGGCTGCGCAAAATGGAGGTAACCAAAATTGTCGGCACGCCAATGGGGGGAGAAAGCGAATATTATTTACTATGCGAAATGTATTACGACAGTCATGAAGCGTTAAAAGAAGCGATGAGAACAAGTGAAGCAAAAGCGTCCGCAAAGGATTTGATGTCATTTGCCGGCGAGCTTGTGACAATGATGATTGGCGAGGAAGTCGGAAATGAGTAAATACGCGCATATTCAAACGTATATCGAGGGCTCGATTGCTGTGATTGAATTGAATCGTCCTCATGTACTGAATGCGCTAAACCGTCAAATGGTGACGGAAATTGTAAAGGCAATGGAAGAGTATGACCGTCATGATGATGTGCGGGTCATGGTCTTAACGGGAAAAGGGCGCGCATTTGCTGCTGGAGCTGATATTGATGAAATGGCGGACGACGATTCGATTACCTTAGAAATGCTGAATCAATTCGCAGAGTGGGATCGTTTAGCATGGATAAAAAAACCGATGATTGCCGCTGTACATGGCTTTGCATTAGGAGGAGGGTTTGAATTAGCGCTGAGCTGCGATCTCCTGCTGGCTTCAGAGACAGCTGAATTCGGGTTTCCTGAAGTCAATATTGGCGTGATGCCCGGAGCTGGCGGCACGCAGCGTCTGACAAAATTAATCGGTAAAACAAAAGCGCTCGAATGGCTTTGGACAGGGGAAAGGATGTCAGCAAAAACAGCCTACGAGCTTGGAATTGTCAATCGCGTTGTGGCACCAGAGCTGCTTTTGGAAGAAACGATCAAGCTAGCCAAAAAAATTGCTCAACAGCCTCCTTTGTCGGTTCGTTTCATTAAAGAAGCCGTTCATAAAGCGGTCGATTATTCCTTATATGAAGGAATGCAGTTTGAGCGGAAAAACTTTTATCTTCTTTTCTCATCAGAAGATCAAAAAGAAGGCATGCAAGCATTTATGGAAAAACGCAAGCCGAATTTTAAAGGAAAGTAAGGAGGGCTGTTCGTTGTACGAAACGATTCGTTATGAAGTCCGCGAGCATGTGGCGTGGCTGATCCTTCAGCGGCCGGATAAGCTAAATGCATTTACGGAGCAAATGAATAAAGAGATTGTCTCAGCGCTTAAGCAGGCCGCTGGTGACGAAATGGTTCGCAGTGTTGTCATCACTGGTGAAGGAAGAGCCTTCTGCTCAGGCGAAGACCTCGCTGGCGTCACGGAAGAATTGGATCACGGAGAGGTTTTGCGGACGCGCTATGCGCCAATGATGAAAGCGCTTCATCATTTTGAAAAACCCGTTATTGCCGCTGTTAATGGCGTGGCAGCGGGGGCGGGAATGAGCTTAGCATTGGCTTGCGATTTCCGGCTCGCTTCCGAAAAAGCAAGCTTTATTGAAGCGTTTATTCATGTTGGCTTGGTTCCTGATGCCGGAAACCTTTACTATTTACCGCGGTTAATTGGCCACGCCAAAGCACTTGAGCTTGCTGTTTTAGGAGAAAAAGTAAGCGCACAAACAGCCTATGAGCTTGGGCTCGTGACAGCTGTGATTCCTGAATCAGAATGGGAAACCGAAGTGCAACGATTTGCGGCAAAGCTCGCGCAAATGCCGACAAAAGCGATTGGATTGATCAAACGTCTTTTGCGCGAAAGCGGGAGCGGTTCATTTGCGGAATATTTGGAAAAAGAAGCGTATGGTCAGAGAATTGCTGGATTGACAGAAGATCATCGCGAAGGAGTACGCGCATTTTTCGAAAAGCGTCCGGCAGTATTCAAAGGAAAATAAGGAAAAAGGGAGCGTGTATGATATGTCAACAGTAAAAGAACAAAAAATGGAAAAACTTGAAATGAAGCGTGAGAAATATCATCTCATTATTAATGGTGAGCGTGTGGAAGGTTCTTCAGGGGAAACGTTTACAACCTATAATCCAGCAACAGGCGAACCGGTGGCGCAAGTAGCCAAAGGAACAAAGGAAGATGCAGAACGGGCGATTCAAGCGGCGCGTCAAGCATTCGACTATGGGAAATGGCGTCATTTTACAGTGAATAAACGGGCGCGTATCCTTAACAAGATCGCTTCTATCATGCGCTCTCGCTTTAATGAGCTAGTGGAGTTGGAGATTTTAGATACGGGGAAATCGCTTTCTGCTGCCCAAGGACAAGTCATGCAGGCGATCGAAGATTTTGAGTTTTATGCAAGTGCAATTGTCGGCCATCGTGGAACGGTCAACAACATGCCAGGAGCATTTCATAACTTTACAGAAAAAGAACCAGTCGGTGTATGTGCACAAATTATTCCGTGGAATTATCCGTTGATGATGGCAGCGTGGAAAATTGCTCCGGCTATTGCTGTCGGCTGCTCTGTCGTTGTCAAGCCAGCTTCATTAACACCATTAACATGCATTGTGCTTGCGGAGATTTGCCATGAGGCAGGGGTGCCGGAAGGTGTTGTCAACGTTGTAACAGGTTCGGGCTCCGAAGTGGGCAATTATTTAGTGGAGCATCCGCTTGTCGATAAAGTAGCCTTTACCGGTTCCACCCCAGTTGGCAAAGATATTATGGAGAAAGCATCGAAGACGCTAAAACGCGTTACATTGGAGCTTGGTGGAAAATCGCCGAACATCATTTTTGAGGATGCGGATCTTGATGCGGCTGTGGACGGGGCTTTATTCGGTATCTTCTACAATACGGGACAATCATGCGAAGCGCGTTCTCGTTTATATGTACATGAAAGCATTTATGAGCAATTTATGGAAAAATTTGTGGAGAAAACAAAGAAATTAAAGCTTGGCAACCCATTTGACCAAGGGACACATGTCGGAGCGATCATTAGCCGTGAACAATTAGAAGTCATTGACGGATATGTTCGTTCGGCACTTGAAGAAGGGGCAACGGTTGTGACAGGGGGGAAAGAAGCAAAGGTTGAAGGATTTGAAAACGGTTACTGGTATGAGCCGACTATTATTACAAATGTCAATCACAGCATGAAAGTAGTCAAAGAAGAAATTTTCGGGCCAGTGGTTGTTGTGATGAAGTTTAGTGATGAAAAAGAGGTTGTCAAGCTGGCAAACGATAGCGAATACGGATTAGGTTCAGCGATTTGGACAAAAGACCATGGCCGAGCGATCCGGGTGGCGAAGCAAATTCAAGCCGGCATCGTCATGATCAATAGTCCATTCTCCGCATTCCCAGGAACGCCGTTTGGCGGTTATAAACAATCTGGCTTCGGACGCGAGCTTTGCATTGAAACGCTTGACTTATATACAGAGACAAAAAGCATCTTGTCATACTACGGAAGCCGTCCGCTCAATCCTTTCGGTTTGTAATGCGCAAATTCGAGCACTTCCATCTGCGGATGGGTGCTCGTTTTCACTTCTATATATAAATACATGAATAATAAGGAGAGGATTGCTATGGTTCGCCGTATTGTCGTCGTCGGCTCAGGAGTGATGGGAAGGGGCATTGCTTATGTCAGCGCAGCTGGCGGCTTTGTCACCATGTTGGTTGATATAAAAGAAGAGCAGCTGCAAAGTGCGAAAAAAGAAATCGATGCGATTTTTGACAAAGCGGTATCGTTAAATAAGATATCGGAAGCCGCTAAACTTGAAGCGCAAGCTCGCTTGTCGTATTCAACAAATTTAGCGGAGGCTGTTCAAACGGCCGATCTAGTGATTGAAGCGGTACCGGAAAAATTAGAGATTAAAAAACAAATTTTCGAAACCATCGATGCGCATGCGCCACAAGCATGTTATTTTGCCACAAATACATCGACGATGAGCCCGACAGAGATTGCTTCGTTTACAAAACGTCCGGAAAAGGTAATCGCCATGCACTTTTTCAATCCGGTCCATAAAATGAAGCTTGTTGAGATTATTCGCGGATTGGAAACAAGCGATGAAACGGCCGAAGTCATTCAGCAAGTGGCTGAACAAATGGGAAAAGAAACGGTGGTTGTGAATGAGTTTCCGGGCTTTGTGACAAGCCGAATTAGCGCATTGGTGGGCAATGAAGCATTTTACATGCTGCAAGAAGGTGTCGGCACACCGGACCAAATTGATAAAGCGATTAAGCTTGGTCTTAACTATCCAATGGGACCATTTGAATTGGCTGATCTAGTAGGCTTAGATACTCGGTTAAACAATTTAAAATACTTGCATGAAAAGCTAGGAGAAAAATACCGTCCGGCGCCGTTACTGGAGCAATACGTTAAGGCAGGACGACTTGGGAGAAAAACAGGAAAAGGAGTTTACGACTATACGAACAAGGAGTAGGAAGGAGAAGAAGCGATGCGAGAAGTCGTCATTGTTGATGCGGTCCGGACGCCGATTGGAAGATATAAAGGAGCGTTAAAGGAAGTTCGTCCGGACGATTTAGGGGCCATTGTGATTCGAGCATTAGTCGAACGCAATCCGGGGCTTCCAGTCGAGGAAATCGAAGAAGTCGTGCTTGGAAATGCCAATCAGGCAGGGGAGGACAATCGGAATGTTGCGCGCATGTCGGCGCTATTAGCTGGATTGCCAATTGAAGTAGCAGGCACAACGGTCAATCGCTTGTGCGGCTCTGGTTTGGATGCTGTCAATTATGCTGCCCGGGCGATTATGGTTGGTGAAGCTGATATAGTGATCGCCGGAGGAACAGAAAGTATGACGCGCGCGCCGTTTGTTATGGCAAAGCCCGATCAAGATTTTCCGCGCGGCAATTTAGAAATGTTCGATACCACGATCGGCTGGCGCTTTATTAATCCGAAACTGCATGAAATGTACGGTACAGACAGCATGCCGCAAACGGCAGAAAATGTCGCAAAGCGGTATGGGATTTCTCGTGAAGCGCAAGATGAGTTTGCCTATGAAAGCCAAATGAAGGCCAAAAAAGCGATGGAAGCGCACCGTTTTGCCGACGAGCTTGTTCCCGTTGTGTATCGCGATCGAAAGGGAGCAGAGATCGTTGTAGATAAAGATGAGCATCCGCGTCCCGATACAACAATGGAAAAGCTAGCAAAATTGCGTCCGCTTTTTGAAAATGGGACAGTCACCGCAGGGAATGCTTCTGGTGTTAATGACGGAGCAGCCGCCTTATTGCTCATGAGTGCAGAAAAAGCCCAAAAGCTAGGCATGAAGCCGCTTGTGAAATATACGGTTTCTGCGGTCGCCGGCTTAGAACCGGCCGTGATGGGGCTCGGTCCGATTTATGCGACGAGAAAAGCGTTGCAGCGCGCCGGTTTAACGGTGAACGATATTGGTTTAGTTGAACTTAACGAAGCGTTTGCTTCCCAGTCATTAGAGTGCATCAAACAGCTTGAACTGAATAAAGACATTGTTAATGTCAATGGTGGAGCGATTGCGTTTGGTCATCCGCTTGGAGCTAGTGGTGCCCGCATTTTAACAACCTTAATTTATGAGATGAAAAAAAGAAAGGTCCGATACGGTCTGGCAACCATGTGTATTGGCGTGGGACAAGGAATCGCTACCATTGTTGAAAACCTGGATGTCTAGTAAAAGGAGGAAGAGCCGTGGCGAATATTTTATTAGAAAAACGTGATTATATCGGATTTGTCACGATTCATCGCCCGGAAGTCATGAACTGTTTTGACTATGCGACACTGGTGCAACTGGGCGAGGTAGTCGATCAAATTTATTTTGATCGTGACATCCGGGTGGTGATTTTTACGGGAGCAGGCGATAAAGCTTTTAGTGCAGGAGCGGATTTAAAAGAGCGCAAAACGCTGTCAGAGACAGAGGTGCGCCGCAATGTCAAGAAAATTCGCGATGTGTTTGATGCGGTGGCCCATTTGCCCCAGCCGACGATTGCAGCGGTAAACGGCTATGCTTTTGGCGGTGGATTTGAACTAATGCTTTCATGCGATTTTCGAATTGCAGTGAAGGAAGCGGTGATGGGGCTTACCGAGGTAAGCTGGGCGATTATTCCGGGAGCCGGCGGAACCCAGCGTTTACCGCGGTTGATTGGCGAGGCAAAAGCAAAAGAGTTGATTCTCACTGCTCGCAAAATAACAGCTGACGAAGCGTATGCATATGGTCTTTTAACAAAAGTAGTGGAAAAAGGAGAGCTGCTGCCAAGCTGCGAGGCGCTAGCGCATGAAATGCTGCAAAATGGTCCCATTGCATTGCGGCAAGCGAAATTCGCCATCCAGCAAGGGATGAACGTCGACTTGCAAACAGGGCTGTCAATTGAGGCGAAGGCGTATGAGCAGACGATTCCGACTAAGGATCGTCTTGAGGCATTAGCAGCATTTAGTGAAAAACGCAAGCCCCATTTTACTGGTGAATAAGAAAAAAACAAACGGGGCTGTCCAATAAGTCCAAAAATAAAAATGCTGAACGAGGAAATGGAAAAATTTCCGTTCAGCATTTTTGTTTGTCTGGTATTGCAGGAAAGTAGCGAGGCGGATGCCCGCCACTTTCAACAGGTTGTGGGCGAGTGCCACGATCCCGAACTCCGTATGTACTTTTGCTAACCCGCGCAGCGAGAAGCGGCGGAACGCGCGATTGCCCTTGATGTGACCGAACACGCTTTCTACCTCGACTTTGCGCCGGGCGTAAATCGCGGATTTCTCGTCATCCTCAAGGGCTCGTTTGGCTTTTATTTTCAGTTCTTCCCATATCGTGTTCCAGTGTACCTGGCGGTTGCCCCTTGCCCTCGTGCAGTTTGGTTTCAACGGGCAGTGGCTGCAGTCCTCACATTCGTAGATTTTAAAACTTTGCTCTAATCCCGATGCGTTTTTCTTCGTTTGATATTTCTTAAATCGTACATAACGACCATTCGGGCAGATGAAACGATCATCCCTCTCCTCGTATTCCCAGTTAGAGGCATGCCGGATGTCTTTTTGGTAGCGTCTCGTCTTCTCTTTCATGTAACTGCTATACGGAATCAGGAAATCAAATCGCGGCTTTCTTTCTTCCCCTAACGCATACAGGTAGTTTTCTTCACTGCCATAGCCCGCATCGGCAATGACGGTTTTCGGCACCGGCAAGCTAGACGCTGCCAGTTGCTCCATATGTGGAATGAAGCAGCGCGTATCGGTCGGGCGTTGATGGATACTGTAAAACAAAATGAACTGGTTTTCGGTGGCCATTTGCACATTGTAACCAGGCTTGAGCTGACCATTTTTCATGTGGTCTTCCTTCATTCGCATAAACGTCGCATCCGGGTCTGTTTTCGAGTAGCTGTTGCGATCGCCAAAAAGAGCTTTCTGCTGCTCATACTTGGCCAGTCGGGGCAGAAAGTCTGCTCGAATTTGTTTAAGCGGTTGTTTCAAGCGGCTGCGCTCTGTTCGCAAGGCTTTTCGGGTTTCCACGTCATCCGTTTGCGCCATTTGTTCGGTAAGAGCGTCCACTTTTTCTTCCAGTACCGCCGCTGTTTCTTCCAGCTTGGCAGGCAGTTCCTCTGCTGCTGGGGACAGATCTTCTCCGGCTTCCTGAGCCGTGAGCGCATGAATGTGCGCCAAGGTCGCCTGTACCTTCTCCCGGAGCTTTTCCTCGAAGCGCAGCGTAGATTTTTTCCACACAAATGAATACTTGTTGGCATCGGCTTCGATCTTGGTGCCATCGAGAAAATAGTTGTCCATCGTGATATAGTTTTCTGCAAGGAGCCGTTGAATCATCGTTTCAAACAGCTCATCCATCAGGGCTTTCATGCGTACGCCGCGAAAGTCGTTGAGGGTACGGAAATCCGGCTGTTGCATGGCCGCCAGCCACATGGCCGGGAGATTTTCACGCAGCAGCTTCTCCATGCCACGACAGGAATAGACCTTTTGGGAATAGCTATACAAAATGACCTTGAGCATCATTTTGGGATGGTAGGAACTGCGACCGCCTCCGGTGTAATGCGCGAACAGTTGCGAATCGGGAATCGCTTCGATCATTTCATCAATCACGCGGGCGACATGATGGGGAGGGATAAACATTTCGAGATCCAAAATCATTTGAGTCTGCTTGTTGTCGTAAGGTTTGAAAGTAGGCGCAAGCTCACGTTTACTTGCAGCAGCCTGCTCCTTTATTTCATCTGGAAAAAGGGAAGGTTGTATGATATAATCTGGAGTAGTAGTCGTTCGATTACTCATAAAAATCGTCCTTTCTGTAAATGTAGTGTGGTAACTCCATTTTACAAGAAAAGACGATTTTTTTGTGATGTTTTTTTGCAACTTGTACAAAGGGGCTGTCCGTCAGTCAGTTTCCACTGACTTTTCGGACAGCCCCGTTTTATCATCAGATGCTTTTTATGCTATTCGTATTGTAAATGTTATAAAAATTTGCTAAAATACTGAACCATGAAAGTGTCGGAAGGGAACCCCTTGCTAAATAGGAAATAAGCGAAAACGGTAGGGACAAAGGGTGTCAAATATGAGCATAAATACACGATCAATGATTTTTACGATTTATGGAGACTATATTCGCCATTATGGCAACCAAATTTGGATTGGTAGCCTGATTCGGCTGCTAAAAGAGTTCGGCCATAACGACCAGGCAGTGCGTGCGGCGATTTCTCGCATGAGTAAACAAGGATGGGTGCAAGCAGAAAAAAAAGGGAACAAGAGCTATTATTCGCTGACACCGCGCGGCATAAAACGGATGGAGGAGGCAGCGAAGCGGATTTACAAAATCCGTCCAGAAAAATGGGATGGAAAGTGGCGCATTTTTGTTTACACGATTCCTGAGGAAAAGCGCTCCCTGCGGGATGAACTGCGAAAAGAGTTGGTATGGAGCGGATTTGGAACGATTTCCAACAGCTGCTGGATCTCTCCGAACCATTTAGAGAAACAAGTATATGATCTCATTGATAAATATCAAATTGAGCCGTATGTCGACTTTTTTATTTCCGAATATGACGGTCCGCACACGAATGCACGGCTTGTTGAAAAATGTTGGGATTTAGAAGCGATCAACCAGAAATACGAAGAATTTATTTCGGTGTACAGTCAAAAATACATCATTGATAAAAATAAAATCCAACGGGGCGAAATGACAGATGCGGAATGCTTCGTAGAGCGGACGAAACTCGTTCACGAGTATCGGAAGTTTTTATTCATTGATCCGGGGCTGCCAGAAGAGCTATTGCCGAAAGAATGGATGGGCAGTCATGCGGCTTCGCTGTTTAGTGAATACTATAAAGAGCTGGCCAAACCGGCAAGCCGCTTTTTTGAAGAAGTGTTCACAAATGGAAATGAATTAATAAAAAAAGATACACAATACGATGTCTATACTCATGAGCTGATGATGGAATAATCTATTGGGCCCAAGCCGCAGGTTTGTCTTGGAGCGTCGATGTTCAGAAGATGATTTGGGGTCCGGTCTTATGAGAATTATCCATAGAAAAAGCACGAAAATGACCTTGTGTCTCAGGCGTGTACGATGCCATTTGCCTTGCTTGTTCACACTCGCGTCTCCGTTTGGCTGCGTCCCTTGGTCTGCCAAGCGCTTTCGACGGAAACGATGGAAAGGAATGGGGAAAATAATAATAGACAAAGTCAAAATGGACTTTGTCTACCATATGAGGCACAAGGATGATCTTGTGCTTTTTTTATTATAGCTGCACCTATTAACGGGAGTGATTTAGCAGTTCGCGATATTCTTTTCCTTTTTGTACATATGTGTCAATGGACAACTGAATAAGCTCTAAATCTTTTTCATTAATTTCGCGGACGATCTTACCAGGCGAGCCGACCACAAGTGACCGTGGCGGAATTTTTTTGCCCGGTGGAATAAGCGTATTGGCGCCAATAATGCATTCTTCGCCAATTTCTGCTCCATCTAAAATGGTTGAGCCCATGCCGATGATGGAGCGTCTTCGAATCGTGCATCCATGTAAAATGACATTATGACCAACGGTTACTTCATCTTCAATGACAAGCGGAAATTCGGCATATAAGTGGCATGTGGAATTATCTTGAATGCTGCACCGCTCTCCAATTGTAATCGGCGCTTCATCCCCGCGAAGCACCGCATTAAACCAAATAGTCGATTCTTTGCCGATTTTCACATCGCCAATAATATGGGCTCCGGGAGCAATAAAGACGGTTTGGTCAACATCTGGGGTTTTTCCGTTATACGAATAAAGCATTTTCAATCTCTCCTCAAATGTGATAAGGTTATGATAAGTATAACATATTTTTAACGGGGAGAGAATTTCATGAATGATATTTGTCGTTTTTTTCATATTCGTTATCCCATTATTCAAGGGGGGATGGGGAATATTAGCAATGCTCAGCTGACAAGCGCGGTTTCCGAGGCGGGGGGCCTTGGAACGATTGGTGTGGGAACGATGACACCTGATGAGGTGGAGAATATTCTTGTGGAAACACGCCAGAGAACCAATCGTCCTTTTTCTGTTAATATTCCCATTCAAGTAACTCCGTATATAGAGGAAATGCTCTCGTTAGTGTTTAAGCACAAGATTCCGGTGGTTTCATTATCAGCGGGAAATCCAGCCCCTATTATTCCGATGCTGAAGGAACGGGGAGTGAAGGTGATCGTGGTGACAGCATCGGTAAGACAAGCGCAAAAGGCTGAGGCTGCTGGTGCAGACGCGCTGGTTGCGGAAGGATATGAAGCAGCGGGAATTAATTCGCATCTCGAATTGACGACCATGACTTTAATCCCGCAAATTGCCCGAGCGGTTCGTGTGCCGGTGATTGCAGCAGGAGGCATTGGCGATGGGAAGGGGTTGCTCGCTGCTTTGGCTCTCGGAGCAAAAGGGGTGCAACTGGGGACCAGATTGATAGCGACCAAAGATGCTCCTTTCCATGAAGATTATAAGCAGCTTGTAATAAAGGCTGGAGAAAATGAAACTGTTATCGTTGGTCGTACAGTCGGCAGAGTGCGGAGAATTATGCGCACAGCCTATGCGGAAAAGTTGCTTGACTATGAAAAGTCAGGAGTTACTCTTGAAGAATTTAACCGTTACACATCAGAGGACTATCACCGCCGTGGAGCTCTTTCTGGTGATTTTGTCGAAGGCTTTGTGAACGCTGGTCAAATTTCTGGATTTATTCAAGATATACCGACTGTACAGGAGCTGTTTGACCAAATGATGAGTGAAGCGAAACAACAATGGAATGAGCTTCGCGAAATGTTTTTAGAACAATAATTTTTATATAGAAAATATAAAAGCGCCTCCATGATGAGGGGCTTTTTTTGTAATGATTCAATTTTTGAGAAAATTATTGACTTTTGATTTTATCGGTTGATAATATTTAATTATCATAACGTTATTTTAACGTTAATAAATATTTTTATGATGTTAATTGTGTAAACGTTTACAATTTAAACGCTTTACATCGCTAAAATATCTTGATAAAACCTAATTTAAAAATGTTTTGATCTAATAGTCTAGCATATTGAAAATGTTATTTTTTTATTACGTTTATAAAACGTCTTATATTATTCTCGTATTATTAAGAGGGGTGGAGAAATGAAACGAGGGATGAAAGTTGGAGATACAGCTGTTGTGGAGGCGGTTGTCACTCCTGATATGTTTGCGCAATTTGAAGGCCATGTCGTTCATCCGGTTTATTCGACGGTTTCGATGGTGTATCACATGGAATGGGCATCGCGAAAAATTATATTGCCGTATCTTGAAGATCATGAGGAAGGAATGGGGGCAGCTGTTTTTGTTAAGCATGTGGCCCCAACTCTGGAAGGATCGACGGTAACCGTTACGGCCACGGTAACGGAGCTTCGCGATCATGTTGTGATGACGAAGGTGGAAGCGAAAAATGGCGAAAGATTGATTGGTGTGGGCGAGGTCAAGCAAGTCATTTTGCCAAAGGAAAAAATTAAGGAGATGCTTCAAGCGACACTACATTCATAGGAGGAAGAGGGAATGAATGCGGTTACAAATGAATGGAAATCCATTGATTTATTTACACAAATGAAGGAGCATGAGCAAGTCATTTTTTGCAATGACGAACAAACAGGCTTGAAAGCGATTATTGCCATTCATAATACGACGTTAGGGCCGGCTCTCGGTGGCTGTCGTATGCAGCCGTACCCTACTGTTGATGCAGCGCTTTTTGATGTGCTTCGCCTTTCAAAAGGAATGACGTATAAATGCATTGCGGCCGATGTCGATTTTGGTGGAGGAAAGGCGGTTATCATTGGTGATCCGAATAAAGATAAAACACCGGAATTGTTTCGAGCGCTGGGCCAGTTTGTTGAATCGTTAAACGGCCGTTTCTATACAGGAACAGATATGGGGACAACTCCAGAAGATTTCGTACATGCGATGAAGGAAACGGACTGTATCGTCGGTGTGCCGCAAGAGTATGGCGGAAGCGGTGACTCCTCCGTTCCGACAGCGTTGGGTGTGATTTACGGCCTGCAAGCGACGAACAAAGCGTTATGGGGAAGCGACGACCTCCAAGGCAAAACGTATGCGATTCAAGGGCTTGGCAAGGTTGGTTATAAGGTGGCAGAGCAGCTGTTAGAAAAAGGTGCCAACCTTTATGTTTGCGACATTAACCAAGCGGCTGTTGATTCGATTGTTTCCTATGCGAAAGAAATCGGCGGCTCGGTAAAAGTGGTACAAGGTGACGAAATATACCGAACCGATGCGGATGTGTTTGTGCCATGTGCTTTTGGAAATGTTGTCAACGACGACACCATTGATGCATTTAAAGTAAGAGCCATTGTCGGTTCTGCCAATAACCAATTGCTTGATGTACGGCATGGTCAGATGCTGCAAGAAAGAGGCATTTTATACGCGCCGGATTATATTGTCAATGCAGGTGGCCTCATTCAAGTATCGGATGAATTATACGGCCCAAATAAAGAACGCGTGCTGCAAAAGACGAAAGCGATTTATTCGACGCTTCTTGATATTTATACACAAGCGGAAAATGAACAACTTACAACGATCGAAGCTGCGAACCGCTTCTGTGAAAAGCGGCTGGAAATGCGAAGCAGAAGAAACAATTTCTTCTCTCATAAAAAGCGTCCGAAATGGGATATTCGTCTGTAAATAATGAAGAAAAGAGGGTGATGGGATGGAACAGCAATTTCCAATGATTCAAGTGATGAATAACGATGGGGAACTTGTAATGACAGAATACCGTGAACAAATCACAAAAGAATTGGCCATGACCTTTTACCGCCATTTAATGCGCACAAGAACGTTCGACCGAAAATGTGTCAGCCTTCAGCGGCAAGGACGAATCGGAACGTATGCGCCGTATGAAGGACAAGAGGCAGCGCAAGTCGGCAGTGCACTCGCGCTAAAGGATGATGATTGGTTGTTTCCGACCTATCGCGATCATGGGGCAACGATGACGTTTGGCCATTCGTTAACCCGCATTTTGCTGTATTGGAGAGGTCGAAACGAAGGGTGCGTTCCGCCAAACGGCAAGAAAATCTTCCCGCCAAGCGTGCCGATTGCGACGCAATTGCCGCATGCAGCGGGTGCAGCGTATGCAGAAAAAAGAAAAGGAACAAAAAATGCGGCCATCGTTTATTTTGGAGACGGAGCGACATCGGAAGGAGATTTCCATGAAGGTTTAAATATTGCCAGCGTCTTTCAAGCGCCCGTTGTCTTCTTCAATCAAAATAATCAATATGCGATTTCTGTGCCGATAACAAAACAAATGAATTCGCAAACGATCGCGCAAAAAGCATTAGCATACGATATTCCGGGTGTTCGCGTCGACGGAAATGATGTGCTCGCGGTATATTTTGAAACACAGAAAGCACTTGAACGGGCAAGAAATGGTGAAGGACCAACGCTCATTGAAGCAATCACATGGAGATATGGGGCACATACAACAGCGGATGATCCGACAAAATACCGCAATCAAGATGAAAGCAAAAAGCGTCGCGAGCTGGCTGATCCAATCCAGCGTCTTGAGCGATTCATGAAACGAGAAGGCTTTTGGGATGAAACGTGGGCACAATCGGTTCAAGAAGAAGTGGGCCGGGAAGTCGAGCAAGCAATAACAGAAATGGAAAACTACCCAGAAGCCAAATCGGACGATATGTTTGATTACGTATTCGCTCAGCCAACGTGGACGATTGAACAACAAAAGAATGAATATAATGCATGGAAACGGGGGAGTATCCGATGACAATGGCGGTTAAAACAAATACGTTGACGCTTGTTCAGGCAGTGACAGATGCGATGCGGACCATGTTGCGTGAACGGGATGATGTCCTTGTGCTTGGAGAAGATGTCGGCAAAAACGGCGGAGTATTCCGCGCCACTGACGGGCTGCAAGCGGAATTTGGAGAAGATCGGGTGATCGACACGCCATTAAGTGAAGCGGGATTTACGGGCGCGGCCATCGGCATGGCGGTTAACGGATTCCGACCGATTGTTGAAATTCAATTTTTAGGATTTATTTATCCAGCCTATGAACAAATTATGACACATGCATCTCGAATCCGTTCGCGGACAATGGGACATTTTACGGTGCCAATAGTCATTCGTGCGCCGTATGGGGCGGGAGTGCGCGCACCCGAAATCCACTGTGATAGCACCGAAGCCCTATTTACCCATATGCCGGGAATCAAAGTCGTTTGCCCATCGACTCCGTATGATGCAAAAGGGTTGCTGATCGCGGCTATCGAGGATCCGGATCCCGTTTTATTTTTAGAACCGATGAGATGCTATCGTTCATCTCGCGAGGAAGTGCCGGAAGGAAAATATACGATTGAGATTGGCAAAGGAAAAAAGTTGCGTGAAGGGGACGATGTGACGGTTATCGCTTGGGGAGCGATGGTGCCGGTAGCCATGAAAGCAGCGGAGGAAGCGGCGAAAAAAGGTATTCAAGCCGATGTCATTGATTTACGCACCCTTTATCCGCTTGATCGGGATCTCATCGCCGAATCAGTACAAAAAACAGGGCGCACGGTCATCGTTCAGGAAGCGCACGCGACAGGCGGAGTGGCCAACGATATCGTCTCAATTATCAACGATACATCATTCTTATATCAAAAAGCGCCCGTTGAGCGAGTGACGGGTTTTGATGTCCCTGTGCCGTTTTTTGCGCTTGAGGATTACTATTTGCCGACACCAGAACGGGTATTGCACGCAATTGAGAAAGCAGTGAAGTTTTAGTTGGAGGGGGTATAGGAAATGTTGGAAGTCAAGCTTCACGATATTGGTGAAGGAATGACCGAAGCGGTTGTCATCCATTATTTTGTCAAAAAAGGCGATGATGTAAAAGCCGATCAGCCGCTTGTCGAGGTGCAAACGGATAAAATGGTGGCCGAAATTCCTTCGCCAGCGGCGGGGACCGTCCTTGACATTTTCGTTCCAGAAGGTCAAACAATCGCGGTCGGAACGACATTGTTGTCTTTGCAGACGGAAGCGGTTGGACATGAGCAAGCGAAGGAGCAGGCCGCTGTGACGGTCGAAGCGGAAGTCGAAATTGAAAGCGAACCAGTCATAGGCGAGCCTGCCAGAACAAATGAAAGCAAAACAAAACCACAACGAATTCTTGCTTCGCCATACACAAGAAAAATCGCGCGTGAGCATGGCATAGATTTATCTCTTATTCAAGGAACAGGACCAGCAGGACGCATTACTGATGAAGATGTGTATCGCTATCTTCAAGGGCAACAAGCACCAACACAACAAGAACAAGCAACACAGCTAGTTGCTCCAGCGGCCGAACGCGAGCCTGCGTCCGTTACGGTGACAAAAGAAGAAACGAAAGAGGAAATGATCATTCCGTTCCGTGGCCGCCGCAAGCAAATCGCGAAAAAAATGACGCAATCGCTCTTTACCATTCCGCATTGCACGCATTTTGAAGAAATCGATGTAACGGAGCTTATTGCGTTGCGCGAGGAATTAAAGGAACATAATGTGAACATTTCGGCAACAGCGTTTTTCATTAAAGCGCTCTCGTTGGCGCTGAAACAGTTCCCGATTTTCAATGCAAAGCTTGATGAGGAAAACGAATGCATCCGCCTTGAGAAAGAACATCACTTTGGCATTGCGGTTGACACAGAAGAAGGATTGATTGTTCCGGTCATTAAAAATATCGAAAAGAAATCGTTGCGCCAAATTCATGAAGAAGCGAAAGCGTTGACAAAGAAGGCGATGGAAAATCAATTGTCATTAGCTGAAATGACAGGCGGAACGTTTACGATCAGCAATGTCGGCCCGCTTGGAGGAAGCATTGGGGCAACGCCAATCATTAACTATCCGGAAGTGGCGCTTGTCGCGTTCCATAAAACGAAAAAACGCCCTGTCGTACTGGAAAATGATGAAATTGCTGTGCGCTCGATGATGAATCTTTCGATGTCGTTCGACCATCGCGTTGCCGACGGAGCGACAGCGGTCGCATTTACGAATTATTTTGCCAAACGAATCGAAAATCCGAAATTGATGTTGATGGAGTTGATCTAAATGGTCGTAGGAGAGCTTGCTCACGAACGTGATGTCGTTATCATCGGCGCGGGTCCCGGGGGATATCATGCGGCGATTCGCGCCGCACAGCTTGGACTCACCGTCACATTAGTCGAAAAAGAGGAGCTTGGTGGCGTTTGTCTAAATAAAGGATGTATTCCATCGAAAGTGTTTGCTCACGCGGCGCAAAGCATGACCAGCGTTCAGCACATGAATGACATGGGGATCGAATGGGCTCATGTGGCTTTCCATCCTGGAAAGCTTCAACAATATAAAACAAAAGTGATGAGTCAGTTGCGTCAAGGTGTGGAGGCGCTCTGCAAAGCAAACAAAATTGAAGTCATGAAAGGAACGGCTTTCTTTTTAGCGGAGAATCGGATCGGGGTGGAAAAGGGGGATGCGTTTGATGTGTACCGATTCCGATATGCGATGATCGCCACTGGCGCTTCGCTCGTTTCGCCAGCTTCGATCCATGTGGACCACAAGCGTGTGTTGAACGCCTACTCTATTTATGGATTAGAAGAGCTTCCAGAGCATCTTGTCGTCTATGGCAGTGATTATATAGCGCTTGAAGTGGCAACAAGCTTTCGTGCCTTTGGTGTCAATGTGTCGCTTATTTTAGAAGCCGATGATTTCGCTTTCGATTCTTCGATTAACCGCGAATTGCAGCGTTTGCTTAAAAAAATGAAAGTAAAAGTCTATAAGAATAGCCGATTGATCAAAGCAGCGAACGATGGCGAACAAGTGACGGTTTCCTTGTCTGTGAAGGAGCAGGAAACAGTGACGATTGAGGGGTCTCATCTGTTTGTTTCGTGCCGTTTGCAAGCGAATATCGAAGAATTGGGCATTGAACGTCTTGATCTAGAGCGGACAGAAGAGGGATTTATTCGCGTGGATGCCCAGTCTCGAACAACGTTGCCGCATATTTTTGCCGTGGGGGATGTGACAGGCGGACCAGCGCTTGCTGTCAAAGCGATTAAGCAAGGGAAAGTAGCGGCGGAAACGATGGCAGGAAAACAATCAGAAGCAGATACGACGTTTTTGCCGACGATCGTTCATTCGATTCCGCCGATTGCCAGCGTCGGGCTGACGGAAGAAGAAGCCAAAGAGCAATATAAAGACGTTCGCATTGGACAGTTTCCGCTCACTGGAAACGGCTATGCAAGCATCATCGGACAAAAAGATGGCTTTATTAAAGTGATCAGCGATGCCGACAGTGAAATGGTACTCGGTGTCCATATGATGGGGGCTGGGACGATTGAACTCATTTCAAGCGGAGTGATCGGACTTGAAATGGTAGGCCGCGAGGAAGATTGGAAGTTTCCACTTTATCCGCATCCAAGTATCAATGAAGGTTTATTGGAAGCAGTTGAAGCGCTAGGTGCTGAAGCGATTCACCTTCCACCGCTGAAACAAAAAGGAGCGGTCTCAAGCTGAGACGGCTCCTTCAAAAATATCACGATGATGTTTTAAAAGAGTTTGTTGCACTTTAGCGAGAGAAGGTGCTCCGTTTTCAAATGTATATGAACCAAGACGAACCAAAGAGTATTCATTGCCAGGATCGAAAACAACTTCGACAACCTCTTCACTTCCGTCCTTCATTTCTTGAATAAAACCGATATCCGATACCTTTATATCTACTTTTTTATATTTTTGCAATAATACATGATACCCTTTTTTTAGCTCTTCCGTAAAAATAGCTTCCGTGCTGATCAATTCATGAACAACCATTGTTCAATTCCCCCGATTTTCTAAAAATGATCCATAGAGAATATACGACTAATCTATGAAAACATGAATCCTGTTTCGCTAACGTTCACAAAATCGTCATATCTATTTGAACGTTATGTGACAGACTGTTTTTGTCTTTATATTCAAGCGATGTGGAACTGGATAGATTCAGATTGAAAAAATGGACGTCAATAAAAAAGCGAAAATATTTCAAGGGATGGAAAGCATGACGGAAAAGTGACCAGATGATCAGCTGATTTTGCCGATCGTTTTCGTTATACGGATCCGTGATGACAACGACTTTCGAAAACGGCCTAAAGTTTTATCATACAAGAACATGTTAATCTACATTAACAGGCGAGTGATGAAGCAAAAAATTAAATGTATTTACAAATAAGGAAAATTTTTATATGATCACAAAAAGATAGAGAATGATCGTTTTGGCTAGAAGGAGAGAATGCAATCGTAAGAAAGAATGTGAGAAGGAAAGGAGAAGCTCATAGATGTAGCGGGCAACGCTCATGTATTGGAGCGGGACGCGGGGGAGGTTCATTGGCTGAAAAATGGGCTCCTGCATCGATGATTTCTCATGTTTGATTGAATACGGGCAAGAAAACGTTCAGAGAGGAGGAGAAGAATGGAGATTACGCTCATTCGTCACGGAAAATCTGTGTGGCAGGAAAAGAAGCGATGGATAAATTCCGCGCAGTTTTCTCAATGGATTGCCGCGTATGACGCCGCAGGCATATGTCAAGATCATCTGCCTCCCAGCGAGACACTGAAGAAAGCTCGGAAGGCCAGCGTTTTCATTACAAGCGCATTGCCGCGTGCTGTTCAATCAGCTGAACATCTTTCTCCTTTGTGTGCGGTGGAAAAAAACGAACTATTTCGCGAGGCAGAATTGCCTGTTCCATTTTCTTCTATCAGTTTTTTGCGGCTTCCTGTATCTTTATGGTTGGTGCTGGCGAGAATTTGTTGGTTTTGCGGGTATTCTCCCGGGGTGGAATCCTATTCACAAGCAGTGGTTCGTGCTGAGAGGGCTTCCCAGCTTCTCGTGGAGTATGCGAAACTTCACGAAACGGTAGTCGTTGTTGGACATAGCTGGTTTCACAAGCTAGTAGGAAGACAGTTGATAAAAAAGGGATGGAAATGTTGTACAAGCAAGAGCACTTCTTATTGGCATGCTTGTACATATATTGCAGAATAAATGCTTTGATCCTTTATCTTTCATTCACATATTTTCCCTAATTCTGTCATAAAAATGAATCAGAAATGCAGAACGGGAGAGGGGAAAGTGCGTGAGGGAGAACGAAAGCCATCATGAAGAGACAAGCGGACAAGAACAAGTGAGTCAAGAAGAAGTAGTGCCATCGCGCCAAAGGATGCGAAAGCAGATTGTGTGGCACAAACGCTATCGAGCGTTTTTATGGGCTGCGATTTTGGGGGTTGTTTTTTGTTTTTTTATTGGTGTGATGATGAAAGGGTATGCTGCACTAAAAAATGAAATGAGCAAGGAAGCGGCCGTTCATCAATTTGAACAAGCGCTTAAAAAGAAAGATGTGCGCACATTGAAAAACTATATTCGGAGCGAGGAAATCACGGTGAACGAAAAAACGTTGGCCCCCTTGTTCACATATGTCGATCAGCATCCAAAGGCATATGAGATGCTTGAACGTGATTGGGAGCGGCAATGGAACGAAAAGCATGTCTATATAAAAGGGCTGACATCCATACCGCCCATTTTTACGATGAAGGTGTATGAAAAACAATTTTTTTTGTTTCACCAATACGTGTTTGAGCCGACTCTTTATTCGTTTGTTATTCGTCAAGAAGAGGAGGCTACGGTGCTTGTGGATGGTAAAGCCGTTCAAGGCCAACCGACAAAAGAACCGTTTATGAAGAAGTACGGTCCTTATTTTCCTGGCCTGTACACAGTAACGATAACGACTAAAAAGGAAACGAAAACAAAAAAAGTGGTTTTATTTGGCGGCAAGCGAGTACATGAGATCCAATTTTGAGAGAGGGAGATCCATCAAAAGGGATCTCCCTCAATACGTAAAAACAGCATGAACAATAGCGGTAATCGTCACATCCTGTGTTTGAATCGGCGGGGCGGCAGACGCGGCGAGAACAGTCGTTCGCGGCTGTGGGGAAGGATGAATCGAAGAGATGGTTTGCTCTTTTAATTCGATGGGGGTGTCGTGTAAAGGAAGGCTGAGCGTGCGGGCAAGAACGATCGCTTTTTCTTGAGCATTTTTGACAGCGAGAGCGAGAGCTTGCTGATAATAGGGCTGTTCATGCGCGAGTTTAAATTGCAGTTCGCGGGCGATATTGGCTCCGTTCGTTACAGCCGCTTCGTAAATCATGCCGACCGTTTTTACATCTTTCACTGTAATTTCAAAAAGATGTTCGACCTCATATCCTGCTAACACCGCGATATTGTTTGTATACGTATATTTTGGATAAATTGAAAACGAGATCGTATCGATTTCTTCCTTATGAATGCCGATCGCTTCGAGCGCTTGAATCATGGCGTTTACCCGCTTCGAGTTGCTGGACAGCGCTTCAAGTGCGTTTGTATGTTCTGTGCGAATACCAAGTGTGATCGTTACAGTATCCGGCTTCACATAAAGAATGCCTTGACCAGTGACGGTGATCGTTCGCGAGCGTGGGGCGGCTCCCGGTACGGAAGGTGTGGCGTAATACGAATACGGGTGAGCATCATGCATAAGAACACCTTCTTTCCTCTATGCTGCGTTGCGATGGTCGTCATCTTCAAGCGCATACCAATAATAGATGCGCGGCAATCTAAAATAACACCAATATTCTTGTAACAACGTCAAGCCAACAAATGCACACATTTGCCAATCAATATATTTCATTTTCAATTCTTCATCTCCTTCATTGGCAATCCTTGCTATAGTCAGCATATTCAGGCTTGAAGTTGTCTTATGACTTTCGAAAATGAAACAAAAATCGCAGTTGCTTCGTATCAAAGGAGAGGACATGGTATAATATCAATAATCCATTTATTTAAGGAAGGGATAAAAATGAAACGATTGTTGATGACCCTTTGGCGGTGGTTTGTTTCGTGGAACGTCGGTTTTATAACAGCCACGATCGTTTTCTTTCTTCTTGATTATCAATTTTTTCTTTCATTTATATCAGGAACAGCTGCTATGGTGCTTACCTCTTTCTGTATGAAATGGAGATCGCAGCGAATTCATGCCGGCGATCTCTTAAAAGAAGAAAAAGACTATATACGCACACAACTTGCAGAAGCGCGAAAAAAATGGCGAAGAATGCGGCGGGCGCGTTTAAAGATTCGATCAATGGTAATGTGGCAGCGGATATCACACATTAGTGCTACCGTGGATAAAATGATTCAAGCGGTTGAACGGCAGCCGCAAAAGTTTCGCGTCGCTCAGTCATTTTTCATCCAAGAGCTGGATTCGGCAGTGACGATGATTGAAAAGTATGCCTATCTTATTCACCAACCTGTTCGCAGTGAAGAAATGAAGGAAGCGCTGCGCAAGACGGAAAAGCTTTTAGAAGAACTGGAGAGCTCAGCTGAACAGCAGCTTTTGGCGATCCTTTCGGATGATGTGTTCGATTTAAAAATTGAAACCAGGCTGCTAGAGCAATCGCTTCTTGAAGAACAAAACAAACCAAAAAACACAGAGTGGAGAGAGGAGAAAAAGTATGAAACCGTCCGATAACGAAGCAAAGAACGAACTTCGCGAGCAAGATTGGACAAGCTCGCTTGATTCGCTCCTCGAAAATCCTTTCTCTTTGCCTGCGGAACAAAAGGCAGGATCTGTTGAAGAAGAGCGACCAAACAAGCTGATTGATTCACTTAAGCAGGAACATCGTGAAAAAGCGCTTCAGCTTGCCAAGCAAATTGATCCTAGCAATCAGCAGGCGATCGTTCAGTACGGAGTAGCTGCGCAAGCAGAGCTGTCAAAGTTTTCGCATACCATTTTAAATCATGTTCAGGCAAAAGATGCAGGACCTGTTGGAGAAGTGATCAGCTCGCTGATGACCAAAATTAAAGAAGTTCGCCCAGATGATTTGTTACCGGAGAAAAAAGGCTTCTTGTCGCGGATTTTTGGCTCTGTATCTAAATCGCTTCAAGGGATGGTAGCGAAATATCAAAAAATCGGTGTGGAGATTGATAAAATTGCGGATCAGCTGGAAAGGCATCGTCAGTTGCTATTTCGCGACATTATGATGCTGGAAACGTTATATGAGAAGAACAAAGAATATTTTGATGCGCTCAACATTTATATTGCGGCAGCCGAATGGAGGCTTGAGGAATTGCGAACCGTGCTCATTCCAGAAAAAAAGGCGAAAGCTCAACAATCAGGAAATCAAATGGAAATGCAGGAAGTCAATGATTTATTGCAGTTTGCTGACCGTTTAGAAAAGCGGATTCATGATTTAAAGTTAAGCAGACAAGTCACCATTCAAACGGCGCCACAAATCCGGATGATTCAGCATATGAACCAAACGTTGGTCGAACGAATCCAATCTTCCATTCTCACCGCCATCCCATTATGGAAAAATCAAGTCGTGATCGCATTGACGCTCTTTCGCCAGCAAAAAGCTGTACAAGCGCAAAAGCAAGTAGCGGAAACGACCAACCATCTATTGCTCCGGAATTCAGAAATGCTGAAAACGAACAGCATTGAAGTGGCGAAAGAAAATGAACGCGGCTTGATTGATATTGAAACGCTAAAGAAGACACAGGAAAACCTCATTACCACATTGGAGGAGACGCTCAAAATTCAACAGGAAGGGCGAGTGAAGCGCCAGCAAGTAGAGCGCGAGCTTGTGAATATGGAGGAACAGCTCAAGCAAACATTGTTATCATTAAAACGAGAGGAATAATCAAAAAAGCTGACCGCATTTATAACGATGGTCAGCTTTTTGGGTTTTTATGATTTGGGTCCAATTCTTCTGCCGTTTCCATTTGTACAGAAGGAATCAAAGGCTTAGCCGGACGTTTTTCGGCGGCTTTGCCATCGCGCAATACGATTTGCTGCATATAGGCGTGAAAAGGCGCTTCACCAAGAGCAACAAGCAACGCTGTGAAAAATGAGGCATTCAATACCGCGGCAGAGGCGGTATAAAAGCTGCCAACTCCTATCCATAGTCCAAAAAAGACAAGGCCAAAATCGGCAATTGTTGCTGACAGATTCCCAAAACGCGTTAAAATCCATAAATCGCCAATTGCATAGGCAAAGCATGTCATCACAAGGCTCAGCCATAAAAGCTCCGCCGTGGATACTCTCAGAAATAAAGGAATAATCGAAAAAAATATGGTTGTAAGTAAAATGTACTTAATCACAAGAGAAAGAATATGCTTCATTGATAAACGCCATCCTTTTATATGAATTATTCCGCAGGACGATTCGGTCCGTTCAGCTTCTTATCCCCGTACCCTGTCTTTTTCGGTTGGGAATGGGATGGATTTGGTTGTTTGCAACTTTTATTGTGTGAAGAGTGTGTCATGTGCTCGCCACCTTTTTAACCATATTTCATGTCATCGTTAGTTTGGCCTATTTTCTCCAGTTTATTACAACCATAACGTTTCTTTTTTATTTTCTTTTACGTTTACATTTAAGAATGAATCGCGAGGAATGGCTCAAAATAGAAGGTGAGTAACGGTTGAGTACACTGTCCATCACGATGATGAAGGAGGAAGTTAGTATGGCTGAAAAGCAACAAGGTGATTTGAAAAGAACGGAAGAGATTCAGAATAAGGAAGTTAACGACCGAAGATCTTTAGGATTTTCAGAAACTCATGAACAAGTGAATGATGTATATATGGAAGGAACAATCGATGTGGTGTCAGAAGAAGAGTAAAGTGTTATCGTTAGGATAAGTTATGTCACATTTTATAACATTATTTGTTTTTTTATAAGGGAGACATAATGGATCATGAGTTGACACGTAATGAATATAAACACAACTGAAAGGTTGAATAGACGATAACTGTAAAAATACACGCCTTAGAAAATTCTCGTGACTTACTACACATCTCTACGGAGAAGGGGGGACAATGGGCCGTTATTCACGTTTCTGTGAGCGGCATTGTTCATGTAGGCCGACGCTCCAAGCCTGTTAGGTTTCCTCATCGATTATCATGTCAAAAGAACGCCTTGTTGGAGGCGTTCTTTTTTATGTAATAATAATTTACAAAAAATTTAAAGATGTAATCGTTTTCTTAAAAAATAATGGTTGCTACCGTGAAATATATGTAATATATTATAACATATATATGTTATGTATAATAACAAAGGAGAAGGGGAGATGAAGATGAGTCCAAAAGAAATATCGTTAGCGCTTGACTCATTATGGGTCATGATGGGGGCTGTATTAGTGATTGGAATGCAAGCGGGATTTGCCCTATTAGAAGCAGGATCGACGAGAATGAAAAATTCGGGCCATGTTGCCGGAAAACAAATTTTAAGCTTTTCTATTGCTTCTTTGGCGTTTTGGGCGTTTGGTTTTGCGATTACATTTGGAACTGGTAACAGCTTTATTGGAACGGAAGGATGGTTTTTAAAAGAAGGAGATGGAACATTTGATGCGTTATCGTGGGCAAATGTACCTCTGGCATTGAAGTTTTTATTCCAGCTTGGATTTGCAGGAGTATCGCTGGCGATTGCTTGGGGAGGTTTTGCGGAACGGGCGAAACTGGCAGTGTACTTTACATTCGGAACGATTTTTACCGTATTGATTTATCCGGTGATTGGCCACTGGGTATGGGGAGGCGGCTGGCTTGGAGAAATGGGAATGCAGGATTTTGCAGGTTCGACTGTCGTTCATTTGCAGGGAGCCGTTGCTGCGCTGATTGCCACCATTTTGCTTGGGCCTCGTATCGGAAAATTTAATAAGGATAAAACACCAAATGTGATTCCAGGACATAATCAAGTATATACCGTCATTGGCGGCTTTATCTTATGGGTGGGTTGGTTTGGATTTAATGCTGGAAGCACGATGGCTGTAGGAGACGGATTTTTCGGCTATGTTGCTTTGACAACCAATCTAGCAGCTGCAGCTGGAGCCGTAGCGGCGATTGTTACTTCGAAAATTATGATCGGAAAAGCGGATATTCCAGCGATGGTCAATGGTGTTTTAGCGGCTCTTGTTGCGATTACAGCAGCGTGTGCCTTCGTTGAACCATGGGCTGCGGTCGTCATTGGAGCCGTAGCAGGGGCGGTTACATTTTGGACATCTGTATATTTTGAACGAAAAGGAATTGATGATCCGATTTATGCGTTTTCCGTTCATGGCATCGCCGGAGCGATTGGAACGATTTCGACCGGATTTTTTGCTTCACCGCGCTTGGTAGAAATTACTGGAGTGGGGGAAGCGGGACTTGTTTATGGAGGAGGATTCCATCAATTAATCGTTCAGGTTGTCGGCGTGCTGGGGGCAGCTGTTTATGTCGCAGCGGTGTCATTTATTGTCCTGTTTCTTCTTAAGAAAACGATTGGGTTGCGTGTTACGGCAGAGCAAGAAATTTCTGGACTTGATATTAGCGAGCATGGATCATATGGTTATCCAGAGCAATTAGATCCTGTGTTTATCAACCCTTCCACAAAATCAGTGGTTCAACAGTAAAGATGAGGTTGCTAAAGGATCTTATTAAACAAATCAACCAAGCTAAAACGGTGGAGGAGTTAGGCCGTTTTCATCAGGAGCTAGCCTATCAGCTACGCGGTGTGACGGAAAGAGAGAGAATTCCCTCTCTTTCCTATGTTTTAAGTGATGTCCATGATGCCATCATGAAACAAGCGATCGCGCTTGCCGAGAAAGCGGCTAGGCGCGCGTCTGTAGGCAGACCGCCGGCTAGATGGTGCTGGTATGCAATGGGCAGTATTGGGAGGGGAGAGCCGACGGTATGGACAGATCAAGATCATGGCATTCTGTTTGAATGCGCTGCTGAAGCCGAGGAAGAGTGCTATATATTCATTCGTTATTTAGCTGAGATTGGCACAAAGTATTTATATGAGATGGGTTATCCGTATTGTACAGGAAATGTCATGGCGACAAACCGCAGATGGAGTCAATCGCTCCGTCATTGGCAGGAACAAATCGCTACTTATATCGACCACCATTTTCCAGATGATATCCGTTTTCTTCTGATTGCGATGGATATGCGTCCCATCTATGGGGCGAGTGAATTAGTGGTCGAAGGCAAGCGGTTTTTGATTGACCGGATTCATCACCATTCTCTTTTATTAAAACGAATAGGGGAGCATGTGATTTTTCCGCGGGTTCCGCTTGGGTGGTTCGGCAATTTTCAACTGGAGCGTTGGGGGCCATATAGCGGTTGCTTGCATTTGAAGTACAGCGGCTATGTCCAATTAGTGAATGCGCTGAAGTTTTTGGCTTGTCAAGGAAATATTGCGGCGATGCGGACGAGAGAAAGATTAGAGGAAATAAGTGCCCAATTGCTTTTGCCAGTTGAACTGGCGGAAGCGACGCGCGAAGCATTTTTCACATACGCATATTTTCGGTTGAAGTATTCGCTTGCGATAGACAACAATGAATATGTTTCCGTTCACATTCTTAATCGGCATGAACGAACGCAATTAAAACAAGCCATGAAGATTTCCCGGCGATTACAGCGTTTAGTGATGAGGCGGGCTGGTGATTGATCCGATGAATGAACAGCAACGTTTTTGGCAGCGAGCGCTTCGCCTGCTGTCCCTTGGAATTCCGCGCGAAAAAATATCGGCTGCATCAGAAACTGAAGGGCGAACATTTCAGCAAGAAGCATGGGATCGAGCGATGCTAAATGAACTGAAGAAAAAGCAGATCAGCATAAATACGCGTCTTGAGCAGATTCCTTTTATTATTGTTGACACAGAAACAACAGGATTTTATCCAAAGAATGGTGATGAAATTTTTGCGCTGGCCGCTGCCAAAACCATTAATGGAACCATGAAGGATTTTTATTTTACGCTTGTTTGTCCGGAAAAAGAGATTCCGGAGCATATTTCGCAATTAACAGGAATTACAATGGAAGATGTCCGGCATGCACCGCGTCTAAAGGAGGAAATGAATCATTTTTTAGCATTGATGGGAGAAGGCATTTCAATGGGCTATCATATTGCGCACGACCTTGCTTTTATTAACCATTTCCTTTGGACTAACTACAGAACAAAATGGACGATGCGCTTTCTAGAGCTGCAGCAGGTGATGGAAGCTGTTCACCGCAAGCCATTTTCTACGCTTGATTCGGCCTTGGAGCATTATCGCATTATCTGTGAAAAAAGGCATACGGCTGATGGCGATGTCCAAGCGATGGTGCTGCTTTGGACGAATTTATTGCAAGAGTTGAAACAAAAGCAAATTGAAACATTGCATGATCTATATACGCTACTAAGCATCTATTCATAAAAAAAGCTACCGTCCTCGGTAGCTTTTTTACGGTTTTATGAATGGGTTGGCGTTGGTTCAGCATAACCTTCTTTATATTTCGCATCAATCATGCTGCGAATTTCTGAGATAGATTTGCCTTGCTCGTATGCTGTAATGGACTCGGCCGCAATCTCTAAGCAAACTCCGCATTTCGTGGCGTGGTCATCCCATACAACGGTGCCGTCTTTTTTATTTTCGTAAACAAAGCAGTCATAGTTATTTTTATGGCCGGCAGATTGTCCGCACCCGCAGTAGCAGGGAATGCTTTCTAGCAGTTCGCGATGTTGCGCAGCTTGTTGATAAAGAACGGCCATATTTTCATCATAGGAGTTTAAAAAGCTAGGTAAATGATCAACGGATTTTGTTGTTTCTCGTATATCTCCGGAGCTGGTTGTATAGGTTTTGGCGTGCTGTTGATGGTCTTGATCTTTTGCTTTTTCTGTAGAACAAGCGCTGACAAGTAGGCTTAAGGAGAGGAAGCACGCTGCCAAAGATGTACGTTTCATTGCTTTTCATCCTTTCATTCATCATTACGTACTTTGAATCTAGCATAAGTTATGTGAAACAGCAACTTTTTGGCGACGATGATTTTTCGGCGCCGTCCGTCCTCCTATTCGATATCTGTTGCTTTAAGTCGAATGTGATGCGAAAAAAAGCTGCCCTGATATAAAACAGGCAGCTTTCTTAAAACCTCCTTATTTTTCTAAAAAGTATTTTTCGATGTCGTCTAGCATGAGGTTAGCAGCAAGCACACCGCCAGCTGTATTCCAAATTGTATCGCTGACCTTGTATACCTTTCCTTGTTTAGCAACATTTAAGTTTTTAAAGAGCGGATCGTTAATCCATTCTTTTTCTAGCTCGTTCGCTTTGCCATCCCCTGTTTCATAGGTGAAATAGAACAAAATGTCACCATCCATTGCTGGGATTCGCTCTTGTGTGACGCCAGTTTCAGCAAAATCATTTACGCTTTGTGATTCAGGGCGGGCAAAGCCGAGCTGATCTAAAATGATACCGGAAAAGGAATCTTTATGATAGATTCGGACATCGCCTGCCATAAAACGAACAATGGATACCTTCATATGTAGTTTATCGCCAAGTTTCGCTTTTAAGTCGGCAATACGTGAGTCGTATTGTGCAATGATTTCTTTTCCTTTTTCTTCTTTATTTACCGCTTTAGCGTACAACGTAAAATTTTCTTTCCAGCTGCCGCGAAGGGTTTCAGAAAATACAGTTGGCGCGATTGCTTTCAATTGTTCGTAAATTTTTTCTTGCCGTAATTTGTTGCCGATAATTAAGTCAGGCTTTAATGCTGCAATAGCTTCAACGTTTGGTTCACTTTCAGTGCCGACCTCTGTTACATCCTTCATTTGTGTTTGGATATGGTCGTACCAAGGATCTCCAGTCCATGATTTGACAGCCCCAACTGGCGTGATTCCTAAGGCCAAAAGCGCTTCGGTTCCTTCATTTGTCAAGATGACGATTCGTTTTGGTGTTCCCTTTATTTCCGTTTTGCCCATTGCGTGCTCTACTGTATAGCTTTGGGCTTTTTCCTTTTCATTTGTTTGTGCTGGCTGTGCTTCCTTTTTTCCTCCGCACGCAGTCAGGCTGAGAAGCAAAGCGAAAGCAGCGGCAATAATGGTAGTGAGTTTGAAATGTTTTAGCACAGTGAAAATTCCCCCTTTTCTCTTAAAAAATGATAATCATTTTCATTAACAGATTCAATAATAAAAGTATTGATAATGGTTGTCAATAAGAATATGATAAAACAAATAGGAATTGTATCAATTAATGATAAGGTAATTTTAAAAAATATTATTGACTATGAGATTCATTATCAAATAGACTTATTAATGGTGAGAAACTTTAGTATATTAAGGGAGCAAGTAGAATGTTAAAGACGAATTATGCAAAAGGCTTAGGACTCATGCTGGCGTGTTTGCTGCTTGGGGCGAGCATGTGGATGAGTATTATTTTAGGATACACTAACACGAGCTGGAAAATGGCCATAGACGCATTTTTACATAATGACGGTTCAAACGAACATATTGTCATTACAACTGTTCGTTTGCCGCGCGCATTAATTGGCGCTTCAGTTGGAGCGAGTTTAGCAATGGCGGGGGCGCTGATGCAGGCATTGACAAAAAATCCGCTCGCTTCCCCAAGTATTTTCGGAATTAATGCAGGTGCTGGATTTTTTATTGTGCTTGTTATTACTTTTTTTCATGTAAGCTCTTTTCAGGCTTTTACATGGTTCGCTTTTTTGGGGGCGGCAATAGCGGCTGTTAGCGTATTTGTTATAAGCGCTTCCGGAAAAGAAGGAATGACACCCATCAAACTCACATTAGCGGGGACTGCTGTCGCAGCGCTATTTTCTTCATTGACCCAAGGAATGCTGTCAGCTAATGAAAAAGCGTTAGAGGAAGTGCTGTTTTGGCTTGCTGGATCTGTTTCTGGAAGAAAGCTAGATATGCTGGCCGCTGTTTTTCCTTACTTGTCCATGGCGTGGATTGGCACTTTTTTGTTAGCTCCAAAGGTGAATGTATTAATGCTTGGGGATGATGTGGCGGCGGGACTTGGCCAGCGCATAAATATGGTGAAATTGGCAGCAGCCATTCTTGTCGTTTTGTTGGCGGGCGGTTCAGTGGCGGTTGCAGGTCCGATTGGATTCATTGGAATGATGGTGCCGCATATAGCAAGAGGGGTCGTCGGCACGGATCATCGTTGGTTGTTGCCATATTGTGCGCTTATGGGAGGAATTCTCTTAGTTTTGGCTGATATTAGCGCGCGCTATGTGTTAATGCCTCAGGAGGTGCCTGTCGGAATTATGACGGCGCTGATTGGTGTTCCATTCTTTATTTATATTGCCCGTAGGGGGATTTTGAAAAAATGAAGAAGAAATACCTATCGCTTCGCATGACTAATTATCTTTCTTTTCTTATCGACAAAAAAGCAGTCATTATCAGTCTAGTATTATTGATGTTTGGATTAATCGTGTTTTTAGTGAGCTTAGGAATGGGCAGTGCGTATATTTCTCCGTTGAATGTAGCAAAAACGCTTTTTGGAAGCGGAACAGATATGGAGAAAATCGTGATCCATACCTTTCGTTTGCCGCGCGTCATTGTAGCTTTGTTTGTTGGGATGTCGTTAGCAGTAGCAGGGGCCATTTTACAGGGAATGATTCGCAATCCGCTTGCTTCCCCGGATGTACTCGGTATGACTAGTGGTGCAGCAGCGGCTGTTGTTGCGTTTTTAGCGCTATTTAGTGATCAAAATCATTCATTGACCATTAGCATTCACTGGCTGCCCCTTGGGGCTTTTGTTGGTGCTACGGTATCGGTGTTTTTGGTTTATATGCTAGCTTGGAAAAATGGGATTTCCCCTTTTCGTCTTGTGTTGATCGGCATAGGCATTTCTGCGCTGATGCAGGCTGGAACCACTTTCTTAATGATAACAGGTCCGATTTATCGTGTGAGTCAGGCAAATGTATGGATTACGGGAAGTATATATGGAGCTTCTTGGAAGGATGTCGCTTTTCTTGTTCCATGGGCGCTGATTTTATTGATGATCAGCATTATATCAGCACGTAAGTTAAATATTCAGGAACTAGGAGATGAAATTGCGCTGGGAGTTGGCGTTTCTTTGCAAAGGCAAAGACTTTTTCTTCTGTTGTTAAGCACGGCATTAACAGGAGGGGCTGTAGCGTTTGCTGGAGGAATTGGATTTGTCGGGTTAATGGCACCGCATATAGCGCGAAGACTTGTTGGTTCATCGTTTGGGGCCTTACTTCCTGCGGCTGCGTTGCTTGGCGCGATTTTGGTCATGCTGGCTGATTTAGTGGGACGTACGATGTTTGCCCCTCTCGAAGTTCCTGCTGGTGTGTTTACGGCAGCACTTGGAGCCCCTTATTTTATTTATCTACTATATAAAAGCCGACAATAGTAGAGAGGGAGGAGTATCATGAATTCGTTGCAAACAAAAGAATTAACATTGGCATATGGGGATAGCGTGATTATTAAGGAGCTAGATTTGAGCATTCCAAAAGGCAACATTACGGTGCTGATTGGAAGCAACGGATGTGGCAAATCCACTCTCTTGCGTTCCATGGCCCGCCTTCTTAGGCCGGTTAGTGGCGCTGTGCTGCTTGAAGGAGAGGAGATTGCCAAGCTTCCCACAAAGGAGGTGGCTAAAAAATTAGCTATTTTGCCACAATCCCCCTCAGCTCCAGAAGGTCTAACGGTTCTTCAGCTTGTCAAACAAGGACGTTATCCGTATCAATCTTGGCTACAACAATGGACAAAAGAGGATGAAGCTGCGGTTAATAGAGCGCTTGAAGTAACAGGGATGGAGGCATTAGCTGAACGTTTAGTTGATTCTCTCTCCGGGGGACAGCGGCAAAGAGCATGGATTGCCATGACTTTGGCCCAAGAGGCGGACATTATTTTATTGGATGAACCAACTACATATTTAGATATGACCCATCAAATTGAGATTCTTGATTTATTATATGAATTAAATGTGCAGGAAAAGCGAACCATTGTGATGGTGCTCCATGATTTAAACTTAGCTTGTCGTTATGCTCAACATATAGTGGCCCTTCGTGATCAATCTGTATATAGACAGGGAAAACCAGAAGAAGTGATTTCACCAGAATTAGTAAAAGAAGTATTTCAAATGGATTGTATAGTGATCCGTGATCCATTGTTTGGGACACCGCTATGTATTCCGCACGGAAAAGGACGCCGCATTTCCCCACAAAAGAAGGAGGAGTGTAATGGAGCTTTCAGACTATGAGAGAAGTCAATTAGAACCATTTCGTTTTTCCATGAAGCAGACAGATTCACCTTTGTCTATTTGTGTTGCTCAGTTATTCGATGAAAAGGATTTACGTTACTATTTCGAAAAGCTACGGAAAAAAATAGGAGCACCGAATATGGCAGTGGCCGCTTCGATATTTATCAAGCGCTACAGTTTTGTTGCTGTGATTGCTTTGTATGCCATGTCAGTGTGGAATAAACGGCTGTTTCTTCCGTTTGAACGTATTTATTTAGAAACTGACGATACTGCGGAAATATGGCTGCCTACGTTTCGGATTGAACCTCTTCAATATACACAATCAGCACAAAAGCGAATTCAATGGAGCAAAGAAACAATAGAAGAATTGTTTGCAAATCATCTTTCTCCTTTAATTGGGCAAATCCATCCTATTGCCAAGATTCCTTCTCTTATTCTATGGGAAAATATAGCCATTTATCTTTTTTGGCTATATGAAACCGTATTGATGAAGGATGAAGCATTTTCTGACATTGCCGTCCAACTTAACGAAGATTTGCAAACGGTCATTCAAACGATGAACCTTGCACGTTTTTGGGAAAAAAGAAAGGAGGTTGGGCGTCGAGTAACCTGCTGTCTCTCTTATCAAACAACAATGGCGCATTCATATTGTAAAATATGTCCATTAAAAAAGGATCATTTCTAAACCTCTCCCGCTTGTGAAAACGGGAGAGTATTTTGTTTATGAATAAAAGGCCAGCTTATTTATCGTTTTGATTCATGTGTTCTTCGGTTCTCTGACGGTTGAAATCGGGTTATCACTTGCTTGCCCTAGAACGAATGTTTTGTATCCTAATATATGAAATACAACAAAAAAATGAAAGGAATGGCATCTGTAAAAAAAAACTGTAGTTGGAAGAGTGTTGTAACAAGTTTTTTCTTTGCTCAAAACGATCGTTTATCGTGTTATAAAACAGGTTTATAGAGAAAATAGCGGTCTATGATTGTATCTTTACAAGAGAAATACGTTTAGCCAGATTGGTGATAGGCGCTTTCATCCTGCGCCAATGGACCCGTTTGGCTTCGTTGTCCTTGTCTGCTAGGCGTTTTCAAGCTGAAGACATGACCGTGAATCGATAATATGCAGACAACGTCATCATGAACTTTATCTACAGCCTGAAGCTTAGGAAATTTTTCTTCGTTTTTCGAAAAAAATGGGTTCATTTTGTTGATTTTTGTTGTTATATTAGTAAAAATGAAAGTGTAAGAATCATAAAAAAATGATAAGCAAGAGGGCGACTTTCTGTTGGAAGAGCAAAAAATATACTGGAGAGGTCATTATTCATATGGAAGATAAATTTTCCACTTTTTTTCAACATTTTGTAGAGTCTATTGCCCTCATTGATCCAAATGGGCGTATTATACATATGAATCCGGCTTTTCAATCTCTAATAGGGAAAGAAGCAGGAAATATTCAAGCACTAGGCTTTTCGTTAGAAGATATGGAAAAAGTTCGTTGTGGCGAGGCTGTTCACTATGAAAAACGGGATGTTCAAAAAGCGGACGGAGGATGTGTCACAGTCAGCGCATCGTTTCTTCCGATCCAAAGTGAAACCGATTGCGCCATCTTGTGCGTGTTGCGCGATCGCATGGAGCTCTTGCGAATGGAAGCGGCATTGCAGGAAAGTAAACAGCAACTACGGATGATTGCGGAACATTCGTTTGATGATCTTTTGATTCTTTCCCTTGAAGGAAAAATATTATATTGTTCATGGTTTCATATATTTGAAGCTTCTGCGGAGTACATGGATATGGAAGCTGTTTTCTCCCGTCATGTACATCCAGAAGATGTAGCAGCGCTGCGTCAAAAATGGGAAAGATTATATGAAACGAAGGAAGAACAATCGGTAGAGTTTCGCAAGAGAAACAGGCATGGTGAATGGGTTTGGATGCAAGGTTATGGACGGTTTGTTGCGAATGAAAATCAACCTTTTCATTGGTTTATTATCTCTACCAAAAATATTAATGAGCGAAAACAATACGAGGATAAACTTTATCAGCTTACCTATTTCGATCCGCTGACAGGCATTGCCAATCGAAGATATTTTGAAAAATATATTTGGCAGTTGATCGAACAGCAGAAAACGTTCGCCTTATGCTATCTTGATTTTGACAAGTTAAAATGGATTAACGATCATTTTTCTCATCAAGCAGGAGATTACTTTTTAAAAGAAGCGGTTAAAAGAGTAAGAAACGCATTGCGCACCGCTGACTTTTTTGCTCGAATTGGCGGCGATGAGTTTGTCTTGCTATTACCTGACATGACGAAAGAAGCAGTGTCTCAATTCGTGGATCAGCTGATTTGCGCTTTCCATCAGCCGTTTCATTATGAAAAACAAATGATTCAGTCGACGCTTTCTGTCGGTATTTCTTTTTTTCCAACGGACGCGGTGGATGCCAACGAATTAATGAAATATGCCGATCAAGCCCTTAGCTACGTGAAAAAGCGTGGCAAGAACGGTTATTATTTTTACCAGCCTGTCCAAAATCGAGCGACTATCATTGAGCGGGATCTCCCGTTTGCCATTTTGCGGGAGCAGTTTTATTTATGCTATCAGCCGAAAATTGAGCTTGGGAGCGGGACGGCGATGGGGGTGGAAACGCTGCTCAGATGGCGGCATCCATCCTTGGGTGAAATCCCGCCGTTGGAGTTCATTCCGCTGGCAGAACAAAGTGGATTTATTTTCGAAATTACATTATGGGTTCTAGAGCAAGCATGCCGTCAAGTGAAGCAATGGCAGCAGCATTTTCATCATTTGAAGCTGGCTGTAAATTTATCTCCTTTTTTATTGAACCGTAAGGAACTGATCGGACATGTTACCTATATTTTAAAGGCAACAGATTTTGCGCCGGAGCATTTAATTTTAGAAGTGACAGAAAGCGGATTGATGGAAAATATTGAAACAGGAAAGCATATTTTGACTGAGTTAAAAAATATTGGCGTGCAAGTGGCGATCGATGATTTTGGAACAGGCTTTTCCTCACTTGCCTACATCCGTAACTTGCCAGTGTCGCTTTTAAAAATTGATCGCAGCTTTATCCAAGGGATCGCGGACAATTCTAAAGATGCCACCATTGTTGATACGATTATTCATTTGGCGAAAAGCCTTGATATTCAGGTGCTCGCAGAAGGTGTGGAAACAAATAACCAGCTTTTGCTTTTGCAACAAATGGATTGTGACTTTGCACAAGGGTTTTATTTCAGTAAATCATTGGAGGCGGAAAAACTGCAAAAATGGCTCGCGGACTATAACAAAACGGCCTTTCAAACCAATCGCCCCCTCTAAGCGAAGAGAGGGGTTTTTTGTTGTAACCTATCCAAGGGGAAGCCGCTCGCTTGGAAATGACATGTAGGCGGGAATGGCCACCAATACTCTACTCATGTATTTATGAAGGTGAATCGATCGATTCGAGCAAGGAGAATGTTCATCCTTCCGGTGGTGATCAACTTCATTCAGCCAAGGGCGCCTGTAAAGAAAAAGGAATATTTACGTGGATCAAGAAGTAAAAAAGATAGCGCTAGAGAACGGATACCCGAGCCGTGGTTGGCTAGGGGATTTTCGAGAGACGGAGGAGAAGGAGCATGTTGACATTATACATCACAAGACATGGAGAAACGGAATGGAACATGGAAAAACGATTGCAAGGCTGGAATGATTCGCCATTGACGAAGAAAGGGAGAGAGGATGCGCTTCGTCTTGGAAAAAGAATGGAGAAGATTGATTTAACAGCGATTTATACAAGTACAAGCGGACGGGCTCTTGAAACAGCCAAACTCATTCGCGGCGAACGTTTGATTCCTATGTATGAAGATGAAAGATGGCGAGAAATCCATCTAGGTGATTGGGAAGGAAAGACACATGAAGAGATTCAGCAATTTGATGCTGTGCGGTTTCACCATTTTTGGAATGAGCCTCATGTATATCAGCCGGCGCGCGGTGAGGAGTTTAGCGATGTGCAGCAACGCGCCTTTGCGGCGTTAGAAAGCATTATTGAACGCCACGCGTCAGGCGATATTTTAATTGTCACCCATGCGGTGGTTTTAAAAGCGTTGACGACTCTTTTAAAAAATGCGCCGCTTGAGCGGCTTTGGGATCCACCGTACATTTATGGTACGAGTGTAACAACGATTCAAGTGGAGAATGGAGCGATGATATTGCTTAGTGAAGGTGATGCGTCGCATATCGAGGAAGTCAAGCATGTATAATGAAATGTCCCGCCTATTATCGAAAGAAGGCGGGACATTTTTTCTTATAGAAGATCAAACCATTGCACGATGTGAGTGGTTAAAAAGGTAACGGCAATCGCGATACTCGTTGGAATCAAAAAGGCGAGCAGCGTCCATTTTTTGCTTTTTGTTTCTTTATAAATATTAATCAATGTTGTGCCGCATGGATAGTGAAGTAAAGAAAATAACATCATATTTAATGCGGTCAGCCATGTCCAGCCGTGATCAAGGAAAATTTGCTTTAACGAATGAAGATCATCGACTTCTGTTAATGCCCCTGTTGATAAATATCCCATGAGCAAAATAGGCATCACAATTTCGTTAGCTGGAAGACCCAAAATGAAAGCCATTAAAATATAGCCATCAAGCCCAAGTTCACGTGCAAATGGATCAAGCCAATCCGTAATGTAAGTCAGAATGGTCGTGTCACCAATGTGAATGTTCGCCAATATCCATGTTAACACACCGGCTGGAGCAGCGACAGCAACCGCACGTTTTAGCACATACACGGACTTATCTAATGTAGCACGAATAATGGTATCCCATATTTTAGGCCGACGATAAGGCGGAAGCTCAAGTGTATAATGAGTCGGCACGCCGCGCAATGCGGTTTTAGATAAAATCCATGAGACGGTGAGCGTGACAATAATTCCAAACAGAACCATGGCGACGACGACTCCTGCGGTAACAAATGTTTTCCATCCGCCTGTATAGCCTGCCGCCATAAATAGAGAAGCGAGTAAAATGAGCGTTGGCCATCGTCCGTTACAAGGGACAAAATTGTTGGTTAAGATAGCCAGCATACGTTCACGCGGCGATTCAATAATGCGTGTCGACATAATGGCAGCGGCGTTGCAGCCAAAGCCCATCGCCATAGTGAGAGATTGTTTTCCGTGCGCTCCTGATTTTTTAAAGAGACGATCCATATTAAAGGCTACTCGCGGAAGGTACCCATAGTTTTCTAACAAAGCAAAAATCGGAAAGAATATCGCCATTGGCGGCAGCATAACACTCACCACCCAAGCGGTTCCGCGGTATAGACCTAATACGAGAATTCCATAAAGCCAGTCTGGAGCGTGCAGCTGTTTAAAAACAAGACCAATATAGCCTTCAAGCCAATTAAAAAAGTTTGCCAGCATACTTGAAGGAACATTGGCGCCGGCTACCGTAATATAAATGACGATCGCAAGCATGGCCAGCATGATGGGAAATCCCCATATTTTCGAGGTGAGCACACGATCTAGTTTCTCGGTCTCATCATGCTTCTTTTGTTTAGTATAGTGAACGGATTCTCGGCAGATCGCCTGTGACGTTTGAAAAAGGGCGGAAACGATCTGCTCACGCGTATCGCTATCTGTCAAGCTTTGTGCCCGGCTCATTAACTCCTCAAATGGATTTAGTGGAGCAGTTGCACGCATAGTGGGGCACCTCCTTTAGAAATTGCCGTGGTTCCTTTTGTAGCGATTGAAGGAGAGACATATCCCCATCTAACAGGCGAAGCGCGATCCAACGGGCAGGATAGTGGTCACCGATCACCTGTTTGACAAAAGGGACCAGCTTTTCAATTTTTTCTTCAATTGCGCGATTGTACGAAATTTGTAGCGGATTGGTTTGAATATCCCCACGAACCATTTGATCGATGGTATCTAGGAGTTGATCAATTCCTTCTTCATTGCGTGCAGAAATAGGAACAACAGGAACGCCTAGCTTTTGTGAAAGCTTGTGGATGTCTATTTGTATTCCTTTCTTTTTGGCTTCATCCATTAAATTCACGCAAACGATCACTTGACTTGTCATCTCTAATACTTGAAGCGCGAGATTCAGATTTCGCTCCAGAGCTGTGGCATCTAAAACAACGAGTGTAACATCGGGTTTAGCGAAAATGATAAAGTCCCGCGCTACTTCCTCATCAGCCGAATTGGAATATAATGAGTACGTTCCGGGAAGATCCGTAATCTGGTAGCTTTGACCTTTATAATCGAAAAAGCCTTCCGCATGTGCAACGGTTTTTCCTGTCCAATTGCCTGTATGCTGCCGCAATCCAGTTAATAAATTAAATAATGTGCTTTTTCCGGTGTTCGGATTTCCTGCCAAGGCGATTGTATATTGATTATGATTGTTGCTCATTGCGCATCCTCTCCCCATAAATGTTTGAGCTTTCTTCATTTCGTAACGCGATGGTTGTATGGCTGACCCGATAAGCGGTTGGATCGCCAAGTGGACTTTTCTGCAGTACGAGCACTTCGTTTCCTGGTACGAATCCTAAGTCAAGCAATCTTCGCTTCATCGTTCCCTCTATTGCGATTTTTATAATTCGAAACCGTTCTCCTGGCTTGGCATCAGATAATCGTTCAAGTTTTGCTTGGGTCACAACAGTTGCCCCCTCATTAATAATTTGTACTAGTATTATAATTTTTCCCTAGACCAACTTTTATTTTTATATTATTCAGCGATGGTCATTTTGTCAATGATTTTGTTTGTTATTCTTTTATAAAGGTGAGGCAGAAAGCGATACAGCGTTTGTTTTTTCTTTGGATGAAACGAATAACGCTTAGGTCTTTATAGGGTGTTATGGATATCTAAAAATGGAAGGAAAAAGAAAAAACGGTTTGTTGGTTTCTGAACATGGTCTTTTCAGGGATGCTTCGTTTTATTTGAAGTTGCTTTTGTTGTTCGGCAGCTAAGAGCCTGTGATGATGGGCAGTTCTTGTTTGTCGAAAAAGACAGAAAATCGTTGGGTGAATCGGGGAAAAGTCGAATCTTCGAGTTACACTTCTATTAGAAAAAATGTTATTATAAAAATAATCTGAATTTTAAATAAAGAGATGCTTGGGAAACAAAGGGGAAAGGTGGTGAATTCTGCGCAAAACAGCACGTTTTGACGCGGACGAAAATGAAAACGGTTACGGATGGGACCATACTATGGACGCCAACAGAAGAACAGATTCAACAGTCGAGTATCTATCGCTATATGAATTGGCTGCAAGAAAAAAAGGGAATGAAACTGCAAACGCATCAACAGTTATGGACATGGTCGGTGGAGCATTTAGAAAAGTTTTGGGAGACAGTATGGGAGTATTGTGGGGTGCAATCCTCGCATCCGTATCAATGCGTGTTGGAAAAGCGGGCTATGCCGGGAGCACAGTGGTTTCCAGGAGCGCGCCTCAATTATGTTGAGCACGTTTTTCGTCATGCACAAGACGAAAAAACGGCGCTGATTTTCCGCTCAGAGAACATCGCACAACGCGAGATCACATGGAAAGAGTTAAAGGAGCAAACAGCGGCAGTTGCCAGCGCTCTCAAAAAATTAGGCGTCAAACGCGGCGATCGTGTGGCTGCTTATATGCCGAATATTCCGGAAACCGTGATCGCCTTTTTGGCGTGTGCCAGCATTGGCGCCATTTGGTCAAGCTGCTCCACTGATTTTGGCGCCGGCAGCGTTATCGACCGTTTCCAGCAAATTGATCCCGTCGTGTTCATCACGGTGGATGGGTGCCAATATAATGGGAAATCATTTGACAAACGCGATGTGATGAACGAACTTCGCCAAAAGCTCCCATCGCTCAAGAAGACGATTCTTGTATCATATTTAAATGAACAAACAAAAGCGCCAGATGATTCTGTTTGGCTATGGAGCGATTTGATTCAGGAACAGAGCCAGCTTTCATACGAGCATGTTCCGTTCGATCATCCGCTATGGATTTTATATTCGTCAGGGACGACAGGACTGCCAAAGCCGATCGTTCAAGGCCATGGAGGAATTTTGCTGGAGCATTTGAAAATATTGATGATTGAACAAAACATGACGGCTGACAGCACCTTTTTCTGGTTTACCACAACAGGATGGATGATGTGGAATTTTTTAATTGGCGGTTTACTGGTAGGAGCCAAGGTTGTGCTTTATGACGGAAGCCCTACGTTCCGTGATGGCCACATTTTATGGGAGCTGGCCGAACAAGCTCAGATCACTCATTTTGGAACAAGTGCCGCATTTATTAATATTTGTATGAAGCTAGGAATCAGCCCAAAAGAGCAGTACGATCTTTCTTATTTACAAGCGGTTCTCTCGACGGGATCCCCGTTGACGACCGAAGGATTTGCTTGGGTGTATGAGCATGTTAAAAAAGATGTTTGGTTAGTGTCGTGCAGCGGCGGAACCGATGTGTGCACCGCGTTTGTCGGCGGCTCCCCGATTTTGCCTGTGCGGGCAGGGATGCTGCAATGCCGAGCGCTCGGTGCCAGCGTTCAGTCGTTTGATGAAAATGGTCAGCCGCTTATCAATGAGGTGGGTGAGCTGGTCATTACCGCTCCAATGCCTTCCATGCCGCTGTTTTTCTGGAATGATGAAAATTACAAGCGTTATAAGGAAAGCTATTTTGACACATATCCGGGAGTTTGGAAGCATGGGGACTGGATTAAAATTGATGAACAGGGAAGCTGCGTCATTTACGGACGTTCCGATTCCACGATCAACCGCGCTGGCGTCCGCATGGGAACAAGTGAAATTTATCGGGCGGTTGAAACGGTTGACGGAGTGATCGAAAGCTTAGTGATTGACTTGGAGATCATGGGGAGACAATCCTTTATGCCGCTATTCGTTGTGCTTCAGCCTGGAAGAAAATTAGATGAGGAATTGAAGCATAAAGTGAAGGAGGCTATTAAAACAAAAGTGTCACCGCGATTTATTCCAGATGAAATTTATCAAGTGGAACAAATTCCGAAAACGCTGAACGGAAAGAAAATGGAAATTCCGATCCGCAAGGTGCTATTAGGCTTTCCGCTTGAAAAGGCGGTGAACGTCGGTTCGATGGCGAATCCGGAGTCGCTTGCGTTCTTTGTCGAGCTGGCGAAAAAGTTGGAGAGCCCGATGTTGAACGGATAACGGGGATTATTCGCTATGAAGCAAACGAGGCCGTTGCTTTGCGGCAGCGGCCTCGTTTTTTATTTCATTTCTGTTAAAAGCTCATGTTGATAATGTCAAAATGCTGAAGGAAACCTATTATTGTAGTTTTTCGATTGTTCTTGCACTAACCCGTCAATTGTTGAATAAATGACCATTACTATTTATGGCAATTTATCATTGGAATGAATCATATTATTAATTACCATTCCAATGATAAATTAGTTGCACAACGCCAGAGGAGAACGTTCTTGTATTAACTAGTTTTAAATTCAATCTTTGCTTTATATCAATAAATAAGGGTTTTCCTTCTCCCAAAATAACAGGGTGGACAGATAATCTAAATTCATTAATAAGCCCTAAATTGATAAAAGTAGTAATAAGATTTGCTCCGCCATATAGCCAGATGTCTTTACCAGGTTCATTCTTTAGTTTTAATACTTCTTCCAAAATATTATCATTTATGAATATCGCTTTGTCATCAGCCTCTTTTTGCGTTCTGGAAAACACATATTTTTTTTTGCTATGAATTAATTCCCAAATTTCTTTTTCAGCATCATCAGTAGTTTCTGGGGTAAATTGTCCCCATAAATCGTAGCTTTTTCTTCCATATAAAATAGTATCAATTTGGTTTAAGAAATTAATAAACTCCATCTCAGAGTCCATGATGCACCAATCAACTTCTCCATTTTTCCCTTCAACAAAACCATCTAAAGTAACTGCTAAATCTAAAATGATTCTTCTCTGTCTTACGTTATTTGACATAACTCATCCTCCTTTTTATCATTTGGGTACTGTTTCTTCTTCCTTAATAATTCCATATTTCATTATTGACAGCATTTATTGCTGAAAAAGTGACTGAAGTTACTAAAAAGTCTCTCTCGTTTCATTAGTTAGACGCCCATCAACAGAACATAAAGGTTTGACATGTTTAATTTATTGATATACTTGCTCTTTCTTTGTATGTGATAATTAGTCGATGTGTTTTAAGAAGTTGCTAAGCGCTTTGCTCAACTTAAGTTCTTTATACGAATATTTGTCGCTATCGGATTATATCAAAAGTTCAGAGAAGGTTCAAATATCAACAGTTACCTTTAACAGAGTCTTTATTATCTTTAAATTCCATTTTTTGTTTACATATTTTTTAGCATCTCCTATAATGAACCGTGAAATGGAAGTGGATGGTGCGAAGAAACGGCAATGTGTCCTTGTCATTTTGGCGCGCTCGAGGGAGGGAACAAAGACTTTATGTTGAAACATTGTAACGATTCAAATGTTGCTGTAGTCTTAATCCATGAAATCTACGGAATCAATGATCATATGAAATATGCAACGCAAATGATTACTGCTCAAGGGTATGACGTCTATTGCCCTAATTTGCTCAATAGGGAAGCTTTCCATTACAATGGTGAGAAAGAAACTTATCAATATTGTCGAAATGAAATTGGATTTGAACAGGCGAAACAATTTAGCGCAACCCTTAAAAAGAAGTACGAAACTGTCGTGTTTTGGGGATACAGCGTCGGCGCCACTGTGGCATGGTTATGTTCTGAATATGATGGGATAGGGGCTGCAGCAATCGGCTACTACGGTTCCCGAATTCGAGACTATACCGATTTGCGTCCAAAAATGTCTGTACGTTTATTGTTTGCCGAACAAGAGGCGTCGGTTGATGTCCATCAGCTGACAGAACGATTATCGTGCACATCAGGCGTGAACATCGAGAGGGGGGAAGGCGCACACAGGTTTGCCAATCCTTTCTCGCGTTTTTATCACCCTGAATCGGAAAAAAGAGCGCTTGATTGGTCGTTCAAATTCATTGAAACGATTTGGACAGGCGAAAAATAAACAGAAGGATTTTTAACGATTTACCGTTTCAGTGGAGTACATGATTAAAATAAGAAGGGGGATTCAAAGCATGTACCAAGGAAAAGTCGTCGTCATTACCGGAGCGTCAGGTGGCATTGGACGAGCGCTTTTGCAAGCATACGCGGAGCAAGGTGCAACGGTTGTTGCTGTCGATAAAGCGAAAGAAGTGGAAGTGGTCACAAGCAGACTGCAAGCGCAAAAGTATGATGTTCATCCATACGTGTGCAATTTAAGTGTTCCGGATGAGATTGTGAAGATGTTTGAGCAAATCAGGGAATCGTTTGGCCGAATGGATGTGCTCATCAATAATGCCGGATTTGGCATTTTCGTTTCGCCGTATGATTTAACCGTCGAACAGTGGGATGATGTTATCCACACGAATTTGCGCGGCACGTTCCTTTGTTCGCGTGAAGCAGCAAAAATGATGCGAACGCATGGCGGCGGGGCGATCGTGAACATTTCTTCGACGCGGGCGCTCATGTCGGAAGCGAACTCGGAGGCGTACGCGGCTTCCAAAGGCGGTATTTTATCATTGACGCACGCTTTGGCCGTTTCGCTTGGACCGGATCGTATCACGGTTAATGCGATTTGTCCTGGATGGATCGAAACGGGTGATTATGAACAGCTGCGCGATGAAGACCACGCCCAGCATCCATCCGGCCGAGTCGGGAAACCGGACGATATCGCCCGCGCTTGCTTATATTTGACAAATCCAGACAACCATTTTGTCACGGGGATTCAATTGGTCGTCGATGGCGGGATGACGCGGAAAATGATATATGTGGAGTAGCAGAATGTTGTCGGCATGGTTACAATCCTTTTATTTGTAGGAAATAATAAAAAGGGCATTACATTTTCTCTGTAATGTCCTTTTCTTACTAAGCGTTAAAATTTCCATTTAGAAAATAGCCGTTTTGAATATCGATTATGGGCAAAGCGGTATTCATATACAATTCCCCCAATCTTTTTGAGTGGCAAAGCATCGAACCCATTTTGTCATCGTTTATGTAAAAATCAGGTTCAAATTGAAAAGAGGAGAAAGTTGCCCGATTTTTTGTAGGCAAAACATAGCATGAGATATTTTTAGTAGGCGGCAAGTCCTTGCCCATTTGAAACAATGGATCCATGAAATCGATGCCGCAAAACTTATTTGCGAAGATATGCCCCCTTCTCTTGTTCAACGATGATGCCATTGTGCGTCATTTAGATCGTCTGTATGAAGTCGACGATATTCATGAAACAGCGTTTCTCCTTCAAACATGCGAACGTGAAAACATTCCACTCAAGGTGTTGTTTCATGGAGGCACTACGAGTATGTCGCTATATGGCGCTTGTACGGAATCAAGTGAAGTATTCGATAGCCGTGACCGAATCGGAGCGAAGCAAATTCAATTCCGTTTAATCGGTAACGGGGACTACCTTCTGATTTATGAAGCTATCCATGATGGAAACCAATCTGATCGTGAGTGGAATCCAGACGTATTGGCACAGCTTCATGAGTCGTTCCAACGGACCAAACTCGAGTAAGAGAGATTCTATGTCACAGATTCGGCATCGATGACGTAGGACACACTTATCCTAATAGAATATTATGCGATAGTAACGTTTTATGAATGTCTCTCACCAACACGCTGTTTAGAGGTGGATAGGTGAAAAAGGGACAGCACCGCCAGCTCTTTTTCACGTTATTTTTAGCAGCGGCGAGGTGTTAGAACTGATACTGTCCTTATTCAGTTCGTATTGCATAAAAATGTCGCTCGCCATCGTTTTCATTGAAGAATAAAATTACGGGAATAATAATTTGCCTCTTTGCTGTATATCAAGGTCCTTAACATTTTGCCGAATATACGAAATCCATTCCTTTTCAAGTTCTTCTAAACTTTTGTTATAAATTTGATTGACTTTGCTTATAAAATCAGGGGTGTTATAAACTTGGAGAAATTTATTTTTGCCGTATCGCTCAATCAAATATTTCACAAAGGAGCCCGAATGAATATAGCTTTTCCACAGAAGTTGATCAGCGTTTCCTTGATTCGGAGAGTTAAAATATTTATAACAAGTGCTATTTGAAGCAAGTTCTTTTAAAGGGATATTTTGTTTTTCGGCAATGATATATTTCATAATACTGTGAATTTCTAAACCATTAGTAGGAAAAACGATTTTTTCTGGACTGAATTTTTCCTGCAAATATACGGCCAAGCCTTCCTGCGTGAGATATCCATATTGTGCATTGAACTCGTTTTGCTTGAAGTCGCCAAATCCTAATAAAGTATGGGTTAGTTCGTGGGGTAAAAGATAATGATCACCTAAAGTGTTATATAAAACCATCTCGTTTTTCTTTGCAAAACTAATATCATTTTCACTTCTTAATACTATTTTGATCGTTTTTTCCCAATCGTAATGAGGGTTTTTATAATGGTGAGTAATTTCATAATAAAACGTTTGAATTTCATGGTCGATCTGATCTAAGCGGTGATCATTCAATTGAGCTTTATTGTCAATAATAAACTTTGTTTTTCCGTCATTCGTGTAAAATTCTCTAGTTATAATAGTATTTTCATGATTTCTTTTATCCAAAGGTTTTGTTATGGTGGGCTTTTCATTTGAACAAGCTGTGGCAAAGAGAATGATGAAAAATAAGAAGAATCGATAAATTAACCTCATATTATTTCACCTCATGTAATATATTAATCAATTTTAATTATAGAAAATTTGTTGGATTTTTTCTTCATAATTGTAAAAAATCTAATTATTTCTAAAAAGTCGGCCTCTCAGTCGTTGCAATGGTGAAAAGACTTTTCTGAAAGAGAAAATGGCATTCAAGTCATTGCCAATCATGATCCAAACATCATGCTCGAAATGATGGAATAGACGATACAACAAGCCCACCCAAAAACCTTTCACCTTAAAACGATGTGAAGACGGGAGAAATGCATTGGATGGGCTATTTATTACGTTCGCATTGGCTGTGTAAAAACCACGCTAAAGCTAATGTATCATTACTAATCTCAGCAAAAGTATCGCTGATCTATGAAGCACCTCTTCCTAACAAGAGTATAGGACCATATGCGCTTGAACATGTATTCTACCAAAAGTGAATTGACTTTTACGTTAACGTAAATTAAAATAAAATTCAGAAAAATAAAAAATATAGGTGAACTCGATGAATTTCTATACCATCTCCCAGCTGTCGCAGGAATTTGACATCAGCACGCGGACGATTCGTTATTATGAAGAGCGCGGGCTCATTGTACCGATCCGCACCGAGTCGGGCCAGCGCTTGTACACGAAAAAGGATCGGGCTGTGTTAAAGCTTATTTTGCGCGGCAAGCGGTTTGGCTTCTCGCTTGAGGAAATTCATGAAATGATTTCGCTTTTTGACAAAGATCGCACCGGACGGAAGCAGCTTGAAAAAACGATTGAATATGGTGAGCAGAAGCTGAAGGAGGTGAAAGAGCGGATCGATGATTGGCTGCAGCTGAAACATGAAATGGAAACGATTTTAGAAGACTTTAAAACAAGATTAGAAGAATTGGAGGGAAGTGAATGAACATTTCTGAACTCTTGGCGCGAAATGCGCGCAAATTTCCGGAAAAAATCGCGATCATTGATGGAGACGCGGTTCTTTCATACAGGCAAGTGGATGAGACGGTCAATCGCCTCGCTTCGTCGCTGCAAAGGCTCGGGCTGAAGCGGGGGGATAAAGTCGTTTTGTATATGCCAAACACGAAAGAATTTGTGTATGCCTACTTTGCGGTTTTGCGCCTCGGCGCGATTGCCGTTCCGGTCAACGCCCGGCTGACGGCTGAAGAAGTGCGCTATATTGTCGAGCATAGCGAAGCGAAAGCGGTCATCGCTCATGATTGGATTTATGAAGCGCTGGCGCCGCTTGCTGGCGATTTCGATCTTCTATGGATCAAAACCGGCGAGGCGAAAGACGGCTGGCGGTCGCTCGCGCAGCTCATTCATGATGGCAGCGCGAATTCGATTGCCTGCCCGCTTCAAGAAGACGATGAAGCGACGATTTTATATACATCCGGCACGACAGGGAGGCCCAAAGGCGTCTTATTTACGTACCGCAATATTTTATCTGTCGCTGTCATGATGGCGCTGGAAACGAAAATGGATAAAGACAGCCGCTTGTTGCATATGATGCCGCTCAGTCACTCCGCTCCGCTTCATTTATTTTTTATTGGCGGCATGTATGTTGGGGCCACCCATATATTATCACCTTCGTTTTCCCCAGAAGCATTGTTTCAGCTTGTCGAACAGCACCGCATTACCCACTTTTTCGGAGCCCCTGTCGCTTATCTGCTTGCGGCTAAGCACCCGCTCCTTCATCAGCATGATCTCTCTTCCGTTCAATATTGGACATATGGCGGAGCGCCGCTGTCAGCTGAAGAAGTGCGATTGGTCGCCAAACAGTTTCGCACCGACCGCCTCATGTGCTTATACGGCTTAACAGAAGCCGGTCCGAACGGCACGTACTTGTCGCCGGAGGAACATGCTCACAAAGCGGGCAGCGTCGGTAAATTCGCTGCGCTCAACTGCGAAGTGAAAATTGTCGATGAGCAGGGACGTGAAGTGCCAGCGGGTGAAATTGGAGAAATTGTGCTCGCCGGCGAAGGAACGATGAAAAGATACTATAAAGACGAAGAAAAAACAGGAGAAACATTAAAAAACGGCTGGCTTTATACGGGAGATTTGGCTCGTCGTGATGAGGACGGTTATATTTGGATTGTGGACCGTAAAAAAGATATGATTATTTCCGGCGGTGTCAACGTCTATCCGAAGGAAGTGGAAGACGTGTTGCGAACCCATCCCGACATTATAGATGTCGCTGTTGTTGGAGTGCCGCATCCGGAATGGGGGGAAACGGTAAAGGCTTTTATTGTTGGGGCAAAACCGATCGATTCACTCGCAGATCGTTGTAAGCGTTTTCTATCAGGGAAGCTTGCTGATTATAAAATTCCGCGCTTATATGAACAGATTGATGAACTGCCGCGCAATGCGACGGGAAAAATATTAAAGCAAGTCTTAAGGGGGATGGGCGATGAAGCAGCTGCACGAAGCTGATCCAAATTTACTGGCGAATTTAAAAAAATATTTAGATCCAGAATTATATGGCTATGCAGAGAAAGAGCTGGAGAAGTTTTGGCAGCTTTGTATGACGGAATTTGATAAAAGGGCCGTCCATACCGATCGTGAAGGGCAGCCGAGGTTGATCAAATATGATCGCTTTGGAAATGATGTATCGGAGGTGTGGGTCAACGAAGGCTACCGTCAGACGGTAAAGCAAACATATGAATCTGGAATCGTCGGCTATGTTCATAAAACTATTCCAGAGCTTGGCCGAAAAGGCAACTATATTTACTCTTACGCGCAAGGTTATTTGTTATCACAGGTAGAACCGGGTTTTTATTGCCCGGTCACGTTGACAATGGCAACGGCCTATTTATTGGAGCATTTTGCGGATCAAGAGCTGAAAAATAAATATTTGCCACATGTCATTTCAACAGGAGAAGTCGAACGATATGAGGGAGCCACCTTTTTGACAGAGCGGCAAGGAGGATCGGATGTTGGAGCGAATGAGGTGAAGGCGGTTCCTTGCGGCGATCATTATAAAATTTATGGTGAAAAATACTTTGCGAGCAATGCTGGCATGTGCGGCGTAGCCATGGTATTAGCGCGCATCGAGGGCAGCGGACCGGGAACAAAAGGACTTAGCTTGTTTCTTGTGCCGTGGCGCACGGACGATGGAGCGCTCAACGGCATTCAAATTCGCCGATTGAAAGATAAGCTTGGAGTGCGGGCCGTTCCATCAGCGGAAGTGGTGTTTGACGGTGCGAAAGCTTATGTTGTGGGCGATCCGACAAAAGGCTTTTATTATATGATGGAAGCGCTCAATTTATCGCGTGTCTGCAATGCGGTTGCTTCCATCGGCATTATGAAGCGGGCGCTTGATGAAGCGGTACAGTATGCAGAGGAACGATCGGCTTTTGGGCAAACATTGACCTCGTACCCGATGGTGAGAGAAACGTTGGCTCACTTGACGGCGCGCCAAGAAGTACAGACAAGTGCTTGTTTTGAGCTGATTGCATTATTTGATCGCATTATGCAAGCGCCAGAGCAGGCAACGGAAGCAGAAAAAGCGTGGAATCGGCTATTGATTGCCATTTTGAAAATGCGCACCGCTGAAGAGGCGATCGCTTTTGCGCACGAAGCGATTGAGATGCACGGCGGCAATGGTTATATCGAAGATTTTGTCACTCCAAGGCTTCTTCGTGACGCACAAGTGCTGACGGTTTGGGAAGGCACCGCTAATATTTTGAGCTTGGAAGTATTGCGGCTCATCCGAAAGCATCGCATTGAGGAACGCTTTAACGACAAGATGCGCGAGCAGTTGGCGGCGCTTCCCGGACATCTTCGCCCGTTGGCGAAGCCGGTGGAAAGCGGATTGGATGAGCTGATGGAGTCATTGCCAAGGCTGCAAGAGATGCCGGAACATGCGCAAACATACCACGCGAAAAAAATAGCCAATCGTTTGTGCGATCTTTATTTAAGCGTGACGGCATTGAAAAACGCTTCGGAAAGCGAACGAAGCGAAATGATTGCCCGCCTCTTTTTGCAGCACATTTGGCCTCAGCATTTACTGGATTATGAGATGATTGCGGTCCATTGTTTCGATTTGCTGGTAAATAGAAATAAGAAGATGAGAGTATAAGAGGATCAAAAGAAGCTGGCGTATGCCAGCTTTTATTTTTTTATGGAAAGATTGAAGAGAGCGCTTTTTTGCTAATTTTATCGACATCGATCGATGGAGACAGGGGGCATATGATTCGGAGATTGACCAAAAGAGATCATTCCGCTGTTTTTCTTTTTAGCGCAAGAAGCTTCTATCAATCTTTTTATCATTGATGATATCGTGGCTTTTGGTTATTAGCAGGATTTCCAAGAATTATAGGGAGACTTTGACGAACAAGGTGCGCTTCGGGCCGTTTTATGGCGTTTTTATGATATTCTGTATGCTCCAGCCGCGTTTGATGCAGATGGATTGGCTGAGATCATTCGCCGAGATCCTGCTTCGATCCGACTTTCCGGAAAATCAGAGATTATGGAGCAATTTGAAAAGCATGAATAGGAATGGACTGCGGTGGGATTCTTTCAATAGCTTGCAGTTACATAGAATCTATTATATAGTAGAAGTGAGACACAAAAAAAGCCCCTTACTCCAAAAGGGGGACAAGCAACAAATCAATCTAGAATCAACCTCTAAGTTTTGCCATGCTATTCCAAAAAGGAGGTGATCAGACATGGCCAAAGACGTGCTCTGTGAAGTGAACACTTGCCGCCATTGGGGTGACGGCAATCAATGCCAAGCTGACAAAATCTACATCATTTCTCATAGTTCCCATGAAAAAGCACAAAGCTCTGCAGAAACAGATTGCAAAACATTCGAAGCTAAGTAATGGAGACAGGGAGGTAAGGAAGTCTGTCATTCCTTCCTCCCGCATTTATTCTAACATGAATGATAATCATTATCAAGCGTTTCTTTTATCATTTATTGGAGATTTTTACTCGCTATCTGTGCTTTCAAGGAAGTGGGATTTTTTGTACTCGGCATATGTTTTGCTGCTACATATTCATTGATAAAAAACTTTGATCCGCTGATGAATAACAGAAAATGATGGATAGAGTCGGACACAATAATATAGCTCAACAGGGGAAATCATAAATGACCGAATTCCGATTTGTTGAATTTTTTTATTGAAGCGAAGAAATAGACGTATGCCGCTGAAGGAAATGCGACAGCCGTGCCTTCGCTATTGAATGGAGCAAAGCAGCTCGAATATCGCAAAGGCAGCTTTCTATACCGCGGATCTTTATTTCAGTTTTGCTTAGCTTGCCGGACAAGAAGTCGTAGGACAGGATGAGCAGTTGCTTTGATCAATGGTGCGGTTGGGAGGAGTGCTTATTTCTGATATGCCGTGCGAGCTAAAATTGCTTTGATTTATGCTTTTTTGCGTCAAACGCTCTGATTTGTCGAGAGCAATGACCCATATCGGCCAATATATTGAAATTGGCCGATATGTTTACCTAAACGAGTGGGTGGGAACCATTTACTCGGAAAGAGAATATTTTTCACAACGGCGAAAAAGTGCACGAGCTTTGCTATAGTGGAGGATTCATTTGATAAGGGAATTTAGCGGCGATGGTTTGGGGAATATTTATGCTGGTTAAATCGTCATGGCTAATGAATGTGGTCGTTAGGGAGATGAGCTTAACCTGCTATTTTTTCTCTTAAACATTGGGGACGTGTTAGAAAAATGATAAGGCAGTTACAATGGCATTTATCCCGACGTAATTGGTCATCTTTGTCCAATGGGCAAGACGGGATTGTAGAAAAGAAAATAAGAAATTAGGATGGGATTGGGGTAAATGAAAAAAGAACAGGAGCTATTGAGCCGATTGCTTCATTGGGGAGAGGCTAACAGCGAGGTTCGAGCGATGATATTAACAAGCTCGAGGTCCAATCCTTATGTTAAAAAAGATATCTTTAGTGATTATGATGTTGAATTATATGTTAAAAATTTAACTCCTTTTCTAGATAGTGACCAATGGTTAAAAAGTTTTGGTGACATGATTACTTGCGTTCCGTTAAAACCGTCGGTAAATCAAAACAGGATCACCCGCCTTGTTCTCTACGAGGATGGGACAAAAATTGATTTTCAACTATTTACTGTGAAATCGCTAATAGCGCTTGTTCAGAAACCGCAGCTTCCTCCGGAATATGATAACGGTTATCAAATTTTACTTGATAAAGATCAGTTGACTCAGAAGCTAAAAACTCCAACTTATTCAGCATTTTTGACACAAAAGCCGACAGAAGAAGAGTATCTGGAGCTTATCAATGATTTTTGGTGGGATACGACTTATGTTGCTAAAGGACTATGGCGCGATGAATTATACTTTGCTAAGTTTATGCTTGATTTTGTGATCCGATTTCATTATTTGCAGAAAATGGTGGAATGGTATATAGGTGTTCAGTATGATTGGAAGGTGAATCCGAACAAGCATGGCCGATGGTTTAAAAGATATCTAGATGAAGAAACGTGGATCGAGCTTGAGTCGACCTTTGTCGGAAGCAACATAGAGGATAACTGGACGGCTCTTTTTGGCATGGCCGATTTGTTTACAAAGTTAAGCGCGAAAGTTGGCCAGTCATTAGGCTATACATATCCTAGCAAAGTGGAAGAAAAGATCAGAGAGTATTTGTTACAAGTAAGGCGGTTAGATAGATGTTAACCTGTTGGACTGTTTTTCCACGGTCGGGGGCCAGGTCTAAAGACTGACCTTCTGGCCGTGGTTTTTACTGGACATTCCATTTCTGAGCCTATTCCCCTGCTCTGTTAAGAGGCGGAAGCTGTTATGAACGTCTTTTCATGTGTATAAGCTTATATTTGTCCATAGCATTCGTTGCTTTTTAGTAAAATAATGGACCACGAACACTGGTCACCAGACATTCTTTTGGAATATTGGCTGAATGGAGGCAACGGTTGTGTTTTTATAAAAAAAGAGCGGCTTGAAAATTTTCTTTATGGAAACAGGAGATTTCGATATAATGGGAAAAAGAGGATAAGGCAAGAAGAGCGGGTCATGACGATGCGAGCCGCTTGCATTAAGCAGCCAAGTGTTCTTGACTGCGAATATGGACAATTCATAGTGCAGAGCACGTTTCTTATTGTCTGTCAATAAGTCTGAATATTCAGTTTATTATTGAACGAATAGGAGCTTCCGTGCAAATATCAAAGGTTTCATCAACCGGTTTCGCGATAAAAGAGACAGATGCTGCTTTGCTTCCCTCTCTTTCGTTTCGAAATATAGATAAAGAGGTGACAACGATGAATTTGCCAATGCAGCTTGAGAGAAAGGCAAGGACAAAAAAGAGAATTGCGATCTCGCTCGCTAGTGTATTGCTTGTTGCGATCGTCGCATGTGTGGCGATTTCCGTCTATGTTGGATGGAATTTAACGCATAAAGAACGAAAACCGATTTTAGAAACACCAAAAGATTATGGACTTGCCTATCAAGATGCTACCTTTATCAGCAAAGACGACGGGCTTAAGTTGAAAGGATGGATTATAGAACCGACCAAACAGGCTCGGATGACGATTATTTTTTCGCATGGCTACGGCGGCAACCGCTACGAGCCCAATGTTCCTTTTTTGCCGTTGGCTCAATCGCTAGCGGCGGAAGGATACCGCGTTATGATGTTTGATTTTCGAGCAAGCGGTGAATCAGAAGGCGATATGACTACGATTGGCGCAAAGGAAAAATACGACTTGCTTGGTGTGATTGATTATGCAAAACATCATTATTCTGAGCCGGTCGCGCTTTATGGTGTGTCGATGGGAGCTGCCACCTCCATTTTAGCTGCGGGAATGGATAAAGATGTAAAAGCGGTGATTGCTGACAGTCCATTTAGTGATTTAGAAGGCTATTTGCGCACTTATATGCCTGTATGGACCCATTTGCCCAACGTCCCATTTACTTACTTAATTATAACGCTTATTCCTATGTTGACAGATTTAAATCCGGCGGAATCAATCCCTATAAAAGCAGTGGATCAGATAGCACCGCGTCCCGTCTTATTTATCCACAGTAAAGATGATCCGTCGATTCCATACAAGGAAAGTGTAAGCATGTATAATAAACATCGCGATGTTTTTGAAATTTGGCTCACTGAAAAGGCCAAGCATGTGAAAAGCTTTGCGATGTACAAAGACGATTATATTCAAAAGGTGCTTCAGTTCTTAGAAAAAGTACAAAAGGCAGAATGATGACGTTGAACGAAGGATTTATGGAACGGGATTCTAGTTGCAAAGCGATCTCAAGCATTTTTCGATGTCCTGGCATGTCGACAGCCCTCCATTGTAAATATTCGAAAACTGGTCGTTTTTATTTGGCAAAAATTCTTGGATCAGTATCTTTTTTAAAGGAATAATTTACCTTTATGTAGTATTAACATCTACGTAGCCATTTGTATGAGGAGGGGATGTTTGTGAGCAATCGAAGAAAATGGTTTACTAGTCAGGATGTTGAAGGAATGATCGAGGAATTGGAAGAGTTTGCGACAGAGATAGGAAATCAGGCCGGCAACAGCAAAGATATAGAGAATCGAAGATTTTATGAAGGAATGGCTGTTGCTTGCAAGCTGATGGCGATGAAGCTAAAGAGGGGATTGGAGTATATTGATGAAACATTTTTAAACTGCGTGTATGAAAATATAAAAGCGCTAAGCGAAGAAAAAAGCCAGCATGTATTTGCGCGAGAAATAAAACAACGATGCTCCTTCTGCCTTCAGCACAAAGAGCCGCTCGTACAGGGGCCCTTTGCGTTGATTTGTCGGGATTGTCTGCGATTTGGCATAAAGGTCATGAGGAGCCGAAATGTCTAAAAGAAAAAAGGTGATGATGGATGGCGCGAAAAGTCGAAGTCGTTCCATTTTCCGAACAATGGGCGGAGCAGTTTCGTTGTGAAGCAGACAAAATGAAAGACGTCTTTCAAAACGGGTGCGTTGAAATCTACCATATCGGAAGCACCTCGGTCCCTGGAATGCGCGCCAAGCCCATCATTGATATCATGGTCGAGGTCCACAATCTTGACGAAGTCGATCGTTTTAATAAGCAAATGGCTGAGCTTGGTTATGAAGCATTGGGGGAACACGGGATTGCGAAGCGGAGATTTTTTCGCAAAGGAGGAGAAGAGCGGACGCATCACGTTCATGTGTTTCAAAAGGGGAGCGAACATATCGAGCGGCATTTGGCGTTTAAAGAATATATGGTCGCTCACTCCGATCAAGCTAAGGAATATAGCAAGCTGAAACAAATGCTAGCGCAACAATTCCCTTTGGATATTGGATCGTACATAGAAGGAAAGGATCCGTTTATCAAAAAAGCGGAACAAGAAGCGCTAGCATGGTATCGCAAGCGAAGAAAGGGGAAATCGAGTGCTGCTGAAATGGATTAAATGCGGTGTCTTTCCGGAGCAAAAGCGGAGGTTTTCGTTCGCACAAGAGCAATGGCAGGAATTAAAGGCGATTTCCGGCTTTCTCCAGCAAATAGGTGGTTGGAATGTAAACGATGCGAACGAGGCCTATATTTTTTCGTTCTGGGAAAATCATTCCGCCTACGAGGCATTTATGAAGCGGGATCACGATGAAATCATGGCGAAAAACAACCAGCGTGGCACCTATCATCGTCTTGCGGTTGACTTATATATGAAAGCATCACCCAATGACGATACTTTCTCTATTATGGAAATGCTGCGTAAAAGCAATGTGCTGCATGTATGGGAGCGCTGCGAACCATTGTCCGGTTCGTGTAGTGCAGAAGAATTTATTTGGTTTCAACATCTGCATGATCATCGTCGCTTGCTTATCGTCCCTGCTATGCCGCTGACGGATAGTGATGGGACGACCGTGGCAATTGAAGAGTCATGGACTACGTTTCGTTTTATGGAGGGGGAAGAAACATGAAGTGAAGAAGAGGGCTTTTGGTTTTTGGGTTGTGCCTGCTGCTTTTTCCGGCGCGCATTTGTGCTTCTCCTGCACCTAGTGAAATAACGAAAGCGAAGGAAAAAGCTCCGGTACACCTGATCGGCGTCGTCATCTCGGATCGGTTATATCAAGATCAAACAAACGAGGCCGATCATCCGTCACAAATTCGCCGCATGGCACTGTCAGTCAAGCAGCTGATCAAAGCTCCCCAAGAGCAATCCTTTTCCGAAGTGATCGTATATTATGTTTATAGGCCCTCGTGGATACAGGATGAACTGGGGAGCGTTCCATTAAGTGTCGCGGTTGGTGATGTGGTTGAAGTATGGCTGAAGCAAGGGAAAAGAGGATGGGAGCCTGCTTTAGGGGGATGGACGGTTCAGCATTTATCATATGCGGAAAAGCGCAGCGAACCGATTCCTGAACCGTTCTTGCATATGGCGGAACGCTATATAAAAACCTCTTGGCGTTACCATTCCGGTAGGATGGTATGGGGCGGAGTCATTTTTTTTCTTTTTGTCTTTGTTTTGTTTGTTAAATTGTTTAATCTGGATCGTGCCTCAACAGAAGATCGATGAAAATGCTGCCTTTTAGGGGAATCTATATGCTGGTGCATCAAGCATTGGAGAGGGGATGAAATGAAAATCATTCTGTTTGATGGCGCTTGCAGCTTTTGCCATGCAAGCGTTCGATTGATTATTGAAAGAGACCCGCACGCTTATTTTCGGTTTGACTCATTGCAGAGCGAAGCGGGACAAGCGCTATTGGAAGACGATCGAGTGCCTAGCCAGATTGATAGCTTGATATTGATTGACGGAAACACTTATTATACGAAGTCAAGCGCGGCGTTAAAGATATGCAAGCATTTGCGCGGATGGTGGAAGTGTCTATATGTATTCGTTCTTATTCCACGTCCGCTTCGCGATCTTCTCTATGATTGGATCGCCAAAAACCGTTATCAATGGTTTGGGACGACCGATCAGTGTTTGATTCCAACAGAGGACGTGCGAAGGCGATTTTTGCCATAAGGATACATGGATAAGGAGGAATCAATGAAATTTTATATTGCCTCAAGCTTCGCTAATAAAGAAGTGGTTCGCCTCTGCGCCCGGAGATTGATCGTAAACGGTTTTACACAGACATATGACAAAAAACGAGCGTCCGACAGCCATTGAACAGCTTTAACAAATAGGGCAAAAAGAGGTGCGAGAGGTGATGGCGGCCGATTTTTTTATTATGTCGCTTCCGGCCAGGAAGGGGAGCCATGTTGAATTAGGCATTGCGCTTGCATCAGGCAAGCGCGTTTATATGTATTCAACTGATGAAGACATCTATCATTCGGAAACAACAGCAACATTTTATCATCTTCCCGAAGTCAAAAAATTGGTTGGTGCATTTGATTGTTTTTGGGAGCGGCTCATTTTTCATGAAGAAACGAATGAAGGTGGAGCATTCTGACGGCTAGCATTTCATGAAAAATTGGAGCGTGATTCACGAGCGAATGACGGCCGGCGCTTCCCGAAGTTTCGTTTTATTATAGAAACGATCACGATCGAAATCGCCAGTCCATCCATTACTTTTCTCGAACGGAGGGTCGACATTTTTCTGTTTGTTTTGCATCAAGTGTTCCAGCGATCGCCGTATGAAAATAGAGTTTTCGGCGATATTCCGGCAAAGGAGATAGGCGATTGATAGAATTAGGGAGAATCAAAGACAAAAGGCTTGTAATGGAATCGTAATAGATTTGTAACTGCTTTTTATTCTTTTTGTCATTGATTCGCCATTTTCTTTTAATATAATGATCCATGTTCGTAGAAACGGAGACTATCAATACATCGGGAGGAGCAACATGAAAAAAACGGCGATTTTTACAGGGACACTGATCATGTCTTTATTAGCAGGACAAACAGCTTTTGCTAGCAGTTACACAGTTCAAAAAGGCGATACGCTTTGGAACATATCGAACCAGTATCATACGACGGTTGAAACATTAATGCAAATGAACGGTTTAACTTCTGATCTTATTTTTCCTGGCCAAACATTAAAAGTGAGTGAGAAAGAAGATACATATGTAGTGAAAAAAGGCGATACATTGAGCGAGATTGCTAATCAATTTCATATAACGGTAGATTCATTATTGCAAATGAATCCAGGAATTTCTGATCCGAATTTTATTAAGGAGGGTCAAATTGTTTATTTAGTAAAACAGGTATCATCATCTACCCAATCTACTGTGCCGTCCTCTGCGAATGGCTATTATATTGTAAAGGAAGGAGACACACTTTCTGGCATTGCGGCAAAGTTTCAAACTACCATTCGCTCGTTGCTTGCGTTAAATCCGCAGATTGCTAATCCTAATCTGATTCGAGCTGGCCAGTCCATTAAGGTGGCAGGACAGCCAGTCAGTGTTGCCGAACAAAACCAAGCAGTGTCTTCCAGCACAGCGAAAAATGAACAGCCGCAAAAGGTCTCTTATTCAGACGAAAAAGTTTCTGCTGATCCGGTGCAAAACAACACAAAACCAACGACTCTCTCTTTAGCTGATAAAATTATTCAAATCGGCGAAAAGTATTTAGGAGCCAAATATTTATATGGTGCTAGTCCATCCCGCACCGATGCGTTTGATTGCTCTTCTTTTACCATGAGAGTATTTAGTGAAGCAGGAATTGCTCTGCCACGCAGTTCATCGGCGCAGGCGCAAGTAGGGACTCCGATCTCGATCAGCCAGCTTCAAAAAGGAGATCTGTTGTTCTTTGATACAGACTTCAATGGAACGATCAACCATGTCGGCATTTATGCAGGCGGCGGGCAAATGCTCAATGCCACCACTTCAAAAGGTGTCACGTATGTATCAATCAATATGGCCTATTGGCAAGAGCGTTTTGTAAAGGCTGTACGCGTTCTCAACTAATCTATTTAAACATTTATTAGTTGAAACGGCTTTGTTTCATCTTCAAGTTTCCTCCTAATTAATGAATGGAAAAGTGATAAAAGAGAAAAGTCAAACGCTTTGAAATGCATTTACTAGTATCAGAATCTCAGCTCAGAACCTCATATAAAAAGAAGAAGCTTCAAGGGTTGGCCCTTGAAGCTTTTTTAATTTCAAACCGAAAAACCCGTCTGCTTTACAAAAGGGTTTTTCGGTTAAACGGAGAATCATTTAACATGTTTATTGAGGAGATTTTCACAACGTATGGGGAAGAGGAATTTCATAGTGAATCGTTGGAGAAGGAGGACGAACGATCATGCGTGTGGTAACAGCAGCTGAAATGTATGCCATTGACCGCTATACGATCGAGCATATAGGAATCAGTGAAGAAGCATTGATGGAAAATGCCGGACAAGCCGCTGCTAGAGTACTGCTTGAGCGCATTTCTCCGTTTCAGCGTATTGCTGTGTTAGCAGGTGCGGGCAATAACGGAGGGGATGGCTTTATTATGGCAAGAGTGTTGAAAAGCTGGGGCTATACCGTTGATTTATGGCTTATTCCCCCAAAAGAAAGAATAAAAGGAGCAGCCAAAAAAGCGCTTGAAATCTATGAAAATTGCGGTTATGAGGTGAAAAGCTTTATCGGAAATGAGCCGTTATTTTTTCAGCAAATGCTGAGCTATCACGTTTTGATTGATGCGCTGCTCGGAATCGGTGTGAAAGGGCCAGTCCAATCGCCTTATAAAGAAATCATCGATGCGATGAACCATCATCATGACGCAGTTGTATATGCTATTGATGTTCCAAGCGGTGTTCCGGCTGACGGTGGAGAGATAGGAGCGGCTGTTTATGCAGATATGACGATTACGATACAATATCCAAAACTGAGCGCTTATACATTTCCAATCGCTGATTATTACGGTGAATTAGTAGTGGTTGATATCGGGATCCCTCCGCGTTCATCGGAGCACCATGCGGCTTTCCGTAAAGTATGGATGAAAGAGGACGTCATCCGCACGCTCCCAGAAAGAAAGCGCGCCTCACATAAAGGAGTGCATGGTAAGGGATTGATTATTGGAGGCTCTCAAAGGATGACCGGCGCCGTTATGATGGCAGCAAAGGCGGCTTTACGGAGCGGGGCGGGACTTTTGACGCTGGCCATTCCTGAAACGATTTATCCTGTGGTGGCTAGCGGCGTGCTTGAAGCGATGTATCATCCTTGTTCAGCGAAAAATGGCGGCTTTGCTGGAGAGATCGATTTGATCCATTTGGATATGGATGCCATCGCTATAGGGCCGGGGATGGGAAGGCTGGAAGGAACGAAACCGATCGTTCAAGCGGCTCTTGCCCAAGAAGTGCCGGTTGTTCTTGATGCCGATGCCTTATTTTTTTGGAGCGACTACGCTCGTTTTTTGAAAAAACGAACAAGCCCCACGATCGTGACCCCACATCCAGGAGAAATGGCGCGCATGCTTGGCCTATCGATTCGCGAGGTGGAAAATGACCGCTTTCAAGTAAGCAGACAAATGGCCATTGACTATGGGATCTACGTCGTCTTAAAAGGGCCTTATACGATTGTCGCTACCCCTGATGGAAAGCAGTATATCAATACGACGGGGAATCCGGCTCTGGCCAAAGGGGGAAGCGGCGATGCGCTTACAGGAATGATTCTTGCGTTTTTGATGCAGCATCGTTCGCTTGAAGCGGCGATCAGCAATGCGGTTTGGGTGCATGGAAAAGCAGCTGATTTTTTAGTGAAAACGAAGCATTCGCCATTCGATGTGCTGGCGACCGATGTAATCAGCGCCATTCCAAACGTCCTATCTTCGTTATGTAAAGGGAAAAAATGATGAGATATACGATGTTTCCATTAAGCGAGAATGCATTGACGATTCGCTTTTCGAATGAGATCAGCGACGAAGCACATGAGCGCGTTCAAAAACTAACTCGTTTGCTCCGTTGTGAAGCGATGGAAGGGATCATAGATATCGTCCCTGCCTTTTCATCGGTTACGGTCTATTACAACCCGCTTGTGCTTGGGACATATGAACAAGCAAGCCGAGACATCAGCGAGAAAGTGGAAGGAATGGAGAGAGCGGCTTCAGCTTTAGCAGGACGCACGGTGGTAATCCCGGTTTGTTATGGGGGAGAGTTCGGACCTGATTTGCCAGAAGTAGCGCAGTATCATGGCATAACGGAGGAAGAGGTGATTCGTCTTCATTCGGCAGGAACATATAAAGTATATATGATTGGGTTTGCTCCAGGATTTGCGTATTTGGGAGGGCTGCCATCGCAGCTTGCCACCCCGCGCCGCGCTGTTCCACGCTTGCTTGTCCCAGAGGGATCTGTCGGTATTGCCGACCGCCAGACGGGAGTATATCCGCTTGCTACACCGGGGGGATGGCAAATTATCGGGAAAACTCCACTGTCTTTATTCTGTGCAGAGCGGCAGCCTCCTAGCTTGTTGCAAGCTGGAGATGTTGTGCAGTTTCATCCGATGACGGAGAAAGAATATAGGATGTGGAAAAATAATGGGGATTTTTGTTCTTGATGGAGGCTTTTTCACAACTGTACAAGATTTGGGGAGATGGGGGGTTCAAAAAGACGGTGTGCCGGTCAGCGGCGTTATGGATGATTTTGCGAGCCGCCTTGCTAATTTTTTAGTCGGAAACGAAGCAAATGAAGCCGTGTTAGAAATAACCATGCTGGGTCCGACCCTGCGTTTTGAAATAGGAACGGTTGTCGCTATTTGCGGCGGCGAATTTTCTGGCAAACTGAACGATCAGTCCGTACCGCTGTGGCAGCCGTTTATGGTACAACCGGGCGATATACTTGCCATTGGCGCCTGTCGGATAGGCTATCGGGGATATGTCGCTGTTTCTGGAGGATTGCATGTTCCGCCGCTGATGAATAGCCGTTCAACCTACACGAAAGCCGCTATTGGCGGCTTTTATGGCCGCCCTTTGCAAAAAGATGATGAGCTTTCGCTGCGGCCAGCTCCTTGTTTGCCAGAATGGCCGCCTTCATGGGGAATCGCTTTTTCTATACGTCAATATATCAACAGTCAAGAAAAAGTGATTCGTGCCGTAGAAGGACCAGACTTCCACACGTTTACAAAAGAAAGCATTGAACATTTTTTTACCGAAGTATATGAAGTCACGACACAGTCTGATCGGATGGGCTACCGGCTGCGAGGTCAAAAGTTGCAGAGAAGTGTGGACCAAGAGATCGTTTCAGAAGCGGTGACGTTTGGAACCGTACAAGTGCCCACGTCCGGCGATCCAATTGTGTTAATGGCGGATCGGCAAACAACCGGCGGCTACCCGCGTATCGCTCAAGTATTAGCTGTCGATTTGCCAATTTTAGCACAAGCGCGCCCTGGCGATCGCATTCGCTTTCAACCATCATCTTGGCAGGAAGCGCAGCGATTATACATCCAGCGCGAGCGTGAGATGATGTACTCAAGAGCGATCATCCGCCAAAAATGGAGGGAGATAAATGGCGCAAATCGATTTAAATTGTGATTTTGGTGAAGGCTTTGGTATATATGAGCTTGGCGAAAACGAAATATTGCACTATGTCACATCCGTTAATATAGCATGCGGATTTCATGCCGGCGATCCGGTTGTCATGAGGAAAACCGTGCAGATGGCGCTTGAAAAGGGAGTGGCGATCGGTGCACATCCTGGTTTTCCTGATTTGCTTGGCTTTGGACGCCGCCATATGCATGTCACTTTTGAGGAGGCGTATGCCTACGTTGTTTATCAAATTGGAGCGCTGTCGGCATTTGTCAAGGCGGAAGGAGGCCGGCTTTCTCATGTCAAGCCGCACGGCGCCTTGTATAATATGGCGGCGAAAGATGCAGAATTGGCGGAAGCGATCGCTCAAGCGGTGCGGGATGTGGATTCGTCGCTCGTTTTATATGGGCTTAGCGGAAGCGAACTGATTCGTGCCGGCAAACGGTTTGGTTTGAGAACGGCAAATGAAGTGTTTGCCGACCGGACCTATCAAGAAGATGGCTCACTCACTCCAAGAAGTCATCCACGGGCCTTGATTACGAACGAAGAGGATGCGGTGCGTCAAGTGGTGAAAATGGTGCGCGAACGCTGTGTTCGTTCGCTTGCAGGTACTGATGTGGAAATTGTGGCAGAAACGGTGTGTGTTCACGGTGACGGGAGTCAAGCCGTTTCGTTTGCGAAGCGGTTAGTTCAAGCGTTGCATGGTGCAATGATTGAAATCCAAGCGATTGGATAACGAAAACGTGATATATTCCGGCGTCATTCACGGTAAATGTATTTTTCTGTCTGTCCGTTCGTCCGGATTCTCGCGGCAAAGGAAGCGCAAAAGCGATGTGGCAAGGCCGCTAGCGAATGGCGGAGGATATAGAAACCATTCCTTTACTTATAAGCTTTGAGCAACGTTTGGATTCAGAAAGAGGTGGGACAATGCATCATAGAACATGATGGAAGTCACCTTTCATCAATCGTAGTTTCATCATTTCGTTACACCATTTTTTCACACCGTTCTTATGGCTGCTAGTATTTGGCTTTCATTTGTTTGTTACAAAGAAAAAGCTCGGTCGTAACAGCCGAACTTTTTCTTTAGATTCGTTTCAAACGAACAGAAGCCGGTTGTTATACAATAATCCGTTCCGGATGGGTGTATATATTGAGGGTTGTTCCGCGAATAAAGCCGACAACGGTCATGTGCAAGTCATCGGCAAGCTGTAACGCTAAATCGGTCGGGGCCGATTTTGAAAGTACGATTCCTGCCCCCATTTTCGATGCCTTCAGCAATATTTCCGAAGATACGCGGCCGCTGAAAGCGACGAGCTTGTCACGCATCGGAATCGCATGGCGCAAACAATAGCCATAAATTTTATCAAGAGCATTGTGACGACCGATATCAGAGCGGGCGATGATCATCCCTTCTTCATTGCATAAGGCTGCATTATGCACTCCTCCTGTATGGCGAAAAACCGTGCTTTCATTTTGCAATGTATTCATAAGAGCGAAGCATTGCTCAACGCGGATGCGTGTGGAGGTTGTAATCGTTTTTGCTGTTTTTACATCATTTAATAAATAAAACTGTCGGCTTTTTCCACAGCATGAGCCGATGAACCGTTTGGAAAAAGAAGAAGCTGGGGCTAGAGGTACGGACAGATCAACATAGGCAAACCCTCGCTCTTCGTCAATGGATAGTTGGTGAATATCATCGTGGAAACGAATCACTCCTTCAGAAGCAAGGAAGCCGAGAACAAGCTCATCAAGGTGCTCTGGCGAACAAACGAGCGTGGCAAACTCCTCTCCATTCACGATAATGGTCAATGGCTGTTCAAGAACAATGGCGTCCTCTTGCTCGTGAAGTTCTCCCTCCATATATTTATAGATTTGCTTGGCAGTCGTTATATTCGATTTCACCCTTTTCACCTTCTTTTCATATATAACCCCGAAGCTATTAGGCGTATATAAAGCCGGGTGAATCTTTCACCCTTTTCCTTTTAGAGATGTCCTCTTGTGTGGTGATAGAACTCCAATGGAATGTGCCCATCTTTCTTCCTTCCGTGGGCAGGCATGAGAAACAAGTCAAGAACTTGCCTGCGACTGTCGAAACCATCGAATTCTCCTTTGATTTACTCTATTCAATGAAGTGATGTTTTTCTTGTTTGACTGGTCGGATCAGGATCGCTGATTTATACCATTCATCCTCTCCTTTTTATTGATCATGCTCAAAGGATCAGCTGCATATTGATTGAGGAAATAAGAAGGGATGATATAATATAATAATACCATAAAAATGTAGGAATGTTTCGAAAATAGGATGACCAATAAAAAGGAGGAGCGAAGATGGGCAAAACGAAACACACCGGCCCAATCAAACTGAATCAGCGTCCCCAACCCTCGCTTTGGGCGAGCCTTTTGCCGATGGGAGTTGGAAAGATAAAGCCTCATCATCTCCGTGATACTTTAAAAGTGATGCTGGAAAACAAAGACCAGCTTGCTTATGCCTACCGCATTTTAACGCAGGGAGTATGCGATGGTTGTGCGCTCGGTGTATCCGGACTTCATGATCAAACATTGACAGGTCCGCATCTTTGTACGACTCGTTTAAACGTACTTCGTCTAAATACGATGCCAGCAATGGACCCAAAATGGCTGGAAGATGTGGAGGAGCTGCGCAAAATGGACAGTACAGAGCTGCGCAAGCTTGGCCGCATTCCCTATCCACTGTCACGAAAACCAGGAGAAAAAAAGTTTACAAGAATTAGTTGGAATGAAGCGCTTGAACGGATTGCCCGAAAAATCCGCTCACTTGATCCGAAACAGATCGCTTTTTATTTGACAGCGCGCGGCATTACGAATGAAGTGTATTACACTGCCGCCAAGGTAGCGCGCTTTTTAGGAACAAACAACATCGATAATGCTTCACGCATTTGTCATTCACCAAGCAAAACAGCGTTAAAGCGTTCACTTGGAATCGGTGCATCAAGCTGCAGCTATAAAGATTGGATCGGCACAGATGTTCTTGTCTTTTGGGGATCTGTGGCTGCCAACAACCAGCCGGTATCGACGAAATATATGTACGCTGCGAAAAAAGCAGGCACGAAAATCATCGTTGTGAATCCGTACCGTGAGCCGGCTATGGAAAACTACTGGATTCCGTCCATTTGGGAAAGCGCTTTATTCGGAACAAAAATCGCAGATGATTTTTATCAAGTCCATATTGGCGGAGATATCGCCTTTATAAATGGAGTTATCAAGCATTGGTTTGAGATGGAGGATGCAATTAATTGGGAGTTTGTCTCCAAACACACGAACGGTGTTGACGAGCTGCGTTCGCATGTCGCGAAATATGATTGGCAGACGCTTGAGCAGTCATCGGGGCTTTCAAAGGAACGAATGTATGAGTTTGCTAGATTACTGGCTAATGCCAAGTCAGCTGTATTTGTTTGGAGCATGGGATTGACTCAGCACCGGTTCGGTACGGATAATGTGTCACAAGTCGTTAACCTTGCCTTGCTTCGCGGGTTTATCGGACGTGAGCATTGCGGCGTCATGCCGATTCGCGGCCATAGCGGTGTGCAAGGTTCGGGGGAAATGGGGGCTGACCCATTTGTTCTTCCGGGCGGCGAATTTGATGAGGAAAATATTACCCGTCTTGAACAAATATGGGGATTTCCGATTCCTCGCTGGCAAGGGGACACAATCGGACAAACGATTGAAAACATCTTGCTTCCAGATGGTCATGAACGAAAAATGAAGCTGATGTATACGAGCGGCGGCAATTTTCTTGAGACGATGCCGAATCCTGATTTCGTTCGCCAGGCGCTTGAACAGTTGGAGCTGCGCGTGCATCAAGATATTATTTTCAATACTTCAACACTCTTAGATGCGAAGGAAGAGGTGATTATTTTACCGGCGATGACGCGATACGAGCAGCCGGGTGGCGGTACCTCGACCAGCACAGAGCGGATGGTCTATTTCAGCCCGGAAATTGACGGCCCACGCATTGAGGAAGCGCGCGCGGAATGGGAAATTTATGTTGATCTCGCCTCTAGAGTCAAGCCGGAACAAAAGCATCTCATCGAGTTTCAAAACGCCCAGCAAATTCGCGACGAAATTGCGGTGGCCAACCGAAACTACGACGGCATTCAACATTTGCGGAAAAAAGGCGATGTGTTTCAATGGGGCGGCGCGTGGCTTTGTGAAGGCGGCATATGCCCGACCCCAGACGGCCGCGGAAACCTTATTCCGATCGAATTGCCAGAGCTGCGCAAGACGGAAGGCAGCTTTTTTGTCACAACAAGGCGGGGCAAGCAGTTCAACTCGATGGTCTATAGCGAGAAAGACCCGTTTAATAACGCCGACCGTTATGATATTTTGCTGAACGAAGAAGACGCCAAATCGCTCCATATTCGCGACGGTGAACCGATCGTTGTGTACAACCGGCATGGCATGATGCAGGGGAGCGCCAAATACGCGGACGTCAAACGCGGCAACATCGCCGTCTATTGGCCGGAGGGAAATGTGCTCATTCCAAAAGGAGTGTATGAAACGTACGCGCACATTCCGGAATACAATACGGTGGCCATCGTTGAAAAAGCGGAGCATTATCATGCGCAAAAGGATCAAAACTATGCAGAAAAACGGATTGAAGAGCTCGAATTAAATGTAGAATAACGTTTGCGAAAGCGCCATTCCAAATAAGAGGGAATGGCGCTGTTTTTTTATGGGGGCATCAAGCGCCGAAATGTTAGGGGTTCAGCAAAAGAGAGGCAGGACGCAACGATGAAAGGGGTTGTATCGACTTAGACCACACTTGATATGCATGGTGCTTCTTGAGAACAAAGGCGGCTCATAGAGTTGTGTCCATAGTATAGAGACGATCGAGCCGCACGTTTTTGCTATACATGCAATTTTTTTCTGTATAATTTCCTCTTTTTGTTAAAAGATAAAAATAACATGATCAGACAAGAGGAGGAGAAGAAATGACGATAACAGAAAAGCGACTTTTGCTCTTCTCATTCCTTGTGATCGCTTTGTTTGTATCGCCTTATTTTATTTTAGGCGAGAATGCGCATATGCGAGTACATGATAATTTAGATTCCAACATCGCTTGGTACAAGGTGCTCGCCAACAGCGGTCAGCTGTTTGGGCCGGTGGGGGCGGTCATTCCGCAAATCATTAACGGTCTGCCGCGAAATGCCTTTGGAACAGAATTTAGTGGAATCGTATGGCTCCATGCGTTATTTCCATCGATTTATGCTTATGGACTCAGCCAGCTGATTACAAGGGTATTTGCTTTTATCGGAATGTACTTATTGCTGAAAACGCATGTTATGAGGGAGAAAGAATGGGCATGGATTCGCATTGGTGTAGCACTTGCTTTTGCATTAACACCATTTTGGCCGTCCGGAATGTTAAGCACTCTTGGTATGCCGCTGGCACTTTGGGCGTTTTTAAATATTCGCGCTGGCAGGCGGTCGTGGGTGGATTATCTCGTGCTTACACTATTGCCGCTATACTCTGGTCTTGTACTTGGTTTCTTCTTTTTCCTCAGTGCTCTGGGCATTTGGTGGCTTGTGGATGCATTGAGGTATAAAAGATGGAATCTGCGCTTTTTGGCCGCCATCATCTATATGACTGTGTTATATTTAGCCGTTGATTATCGGCTTGTTCATTCACTTCTATTTTCCGAAGAGCCAACAAGCCGCGATGAATATTTTCATGCTGATCTTTCTTTTTGGCGTGCGGTTCGTTTGACATTTAAAAATTATATTCTTGGTCATACGCATGTCATGACCGTGCACGGACTCGTGATTTTACCAATCACGCTTTTCGCCTTGTATTTTGTGGGAAAAAGGAAGAAATGGCGGCAAGAAAAGCTGTTTTTATTTCTCCATGTGCTTAACTTTGCCCTTTCCCTGTGGTATGCGTTTTGGTTTTATCGAGGGTGGCTGCCACTTACAGAACGGTTTGATCTTCTTAATAAGTTTAATTTTGCCCGCTATCACTTCTTGCGACCTATGGTGATTTACGTATTGTTTGCTCTTTCATTGCGAATCATATGGCAGCATGCTAAAGCATGGAAAAATGTTGTGTGGCTGGCGCTTGCGCTGCAGCTTTTTATTTTAGCTATATTTAACGAAGAAATTATGTATCAAAATAAGCCGTCGTTTCGCCAGTTCTACGCTGAAAAACAATTCGCGGAAATTAAACGTTATATCGCGCGGCCCGTTGATACATACCGCGTTGCCAGCATCGGCATTCATCCGGCCATTGCTCAATATAACGGCTTTTATACGCTGGATACGTACAACAATTTTTATCCGCTTGAATATAAACATCAATTTCGGCAAATCATTGCTCCTGAGCTAGCAAAAAACCAGACGCTGCGCAAGTATTTCGATAAGTGGGGCGGCCGTTGCTATTTATTTGTCGATGAGCTTGGCAAGCACTACATGTTTAAAAAGAATTCAAAGAAGAAAATTCAACATTTAGAGCTGAATACCGATGTATTCCGCAAGATGGGCGGCCGTTATATTTTTTCGGCGCTTCCGATCGAAAACGCAGCCCAAAATCAGCTACGGCTTGAGAAAGTGTTTCATTCCAAGGAATCCGCATGGACGATTTATTTATACAAACTAGCATCATAGGGAGGAGAGCATCATGAGCGAACCTGTATTAACGATTGTTGTACCTTGCTACAACGAAGAAGAAGTGCTTCCGGAAACGATTCGGCAGCTGCGCGAACTGCGCGAGCAGCTTGTCAGGGAGCGGCTTATTTCCGAATATAGTGCTTTACTATTTGTCGATGATGGAAGCCGAGATGCAACATGGACGATCATTTACAAAGCGAGTTTGCATTATCCGGAGGTCAAAGGGGTCAAGCTTGCCCATAATGCCGGCCATCAAAATGCGTTATTAGCTGGTTTGTTTTCCGCAAAAACTCGCTCAGATTGTATCATTTCCATTGACGCCGATCTACAGGATGATGTGTCGGTCATCCGCCAGTTTGTACAAAAATTTCATGAAGGGTATGAGATTGTATACGGGGTTCGCAACCGCCGCGATACAGATACGTTTTTCAAGCGTCATACAGCACAGGGATTTTATAGAATGATGAAGGCGATGGGCGTTCACCTTATATATAATCATGCCGATTACCGCTTGATGAGCAGGCGGGCGGTTGAAGAGCTGGAACGATTTGAAGAAGCCAATTTATTTTTGCGAGGAATTGTTCCATTGCTTGGATTTCGTTCAACTGTTGTTTATTATGATCGAAAGGAACGACTTGCCGGTGAAACAAAATATCCGCTAAAAAAAATGATTTCCTTTGCTCTTGACGGTATTACGTCATTTAGTGTGACACCTATTCGTTTTATTTCCATGATCGGGTTGGTTTCTTTTTTTGTCAGCCTGTTATTTGGTGCTTACTTCCTGTTTTTAAAATGGACCGGTCACACACAAACGGGATGGACATCGTTGATTACATCGATTTGGCTGCTTGGAGGATTGCAGCTGATTGCTTTTGGGCTAATCGGTGAATACATCGGAAAGATTTATAAAGAAACGAAACGGCGCCCTCGTTATATTGTGGATTTAGATTTATTTAATTTGCCATTGCCGCGATCTTCCTCGTTTCATGAAGAGCCAAGAAGAACGGAATCATTGCCGGGAGGGAGCACATAATTTTTTGCTTGCATTCTCGGGCGAGAAGGGGTAGACTGTGCTTGTAAACAGTGAAAAGGATACGGGAGTCTGTGGAATCAGGCTGAGAGTACGGCTATCATCCGCCGTTGACCGTTTGAACCTGTTGGGTAATGCCAGCGTAGGGAAAGTGATAGAGGCGATATAGATGCACTTTGCTTACGCGCAAAGTGCATTTTTATTTGCAAATCCAGCTGGACAAACGAATAAGGGAGAGGATGGAAAAGATGAATTTGCAACATGTGGCAGAAGTACTCGATCAAGTGCGCAAGGCTAATCCACTTGTGCATAACATCACAAATGTAGTTGTGACCAATTTTACAGCAAATGGTCTGCTTGCGCTTGGCGCTTCACCAGTGATGGCCTATGCCAAGCAAGAAGTAGCGGATATGGCGCGAATTGCCGGAGCGCTTGTTTTAAATATCGGCACGCTAAATGAACAGGAAATTGAAGCGATGCTGATTGCCGGCAAGGCAGCAAATGAACAGAGAGTTCCTGTGATTTTCGATCCGGTTGGAGCGGGAGCGACGCCATATCGCACGGAAACCGCCCGAAAAATAGTCCGTCAATTAAATATTGCCGTCATCCGCGGCAATGCAGCAGAAATCGCGAATGTTATCGGCGAGCGGTGGGAGATTAAAGGAGTGGATGCCGCCGAAGGAAGCGGCGATGTGGTGGCACTAGCGAAAAAAGCAGCACAGCAGTTAAAAATGACAGTCGCTATTACCGGAAAGGACGATGTTGTCACAGACGGAGCGACGGTTTATGTGGTTCATAACGGTCATTCGCTGTTAACAAAAGTCACTGGGACAGGCTGCCTTGTCACATCTGTAATCGGAGCGTTTGCGGCTGTTGAAAAGGACTATGCAGCAGCGGCAACAGCGGCGCTTGTCAGCTATGGCGTGGCGGCGCAACTAGCTGCTGATGAAGCGGCAGAGTATGGGCCTGGAAGCTTTCAAATCGCCTTTTTAAATCAGTTGGCCAAAGTTGGCGCGGAGGCCATTAGTCAATATGGCTCCTTTACCAAAGTTGAATGAAGGGGAGAGACATGGTGAATCAAGTTTATAAAGCATTAACGATTGCTGGGTCAGACAGTGGAGGTGGAGCCGGCATTCAGGCGGATTTAAAAACATTTCAAGAGTTACGCGTCTTTGGAATGTCTGCATTAACGGCGGTAACGGCGCAAAATACGCTTGGCGTGCAGGGAGTGTATCCGCTTTCTGTAGAAGCCGTTGAGCAGCAGATTGAATCCATTGGTACGGACTTAGGAGCAGACGCCGTCAAAACGGGCATGTTGTTTAATGCAGATATCATCCAAGCCGTAGCGAAAAAGGTGAAGCAATTTGGCTGGCGTCGGCTTGTCGTTGACCCGGTTATGATCGCTAAAGGCGGGGCACCACTTTTACAGGAAGCAGCGGTGTCAGCGTTAAAAACACATTTGTTGCCGCTGGCGATGGTAGCCACTCCTAACATTCCAGAGGCAGAAGTATTGACGGGGATGAAGATCCGCACATTAGAGGAACGCCAAGAAGCGGCAAAACAGCTTCACAAAATCGGAGTCACGTACGTGGTCATTAAAGGAGGCCACGATGATGTTGAAAATGCAGCGGTTGATTTGCTATATGATGGCCGTGAATTTTCCTATTTCAAGGGCGCCCGAATTGAAACGAGACATACGCATGGAACAGGCTGCACGTTTGCCGCTGCAGTAACAGCGGAGCTTGCTAAGGGGCGCAGCGTCCATGAAGCGATCGAAACAGCGAAAGCATTTATTCAAGCCGCGATTGAAAACGAACTGGGGATCGGCAATGGGCATGGCCCAACCAACCATTGGGCGTATCGGCAAAAATGGATGTCGTAGGTGATGAAAATGGCGCAAACTTCAATGGATAGTCTGAAAGAGCAATTACGTGTTTATTTTATTATGGGAAGCAACAATTGTGAACGAAGTCCGTTAGAGGTGCTGACAGAAGCGATTGAAGGCGGAATTACGATGTTTCAATTTCGCGAAAAGGGCAAAGGGGCTCTTTCGAAAAAGGAGCAGTATGCATTAGCCAAAGAGTTGCAAGCGCTTTGCCGGAAGCACCATATTCCGTTTATTGTGAATGATGATGTGGAGCTAGCATTAGAGCTTGATGCTGATGGGGTCCATATTGGACAAGACGATGAACGGGCAGATGTCGTACGAAAAAAAATAGGAAATAAAATTCTCGGCGTTTCAGCTCATAATTTGGCAGAAGCGAAACGCGCCATTGAGCAAGGCGCTGACTATCTTGGAGTCGGTCCTATTTTTCCAACCAGCACAAAAGAAGATGCAAAAGAGGCACAAGGAACGGCCGTTCTTCGTCTTATGCGTGAGCATGGTCTGTCGATACCGATCGTGGGCATTGGCGGAATTACCGCGAACAACGCAAAGAAGGTTATTGCCGCTGGAGCAGACGGGGTGTCTGTCATTAGCGCGATCAGTTTAGCTCCTTCTCCTAAAAAAAGTGCGGAATGGCTGGCAAGAGCGGTTTCTGAAGCACTGAACGAATAAGGATGTCGATCATTGGACTACTCCATATCCCGACAGAAGACTATCGCCTCAAGGAACATGACGGGCATCGCTTCATGAGTTAGAGAGAGAAATGTCGGTTGGCATTGGCCAAAGTAGTGGAATCACAAGAATCTATGTGCTATTCTATACTTGTAAGTGGTTCTTGGAAAAACTGAAGATAGAGGATTGTGACAAGGAACACCGTCCGTTACGTAAAAGCTTCAACGTTCCCTTGTCTGTGCACGGTTCGAAGCAACGAAAACCGAGCCCAGTCGAACGTGTGAAGCGGACGAATGTACAAGCTTTCTTGTCGTTTCCCGTTGGAACAACGGGGAAGGTCTGCTAGCTGAAAAATCGAAGGATGTTTCCATGTTCGCAGGAATCTCCCACTTTGAAGCGAAAGTGGTAGTAATTCAAAGATGATATGATATAATGGAAAAGGAAAAGACGAAAATGAAGCGCATGGAGTGAATGATATGAACATAGGATTTGGCGAGATTGCCTTGATCGTATTTTTTGCCCTGTTACTTTTCGGCCCGAAAAAGCTGCCAGAGCTTGGACAAGCAGCTGGAAAAACGCTCCGCGAATTTAAAAATGCTACAAAAGGCATCATGGATGACGAAGAACAGAAAACGAAAAAGCACGACTGAAAAAACCGCTTGGCATAGCCGAGCGGTTTTTTAGTCTAATTCACATTCTTTGAGGGGAACGACCTTTGTCTTTTTCACGATTTTATAGCCAAGCCAAACCGCTAAAAACAATGGCAGTCCAATGTAGGAAACGAGAATGCCGTACCAATCGATTGACTTCCCCATAAAGGCCCCATAGTTCTGTCCCAAAATGACAATCGTGCAAAGCACTAGAGCGAACAATGGTCCAAATGGAAACCATTTGGCTTTATAAGGAAGATCATTGAGATCGCGCCCTTGCGCGGCATATGCTTTGCGGAAACGGTAGTGACTGACCGCGATGCCTAGCCACGCAATGAATCCCGACATACCCGAGGCATTTAATAACCATACATAAACGGTGCCATCGCCAAAGAACGAAGCCAAAAAAGCAAGCGTTCCTAGTGAAGCTGTGACTAGTAATGCATTAACAGGAACACCGCGGTGATTTAGCTTGGCCAGAAATTTTGGCGCTTTTCCTTCTTTTGCTAGATCCCAAAGCATTCGAGTAGACGCATACATACCGGAATTTCCGGCTGATAAAACCGCTGTTAAAATGACGGCGTTCATAACGGATGCAGCCAACGCAATGCCAGCTTTATCAAAGACGAGAGTAAATGGGCTGACCGTAACGTCGCTATTCGCTAGATTTTCATTTGTATACGGAATAAGCAGCCCGATTGCTAAAATAGCCAGTATATAAAATAGCAAAATACGCCAAAATACTTGACGAATGGCGCGAGGAATGTTTCGTTTCGGATCCTCGCTTTCACCGGCTGCAACCCCAAGCAGCTCTGTTCCTTGGAAAGAAAATCCTGCGGCCATAAAAATGCCGAGAGTCGCCATGAACCCACCATGGAACGGAGCGTCGTCGATGGTGAAGTTTCTAAATCCAACCGCTTCACCACCCATAATACCTATAATCATGAAAAAGCTGACAATAAGAAAAATAATAACCGTTACTACTTTAATAAGGGAAAACCAATATTCGGCTTCACCAAATCCTTTTACAGATAAATAGTTAAGTAAAAACATAATCACTAAGCATAATGCGCTCCATAAAAGTGAAGGGCTATTCGGAAACCAAAATTTCATGATCATAGTCACAGCCGAGAGTTCTGCGGCAATTGTAATGGCCCAGTTATACCAGTAGTTCCATCCTAAAGCAAATCCGAGAGCAGGATCGACAAATTTCGTTGCATACGTACTAAACGTTCCGGTAACGGGCATATAAGCGGCCATTTCCGCAAGGCTGGTCATCAAAAAATATACCATCACTCCAATCGCGATATACGCTATGAGCGCTCCACCCGGTCCAGCGGTATGAATCGCTCCGCCGCTTGCTAAAAACAACCCAGTACCAATCGTTCCCCCAAGAGAAATCATTGTTAGATGCCTTGTTTTTAGCTTTCGTTGCAGCTGGTTAGGCGAAGCCGGTGTGGCGGCTTCCTGTTTTTGCATGACGCTTTCCATGTTTTCATCGCTCCTTTTTTTCATGTTGTCATGGAAAGGAGCCGGGCAATAAAAAAAGCCGCCGAAGGAGATTCGGCGGCAATGCAATCATTACCCGTATCAACCCTTCCGTGAAGATAGCGCCCCACGGTTGCTTTACGCAAACCGTGACAGTGCTGCACCTATTCGGTGACAGCCCCAGTTCGCACATCCAGAGAAATGTGCCAACTTCGGCGGCTTTTCCCTTCGAGCGAAGTCTTCAATGTTCTCTGCATCTCGTTCGCTGTACTCATAAAAGCCGCAACCTCTACCTCATCGGGTGAATGAGGATGCTATTCATTTTGTTCCATGATGATTATAAAACAATTTTTGTACAAAAACAATATTTATTTATGCTTCAATCGCAAAAAAGCCAAACCCTTCTATGTTTACTATATACGTGGAATAGAGCGAGAGGCATGGAACGATAGAAATCCTGTTTCGTGAACTACTCACCACTTAGCTAAAGCTTGAAGTGGGAGCTTCTCAGTTCCACGACGAAAGCCGCCTTTCGTCTCCCTGAGCGTGACTTCGGGTCGTTCCAACCCTAGATGTCCGACAATTCGGAGTTCTTTTGTACCTTGGATATTTTACGCATGGAAGGATCCGCTTGGTTTTCGCATTTTATTTTCTCCATGCAACCTCCTATATCCAGTTATGAAAGAACGACATAGGTTTATTTTACCACAGGGTCAGACAATTGAACAGGCAAAAGCCTGTCCTTGTCCGAAGTCGATTCATCTCCCACTTTCATCAAGCTTCGCAAGATTTAGAAGTGGGAGACTTCTCGACTGAAGAATGTTAAAACGACCAATGGTAAATAAGCAAAGAAAAAAGGATTCACGATATAAGTGAATCCTTTTTTCTTTATTATTCTGACATTTCTACAAGTTTTTTCGATAATAATAACAGAACAAAGCCAAGAACAATGGTAATGCCGCCAATTAAGCTGAAAATTTCTAGATAGCCTAATGACTCCGTAAAAGCTGCTAATTGACCTGCTAAAATATTCGCGATACCAGTTGCTGATAACCAAACTCCCATTAGCAGGGAAGCGAGACGAATCGGTGCGATGCGGCTTGTAAGTGATAGCCCAACCGGTGATAGGCAAAGCTCACCAAGCGTATGCAAAAAGTATGTTAAAACAATAAATAATGCATTTGCTTTTACCGTAATGTGTTGCTCGTCGCTTCCGGTTTGCAGCAGAGCAGGAACCAAAACAGCAAATCCGAGACCAAGCAAAATCATACCTAATCCCATCTTTGTCGGAGCTGATAAATCACCGCGTTTAGAGTTAGCCAATTTTACCCATAATGCAGATAAAACGGGTGTTAATAGAACGATAAATAATGGATTTAATGATTGAAACCAAGAGGTTGGCATGGTCCAGCTGCCGATGGATTTATCGACGAACTTATCGGTATACAATGTAAGCGAGCTTCCTGCTTGTTCGAAGCCAGCCCAGAAAAAGACAACAAAGCACATTAAAATTAAGATCACACGAATGCGCTGTTTTTCTTTTTTTGTTAACGGCTCTTTTGGCGCAGTTGAAGCTGTTTTCTGTTTGCCAATCGGCTTTTTGCCGATTTCTCCTAGATAACGATTTCCTAATAGATTAAAAAATACTTGACCAATTATCATACCGATGGATGCGGCAAGGAAACCATATTTAAATCCATACTGCACGACGCCATTGACAGTCGTTTTAAAATAATCTTCAGCTAAAAATCCACAGATCAGCGGAGCAAAAAAGGCGCCGATGTTAATTCCCATATAGAAAATGGTAAAGGCTGCATCGCGGCGCTTGTCATTTGGTCCGTACAATTCACCGACAAGCGTCGAAATATTAGGTTTAAAGAAACCGTTTCCGATAATTAATAGTAAAAGCCCCGTATATAACCCTATTTTTGTATTGACCGCAAACAGTATAAGATTGCCGACGGCCATAATAATTCCGCCGATGGTAATAGCTAAGCGACGACCTAAAAAGCGGTCAGAAAGGTATCCACCGATAATAGGGGTAAAATAAACAATCCCTGTAAAGAACCCATAAATACTTACGGCGATTCTTTGATCAAATCCTAAACCGCCACTAATGGTTGCTGTCGTTAAATAAAGAACTAGGATCGCCCGCATTCCATAGTAGCTAAAACGCTCCCAAATCTCGGTGAAGAATAAAAGATAAAGCCCGGGAGGATGTTTTTTGCTTTGTTCCTGTTGCATCGGTTGAACCTCAGGTAATGCTCCCATTTTTCTTCCTCCTAAATTGATGATCGTGCAAAGAACATTTTATTTTATAAAATATCTATAAGTCAATAAAATTATATAGAAATAGAAAAATATAAACTTTTAAACTTATCTTTATCGATTTAATAGTGTTATTAATCTAAATATTATATTATTTGTATAATGAATCTTTCCATCATACTCTATATACTAGCTATTTCGTTCAATGGAAACAGGGCATTCATGGTGCTTGTTCAATTCATACTCGTTTGAGGAAGAAATGTTGACCCATTCCATTGGATGGCATCGCTTAAATGAAAAGATCGAAAGGTTCGTTCCATTTTCTCTATAGTTTCTCCATATAAACGGAATAATAGTTCTATTTTTAGGCGATCCATGCGCCTTGGAAAATGTTTTGTATGGTCTTGAAAGCTTAGGATTATGGATAAAAAAGTGAACAAATAGTGGTCAAGTTTTCTGAGATGCGCTACGATAAGATACGGAAGGAGGAGAAAGATTGAAGAAATACCTCATCGTGCTTTTGACTGCTTTTGCGGTTCTCGTGTTAACGGGATGCCAATCATCTTCAGAAAAAATTCCAGCTATTGTTCAACGGGTCATTGATGGGGATACGTTAAAAGTTGCAGTCGGAAGCAAAGAAGAAACCGTCCGTTTGTTGTTGGTTGACACACCTGAATCTGTACATCCGACCAAGCCCGTGCAGCCGTTTGGCGTGGAGTCAAGTCAATATGTGAAGCAATTACTGCCATCAGGGACAAAGGTGGAGCTGGAATTGGATGTGAGAGAGCGAGACAAATACGGCCGGCTGCTAGCCTATGTATGGATCGGAAACAAAATGCTTAATGAGCTGCTGCTGGAGCAGGGCTATGCTCGGGTGGCTTACGTATTTGAGCCTAATACGAAATATGTCGATGAATTCCGGCAAATTCAGGAGAAAGCCAGGGAGAAGCAACTGGGGACTTGGTCAATAGAAAATTATGCAACAGATCAAGGATTTAACGATCAAGCTTCTTCTTCATCATCGTGCTCTAAGCCAATGATTAAAGGCAATATTTCAAAAAGCGGAGAAAAAATTTATCATGTTCCTGGAAGTCCGCAATATAAGGTAACAAAGGCAGAAAGAATGTTTTGTACTGAGAAAGAGGCACAAGATGCAGGATTTCGCAAACCGCTACGCTAAATCCCTCTCTCCATATTAAGGGGAGAGGGATTTAGTTTGAACTGGGAAGGGAAATCATAAAGGAAGTAACATGCTGATTGGAAGAGCAGGTGATTTGGCCGCCATGATCTTCAATAATTTTTTTACATACATACAGGCCGATTCCTGTGCCAAGCTTTTTCGTTGTGAAAAATGGCTCAAAGATGGCGTGAATGGCTTCCGAAGGAATCATTGGACCGTTATTAGAAATCATGATGGCAATCTTTCCGTCCATCAATGACACATCGATATTGATCCGCCGCGGCTTTTCCTTTTCTTTGACCGCCTCGATGGAATTGAGAAGAATATTCATGATGACCTGTTTGAGCTGATTCCTATAGACAAATACAGTCAATGTTGAATCGATATTGGTAGACACATCGACATCTTCATCCACAAAGCTTGGGTACAGAAAGGATAGGATCTCTTCGAAAAACTCGGAAAGAGATACAGTCTCCTTTTTCTCTTCAACCGCTTCTTTTCTTGAAGCATGAAGAAATTGAGAAATGCGAAATTTCAATTGTTGGAGCTCATGTTCAATAATATCCAAATATTTTAAGGTTGGATGTTCAAATTTTAGCAGCTGAATAAACCCGATAATAGCCGTCAATGGATTGCGAAATTCATGAACGAAACTCGAAGACATTTGGCCAAGCAATGTGAGCCGATCTTTATGAGACTGAGAAATAAACAAGTTTCTTTTTTGAATTTCCGCATCTTTTAGTTCGGTGTATTTTGTAACCGCATAAAACGAAAAACGATCAAATAAAGCGTTAATATCGTCAATTAATGGTTGAAGCTCGTCAATTGGAAGACCAGACTGCAACGCATACCGGATTAATAGACTTCGGCCGAGGTTTGTATTATAGACAAATTCACCGATATTCACATTTGCTTCTGCTCTTTCTTTTGCGATTTTTTCCGCCAGTGCTTGAATGTGTTCTGACGGAAGGGGATGGCTGAGCATTTCTTTCACAAGTTGAAAGAAAGATAGCCCGTTATGCTCTACTTGATCAATATATTTATCATTATCGGCGATACGCACATGGTTTCGCCAATGCGTTAGAAAATCAGATACATGCTCTTCTAGAAACGCAATTAGTTTTTCTTTTGAAGACTCCAAATCCACTCACCTCATTTATCCGCTCGCCATCGCATGTTATTATTATAAAAGGAAATAGCTAAAATGATAAAGAGAAATATTGCTAAATTTGCAGTTTTTACAATGCTCTATTGCTGAATGATATCATACAAAATTTTTTCGTCATTTTTCACAAGTTTCTCACAATATTTGTTTATAATATGTCAAGTGTTTCGCCTGAAAAGGAGGAGAACAATGAGACTTGCCCTTGTGCTTGCCTTTATGTTTGTCAGCTTGTTAATGGGGTGCGAACGACAGGAAGAGTTTACGCCGATTCCTAAACGGATGAAAGTGTTGATTAGTATAAATATTAAGGATGGAAGTGTCACATTTTTCGATTTAAAACGTGAAAAAAAATACGCCCAATGGGAGCTTGGTCAGCCTATTCAAGGAGGAGTGCTGCTGAATAACGGGAGCACGCTGCTGTTATACGGACATGAGCTGGACCGGGCATATGAGTATAATTTGGCAACTGGGAAAATGGAGAAGGAATGGAAAACAGGCAAGGGGATTATTAGTGCACTTGTTTCCAATGATCAACAGCATCTATTATTAGCTGACCAAAATCAAAAGGCGATCCGCATTTTTCACATGAACGGCAAAGAAAATGGATCCATCAAAATAGGAAGCCAGCCCCTTACTCTACTGCAAAACAGCACAGGGACACGTGTGTATGCGATTGATTTCCAAGATGAAAAAGCCGCTGTGATCGATATGGAGAAACATCAAGTGACCCATACGTTTTCGGTTCCGAAATTTGCGCTCGGCGGTTTGCTTCGCGAGCGGGAGCAAGAGCTTTGGGTTGGCGGCCATGGAAGCGGAAGTTCGGTAGAAACCGTGATTCATATCTATTCATTACCTAGTGGAACACTCATGAAGACGATTCCTGCTCCAGAGATGCCTGTTAGTTTTGCCGAGACAAATGAAGGAATTTTTGCATTAAGTCACGGCTCAAATACTGTGCGCAAATGGGATCATGCAGGAGAGGAAAAAGCGTCGATTACAGTAGGGGCGAATCCGTTTGTGATGATTGGCGAAAGCCATTACTTATATGTCGCAAGCTATGACAGCAATGAAGTGACGGTCATTGATGGCCGTACACTCCAAGTGGTTCAACGATTGACAACGGGAAAAGGTCCGTTTCAACTAATGATAAGAGAGGAAGGGTGAGAATGGAGACGAAGCAAACGATTCTGGTTGTTGATGATGAGGAGGATATGCGTTTTTTAGTATGTATGTATCTTGAAAACTCCGGATTTACCTGTTTGCAAGCACAAGATGGACGAGAGGCGCTGGCGCTTATCCAGAAACAAACCATCGACTTGATTTTGCTTGATATCATGATGCCGAATATGGACGGGTTTTCATTATGTGAGCATATTCGCGGCTATTCGAATGTGCCGATTATCTTTTTGACAGCAAAAGGAGATGAATGGGATAAAGTTCGTGGATTTAAGCTTGGCGGTGACGATTACATCGTAAAGCCATTTAGCCCCGGAGAGTTAATTGCGCGCATTGAGGCGATCATGAGACGCACATATCAAGCCAAAAAGCAAGATGACCTTTCTTTTGGCGGGCTTTTGATTGATGAAAAAGGACGGAAAGTGACGGTAAAAGGAGAAAATGTTATTTTAACATTAAAAGAATTTGACTTGCTTCTTTTTCTTGCTAAGCATCACGGACAAGTATTTAGCAGGGAAGATTTGCTTATTCGGATATGGGGATATGATTATGCAGGAAACGCTCGAACGGTGGATACACACATTAAAACATTAAGGTTAAAGCTAAAGGAAAGTGGAGCATTCATTAAAACGGTGTGGGGGATTGGCTATAAATTTGAGGTGTGACAGATGCGGCGAAAATCCATGACTTTAGTACAAAAGATTTGGCTGGCTATGAGCCTTGTTGTGATTATTACTGTACTTTTTTCTTATTTTCTTTTAAATTATTTTTACCAAAATTTATATGTAAATAAAGTAGAACAAACATTGATTGAAGAAGGCAGAAATTTAGCAAGCGATTATCAAGGAGGACCAATAACTGAAGAATATCGGAAGAGGGTAGAATGGTATAACGAAAAGACGACATCGGAAGTGCTGCTCGTCAGCAACCCGCGGGAATTAAGCGCTTGTTTGCCGTTTCAAATCGATTACGATTCGTTGATTAGCGAAGCAGATCGGCAAAAGCTGCTTGAAGGAAAAGTAGTGACGAAAACAGGCTATGAAAAGCGATTTGGGCGCAAAATCATGGGTGTGATCGTGCCGCTATTGGACGAGCATCGCTTACAAGGAGTGTTTTATCTTTATATTCCGCTTGCGACCATTCAGGAAATGACCAAGGAGGCTGCGTCCATTTGGATTCCGCTTGCTATTTTATTTGTGGCGGCTTTGCTGCTGTTCGGAAAAAAAATGGCGGACCGCTTGGCTGGACCGCTCAAGGAGATGGAAAGAGTTGCTTACAGCATGTCGCAGGGGGATTATGAAGCAAGGATTCCGACTCAAGCGAATGACGAAATAGGAAGGCTCGCTCGGGCGTTTAATGTAATGGCAAAAGCCATTCACGAGGAGGATATGCGCAAGAGGGAATTCCTCGCCAATGTGTCGCACGAATTGCGAACGCCGCTCAGTTATGTCAAAGGATACAGTGAAGCCATTTTAGCAGGAATGGTGAAAACAAAAGAAGAAGAAACAAAATACATGAAGCTCATTCATCGAGAAGCAGGAAGAATGGAACGGCTTGTCCGCGACTTACTTGATTTAGCGCAATTGGAAGGAAAAAGCGTCCCACTGCAAAAGGTGCCGCTCGTATTTTCACAAGTTATTGAAGATACGTTAGCCAAATATGAGCCATTTTTGCATGAAAAGGAAATACAAGTTGTCGCGGATTTAAGTCCAGAAGTGATTGTTGAAGGGGATGGCGATCGCATGGAGCAAGTCATCCATAATTTGCTCGACAATGCGATCCGCTATACGCCAAAAGGAGGCACGATCACACTGCAGCTTTTTGAAGCGGAGACTCATTCTTGCTGCTTTGTCATCCGAGATTCCGGAAAAGGCATTCCAAAGGAGAAGCTCCCGCTGTTGGGACAGCGTTTTTTCCGTGTCGATCAAGCGCGCACAAGAGCAGAAGGCGGCACGGGGCTTGGATTAGCGATTGTCAAACAGATCGTCCATCTTCATGGTGGTACGATAGCGTTTGCCAGCGAAGAGGGAAAAGGAACAGAGGTGTTCATTTGTTTGCCAATGTGGGATGACCAGCAACATGAGGTCGAGTGAACGGAATACAGAATCATGAAAAACTCCAGCCACTCTCGGTGCGACAGATCCAATCCATTCACTCGGTTCTTGCGCTCTGTGATCTTATGAATGAGCAGTATCAGTAAAACTTACAAACCGGGATTCTAGAATAAAAGCTTGTTTGATCTTTCAGCTTCCCTCTTCCTCACATAAATGGCCAAGCGTTGAAAGAGGAAAGGTGAAGCAATATAATCGTTAAAGAAAAATGATAAACAAAGGTTGGCGATATTGATGAAGCGGTATCAGTCTATTTTAGATGTGATCGGCAATACACCAGTAGTCAAACTAAACCGAATTCCCGATCCGAAGGGAGCAGAGGTATATATCAAGCTTGAATCATTTAATCCGGGTGGAAGCGTGAAAGATCGGGCTGCATTTCAAATGATTCAGCGCGCGGAGGAAGAAGGGAAAATCGTGCCAGGAAAAAGTACGATTATTGAGCCGACCTCTGGAAATACAGGGATCGGACTAGCCATGGTATGCGCTGCGAAAGGTTATCGCTGCATGATTACCATGCCGGATAATGCCACAATGGAGCGTGTCAAGCTTTTAAAGGCGTACGGCGCTGAGGTGCATCTAACTCCTTCTTCGCTTCGCATGCAGGGGGCGATTGATGAAGCGCATCGTCTTGCGGCTGTTATTGAAGATAGTTTTATTCCAATGCAATTTGAAAATCCCGCTAATCCAGATGCCCATAGACAGAGCACGGCTTTAGAAATTTTAGCGGCCTTTGAAGGAAGGCTTGATGCTTTTGTGCTAACCGCTGGAACAGGAGGAACCGTGACGGGTACGGGCGAGGAGCTAAAAAAGCATCTTCCTCGTTTGCGGATTTATGTCGTAGAACCGTACGGCTCGCCTGTACTGTCTGGAGGAGAACCGGGGCCGCATAAAATCCCGGGAACTGGGCCTGGATTTGTTCCAAAGATATTAAATCGCGACATTTTTGATGAAATTTTATTAATTAAAGATGAAGATGCCCAAACGATGGCGCGCCGTTTAGCAGCAGAAGAAGGGATTTTGGTGGGGGCTTCAGCTGGCGCGGCTGCACATTATGCGATAGAAATAGCAAAGCGATTGCCGTCTGATGCCCGTGTTCTTTGCATGGCGCCCGATTCTGGAGAACGGTATTTATCATGGGATTTGTTCAATTTTTAGAAAGGCTCGCTGACTGGCGCGCCTTTTATAGCTATTTATTGTGACGTAACTTGGCAGCTCAACATTGGCATTGATATGGAAGCGACGCATCATCAAAATAGATACATTCCATTTTCTAATTTCTATATGCACAACAAACTCTCGTTTGGTTATGGATGAGATCGGTGAATGGCAGGAGAGATAAAGAGGAAGCCGCTCTTCCTTCCTTTGGATTGTTTGGTATTTTGCTCGCTACAAAACTGTTTCAAAGCAAACCGTTTGCATGGATGAAAGTGAATAAAATAGCTGCTAAAATAAACGCACGACATTTTCGTGCTTTTTTTATTGAAAACGAACCTCTATTCTCTAAAATAGAAATAGGTAGGTGAGAAACATGCTGAACCAGCGCAAAACGTTGCAACAAGTCATTGAAGACTGGAAAGAGAATGAATGCGTTGCCTATTGGCATACCATTCCGGAAAAAGAAGCACAAAGCACACCGTTTCCTGAATCGCTTCATCCTGCTTTGCGGCATGCTTTAGAGAAACGAGGCATTTCATCGTTATATATCCATCAAAAAAAAGCATATGAAGCGGTAGAAGCCGGACGAAATATCGTGGCTGTTACACCGACGGCGTCAGGAAAAACATTGTGTTATAACTTGCCTGTGCTGCAGAAGATATTGCAGCAAAAGGAAGCAAGAGCGCTTTATTTATTCCCGACGAAGGCGCTGGCTCAAGATCAAAAAAGCGCCTTAAATGAGCTTATTGGGGAAATGGAAACAACGATTTATTGTGATACGTATGATGGAGATACATCGCCAACCATTCGGCAAAGGGTGAGAAAAGCGGGCCATATTGTCATAACAAATCCCGATATGTTGCATTCAGGAATTTTGCCGCATCATACGAAATGGGTGTCATTGTTTGAGAATTTGCAATTTGTTGTGATTGACGAGCTTCACACATATCGGGGAGTATTTGGCAGCCATGTTGCCAACGTCATCCGTCGTTTAAAACGAATTTGTGAATTTTATGGAAGTCATCCGCGTTTTATTTGCACATCGGCCACGATTGCGAACCCAAAAGAGCATGCAGAAGTGCTAACAGGGGAAGCGATGGAGCTCATTGATCAAAATGGAGCGCCGTCGGGAAGAAAGCATTTTGTCTTTTATAATCCTCCGGTTGTCAACCGAGCATTAAACATTCGCAGAAGTGCTACATTGGAAGCGAAAGCGATCGCGAGCGAACTGTTAAAGCATCGCATTCAAACCATCGTATTTGCAAAAAGTCGTGTTCGTGTCGAAATTTTGCTTACTTATTTGCAACAGCTCATCAAGCACGAATTGGGGAGCAAAGCTATTCGTGCTTATCGGGGAGGCTATTTGCCGAACGAGCGCAGAGAGATTGAACGAGGGTTGCGAAACGGAGAAATTTATGGAGTAGTCAGTACGAATGCGCTTGAGTTAGGAGTGGACATCGGCCAGCTGCAGGCATGCGTGCTAACAGGATATCCTGGTACGATTGCAAGCACTTGGCAGCAGGCGGGGCGGGCTGGTCGACGTCAAGAGGAAGCAATGGTAGTCATGGTGGCCAGCTCCAGCCCGCTCGATCAGTATATTATTCAACATCCTGCATATGTATTGGAGAGGAGTCCGGAAAGCGCACGCTTAAATCCGAACAATCTTGTGATTCTCGTCGATCACGTGAAATGTGCGGCTTTTGAATTGCCTTTTCGCCAAGGGGAAACATTTGCTGGTGTCGAGATCGAGGAAATTCTTGAATATTTGGCAGACGAGCGAGTGCTTTATCAACGAGGAAATAAATGGCATTGGATGAGTGACTCGTTTCCAGCTCATGGCATCAGTTTGCGTTCCGCCTCTCAGGAAAATGTGGTCATTATCGATGTGTCAAATAGAGGAGACCATCGGGTAATCGGAGAAATGGACCGCTTTAGTGCGATGACATTGCTTCATGAGGAAGCGATCTATTTGCATCAAGGGGTTCAGTATCAGGTGGAGAAGCTGGATTGGGAAGAGAAAAAAGCGTATGTTCGCGAAGTGGATGTCGACTATTTTACTGATGCGAATGTAGCAGTCGAATTGAAAGTGCTCGAGGAGGATCGGAAGAGGGAAGCGGACTTATCAATTATCGGATTTGGCGATGTGATGGTGCTCGCGAAAGCGACAATTTTTAAAAAAATCAAACTAGAAACACACGAGAATATCGGCTCAGGACCGATTTATTTGCCGGAGGCGGAGCTGCACACGAACGCCGCATGGATCAGCATCAAACGAGAAGCGTTGCCGCATTGGAACGATGAACGCATGGAGCAAGGGTTGCTTGGAATCACCCATGTCCTCCAGTATGTGGCTTCTTTGTTTTTGATGTGCGACCGCACTGACTTGCATGTCGTACCGCAAGTAAAATCGCTCCATAATGAACAACCGACCATTTTCGTTTATGATCGGTATCCGGGAGGAATTGGACTGAGTGATGCGTTGTATCATGAGATGGAGCAGGTGCTTAGGGAAGCCAAACAAATGATTGAGCGCTGTCCATGTGAATCTGGTTGCCCGTCCTGCATTGGGACTCATATATCATCCGAACGAGCGAAACGCGATGCGCTTAAGCTTTTGGCCATCCTTAACGAAGAAAAGGAGGAGGAGCATGTCGATTAAAGAAAAGCTGGCAAAATTAAAAGGAACGAGTATCGCCGCGGCTTCGCCAGCTTGCAGAGATGATGAAACAGAGACGGACGTGCCTTATTTGGCACAATGGCGTACCATGAATGCTGAGCCGTTTTTTTTCGATGGAGAGTATTGCTTGATTCGCGAAGTCACTTATTCACTCGATCAACAGCATGGAATCTATCGGCTTGGCGAATTGCATGAGATCCATGAAAAATGGCAGCAGGCTTTATTCTCTCATCCGCTTTCTAGCAAAGGCCATGATATAAGCGATTTATTTTTTTTTGATACGGAAACGACAGGACTTGGAAGCGGAACAGGAAATACAATTTTTTTGCTTGGACATGCACGTGTATATGCTGATCGCATTGTGGTGCGTCAGCATTTTTTGCCGCATCCGGGGGCGGAAGTAGCCCTTTATCAAAGCTTTTTATCAGAGGTAGACTATACAACGCTTGTGACCTATAACGGAAAAGCCTTTGATTGGCCGGTGTTAAAGACGCGTCATACCCTCCTCCGTGACACCGTACCGAAATTGCCGGCATTTGGGCATTTCGATTTATACCATGCTTCACGAAGAATATGGAAGCATCGGTTGGAATCTGTCAAGCTAGCCCATGTAGAGAAAGAAATTCTTGGGGTGGAGCGAACAGAGGATATTCCCGGGTTTTTAGCACCTATGATGTATTTTGAATTTCTCTCATCAAAGCAACCAGACGGAATGACCGGGGTGCTGAAGCATAACGAAATGGATGTGCTGTCTCTTATTGTTCTATACATTCATTTATCGAAGCAAATTTTGCAAGCGTACGATATCGAACATGTGACAGAAAAGTTAGAGATGGGCCGATGGTTTGATTCTGTTGGCGAAGCTGGGGAAGCGAGAAAAATATATGAGCAAGTAGCCGAAAAGGAAGGGAAGGAATCCGCAAGAGCGAAATGGCAGCTTTCGCTTATTTATAAAAAAGAAAAGCAGTATGAAAAGGCCGTCAAACTTTGGAGAGAGCTGTTGCAGGCTGATTTTGATCCGCGGAGCATCAAAGCTGCAGTGGAGCTGGCCAAACTATATGAACATGTTTATAAAAAGCCAGAAGAGGCTTATGAATATGCGCAAACAGCTTATCACATGTGGAAAAAGATCGCTCGTACCCATCGCTTCAGCGAGCCCTCCGACGAGTTGCTCAAGCGATTGAAGAGGCTTGAACGGAAAATCAGGAAATGATGATTTCCCCGGAAAGCGCAAAAAACGACAGAACATACAGAAAATTTATTTTTTATTGCGAATATTGTAGAAAAATCGCAAAGGGTGTACAATTATGTGTTGTGAATAGTGCGAAAAAACAAGTAGTAATGGGGAGACGAGCCTTGAAAAGGATGTATAAAAAAATTTTGTATTTATTTTTTGTCGTGGTTGGCTTAACGGTCGTTGTATTTACCAATTTAACATGATATAACGGAGAAAATGGGTATCTATACTAGTACGTGTCCGCTCCTTTCATCATAGGCTAGTATTGTAAAACAGCTTATGATAAATCAAAAGGAGAGATGTATTTATGCATTGCAGACCAAATGTAACGGCGCCAATTGTTCATCCGCCAAAATGTTGTGTACAGCATCACTTCCAAGCAACCATCGTACCACATATTCACCCGTCTCATACGACGCATGTCAATCATCATCTTTACCAGCATCAACACTATTTCCCGCACACGGAGTCGGCGGTAAATGAGACGGCAAATCAACAATTCTTTTGCGGTGGAGGCCCTGCGCCAATGCCACTTGGACCAGGACCAGTAGGACCAGGCCCAGCAGGACCGATGCCTTGGGGTTTCTAAGCCGCAAAGAAACAGGAACTGAAAAATTCAGTTCCTGTTTTATTTCTCCGAAAAGGAGGGAGAAAAAAGTGCTCAAGGTCCTTGCATTAAGCGGATACAAGCCGCATGAGCTTCATATTTTTTCCCATCATCACCCAGCTGTTGCTTATATCAAAAAAGCGATTAAAAAGCGTCTAACGGAGCTGGCGGATGAAGGTCTGGAATGGGTCATGATTAGCGGACAGCTTGGCGTCGAATTATGGGCAGCAGAAGCGGTATATGAATTGCAGGAATCCTATCCGCATCTGCGTTTAGCCGTCATTGCTCCATTTTTAAATCAAGAAGAACGATGGAAGGGAGAAAACCGCGAGTATTACGAATCGATTGTCTCACAAGCGGACTTTTTTGACTGTGTAACTAAACGCCCTTACGAAAGTCCTATGCAATTTCGCTTAAAAAACGAATTTATTGTTGCTAAAAGTGAGGGGCTGCTGCTTGTTTATGACGAAGAGCAAGAAGGAACGCCAAAGTTTTTACTAAACGTCGCCAAAAGAAGAAAAAACTATCCTATTTTTTTTATTTCATTTTCTGATTTACAGGCTATCATAGAAGAAGAACAAATGAATCAATGGTAAATTGACAATCGATCGACTTTCTGAAAAAATAAAGAAAAGAAAAGCGGAATGTGGAATTAAGGGGGCGAATTTTTATGTTAGCAGGTCGCGTGAAACTGACAGCGAAGGATATTCTAGAAAAAGAATTTAAAGTAAGCATGCGGGGCTATAATCAAGATGAGGTAGATCAGTTTTTAGATGCGATTATTAAGGATTATGAAGCGTTTCATCAAGAAATTGAGGAGCTTCAGCAAGAAAACCTACGTTTAAAGCATCAAATAGAGCAACTGCAAAAACGGCCAGCTACTCCTGTTGGCACGACCAATTTTGATATTTTACAGCGGTTGTCAAATTTAGAAAAGCACGTATTTGGCAACAAATTATATGAGTAGGCTACATAAAACACAAAATTTCCATTGAAGTGAAGGAAAAAATGGACTATACTACATTATGCAGATATTGCGCCATTGATAATGTTCGGGTAATCGCTGCGGCAGTTTTGCCGTAGAGGAAAGTCCATGCTCGCACGGTGCTGAGATGCCCGTAGTGTTCGTGCCTAGCGAATCCATAAGCTAGGGCAGTCTGGCTTCGGCTGGGCTGACGGCGGGGAAAGAGCCTAAGTCAAGTTCTGATATGGCTCAATTACCCTGAAAGTGCCACAGTGACGTAGCTCTAAGGGAAACCTTAGAGGTGGAACGCGGTAAACCCCTCGAGCGAGAAACCCAAATGATGGTAGGGGCATCTTCCCGAAGGAAATGAACGGAGGGAAGGACAGATGGCATGTTCCATCTGTAGATAGATGATTACCGCCGGAGTACGAGGCGAAAAGCCGCTTGCAGTACGAAGGAACAAAACATGGCTTACAGAGCATTATTAATGGCTAAACATGGTGGCAAAAGCTCTCCTGCATATAGGAGGGCTTTTCTTGCTTCTGTCGAACGGTGCTGTGTATCGTTAAAGATCCTTTTTTCTCTCGAATGCTTTTGATGCTCCTAGGGTGGGAAGGCTGCCAAAAAGCTTTGGGATTTTAGAGCCGATCATTGCTTTGTTTTTTACGGTGCATACATAAAATATCTCTTCGGCTAAATCGAGCCATCTTTTCCATGTATTTATACAGTATAAGGACAACAGGTTCTCATGGCACAAGTACATAAAATATTTATCATTTTTGAACGTTCAAACACATATTCCATCATTCTAAAATGATACAATGAAATTAAAGCGGTTGAAGCTAGAGAAAATCATATGCAGTCGGTCTTTTTCTTTTGTTTCGTTCACGCATATGAGAGTACAGAGAGATCACCCTTTTCTACCTGCAATCATTCATATCGTGGCGATGTATGTTTTTTCATGCCAATCTGCGCATAAGTCAAAGGCAAGTCATCGACTTGCCTTTGTTACGCACCCGTTCTCCTAGAAGCGCTCCTGAGCTTATGTGGTAAGTGAAGCGAAGAGTGTTGTGAATGACCAGACAAGACGTTCTTTTACTGACTATAAAGGGGGATGTTGGTCATGCTAAAACAAAATATACTCTCTAAAATTGCCCAAAACGTCATTAACCATATTCATGAGGGGCTTATTATCACCGATGAAAAAGGAAAGATTGTATTTGTCAATCCGGCTTTTGAAATGGTCACAGGATACGTCGCAGAAGAAGTGATTGGAGAAAACCCAAACATTTTGCAATCAGGGGTACACAACAAAGAATTTTATGAAAGCATGTGGAATGAGATTATTCATCGCGGTTTTTGGGAAGGGGAAATTTGGAATAAACGAAAGAACGGAGAGCTATTTGTTGAGTGGCTGAAAATCCATTCCATTAAAGACAGCGAAGGAGCGATTACAAATTATGTTGCGATTTTCTCCGATATTACGGAGCGGAAAAAAAATATTGAGCAGCTAAAAAAGATGGCACATTATGATATTTTGACAGGTGTGCCCAATCGTTATTTATTAACGAAACGGATCGAAAGCTTAATTCAAACGTCTAGGAAATATAATCAGCAATTTGCTGTTTTGTTTTTAGACTTGGACCGATTTAAGTACGTCAATGATACGCTGGGCCATCTGGCGGGAGATTTGCTGCTGAAAAAGGTGGCCCAGAGATTGAAAGGGATTTTGCAAAGAAAGGATACGATCGCCAGAATCGGCGGAGACGAGTTTATTATAGTTCTCCCTAACTTGAGGCATATTAGAGAAGCGATTCAAATAGCAGAAGCCATCCATGAAGCCTTGAAGGCTGCTTTTCGCTTAAATGGCCATGAAGCTTATATTTCAGTGAGCATCGGAATCAGCTTTTACCCGCACGACGGGGAGGACATCGAAACATTGATTCGCAATGCAGACCGGGCGATGTATCAGGCAAAAGTAAGCGGCCGAAATCATTTTGAAGTGTATCATAGTGAATCACATGATCAGGACCAGCAAGGCTTTTTTCTTGAAAATCTGCTCCGAAAAGCAGTCATACACAAAGAATTTGAATTGCATTATCAGCCGCAAATTCACATTGAAACAAAACAAATTTATGGTGTGGAGGCCTTGCTCAGATGGAAGCGTCCGGATATCGGCTTTGTATCTCCAGGCCAGTTTATTCCGATTGCCGAAGAATCGGGGATGATCATCCCCATTAGCGAGTGGGTGCTTTTGCAAGCCTGTGAAGATTTAAAAAGGCTAAGTTTAACCTATCCGCATTTAAAAATGTCCGTTAATATTTCAGCTATTCATTTTCAGCAAGCCGATTTTGTGAAAAAGCTTGAACAAATGATCGAACAGTCGAACGTAAATCCAAGGTTTTTAGAATTAGAGCTGACAGAAAGTACGATTATGCCTCGTGCGGAAAAATCCATTGAACAGCTAGTGAAGCTGAAGCAGCTCGGTCTGAAAATTGCGGTCGATGATTTTGGCACCGGTTTTTCTTCTCTAAGCTATTTGCGCCGTTTTCCTATCGATATTTTAAAAATTGATCAAAGCTTTATTAAAAGCTTGTCGTCTTCCTATGATGACGCATCCATTGTTACAGCGATTATTAAAATGGGGCAAAATTTACGGCTTTCGATTATTGCCGAGGGAGTAGAAACGGAAAAGCAGTTTAAGTTTTTGCGGCAGCAAGGATGTGATTACGCACAAGGGTATTATATATCGAAGCCTCTGCCGTTCGCGGAACTGCAAGAATTTTTAAAGGAATGGACAGCGATTATAGGAGGGAATACAGATGGATAAACTGACGATTATTGCGACTGCAGCCATGGGACTTGAATCAATTGTAGCAGAAGAAGTGCGGCGCCTTGGCTATGAATGCACGGTTGAGAACGGCAAAATTACATTTGCTGCCGATGAATTGGCTATTTGCCGCTCCAATTTATGGCTGCGAACAGCGGATCGAATCAAATTAAAAATGGGTGAATTTCGAGCAACAACCTTTGAAGAATTGTTTGAGCAAACGAAAGCGCTCCCGTGGGCAGATTATATCCCTGTTCATGCGGAGTTCCCGGTCATCGGAAAATCAGTGAAGTCCCAATTGTTCAGCGTTTCTGATTGTCAAGCTATTGTAAAAAAAGCCGTTGTTGAAAGTTTAAAGCAGCATTATCGGGTATCGTGGTTTGAAGAGACGGGACCGCTCTATCGCATTGAAGTGGCGCTGCATAAAGATATCGCTACCTTAACGATTGATACAAGCGGAGCCGGTCTTCACAAACGCGGCTATCGCGTTGCTCAAGGGGAAGCGCCATTAAAGGAAACATTGGCGGCCGCGCTCATTCAATTAACAAATTGGACACCAGATCGTCCATTCGTCGATCCTTTTTGCGGATCGGGAACCATTCCCATTGAAGCGGCACTGATCGGGCAAAACATTGCTCCTGGGTTTAATCGCGACTTTGTGTCGGAACAATGGGACTGGATTGGCGAGCGCCATTGGGAGCGGGCGCGTGAAGAGGCAGAGGATTTGGCGAAATATGATCAGCCGCTTGATATTTCCGGATTCGATATTGATCACCGCATGGTTCAAGTAGCCAAAGATAACGCGCTAGAAGCGGGATTAGGCGATATCATTGCATTTAAGCAGATGCAAGTAAAGGATTTTACAACTAACAAACTATACGGAGTGATCCTCGGCAATCCGCCATACGGCGAGCGGCTTGGCGAGCGGAAGCAGGTAGAGGAAATGTATAAAGAAATGGGACAAACCTTCGCTAAGCTTGATACATGGTCCATCTATATGTTAACTGCGCACAAACAATTTGAAACATATTATGGGAAACCGGCAACCAAGCGCCGCAAGCTTTTCAATGGCTTTATTGAAACACAATATTATCAATATTGGGGGCCACGTCCTCCAAAAGAGCGATGAGTGAAGGAGCAAGTGAAAAGTTTTTACCTCGCAGACGAACAACCAATATTCCATTTTTATTGTTGCACCGCATCTCTTTTATTTTAAACGAGGTGCGGTTGTTTTTTGTCGATTATTGATGTTTTATGTGATGAAGGGTTTTTCGAGAAATCAGATATTTACTGAATCGATTCGCTGCAAAGTAAAAATTTATATATAAGATTAGGCGTATGGACGATCCAATGAGCAGCCCTGAATCCCTCATTTTTTTGCTGAAGTCAGCAAACAGAAAAGCGGACGTTAAGCCATATTACTCTGTTTTTATTAATGAATCATCAACACTAGTGATATAACGATAAAAACAAATACTTCCTTTCTCCTTTTTGTTGAAACATCATGACGAATAGGTAAAGAAATATAGCATGATTTGTTTCTTTTGGGCATATAAATAATATCGGCACCTATTGTGCACAAAAATGCATCATTCTTCCATTCGCAAGGAAATGGCTGGTTCAACGGCTTGCATATTTCTGGATATTTTGGAGATAAAGGAAGACAAGACTCTTGATTGCGCGTTTATTCGCTTGAAATAAACGTTTATATCTGCTTTGATGCGAGTCTTGCAGAAATAACAAAATGGATGAAGGAGAGAATGAAATGGCTTTATTATGTAAGGATTTGTTAAAAATTTCTCAAGCGCTCGACAAAACCTATGCTCTGTTAGAGAAGCATCAGGAGGAAACAACAGGGCTTGAAAGCATTGAAATAGCCAAACACGAATGGAAACAAGCATTTACATATGCAATGTCTGATGTGTTTCGTGCGTAATGGCGGCCAGTGTTCCGACTCTTACATTGACATCCTCCGACAGATAAGGGATAATAATTGATTGTTACTCTTATTATGTTGGAGGGGGTCGAAGGATGAGCCGCGAGCGCTATCCTTTTTCGTTAGAAAAAAACGAGAACTTTTTTGATAAATTAAATGAATGGATCGGCGATGTATTTTATGATATTTTGCCGGACGCTGGCTTTGAATTGCGCGATGAGCAAGTTTATATGGCGTTTCAGCTGGAAAGAGCGTTTAAAGAAAAGAAAGTGATGTTTGCTGAAGCAGGGGTGGGAACAGGAAAAACGATCGTTTATTTGCTTTATGCGATCTGTTATGCGCGTTATACCGGGAAACCAGCGATCATTGCTTGTGCCGATGAAACGCTCATTGAGCAGTTAGTGAAAAAAGAGGGGGATATCGCCAAAATTTCCCATGTGCTCGACTTGCATATTGATGTGCGTCTTGCTAAATCACAAGATCAGTATTTATGTTTAAATAAGCTTGATCGAGTGTTAATGACGGAAGATGATGTCGAGCTTTACGAGCAAATTTTTGATGATCTTCCTGATTTTGTACATGATTACAAAGCGCTGCAGTCGTTCTATCATTACGGAGACCGCAAAGAATATGCACATTTAAGCGACGAGCAATGGCGAAAAATTGCCTGGGATTCATTTCAAGATTGCTTTGCCTGTGATAAGCGGCATCGCTGTGGACAAACATTGTCGCGTGAGCATTATCGGAAAGCAGCTGATTTAATTGTTTGTTCACACGATTTTTATATGGAGCACGTATGGACATATGAGGCACGCAAACGGGAGGGACAGCTTCCGCTTTTGCCTGAGGCGTGCTGTGTGGTCTTTGACGAAGGGCATTTATTGGAATTTGCCGCTCAAAAGGCCTTAACATATCGAATGAAGGAAACAACATTAGAAACACTATTGACTCGCTTATTAGAAAACGACATTCGTGAGGAGCTCGCTTATCTTATTGAAGAAGCACTGCAACTGAATGCTCGCTTTTTTGCTGAGCTGACGGCTTGCGCGGTAGAAATTGCAGGTTCGAATCGCCAAGAAATTTCTTTCTCTGACCAGTTGATGAAACGAGGCAAACAACTGCTTGCAGCGATTGAGAAGATCGGCAATGAACTTGTTTTTGAAAGTGAAACATTTACCATCGATCACTATCAATTAAATATTGTTGATGAATATTTAGATCAGATTAGCCATTCACTTCACTTATTGATCCATAATCGTGATGCGATTACGTGGCTGGAAGTACTGAACGAAGGAAAAACACTAGTCATCATGCCGCGGACGGTGCAGGAAGTATTGCAGGAGAAAGTGTTTAGCAAAAATATTCCTTTTATCTTCTCATCTGCTACGCTGTCGAATCACCAATCGTTTGAGTATATCGCTATGAGCTTAGGAATTAAGGATTATTTATCTTTTAGCGTGGAATCACCGTTTAATTACGATGAGCAGATGACGATTTATATGCCGTTTTTTGCAAATGATGAAACGTTATTTGAACAAAAATATCGCTATGCGCTGCAAAAAATTCGCGAAACAAATGGACGGGCTTTACTTTTGTTCCCTTCACGGCAAGAGCTGCAAAGATTTAAGAAAAAGGCCGTACATGAGGACGGGCTTTCCTTTTTATTTGAAGGAGACCAAGAAATAAGTGAGCTTGTAGCGACTTTCCAAAGACAAGAAGAAACGATTTTATGCTCTGAACATTTATGGGAAGGATTAGATATTCCGGGACCGTCGTTGGCAAACGTCATCATCTGGTCGCTTCCATATCCGCCAAACGACCCTGTGTTTCAAGCGAAACGGAAGGCATACGAAAATCCATTTTGGGAAGTCGATGTTCCGTATATGTTATTGCGGTTGCGCCAAGGAATAGGGCGACTGATCCGCACACATGAGGATCAAGGAATCGTGTCCATTTTTGTAACGAATGAGGAAAGCGAGAAAGTAATTGAAGCAGTTAAAAGAGTGCTGCCGACGAATGTAAGGGAAGAATAATTTCTTCCCTTTTTTTTCGTGGCATGGTTATTTTCATAAAGAAAGAGGAAAAGGAAGATGAAGAGGGAATTATAATAATTTGGGCGAACCAAGAAAGGGGGATAAAGATGCTGAAGGAAATGGAGCAGCAATTTTTGCGCTATATAAAAAAAATGATGAGCTACAATGAAGCGATCCAACTAATGTATTGGGACATGCGGACTGGCGCTCCGAAAAAAGGCTTAGAGCAGCGTGCAGAAGTAGTCGGCATTCTATCTCAAGAAATGTTTAAAATGTCGATATCAGAGGAAATGGCCGCTTATATCGCCAAGCTTTCACCAAGCCATGTGCAAACGGAGCTATCTGCAGTGGTGCAATGTGCCTTAGCGGAATGCAGAAAAGAATATGAACGAAATAAAAAAATTCCGGTTGAGGAATATAAGGAATATGTTGTGTTGCAGTCGAAAGCGGAAAGCGTTTGGGAAGAAGCGAAAGAAAAATCCGATTTTGCGATGTTTCGTCCTTATTTAGAAAGATTAGTGGAGTTTAATCAAAAATTTATCGAATATTGGGGCTATCAAGGACATCCGTACAATACGTTGCTTGATTTGTATGAACCGGGCATAACGGTTGAACTGCTCGACCAAGTATTTGCCAAACTGCGAGAGCGTATGGTTCCGCTTGTTCAAGCAGTGGCCGCTGCCGAGCATAAACCCGATACCTCATTTTTATTTCAGAAATTTCCGAAGGAGAAACAGCGCGCTTTTAGCCTCGAATTGTTGCGCGAGCTTGGCTACGATTTTTCCGCCGGCCGTTTAGACGAGACGGTTCATCCGTTTGCGATTGGGTTAAATCCAGGAGATGTCCGGATTACCACTCGATACGATGAGCACGATTTTCGCACGGCTCTATTTGGTACGATTCATGAGTGCGGCCATGCGATATATGAGCAAAATATTGCTAAAGAGCTGGTCGGTACGCCCCTATGTACAGGAACGTCAATGGGAATTCATGAGTCGCAGTCGCTGTTTTACGAAAATTTCATCGGCCGTCATTATTCATATTGGAAGCGCCATTATCCGCTTCTCCAGAAATACGCGCCAGAGCAATTTGCCAGCATCACATTAGATGAGTTTTATCGGGCGGTGAATGAAGCGAAGCCATCTCTTATTCGCATTGAAGCGGATGAGCTCACCTATTCTTTACATATTATGATTCGCTATGAAATCGAGAAAGAACTGTTCAATGGAAGCGTTGCTGTGGACGACTTGCCAGAGCTTTGGAACGATAAATACGAGGAATATCTAGGCATTCGACCGGATTCCGATGCGTCTGGCATATTGCAGGATGTGCATTGGTCAGGAGGCAGCTTTGGCTACTTTCCTTCTTATGCGCTTGGCTATATGTATGCCGCCCAATTCAAGCATGCGATGCTGAAGGATCTGCCTCATTTTGACGATTTGCTGGAAAAGGGAGACATGCTCCCGATCCGCAGCTGGCTGACAGAAAAAGTCCATTGCTTCGGAAAAACGAAAAAGCCGCTTGACATTTTGCAAGAAGCGACAGGTGAAGAGCTAAATGTGGATTATTTAATTCAATACCTAGAAGATAAATATCGAGCGATTTATCAGCTATAAACCTATTGGAACCACCTTTTGCCCGCTTGGATAGGCGGAGAAAAGGTGGCTTTTTATACCATCACCGCAGGCTGAAGCCGTTGATTTATTCAGAATGAGAGAGACGAAGTAAAGCACAAGAGGAGGCAGAGCAAAGAACGTGGTTGTTTCTGTGTCGGACAGCAGTAGCATTCAAGTATTTAATAGCCAAACAGCTAAATGAGGATATCAAAATGAGCCGTGCTTCCATCGGGAATTGCTGGGACTAACAGGCTGCATGGGAAAAGAGATTGCAATTTATGGTTAGAATTAGACACAGTTATTGAAAGAAATAAAAAATATAGTTCAGTGATGACAATAAGGTATATAAGGGAATTAGCTGTGGATCCGTCTCCTGTCTATCGCCATTCAGGAGGAAGCTATCCGAATAGTAAGAACTATTGGTTCCGTGTCAGCGCGATCTTCCCTCAAGGGGAAAGCGCGGTATCAGAGGCCTATATGCCCGCCATTCCGAATTTAGCGAAGCCATCCGCTCCGACAGGAAAAAGCTATACCAATGGAGATGGAACCGGCTATATAGATGTTCAATGGAACCCGGTGAGTGGCGCGACGGGATATAAAATTTGGATTTTTAATGGAGCCTCCTATGAATCGCTCAACGTCGGAAATGTGACGTCGTGGACCACCAAAGGGAAAAAATATTGGCCGACTCCGGCAGAGGTGGACGCTGGTCGCTATCAGCTGCATTTAAATGATAGCCGCGGGGCCGAACTGCCTGTGGATCCTTCTTGGACCTACGCCAACGCAGGAACGCGATATGAGAATTCAACGAACTACTGGATTCGGGTCAGTGCCTATAATTCACAAGGGGAAACGGTCTTTTCGGAGGCGTATATGCCGAGAATATCACCTTTGCCTAAACCTGCTGCACCATTAGGTGTCGCTTTTGGATATGACGATAAAAAAGGGACAGTTGAGTTATCTTGGGGGAGATTGGAAGGTGCAACAGGTTATAAGGTTTGGATATTCAATGGAAAAGAATATGAGAGCATTGATGTTGGAAATGTAAATACTTGGACTACTGCTGAAAAAGGAATTTGGCCTAGGGATGAAGACATAGCTAATGGTAGGTACAAATTATGTTTAGATGGATCGGGTACGGAATTAGATATTAATCCTTCTACGCTTTATACTAATGCCGATGTCAAATATGCGAATAGCAATAATTATTATTTTAGGATTAGTGCATATGATCAATATGGGGAAACAGTTGTTTCTGAGGCCTTTGTTTCATCAATTAGTCCGGTTACTGAAAAGGAAGCTATGATTGATAATACACCTGTAGACGAGGAAGGATGGATCGAGGAAGAGTATGAAGATATTGACATAACTACAGATAGTGAGAAGGTATTAAAGGACTTAAAAGAAAACATCTCAGAGACTAGTGATCAAATTAAAGAATTGAGGGATTTCCCTGAAACTACTGAAATATATAATGAGCTTTCAAACGTCGATATTGAAGAAGAGGTAGTGAAAGGGGAAATTAACAATTTAACCTATCAAATTGAAAATGAAAAAATTATATACAGTGAATCTAGTATAACAGAATCAGTTCAATCGAATAGTGTTGCAACAAATAATTTATCTTTCACTAGTAGTGAACCAGATGATACAAGTGAAGAAATCGAGGAAGTCTTTTATGATTATCCGGAGGATATGTTTCTACCGGAAACAATTGTGAATGTTGATACTAATTTAGTACTTGTTGATAGCAATACTGGCGAGACTTACTCTACTGAAGAATATATTTCGCAGTCAGTAGCAAAAGAACAGAGGGATACTGTCCATACTGCTTCTTATCTACCACAACTTGGTTATTTTCTCACTAAAGAAGTTACTTATGTAAAGAATGCAGGGACTACTAATGCTACAATTGTGCATTGTAGTACAGTGGTACAAGCAGGGGGTAATTTAAGGCCGAATTATTTTACAGTTAAAGCTTCGTTTTTAAGCTCAAATGATGTGAACGGCCCATTTGATGTAGCTGCGTCAACTACAAAGTATAATGTAAAATTACTCCAAGACGTTTGTGTTGAGAAAAGAATAACATCGACTAAATTCTGGATTGGCAAAACTCACATTACTGCTCATTACAAAGGAGGATATACTTCTCAAAAAGTAAAAATGAGTGAAAAGTTTCTACTGAATAAAAAGGGAGTAATATATCCTTATTATCGTGACCCAAGAATGAGAAAAGTAATGAAAAAACCATCGTCAACAACATGGGATAGGGTACCTAAAGAGCAGCGAGTAAAATGGAGTACTAGTCAAAGAGACAAATATTTAGATTGGTATATAGAAAACTATGGATTTATAATTAAGAGTTTTTACGAAGTTCACCATATTAGACCGAGAGAATATGGTGGTAACAATGATTATTCGAACTTAATTCCCCTTCTAAGCTCCTTTCATCGAAAGGTGGTAAATCCTTGGTGGACGAACTACAAGTAATATTTATGATATGTTGGGAGGTATCATAATGAGTTCTTTACTTACGCTTACACTTACATCATTAAAAAAACGGCTCACAGATCAACCATCTATCCAAATTCAGCAGGATTTAGGGTATGTTACAGAAGTCCGTTTTTTATTTAATGCCCCAGCGTCAGAAAGTGAACTATTGAAATTTGAAGAAACCAACCAATTATTCTTGCCAAAAGACTATAAGGAATTTTTATTAATGCATAATGGGGCAAGATTATTTATAGATGAAAAAAGCGGTGCTTCCTTTGATGTACTAAGTATAAGTGAGGTACAAGAGAACCACCAATCTTTAGATTATCCAGAAGGTTGGTATCCTATAGCGTATGGTTTAGAGAGTAGTATCCTAGTGATGAATCTTAACGAAATCACCCCTCATAAAAGAAGTAATGAGTATTTGTTTTGGCTAGAACCTGGAGAAAGTATTGAGCATGCCACTCCTCTTTATATGAATTTTGAGATCTTTTTAGAGAGGCTCATTATCTCACAAGGAGTGGAGTATTGGAATTGGCCCATTTATAAAGCAAGACATTTCTATAAAGCGAATGATTTAGAAGATTAGAAATTTCTTTAATAGGGTGAACCTGCGATAACTTATATCAGCGCAGAGATTCATCCTTTTTATAATATGGTCCGTTTTTAAACAGCAGCTTCGAAGGAAACGTTGCGAATTGGAGCGGAACGGGCGGAAGCGTAGACAATATGGAATCATTCGATGGGTCTTACTCCCTCAAAGTATCGAGAACGAGCACCACGCAGTCCGCGAGTGAATATAAGCAGACCGTGATCGTAGGGCAAACTTCGAGTGATACGCCGCTTCGTCTGACACTCACCGGTCTTTCCAAAGCGCAGGATGTCAAAGCCAACGGAACCGTGAGCCCAAGCGATTATTCGATTACCGCGAAAGCGTATTTTGTCGACGGAACGACCCAAACGTATACGGCAGATTTTCCGATCGGCACGCAAGAGTGGAACCGTGCCGCCGTTTCGATTCAGCCTTCCAAGCCAATGGATAAAATCGACCTATCCGCTGTCTTCCGCGGCAATTACACCGGAACGGTCTGGTTTGACGCCATTCGCTTAGTGGAAGGAAACGTTGTCACGAAAAACAAGTATGACGCCAAAGGCAACTATGTGGAGGAAGAAACAGATGAAGCCGGGTATGTCACGAAAAAGAGCTATGATGCCGTAGGAAATCTGTTAAGTGAATATGATGAGAAGGGACATCAAAAACAGTACAAGTATGACCCATCCAATCGTTTAAAACAACTCCTATTGGCGAACGGAACGTCCGTCCACTATGATTATGACTTGAACGGCAATATGACTTCGAAAGTCATTCAAACGAGCAGCGGTCCGTCACAAGGATTTACCTATTCGTATGATAAGACGGGAAAACTCCTGAAAACGGTTGGTCCATTAAATGACGTAACAACCAATGAATATGATGCCAACGGCAATAAAATCAAAACCGTCTTGCCGAAAGGCAACACGATTCAATGGACGTATGACGGAACGGAACGAGTCAAAACCATTTCCTACAACAACGTCCCGTATTACGAATTTAGTTATGATAAAAATGGGAATGAACTTTCGGTTCAATACTTAAAAGACAGCACGACGAAGACCAGAAAGTTTGATGAGAAGAACCGTGTGACGGAGCAATCCGACCGCGGCGGAGTCCAAAAATGGACGTATCCGACCACCTCGGATAAATTGCAACAGTTCCTGTTCTCGCACGGATCATTCAGCCAAACCGTCACTTACCAATACAACGCGTTGGATCAAAATACGGTTGTTCAAGATGGAACGTATACGTACCGTTTGGATTATGACGAAAGAGGCCATGTCCGCACGTTTACCACCGGAAATGAAGCGGGTGCCACCTTTACGTATGACGACCGCGGCTTGGTGAAAAGTCTGTCAGTGGGGACGGCAGATGGAACCGAGTTATTGGCGGAAATGTACCGTTACGACGAAAACGGCAATCGGACGAAAATCGAGTCCTCAACAGGAGAAGCGATCGTTTACCGTTATGATGCGCTCGATCAACTAGTGGAAGAGCAATGGCCGGATGGAACGACGATCGAGTACACGTACGATGGATTCGGGAACCGGACGAAAGTCGTGAAAACGAAAGACGGATCATCGACGACGACGACGGCCGATTATAATGCGGCGAATCAATTGGTTCGTTTCGGCGATGAAACGATCACGTATGACGCGAACGGCAACCGGGTCGAAGACAGCCAGTATCGATATGAATGGAACGAAGCCGATCAATTGGTTTCCGTTACAAGAAAAGGCGAAAGCACGCCGTTTGTGACCTACCAATATGATGAAGACGGCCGTCGCATTCAAAAGAACGTCAATGGCGTGATAACGAACTACCACTACCAAGGCGACAGCCTCAACGTCTTATATGAAACCGACGCGAGCGGAACTGTGGTACAATCGTATGTATACGGAGAAAACGGTCAGCTGTTGGCGATGAAAAAAGGCGGGGCGACGTACTTCTACCACTACAACGCCCATGGTGATGTCATCGCGTTAACCGATGCGCAAGGAAACGTGGTGGCTCGTTACGAGTACGACACATGGGGCCAAATTCGTTCTCAAACGGGTGCCCTAGCAACCGAAAACCCGTATCGCTATGCGGGATACCAATATGATGAAGAGACGGGATTGTACTACCTCATGGCCCGTTACTACCACCCAACCCATGGTGTGTTCTTGTCCATGGACCCTGATCCGGGAGATTCGGATGATATCTTGACGCAGAACGGCTACACATATGCGAACAACAACCCGGTGATGTTGGTCGATCCGGATGGGCATTGGGTGTGGATGGCAGTAGGAGCGTTAATCGGAGGAGTATCGTCGTATAAGTCTGCAAAAAGTAGAGGTCTCACAGGTTGGAAGTTGTGGGGTTCTGTTGCAATAGGAGCTGGTTTAGGTGCTATCGGTGGAATAGGCTCAGGTGCTTACCGTGCAGTTAAGGTTGCAAGAAATATTTACAATATTACTAAAGGTCCTGCATATGTTAGAGGGAGAGCCGCGCACCAAGCATGGACCAAAGTGATGAAAAGAGTTGTTCCTGGAGGCAAATATGATAAACCATTAAGAGGTACTAAAAAACGTCCAGACCTTCAATTTTTTAGAGGAAGGGTTGTCGTTGAATTAAAACCAAAAGGTTCTTGGAAAAGAAGCTATGTAAAAAGGCAACTCAAGAATTATAAGAAAGCCGGCGCATGGATTATAATTAAGGCAAGTTATTAAAGATATTTTGGGACACACACTGAGTGTGTCCCTCTTTGATAGTTTTAGGGGTGAAAAATATGAATCAATATGAGGAGACGGTTAGAAATTTAGTTAATAATTTTAATGAGCATAATATAGATATAGTTGCTCAAGATTTAGCTAAGATGGGAAGGGACATAATTACTATCTTACAAAAATACTTTTATCAAGTAGATCCTAATGGTAAGATTGGGATATTAGAAACATTGAAATTATTAAATGACAGTAGTGTAATCCCTTTTCTGAAAGCTATTCTTGAAGATGAGACAGAGATATTTTTTGTTAAAGCTTATGCAGAAAGTGTATTGGATTTTTTAGAGGGTAAAGAAACTCAATTAAAAAGAAAAATTCACAATTTATCTAAAAAAAGTGGCACGGATTTAATCGCAGATATAGCCATGATCGGAACAATGGGTGATGACAATGCTATAAGAAAATTAGACCAAATCAAGACGAATAACAAAGAGGTACTGGAACAAATTAAGGTAGCAAAATTACAAATCATATGTGGACTAGAAGAAATAATTAAGGAATACAGAAAACCAGATTCTCGTTATTCTCATAAAGCATTAGCAGAGGCTATTTATCATTCGTTTGGTCATCCAGAAGCATCAAAAGTTATAATAGAAGATCTCTTTAGTGAGGAATTTGGGCGTGTTTTTAGTGCCGTTACTCTACTTGCTTTCGCGGAAAAATTTCCTAAGGACAAAGTTACTAGAGATGTAGTAAATAAGTTCTTTGAAATTTTGACGGGTGATTTTAATACAACACTAAAGAATCATGCCATACTTGCAATAGGGAGATATGGAAATACTGATGATGCATCAAGGCTTGAAAGAATTGTTGAGGAAAAAAAGTATTTAACAAAAAGTAAATTTTGGAAATGGCTAAGTGAAAGCGCACTGTTAGACGATATCAACATCACAATAAAGAAATTGAAACGAAAGAAATAGACGATTCACACTCTAAATGAGCAACAAGAAAACATCGAGGCCCGTTACCAATACGATGAGTGGGGAAATATTCTTTCTCAATCCAGCGCCTTGGTGGACAAAAACCCATACCGCTATGCGGGATACCAATATGACGAAGAGACGGGATTGTACTACCTCATGGCCCGTTACTACCACCCAACCCATGGCGTGTTCTTGTCCATGGACCCTGATCCGGGAGATTCGGATGATATCTTGACGCAGAACGGCTATACGTATGCGAACAACAACCCGGTGATGTTGGTCGATCCGGATGGGCATTTCTTCTGGTTTGTAGTTAACGCTGGATTTGCGGCGTATGATGGGTATAAGGCCTTTAAAAAAGGCGGTTGGAAAGCGGCGGCGATTGCCGTTGGCGTGGGACTGGTTGGCGGTGCGGCGTTTAAAGGTGCCAAAATTGCGTATAGGGTGTATAAAGTTAGACGGGCTCTAAATTTTGCTAAAGTTACTAGAAAGGCTGTAGCTGGAAAAATAACAGGATATACTAAACATGGTTTAGCACAGGCTATGCAAAGAGATGGTGGTAGAGGAGTGGCTCCTAAAGCTATTCTAGATGCAACTAGAACCCCAAAGAAAGTAGTTCAACAGTCAGGAGGAAGAACGAAATATGTGGGTAAGAATGCGGTTGTAGTTCTAAATAAAAACGGAAAAATAATTACTACTTACGCAAAGGGGTCAAAAGGTATAAGGAGGAAGTAAATGTTAAAGCTAAGCGCAGATATGTTACTTTTATTAAGAGAATGCTTGGAATCCCGTAGACCCGACCTTCTGTGGGTTTTAAATAATGAAATTAATATAAATGAAACCTTAGGTAACGAATTGAGAGATATTGTAAATGAAGAGTTTTTGGAAAAAGGATTAAATAATGATGATGAACCAAATGAGCTGGGGATAAAATTAGAGAGATTAATAGACGAAATTGGAAGGTGTTTTATGTAAGTATGTCTGCTTAAAAGGTGAGATTTCCCAGATTTACGATTTATAATCGTGAATTAATCCTTGGAAGACAAATTCTCTTGAAGTTTTTCGATTAGAGTAATAGGTATGTGTCGAAAGAGAATGTGGCATGGGACTTTGAATCATAATGGTAGAATTATACAGATTAGACCTGATACTAAATTTACTGGTGGTGCCAAGGTTCACTATCGTTTTGATAGGAATGGGAACTATATTGGAAAGTGGTGAAAAAATGAGACAACCAACAAAAGAGGAAGTGGTTGATAAACTAAAAATGATTTTACAAGGAAAGCTAACAAGAGAAGAAGCAGCAGATTGGGCTTCAGAATATGTCATGCAGGATGAGCCAAATATATCAGATGAAACTGTTTGGGAACTTTTACAAATTGTTTCCGGAGTTGATTTAAAAGATGGTCCGGATGAATACCTACATGTAGAACAAGACGTTATGGATTGGATAACCAAGTATAGCGATTAAAAATATTAAAAAAACCTTGATTGGTTATGTGCCTTTCAAGGTTTTTCAATTTCAAGCCTAACAGATCTATCAAAGAGAAGAAGGTGTTTATAATCGAGGAACTGATGAGGGGAACTACATTTTATTAGAAATTTAAGAAAGAATGGTTGGAGTTTTGAGAGAAAGGGAAGTATATTTAGGTTAACTAAAAATGGTGCTGTATACATTGTGCGTGCCAAGGACAAAAACTGGCATGGATGGACGGCAGAGTATTTTCCAAAAGGACATAAAGGCGCCGCACCTTTAAAAATTCGGTTAGGTGATAAAGAATGAACTTGAAAGAGCTATTTATTAAAGACGAAAAAGAGTATTTAGAGATAAAAGAAATTTTAAGTACAACATTTCAGCTTCAACGTGAATTGCCAGACCAAGTATTCCAAAGGGGGGATGGTAGTTTTCTTTTTGGAGAATATAACCATCTATTTAAAGAAGAGTTTTGGAATAGCATTCAAGAGTTATCTAAAGTATCAGGCGATTCATATGTCTTATTAGCAGAACTGGAAAATTACTATAACGAAAAAATGGGATGGTATGAATGTGTTAAAATTCCGATTGAACTCACTTATGAAAATTATTTGGACATTTTCAACATGGAAGAAAGCGATAACGGAAAATTTGGTTTGGTTCATTATGGTTTTTATTTCGTTTTTACTTCGCCGTCTTTGCAATGGGGAATTTGGGCGGAAAGAGATATTGAAACTTATGTGTTTTCGTGCAAAGAAAATTTTAAATCTAAACTTGCTGAAATTCGATTGCCAGGCGCTTTTCAGTTAAAAGAGGTTACCAATCATATTAATTCAGTCTATTATGACGAGGAGGAGGCTAAAAAGTTTTGCGAGAAGTTATTAAGGAACTACAAAAATTAGGAATTTGTAGATAATACCATTTCAAAAATTAAAGGGTGAAGACAATTTTTGAAAAGCAGGAGAAATTCTATTCTCTTGCTTTTCTATTTTAATTATGGTGCCAGGCATGTGTCGGGAAAAGGAGAAAGCACGCCGTTTGTGACCTACCAATACGATGAAGACGGCCGCCGCATTCAAAAGAATGTCAATGGCGTCGTGACGAACTACCATTACCAAGGCGACAGCCTCAACGTCTTGTATGAAACCGACGCAAACGGAAATGTGGTACAATCGTATATATACGGAGAAAATGGCCAGCTGTTGGCGATGAAAAAAGGCGGGGCGACGTACTTCTACCACTACAACGCGCATGGCGATGTCATCGCGTTGACCGATGCGCAAGGAAACGTGGTCGCTCGTTACGAGTACGACACATGGGGCCAAATTCGTTCTCAAACGGGTGCCCTAGCAACCGAAAACCCGTATCGCTATGCGGGATACCAATATGATGAAGAGACGGGACTCTACTACTTGATCGCCCGTTATTACCACCCAACCCATGGCGTGTTCTTGTCCATGGACCCTGATCCGGGAGATTCGGACGATATCCTCACACAAAACGGCTATACGTACGCGAACAACAATCCGGTGATGATGGTCGATCCGGATGGGCATTTTGTGTGGATGGCGATTAATGCGGGATTTGCGGCGTATGATGGGTATAAAGCCTTTAAAAAAGGCGGTTGGAAAGCAGCGGCGATTGCCGTTGGCGTGGGACTGGTTGGTGGTGCGGCGTTTAAAGGAGCCAAAATTGCGTATAGAGCATATAAAGCAGGTAAATTTTCAAAAACTTATAGGCTAGCGAAAAAAGTATCAAAAACATTTGGCGGAACTTTAGGAAGAACTAAAGGCGATGGATGGAAGGTAACTATTCCGGATGGTAGAAAACCTCTAGTTGTAAGAGTTATGAATAAAGGTGGAGTACGTAATAAACCGTACTTTAGAATAAGTAAAGATGGTCGAGGTTCTTTGACGTTAAATGGTGAGTGGTCTAGTCGTAGGGAACTCACACATATTACCGTATCGAGAAGATCCTATAAACAAATTGTGAGAGCGATTAATAAATACAGAGGATAGATGGGGTGAGTAATTAGTATGAGCTCGGAAAAATTAGTTACTTTACTAAATGAAATGTGGGCTAGCATAGTCGAAAGTTTTCATATTGATATTTTATACCATACGATTAGTCTAAAAGTTAAAGTAAGTGATACTAAGGGACATTATCAGATTATATTTAAGGGTGTTTCTTCTTTTTATTTCATAGAAAACTCTGGAGAATTCCGCCTAAATCCTATCGATCCAGAAGATGGGGATTACACTGAACTAACTTCAATTGATTATTATCAAAATGGAATAGGTAAAATTCATATTAGTTCAGCAAAAGAAATTTGGGTTGGTGAATATTTTTCTTCAGCTAATTTTGTACTTGAGTTTTGGGAGGCGTTATTATTTATCGAAGCAAAAAGTATAGTGATTAACGAGGAGGAGTTTCTAGTAGATTATCCACTTAAAGAGCAAAGTTAAAAACTTCTAAATTAATATTACAGAAATGGCTGTCCCATGTAGTATGAGGCAGCCATTTATTAATTAATATACGACAGACGGATCCCTATTACTTGATCGCCCGTTACTACCACCCAACCCATGGCGTGTTCTTATCCATGGACCCTGATCCAGGAGATTCGGATGATATCTTGACGCAGAACGGCTATACGTACGCGAACAACAATCCGGTGATGCTGGTCGATCCGGATGGGCATTTTGTGTGGATGGCGATTAATGCGGGATTTGCGGCGTATGATGGGTATAAAGCCTTTAAAAAAGGCGGTTGGAAAGCAGCAGCGATTGCGGTAGGTGTAGGGCTTGTTGGTGGCGCGGCGTTTAAAGGTGCCAAAATTGCGTATAGGGTGTATAAAGCTAGGCGGGCTCAAAGGTTTTTAAAAGGATTAGGTAACCCATTTAAAGGGAAAACTTTCAAAGAGATAGAAGACATGTTTATGAAAAAAGGTTTTGAAAAACGAGGTTCAGACCCATTAAATGGTAAGGGCGGATATGTAAATCCTAAAACAGGACGTTCCTACTATCTAGATAAAGGGGGACACTATAAAAAAGGTTATGAGCCTCCACACGTTGATGTCAATAGGTTAAAGGGGAGTAAAAGAAAAAAGAAAAAATACTTTTTAAAATAGCTTTGGAGGTATATAAATTGCAAAAACATCTATTATCCTTTGAATATGACAGTGATGGAGAAAAACTTGAAATCCATGCAAATGAAAAAGGCTTGAGATACTTAAAAGAACAAATTGAAATCCTTTTAGAGCATAAGCAAGAACTTCATTTAATGACACCAAGTTGGGGAGGAGAGGAGCTAACAGAAGAGCAGCAAGGCAAGGATAATATTTTAATACATCATGTGAAAATCTTTCACTGGGGCGATTAATCGCATCATAGGGGCTGTCCAAAAAGTCAGGGTAACTGACTTTTTGAAGCCCCTCTCATTTTTTTCATTTTTTAAAAAAGTACACAAAAAAATCGTCCTATCCTGTAAAATGAAGGTACCAGCACAACATTCCAGAAAGGACGATTTTTATGAGCAATCAAATGATTACTACTGAAAATTATAACACGCAAATGACACTTTTTCCAGAGACAGAGGAAAAAAAGCCCTCTAAAAGACCATTAGCCCCTACTTTTAAACCCTATGACAATCGTCAAACTCAAGTGATTTTTGATATTGAAGCCCTTATACCAGAACATCACGTCGCACGAGTAGTGGACGAAATGGTGGAATCTGTACCAGATGAGCTATTGTTTTCTCATTATAAAGGTGGTGGCAGAAGTTCCTATCATCCCAAAATGATGCTGAAAATCATTCTGTATAGTTATTCCCAAAAGGTTTATTCCTGCCGTGGAATCGAAAAACTAATAAAAGAAAATCTTCCTGCCATATGGTTAGCTGCGATGCAACAACCCGATTTCCGCACGATCAATGAGTTCCGCGGAGAACGGATGAAAGCCTTGATGGATGAGTTATTTGAAGCCATGATTCTAAAATTGATTGAAGAAAAGTACATCACAATGGAAAACTACTTTTTGGATGGCACCAAGATGGAAGCCAACGCCAATAAGTATTCTTTCGTGTGGAAAAAATCAACAGAGAAATGGGAAGCAACATTAAAAGAAAAAATTCAAGAAACACTTCAGTACATTCAAGAATTAACCCAATTAGAAGCAGGAACAGCACAAAAAGAGGCGAACGAAGATCCAGAAATCACGGAACAGAACTTGGAAGCCATCGCTCAAAAATTAGAAGAAAAAGTCGAAATCCTAACAGAGGAAATCGAACAGGAATCCGATACAAAAGTTCGGAAGGAAAAACGAGCAGAACGCAAGAAATGGAAAAAACCTTTAAAACTGATTCGAGAAAATTTTTTACCTCGACTAGCCAAATACAAGGAGCAGAACGAAATCTTTGGCGATCGTAACAGCTATTCAAAAACGGATAAAGACGCAACTTTTATGCGAATGAAAGAAGATCATATGAAAAATGGTCAACTGAAGCCAGGGTATAATGTGCAAATCGGGACAGAGAATCAGTTTATCTTGTTTTATACCATTCATCAACGACCAACCGATACACGTTGCTTTATCCCACATTTGGAGAAACTGGCGGCTACTTCTTTACCGATGCCCAAAACCATCATCGCGGATGCAGGATATGGCAGTGAAGAAAACTATGTATATGCGATTGGTGATGAGAAAGAGCCTCGATTGGATTTTCTCATTCCTTATGGATCCTATGTACGAGAACAGACACGCAAAGACAAAAAGGATATCAAAAACGCGAAAAACTGGACCTATTGTGAAGAGGATGATTGTTTTATTTGCCCGAATGGAAGGAAAGTAACATTTAAAAAATATCAAAACCAAAAGAATCCATCTGGTTATGAACAAAGCTTCAAAATATACGAATGTGAAGATTGTACAGATTGCCCATTAAAAGCGAAATGCACGAAGGCGAAGGGCAATCGTCAAGTTCACTGGAATACCGTCTTCGAAGAAATGAAAGCGAAGGCAAAAACAGCCCTTGAATGTGAAGAGAAAGCCGCCATCTACGCTCGGCGCAAAGTCGAAGTAGAAAGTGTGTTCGGTCACATCAAGGGCAATCGGTCGTTCCGCAGATTTTCTTTGCGGGGCCTCGACAAAGTACATGTCGAGTTTGGGATTGTGGCGTTAGCCCACAACATACTGAAAGTAGCAGGCATCCGCCAGCTACTTTCGAAGAAAAATCGAAAAAATACAAAAGCAAGTGGAGAAAAACGGCTCGTTTTTCTCCACTTGTTTCATTTTAGGGACTTATCAGACAGCCCCTTCTTTTTTATAAAGTGTAGTACCGAATTAATTGATACCGTCAAGAATTTTGTGTAATGCAAGAATAGATGGAGTATCTCTGAAATGGATTTGGAATCAATAGGGGGATGTGTCCCATACCCGTCAAGTTTAGCGTTGTAAATTTTTAAGACCATACTTGTAAATTAGCACATGATTTCAGAATCCTTTTTTAAATTATTTCAGACAGCTTCGGAAATCATGTGCAAATTTTTTGCGGAGTATTTCGGATTTTGTACAGTGTTTCTAAACGTTTTGTACATTTTTTCGGATAATTATTTCTAGTATGCCCGATGAACGGATAAAAAAGGAGAAACACCGAAGGAGCGGATTCAGCCTCTTCGGTGTTAATACCCCATTTCCCTCGCCGCCATGTGCACCGATTTTTTGATTCAGGTGCTAGGCACGTCGAATGATGAGCTCGATCAGTTGAAGACCGAACAACGTCCGGATGGAACGACGATCGAGTATACGTACGATGGATTCGGGAACCGGACGAAAATCGTGAAAACGAAAGACGGATCATCGATGACGACGACGGCCGATTATAATGCGGAGAATCAATTGGTTCGTTTCGGCGATGAAACGATCACGTATGACGCGAACGGCAACCGATTAGAAGACGGCCAGTATCGATATGAATGGAACGAAGCCGATCAATTGGTTTCCGTTACAAGAAAAGGCGAAAGCACGCCGTTTGTGACCTACCAATACGATGAAGACGGCCGCCGCATTCAAAAGACCGTGAATGGCGTGGTGACGAACTACCACTACCAAGGCGACAGCCTCAACGTCTTATATGAAACCGACGCGAGCGGAACTGTGGTACAATCGTATATATACGGAGAAAACGGCCAGCTGTTGGCGATGAAAAAAGGCGGGGCGACGTACTTCTACCACTACAACGCCCATGGCGATGTCATCGCCTTAACCGATGCGCAAGGAAATGTGGTGGCTCGTTACGAGTACGACACATGGGGCCAACTTCTTTCCCAATCGGGTGAGATGGCAGACGAAAACCCATACCGATATGCGGGATACCAATATGACCAAGAAACGGGTCTCTATTACCTAATTGCCCGGTACTATCATCCAACGCATGGCGTGTTCTTGTCCATGGACCCTGATCCAGGAGATTCGGATGATATTCTAACCCAAAACGGCTACACATATGCGAACAACAACCCGGTGATGTTGGTCGATCCCGATGGGCATTTTGTGTGGATGGCGATTAATGCGGGATTTGCGGCGTATGATGGGTATAAGGCGTATAAAACTGGCCGGGGATGGAAATACGTAGCTAAAAAAACAGCCCTTGGTGCGATTGGTGGAGGAAAGTTTAAACTTGTTAGAGGCGCAGGGAAGTATATTGTTAAGGTTGGAAGGCAGTACACAAAATCTAATTTCAAACTTGGTCGACAGATGCATAAAAAATATATGGCTCATTTGCATGATCCAAAGAAAGGACGGATTAAAGAATATAATAGGATACAAGGAGTTCGTCCAGATTTTGTGGACTTCAATACGAGAACGATCTATGAATTAAAACCGTATAATCCTAGAGCCATCGCTCAAGGAAAGCGGCAGTTAAAAAAATATAAGCGAATATTTGAACAAAAACGTGGAGGAAAATGGAAAACAGTCTTGCATGTTTATTAAGGGGTGATAGAATGGATAAATCCGAATTTGTAAAATATTTAGATGAGTTGTTTAAAGCCCATTCTTTTAAAAAGAAAGGGAATCGGTGGAGTTTTAGTAATGATGAGATTATAAAAGTAATAGAATTATTAAAATCAAGATATGGTAATTTTTACTATATTTATTATGGATTTATTATAAAAAACCTTGAGCTTGATGGTTGTAAGGAGCATGTTTCCCATGGGCTTGGTTCCTTGGATGAGAAAGAAAATGCAAGAATCAAGGAATTATTAGATTTTGAGATTTCTATCCCTGACGAAGATCGAAAGAACGAACTGAAAAAGTTTATTGAAAGGGAAATATTTGGAATGTTCGACAAGATTCATACGGAAAAAGATCTGTTAATGGAACTAAAGAAACGCGATCATTTAAATGATATTCCATTAATCGTGAAAAAATATTTTGGATTAGAAGATGTTGATGAATGTTAAGAGTTTTGAATTTCGAATGAGAATGAAGTAACAGGTATATGTAAGTATGCCAACCTTAGGAGAGTCTGTATTTCTCTTAAGGTTTTTCTCTTTTTCAAGAAAAGTTTGACCCAATTGGGCTTATGGAAGGAAATCTACGAGTGGCAACCAATCGTATTTTGATTGAAAATGAAATTTAGAAAAAGACGAAAAGCATTTATCCGATAACCTCGGATAAATGGAAGAAATTCCAATTCTCACATAGTTCCTTTAGCCAAACCGACACCTATCAATACAACGCGTTGGATCAAAATACGGTTGTTCAAGATGGAACGTATACGTACCGTTTGGATTATGACGAAAGAGGCCATGTTCGCACGTTTACCACCGGAAATGAAGCGGGTGCCACCTTTACGTATGACGACCGCGGCTTGGTGAACAGTCTGGTGGTGGGAACGGCGAACGGAACCGAGTTATTGGCGGAAACGTACCGTTACGACGAAAACGGCAACCGAACCCGCATCGAAACGTCGAACGGGGACGTCACGGTGTACAGCTATGATGAGCTCGATCAGTTGAAGACCGAACAACGTCCGGATGGAACGACGATCGAGTATACGTACGATGGATTCGGGAACCGGACGAAAGTCGTGAAAACGAAAGACGGATCATCGACGACGACGACGGCCGATTATAATGCGGCGAATCAATTGGTTCGTTTCGGCGATGAAACGATCACGTATGACGCGAACGGCAACCGGGTCGAAGACAGCCAGTATCGATATGAATGGAACGAAGCCGATCAATTGGTTTCCGTTACAAGAAAAGGCGAAAGCACGCCGTTTGTGACCTACCAATATGATGAAGACGGCCGCCGCATTCAAAAGAACGTCAATGGCGTGGTAACGAACTACCACTACCAAGGCGACAGCCTCAACGTCTTGTATGAAACCGACGCGAGCGGAAATGTGGTACAATCGTATATATACGGAGAAAACGGCCAGCTGTTGGCGATGAAAAAAGGCGGGGCGACGTATTTCTACCACTACAACGCCCATGGCGATGTCATCGCCTTAACCGATGCGCAAGGAAATGTGGTCGCTCGTTACGAGTACGACACATGGGGCCAGCTTCTTTCCCAATCGGGTGAGATGGCAGACGAAAACCCATATCGTTATGCCGGATACCAGTATGACCAAGAAACAGGTTTATATTACCTGATCGCCCGATACTACCACCCAACTCATGGCGTGTTCTTGTCCATGGACCCTGATCCGGGAGATTCGGACGATATCCTAACCCAAAACGGCTACACATATGCGAACAACAATCCGGTGATGTTGGTCGATCCGGATGGGCATTTTGTGTGGATGGCCATCAATGCAGGATTTGCGGCGTATGATGGGTATAAGGCGTATAAATCAGGAAAAGGATGGATGTATGTCGCCAAAAAAACGGCTCTTGGCGCGGTTGGTGGGAGAAAGCTTAAACTTGTTAGAGGTGCAGGGAAGTATATTGTTAAGGTTGGAAGGCAGTACACAAAATCTAATTTCCAACTTGGTCGACAGATGCATAAAAAATATATGGCTCATTTGCATGATGAATTAAAAGGGAGAATTAAAGAATATAAAGGGATAAAAGGTATTCGTCCAGATTTTGTGGATTTCAATACGAGAACGATCTATGAATTAAAACCGTATAATCCTAGAGCCATTGCTCGAGGGAAGCGACAGTTAAAAAAATACAAGCGAATGTTTGAACAAGAACGTGGAGGAAAATGGAAAACAATTTTGCATGTTTATTAAGGGGTGATAGAATGGATAAATCCGAATTTGTAAAATATTTAGATGAGTTGTTTAAAGCCCACTCTTTTAAAAAGAAGGGAACCCAGTGGAGCTTTAGCAATGACGAGATTATAAAAATAATTAAATTATCAAAATCAAATTATGGTAATTATTATCATATTGATTATGGGTTTATTATAAAAAACCTTGAGCTAGGCCGCCTTGTGATGCATATTTATCATAGACTAAGTTCCTTGGATCAGGGAGAAAGTATAAGAATTAAGGAGCTATTAGATTTTGAGATTTCTATCCCTGACGAAGATCGAAAGAACGAACTGAAAAAGTTTATTGAAAGAGAAATATTTGGAATGTTCGACAAGATTCATACGGAAAAAGATCTGTTAATGGAACTAAAGAAACGTGATTATTTAAATGATATTCCATTACGAGTGAAAAAATATTTTGGATTAGAAGATGCCGATGAATGTTAAGATTTTTGAGTTTTGAATTAGAATGAAGTAATAGGTATCTATTAAGTATGCCAACCTTAGGAGAGTCTATATCTCTCTTAAGGTTTTTCTCTTTTTCAAGAAAAGTTTGACCCAATTGGGCTTATGGAAGGAAATCTACGAGTGGCAACCAATCGTATTTTGATTGAAAATGAAATTTAGAAAAAGACGAAAAGCATTTATCCGATAACCTCGGATAAATGGAAGAAATTCCAATTCTCACATAGTTCCTTTAGCCAAACCGACACCTACCAATACAACGCGTTGGATCAAAATACGGTTGTTCAAGATGGAACGTATACGTACCGTTTGGATTATGACGAAAGAGGCCATGTTCGCACGTTTACCACCGGAAATGAAGCGGGTGCCACCTTTACGTATGACGACCGCGGCTTGGTGAACAGTCTGGTGGTGGGAACGGCGAACGGAACTGAGTTATTGGCGGAAACGTACCGTTACGACGAAAACGGCAACCGAATCCGCATCGAAACGTCGAACGGGGACGTCACGGTGTACAGCTATGATGAGCTCGATCAGTTGAAGATCGAACAATGGCCGGATGGAACGACGATCGAGTATACGTACGATGGATTCGGGAACCGGACGAAAATCGTGAAAACGAAAGACGGATCATCGATGACGACGACGGCCGATTATAATGCGGCGAATCAATTGGTTCGTTTCGGCGATGAAACGATCACGTATGACGCGAACGGCAACCGATTAGAAGACGGCCAGTATCGATATGAATGGAACGAAGCCGATCAATTGGTTTCCGTTACAAGAAAAGGCGAAAGCACGCCGTTTGTCACCTACCAATATGACGACGACGGCCGCCGCATTCAAAAGAACGTGAATGGCGTGGTGACGAACTACTACTACCAAGGCGACAGCCTCAACGTTCTCTACGAAACCGATGCAAGCAGAAATGTGGTACAATCATATGTATACGGAGAAAACGGTCAGCTGTTGGCGATGAAAAAAGGCGGGGCGACGTACTTCTACCACTACAACGCGCATGGCGATGTCATCGCCTTAACCGATGCGCAAGGAAATGTGGTGGCCCGTTACCAGTACGACACATGGGGCCAACTTCTTTCCCAATCGGGTGAGATGGCAGACGAAAACCCATATCGTTATGCCGGATACCAGTATGACCAAGAAACAGGTTTATATTACCTGATCGCCCGATACTACCACCCAACTCATGGCGTGTTCTTGTCCATGGACCCTGATCCAGGAGATTCGGACGATATCTTGACGCAGAACGGCTATACGTATGCGAACAACAACCCGGTGATGTTGGTCGATCCGGATGGGCATTTTGTGTGGATGGCGATTAATGCGGGATTTGCGGCGTATGATGGGTATAAGGCGTATAAAACCGGTCGGGGATGGAAATACGTAGCTAAGAAAACCGCCCTTGGTGCGATTGGTGGAGGAAAGTTTAAACTTGTTAGAAGTACAGCTAGGTATATTATTAGGAGTAGAGCATATACAAAATCTAGTTTAAAACTTGGTCGACAGATGCATAAAGCATATATGGCTAATCAAGTACGTGAAGGGGTAAGACGTAAGGAATATCGTTTACCAAGTGGAAAAAGAATTGACTTTATTGATTTGGAGAAGAAAATCATATATGAACTTAAACCATATAATCCACGAGCAATAAAACAAGGTCGAAAACAGTTAAAAGCTTATAAAAAAGAAGTTGAAAAAATATTCGGTAAAGGATGGAAAACGAGATTACATGTTTATTGAGTCCTGCGGTAATATGTCAAGCACTGAAATCTATGGAATTGGAAATTCTAAATCGCAAAAGTCCTAAAAAAGGCAATACTTAAGAAGCCCCGTAAAATAAAATACATTTACTGTAATTAATAGAAGGGTTTAGGTTGACTAATATTCCTATTTATCCACCTTCCTTCTAGGCGTGTAGATTTGGTCGTTACGTAACAGCGCATCGACCAAACGCACAAGTTTTCTTGCGGTTAAGACGAGTGCTCTTTTATGTTGGTGCTTTGGAACCTCATGATACTTTTTCAGGTAGTAGGCTCTAAATTCAGGTTTATTTCGTTGTACCGAGTTGGCAGCTTCAACAAGGTAGTAACGAAGATAACGATTTCCTGATCGTATCATGTTGGTTTCCTCCGCTTCAAACTTTCTGGATTGATGTTTGGATCATGTTAAGCCAGCATATTTCGCGAGAGCCGCCTGATTATCAAAGCGCTCAATTTGTCCAATTTCGGCTAAGATGCCAGCACAATAGACAGGTTCAATACCTGGAATGGTTTGTAACGTGTTGGGAATGCCGTCCAATAGTTTTTGAATCGCCTTATCCAATTCCTTGATTTGCTTGGTGATACTGCGAATGGACTCGATAGAAGTCCCCAACAAAAGGTCAATCGAGACTTCTACACATTTTGATAAACGATAGGAAGACCGAGCCGCCTTTTGGATGGACTTCGCTAGACATTCAGCGTCTGTCAAGCGATTTTTGCCCTTTTCCTGAAGGTAACGAGCCAATTCTTGAAGATCATGGAACTAATTTCATCCAGGGTGTATTTCTCCAACAGTAGTTCCATTAGGGTATTTCCATATACAGAACTCTTTACTTCTGTCGTAAAGGAACTGCATTTGTGAAAAAAGGTGTTGAAGAAAGTACTGTTTTTCTCTCATTAAATTGTGAACAAGATGATATCTCATTCTCGTCAACCTCTGAAGGGCGATAAATTGTTCCTGCATGACAGCTGAAAGTCGAAGGCGACCAAAACGGAGTCGATCCGCAATCACCCGGGCATCGATATGGTCCGTTTTATCGAGATCCACATAGGACTCCTTAAACTTTTTAATGAGCTTTGGATTTATCGTAAACACTTTTGTTTTCAAATTCTTAAGAGATTCATCTTCGTGAAAGAACATGGCAGGATGCCAACTGTAAACGGAAGTGGCTTCCATTCCAATTTGAATCTCTTGAATCATATGTTTTTGGGCGATCTCGACGATTTGATCTCGTCGATACGATGCCCCGGTTAAATGATTATCGACGGTGAGAGAAGCCAATGTCTCTCCGTCCAGATTCATGACACAAGCTTTCATACCTTGAGAGCTAACGTCGATTCCGACAAATAACTTTAAGGGGATAACCTCCTTTCATTTTAGGATCAGGGGAAGGACTCTTCTTCGGGACGTCCCCAGTGAACTTGTTGCTCAATCACCCTCGCGTATGAGAACTCGCTCTGATCCATGAGCTGCCTGGAAGCTGCCACTTCCAGCATGGGTTGCCTGAGGGAACAGCCTGCGGGTTAGTAGTTCGAACAAGAACTGGGGAAACAGACTTAAAAAGTAGTCAAAGCTACAGGAGGGAGAAGAAATTCCCCAAATGATCCTTAAGACCATTATCTAGGGGCATCACGAAAAGTCCACCCCTAGTTTATATAGGGGCTAGTCCCCCGCTAACTAAACTAGCCTCTTTGAAGTTATCAAAGAACAAAAAATGAATTGGAAATTACCTCGAAAGAGGATTCTAAACTTACTATACGAGGAGGTAGAGGCGATGGAAAAGAAAGAGTTTAAAAAGATTGTTAATGACTGTTTATTAGCAAACGGTTTCTTGAAAAAAGGAAAATATTATTATAAGGAGAGTCCTGAGGTAATATGTGTTCTTGGATTACAAAAATCAAATTACTCTAATTGTTATTATGTAAATGTGGGTATAGTAATTAAGGAAATATATAATGGTTTAGAACTTCCAAGGGATGTTGACGGTCATATTAGATCTAGATTTTATTTCACAGTTGGAGATAAGGAAGTAGAATGCCTTGATCTAGATAAAATAAATGAAAGTAGTGTTATTGTTTCTTCATTAGAAGGGGGGATTTCAGAAATAATAAACCCATCATTAGAACCTGGAGGTCTTAAAGAACTATTAAAGAAAAAACCTGTTCTCTTATATGAAACAACAATTATTGCAAAACAATATTTAGGAATAAATGAATGAATAAAGGTTTAGCCATAGGGTAGATTTGCTCTATGGTGTTTTTTTGCAAAATAATAAAAGTGCAGAGATGTGCAACATTTTTATGCAATCGGCTATGCAGAGGGGCTTTACATAGAGGGACAGCCATGATAATCTATTAGGTTTTGCCAAATCCGCTACGACTGGTCTCTTGGGAAAAGAATCATAGCCGTAGAGGCTCCATGTCAAGCCCTTAATAGTTAGGAATTGGTACGAATTTTAATGTAAATAAATTCATTTATATACTGTAGATGAGCAAATCCACAAACAGAAATTGACAACCAAACAAAAAAGGAGACATGAACCGGACTCCTTGGTTAGAATAGATGTGCTACCAACTACCCACAAGGAGGTTCATGTCTCATGAATAGATTAGCACATCATCAAGGAATCCACAAGTTTTTCCTAGCGTTAGGGTTGGTCTTGCATATCTCCAACCCAGTTTGGAAGCATCTCGTTCACCTTGTCGATGCCTTGACCACCAAGGGATTTTCAGGAACATTGACGGATGTCCAGCACTGGAGTTTTCATCCGAATCATCGAACTACCTTGAGCCACTTTTTCACGAAAAGCCCTTGGAACGAGGAACGGCTGCTTGAGAAGATTCAAGAATGGATCCTTCGCCGGGTCGAACGCCTAACCAAACGGACGAATCAGCCCCTTTTTGTCTCGATTGATGATACGATTTGCCAAAAAACGAAACCTTCGTCACGGACAACGCACGCCATCCAAGGGTGCGACTGGCACTACTCGCATAAAGATCATCAATCGGTTTGGGGGCATTCGCTCGTTTGGCTGATGGTGCACACCTTCACACAGTCGTTCCCGTTCGCTTTCCGCCTGTATGACAAGAATGCGGGGAAAAGCAAGATCGACCTGGCCATCGAGATGCTTTCTTCGCTCAAATTTGAAGCGGGCTCAGCCGGTGTATGTGCTCATGGATTCGTGGTATCCGTCTAAAACGCTCATCGAAGCTTGTCTGAAAAAAGGATTCTATGTCATCGCCATGCTCAAGACGAACCGGATTCTCTACCCGAACGGCATCGCGGTCCAAGCGAAGCCGTTTGCGCGCAGCCTCGAACCGAACGATCCCCACCTCGTCACGATGGGACAGGAGCGTTACCGCGTGTATCGTTACGAAAGCATCCTAAACGGTCTTGAGAATGCGGTGGTGCTCTTGGCCTGCGTGTACACATCGCCGAATCCCGACAAAACCTCTCCGCCGGACTGGAGCTTCTTCGATCGCGGAAAGGCCACCGCGTCGTAGAGTTCATCTATGACGCCGCGAAGCAAGATATTCCCATTGATGTGATCAAAAAATAGCTCCGTATCGCGTAAGGGGTACCCTGTTTGCCTCTCTAACCATGGAAATTATTGTGATTAAAAATGCTCATCTACAGTATATACTACAACACTCTGCATTTTTTCTTGCAGAAAACACTATGGCTATTTTTGTTCAGGGGCGCAGTGGACAAATAAACCGCTTGTGTTATAGCCTATACACGTAACTCTCGAAACCCCTGCATAATAATTTTTTGAGTTATCCTGTACGCACAAAGCGTTTGTAAAAGATGCTCTATTTTATTATTTTTATCAACTATATCTAACTAAAAAATCATTAGCTACCACCGTTTTTATCTCCAAAAAATCTTACTTTATTTTCTTGATATTTTAAAAATTTTTGTAATTTTATCTTCACTACTACCGATTACCATAGTAAGAGGAACATGATTATTCCATTAGGGTCAAGGTATATTTTGTCTACGGAACGACCCAAACGTATACGGCAGATTTTCCGATCGGCACGCAAGAGTGGAACCGTGCCGCCGTTTCGATTCAGCCTTCCAAGCCAATGGATAAAATCGACCTATCCGCTGTCTTCCGCGGCAATTACACCGGAACGGTCTGGTTTGACGCCATTCGCTTAATGGAAGGAAACGTTGTCACGAAAAACAAGTATGACGCCAAAGGCAACTATGTGGAGGAAGAAACAGATGAAGCCGGGTATGTCACGAAAAAGAGCTATGATGCCGTAGGAAATCTGTTAAGTGAATATGATGAGAAGGGACATCAAAAACAGTACAAGTATGACCCATCCAATCGTTTAAAACAACTCCTATTGGCGAATGGAACGTCCGTCCACTATGATTATGACTTGAACGGCAATATGACTTCGAAAGTCATTCAAACGAGCAGCGGTCCGTCACAAAGATTTACCTATTCGTATGATAAGACGGGAAAACTCCTGAAAACGGTTGGTCCATTAAATGACGTAACAACCAATGAATATGATGCCAACGGCAATAAAATCAAAACCGTCTTGCCGAAAGGCAACACGATTCAATGGACGTATGACGGAACGGAACGAGTCAAAACCATTTCCTACAACAACGTCCCGTATTACGAATTTAGTTATGATAAAAATGGGAATGAACTTTCGGTTCAATACTTAAAAGACAGCACGACGAAGACCAGAAAGTTTGATGAGAAGAACCGTGTGACGGAGCAATCCGACCGCGGCGGAGTTCAAAAATGGACGTATCCGACCACCTCGGATAAATTGCAACAGTTCCTGTTCTCGCATGGATCGTTTAGCCAAACCGTCACCTACCAATACAACGCGTTGGATCAAAATACGGTTGTTCAAGATGGAACGTATACGTACCGTTTGGATTATGACGAAAGAGGCCATGTCCGCACGTTTACCACCGGAAATGAAGCGGGTGCCACCTTTACGTATGACGACCGCGGCTTGGTGAACAGTCTGGTGGTGGGAACGGCGAACGGAACCGAGTTATTGGCGGAAACGTACCGTTACGACGAAAACGGCAACCGAACCCGCATCGAAACGTCGAACGGGGACGTCACGGTGTACAGCTATGATGAGTTCGATCAGTTGAAGACCGAACAACGTCCAGATGGAACGACGATCGAGTATACGTACGATGGATTCGGGAACCGGACGAAAATCGTGAAAACGAAAGACGGATCATCGATGACGACGACGGCCGATTATAATGCGGAGAATCAATTGGTTCGTTTCGGCGATGAAACGATCACGTATGACGCGAACGGCAACCGATTAGAAGACGGCCAGTATCGATATGAATGGAACGAAGCCGATCAATTGGTTTCCGTTACAAGAAAAGGCGAAAGCACGCCGTTTGTGACCTACCAATACGATGAAGACGGCCGCCGCATTCAAAAGAACGTCAATGGCGTGGTAACGAACTATCATTACCAAGGCGACAGCCTGAACGTCTTGTATGAAACCGACGCGAGCGGAACTGTGGTACAATCGTATATATACGGAGAAAACGGCCAGCTGTTGGCGATGAAAAAAGGCGGGGCGACGTACTTCTACCACTACAACGCCCATGGCGATGTCATTGCGTTAACGGATGCGCAAGGAAATGTGGTGGCCCGTTACGAGTACGACACATGGGGCCAACTTCTTTCCCAATCGGGTGAGATGGCAGACGAAAACCCATATCGTTATGCCGGATACCAGTATGACCAAGAAACAGGTTTATATTACCTGATCGCCCGTTACTACCACCCAACCCATGGCGTGTTCTTGTCCATGGACCCAGACCCAGGCGATGCGGATGACATTCTGACGCAGAACGGCTATACGTATGCGAACAACAATCCGGTGATGCTGGTCGATCCGGATGGGCATTTCTTCTGGTTTGTAGTTAACGCTGGATTTGCGGCGTACGATGGGTATAAGGCGTATAAATCAGGAAAAGGATGGAAAGGTGTCGCAGTCGCGGCGGCGTTTGGTTTTGTTGGTGGAGGAAGATTCAAAGCGGCAAAACAATCTGTTTATGTCTTAAAGAAAGGAAATGTAGTAAAATATGTCGGAAGAACTAAAAATATTAAGAAGAGAAGATATGTCCATAGTAAAAACCATCCTGATTTAGATTTTGAAGAAGTTGCTAGCAATCTGTCCTGGGGACAAGCGCGTGGATTAGAACACCGTCTATATTTGAAACACGGTGGAAAAAGTAAGCTTAGAAACAAGATAAGACCTATTAGTAAAAGAAATAAAACGTATAGAAAATATATGAGTGAATCTAGAAGGGTTTATAAAGAAGTAGTAAGAAGATATGGATGGTGATTGTATGTCATTCTGGGAAAGCATAAAAAACAAGCAAACAATTATTTTAAGTGATGATGCAATCGATTTGTTAGGTGACACACTATTAGAAATCAAAAAAATTTATGAAGAAAATTTCAAAAGAAAACCAACGGTGGCTGAATTAGAAGCATTGATTATGGAGGCTATGCAACTTGATTCAAATATCGTTGAACAATTGGAGGAAATGGAAATCTCCGATGTAAAATTTAAGTTAAAAAAGAGAAAAAAGATTCCTAATATTGAACCAGGCATTGTGTTTGCAATCCCACTTAGAGAAATTGAAAAATATGCCTATGGTTTAGTAGTAAAAGGAGAAGGTTTAAAGGATGACATTTATATACAATATTTTGATATCTTCACGAATGAAATATTAGATATAAAAAACTTTAGTAATCAATTTGAGGAACTTTCTGTTCTATATACTATTAACAGTGGAATATATGGGATTGTCAATAAAGAATGGATAAATATTGGAAAATTATCTAAAGGGAAATTCAATACGGAAGAATACAAGTTACCTGACTTTGTATTTTATAATGGTAAGCAGTATTTTGTGAGTAGGGGAGATGCAAATACACCAATCGTAGAATTACAACCTATTTCTAAAGAAGAAGGGGAGAAAATCAAAAATCCAATTGGTCTGATTGGAAGTAATAATATTACGGAAATGCTTGTTAAAGCTTACTATGAGAAACAAGGTCAAAAATAAGATATTTAGCTTTTTTAGGGTTATCCCTTTGACTCTAGGGATAGCCTTTTATTATGTAAATTACACAGTAAAGACGGCCGCCGCATTCAAAAGAACGTCAATGGCGTGGTAACGAACTACCACTACCAAGGCGACAGCCTCAACGTCTTATATGAAACCGACGCAAGCGGAAATGTGGTACAATCATATGTATACGGAGAAAACGGCCAGCTGTTGGCGATGAAAAAAGGCGGGGCGACGTACTTCTACCACTACAACGCCCATGGCGATGTCATCGCGTTAACGGATGCGCAAGGAAATGTGGTGGCCCGTTACGAGTACGACACATGGGGCCAACTTCTTTCAAAATCCGGTGAGATGGCAACCGAAAACCCGTATCGCTACGCGGGATACCAATATGATGAAGAGACGGGACTCTACTATCTGATCGCCCGATACTACCACCCGACCCATGGCGTGTTCTTGTCTATGGACCCTGATCCAGGAGATTCGGACGATATCTTGACGCAGAACGGCTACACATATGCGAACAACAACCCGGTGATGCTGGTCGATCCGGATGGGCATTTTGTGTGGATGGCGATTAATGCGGGATTTGCGGCGTATGATGGGTATAAGGCATATAAATCGGGAAAAGGATGGAAAGGTGTCGCGGTCGCGGCGGCGTTTGGTTTTGTTGGTGGAGGGCGAATTAAAGCTGCTAAGCAAGCGTCACATAGTGTTTATTTATTGACTAAGAATAGCAAGGTTGTGTATGTAGGAGAACTAAAAATGTTGTTAGTCGGAGAAGTGCCCATAAACTAGGGAAACATCGAGATGCAACGTTTAGTGTTGTAAAATCGAATCTGACTTATGCAGAAGCTAGAGGATTAGAACATAGATTATATCTGAAATATGGTGGGAAAAAGAAATTGAGAAATGTTATTAGGCCAATAAGCCGTAAGAATAAAAAGTATAAATATTACATGAGTGTATCTAGAAATGCGTACAGATCATTAAAGTAGTTGGGGGGGATTAAAATGAAGGAAAAAAAACTGAAGTTACATGAGTTACTTACTTCTAATCTTAACGAAATTAACGATGTTACATTAAAAGAAATTGAGAATAGAATAATGGAGGCTATCAATTTTGACAATAGAAAAATACGTGATCTAACAATAACAGAAGTAAAAATAAAGTTTAAAAAAAACAGGAGCAAATATTTTAAAGAAATCAATCAAGGAGATATTTTTGAAATTTATTTGCGGGACATTAGTAAATATGTGTACGGTATTGTTGTATCGGGGGAAATAAACAAAAATAAGGATGAAGAGATTTTAATTGGTTATTTGAACAAATTCTCTCCCACAGCGCTTCTAATAGATGAAATTTTTCAGTTAGTCAAGCAAAGGAAATTTTTATTCATTGCAAATACAGGAATTAGCGGTATTAGGGAACGTAGGTGGAGATTTGTTACTAATTACTCCGATAAAGTATTTAGTGATGAAGAACTAAGAAAGATACCATATAAAGTCTATTTTTTGGATAAGTATCGTAAGAGCGTCGGGGATAGTGTAAAAGAAATCGCGGAATGTGAAGTGATTTCGAAAGAGGAAGCCGATCAGATTCCTAATCCTCTTGGAATCGCTGGTGAGAAAGCGATTGAAAATTTATTAATTCAAAAATTCCAAGATACTATTTGAACGAGGAAGCAATCTTTTTGCTAAACTCGATGATCCAATTGCAAGGACAGCTTCCAAATATTTCTTAGTGAGAGGTTATCCGAGAATTTCGAGGATAACCTCTTTTTGTTATATCAAAATACGACGAAGACGGCCGCCGCATTTAAAAGAACGTCAATGGCGTGGTGACAAACTACCACTACCAAGGCGACAGCTATAAAGGATTTTTTATGGACTTTTTTCAATTCGGAATTTTCGAATTAAATTAATGCAACGCTAGTGATTAGACTTCTAAGTAGCAAAGAAAATTGTTATATAAAGATTTTTTTGCTTTGTATCCCCATTACGAACCGTTAAGGAACTATTTAAATGAATTCTCCCATTTTTTTGAAGAATTAAAAGTGCTAAAGCTGATGATAAAATTGGTCTTGACATAGCTATTTTTTATTTAAGAATTTAAAGAAATGATACCACCAATAAATACTTATTAAACACAAAAGTAAAACTACTACTGCCCACCAAGATCCTTTAAATAATTCAGATATAAAAAATTCTAATTCGTTTCCCCGAGTTCTATACAGTGGGAAAATGGATAGAAAAACGGATATCAATATCAATGATACTATGTTTAATATTGAAAACCTGACTTTCTTAAAAATCCCATATATAGAAACAAGTATACTTAGAATAATGATACCTACAATTAAAACAAGTAACCAAAATGGTATAGTTGTAAATCCGCTCAAAAAAATCCTCTCCTCTACATATTCAATAATTATATTATAACATATAAAGAAATTTTTGTATTTTATGTTGGATTTTTTAAATTCATTCATTGAAAAAACAGAAAATTTTGATATATTTTGTTATGGTTACCTAATAATTATAAATAAAGGAAGATTAATATTGAAATTGAAGTTAAAGGTATTAATTGCTACTGCAGTGTTATGCTCTAGTCTTTCCACGGTAACCAGCAATACTTTAGCTAATAATAAGGTTACTACAGAACAGCAATTGCAAGCTGAATGGGAAAAGGAAGAAAGAGAAACTCAACAAGCTATCAAAAACTTTCAACCGACTACTGCTGAAAAAAGTAGAAAAAACCTTGAAGCATTGAAAAAAATGGCACCTGAAAAATATGAAGAAGCAACAAAAGTTAACATTCTAGCGAATTCAGGAAAAATGGGAACTGTAGGAGATATTTTAATTACTTATGATAATAAAACATCTGTTTGGGCACATGGACACGCTGCTATTGTTAGAGATAATAATGACTATATTGTAGAAGCGTGGCCGGATGTAGGTGTCCGTGTTTACCAAAATAACTGGGCAAATAGATTCTCTACCAAAAAGAAGTTTTATGTAAAAGACGCATCTTATTCGAAATATGACTCTGCTCAAAAATGGGCTTATTATCAAGTAAGAGATCCTTATAGCCTCACAGCAACAAAAGATAGTGTAGACAAGTTTTATTGCTCACAACTAGTCTGGAAAGCTTGGAACAATACAGGTTATGATTTAGATGCTGATGGTGGCCGAATTGTGACTCCCTGCTGATTTAGAAGAGCATAATTTAACAATAGCATATTAACCATTTTTCAAAAGCAGAACCATTTTTGTTGTTCTGCTTTTGAAAATATAATCATAGAGGAGATAAATTTATTATGAGTCAAAAAGAAAAAAGGACGATAAAAATACTATTAATAATAGTAGCATCAGCTGCATTCATTTGGTTTTTAGGTAATTTACTCTTAGACTTTTTATCTTATAAAAAAAGTAATATTGTAATGAATGAAAGAAGGTGTTGCAAAACTAGAGTAAAAACTCAAAATTGTGCATAAGAATGCATAATTGTACATGCAGTAAATAGCGATGAAACCCATACCAACGCGGCTGTTCTAATCCGTCATTCTTTAACTGATTAAATGTCTGCTCAATCGAGTTGCGAAAACCAAACAACCACTTTCCGAATTCTGTTTTCAAAAACGAACGAATCATCCGACCATAGGCATCTTTTCGTTCATCGCTATTTCGAGGATTAATAGGTGAAACGAAAAAAATTCCTGTCTGTTCGGCTATTTGACGGACTTTTTCGCTGTCATAGGCGGCATCTCCAAGGGCAAATTCAATCTTCCATTCCTTTAAAGATGGAAATAATTCGAGCGCAACGGCTGCATCATTTCGATTCGCAGTCGTGAAGACATGGGATAGGACGATTCCTTCTGTGGTTGTACAAAGGTGCAACTTATATCCTTTGAACCAGTTATACCGAGTCGAAATCCCCCATCTCGCTTGAGAATCATAAAAACTGCTTCGGAGTGCCGTACTGTCGATGATGACAATTTTGGGATACCGAACACCTAAATCTTTTAGAAGTCGAGCATTAAATGTGGAAAATCCTTGTTCTCGAAACCACTTACCTGCACGTGAAAACGTAGAAAGATGTGGAACCTCTTTGAGTCCACAAATACGCCGGAAGTAGCCAAATCGATCGAGTGTTTCCACTAACTGACGTAAAGAATCAATGGAAAAATAGGTTTTTAAAAAGAAACATTTTAACAATGATTTTTTCGAAATCGGTGGTCGCCCGGTTATATAAGGTGTTTCTGGTAAAGAAAGTTGGTCGATGTATTGAAATAAAGCCTGTAAAAGAGGATCCATTTCGCTATTCAGTGCATGTTCGATAACAAAATTGGAAATCATGATAGTGTCCACCCCTTGGAAATGTGTTTTTGGTCACTGTATATGATTTCCAAGACGGTGGATTTTTTGCGTCCTTTTATGCACCCGTTATGCGTTTTGCAACACGTTCAATGAAAATATAGAACTTAAATTAAATGATGGAGAATTGCATTTTATATACTCTCATCCATTCGATGATGGAAGTTATTATTTAAAAACGAAAGACGGCCTTAACTTTGAAAAAGTAAAATTTGACCTAAATGATATATCATATCTTTATAATGACTTTGACAATAATGTTTATTTATTATCGCAACATGCCTTTTCTTATTATAAAATTACAAAAAAAGGAGATGATATCGTTGAAAATAAAATTCCATTTCCTTTAACTTTTATGTTTAAGGATCAAAATCTAGAAGTGTTTGGAATTAATAAAGACATTCAATCTAATACGCTAGATGTTCGTGATTTAAAATATCATAAGAAATACCAAATAGAATATCCCACTTATTTATCTTTAATGAATTATGATGATAAATACATATATTTATCTAATGATGTTATAGATCAGGAAAAATCTGTGATACGAATCATCAGTAGAGAAAATGGAGAAGAAGTTAAAACAATTGAAATATCAAGCACAGCAACTGATTTAGTATTTTATAAAGATAAAGTGGTTGCTGTAACGGATCATTTTCTACATTTCATAGATAAGAATACTTTTGACGTTATGGACATTTCTTATCCATTAAGTTCAGCAGTAGGAGAAGGCGATAAAGCAATAAGTATAAATAATAAACTCTATGTTAGCTACAACAATAAAGGGAAAGTTTCAATTCTTACTCTTGATGAAAAATACAAATGGGAAAATACTATTAACTTGGATATTAATTATGGTTCAGGTAAATTTATCGATCATCAATTTTTTGTATTAGAACAATACGAGCTATCAGAAGATGCTGGTGGCAAATTAAGTGTTTACGACATCACTGAAGATAAAGTTACATCCATTTTTTTACCGAAACAAGATCGTAAAGTTCAAGATTTTGTCCTGACTAAAAATAATTAAATAGACAGGAATGAATCCATTCTTTGCAGGGCAATATCATACCCGACACTCCATGTGAAGCGGTGAATATGCAATAAATGGTGTCTATCCTTAATTCCCACTAACAATTTTTTCTTTCAAGTCCCCGAAAACCTTTCTAATAGGAATGCTCCCCCACCTACATTTCGCTTAGAGGTGGGAGACTCCTTTAAGAGATTATGGCAGATGGTTTACTTCAAGTGCCACGCGGATTCCTGATTTAATCGCTGTTTGGATCCATCCGTGCGGGACATCCGTGTGCTCGCCGGCAAAATGCATTCTTCCTTCTGGAGAAGCGATATGTGGCGAAAGCTCTGTTTCTTGCCATGGTTTATATAATGTAAAACATCCGCTGGAATAAGGATATTTCCCCCAATTATGCGAGATCCCTATCACAAAATGATCGAAAATAGACTGATCATAAATAATCGATAAGGTGTCCAAAGCCTTTCTAATTTGCTCATCTTCGGTCAGGCTTTCCCATGGTAACGCATCATCTTCCCATGTATAGCTAGCTAGCATGACTCCATGTCCTTCTGAGTCGAAATCATGACTTGGAAAATAGGAAAAGCGAGTAGGAAGATCAGTAATGACTCTTCCGCCGTACATTCCTTCCTTTTCCCAAAAACGTTGGCTGAATTGTAAGCCTATTTTGGCCGAAGTAACATAATGAAGCTCGCGAATCGCCTTTCGTTTTTCGTGAGAAACAGAATCGTATGGTTCCATCTGAACAAACTGTAAGGTGGAGAAGGGAATAGTAATGATTGCAATATCACCAGTGTAGTGGTAAAGAGATTTTGTTTGCGGATGAATACAAGAAATGGTCACATCGTGCTGCGTCTGATGAATTTTGACGACTTGACGATTAAAATGAATGTTCGGATATAGTTCAGACAAAAAAGCGTTCGGCAATAAATCGTTGCCGCCTTTAATTTCATAAAAATGCACATCGTCGTTGAAAAGAAGGGACATTTCTCGTAAAACTTCAACCAAAGAAAATTCTGGGAATCCTTCGATCATATGCATAATTTTGATTAATTCAATGGCTGCGTTTGATAAGAAAAGACCATAAGGGTTTGAACGAAGATAGTCGTCCACTGAAAACTTTTCGAAATACTCAATCACAATAGGCCAATGTTTCTTCGGATTTTGAGAGACAAAACGGAAAATCGGTTCGACCATTTTGGTAATGAGTTGATTGACATTTTTTCCTTTTTCCGAAGGGGAGACAGGATAGTTCAAAATGTCAGGATTGCGTAAATATTGACCGTATGTCGTTTTAATTCCATTTAAGTAAAGGATGTCATGAGGGGATGAATTAATGAATGGCTGCAAAGACAAATTGAATTTTTTTACATATTCCATCACTAAACGGTGAGTGTTCGGAATTCTCATTGCGCCAACATCTAAATAGAGCCCTTCTGTAAATGGAGCCCTTTTTGTGAAAACTCTTCCGCCCACACGGGTCGATGCTTCGATGATTTGCACATTATGTCCGGCGTGGTTTAGCAGGGAAGCTGCCACAAGTCCGGACATTCCTGCTCCTACAATTAAAATTCTTTTGGGATAACTTGATTTTTCTATTCCGCTTTGGATAATTTGGATCATTTTTTTTTCTGATACCATGCTCGTACGATTCCTCCCGCTCTGTGTTCATCACTACATTTTATTTTGCTAGTGAAGGGATTTATGCTATTTTTAACATGTTTTAACATATTTGCTAAAGAGCTTTCGCTTTTTTAAAAAAATATAGCGGGAGAGTTGAAAAGCAGATGCCATATAAAAAGCCATCCATTCCAGAGCGCTTTGGAATGGACGGCTGAAACGATGTCTTGTCTATCTTAATCGGATCGATGTTACCAAAGTTTATAGCCTTTTGAGCCAGGAGGAGCATTTTGGATCATATCAATGAACGGAATCGTATAAGCGATCAAAATCAAGATGATGGCGATGCCGATCCAAAGCTTCCAGTTTTCGAAAACAAGCGGTGTACGTTCTGCCTGTTCGGCTACTTCGGCGACAGGGAACTCTGTTTCTCCTTTTGGAGCAAAGAAAGCTAAATTGGTGACGATAACAAGCACTAAAATAATACCGATGAACAGAATAGTCCCACCGACGGCTTGGGCAATTTGATACGGAATCCATTCAAGGGCCTGCGGTGAATTCGCATATGTTGAAAATGCCGAACGACGCGGAGCGCCAAGCAATCCAGCAAAATGCATCGCACCGGACATAAAGGACATGCCGACAACCCATACAATTGTTTGGATAATGGCCAAGCGATTCATCGCTCTTGTCATGATGCGGCCGCTTAAATGAGGAATAAGCCAATAGGCTGCTCCAAAAAATGTAAGAACAACGGTAGTAGCCAATGTTAAATGAAAGTGTCCTGTTACCCAAATGGTATTGTGGACAACCTGATCGAGCTGATGCGAAGCATTGACCAATCCGCCAGCTCCTGCAGGAATGAAAAATAACATCCCGACAAACGGAGCGAAAAAGCGGGCGTCCCCCCAAGGAAGCTTGCGCAGCCATCCAAATAAGCCTGCTGCTCCTTTCGAACGGCCGTACATTTCAAAAGTGGCGAACATCGCAAAAGCTGTCATTAATGATGGAATCACGACCATAAATGTTAAGACAACCTGAACGTATTTCCAGAACGGATCAATCCCCGGCTCCATTAATTGGTGGTGGAAGCCGACAGGAATGGAGAAAAGCAAAAATAAGATAAACGATAGCCGAGCCAATGAATCAGAAAACATTTTGCCGCCGATTACTTTCGGAATAATGGCATACCAAACCATATAGGCTGGCAACAGCCAGAAGTAAACGAGAGGGTGACCAAAATACCAAAACAAGGTTCGGCTGACAAGTACGTTGATTTGATCGACGAGTCCAAGAGACCATGGTAATAGTTGAATTAAAACAGTGGCTGCTACTCCAAGCGAACAAATCAACCATAGCACCATGTTGACAACAGCCATAAACGAGAGAAGCGGTCCGACCTGGCCTGGATTCGCTTTTTTCCAGCGAGCATATTGAGCAAATAAGACGAATCCGCTGATCCAGCTGCCGACGACGACAAGGGTTAAGCCGAGATAGAAGCCAGGATGCGCCTGCAGCGGAGCATAAAATGTATATAAAACGGAGGCTTCCCCAATTAAGATAAAAAAGGCTGTTACAGCTGTACCGATGGTCATCAGCCAAAAGCCAATCCATCCCCAAAAGCGGTTGCGGTCGGAAAAGGCTCCAGTCGTCCGACTGACAGCGGCGAATTGAAATCCAATAATAAAGAATGTGGTTAAAACAAGACCAAGCAATACGCCGTGAGTGGTTAAAATGGTATAATAGCTAATATTTGCAGGTAAATTAAACTTTCCGGAACGAACTAGCGTCTGTAACAGACCCGCTAAGCCGCCGAGAGCTAGTGCGATAAATGCTATATAAATATGGGCCAGCGCCAATTTAGCATCGCGGCGATCGACCTTTAGCACATCGTTCATTATTTATCCACCACCTTGATTCGGGCTGTCATCATATGGTGACCAGCTCCGCAATATTCATTGCACAAAATGGTATATTCGCCGGTTTTGTCAAATGTTTTTGTGAATGAGTTCACATATCCGGGTTCTACCATCATATTTATATTTGTTCCCACTACCTCAAAACCGTGAATGACATCTTTTGTTGTAATATTAATCGTCACTTTTGCCCCTTTTGGAATTTCAACCTGAGCCGGCGTGTAAGCGAATGCTGATGCCACCATGTTGAGCTGATATTCGTTATTTCCTGTTTTGACTAATCCCGGTTTATTAAACGGGGGCGTTTGATCCACTTTCTCTGGATCGATGGTGGTCAAACAGCTTGGCGGCTGGTTTCCTTTAGCGAATGCGCTTACGCCAAGGACGGTTAAAAACACGAATAAGCAGCCAATACCAAAAATCAGCCAAATTTTTTCATATTTGTGTATGTGCATGCCGTCCATTCTCCCCTTTCCCTTAAAGACGTTCTAAAAATAGAAAATAAACACTGACCCATGTGAAGATAAGGAAAAAACCTAGCAAAAACACAGCAGCCAGCGTTCCTTTTAAATGGCTGTCTTCTGTCGCTTTTCCTTTTGTCATCCTCCCATACCTCCTTTCCGCTGTATCCCCCAACAAGTGATTACACCTTCATAATACAAAACAAATGGTCATTTGGTAGGGGGTTTTTGTCATTTCACAAATTGTTCATTCCTTACTTTAGCACTATTGAAATAGTAAGAAATTAATAGATCACCCTTTTTGAGCAAAATCGTTCATAGGAAATATGGCGATATTGTGAACATAGGTTTTCCAGCTGACCTATCATAGATGAACAGTGTTTGTAAAAAATGCACAGTCCGAAGAGTCTTGTGCCTTGCTTTTTCATTACACAGCTATGAGGCAAAAGTCGCGACGATGGAGCTTGCAGATCCTGTAAAGCAGCTCGACTGCCTTCCTTTGTTTTAGGGAAATGGACCGGGTTTTCTCTTGTTCATATGTCAAGTTAAAAGATAAAACGAATGATCTCTGAAAAATCAATGAACGGAGGCGAATCTGTCCCTTGTTTTGGCGCGTTTTTGTATAGGAAAGGAGAGGAATGAATGATAGAAAAGGCCGAGGCAGTGAATGGAATTAGACGAATAATTCATCTTGTTTTTGTTAAAATGTTCGCTTCTCTCTTGCGATCTCTTTTCAAACAAGGGAAATCATGCTATACTGCTAATAACTTGATATCGCTGACTCACTCATATAATAGCAGGGATATGGCCTGCTAGTTTCTACCGATCAACCGTAAATTGATCGACTATGAGTGGCAATGTCAGAAACGGACGGATGGAATAAATGAAGGCCTTCATTTTGCCGCATGACCCCATCCTTTGTTTTCTATTGGCTTAAAAGACATTGCCTTACTCATACAAAGAGTGGGGGCGATGTTTTTTAAGCTTTTTATTTTCAAAGGAGGAACAGCATGCGAGAATTAATGGAAAAAATCAGAGAAGAAGGAGAAGCGATTTCCGATCATGTGCTGAAGGTGGACCGCTTTTTAAACCACCAGGTTGACCCTGAACTGATGATGCAAATTGGCGAAAATTTTGCGGACGCGTTTCGGAATGAGGGGATCACTAAAGTGCTGACATTGGAATCATCCGGGATCAGTCCCGCTCTAATGACCGCATATATATTGAAGGTGCCGCTTTTATTTGCAAGAAAACGCAAATCTTTAACGCTGCAAAACGATTTGTATACAGCCAATGTCTATTCATTTACGAAGCAGGAATATACCGAAATTTCCGTATCCCGTTCGTTTCTTCAGAAAGACGATCGTGTTTTGATTATTGATGATTTTTTGGCAAACGGTCAAGCGGCATTAGGACTAACAGGAATTGTGCAGCAAGCGGAGGCAGAAGTAGCAGGAATTGGCATTGTGATTGAAAAAGCATTTCAAGATGGCGGAGAGCAGTTGCGCCGCTTAGGTTTTCGGGTGGTGTCTCTTGCCCGCATTACCTCTTTAAAAGAAGGCGTACAATTCGCAGAAGAGGTGATGTGCCAATGAATCCAATCAAATTAGGTTCTTTAGGCCTGCAGCATGTTTTGGCGATGTATGCCGGGGCCATTATTGTTCCTTTAACAGTCGGAGGAGCCTTGAAGCTGACATCAGAGCAGCTGACCTATCTTGTGGCGATTGATTTGTTAATGTGCGGGATTGCTACTTTATTGCAAGTATGGCGTACGGGGTTTTTCGGGATCGGCTTGCCGGTTGTATTAGGCTGTACCTTTACGGCCGTTGGCCCGATGATTGCGATCGGACAGCGGTACGGATTGTCAGCGGTATACGGCGCTATTATCGCTTCTGGAATTTTTGTTATCTTCATTGCCAAGTATTTTAGTAAACTGCGTGTTCTTTTTCCGCCGATTGTGACAGGTTCGGTTGTTACAGTCATCGGTTTGACTCTGATTCCGGCGGCCATGAACAACATGGCAGGCGGACAAGGGGCGAAAGACTTTGGTCATATTGATAATATTGCCCTTTCATTCGGTGTTCTGTTATTGATTATCGTGTTGTATCGGTTTTCTACTGGATTTATTCGTTCGATTGCGATTTTGCTCGGCATGATTGCTGGAACCATTGTGGCGGCATGGATGGGGAAGGTTGATATGAGCGCTGTTCAAGAGGCTTCGTGGCTTCATCTCCCTCATTTATTTTATTTTGGGATGCCTACTTTTAATCTAACAGCTGTCTTAACAATGATTTTAGTCGCAATTGTGAGTTTGGTCGAATCGACAGGCGTCTACTTTGCTTTGAGCGATATTTGCAAACAGCCGTTGACGGACAAAGACTTAGCAAATGGCTATCGCGCGGAAGGCTTGGCCATTTTGCTGGGCGGATTGTTCCAAGCGTTTCCTTACACCACTTACTCGCAAAATGTGGGCCTTGTCCAGCTTTCTGGAGTGAAGAAGCGCCGAGTCATTTATGTAGTGGGAACGATTCTGGTTGTGCTCGGATTGATTCCAAAAGTCGCCGCGCTGACCACGATTATTCCGGCTCCTGTGTTAGGCGGAGCGATGGTGGCGATGTTTGGGATGGTCATTGCTTATGGCATTAAAATGCTCAGCCAAGTGGAGTTTGCTTCACAAGAGAATTTATTTATTATTGCTTGTTCAGTTGGCGTAGGGCTTGGGGTCACAGCGGTGCCGAATTTATTTGCGGAGCTGCCGTCAAGCATTCGAATTTTAACCGATAGCGGCATTGTCGCTGGCAGCCTGACAGCCATTGTTTTAAATATCATTTTCCATGTCTGGCCGGCGAAAAAACGCAGCCATTCCGCTTCTCCCCTTCAAGAGCAGCAAGTATCATAAAGAATAACGAACAGCGCCGTCTCGTATTTAGCAAAAGCGAGATGGCGCTGTTTTGTATTTTTCTATGCTTTTAAACACTGGACAGAAGGGAGTAAAACTAGCTAAAGATGGCTAACTTCATATATAATATAATGTTGTGGCTAGATAAAATGCCTTATGTGGTTTCAAAAGCGTCACAGATGGATCGATATGGCTTTGACAGATTCAAAATATAGAAAGAGAGTGAAGCAGAATGGGACGTAAATGGAACAACATCAAAGAAAAGAAAGCGTCGAAGGATGCGAATACAAGCCGTATTTATGCCAAATTCGGGCGGCAAATTTACGTGGCTGCTAAGCAGGGAGAACCAGATCCAGAGTCAAACCGGGCTTTAAAAATGGTGCTTGAGCGAGCCAAAACATATAGTGTGCCAAAAGCGATTATTGACCGAGCGATTGAAAAAGCGAAGGGAAGCTCGGATGAAAGCTATGATGAATTGCGTTATGAAGGCTTTGGACCAAATGGATCAATGGTCATTGTCGATGCGCTTACGAATAATGTGAATCGGACAGCATCAGAGGTGCGCGCAGCCTTCGGTAAAAACGGCGGCAATATGGGAGTAAGCGGATCGGTATCATATATGTTTGATGCCACGGCTGTCATTGGTGTCGAAGGGAAGACGGTGGATGAAGTGCTTGAACTATTAATGGAAGCAGATATTGATGTGCGCGATATTTTGGAAGAGGATGAAACGGTGATCGTTTACGCCGAACCCGATCAATTCCATGCGATGCAGGAGGTGTTTCAGCGCGCAGGAATCACGGAATTTACCGTCGCTGAGCTGACCATGCTCCCACAAAATTATGTCACGCTTTCTGATGAAGCGCTGGCTCAATTTAAAAAAATGATCGACGCATTGGAAGATTTAGAGGATGTTCAGCGCGTGTACCATAATGTCGATATGGATGAATAATGGCTTAAGCTCCGAAGTGTGTTGAAATAGGAAAAATAATGAACGATCCGTGCTGTGAACGGGAAAGATGGCCGATGTGCCAATCATTTTATCTTTGAGCGGTAGACATGTTGAATAGATTTGATCTGTATGACAGACAGAAGAGGCTGTTTCTATGAGCAGCCTCTTTTTTATATAGAATCGCTTTTCTGTTTCATACGATTTTTCGATGATTTCCATGAATGATGTTCCAACAGCGATGGACGGTACGCTTTCCTGACCAGGTGGAAGAAGAAAAGGAAAGAATGGAATCATTTGCATTTTTTTTTAACACAAAGGGAATAGTACAGGTAGCTGATGAAAAAAGAGGTGGTTGTATGCCTGCGATTATTTCCGCTGGTCTTGCTTCATTGCCATTTACGGTTACGCAAGACGAGATACGTCAATATGTGAAACGGCTTTTTGCGTCCTCTGTTCCACATATCGAGCGGCTGCTGCCGGTCTTTGCGAACGGCGGCATTCAATCGCGATCGTTCGTTCAGCCGCTTGAGTGGTATGAAAAACGGCACGGCTTTTCAGAAAAAAACGAGCTATATATAGACCGCGCTGTCCATTATGGATGTGAGGCGATTGAAAAATGCTTAAGCAATGAGACCTTTTTGTCTAAACCGATCAACTATGAAGAAGTAGAAGCGATTTTTTATATTTCCACTACTGGCCTTGCCACGCCAAGTATCGAAGCAAGAATCATGAACCAACTGCCGTTTTCTCCTCATACGAAGCGTGTGCCGATTTGGGGATTGGGCTGCGCGGGTGGAGCGGCCGGACTAGCGCGCGCTTATGAATATTGCTTAGCGTTTCCGAAAGCAAAGGTGCTGGTCGTCGCCGCTGAATTTTGCAGTCTCACCTTTCAGCCACATGATACCGGAAAAAGCAATTTGATTGGCACATCGTTATTTGCTGACGGGGTTGCCTGTCTTTGTGTGGCAGGGGATGAAGCTGTCGATAACGTGCCTCGTCCGCATATTGTTGATGTGCAGTCGGTGCTTATGCCGCATTCTGAAGAGGTAATGGGGTGGAACATTCAGGATGATGGTTGGTTTGTCGTCTTTTCTAAAGATATTCCATCGCTCGTTCGTTCATGGCTGAAGCCGAATGTAGAAGCATTTTTGCAAAGAAACGGCCTGGCGACGCAGGACCTGCGCCATTTGATTGCCCACCCAGGAGGAAAAAAAGTCATTGAAGCCTATCAAGAAGCGCTTATGATGGATGAGTCAAAAACAAATGTATCATTTGAGATTTTGCGTCGATTTGGTAATATGTCTTCTGCTACGGTCTATTTTGTTCTCGAACAATTTATGCAGCAGCCCATTCCAAAAGGTGATTATGGTTTAATGATGGCCCTTGGCCCAGGATTTAGCGCGGAGCTCATTTTATTGTGCTGGGAGTGAATAACGTATGCTCATTTATGCCTTCTTTTGTCTTATTGTGTCCATGCGGGTGCTTGAATTATGGGTCGCTAAACGGAATGAGCGGAGATTAAAGGCGATAGGGGCAAAGGAGTTTGGCCGTGCGCACTATCGTTGGATGGTCATTATGCATACGTTTTTTTTACTTTCTTTTTTGTTTGAGTCACTATACAAAGGAGGGCATCTTTCGCCATGGTGGCCATTCTTTTTTGGCGTGTTTCTTATTGTTCAATGGTTGCGCATTTGGTCCATTGTTTCATTAGGCCCGTTTTGGAATACTAAAATTTTGATCTTGCCTAACGCTCATGTCGTGGTAAAAGGGCCCTATCGCTTTTTGCGCCACCCCAATTATCTGGTTGTTGTTCTTGAATTTTTGCTTATTCCTTTGTTGTTTCAAGCGTACATAACGGCGGTTGTGTTTTCTTTTTTGAACGTTTGCGTCTTATTTGTCCGAATTTCGACTGAAGAAAAAGCGCTTGCCGCCATGACAGATTATGAATCTCGTTTTCGAAATCGCTCTCGTTTTTTTCCATTTCTCCCTGCCAAATAACGGAGGGAGATTTTTTTGCAATTTTTTATGTTGGGAAATGTGCGCAAATACAGTAAAATAGGTATATATGTTGCAAACGTAAGGGGTTTTGATACATGGTTCAGATAACACAACGTTCATCATTGCGTCCTTGGCTTGCCAAACTAGCTTATCTTCATGACGAATGGGTGAACAAGGGAGATCAAGAAAATGCCAAAAAAGCACAGCAGCTGCTGCGGAAAATAGCAGATGAGGAATTTTCCATTGCCTTTTGCGGCCATTTTTCTGCTGGAAAATCAAGCATCATCAATGAATTAATCGGTGAACCGCTGCTGCCGTCCAGTCCGATTCCGACAAGCGCTAACCTTGTCAAAGTGAAGGCTGGACGGGAATATGCCCGCATTTTTTATAAGAACGGACAGTCGGTCGAATATGCGTCTCCCTATGAATATGAACAAATTCGTGCATATTGCAAAAACGGAGAGGAAATTGAAGCGATCGAGATCAGCCGGAAAACGACGCACATCCCCGAAGGTGTGGCGATTTTGGATACTCCAGGCATTGACTCGACGGACGATGCGCATCGGCTTGCTACTGAATCAGCGCTTCATTTGGCAGATGTCGTCTTTTATATGATGGATTATAACCATGTTCAATCGGAATTAAATTTTCAATTTACAAAGGAATTGACAAGTGACGGAAAGGCATTGTATTTAATTGTCAATCAGATTGATAAGCACCGTGATGGAGAGCTTTCGTTTTCAGAGTTTCAGCAATCGGTGCGTGAGGCGTTTCGCCAATGGAATGTTCAGGTGGAGCGTATCTTTTTTACCTCTCTGAAAGAACGAGAACATCCATTCAATGAATTGAATGAGCTTGTCCATTTTTTCCAGCTGCTATTTGCCGAAAAAGAGGCGCGGCTTCTCTCCGGAGTCGAGGTGGCAGCTAAGCGGCTTGTCAGCGATCACCTTGCTTTTATAGAAAACCAGGATGCCAAAGAGGAAGAGGCCATTTATGCTCGTATGGAGCATTTAACGAAATCCAAGGAAGAAAGTGATATCGATGATCTTGAGAGCCGACTGCATGAGATTGATGCGCTTTGCGCGGAGGTGGAGACGAAGTTTCAGCAGGAGCTTGACAGCATTTTAGAGCATGCGTATGTCATGCCGTTTGAAACGAGAGAATTGGCGAAAGCTTATTTGCAATCGGTTCAGCCGGATTTTAAAATCGGGTTCCTGTTTAGTAAAGCAAAAACAGAGCAGGAACGGAAAGCAAGGCTCACGGCATTTTACGAAAATGTGAAAGAAAAAGCGACATCACAAATCGAATGGCATGTACGCGACCATCTTGTTCGATTTTTAAAAGAGCATGACATTGGCGATGCCCAGTTAATGAGCCAATGCCAGCAGTTGTCTGCTACATGGAATGAGCAGCTGCTAGAGTCGCTTGTTAAAAAAGGAGCGGGGGTTACAGGAGAATCTGTATTAAATTATACAAATGATGTGGCGACGGAATTGAAAAAGCGGTATCGAAGCGAAGCGATGCACATCTTTGCCCCTGTTTTTTCCTTCTGGAAAAATACGGTGCAAGCAGAGCGAAATGAGCTTGTCGAGCAATTAAAAATAGAAAAGGAAAAGCAGCAGCTGCTTGATGAATTAGCGAAACGAAAGCAGCAGCGTGACGACCATTACGCCCAATTGCTAGCGCTGTTGGAATCCGCGGCTCCTAGCCATATACAGGAAGCGCGGGTTCAGGAGCTTGTCAGCGAATTAACGCCAATTCAAGTTGAGCAGGCTGTGCCTTCTGTCGGCAAAGAACAGCATTCGAATGCTGCGCGTCAAGCAGAAAAAAGTGAGGCGATTCACAGCGAATCGGTGTCATTAAGCAGTGATAAAACAAAAGAAAAAACAGCGAAAGCGATTGCCGACTTACGCCAAGCTGCCGAGCTTGTGTCTGGCATTCCAGGCATGACACGCTTTATTCATGGATTGACGGAAAAAGCGCGCCGCCTTGAAAACCGAACATTTACCGTGGCGCTGTTTGGGGCGTTCAGCGCCGGAAAATCATCGTTCGCCAACGCGTTAATGGGAGAGCAGTTATTGCCATCGTCACCGAATCCAACGACGGCAACCATTAATAAAATTGTGCCGCCGACTTCTAGCTATCCACATGGCACAGTGGTCGTTCAGATGAAAACAGCCTCACAGCTGTTAAAGGATTTGCAAAACTCGTTGCGCTATTTTCATTTGAAGGCGGAAACGATGGAAGAGGCGCTGGGAGCGTGCGAAAAAGCGCTGTTGATCGAAACGGTCGAAGCGAAGGAAAAGCCGCATTATACGTTCCTGCAGTCGGTCGTCCACGGATACGCAGACGTAAAGGACGTGCTGGGAACCTCTTTGCAAATCGGTCTTGATGAATTCCAGCAATATGTAGCTGATGAGACGAAAGCCTGCTTTGTGGAGTGGATGGAGCTGTATTATGACTGTGCGCTCACTCGGCAGGGCATTGCGCTGGTCGATACGCCAGGGGCGGACTCCATTAATGCCCGTCATACAGGAGTAGCGTTTGAATACATTAAAAATGCCGATGCTGTTTTGTTTGTCACTTACTATAATCATGCCTTCTCGAAAGCAGACCGCGAGTTTTTAATCCAGCTTGGGCGCGTCAAAGACACATTCAGCATGGATAAAATGTTTTTTATCGTCAATGCTGCGGATCTGGCGAATTCACAAGAAGAGTTAGAAACGGTCACTTCCTATGTGAAAGAGCAGCTCGAGCATTTCGGCATCCGTTTTCCGCGCTTGTATGCCTTATCAAGCCGATTGGCTCTTGAGGAGAAAACAGAAAAAAAACAGCAGCACCATTACGGGATTTTGCGCGAATCTGGGATTCGCGCCTTCGAAGAAGATTTTATTCGCTTCATTATGGGAGAATTAACAAATGTAGCCGTAGCGGAGGCGTACGCTGAACTGAAGCGCCTGCGTGCGACTTTGCAAGACTATATGGTCCAAGCGAAACAAGGAAATGAAGAAAAGGCAGCGAAGCGGCAAAAGCTGGGCGACGAACAGGCTCGGATTCAGGCGCTGCTTCAATCCTCTGATCTTGCTATGGATAGGCAAGCATTAAAACAAGAAATTGCTGAATTAGCGTATTATATCAAGCAGCGTATTTCATTCCGCATGGGCGATTGGTTTAAAGAAGCGTTCAATCCGGCTGCATTGCGTGATGATGGCCGAGATATCCGTCAGGCGCTTTCTGGCTGCCTGCGCGAGCTGCTTCAATCTGTCGGTTTTGATTTGGCGCAAGAAATGCGGGCAACGAGCTTGCGCATTGAACGTTTTCTTACAAACAAGGCACAGGATCGCTTTCAACTGCTTGCAAATGAGATCGGCCGCATTCATCAGGGAATTACGCTATCGAAGGTCGAGCTTCCTGCATTTGCGACACTGGAGTTTTCTGAAGGGCTTGAGCAGCTGAATGAATCACACTTTAAAAAAGCGCTGTCGCTTTATAAAAATGCAAAAGCATTTTTTGAACGGGATGAAAAGCGGCTCATGAGAGAAGAAATTGAAAAGCAGCTGCAGCAGCCAATTCATGAATATGTGTCCGAAAATGAAGCGCGCCTCTTTGCATTTTATCAAGAAGAACACGAAAAGCGGATCCATCATTTGCTTTATGCGCTGCAGCAACAAATGGATGACTATTTTGCAGGCCTCATGACGGCACTTACCGAACAAGTGGATGTAGAACATCTCGGTAAAGTGGAGGAGCAGCTGTCGGCTCTCTTACCACAAAATGAGTAATTAGAAAAAACTGAAGCGGTGATTGAACGTGCGATTGAAGATAGGGGGGAAGCGAACGATGACGCGGTTTCATGCTTGTGCCACGTGCATTCATTATCGGATGAAAAAAACAGAGAACGGAATGTACCGCTATTGTCAACGGCTCGGCTATGAAACGAAGCCGCATTATCAATTTCGCTGCTGGACGCCAAAGCCGCACGTTCGATCACTAATGGAAAAAGAACGAGCAAGAGAGGAGAAAAAAGATGAGTGAAGTTCATCATGCGATCACAGCACATTCTCATAAGCAGCATAGACTGATCAAGCAGTTTTTACAGCTCGATGCACAACGCGAGCGCTATATTGAGGAAGCGGTGGAGCATTGCCGAAATGGACAGACATTTACTGTTGAAAAGATTAATGAGACGACCAAGCAAATCAATGAGCTAGCTAAACAAGGAGTGGTTCCGCAGCGAAAATACGTGACTGTCGACATGGTCGCGGAATACGTAGAACGTCTAAAAACGAAAGGGGAACGTAAATGAAATATATCGTTTCGCCACAATGGGTGTCTGAAAGGCTCTCTCGCGATGATGTGCGGGTCATTGACTGCCGCTTTTACATGGGCGATTCTTCCCGCGGCATAAATGAGTACATACAATCTCATATTCCAGGCGCGCTTTATTTTGACTTAGAAAGAGATTTGTCCGGTCCTGTCCGTGAACACGGGGGACGGCATCCACTTCCTGATTTTGATGAATTGATGGAGAAATTATCAGCGGCAGGAATTGACCGTCATACGACGATTGTTGCTTATGACGATCAAGATGGTGCAATGGCCGCTCGTTTTTGGTGGCTGCTGCGCTATTTAGGGCATGAACGTATCTATGTGTTGGATGGCGGCTATACGAGATGGAAAGGGGCTGGATATCCGATAACCGAAGAAGTGGTTGCATTTCCGAAGCGCACCTTTATTCCAGCCTATCAGCCATCTCTTTTGGCGACGACAGAAGATGTAAGACGCGCAAGTGAACAGGATTCCGCCATTTTGCTGGATTCACGTGAGCCGAAGCGTTATTTGGGCATTGAAGAGCCTATTGATCGAATGGCTGGCCATATTCCTGGAGCAAAAAATTGTTTTTGGAAAGATGCACTAACAAGCGAAGGATATTGGAAGAAGCCGCATGAGCAAGCCGCGCGTTTTGCTTCCATTTCGAAGGACGAGAAGATTATCGTGTATTGCGGTTCAGGTGTCACCGCTTGTCCGAATGTTCTCGCGCTATCGGAAGCGGGCTATACGAATGTGCAGCTATATGTAGGCAGCTTTAGCGATTGGATTTCTTATCCGGATCATCCGATTGCAACAGGAGAGAATTAACAGCATACTTTCCATGCGGCTGACGGAAACTACATATGCAGTTCCTGATTTTCAAAAGAGGTGAAGCAAGTGGGCCGCACAAAGCTCGGAAACGCAAATGCACAGCGCAACAATAACGCCAAGCAAAAAAACGGATTCAACAACGAGTTTGCTTCTTATGCTGAAATAGAAGCGAAAAAAATGCAAAACAACCATAAAAACAGTCGCTAGCACGTGTATGTCTAAGACGGGATCAAGTGGAGCTATTTTTTATCAAGCGTTTGTGAAAGGAAAGGGCTGGGAAAATATACAGCCCTTTCTCTTTTTTTTCTTTTATGCTTAAATGATGATAGGAGGGAAAAGCATGAAAAAAATCGTTGCTATTGTTTTGCTGCTCGGTTTGACTGGATATGGGATTTGGCAGGCTTTGGCAGCCGAACAGCAAAATCGGAAAGCGGGGCTGGCCGTTGGTGATATCGCATATGATTTTGCATTAAAAACCCCAGAGGGTCAACAAATTCGTTTATCGGATTTGCGCGGCAAGCCAGTGATCATCAATTTCTGGGCAACTTGGTGCCCGCCTTGTCAGAAGGAAATGCCGGATATTGAGAAGTTTTACAAGCAGTACAAAGATGATGTGGAGCTTTTATCTGTTCATTTAACATCACAGGACCGCCGCGAAAACTTAAGCCCATTTATGAAAAAATATGGCTTAACCTTTCCGATTGTGATGGATGAAAAAGGAGAGGTATTAAAGCTGTATAACATTCAAACCATTCCGACGACCTATATTATTGATCGTCAAGGCGTCATTCGCAAAAAGGTAATCGGGCCGATGACATATAAACAAATGCAAGATATCATAAGCCGTCTTCCGTAAGAAGCATCCTTCAACATGAAGGAGCTTCTTTTTATTTTTTTTGAAAATTTGTAATAAATTTTGCTTATTTGGGAAATTATTAAAATTATAATAAAAATGAGAGGGATTGGATCAAATGAGAAAGAACCGAAAGCTGACATTTGAACAATTAGTGTTGGAAAATAAACGGCAATTGTTAAATGATGAGAAAGCGATGGAGGAAATCGAGAAAAAATTAGAGGAACGGATGCTGAAAAAGGCAGAGTAAAATGATGCATAAGCCGATTTAAACCGAGCACACTAGATGGTGAGGAGGCGAGAGTCATGAGCAATCCAAAAGGAAGCAGAAAACACTTCGTTCCAAACCATCTAGGCACTCAGCCGCGTGCTGCGGGCGGAAATAAAGGAAAAAAAATGCAGGATCAATCAGGGCAGCACGCTCAAGTCATCCAGACAAAGGGTGAGTAATTTTTTTGTTAACATAATAAAATTATTATAAAATTAAATCGACATCAAGGAGGAATTGAAGATGGCTTATCAACGTCCAAACCCAGATGATCGCAGTGATAATGTTGAGAAATTACAAAATATGGTGCAAAATACCATTGAAAATATAGAAGAAGCCCACGAAGCCATCCCTTTTTCTTCATCAGAAGAACGAAAACAGATCGAAGCCAAAAATAAGCGGCGTGAAGAAGCCATTGCTGCGCTGCGTTCTGAAATTAAAGATGAAGCGGCAGCGCGCCAAAACGGTTATCAGTAACAATGAAAGAAGACGATCCGCAGCATCAGCGGATCGTCTTGTTTGCTATTTACAGGACAAAAGGTCATTCATATGGTAAGATAAAGAAAAAAGTAAGTGGGGGAATGCCATGAAAATTGCTGAGAAACAAATCGAAGTACGCTATGCTGAAACGGACCAAATGGGAGTTGTTTATCACGCCAATTATCTGATTTGGATGGAAATTGGGCGGACCGAATTTATCAAACAGCTCGGATTTCATTATGCTGATATGGAAAAGGAAGATATCCTCTCTCCTGTAACCGATTTGCAAATTTCATATAAAAAGCCGCTTCGCTATGGCGATATGGCAACCGTTAGAACATGGATTGATGCCTATGATGGAATCCGTGTGACGTATGGTTATGAAATCTTTACATCAGACGGCGAGCTGGCGGCAACTGGAAAAACACAGCATGTGTGCGTCAGACGCGATTCCTTTCGACCGATTTTAATTCGCAAATATTTTCCGGACTGGCATGAAGCTTACGAGCGTGCCAAAAAGTAAGGCGATACATATGGCATTCGGCATTCGAAGGAATGAGCTGGAATTATGGAAGAAAAAAGTGATAAACGGAGAAATCGCTTTTCTCACTCACTTTTGGTATGATCAGCGCTTTCCGCATCATACGACAGTCACAAAAGTGGGGTGCGGCGATTTAGACAAGCTGCTGGCCTGGGGCGAAAAATATCAACTTCGTCCTGAATGGGTTCATCAACGGGACTCTTTTCCGCATTTTGATTTATTAGGAGAGAAGCAGAAAGAAGTTTTGCGGCAGGAAGGATTGATGGATCATTTAGAACGATTTCATTTAGAAAAAGGGGATAAGTGCAATGAATGCAAATGAAATGGGGAAGGGAACGTTATTAGAAGCGCTTGGAATCGAAATTACGGAAATAGGGCACGGGCGTGTTGTCGCTACAATGCCGGTAGATCACCGGACGCATCAGCCGTTTGGTTTGCTTCATGGCGGAGCGTCGGTTGCCTTGGCGGAAACCGTTGCCAGTCTGGGCGCTTACGCATTGGTGGATCAAGATACAGAAAGTGTGGCCGGGCTGGAAATCAACGCTAATCACGTACGTCCAGTCCGAAGCGGAACAGTGACAGCGACTGGCACCGTCCTTCACCGCGGCAGAACAACGATGGTATGGGATATTCGCATCGTGGACGATCAACAGCGACTTGTTTGTGTCTCTCGCTGTACCATCGCTATTATAAAAAAAAGCTAGCTTTTTTAAGTCAGCTAGCTTTTTCGCTTTTTATTCAAGTGAAAAAACGGGTTCACTTGCTTGTTCATTAAAATCAACAATCAAATCATGCCCGTCAAAGTACCATATATCGTTGTCCTCAACAAAAAAGGTGATACCATCTATAGTCGTTTGCGCTTTTGGATCGGAAGGGACGCTTTTTTCCATACCGAGTGAAAAGCCTTTCTGCACGGTGCTGCATCCACCATATCGTGCAAAAAAGCGAATAGAATCTCCTTCGCGTAAATCAAGCTCCTCTTTATACCATGCTAACGCTTTTGGTTTGATAATAATTTCCATGATAAACCCTCCTTATTCACCATTATAAAGCATTTTTGGCAAAACGGGCGAATATTTGCTGCAGAAATCATTGACTAAACAGGGCGATGATTACATAAAGTAAAGATACATCATCCATCAAGGGGGAAAGGTTCATTGACAAAAAAACAAGCTGATTTTCCGTTAAGCTATGAGTCAGATGGGATCATGAAGAAAAAGCATCAGAAAAAGCCTTCGACACCTAAAAAAGAAAATAAGGATTTTTTCAATACGACGCAAGCAAGTGAATAAAGTAGCCATGCAGCAGGCTACTTTTTTATTGCAATAAACAAATTTTTACTATACAAATAGTTATTTCAACGCTATTATTAATAAGGACACATATTTTGGAGAAGGGGTGACGTTTTCGCATATGAGTAGTCGAAGTTCAAACGAACCTGAGCCGGAATACTGCGGGGAAGCATTGCCTTTTCCTTTGCGAATGAACGAGCTACTCGCCATCCGAAAACGGGCTCCATTCGAAAGGAAAAGATAGCAAGCCTTCCTCGCTTGGAAAAGGAGGAAGCGTGCATATGATGAAGATGTATTTGTCAAATGCTAATGGAAAAATTGAAGAAATTCATGAGCTTAAAAATGGTTGCTGGATTAAGCTAGTAGCTCCGACGGAAGAAGAGATTCGTTATATCGCTAATCATTTGGACATCCCGATTGATTCGATCAAAGATGCCCTCGATGATGAAGAACGTTCGCGTGTCGAAAAGGAAGATAATCATGTGTTAATTATCGTGGATATCCCGATCATTACTCATGATGAAGTGGATGGCCCTATTTATGAAACGATTCCGATCGGGATGATTATTACGAATACATGCTTTATTACGGTTTGCCTTCAAGAAAACCCGATATTTGAAGAATTTGCGAACCATAAAATTAAAAACTTTTACACCTTTATGAAAACGCGTTTTGCTTTGCAAATGCTTTATATGATTTCGACTTACTATTTGCGGTATTTAAAGCAAATCAATCGCCGCACAAGCGAAATTGAAAAAGAGCTGCATCAATCGATGAAAAATCAGGAGTTGTTCTCGCTGTTAAGTATGGAGAAAAGCTTAGTGTATTTCATGACCTCGCTAAAAGCGAATAACATTGTCATGGAACGGCTTATGCGCCTTAATTACTTGCGAATGTATGATGACGATCAAGAGCTGTTGGAGGATGTGATCATCGAGAATAAGCAAGCGATTGAGATGGCTGAAGTATACAGCAGTATTTTGAGCGGAATGATGGATGCTTTTGCTTCGGTCATTTCTAACAACTTGAATATTGTGATGAAATTTTTAACAGCTGTGACGATTGTGATTTCACTGCCAACCATGGTTGCCAGCTTCTATGGAATGAACGTCCCAATTCCGTATCAGCATTCCCCATATGCGTTTATGGTGGCAATGCTTCTGGCCGCTTTGCTATCGAGCATTACCGCCTTTGTTTTTTGGAAAAAGCGATATTTTTAGCAAAACAAAAACCGCCCTTGATAAAAGGGCGGTTTTTGTTCGGGATTAAAACGATCATTACGGCTATTCTACACGCTTTTCCTTGTTTTTGGACGCTGTCATCCCGCCAGAAAGGATGAATTTCATTGCTTCTTCCGGTTTGACGTTGATCACCTCAATCTGCGCTTTGGGCACGAGGACGGTGATTCCTGCTACTTGAAATGTCTGCGGAATGTAGACGGCTACGTACTCTTTAAGAGGATGAAAAAGCGATTCCACTTCTTCTGACGTAATAAAACCAATGCATTTTATTTCCGTGTGCGGCAGATCGATAAGGACGACCTTTGAAAACGACCGTTTTTCACCAATAAAGGAATAGATTGTATCTTTTAAAACCGAATAAACGGTTTTCATCAGTGGAATGCTTTCAAGCAGCCGATCGATCAGCTTAATGAGGCGGCCGCTAATATATTGGGTCGATAGCCATCCTAAAACGGTAATGAGAGCAATCGTGCATAAAATGCCGATGCCGGGTATGTATGTTTCATGAAGATACGGCTTGACATATTTTCCGAGCAGTCCATCGAAAAAAGTGAATATTTTAATAAACACATAGATGGCCAGCACAATTGGAACAACTGTCAATACGCCGTTCATAAAGTTTTTTGCAAGGGTCTTCATGCGTTTGCTCCTTTCGATGTGATCCTCTATCACCTTATCAAGTTTTCTCAGAAAAGACAAGGTTTATAAAAAACGAACATTTTTATATTTTTTTTATAAAAAGTTCGTATTTATAATTGACGATTCATCTTATCCTTGCTATAGTTACAAATGGAAAAAAATGATGCGTTGGAGGACAGGATCATGAAGTCACATTATGACGTTATTGTCGTTGGTGCTGGACCGGCCGGTATTTTTACTTGCTATGAATTGACGTTGAAGCGAAAAGAAGCGAAGATTTTGCTCATTGATAAAGGTCACGATATTTATAAGCGGCGCTGCCCGATTCTGGAAAAAAGGATCGAAAAATGTCCGCCGCCGATGGGAAAAAAAGATTATGCTGGCTGTGTGCCCGCCTGTTCGATCACGAACGGATTTGGCGGTGCAGGGGCGTACTCTGATGGAAAATTCAATATTACCAGCGAGTTTGGTGGTTGGATGACGGACTATTTACCCGCTTCGCTTGTGCTCGACTTGATTCATTACGTCGATGAAATTAATTTGCAGCACGGTGCCACGTCTACTATTACTGACCCGACGACAGAAAAGGTCAAGGAGATTGAACGGCGCGCGTATGCTGCTGGCTTAAAACTGCTAAGGGCGAACGTTCGGCATTTAGGAACGGAACAAAATCTCGAGATTTTAAAAAGCATTTATGAATATTTGCGTGAGCGCATTGACATGGCTTTTCAAATAGAAGTAGGGGATATCTTAACTGAGAAGCAAAACGAACGCCATACGGTCAAAGGAGTGGTTTTAAGGGACGGAACGTCCGTAATGGCTGAAAAGGTTGTGATTGCTCCGGGACGTGATGGCTCAGCATGGCTCACCAAAATATTGAAAAAACGCCGTTTGCGCATGCTGAATAATCAAGTGGATATCGGAGTGCGTGTGGAAACTGCCAATATTGTGATGGAGGAAATTAACGAACATTTATATGAAGGGAAATTTGTTTTCAACACATCGGTCGGTACACAAGTCCGTACATTTTGCAGCAATCCATCAGGTCATGTTGTCGTGGAAAACCATTCTGGAACGATGCTGGCGAACGGGCATGCGTATAAAGATCCAAAGTTGGGCAGCAATAATACGAATTTTGCCCTGCTTGTCTCACATAAATTTTCTGAGCCGTTTGATCAACCAAATGAATACGCTCATAAAATTTCTCGGCTGGCCAATGCTTTATCGAACGGTGGCATCATTGTACAAAAATACGGAGATCTTCTAAAAGGAAGACGGTCAACGGAAAAGCGCATCAAAGAAGGATTTATCGAACCGACATTAAAAGAAGCGGTTCCAGGCGATTTAGGTCTCGTGCTTCCTTACAATACAATGAAAAGCTTAATCGAAATGACGGAAGCGCTGAATCATGTGACACCTGGGCTTGCTTCTGAGCATACTTTGTTTTATGGAGTAGAAGCGAAATTTTATTCTGCGCGTCCGAAACTAACCGATCGTTTTGAAACAGAGATTACGGGTCTATATGTTGGAGGAGATGGCGCAGGAATTACCCGCGGTCTTGCTCAGGCAGGCGCATGCGGTGTTTGGATTGCCCGCGATATCGCGCAAAAGCTAGCAAAATAACAGGATAGGCGTACGCCTATCCTGTTTTTTATGGTGATTTAACGATATTTCTATTGAACTGGGAAAATGGAACCTCTGCAAAAAACTCACAGTCGCAAGCAAGCTGGTGGCTTACCTTGGTCACACCATAGTGCTCACGCGGGGATCTATGTCGACGCATCAAGCTATATTGATAAGCACTACGGGTATTTGTTTTCGTAAATGGAAAGAATACTCTCGATGAATGATTGTATTCTTATTGTCAACTTATTTATTAAAAAAGTTGACAATAAGAACCTTCTACCCTACGATAAATGTAATCGTATGGAAAGGGGAGATAAAATATGAAAAACTGGTTGGAGTTAGCCGATCAAGTGTTGGCTGGATATGAGCTGAACGATGAAGAGGCGCTGGCGCTGTTAGACTGTCCGGATGAACAGCTTCTTCTTTTATTGCAAGGGGCCTATCATATTCGCTGCGCGTATTTTGGAAATAAAGTGAAGTTAAATATGATTATTAATGCTAAATCTGGATTATGTCCAGAAAATTGCGGGTATTGCTCGCAATCCTCGATTTCGACGGCACGTGTCCAACCGTACAAAATGGTAGATAAAGAAACGCTGATTCGCGGAGCGGAGGAAGCTTATCGTTTACAGGTAGGTACATACTGCATCGTGGCAAGCGGTCGCGGGCCAAGCGAAAAAGAGATAGATACGGTTGTTTCTGCTGTCAAAGAAATAAAAGAGCGATTTGGTTTAAAAGTGTGCGCCTGTCTCGGTATTTTAAAACCTCAACAAGCCCTCCGCCTTAAAGAAACAGGAGTGGATCGCTATAATCATAATATTAATACATCGAAAGAGCATCATCCTAAAATTACAACCTCACATACATACGATGATCGTGTACAGACGGTACAAATCGTCAAGCAAGTTGGCATTTCCCCGTGCTCTGGCGTTATTATTGGCATGAAAGAAACGAAACAGGATGTCGTTGATATGGCCAGAAGTTTAAAGGTGCTAGATGCTGACTCCATTCCGGTGAATTTTCTGCATGCAATCGACGGCACGCCACTTGCGGGAACGGATGAGTTAGATCCGCGGTACTGTCTAAAGGTACTGGCTCTGTTCCGCTATATCAATCCATCAAAAGAAATTCGCATCTCCGGCGGACGAGAGGTGAATTTGCGATCACTCCAGCCGCTCGGGTTATATGCCGCCAACTCCATTTTTGTCGGGGATTATTTAACAACGGCCGGTCAAGAAAAATCGGAGGACTATCGCATGATAGAAGATCTTGGATTTGAAATTGATTTTACTAGTCCCGAGCTTGTTGGTTAGCCTGATGCCGCTGACTTCGATGATGAGGGCAGCTTAGACTGTTAACGAACGCTTTCATTCTGCGTCACTGGCCTCGCTTATCCGCTCATGAACGTCTTTTGCTCGATTCGTCGTCTTCACTCAGCCGCGTTCCTTGTTTGCTTCAGTCTCAGGGGAAATCAACACCATGAATGGAGGTTATAGACAGAGGCCCTTTTGACTTTGTCTATCACCTTCGTTGCCGTTTGATGAATCAAAACGGAAAAAGTGAACGACAATAAAAAAGAATGACATCCTAGGGAAGTGAAACGATGAAGGACTATGAATGCATTATTATTGGCGGAGGAATTGCTGGGCTGCAGGCTGCCATCCAATTAGGCCGTTATCATCATCGCGTTCTTGTTATAGATGCTCAGAATGGCCGTTCCACACTGTGCCGAGCTTATCACAACTTGCTTGGCTGGCCGGATGGAGTCAGCGGTGAACAGCTGCGATCAAGCGGAAGGCAGCAGGCAGAACGGCTGAACGTTCACTTCGTAGACGACGAAATTGTCACTGCTTCCAAGGAGGAGGAACAATTTCAGCTTATGGGCAAAAGTGGACGACGGTACGAAGCAAAACGGATTTTATTGGCGACGGGAATAAAGGATCGTATTCCTCCGATTCCTAATCTGATTCCTTGTTTAGGGACGAGCGTTTACGTGTGCCCGGATTGTGATGGATATGAGGTGACCGATAAGAGGGTGATTGTACTTGGTGCCGGAATGGCAGGGGCCAATATGGCGTTGACACTCCTCTATTGGACGAGAGAAATCACTTATATCAATCATGATGGTGAGGATGTGGCTCCAGAGCTAAAGAGAAAGCTGCAAGAACAAAATATTCGCTATGTACGCGAACCGATTGAAGCAGTGTTGGTGAAGGACGGTCCGCTTTTCGGCGGTGTCCGTCTGCAAAACGGCACTGTGATTGCAGGAGAGCGCGGATTTATTGCTTTTGGAAATAATCAGGTGAATACAAATTTAGCCAAACAGCTTGGAGTAGAAAGGTTGGAAAATCGGCACATTCCGACAGACGCGAGAACGAAACAGACAAATGTCCCCAATGTATGGGCTGCTGGCGATATCGGAGTTCATTCGGAGCAAGTAGCGATTGCTATGGGGGAGGGGGTTCAAGCGGCGATTTGGATTCATAAAAGCATTATGGCAGAAAAAAACGCGAGCCTTAGGTGAAAGGCTCGCGTTTTTACATGATGTAGCGCCGAGCATTTCTTTTCATGAAAAAGTTTTGATTCGCATAATATCTCAATACAGAGACAGAAAAGGGGGAAGCAGCTGTGGTGCCTACATATTTGATTAAACCGCATCTCCAGCGCCACTATCCGACCGTGCAGTACGCCAAAGGAATCTATGTGTATGATACGAATGGAAAAAAATATGTAGACGGCTGTTCCGGGGCCGTGACAGCCAATCTCGGGCATGGTGTTCCAGAAATTATTGAAGCGATGAAGGAACAGGCGAATAAAGTATCGTTTGTATACCGTTCCCAATTTACAAGCGAAGCGGCTGAAAAGCTTGCCGAAACGTTAAATGAGCGCATTGGCGGCGAAACTCGCTATTGGACGTTTCTTGTCAACAGCGGATCTGAAGCGACAGAAACGGCTATGAAAATCGCCATTCAATATTGGCAAGAGAAAGGAAAAAAGGGAAAAAATAAAATTTTATCACGTTGGCTTAGCTACCATGGCATTACGCTCGGAGCACTTTCCATGTCTGGGCATACAGCAAGAAGAGAGCGTTTTGTTCCTTTGCTCGAAGATTTTCCAAATGTGCCTCCTCCATATTGTTATCGTTGTCCCTATCAGTTAACTTGGCCATCGTGTCAATGGCGCTGTGCCGATGAATTGGAGGAAGCGATTATTCGCATCGGTGCCGAGCACATTGCTGCTTTTATTGCTGAACCGATTATCGGAGCAGCAGGCGCGGCGCTAACTCCGCCAGAAGGGTATTATGAACACATTCAAGCGATTTGCCGTCGCCATGAGATTTTATTTATTGCCGATGAAGTCATGACAGGGCTTGGCCGGACAGGAAAAATGATGGGGCTTGACCATTGGCAGGCAAAGGCGGACATTATTGCGCTTGGAAAAGGATTGGGGGCTGGATATACGCCAATTGCTGCTACGCTTGTCAGCGAGCACGTGATTGAGCCGATTAGAAATGGGTCAGGAGTGGTGATGAGCGGACATACGTTAAGCGCAAATCCGCTTTCAGCTGCTGTTGCTTTGGCTGTGCTTCAATATATTGATCAGCATCGTTTAGTTCAAAAAGCAGAGGAGATTGGGAGCGATTTATTTACGAAGCTATGCCGTTTGCAGCAGAAGTTTTCATGGATTGGCGACATCCGCGGCAAAGGATTAATGCTTGGAATCGAGTTCACCGTTCCCGATACCAAAACAATGATGCCCAATAAATGGGCATTTACGGATATTGTTGTGACGAAGGCCCAAGAAAATGGCTTGCTTGTGTATCCGTCTGCTGCGGGAAATGGAAAAGATGGAGCAGCGATCATCATTGCTCCACCGCTCACGATTGAGCGCGCACAACTCGATGAATTAGTAAGTTTGCTAGAGGAAGCCTTTCATCATATTGAAAAGCATTTTCCAATGAAAGGGAATGGTCGCAATGATGGTAGCCGGAAATGAGTATGGCAAAATCGTTTCTATTGAATATGCGATTGACAAAGTAATGGACGGCTGCACCTTGATGGTTGGCGGGTTTGGCGGTGTTGGTTCGCCTCCCACGCTGCTTCAGGAGGTGTTTGACAAAGGAGTGGAGCAGCTGACGCTCATCTGTAACGATACAGCCTTTCCTCATATCGGGGTTGGTCCACTTGTGAAAGAAGGAAGAGTAAAAAAAGCAATTGTTTCGCATATCGGCTCCAATCCGATTGCGGGTTCCTTATTTCAAGAAGGGAAGATGGAGGTAGAGTTTTCTCCGCAAGGAATTCTGATCGAACGAATTCGCGCCGGAGGAGCTGGATTAGGAGGAATCCTTGTGGATATTGGCATGGATCATGAATGGTTGTCAAAAGGGAAGCCAATCGTTGAAGTAGATGGAAAGCGCTTTCTTTTGGAGCGTCCGTTGACAGCGGATGTATCGCTTGTATATGCGAAAAAAGCAGATCCTTTCGGCAATCTAGTATATGGCAAAAGTGCACGCAATACAAATCCGCTTGTCGCGATGGCCGGAAATATAACCATTGCTGAAGTTGAAGAGATTGTGCCGCTTGGCGAACTGAATCCGGAGGAAATTGTAACGCCAGGGATTTTTGTTCACTATATTGTGAAAAGCAGAGGAGTGAATTGGAAGTGGGCATGGGAATAAGGGAGCGTATCGCCAAACGGGCTGCGAAAGAACTCAAGGATGGAATGATCGTCAATCTTGGCATCGGTATTCCGTCACTTATTCCTAATTTTTTGCCGAAAGGGATGCGCATTATGTTTCAGGCGGAAAACGGCATTTTGGGCATGGGGGAAAGTCCGGACAAAGGCAAAGAGGATGCAAACCTTTGCAACGCTGCCGGCTATCCGGTCACGATTGTCGATGGAGCTTCTTATTTTGACAGTGCTACCGCTTTTGCCATGATTCGAAAGGGATTGATTGATGTTACAGTTCTCGGAGGATTGCAGGTAAGTGAACAAGGAGATTTAGCGAATTGGATGGTTCCGGGGAAACGTGTTCCGGGAGTTGGCGGAGGAATGGAACTGGCTCAAAAAACGAAAAAAGTGATTGTGGTGATGAGCCATGTTAGTAAAGATGGCGAGCCCAAAATTGTGACGGAATGCTCTTTACCGCTGACAGCTAGGCAATGCGTCCATTTGATTATTACGGATCAAGCGGTTATTGAAGTGACAAAAGAAGGGCTATTGTTAACAGAAGTGATGGCTCCGTATAATGTGGAAGATGTAGTGGCCAATACGGGAGCGTTTCTTCAGATTGCTCCGTCTCTTAAACGAATCGAATAAAAAAGAGGTGAAAGAATGAAAGATATACAGAATCAGCTTCATCAATGGATTTTAAAAAATCAGGATCAAGCCATCCAATTATTAAGGCGGCTTGTTCAAGAGGCGAGCACACAAAAAAATGAAGCAAACGCACAAGCGCTCATTATCGAAAAATGTCGGCAGCTGCAGTTAGAGCTTGATATATGGGAGCCGGATATCGAAAAGCTGCGACAGCATCCATATTTTGTATCAGCACGCACTAGCTTTAGAAATAGCCCGAATGTTGTAGCTATATGGAAAGGAGCAGGCGGAGGGCGGTCTCTTATTTTGAATAGCCATATTGACGTTGTTCCTGAGGGAGATACGCAGCAATGGAAAGATGATCCATACAGCGGACAGATAAAGGAAGGAAAAGTATATGGACGAGGCGCCTCTGATATGAAAGGAGGAACCGCATCGCTCTTATTGGCGATCGAGGCACTGCAATCCCTTGGTATCAAGTTAAAAGGAAACGTGATTTTTCAAAGTGTGATTGAAGAAGAAAGCGGTGGAGCAGGCACTTTAGCTGCTGTTTTGCGCGGATACCAAGCGGACGGGGCCATCATTCCTGAACCGACAAATATGAAACTATTTCCAAAGCAGCAAGGTTCTCTCTGGTTCCGTTTGATCGTCTCAGGCAAATCGGCACACGGCGGCACACGTTATGAAGGAGTGAGTGCGATTGAGAAGGCATCGCTTATTTTAGCAAGGATTCAGCAGTTAGAAACAGAAAGAAATCAACGCATGGTCGATCCGCTGTACGAAAATATCCCGATTCCAATTCCAATTAATGTCGGTACGATCCATGGAGGAACATGGCCTTCATCTGTGCCTGATTGTGTGGTTTTAGAAGGGAGAATGGGGGTAGCGCCAAATGAAACGATTGAGCAGGCGAAGCAGGAGATGGCGCGCGCCATTCATGAATGCAATGAGCAAGATGAATGGCTTCGAGAGCATCCTGTTCAGTTAAAATGGTTTGGCGCGCAATGGCTGCCAAGCGAGATTGAACCAACGCATCCGCTCATGCAAGCATTGAGCCGTTCGTATCGTCATGTGAAGCGGGAGGAACCGGTGATTGAGGCGGCACCATGGGGAACAGATGGAGGGCTTCTTACACAAGTCGGAAAGATCCCTACCGTTGTGTTTGGTCCGGGAACGACAGCAGTGGCCCATTATCCGAATGAATATATTGAAATATCGCAGATGCTGGAAGCGGCAGAAATGATTGCATTAACGATGATCGATTGGTGTGAAATGGACACATCAGTCTAAAATCTTTTGGCCATTTGTGAGGAAAGGGGAAGTGATATGAACGACTGGATTGAAGAAACGCAGTTTGCCGCTTCTGTCGTCTTTGATGATTTTAATGAACGGTTGCGCGTCGAAGATTATCGCGGGAGCGTTTTACCGCTTATTCATTCTATCAAAACCGCCGCTCAACAAAAGAAATATAGCAAATTAATTGTTAAAGCGAGAAACGAGCATGTGCCATTGTTCATTGAAAAAGGATTTCGCTATGAAGGATGGATTCAAGGATACTTTCATGGGAGTGACGCTCATATTCTTACCTACTATTTTCAGCAAGAGAGGCGCATGAGCGGGCATGAATGGGCAGAGGATCAAATGGTGGCAGACATTCAGACAAAATCGCCGCTCTCTTCCTTGTCGCCGCTTCCTGACCTTTATAAGCTGCGGAACGCGCAAGAAGCGGACGCTGTGGCGCTTGTCGAGCTATATCGAACAGTCTTTAAAATTTATCCCTCTCCATTGCACGAGCTTGGATATATGGAGAGCATTTTGAAAAAAGGCGCGCTCTTTTGCCTGATCGAGCATGACAAGCAAATTGTCAGTGCCGCATCTGCAGAAGTGAATCGGATGTATTACAACGCAGAGCTTACGGATTGTGCTACGCTTCCTGAGCATCGCGAGCATGGACTTATGAAGCATTTGCTTCGCTTTTTAGAAATGGAACTGAAAAAACAAGGCATTTTTTGCGCTTACTCGCTGGCCCGTGCGCAATCGTATGGAATGAACGCTGCCTTCCATCAGCTAGGCTATCGTTATAGCGGCCGGCTGATTAATAATTGCTATATTTTTAATGATTTAGAAGATATGAATATATGGGTAAAAGATTTGTCGGCGACATGATGCCTTTTTAGTAAAAACGCATAAATATGGTAGCAAGCCAAAAAAGGCAGCACGACGATCAAATAAAGGAGGGTTTACTACCTATGAGTCTATATCGGCCGAAACGCCATTGGAAGGAAATCGAGCTTTGGAAGGATGTCACAGAAGAGCAGTGGAATAATTGGCTTTGGCAATTAACGAATACGATTCGTACGCTTGATGATTTGAAAAAGGTCATTCATTTAACACCAGAGGAAGAAGAAGGGGTGAAAATTTCTGCTAAAACCATCCCGTTGAACATTACTCCTTATTACGCCTCATTGATGAATCCAGATGATCCTCGCTGCCCGATTCGCATGCAGTCTGTGCCAATTGGAAAAGAACAGTATAAAACAAAATACGACCTTGAAGATCCGCTGCATGAGGACGAAGATTCTCCCGTTCCGGGACTGACTCATCGCTATCCGGACCGTGTTCTCTTTTTAATTACGAACCAATGCTCGATGTACTGCCGCTACTGTACGCGAAGACGTTTTTCCGGCCAGGTCGGTATGGGGGTGCCAAAAAAGCAGCTGGATGTTGCCATTGATTATATCGCACAAACTCCACAAGTGCGCGATGTTTTATTGTCAGGTGGCGATGCTTTATTAGTCAATGATCAAATTTTAGAGTACATTTTAAAAAAACTGCGAGCCATTCCCCATGTTGAAATTATTCGCATCGGCACAAGAGCTCCAGTGGTATTTCCGCAGCGGATTACCGAAAATTTATGCAACATCTTAAAAAAATATCATCCAGTATGGCTGAATACCCACTTCAATACTTCCATTGAGATTACGGAAGAATCAAAACGTGCCTGTGAAATGCTGGTTGATGCCGGCGTTCCTGTGGGGAATCAAGCCGTCATTTTAGCGGGAATTAACGACAGCGTTCCAATCATGAAAAAACTAATGCATGATTTAGTGAAAATTCGTGTGCGTCCGTATTACATTTATCAGTGTGATTTATCAGAAGGAATTAGCCATTTTCGCGCTCCTGTATCAAAAGGGTTAGAAATCATTGAAGGATTGCGGGGACACACCTCGGGATATGCCGTGCCGGTTTTTGTGGTTGACGCTCCTGGCGGCGGCGGGAAAATTGCCTTGCAACCGAACTACCTCATTTCACAAACGCCAGAAAAAGTGATTTTGCGCAATTATGAAGGCGTGATTACGTCCTATCCGGAACCGAAGGGTTATGTTCCCAATCGAGCGGAGGCCTATTTTCAAGAAATTTTTCCGGATATGGATCAGAAGCAATCAACGGCGGGTATTTCCGGCATCGCCAATGACACACGATTTTCGATTGTTCCTGAAAAATTAGAGCGCATTGAACGGCGAAAAATGTATGAATCAGATCCTGCTCATAAATCATTAAAGGATTTGCGGGAAAAAAGAGATGAACTGAAAGAGAAAAAATATCAAGCGATGTTGAAAAAAACAAATGAAACGGAGATGAAGAAGGAATGACTACATGCCTTTGGTGCGGGTTTTCACAAGCTCAAGAAACGAAACAAACCGTTTATTGGGAGCTGCCAGACGGGCTTCGGGCTATTGAAATTACCCATACTCCAAGCATTTCCTGTCCGGACTGCCAAATGGTGTATCAAGAAGATGATGTGGTTGAAGAGATTGAGGATCAGCTCTTTTTAATTGATACGAGCCGTTTGTCCAGTACCGTCACTTATGAAGAGCTAATGAGCCAGCCGCGCCGTTTAAAAAGAAATTATTTTAAATAACATCAGATGTGTGGATGATTCACTAAAAACCTATGGATGTCGCTTGATTCCTCGCTTTTCTGCCTTAGACGCAAGCCCTTCTCGAACAACAAACGTTGGCGAAACGGATATGTCTGCTGCCGTTCTTATTCGAAGGAAGAGGAAGAGAAGCCAATGTTTAACCAGATCGTTCTCTGTTTTTGTAAAATAATGGATCATTCACACTTATGAAATGAAAATATCTCTTCACAAATATCATGAAACCCATTAAAATGACAAGCAGCAGAAGAATGAATAAAAAAGAGGATGAGAGAAATGGAGCGTTCATTTTATCGATATTTGCTGAGATTTCGCGATGGAAAAAAAGATGACCCATTTGTTCGCTTGGCGAATGGGGTTTATCATGATCACGGTTTTCCAAAAGCTTCAGCTGATTACGATGAAATCAGCCGTTATTTAGAAATGAATGGGGATTATGTAGAAAGCATGACGGTGTTTGATGAAGTATGGGAGCGTTTTTTGCAAGAAGCGTAAGCGCGTTCAAGCAAGAACGCTCTTTTTTCATTCGATCGCTTACGAAATTGGATTTCTGCATATTCCTTGGATAATGAGTGTCCGCTTGTTTCTATCTGCATATAATTTACTATAGCACTTGATCGAAGGGAGGGAAACTTGATGAAGACGCCAAAATTTGCGCTTGGCGATATTGTTGTCAATACGTTGTATGGAACGGTAGGGATGGTGACTGACATTCAGCATGTTGATGATATGTTTTTGTATGAAGTAAATCATAGTCAAAGCTTATTTATGGAACAATCGCTTGTATTGCTATCAGAATTTTCCGGTGATGTGCTCATTGCGGAAGAAATTGAAATTGAACTTCCTTTCTTTCTTGGTGAGCTTGTGCATGTCCACAATTATGATCACGATTTATTTAAAATTATTGGTGTACGGACGGAGATCTATCGTTATCAAGAAGAAAGCTGGGAGGAAATTGTATATGAGCTAAAGCGCTTAGAGGACGGTTTAGAAATCGAGGCGAATATTGAGGATGTCATTTCCATCGCGTCTTCAGAAGAAACATCGGTAACGGTTTTACAAGATATCACACTCCTTGGGTATCTTGGTGAGCATCAATTGCTTTCTTCGTATTTACCGCTTCCAGAACGCCCGACAGAGGATGGATCAATCGATCAACTGTTAGATGCTTATAACGATTATCAACGGCTATATGAATGGTTTGGCGACGAACAGTATAAGAGCATGATGGAAATGACAGTCACTCGTTTACAAAAGCTTGTCCAAAAGAAAGATTTACCATCATAAAAATTGGATAAGTATATAGAAAAAATAAGGGATACCTAAGCAAACAATCGCTAAAAATAGGCTGTTTGTGACGGTTTCCATGACATGATCAATGATTTCGTCCATTTTATTCAAAGCAACCCCTCCCTTGTTTTGCTATTTCTAATGTATGAGCGACTCTTTTTTTGCATACATACGGATGAAAAAATCTTTTGACATAAATCGGAGTTTTGCCACATACAACAATACAAAGGGGGCGATAGGATGAAAGAAATCGAGGTCGTCATTGATACGGAAGAAATTGCGGAATTTTTTTTTAAAGAACTGATTCGCCGCGGTTTTGTTCCATCGCGGATGGAGCTTGAGGAGATGGCGGATATTACGTTTGACTACTTAATTGAGAAATGCATTATTGATGAAGAAATGGATGATGATGAATAAGAAAAGAAAAAACGACGAGATGACCTCGTCGTTTTTAGTTTGTTAACTTTGTGGCAGCAAGTAGCTTTTTGAGATTTTGCTTATAATGACTGGTGATTTCTGGCGCTTTGACGAATGGAAGTTGTTTGATTTCTTGTAGGATTGCGAGATCGTGAAACCAATCGCGGCGATCAGAAAAACGATGCGTCACATCAGCCCACGCTTCTTGTAAGTGCGGGCTGTAGATATGAGCGGCTTTTGTATGGTTGATCGCCGAAAAAATATGCGGCCAAAAATCAGCGCGCGATCCTGTATGCTTGGTTTGGCTAACAAAACGGCCCACGCCTCTTAAAATACGCTTTCGGTAAAACAGCATGCCATAAAGAGCTTTTCCTATCTGAATGCGGTGATATACATCAGCGAAGTCACGAGCCGTGATCCCAGCAAGATGGATTCGCTCGTTATGCACATAAGGAATCAATAAATCATTCAATCCGAGCCATTGCTGAATGAGAAATGGAAAAGAATCAAGAACGTGCCGTTGATAGAACGGATGGTCAACGACCCGCTGTTGAATATATTGCTGCTCGTTAATAATGAGTGCTACGGTCAATAGTGGAGAATCCTTTGTTTGATAAAAATACTCCCAAAACGGGCGCATAAATGAAGAAACAGAGAAGGCGGGAAGCAGATGAAACAGCGCTTTGTTATGTTGCCTGCTTGCTTCATATAGCAAAAGCTGAGGATAAGCATCGTGGAAGATTAAGGCATTGGCTCGTTCTAAAAATAAAAAAAGCGGCTGAATTTGCTCATGGCCAATAATCGATGGGATTAACCCGCCTTTGAGATCAGTCATATTCCAGCCTCCATTACGCGAAACGAGATGTGCTACAAGCGCCCAATGAATCTCGGGAAAGCGTGTGAAAAAAGAAAGATACGCTTGTGTACGTGTAACGTTATTGCGGTTATGATGTTTTGTTTGTTGGCGAATCCAGGAGATAAGACGCTTTTCTTCGTCCGTGAACGGCTGGCTTTTTTCTGGCTTCTCCCACTGTCGGCATAAGTATTCACATATAGAAGATGAGGCAATCGGAATGGACTCCCGATATAAAAGATGTCGATATAGTGATTGGAATGGGTGAGAAATCTTGGCGATCCAATTGTGAAAACTGTCCATTGCAAGTATCTCCTTAAAACTTTTTGAAACTTCCTTTGCCTTTTGACGTATATATAAGGGACTATGGATCAAAGGGAGCGATGGCAGTGTTAAGAAAAATCATGAAGTCGATTCTGAAAGAAAACCTTTCGCGCCGCCACCATAAGCCACATTATTCGAGCAGCGATCATTATTCAAAATATCGTAAGCATATTCATCCATCTCATTACGGTCATGGGCATTATAAAAAGAAGCATCGCAGCGGAAGCTTTTTTTCCAGCTTCTTTAGCAGCTAACCATGAATCTTTCTTATTTTTTCACGAACATTCAGCGAATATTCGAACGGCGCTATAAAAAAGGAGCTGTTTTGTATGGCCGCTACGAAATCATACAGGAGCTAGGGATGGGAAGCTATGGCATCACGTATTTGGCGAACGATTTGCACACAAATAAACAAGTCGTGATCAAGCAAATGCGAAAGCGGAAGCGGAAAACAAGAGAAGATTCTTTTAGAAGAGAGGCCGCTATTTTAAGGCAACTCAATCACTCGCAAATTCCTGCTTTATACGACACGTTTACTGTGCGTCATACTCCCCATCTCGTAATGGAGTATATGGAGGGGGACACGGTAGAATCGCTTATCTTCGCAAAGGGAAAAGTATTTACGGAAGAAGAAGCCTTTCAATTATTAAAACAAGTATTAACGATTGTTGAGTATATTCATGCAAAAGGAATTGTTCATCGTGATTTGCGAATCCCGAATATCTTGCTGCGCGATGAGGATGTTTGCATTATCGACTTTGGTCTGGCGCGCTTTTTATCCGAACAGGATCCTCATATAGAAACATATATTCTGGAAAAAAAGCTACGCCGGCAGATTGATGTGAAAAGCGACATTTATGCATTGGGACACTTTTTATTGTTTTTGCTCTATTCTTCCTATGAGCCGACGACGAAAGAGGAAAGAAGCTGGGAAGAAGAATTGGAAATATCGAATTTCGCTCGCACCATTTTGCGAAGGATGCTGCAAATTACGGAGCCTTATGACGAGATCGCGTCATTAAAGGAGGATATTGATTGCATGCTCAAACGGAAGGAGAGGAACAAGCATGTCATTGTTTCATAAAATGTTGGCAAGCATCGGAATAGGAGCGGCTAAAGTAGATGCCAAGCTGATATCTGAAAGGCTTATGATCGGCGACGATGTTCAGGGAGTGGTCGATATCATAGGAGGCAGCAGCGCGCAAGAAATTGATCATATTTATATTTCTCTCTATACTACGTATACAGTGGAGATTGATGATCGAAAAAGCACGCGCCATGCGTTGATTGGCAAATGGCGCATCACTGACAAGTTTACGATCGGAGCTCATGAGAGGCGGCAAATCCCTTTTCGTTTTACTCTCCCGATTGAGACACCGATTTCTGTTGGAAGGACAAAGGTATGGATTCATACAGGATTGGATATCAAGCAAGCGCTTGACCCAACAGATGAAGATTATATTCGCGTTGAACCGTCTCCGGTCATGACCGCTGTATTAGCGGCTGTGGAACAGCTTGGATTTCGATTGCGTGAGGCGGAATGTAAAAAAGCGCGAGGTGCGAACGGTCTTCCTTTTGTTCAAGAATTTGAGTATGTTCCGAAAGCCGGATCATTCCGTAGTAAATTGGATGAGATTAAACTTGTATTTTCGCCGATTTCGAAAGATGAAGTCGAAATATACATGCAGATTGATCGTCGGGCGCGTGGATTGGGCAGCTTGCTGGCAGAAGCGATGGATTTAGATGAATCGCATGTTCGGTTTCGCGTCACCACTGCTGAAATTGCCCAGCTTCCTCAAAAGCTTTCCCGTTTGCTACAATCGTATTGCTAAAAATGGAGCGACAAGCAGACGATGAACAAACGCTTTCATACTGTGCCACTTGCCTCGTTGATGAACGTCTTGATTCGATTCGCATCTTTGCTCAGCCGCGTTTCTTATCTGAAAAGCGTCAAGACAGTTGAAGATGGAACATTCGAAATGAGTGGATGTCGGAGAGATAGGGAAAGTCAAAATGAATTTTGTCTGAAATCTGAAAGATTGGGCTACAAGCCCGATCTTTTTTTAGTTCGACAAAACAACTGTTATTTTGCTAAAGGAATCGACAGTCAACATGACTAATAAATTGATAAAAGAAAAGAAAGGGAGATGTTATATGGTTCGGCTTTTAGTGAAAAAAATGTTGAAATCACGGCAAATCTACGATGCGACACTGCTGCAGACGCCAAGATACGGACAGGTGAAGGGATATGAGCCTGTTTATCGTTTAACGGTCAATGCTACTACGCATGATGAAGCACTGGCGATGATTTATCGCATGTTTAACGTAGCGGATTTGCTTCCAAAAGACTATAAGGCGCGGTATGTTAGTACAGGAGATGTTGTCCTCATTGATGAAGGAACGTACGGAAAAACGTATTACAAGCTTTGCGCAGAAGGATGGAAAAAAATCAATCGTGTCCACATTCGATAATGATTAATTTTTGAAAATTCTAAAAAATTATTTTGTTTGTTGAGAAAGTATGCTACAATGAAAAAAATCGAATAGTTTCGTGGACACAAGGGAATGGATAAAAATAAAAAAGGAGGCGAGGATTTGAAACGGCAACAAGAGCCACCGACTGTGGCGCCGGGAATAGACGATGATGAAGAATTGAGACAAAAAGCTTCAAAAGAGGAAATTGCGCGCGGAGACTATACGAAGGTTGTGACGCTCGCGCTGGATGAAGTAGATTCATCGTCGTAAAAACAAACCCTTGTGTTCAGCAAGGGTTTGTTTCGTTTTACCGTTAAATTTTGTAAGACGTATTAGCTGTCAGGATTGTCGTGATGGCCGGGACCGTTTTTTCGTCCGGTTGCTGAATACTCCTTAGCATGTGCTGCGTTTTCTGACTGTAGCGCCTCTTTTGGAATATGATTATTCTTCTTCTGTCCGTTTATTCGGTTTCGATGTTTTTTCCCCATTGTTTCGCCTCCTTTGTGTTGTTTGCCTATTAGTATGTGCTGCTTCTATTAGGATTATCGTTGGAGATTTTTTGCAGGGTTTTGACTTTAAATGCTAAATAAAGGAAGGAGATTGAAGAATGATGACGGCATTAATCGCTTCTGCTTTTCTTTCGGTAATATTGACAATGGTTTTATTGTCTATAAAAGCAGTCATAGAGAGAAAGTTTAACCGGCGCAGAAAAATTTCGAGTTTGCATGTTGCCAATGTGCTGTTGCTTGGCATAATCATTGCTGGCTTGTATTATATATTAAGCGAAGCGAATAGTCGGCCCTCGTTTCCGTCATTCTTTTATGTATATTTTGGAGCCATTCAACTGCTGTTGCCAATCTATGCCCTTGTTTGCATCGGATTTTCAAAATACGAAAGAAAAAGGAAAAAATATATAATAAGTCCTGATAAAAAGGTATTGTATATTAAAGAGGAGTATTTAGCTCGGGGGCGGCATGATAACTATCAATCGAAGACTTCCTAGCTTTTTGGCTATCGTTGCTTTTTCTTCTATATGAATGTGGTCAGTAGAGAAAATAGGGAGGACACTCCCTACCTTTTTTGTGCTTCTGATCTTTTCCTACGAAATCTTCTTCTAACTGTACCTACTAATAAAATTTTTTAATCATGAATTAAATAAAAAGATGTTCATAATATAAAAAAAAGGGCCGCTCGTTGCACGGATTGGGACAGATGTAACTGGAAATGTTTATATTTGTATCAATATGGATTTATAGTTGGGCTTTTATGGCATCAATAGCATAGACAGGTCCATAGAATGGTCTCTTGCCGTCGATTTTTCAAAGATGATTCATTCCGTCTTCCGTGTGTGGAACGATCCATCATTCTTACCATTGTGCATATTCAGTAAAGAGTGTACAATGGTTGAGTAAAACGATATTTTTGAAGGAGGACATGGAATGAGTATCCATATCGAAGCGAAAGAACATGAAATTGCTGAGAAAGTTTTGCTGCCAGGAGATCCGCTTCGAGCACAATATATCGCAGAAACATTTTTAGAAGGAGCAACGTGCTACAACCGCGTACGCGGCATGTTTGGTTTTACAGGTACATATAAAGGACACCGAATTTCTGTTCAAGGAACGGGAATGGGGGTACCGTCTATTTCGATTTATATAAATGAACTGATGCAAAGCTATAACGTCCAAACGCTGATTCGTGTAGGCACATGCGGAGCGATTCAAAAAGATGTAAAGGTGCGCGACGTGATTTTGGCCATGAGCGCATCAACTGATTCACAAATGAACCGTGCCACGTTTGGGGCTGTGGACTATGCGCCAACAGCGAACTTTGATTTGCTGCGAACAGCATATGATATTGGCGGTGAAAAGGGCCTGCAGCTAAAAGTAGGGAACGTATTCACAGCCGATATGTTCTATAACGAAAATGCAGAGTTTGAAAAATGGGCGCGTTACGGAGTGTTGGCGGTTGAGATGGAAACAGCTGCACTTTATACATTAGCCGCTAAATTTGGCCGTAAAGCCCTTTCGATTCTAACGGTGAGCGACCATATTTTAACTGGCGAAGAAACAACAGCGCAAGAGCGTCAAACAACGTTTAATGATATGATCGAAGTCGCTTTAGAAGCGGTGATCCGTTCTTAATCCGTACAATTCGAAGTGAGCCAAGAATGCTCAAAAGCAAGGTGAAAAACATGCAAAAAGTAATCATCACAGCCATAGCGGCAGCGTGTCTGCTCGGTGGTTGCGCAACGCAAAAAGAACATATGCAGCATCAGTCGCAAGAACAAACGGAGCCGACAGATCAGCATCCGGAAAAAGTGAATACAAAGGAACAAGGCAATGAGACGAAAGCGCCAGTGACCGAGCAAGAAACAAAGCCGCCAACAGATCCGGATCTAGTGCTTGAATCGCAATATTGGAATGTAGTTGAAGTAAAAAGCGGCATGAAGGTCATTATGAACCCTGCTAATATATTGGCGATGGTGAACAAGGAACAGAGTTTGCCATCTACCTATAAACCAAGTGACTTAGTCATTCCAAATGTACCGTTTTCTTTTTCTGAAACGAATGTCGAAAAGCGGCATATGCGCAAAGAAGCGGCAAACGCTCTCGAACAATTATTTACAGCTGCCCGTCAAGCGGGTATCCAGCTTGTAGCCGTATCGGGATATCGATCTTATGATCGGCAAAAGGTTTTATTTGATGAAGAAGTGCGAAAGAACGGAAAAGCGAAAGCGGTTCAAGCTGTGGCGATCCCAGGACAAAGCGAACATCAAACAGGGCTGGCTATAGACATTTCAAGCCCGAGCGTCCGCAATGGCTTGACGGAAGCTTTTGGCCAAACGAAAGAAGGGAAATGGGTAGCAGCCCATGCTCATGAATACGGATTTATTGTTCGCTATCCAAAGGGCAAGGAAGCGATTACCGGATATGAGTATGAGCCATGGCATTTGCGCTATGTCGGAACAAAAGCCGCTAAAGTCATTTTTGAAAAAGGAATTACGCTAGAAGAATATTTCCGGATTGTAAAAAAAGTATAGCGTTTTCTTATGCTTTCATCATGCAAAACAAAAGCAGCGGATCTACCATGGATCCGCTGCTTGCTCATTTAGGGAGTTCTGGAACTCACGAGAATCGCTAGGAATGAATCACATTTAGCAGATGGCGATCTTCTCCATGCGTTTGAACGCTAAAACGGAAGCGAAGTTGCGTTTTTATCCTTCTAACCGTACAGGCAACTAAACTGAAGCGCAGATGTTTTCGACTCATTAGTGAATAGGGAAATCTGCGGAGCAGATGGAGAAGATTCATGAGCAAGGATACTGTACGGTTTTTTAGGAAGGAAAAAGAGAAAGCCTACCAGAATAATCCGACTAATGCGATTCCTGCAATTGCACCGAGTGCAATTCCATAGCCAAATCCCCAACCCCAGCCCCAACCCCAGCCTGGATATCCGTATCCAAATCCGCCTAAATTTCGTTGGTTATTAGGGCTGATATAGACACGATTGGGCGTGACGCGAGTAATTCGGCCAACATGAACATTGCCGGATCGATCATGAATTCGCACCACTTGACCGCGATAACGGCAGCAGACATCGTACCATTGTTGTGACATGTATAGTCCTCCTTTTTATTGATATATTTATAGGGTATGTGTCGAAAAAAAAGAGGTTTGTACCAATGTCTACTTTTGGCACGAAAATATGCAATAACCAAGCTGAGTTCCATATCGTTTTTTCATATATTCATGTGTGTTTAAGATCGCCATTGTCTCAGCAGATAAACGAGTCTCCAGTGTAAAGATCGTTTGGTCGGCAGGATATTGGGTGGCGGAATAGGCAGCCATTTGAATTGCACGAAATCCGTATTGGCGTAAAAGAAGATGCCACTCTTTTTTTGTAAGAAGCTGTCGAAATTGATAAAACGAACAAATTTCCTTTTTGTCGCTTTCGGACAACTGCGCATGAGCCGCTTCAATACCAATGAGCTTCCCATGTGGTTTTAACGCTCGATAGATTTCTTGTAACGCTTTTGGCAGTTTGACGAAAGAAAGAACAGATTCGCATAATACAATATCAAATTGCTCAGGTTGAAATGGTAAAGATTCAACGGAAGCTTGATATAGATGAACCGGCTGCGGAAGGGAAGAAAAGCGGCTTTTGGCTTTTTCAAGCATTTTAGGATGAATATCAATAGCGGTTACGTGAGCGCCGTATGTTTCGGAAATGTAAGCAGCCGTTTGTCCGGTTCCGCATCCGACATCGAGAATTCGGGTTGTTGGTTGTATATTAAGTTTACGTAATATTTCTTTGGTTAACAAAGGCCCGCCGGGATGTGCACTATCGATTCCTAACTCTGCTAAAACATCAAGATATGTTTTCAATTTTTCGTCCTCCAATGATTCTTTTTTATAATTTATGCGCAATGAGTGAATTTTGCCTTTATGCAATAAAGTTCCCTCAATAGGAAAAAGTTTGTCTTACTCTATAGTCCTTCTGTACGCCAATTTTGTTGTTGTAGACCCACATGGTGTTATGCTGATAAACTATTACATGCAAATAGAAAAAGAAAGGTGAAATGCATGAAAGCAGAAGTTGGGGCTTGGGTGAGTATAGGGAGCTATCTGATCTTAGCGGCAGCGAAGCTTGCTATTGGTTATATTGCTCATTCGGATGGAGTGACGGCCGATGGATGGAACAATTTTACGGATATTGTTGCTTCTGTTGCCGTTTTAGCGGGAATAAAAATTGCGCAGAAACCGAGAGATCACAATCATCCATATGGACATTCGCGGGCAGAAAACATTTCATCGCTGATTGCCGCCTTTATTATGATGTCTATTGGAATCGATGTTGCTCTGAAGGGGGCTTTGTCGCTTTTTCATCAAGAACAAAATGAACCGCCGCAATGGCTGGCTGCATGGGTAGGAATCGTTTCAACTTTGGTGATGATGCTAGTGTATCGATTTAATTATCGTCTTTCTCAGCGTGTCAATAGCCCAGCATTGGCGGCAGCAGCAAAGGATCATTTATCGGATGCGCTCGTCAGCATCGGGACGGTCGTTGGGATTATTGGTGCGCAGTTTCATCTTTTTTGGCTTGATCCATTAGCGGCCTTTATGATTGGGATCATGATTTGTAAAACGGCTTGGCACATTTTTGCTGAAACCTCGCATTTGTTGACGGACGGATTTGATGAACAGATTTTAGCTGTGTATGAGCAAGAAATTGCTGAGATTGAAGGGGTTAAGCATGTTTCAGATGTGAAAGCGCGAATGGTGGGCAATCAAATCATTTTGGATGTGACCATTCATGTTGATGCAGCGCTGACAGTGGCGAAAAGCCATGAAATCGCTGATGAAGTGGAACGGATGATGCGGAACAAGCATCAAATTGAAATGACTCATGTTCATATTGAGCCAGCCTTCAACCTTAATCGTTCATAAATGATTAAGGTTTTTTTCATACTATAGAATAAATGCCGTAATGAAGAAAGGATTGTATCGATGCGACACGATGGAATAGCAGAGAAATGCTGGATTCATTTTACCGAGAGAACAAAACACGAGTTGAAATTGCTGGCGGAACAATTGAAGCTTCATCCACTCGCAACGCAATCTCTTTTGAGCGAGAGCCATTTACCGAAAATTGACGTATATGATGATAGTCTTTTTATTTCGCTGGCTTGGATCCAGGAGGAATGGCGTGTAAGCCGCTTACAGCTTATTATCACCAAGCAATATGTGATTAGCTATACAAAGAATGATGAGCCAATGATTGAGCAAGTAGAGAAAAAGCTGCTTCATCATCCCGAAGAAGCGGTTGATCCGTGCTTTGTTTTTTATCGGATGTTAGATGTAGCTACGTTTCATTTTTTACATGTGATTGATGAAATAGCCAATAAAATTCAAGCGCTTGAAAAACAAGTATTTAAAACCCCTTTTGAAAATGAGATTGGCCATAGCGTATATCGCTGGAAAGTAAAAATTCACGAGCTCCGCCAAACGATTGAAGCTCAAGAAGAAATGATGAAAACGTTAAACCATCCAGAAATTCCGCATATAAACGAAAAAATCCGTCCTTACCTTCAGGATGTGTCAAGCCGATTCTCAAGGAGTACAGCCGCACTTGATGCGTTTAAGGAAACGTTATCAGATATTTTTAATTTACAGCTTTCATTGAAATCAGACCATATGAATACGATTATGAAGACGTTAACATTAGTTAGTGTGATTTTTATGCCAATGACCTTTGTTGCTGGTGTGTATGGGATGAATTTTAAATGGATGCCAGAGTTAACATGGACATATGGGTACATTTATGCATTGGGATTAATGGGCGGATTAGGAATAGCGATTGCATTTTATTTTAAGAAAAAAGGCTGGTGGGGAAAAAAGAAGGACGGCTCTATATAAGCAAAAGGACCATTAGTGTAAAAAGAAAAGGAAGGACGGGTGCTGCATCGATAGATGATATAACTGGATAGTTGTATGAATATGGAGCTATGCTGGTTCCATGACGAAGGCAAATCTGCCGATGACCGTGGTGATTTTGATCCAATAACAGTCTCCGCCCTAAGAGAAGAAGAGAGAGAAATTTTCTGTAAAAGATCTTTTGCTTGGAAAGCTATGTAAAACGATTTATAATAGTAGCATTATGATAGCTGTTTGGTCTGGAAGCTGTCAGGCAAGACAAAGGGGGTATTGTTTTTTGAAGGGAGGTCAGATTTGCCTGCTCTTCGGTGGTTCTTAGTAGATACTTTGAAACAGACAGAGAGTGGATAGCTGATTCTGAGCCTACGAAAGCGGAAGCATAAAAAGGGGATAAGCAAAATGAAGCAACACAATGAAAAAGTAGGTATCCTGTATACGGCTGCAGCCTATTTGATGTGGGGAGTTTTACCTCTTTATTGGAAATTGCTCGATGAGCGTCAAGCGAGTGAAATTTTAGCGCATCGCATTGTTTGGTCATTCGTTTTTATGATTGCGTTGTTGACGTTAACAAAACAAATGCGTTCATGCTGGAAGCAATTTTTTGAGATGGTAAAGCAGCCAAAACAAGCATGGGGGATCATTGCGTCTTCATGCTTAATTAGCGGCAACTGGTTTATCTACATATGGGCGGTGAATCACGGACATATTGTGGAAGCAAGTCTTGGCTACTATATCAATCCGCTCATTAGCGTTGTTTTAGGCATGATTGTGCTGAAAGAGCGTTTAAACACATGGCAGTGGCTCTCTTTTTTACTCGCGTCTATCGGTGTTGGTCTCATTACTCTTCAATATGGAAAGTTTCCTTGGGTTGCGTTATCGCTTGCGTTGTCGTTTGGATTTTATGGATTGGCGAAAAAGTTGACATCGTTTGATTCTGCCATCGGTTTGACGATTGAAACGATGATGGTGACACCGTTGTCCTTTATTTATCTCATTTTTTTATATGCCCAGTCTCAAGATTTGCCTTCCTTTTCATGGTGGCAAACGCTTTTGTTAATCGGTGCAGGTCCAGTTACAGCGTTGCCGCTGTTGTATTTTGCGAAAGGTGCCAAACGCATTTCATTGACAATGCTCGGTTTTCTTCAATATATCTCGCCAACGTTAAGCTTATTATTTGGGGTTTTTCTGTTTCACGAAGCATTCACTAAGACGCATGTCTATGCATTTAGTTGTATTTGGTGTGCCCTGCTTATTTTTTCGTTTGCAAATGTGAAGCAGCTGCAACTGCCAAAGCGAAATTCAATGAAAATATAAACGAAATAAAAAATAGTCTTCGCCATGCGAGGACTATTTTTTTATTTATGAAAGCTCATAATACTCAGATCCAATCGATTCACTGATGATCCTCGATACATATGATGAATGAACAGTATATGTAAAAAATGACGGACGGTCGCCTAACCGTCAAAGGCGGATCATCCCCCACTCACATAGAAAGTGATATCGATCAGCGTTGCATGTAAGGATGAACGAGCGTTACGGGTTCATGGAATGATATACAAATACCCATTTTTATAAAAAAGTCTAACCATTTTCACCTAAAGTGAATAGTCTACTAGTACAAAAGCGAAGGAGGTGCTCAAAGATGGGTGCAGCTTATGGCGGCGGTTTTGCGTTAATCGTTGTATTGTTTATTCTGTTGATTATTGTAGGTGCAGCATTTGTTGGTGGCTGGGTGTACTAATTCACCCTGCCATCATAACATGGCAATAAAAGGAGGGGTGTAGCATGTCATTTGGATACGGATGGGGCTATGGCGGCTTCGGTGGTTGCGGCGGCTATGGTGGCTACGGCGGCTTCGGTGGCTACGGATATGGACGTGGCTTTGTGCTTATCGTCGTCTTGTTTATCCTGTTAATTATCGTTGGTGCAGCTTGGTGCTAACGAAAGCCAGTTAAAAATAAAAAATAAAAAAAGATAAAACGGAAGAAGCCGACTAAGCTTCTTCCGTTGCTTTTTTATGATGATTGTATTTTTTTTGGATCAGTACGAGCCGGCATGAAAGAAAGATTGCGCCAGCAGCCAATCCAGTAATTAATCCGATCCAGTATCCGAACGCTCGGGCAGCGGTAAAATTGGCGAGAATATATCCGACTGGCAATCCGATAGCCCAGTATGATAAGAAAGCAGCAATAAACGTGGCATTTACATCCTTATATCCCCGTAGTGCTCCTTGGATAGGGGCAGCTACTGCATCAGAAAACTGGAAAAAGATTGCATAAAGTAAAAATTGTTTGGTTAACAGCAGCACTTCTTGTTCACTTGTATATAAAGCGGCCACTTCGCCGCGGAAGAAATAAAGCAGCAAAGAAGTAATGACAGCAATGGCGACCGCCATTCCAACACCAAGTGCGCTATATTGCTTAGCATCGCGCTGCCGCTTTGCCCCGACTTCAAAACCCACGGCAATGGTTAAAGCCATAGAAACGCTTAGGGGAATCATATAAAGGAGCGATGCAAAATTGATGGCACTTTGGTGCGCAGCAATGGTCATTGTACCGAATTCGCTCATTAGTAAAGTTACAGCGGAAAAGATACTGGTTTCAAAAAAAATCGAAAATCCGATGGGAATTCCTATTTTCAGTAGTTCCTTCCATGCCAAAAGGGATAGCCGATATAATCTCTGAAAAATGTGATATCGCGAAAAGCGTTTTAATTTGTAAACCATAAAAAAAGAAAGAAAACAGCAAAACCAATATGTAATGGCTGTAGCGTATCCCGCTCCGACACCACCTAATTTTGGAAAACCTAAGCGTCCGTAGATCAGCAAATAGTTAAACACAATATTAACGGGCAAAGCGGATAACGTAATCAACATGGTGATTTTCGTTTGACCGAGCGCGTCCATAAAGCAGCGAAGAACATAATAAATGAACAGCGGCACAATTCCCCAAGCAAGAGCGAATAAATAGCGGGAAGCAATGGCTTGCACGCTGCTTTCTAGTTTCATGCTTGTCAAGAGTCTCTCCACTCCTAGTGCGCCGATCAAAAGTACGAAGACAGCGATGGTAGCAGCTAAATAAACCGCTTGAATGACATAATAGGGAATTTGCTCATGCCGTTGGGCGCCAAGATGTTGAGAGATAATGGGGGTTAGGGCTAATAGGATTCCACTAATTCCAGTAAAGACAGGGACCCAAATATTTGAACCGATGGCTACTCCAGCTAAATCTTGGGCGCTGGCATGCCCCGACATGGTCACATCAGCAAAATTCATGGCATAAAGGCCGATTTGAGTGACGAAAACTGGAAAGAGAAGATGAAAAAATTGAATCATTTTTTGCTTGAGAGTAAAAGTTTGTTCCATAAAAGTCCCTCCCTCTTAGTGACGAAGCGGTATCAATCGCACAAGGGCCTTTACTTGATGGGCTGCTTCGTTAGTGTGATGGTTGCAATATCAATGCTTCAATGAAATTGCTGGAAATAGACCTTGCAGATTAAAGGATTTTTGAGAAAGTCAACGGGCGAACAACATCGCTTTCCGACAGATTCGCGAATCTATGGAGTAGCGGTTGTTTCATTGGCCGATAAAAAGCGGCCGAAAAATCATGAAAAATAAACAAAATAAGAAACTATCCCCCATGTTAAGAGGCAGCTTCCCGTTGATTGATCGGCAATTCAATGATAAAGCATGTTCCGTCTTCGTCGCTTTGCACTTTCATTGTGCCTTTATGCAATTCCACAATTTTTCTTGAGAGAGAAAGACCAAGTCCTGTTCCCGCTTCTTTTGTTGAGAAAAATGGATCAAAAATATGCTCAATAATCGTCGGCGGAATTCCTGGACCGTTATCTTGAAAATAAATTTGCACAATATTATTGTGCAGCTTGCTCGAAATAGCAATGCATAATGTTCTTTCTGTCTTTGCTTCAATCGCGTTGCGAAATAAATTGAGAAATACCTGCAGCAATTGATTTTTATCGGCTTCGACATCGTACATACCCAATCGTTCATCTAAATCAAAATGAACCTTAATATTGTGAAGCAGCGCTTCGCTTTGCAGGAGAATGCCTAAATCTTCAGTGATAAACTGATTAATGTTGATGTGATTTGTTTTTACTTCCGCTGGTTTAGCGATATTTAGAAAGTCGGTGATAATGCCGTTTGCCCGATCCAGTTCGGGAATCAGCAGCTTATCAATCAGCGCAATAATTTTATCTGGAAGATCGTTTTTAAAAAATTGCAAATATCCCCGTACAGTCGTAAGCGGGTTGCGAATCTCATGAGCAATTCCAGCTGCAATGCGTCCTGCTACGGCCAGTTTTTCTGTTTCCTTCATCAAGTTAAGCGACTGAAACATGCTGATAACCCGTTTAATCGATCCATCGGCGTTATGAATCAAACGCGTATTTATAATGCCGTAATAGCGGTCAAGCACTTCCTGATTATAAATAGGTTCATTTTTTTCGATGGATTTAAGCGTCACAATGAGTTCATCAGGCAATTGCAGCAATTCGCGTATATGTTTGCCGATGACTGAGTCGCGGTTCACTCCTGTATCGTTGGCCGCCTGTAAATTACAAAGTGTGATCATACCGTTACCGTCCACAAAAACGATATGATGCGGAACAAGATCAAGGATCGGCGACAAAAACGCCTCAATTTGCTCAAATGGCAAGTCATTGCTTAAATCAACATCCAACTGCAGATGAGCGCCATTTTCATGTTGAACAGGGAGGAAGCCGATGATGGGCTCTTTTTGACCCCGTTTTTTTTCCATCGTCATCCCTAATGTATAGTCAGTAAATTCAAAAGGAAACGTTAATTCTTTGATAAAATTTTTATAGAATTGCAATTCTTTTTCTAATTGAGCAATCCGTTTATTTAATTGTTGATGAGATGTATTTAGCATAATTAGCCACTACTCCTTAATGAAAACAGCCTTCGTTAAGTAGTGTACAGAAAATTTTTTGTTTTCGCCAGAGGAAATCATAAATTTTGTAACAATTTTGTAATATAATATTTAGTTGTACGACAAAAAGATCTGGCCCAATGAATGATGGTGATCATGTATGGGTCGATAACCCATTTTGCAGCTGCTGGATAAAGGAAATTAACTCATCGTTAGTCGGAAAGACAGCCTGCGCTTGTCGGTCATTGCCGCCTCCTTTGCCATTTGTGGCTTCAAGCTGTTGTTTTAGCACATTTCCAGCATGAAAAGAATGGCTAGGGGATTTGACAATAATCAAACGAGATTCGGCTTTTGTTGCTAAGATGGCCGTTTTTTGATAATGAGTAACCACTTCGCTGGCAATGATTTGCAAGTCTTTGCTTGGAAGATCCTCATAGATGCGAAAAACAATGGAAGAATCATTCGCTTCTTGAACGATTCCTTCTGCTTCTATGCGGGCCATCATTTGTTTCATGTGCTGCAGCTGCTTTTGGTATTCCTTATTTTCTGCTTCTAGCTTGTATAGAACATTGGCAAGCATCTCTCGATGAGCGCCGAAATGCTGGCTTAATGATGTTAAGAGGCGATGGGATGTTTGATAATCGTCAAGCGCTCGCCTTCCACATTTAAAGAATAGGCGCGTCATCCCGCGATGCTTTTCCGTTTTAAGCAGTTTAATGATGCCAATTTCTCCTGTTCTTGAGACATGGGTGCCGCAGCAAGCGGAAATGTCAATTCCTTGAATTTCTACGACCCGAATATCTCCGTCCAGCTCTGGCAGCTTGCGGAATGGCAGCTTTTTTGCTTCTTCCTGTGATACGTAATAGGTTTTAATAGGGATGTTGTTATAAATCAACATATTGGCCTGATCTTCAATAGCGAGTAGTTGCTGCTCTGATAAAGCAGGGGTATCTAAATCAATCGATACGATATCACGGCCAAGATGAAAGCTTTTGGTATGCGCATCTAGTAGCTCTATGCAGACGGCCGAAAGTAGATGCTGGCCGCTATGCTGTTGCGTGTGATCCCACCGGCGCTGTGCATCTATTTCACAGTGAACAGATGATGAGGCCGGGAGCGACGATAAGCGATGATATACTTCACCGTTTTCCTCAAACACATCCATGACAGGAATCGCTTCAATGGTTCCACAATCAGAAGGCTGTCCGCCTCCTTCAGGATAAAAAGCTGTTTCTGCTAGAGTCACAATGTATGTATCTCCGTCCTTTTGGCTGCTTGTAATCGTTGTTTTCCAGCTTGTTATAGAAGGGGAAGTATAATAGAGCTTGATTGTCATATAGATCACCCTTTCTCTCTTATTTCTTTCTCATCTTAACCATATAAGATGGGAGTTTCAACAAAGATATTTCCAATTCTAACATATTCATCGAGAAGTTTCCTGCCTTTAACCTAAAAATCAATTCAAAAAAGAGCAGCGGATAGAAAAAAGCCCGTTGCTAAACACGACTTAAAGATTGAGAGAACAGAATCCGTAAAAAATCACGGTCAGAAGGCAGCTCCTCAAGCTTGCCTTTTCGTTACATATCGGCTGACAAAGGTAGGAACCCGTTGTTTTCAGGCCTATTCTTAGTTCTATGAAGCAGCGTTGTTCGCTTCCGACTGTCAACGGTGAAAAAAAGTGTAAATTCCAGATCGATGCAAGTGCTAGCAAGATAAGTTCTAAAGGCGGCTGGGCCTTTTATATGGTTCGCTTCAACTCTTATCCATAACAATCTTTCTATTCTACCATATCACAAACAATAATACAGAAGTTTATTTAATTTAATTAAACTATGTTCTAAATAATCAATATAAATTTATGAAAAAAGGATCATTAAGAAGTAGTTTGCTAGTTGAGAAAATTATGATAAAATGTCAATGGAAAAGAAAGGGAGATATGGACATGTGGAGAAACAGAAATGTATGGATCATTTTGTCAGGAGAATTCATAGCAGGGCTTGGGCTATGGGTCGGCATTATCGGAAATTTAGAGTTTTTACAGAGGCACGTTTCTTCTGATTTTTTCAAATCGCTTATTTTATTTATAGGGCTGTTAGCCGGTGTTTTAGTCAGCCCGATGGCCGGGAAAGTGTGTGACCGTTTTCCTAAAAAAACCGTTTTATTATATTCAGGGTTATTGCGGATGATTAGCGTTATTTTTATGATGCTCGCCCTTCATTTTTCTTCCATTGGCTGGATGATTATGTTTACCATTGTCATTCAAATCGCCGCCGCTTTTTATTTTCCAGCGCTTCAATCAACCATACCGCTCGTGGTGGAGGAGAGACAGCTTCTATCTATGAATGGCGTTCATATGAATGTATCGACCATTTCTCGTATTCTCGGTACAGCTTTAGGCGGCCTGCTGTTAGCGGTCGTTAGTCTTTATTTTTTATATATTGCCAGTTTTATCGCATATGGCTTGCTTCTTGTAGCGACCTGCTTTTTACAAGTGAGCGAAGAAAAAAGCCTCACTGGCCGTCAGCAAGGCAAAAAGGCCAATTTTAGCGAGATGATCCCTATATTAAAGCAATATCCGCTCGTCAAAATTTCCTTATTGCTGACGATTATCCCGACCTTATTCCTAGGAGGATTTAATTTAACGGTCATTAATATAAGTGAATTGCAAAATGATAGCACGATCAAAGGCTTGCTATATACAGTAGAAGGAATTTCGTTCATGGTAGGGACGTTCGTTTTAAAACGGATTGCCGCAAAGTATGATATGCAAAAAATGCTATACGCCTTCTCTTTATTGATTGCTTTTGCGCATGTGTCCTTATATTTTGCCGATATCAAAATAACATCGCTTCTTTCTTTTGCTTTGTTTGGATTTAGTGTCGGCTGCTTTTTTCCAACAGTCGCTACCATTTTTCAAAAAACGATTCCGAAAGAATATCATGGCCGTTTTTTCTCATTAAAAAATATGCTGGATCGTATCATGTTTCAAATTGTTCTTCTTGGAACAGGATTTTTGCTTGATATGATCGGATTGAAAAATATGATGGTTGTATTCGGTGCGGTTTCTTTCATATTAGTCATTTATTTTTTTGCAAAAGAATCGCGACAATCGGTCACTGTTCAAGGCCACGATTCATCTCTGTAAAGCTTGTTCTTTTTAGATCTAGAGGCGAGTTTTGCTGACAAATGGCTATGTTGGAATAGCCATCTCTTATTAATAAAGAAAGATGTCCCAAAACCAAATGTTTTGGGACGTTTTTTTATGAAGCGGTTTGGTGCTTCTCTTTTTGCTTATACACAAATAAATAGTAGCAAGAGAGGGCCAAAACAGACAGGATCACTCCAGATATATAAGGAAGGGTGATGGTAATTGTAAATAACCATCCTGCCACTGGAGGACCGATAATGCGTCCTAACGAGTCGAAAGAGGAGAGAAATCCTGTTGCGCTCCCTTGACCTCCGTTTGTCTGTTTCGTAATAAGGGAGGAAAGACAAGGGCGAATCATGCCATTTCCGACACCAAAAATGGATAAATATAGAGCGGCTGTCCAAAAGTCATGAATCAGTAAAATCAGGGCAAAGCCAGCTGCCGAAATCACAATGCCTGCTTGAATGACTCTTCCCTCTCCAAAGGCGCGAATCAGCTTGCCGATGAGTCCTCCTTGAATAAGAGCGCTGGCAAGTCCCATGATCATAAAAATATATCCAAGCTCCGTCGAGTGAAGATGGGCCCGTTTTGCTGCGAAGTAAGCAAAAGTGGCTTCAAGACCTGATAATGAAAAAGAAATAAACCATTGTAGAATATATAAGAGTAGGATCGGACGGTTAAGATCTTGCCAAATGGAAGCCGATGGGGCCGCTCGATTTGCTTGTGCTTGCTCCTTCGTAAGCGATTCTTTTAAAAACAAAAACACGAATAATGAAGTAAGCAAAGACAGGGTTCCAGCTATGAAAAACGGCGTATGTAAGCTTATTTTTGAAAAAATTCCCCCGATGGCTGGTCCAAAAATAAATCCAAGTCCAATGGCTGCACCGATCATTCCCATTCCTTTCCCTCTCTCCTCAGGGGAAGTAATATCAGCCACATAAGCCATTGCAGTTGGCATCGTAGCGGAAGAAAGAATCCCGCCGACGATGCGGGCTATAAACAGCAGGGAAAGAGTTTTCGCCACAGCGAATAAAAAAAAGGAAAGAGATAAACCTATAATTCCTACAAGTAAAATCGGTTTGCGGCCATATTGGTCCGAAATGCGTCCCCAGATGGGAGCGAACAGAAATTGCATCAAAGAATAGATAGACATAAGCAGTCCAAGTTCCGTTGGGGTGGCACCAATGCTTTCGGCAAAAAACGGAAGAACCGGGATGATAATGCCAAACCCGCACATGACTAAAAACATAACAGAAAATAAAAGTGCTAATGATGTTTTCAATAAGCTTCCGTTACGCAAAACTTACAAAACTCGACAAAAACCTTGTGAAAGTTTCTGTTTGCTTCCTCATTCATCGCGCCCGATTTCGCCAAGGCTGCTCTCGTTTGGTGTAACGCTCCAGAGGCTTCACTTCCCGCGTAACTCGCGGTACGAAACAAATGCAGTATATTTCGATAAATTTATGCTCGCATTCAAATCTCTGTCGATACTTATTCCGCAAGCATCACATCTAAATGTTCGTTCAGATCATTTCAATGATTTCTTTAAATATCCGCATGAACTACACATTTTTGAGGATGGATACCATTGGCTTGCTTCGATAAACTCAATGCCATATGCCTCGCACTTATGTTTTAGCTTTTGCTTAAAAAAGCATACAGGCGTTGTTGTTGTATCGCTTTTGATCAATGGCGGTTTTTCTTATCCCTTTAATGTTTAGATCTTCCATTATGATTCGAGTGGGCTTGGTTCTCACCAGCTCATTTGAACCTTTTATTTTCATAATCCTCGCGGATATTTTTCATCTGAATGCGCAATTTCTGCATTTCAAGTTTTGTCATGTTGCGTGTTTTGACGTAACGGATTACACCTCCTTCTTCTTGGATTTTGTTCCTTTCATACTTTCTCGAACATTTCCGTTGCAACCGACGGAAACGCTTCTCTAACCGCTTTAATCGTTTTGATTGGGTTACATGGGGGTATATTGTACCATTTGAACAAACAATGATTGAACAGGAATTTTTCCTTTTTCTGACAGAAGGGGATCCATCCGACTTTTTCAATATACACATGTGTATCGCTGAATTTAATTTTGGCTGTATCTTGATAGAACGATGGTTTGTTTTGTTTCTTGCTTTTAAACTTTGGCTTATTTGCTTTTCTATTAAAAAACTTCTTATATGCATATGCATCACATAAATCTTTAATCGCTTGCTTGGCAATATTGTTGCTATAATCATACAACTATTTGTAATCAGGATTTGTCTGTTTTAATGCCGTTAGCTGTTTGCGCACATCTCCATCTTTGATGAAATTCCCGCCGTTTTTATCGTTATTTTCTTGCTGTTCTAATGCCCAATTGTACGCCCATCGAGCAACACCAGCGCAACCAAACAGCTTGGTGCGCTGTTTATTATTTGGTTCTAATCTAAATTTTCCTAGTTCGTATCATCATGAAGCAACTCTTTTATTATTTTCTTGGCTCTGTTTGCTCGTTTCCCTTGAAGCTTACAACTAAAAACGGTGATCATTTGTACTAAATCCTCTACTAACTCTTGTTCTTCTGTCTTTTCGGTGCTGTCAATAATTTCAATCTCTACGCTATAGCAAGCACATATATGCTCCATCAATTCAAAACCAAATCGAACCAACCTGTCTTTATAAAGAACAACGATTTTTTCCACCCTATTGCTACATATTAAATCAATTCATTTCTTTAACCCTTGTTTCGAATAGTTCATCCCGCTACCGATGTCCTCGATGATTTCAAAAGAATAACCTTTTGCCATCATATATGTTCGAACAGCTTCAACTTGACGCTCTAGGTCGTCTTTTTGCTTTTTGCTAGGGACTCTGCAATACCCAATTCCTTTTTTCTGCACTTTTTGTTTCCTAATACTTGATTCAATTGCTCGTCGGAATAGTATCTAAATCCAGACGGAGCAATATATGCAGGTTTTAATACTCTTTTTTTATCCCAATTCCTTAATGTCCGTTCGCTTTTTTCGATTAACTCCGCAAATTTTCCTATGCTATAATACGCGCCATAAAAATCACCTCTATATACAACTTACCAAAAGTGAATAAAATGTATATAGTTTTATAAAAAATTATAGAAATATTTTAATTGTTTACGCCCTCCTTATCATCATCGAGCTATTTGTAAAAACGAAGAGCCAGCTCTTGGCATGTCTCATGTCGCAGCAAGATCACGGATGTTGACATCAACCTGTCGTCTCCAATGATGAAATGCCGCAGAGGTTAGTCTCTTTTCTTAAAGCATGAGGGCTTGATTTTTTCTCAGCGAACAACAACGAAAGGACGAGTCATGATTGATTTGCCTCTTTCATCATAAAGGAATGAATGGTTATTTGCCAAGTAAAGGCGAAAGAAGAAAAGCAGATGCAAACAGGTAAAAGTACGGGCTTTTCATCACTCATGATAGCATATCGCTTAGAGATTCGATATAATGACAATGCGTGGATTAAACGATAAATAGTTAGGTGATGAAAGGATGCTAACACTTCAAGATGTTTTACAGGCAAGGGAAAAAATGAAAGGGACTGTTCATCACACTCCGTTGGAGCATTCCCAAACATTCAGTCAATTTTCTCAAAACGAAGTGTATATGAAATTGGAGAATTTGCAAAAAACGGGATCTTTTAAAGTGCGGGGGTCATTCAACAAGATTATGACATTAAGTGAAGAGGAACGGAAACGAGGAGTGGTGGCGGCATCGGCGGGAAATCATGCTCAAGGAGTCGCCTATTCAAGTGCGATGATTGGCATTCCTTGCACGATTGTCATGCCGAAAGGGGCGCCTTTAAGCAAAGTACAGGCGACACAAGGATATGGAGCCGAAGTCGTTTTGCATGGCGATGTGTTTGATGAGTCGCTGGAATATGCTTTACAATTGCAAAAAGAACGTGAAGCGACATTTGTCCATCCCTTTGATGATTTAGCGGTCATTGCTGGTCAAGGCACGATTGGTTTGGAAATTATCGAGCAGCTGCCTGATGTGGATGTGGTGCTGTGTCCAGTAGGAGGAGGGGGGTTGCTCGCTGGATTAGCCTTTACATTGAAGCAACTAAAACCATCGATTCAAGTATACGGAGTGGAATCATCGGCATGTCCCGGCATGACGGAAGCGCTTCGCCAAAAAAAACCGGTGACGATCGTCTCTGCTGACACGATTGCTGATGGGATTGCCGTCAAAAAGCCAGGTGGCATCACATACCAATACATTGAAAAATATGTCGACGGAGTGGTTTGTGTAGAAGAAACAGAAATTTCAAGAACGATGCTTTATTTACTTGAACGGAACAAGCTGCTTGTAGAGGGATCGGGCGCTTGTCCGCTTGCGGCGTTATTATATCATAAAGTCCCATTCAAAGGAAAAAAAGTTGTCGCGGTATTAAGCGGAGGAAATGTGGATGTTACATTAATTTCCCGGATCATTGAACGCGGTTTAGTGGAGTCAGGACGGTTTGTCACATTCACCACGATCATTTCCGATAAACCTGGACAGCTCAATAAACTGCTTCGCATTATTGCGGAATTGGAAGCTAATGTCATGTCCATTCATCATCAGCGCATTGGAGCAAAGGTATTGCCGGGTCAAGCAGAGATTCACTTTTCACTTGAAACGAAAAATCAAGACCACATTCATCGCGTCCATCAAGTGTTGATCAATGAAGGATATGATGTAGAGTTTTTTCAATAAAAATAAAAGGGTGGCGGCCAGCCATCCTTTTTAATGAATAATAGAGGAGGAAGACCACTTTGTTTGTCCGGCTCCTTCATTGGCCATTTTTGCTTTCAGACATTCAAGAATGTAAAGGCCGACCATGCCGACTAATTCGGTTTCGTCCATATCTTCAATCAGTTGCAGCAAATCTTTTCGACTCAACTCTTCTAAAATAGACATGGTCATGATTTCTGCGTCTTCTTCGTCTCCAGTCAGCCGATCTTTATAATATTCATACAATTCATCAACAAATTTCATCAATAAGTCCTCCACAAGGCTAATGGCCCTTCATTTATTGCGCCCCTCCTCCCCATGATCCTATCAGGAATTGTCTATTTCTTGCTTATTTCGTTATGGTTGATCAGTGTTTTTTAGTGATTTCTGATCAAGAGGAGGGCTCTTCTTTTTACTTCATGTCAGAAAAATGCTGTGCATGCTTAATGAACATTTCCTGATTTTCAATGAGTCCGCATGCGGCACATTGAACACGATAGCTCGGTCCGCGGTAAGGCAGATGGAAAGGATCAAGGGAATCATTGGTATATTCTTGTTCAATTTCACCTGTTTGCGGATGGAGCTTGACTGCCACGGGACGCTGTTCAATTAAGTTAAAGCGTGTTCGATTCGTTTTGCAATTTGGACATAACATTGGTTCCAAATGGCTCACCTCCGTTTATTATCTTTTAAAATAAAAGCATATATTATACATAAAATCACTCATTTTTCCTATCTACATAAAAAATTGACAAGGAACGAATATAAAGATAAAGGGGAAGAGAAGATGCAAAAGGCCATTACGTTAGTGCATCGCGGAATGACACTTCGCGGAATGGAACATATTCCTCCACGAAAGGAAGGTGAAAAAGTTCCGGCGGTCATTTTATTTCATGGTTTTACAGGGACGAAGCTTGAGCCGCATCGATTGTTTCTTAAGTTGTCGCGGGCGCTAGAGAAGCAAGGAATAGCGAGCTTTCGTTTTGATTTTCTCGGAAGCGGGGAAAGCGACGGGAATTTTGAAGATATGACTGTATCAAGCGAAATAGCAGAAGCGCACGCCATTCTTGATTTTGTAAAAAAAGATGAGCGCATTGATGCGACGAAGATTTGTTTGCTTGGTCTTAGTATGGGAGGGCTCGTAGCGAGTGTTTTAGCTGGAGAAAGAGCGGCTGAAATTCATAAGCTTATTTTACTAGCGCCGGCAGGAAACATGTATGAGCTAATGATGTATATGGTTAAGCAAAACAAGATTGATATCACTGCTCCTTATTATGACCATGCGGGTAATTTAGTCGGTCGCTCATTTTTAGAAGATTTGAAAACGATCAATGTATTCGAACGAGCGAAGCCGTATAGAGGTCCAGTCTTACTGATTCATGGCACGAATGATGATGTTGTCCCTTATCAAGTAAGCAGCCAGTATCAGCAGAGATGTTATGGAGAGCAAGCAACCATTCACTGGATTAACGGTGCAAATCATACGTTTGATCGGCATGAATGGGAATGTGAAGTGCTTGATAAGGTTCTGCAATTTGCCTCGATTTATTAAACTTATTGTTTATTTTGTCAGGATGGTCTAGCTTCCCACAAAAACAGTGGGTACTTATTGAATGTTTCGTCGCCTGCTCCTACCGTAGAAAAAGCCTTGATGTTCATCATCGATGCCGAATGGTATCACAAATTGTATCTTCATACTCGTGGTGCTAGTTGGGTAGATGATCCTGATCCCTTCCATATTTGCTCTCATGTGAACCGCCGAGAGGTCGGCACGCGGTCACGCTTTGATGTGACCAAGGTAAGCCACCGACTTGCTCTCCGGCGGATGTGTGAAAAAGTTTATTTTTAGAAAACAACGGAACTAAAGCGAACGAAAAATCTTATTCCAATATTTTGCTTCACTTAGGGCTCGCTGGTCGGAAAGAATTTCATCAGGTGCGTTTCCTTGACCGATTACGTAACCGATATACGTCAAGCCAACAAATTGGAAAATGTACTGGAATTGCTGGATAAGCGGCAGTCCTTTTATATACGGATCATCTCCGCCAACAGCCACAACAAACGCTTTTTTTGATTTCATTTCCTCCTTGAAGGAAAAATGAGGGTCTCGCAAGCTTTGTGACCACCGATCAATAAACAGCTTCATTTGTCCACTCATTCCATACCAATAAATCGGTGTGGCAAAAATCAAAATATCATGTTCGCGAACAAGACGAATGATTTTTTCATAGTCATCTGCCACAGGAGTAAATCCTTCTGGATCATGCCGTTTATCAATAATCGGTGTAATCGAAAAATCTTTCATATAGATCTGTTGATGAGCGATCCCCTCTAGCACAATTTGCGCTAATCGTGCTGTATTCCCGTTTTCGCGTGAACTGCCATTCATGAGAAGAATATTAGCCATTGAACTTACCTCTTTCTTTTTTTTTATCAACGCTTATTATAAACAATTATTGACATCTGGGTCATTTATTACGTATTTTATAGATAGCAACTACAAAATATTTAACTTTTCTAAAAATTATGTTAATATAAACGATAAAGGAGATTTTCAATGGCAAATAAAACGTTAAAAGAAAGAATTATCGATACGGCTCTACATCTTTTTGAACAATATGGCTATCATGGAGTTACCGTCGATCGGATTGTCACAGAAATTAACGCATCAAAAGGCGGTTTTTATCATAATTTTAAATCAAAAGATGAACTTCTTTATCACATTCACGATGTGTTTATTACTTACGTGCTCAACAAGGCGCAGGCGGCCTATGAAAACTATAAAACGCCTACAGAGCGTTTATGTGCCATTATTCAATCATTTGTAAAAGTATTTCATTTATACAAGCCGCATATCACGGTGTTTTACCAAGAAAGCACTTATTTAAAACCGGAGTATTCACAAAAAATCAATGAAAAACGTGATGAGTTTAAGCAGGTGATTTTCCGGGTCATTCGCGAAGGCATTGCCGCAGGCGAGTTTCGTCCAGAGCTTTCTGTAGAAATTACAGGCATGACGATTATTGGTATGGTGAACTGGACGTATAAATGGTATAAACCGGAAGGACCGATGACAATCGAACAAATTGCCGACTATTTTATTGATTTTATTTTGCATGCTGTCCTTACAGAAGAAGCTAAGCAAAAATCGGAAAATATCATTTATTTCATCAAAAACAAGCAAGCTTCACTCCGATCGTTTTAAAAAATGATGCTTACTGAATGTAAGTGTTGCTCGTGAAACAAACCAACTAGTCGGTCTTAAAACCATTCAAAACCGACTAGTCGGTTTTAGAATAATATGTTATAAATGGGGGAGAGAGAATGAATTTTGAACTGACAAAAGAGCAACAGATGATTAAAGAAATGGTAAGGGAGTTTGCCGAGAAGGAAATTGCACCAAACGCGGCGAAATGGGATGAAGAAGCCTATTTTTCTGTCGGAATATTCAAAAAGATGGGGGAATTAGGGCTATTGGGAATTCCATTTCCAGAAGAATATGGCGGAGCTGGTGGCGATACGATTTCATATGCCGTCGCTGTTGAGGAAATTGGCCGTGCTTGTGGCGGGACAGGTCTTAGCTATGCTGCTGCTGTCTCACTAGGTGCAAGCCCTATTTACTATTTCGGCACAGAAGAGCAAAAGCAAAAATGGCTTGTTCCGATGGCGAGAGGAGAGGCGTTGGGAGCGTTCGGATTAACCGAACCGAATGCTGGTTCCGATGCTGGGGGAACCCGGACGAGAGCGGTGCTGGACGGGGATGAATATATCATCAATGGAGAAAAATGCTGGATTACGAATGCGGGGCATGCAAGGCAAGTGATTGTGACTGCAGTCACCGGAAAGGATGAGAGAGGAAAAAATATCATCTCTGCTATTATTGTTCCAACAGATACCCCGGGATTTACGATTCGATGCAATTACGACAAAATGGGTGTCCGTGCTTCCAATACGTGCGAGCTTGTGCTAGAAAATGTGCGTGTGCCGAAAGAGAACGTATTAGGGGATCCAGCAAAGGGCTTTAAGCAATTTTTATATACTCTCGATGGCGGCCGCATTTCAATTGCTGCTCTTGCCGTTGGAATCGCTCAAGCTGCGTTTGAGAAAGCGCTTCAATATGCGAAAGAACGCACACAATTTGGCCAATCCATTTCTAAATTTCAAGCGATTCAGTTTAAGCTTGCCGATATGGCGATGGAAATCGAATTAGCCCGCAATATGGTGTATAAAGCGGCTTGGCTAAAAGACCAAGGGAAACCGTTTACAAAAGAAGCCTCTTTTGCTAAACTGTTCGCTTCTGAAGCTGGCTTCCGCATATGTAATCAAGCCATTCAGATCCATGGCGGATACGGGTACATGAAAGAATATGGAGTCGAGCGCCATTTGCGCGATATTAAGCTTATGGAAATTGGTGAAGGCACATCTGAAATTCAGCGGCTCGTCATTGCCCGTCAGCTTGGATGTTAAAGGCAGAAAAATGGCGCGGATGAAAATTTCATTCAACCAAAGGAGGCGCATGTTATGGCGGAGATGTTAGGGGTTACAGTTGGCAAGCTATTAGAAGAAAAAGCGAACGCTTACCCAGAGCATGAGGCTGTTGTATATGCAGATCGCGGACTTAGAATGACATACAGGCAGTTTGATGAATATTGCCGTCTTGTTGCTCGGGGATTCATGAAGCTGGGCATTGAGACAGGGGAGAATGTTGCCATTTGGGCAACGAACACTCCTGAATGGCTGGCATGCCAGTTTGCTACAGGTAAAATGGGGGCTGTGCTTGTAACGGTCAATACGAACTACCGCACAGCTGAATTAGAATACTTATTGAAGCAATCAGATTCTACCACGCTGATTTTAATAGAACGATATCGCGATTCCTCTTACATTGACACTATTTATGAGATTGCTCCCGAACTGTACGAATGTCAGCCAGGACAGTTGAAGTCGAAACGTCTTCCGCATCTAAAAAATGTGATTGTTCTGGGGGACCGACGTTACCCAGGCACATACACGTGGAATGATATTTTGGCGATGGCCCATGACATCACCGAAGAGGAACTTGATCAACGAATGAACGCTCTTGACCCGCATGATGTCATCAACATGCAATATACCTCAGGAACGACGGGCTTTCCAAAAGGAGTGATGCTCAGTCATTACAACATTGTCAACAATGCCTACAACATCGCTCAATGCATGAAGCTTACAAAAGAAGATCGTTTATGTATTCCTGTGCCATTTTTCCATTGCTTTGGCTGCGTGCTTGGCGTCTTAGCATGCGTCTCTGTCGGCGCCACGATCGTACCAATTCAAGAATTCAACGCGAAACAAGTACTTCAAACGGTTCAAGATGAAAAATGTACAGCTTTACATGGCGTGCCAACCATGTTTATTGCTGAGTTAAACGACCCTGATTTTGAAAAATATGACTTGTCTTCCTTGCGAACAGGAATTATGGCAGGATCAAACTGTCCAATCGAAGTGATGAAGGCGGTCATTGAAAAAATGGGAGCCAAGGAAATTACGATTGCTTATGGACAAACCGAATCTTCGCCTGTCATTACTCAGACGAGAACGGATGACCCTATTCATTTGCGTGTCGAGACAGTGGGGCGTGCACTTCCGAATGTTGAAGTCAAAATTGTCGAACCGGGCACAAACAGGGAAGTGCCCCGCGGGGTGCAAGGAGAGTTATGTACAAGAGGCTATCATGTCATGAAAGGATATTATAACAATCCGGAAGCAACGAGAGAAGCGATTGATGACGAAGGATGGCTTCATACAGGCGACTTAGCAATAATGGATGAAAATGGATATTGCCGTATTACTGGAAGGTTAAAGGATATGATTATTCGCGGTGGAGAAAACATTTATCCGCGAGAAATTGAAGAATTTTTATATCGGCATCCGAAAATTCTAGATGTTCAAGTGGTTGGAGTGCCTGATGAGAAGTATGGGGAAGAAGTGATGGCGTGGATTATTTTAAAACCAGGGCAAGCGGCAACAGCTGAGGAAATTCGTGAATTTTGCCGCGGAAAAATATCGCGTCATAAAATTCCTCGTTATATTGAATTTACGGATTCATATCCGATGACAGCGTCTGGAAAAATCCAAAAGTTTAAGTTGCGTGAACAGGCTAAACAAATTCTTCGTGCCAAGACAACCAATGAATAGGAGGAGTTGCATGTTTAAAAAAGTATTAGTGGCGAATCGGGGAGAAATTGCAGCACGAGTCATTCGAACATGCCAGCGGTTAGGAATTCAGACGGTAGCGATATACTCAGAAGCAGATGCTGCTTCTCTCCATGTCAAATGGGCAGACGAAGCTTATTTAATCGGAAAGCCGCGTGTCAGCGAAAGTTATTTGAATATTGAAAAAATTATTGAAATCGCCAAAACGACGAAAGCGGAAGCGATTCATCCAGGATATGGTCTATTGTCGGAAAATCCGGCGTTTGCGCGTCGTTGTGAAGAGGAAGGAATCGTATTTATCGGGCCGAATGCGGATGTAATTGCGAAAATGGGAAGCAAGATTGAGTCGCGGAAAACGATGGCAGAGGCAGGTGTGCCGATCGTTCCAGGCATTTCGTTTCCGCTGCAAAATGTTGAAGAAGCAATGAGCACGGCAGCGACAATCGGTTATCCCATTATGTTAAAGGCATCTGCCGGTGGTGGCGGCATCGGCATGCAAATCGTCCATAATGAGGAGGAATTGCGCAAAGCGTTTGAAGGCAACCAAAAGCGGGCGACTTCTTTCTTTGGCGATGGGGCGATGTATTTGGAAAAGTATATTCAGAACCCTCGCCATATTGAAGTTCAGCTTCTTGCGGACCGCCACGGGAATTATGTGTATTTATGGGAGCGTGAATGTTCGATTCAGCGGCGCCATCAAAAGGTGATTGAAGAAGCTCCTTCCTTGTTTTTAGATGAGCAAACAAGAAAAAAAATGGGAGAGACAGCGATTCAAGCTGCCAAATATATCGGTTATACAAATGCAGGAACGATTGAATTTCTTGTTGACGAACAGAAAAATTTCTATTTTCTTGAAATGAATACGCGGCTTCAGGTAGAGCATCCAGTAACGGAGGAAATCACCGGTTTGGATCTTGTCGAAGAGCAGCTGCGCGTCGCTGCCGGAGAAAAGCTTGGCTATAGCCAAGAGCATATCCAGCGCCGAGGGCATGCCATTGAGGTGCGGATTTACGCGGAAGATCCAAAAACCTTTTTTCCATCCCCAGGAGCCATTACGGCCTTTCAATTACCGGAAGGAGAGCATATTCGCAATGAAACAGCTGTTCAAAGCGGAATGGTGGTAACGCCGTTTTATGATCCTATGATTGCGAAATTAATTGTGAAAGGCAAAAACCGAAAGGAAGCAATTGATCGCATGTTGCAAGCGCTCGACAGCTATCAAATTGAAGGAATTAAAACAAACATTCCAATGCTAAAAGAAGTATTAACGCACCCGGCATTTCAAGCGGGGCATACGACAACAGATTTTGTCAATCGTCATTTAAGCAATATTTCGATCAAAAAATAAGAGGCTCATGAAGTCTTCCACTTTTCTTCATTAAGAAAGTGGAAGACATTCGATCATCAAGATTAGGAAATGGAGGAATAAAAAGATGAATCAAATTGTGGCAACAATGGCGGGAAATGTATGGAAAATTGTTGTTTCTGTTGGCGAAAAAATTGAGGAAGGGCAAGATGTCGTAATTTTAGAATCAATGAAAATGGAAATTCCCATTGCTGCAGAAGCAAGCGGAATCGTTAAAGAAATTCATGTGCAAGAAGGCGATTTTGTCAATGAAGGCGACATTTTGCTTGAATTGGAATAAGAGGTGAGGAGCGTGGGAAACTGGCCGAAACACGTAACAATTAAAGAGGTAGGGCCTCGTGATGGGCTGCAAAACGAAAAGACAGCCATTGCGACTGAAGATAAAATTGCTTGGATTAATCAGCTTTCCAAAACAGGGTTGACGTACATTGAAATCACATCATTTGTTCATCCAAAATGGATTCCGCAGCTCGCTGATGCCTTCGATGTTGCAACAGGAATTGAGAGAGTTCCTAGTGTTACATACGCTGCACTTGTTCCGAATCAAAAAGGGCTTGAAAAAGCTTTGGCGGCTCAAGTGGACGAAATCTCAGTATTTATGTCGGCAAGTGAGACACACAATCAAAGAAATATTAATAAATCCATCTCCGACACCTTTCCTGTTCTAACCGCTGTTGTTCAGGAAGCAAAGCGTGCTCAAAAAACCGTTCGCGGCTATCTTTCAACGGCTTTTGGTTGCCCTTATGAGGGGGAAGTTTCCGTTGAACAGGTAGCCGCTATATCAGAGCGGTTGTTTGAAATGGGAGTGGATGAGCTTTCGTTAGGCGATACGATCGGTGTTGCTACCCCGCGCCAAGTGGAAGCTGTACTCAACTCACTTTTGAAGAGATTTCCAAAAGAAAAACTAGCCATGCATTTTCACGATACGAGAGGAACCGCTTTAGCCAATGTACTGATTTCATTAGAAATGGGCATTACAACCTTTGACAGCTCACTCGGCGGATTGGGTGGCTGCCCATATGCTCCGGGAGCTTCCGGAAATGTCGCAACCGATGATTTATTATATATGCTTCATGGCATGGATATTGCTACAGGCATTGACGCCACGCGACTAACGGAAGCGGCCCTATTCATTCAAAACAAAATCGGTCGAGTGCTCAGTAGCCATCAGTTACAAACCATCGATTCGTGTTTGTCCTAATGAAGGAGAGTGATTGAATGGAACCGTCTATTCTCTATGAGGCAGCGAATGGAGTGGGGATGCTGACCTTGCATCGCCCGCAAGCGGCCAACGCTTTGTCCACTGCGATGTTAAACGAGCTGAAGCAAAAGCTTGAGCAATTAAAATTTGATCGCTCGATCCGATGTGTAATTGTAACAGGAAGTGGAAAAAAAGCGTTTTGCGCTGGTGCCGACTTAAAAGAACGCGCCAGTATGACTGAAACAGAGGTGAGAAAAACGGTCGCACTGATTCGCGATACGATCAATGAAGTTGAACAGCTGCCAACACCGACGATTTGTGCCATGAATGGCGTTGCTTTTGGCGGTGGCCTGGAATTGGCGTTAGCCTGTGACATCCGCATTGCCTCTGATCATGCTCAGCTTGGATTAACCGAGACATCGCTTGGCATTATTCCGGGAGCCGGTGGAACTCAGCGGCTTCCGCGTTTAATTGGAAAAGGAAAAGCAAAAGAGCTCATTTTTACGGCCAAGCGGCTAACAGCGGCGGAAGCGGCCCAGCTTGGAATAGTAGAGTATGTTGTTCCTGATGAGCAGTTAATGGAAAAGGCGAATGAACTTGCCGAACAAATTATCCAAAATGCGCCGATCGCTGTTTCCCAAGCTAAAATAGCCATTAATCGAGGTCTGGAAGTCGATTTATATACAGGCTTGAAGCTGGAACAGATGGCTTACGAGATGACCATTCCAACAAAGGACCGTTTAGAAGGGCTGCAGGCCTTTAAAGAAAAACGGAAGCCTGTTTATAAAGGAGAGTAAAGGAGGAAGTGCGAGTGATCAACGAGCAAGCAAAAACGTTAACTGAGAAATTGGCGGAACAAATTGAAAAAATTGAACAAGGTGGTGCCATAAAGTACCATCAAAAAAATGCGGAGCAAGGCAAGCTATTTGTACGGGATCGTCTAAAGCTGTTATTTGATGATGGGATGCAATTTGAGGATGCTTTATTTGCCAATTGTCTTGCTGACGGCCTGCCGGCTGACGGGGTGGTAACGGGGATCGGCAAAATCAATGGGCAAACCGTATGTGTAATGGCCAATGATTCAACGGTAAAGGCCGGGTCTTGGGGATCACGCACCGTAGAAAAAATCATTCGCATCCAAGAAACCGCTGAAAAGCTTCGATGCCCGATGCTGTATTTAGTAGACTCTGCCGGAGCGCGCATTACCGACCAGGTGGAAATGTTTCCTGGCCGCCGCGGGGCAGGGCGCATTTTTTACAATCAGGTGAAGCTGTCTGGAAAAGTGCCGCAAATCTGTTTATTATTTGGTCCATCGGCAGCCGGTGGCGCTTATATTCCTGCTTTTTGTGATATCGTCATTATGGTTGAAGGGAATGCTTCGATGTATTTAGGATCGCCGCGAATGGCCGAAATGGTCATTGGCGAAAAAGTGACGCTCGAAGAAATGGGCGGAGCGCGTATGCACTGCAGTGTTTCAGGATGCGGAGATGTGCTTGTAAAAACAGAAGAAGAAGCGATCCAATTTGCACGCAAGTACTTATCTTATTTTCCGGCCAACTTCGCTGAAAAACCGCCGGTTGCCGAAGCAAAGCCAGCGAAGAGCTTTGAAAAAAACATCGAGGATATTTTGCCGTTGAATCAAAATGCGCCGTTTAATATGTATGATTTGATTGAGCGTTTTGTGGATGAAGACTCTTTTTGCGAAATCAAAAAGCTATTTGCACCTGAATTGATTACAGGACTTGCTCGCTTGAATGGACAGCCAATTGGCATCCTTGCTAACCAACCGCGCGTCAAGGGCGGTGTCTTATTCCATGATTCGGCTGATAAAGCAGCCAAATTTATTACTTTATGTGATGCTTTCAATATTCCGCTTTTATTTTTAGCCGATATTCCTGGATTTATGATCGGCACAAAAGTGGAAAGAGCAGGAATTATCCGCCATGGAGCGAAAATGATTTCAGCGATGTCAGAAGCAACGGTTCCAAAAATTTCTGTTATCGTGCGGAAAGCGTATGGGGCCGGTCTTTATGCGATGGCTGGCCCAGCCTTTGAACCGGATTGCTGCTTAGCATTTCCTAATGCGCAAATTGCTGTGATGGGACCGGAAGCAGCCGTTAATGCGGTATATGCCAATAAAATTGCTGAACTTCCTAAAGAAGAACAAGCAGCCTTTATTGAACAAAAACGGGAGGAATATCGCCGCGATATTGATATTTATCGCTTAGCGTCAGAGATGGTCATCGATGGCATTATCGCGCCAAATCAGCTGCGGGAAGAATTGACTCGCCGCTTTGATGCCTATATGTCGAAATACATCGTCTTTTCGGAAAGAAAGCATGGAGTGTATCCAGTGTAATAAAAAATCAGGAATAGATACTTGCAAAGTTGCAAAAGATTATGTATGATAATAATCACCTGCTGCGTTGTACGTGACAGAATGAAGTTTCAACCGATGACTGTAAAGAGGGAGTTCCATATCGAAACGGGAATGTCATGCCTCGATAATCGGATGCGGAGGACGACAAGAACGTTTCTGCGGACACCCACCTAGTGGAGTGTGGTTGAGAAACTCCATTCAGAAAACGGCAAATCGCGGCATCTTTATTCGATCATACAAAAGCCGATCTCTTTCAGAGGTCGGCTTTTTGTTATATTGATATAGGTAAATTTTTATCTTTTTTGACAAAATTTTTATTTAATTGAATGAGACCTTATTACCATAACAGTAGTTTTACTTAGTTTGATAAAGGACATACTAATCTCTGGAATGATAAAGACAAGATAGTTGATTTTTAATAAAAATATGCTATAATCAATTTTCGTATGAGAATAATTCGTATTGAAATTATTTAAATTGAAATGAAAGGAGGGAATCAATGAATCCATTAGGGCGTGACTTGATGTATTCCGTTTTTCGGATTCAAAAAGCGTTGTATCGTCTGGTTCGCGAGGATGCAACGCGAGTGGGGATCACAGAGCTGCAGCTCATTATTCTTTACACGCTGTTTAAACAAGAGAACGTCCGTTTAAATGATCTGGCGGAGAAGTTAAACATGAGCAATAGCACGGTCAGTGGGACCGTGGACCGATTAGTCAGTGCGGATTTGGTAATGCGCGAAACATCCAAAGAAGACAGGCGCGCTGTAACCCTATCTTTAACCGATAAAGGACGAAAAAAGCTTAAAGAAGCGTTCAATGACGAGGATTCGGCACTGTTTCGACAGTTAAAACGCTTGACAGATGTAATCAGTAAGGAAGAGTTAGAACATCTCATATCGCTTCATGGTACCATTCGAGACATTTTGCTAGGGGAGGAATAAACGAGTGAATACAAGACGTCTCATTACATTGAATATCATTGTTCTTATTTTACTTGTAGCCGGCGGCTTTGCGGCTTATTATTATGTAAACGAAGCGACGAACTATATTAAAACAGATAACGCCCATGTTGACGGGCAGCAAATTGTGATTGCATCTCCCGTTTCAGGAAAGCTGACAAATTGGTCTGCCGATATCGGAAAAAACTTTCGCAAAGATGATAAAGTTGGGGAAGTATCGGACGGAGAGCATACAATTCCTGTGACAGCGCCACAAAATGTTACGATCGTTCAGCAAAATGCTGTAGCGAATTCTTTTGTGGCTGCCGGGACAGCGTTGGCACGCGGATATGATTTAGATGACTTATGGGTTACTGCGAACATCAATGAAACCGATATAGAGGATGTAAAGGTTGGTCAAGACGTTGACATTTATGTTGATGCTTATCCAGATCGGAAATTTACAGGAACGGTTCAAAAGCTTGGCTATGCGACAGCAAACACATTCAGCTTGCTCCCAAGCTCCAATAATACAGGAAACTATACAAAAGTGACACAAGTTGTCCCTGTTACGATTTCCATTGATAACTACAGCGGAGCGGGACTAGTGCCGGGCATGAATGTCACCGTTCGCATTCATAAGTAGGTGATCAAGCATGTCTAGCTTTTTCGTAGCCTATATTGTTTTTTCTGTTTTCGTACTTGCTGCATTGAATTATGCAGTAAAGAGAAAACGGAACGTCGCTACCCGTGCACTTAGCGATGAAACGGACGTTGCTGTAGCTCCGGCGATGGGGGCAGAAGAACAGCGGCAGCCTCCTTCTGTTTCAGCTCATCAAGAAGAGTTAGGCAGCCGCGGGAAAGTAGTCGTCACCATCATGCTTGGCGCGTTCGTTGCCATTTTAAATCAAACATTAATCAATGTGGCATTGCCGCACATGATGAATGATTTTAATGTAGAAACATCGACAATCCAATGGCTTGTTACCGGATATATGCTAGTTAACGGCGTCCTGATTCCGATCAGCCCATTTCTAATCGCGAAATTTCCAACTAAAAAGCTGTTTCTCTCAGGAATGGCGTTTTTTGCGATTGGCGCCTTCGTTTGCTCCTTGGCGCCTTCCTTTGGCGTGATTTTAACTGGACGCTTAATTCAAGCGGTTGGCGCGGGAATCATTATGCAGCTCATGATGGTCATTATGCTGAATATTTTCCCTCCTGAAAAACGGGGAATGGCAATGGGAACCGTGGGAATTGCAATGATGTTTGCCCCAGCGGTCGGCCCGACGTTATCAGGATGGATTGTCGAGCATTATTCATGGCGTCTGTTGTTCGATATTGTTCTGCCAATTGCTATAGTGGATATTATTTTAGCGTTTATGTGGCTGAAAAATACGCCGAAAACAGCCAATCCAACGTTGGATGTTCGAGGAGCTATTTATTCCACTCTCGGCTTTGGGGGAGTGCTGTACGGTTTTAGCGAAGCAGGAAGCAATGGCTGGGGGAATACAGAGGTAGCCGTTTCCATTGTCATTGGTGCTATCTTCTTGGTTCTGTTTATATGGCGCTGCTTTACAGTGGAGCATCCTATTTTGAATTTACGGGTATTTAAATATAATATTTTCACCTTAACAACTGTCATTGGCTGTGTCATTAATATGGCTTTATTTGCCGCAATGGTGCTGCTTCCGGTTTATTTGCAAAATCTTCGCGGTTTTACTCCGTTGGACTCCGGTTTGCTTTTACTGCCGGGAGCCATTGTCATGGCGATTATGTCGCCGATTTCCGGAGCCATCTTTGACCGAATTGGCGCTAGATGGCTAGCCATTGTTGGGCTTGTTATTACAGTTGTTACAACATGGGAATTTAGCCGATTGACGATGGACACACCCTATTCGCATATTTTATGGCTGTACATTTTCCGGATGTTTGGCATGTCCATGCTATCGATGCCAATTATGACGGCAGGATTGAATGTGCTGCCGCGTCATTTGTATAGCCATGGAACGGCAACAGCGAATACGCTGCGCCAAGTCGCTTCTTCCTTGGGAACTGCTTTTCTTGTGACGGTTATGTCGAATCGCTCCAAGTTTCACGCTGAAAGCTATCGAAATGAAATGACACTAAATAATCCGACGATAGCAGACCTAGTTGCTCAATTGAAGCATTTCATCCCAAGTGATGAAGCCGTCACTCAACTGTTGTACGGAATGGTGCAGCAACGTTCAGCTGTTGAAGGAATTAACGATGCATTCATAGTAGCAACAGGACTTGCTTTTTTAGCGTTGATTTTATCGTTTTTCTTAAAAGGGAAAAGCAAAGATCGCGCTTCATCGGTTTAACAAAAAGGGGAGTGCAGCCGATCTTTGCTTCGGAAAACCACTTCTGTTGCCTTGCTGTGAACAACAAAAAATGCGGAGAAGCGTAAACAGCTTCTCCGCATTTTTTTGTTCTATCCTATGTGCGGTGAACATATAGTATAGGAAAAGTTGCGGAAAAAGAAAGGAGAAGTTTTTATGGCCCATTTTGGTTCAAAAGGCTGGCTTGTTCAACAATTAAAGGATATCGGCATTCGCCGCCACCCGATCGGACAGAAGAAGGTAGAAGCGTACAAGGCTTCCGTTTTATATGGTCTGTATCAAAAATATGCTGCCAAACGTGTTGATTCACAAGAAAAAAATGCTTAAAATAGAACTAACAATGACCCTATAATAAAGGAGAGCAATACGAAATGATTCATCAGACATGGCTAAATCGCCCAACGATCAAAAAAGTAACATGTGTACATACAAATGCAGAAAAATATGTTGTGAATCATGTGTTAACTGAGGGAAAGACGTATGACGTAAAAAATGAAACGGAAGAATTTTACTTTATTGTTGATAACACAGGCCAAGTAGGAGGATTTTATAAAGATTATTTTAAAGAGGCGAATTAATCGCCTCTTTATTTATTAGCAAAATATATCTCATGTTGAGCTTGATGGGAACGATCTGTATAAACGCATTTCACAGATGGAATGAATGATTCTAAAGAGCAGTGGCCAGAAACGAGAATATATGTTTGATTTAGCCGTCATTCATGCGGCAAAGGCGGCCCATTGTTTAAGAGATGTTCAAGAGGAAGAGGGATTCAAAAATGCTATTTCAGGCTATTTGGTAAACTTCCGTTCTCCTGAGGTACTGATGGATAGCTTGACTTTAACATCTTTTAATGTATCTTTCTTTAACGGCAAGGCTTTGTCTACCGTTATTCTTTTCCATGCAGCAGGGTTTTCCCGATACAATATCTCGGACAAATTTAACATGTCAATATCATATTTTCGTCCGAGCTCGTATAAATCTTTGATCTCTTTTTCAATCGTTTTTTGAGCAAGGTCAATAAGCTCTTTTTCGGTTAATGGCTGTAATACTTCAATAATGCTTCCTTGTACTTTGAGTTCAACGGTAAATTCCGGTGTGCCTTTGTTCATTTTGTAAGCGATTTTTGCTTTTGGCCCAAGTACAACAACAGAGGCGACGACTTTTTTGCCTTTTTTTATATAAATGGGCGTTCGAGAGATCTTTTCTTCTACCCAGCGGATTCCCATAATTTTAGACCGGTTAAAGCATTTTTGCACCTCGTGCTGGCGCATAAAGCAGATGCCGGATAAGGTAAGCATCGGCTTTTTTTGATGATTTTCTTCCCATGTTTTTTCCGAAATTCCCAAATAAGGAACTCTTGCGGTTTTTCCCGGTTCGTTTAGATCGGATTCGAAGCGGTTTAAACGAATGGGCCGGATAAAAGAGCTTTGCTGGAAAATATCCTCCGGATTGCCGAGCAAGGAGAAATAAACAGATGTTTGCAATAATGGAACGGTAGAAAAAAGCTTGTCTAATGGTTCTTTTGTTGCATACACCCATAATGTATGGCGAATTTCATTATATCGATCAATCAAATCTAAAACATCCTTAACAGGCTTTGCCTTTAAAGCACGCTCCGTAAAGACAATTCCTTTGATTTGTCCCCATGATACCATTTGCTGAATGGAAGGATAAATATTATCCGTGACAATATTAAAGGTTTCTCCTGTTGCTTTTCCTACTGCTGTATCTACTCTTTGCTGTCCGCCGCCAGCATTCGTTTTAGCCAGTCCGGTAAAATTGATGAATTGCACATAGACGATAAATTTATGGTCTTTATAATCCACTCCCATCGCATGCACATAGACAATGTGGTCAATGTCCTTTGTTCCCCAGCATCCGGTTAATAATGTGAGAGAAAGCAGCAAGGGGATGGCACGTTTTAGCATTAGTTGTTCTCTCCTTTTGATGTATTATCCCTTGGATACACTACTTCCGCTCTATTTCTAAATCTTTTCCAAACAATGGTCGTCAATACTTTTAAAATATCGCGTGTAGGAGGCGAGAGCGGTGTTAAATAAGGGATTCCAAATGTTGTAATATTGGCTACATAGGTTAATAACAAAAAGAGAGAAACGATAAATCCGAATAAGCCGAAGAACGCCGAAAAAACAAGAACGATAAACCGCAATAACGTGACGACACCGGATAAGTTTTGATTGACAAGCGTAAATGTAGCGACGACGGAAATCGCTGTTACGACAAGTGTAGGGGGAGCGGCCAGTCCAGCGTCGATCGCCGCTTGCCCGATAATGAGCCCGCCAACGACAGATAAGGTTTGCCCGATCGCGATCGGCAGCCGCATCCCGGCTTCCTTAAAAATTTCGAACAACCCAAGCATGAGAAACATTTCCAATGTGACTGGAAGAGGGACGCCCTGACGGGAAAGAACGACTGTAGCAAGCATGGTAAACGGCAGCTCATAAGGATGGAATGCCGTTAAGCAAACCCAAAATCCCGGCAGATAAATCGCTAAAGAAATCCCTAGCAGCCGTAATATTCGTTGGAAGAAAACAAAGATAAAAGAGGTGTTGTTATCCTCTGATGTATTTAATAAAAAGGTTAAATTCGCCGGACCGATCGCTGCTGTGGGCGCACCGTCGACAAGGAGGACAAAGCGACCGTTTAATAAACAGCTGACAGCAAAATCGGCTCTGCCGGTGTAACTGAATGTTGGAAATAAAGAAAAGCGGCGATCTCCAAGCAGTTCTTCAAGCTGATTCGTGCCTGTCATAATATCAATATTGAGATTCAATATTCGTCTTCTTGCTTCATCAATGATTTGCGTATTGGCGATATCTTTAATATATAATAACCCGACTTTTGTTTGACTTCTTGTCCCGACAATAAACAATTCATAAGATAGTTGATGGGATTTGACGCGTTTGCGAATCAGCGCGACGTTTTTAGAAATTTCTTCGATAAATCCATCCTTTGCCCCTCTGATCGATACTTCTGTATTCGGTTCTTCCGGGTTTCGGTTCGGCGGATTGGCCAGGGTTAACGAATATAAAACGTCCGCTTCTTGAAAATATACGAGCAAATCACCGTTAAATAAAATATAGTTCATATCATCAATCGTTACTTCTTTTCCAAGAAGCTCCATAGGCATCAATTTGTTAGCCTCGATTTCCTCTACCGTTTGACAAGGATAGTCGCGGCACATTTCACGAAACATCGGAAAAATCACTTGCCTAAGCTGCCGTGTATCGCATAATTCCTCGCAATATACAAAAACAAGCGTCAACGATCCGCTGCTGCTTTTGGCTGGTTGAATTTTAGATGTCAGAATGGCCACATCTTTACAGTTAGAGTAAAAATAGCGAAGCGATTCTTCGGTAACCAACATTGTTTCTTTACCGCTATGATCATTATTCTTTTGCGCGGATTGTGCGGCTCGTAACGGAATTTGCATTATGATCCTCTCCTTGTTTTTATGTATGAAATGAATGCTAATATCCCGAGCAAGCCAGATAGGCTTAACATGAAATATAAAGAGAATGGTAAAATAAAGTGATTTAATACATATAAAAATTGTGGATCACTTACAGGCAGAAGTGAAAGAGTACAAATGACCACATAGACAAAAATCAAAATCCAGCGCCGTGTTTGTTTGTTTGATACCGCGAACAACTCAGGGATTAAGGCTGTGGCAAATGAAATGCGAATAAATGCCCCTGAGAGCCATTGATAAACGGAAAGGAAATCAATATGTTCAATATAGGTTCCTAACTTCACTAACCGCCATTGCTCAAAGGCGGGATAACGTAATACTCTTGCATTTCTTGGACCAAATTCAATGATGGCGCCGATTGTCGGGCCAATGCTTAAGCTGGCTGCGAAAATGCCAATAAAAAGAAGTCCAAGAAACGGAAATTTTGGCTGCAAACGGTGCTGCATAAACAAGATCATGATAATTTCCGCATAGCCTGCCCCTGTATAAATCATTCCCTTTAATACCGGATCCCATCCGTTTTCCATAATAGGCTTTAGCAAGGAATAGTCTTTGTGCGGTACCGTAGAAAGCATGACTAAAACTCCAAAAATCACGACGAACGGCAAAACAATGCCGGATGTTTTCGCGATGGAATCAATGCCTAGATAGGCGTTGTAAAAGCAAAGTCCTACTAATAAAAGGATAATGATCCAGCTTGGTGTTGAAGTTAAATACGTTGTTGTTGTGAATGTAACCGTGTCTTTTAACGTGACATAACTGATGATGACTAATAATAACGTGCCGGAAAATGACACAATATATGCGATCACGCTAGAGAATTCGTTTTTAAGCCAGATGAATAAATTGGTTTGTTTGGACTGTTTCATAATGAAATACAAGAGGACCATCCATACAGGCAACAGTCCAAGTGTTAAGATGGCTGAAATCCACGCATCGCGATGGGCGGCATCCAATAAAAGTGGGATGACGATCACGTGGTCCATCAATCCGACGGATAACAGAAAAATAAATAACACCTGTACGATGCTTAACGGATAATGGTTCACAATCGGCCACCTTCTTTCGGAAATCAGAGAATTTAGGATACTAGTTTTTCCCGGTAAAGGAGAATATATTCTTTGCGAAAAATAGGTGTGGAAAAGAAAGAAAAATTTGATACAATGAAACAAAATATAAATTTGGCAGAGGAGGAAGAGGAATGAAAAGAACATTGTTTGAAAACGATCAGCCAGCCGCTTGCTTCTAAGACGGGGCAAGCTGGCGTATAGGTATGCTCCGTCTTGCGTGCAGAGAATGATCTTTAACGAAAGACGGAGGTTGATAAACGATGAAAAAAACATTGATGGGGGCTTTGTATTTATCGGTTGCATCAAGCATTTGGGGAGGAATGTATGTCGTCAGTAAATATGTGCTCGACTATGTTCCGCCGTTTACACTGGTGTGGTTGCGCTATGTGATCGCTTTTACCGTTTTGTTTGGCGTCTTACAGCTGCAAAAAAAGCGAGTTTCTGTGAAAGCAAATGATTGGAAGTGGATTGGCTGGATCGGCGTCATCGGCTATTTTATTTCTATCTCCCTGCAATTTATTGGAACAAAACTGTCGGATGCGCATACGGGAGCGCTCATTACATCCGCTACCCCGGCTTTTATTGTTTTATTTGCTCGCTGGCTGCTGCATGAAGCGATCACTGTAAGAAAAATCGCAGCTCTTGTGTTAGCGACAGCTGGGGTCATTGTTGTCATTGGCCTCAGCGGTGGAAAAGAATCATCGATTTGGGGCAGTGTGATATTGGTCGGAGCAGCGCTTACTTGGGCGCTGCTGTCAGTGTTAGTAAAGATCGCTTCCGCTCGACTTTCAACGTTAGTTATCACAACTTACGCGATTTTTGTGGCACTTATTTGCACCACTCCAATGATGGTATGGGAGCTTGTGAGACAATCTGTTTTTTTGCTTCATCCGCCTATCGTTTTTGGTGTTCTGTATCTTGGTGTGGTGTCTACAGCAGGAGCCTTTTTCCTTTGGAATAAGGGAATGGAAATGATGGATGCGGGAGTCGGTTCCTTATTTTTCTTTTTCCAGCCGCTTGTCGGTTCCCTATTTGGCTGGTTATTTTTACATGAACGGCTGAGTGAAGCATTTTGGTATGGCGGTGCTTTGATCATTGCCGGAGTAGTGATTGCTGTGCTCGACGAAAAGAAGTAGTTCTGGGCGACATGGGAGGAGAGAAATGGTGTCGAGTCGTGCCAAAGGATTAATAATGGTTATATCAGGTGCGGCGCTTTGGGGATTGTCTGGAACGGCGGCGCAAGTATTGTTTCAAGAAAAGCAAGTAACGGCGGAATGGCTTGTTGCGGTAAGGATGCTGCTGTCAGGGATCGCTTTGCTTGCTATAAGTGCATATAAAAAGTTGCATCCTTTGTCGATTTGGAAAGAAAGAAGCAGCGCCAAGCCATTATTATGGTTTGGCCTAATCGGAATGCTTGGCGTGCAGTATACGTATTTTGCTTCGATTGCTACAGGTAATGCCGCTACCGCGACATTGTTGCAATATTTGGCGCCGATTTATATTGTGCTATATTCCATCATAAAAGAACGACAAAAGCCGTCTAAAACAACGAGCGGAGCCATTTTGCTTGCAATTGCTGGCACATTTTTGCTAATGACGAATGGAGCGGCCAATGAGCTAACCGTCTCATTGGTTTCCGTGATTTGGGGAGTGCTTTCTGGCGTAGCTCTAGCATTTTATACATTGTCATCTGCGCTGCTATTGAAAAAATGGAATTCGCTGATCGTTGTGGGCTGGGGCATGATGATTGGAGGAGCGGCGATGTGCCTTATTCTCCCGTCTGTTTTTTCGACGAATATCATTTTTGGAATGGATACATGGCTTTTAATTCTATTTGTTGTTGTTTTTGGCACATTGCTTGCTTTTTTGTTATTTGTGGAAAGCATTCGTCATTTATCGCCTACAGAATCAAGCTTGTTATCAAGCGTAGAGCCGCTGTCTGCTGTGGCAGCCTCGTTTGTATTTTTGCATGTTTCTTTTGGAGAATGGCAAATGGTAGGGGCGTTATGCATTATTGGCACGGTAGGGATGCTTTCAGTTAAAAGGGTGCAAAAAAGCATTTCATAGCATCTGTGTGCTTAAGGACGGAAACAAGAGTAAGGAAGCCGCGCGCATGTATTCGGCTGCTTCGTATAACTGTGTATATGGAGAAAGATGAAGCATAGGGAGTTTAGTTGCTCCCTATGTTTCTTTTTTTGTTCAAGATGTTTTTTCGATATAAATTCTATATGAAGCAGCAAGAGAATTGGTGATGATGCTTGAAGTTGGTATCGTTTTTTGGCTTTGACCTTATCAGAACATGGATTTTTACACATACCGTTCGATCTTTAAGTTGTTAAATCAGGAGCAAAAGGCTATTGACGTGATCTATCCATTCACGCGGATCAAGCTTTAGGAAACATGATGGTGGTCAATGTTCCGTGGCCGACTTCACTTTGAATCTGCCACGTTCCGTTCATCGTCTCAATTAATTTGACTGCAACCATGGATCCTAATCCCGTTCCTTTTTCCTTTGTACTAAAATAAGGTTCACCAAAACGGCTGATTTGTTCTTTGGTCATGCCGATCCCTGTATCCTGGACGGTAATAATAATCCCATTCTCTTGAACCGTTGATGAAACAGTGAGTATACCGCCGTTTGGCATCGCTTCAATACTATTTTTCATTAGGTTAAGAAAACATTGTCGAAAGTGCTGGGCATTACCGATGATCGACCCCGGCTGCAGCTTTTCTTCAATTTTGATTCCATTCATTTGTGCGATCGGCTGAAGCATATGAATGACATAGCATAGCTCCTGGTCGACCATTAATGGTTCTGTTTTATTGGTCGATGGCTTAGCAAATGTTAAATAATCATTAATAATCGTCTCCGCCCGATGAATCTCCTCAAGAGCAATATGCATGTATTCGTCTTGAGTCTCCTTTGGAACAGACTGTGATTTCATTAATTGAATAAAGCCTTTCACGACAGTCAATGGATTGCGCACCTCGTGGGAAATGCTTGCAGCAAGCTGGCTGACGATTTCCATTTTTTCTACTTTAATGAGCTTCGACCGCATGATAATTGCTTCCTTCAATGTTTCCATAATGTAAACAACAAACAACATTCCGAACGGAGGGATGAGAATAAAATCGACAATATAAGATTGAGTCACTTGAAAATCAGAGATGGCTATCGCAATTCCTGTTGTCAAAACAGCGAGAAAAAAGGTCAGGCAGACCGAAGTATATAGCTTGCTCGTCCGGTTTAATCGCTGAAAAGCGGGAGAGACAAGGGCTGCCACGATAAACATCGTTACATAAACGACGACAGTTAAAAATTGAAATCCATAAAAAACAGACCGAACAATCAGCAAAATAAAAAGCAATGCGCTGCCAGCTATTCCTCCTCCATACAGTGTACCAATTAAGAAAGGAATTTGCCGTAAATCGTGGATGCAATTATCTGCGATGTAAATGGGAAATTTCATACATAACAATAGGGAAAAGCCTGTACAAGCTATAAAAAGCCATTGGTTTTGGCGAGAATTTTCTTTCCAAAGCTTACCGTGATCATAGATGAAATAATAGATAAAAATGCTAGATAAAATGTAGAATAAGTTGTTTAAAAGGTTTTGGTTGATATATGCCCCCATTATTAGATCCCCTAACTAATGAACTCTAACAATAATAATTATACGAAAAGAAGAAGGAATGAAAATAGCCTTTCCTAATAAGCAAAGAAATTGTTTAAAGAATTTTTGAATCTCTTATTTACAAATGAGCGGTTTGGCTTCTCTTGCATTTTCCCGAATTCCACCAGTAGCCTATTCGTTTTTTAAATAAACGGCAGACAAAGCACTCATCATTGTCTTTGATATAAAAGGCAGGTCTGGGAAATCATCCCAGAAGAGGGATGAGAAAGCCAAAACTTTGCTTCATTTGCTGTATGTATATAAATACAGACGGATGCTTCCATGTAGAAGCCCACCCCTTTCATCTTTTTCAGTCGACTTATATGCTTATGTATATCGGGTTATAGATACCATGAGAAGATGAGACATCAAAAGTAGAATCCTATTTTTTACGGACAGAGGCAAGTCACGGTTCTATCCAGCTAATTTTTCAACATCCGTAAATCCTTCTTTGCTGTTCTTTCTGCTCGTTTTGTGCCGCATGTCGATTATTTAAGTGTTCCTATATGACCGTACGAGGGTCATATGGAGGAGTGAATGATGAAACATCTTTCTTATATCACAGGAAATATCCTCCTGATGATAGGAGAGAAAGGTAGAAGAAGCAAGCCGCTTTTATGAAGTGAAGCAGGCTCGATTTATAATTTGTTAACATTCTATTACATCCGTTGATTTTGGGATATGAGTTGATGAATAAAGTTTTTTATTAAGAAAAGTTGCTTTTTTAGCTCAACTGTACTATGATATATATTACAGTTAGTACAGACGTGAGAAAGGAGGAGGGGAGATGTTTGAACTTGATATTCGCAGTCGTCAGCCAATTTATGAACAATTAGTTGAAAAAATAAAGGAATTCATTATTCATGAAGTGTGGGGCCCAAACGAACAGCTGCCGTCTGTCAGATTATTAGCGAAGGAGCTAACGATTAATCCGAACACGATTCAAAAAGCGTATCGTGAACTTGAGCATCAAGGCTATATTTACTCCATTCCCGGAAAAGGCCATTTTGTCGCTACACAGCCGGAAGAAGTCAGTCGTGAAAAATTAGAGACAGCTAAGCAGCAGTTGCTGAAGCTTTTATGTGAGGCGTTCTATATTGGAATGAAGAAAGATGCCATTTTATCTCTAGTAGATGAAGCGGAACAAATAGCAGGAGGAGGAGATCCGCGATGATTGAAATTCATCATGTCCGCAAAGGATTTGAACAGGTAGAAGCGGTCAAAGATGTAAGTCTGCATGTTCAAAAAGGCTCGATTTATGGACTTCTCGGTTCAAATGGTGCCGGAAAAACAACGTTGTTAAAGATGCTTGCCGGCATTTATAAACCGGACGACGGCGATATTTTTATTGAGGGAGAACCGATTTTTGAAAATGTTAAGCTAAAGAAGAAACTGCTTTTTTTACCTGATAACCCCTATTTTTTTCCACATGCTACAATCCAGCAAATGGCACAATTTTATAGAGACGTTTATCCTGGCTGGAATGAAGAACGATTTTGGCAGCTACAGGAATGGTTTTCGATCGATGTACAGCAAAAAATTCAACGCATGTCGAAAGGAATGCAGCGCCAAGCAGCATTTTGGCTCGCCTTTTCCGTTATGCCGGATGTATTGATTCTTGACGAACCTTTTGACGGGTTGGATGCCGTGATGAGAAAAAAGATGAAAAACTTACTTGTACAGGATGTGGCGGAGCGGAATATGACGGTTTTCATTTCATCGCATAACTTGAGAGAGGTTGAAGATCTTTGTGATCATGTCGGTATTTTGCACAATGGTGAAATGATTATGGAGAGGGAGATTGATGATTTAAAAGCAGATGTTCATAAAATTCAAGTTGCTTTTCGCGACGGTATTCCTTCTTCTTTTCTTACCGGTTTGCAAGTCGTTTATCAAGAGCAGCGAGGCAGTGTCCTTTTATGCATTGTTCGAGGCAATCGTGAAGAAGTGGATGCGTATATTCAGCGATTTGCGCCAGTCATTTTTGATGTACTACCGCTTACTTTAGAAGAAATTTTTGTTTATGAAATGGGGAGGGTCGGGTATGCTATCGAAAGCGTTATGGTTTAACCGTTCTATCTGGCTGCAGCACTTTCGGAATATTGGCTGGATTGCGATTGTCCATTTGCTTCTATTATTAGCAATGGTTCCACTTCCGATTATGATGGCCTATACAAATGGCAAAAATCAATTAAATTATCTCAGAGGTCTTAAAAATGTATTTGATATTTCCGCGCCGTTTCAAGGAATGCTCGTTTTTACGATTCCGGTTTTGCTAGGGATTTTTTTGTTTCGCTATATGCAAGTAAAACAGTCGGCTGACTATATGCATAGTTTACCGTTTCGTCGTGAATCATTATTTACACAACATATGATGCTCGGCGGGATGATCCTGCTTGTTCCACTTGTTTTTACCGCTTTAGTAGTGGCTGTTTTATGTTATTGGCTGCCACTTGATCACATTGCGTCGACTGAAATTGTACTATGGGTAGCGGAAGTATTTTTGATGGAAATGTTTGTGTTTGCTGTTAGTGTTTTTGTCGGAATGCTGACAGGAATTTCGGTGCTTCAAGGTATATTTGCCTACATTTTATTTTTATTTCCAGCAGGAATTTTTGTTCTCGTATTAACGAATATGAGATATGTATTAGCCGGTTTTGCTGCTGATTATTATTTAAATGCTAATATAGAGAAAATCGTTCCATTTATTCGATTTATAGAGCTGAGCATGCGAGATTTTAGCTTACAAGAAGCGATAGGCTACCTCTTTTTAACAGGATTATGCATCGTCATGGCGTTATGGATGTATAAGAAGCGTCCTAGTGAAGCAGCCAATCAGGCGCTTGCTTTTCCGATATTGCGCCCGGTGTTTTTATTTGGGGTCCCTTTCTGCTTCATGCTTGTTGGGGGGATATACTTTAGAGAAGTAATGAATGGCAGCTTCGGCTGGATTCTATTTGGTTATATGGTCTTCTCCATTATCGGATTTTTGGTTGCGGAGATGGTGATCGAGAAAACATGGCGCGTCTTTCATAAATGGAAAGGATATGTCTACTTTTTGCTGCCTATGCTGCTTGTTGGCACTGTTCTTTATTTTGATCTGACAGGATATGAAAAACGAATGCCAAAGCTCGCCGATATTGAAAAGGTATACTTTGGTGATTCTGTGTCTCGATTTGACATAGATACGCAGCAAAGGGAAAATCATTCATTGATAGAGCAACCCAATCAATTTTTAAGTAGTAAAGAAAATATTCAAAATGTCTATATTTTTCATGAACAACTCATTGCCAATAAGCCGACACTGCCTTCACCGTTTGCCGATACTAAACGTGTCGTCATCGGATATGTTTTGAAAAATGGGGATCGCCTCATTCGGGTATACGATGTGCCTACCGATCCATACATGCCTTTTTATAAACAGATCATTGAATCAAATGAATATAAGCAAAATTACTATTTTATTTTGCGAGAAAAAGAAGTGGCGCCAATCCGTCAAGTAACTATTATGATGGGAGATGAAAGATTCAAAGAAATCGTGCTCAGCGATCCAAAGGAGATAAGCGGATTTATGGAAGGATTAAAAAACGATCTGAGACAGGAAAGTGCGGAATCCATACTGAAAAACTATGAATCATGGGGAACGATTGAGTTACTCCAAAGCGATGGAGATATTATTTATGTTACGTGGAAAAAAACATATGCCAATATCGAGAAGTGGCTGTCCCGGCAAAAATTACTTCCCAATCACAGGTAGCAACAAAAACGATTGGCTAAACTGAGAAGAGCAAAGAAATAAGGATCGACGGGTGCGAGTTTATGAAAGGATCTGGAAGCGGCATGGCTCAAACTTCCGTCACACGTTTTATTTTCTTCAAATGGGCGGATTGGCTTGTTATCCGCATAGTCGCTTAGGCAAGCAGAACAATGATTTTCAGCGATCAGCGCGTCATCTAGCTATGAATGCGCTTGATCTTTGTTCAATGAGCCAAAAACAAACAAGGCCATAGCGCCTTGTTTTTTATTGATTTTTGTTTAAGCTTTCCACTTTGAAACGCCATGTAAGCGGGAGAGAAATAAAAAGCAAAATGAATGGACCGATTGTTTGCCTATTATATATACTATATTCAAATGAACATTTGAATGAGAGGATAAAATGGTTCGCGACATATGTGAAGTGTTTTGCTTTGATGAGAAAAAAGTAGCAGCTGTAAAGGGACAAGATTGAAGGAGTCGAACAGCTGTTTAAAGCTTTATCGGATGCCACTCGTTTAAAAATTGCTTATGCGCTTACATTGGAGAAAGAATTATGTGTTTGCGATGTTGTTCCTATAATTGACGCGACCGTAGCAACAGCCTCGCATCATTTGCGCGTTCTTCGTGATATGGGGATTGCTAAGCACCGAAAAGAAGGAAAGCTTGTGTTTTATTCGTTAGGCTATGTTTAAACCACATTAGTTACCACAGCCGCTTGAAGAAATGGATGGACCGCTTTAATGGGTGTTGCAACTTAAGTATTTGCAGCATTACCTGGCTTGGTTTCGTTATTTAGACAGTAAGGAAAATGAAAACACAACGTCAAACAGGAAGAACATGTTGGTCAATTCTTGCCTGTTTACTGTAAAAGAAACAAATTCCAAACTAAGACAGAGATCATTTTCTTCGTGAAAAACGACTACATTGCTGATAGGGAGCGAATACGTTGATAAAACTGTTTTATTATAACTGGATGGTAAGAGATGAATGGTTTGAACTATGCAAGCAAGTCCCAAATGAAGAATTGTTGCGTAATCGAATTGGTGGAGTAGGCAGCATTCTTTATACACTTTTCCATATTTCAGACGTAGAATATAGCTGGATTCGTGGAATACAAGGTAAACCAGATATCCAAGTCCAATATGAGAACTATAAAACACTGGAACAAGTAAAGAAACTTTCAGATTCTTGGGTGCAAGAGACAAAGTCGTTCCTTGATGCTTGGTCAAATGATTTAGAAAACGAAATTGTGACTGTTCCATGGACTGAAGGGCGTTATACAAAAGGTGAAATATTACGCCATGTAATTGCACATGAAATTCATCATATGGGTCAGCTATCCATATGGGCAAGAGAGATTGGGATTCAACCAATATCAGCAAATGTAATTGGTAGAGGGTTGTTTACAATGTGAATCAAGGGCAAGTAATCGGTTTGAATTAGCCGCTTTTTTAGTGAGCAGTTTTATTCTGGTCAAAAATCAACATTAAAAGAAAACAGAGCCATTCGTTAAAGGTGAGCACCTTTATCAATTGGTATCGATGGCTCTTATGCATGTAGGAGAGGAGGAAGGAGATGGGAAATAGACATGTATATCGTCTTCAAGGACTTTCCTGTGTGAATTGTGCAGCAAAATTTGAACAAAACGTCAAAGCAATTGCGACGGTAAAAGAGGCACATGTGAATTTTGGAGCCGCCAAACTGACCGTTATTGGCGAGGCCTCGATTGGAGAGTTGGAGAAAGCGGGAGCCTTTGACGGAATTCGTCTCATTCCAGAGCACGCCCAAACGCAGTTATCGGCGCCAAAATTTTGGCAAACACGGGCTACTGTGTTGGCTTTGATTTCTGCATGCTTTCTTATGGTGGGATATGCAGCTTCTTTATGGATGAAAGAAAGCGAATGGCTTGCGGTTGGAGCATTTGCCTTAGCAATTGCTGTGGGCGGTTATGATTTGCTTCGAGTGGGATTGCTAAATTTATGGCATTTCCGCTTTGATATGAAAACACTGATGACAATTGCGATCATCGGGGCAGCTTTTATCGGAGAGTGGAAAGAAGGAGCCGTTGTTGTACTTTTGTTTGCTATCAGTGAAGCGCTGGAGCGCTATGCAATGGATCGGTCTCGTCGTTCAATTCAGTACTTGATTGATGCTGCACCAAAAAAGGCGATGGTTCGCAAAGGGAATCAGGAATATGAAGTCGATGTTGATGAATTGGAGATTGATGATATTATGATTGTCAAGCCAGGACAAAAGATTGCGGCAGACGGCATTGTTGTGCACGGGGCCTCAGCCGTTAATGAAGCGACCATTACAGGAGAATCAATGCCTGTTTATAAAAGTGTGAATGACGAGGTGTATGCTGGAACTATTAATGAGGAAGGGGCATTAGAGGTCAAAGTTACGAAAAAACGCAGCGAATCTATGCTGGCGAAAATGATTGATCTTGTCGAAGAAGCTCAAGCCGAGCGGGCTCCTGCTCAACAATTGGTCGATCGCTTCGCCCGCTATTATACTCCGCTGATTATGCTGATCGCTTTTATTGTTGCTGTGATGCCGCCTCTTCTGTTCGAAGAAAGTTGGGAAGCATGGGTTTATCGTGGATTAGCTGTATTGGTGGTCGGTTGTCCATGTGCGCTTGTCATCAGTACTCCTGTCGCTATTGTCACAGCTATCGGTCATGCCGCACGGCGCGGGATTCTTATTAAAGGCGGAATTTATTTGGAAGAAATGGGAAAAATCGCAGCTATCGCTTTTGATAAAACGGGAACTTTGACAAAAGGAACGCCAGAAGTCGCAGCTATTCGTTTATTTTCTAATCATGTCACGGAAGAAGAATGGCTTCAGATTGCGGCTGCGATTGAAAAATATTCTCAGCACCCTATTGCTTCAGCCATTGTGCGAAAAGCACAAGAGCGAGGTGTTGTATTCACTGAGCGTCAAGTGACGAATTTTTATTCGATTACAGGAAAGGGAGCTTCTGCATCCGTCGACGGAATCACCTATTATATTGGAAGCCCAGCTTTGTTTTCAGAATACCTGTTATCGAAGGAAGTTCACGCTACCATTCAGCAGCTTCAACAGGCAGGAAATACGGTGGTCGTGCTGGGAAGTGAGCATCAGTTGCTAGGGGTGGCGGCTGTTTCTGACCAAGTTCGTGAATATGCAGCCGATACCATTCAAGAGCTTTGCAAAGAAAAAATAAAACAGCTGACAGTAGTCACAGGAGATCATCGGGTGACGGCTGAATATGTTGGCCGCTCAATTGGCCTCACAGAAATACAAGCAGAATTGCTTCCTGAAGATAAGCTTCGCGTGATGAAAGAAATGAGAGAGAAATATGGTCGAGTGGCGATGATCGGTGATGGAGTTAATGATGCCCCAGCATTAGCAGCAGCCAATGTTGGAGTGGCGATGGGAACAGGGGGAACCGATGTGGCTCTGGAAACGGCGGATATTGTGTTAATGGGAGATGATCTTCGCCAACTACCTTATGTCATTCGCCTAAGCCGTAAAGCGCTGCGAATGATTAAAGAAAATATTGTTTTAGCTTTATCTTTAAAGCTTTTAGCCTTAATTTTGATCGTTCCTGGATGGCTTACATTGTGGATGGCGATTTTTGCAGATATGGGAGCAACATTCATCGTGCTTTTCAATTCAATGCGCTTAATGCGAATATAGCGTGCAATCTCTCTGGACCTCATAGGGACAGAGGGTTTTTATTGATTTGGTGTTCAAAGGCAAGTCCTTAGACTTGCCTTTTGAGATGTCCATTTTTTCCGCCCGAATTCTATAGATCATATTGGGTGATCCTCTTATCATTTTGATTTTATATATTTTTTAGAAGGAAACAACAAGAAATTTGTAGAATGAATAAAATAACGCTTTATCTAAAAATTATAGAAAAGGGCGGATTTTAAATGAAAAAAGAACATGTATATGTGTCGAAAAGTGAAGAAATTTTTCATAGGCAGGAAGGAATCATCATTACCAATCGTGATGCTAGAATTGTTGCTGTGAATGAAATACTGCTAGCCTCCATTGGCTACCGCCAGCAGCAATTGATTGGCCAGCCTGTTCATCTATTGTTTACGCAAAGTTATAGTATTTCCACCTATCATCTCATTTGGGAAAATGTTTTAAAGGAGGGCTATTGGGACGGAAATGTTCATTCGCATCAATTGCAAGACGGGCTCCTTTTAAGACGTTTAACCGTCTATGGTTTAGCAGATCATCATGGCCAAAACAATTTATTCATATGGAAGTTTTCTGACATATTGGAAATCGAGAACGTACTGAACGCTATTTATAAAATACCAATGATGGCTGTTGTTACATTGTATAAGGATATGACGATCAAGCACTGGAGCGAAGCAGCAGAATTATTATTCGGATGGAAAAAAGAAGAGATCATTGGCCGGCCTTTACTTTCATTATTTTCATACCATTTGTTTGATCTGGCTAAAATGATTCGTCAGACAGGGGGTGAGGGGCTTTTAGATTTGGAATGCGAAGCAAGAAAAAGAGATACAACGATGATGAATGTTGTTTTTTCAGTCGTTCCAGTCACGGACTCAGTTGGAGCAACGACAGGATATGTTATGACGATCAGGGATGTAACAAAGGTCAAACAAAAAGAACGAGAGCAGCAAAAGAATTCAGAGCTGATCAAAAACATTCAGCAAAGCATATTCACTTCTCCGATTCAAACGAAGGATATAACGATGGATGCGGTTTATATTCCATCGGAGGAATTATCTGGGGATATGTATGCTTGCTATCGAATTGATGAGGTTCGCTTTGGGGTTATAATAATCGACATTATGTGCCGCGGACTTTCCTCTTCTCTAATCATTATGTTATTGCGCTCACAATTAAGAGAGCTCATTCTTCGTGTTACTGATCCCGCTTGTGTAGCGACGGAGCTTGAAAAATATGTACAAACCCTATTCCCCGAGAGCTCTAGAGAAATGTCCTCACTGTTTTCAATGATTTATGCTGTAATCGATACAAAAAAGCAACAAATTGAATATATAAATGCAGGCCATCCTTCCGGGTTTTTATTAACCAATAATGAAATTATTGAGATGGATCAAGGAGGATGGGCGATCGGCAGTCCATTTTCTGTTCCGTTTAAAAAAGAAGTGATTCATTATAATCAACAGGTAAGGCTTTTTTTATATACAGATGGAATTTTAGGGGAAATTGACCAGTCCCCATTATCCAGTATGATTCACATTCTTCATGATTTGAAAGAACATCGTTCTTTATCTGATCAACAATTTTTGCGACTGCTTGTTGATAAGCATATATGCGAGAACCGCCCGGCAAATGACGTGTGTATGCTTTCCATGACGATTGGCGAAGCCTCGACGGATTGATTAATAGATGTTGCTGCACACGGCGAAATCACTGAAAAGCAAGGATAAAAAAAGATTGCATAAATGATAAGTTTGTCCTGTTTTTTGTTGTCATTCCTTATTTTTGAATAGCTGCCGCTGCTTTTTTAATTGTTGTGGCGCTGTTAGATAAGCGTTGCATGAGTTTCATACTTTTTGTTGAAACTTTTTTTTTGTCTAAATTATATTTACTGGATGATGATTGTTGTACGTCTCACTGCTGGAACATTGCCTCATAAATCGTTTACTGCCGCTATTTCTCTCTGCTTCTTTTCACTTCTCTTCTGATATGTTCATCATAAGATTATTAATGAGGGACATGTATTCGTAAAAATGGTTTTATGGTTAGTAATTTCTAAAAAGTGAAGAATGCTATGGATCAAGATCAGCCCATAATGTTAGATACAATGTTTTATATACTGGATAAATATAGAAGAAAGATGAAACGCATGGGAGCTGTAAGAACTACGGTCGAAGACTATTGATTGACCTCGTACACGTCAAAGCGCGACCGAGCGCCGAACAACAAATTGAAAACCTATTTATAAGACTAGTTGTGGCGACCTTCAGAATTTCACATTCACTCCCATCACGAAGAGAAACCATTTTTTTATGTCATAGGAATTTTTCCTCCATGTCTGAGATTCGTCTTATATATATTTTTTATAAAGAGGTCGCGGATCTGGAAGTTTTTTAGTTTGGGGGGATAAGTGGTGAAATGCTTACTCTTGAATGGATAGTCAGTCGGTTGGCACACCGATGTATCAAAAAAATTGTAAAACCTCCACCATGCAAGTTAAAATAAAAGACACAACGAAGGGTGGGGAAAAACAATGCGCTATGTATTATCCTATTTAAAATCATACAGAAAATGGATGATAATAGCCTGGATGCTCATGTTGATTGAATTGTTTGTGGAACTGTGGCATCCGTTATTAATGGAAAAAATTATTGATAATGGAGTGATGAAAAATGACTTGCATGTCATTTGGAAATGGGGCGCTGTGATGGTTGCGACCTCTCTTCTTGCTTTTCTGTCTGGTATTGCCAATTCGTTTGCTGCCGCTTACGTTGGACAACAGTACGGATTTGCGTTGCGAAATGCGCTCTTTCAAAAGGTTCAGTCGTTTTCGTTATTTCATTTTTCCCAATTTCCAACGGCTTCTTTAATTACGAGGATGACGAATGATGTATCTCAAATGCAAAATATGGTATTTATGAGCTTGCGAGTGATGCTTAGGGCGCCACTCTTGATTATTTTTGGTGTAGTCATGGCGCTGTTTGTCCATGTGAAGCTTGCTCTTATTTTGCTCATTGTCGTACCGGCGTCGCTCGCTTTTTTACTTTTTATGATGAACAAAGCCGCTCAATTTTTTACAAAGGTGCAGCACATATTGGACCGCGTCAACAGCATTATGAGCGAAAATATCGCCGGTATAAGACTGATTAAGGCATGGGGGCGCAGCCTTTATGAGAAAACAAGATTTACCGAAACGAATCAAGCGCTTATGACGCGGACCATGACCGTTTTGCGACTTATAGAAACCATTACTCCTGTTTTGCTGTTGGTGATGAATGTGGCAATCGTTATCATTTTACTCATCGGACGAGTGGAAATTCATACAGGCAGTGCAACAGCAGGGGAAGTCGTAGCGGTGATTAATTACACGACACGTATGACGGCTGCTTTATCGATCTTTACTTTTGTAACGACAGCGTTTTCTCGTGCCAAGGCATCAGGGCAGCGTATTGCCAATATACTGACAGCGCCGGTTGATATGCTCGATAAGGACAAACGAGACGAACAGCCTGTTGAAACAGGAAGCATTCAATTCGAGAACGTTTCGTTTCGATATCCGGAAACCGATGTCGATGTATTGCGCGACATTTCGTTTTCTATCGGTGCACATGAAACGGTAGCGATTTTGGGAGAGACTGGTTCTGGCAAGTCTTCGTTGCTTCAGCTGATTCCTCGGCTATATGATGCTACGGACGGAACCATTAAAATGGACGGAATCGACATTCGGCAAATAAGACAAGAACGCTTGCGCACAGCTATCGGCTTTGTACCGCAGGATATTTTGTTATTTTCGGGAACGATTCGCGATAACATTTGCTTTGGAATGGACAATGTGACAGAAGAAGAGATGATACAAGCCGCGAAAAACGCCCAAATTCATGATACTATTATGAGTTTTCCCGAAGGGTATGATACAATGGTCGGACAAAAAGGGGTGACTCTGTCGGGAGGACAAAAACAGCGTATTTCTATCGCTCGAGCACTTGTACGCCATCCCAAAATTCTTTTGTTAGATGACAGTACAAGCGCATTGGATGTTCAAACAGAAGCTCAGTTGTTACAGGCATTAAAATCCTATTCATGCACAACTCTCATTGTCACTCAAAAAATATCAACCGCCATGGAGGCAGATACGATTATCTTGCTTAAAGACGGAAAATTGCTGGCGCATGGAACGCATGAATATTTGTTACGAACGAATGGGTTATACTCTAAGCTTGTTGAATCACAGCTTGGAAAGAAGGGAATTAGCGATGTTAAGAGCACCACATAGAATGATGGGAGTCAAAGAAAATAAACGGAGCGTGAAAGAAAATGCTCAAACGCTGCGGCGCATATGGGGCTTTCTTGAGCATCAAAAGGGACGCCTAGCAGTTGTCATCGTAATGGTGATGATTAGCTCTGGTCTCAGTCTTCTTGGCCCATATATCGTGGGGAGAGCTGTCGATACATATATTATCGCCAAGCGTACAGATGGCTTTTGGATGGTTGTTGTTGCTCTTTTGCTTATTTATCTCGCTTTGTCGTTATCAAGCTTTTTACAAAGCTACTGGATGATTGGGATTGCGCAAAAGACGATTTACGCAATTCGCACTGAATTATTTGGACAATTTCATCAGCTTCCTATCTCTTTTTTCAATCAAAGGCAATCGGGGGAGCTAATGAGCCGATTGACGAACGATATTGACAATATGAGCCAAACGTTCAACAGTACGGTTATCCAAGTGATTTCAAGTACTCTTACGCTTATCGGAGCGGTGGTGGTGATGCTCCTGTTAAGTCCTCTCTTGACAGCGGTAACGCTGTTGATTGTGCCGATTATGTATGGATCTATGAAATGGATTACGAATCGAACACAAAAGAGGTTTAAAGAGCAGCAGAGAAATTTAGGAGAGTTGAACGGATTTATTGAAGAAGTGATTTCTGGACAAAAAGTCGTTAAGTTATTTTCCCAAGAAAAAAAGATGATTGCTCAGTTTTTAGAAAAAAGTGAACAGCTCAAGCAATCGGGATTTTGGGCGCAAACCTATTCAGGTTTTATTCCCAAACTTATGAACGTGCTAAATAATATGAGTTTTGCCTTAATTGCGGGTGTCGGAGGAATTTTCGCATTTAAAGGAATGATTTCAATCGGAACGATTGTGATTTTTTCAGAATATGCCAGACAATTTACACGTCCGCTCAATGATCTTGCCAATCAATGGAATACATTTCTATCTGCATTGGCTGGTGCTGAGCGGGTGTTTGAAATTATTGACCAAGACAAGGAAGAGGATGATGAAGCAGAAGCGATTGATTTGCCTGCTGTGCGCGGAAATGTTGAATTTCGCAATGTGTCTTTTTCATATGATCAAAAACGAAAAGCGATTCAAAATGTCAATTTTTCAGTAACAGAAGGCGAGACGGTAGCGCTTGTTGGACCGACGGGTGTCGGAAAAACCACGATTATTCAGCTTCTTATGCGATTTTATGATCCGGATCATGGACAAATTTTGATTGATGGGATAGATACTCGGCGAGTGAAACGGTCCAGTCTTCGCAGCCAGATGGCGTTTGTATTGCAAGACCCTTTTTTGTTTCAAGGAACGATTCGCGAGAATATTCGTTATGGCAGACTGGAGGCAACAGATGAAGAAGTGGTGGAAGCGGCTAAGTGGGCGAATGCGCATTCGTTTATTACAAAATTGCCAAAAGGCTATGATACCGTTTTACAGCCGGACGGCAGCGGTATTAGTCAAGGACAAAAGCAATTGCTGGCAATTGCTAGGGCAATGATCGCGAAACCGTCTATTTTAATTTTGGATGAAGCGACAAGCAATATTGACACAATGACGGAACTGATGATTCAAGAGGCGCTTGAGCGTTTGATGGAGAAGCGAACCTGCTTTGTTATCGCCCATCGGCTCAATACGATTCAACAAGCTGATCGCATTCTTGTTTTGCGTGAAGGAACCGTGGTGGAACAAGGAACGCATGATTCCCTTCTGAAGGAAAAAGGATTTTACAGTGAGCTGTATTATCGACAATTTAAAAAGGACGCCATATAAAAGTCTTGCACGGCATATCCGCGCAAGACTTTTATCACCTCTCCATTCGTTTGATGAATGATTGGCGCCAATCTTCCGATAAGGCAGGCTCGGCAACAATGGTTTTCATAGCCGCTACATTCCTTTTATCAATATAATAAATAGTATTCACATCATGAATAGAGAGAGCAAGCGGGCTCCGATCGATTAATGTGAGAGGATCACCTTTCTGTATGGAACCTTCTTGAAGCACGCGAAAATAAAAGCCTGTGTAGCCGGTTTCTTGAACTTTGAGCGGCAGATCCTTTAACCCGTGGCGTTTAGCTAATTTAAAACACGGCTGACGCGGCTGTGAAACTTGGATGACCGCTGTACCGACCTCATACACATCGCCGATGCAGACTTGGTTTTCCGTCAATCCAAAGAGAGTCAAATTTTCCCCAAATGCACCTGGGGTGAATGAGCGATGATAGACTTGCTCCCAAAACGAAAAATGTTCAGACGCATAAGCACAAATCGCTTTATCTGGCCCCCCATGGTGAATAAGATCCGCTTGTCCATCGCCAATGCAATGGGTTTTTGTGACAGTGATGGGCCCATTCACTGGCTGTTTATAAATTCCGGTAGTCAGAGGCTTTTCGTCAATTGTCACCGTTTGCGGCATCCCGATATTAATTGAAACAATGTGCATCATTTTTTCCTCCTTGTCTGTCAAGCTATGATATAGACGTCCATGACAAAAAATGAGATCATCATCGGAAGGGCGAAAACCCCTTTTGTTGAAATGGCTTTCTTTACTTGCGCTGACGAAAGGAATTTTTTCAGGATAGATGAAACGGAGTCTTGTTCATTGTTTGTGCCTTTCGGTAGAGTTCGTGCTATCTTTTGAGTTTTGTCTGGACGGCACTGCTTTCCGATCAACAAACCAATTTGTAAAGCAACTCGCTATTCTTCTGTCGCGTGAGCGCGTGAATCGCTACCTTTCTCAATTGGAAATATTTTGTATCTGCTCCGTTCTTTGTTCTGTATGTATATCAACAACTTCTATGTTTAACCGCGTTTGTTTCAGTTTTCTGCATTTTCTATTATGCTTGTTTGCTGATAGAAAGTCTACTTGTTTTGATGACAAACGCATGGTGTTTTTCTATGAAAAAAGATCCTTTGCTGAATGCAAAGGATCACATGTGCATGAGCTCTTTTTCGGAGGTCTCGGTTTGGCTTGGCTGTTGAGAATTTCTCGTGAATATGGATGAAATCGTCTGCTTAATGGTTTCCACGATATGTGTGCATCGCTCAAAAATAATCTCTTTGATAGTATCGAGCTGTCTCATTATTTTATATTGCGATGCTTCTTGGGCTTCTAATCGTTTGATGACCGTGTCATGAAACACACCTTGAAGCTCCAGCTTTTCTGCTAACTTTTGATATAGCTTTTCTTGTCCCTCCAAGCGTGCGCTCAATCCTTGATACAGCTCGTCTTGAAAGGCGATTTGTTGAGCCAGTCTTTTCATTGTGTTTTCCTGAACAGAAAGGGAATCAAGAATCGCTTTCTTTACGGTTTGATCGTTTTCGCTCATTTCTTGCCATTGGGCATATAAATGTTCATACTGTTGCTGTTGCAAGGAAAAAGAGTGCTGAAGCTGCTCCATGGAAGCGGACAAATGCTCATGAAATTGCTGCTGTTCATTCAACAACTCTTCGGTTTGAGGACGCCGATGATGAAAAACAGGAAAGGTAGCAGAGCTGCTTGGATCAGCAGGCGGCGTGGCTTTTTTATGCAAATAAATAAACGACATGCTTCTCCTCCTTTCTAATAAAAATGAAGTGCATCCATAGTATATGCATGTGCTTGTTTATGCGTTTATAGAGATTTCGCTTGACATGTTAGCATTTGTTGGTGCTGTTTATAGGGGGGACAATGTTGCTGCACAGAATCGGGAATGGGTCTGAAAGGGGTGTGTTCCTTTTTTGTTTCGCATCCGTATGGCCGAAAGGCAAATCACATGGTTCTTCCAACTGTGGATGTTTTTATAGGCACAGGATTTGTAAGGAAAAAAGAAGTCTGTTATAATCGAAGAAAAATACGACATTGCAGAGAGGATGTGGAAATATGCCTGCGGTTGAATCAGCAATGTTTCCATTAGGAAAGCAAGCGCCGTCTTTTGCTCTTGTCAATGCGATTGATGGCAAGATCGTGCGGTTGGAGGATGTGAAATCTGATGTGGCGACTGTCATCATGTTTATTTGCAACCATTGCCCGTTTGTTAAGCATGTGCAGCATGAATTGATCCGTCTCGCTCACGATTATCAGCCAAAAGGGGTGTCGTTTGTTGCCATCAACTCGAATGACGCCGAGAAATATCCGGATGATTCTCCGGAAAATATGAAAAAAGTCGCTGAAGAGTTAGGATATCCGTTCCCTTACTTGTTTGATGAAACGCAAGAGGTAGCGAAAGCATATCAAGCGGCATGCACGCCAGATTTTTATATTTTTGATAAAGAACTAAAATGTGTGTATCGCGGCCAATTGGATGACTCAAGACCGAATAATGGCATTCCTGTTACCGGTGCTTCTATTCGGGCGGCCTTGGATGCCCTCCTAGCTAATCAGCCCGTGTCTGAACAGCAAAAGCCAAGCATCGGCTGCAGCATAAAATGGAAGGAGTAAAGCTGGCTCGAGCGGCCAGCTCTTTTTTATTTTAGCCGTTTACTTTGATAATAAGGCAGGGAGAGAGGAATGACGGAACAAACGTCTCGAGTGTTTGTATACGGAACGTTATTAACAGGTGAAGTGAATCATGAAATTGCGGCTCCTTATTTGCAAAACGTGAAGCCTGGAAAAGTAAAGGGAAAATTGTATGATGTCGGATCATATCCGGCCCTTGTACTGGATCAGGAGGGGGAAGTAGTTGGTGAATGGCTGACTATAACGATAGATGGAATTCGAAGGATGGATGAGCTGGAGGATTACGAGGAAGGAAGAAATGATAACGAATACGAGCGCGTATGGATTAGAGACTGTACTCAGGAGATAGAGGGATATGTGTATGTCTACCATCCTGACAAGGCCCTCCACCTTCCTTTGATTGAATCGGGTTCATGGCGCCAACATCGTCCAAAAAAGAGGAATGCGTAAAGGGAAAAGTGGCTCTTGCTACATCAACGGGTGATTAAAACATTCGTAAGCTCATGAAACGAGGCCATCCATTTAAGAATAATGTGGAAAACGTAGGAGCAGTGCCGTATAAACGATATAGATACAACTGGATGTATCAACAGTTGTTTAGACTATAACTGATTTCAACAGTAAGGTGATCGAACAACTCCGCTTCCTGATAACTAAAATCATCTGAAAATGGCTGGTTGTTCGTTTTTTGTCGTGCAAATGTGTGGTGAAAGCCAATCCATAGATTGTCCCCTGATCTGTCCACTCCTCAAAAGGTGGCCGCTCCATCTTTAAGGTGTATTTCATTAGATGCAAGTGATTAAGCGAGCATATCGAATGAAGCGGAAGACGAAATCGTATGGAGAAGATAAAAAATGAATGATAAAACACACTTGACAAGTAGGAATACTTGGTATTAATGTATTAAATAATGAAAAAATTCAAATAGGTAAATGCTGATCAGACAAACTGAAGGCACTTTATGGTTGGGGAATGCATATCCGACAATAAAGTGTCTTTTTTTGTCTATCAAAGGGAGGGATGCAGGAAAACTTAAGAACGCTTTTCTGAGCAAAAGATAGACATCGACACATGAAATAAATGATTTTGCAAAGATTAGGGGGAGGTTGAAGATCATGAAAAAGCTGATTGTATTTATCATTGTTGGGTTTATCGCCCAACTGATTGATGGCTCACTTGGGATGGCTTATGGGGTGACTTCGACAACACTGCTTCTTGCTTTTGGAATTGCGCCGGCTGTTGCTTCGGCATCTGTACATTTAGCTGAGGTGGTGACAACTGCCGCTTCTGGAGCTTCTCATTTAAAATTTGGAAACGTAGACCGCGATATGGTGTTAAAACTGATTATTCCGGGATCGATTGGTGCATTTGTTGGCGCCTGCTTTTTAAGTAATCTGCCTGGAGATTTAATTAAACCGTACATTTCTACTTTTTTATTAATTCTTGGACTTTATATTATCTATCGCTTTTTATTTCTTCAGTCGTCTCAAGAAACGGAACGAGTACAAAAGATGTCAAATAAACAGCTGGTTCCGCTCGGACTGTTAGCTGGTTTTTTTGACGCAACCGGCGGCGGAGGATGGGGTCCGATCGCAACACCTGTCCTTTTAGCGAAAAAAGGAGTAGAAGCCCGCAAAGTCGTGGGAACTGTTGATACATCAGAGTTTGCGGTAGCCGTGTCTGCTACGCTTGGATTTTTCATTTCTTTAGGATGGGAGGAAGTGAACTGGTTTTGGGTCGGTACGCTCATGCTAGGAGGAATTATCGCAGCACCGATTGCTGCTTGGATTGTTAGAATCATGCCTTCCCATTTGCTTGGCGTGCTTGTCGGAGGATTAATTGTGTTAACGAATGCACGCACATTGCTTCACTCTTGGAATGTAGCGGAAAATTTGTATATGGTAGTTTATAGCATCATTATTGCCGGCTGGGTGTTTTCGGTTTGGTGGGCCATCCGCAATCATAAAAAGAGACTAATATCGGATCATTTGGCTTCGTAGCCTGTGATGGATAAATGTTGGAGATAAATTCATCCCTTTGTTTGGGGAAAGCCTATGTATATCGAAGGGAGTGCCTTCCCATTTTAGCGGCGTCACTCAATGTAACGATCTTAATCCAATGGAATGTGTCAATATTTCCCCGCATATGAGCGGACAAGGAACTCCCTGCAACAGTCGTCTTTCAGACCAAGTGATGTGTCTGAAAACGGTTGATTGTTTGATTCTCGGTCATGCTTGGGTGTGACCGAGACATCTGATCGTCGAAAAAAGGAGATCTTCTGTTTATCTTCAAAGCCAACCTTTTACTCAAAAGGTTGGCTTTTATAATAGGAAGAATGAATGAATATACAAAAAAATGAAAGGTTATTGCACTTGGCTACAATCTTTCAAGCATATAAAAACAGCTGATCAAGAAAACGCTTTCTTAAAAAATTATAAAAATACAGAAAGATTTATAAAAAAAGTGATTGTCAAAACGGGAATGTTTCAATATAATAAAATCATGTTAGAAAACTATACGCACGAATGTGAGGTTATGTAACATGTATAAGGTATTAGTTTCGCAAGTGAACAATGATACGGCAGTTCTTGAACAAATTAAAGAGACGATTCAACAAAAACATGTAGAGCTTTTACATTTGCAATTTGTAGATATTGAAGGAATTTTAAAGCATGTGACGGTTACGGTTGAGCAATTGGATGATGTGGTCAATGGAAAAATCATGTTTGACGGCTCCTCCATTAAAGGATTTTCGCCTATAAACAAATCAGATTTGTATCTTCTTCCAGATCTTAACACATTTGCTGTTTTGCCTTGGACGGTAGAAGAGGGATATTCGGAGGCACGTTTTCTTTGCTCTGTAATGAACCCAGATGCAACGCGATTTGAAGGAGATCCTCGTAACGTATTAAAGAAAACAGTCGAACGTGCGGCGCAGCAAGGGTATACGATTTCTGTCGGTCCGGAATTAGAATTTTTCTTATTCAAAACGGATGAACACGGAAATCCAACGACACAAACACAAGATAATGGCGGTTATTTTGAACCATCGCCAAAAGATCTTGGGGAACGCGTTCGTCTTGAGATTTATCGAGCATTAAAAGCGATGGGCTTCAAAATCGAAGCCTCACATCATGAGGTGGCCGAAGGACAGCATGAAATTAACTTTAAATACGCGGATGCATTAGGCTCTGCTGACAATGCTACAACTTATAAATGGGTAGTGAAAACGATTGCAAGCAAATATGGATTGCATGCTACTTTCATGCCAAAGCCTGTCTTCGGCATTAACGGATCAGGAATGCACGTCAATATGTCATTATTTAAAGATGGAGAAAATGCATTCTTTGACCCGAGTGATGAAAATCAGCTTTCAGAAACAGCATATCAATTTATCGCTGGTTTATTAAAAAATGTGAAAAGTTTTGCAGCGGTCACAAACCCACTTGTCAATTCCTATAAACGTCTTGTTCCGGGATATGAGGCACCATGCTATATTGCGTGGTCAGCATCCAACCGTTCGGCGCTTATCCGGATCCCGGCTAAACGCGGTGTAGCGACACGTGTAGAGCTTCGCTGTCCAGATCCAGCGGCCAACCCTTATTTAGCGTTTGCTGTGATTGCGGCAGCTGGACTTGATGGTATTGAAAAAGCGCTGAAAGCGCCAGCTCCGATTGATGAGGACATTTTCCATATGACAGAAGAGCGTCGGGAAGAGCTTGGTATTGAAAATCTTCCAGCAAGCTTAGGAGACGCTGTGTCTGAATTTGTAAATGGTACGATTGGACGCCAAACGCTAGGTAATCACGTATTTGATGAATATGTAGCCATGAAAAATGAGGAATGGAATAGCTACCGCACAGCTGTGCATGCATGGGAACTTGAACAATATCAAGGAAAGTTTTAATAAATTTCCAAAAGAAGTCTCCCATCTTTAAGGAACGTGAAGGGCGATAGCCCAGTGAGTAGGGGGGAGAATGAATTTCGGTTGGCGATGGCCAACGGATAGGATACTTTATCGTTCAAACGGACCCCTTTAGAACGAAGGGAAGCGTAAAGGGTCCTTGTGTGGGGCTTATCGTTCAGCGAACATGAAGCCCTCCTCTAAGCGAAGTGTAGATAGTGGGTAGTTCACGGGTGCATAAATTATGGAGAAAAGCAGGCGATTTTTGCCTGCTTTTTTATTTTTAAAAAGGAATAAGAGAGAGCAGGGAAATGGCTGAAATCTTAGCTTGTCTTTCATAAAAAGTCTAAAAATTTTAAAAATTACTTGAGAAAACGCTTACGTAAATGTTATAATTCTTGTAAACCGATTTACAAAACCGATTTACAAGCCTTAAACGAAGAGGAGACGTTTGAAAGCGAGAAAAGTTTCAATTTTTTCGGGGGGGTGGCTCTCTTTCATGATAACACACGAGCTATAAATATAAGGGATGGATATGGAATTCAATGGCCCGCGTTCAAACAACAGCAGTATTTGGACTCTTATCACATGTCTGCATGATGAAAGCAAACTTATAAGATTTGTCTCTGACTGATCATCGATTTTTCAGCGATCTTTTCTTCGATTTTCAAGCTGCCTTTATATGGCTTGGACGGATCTTTAACAAAAATACGAAAATCGCAGAATCAAGAGGATGAGAAAGGGGAGAGAGGATGGATGTTGTCACGTTTGGAGAAGCGATGGTGATGTTTGTTGCGGAGGAGCCTGGATCGCTTCAGCAGGTGAGCCGCTTTCAGCGAGCGCTTGCCGGGGCGGAGGTCAATACGGCCATCGGGTTTGCTCGATTAGGACTAAAAAGCGGGTGGGTCAGCAAAGTCGGAAATGATGTGTTTGGGAACTATATTCTCGAGCAGCTACGTCAGGAACAGGTGAACATTGAGCAGGTCCACATCTCTGCTTCTTTTGCGACAGGCTTTCAGCTAAAAGCAAAAGTAAGTGAGGGAGATCCAGAAGTACAATATTTTCGAAAACATTCAGCCGCCAGTCATTTAAGCGTGGCTGATTTTGACGAAGCCTATTTCCGTTCCGCTAAACATCTGCATATGACAGGGATTCCTTTAGCCCTTTCCAGCTCCATGCGAGAATTTGCCAAGCACGCGCAATCATTTATGAGAAAAGAAGGAAAAACGATATCGTTCGATCCTAATCTAAGACCTGCATTATGGACAACAAAAGGCGAGATGATTCGAGTGGTTAATGAATATGCTTTTAAAAGTGATTACGTTCTTCCGGGAATCGAAGAGGGAAAATTGCTAACGGGCTATACAAAGCCGAGCGATATCGCTGATTTTTATTTAAAAAGAGGAGTGAAGCTGGTTGTTATAAAATTAGGAAGCAAAGGGGCGTTTTATAAATCTTGCGATGAGGAGGGATATGTTCCGGGATATCGAGTATCGAAAGTAGTAGATACTGTTGGGGCCGGAGATGGTTTTGCTGTAGGACTTATCAGCGGGATTTTAGAAGGAATGCCCGTTTTCCAAGCGGTGATGCGAGGAAACGCGATCGGAGCTTTAGCTGTTCAATCAATAGGTGACAGCGACGGCTATCCTAATCGAAAAGAGTTAGACAGCTTCATGCAAAAATATCATGGGGAGGATGCGGCATGCAGCGTACAATAGCGAAATCGCGCTGGTATCGTTTAATTCCGATTGTTTTTATTACGTACAGTCTAGCTTATTTGGATCGTGCCAACTATGGATTTGGCGCGGCGGGAGGATTGGCCGAGGATTTGCATATTTCCGCAGCGACATCTTCACTGCTCGGCTCGCTATTTTTTCTTGGTTATTTTTTCTTTCAGGTTCCCGGTGCCCATTATGCCGAAAATAAAAGCGCGAAAAAGCTGATTTTTTGGTCGCTCATTCTTTGGGGAGGACTTGCGAGTGCCACTGGCATCGTCAGTAATATCCAGTGGCTTATGATCATTCGCTTTTTATTAGGAGTGGTAGAAAGCGCTGTCATGCCTTCCATGCTTGTATTTTTAAGCCACTGGTTTACGAAGGAGGAGCGTTCGCGAGCAAACACCTTTTTGATTTTAGGGAATCCTGCAACAGTGCTATGGATGTCTATCTTATCAGGGTATTTAATTGAAGCAGTAGGCTGGCGCTGGATGTTTATTGCTGAAGGCGTCCCGGCCATCATATGGGCTTTTATTTGGTGGAAGCTTGTCAATGATGAACCAAAAGAGGCCAAATGGTTGACGGATGAAGAAAAACAGCAGCTGCAAGCTCAATTGGAGCGCGAACAGCAAGAATTAACGCCTGTAAAAAATTACAGTCAGGCATTCCGTTCAAAAACGGTCATATTATTGAGTTTGCAATATGCGCTTTGGAGCATTGGGGTATACGGATTTGTCATGTGGCTTCCATCTATTATCCATGCCGCGCCTAATATGGATATTGTCAAAACGGGCTGGTTATCATCTGTTCCTTATGTGTTGGCGATTATTTTCATGTTCGCCGCTTCCTACTACTCTGACAAACTGTTAAATCGAACCATATTTGTATGGCCGTTTCTACTTGTTGGAGCGATTACCTTTTATGCTTCCTATATGATTGGCACAAGCCACTTTTGGATCTCCTTTTTTTTACTGGTAGTAGCAGGAGCAGCCATGTATGCCCCGTACGGACCGTTTTTTGCGATTATTCCTGAAATCTTGCCTCGCAATGTTGCTGGAGGAGCGATGGCCTTAATCAATAGTATGGGAGCGCTCGGATCGTTCGTCGGCTCTTATATTGTCGGCTATTTGAATGGGGCCACGGGAGGATTTGGAGCCTCGTATATTTTTATGGCAGGATCTTTGTTCTTCGCCGCGATCTTCACGATGATGGCGGTGAAAGGACAACAATCCCTAAAAAAGAAACGTGTGCCTGAGCAATGGGAGGTCCATCAAGCACACAAATGAAAGCCTATCATTATTATACGATAAAAATTGCATATTTGCACGATGACGGCACAATAACCAGAAATAGACGGTTGAAAGGCTAGCGAGGAAAAGAGAATTTGCTTTTCTTCCCATGTGCTGGATAGGCCAGTTTATTCTTGTTAAAATGGAAATAATCGAAATTTACCGAAGTTTATAAAAAGGAAGAGGGGTTATGAAAAGAATAACAATGGCAGATGTAGCCAAAGCGGCAGGGGTATCAAAAAGCACGGTATCGCAATTTTTAAATAAACGATATGAGCATATGGGAGAAGAGACAAAAGAAAAGATTCGTGAGGCCATTGAACGGCTTGGCTATCATCCGAATTATATTGCCAGAAGTTTAAAGCAAAAACGGACAGCCATGATCGGAATTATTGTTGCTAATATTATGCATAGCTTTTCGACGGAAATTAGCAGAGCCATCGAAGATTTTTGTCATGAGCATGATATGCATGCCATTGTTTGTAATGCAGACGACGATCCGGTTAAAGAACGGAAATATATTGAGATGCTGCGAGCAAGACAAGTGGATGGGTTAATCCTTTTTCCGACTGGCGGCAATCTTGAGTTGTACAAACAAATGGAGCAGGAACGTTATCCAGTCGTATTTGTAGACCGCAAGATTTCAGAAGTCAATATCCGTACCATTGTTGTGAATAATAAGGAGGCAACCTATCAGGCGGTGGCCCATTTGATTGAAAAGGGGCATCGAGACATTGCCATAATTACGCCACCGCTAACGATTTATCCGCGCATTGAGAGAATGAACGGTTATAAGCAGGCGCTAAACGACTATCGCATTCCCATCAAACAAGAATATATGATTTCAACAGAAATCCAGCGAATGATTTCCGAATTAAGCCGTTTATTTGCATTGCCGGACAAACCAACTGCATTAGTAGCGGGGAATGATTTATCCTTTTTTGAAGTCATGAAATTTTTAAAAGAAAACGGTCTTCGCGTTCCAAATAATGTGGCCGTCGTTGTATTTGACAATATTCCTTTTGCTAGTTTTTCTGAACCGACAATGACCACGATTGCTCAACCGGCATATGCGATGGGGAAAAAAGCGGCCGAGTTGTTGCTGCAGCAAATTCATCATCACGAGGAATTACCCGATTCAAACTTATACACTTTCCCGTGTACATTGATGATTCGTGAATCTTCTAGCAGAGCGCTTATATAGGATACAACTTGGCATATATTGTCTGGGAGAAAAAGCCGCCTTGATGGGGAAAGGAGAAGGAGGATGTACATTCAGCTTGCGCTTGATCGAATGACGATGGATGAAGCGATTCATGTAACAGAGGAGGTGTATCATGAAATTGATTGGATTGAAGTTGGCACCTCTTTAATTAAAGAATACGGTGTTCAAAGTATTGAAAGGCTGAAAAAAGAATTTCCAAATAAACTGCTTGTGGCGGATATGAAAACAATGGATAACGCGGCATATGAATGCCAGATGTGCTTTGAAGCGGGAGCTGACATAATGACAGCGATGGGAGTCGCGCCGAATATTACCGTGAAGACATGCTTGGATGAAGCAAAAAAGAGAAAGAAAAGAGTCATGATTGATTTATTGAATGTCCATGAAACGCTTCTGCCGTCATTGCTAGAATATAAGGAAGCGATTTTTTGCCTTCATGTAAGCAAGGATGAACAAGAGCTTTTTGGTTTCAACGCAGCACGGTTCCCTATGTTTTTGGAGGAGATGCAAGGACGGACATGGGCGATTGCTGGAGGAATTTCCCTTGATTCTCTTGATATGGTGAAGCAGCTGCAGCCCTATGTCGTGATTATCGGTTCTGCCATCACAAAGGCAGAGAATAAACAGAAGGCGGCCCAAACACTGAAACAAGCGATTTTTGCAAGGAGGAGTCATGGATGAACGATCCCCTTCAATTAATCATGAAAGAGATCGAACAGGTGCTTTGTGATTTTCAAACGACTAGCATGGAACGGGTGGTAACGATTCTTTCCTCTGCGACACGAGTTTTTGTGGCAGGAGAAGGACGTTCTGGATTGATGGCCAAAGCGTTTGCGATGCGCCTTATGCATCTTGGCGCCGATGTTTATGTAGTTGGGGAGACGATCACGCCGTCGATACAGAATGGAGATGTATTAATCGCAGTGTCTGGTTCAGGTGTAACTAAAAGTACCGTTTGGATGGCGGAAAAAGCGAGGCAGCTTGGCTGTCCAGTGATGGCTTTTACGACTGATGTAGCCTCCCCGCTTGCTCAAAAGGCTTCCTGCATAGTTTATGTTCCTGCAGCGACTAAATATCGCCGCGATCATGAAAAAGCAAGCATACAGCCGTTAAGCTCTCTATTTGACCAGTGCATCCATATTATTTTAGATGCCATTTGCCTGCAATATGCAGAAGTGAAACAGGTTGAACACAAACAAGCCTTTAGCCAGCATAGCAATCTAGATTGAACACTCCCCCCACCTCTGATTCGCTTAGAGGTGGGGATTTCTTGATCAGAGAATGATGAATGTGCCATTGAATGCCGTTTTATATCTTTTTATAGAGATTCTTCACTTATTTTGATAAAATATTTAGAAAGCTTCAATAGGGAATGGGAGATGAATGTATGCAGACGATCATGGATTTAGGAAATGGAATTTCGCTAATTGATGTATTCGATGTCGGCTGGGCTGAGCGTACCGGTACATATGTGCTTCATGAAGAAGAGCTGACGATTATCGAAACGAGCGCCAGCCCATCGATTCCGCATTTATTAAAAGGTCTAGAAGCTTTAGGATTGCATACCGCTGATGTGCGCAATATTATTGTGACGCATATTCATTTGGATCATGCTGGCGGTGCGGGACTGTTGCTAGAAAAATGCCCCCATGCAAACATTATCGTTCATCCGAAAGGAAAGCGCCATTTGGCCGATCCTACGCGATTAATTCAAGGGGCAAGAGCGGTGTATGGAGAAAAATTTGCCGAATTGTTTGAGCCGATCATCCCGATTCCGGAAGAGCGCATTGTAGTAAAAGAAGACGGGGACACACTTCAGCTGAGCGAGCATCGCACTTTAACGTTTTTCAACACTCCTGGACATGCGAACCACCATTTTTCCATCTATGATTCTCGGAGCAAGGGAATTTTTACAGGGGATACGTTAGGGGTATTTTACCACCAGCTGCTGGAATACGGACTGGAGTTGTATTTGCCTTCCACTTCACCAAACCAGTTTGATCCCCATGCGATGCTTGCCTCGGCAGAACGGCTCGAAGCCTTAGAACTCGATTATGTTTATTTTGGTCATTTTGGCATGTCTAAAAATCCGAAGGCTGTATTTGAGCAGCTGCGCTATTGGCTGCCAAAATTTATTGAAATAGGAGAACACGTGATGGAGAAACAGTCCACCCGTGATTTTGAAGAAAAAGCGAAGGCGGTGACTCAAGGTCTGTTGGGGCTTGTACAGCCGCTTTTATCCGAACATCATGTGCCGCGGCAGGCTCATGTACACTCTGTGCTGGAGCTGGATGCTAGTGTTTGTGCGATGGGAATTATTGATTATTTGCAAAAACGATTGGGTCAATAAAAGCGGCTGCTTGATGCGCCGCTTTTTTTCCATTCTGCAGCATTCTATTTTATAATGAATGATAGTACAGTGTGCTGCGAAAGGATGATCGTGGGAAAATGAATATGGTAAAAGTGATTGCGGTTCTTTCTATCATTGCAGGAGGCTGCTGGCTTTTTGGGCTTGGCTTGACCGTTTACGACCAATTTTTTCAGCCAACTGCTTCGCTGTCGACCCATTATCGTGCAGAAGAAACGACTGATGAGGACCACCGTTTGCAGATTGTGGCGATTGGTGACTCATTAACCCGGGGAACAGGTGATGAAACAGGAAAGGGGTATGTTGGCTACGTTTTGGACGAGCTGCGGACGAAAACGAAGCAACCGATTCAGCTGACAAATTTGGCGATCAAAGGACAGGTGTCGGAGCAACTGCTGCAACAACTCCAGCAAAATGAAGTACAGCGCCAATTGAAGCAAGCGGACTTTGTATTTATGACGATCGGCGGCAATGATTTGTTTCAAGGAGGAGAGACGCTACAGAATCTCTCGGCTGAGTACATCAACCGAATAAAAAGCGTTTATTTGCGTCATTTAGATGCCATTTTCCGAACGATTCGATCGGTGAATCCAAACGCGGTTGTTTTTTATATTGGGCTTTACAATCCATTTAACCAGCTAGATCATGCGGAAACTACTTCAGCGATTGTGCGCCAGTGGAATTATGATTCAGCCGAAGTAGCGGCGCGTTATCCTCATATTATTGCTGTTCCAACGTACGATTTATTTGAATTGCATGTCAATGATTATCTTTATAGCGATCAATTCCATCCAAATAAGGAAGGGTACAAGCTGATCGGCGAACGGCTGTCTTCGCTGATTACATTTACAAAGGAGGGGAAAAAATGACGCAGACGCTCGTTGTTGAAGATTTGCAAAAAAAAATCGGAAGAAAAACGATTATTAAAGGTCTCTCATTTTCGTTAAAAAAAGGGGAAGTATTTGGTTTTTTAGGCCCTAATGGAGCGGGAAAAACGACGACGATTCGTATGCTTGTCGGCTTGATTAAACCGTCAGCAGGCCGAATTACGATTTGTGGATATGATCTTCAGCGTCAATTTACGAAGGCCATCCGTCATATTGGCTGTATTGTAGAAAACCCTGAACTTTACCCTTATTTAACTGGATGGGAAAATTTAGAACATTTTGCTCGCATGCTACCGGATATTTCGAAAGAACGAATAACGGAAGTAGTCAAGCTTGTAGGATTGCAGAACCGTATTCATGACCGCGTTCGCACCTATTCATTAGGGATGAGACAGCGTTTAGGTATTGCTCAAGCGTTGTTAGGAAAGCCATCTGTGCTGATTTTAGATGAACCGACAAATGGACTGGATCCGATCGGCATTCGCGAGATGAGGGAGTTTATTCGTTTTTTAGCCGAAAAAGAAGGGTTAAGTGTGCTTGTTTCTTCTCATTTATTGAGTGAAATTCAGCTGATGTGTGATCGGGTAGCGATTCTGTCAAAAGGAAGCATCATTCGCATCGATACAGTAGACCGTTTATTAAAGGAACAAGCGCGGGTCGTTTGGAAGGTAGAGCCGCTGGAACAAGCAAAAAAACAATTGGAAAGCGAAACGGTGATTTTATCAGCACAGGCTGATACATTGATTACATATTATGAAAAAGAGAAATTGGCAGCATGGAATGAAAGATTAGTGCAAGCAGGTGTTAAGGTGAGCCAAATGGAACCGAAGTTGCCGACACTAGAGGATTTATTCATTGAGCTGACAGGAGGAGAGACGATTGACTGATCTTGTCTATAATGAAATGTTAAAAATTATCCGTAAAAAGCGGTTATTTATTATTGCTGCCATTACCGCTGTTCTTGTGGCTTTATTTACATATGCGCAATTTAAGCATGTACAGGATGTGCAAAAACGGCTCGGCACGGCCGATTGGCGAACACAGCTTCAGCAGCAAATTATTGATACGCAAAATCGCTTGAATTCAAGCGGCATTGATGAAGAATGGCGTAAGTTTTTACAAATTCGCCTTCAGCAGCAACAATATTATTTAGACCACAACATTAATCCGTCGGCGCCAGGGGCTCCGACTTTTATGCGCACCTTTGTTGAAAACGCTATTGATCTGTTTCTTCCATTGATGGTAATGGTCGTAGTGGCTGATTTAGTTTCTTCAGAAGCAAGCGGAGGAACGATCAAATTATTGCTCACAAGGCCAATAAAGAGATGGAAAATCCTATTAAGCAAATATATCGCGATGCTATTGTCGATCTCCTTTATTGTCCTATCACTTGTATGTCTCTCATGGCTGATTTCCGGCGCTGTATTCGGATATGGCGGATGGAATTTGCCGCTGTTGACAGGGTTTACAATTCAAGGAGAAGAATTGAATACAGCCAATGTCCACTTAATTTCTCAATGGAAATATTTGTTGATGGAGCTAGGACTTGCTTGGTTTGTAGCTGTTGTTGTAGGAACATTGACATTTATGTTATCGGTATTAATAAGAAGCACGGCAGCCGTGATGGGAGTCATGCTGGCAGCCTTGATTTCTGGCGCTATTTTAGCGAACATGGTTTCTTCTTGGGAATCCGCCAAATACTTTTTTATGGTCAATTTGCGTCTGACAGACTATATTAGTGGAACAGCGCCGCCGATTAATGGAATGACGCTCGGATTTTCGATGAGTGTTCTAGCTGTATGGGGAATCGCTGCCTTGCTTATCGCTTTTTTCGTTTTTGTTAAGCGTGATGTTTATTAATCCATTTTTTTCATAAATACAGCTTGAAATGGAACGAATCTTCTTAAACAAGCCGGCTGTCAAAATAAAAGAAAGTTCCAAACATTTTTTATCTATAATAGGATAAAAGGGAGGGATGAGAATGGATGGAAAGATCAAAAAGCTGCAGCAGCGAACTCCGTCACTGCTCGGCATCGAGCAGTTCGCCAAATTTGCCATTCTGCTGCCGTTGATAAAAAAAGAGAAAGACACTCATCTGTTATTTGAGGTTCGCTCACTTCAGCTTCGGCGACAGCCTGGGGAAATTTGTTTTCCAGGGGGCAAGGTCGATCATGACGATGAGAATGAACAAGCGGCCGCTATCCGTGAAACGTGCGAGGAGCTGGGAATCGAAAAAGATGCTATTCATGATGTATTTCCGCTTGATTATATGGTTTCCCCATTTGGGATGGTCCTTTATCCGTTTGTCGCTACTCTTGCTTCTCCTCATTTAATAAAGCCGAATGAATCGGAAGTGGACGAAATCTTCACAGTGCCGTTGTCGTTTTTTTATGAGATGCAGCCAGAGATTTATCATGTGCAGCTTCAAGCGTGTCCCGATGCCAATTTTCCTTTTGATAAAATTCCAGGAGGAAAAAACTATCGTTGGCGTCCGCGGCAAATCGATGAATACTTTTATTATTATGAAGATAAGGTCATTTGGGGACTGACGGCAAAAATTGTTCATCATTTTATTGAGCTTCTTCGGTCAACGGAATAGCCATAGAAACGTTTGGGCAGCAAAAACCCAAACGTTTTTTGTTTACATCTCCATCGCTTTTCTTGCCGCTATGCTTTGTCGCTTTTGCTTTCCGCTTTGAACTTGAGCATAAATAACACCAAACAGGACGAGTGCAGCTCCAAAGTATCCTTTAAGCGGCAAAACCTCTTCTAAAAAGAGGTAGCCGAATAAAGCAGCAAAAACAGGTTCAAGTGAAAAAATCAAGCCGGTATAAGTGGCTGTCGTATATTTTTGAGCAACTGTTTGTACGACAAATCCAATTGCGCTGCAAAATATGCTTAAGGAGAAAATGGCGATCCATGATTCTATTTGAGTTGGAATACTTGGCGATTCAAACAAAAGCGAGCATAAGGCTCCAAGACCTCCGCAAAAGCCAAGCTGCAGGACGCCAAGGGCAATGGAGTCAACGTTTTTGGTCAGCTGCCCGGTCAACATAATATGAGCCGCATACGATACCGCTGTCATTAGGCAAAATATATCCCCTTGGCTTATCGCGAAGCCGTGGTTTAATGTTAACAGTCCGATTCCGCACATGGCAGCGCCTGCGCCGATGATGACTCGTTTTTCTGGTTTTTTCTTTAAAAAGATAGCAGAAAACAGCGGAACTAATACAACGGTGAATCCTACTAAAAAGCCCGCATGTGAAGTAGAGGTGGATTTTACGCCTACTGTAACGAACGCAAATACGAAAAATAAGATGGTTCCTAGAAGCGCTGCTCTTTTTACAATTTTTCGGTCAAGCTGAAGCAGCCGTCGATAAAAAATAAGGGACGATAAGCAAAAAGCAATGCCGAATCTCCAAGCAATCAAGCTAAATGGTTGAATGGAATTTAGTCCCATCTTCATAAATAAGTAAGAAGAACCCCAAAATATCGTAATTAAAAATAGCATGACATTTGCTTTCGTTTGACTCATTGGTTGACCCTCTCCCTAAATTGTTGAATGGATTGTTTGGTAAATAGTATACATGTACAATGAATATAAGAAAATTGAATCTTTATCATATTTTTTATGAAAAAAATTCATGAAAAAGGAGCAAAATGGATGTCGTTGACTAAGTTTGAAATATTCCATGCAGTGGTAGAGTTTGGCAGTCTTTCGAAAGCAGCGGAGGCTCTTCGTTTAACTCAATCGGCCATAAGCCATGCCATCGCGAGCTTGGAAGCGGAGTGGGGATTTTTGCTTTTACAGCGAGACCGATCGGGTGTGCGTTTAACAAGCAATGGAGAGCAAGTATTGAAATTAGTGCGAGAAATACTAAATTGGAATGAAAAATTAAAACAGCAGGTCGCTGCTATTAACGGATTAGAGGTTGGTATGGTGCGAATCGGCACTTTTACTAGTGTTTCAGCGCGATGGCTTCCCGGGGTCATTCGCATGTTTCATATGCACCATCCTTTGATCGAGATTAAACTGTTAGAAGGGGATTATGACGAGATTCGCCATTGGATTTCCAGTGGAGAGGTAGATTTTGGTTTTTTATCTTTAACAGCTGCGAAATCTTTAGAAACGATCCCTTTAAAGAAGGATCGAATGGTGTGCATGGTTCCACGGCAACACCATTTATCTGGAAAAACATCGATTCCACTCGAGCAGCTCGAAGAAGAGGAGTTTATTATGCCAAAATGGGGATACGACCATGATGTGAGAACTATATTAAAGGAAAATCGCGTGTTTCCGAAAGTGAAGTATGAGGTGGTAGAGGATCAAGCGATTATAGCTATGGTACAGCATGGGCTTGGCATCAGTATTTTGCCAGAAATGGCGCTTTTTCGAATGCCAGATGATCTTTGTACCATCCATTTAGAGGGAGATTATTACCGGACGATTGGCATCGCAGCGTCATCTTTCTATCACCTTTCTCCTGCCGCCAAAACATTCATTCATTGCGTTCAATCATGGCTTCGTTCACAAAGCTTGCTAGATTTTTAGAAAAATTGACATGAAACTAAATGGTTTCGTATAATCAAAATGAAACTATTTGGTTTCGAAAAATAAAGCTGGAGGACATGAAAATGAACATTGGAAATCGTTCTTCGTCAACGGATATTCGTCGAACAGTGAGATTAAATGCCCCTATTGATCAAGCATGGAAAGCGGTAGCTACCTCCGAAGGTCTTGCAGCTTGGTTTATGCCGAATGATTTTCAACCGATTGTCGGCCATCGATTTCATCTCAACGCTGGTCCGTTTGGAATGTCACCGTGCGAAGTAACCGAAATAAATCCGTCGCACCGACTTTCATTTTGCTGGGGAAAGGACTGGGTTTTGACGTTTGAATTAAAGGAGATAGCCAACCAGACAGACCTTACATTGATCCATTCTGGATGGGATATGGACAAGGAGACAGAATTTGGAGAACGTCACACCATCGTACGCGACCGAATGGATCAGGGCTGGGGGAAGCTGCTTGCATCATTAAAGGACTATTTAGAGGTATAAAATGTCAGCTTTATCAAAAAAGCATGATGTGTTCCAAGCCATCGCTGATCCTACTCGGCGAAAGCTATTAAACTTGCTGGCGGATGAGGAATTATCTGTTACCCTTATCAGCAAACATTTTCCGATTAGCCGTACCGCTGTTTCGAAGCATTTGCGTATTTTGGCGGAAGCAGGTCTTGTTCAAAAGAGGAAAGTCGGGCGGGAAACGCGGTATCGTTTAGAACCGACTCCGCTTCTTGAACTGAAGAACTGGCTTGCTTTTTACGAACGATTTTGGGATAACAAACTTGTAATGCTTCAACATTATATAGAACACGATCGAAAAACAGATGTATAATAGTAGAAAAAGAGCGAAAATAGAGCCAAGTCGAACCACACTGGCTCTATTTTCAGGAAAGCAAAAAACTCGCAATGGCGACTTTTTCCTGACCGCTACCTTTTAGCCGCACATTTAGTGTACTAATTGGTGGACATCCATCCGGTGTCGTGACGTTTGTGGTTTTTGAATTTACTGCTGCTGGTTTAAGTCGCGTCTGATGTGCATATGTTTAATCATTTTTTACATGGAAAAATGACAGGACGTGGGTTCGATGAATCAGAAAAAAGGAAGGATCATTTTTCACGTTGACTGTAACTCGTTTTTTGCCAGTTGTGAAATCGCTCGCCAACCCGAATTAAAAGAAAAAGCAGTCGTGGTGGCTGGAGATCCGAAAGAACGGAAAGGAATTGTTCTGGCTGCTAATTATGTTGCTAAGCAGCGTTATGGCATTTATACGACAATGACGCTTTGGGAAGCGAGAAAAAAGTGTCCGGAGCTGGTTGTCTTGTCCCCTGATTTTAGTTTCTATCGCAAAATGAGCCAGGAAGTATTTCGCTTTTTAGCCTCTTTTTCTTCCGTTCTAGAACTTGCTTCGATCGATGAAGGCTATTTGGATATGACAGCATGTGAATGGCCTAGGCCGCCGCTCGAAATAGCGGAACGGATTCAAAAAGGATTGCTGCAGACGCTGCAAATTCCTGTCAGCATTGGGATTGCGCCTAATAAATTTTTAGCTAAAATGGCGAGTGAAATGAAAAAGCCACTGGGAATTACTGTGCTGCGGAAGCGGGAAGTCCCAGTGAGGCTTTGGCCTCTTCCGGTCCAAGCGATGCATGGAATCGGTGAACGAACGGCGCAAAGACTGAATCACATGGGCATTTTTACAATTGGCGAGCTGGCAAAAGCAGAGATGCCTCTCCTTCAGCAGTCCTTCGGAGTAAACGGTATTCGCCTTAAGGAGCGGGCGAACGGAATCGATGATCGTCCGGTGGATCCCGAAGCCCGGACGAAAGGGAAATCAGTTGGAAATTCTACCACTCTTTCGCAAGATGTGACGGAGGAACGAGTCCTTTTCGATGTTCTGCGCCGTTTAGCACAATTGGTTAGTCAGCGGATGAAGCAAAAAGGTGTGGTTTCTGCGACTGTTCAAATTATGGTCCGTTACCGTGATTTTCAGACGATTACACGCAGCAAAACATGGGAATGTCCGTTTCAAGAGGCAGATGAAATTTTTCAATATGCCGCATATCTGTTCAAAAAGCATTGGAATGGAAGCGCTGTAAGACTTCTTAGAGTTACGGCGTTGGATGTATTTGATCAAAAAGAGGCGGTTAAGCAGCTGGATTTATTCCATTTTGAAGAGGATGCGAGGGACGAAGCGTTGTTGAATACAGTGAAGCATCTTCAGAAGAAGTTTGGTCAAAACATTATTCTTCGTGGCTCTGAACTGCTTCATAAGCCTGACAAATAGAAACGGGTTAGAGAAGAGGAGATGCGTCTCTTTTCACATCGTAGGCAAAGTCCATTTTGGCTTTGTCTACCATCATTTTCAGCATCTTTCATGCAGGGCGAAGGCATTGATCAAAGTAAGTATGAGAGGAGCAGAGATGCATCTTCTTTCATTTTGGGTCAAGCCATAATCATTTATTTCGTTAATGAATAACAAGTAGACACATGGGATGAGTCTCTCTCACCTACCCTCCGTATAAGAGGGGAAGGCTTTTCGGTAGATGATGTTAAAAGGAGCGAGCAAAGGAAGCGGGGGTCATCACATTTTCACCTTGGAGAAAAAATAGAACTCTTCTTTTGCATCTTATACCCATTACGGGTATAATGTAATTGAAGAAGTTGCTGAATATGAAAGAAGGGATGACAATGGAGCATCATGATCATAAAAAGACGATGCGCACCGAGCAGGAAATAGACGATTTGCTAAAGCGGCTCAGGCGCATCGAAGGACAAGTGCGCGGGGTACAAAAAATGATTGAAGACCATCGCTATTGCGTGGATATTTTAGTGCAAATTTCCGCTATTACGGCTGCGCTAAACAAAGTGGGATTGAACCTGTTAGAAAGACATGTCAGCCATTGCGTGGCCAAAGCGATTCGCGATGGCAACGGAGAAGAATCAATCCGAGAGCTCATGGATGTTTTTAAGCAATTTGCGAAATAAGGGAGGAAGGGCCATGAGTCAACAAAAGCATGTAACAATGAAAATTACAGGGATGACATGTGCCGCTTGCTCTAATCGAATTGAGAAAAGGCTAAATAAGATGGATGGGGTACAAGCTACGGTGAATTTGGCGATGGAAACGGCAGCGGTTCAATATGATTCCTCCAAGCAAACCCTTGCAGATATTTCCGGCCAAATTCAGAAGCTTGGATACGGTATTGCTTCCAAAAAAGCGACATTCGATATGGAAGGAATGACATGTGCCGCTTGTGCAGCAAGAATTGAAAAAGGATTGCAGCGAATGGATGGCATCGCTGATGTCGCGGTCAACTTGGCGACGAATCGTGCTGTTGTCGAGTATTATGAAGGAATGGTGACAATCGAACATATCGTAGAGAAGATGAACAAGCTTGGCTATAAAGCGCAAATTCAAGATAGCAAGCACAAGTCTAAGCAAAAGCAGCACCAAAAACAACCGCTGCTTTTTGTCTCTGTTGCCTTATCGTTGCCGCTTCTTTATACGATGATGGCGCATCTGCCGATCAGCACAGGCTTGCCGATGCCATCATTATTGATGAACCCATGGTTTCAACTTTTTTTAGCTACTCCAGTGCAATTTTATATCGGAGCTCCTTTCTATATGGGGGCGTATCGGGCGCTGCGCAACAAGAGTGCGAATATGGATGTACTGGTCGCTCTCGGCACGTCAGCGGCCTACTTTTATAGCTTGTATGAAGCGGTACAAGCCTTTATACATCCTGGGTACGTGCCAAGTCTCTATTTTGAAACAAGCGCGGTATTAATTACGCTTGTACTTGTCGGCAAATACTTTGAAGCGTTGGCAAAAGGAAGAACGACAGAAGCGATTACTAAACTATTGAGCTTGCAGGCAAAGGAAGCAATTGTGCTCCAAGATGGTCAAGAAAAGAGAGTGCCGATTGAGAAGGTGCAGGTTGGTGATCTTCTCCTTGTCAAGCCTGGAGAGAAAATTCCCGTGGATGGACTTGTCGTTTCTGGATCATCGTCTGTCGATGAGTCAATGATTACCGGAGAATCGATTCCTGTTGATAAAAAAGAAGGAGATGTTGTCATCGGAGCTACTATTAATCAACAAGGGGCACTAACGATTCGGGCAGAAAAGGTCGGAAAAGATACGGCACTTGCCAATATTATACGAATTGTTGAAGAAGCGCAAGGCTCCAAAGCACCCATCCAGCGCCTTGCGGATGTGATTTCGGGAATCTTTGTTCCCATTGTGGTCGGCATTGCTTTAGTAGCGTTTGTCATCTGGTATGCTTGGGTGATGCCGGGAGATTTGCCAAAAGCGCTTGAAGTAGCGATTTCTGTACTTGTCATTGCGTGTCCATGCGCTCTCGGTCTTGCTACTCCGACGTCCATCATGGTCGGGACAGGTAAGGGAGCAGAGCAGGGCATTCTTTTTAGAGCGGGAAAATCATTAGAAATGGCTCATAAGATCCATACCATTTTGTTAGACAAAACAGGAACCGTGACAAAGGGAAAACCGGAGGTAACCGATATCCTTGTGCTGCAAAACGAAATGATCAGCTATGCCGCTTCTGCTGAAGGTGTTTCTGAGCATCCATTAGCGCATGCTATTGTCGAATATGCGAAGCAGCAACAGATTTCGCTGAAGCATGTGGACTCTTTTTCCGCTATTGTCGGCCATGGTCTGAAGGCGTTGGTCGAGGGGAAAGAGGTAATCGTCGGAACGCGCAAACTGATGAAGGAATACGGAATTGCGTTTTCCATGTATGAAGAAAAGCTAGTTGAATTTGAAAAGCATGGAAAAACAACAGTGATGGTTGCCATCGAGGGACAGTTGGCTGGTGTAATTGCCGTCGCTGATACTGTAAAAGCAAGCTCAAATGAAGCGATTCAAGCACTAAAGCAGCTCGGTCTGGAAGTATGCATGGTGACAGGAGATAATCAACGGACAGCAGAATTCATTGCTCACCAAGTGCAGATCGATCATGTATACGCAGAAGTGCTTCCAGAAGAGAAGGCGGATCTTGTCGCGAAACTGCAAAAACAAGGGAAGCAGGTGGCGATGGTCGGTGACGGCATCAATGATGCGCCGGCTCTGGCGAGAGCGGATATTGGCATAGCGATTGGCACCGGTACCGATGTTGCCATTGAAACAGCGGATATCACATTAGTTGGTGGAGATTTGCGCCATATTCCGAAAATGATCCAGCTGAGCCGCAAAACAATGAAAAATATTCGTCAAAACTTATTTTGGGCTTTATTCTACAATTCAATCGGCATTCCGATTGCGGCGTCCGGTCTATTGGAGCCATGGATTGCCGGCGCCGCCATGGCATTCAGCTCCGTTTCAGTTGTGGCGAACGCGCTTCGCTTGAAGCGTGTGAACATATAAAAATAAAAGGGAGGAATTCATCATGACCGTTACATTGCAAGTAAAGGGAATGACATGCGCACATTGCAAAGCCGCTGTGACGAATGCTTTGCGCGAGCTTGAGGGCGTGCAGCGCGTGGAGGTACACCTTGAGAAAGGAACAGTGGATGTTGAATATGATGAAGCAACAGTGAAGCTTGAAGCGTTAAAAGAAGTGATTGAAGAACAAGGATATGATGTAGAATCATAATTTTGCGCGGCATCTTCTCATTTGAGAAGATGCTTTTTTATGCTATTATTAGGACATTTTTCTTTTTCTTTTTTTGTTTTTCTATTATGATAGAGATGTAAAGAAAAAAATGGTAAGGAGGAAGGATCATGAGCAAAAACGTATTAATTGTCGCAGGTGATGCGGTGGAGGCGCTAGAAATATACTATCCGTACTACCGGTTGCTGGAAGAAGGATATCAAGTAACGATTGCGGCTCCTAAGAAAAAGAAATTGCACACCGTTGTCCACGATTTTGCTAATTGGGATACGTATGTGGAAAAGCAAGGATATTTGATCGAAGCGCAAGCTGCCTTTGCTGATATTGACCCAAACGATTATGATGGATTAGTGATTCCAGGCGGACGTGCTCCTGAATATATTCGGCTTGATGCGGATCTTCAGCGAATTGTTCGCCACTTTTTTGAAGCAAACAAGCCCATTGCTGCTATTTGTCACGCTTCGCTTATTTTTGAAACGATGCCAGATGTGGTCAAAGGTCGCAGTTTGACAGCTTATATTGCCTGCAAGCCAGGGATGGAGGCATTAGGGGCAACCTATGTATCCGACCGTACGATTCATGTTGATCAAAACCTTGTTTCTGCTCATGCTTGGCCAGACTTACCAATTTTTATGCGCGAATTTATCCGTTTACTTCAATAGAAAAAGCAGGATTCTAGATTGTAGACAAAGCCAAAAGACAGGCTTTGTCTACAATTATACATATTCAGCATCCCGCATAAAAGCGTTTGTCAGAAGTCTGAATCCCCCTTATCTTAAAGGGGGATTGTTATGGGAAACCCATATCGTAACATCCAATTCGTCTGCTTTGCATGGTGATTGCGAAACAGAGCTTGATGCCGGGCGGCGTGAGAACTTTCCTTTTGTTAATGTCCAGATGAGACGGTTGCGTCTGTTGAACGAGAAGCTTTTGTCTTAGGAATAGCGGTTGCTAAATATACGCCTGTTAGCACAAGCCCGCCGCCGACAAGCTGTGGCATGGAAAGTGAATCGCCTAATAAAAAGGTGATCAGTGCGGTAAAAACGGCAATAAAATTTAAGTAGATGCCAGCATAGCTTGGTCCTACTTTTTTCACCGATACATTCCAAAACAAAAATGACAAGACGGATGGAAATAGACTAATATAAAGAATCCCGATGCTGCCGCCCTTGCTTAGTTCGTGTAATGAAAAAGGATGAAAGAACATAAAAGGAAGAAGCGTAACAATGCTAAAAAACACTGAGAAAGCTGTGGCTGTAATCGGCGGTACAGCTAATTTTCTTCCCATAATCGAATAAAGCGCCCAAACCACGCCAGCTAACAGCATCATTAAATCACCAAGGTTGTAGTTTGCTTGAAAAATGAACAGTAAATGTCCTTTTGTTAAAATAAAGAGGACACCGATCAGTGAAACAGCAAAACCAAATATGTTCATTAGGGTGATTCGTTCCTTCAATAAAAAATAGGAGAACATCACGATAATGGCTGGATTAAGGGCATTGACAATGGCCGCATTCATTGGAGACGTGTATTTAAGCGCCCCATATAAGAGCAAGTTATAGCCAATAATTCCGAGAATGCCGTTGACAAGCAGCGGTAGCCACCAGCGTTTCAACACCTCGATGTAACGTGGACGCTCCAACAGATAAGTAAGCGGAAGAAGGAAGATCAAGGCAATGCCCCAGCGAATAAATGTCAGCCATAAAGGTCCCGTTTCTTTAATCACCTGTTTTCCGACGACATAATTGCCCGCCCAAAACAAATTAGCAAGCAGCAAAAATAATTTTTCCCTCAGCGGATTTTCCTCCTTTACTATCTGTCTTATATCCTGTATTTTTCTCGTTTTACATATGTTTACATATACAAGTTGGAATGGCTTACTTAATAGATAGAGTCGACCGATCGTCAGGAAAAGGGATCATCGTCTGTTCACATTCCAATGATTTTTTTGTTCATTGAGACATTTTGGTGCTAGCCCTTTTTTCTTGGAATCGTTAATGTTTTCCATTCTGTAGATGTTAATTGCTTAGCGATATAAACAATCTGGCCGATATGGTACGAATAATGATACATTTGCCGTTCAATGGCTTCTATCACTGAATGCGGTTCATGGCGAATCGTAACCGTGCGCAGCAGATCGCTTTCGCTAATGGTGTTTAATGTAGTCAAAAAAGTATGCCATCCTTTTTCCCAACATATTAAAACCTCATCTCTGGTTGTGAACTCATTTATAAATTCGTCGTCCCGGTTTCTATTAGGTTTTTCACCGTCAGAATGAAAAAAATTCGTCCAGCGGGAAATCATGTTTCCGCTCATATGCTTGACAATGACAGCTACACTATTGGTTTCTTCATTAAAGGTGTGGAAAAGCTGATCGTCAGACAGCTGTTCCATCGCTTTCTCAGCTGTTTTTTTCATATCCATAAATCGGTCCTTAACTACTCGCAAATATTCTTGAGCAACGTTCATAGGCTCGCCTCCTTGGTTATTTTTATTCTCTTTGCATAAGCGATGTTCCTTTTTCACTTCGTTATGAAAATGTAAAACCCCGCTTCGCGATGGGGAAGCGGAGTTAGATTTAATGGGCAGCTGATGCTGTGTCGATATGCTGAAGATGTCTGCGCCCTGACAAAATAGCGGCGACCCCACAAGCGACCGCCAATGCTCCAACATAAAAAGGAACGTGCGGATTATACCATTCCGCTAGCTTGCTAGCAAGCCATGGACCGATTGCGCCAAAGACAAAGCGAATAAAGCTGTAGGCAGCAGAAGCAGTAGATCGTTCCACTGGAGCCGCCAGCATAACGGCCGTTGTCATCAGCGTGTTATTGACACCTAAAAACGCACCTGCGATAACCACAGCGCTGATTACGGTCATTTGCGAGGATGTCCAAATCCCCATAACCAAAAGCGTCAGCGCGAAACATAGTAGCATCGCACTCATAGAGCCCACAGTGCCAAAGCGGTTTTGGAGCTTTGGGGCAACGAAGACAGAAGTAATGGCGAGCAGCAGCCCCCAGCCAAAGAAGACGAAGCCGAGACCATGCTCATTTAAATTCATAACAAATGGTGTATAAGCCATTAAAGTGAAAAAACCAAAATTATAGCAGAGTGCGGCAATTCCTAATGTGAATAACGAACGATATCGCAGCGCTTTAAAGGGATCGGCTAGAGAGGTGCGTGTTTTAGGCTTCGGCAACTTTGGCAATAAGATGAGAATGGACAGAAATGCCAATGCCATTAAAACACCAACGCCTAAAAAAGGACCTCTCCATGAGATCGAACCTAATTCGCCGCCTAATAGCGGTCCGACCGAAATGCCGAGGCCAAGGGCTGCTTCATATAAAATAATGGCTTTAGCTGGTCCGCCGCTAGATAAGCCAACAATCGCTGATAAAGCCGTTGCGATAAATAGGGCATTTCCAAGTCCCCATCCTGCTCGGAATCCGACAAGCTGTTCAATCGTACTTGACAGCCCGCCGCAAACAGCAAAAATGACAATCAAGAGAGTTCCTGATAGCAATGTCCATTTTGTTCCTAAGCGGCTTGAAACGAACCCAGTAATCAGCATAGCCAGTCCGGTAATCAATGTATAGCTGGAAAACAATAATGAAACCTGGCTGGGAGAAGCATGCAACTTACTGGCAATGGCTGGTAGAATCGGGTCGACAAGACCTAATCCCATAAATGAGATGACACAGGCAAAGGCGACAGCCCATACGGCCTTTGGCTGGTCGAGCAGTCTGCCGCTTCGGGATTGAACCTCTGTTTCGATTGGCGTAGATGCGGATTTCATACTGGATCCCCCTTTATGAAATGACTATTTTGATAATTCTTCATCAATCTTTACGATCGCTGCTCGCGCCCGTTCGCGAAGCGTAACTAATTCCGTTTGAACAGACATGATTTTATGAATTTTCTCCTCGATCATTTGGAGCTGGTCGTCAAGAAGATGGATAATTTCTATTAATTTTTCTTTTCGCTCTCGCGGCTCGGTTACTTTTTTGTAATCCGCTCGCTGATTTTCTAGTGTGTCTCTGAGAGAAAGGAAGTGGTGCAACTCCTGCAATGAAAATCCGAGCACTTCTTTCGCTATCGTGATCTTTTTCAAAAACTCGACATGATCCTGTGTATAAAGTCTCGTACCTCCTTGGCTGCGGGGAGGAGGGGGCAGCAGCCCAATTTCTTCGTAATAGCGAATCGTTCGTTTGCTAAGCCCGCTTAATTTGGCCACTTCGTCAATTTTTAATAATTCCTCCATTTGAACATAGACCTCCTGTCAATTAGCCATTATATATAAATTTAACGTTAACGTCAAATTTATACATAAATATTATAGATAAATTAAGATGGATAGATATTAAAATATAATGTTAACGTTATATTTTATATAGTATGATGAGAAGTATGAGAGAATGCCCATAGTGAATGATTGCGCCCAAACAAACCGTCATGATGAATAGAAACCCCTCGCCGTTAACAGGAACAAAGGCGAGGGGAATGAATCATCTAGAAAATAGCGGGCATAAGCTATGACATCATTTCTTTGGCGATAAGCTCAAACGATCGAAGCTTGTCTTGAAAATCATAAGTAATGGTAACAAGCATAATTTCATCAGTCTTATATGCTTTGCTTAAATCGATTAATTGCTGCTTCACTTGACTTGGCGTTCCAACAATCATTCGCTTACGGTTTTCTTTTATGCGTTTGATTTCGAACGGGCTATAAGAATAGGCGGCAGCCGTTTCTGGGCTTGGAGTGCCTGTTGCTTTCATGCCTTGTTCAATCATTAAAAGAGAAAGGTCTAAGCTAGACGCGATCCGTTCCGCTTCTTGTTCTGTTTCGCCACAAATCACAAAAGTAGCGACCATGCTTAATGGCTGTGATAAATGGCGGGAGGGAATAAACCGCTCATGATAAAGCTGGGTATAGTACTCTCCTCCTTCTCCATTAATGAACCGTGCAAAGACAAACGGTAATCCTTTTTGGGCGGCTAAGATGGCACTTGCAGAACTGGATCCTAGCAGCCAGACGCTTGGAGATTCTTGAATATGAGGAGTAGCCTTTAACCCATAAAAGGGGTGAGCGCTATCAAGATCATCATGCAAGTAGCCGAGTAAGTCATCAATTTGCTCAGGGTAGCGATCGACATTTCTTGGTCTTCCATCATGCAAAGCCATGGTAGCCAGAGGCATGCCTCCTGGGGCTCTTCCCAGACCTAAATCGATGCGGTCTGGATAAAGACCTGCTAATACCTTAAAATTTTCCGCTACCTTATAGGCGCTGTAATGCGGCAGCATCACGCCGCCGGAGCCGACGCGAATGCGATTGGTTCTTGCTGCGATGTGAGCAATTAAAACTTCTGGAGAGGAGCCGGCCAAACTTTGTGTATCGTGATGTTCTGAGACCCAAAAACGAACATAACCCAGTTTTTCAACAAACTCAGCAAGCTTTGCTGTATTCGAAAGAGCCTCTTCTGCTTTCATTCCTTGTGAAATGGGTGATTGATCTAACACACTTAATTTTAAACGCATCGAATAGTTTCCTCCCTTAAAAGCTGGTATTTACTATTATTAAGCGGCTATAAGAATATGTCTATTGATCTGCTTAGCAAGCGGACGTCTTTACTGTATATATCATGAACGAATAGGAGTGGCAAACATTCATAAACGGAAGGAAGAGGAAGTTGAGTGATTTGCTTTTTCATTATCCATATGACGTCCAAATCGGTCATGATCTGCTCATTTTAGAGACAAAATTCGTGCATCAATTGATCGCTATAAATGACAATGGATTTCTAGCATTTGTTCCCTATTTCTTCTGATGACTCGAAATGTTGCTGCTTTTTCATTGATAGGGACTTGTCAATCTGAATCTGTATAGTGGCGCACTCATAGGTAGTTTAGCAAAAACGATAGGAGTCAATTTGTTACTTCCCCGTTTTATTGTATACGGTTATTCTAACTTGGTTATACTACAATTGAGCACGTTGGATATGCCAGTGGCACTCCAGCATATCATTACATAGCATAATCATAAAAATTTGTTCTCCTTTATATCAATGGGCTATAGCCAAGCGGTAAGGCAACGGACTTTGACTCCGTGATGCGCTGGTTCGAATCCAGCTAGCCCAGCTATCTCAATTGGAGCCATTGCGATTTTCTTCTTTACATTACATTTTGTTTGTAAATTTTGTTTCTAAAGAAGAAATAAGCATGGCTCTTTTTATGTTTTTTTTATATAATGAGTACGGACGAAAAGTTAGAAAAGTAATAAAAATCAAGTTATTTGGATTTTCGTCTAAATCGTAGTAAAATGGAAATGAAATCGGTTTATCTTCCATTTCAAGTGTGTAGATATTTGAATTCAAGAAATGGTTTTGTGTCTCGCTTGTTGATGGAAGAATTCGTAATCAGTGCTGGAGGGTTATCTAAAAATGAACACGCTTAGTGACAGTAGCAGAAGTCCATGGGAAAAATTTCACGGTCCAAATCTCGGATACGTCATGGAGATGTATGAGCAGTATGTGCAGGATCCTAACTTGGTTGACGAAGAGCTAAGGAGCCTGTTCGACCGTTGGGGACCGCCTGAGTTGGCGGACGCAGGTCGTTATGACAACCAAAAAAGCATAACGGTTGACTCTTATGTTTCGCCAAGTGCATTGGAAAAATGCGTCCAGGCTGTTAAGCTGGCGGAGCATATTCGCGTTTTCGGCCATTTGGATGGAAAAATCAATCCGTTAGAAACGGAAGAGCAACGTTCAAAGGCACAAATAGATCTGCAAAAGTTTGGGTTGACGAAAAAGGATCTTTTATCAATCCCAGCTTCCATTATAAGTCCATATTTGCCTACTCATATAAAAAATGCGTTTGAAGCCATTGAATATTTAAAAGAAGTTTACACATCTAAACTTACGTTTGAATTTGGCCATGTTCAGGATGAGGAAGAGAAGAACTGGCTTTTGCGGATGGTAGAATCAGGGGAGTATCGTCCGGTCGTTTCCAACGAAAAAAGAGTCGAAGTTCTTAAACGTTTGACAGAAGTGGAAATTTTTGAGCAATTTTTGCATCGGACATTTGTAGGACAAAAGCGTTTCTCCATTGAAGGGGTTGATACGCTTGTTCCATTGCTCGATGAAATCATTTCTGAGTCTGTACAAAAAGGCATCCAATCGATTAATATTGGAATGGCCCACCGCGGTCGTTTAAATGTTTTGGCACATGTGCTAGGAAAGCCGTATGAGATGATTTTTGCTGAATTCCAGCATGCGCCAAATAAAGAATTGATCCCATCTGAAGGATCGATCGGAATTACATATGGATGGACAGGAGATGTGAAATACCATTTAGGGCTTGATCGAAAAATTAAAAAAGAAAATACGGTTCGTGCCGTTATCACTTTAGCCAATAACCCAAGCCATTTAGAGTTTGTCAATCCAGTGGTGGCTGGTTATACGAGAGCTGCACAAGAGACTCGAAACAAGCCTGGCTTTCCTGAACAGGATGAAAATAAAGCGCTTGCTATTTTAATTCATGGCGATGCCGCATTCCCAGGTCAGGGGGTCGTCGCAGAAACGTTAAATTTAAGCCGATTAAGAGGCTATAAGACAGGTGGAACGATTCATATCATCGCTAATAATATGATTGGATTTACGACAGAAAGCGAAGATTCTCGCTCTACCAAATACGCGAGCGATTTAGCAAAAGGCTTTGAAATTCCGATTGTTCATGTGAATGCGGATGATCCGGAAGCCGTGCTGGCCGCTGCGCATTTAGCCGTCATTTATCGGCAAAAATTCAAAAAAGATTTCTTGATTGATTTAATCGGCTATCGCCGTCACGGTCATAACGAGATGGATGAGCCAGCTGCGACCAATCCATTAATGTATCAAATCATTCGCAAGCACCAGACGGCTCGCAAGCTTTATGCAGATCGTCTGGAACAGCTTGGAATTATCTGTTCGGCAGAAGAAGTAAATCGTTTTAGAAAAGAAGTAGAAACAAAACTGCAATCCGCTTATCAAAAAGTGGCCAATGTGAAAGAAGAGCTGGACTATGAAATGAATCCGCCGGAAGTAGCGGAAAAAGGCATTCCAAAAATTCATACAAGCGTACCAGCTGAGGTTTTGGAGCAAGTGAATCACGAGCTTGTACAATGGCCAAAGGGTTTTCGTGTATTTAATAAGCTTGAACGGATTTTGCAACGTCGCATTCATGCTTTTCAAGAGAATAAAATCGATTGGGCTCATGCGGAGGCGCTTGCGTTTGCAACCATTCTTCAGGAAGGCATTCCGATTCGACTATCAGGACAAGATTCAGAAAGAGGAACGTTTGCCCAACGCCATTTAATTTTACATGATGAAAAAACAGGAGAGAGATTCTCGCCATTGCATCAATTGTCTGAAAGCAAGGCCTCTTTTGCGGTGCATAACAGCCCGCTATCTGAGACGAGCGTTCTTGGCTTTGAATACGGCTATAACGTTATTGCCCCAGAAACGTTAGTGATATGGGAGGCTCAATTTGGAGACTTCTCCAACTCAGCACAAGTCATTATCGATCAGTTTATCTCGTCTGGAAGAGCGAAATGGGGACAAAAATCGGGGCTTGTCATGCTTCTTCCGCACGGGTATGAAGGACAAGGGCCTGAGCATTCAAGTGCTCGGTTAGAGCGTTTCCTTACATTGGCAGCAGAAAATAACTGGACAGTTGCCAATATGACGAAATCATCGCAATACTTTCATATTTTGCGGCGACAAGCACTTGTTTTACAAAAAGAAGAAGTGCGTCCGCTTGTAATTATGTCGCCAAAAAGTTTGTTACGTCATCCATTGGTCGTATCCGGAGCGGCGGATTTGAGCGAAGGAAGCTTCCAGCCAGTGTTGCCACAACCGGGATTAGGACAAAATCCAGCGAAAGTGGAACGATTAATTTTATGCTCAGGTAAAATCGCAATCGATTTAGAAGAAAAATTGGCGGAAGTTGCAGATCGGGAATGGTTCCATATTTTAAGAGTGGAAGAATTATATCCGTTCCCAATGAAGGAAATTGCTTCTTACATTCAGCAGTTCCCGAATTTAAAAGAACTAGTATGGGTACAGGAAGAGCCAAAAAATATGGGCGCTTGGAACTTTGTTGAACCAAGATTGCTTACATTAGCTCCAAATGGTGTACATGTTTCTTATATTGGCCGGAGACGTCGTTCAAGCACAGCAGAAGGGGATCCGGTCGTTCATAAGAAGGAACAAGCAAGAATTATCAATCAAGCTTTTGTGCGTTCATACGTTCATCATATTTAAATTAAAAATATTAAAGTGAGAAGGGCGAAAGGAGATAATCACGGTGGCAGAAATCAAAGTACCAGAATTAGCAGAATCAATAACAGAAGGAACGATTTTTCAATGGTTAAAAAAACCAGGCGATTTCGTTCAAAAAGGAGAACCGCTTGCCGAATTAGAAACAGATAAAGTGAACGTAGAATTAATGTCTGAGGAATCGGGAATCATCACGCAATTGTTGTTTAACGAAGGGGACACAGTAAGAGTAGGAGATACGATTGCGATTGTATCAGAAGGAGCAGAGGCCGCTGCGCCACAAGCAGTGGAACCGGCGCCGCAGCCAGAAGCGGCAGAGCCTGTTCAACCGGCAGCAGCCCAATCGGCCCCTGCTTCCGTTGAGGAAGGAGAAGCAAAATCTGTTCAGCGTCCAATTGCTTCACCGGCGGCAAGAAAACTGGCTCGTGAAAAAGGAATCGATTTGACTCAAGTAACGCCAGTTGATCCGCTTGGCCGTATACGTAAGCAAGATGTAGAAGCTTACGCAAGCCAGCCGGTTCCAACGATTCAGCCAGCGCCAGCCGTTGAAGCTGTCAAGCCGTCGCAGCCTAGTGCGGCAATGGATCCAGAGAAACCAGTCGAGCGAATGAGAATGTCTCGCCGCCGCCAAACGATTGCAAAGCGGCTTGTCGAAGTTCAGCATACAGCAGCTATGCTGACAACCTTTAACGAAATTGACATGACGGCTGTCATGAATTTGCGCAAGCGTCGGAAAGATGCTTTTTATCAGGAACACGATGTGCGTCTTGGCTTTATGTCATTTTTCACGAAAGCGGTTGTGGCCGCATTGAAAAAATATCCGCTGCTCAATGCGGAAATTCAAGGCGATGACATCATTGTGAAAAAGTATTATGATATCGGGGTAGCGGTATCTACCGAAGAAGGGTTAGTCGTGCCTGTGGTGCGTGATGCCGATAAGAAAAATTTTGCGGAGATTGAACGTGAAATTTTACATTTAGCGACAAAAGCGCGTGAAAACAAATTAAGTCTTAAAGACTTACAAGGCGGCACGTTTACCATCACAAATGGCGGTGTGTTCGGTTCGTTAATGTCGACGCCAATTTTAAATGGTCCGCAAGTTGGTATTTTAGGAATGCACAAAATCCAACTTCGTCCTGTAGCGATTGATGAAGAGCGCATGGAAAACCGTCCGATGATGTATGTTGCACTCTCATATGATCATCGCATTATCGACGGAAAAGAAGCCGTCGGTTTCCTAGTAAAAGTGAAAGAACTTCTTGAAGATCCAGAGCAGCTTTTATTAGAATCATAAGAACCACGATGGATGGGGTGTCTAATCAGTCGATTTTCCGGCTGATAGGCGCCCCTTTCTTTCATCTTTTTACGTCGTCCACCGAGAATCTCCCACCTCTTAAGTGTAAGCGGAGGAGGTTTATGATTTTTCATCAAGAAGGATGGGGGATAAAAGCAATAGCCGTGTTTGTTTTGTATGGAGCAACATAATCTACCGTCTGGATAAAGTTCTGAAAACGCCATGAACTCTATCATCTATGTCCATTAGCTAGTTTGTTGCAAAAATGAAGGATGTTTGATGACAAGGGAATGTTCTGCCGATAGAAAGTAGAGTGGTCTTTCCAGCAATAGAAGAAGGAAATTTTGACATCTGTAAATAATTGGATAAAATGGCGCTGAATTTTATTTGAATCGATAGGGAAAGGAGGAAATTCGACTACATGAAACATGAAGGCCGTTAAAATGGTTGTAGAACAAAGTCAATGTTGACTTCGTCTACAACACGAAGAGGGCCATTCATATTGATTCTCTTTTACGCTCCTTTTAATTTTGCCCGTTCTTGATGATCGTTTTTTGGTTTCATCAATAGCGGATATAGAAGTATTCCTGCCACAAATAAACCGATTCCTAAGAAAAAGGTGTGCCAGTCTGCCGTTCCTGTTTTAATAACCCAAAGCGAATAGAAAAGAGCTGCCAATGTAATCAAACCGTCACGTACGCGTTGTGCTGTTTCATTTTGATATGTTTCCCCTGTGATAATGAGCTTCAACTGATATAAAGCAGAGACAAGATATGGAACGAGATAAGCTAAGGTCGCTACGACAATCGCAAAATTGTACGCTTCGTTCATCGTTCCTGAGATAGTGGAAAATAGAAAAATTTGTGTCATTACATTAGTTATGAGCAACGAACGCACAGGGCTTCCGTTTTGATTGGTTTTCCCAAAAAAGCGAGGGAATAGCGCTTCTTTTGCTGCTTGATATGGAACTTCTGAACTTACTACAATCCAGCCGACTGTCGAGCCAAAAAGAGAAATCAGCGCTAAAATCGCCATCATATAAGCACCGCTGTTTCCAAGGACGGAATAAAGGGCATCAACAAGCGGCTTTTGCGATTCTCTTAATTCCTCTTGGGAAAGAACTCCCATTGTTAGTAATGTAATTCCAATATAAATCAAGACGGAAATGATCAGTCCAAGGAATGTCGCTTTCTTAACATCCTTTGGAGATTGGGCGCGGTTTGAGAGCATAACGGCTGATTCAATGCCGATAAAAGCCCAAAGCATGGTAATAGCCGCTCCATTAAGTTGGGACGGCACAGAAACCGTCTGTCCTTTTTCATTTATAAAAGAAAGGCTGTCTACATTTGCTGCATGAAACACCCATAGCGTACCGATAATATAAAGGAAGAAACCAATCACTTTCGCTCCGGTTGTGAAGATGTTTATTTTTCCAGCCTTTTGAAAATCTCTCACGAGAATCCAATGAATTCCCCACAATACACCAGTGCAAATCATAAATGTAAGTCCTTTTCCTGTTTCCAAGGAAAAGGAACCGATGGTTAATAAAGTTTGTTTGCTTTGCATGATTGGAAAAAAAGTGCTCAAATAACCAGCAAACGAAATAATGACGGATGCCGTTGCTGCCCAGTTTGCTGCCCAATATCCCCAAGCCATGCTGTAGCCGGCTACTTTCCCCATTTGCGGGGAAAAAAACAAGGCCTGCGCATAGCTCTGTGGTCCAGCTTTTAGCTCCGGTTTTCTTGTGACTAAATTGCCAAATACGAGCGCGATCATCCAAACTCCAAGCCCTGTTGTGATCCATGCCAATACGGCTCCGACAGGGCTAGATACTTGCGCAAGATTCGCTGGGATCATAAAAATACCGCCGCCGATCATGTTTCCGATAACAAAGGCGGTCAACACCCATAATCCCCATTTTTTTGCTGCCATTTATATTGCCTCCTTGTGTGCAACGTCTAGATGAATCAATAAAGGATTTCATTTTTCATCATAGCTGATCTTTTTAATTTGGTAAAGTGATAATATAATAAAGAAGTAAAGTTGTTTAATTTTGAAAAGTATGTATTTTCGACCGCTCATTTTCTAATCATTTTACATCAACTAAATTTAAATAAAACTATGTTCTAAATAATCAATAAAAATAAGAAAAAAATAAAAAATAGCGGCAAGATTGCCGCCTTATTTTTCCATTAATCGATCCAATCGAACTCGGCGATGAATGGCATACATAATCGGAGCGCCAATCGCCATCGTAACCAGCTCGCCAGCGGCCGTTGTCAGCCACGTCAAAAGAAATGGTAAATCTAATGCCAGCTTCAGCTCCCAAGCAATGATAAACATAGTCAACGTAAAAATGAGAGTATTAACAGCCATACGAGCCCACAAATTTTCGACGTAACGCGTGATCACAATGGTTGTTAATAAAGCGATGACCGATTGTCCAACTCCAAAAACAAGATCATACATGCCTAAAGGGGAAAAAAAGAAATTCGCCAAAAAGACACCTAATATAATTCCAAAGAAATATTTCTTATGAAACACAATGAAGTGATTTAAGATTTCTGATACGCGAAATTGCACATTTGTAAAGCCAAATGGCTGAATCAGCATTGTAACGATAATATACACGGCAGCTAAAATACCGTTAATGGCCATTGTTCGTACATTCATTTCTCTCCTTCTCCTTTTACAACATATCATGCAGCTGAAAGAAAACGCAGCAATTTATATTCTAACATAAACGGTGGAAAACGCCATTATGGTTTTGCGTTAAGTTTGTTGACCGCTCATGATGGGTTGCGGGCGTGCGAGAAAGAGCGTAGAATGAAGATATCCAAGCTCCTCGATTTTTGAGGGGCTACTTTGTTGAAAGGGGAGAAATCAATGGAGGAATATAAAGAATTAGCTGAACAACTAGCACGCGCGAAAACGATCGCGGTTTTGACAGGAGCAGGAATGAGCACGGAGTCAGGCATTCCAGATTTTCGCGGCCAAAATGGAATTTATGCGCAAGAAGACAATGTCGAATATTACTTGTCGGAGCACTATTTCACTTCCCACCCTGTTGATTTTTGGCATCGCTTTAAACGAATGTTTTCATTAAAAATGATGGGCACGTTCTTGCCTAATAAAGGGCATATCTTTCTTCAAGCGTTAGAAGCTGCTGGGAAAAAGGTGACGATTTTAACGCAGAACATCGATGGGCTCCACACAAAAGCAGGAAGCACGAATGTGATCGAATTGCACGGAACCTTGCAAACGGCCACATGTCCTATCTGTAGCCAAAAGTACGATTTATCGTTTATAAATTCACAAGACGTTCCTGTTTGCCGACAAAAGGGATGTGGTGAAATTCTAAAGCCTGATGTGGTTCTATTTGGCGGAATCGTACCAAGAATCGATGAAGCATTTGCCGCAGCAGCAGAAAGCGACGTCTTGCTGGCGATGGGCACAAGTCTTGAAGTAACGCCTGTCAATCACATTCCGTTTTATGTCACTTCCGAATCTCCTCGTACATATAAGGCTATAATTAATAAAACAGCAACGAGAATGGACCATCTTTTCGATCTTGTCATTCACCATTCTATTGGGGATACCGTTTCACAATTGCGGGCGTATATGGCAGAGCTGCGGTGAGTGATGGCAAAAAATACAACTTTGAAGGGTGAACCATCATGAAGCAGATACTCAAAACTAGCATGATACCAAAGATCAAGCTTGCCTTTTAAGCGAAAAAACGCATTGATCGACAGCCATTTGTCACGGACGCACGTCAATAGGGGATCGATATAACGCTCAATCCCCTATAGAGTCGTCTCATTCAATAAATATCAATTAGACTGTTTTATGCTTTTAAATGACTGATTGTTTTGATGATTCGAGCCGGATTTCCTCCTACTACAACATTGTCCGGGATATCCTTTGTGACGACGGCTCCAGAAGCGATGACAACATTGTTTCCTATTGTTACGCCAGGATTAATGACTGCTCTGCCGCCGATCCACACATTATGGCCAATGCTGACGGGCTTTCCGTATTCGGTACCGGAGTTTCTTTCCAAAGGGTCTAACGGATGGGTAGCAGTATAAATATGGACACCTGGAGCGATTAGGCAGTTATCGCCAATTTTTATCTCACATACATCCAAAAAAACACAATCAAAATTGGCGAAAAAATTTTCACCGACATGAATGTTATACCCATAATCACAACGAAAAGGAGGTTCAATGAAGAGATTTTTTCCTGTTGAACCAAAAAGTTCTTTCAATAAGGAAGTCCGTTTTTGATGCTCGGTTTCCAATGTTTGATTAAACAATCTGGTCAATCGACGGGCGCGCTCCCGCTCCGCCATTAGTTCGGGATCAGCCGCCATATATAATTCACCGCTTAACATTTTCTCTTTTTCCGTTTTCATATGGCTCCTCCTCATAGACACTGAAAATGATTTCTAATTTAACCTAAATTTATAATACTATAAAATGATGAGCATCACGACCGATTCTATCGACAGGAATTATATTTTAGGTGATATGGGGGGATCTGTATTTCGCAAGCACCCAAATTATCGAATAGATGCATATCCGCCGTTGCCCTTGTCCTGGATGTTGCATATGTTACTTTTGAAGCGGAAATTTTTGATGCAGGTGTATTCATGCAAAGAATCGAGTATATAAGGTACGGTGTCACATCAATGGTGTCGATCCATATACTCTCAAGAAAGGGGATGATCAATAATGGTGAAAATCGCACTTGATGCAGGGCATGGTGGAACGGATAGCGGAGCTGTAGGGAACGGTCTACAGGAAAAAAATCTGACGTTAAATATTGTCAAAAAGATCGGGGGGTTGCTCGCTGAATACGAAGGGGTCAGCATTATCTACACGCGGACGGATGACCGTTTCGTGGAGTTGTCGGAGCGTGCGGCCATCGCAAACAGGGCGGATGCCGATTTTTTCTTATCCGTTCACATCAATGCCGGCAGTGGAACAGGATTTGAGTCTTACGTTTACAATGGCAATGTGAGCCCGTCGACCATTGCGTATCAGAACACGATCCACAGCGAGATCATGAAAGCGATCGCCGGAGTGCAGGATCGCGGTAAAAAGCGAGCGAACTACGCGGTACTGCGCGAAACGAAGATGCCGGCATTGCTCACAGAAAACCTGTTCATTGATAATGCGAACGATGCGGCCAAATTGAAATCAGAACAATTTCTTTTGCAAGTGGCACATGGCCATGTCGAAGGGATTGCGAAAGCATTTGGCTTGAAAAGGAAAGCAACACAGCAAAAACAGGAGGAGCCAAAGATGCCAGCACCTGAAAAAACAGCGTATGACAAAGCGGTCGATGCAGCGTTTGAATTTTTGAAGCAACACGGAGTGGTGACACAGGATCGACGAGAGGAACCCGTGACACGAGCACAAGTTTTTTTGATGTTGCATCGATTAGCACAAAATATGTTGCAGAAATAGTAAAAGTAGTCCCTGCCCAAATAGCAGGGACTTTTTCTGTGAGTGAATGAACCTCCCCGCCTCCACTTCGATTAGCGGTAAGCGACTTCTCGGCGAATGTGTGAAAGATCCAGTCTAGAAATTTCTTTGGCTAAAGGAAGCCACTAGCCTGGCATGGGCTGATGCCTAATTGAATTCACAAAAAGGAACCAATCAATCTCACGGCATTTTTTCTTCTATTCTAAAAGAAGATGGATTAATTGTTTCATTGATTGCGATAGCCACTTCTTTTGGTGATACACCAACTGCAAATAAAGTTTAGGCTTTATGTCGGAAAGGGGAAGGAGCATTAATTTTCCGTTTGCGATTTCTTCCTTTACCGCCATGAGCGGTAAAAACGCGATTCCAAGCCCATAAGCCACACATCGTTTAATTGCTTCAATACTCCCTAATTCAATGGTTAATTCAAGCCGTACTGCATGGCGACGATATAAATTTTCAATCATTTCACGGTAGCTGCAGCCTTGCTCTGTCACAATGAGCTTTTCATTTTCCAAATCTCTCATATAGATATGATCCCGTTGGACGAAAGGATGATCAGGCTTTGCGACTAGCACTAATGGTTCTTCTTTGATAATAATAAAATGTAAATCTGGATCTTCTTGTTTTTGATCAAGAATAATAGCTAAATCGTATTTTCCTTCTTTTATACCTTTAACTAAATATTGGCATACTCCTTGCTGGAGGAGTAAATTCACTCGCGGATACTTATTTTTAAATGCTTGCAAATATGGAGGAAGATAAAAGCCTGCAATGGATTCAATAGTGCCAATCGATAAGCTTCCAGCCAGTTCTGCTTGCTCAGAAAGGCTTTGTCTTGCTTCATCAAGCAGATGGATCATTTTATTAGCATATTCTAACAATTCCTTTCCAGCGGGTGTCAATTTGATTCTGCCGCTCCAACGTTCAAACAAAATGACCCCAAATTCTTCTTCCAATTTTTTGATTTGTGTGGTGACGCTTGATTGAGCATAACCTAGCACTTCCCCAGCTTTGGTAAAACTGTTCCACTTTGCGGCTTCGCGAAACGTTTGCAAATAATTGATATTCATTGCAATCAAACTCCTATCAAAAATCTTGATGAATAGCATCAATTATTATCAATAACACCTATGACCAAATATTTGTAGAATTGATTATATCAGAAATTTTATCGATTATGGGAGGATTTTTTGTGCAAATGAATCATATAAAAACGTATATTTTGCTTTTCCTGACAGCCGCTATTTGGGGAGGCGCTTTCATTGCGGGGAAAATAGCGACGGTCAGCCTGCATCCTGTTTCAGTTGCTTTTTTCCGCTTTTTTGGGGCCAGCCTGATTCTTTTTCCGCTCATGCGTTGGAGGGAACGGCAAGCAAAGGTTCCTACCAAAAAAGACTGGGGGATGTTTGCACTGCTTGGCCTTACAGGTATTTTTCTATATAACGTTTGTTTTTTTATTGCGACTAAATATGCGCCGATTGTCAAAAGCTCTCTCGTTATTGCGGTGAATGCTCCGTTGATTACGCTCTTTTCGGGCCTGTTTTTAAAGGAAAAAATCAACGCTAAAAGCATATTAGGTATGGTTATGGCGCTCATCGGAGCTTTATATATTATCACAAACGGGCAGCTATCCGTTATTGTAAAGCTTGGGCTCTCTCCGATTGATTTTGTTTTAGTAGGCGCCTGTCTCAGTTGGAGCATATATTCTGTGATCGGGAAGGTGGTGATGAAAAAATATAGCCCTTTAGCGGCAACTGATATGCTCCCCCTAAGGTAGACAGATTAAAAAATAAAAATCTGTTTTCTCTTAGGGGGAGTTTTTCTGTGTCTGGCAAACATTATTCTGAAGAGTTTAAATATGAAGTTATGAAAGCTTATGAGAAGAGGGACTACTCCATTAAAGAGCTCTGTTCTAAATATCAAATATCTCAAAATTCATTAAGAGAATGGATTGTGGGATTTGAAAGGTATGGATCGGAAGGATTAAAAAGATCTACATCATGGAAACCTTATTCTAAGGAGTTAAAGAAAGCAGCTGTAATCGATTATTTGTCAGGTGAACTTTCTCAATATGAGATCGTTAGAAAGTATGAAATATCAAGCAGGTCCGTACTCCGAAGATGGATTAGCATTTATAATAGTCATAGAGATTTAAAGGATAGGTCGAAAGGAAGGACAAACTCTATGACGAAAGGGAGAAAAACGACTTGGGATGAACGGATTCAAATTGTCCTTGATTGCTTAGAAAACGGAAAAGATTATCAAGGAACAGCTGAGACCTATGAGGTCTCTTATCAACAAGTATACCAATGGGTGAGGAAGTATGAAGCAGGTGGAGATGAAGCACTAAAAGATAAGCGCGGAAGGAAGAAAGAAGAAGCAGAATTAACTCCAGAAGACATTATCCAACTCCAGATTAAAAAGTTAGAAAGAGAAAATGAACGGTTACGTGCAGAGAATCTATTTTTAAAAAAGTTAGAGGAAATCGAAAGGAGGCGAAAATAAGTCAAATCCGATATGAAGATATGTATACCGCTATCCAAGAACTTCATGAGAAGGAAGAGGTAGAGGTTAGTCTACTTTGTGAAATCGCTGGAATATCTAGGGCTGCATATTATAAGTGGTTGAATCGTACGCCTTCTGCTCGAGAACTTCAGAATGAAGAGATCATAAAAGAAATGAAAGCACTTCATGAGGAAGTTGATGGTATATACGGATACCGTCGAATGACATTGAACATGAATCGCAAGTTCGGCCAAAATTTCAATCATAAGCGAATCTATAGATTAATGAAAGTCGCAAGAATACAATCTGTCATTCGAAGAAAGAAAACCCCTTATAAGCGTTCTACTCCTCAACATGTGGCGGAGAATATATTGAATCGTGAATTCACAGCGGAAAAGCCGAATGAAAAATGGGTAACAGATGTCACGGAATTCAAATATGGCCCCTCAAAGAAAGCTTATTTAAGCGCTATTCTTGATCTATATGATGGATCAATTGTTAGTTATGTCTTAGGCCATTCTAATAATAATCAACTTGTGTTTAAGACGCTTGACCAAGCAGCAGGGCTTTTGGCTGGAGACCATCCCCTTATTCATAGTGATCGTGGCTTTCAATATACCTCTCATGGGTTTAAACGCAGGATAGATAAAGCGAAAATGACACAAAGTATGTCGCGAGTAGGTAGATGTATTGATAATGGACCAATGGAATCTTTTTGGGGAACACTCAAATGTGAGAAGTATTATTTAAATAAGTATGAGACATTTGAAGAGCTTTCTAAAGCAATAGATGATTACATTTGCTTTTATAATCATGATAGATATCAAAAACGATTAAATGGCCTTAGCCCTATGGAATATAGAGCTAAAGCCGCTTAGATCATTTTTATTATTTCCACTGTCTACTTGACAGGGGGCAGTTCACGTCAACCGCCTCCATTTTTATTAACGTGATGCCTATATCGGCAGCTGTGATGGGAACAATCGTGTTCCATGAACGCTTGACATGGACCCATATAATTGGAGCGTTATTCGTATTTGGTGGCATTTTGTTTAATATTTATAGTAAGAAAGAAAAAAAGAGCGTGCTAGTATCCAGAGAAGGGAAAGTGATGTAACTAGCGTGATCGATAGCGTCATCCTTCGTTTTCAACTACTTTAGAGTAGAATGAATGGAGGACTACCTTTATTTATCCATCCAAATGAAGGTATAATGATAAAAAATGAAAAAAGGATGGGAATCATGCATATTGGTGATAGCATTTTTCAATTGTTCGTGATCGTGATGCCGGCTTTGCTTATCGCAGGAGTGGCTTTGTTTGTTTATTCCGTCAAAAAACGCAAAGCGCAATTAAATCGAATTGAGGAAAAATTGGCGGAAATGTCAAAACTGCCGAATGAGCAATAGTTAGGGCGGAATCATCAACAACGAAGGCTATAGATTGAAAGTTTTCAACATGATCCGTCTCCCACCTATTAACAGAGTGTGGGTGGGAGAGGATCATGGGGAGCGTTTCAGTCTTCAGGCACATGGTATGGCGGGCATCTTTCGCTGGTTGGATATGTATAGAAAACGTAGAGCTTATTTTTCTTACGAATGATTTTGCAGAAAAAGGTTTACAACTTAGTTATCTTTGGATATAATTTACTTTGTAACATGATTTCGGAAGGAGGATGAACACAATGACTAACATGATGAAAGCTGTAGCATCTAAAAATGAATATGTGCGAACGATTCAACCTTCCGATTCTGTTATGGCTATCATTTTTTAACTGAAGAAGGAATGCCGCAGGGAAGGAGATCGTTTTTTCCTGCGGCTTTTTATGTAGATATAAAGCCGTGGGATGACGCTATTCCCGCGGCTTTTTTGCTTTTTTGAAGCCGCTGGATACTCTTTTTCCATGCGGCTTTTTTATGAAAGGAGGTGGGAAAGAATGATGGTTCATCTGTTGTTTGTAACCATTACGATTCAACGAAGAAAGTGGACAATCGAAGAGATTGAACATGAGCAATTAGTCAAGAAGATTGAAGAAGAAATGATGGATCGTAAATGCGGTATATATCCGAGATTTTAATATTTGTTTGATCATCAACTAAGTGACTTAAAGGAGGAATACAAAAATGGAAATGAAATGGATGATGCTGGCATTACAAGCGAGAGAGATCAACAGCGGTTAGATGTAAACAAACAGTGAAAGGGGATGATTTGGAGTGTTTTCAGTATTATGGAAACTTCAAGCGTTTTTTAAACAGCATTGGAAACGATACACGATTGCGATTGTGCTTTTAGTAGTGGGCGGAATGTTAGAAATGATTCCGCCCAGGATCATCGGAATCGCGATTGATGATATGTATGTGAACGGTTTAGATAAAAGCCAGCTGCTCAAGTACCTAGCTTTATTGTTAGGGTTAGCAGGCGTGATTTACAGCATCAACTATATATGGATGTATCAGCTGTTTGGCGGTGCGTTTTTGCTTGAAAGAAGCTTGCGTTCCCGATTTATGAAGCACTTGCTTTCCATGACACCGACCTTTTACGAGAAAAACCGTACAGGAGACTTAATGGCAAGAGCGACAAATGATCTAAGAGCGATATCGATGACAGCCGGATTCGGCATCTTAACTCTCGTGGATTCAAGTGTATTTATGCTTGTTATTTTATTGACAATGGGGGGGCTCATTAGCTGGAAGCTGACTTTGGCGGCTTTGTTGCCGCTTCCAGTGATGGCAGTGGCGATGAACGTATACGGAAAAAAAATCCACGAACGCTTTACAAAAGCTCAAGATGCTTTTGGCGATATGAACGACTATGTACTCGAATCCATTTCCGGTGTTCGTGTCATTCGCGCTTATGTGCAGGAAAAAGAAGATGAGGCACGATTTAAGCGACTAACCGAAGAGGTATATCAAAAAAATATGGAGGTTGCCCGTATTGATTCATTATTTGATCCTACCATTAAAGTGCTGGTCGGCCTGAGCTATTTAATCGGCATCGGATATGGATCGTATTTAGTCTTTCATAAAGAAATGACGTTAGGAGAATTAGTTTCCTTTAATGTATATCTAGGAATGCTGATTTGGCCGATGTTTGCCATTGGCGAACTCATTAACATTATGCAGCGAGGCAATGCTTCGCTTGATCGCGTCAATGAAACGCTTGCCTATCTTCCAGATGTTCAAAACCACCCGCAGCCGGTCTTACTCGAAAAGCCAGAAACAATTGAATTTCAACAAGTAACGTTCCGTTATCCGTCAGCAACCATTCCGCATTTACAACATATATCTTTTTCGCTCCAACGAGGGCAAACGCTGGGAATCGTCGGGCGAACAGGAAGCGGAAAAACGACGCTTATGAAACAGCTGCTGCGGCAATATCCATTGGGAGCAGGAAGCATAACGATTTCCGGTGTGCCGATTGAACGTATTCCAATGGAAGTCATTCAAAGCTGGATCGGATATGTTCCACAAGACCATATTTTATTTTCGAAAACAGTAAAAGAAAATATTTTATTTGGCCGAAAGGATGCGGACAGTGAAGAATTGCAGCGTGTGATTGAATTGGCTGCACTCCATAATGATATTCAGCTGCTGCCGCAGGGGCTTGATACATTAGTAGGAGAGAAGGGAATCGCGCTATCTGGAGGACAAAAGCAGCGGATTTCCATCGCTCGTGCGCTGTTACTCAATCCGGAGATTTTAATTTTGGATGATGCACTTTCAGCCGTCGATGCCAAAACAGAAGCAGCTATTATTGAAAATATTCGGCGCGAGCGCACCGGCAAAACAAATATCATTGTAACCCATCGCTTATCAGCCATTCAGCACGCGGATTGGATTCTTGTTTTGGAAAATGGAAGAATCATCGAGGAAGGCACACATGAGCAGCTATTAGAACAAAATGGCTGGTATAAAGAACAATTTATTCGTCAGCAAGCAGCAAAGGATCCAGAAAACAGCGGGGTGTTTTTATGAATACAGGTAAACGGCTAATCGCCTATGCGTTTCGGTACAAAAAAATCATTGTGGCGGCCTTGTTCATGCTGGCGATTTCAGTGGCCGCCGAATTAACGGGTCCGTTGATTGCTAAAAAAATTATTGATCAACACATTTTAGGAATTGAATCTCCATGGTATGAGGCTGATAAAAATGACGATCAAGCGGTTTTTTATAATGGAAAATGGTATAAACGAAGCGACGATTTCGCTCAAGGAGAAGCAAAAGGCAAAGAAGTGCGTTTGCTACAAATTGGCCGCGATTATTATTTTGTAGACCGCGCGATCACATTTGATGGCAAACGATCGATTCAAAATGGGATGTTAATGATTCAACATGGTGAGCAAAAAGCCGTATATCCGATTGAAAAACTGTCGAACAGCGAGCTGTTCCGTTTTTATCAGCCGGAAATTCGGTCGATTATTTATCTTTTGGCACTTTATTTTTCTTTGTTATTGGCGGCAACAGTGTTTCAGTATGGACAGCGCTACTGTCTGCAAATGGCGGCTAATCGCATTATTCAAACGATGCGCAAGGATTTGTTCGCTCATATCCAACGCCTGCCAATTCGCTATTTCGACCGCCTGCCTGTCGGAAAAGTTGTTGCCCGCATCACGAATGATACCGAAGCCATTCGTGAATTGTATGTGACGGTGCTGGCTACTTTTTTTACAAGCACTATTTACATGACAGGAATTTTTATTGCCTTGTTTCTGTTAGATGTGCGCTTAGCGCTTCTATGCCTCATTCTTATTCCGATTTTAGCCGTCTGGATGAAAATTTACCGCCAATATGCGTCTCGCTATAACCATATTATTCGTTCACGGCTAAGTGACATTAATGCAATGGTCAATGAGTCTATTCAAGGCATGCCGATTATTCAAGCGTTTCGCAGACAAAAAGAAACTGAACGGGAATTTGAAACACTCAATCGCGAATATTTTGTGTATCAAAACAAGCTTCTAAACTTAAATTCGCTCACCTCCCACAATTTAGTAGGGGTGCTGCGCAATCTTGCCTTTGTCGCATTAATTTGGCATTTTGGCCACGATTCATTCAATCACCAAGCGATTTCACTCGGCCTTCTCTATGCGTTTGTTGATTATTTGAATCGCTTATTCCAGCCCATTACAGAAATGGTCAATCAATTGGCCAACCTAGAGCAGTCAAGAGTAGCAGCTCATCGTATTTTTACGCTTCTTGATGAAGAAGGGGAAGAGGTATATGATGGAGAGATGCCTCGCTATCAGGGAAATGTCGTATTTGAACATGTGTTTTTTGGATATAAAGAAGGGGAATATGTGCTAAAAGACATTTCTTTTTCTGCTAAGCCGGGCGAAACTATTGCACTTGTCGGCCACACTGGGTCAGGAAAAAGCTCGATCATGAATTTGCTGTTCCGTTTTTATGACATCGAAAAGGGACAGATTTTCATTGATGGGAAGGATATAAAAACCATCCCGAAACAGCTGCTTCGAAAACATATGGCGATCGTGTTGCAGGATGCGTTTTTATTTACAGGAACGATTGCTTCAAATGTCGGTTTAAATGATCCTGCTATTTCCCGACAGAAAATAGAACAGGCCCTTCGAGAGATTGGAGCCGATCAACTATTGGAAAATTTGCCAAATGGATTTGATGAACCAGTCGTGGAAAGAGGCAGCACCTTGTCATCGGGACAGAGACAGCTGATTTCGTTTGCACGGGCGTTGGCGTTTGATCCGGCTATTCTAGTACTGGACGAAGCGACGGCCAACATCGATACAGAAACGGAGGCGACGATTCAAAAAGCGCTGGAAGTTTTAAAACAAGGACGGACAACATTTATTATTGCTCACCGTTTGTCAACCATTAAAAATGCGGATCAAATTCTCGTGCTAGATCGCGGGATGATTGTTGAACGCGGAACGCATGAAGAGCTAATGAAAAAAGAGGGAATCTATTATCATATGTATCAGCTGCAGCAAGGGAACAAAGAAACAACGAAAGCGGGTTAAAGGTAAAGGGGGCTAGCATTAGCCTCCTTCTAGATTATTGACAAACGTCAATGGATCTCGTTCGTCCGCTCAGAACGTCCCTTGTTCGATTCTCGTCCGCACTCGGCTATGTTCCTTGTTCACCAAGTTTAAGCCCATCTGATGCGAAACCCATCACAAACAATGAAGGATGGTTAACATATTAGCCTTTTTATTTTATTTGCGCTATTTCCATGCCTATGAAGACGGCCAGATTCGTTTGTTGATAGCGAATCAATGTCCTCATACATATCTATAAAAATATCAAATTGGTATAGACAACTATATAATATAATGTTAAGATGACCTTAAGGAAAGAAGGGGTGCGAGAATGGATCAGTTTTTACTAAAAAATGCGACGATCTATGCGGAAAACGAACAGATTCAACGAGGATATTTATTAATTGAAAATGGCAAAATAGCCTACGTCGGCCCAACCCCTCCGCCATCCAATGCTAAGGAAATTGAATTAAGCATTCATGATTGTGTGCTTCCTGGTTTTATCGATCTTCATATTCATGGTGCTGCTGGTGCTGATGTGATGGATGCCACAGTAAAAGCTTTACAAACAATGGCCTCCGTATTGCCAAAGGAGGGAACCACTAGCTTTCTAGCAACCACGATGACCGCAGCTTCCAGCGAGATTGAAAAAGCGGTGAAAAATGTAGCGAACTATATGGCACATGACAATCGGCCCGGAGAAGCAGAGGTGCTCGGAATTCACTTAGAGGGGCCTTTTCTTTCGCCAAAGCGGGCGGGTGCCCAGCATCCCCGCAATATCATCAAGCCGGATATTGAACTCTTCAAAAAATGGCAGAAGGAAGCCAATGGACATATCCGTCTTGTCACATTGGCGCCAGAGGAAGAAAACGGGCTGTCTCTTACTGCATATTTAAAGGAGACAGGAGTGATTGCCTCCATTGGCCATTCTGATGCGGTTTATGCTGAAGTGAAAGAAGCCATTCAAGCCGGGGTGACACAGGCTACGCATTTATTTAACGGTATGCGCGGACTGCATCATCGGGAACCTGGGGTGGTCGGCGCGGTGTTGATGCATGAGGAAGTATTATGTGAAATTATCGCAGACGGCATTCATGTAGCACCTGAAATGGTTCGCTTTGCTTATCGCAACAAAGGAAGCGAGGGATTGATTGCGATTACCGATGCAATGCGCGCCAAATGTCTCGGTGAAGGGCAGTATGATCTGGGAGGTCAGCAAGTCACCGTTCGGGGAAAACAAGCTACATTAAAAGACGGGACGCTTGCAGGAAGCATACTCAAATTAAAGGATGCTGTGAAAAATATAATGGAATTTACCCGGTGTTCGCTTGAAGAAGCGATCCGCATGGCGAGCTGGAACCCTGCTAGACAATTAGGCATTCTTGATCGAAAAGGAAGCATTCTCCCCGGTAAAGATGCTGATATAGTCGTGCTGAATCAAGAACGGGAGGTTATCCTGACTTTTTGCCGGGGAAGGCTAGCCTATGCCAAACAGGAGGTGTTGCGCAGTGAAAATCATTGAAGTACGCGACTACAAAGAGATGAGCCAAAAAGCAGCGGAGTGGATCATCCATCAAGTGCGAATCAATCCGCATTCAGTGCTCGGACTAGCCACTGGAGGAACGATGCTTGGAACTTATGCGGCGCTTGTGGAAGATTATCGAAATCACCAAACAACCTATCGCCATGTTCATACGGTGAATTTAGATGAATATATCGGACTGGATGGCGATCATCCTAACAGTTACCGGTATTATATGAATCATCATTTTTTCCATTTCATTGACATCCCGCCATCGCAGACGCATATTCCGAATGGGCTTGCGGAGGATGTCGAAGCAGAATGCCAGCGTTATGAGGAGATGATCCAAGCAGTAGGAGGAATAGATTTACAAATCGTGGGGATTGGCCAAAACGGTCATATCGGCTTTAATGAACCCGGCACTTCATTTGATTCTACTACTCATGTAGTGAGGCTAGCTGAATCAACCCGAAAAGCCAATGCGCGCTTTTTCTCTTCCATAGAAGAAGTGCCAACCCATGCGATTACAATGGGAATAGCGACCATTATGAAGAGCAAGCAAATTCTTTTATTAGCATCAGGAGAGGAAAAAGCCACGATCTTATCTCAGTTATTAGAAACAGAAGTAACACCAGCGATCCCGGCCTCCATTTTGAAAACACATGACAATGTCACCATCATGGCTGATCAAAAAGCGCTCGCTTTAGTTAGTGAAGAACAGAGAAAGGTGTATGCACAATGATTAATAAGCATTCGCCGCTTCCGATTTACTATCAGCTTGAACAGGGAATTAAAGAAATGATTGAAAAAGGACAACTGCAACCAGGAGAAATGATTCCCTCTGAACGGGAATGGTCAGAACGATATGACATTAGCCGAATGACAGTTCGGCAGGCAATCAACAATCTAGTGAATGATGGCTATTTAGTGAGACAACGCGGCAAAGGAACGTTTGTGGCGACGAAAAAAATTGAGCAGCCGCTAAAAGGACTTACCAGCTTTTCAGAGGATATGCGGGCAAGAGGAATGGAACCGGGCACAAAGGTATTAAGCTTTAGTACCATTCCGGCGAGCTCTTCATTAGCAGGACAGCTTCATGTTTCGGAAGGAGAAGAAGTCTACGAAATCAGACGCCTTCGCCTTGCTGATCAGCTGCCGATCGCCTTGGAGATCGCCTATGTTCCATGTTCGCTCGTTCCTCATTTAACAGAAGAAATTGTAAGCGGTTCCTTTTATGAATTTATTGAACAGAAACAGTTACTGACGATTCGATCCGCTACACAAATATTAGAAGCATCTGTGGCTCGAAAAGTTGAGGCCGATCTTTTGCAAATTAAAGAAGGGGCCCCCGTGCTACTGATCCAGCGCAACAGCTATTTAGAAAACGGTCAGCCGCTTGAGGTCGTGAAGTCGGTGTATCGAGCCGACCGCTATAAATTTATGATTGAAATGGAACGATAATCGATTTCGTGAAGTGTACGTTATGAAATGATAGATGGGAAAAGGAGAGAGGATGCTTATGTTAGGTTTTTTACAAAGGCTTGGCAAAGCGTTAATGCTGCCGATCGCTGTTTTGCCGGCAGCGGCCTTGCTGCTTCGTTTAGGTCAGCCCGACTTACTCGATATTCCTTTTGTCGCCGAGACAGGAAATGCTGTGTTCGCCAATTTGCCTTTGCTATTTGCGATCGGGATTGCAGTAGGACTAGCAAAAGATAACAACGGTGCTGCTGCTTTAGCTGGGGCGATCGGATATTTCATCTTAACCAAAGGAGCCGTTTCCATTAACAAGGATATTGATATGTCTGTGTTAGGCGGGTTTATTTCCGGGATTGCAGCCGGTTTGCTGTATAATCGCTATCATAATATCAAATTACCGGATTGGCTTGGTTTTTTCGGCGGCAAACGGTTTGTGCCGATTATCACTTCGCTGACAATGCTAATCGCAGCGCTTGTTGCTGGCTATGTTTGGCCGCCGATCCAAGACGGCATTAATGCGGTCGGCGAATGGATTGTTGGTCTCGGTGCGGTTGGAGTCGGTATTTTCGGCTTTTTAAACCGTCTATTAATCCCGGTTGGTTTACATCACGTCTTAAATAGTTTAGTATGGTTTGTGTTTGGAGAATTTGCTGGAAAAACGGGCGATCTTAATCGCTTTTTTGCGGGGGATCCAAGTGCAGGAATTTTTATGGCCGGGTTTTTCCCGGTGATGATGTTTGGTCTTCCGGCGGCAGCGCTGGCTATGATCGCTACCGCCAAAAAAGAACGCCGCAAAATGGTAGCAGGCGCGTTGCTTGGAGTTGCGTTTACTTCCTTTTTAACAGGTGTGACGGAACCTATTGAATTTTTATTTATGTTTTTATCTCCGCTGCTTTATGTTGTTCACGCTGTGTTGACAGGCCTTTCGCTCGCGATTGCAACGATGCTTGGCATCCATCACGGTTTTGGTTTTTCAGCTGGCGCGATCGACTTTTTCTTAAACTGGGGAATTGCGCAAAAACCGCTCTTATTGCTATTACAAGGAATGATCTATGGCGGAGTTTATTTTATCGTCTTCTATTTTCTTATCAAAAAGCTTGATTTAAAAACACCAGGACGTGAAGACGACGATGAAGAAAATTTAGCATTCCATGATGAACCAACCACCTCCGCAGCCACCAAATATGAGGCATTAGCAGAGAAATATATGGAAGCGCTTGGCGGAAAAGAGAATTTAACAACGATTGATCATTGTGTGACGCGCTTGCGTCTAAAAGTAAAGGATATGTCAAAGGTACAAGATAACCAGTTAAAACAACTTGGGGCTAAAGGGGTCATCCGCCTCAATCAAACCGATCTTCAAGTCGTCATTGGCACCGATGTAGAGTTTATTGCGAATGAAATGAAAAAGCAGGGATAGAGAAAGCGAACGGACCATTGCTGCAAAAGAATGGTCCGTTATGTTCGGAAAGTACCGTAAAGATGGGAGATGGGAATATGCTTGGCAAAAGATATGCACAACGCATCAAAGAACAGCTTCAGCTTGTAGAAGAAACTCAATGGAAAGAGGTGGAGAAAGCAGCGCGGCTTATTGCTCATTCCATTAAAGAAGGAGGACTTGTGCATATTTTTGGTTGCGGCCATTCTCACATGCTGGCAGAGGAGATTTTTTATCGTGCTGGAGGGCTTGTTCCGGTTAATCCCATATTCGAAACAAGTCTCATGCTTCATGAAGGGGCTGTTAAAAGCTCGATGCTTGAAAAAACGGAAGGCTATGCTTCGATGATCCTGGAACGTTATCAGCCCCAGCCTAATGAAGTGATGATTATCGTTTCCCATTCTGGAGTGAATGCTGTACCAATAGAAATGGCGATGGAAGCAGTAAAAAAAGGACTAAAGGTCATCGCCATTACATCGTCTGCTTATTCGCAAGTACCTTCCCGCCATTCTTCAGGCCAAAAACTGTATGAATTGGCGCATATTATGATTGACACCCATGTCCCCTATGGCGATGCGCTGATTGCGATTCCACAGTTAAAAGTCAACATTGATGCTAGACTAAATAGTGGACACCGAGAATCGAGAATGCGACAATAAATCTAGCAAAATCGAGGTGTCCGAAGATGAGTCAGAAATATGACAAAGAGTTCAAAATCCAAACCGTAAAAATGATTCAGGAACAGGGGAAGCCGGTGGCGCAGGTCGCCCGAGAATTGGGCGTATCCGACAATACTCTGTACCGCTGGATCAACGAATTCAAACAGGATCCGGTCCATGCGTTTCGCGGCAGCGGCAACCTGAAAATCGAGGAAAAAACCCTTCTCGAAATGCAGAAACGAATCCGCCAACTCGAGATGGAGAACGAAATTTTAAAAAAGGCGATGCACATCTTCGCAAAAGACCGGAACTGATCTTTGCGTTTATCCACAAACACCGCTCCAAGTATCCGGTATCGGAGATGTGCAAGGTTTTGAACGTATCCCGGAGTGGTTATTATCAATGGACCAGGCGCCAGGAAAGCGAGCAAAAGAAACGTCGCCGAGAACTAGAACAACAGATTAGCCGTATCTTTGTGGACTCGCGTCGCCTGTACGGCAGCCCGAAGATCGCTCAAGTCTTGCGCCAGCAAGGTGTTCGGGTATCCGAAAAAACGGTCGCCCGCATCATGAAGGAACTGGGGCTTAAGTCGCGCACCGTCAAGACATACAAGACGACGACGAACTCGAACCACAATCTGCCAGTGCATGACAATGTGCTGAACCAGCAGTTCAGGGCACAAGCTCCCAATCAAGTCTGGATGGCGGACATCACTTACGTTCCGACAGACGAGGGATGGCTCTATGTCGCGAGCGTGATGGACTTGTACACGCGCAAAATCGTAGGCTGGCACGCCGATGAGCGAATGACCAAGGAATTGGTCCTGCAAGCTCTGGATCAGGCTTACAACCGTCAACGGCCGAAAGGCGAAGTCCTGCATCATTCCGATCGCGGCAGCCAATACGCATCTCATGAGTACCAAAAACGGCTCTTGAAATACGGGATGAAATGCAGCATGAGCCGCAAGGGCAACTGCTATGACAATGCCTGCATCGAATCGTTCCACAGCGTGCTCAAAAAGGAACTCGTCTATCTGGAGAAGTTCAGAACCCGCAAGGAAGCCCAAAGTCGGATTTTTGAATACATCGAGTTTTTCTACAACCGGAAACGCGTACATTCCGCTATCGGGTATCTTACACCTTTTCAATACGAACGAATGTACGGTCAAATTGCGTAATTTTCTCGATTCTGGCTGTCCAATCTATTGACAGAGGTCCACATAGCCCCAAGTTCTACTGTGGTGGGAGCGTTTATCTTAAATATGCTCATTGCAGAAGTTATCGAAGAGCTGCTTCATTTAGGCATCATCCCACCGGTTTTTGTGAGCGGAAATGTGGAAGGTGGATTTGAATATAATCAATCATACATTCAGCAATACCGTTCCCGTATAAGACACTTGTAGATACAAATCCAACGGCAATGAACAGCCCGCCCCCATCTCTAATAAAAAGAGAGGGGGTTTTTAATTCTCTAGGAGGCGTAGCGATCACTACATCATTTAACCATCCATCGAGAAGTCTCCCACGTCTAAACGAAGTGAATGGTTTGCCGACTACGGCAGAAAGGTGAGGAATCAAGCCATGTCAATGGGGTGTTATTGGATCATCAACACCCCCATCATACAATGAAAAGCATTCGATTGAGCCGGAAGCAGTGAGCCTCAGTTCCCCGTGATGAAGCAATCTTTTTAAGTTTTTATAGAAAGATATCATCTGCCTGCAATCTATGGTTATTTTTTGTAAAAATTTATGTGTTTTGTACAGATATATGGTAAAATAGGACTATATTATGAACCTGTGGTGCTAGTTAAGCATAGTGCACAACTAGATGAATGCCTCAACATTTGTCCACATGTAAGTAAGATCATGCCTCAATTCTGGCACTTGGCTGTTGTAAAATCATCATCATATAAAATGAGCTTCATTCATCTATCTGTAAATACCACTATTGACGATCTAATTATTTTACTTAAAAAAAAAGCGTATGCTAAGAGCAACCAGCTTTGCCTACTGTGGCAGAAAAGCGGGGAAATCAAGAAATGTCAATAGATTTTTCTTAGATTATCGACATATTTGATCTGTAGAGATCAAATATGTCTCATGGCGAACTTTATATTGTTATATCATTATGATGTTAATGGGGGATCAGTGATGGACATTTATGTGGGACGGCAGCCTATTCTCAACAAAAAATACGAATTGTTTGGTTACGAATTGTTATATCGAAGCGGCGAGCAAAATTTTTATGACTCCATTGATGGAGACCATGCCACAATAGACGTCCTTATTAATAGTTTTATGAATATTGGAATTGAAAAATTGACAAATGGCGCGCGCTGCTTTATTAACTTTACGGAAAAACTGCTAGAAAAAAACATTCCTCTCTATTTTCCAAATAAATTGATTGTCGTTGAAATTCTTGAAACTATTCCATATTCCGAGAAGTTGCTTCATATATGTAAAAATCTTAAAGAAAAAGGATATATCATCGCTTTGGATGATTTTGTTTTTCAAGCAGATTATCGTCCTCTTTTTCCTTACATCGATTTCATTAAGATTGATTTTTTTGATTTAAATATCGAACAAGCTCGTTATATTCAAAACATCATCAAGCAATACAACATTCAGTTTATTGCAGAAAAAATTGAAACGCACGATCAATTACAATTGGCGACTCATCATGGATTTTCCTATTTTCAAGGATATTTCTTCAATAAACCAGTCGTTTTAAAAGAAAAATCTTTACCAAAAATAACGAATACTTCCCGTTTAACGTTGCTAAAACAAATGAACCAAGCGGAGTTCAATTTTGATAAAATTGTCAAAACAATTGAAAATGATCCAGCGCTTGCGTATCGTTTGCTAAAAGTGGTGAACTCATTTTTCTTATACTCCTCTCCTAAAATTAAATCCATTCGTCATGCAGCTATTTTGCTTGGTGCCAGCTATTTACGCAGCTGGCTAACGATATTAACGTTCCAAGAAGCCAGCAATCCATTTGAAAATGAGGTGATTGTCAACTCTTTAATTCGGGCAAAAATGTTGGAACAAGTTGCGGTTCGTTTAAATATGCATGAGGAAAAAGACAGCTTGTTTTTTATGGGGATTTGTTCTTCCTTGCACATTTTGCTTGAACGTCCTTTAGCCGATATTTTAGATGAATTAAACGTAGATGAGGCGATTAAAGATGGACTATTCAAAGAAAAACACTTGTTTTTTGGTTTATATCAATTTGTGTTGGCCATTGAGCTCAATGATTTGATGAAAGCGAAACAATTGGCGGAAGAATTGGGCCTTTCTTTGTCAGAAGCATTATTATGGTATCAACAATGTATTGAATGGGTAGTTCAATTGCAAAGAAACAGTGTCAACAGTGAGCAAAGGTAATTTGGATGGGAATCTTGAAGAAATCTAATTTCAGCTCTTGACGCTAGTTGGATCTTACGCGCAATGAATATATAGATTCGGATAGAAAAAGCGACATCCAACTTGATGCGCCACGATTTGTCATCAAATGGGCAGATGATTCCCGATTTTGGCGGTCGGACGAATAACACCGCCTATCGACAAGTGGATTTGTCGATAGGCGGCTTGTTGCTTAGCGCTCTGTCACTGTTGTGACTGGGATCTTATTTACATATTTTTTAAAACGAATGATAAAAATAAGAAAAAAGGACTAAACTTGCAGTATAATAGAACTACCTTATATATTGTGACAAAAGGTGAAGGGGGGATTATATGCTGTTAAAATGGCTACAACCAAATGTGCAAGAACTCCTTGAACAAGGAACAGACTATTCTTTTGAAGGTCGTTTTGCTGACACACTATCATTTAATCATTTTACTAAGGAAGATTTCCGTCAATTGCAGGACGTTTATCAACTACTCGCTTCTCATCAGGATGAACTTGTGCAGTTTTTTTATGAAATGCTCCAACAAATTCATGCAAAAGCAGCGCAATCCATTACTCAAGCTCGCATTACGCAGTACGTCCATGCATTTTTTACGATGGAGCGCAATCGCGCATATGTCAATGAAATTCTGTCCTTTTTCCATTTGCTGCGCAGAGAAAAAGTGAATATTGGCAAATTGATTGTCGCTTTTAATCAATTTAACTTTTATATGGGTACCCTTCTACTGTCAAAAGGGTTTTTGTCCCCTAAACGACATTTAACACTAACGAGGTCGCTACAGCGTGCTTTTAATATCGAATTGGAAGTGCTGGTTGAAGCCTATACGGAAGCGATGCTTGAGCAAATTGCCGACGGCACGGCCCAATTAATGGAGAAAAACGCAGAAATTATGTTTATTAAAGATTTACTGCGCTCTCTTGATGAACAAAATGCAGATGTCCAAATGGTAACAGCTGCAACCGAAGAAATAAACACATCCGTTTCCGAAGTGGCTAATGCAGCAATGGCGATTGCTGAAAAAACTACCTCATCGGTTGAACGAGCGGAAAAGGGCCAGCACATGATGACTTCTGCATTTAACGAAATCATTGAAACAGATGAAATGTTTAACAACATGGTAGAGCGCTTTGAGCATTTACAGCAGCATTTGAGTGCTATTGAAAAAGTGATGCAGCTTGTCAACGGCATCGCGGACCAAACCAACCTTTTAGCGCTGAATGCCTCCATTGAGGCGGCGCGTGCTGGAGAACATGGCAGAGGGTTTGCCGTTGTAGCTGAAGAGATCCGTAAACTAGCGGATCACACCGTTCAGTCGCTTAGCGAAGTACATAAAAACGTAGGAGAGCTGCGAAATATTTCGGCTGAAGTCTCTTCAGCTATTCATTCCACCTCTTCTGTTATTCGCCAAGCTGTTACACAAGCTCAGGAAGCGATGCCATTGTTAAATGAAATCACGCAGGCAATGAATGACATTCAAGATCACACCAGTACGAATGCAGCTGTTGCTGAGGAGCAATCGGCAGCTGTCGATGAAATTGCTCAACGCATGTCCTCGATTGCTTCGCTAACAGAATCTGTGCGTGAAATTGGCCAAACAACAGGAAAAACGGTGCATCAGTTAAGTAAAGCCATTGACCAATTTCGCTTGCAGCTCGTTCAAGATAGTGGTGTTCATCTTTCTTCAAAAGCACTTCTTTATTTGGCCAAAACAGATCACCTTCTTTGGAAATGGCGAATTTATAATATGATGATCGGCTTTGAGCATATTCGTGCCGAAGATGTGGCCTCTCATCGCCACTGTCGTCTTGGAAAATGGTATTTTGATCCCGAAATACAAGCCCAATTAAAGGGAGTCCCGGCCTTCGATCAGCTGGATGAGCCTCATCAGCGTGTTCATATCGCGGCAAAGGAGGCAGCAGAATTTTATGCCCAAGGACGCCTCGAACAAGCAGAAGCAAGTTTACGCCGATTGGAGAAAGCCTCTGCTCAAGTCATCGAATGGCTCGATGAGCTGATTCATAAAATCGAACAAGAGCGCACTTTTGAAACCCGTCTCTAGACAGAGCGGGTTTTTTATAGATTGATTGAAAAACTTTTTCCTGTCTAAATAGCGTATACTATTTGTGGAGTTACGTTCATGTGTAAAAATACATATAGAATGAAGAAAAATTTGATTAAAAATGATCATGTTATTCATTGCTTTTAATGAATAGAACGGAAAGAGCTTATGGATGGAAGGCGGATAGGTGAAAAAAGGGTGATTTTTAAAAATTTTCCATCCATGCTTTTTTCCGGACATTATTCGTTCAATCTGTATCCATAAGCAAAAAATGCTCATCTCGGTTCCATGGTGGTTCATATCATAAAAGAAGAGGCAAAACCCAACACGGTCTCAGACAGCAGCAATTGCCCTTTCTTCTTCGCTGAACAGAGTGACAGAAGCCACAAAACATTGAATAATTGAGAAGAAAGCAGAGAGGAGACAGATGTATGCTACATATTAAACGATTATCACAATGCACGTTAGAGGAAGCAGTCACGGCTTGGAATACGGGTTTTGAAGGATACTATTTTGATGCTACGATGACCGTTGAACGATTTTTAGAGAGGCTCGTACTTGAAGGATTATCTCCAACGCTATCAATCGTTGCTTTTCAGGATGAGAAGCCAATTGGCATCATCAAAAATGGCATTCGTCTGTTCAATGGGATGAAAATTGCTTGGAATGGCGGAACGGGGGTGGCGTCTGCATTTAGAAAAAAAGGCATTGGAAAAGCGATGATGGAAGCTGCCCTTTCTATCTATCAAGAAGAAGGTGTCCAGCTAGCCACATTAGAGGCGATCCGTGCCAATCAAAGAGCAATTTCTCTTTATGAACAAATGGGATATCAAATGGTCGATGAGCTGGAGCATTTGGAATGGAAGGGAGCTTATCTACATGCAAAGTCAGCTTCCTATCCTTATCTAGTGGAAAAGACTATTCCGCAACAAGTGAGTGATTTGTCCTTTTATAAAGGATTAAACCCTTGGCAAACACAGTGGCAAAGTGCAAAAGATGGAGAGGCGATCATCGTAAAAGACGAACAAGGACTTCCCATCGGATATGCTTATTATCGCAGAAGTTTTCATGGACATGGAAAACATGAAAAAACGATCTTATTTCAATGTGAGGCTCATCCTGAGAGAAACGATGCAGGAGATCTCGTTCGTTTTATGATTGATCAAGTGCTCGCCTTCGCTGACGATTCGGTCGTTACGATCATTCCCAATCTGCCTGTCAATCAATCTAAACAAACCTATTCCATTTTAAAGGAAATTGGGTTTCAGACTATCGTCCAGCAAGTATTTATGGTGAAAGAGCTGAAATAAAGAAAAAATTAGAATCTCTCCTTTATGAACGGATTGGGGCATAGGCCATGCCATTTGGGAATACATATTGAAGTGGTTTCGATTTTTTTAGAAGGAGAGGGCATTCATGAGCAGTACGCTGGAAGAGAAAGCGAGATTTGAACATCGATTTTGGCTTCAGGTTTTAGGTGATCATGCCCGATTTATTTATGAGGCTTTGGCTCCAGTAGAAAAAGAGGATATTGCGACTGCCTACCAGTTTATCCAAGCATTTGACCGTCTTCTTGGCAAAACGGATTCGGAAAATTGGTCTCAATTAACTTTAGCGGCAGAAGCGGAAGCGCTGCGACTGCGCGAATTTAAGCTGCATCTGATCAGAAAGCATTTATTGGGACAAATCAAAATACATCTTTCACCAACCTTTCTTAATCATATGGTGAATGAGCTGGAGGAATATTTGCGACTATTGAGTTATTTTAAAGCTAACCAAGTGCCGCCTGTTTCTCATGAGCTTCACCATCATTTAATTTGGCTGTTAGACGCTGCGGGGCATGCCGGTATCATATCTTCTAATTTAGATGACGTCGAAAAGTCATTAAAGAAAAAAAGCAAAAAATATCAAAAGAACTTTGAAGCTTTTTATTTAAAAGCGGTTGAACTTACCGGATATTTGCGTACGAATTTATCTAGCTTTCCTGCATTAAAAAAGATGAATTCGGATGCCGCATTAGAGATTAAACTGTTCCAGCAATTTCTTCAAGAATTAGAGGAGCTTGAACTTAGCGCCCAAGCTCTTGGCACGTTCACCGCGCTTATGGCGGATCATATGTTTCGCGAAGAGTGTTATTATTTAATGAAACTGGCTGAATCCGCTGACTTAGAAAGTCCGCATTGCGATCCGGCCAAACCTCGAATAGAAGAACGAACCTAATTTCTTTATGCGGTATGCGTGCTGCTTTTTTTGAATGTTTGATTCGCAATTTTCATCATTCCATAAATTACCTGAATTAATGATGAATAAAACACTTTTTTTAATAAATATTAATAACAAACTATTAAAGGAGATGATGATATTGCCAATGTCACAACAACACGGAAGAAGCAGCCAATCAAATGAGATTTTAATTCCTCATGCCGCGGCTGCGATTGAACAAATGAAATATGAAATCGCTCGTGAGTTTGGTGTCGAGCTTGGTCCTGATACAAGCTCTCGAGCAAATGGCTCTGTCGGAGGAGAAATTACAAAACGTCTTGTCTTAATGGCTCAAGAAAAATTACAATCAGCTTTTCGTCCAACGATCCATTAATCGCTATATAGACACAAGGTTTACATCCAGGAAGGGTTATAATTCGACCCTAATCACAGTTTCATTTATTAAATGTATTAAATGGATCATCGACATTCCTAAAGTCGTATCTTTTCGTAATGGAAAAAAAGCATCTTAATCTTCATCATGAATGATTAGGATGCTTTTATTTTTTAACTGTGGTCAAATCATCGGACCACATTTCTATAAACATTTTGATTTCTTCCTATTTTTCGATGGTTACATGATGAAGAGAAGTCTATAACCTACCTTGAACCTTCGAAAAACATCTATCTCTTTCCTTATCGGATGCTGCTCTGTTCATTTTCCAAACGATCATTTACAAAAAATAGAAAGGGAATTATAATAAAATGTAATATTCAGAACTTTTTAATTGAGTTGTTCGGACTGCTGTTATCCAAAGAACATTCATACAACTTACAGCGCCGTTCCCTATGAACCCGATACATGTTTAGAGCGATGGGCTTGTAAATGTCGCGATGTTGGCATGTTTTGCGGTGTGGAAAGATTTTAGAATAGAGGTGTACAATAGAATGGAAGCAATTATCCAGATGAACAATGTATCACTGATTAAAGGAAATCGGGTCATTTTGAAAGAGCTGAACTGGGAAGTTAATGAGAAAGAGCATTGGGTTATTTTAGGTTTGAACGGTTCAGGAAAAACCTCTTTATTGAATATTGTGACAGGCTATCAATATCCAACAAAAGGAGAGGTAACGGTTTTAGGAAATGTATTTGGCAAAACGAATTTGCCGAATCTTCGAAAGCAAATCGGTTTTGTGAGCAGCGCTTTAGACGCTTTTCAATCAACGCTTGCCTCTGAATCAGTAGAGGATATTATTATCAGCGGCAAATTCGCCAGCATTGGTTTATATGAAAAAACGACGGATGAAGATAGGAAGCAGGCAGAACAGCTGATGCATATGTTTCGAATGAACCACCTGCAAGGAAAAGCGTATGATACATTATCGCAGGGAGAAAAGCGGAAGACGCTGATTGCCAGAGCCTTGATGGCCCAGCCTAAGCTGCTCATATTAGACGAGCCTTCTGTTGGATTAGACATTTTAACGCGGGAGGAATTGCTATGGTCTATTAAAGAGATTATCGCTAGTCAACGCTGCCATATTCTCTATGTCACTCACTATATCGAGGAGATTATTGAAGAAATGACACATGTTTTAGTATTAAAGGAAGGGAAAATCATTGCTTCGGGAAAAAAAGAGGAAGTGCTGATCGATCAACATTTATCTGAAGCCTTTCAGCTAGACATCAGCGTTCGTTGGGAAAATAAGCGGCCATGGGTTTCTATTCACCACAAAGCAGAGACACTTCATTCCAGCTATAATAAAAGCTGATGGTGCGATGCGGTTGAAAAAGAAAGATGCATGATCAGCAAAAAAAGTGTAAAAAATACAAGAGGACATGCTTCAAAACACAAGGCAGCTTAGGAGGTAAACAGCATGAACAAATGGAGCAACACATTAAGCGGTCTGATTGCTGCAAGCATTTTTTCTTTTTCCGTCTTTGCAGTGAGCGCCGAGACGGCCATAGCGCCGCAGTCAGTAGAAAAAACGGTGCCATCCACATCCAACAACGAACATATGCTGATGGCTACCCTTTGGTATCAGAAATCAGGAGAGATGCAAGCACTTTATTATCAAGCATACAACTTGGGGAAAATGGTGGTTGACGACGCTCTTAAACAAAAGCGCAATAGTCATTCAAGGAAGAAACTGGCCATCGTGCTCGACATTGATGAAACCATTTTAAATAATAGCCCCTATGAAGCTTATATTATTCAAAAAGGAGTGCCGAACTTTACCGACTGGCATAAATGGGTGATGCAAGCACAAGCAGAAGCTCTTCCAGGTGCTGTTGAATTCCTTACATACGTTGATTCAAAAGGAATCGATATTTTCTACGTATCCAACCGCGATGAAAACGAGGGAAAGGCAACGATTAAAAACTTGAAGGAAAAAGGATTTCCACAAGCAACAGCGGATCATATGCTGTTTCGCGCCAAAGAAAATAGCAAAGAACCTCGCCGGCAAAAAATCCAACAAACCCACGAAATTGTAGCATTGTTTGGCGATAATTTAAGCGATTTTACAAAAGAGTTTGACCAAAAGCCATTAGAAGAGCGCAATGCTAACGTGGATCGCTTCCGTGAAGAATTCGGCCGCAAGTTTATTGTTCTCCCGAATCCGATGTACGGCGACTGGGAGAATGCTATTTATGGCTACGACCTTGACCAAACGTTTGCTGAAAAAGCGAAAGTAAGAAAACAAGCATTGAACGCATATCCCTTGAAGTAGCCGTTGATCAGCTATCTTCCCCCTTTTTCATTTGCTTCGAAAGGTTGTTCATGGTGGCAGTGATTTTCACCAAGAACGACCTTTTTCTGTAACACGATGCCCCCAATTTTATAGATAGTCTTGAACAATTCTCTATTATATACTGAAAATAACGTCTGATTATTTCTCCTATTGTTTAAGATTTCAAAGTGATTATAATTGTATCTAGGATGCTATATGATTTTGCGATAACCCATTCACCCCAAAAAAGTAAAGATGGGGAAGAGGTTTTAAAGGATCGCAGCATTTCGTTTTAGATTTTAATGATTTGAGGTGCAAGCAATATGTGGAAAGGATATGTGCTCGTATTTTTATCAGCAACGGGATTTGCCTTCATTCCCATCTTTGCATTATATGCGTACGATAGCGGTGTAACAGTCACAACTTTGCTGTTTTTGCGTTTTGCGTTTGCTGCACTTTTCTTTTTTATGTATTTACTTATCAAAGAAAAGCATTGGAAAGTGTCATGGTCCCATCTTTTTTATCTGTTTTTGCTAGGCGGCATTTGTTATACTATGCAATCTACTTTTTATTTTAATGCAGTGAAATACATCCCGTCCTCACTAGCGGCTTTATTGCTTTACTTAAATCCGATCTTTGTCGCTATTCTTTCATTTTTCATCAATAAAGAGAAACTAACCATGCGAATCATCACCGCGATAGGTATTTCTTTAATAGGGATGATAATGGTGTTAGGGGCTCCGGCGGGAGGGATTCAACCAGCCGGTGTAGGACTGGCGATCGGAGCAGCGGTGATTTATTCGATCTATATTATTACGGGTAGCAAAGTGACGGCACAAGTACAGCCGATTACGACTAGCGCCTATATTGCGTTATTTGCGGCGATGTCCTTTTTTATATGGGGCACATTGACGCAAACGCTTCATTTCCGTTTTGATCATATCGGCTGGCTTCCCGTCATCGGAACCTCTTTCTTCTCTAGCATTCTCGCTATGCTTACATTTTTTGCCGGAATGAATATGATCGGGCCAACCAAAGCATCGATTCTAAGCATGATTGAGCCAGTCATTACGTTTCTCCTATCTATGGTATTTTTGCATGAAACAATGTCCATGATGCAAATCATTGGTGGGCTGATTGTACTAAGCGGCGCCATGTTAGTCGTAATGGCAAGAGAAAACAGGACCGAAAAGAAAGTAGCCTCCATCCGTTCATGATGGGGGTTTTTAACATGATCCGCCGAGAAGTCTGCCCCCTCAGGGAAGGAGGTTTATTTCTGCAACCATAACAAAAGTGAGGAAAGCAGGAATGATCGCTATCCTTATCCAATTGAATATAGGCACGTTTAACACATTAATCAGGAATATGACGGAAGAAGAAACAAAACGTCAGGAGGGGATGATTGTATGAATCAAAATTTACATAAATCTCCCGTTGCGTTTGTGACGGGGGCATCAAGCGGCTTTGGATTACGGACAAGCCTGGCGCTTGCTCGTGAAGGTTATCAGGTAGTGGCTTCGATGCGAAACGTTCAGAATAAAGGAGGACTAGAAACGGCCGCTCAAGAAGCTGGGGTCATCGATCGGTTAGAGGTTATTTCATTGGATGTCACCGACTTTTTCGCTGTGGAAATGGTCATTCAAGACGTAATCAACCGTTATGGGCAGATTGATGTATTAGTAAACAACGCAGGCTTTGCCGCAGGTGGCTTTACAGAAGAGCTTGATATCGAGGAATGGCAGCAGCAATTCCAAACGAACTTTTTTGGACTAGTCGCTGTCACAAAGGCGGTGTTGCCATCGATGAGAGAGCGTCGAAATGGCAAGATCGTCAATATCAGCAGCATTAGCGGACGAATCGGGTTCCCTTCGATGGGCCCTTATGTAGCATCAAAATTTGCCGTAGAAGGGTTTAGCGAGTCGCTTCGTTTGGAAATGTTGCCATACGGAGTTTATGTCGTGTTAATCGAACCTGGCTCTTACAAAACGGATATTTGGTCAAAATCGCTAGGAAGAGTAACGATCTCTCCTCATTCCGCTTATGCCAAGGAGATGAACGCCGTTTTAAAATACGTTAATCGCGTTGCAGAGACGGCACCTCCTCCAGACGAAGTCATTCGAAAGATTGTCGAGGTAGCAAAGTCCCCAGCCCCAGATTTACGATATCCGGTTGGCAGAGGGGTGAAACTAACGATAGCGCTAAAAAACCGACTTCCGTGGAAGTGGTGGGAGCGGATGGTCATCAAGCAGTTTCACAAAGAAAAAAGATCGTGAGGAGAGAGTGTCTAAAAAACGGGCGCCTCTTTCGTAAAAAGAAAAGAGGCGCCCGTTTCTAGTCTTATGTTAGCTTTCCTTTTTGTCTAATGCTTGTTTAAGCAATTCTCCTAAACTTGTGCCAAATGCGTCGTTTTCCGCGCTATACTTTTTCAACAACGCCCGGTCTTGGCGGTTAATCGCTGTGCTTTTCTTTTCCTCGGCTTTTTCGACCATGTTGCAACGGCGGCATTGAAAATAAACGCCCGCTTTTCCTTCATGGATTTCCATTCGTTTTTGACATTGCGGGCAGCGCCGTTTCGACAGCTTCGCTTCCTTTTTATGCTTGCGATAGCGGCACTCCGTGTTAGCACAGATGAGCACTTTGCCTTCTTTCGTTGTCCGTTCCTTTAAAAACGAGCCACACTCTGGGCACATTGAGCCGGTCAAATTGTGCGCTCGGTAGGTTTGCTTGCTTTGTTTAATCTCAGAGACAAGCTGTTCTGTTTGCCGGCGGATGTTTTGCAAAAAGGCTTTCGCATTTCCTTTTCCGCGAGCGATGGCTTCCAGCTCCCGTTCCCAGCGAGCTGTTAGTTCAGGTGATCTCAGCTCTTGATTAACGAGTTCGATTAGCTGTTTTCCTTTTTTTGTCGGATATAAGCGGCTATTTTTTCGTTCCACTGCCTCCGTTTCGAGAAGGCGCTCAATAATATCGGCTCTTGTGGCAGGTGTACCAAGGCCGTATTTTTCCATGTGTGATAAAATATCAGCTTCTGAATAACGAAGGGGCGGCTCTGTAAGTGCTTCTTTAAGTTCTAGCTCATTCAATGTCAACACTTGTCCTTTTCTTATGATCGGCAAATGTGGCCGGGATGGCTCATTGTCGCTTTTTCCTAGCACTTTGCGAAAACCGATATCCACGATTGCTGTTTCGCGAGCCACTAGCTGCTCGCCTCCGGCATCAAAAACAACATGAATCGTTTCATATTCATAAGCAGGATAAAATAGCGCCAAAAAACGGCGAGCAATTAAATCATATAGTTTTCGCTCTTCGTCAGAGAGCTTCATCAGATGGAGCGGCTCTTCCGTTGGAATAATAGCATGATGGTCCGTTACTTTTTCTTGATTAAACACCCGTCTGGCGATGACCTTGCTTTTTTTGGCCAGAAGCGGACCAACTTCTTCCTTATAGCTTCCTGCCATCGCTTTCAGCCGCTCAAGCATCGTTGCTTCCATATCTGGTGTTAAATAGCGGGAGTCTGTACGCGGATAGGTGACAAGCTTATGATGCTCATAGAGCCGCTGCAAGATATTTAATGTTTTCTTTGCGGAAAATCCAAACCGTTTGTTGGCCTCGCGCTGCAGCTCAGTTAAATCATAGGGAAGCGGCTGTGGTTCTGTTTTTTTCTTTCGTTCTATAGAAATAACGGATGCTTGGTGTATTTGCAGCTTTTGATATAGCTGATGGGCCGCTTCTTTTGAAAAAATTCGCTTTTCGCCATTCTTCTCCCAAACCGCTGAAAACGGGCCGATGCGGGCATGAATGGTCCAATACGGCTTAGGGACAAAGTGTTGAATTTCTTTTTCACGCTCTATAATCATGGCGAGCGTCGGGGTTTGAACGCGTCCGGCCGACAGAGGTTCATTATACTTTGTCGTTAACGCTCTTGTGACATTTAAACCGATCAACCAATCCGCTTCTGCGCGACAAACAGCCGATTGATATAAAGAGTCAAATTGTGCTCCTGGTTTTAGCTGTTTGAATCCATCTCTAATCGCTTTGTCTGTTTGCGAAGAAATCCATAAGCGCCAGAGCGGCTTTTGCCACTGGATTTTTTGCAAAATCCATCTGGCGACAAGTTCGCCTTCGCGTCCTGCATCTGTAGCAATGATGCAATCCTTAATATCTGGGCGTTTAGCCAAATGGGCAATCGCCCTAAATTGCGGACTTGTTTGTTTAATAATAGTTAATCCCATTTTCTGTGGAATAATCGGCAAATCCTCGAGTCTCCATGTTTTATATTTCGGATCGTAATGCTCCGGCATTTTTAATTCAATTAAATGGCCAAGCGCCCATGTGACAATATATTTGCTTCCTTCAAAGTAGTGCTTATGAGGCTGTTTGCAGCCAAGCACACGGGCAATTTCACGGGCGACGCTCGGCTTTTCAGCAAGAACGAGAGATTTCAATGCTATTCTCCTTTCCATCCATCAACAGATTACTTGATTAAGTATAACGGAAAGAACACCGTTTTGCATCTTAGAGGAGAAAGGGAATTAAGTTTTTATGTTGAAAATGACTATCAGACAGAAGAAAATGGTTTCTATTTTTTGTAATGAAGGATGTATCGTAACCTGAATCACGGTATAATGAGGCTGGTTTTCCTTTTTTATGTTTATGTAAAACCTAAAATTCGCCCTTGTTTCAGTCTGCCAGGAGAGATGTTAAGCATACGAACCATTTTGCATAAAAGCATCATTCGAAGATCGATTAGAAAAAGAAAAAACGGACTAAAGTTAAACAAGGAAAAAGCTCAATCAGCCAAATAAGACTCAGGCTGATTGAGCTTTCTTACTATGATCGATTATTCTTGTGCTACTTTTTCCATTTAATCTTGACTGCTCGTTTGATTAGCGCGCTGTTGGAAAGACGCGTCTGACCATTTCGCTAAATTCCTCGAAAAGTCCGGAGACCGGTCTCCCTTGCTGCAATTTTTGTGAATAATCAGCCATGCGTTCGACAAAATCAGGATTTGTTGAAACAAACACATTATCGATTTTTGGATCTGTCTGTTTCACTGTATTCGCAATTTTTCGCTCAACATCCTTTGTCATTTTGCCTTTTAGATGATTGCTGAGTATAACCGCGACATACGCTGTGCGATTAGCGACAATCACATTTGCATCGCTTACTTCTTTCAAGTCCGCAACGCGGTCAGCTGCTATTTGGGCGACTTCCATTCTTGTTTCTTGATTCGTCGGACGGTTGCGGTCAGGCGGATTATACCGGACATTTTGCACGCGGTTATCGTTATTTCTTGCTTCATTGTCATAATTATTAGCAGCACATCCAAACAAAAGTGGAATGGCAAGTGCCAAGGTCATGATTAGCTTTGCATATTTCAGCATGATTAGATCATCTCCTTTCAAGAAAAATCATCTCTGTTGTTAATGTGTCTCCATTTCCCTTTTTTATACGGTTAATCCGAAAAAATAAGCGCCGACTGTTCATGTATGTGAAGGAAGATAGAATGAATCATCTGTCGATGAACAATTAAAGATGTAAAAACTAAAGTGTTAAGTTTCATCACGATATAAAAAAATTGACAAAATGAAAAAAAGCGTAGTATATTTATCTTGAATTAAAAATAAATTAATTCGAGATATTTCAAAAATCTTTAAGAGCATTCAATATGGATTTGGTTTTAGGACTTGCCTGTCACACATAATTTATAGAAAGAAAAAAGATCTTAGCACAGTACCGGCAGATCCTCCTATAAGCCAGCCGTTTTGTGAGGTGAAGGGCAAGTGAGAAAGTATCTCGAATTAACAATATTTGAATTAAGTATAAAAACTGGAGGAATCGAAATGGAATCTTTCACACAATTAGTCAAAGAACGTCGTTCTGCTCATAATTTTCTTGAAAATCATCCCATTAGCGAAAAAGAGCTAAATGAGATCTTCGAGTTAGTAAAGCTCGCGCCATCAGCTTTTAATTTACAGCATACTCGCTATTTGGTGGTTCTTCATCCTGGCTTAAAAGAAAAAGTAAAAAAAGCTGCTTACGGACAACACAAAGTGTCGACAGCGTCTGCCGTCATTGTAGTCTTAGGAGACAAAAAGGCTTATCGAGAAGCAGCTCACATTTATGAAGGGCTTTTAGCACTGGGAATTTTAAATAAGCATGAATTCGAGCAAATGGTAGGGGATACCGTTTCTTTTTATGAAAACAGGAGCGAAGTCTTTCAGCGGGATGAAGCGATTCGAAACGCGTCGTTATCAGCCATGCTGTTTATGCTCGCTGCTAAGAGCAAAGGATGGGACACTTGCCCAATGATCGGCTTTGATCCTAACGAACTGAAGCAAACGTTAAATATTTTAGATCCATATGAGCCTGTGCTGATGATTACAGTAAGGAAAGAAAAAATTCAAAGCAGAAGGCCAAGAGGATACCGTAAACCGGTATCTGAATTTGTTAACTATTTATAAAACATCTTAGGGAGGGACAGAAAAATGATGGATGTAGGTTTATTGATTATTCGATTGGTGGTTGGTTTAACATTTATGGGACATGGCGCACAAAAATTATTTGGATGGTTTGGCGGTTATGGGATCAAGGGAACAGGAAGTTGGTTTGAGTCCATAGGCATGAAACCGGGGGTGACGATGGCCTTGTTGGCTGGATTAGCCGAGTTTATTGGCGGAGCTTTATTTGCTGCCGGCTTATTCACTTGGATCGCAGGATTGCTTCTCGCGCTTACGATGCTTGTGGCCATTGTGAAAGTCCATCAAGCGAATGGGTTTTGGGTTACACAAAATGGTTTTGAATACAATTTTGTTCTGCTCGCTGTTGCGATAGGAGTTGCCTTAATTGGACCTGGACAGTACGCAATGGATGCCCTTTTCTAAACAATAAACTTCTTATTGGGATTGAAGGAAAGCAGCCTTCAATCCTTTTTTACGGTTTAGGGGATCTAAAATCGTTTGGTTGTCATAATTTATTCGTTCCCGTTCATAATAACGATACAAATCGAAAGCAAGGAAGCCAGTTGGGATAAGGGGATTGTTATGAAAAACAACAAAAGCAGACAACAGCGCGATCTAATAAAAGGAATCATGCTTATCGTCAAAATTGCATTGGCAGCTGGCGTATCATGGGAGGTAGCGAAGCTGCTGGGATCCAAACATCCTTACTTAGCACCGTTAACCGTCATTCTTTCTATGCAGGAAACCGTTTGGCATTCAGCTGCCTATGCTTTTTACAGAATGATTGGCACTGTTTTTGGCGTGGCTGTGACGGTCTTTATTGTCAGTCGTTTGGCGGTAAGTGGATGGACGATTGGCTGCTTGTTGCTTGGAGGGATGCTGCTTCCCGTCATACTAAGAGTACATAAAACCATCATTCATCAAGTGGCCTTGACCATTTTGTTAGTGTTTGTCTTTGCTCATCAAACAGCCAGTTATCCCTCGGATCGGGTGAGAGATACCATCGTCGGAGCATTTACCGCCATTTTCATTCACATGTTGCTTTTTCCACCGAGCTATGTGAAAGAAGCCGGACAAACCTTAAATCAATTTGGTTTTCATCTTATCCAGCTATTTAAGAGAAGTGCTGATTGGGTTCATGGTCACTGTGATCCTCTTGAGGGACAAGCGTTAAAAAAAGATGTAGCCGACCTGCTGCAGGAGCTGCATCAAGTGCAGAAGGATTTACAAAAAGCAGAGAAAAGCCTTAAATTAAACATTTTCTCAAAAAATAAACAGCAGTCATTAAAGCAATATAAGCACATCCTTTCGCTATTGACAACAGGCTATCTGTATATTTCCAACATTCTTCCTCCGTTCCACGACTGGACCAAAATGGGAACGATGTCAGCAGATGAACGAGAGCAATGGACCATGCAATTAAAAATGCTGGGGGAATACATGGGAAATCAGCTCCATCAAGCAATGGAGAAGCAAAATTATTCAGGAGCTTCCGGGCGGATGCCTGACTTGCTTGACTTATCTGCGCTTTCCCTACAAATTAGTGTTCCGTCAGAGTTAAAATGGTACCGATATCCATTAAGTCTGTATCAGCAAACCGCCCAACTCATTCAAGAATTAAAAATGACACGGCAATAACGGAGGAGAAGTAAGCCTCCTCCTTTTCCTTTGCCATGCAAAGCCAATCAATTAGTAAGCTTGATATCGCATCTATACATATTAAAGAGGAAAATTTTTATTGGTAAGGCTTGCTTGAACCAATAAATTAGATTAATATCTAATTAGATGTATATCGAATTAAAGAGAAAGATAATAACGCTTCCGCATTTTCATCAGATGATGGAAAAATCAATTAGTAAAAAAATGATGAGCAAACAACGACGATATCCATCATTTATTATTTTTTGCTCATCTAATTAGATATATATCAAATTAGAGAGGGGAATTGGATGGGAAGCATAGCTTATCTTTTGCAACAAGAAAAGCATTATCTGCGGCTATTTGGAGCGGGAATTGTGAATGGAATCGGCGATCGCTTTAGTCAAGTGGCGCTGTTATCGAAGCTTTTAGAATTAACGGGTTCCGGATGGGCTGTTGGTGCTGTTTTAGCCATTCGTGTTTTTCCTTTTTTATTATTCGGTCCTTTAGGAGGAAAGCTGGCCGATCAGTTTTCACGAAAAAACATCCTAATTATAACCGATCTATCTAGAATCATTTTTGCGATTTCATTGGCATTTGCCAATAGCGCAGATGATATTTGGCTGATTTACATGAGTACGTTTATGCTAGCCGCAGGAGAATCCATTTACGCTCCTGCGCGAAAATCGTGGATTCCGTTGCTTGTCAAAAAAGATCATATCATCAAAATTAACAGTTTAGAGCAAGTTATGCTTGGCATTGTTTTAATCGGAGGATCATTGTTCGGGGGAATCGTGGCTTTTTATTTTGGAACGGATTTGACATTTTGGCTGAACGGGCTTTCATTTTTGCTTGCGGCTTTTATGATCGCTTCCATTCCATTCGTCCATCGAAAGAGAGAGTCAGATAAAGAAAAAAGAACAGGCATCTTTCACTCGATCCAAACAATCAAAAAGTTAGTAATAGCTTCTGCCGCTTTGTATATTGTCTGCTTGTTTGAACTGATTGTGCCGCTGTTTAATGGCATTGATAATGTTCTCATTAGCATCTATGCCATTCAAGAGTTTCATCTTGGTGATATAGGAGTCGGTCTGTTTTACGGGGCTCTTGGAGTGGGATTAATGTTAAGCTTTATGATTTCCCAGCGAATCACTCAGCATCTTTTATTCATTGGGCTGGCGGCACTTATAATAGAAGGGATAGGTCTTATGGTTTTAAGCCACGTCTACTTAGCATGGATCGCTTGTCTGCTTTATATTTTCATCTCTTTTGCATCTGGTATTTGCAATACATGTATGGATTCCATCGTTATGCAAGAAACACCTGTTGGCCAGCAAGGCTTCGTATTTGGATGGCTGGTAACCGTGTCAAACACCTTCATCGGAATATCCATGTTCACAGCTGGAATCATATTAGAAGCCGTCAGTAATCGAATGCTTGGTTTATTGGGAGGACTCGGCTTTGTGCTAACAGGGCTATTTCTTGCTATGGTATATTGGACTAAACAAAAGAAACGAATGATGAGAAAAGAATCATTTGATACGAATAGTCGAGGAGAAGATACGCGATGAACAAGCGATTGGTTGGTGCGGATATTTACCATGAATTTGTATAATATATTTTCACGGTTCACGGCCGCATTGGCATAGTGACAGTGAAAACGAAAATGTCGCTTCTTATCAATGGAGGTTGATTTTTAACACATCTACCGAGAAGCTCCCCCTCTAAACGGAATGAAGGCAGGAGAGGTTCATAATGCTAATGAATGAAAGTTTCTGTTTTTAAAGGAGGCAAAAAAGCTGTTGAACGTATGACTTGATTCATACGCTCAAACAGCTTTTTGTTTCAGGCTGCCTCATGCCGCCCAGCCGTCTGGGCTTTGTGAGCTGTCATGATTTAGCTTTAGCAGGATGAAGCATTCGAAACATCGGAAGCATGATGATCATCCCAATGAAAAACAGCGCGGCGGAAATCTGATAAATAAGAAATAGAGATAGCTGTTCCTTCAAGAGACCAGACAAGCTCATTGTAATGACCATCGCTCCCATGAACATCGGTGTCAATATGCCGTTGACACGGCCTACGAACGCTGCATCCGTTTGATTCATAATAATAGTGTTCATACCGATATGAAAAGCCGGCATAAACAAACCAATAGAAAACTCTGCCAATAGGGTGAGCCAAAACAGAGTGGACCAGCCGATCACAAAAATCCCTATGGCCATACTGCCCATTCCCATCATGAGTAAAATATGCGGCGCCACTCGATGGGAAAATGCCATAGCTAAACCTCCACCGATCATCATAGCGGCCCCGTGTGCGGCGAACAGCCATTGCAAATAGCTTTCTTCCATCCCAAGCCGCTCAGTCACAAGAAAGATAGACAAAGGCTGGATTAATCCCATCCCGAATCCAGCGGCAATAAATCCTCCGCCAAGAATCACAAGCACTTTACGCGACCATACATAGCGAAAGCCTTGCTTCATTTCATTCCAAAGGGGGACAGAAGAATCAGCTTTTTCGATTCGATCCGGCGGCAGCAGGGTTAGCACAAGAGCAGAGAATAAAAAAGCGAGACCGACGATCGCCATGGAAATATAAATTCCAAATTGTTGAAATACAAATGTTCCTAATACAGGGCCAATCACAACAAAGACGGCCATCATGGTTTGGAATAGCGACATGCCTGCTTGCATCTGTGCTTCGTGAACGTGCACTTTAAATAATTTCATTCCCGAAGGCTGAGAAAACTGCGATAAAATGGCAGAAACAAAGGTTGCGAGAAACACTGCTTTCCATGTGCTAAATAAAAGTGCAAGAAGGATGGCAAAGATCGATAGGGCACTTAAGAGATCACACCAGATCATCGTGCGTTTAGGCCGCCAGCGGTCGGCAAACGTTCCGCCGATAAATGAAAAGATAAAAATGGGGGCAAATTCAGCCACTGAAATAAGTGAAACAGCAAGTGCGTTGCCATTCGTTTTTTCGGTAACAAACAATAAAATCGCAAAGTTGCGAATCCAAATGCCGATTTGGATAAGCACTCCTGCTGTCATAATCGTTTGAATAAAGCGGTTACGCAATAGCGAAGCCATAGATGGATTTGTATGTGTTACGGACATAACATAACCTCTCTACTTGTATTTATTTTCAAACTGTTAAGGCTTTGCAAGATTTAGCTGCCATGACGCTCCAGCTGTTGGCTGAATGGAGATGGAGCAACCAGCATGAGAACTGTTCTTCTCTGTGCCAACTGTTCAAATGTTTGCTTGCTTAAAAATATGGCCGGCGTAAACGAGTGAGGATGACTGCTGTTAATCGCATCATCGGCTTGTTCCTTTAAGAGTTTAAGAGGAATGCCGCATATCAACCCCCCATTTTCATGATGAAAAAACATGCTTGATTTCTATTGGTTTGAACCCTTTTCCAATTCTCTCCTTTATCAAACGTGTAAAAAACAATAGGAGAAAATATGCGAATATATGTTCTATATCCCTATTATCAATCATCAGTGGCCATTTGTCAACTAAATAATAAATTTTTGAATTGATAGAAAAAGGGGGATTAAAAAGCGAAAACATCCGCCAAAAGGGATTTTCATGTTTTTGCCGAAATGAAAAATAGAAACCAAGCTTCTCTAAAAAATAAATACTATCTGATTCTCCACATCACATAAAAGAGAAAAAGTCGTTCAATAACATTTTTGTCCCTCGTTTTGCTGCATCAACTGTCCGCGGGTAAAAAAATGGATCGTGATAAAGATAAGCGACATGATGAAGTGATGATGATCAATATAGCGACGAAGGAAGATTGACAAAAACGAAAACTATTGATGATGGGGGAAAAAGCGAATGAAGAAACGCTTAGCAAGCATCACCTGTATCATGATTTTTCTAGCAAGTTGTTCAAATCAATCGGAAGATAACGAGCAAAATGACTCCCATACTGTTGAGCACGAAAGCATCATTGCGCAAGATTTAAGCGCGCCATGGGCGATAGAATGGGACGGCACCTCCTTTTATATTTCAGAACGGACAGGTTCCATTGTCAAAATAACAGGCAAGCAGAAGGTAAGACAAAATCTTCAATTGGATAAAAGGCTTGCGACGGCAGCTGAAGCAGGAGTATTAGGTTTTGCCCTCCACCCAAAGAAAAAGAACCATGCTTTTTTATATTACACATACGAGGATGAACACGGACAATTTAATCGGGTAGTGGAACTGCGTGAAAGGAGTGACGGATGGACAGAAGAGCGAGTGTTGTTAGATCGCATCCCAAGCGGCAATTTTCACCATGGCGGTAGAATCAAAATCGGACCAGATCGCAAGTTATATATTGCCACTGGAGATGCAACCGATCCAATGCTGGCGCAGGATTTATCGTCAATTGGAGGAAAAATTCTGCGGATGAATTTGGATGGGACGATACCAAGAGACAATCCTTTTTCTGACTCATTTGTTTATAGCTATGGGCATCGCAACCCCCAAGGTCTGGTTTGGGATGAGAACGGTCAGCTGTATAGCTCTGAACACGGCTCCAGCGCGCATGATGAGATCAATACGATCCAACCTGGGGGCAACTATGGCTGGCCTTTTATTCAGGGAGACGAGAAACAGGAAGGAATGATCAAGCCGTTATTCCATTCTGGCGGTCATACTTGGGCGCCATCTGGACTCGCTTATAACCGAGGGATTTTATACGCTGCCCAACTGCGTGGCGAAGGAGTTTTAGCGTTCAATCTTGAAACGAAAACATATAAGCAAATCGTGAATCATGTGGGCCGGGTACGTGATGTGTTTATATGGAAGGATTATTTATATTTTGTCACGAATAACACGGACGGCAGGGGGGTTCCCAGTCATCACGATGATAAGTTCATCCGCATTCCGTTAGCGAAGAGTTTTTCACACTAGCTAAAAGAAGATTTCTGCGTTGCTTTATAAAAACATGTCGAGGTTTACGGAAGTCGAGAAAAAGGAGAGAGGTTTGTGAAAGAAACGAAAACGATTTTCATGACCGATCCCCTTGTTTTCTCTATGCCTGTTGAGCCATCACAAGAACCATTTGTTGACCTTGCTTACTTTGATCCAGATATTGCAGTAGATCCGGTTTTTGCAAACAGAAGCGATTACTTTTCGTTTGTGTCCGCCTGTCGATAGCCAAGAAGCTTTCTATAGCCAAAGCCTTGCTTCCAAAGGGCCTGCGCTTTTTGGTTAAAGAAGGATACAGACCTTTGCATATTCAGCAGCGTGCTTTTGATCGTGCTTTGCAACGGGCAAAGCTCCAGTTTCCAAACAAAAATTCAGCTGATCTTATAGCAGAGGCATCTAAATATGTGGCTCCGCCAAATATAGCTCCTCACCCAACAGGAGGGGCCATCGATTTAACTTAGGTTGATGTGAATGGCAGCGAGTTGGACCTTGGTACACCGTATGATGCTATACCGCAAGAGACAGACAACGCCACTTTTTTTGACGCAGCCAATATTAGCGAAGAAGCTCGAAAAAACCGGCAAAACCTCGCTCATGCTCTTCAATCTGTCCGTTTTGTGAATGATTTTACAGAATGGTGGCATTGATTATATGGCGACCGATATTGGGCGGTGATGACCCAAGCCAACCCCCGCTGTTTCCGAACAAGAACGGATCGATTTATGTAAACATTCATAAATCAATAGTGGTGTCGTTATCCAAAGACTAAACTGCAAAATTTGAATGGTTAGACAGAACAGGAGAGAGGCGAATGATCGAATATCCATTTTTACGAAAAGGAGCAACAATTGGTATCACCGCACCTTCCTCAGGCGTCAAGCCCGCTTTGCATCCGATGCTTCGAGGGGCTTGCGAACGCATAGAGAAAAAAGGGTATAAAGTCGTTTGCGGTGAAACGGTTTGGACGCAAGAAAAAGCCAAATCGGCTCATGCAAAAAAGAGAGCGACCGAATGGATGGACATGATGCAAAATGAAAAGATTGATTTGATTATCCCGCCTTGGGGAGGGGAGCTATCAATTGAGATTCTCGAAGAACTCGATTTTGCAAATATTAACAAAAAATGGATTTTAGGGTATTCTGATACAAGTGTTCTACTATTAGCGATTACGCTAAACACCGGAATCGCCACTGCTCACGGAACGAACTTTGTAGATATTAGAGGTGAATATGTTGATGAGACAACAGCCATGTGGGAGACGGTTTTGTCGACGCAGCCAGGTGCAGCTGTGATTCAATATTCTTCGCGAAAATATCAAAAGGAGTGGCAGCATGACAACCCATCTCCATGCGTGTTCCATCTTACAGAAGAGACATATTGGAAAACCATTACAAATAGACCTGTCAACCTGCAAGGCCGATTGCTCGGTGGCTGCATTGATGTCATTCGGCATTTGATTGGCACACCTTATGGCCGTGTCCGTGATTTTCGTCAAACCCATCTCAACGGCGAGCCTATCATTTGGTATTTAGAAAACTGCGAGCTTTCCACTACAGATTTGCGGCGTTCTCTTGTGCAAATGAAATTGGCGGGTTGGTTTGATCATTGTTCGGGAATTTTGTTTGGGCGCAGCGCTGCCAATAAACCGATTGATGGCTATACAGCAGAAGATGTGTATCAAGATTTGGCGCAAGAGCTGCAAATTCCCATTGTGTACGATATCGACTGCGGACACGTTCCGCCGCAAATCACTTTTATTAACGGAGCGTTGGCTGAAGTCAAAGTGAACAACGGAAAAGGGATCGTTATCCAACATTTCAAACCGTAAATGTAAGCAAAAGAGACATGAACATCGCTCCTAAATTCAGGAGGGTTCATGTCTTTCAAAACGGTTGCTCTGATGGACAGCTATTGTTCAGCAAACAGGATGAAAGAAGCTAAATGTGGCGATAGGAGCCCATCGAACCCTTTACTCTTGCTTGAAGGTTAATGTCTATGATGGTTTATAGCACGATAAAGGATTTCCTGATAAAGTTCGTTCCAATCATGATAATAGTCTATTACTTCATTTGGATTAATAAAAATTCTTTCAACTGATTCGTATTTTCCTTCAAAGTCCAATACTTGCTCAATATCCATACGATAAAAAACCTGATAGCCGATTTTGGGATAAGGACTGCTTTCATCCCATTTCGGATTGGCGCTATGATCAACGACAATATGCCCTAAAAGAAAACAGCTTCCTCTCACATAGCCTTCCTCATATGCTTCACGTTTGACACATTCTGTAGGAGTTTCTCCTTGTTCCATATGTCCACCGGGAAAGTCCCATCCCCTTATGGTTAAGATTCACCAGCAGCAGCTTGCCATCTTTAAAGCAAAAAGCATGGGCACTTGTTATTAAATGTCTTGGCGGAAGCTGTGTATCCGAATTCCACGTTAATCTTACTTTTGCCTCTCCCCATTGAACAACTTTCGTGATCATGTTTTTTCCCTCCATTTGTATCTTATACTATAAAGGTTTTTAAAACAGGAGTAGTTCAAATGAACTGAAATCTTCCTCGTATCTTTACTTTTCAATGTCATGCTCGTAACGATCTTATCAACGGGGCTCCGTTTTTATTTGTTGAATAAGGGGGAAACAGATATGAAGAAAACGATCTATGATTGTAGTATTGCTTATAAGAAGCCTTATTACTGGGGCGATGTAGTACCATTATAAATTATGAGAAGTTGGTTTGGGAAGGGGGAGCGAATAAGGCGTTACCGCCGCCGCAACACGCAGGCATTTACTATTTTTAGCTTGGGCGTCTTTCGTTTTATCATGCGCGTTCATATTTATTGGACTGTACAATATGGATGCGCCGCTTGTTGAAAAGGATCATTACGCCGTCTGCGCCTGTTTTTTAGTCATGTCCTCATTCGTGCTGCAAAAAAAACGATCCGCGACAATATGGAAGACGATAATTATGAGAAAGAGCATATGCCAAAAAGGACGGAAAAAGAAAAAGCGAAATGATCCTTAGATGAATGTTCAATTATGTATTTTGTGCATAAAGAAGCATAACACGTCTTTATATATGTTGTCTTATCTTAGGGAAGCTTAAAGTAAAATTTTCTCTGCTACTGCGTCACTCCTTATGGTACAATAAGGAAAAAAGGAGAGTTGACATGCAGTGGGGAGACCTCATCTTTTTGCTGTTGATGCTCGCGTTATTTGCGGCTTTCATAAGTGCGATCTTTTGGGCGACCCGATCATTATTAGGGAGAAGCAGAGGCTCTGAAAGCCAATTAACTCAAATAGAAGAAAAGCTCGATCGGATCATTGAACTGCTGGAGAAGCAAAGGAAAAAATAGCGGATGGATGGTATAAGGGCGTAAAAAAAGATAAACACTAACCCAAAATGAACGGAATGGAGGTACATATGCAACGGGTCATTTTGGGATTAGGGTTAATCGGGATGATGACTGTAAGCTCTCACCACACTTATGCAGAATCTGAACGATCTTTGCCATGCAGCATGATTTTGCCATCTGTAGATCAGCGAAGTAAAAATGCAAACGGAGCCGCTCTGATTTACAAGGTGAAGCTGACGCCAAGTTTTCCGCGAACAAGCATCAGTATCCACGCTCTCCATTTGCCCGCCCCTAGCACTTTAGGAAATTACGATACGTATGAAGGGTTTGCTTTTATTCCAGGAGAAATTAGCTGGCGATTCAAGCTCCAGCCCATCCAAGAAAAGCATGGTTCGATATGGGCGGGAAAAATAGAGGATATTACCGCTCAAATGACAGGAGTGCAAATACAAGTGCGCCCATCCAATTCAAAAACGAGGCAATTAGGAGCTCCTGTCTTAACGAACCATGTGAAATATTGTAAATGAATATCGAAAAATAAAAAACAGCTGGCTGTTCATAGCCAGCTATTTTTATGACAGAAATGGCAAATGAACAATTGATCGATTCACTTATGATCTTCGTGTTGTATACGTATGATGAATGACGGCACTTGTCAAAACTCACGTTCGGAAGGCCAGCTGTTGCCGGCTACACCTAGACAAATGTGGAGGGAGCGAGGCGTTGTATATCTTGCTCAACAAGCGCCACGGGTTAATCAGATTGATCACAATGATTCATTATCTAACAAACATTCATTGTGCCAAACCATCCGCCACATTGTATCCGCTTTCACTTATACTATAACTAAAGGGAGGAGCTGCCTCATGCTTGATAAAAAAAATTCGGAATTATTTCAGCTGCTGATGTCGACAAGGCCGAAATCTTATCCGATTTTTATTGAAACCCATAGCTTGAGCGCAAGGCGCTTTTTTTACCATTTGGAAAAAATTAATGATTGGCTGAAGCAAAACGATTTGCCGGAAATCGATACAAAGCAAACAGAGCTGATCATCCCAAGTCAGTTGATTGAGTATTGGAAGAGCCAACAGATGAAAACAAACCCTATCCATAGGAAACAGGTTCATTTTGATGAACGTGAGCGGGTTTTGATTTTATTGCTTTATACCTTTATTCGAACAGAGCTGATTTCAAATGCGCACTACCAGTTTTTATTAAACGTCAGCAAAAATACGGTTACTACTGATGTTAAACGCGCCAATGAGTTCAGCAAAAAATTCAGGGTCAAGATCCGCTATACGAGAGAACAAGGTTTTCATTTAAGAGGATCGGAAGAAGACAAACGAAATTTAATGCTAAAATGCATTTCTATGTTTTCGTCTCATCCTTCTAAGCATGAAATCTTTGAATATCTTTTTAGGAAGCAGGGGCATCAAGATCAATTTACAACTTACGAAAAACATTTAAAGAACGTGGAAAAAGCTTTTCGCTTAACCTTTATTGAAGAAAGAATGTTTGACTTTATTTACCTGCTGCAAATGATTCACATTCGCCAGCATCAACAAAAATGGGTTCAAATTCACTCTGATACGAACCAATTTTTACAAAAGCATGATATGTATCCAGTCGCTCTGACAATCCAACAAGCTCTAAATGAAAGCACACAAACTGAAGAACTCGCCTATTTAACTATTCTGTTATTAGGAATTACCCAAGGACAATTATCGCCAACATCGACCGAGCTGCTAACTTCTATGACGAAAAAAATTATCAATGATTTTGAAAAATATGCGTGCTTTCAAATAAAAAATAAACCAAAAGCGATTGAAGCGCTTTATCGCCATTTTAAACCAGCCTATTATCGCATGCTGTATAAAATTCCGATTACCAACCCGCTATTAGAGGAAATTAAAGAAGAGCATGCAAGCTTGTTCAGCTTTGTATCAGAAGTGATGAAGCCCATTCAAGAAATGCTTAATATCGATATTCCCGAAGATGAGATTGGATTTTTGACGATTCACTTTGGTGCTTTGCTTGAACAAAATGCACTTGAAGCCAAAAACAAAAAACCGATACGAGCGGTCATTGTTTGTTCTAACGGTATTAGTTCAAGTTTAATGGTTGAAACTTATTTGCACTCATTATTTCCAAACTTCCACTGGCTTTCGCCTATGTCAAAGGATGCGTTTTCCAATCTGGATGAGCGAGACTACGATATCGTGTTTTCTACGGTTCCGCTGCAAACAAGTAAGACACTCTTTATCGTTAAACCGATTATGAACGAAGCGGAAAAAAAGCTTCTTCATCATACGGTAATGCAGCAACTATTTACCCATTCAACTCCATATCCGACACCGGAGCAAATTATAAAAATTATCGAAAGATATTGCGTGGTGCAGCATGCAGAAAAATTGAAAGAAGACATTACGGCCGTGTTATATGGACAGCCGAACAAAACCAACTTGAGGAGGAGACAACCGTTGTTGAATGAGCTGATTACAGAAGAAATGATTCAATTCGAAACAGGCATCTCCGATTGGAAGAAAGCCATTGCTAAAGCGGCAGAACCACTGTTGCAAAACGGATATATTCAGCCGTCCTACATTGATGAAATGATTGGAAACGTCGAGAAGTTAGGACCATATTTCATTGTCCATCCAGAGCTAGCGATTCCTCATGCTAGACCGGAATGCGGGGTACAAAAATTAGGAATGAGCATTTTAAAGCTTGATGAGCCTACTTATCTATTAAATGAAGAAAAGAATGCAGTCAAAGTGTTGATTTGTCTTGCAGCCATCGATAATACAACACATCTCAAAGCTCTCGCTCAGTTAACGAAGCTATTAGGAAATAAAGAAAGCCTTCAAGCACTTTTTCAAGCGAAAGATAAAGCCGAGCTTTTACAGCTTATTCATCAATATTCACTGACTTAATGCATGAATGAAACTTACTTCATGAAATAGAGAAAGGAGGCGAAGGGCCAAACTTCATATACGAATATTTTCATAGACATGGAATTGATGCCGTTTTTCGGCCGGTCGGATGGTTGGACCAAAACTGAATATAGGATGAAGAGAAGCGAAAGTCATCTCTGACCATCAATGTTCCAGAGGTCATAAGATTATTTTGTAAAAAACTATTTGATTCCAATAATTTTTTAGGAGGGATTTAGATTGAAAATTTTAGCCATTTGTGGATCCGGTCTTGGAAGTAGTTTTATGTTGGAAATGAATATTCAACAAGTATTAAGGGAGCTAGGGGTTGATCACATCGAAGTCGAACATTGCGATCTCAGCTCCGCTACAAGCGATATGGCTGATTTGTTCGTGATGGCTAAGGATATTGCAGAAGGCGCCAGCCATTTGGGAGATCGCATTATATTAGATAGCATTATCGATCAGGAAGAAATGAAAAATAAGCTAAAACAGAAGCTGGAGGAATTAGGAAAATTATAAGGAGGGGGTTCATGTGGGAAATGCGGTATTAAAGTTTGTGATGGATATTTTAAGCGAGCCGGCTGTATTAGTTTCCATCATTGCGCTAGTTGGACTCGTCATTCAAAAAAAGCCTGCCAGCGATATCATTAAAGGAACCACCAAATCGTTTTTAGGCTTCATTGTTATCTCTGCCGGGGCTAGCATCTTAGTGAGCTCGCTTGATCCTTTCGGCAAAATGTTTCAAGAAGCTTTCCACGTCAATGGAGTGGTGCCAAATAATGAAGCGATTGTGGCGATGGCATTATCCGAATACGGATCATCAACCGCTCTTATTATGTTTTTTGGAATGATTGCTAATATTTTAGTCGCTCGCTTTACAAAATTAAAATATATTTTCCTGACGGGACACCATACCTTGTATATGGCGTGCATGATTGCCGTGATTTTAGTTGCTGCGGGATTAAAAGGATTTCAGCTCGCCTTCGTCGGTTCTTTAGCGCTTGGTCTGATTATGGCGATTTTCCCAGCGCTGGCGCAACCGTTTATGAGAAAAATCACAGGAAATGATCAAGTCGGATTTGGCCATTTTAGCACGCTCGGGTATGCCTTATCTGGGGCGATCGGCAGTCTTGTCGGCAAAAATTCGCGTTCAACAGAAAAAATAAACTTTCCAAAAGGGCTCGGTTTTTTAAGAGACAGCTCTATCAGTATTGCATTAACAATGACCATCCTTTATATCATTGTAGCCATCATTGCTGGACCGGACTACATCGAAAAAAATTTAAGCGGCGGGAAAAACTTCATTGTCTTTTCCATCATTCAAGCGATTACGTTTGCCGCGGGAGTGTTCATTATTTTATCTGGAGTTCGGCTTGTCCTAGCAGAAATTGTTCCTGCGTTTAAAGGAATTTCGACCAAGCTTGTTCCAAACGCCAAACCAGCTCTTGATTGCCCCATTGTGTTTCCATATGCACCAAATGCGGTATTAATCGGATTTTTTTGCAGCTTCTTAGGTGGGATCGTCGGCATGATGATTCTTGGAATAGCCGGTTCGATCATTATTTTGCCAGGGGTTGTTCCGCATTTCTTCACAGGTGCGACAGCTGGCGTATTCGGGAATGCTACTGGTGGAATACGGGGCGCAACCATTGGATCTTTCGCCAATGGGCTGCTGATTACTTTCTTGCCGGTGTTCTTGATGCCGGTGCTAGGAGATTTAGGGTTTGCCAATACCACCTTCTCTGATGCCGATTTTGGGGCTTCTGGCATTGTGTTAGGTTATATAGCGAATGATTTAGGTTCAGTAGGAATTACTGTGACGATCATCGCCGCTGTCGTCATTGCCGTCGTCCTTTCTTTTATTCGCAACAAGAAAAATGCTTCTCCTGATCATACCACCAACGTTTAATGTTGGTGGTTCTCTTCTTAGAATGGTCTGCTCCCGGTTTTATTTTAATAGCTTTTTTGCATCAGTCATGATGAAGGAGGAATCAAAGATGAGCGAGCTGGAACGATTTCGCGATCAAATCAGATTATGGACATTAAAGCAGCTATATGCTTTAGGGTTCGGCCATTATGGAGGAAGCCTTTCAATTGTTGAAGTCCTAGCTGTGCTATACGGCAAAATCATGAACATTTCTCCACAACAAATGCACGATGAACGGCGTGATCGTTTTATTTTATCAAAAGGGCATGGCGGACCAGCCCTTTATGCGACATTAGCTGTCAAAGGTTTTTTTTCATATGATCTGCTCTATACATTGAATCAAACTGGGACCCGTATCCCTTCTCATCCCGACCGCAACTTAACACCGGGGGTAGAAATGACAACAGGTTCGTTAGGACAAGGACTTTCGGTCGCTGTCGGTGTTGCCTTATCACAAAAATTATCTGACTTGCCGTCTTATACGTATACGATTGTGGGAGATGGAGAATTAAACGAAGGCCAGTGCTGGGAAGCGATCCAGTTTGCGGCTCATCACAAGCTCCATCGCCTATTTGTCTTTGTCGATGACAATAAAAAGCAACTGGACGGCTGGACCAAAGAGATATGCGATCCTATCGATTTTGTAGAGAAATTCCGCTCTTTCGGCTTTTGGGTGCGCCGAGTGAACGGCGCGAGCTTGGAAGAGATTGAAGCAGCCATTCAAGCGGGAAAACAGCAAACAGAAAAGCCCGTGGCGATCATTCTCGATACGATTAAGGGCCAAGGCGTGCCGTATTTAGAACAAAAGGAGGACAATCACCATATAAGGCCATCAGACGAAGACCGTCAAGCGATCGAGGAAGCGATTTATGAACTCGAACAAAAATGTTCCACAGAGGATGTGATCAGATGAGCCTAAAGTACTGGCCGTTGGAATTAGAAGAAAAGGAAATGCGCCAAATCTATGCGGAAACGCTTTTAGAGCTGGCGCAAAAGGATCCGCGCGTGGTCGCCTTAGAAGCAGATTTAATGAGTTCGATCTCCACCAATAAAATCCAGTCGTTTATTCCAAAGCAACTAATCAATTGCGGCATTATGGAAGCTCATATGATGGGAGTGGCGGCCGGCTTCTCTCTAACTGGAAAAATTCCGTTTGTTCATACATTTGCTCAATTCGCGACAAGACGAGCCTTTGATCAATTATTTGTATCATGCGCATACGCCCAATTAAATGTAAAAATTATTGGATCTGACGCGGGAGTGACGGCAGAGCACAACGGTGGAACTCATATGGCTTTTGAGGACCTTGGTCTTGTAAGATTGATTCCGCATGCGACCGTTTATGAAGTCAGCGACAGCACCATGTTTCGCGCACTGCTTAAACAAATCTATCAAGAATACGGGATTCATTATATTCGCACCATCCGTAAAAAAGCGACGCGTCTTTATACAAATGGTGAATCCTTTCCAAAAGGAAAAGGCAAATGCTTGCGCCAAGGTCGTGACGTCGCTATCATCGCATCCGGAATTATGGTGGAAGAAGCATTGAAAGCAGCGGAACAGTTAGCCAACCGAGGAATCGAAGCGATGGTCATTGATATGTATTCCATCAAGCCGATTGACCAAGATTTGCTCATACATGCGGCTCAAAAAACAGGATTGATTGTCACAGCCGAAAATCATAATGTCATTGGCGGATTAGGGAGTGCCGTTGCTGAAACGCTGATGGAAACATATCCGGTTCCAGTATACCGTGTGGGGGTTCGTGAACAATTCGGTCAAGTTGGAAAAATGGATGAATTAAAAGAGGTTTACGGGCTAACAGCGGAACAAATCGTCCAAACGGTAATGAAGAAATGGCCGAAAGAATAAGCTCATTTATGGTGGTGTTTTCACAGCAAATGGGCTTGAAAACGCTTGGCAAACAAGGAGCGTAGCCGTTCGAATCTCATGATGAGAGGACGCAGTGACGCAGAATAAAATCGTTTATCAAGAACTTGAAACACGCATTATATGCGTGTTTTTTATATCGAACAGGATTTCAAACGAACAAGGAGAATGTAAGAATGAGGACGGCCAACCGTTTCGTGGCATTCTTTTTTCAGGAAAGGATAAAGATAAGGAGGATCGCATCATGAGAGTCTACGAAACCGATCGCTTGCGGTTAAGAGAACTAGATGACACATTTGCTGAAACCGTGCTGAGATATTATGAAAAAAACCGAGATTTTCTGCAAAAGTGGGAGGCGGACAGACAAGAACATTTTTTTACATTGGAATATCAAGCCAATCGATTGCGTCAAGATTTAGAACTAGCTAAAGCAGGAAATTTGCTTAAGCTTTGGCTGTTTCGCAAGGATGCTGGAGATGAAGCCCCAGCCATTGGCTGCATTAGTTTTAGCCATATAATCCGCGGCATTTTTCAATCGTGTATTTTAGGATATAAGCTGGATCAAGAGGAAATAAAGAAAGGATACATCACGGAAGCACTGAAAAAAGGAATCGGCATCATCTTTAATGAATATCGGCTTCATCGAATTGAAGCTCCCATTATGCCCAAAAATAAAGCCTCCATTCGAGTAGTCAAAAAACTTGGCTTCGAATGTGAAGGGATCGCCAAAAAAATGCTCAAAGTGAACGGAAAATGGGAAGACCACATCAGATGGGTGTTATTGAATGACCAAGTGTAAGGATATGGACAATTGGCTGCGAATATTTTTAAAAAGGTGCTAATGTTTAAGACAAAAAGGAGGTGATGGTCTGCCTTCATTACGTTACGTCATCAGCATGAAGTCGGATAAGATACTCTAATGAACAGGCCCTATATCTAGTTATAATAATAAATAAACAGTGAAGTAGTTTCAGTTCATTCTCTCCAAATATTTGAGAAATTGAAAAATTAGGAACAAATACACTGTTAATTCGATAATATTTCGTTTATTTATAATAGTATGAATATTCATGTTGTAAAGGAGAGAATGCTGTGAAAGTATTGTCCAATTTTTTTACTGTACTCGTTCAAAGGTTTTTGCCAGATCCTTTTGTCTTCGCGTTGATTCTAACCGCTATTTTGTTTATATCCGGGATCATCTTCACTCCCCATAGTCCACTCGAGATGGTTCATTTCTGGGGAGATGGTTTTTGGGACTTGCTGGCATTTGCTATGCAAATGAGCTTGATTTTAGTAACAGGGCACGCTTTAGCAAGTTCACCGCTTGTTAAAAAAGGACTGCAAAACCTTGCCGGTGTTGCTAAAACGCCTGCTCAGGGAGTCATCCTCGTAACATTAGGAGCGGCGATCGCTTCTTTAATTAATTGGGGATTTGGCTTAATTGTCGGCGCTTTGTTTGCCAAAGAAGTGGCAAAACGAGTGCCAGGTTCTGATTATCGTCTGTTAATTGCAAGCGCTTACATAGGATTTTTAACATGGCACGGCGGACTTTCTGGATCGGTTCCTTTATTAGCAGCCACACCCGGTAATCCGATGGAGAAAATATCCGGGATCATTCCATTAACGGAAACTATTTTTACCGGTTTTAATTTGTTTATTACCGTCTCGCTTCTTATTGTTTTACCGATTATGACAAGGTTCATGATGCCGAAATCACACGAAGTGGTAACAATTGACCCAAAACTGCTTGCTGAAGACCAAAACAATATACCATTGGCAGCAACAAGTGAAAAGAGCTTTGCGGTGCGGATGGAAAACAGCAGAATCTTAACCTATCTCATCGTTGCACTTGGGTACGCATATTTAATTTATTACTTTGTTACGAATGGATTTAAAATGGATGTCAATACCGTTAACTTAATCTTCTTTTTTACGGGTTTATTATTACACGGCACGCCTTTATCGTATATGCAAGCAATCACGAATGCTGCCCGTGGCACAGCTGGCATTTTAATTCAATTTCCTTTTTATGCCGGAATCCAAGGGATGATGGAGGAATCAGGATTAGGCGGCATGATTACGAATGCCTTTATCTCCATTTCTAATGAACATACTTTTCCGATTCTCGCTTTTTTAAGCTCTGGCTTCATTAATTTCTTTGTTCCATCTGGAGGAGGGCATTGGGTCGTTCAAGGACCTTTCATTATGCCGGCAGCTGCTTCGTTAGGAGTCGATCCAGGTATTGCCGCAATGGCTATTGCGTATGGCGAGGCATGGATGAATATGGCACAGCCGTTTTGGGCACTGCCAGCTCTTGCGATTGCGGGGTTAGGAGTCCGAGACATTATGGGATATTGCGTAACAACGTTATTAGTATCGGGAATTATTTTTATAGTCGGACTGACATTTTTCTAATTTTTTGTAAATAAAAAGAAAATCCTCCTTGTATGTCAAAGGAGGATTTTTCATTGTATCGCATCGGTGGACGAAGGAAAGAGGTAAAATAGATGATAGAAAAGAGTTATAAGGTTAGTTGACGAATCACTTCTGACAAACGAAAGATGCCGTTTTCAAGTTCATCCAAGGATGCATAGGAATAAGAAAGCCGAAGATACTGGGTTGCATGATGATCGTAGACATTTCCCGGATTTAACAAAATTCCGTGCTCTAACGCTTTTTCAAAAAGCTTTCTGCTAGAAATCGGAGGTAATAAGCGCAGCCATAGATAAAAACCGCCCTTAGGAACAGACCATGTGGCAATGTCGAAAAAGTGCTTTTGTAACGAATTAATCATGACATCTCTGCGCACCTTCAATTCTGTTCTGACTTTTTCTAAATGTTGGTGATACAATCCACTTGATAGCCATTCCGCCGCAACCCATTGAGATAAGGAACTCGATCCATAATCCGTTTGCATTTTAATATCTGCTAGTCGTTCAATGACAGGCTTTGGTCCGACCATCCAGCCGATGCGCAAACCAGGACTCAATGTTTTCGATATGCTGCCTAAGTATAGAACAAGTCCGTTCTTATCAATAGTTTTTAAGGGGAGAGGCGGCGGTGAATCTATCCAGAGTTCTCGGTATACGTCATCTTCAATAATTGGCAGCTGCTCTTGTTCACATACGTCCATGAGTTCTCTTCGTCTCTCTTTAGACATCAATATACCTGTTGGATTATGGAAAGATGGAATCGTATAAAGTAGTGAAGCATTCTGTCTCTTCTTTTGTTGCGCAATCATTTTTGCTTGAACACCATTTCCATCTAAAGGAAGCCCAAATAACCGCATGCCGGCGGATTGAAACACATGCAGAGAATACAAATACGATGGCTTCTCAAGAAAGATGGTAGAACCCCGATGTAATAAACCTATTGAAATCAATTGCAATGCTTGTAGGGCCCCTGACACAATCAAGATAGAGGATGGAGAAGCCTCGATTCCGATCGTTTTTAAATATGTACTAAGTTGTTCTCTCAGAAAAAGCAATCCTTTCGGTTCTTCGTAACCAAGCGAATCTATGCGGTCCGATACCCGATTCATGATTTGTTTCATCATCTCACGCGGAAATAGATCAGGAGAAAGCTCTCCTGTCCCCAATCGAATGATGTTAGGAGCAAATTCTGCTTTATTGATTTCCTGTATCGTAGGTAAATTAGGCGGATGAATTCCTGCCTGCACATAAGAGTTCCAATCGGGGGGCGAGGCAGACATCATCAAAGACCACGTATTGTTGATCACCTTCGTACCGCTTCTGCTTTTTCCTTCGAGCAATCCCTCTGAGATTAATTCTTCCACAGCCGTAACAATAGTGCTGCGGTTGACGCCCCATGCTTGAGCCAATGTACGCTGCGGAGGAATTTTCGTCCCTACAGTCCATTGTCCTGTTTCAATCTTTTCTCTTATATAGTCCTTAATTTGAATATAAAGAGGGATTGGCGATGATTTATCAGGCTTCCAATCCAATTCGATCATGCAACATTCTCTCCCTTATAAAAATAATTTGCTAGAACAATAGAATAAGCTCGTTGATAAAACTTCCCCGCTTGGTTTAGAGGCGAGAGACTTCCCCGGAGGGGGGCTATGTTAATTCTATTTCTTGCTTTGATTCTATATTTTGGTTGGGATAAAATCCATCTAATTGGTTGGAGACAATGATGGCTATCCAAGTATAATCATTATGTATCAATCGCACGCAAGGAGGGAATAGATAGAATGGCAGAAGCTTTTATTCATGGTTTTATTCTTGCATTGGGGTTGATTCTCCCGCTCGGTGTCCAAAATGTTTTTGTTTTTAACCAAGGAGCTCTTCAGCCTCGCTTGATTCAAGCGCTACCGGTTGTTTTGGCTGCTTCGCTATGCGATACATTGTTAATTATGCTTGCTGTTTTCGGTGTATCTGTTGCGATCTTAGGTTCATTTTGGCTTAAAACCATACTGATGTGTGCTGGTCTGTTATTTTTGCTATTTATGGGATGGAACACTTGGAAAAGCACTCCGGCCGATAGCAGCAAACAGATAGCCGAGAAAGCTTTTACCCCTTTGAAGCAAATTGCATTCTCCGCTTCGGTGTCGCTGCTGAATCCTCATGCAATTCTTGACACGATCGGGGTGATCGGAACAAGCTCACTCAGCTATACGGGTTCAGAAAAGATTGCGTTTACGGCCGCATGTATCATTGTTTCATGGGTATGGTTCATCCTTTTAGCATTGATGGGAAAACTAACAGGGAAGCTAGATCCATCTGGACGACTGCTGCGAATCCTTAACAAGGGCTCGGCCTTAGTGATGTGGGGAGCGGCTATATATATTGGTTTGATGGTAGTGATGGCGTAGACACACTTCCAACGGACGTTTTTATAATAGGTTGACAAATGAAAAAAAGATTTATCCATTTTTTTAGAATAACAGATGCTTATATTATCAACAAATACAGATGTTTTGTATATGGAAAGCATGAAATGATGAAAATCTTCTTGTAAAACATCGTTTAGGACAGGGAACGTTGTTCAATGTTATTTTCTTGACTTAAAAAATTTCCGATGTACAATTTATCTAGTTAACGTTTCTTTTCTCTTTACATATATTGGAAGATCGAACGAATCTTTTTTCACTCTGACGAAGGCCGTTAAAGTCGGTCTGTTTTATCAGCAAATTTTTTTGCAATAAAAGTTTGCTCTGTACAAAATATTTAGTGAACACCAATCATGAGGTGGCCATCATGAATAAAAATCATAAAAAACTGCCGACTGCAGTTGAAACTGGATGGAGAAAGCAACGAACACAACCAACGTTGCCTGAAGTCTATCGAAGTTTGCGCATTCCCAAAACGGGATCTTGGTTCAAAAAGTTTCTTGCGTTTGCCGGGCCAGGGTATTTAGTGGCCGTGGGATATATGGATCCTGGAAACTGGGCGACCGATATTGCCGGGGGCTCGCAGTTTGGATACACGCTTCTTTCCGTCATTTTACTTTCTAATTTAATGGCAATCTTGCTTCAAGCCTTAGCCGGGAAGCTTGGAATTGTAACAGGAAGAGATTTAGCACAAGCCTGCCGCGATCATTATAGCAAACCTGCTGCGATCGTATTGTGGATATTATGCGAGTTGGCTATTGCGGCATGCGATCTAGCAGAGGTCATCGGTTCGGCCATCGCGCTGAATTTATTGTTTGGTCTTCCATTAATATATGGAGTCCTGATCACCGCCGTGGATGTACTGGTCGTACTGATTTTGCAAAATAAAGGGTTTCGTTATATCGAAACATTGGTGATCGTTTTAATTGGAACGATTGGCGCTTGCTTTGCAACAGAAATCTTTCTTTCCAAGCCGGATGTCAGCGGTATATTGAAGGGATTTGTTCCAAGTGCCGAAATCGTCCACAATCCATCGATGCTTTATATCGCAATTGGTATTTTAGGCGCGACCGTCATGCCGCATAATCTATATTTACATTCTTCCATTGTACAAACGCGCCAATATGAGCAAACACATGCAGGAAAACGGCAAGCCATTCAATATGCTACATGGGATTCGACCATTGCCTTGTTTTTTGCTTTATTTATTAATGCCGCCATTCTCATTGTTTCAGCTGCTACCTTTCATCAAGCAGGAATGAAAGAGGTGGCAGAAATCAGTGATGCTTATCATTTGCTTGCGCCGCTGCTCGGAACGACGATGGGAAGCATTTTGTTTGGAGTTGCTTTGTTAGCTTCTGGACAAAACTCGACATTAACAGGAACGTTAGCGGGACAAATTGTGATGGAAGGCTTTCTCAACATTCGTCTTCCTGGTTGGTTAAGAAGACTTATTACCCGATTGATCGCGATTATCCCAGCTGTGATCGTTACAGCTCTTTATGGTGAAAGCGGAACGGCTCAATTGCTTATTTTCAGTCAAGTGATTCTCTCTTTGCAGCTTTCTTTTGCCGTTGTCCCTCTTGTCCAATTTACAAGCGATAAAAAGAAAATGGGGGAATTTGCAAATCCATTATGGCTCAAGGCTCTTGCTTGGGCCGTAGCGATCATCATTATCGGCTTAAACGGATACTTGCTGTTTCAAACGTTCTTTGGAGCGTAACTCACGTACACAAAGCGATGGAACAGGGAGTTTTCCATCATGGCTGCGATGAGACTATCACAAGAATAAGGTTTGCAAAAACAGGGAGACTCTTTCTCCATTGTTTCCATCTATCGATGAAAAGCCGAAAACGTGCAGCTGCACAGTTGATCGGCTTTTCATCATGTAATGCAACTTTGAACCCTGTTTGAAGTCGAATGATAGAGGCAAACTGGTGATGTGTGATCATTTGAGAGTGAATGTTTAGCCTTTTTCGCTTGACACATTCTCATGTTCCTTGATGCAAAATAACGGATATGAAATGTGGAAAAGCGCTTTGGTGGTTGAAGTGGGAAAAGATTCCAGTAGTCGGACGCTATTGAGAAGAAAGCAGTGGCTAATGCAAAGTAGAAGCTGATTTTATGCTCCGTTTGTGTTTCACGGTACCATTCGTTTGCAAGAGTCCGCACAGAGAACTGTTCAATAGGCGGAATGAAATTAGTATATGTTGAGAACATTTTTGACTCGCTTTATTTCTTTTTTGTTTTCAAACAACTCTTCCACGAGAATTTTTTGCCCGTTCGCTACATCAGTCAGTTGTTTATCCATCTGGACAATCTTTTGCTCAACTTGGCTGAGCTGCTCATTGATTTCCGTCAGCTGATGATTTGTTTGTTCAAAGCGTTGATCCATTTGTTCAAAGCGTTGATTGGTTTCTTCCTCATAATTTTTTAGCTGCTCCGCCAGCTCTTTAATCGCTTGCAAAATCATTTCATTTGTAATTTCCGCCATGAATATGCTCCTTTCTTCGTTTTCAGTATCTTGATTATTATAACATATTCCCGTCATTTCAACATGAATCTATTGACATGACAACTATATAATAAATATTCATGATCCGAGATTAAACCGATTCACTTATTGTTCTTATGCTATATTATCTTATGAATAAATGGCATCTGTCAGAGTTCACGGTTGGAAAGTAAGGCTACAGACTTATTTTTTGCCACGCATTCGCGTGATGAGAAACTCCCTGGGGAAAATAACCTAAGCTCCAGATTGTGGCATTTATCTAATATTTTTTATTTTCCTAAACAGTAATAAAAAGGAATAAACCGTTCAATATCCAATATATAAAATCAATGTTTCAAAATAGAGTGTAAAGGAGCGATGATTCAATGTGCGGGATTTGTAACTAGACACAAAGAAAGAGATTTAGAAATTCCAAAGCACCGTCAAGCTTTAATGACTGCAATTGAAAAAGATTTGTTTAATGACGATGATGTATTAGCGGCTTTTTATGGCGGTTCAATCGGAAATGAAAACATGGATTTATATTCCGACATTGACCTCCGCATCGTTGTATTACCTGAAAAATTTCAGGAGTTTATCTCAAACAAAAAAAAGCGCCCTAAAAAGTGGGGAAATGTTCTTTATTTTGAGGGCTTAGGTCCGTTTGTAACTTATTCAATCGCTCACTATGATTGTTTCGTTAAAGTGGATACATTTTATTATAAACCTGAAGACATTCAGCCTTCTATATGGTTGAAAAATATAAAAATTATAAAAGACACGAATGGAATGCTGGCAGATATTTTAGATAAATCAATGGCTTTATCCTATGAACCAACAGCAGAGGAAATCGAGATTTGGCGGACAAAGTTTTTTGCGTATTTTCATGAAGCTTATCGCAGAGTAATGAGGAAAGAGTATTACTATGCTTTAAAATGTATTGATCATTTACGTCTATCAATGGCAACCGCTTGGTACATGGAAATGGGGATTCAACCAAATGCGTTTGGCGATTGGGCAAAATACGAAGGCCAAAGAAGTAAACTAAAAGATTGGCAACGAGCTCTCCTTGAAAGCTGGGAATGTGGTAGAAATCCTCTTGAAATGATAAATGTGATGAAAAGTATTATTCCAGAATTTATAAGAGTTCATAAAAATCTTTGCCATAGACTTAGAATTGAAGAAAATTTTGAATGGATCAGCAGAGTCATTGACATGGTTATTTAAGATTCATATTAACGTCCCCAAAATAGGGGATGCCGCATTATACAAGATGAGGTTGGTGTTCTGCTACGGAAAATAAGGAAGTTGTATAGGTGAATGTTGCTTCATACAATCAAAAGTAAAATGAATGGATAATATTGGTTGAGAATACTCGAAAGATGGATAGGTGATGATCTATAAAGATTTCTTGCATCATTACCATCTCATATGATTCATCATTGCGAGGGGCAAATTAGAAAGGAGAGAACCTAATCTTGAATATCTCTGAATTAAGACAGTTGGCTGAAAAGTTCCGCCGAGAAGGCGATCTACAGAAAGCCTATCATTTGCTTATTCCGTTAGAAAAAACGGAAGTCGACAATCCCTTTATTCATTTAGAAATTGGCTTTACTCTAGATGCGATGGGTAAAGAAGAAGAAGCGATACATTACTACGAGAAGGCGTTGTCGCTCGGATTGCCGGCTGAACAACGCTGTGTCGCTTTATTATGCTTAGGTTCAAGTCTTAGAAATATAGGAAAGTTAGACGATGCTAAGCATATTCTTAAGACTGCAATGGATGAGTTTCCAAATCATATTGGTATCCATTGTTTTTATGCTTTAGCTCAATATCATGCGGGTGAGCACGGACAGTCTGTTCGTACTCTCATAAATGCCATATTGCTTCTTTCTCCTGAAAGCGTAAAACCTTTCACTCAAAGTCTTCAGTATTATGTAAATGAATTAAAATAAATATGGTTGATTACAGTGCTTCTGTGATCATCTACGAAACGTCCTGTTTGAGTTGACTCATAAAAACGTAGTTCGATGATTAACAAAATCTTTATTTCTCTTTTTGTACGTTTGATCGCTTTGTTGATAGAGGGATCTCACTCATAAAAGCCTTATTTTTATATACAACATTTGACAATGATTAAGATATTGTTTAAATTAAAATCAAGGCGAATCAATACGAACGGAAGGGTGAATCGACGAACATGAAGTGCTAATCCTATTTTGAAAAGACGTTAATTGAAGGCATTCTTTAGCGGAAGACGATTTCTGTTTTCTTTGTGTTGCCTTCAGTTAAAGTTTTCAGAATAGGATTGCATTTCTATCGTTTGTTGCACCCAAATAGAGTGTGCCTCTTTTTGGTGTCTGACGATGTCCATGCCTCCTATTCTGGAAACGGATAGGGGGCCTTTTTGTCCCCAAAAACACAGAAAAATGGGGATGATGATATGATGCTTTTAGAAGCATTGAATGTGAAGCACTATGTAAAAGACCGATTATTGTTTGAGATCGAACGATTAGCCATTTATGAAAATGACCGAATTGGCTTAGTTGGCAAGAATGGCAGCGGAAAAACGACATTGTTGAACATATTAGCGAAAAAGATTTCTTCAGAACAAGGAAGCGTGTTATGTCGCGCTCAATGCGGGCTTTTGCCGCAGCTCAAAAGAATCGATGCGATCAAAAGCGGGGGAGAAGTCACACAGTCATACATGAATGACCTCTTTTCAAAAGCGCCGAAGCTCTTATTGGCGGATGAACCAACAACCCATCTGGATCGAGAGCATATTGAATGGCTGGAAAAGAAACTAAGCCAATGGAAGGGAGCTTTTGTCATTGTATCCCATGATCGGGCCTTTCTTGATGCCCTTTGCACAACCATTTGGGAAATGGACGAAGGAAAGATCAAAGAGTATAAAGGCAATTACAGCGATTACTTGGAACAAAAAGAGTTGGAACGCCGCAGACAGCAATCCGCTTATGAACAGTATGAAAAAAAGAAGCAAGCGTTAGAGAGAGCATTGGAATTAAAAAAACAAAAAGCAGAAAGAGCAACAAAAGCTCCCAAAAAGGTGAGCCGGTCAGAAGCAAACATCATGGGTACTAAACCATATTTTGCCAAAAAACAAAAGAAGCTGCAAAAAACAGCCAAAGCGATGGAGACCCGATTAGAAAAGCTGGAAAAAGTGGAAAAAATAAAGGAAACGGCTCCCATCAACATGAGTTTGCCTCATGAAGACACTTTTCAAGATCGCATCATCATTCGCGTTGAGGAGGTTACGGGTGTCATTGGCCAACGTGTTTTATGGGAAAAAACTAGTTTTCATGTACGCGGCGGAGATAAACTGGCAGTGATCGGTCCGAATGGGAGCGGAAAAACGACACTTCTAAAAAAAATGATTCATCGGGATAACGGGATTGTCATTTCGCCGATCGTGAAAATCGGATATTTTAGTCAAAACTTAGATATTTTAGAGGTTGAGAAGTCGATTTTAGAGAATGTACAATCCACTTCCAAACAAGAGGAAACACTGATTCGTACCATTCTTGCAAGATTGCATTTTTTCAGAGATGATGTGTATAAGCCAATAGGAGTTTTAAGTGGCGGCGAACGGGTAAAAGTAGCGCTGGCCAAATTATTTGTCAGTGATGTGAATACACTCATTTTAGATGAACCGACGAATTTTCTCGATATTGAAGCAGCTCGTGCATTGGAATCGCTGTTACAAGAGTATAAAGGAACCGTCATCTTCGCCTCGCACGACCGCCGATTCATTGAAAATGTCGCGACAAAAATGCTGGTCATCCAGGACAAAGTCATTCAATGGTTTGATGGCACCTATCAACAATATGAACAACATGTCCGTCAAAAAGATCGCCATGCGGATACGCAAGCAGATCAACGGCTCTTACTTGAAACGAAAATGTCAGAGGTGCTCAGCCGACTAAGTATGGAGCCAAGTGAAGAACTTGAGAAGGAATTTCAGTTGCTTTTAGAGAAAAAACGGAAGTTGGATAAGGGAATCAACTAATTGATCACTCATCGACGAATAGGTGGAAGAGCGCGTTATCGTTATAAAGGATCTGCGAATTTGCATGAGGAAAGGAGCTTGGTGATTCCAAGCTCCTTTTTGTAAATGGGCGTGCTTGGCACTCTATCGCGTCTGAAACCAGGTAGGTATGAAACCCTAAGTTGTTGCTCATTCTGGCAGTAGTGGAGACACAATGAGGGGTCGTTAAACCGGTAATCACCACATGATTGATATCGTGATCTTTTAAGTACTGTTCCGGCTTTGTCCCTATAAAGGCGCTGTTCCCGTTTTTTTGAATGATCACTCTTCGTCTCTCGGCTTGACAATCTCCTTAAATAAGACCCCATTGCCGTTGGCCCATAGGGGAGAATCAGGAATGAGTAGATAGATGCTAGACGTGTATAATAGGCCATTTTCGTTCTCTCCATATTTGGAGTAGACGGTAGAGGTTTTTCACGGCATCTGGATTATTACGTTCTCCCCATTTTTTATTCTCAAAGCCTTGTTGTACATCAATAATCATGAGGGTTAATTTGTTGCTTTGCTTCATTTTTATCTTCCTTCATTTTTTCATTTGGCTGTAAGTTCATCATGGCACCAAAATATTGCGAGGCGGTTGTAAAACAAATAAATGCGCATAGTTCGCTAATTTCCGCATCGCTAAATTCATTTTTTAAAACGGAAAAAAGGGAGTCTTCAATTTGCCCTTGTTGTTTGACAAACACCTCCGCAAACCCGACGGCTAGTGATGTTTTTTCATCAAACAAATGCGGTTCCGGCTTTCCTTTTGCTTTGCAGTATTCACAACCATTGTTTTGAGCAAGCATGCGCCGCACTTGTTCTTTCAATTGGGACGAAAGAAGACCATCTTTTTCAAGTTCTTCGCCTAGCCGCCGCCATGCTTCCATAATCGTTGGATTGTGACCGAGCAATTGTTGAAATGGGGTTTCTCCATATAAGGAAAATGAAATTCTAGCCATTGATTCCATCCTTTCTTTTTTCTTTATTTTAAAAGGTTTGAAGTGTAATTGGTATTTAATATAAAATAAATTTATTAGAAATATCATTCGTATGAAACAAAAAATAAAGGAAGGGTTTACAAATGAAAATAGATGAGATTGACTTACACATCCTTGCAGAGTTAAAGAAAAACTCCCGTTTGTCCATGAGAGAGTTAGGAAGGAAAGTCCGCTTATCGCCTCCTTCGGTTACCGAAAGAGTGAAAAGATTAGAGGAACATGGAGTGATTGAGGGATACACCATTCAAATCAATCGCAAAAAACTGGGATTTACGATCGACTGTATGATGGAAGTGACGATCAAAAACGGGGAATATAAGCGATTCAAAGAGTTTATTGAACAGTACCCAACCGCATTATCTTGTTATCGTATTGCCGGACGAGCATGCTATATGGTGATGTTGACGGTAAGTCGATTAGAGGAAATCGAAGAATTTATTAATGACGTTTCTGCCTTTGCCACCACTCTTACCCATATCATCTTCTCGGAAGTGAAAATAAACAATCATTTAGAAGCACGCACTCCTTTACTGGATTCGGATGAGAAATAAGATATAATTAGATTGAATTACATTCCCGAATGTTAAATGTCTTTTATATTTGAACGGTGAATGTCTAGAGAAAAAGGGGTTCAAACACGCTTTCATCAAAGTTGGCCGCGCTCACTAACGTTTTTCATCGAGAAACCTCCCGTCTCTAGACGAAGGATGATTCCTGATGATAAGAGGGGAGGCTTTCTCATGATTTAAGAGATGGATCTTTTAGAATATGAGAAAGCATGTTCAGTTTGTTGAGGATGAATAAGTCAGGGAAAGGTCCGCTTTCATTTTATCGTTATGAATTTTTCCTTCATGTAAATATAAGATTCGATCCCCTAATTTTTTTGCTTCCTCATTATGGTGTGTTACGAGTATAATGGGAATCCTCCAATGTTTATGGATACGTAATAATTCCTCATGGCCTTTTAACCTTGTTTGTTCATCTAAAGCAGAAAAAGGTTCGTCTAAAAGCAAAGCATCCGGCTCGGTGGCGATGGCTCGAGCAATAGCGACCCGTTGTTTTTCACCACCTGAAATCTCAGATGGATAGCTGTCTCTAAGATGATCAATTCGCAGCTCTTTCATTAATTCTTTTGCAAAGCTTTCGTTTTTCATACCATAAGCAATATTTTTCCAAACCGTCATATGCGGAAAAAGCGCGTAATCCTGAAATACATAGCCAATATTTCTTTTTTGGATCGGAACAAACACCTTCTTATGTTGAAATAAAATCGTGTCATGGAGCTGGATGATTCCGGAAGTGGGCTTACTGATTCCAGCAATACAATTTAAGATGGTCGTTTTCCCAGATCCAGAAGGGCCAAAAAGGACAACAATCTCATTCGCTACCGAAAAGTTGACATTTAATTCAAAATGGGAGAGTTGTTTTTGAATATCGACGACAAGCATAAGAAAAACTCCTTTGCGCAATACCAATAAGGTTTCGGATTCACGTGCTGATTTTATTTGTGTATATGTTTCATCATGTTCTTTTTGCTCCACCAATTAAGCCATAAAATAGCACTAAAGCCAAGGCAAACGATCATTATCACCCAAAATTTTGCTGCCTCCATATTTCCTGACTCCACGGCAAAATAGATGGCGAGAGGAATGGTGTCGGTAACGTTCGGAATATAGCCTGCGATCATGAGGGTAGCGCCGAATTCTCCTAACGCTCGGGCAAAGGATAAAACGAAGCCAGATAACAAACCCGGCCATGCAAGCGGAAAGGAGATCGTCCAAAATACCCTCCATTTAGAGGCTCCCATCGTATAAGCCGCATTTTCAATATTTTGGTCATACTGCTGGAACGCTGCAGCGGCACTTTGATACATTAAAGGGAAGGATACAACTACAGCTGCAATCACTACACCATACCACGTGAAAACAATCTGAAAATCAAACCAATCAAGCAGTAATCGACCTATAAACCCGTTTTTACCGAATACATATAATAAACCAAACCCCACAACGGTAGGGGGAAGCACAAGCGGCAATAAAATGACCGCTTCTATCATACTTTTTCCTTTAAAGGAACTACGGCTGATCAATCGCGCCAACACAACCCCGGTAATAAAGACGATCAGCGTTGCAATGGTAGCTGTTTTCAACGAGAGTATAAGCGGAGAGTAATTCATGGTTTCCATTCACCTTTTAAATATTTCATGATTATCAGCTTCGGCGTAGAAGGAATGATATAATAAAACACAAGTTTGTTTCTGCTCTTTCCTTGGACAAGACCGCCAGCGTTCATTGTTCGGCCGCCAAGACAGGTCGAAATCAAACGGTCGCTTCATCGAAAAAGAGATACATGACAGATGATCTATATCATCAACTATAAATGATGGTATGGAGGTTATCAATATATTATATAAAATTAAATTTAATTACTTATAATCAAACTTTTCAATGGAGGAGTTAAGTGGTTATGGAAAAAAATCATTCTTATACAACCGAGGAAGTTGCTAACATATTAAAAGTTTCCAAATTAACTGTATACGATTTGGTGAAAAAAGGGCGATTGCCTGCTTATCGTGTCGGACGGCAAATGAGAATCGATCCTTCTGATTTAGAAGAGTATATCAAACGGTCAAAAGGAAAGCTACAGCCATTCCATCATAAAGAAACAACAAGCGACACACAAGAGTATTTGCAAGTAAGGCGATTAGTCATAAGTGGTCAAGATATCAGTTTAGATATTTTGGCTAACTACTTAGAAAAATCCTCGAAAAAGTTTCGTCCGCTGCGTTCTTATACCGGGAGCTTGGAAAGTCTTATTTCCATGTATCAGGGCTATTCAGACATTGTAAGTACACATTTAATAGAAGGCGTTTCTGGTGAATATAATGTTCCCTATATCAATAAGATACTCGTGAATTTTCAGTATATCGTCATTCGACTGCTGGCTAGGAGGGCAGGCTTTTATGTCAAAAAAGGCAATCCATTGAATATAAAGCATTGGGAAGATTTAAGAAAAAAAGATATAAAAATGGTGAACCGTGAAAAAGGAGCTGGCGCTCGAGTTTTACTGGATGAAAGTTTGAAAAAATATCGCATCCCTGTATCTGGAATCAATGGTTACGATGACGAGGTAACCAATCATGTCAGTGTCGCAAGTGCTGTCGCCAAAGGGAGAGCGGATGTCGGCGTAGGAATTGAAAGGGGCGCTAATCTAGTGAAAGAGGTTGATTTCATTCCGCTTGTCAACGAAAAGTATGATTTGGTGATTTTAAAGAATGAGGAGAATCGAGAATTAATAAGTCAAGTGCTGCAAATTTTAAGCTCTGACAGCTTTCGAAATGATTTGGAAGCATTAGGCGGCTACGATTTATCACAAACAGGACAGGTGGTTTATGAAACATGAATCGAGTGATATCCAGCCAATTTAAAGCTGGAATAAATGATGGCCAGAGTTCTTTCTCGAAAACTCTGGCTTTTGTTTTCCGTATGATTTCATATTTTTATATTTAGTTATATCTTATATGATTTAATTATATAATGTACAAAATGATTTTAAATAATTATAATTAGTTTTATTGATGACAAATGAAGAAAGGAAGGGGCAGAATCATGAAGCATTCGATTCGCGTGATCATGAGTATGTTTTTGTGTGCTTCTTTCCTCTTTCTTTTTGGTTGTACGAATCAAGAGGAAAAACAGGAAGCGAAGCAGACTGTAAAGCTAACCATCTCAGCAGCATCCAGTTTACAAGACGCGCTGACGGAAATCCAGAAACAGTATGAGAAAGAACACAAAAATATCAAATTATCCTTTAACTTTGGAAGTTCTGGCGCACTACAGCAGCAAATCGAACAAGGAGCGCCAGTTGATTTATTTTTCTCAGCTGCTGAAGATAAATTTCGCCCTCTCGTAGACAAAGGATTGATTAACAAGGAAGAGAGTAAAAATTTGTTAGGAAATGAACTCGTTTTAATCGTTCCGAAAGACAAAGCAGGTACTATAAAAGATTTTCCGTCTTTAGGAGACGGCAACATCAAGCAATTGGCCATCGGGAATCCTGAAACAACTCCAGCAGGCCAATACGGAAAGCAAACATTGTCCAAGTTAAATCTTTGGACAAAATTAGAAGGGAAAATCGTGTATACGAAGGATGTGCGTCAAGTATTATTGTATGTAGAAACAAATACGGTGGATGCGGGGATTGTATTCAAAACGGATGCCCAAATCTCTGATAAAGTAAAAATGGTTGACACAGCAGCTGGTAATACGCATGATCCGATTATTTATCCGGTCGGGATCATAAAGAATACGAAGCATAAAACAGAAGCGACAACTTTCTACCAATACATACAGACAAAAGAGGCTCGCCGAATCTTTGAAAAATATGGATTTAAGATTTTGAAATAAGCGATGTCCTACCAGCGGTTAAGAACACGATAACGCACATGTGTTCAAGATGAATCGATCCATTAACGGCTATTTATTATATCGCATAAGTGATTTTACCAGTTAAGGATAAGTAGAAATTGGAACGGATCACCCATGCAAAGGCAGCATCCTATTGTTTCAACGAACAAAGGCAAGTCAATGACTTGCCTTACATCACATCAAAAACAAGCAAAAAGATGCATCCTCGATTTCACCCTTTATGTTTGGTGTGAAAAGAGGGGAGCCATGGTGCACCTATTCACGCCAATAATCTCCTTTTCATCCTAACATTTCTCCACATCGACACGTCCTGAAAAAAAAGTGGCTCCACCGCCCATATCGGCGATCCGATCTGGAGTAAGGGAGTTTACTAAACGCTTCGCTTCTGAAGAATCTGCCCAAAGTCCTTGCGTGACAACGACACCAGGAAGCACATGTTCTCCAACAGAAGCTTTCAATATACATTCCCCGCGCTCATTCCACACCCGGACTTGGTCTCCATCCTGAATTCCTTTCGCTAAAGCATCTTGGATATTCATATATAAACGCGGTTCTTTTTCGAAAGAAATGTGTTTTTCATGATTCGAAAAAGTGGTGTTTAAGAAATTATGATTGGGACCAGGCACAAATAAAAAAGGAAAGTCTCCATCATCAGCAATCGGTGTATAGGTTGGCAACGGTGGATAGCCATGTTGTTCCATTTTTCTCGAATAAAGCTCAATTTTTCCGCTTGGAGTCGGCAGCTTTCCCGGCAGCAACGGTTTGACATTTGCTTTTATATACTGCTTTTCCACCAATGCTTCATAATCGATTCCTTGCAAAAAAGGATGATTTGGGTTATCCAAGGCTTGCCTAATCATTTCCTCTTCGGTTTCGTATAAACATGAATCCTCAAAGCCCATGTTTTTCGCAAGCAATTGGAATACTTCGACATTGGATTTGGCCTCTCCATACCGTTCAATTACAGGCTGCTGGATTTGAATATAATGGTGCCAGTATGAGGTATAAAGATCCGTATTTTCGAATGAAGAGGTGGCAGGAAGCACCATATCTGCATATTTGGCTGTTTCTGTTAAAAATAAGTCATGCACGACGACAAAAAGATCTTCTCTTGCCAATCCTCTCCTTACCTTATTGCTATCCGGGGCGACCACTGCCGGGTTTGTACCATACACGAATAAAGATTTGATCGGCGGATCTTGTTCCAATAATGCCCGGCCGAGCAGATTCATGTTAATGATTCGCGTATCCTTCTTTTGCAGCAAATCCGGGCGCTGCAAGCTCTTTTGATTAAGCGCCAAATAGCCGCTATTGGATTTGATCGCTCCGCCGCCTTTGACAAGCCATTGTCCGGTCAAGGCAGGAAGGCAAGCGATGGTCCGGATACACATGCCTCCATTGTCGTGATGCTGAAGGCCATTGCCAATTCGAATAAAAGAAGGTGTTGTTTGCCCATACCATCTAGCAAGCTGATAAATATCTGCAACAGGAACACCTGTCATTTTGGAAACCGTGACAGGGTCGTATTGGACGACATGTTCACGCAATTCTTCATGTCCGACTGTATATTTCGCCAGAAAGTCATCGTCTACCATATTTTCCATAAACAAAATGTGCATCACGCCTAAAGCGAGAGCCGCATCGGTACCCGGCAAGATCGGAATGAACCAATCGGCGAACTGGCCGGTTTGATTTTTATGAACATCAATAACAATGATCTTTGCTCCGTTTTTTCGGGCTTTTTGGGCCAATACCACTTGATGCATGTTCGTGCTGACCGCATTGATTCCCCAGAAGATGATGAGTTTTGCATGAATCGTATCTTCCGGATCTGTTCCAAAGCCGCCTCCCATTGTATATTGAAGTCCTTCTGATCCAGCTGACGAACAAATGGTTCGATCCAACAGGGAGGCGCCCAACCGATGGAAAAACCGCCGATCCATTCCTTCGGCGCTAAGTCTCCCCATATTGCCATAAAAGCTATACGGAAGAATGCTTTCAGGTCCTTCTGTTTCAATCAGCTCTTTCCATTTTGCCGTAATGGTCTCCATCGCTTCGTCCCAGCTGATCCGCGTAAATTTTCCTTCACCTTTAGCCCCTGTACGTTTCAATGGATATTTCAAGCGCTTGGGATCGTAAATTCGTTCGGTCATATTCCGCACTTTATTGCATATATTGCCTTTTGTCACAGGATGATCCGGATCTCCTTGGATTTTCACGATTTTTCCATCTTGCTTATGTACGAGCAACCCGCATTGATCGGGACAATCCAGAGAACAAACGGACGGAAATACACCTGTTGGCTGCTGCACAAATGGTTCCATCTTTTTCTCCTTTCCATTATTCCAGATTGTAAATAAAGCCATGTTTACACATCAGTTAAGATGCTTAATATGATAAAATAATTTGAAAAGTAAGGCAATCATAATCGATAGGCTTTTTAGATCTCTCATTTGTTTTACAGAAAAATGCAGAAAGCATGAAGGAAAGATTTATAAATGCAACGGAAAGGTGATGAACTTGTATGAAAAAATATGTTTTTTTAATACAGAAAATAAGAGATTAAGTGTAGCCATCTTTCGTGTTATAAAGTTTATTGATATCATGATTACGTATTTCCTGACAAAAGCCTTCCGCCTCTAAAAGCGGAAGAACCTTCTCTCGATGATTAGAAGGGGATGGATGGCAGTCGGCATTAGCCAAAATGATTGAAGAATAAGAACATATGTACTATTATATATTTGTAAGCGGGCTCGTTTATGGATAAAAGTTTTACATAAAATAGTGAGTACGATAGACCTGGATACATAGCGACACTTGTTTGTCAAAGTATCAATGTACACATACAGAGGTTCCGAACTATCATTTTAAGTTACATCCAAAAGTCAAATTCCATATATTGTATGAAAAACAACTCTTATTTTAACATAATTTAGAGAACCATTCAGCTGAGGAGTGACAGAAATGGCGCGTGTTTTATTTATTAATGCTGGATCGGAAGGGCATGTCAATCCAACGATCGGAGTTGTGCAAGAGCTTATTTCACGCGGAGAAGAGGTTGTATACTTTACGATCGAAGCTTTTCGAGAGCGAGTGGAAAAGACGGGGGCTACTGTACGAACGTTTGATGATCAAAAATTTCTTAAAGCCTTTCTTTCAGGAGGAAGAAATTATTTGCTTGAAAGAGTCAACGGTCTTTTACGTACGGCAGATATCGTCATACCTAGCGTTCTTGAACAGATCAACGGAGAGCATTTTGATTACATCATCCATGATTCCATGTTTGGTTGTGGACGGTTACTCGCCCAAATTCTTGAAATTCCCGCTATCAATTCTTGTACTTCTTTTGCGCAGACAAAAGCTTCCTTTGATAAAATGCTGGAACATCTTTCGAAAGAAATTCCTGCAAAACTACTGAACGCTGTATACGATGAATTTCAACACCTTGCAGAAATGGTGGAGAAAAAATATCATGTGGAGATCCATTCTCCTTATGAAGTTTTTTGTAATCCTGCACCGCTTACCATCGTTTATACAACTAGAGAGTTTCAACCTTCTGGAGAAGCATTCGACCAAACTTACAAATTTGTAGGTCCATCTATCTCTTCGCGATTATCACACGAAAACTTCGATCTTACTGAAATTAAGGGGAAAAGTCTCATTTACATTTCATTAGGTACGGTCTTCAATCAAGCAATTGATTTCTATAAGCTTTGCTTTAAAGCACTGGGGAATACGGATTATACTGTTGTCATGTCTGTTGGGAAAAAAACGAAAATTTCGGATTTAGGTGAGATTCCTAAAAACTTCATTGTAAAAAATTATGTCCCACAAATGGAGGTGCTGAAATACAGCCAATTATTTATTACGCACGGCGGAATGAACAGTACTAATGAAGGTCTTTATTATGGGGTTCCGCTTATTGTAATTCCACAAAGCGCGGATCAGCCGATCATTGCAGAACAAGTTGTCAATATCGGAGCCGGTATTCAATTAGAAATGCAAAGTTTGACTGCAAATCAACTGCGTGAAGCCGTAGACCACGTGTTAAACGAACCAGCTTTTCACCAAGCAGTGGAAAAGATTAAGGAATCCTTTCAAAAAGTAAGCGGATATCGTCAAGCGGTTGATGAGATTTTCAAGTTTCAAAGTCGTTTATATTAAGGAGAAATGCTTAAAGTGCCGGCGTAATGTCTTTCTTAATTCGTAAACAACAAAGGGGGGGATTTATATGAGAACACATAAAGATCAATCCATTGATTGTGTAACATTAAGTTATGAAGATATCCCGGCATTAATAGCGCTCTCCACGTCAGTAGGATGGGATTATGATGAACATGAAATTCGAACAATAATAAAATCAGGAAAAATCTACGGATATAAAAGAGAAGGGAAAGTTGTATCAAGCGCTGCTATTATCCCTTATGACGCTTCTTTAGCTTCTATTGGCATGGTAATCGTTCATGAAGCATACAGGGGAATGGGGCTTGGGAAAATTGTTACACAAATGTGTATAGATACGGTTTCAAAGGATACTACTATTATGCTAATCGCGACGGAACAAGGAAAACCTTTATATGAAAAAATGGGGTTTAGTGCAGTGGATTGTGTCCAAAAATATCTTTGTGATCGTTATATCCCTATTCAATCAAACGATAAAATGGAGATGGAAATACACACTTTTAGTCCAAAAGATTTAGCGCAAATAGTAACATTAGATGAAAGAGCGGTTGGAGCGAAAAGAAAAAAATTCCTTATTAATAGGATTGAACAAGCAAAAGAATGTTTAACTGTAAAAGATAGGGACGGAACCGTGATCGGCTATGGACTTTCGATTCTAGGACCTGTCAATCTTATCTTAGGTCCAATTGTAGCTCCTAATTTTGAAATAGCGTGTTTATTGGTAGATAAATTAGCTCGCAATCATCAAGGAAGAGTAAGAATTGATGTTCCATCAGGACATGAAGAATTTATGTTATTTCTGGAACAGCATGATTTTTATAAAGTAAGCCAGTCTCCAGTCATGATTATAAATTCAAAGCAATTACCCCCACGAAACGGGACGTTATATGGAATCGCGGCACAGGTGTTTGGATGATGTTTATGTAGGGTTACAGCAGATGAATAATGGCCGATTCCATTCTAACTTATCCTAAAAATTAAACGATGGATCACATCTAAAAAGAAAAACCTAAGAAATCCTCCTAATTGAGGAGGATTTCAAAGTGTTGAAAAAGTCAGGCGTCAAGAAAAAGTTCACGGAACATGTGAACTTTTTCTTTTCTTTTGGCTTTACATTTGGTACGTTAAAGATAGGCCATAGAGTTGAAGCGATCATAATTTGGCCCATTTTTTTAGGTTTTGGATCATGGCGGTGATCCAAACCTGAATCTGTACGTATCGAACTCCTCGGTACCGCGCAAAGCGAAGACCGTGGAGTTCTTTGCTTTCTGCGAAACTTCGCTCGATCGTGGCGGGACGAACTGATCGCAACACCTTGCCCCTTGCCGATAACCGACGATTCCTCATTCGATCATAGATGTCTTGATGAACGGATACTCGGAAGACGCGATCCTTGGGGCCTTTGGCGGCAGGACATCCCGCACAGCTTCCTTTCATAGCGGGTCGATATTCATGATAACCGGTACGGGTGGAGGTCGAATAGGTCAATTTCACCCCACACGGACACGCATACACATCGTCCGCGACCCACCGAAACTGTGCCGAACGACAATCGGGGTGTTCTTTTCGATGAACACGTCGATACGATATATACGCTTCCATCCCTTTGTTTTCGAGTACTCGCCCAAGTCGTGCGTTATAATAGCCGGCATCCAAGACGATTTCTTTTGGAACCATACCGACTCGCTGTTGGACTCGCTCGATTCGATCCATTAATACGCGATGTCCTGGTACTGTCGCAGCGGTCACATACGCGTCCAAAATCAAGTTGTGAAGGGTATCCACGATTCGATGATCATGAAAGGCAAAGAGACCTCGTGGGTCATGTTTGACCGATAGGCCCGCGTCCGGATCCGTTGTACTGCAGATGATGGTTTTCGTCCTTTCTTTTGCGGCTTGAGGAGGAAGGGGTTTTTTTCCGTGCTGTCGTCGTTTTTCATTCACGAGTTTCAACACCTCCTCCTCTTCTTGATCCACCACGGTCTGAACGACTTGGATCCGTTTGCGTTTATTAGCGTGGGCTTTTAACTCGGTTTCATCGGCTGCCCACGTGTCGGGCGATAAAAATCCTTCTTCATGAATTTGTCGAAGGACACGCTCAAACATCGATTCCCATACTTGGGGATCGACTCGATGACGGAGGAATTTGGACACACTCGAGTGACAAGGAACGGAATCGTGAAGGGAAAGACCTAAAAACCAACGATAGGTCATGTGTTGTTGGATTTGTTTACAGGTAAATCGAACGGAACGAAACCCTTCTAGGTATTGGATCATGAGGATTTTTACCAAGATTAAAGGGTCGATGGAAGGACGGCCTGTGTTCATCGAGTAAAACGGTTGGAGTAAGCGATACACATGATTCCAATCCATGAAACGATCGATTTGAACCAACACATGATTCGAATCGACCATGGACTCATACGCTCGACGGTTTTCTTGAATTTCTAAATTCGATCGGTAGAAATACATAGGGGAGCTCTCCTCATCGGTATTTCCTTCATATATATCATAAAAAAACGATTTTGTCGTTGACAAAATCGTTTTTCAACAGTCTGAAATCCTCCTAATTGAGGAGGATTTTATGTAGAGTATCCCGAATTGATAATTTATAATGTGATTCTAATATTTAAGCCTCAAGATAACACATTCATTAATAGTTGGTATTGAGCGTTGAAAAGTATAAACCATTGGGAGACGTTCAAAGGGGACAAACGAAATGATAACCAAAGCAGAGTTAATCAATCAACCTTATTCAGGGCAATACAAGGAGAAGATATATGATATTTCGAGTCCATGGAACTCTCAAAATTGGAGTTGGATAAAGTTCACAAATGATGATTTAACAGAATGGTGTGGGAACTTTCGAGGGTTTCCGCGAGATGTTGCAATATCAAATAAGTATAACATCGTTCTTGTTCTCACTTCGGATTATTTATTTAAGCTTGATTGTTTTAGTGAAGAATTAGTCGAATATGAGTCTCATCCCCAATATCGAAGTCTAACTGTAACTCCTTTAGGAGATTTTGTACTAGCTGATTATTATGATATTGAAATTATAAAATCGAATTTAGAAGATAAGATTCCAGTACATAGTCCAATAAAAATGGATAATATCCAGCTTCATGGTTGGTCTAATAATAAATTATCCATAATATGCGATGAATTTCTAACCGGGAACCATCATGTGGAGTTAGAGCTTGATGGCGAGACATTCGAAATAACTTTTAAATGACAACATGAGAAAATATGCAAAAAAACAAACATGATTCAGCACTCCTGCGTAATCAAAAAGAGGAAAGAGAAGCTTTTACTTTTATTTTATTATAATGAATGGAAGAAGAGCGTCTTTCTATTCTCCTTCATTGCTGCTTGTATCTGTTCGAAGTGGTCTATCGTTTTCGATTCCGCATCATCCACCAATGACTTCCCTAACCAATAAAATGATTTATACAATGGAGCGTTTGATGAATAAAACGCACCTCAAAAAACTTGGCCCGCCTTTACAAAAATATCTTAATGATCATGGCCTATCATACTGCGGTTGCGGCTATGGAGGAAAGATCATAAATCACATTAAAATAAATAGCTAGAGAAAAAGAATTGCGGGGCATCATACTTTGTCCATTATGTTGTTCGCATCGATACGATTTCCCCAGTGACGTTAGATTCGTTAAGGGGAAAGCCAGCATCACTCATAGAAATCATAGTCGCTAAAAATACTGAATCTTTTTTCTTTACTACTAAGTATTAATTTAATATAATTTTAATGTAGTAATCATTATCAATTAAGTTGTTAAAGGATAACAACGAAAACAGATAATGATTGAATTTACGATTGAAAGGAGAAGAGTGATGGAAAACAAAAATCATCACAACGCATCCCAATGCCCGTTTTCTCATGGCAGTGTAACAAGTCATACCTCTAAGAGAACAACAAATAAAGACTGGTGGCCTAACCAGCTGAATTTAAGCATTCTCCACCAACATGACCGAAAAACCAATCCTCATGATGAAGAGTTTCATTATGCTCAAGAATTTCAAAAATTGGATTATCAGGCTCTAAAAGAAGATTTGCGCAAGCTGATGACCTCAAGCCAAGATTGGTGGCCAGCTGATTATGGACATTATGGCCCGCTGTTTATTCGCATGGCTTGGCATTCTGCAGGAACATACCGCATCGGTGATGGACGAGGCGGCGCTGCTACGGGTTCGCAACGTTTTGCTCCTCTGAACAGTTGGCCGGATAATGTCAACTTAGATAAAGCGCGCCGGCTGTTGTGGCCGATCAAAAAGAAATATGGCAACAAAATTTCCTGGGCTGACCTGATCGTATTAGCCGGCAATGTGGCTATTGAATCCATGGGAGGGAAAACGATCGGTTTCGGCGCCGGCCGTGTCGACGTTTGGCATCCGGAAGAAGACATTTACTGGGGAGCTGAAAAGGAATGGCTTGATGAGAAACGTTACACAGGAGAGCGCGATCTAGAAAATCCGCTTGCGGCTGTTCAGATGGGGCTCATTTATGTCAATCCGGAAGGTCCTGATGGGAAACCAGATCCAATTGCGGCGGCCCGTGACATCCGGGAGACATTCAAACGCATGGGGATGAACGATGAGGAAACAGTTGCGCTTATTGCTGGAGGGCATACGTTTGGCAAGGCGCACGGTGCCGGTGATGCCTCGCACGTAGGTCCTGAACCTGAAGCGGCGCCGATTGAAGCACAAGGATTAGGATGGGTCAGCTCCTATGGAAAAGGAAAAGGCCGTGATACGATTACGAGCGGGCTTGAAGGCTCTTGGACCCCAACTCCTACCAAGTGGGATATGTCTTATTTTGATTTGTTGTTTGGATATGAATGGTGGCTGACAAAGAGCCCGGCCGGAGCATGGCAATGGCAAGCTGTGAATCAGGATGAAAAAGACTTAGCCCCAGATGCTGAAGATCCTTCGAAAAAAGTTCCAACGATCATGTTTACAACAGATCTGGCGCTTCGTTTTGATCCGGAATATGAAAAGATTGCCCGCCGGTTCCATCAAAATCCAGATGAATTTGCGGATGCTTTTGCCCGCGCCTGGTTTAAACTGCTTCATAGAGACATGGGACCAAAAACGAGATATCTCGGTCCGGAAGTGCCAAAAGAAGATTTCGTTTGGCAAGATCCGATTCCTGAAGTTGACTATGAATTAACCGATTCCGAAATTGAAGAAATCAAAGCGAAAATTTTGAACTCGGGACTAACCGTCAGCGAGTTGGTGAAAACGGCTTGGGCTTCTGCCAGCACGTTCCGCAACTCTGATAAGCGCGGTGGAGCCAACGGTGCCCGTATTCGCCTTGCTCCCCAAAAAGATTGGGAAGTAAACGAACCGGAACCATTAGCAAAAGTGCTAGCTGTTTATGAAGATATTCAAAGCGAGCTACCTAAAAAGGTAAGCCTTGCCGATTTGATCGTTCTTGGTGGCAGCGCGGCAGTGGAAAAGGCAGCCCGCGATGCCGGCTTTGATGTCACGGTGCCTTTTATTCCAGGACGGGGTGATGCGACACAAGAACAGACAGATGCGGAAAGTTTTGCGGTATTAGAACCAGTTGCAGACGGTTTCCGCAACTATCAAAAGAAGGAATACAGCGTCGGTCCTGAAGAGTTGCTGCTAGACAAGGCGCAGCTGCTGGATCTGACCGCTCCTGAAATGACGGTGTTAATCGGTGGTCTGCGGGTGTTGGGGGCTAATTATCGTGATCTGCCTCATGGCGTATTCACGCACCGCGTTGGCGTGCTGACCAATGATTTCTTTGTTAACTTGGTAGATATGAACAATAAATGGGTACCGGTGGAAGGCGGTATTTATGAAATTCGCGACCGGCAAACAGATGAAGTGCTGTGGACGGCTACCCGGGTGGACCTCATTTTCGGCTCTAACTCGGTGCTCCGTTCCTACTCCGAATTTTACGCCCAAGATGATAATCAAGAAAAATTTGTCCGTGATTTTATTAAAGCTTGGGTCAAAGTGATGAATGCTGACCGCTTTGATATTCATTTAAAAAACGTAAGAGCGTCGGTGCCTGTTTGATCGATTTAAACCCAATCCTATAACAAAATGGGGGCTGTCCAAAAAGTCAGGGTAACTGACTTTTTGAAGCCCCTCTCATTTTTTTCATTTTTTAAAAAAGTACACAAAAAAATCGTCCTATCCTGTAAAATGAAGGTACCAGCACAACATTCCAGAAAGGACGATTTTTATGAGCAATCAAATGATTACTACTGAAAATTATAACACGCAAATGACACTTTTTCCAGAGACAGAGGAAAAAAAGCCCTCTAAAAGACCATTAGCCCCTACTTTTAAACCCTATGACAATCGTCAAACTCAAGTGATTTTTGATATTGAAGCCCTTATACCAGAACATCACGTCGCACGAGTAGTGGACGAAATGGTGGAATCTGTACCAGATGAGCTATTGTTTTCTCATTATAAAGGTGGTGGCAGAAGTTCCTATCATCCCAAAATGATGCTGAAAATCATTCTGTATAGTTATTCCCAAAAGGTTTATTCCTGCCGTGGAATCGAAAAACTCATAAAAGAAAATCTTCCTGCCATATGGTTAGCTGCGATGCAACAACCCGATTTCCGCACGATCAATGAGTTCCGCGGAGAACGGATGAAAGCCTTGATGGATGAGTTATTTGAAGCCATGATTCTAAAATTGATTGAAGAAAAGTACATCACAATGGAAAACTACTTTTTGGATGGCACCAAGATGGAAGCCAACGCCAATAAGTATTCTTTCGTGTGGAAAAAATCAACAGAGAAATGGGAAGCAACATTAAAAGAAAAAATTCAAGAAACACTTGAGTACATTCATGAATTGACACCATTAGAAGCTGGAACGGGAGAAAAGGAAACCGAACAACGTGAAGAGATCACCGAACATCATTTAGAGACAGTCGCTAAGGAGATAGAAGAAAAAGTTGAAACGCTAACAGAGGAAATAGAAAAGGAACCAGAGACAAAGATTCGTAAGGAAAAGCGCCAAGAATGCAGGAAATGGAAAAAACCTTTAAAGCTGATTCGGGAAAATTTCTTACCACGACTAGCTACATACAAGGAACAGAACGAAATCTTTGGCGACCGTAACAGTTATTCCAAAACAGACAAAGACGCAACCTTCATGCGCATGAAAGAAGATCATATGAAAAACGGTCAGCTCAAGCCAGGGTATAACGTGCAAATAGGGACAGAGAATCAGTTTATCTTGTTTTATACGATTCACCAACGACCTACAGACACGCGTTGTTTGATCCCACATTTGGAGAAACTGGCGGCTACTTCTTTACCGATGCCCAAAACCATCATCGCGGATGCAGGATATGGCAGTGAAGAAAACTATGTATATGCGATTGGTGATGAGAAAGAGCCTCGATTGGATTTTCTCATTCCTTATGGATCCTATGTACGAGAACAGACACGCAAAGACAAAAAGGATATCAAAAACGCGAAAAACTGGACCTATTGTGAGCAAGATGATGGTTTTATTTGCCCGAATGGAAGAAAAGTAACGTTTAAAAAATATCAAAACCAAAAGAATCCATCTGGTTATGAACAAAGCTTCAAAATATACGAATGTGAAGATTGTACAGATTGCCCATTAAAAGCGAAATGCACGAAGGCGAAGGGCAATCGTCAAGTTCACTGGAATACCGTCTTCGAAGAAATGAAAGCGAAGGCAAAAACAGCCCTTGAATGTGAAGAGAAAGCCGCCATCTACGCTCGGCGCAAAGTCGAAGTAGAAAGTGTGTTCGGTCACATCAAGGGCAATCGGTCGTTCCGCAGATTTTCTTTGCGGGGCCTCGACAAGGTACATGTCGAGTTTGGGATTGTGGCGTTAGCCCACAACATACTGAAAGTAGCAGGCATCCGCCAGCTACTTTCGAAGAAAAATCGAAAAAATACAAAAGCAAGTGGAGAAAAACGGCTCGTTTTTCTCCACTTGTTTCATTTTAGGGACTTATCAGACAGCCCCATAGTTTTTGGAGAAAAACGATTGAACTTGGTTCTTTATACTGTTTCCATACCGGATATGACGTAGGACTATTTTTTCTTTATTGTGGAATCTCGGCCATCTTTAACATTTTTCCTCATATTCATGATGGCCATGCTTTTGTAAACTTGATGGTTTGAAAACGTTTTTGATAGAATATAGAATGAACGTTCAGTATAATAATAATGTATACCGATCACAGTGACAAAATTGACTTGGAGGAACACAAGATGATGGAATTGGCAACAAGGAACAGAGGAGCCATACTCATCCTTATGTTGAACATTTTTTTGGCTTTTGTCGGTGTTGGCCTGGTTATCCCGATTATGCCGACATACATGAACGTGCTTGGGATTTCTGGAACGGTTGTCGGCTTTCTGGTGGCCGTTTTTTCTTTAACCCAATTTTTGGTGGCGCCTTATGCAGGAAGTTGGTCAGACTTATATGGGAGAAAATGGGTGATTGTGATTGGTATGTTGATTTTTGCCGTTTCCGAATTCATTTTTGGTCTGGCCAATAACGCTCTTCTCCTGTTTCTATCGAGAATGTTGGGCGGTGTGTCAGTCGCCTTCATCATGCCAGCTGTCATGGCGTATGTGGTTGACATTACCTCAGAAGAAGAGCGGGGCACAGGAATGGGCTGGGTCAATGCGGCTATTTCGACTGGTTTTATCATCGGGCCGGCGATCGGCGGATTTTTGGCGGAATACGGTTTGCGAGTACCTTTCTTCGCAGCAGCCAGCGCCGCCGCTGTTGCTGGCGTTGTTTCGACCATTCTTCCTGAATCGCTCGACAAGAGTAAACGCCTTGACATGATGGCGTCTCAAAAGAAACGAACCAATCAGATGGCACAACTCGCTCGGTCTTACCGCACGCCATACTTTACTGGATTGGTGATCATTTTGATCATCTCGCTTGGAATCTCTCAATATGAAACCGTGCTTGGGCTCTTTGTCGATCACAGGTATGGATATACCCCGAGAGAAATTGCCTGGTTGATCATGATCGGCTCCATCATTGGAGCCGTCGCGCAGTTGACGCTCTTTGGACGATTAATCAATTGGATCGGCGAGAAGAAGCTGTCGGCCTATTGTCTATTGTTGATCGTCGTGTTCATGGTGGTGACCCTCTTTTCGTTCCGTTATTGGATGATGGTCACTTCAGTCACTCTTGTCTTTTTGGCAGTTGATTTTGTACGGCCAGCCATCAGCACGTATTTCTCTAGAATCGCAGGCGATGATCAAGGATTTGTGGCTGGAATGAACGCATCGTATACGAGTCTTGGAAATATTGCCGGTCCTTTGCTGGCCGGAGCTTTGTTCGATATTCAAATGAATTCGCCATTTCTAATCGGCAGTCTGATTATGCTGGCTGGTTTTCTGTTGAATTTGTACTGGATTCGCAAGGAGAGGAAAGAGCACCGGTCGGTTCACCAAAGCAACACCAAAACAAAAAACTATCATGATGAAGGTGGCAGGAGGGCATACAATGAATAAAAAGAAGCTGCAGAGCGAACAGACGAAAAAATGCATTGCCGAAGCAGCCATGCAATTGTTTGCCCAAAAAGGATATAAGGGGACATCTATCGAAGATATCGTCGCGGCAACAGGAAAGAGCAAGGGCAATATTTATTATCACTTCGGCAATAAGGAACAGCTGTTTCAATATTTGTTGGATGAATGGGATCGTGATTGGCGGGAGAAGTGGAAGCAAAAAGAGTCGCAGTGGCCGACATTTGCCGAAAAGCTTCTCGGATTGGCAGAGCATATTGTTACAAATGATGTAAATCATCCCTTGACAAACGCGATGGATGAATTTCTCAATAGTGAATGGAACAACAGTGAAGTGCAGGAAAGGGTAACGAAGTTCTATTCCGATCAGATTGCTTTTTTTCAAGAGATGATACAGACAGCGATGGACGACGGAGAGCTACAACAGGATCAAGCGCAGATGTTGGCGGTTATTTTTGGAGCGATGATAATGGGATTGGGGGAAATCTCACGGCGTATCCAGTTTCAAGAGGCATTGAAATTATATCACAAAGCGATTGATGTTTTTTTGCATGGAACGTTGACACGCGATTCCTAAGTGAAAACAAAATCAAATGATGAAATGAACAATGTCAATTGCTTAGAGAACGTCGCTAGCTCCGGCGTTCTCTTTTTGATTCGCACTTTCCCAACAGACCAACCCTCTCGTTCGATGAAGATCCAAACAGGGACTCACAATAAAATTTCCCTTTCCTCTGTTGAAGCGTCCTTTTGTTTTGCATCGGTTTTTCAATAAGGAATAGGTTGAGGAGAGGGACAAGTGGTATAATAGAAACATTCCTGTGCAGAGGCTTGATCAAAAAAGCTCCCTTAGTGTGATGCAGGGGTGTCGGTAGACAAAACCCCGTCATCACACCAAGAGAATTTGATATGCTTTGGATGGCCGATTTTACTTGGCTCGTGTTTTCAACGAAGATTCCTGCTGTTTTGAACGACTCGGCCAAAATGCCATTTTTCCCATAAGCGCCGTCAAGGAAGGCACCAGCAATGCTCGAACGACAAAAGTATCTAAAAGTACGCCAAGAGCCGTGATTAAACCAAATTGAACAAGGACTTGTATAGGCATGGTGATCAATACAGCGAAGGTGGCCGCTAGGATCAGACCTGCTGATGTAATGACACCGCTCGTTTGTGTCACCCCTTCTTTAATGGCTTCTTTTAACGGCATGGTCTTGGCTTTTTTCCAGATACTCGAAATCATAAAAATATTATAATCTTCGCCAAGAGCAATCAAGAAGACGAAAGCATACAGAGGAATGGCTCCTTGAATCGCTGCTACGCCAAATCCGTAATGAAGGATAATCCACCCCATTCCCAAGGCCGCAACATAAGAAAGCAAAACAGTCAATATTAGATTAATCGTCGTTATGAGCGAGCGCAAGTATGCAAAAAGCAAGACCGCGATCAGACCGATCACAAGGGGAATGATCACGTGGCTGTCCCGATCGGTCCATGATTTCACATCATATTGCTCCGCTGTTTGTCCAGCAAGCCAAATAGAAGTGTCATTCTGTACGGCTCCGCTAGTTTCCAGAGCCTCTGCGGCAATGTTGCGCAGCTCCGGAATAACCTTCATCGCTTCTTGTGAATAAGGGTTTGCGTTAAGAACTAGACGGTATAAAGAGTAGGCGGGATCAATGGTGCTGATTTGACGCTCAGCAACCTCATTCACCGCAGGATGTTCCGCCAGAGTTTTGCTTAGATCGGGACCATTTTTGACGATCACGGAAACCGGAGCAAGCTCCCCAGGGGAATAGCTCTCGGCTATGCGTTCAAACCCCTCGCGGGAAGGCATATTTTTCGGGAACGATGACAGCAAATCATACGTAAAGGTTATTTGACTGGCGAATGCGGCCAAAATCCCAAGCGTTATGGTGCAGGCAATGACAACTCTTCGCGGTTTGGTAACGACTAGTTGACCGACAGTTGCACTCAAGGTACGTCTAGCTTTTTTAGGTTTATAATCCTTGCCCTTCTCAACGGCACGCTGCTGCTCTTCTTCTGGTGTCCGAGGAACAAATGGGAAGAAGGCGACGCGTCCGATGATGGCCAGCAACGCCGGCACCAACGTCAGACTGGCAAGCATCATGATCAGAATAGATAAGCTAAACGGCACTGCGAAACGTTCGTATGCACCATATTTAGCTACAAGCAATGCTAGCAAAGCTAGCATCACGGTGAAACCGCTCATGGCTATGGCACCTGAAGCTTCTCGGAAGGTGCGGCGCAGTGCATGAAAACGATTGCTGTCACGCATCAGCTCTTGTCGGAAGCGGGTAATGAAAAATAGACAATAGTCTGTACCAGCGCCGAAAAGAAGGACGGTCATGATCGCAAGGCTTTGAGAGTCGACTACAATCCATCCTTTCTTGGCCATCCAGCCCAATAGGGGACTGGTTACAGCATAAGCGAAGCCAACACCAATTAACGGGATGATCGCTAAGAGAGGAGAACGGTAGATCAAGAGCAAAACGACTAACACTAACAAGATGGTGGCGATCAATAAAACGAAATCAGCATTCAGAAACAAATCGGTAGCATCCACCGCAATGCCTGCGGGACCGCTAATGCGAAGACTCAATTTGTCCGGCGCGTCCATTGTTGTGGTAAAAGGATCGGTACCAGAAGCTTTCTTGATTCTGTCCTGAAGAGCATGTAAACTCTTTTTAAGCTGCTCCGGCTCCATACTCTCATCAAATATGATCGGCTGAACAAGTGTGCTGCCATCCTCAGAAACCATTTGTTTCAAGGCAGGAGGAGGAAACTGATGCAAGGAAAGCAAGCTTTTTTGGCCTTTCAGCGGTTTTTCTTTGAGCTGTTGAGAAATTTCTGCCATCAGATGAAAATCCTGTTCGTTCAAACCGTCAGGCCGATGCCAAACCACTAAAGCAGGGAGCCCTGACTCCCCAGGGAAATACTTTTCCATGACACGAGCCGCCTGTAAAGAGGAACTGTCTTTATGAAGATTGCCGGCGTTGTTTTGTTTTTGATCACCTGCGGCTGGTAAGGAAACCGAGAGAATGATGGACATGGCTACCCAGACAATCAGCGTTGCCCACCGTGTTTTCGGTCCGCTAACCAGCGCTCCGATCGAGTGAAACATATTACTGTCCTTCCTTTCTTTACGCGTTTTGACGCTATTTACGTATCTTTTATGTGGAGATGATATAATTATATATACCAGAAGGTTAATTAATCAAGCTTTATTTTAGAGCGGGAGGGAGCAACTGTGAATCAATCCAGAGAAAAACGTAAACCAGGCCGTCCAAAAGCAACCGAGTCTTCACAAACGATGATACAAATATTGCGGACTGCTTCCGCTTTATTTATGGAATACGGGTTTGAAAAGGTGTCCCTTGAAACCGTAGCTAAAACATGCGGTTTAACCAAAGCAAGTGTTTATTACTATTTCAGTAACAAATCCATGTTATTTACCAAATGTCTGTTGTTTGTGTTAAAGGTTGCACACGATCAAACCGTTGCCATTATGAACGGTCCCGGGACATTGCAGGAACGTCTGCGGGAGGTCGCTATACGCTATATGCAAAATACGTATGTGGATTTTGAAACGATGATGCGTGAAGCCTCGTCGGAGTTATCAGAGGAACAAACTGCAGAAATTCGCAATGCTGAACGGAAGTTGCATGAAGTGCTTGAGCACGCCTTTCAAAAAGCAATGGAAAAGGAGGAGATTGTGCCGTATGATCCTTTCTTGCTTTCCCATCTTTTTGTCGCCATGTTGACCGTTCGCAATCGCCAAGAAGTAATGAATAAGCGCCAAATGGTGGAAGAAGTTGCCTCTGAAATGGTCCGATTGTTGCTTAACGGTCTTTCTCCACGTTAAAAAGAGGATGGTTCTCATATAATAAAAGATAGAAAGGGGAGATATTATGGACAAGCATCGGATTTATACAACAAGTGTCGCCAGTGTCTACCCTCACTATGTGACAAAGGCAGAGAAAAAAGGGCGCACGAAAAAGGAGGTTGATACAATCATTTGTTGGTTGACTGGATACAGCCAGGAAGAGTTAAATACACACTTAGAAAAAAAGACAGACTTTGAAACTTTCTTTACAGAAGCTCCGCACTTGAACCCTTCGCGAACTCTCATCAAAGGTGTGGTCTGCGGTGTCCGGGTGGAAAATATCGAAGAACCCATCATGCGAGAAATTCGCTATTTAGATAAGCTGATTGATGAGCTAGCAAGAGGGAAGGCGATGGAGAAGATTTTACGGAAATCATAATCGAAAACAAGAGCGTGCGTGTGGGGAGGAAGTGACACGAACTTGAAAAACAAGCCCGCGATGGGCATGTTTGGTTGTAGAATTTTACAGAGATTCAAAGACACATGAAACCAAAGTAGACAGTTGACCAAATGGGTGATCGACATTCGTCGATCACCCATAGCTTTTGGAGGAAAACGATTTAGCTTAATGGCTTCTTTATGCTTGACACGTGATCCTTTTCTGTTTTTCTTTGTTCGATGAAAGGGGATTGCGCACATTTCATTTGGTTAGATTTACATTCACGTTATCTTTGTCTGGTTGTCGTCTTTGCCATTCGGACAGATAGATATGTGCATTCTGTTCTTGACTGTGTGTTCTCCGTTAATCCCTCTTCCATTTGATTGCTTCACCAATAAAGATAAACTTGATCGAGTTTTTCAATAAACATCTACAAATAATGTGAACTACTCACCACTTAGCTAAAGCTTGAAGTGGGAGCTTCTCAGTTCCACGACGAAAGCCGCCTTTCGTCTCCTTGAGCGTGACTTCGGGTCGTTCCAACCCTAGATGTCCGACAATTCGGAGTTCTTTTGTACCTTGGATATTTTACGCATGGAAGGATCCGCTTGGTTTTCGCATTTTATTTTCTCCATGCAACCTCCTATATCCAGTTATGAAAGAACGACATAGGTTTATTTTACCACAGGGTCAGACAATTGAACAGGCAAAAGCCTGTCCTTGTCCGAAGTCGATTCATCTCCCACTTTCATCAAGCTTCGCAAGATTTAGAAATGGGAGACTTCTCGACTGAAGAATGTTAAAAATACATATTCATATTCGGTTTCAAGATCACATTCGATGATCGTTCTCCATTTCATAAAAAATTTTGGAAAAACAGAAACATTTTTGTGTTTTATGCGTCTTTTATAGCGGAAGGAGGGTGGAAACCATTGCTAATAAGTGTGAATTTGATCTACTTATGCGCTTATATTCGAAATCCCTTTTTCGGTATCTATACAGATTAACCAATGATTATCATTTAGCGGAGGATCTCCTGCAGGAAACATTTTACAAGGTTTATTTACATTTAAGCACAATGAACGAGGTAGTACAAATAAAATCATGGTTGTACCGGATAGCCTATAACACCTACATCGACCACTACAGAAAAACAAAAAAGATAAAAGCTGTACAGGTTGATGATTTTTATACGTCGTTGAAGCTAGATCCATCACTGGAAACGGAGAATGCGGTCTTGCAGAAATATCAAGAGGAATTAATTTATAAACATTTAGCTACAATGAAAGAACTGCAGCAAAAAGCCATTACGTTAGTCGATATTAAAGGATTTAGCTACAAAGAAGCGGCGGATATGTTAAATGTAAAAATCCCTTATTTAAAAAGCCTTTTGTTTCGGGGCAGACGGGAGTTAGAAAAACGATTGCGTAATGAGGTGAAGGGATGAAAAAAGACGAGCTAAAAGAATTGTTACAGAAATATCAAAATGGGGCATTAAGCAAGGAAGAAGAACGAAAAGTAGAGGAGCTTCTAGAAAACTTTGATGCATACAACGAATTTCTTCATGAGAACCTTTATGAGGAAGGGATGGAGGAAGCGGATCTCGCCAAAATGATGAAAAAGGCCCAACAAAAATTCTTTTTTAGAAATACGCTGCTCGTTTTATCATTTATACTCGTTATTGTTCCGCTATTGACGATGGTTACTGTTATTTATTACGGTTGGGGGCGAGACCACAACAAAGGGAACGAATTTATACGAACTATTAGGACTGCGAGTGAAATGATGGTCCCAAATGTGTACGTGGATTACGATACCGTTGACGACGAAATTAAGCCTTTTACCATGAGCATAACAACCGACAAATATAAAATGTTTGATGATCAAAGAAGTTATATAGGAAAGGATACTTACAAACTATTCCTAGATGATGTGTTTGCTAAAGAATCTAATTATCGACCGATTGGATACTCGAGTCATCACATGGGAATCAACTTTATCCACCCGAAAGCAAAATACTATTTACCTGACGAAAGAACAAAAATTCAGTCTTTTCCGGGTGATTGGCCGCTTGAAATCTATATTTCCTTGGATCAGTCCTACTCCTTAAAAGAAATAAACGAAAAATTTAAAGGATATAACATTACATGGCTTGCATTAGATACAGGAGTTGAGAAACAAATGAAGGATGATTTAGATTTTATGCAAACACCTGTCATTGGCTTTCCGTACAAAAAAGTGCATGTAGATTCTGTATTCAATCGCTCGTTTACTGATTACGAAGAAGTAGTCAAAGGGCTCAAGCTATTAACCAAAAACGAAAAATGGGCAACACAATTAACGGAATATAAAAACTTAAAGATGGCCGAGCGACTGAAATGGGTGAAAAAGAATAAAGAATTGAAGGTTTATGGAATCGCTATAACAGGAACCGCTAAAGATGTATTATCTTTGGAAAAGATGAAGGAAGTTCATGTGATTCGCTTAGGACAGATCTATTGGCCGTAATAAAGGGAGATGATTAAAAATGAAAATGCTATCCATCCATCTGCTCAATACATTAGTCGCTATATTTTTGCTGATTTTGTTAAATGTGCAAGCGATAGTGGATATCCCTGTTTTTCGTATTCGTTATATTTGGATTTCATTGTTTGGAATGCTTATATGTTTGTTTGGATGGGTCAAAAATGATCGATTCTATTCTTATTTAGCCGGCGTTCTTCACCTTATTCTCATCGTTTCTTGCATGGGCATCATTTGGTTTGGTTTAGGAATTCATCCCCATCCATAAGAAAACAAGTCTTACAGATTCACTTCTGCTTACAAAATATATTAGGGGATTTTTTAACATCATCCATTGAGAAGTCTCTCACCTCTAAGCAAAGTGTAGGTGAGGGAGATTCATATAGCGACAGAAGCAAGAAGACTTCTGTCTTTCTGCTTTTTTATGTTAAAAGTATGTTAAAAGTATGTTAAGATTTCTTATCCTCACTTGCTTTATATAAGTATATGCTTATATGATTATATTCAGTGATTGGAGAATGATTTTACGTCTTCTATTTCTACAGCAAGACTTAAAAAGGGAGGAGAGTTGATGAGTGAGACCGCTTGGGAAATCGAAAAAGCAGCGCATATTTTAAAATTGTTAGGCGATAAAACCCGCTTAACCATTGTCGCTATTTTAAAACAGCGGGAATGTTGTGTTTGTGAGCTTCTTGAAGTGTTTAATATGAGCCAGCCATCTGTGAGTCAACATCTTCGTAAGTTGAAGGATGCCGGATTAATCAAAGAGGAGAGAAGGGGACAGTGGATTTACTATTCTCTTCATCCACAAAACAAGGAATATGATTTGATGGAGGCTATTTTACAACATATTCCCGATCAAACCGAGAATATCCGTAGGATCGAAGAAACCAATCATACGCTTCGTTGCGGCTGTTAATCTACATGAAATGAGGAGAGGAAAGATGAATAATACGAAAAGAAAGCGGCTATCGTTCTTGGATCGATACTTAACGCTTTGGATTTTTCTCGCGATGGCAGCGGGAATGGGGATGGGTTTCTTCTTTCCAGACTTTGTAGAGAAGATGAACCGTTTACAGACGGGAACGACATACATTCCAATTGCTGTTGGTTTAATTTTAATGATGTATCCTCCGTTAACTAAAGTTCGTTATGAAGAGATGGGACGCGTATTTAAAGATCTAAAAATATTGGTTTTGTCCCTTATCCAAAATTGGATCATTGGACCAATTTTAATGTTTGTATTGGCCATTGTATTTTTGCCGGATAAGCCTGAATATATGGTCGGACTGATCCTGATTGGCCTGGCTCGTTGTATTGCGATGGTGATCGTCTGGAATGATTTAGCAAAGGGGGATCGAGAGTATGCAGCTGGACTCGTAGCATTTAATTCTGTATTTCAAATGCTCTTTTTCTCGATTTACGCGTATGTGTTTGTAACAATCATTCCAGAATGGCTAGGATTAGAAGGTGTTGGCATTCATATCACGATGATGGAAGTCGCGAAGTCCGTGTTCATTTACTTAGGAATCCCGTTTCTCGGCGGAATGATCACGCGCTTTATCTTGGTACAAGCAAGAGGAAAGCAATGGTACGAAAACGTATTCATTCCAAACATCAGTCCGATTACATTCATTTCACTGTTATATACGATTATCGTCATGTTCTCATTAAAAGGAGAGGTTATTGTCAGCTTGCCATTGGATGTCGTGAGAGTGGCCATTCCATTGCTCATTTACTTTGTGTTGATGTTCTTTGTTTCCTTCTTCTTGGGAAGGAAAATTGGCGCGAGCTACCCTATAACGACAACCCTTGCCTTTACAGCCGGAAGCAATAACTTTGAATTAGCCATTGCCGTCGCTGTTGGTGTATTTGGAATCCATTCGGGCGCAGCCTTTGCAGCTGTTATTGGACCGCTTGTGGAAGTGCCGATTATGATCGCGCTGGTCAACGTGGCACTACGGTTTCAACGAAAATACTTCAAAACAGAATCTGTATCATACTAACAACAAAAGGTGGGGTAAAAATTGCAAGATAAAAAGACCATTTACTTCTTATGTACAGGAAACTCTTGCCGTAGCCAAATGGCCGAAGGATGGGCCAAAAAATACCTTGGTGATGAATGGGACGTTTATAGTGCAGGTATCGAAGCTCACGGACTTAATCCGAGCGCAGTAAAAGCCATGAAAGAAGTAGGAATTGATATTTCTAGCCAAACATCCGACGTCATTGATCCTGAAATTTTAAATCAAGCAGATTTAGTCGTAACATTATGCGGCCATGCAGCCGATCACTGTCCGGTAACACCGCCACATGTGAAGCGCGTACATTGGGGATTTGATGATCCTGCGAAGGCGGAAGGAACCGAGGAAGAAAAATGGTCTGTATTTCAGCGTGTTCGTGATGAAATTGGCGCTCGCATCAAAACATTTTCTGAAACAGGAGAATAACACTGAAAAACAGCCGAGAAGAATCTTCTCGGCTGTTTTTATTGAAGTTGATACAGTCAAAAAGCTGCTTTTTTTAAATGAAAAAATGTTGCAATTTACAAATAAAATGATATAAATAATGATAGAGGTGAAAAAAATGGAAAACATTAGAGAGCTGTTTCAGGTGATGACACGTCGTTTCGGATTGCTGAATAAAAATTGCTGTTCCATTGATCCTATAGATATTTCGCTGGCTCAAAGCCATATTCTTTATGAAATTGATAAGCATCATTCTCCTTCCATGCAGCAAATAGCCGATATATTAGCAATGGATATCACAACATTCAGCAGGCAAATTCAAAATTTAGTGAAAATGGGGCTTGTAAAAAAAGAGCCATCCCCTGAAGATAGACGCGTATACATGCTGTCCTTAACAACCCAAGGAAAGTTTATTGCAACAACCATTGATCGAGAAATCAATCAATATTTAGCCGAGGTATTTTCGCGTATGACTGAATTTGAGAAAGAAACCGTGATTCGTTCGATTAAATTACTGAATGAATGCATGGCGAAATCGAGCGTTTGTTGTAAACCCTTGTTTTAAGGCAAGTCTAATAAGGCTTGCCAATCATTAAAACAAATATTTGTATTTTGCAAATAAAATAAACGCAATGGGGGATTGTCCATGAGTATAGCTGCTCTTCAAGATTTTCTTTATATTATGTTTGAATTGACTCTTTTGTTTTTTAGTATTTCATTCATCATTAACTTTTTAGAAGGCTATATCCCTTATGCCAAAATGACATATTTCTTAACAAAGCATCACCCATTATTAGGAGCAGGGATTGCTATAGCATTTGCTTTTATTACGCCGTTTTGCTCCTGTTCAACGATACCGGTTGTTGTATCACTTCTAAATCAGCAAGTCCGTTTTGGGATTGTAATGGTATTTCTATTTGCTTCGCCTGTGCTAGACCCAACCATATTAACCCTCATGGCGACGATACTTGGAGTAAAAGTAGCGCTTGCTTATACGATAATCACCGCTATCATGTCCATTCTCATTGGTTTTGCACTTGAAAAATTCCGATTCGAACATCAAGTGAAACAGGTCATTGTGAAAGGAGAAATGCGCCTTGGCAAAAAGCGCAACATAAAAGAAGCTCTTCAAGAGACGTTTCAGCTCATGAAAAACGTTTATCCATATTTACTTGTTGGCGCAGGCATTGGGGCCATAATTCATGGAGTGGTGCCGTCCGAATGGATTTCGACCTATATGGGAGGTGATAAATGGTGGCTTGTTCCGCTGGCAGCAATCATCGGAATTCCATTGTATATTCGTCTTTCCACAATGATTCCTATTTCACAAATGTTGCTCGCCAAAGGGATGGCATTGGGACCTATCATGGCGTTGATGATTAGTTCAGCCGGTGCAAGCTTGCCAGAGATTACATTATTGCACAGCATCTTTAACAAGAAGCTTATTGCTGCGTTTATCGGTTCTGTCATAACAATGGCCACATTATCAGGATGGTTATTTTATGTGATATAAGGAGCATTCCTGTTAGAAGTTTTTTCGGGGACTTGAATAAAAAAAGCCCTCTTGGTATGATTCGGGGGTGTCAATCGGATGAATTGACCCCTAATTTGGATACCAAGGAGGACTATACATGAATTCTATCTCAAACAAGAAGATTAATCAAGTCACCGATCAAACGCTCGTCGTTGGCATGGATATCGCGAAAAAGAAGCATTATGCCTGCTTTGTGGATGAGCGAGGGAGGGTGCTAAAAAAATCGTTTCCCGTTCCGCAATCCAGAGAAGGGTTGGAATGGTTGTACCAGTGCATCGTGAAAGCGATGGAGGAATTTGAAAAAACGGAAGTGATCGTTGGCATCGAGCCAACGGGACATTATTGGCTCAATCTCGCTTACTTTCTTGACGAGAAGGGCATCTCTCTCGTGATGACAAACCCGATGCACGTGAAGCGCTCTAAAGAGCTAGACGACAATCTTCCAACCAAGCATGATGCGAAAGACGCGCTCGTCATTGCCCGGTTAGTGAAAGACGGCCGATTCAGCTATCCGCGTACTCTGAAAGGGATGGAGGCCGAACTGCGCGCAGGGGCGACGTTTCGATCCAAACTCGTGAAAGAGCAGGGGGCGGTTCGAAACCAGATGATTCGCTGGCTCGATCGGTATTTTCCGGAATTTACGCAAGTCTTTCCGTCGTTTGGGAAAATGGCGCTCGCTGTGCTGGAACAGACGCCGTTTCCGTCGGATTTAGCAGGGAAAGAGATCGAAGAGGTTCTCCCCCTTTACCGGCAAAGCGAGGGATTACAATCGCCACAAAAGCCGAAAGCGAAGAAGTTGATGGAACTGGCCCAACACTCCATTGGCGTAACGGAAGGACAACAGATGGCCCGTATCGAAATCGCCACACTTGTCCGCTGGTACCGCCAATTGGAGGAAGAAATCGAGGCACTGACCCAGCAACTAACGGAACTTGTGCAAACATCCGTGGAATACGAATGGCTCAAAACGGTTCCGGGCTTAGGGGATGCGACTATCGTGGAACTGTTATCGGAAATCGGGAGTTTTTCCCACTATCAGGATCCGCGCCAATTATTGAAACTTGCGGGCCTGACACTGCGGGAGCATTCCTCCGGCCAACACAAAGGGCAAAAACGGATCTCGAAGCGTGGAAGAAGGCGGTTGCGCGCCCTCCTCTTCCGCGTGATGATGCCGATGATCCGCCACAACGAAGCGTTTCGACAGTTACATGAATATTACACGACACGGCCCGATAATCCGTTGCGCAAGAAGCAATCCATTGTGGTGTTATGCGGGAAATTACTGAAGGTACTGCACGCTGTGTGTACGAAGCACCAGGCGTTCGATGCGAAGCGAATGATGCAGGACATCTTTGGTCTCGAAACGGCGGCTTGATGCCTGCATGCCTTGTGATTCCCTAGACAACAAGGATGACACGGAGAAGCTGGCACGATATCATCCATTCGACCTTGAGTCCCTAAAGGAGCTTCGCCAGCCTCTGCCTGATGACTAGACTGAACGAAGGAATGTAGGCACAAGGATGCCCAGAGACATGGGAGGGTTCGTCATCATCAGCGATGCAGAGATCCAAGGTGCATCCCATACATTTACAACCATTACAACCAAATTAAACCGGTAGTGGCAGCGAAGCGCACCCATCCAATGTCATATATATACAGATTTGAGAAACAAAGTTAGAAAACGTGTCGAAAAAAATTTTTTTGACACCCCTGAAATGGCTACAACCATTGATATATCAACATTTATAGAGGGAGGTATTTTAGATGAACATGTTGAAAGTTCTATTTGGCAAATCCGAAGAAAGCAAAGGTTGTTGCGATATCCAAATTGTTGAAGTGAAAGAAACGGAGAAAAATTTGGACAAAAACAAGCAGATGGATCGGGAATGTTGCTCTCCTGCATCTAGCTGTGAGAGCTGCTAATAGGACAAAAAAGCATTCGAGCAACTCGACTTGAAAATCACCTGAAGAAAATATCAGGAGAGTCGAATGGATAGATTTAGAGTGTGCCATGTCATCCAGAAGGAATAATACAAAACAGATAGAGCCATGGTAGGTAAGATTTACAGGAGCTAATGTAAAAGAGATCCTTCTTTTTTATCTACATCGCTTATTTAAAATATAGAACTATGTGCTAAATAATAAAAAACAACTAGCCAAACACCAACTATTAGAAATGGGGGAGTTACATAAAAAAAATAGTTCCTGTGATTTGTGGGTTAAGTCTTATAGTGGGAAAATATTCAGCAGCCTACACGTGTTGAAGCCGCTCAAATCAAGGCATTTAACGACGTGAATTCGGCTTATTGGGCTTTTGAGGAAATTCAATATCTGTTGAATCAAGGGATTGCAGAAGTCCTAAAGGGAAACAGCCATTGTCCAAATGAGAATATTACACGGGCAAAAGCCGCTAGAATGCTCGTTAAAGCCTTAAAACTAAATATCAACAATCCCGAAGTATAAGGATGTTCATTTCCCTGATATGGCTAAAGACCATCCGGATTATGATTATATCAAAGCGGCCGTTAACGAAGGAATTTTCAAAGGGGATGATAGCGGCAAATTCGGTCCGGATAAACCATTAACTCGCGCGCAAATGGCCAAAGTGCTTGTAGAGGCCTTTCATGTGAACTACTCACCACTTAGCTAAAGCTTGAAGTGGGAGCTTCTCAGTTCCACGACGAAAGCCGCCTTTCGTCTCCCTGAGCGTGACTTCGGGTCGTTCCAACCCTAGATGTCCGACAATTCGGAGTTCTTTTGTACCTTGGATATTTTACGCATGGAAGGATCCGCTTGGTTTTCGCATTTTATTTTCTCCATGCAACCTCCTATATCCAGTTATGAAAGAACGACATAGGTTTATTTTACCACAGGGTCAGACAATTGAACAGGCAAAAGCCTGTCCTTGTCCGAAGTCGATTCATCTCCCACTTTCATCAAGCTTCGCAAGATTTAGAAGTGGGAGACTTCTCGACTGAAGAATGTTAAAAGGCGACTATCCGGTAGATTTTAAAGACGTAAACGCTAAGTTCTGGGCATATTCCTATATCGATAAATTGGCCGCAAGCGAGGTCACTAACGGATATATGGATTTAACCTTCAAGCCCAACCATTATGTCACGCGAGCCCAAATGGCAGCGTTCATTTATCGCGCTTTAACGGGCAGTCCTTTTAATCCGGAAAAATACAAAGACCTTCTCTCATTTGAAACCTTCCAAGTGAAAAATGGCGCTTTCTATTTTGACAACATGAACCCAAAATTGCCTAGCAGCAAAATCAACCCGTACATCCATCGGCAAATTTACAGCGTGGTACAGTCACTGGTAGATACCCGCTATTACACAAAAGTATCCTACAATTCTAGCAACGCGGCAGAGTAGAGAGTGGCGATTCAATTTGGGAGAAATCCCGCCTTTATAGCAAAATCTTATTATAATTTTTCTTTTCTAATGTGGGACCAATCCTATCAAAAGCCTTATTATCCTAATTATAGTGATAAAATTGTCATCTCCTTGTTCATCAATCGTCTTTGGGATGACTATCACAATCGGATAAAAGGGGAATACACTGAAACATACATTAAAGACAAATTAAAAACCAGTTCGGAGGCCTTATTTGGACAAGGAACAGGGGAAAAGGTATTTGCGTATGTGTACCCTCTTTATCACTCACATCAGGAGTTTTGGATGAATTACAATAGCCTAGAGACTTTCATGAAAAATTTAGGCACTAAAAAAATTGATAACCTTCAGGTAAATGTTGAAGCTTTTCAGTCCGAAATCATTGTTACATTTAGTTATAGATAAGAGGAGAAGAAATGGGTCAAATTCATACAATAAACGAGGAATCGAAAAGCAGAATTGTTATCTAACTTTCCCATCATATATGATCCCTAATTGGTTAATTTTCTTTTATAAACTAAAATCCATGTTTTAAAAAATAAACTTGACAGGAGCAAATAAGCTTCCTGTCTTATTTATTTAGGAATGGCCAAATCGTGCTTAATCCATAATTAAAAGTAGTATGCATAAACGACATGATTTTTATTTATGTTATTTTACAAATCAACGGGAATAATACCACATATGAGAAATCTGTTTCTGTGCATAATAATACATACACGAAACAAAGATTGGTGGAGGGATACAACATATGAACCAGCAGATTGACAATGTAAGCAAACAAACACCCCATTATATAAGGCTAACCGCCCCAGAAATTGCTGCCCTTTGGTCGCAATATCAAAGTGACACAATGGCCATTTGTGTTTACAAATACATGTTGAATATTGTGAAGGATGCATCTATTCGTCCTATTCTAGAGTTTGCCTTTAAATTAGCAGAGAGCCACATAACAAAAGTAAAGGACTATTTAAGTCAAGATGAGTTCCCGATTCCTCACGGATTTAATGAGGCCGATGTCAATCTGAGTGCTCCTAGGCTGTTTTCAGACGAAATTTGTTTAACTTACACGTACTTGATGGCGGTTAACGGGATGGCTTTGTATGCTGGTGCCATCGCCACAGCGATACGTAAAGATGTAAGGGATTACTTTATTCAATGTGAAGATGAATCGATGGAACTCTTTAATCAGTCCATCGATCTACTATTGCAAAAAGGATTTGTATCAAGGCCCCCATACATCTATCCTCGTAAAGAGGTGGAGTTTATTGAAAGTAAACGTTTTATGGGAAGCTTTCTAGGAGGAAAAAGGCCGCTCAGCTGTATAGAGATTAGCCATGTATATTGGGATTTGAAAAAAATTCAGCTAAGCAAAGCCTTTACGATGGCTTTCGCTCAAGTAGCTCAATCCAAAGAAGTCAGCAAACATTTATGGAGAGGGGTAGAAATTTACACGAAACAAGTTGAAGTCATGGAATCCATCTTATCTCAAGAACAGCTCTCTACTCCAAAATCAGAGGAAGCGGAAATTACAAATTCTACCGTTGCCCCTTTTTCTGATCGCTTGATGATGTATCATAAGACCCTTTTTGGTTCTACTACCTTGTCTCTGTATGGAACAGCGATAGGATCTTGCCAGCGCGCGGACTTATCCCTTCATTATGCAAGGTTCATGGCGGAACTTGCGCAGTATATGAAGGATGCGTTTAGTTTGATGATTAAAAACAAATGGGTGGAACAGCCACCAATGGCGGAGGATAGAGAAGCACTTGCCACAGAACAATAATAAAAGAAGAGGAATGTGATGTGATTTCAAAAAAGCAAAAGTCACCAAATTAACCATCGCGTGATTACTTTTCAAGACGTTCACCATTAGCAGTTGATGTTTTTTAGCTTCGTTTATATTTTTAGCCATGCGGAGGTTCCCTTCAAATAGGCAGAAGGGAACTATAATTGTATTTAAAGGGAGATGCTAAAGAAGCAAAAAGTTTGATAAACAAATTAGAACATGAATGAAGTTATATGAATGGTCAAAGTGTATATCATGTCGAAAAAGATATCTTAACAAAAATTAAGATTAAAATAATGACATAATGCTTACAAATTTAACGAAAATGAAAATAAGGAGGGATTTTTAATATAGAGGATTGCTGCAAGTTAAGGAAATTTACAAGCAAGGAATTGCGGCAGGACAAGCAACGTTGAAACGACAGTACCGTCATTAGAAAAATGGGAATCGACTATTGCCGCAAATTTATGTGTAGTCGCTGAAGATGAAGAAGGCATTAAAGGCTGGTGTAAAAGTAAGGTATCAGATCGCTGAGAGGTGAGTGCGTATGTTCGAGATGTGAGCCGGGGAAAGGGAGTTGGAAAACAACTTCTTAAGACGAAATAATAATTCTTGTTCCTTTTTACCTTCCTTGCCACTTACCGTCTTGACAAGAAATAACAGACAGAATATTATAAAAATGACTTCGTTGTTGGTGTTTCAATCTGAGGGCAATGCTTGTTTTCATTGATTGGAGATGGAAACACAACCCCGTCGTATCTTTATTGATATGACGGGGTTTTTATATATTAGGAGGTGAGGTCATCCTTAGCAACTCTACCATTTTAAAAGCTATTATTAAGTATAAGGAGGATCATTGCATGAAAAGATGGCTTTCGGTGGTTTTGAGCATGTCACTTGTATTCAGCGCATTTTTTTTGGTTTCTGATACACAGAAAGTTACCGTTGAAGCAGCTGGAAATCTTAATAAGGTAAACTTTACATCGGATATTGTTTATCAAATTGTGGTAGACCGCTTTGTGGATGGAAATACATCTAATAATCCAAGTGGATCCTTATTTAGCTCAGGATGTACGAATTTACGCAAGTATTGCGGTGGTGATTGGCAAGGTATTATTAACAAAATTAACGATGGATATTTAACAGAAATGGGTGTAACAGCGATATGGATATCCCAACCAGTGGAAAATGTATTTGCTGTTATGAACGATGCCGATGGCTCTACATCATACCACGGTTATTGGGCACGTGACTTTAAAAAGACGAACCCCTTCTTCGGTACCCTAAGTGATTTCCAACGCTTAGTCGATGCCGCACATGCTAAAGGAATAAAAGTAATCATTGACTTTGCACCGAATCATACTTCTCCTGCTTCAGAAACTAATCCTTCTTATATGGAAAATGGTCGTCTTTATGATAACGGTACGTTAATTGGTGGTTACACAAATGATACCAATAGTTATTTCCATCACAATGGCGGAACGACGTTTTCAAACTTAGAGGATGGTATTTATCGGAATTTGTTTGATTTGGCAGACTTTAATCATCAAAATCAATTTATTGATAAATATTTAAAAGATGCGATAAAATTGTGGCTCGATATGGGGATTGACGGTATCCGCATGGATGCGGTTAAGCACATGCCATTCGGCTGGCAAAAATCGTTCATGGATGAGGTTTATGACTATCGTCCTGTCTTTACATTTGGGGAATGGTTTTTGTCAGAAAATGAAGTTGATTCCAATAATCACTTCTTCGCGAATGAAAGTGGAATGAGTTTACTTGATTTTCGTTTCGGACAAAAGCTTCGCCAAGTATTGCGCAATAACAGCGATGATTGGTATGGATTTAACCAAATGATTCAAGATACAGCATCGGCATACGATGAGGTTATCGATCAAGTAACATTCATAGACAATCATGATATGGATCGGTTTATGGCTGACGAGGGAGATCCACGCAAGGTTGATATAGCACTCGCCGTTTTATTGACATCCCGTGGTGTGCCGAATATTTATTATGGTACGGAACAATATATGACTGGAAACGGTGATCCTAATAACCGTAAAATGATGACTTCATTTAATAAAAATACCCGTGCTTATCAAGTAATTCAGAAACTATCTTCCCTTCGACGAAGCAATCCGGCGCTCTCTTATGGCGATACAGAACAGAGATGGATTAATAGTGATGTATACATTTATGAGAGACAGTTTGGAAAAGATGTTGTGTTAGTCGCTGTTAATCGCAGTTTAAGCAAAAGCTATTCGATTACTGGCCTATTTACAGCATTACCATCAGGAACCTATACGGATCAGCTTGGCGCTCTTTTAGACGGAAATACAATTCAAGTCGGTTCAAATGGGGCAGTTAACGCATTTAACTTAGGACCAGGGGAAGTTGGTGTATGGACATATAGTGCAGCAGAAAGTGTGCCAATTATTGGTCATATTGGACCGATGATGGGGCAGGTCGGTCACAAATTAACCATTGACGGTGAAGGATTCGGAACAAATGTTGGTACCGTGAAATTCGGAAACACAGTCGCATCCGTAGTGTCTTGGTCTAACAATCAAATCACTGTAACTGTACCGAATATACCTGCAGGAAAATATAACATTACCGTCCAAACATCCGGAGGGCAAGTGAGCGCTGCCTATGATAATTTTGAAGTATTAACGAATGACCAAGTATCTGTTCGTTTTGTTGTAAACAACGCCAACACAAACTGGGGAGAAAACATTTATCTTGTCGGTAATGTGCATGAACTTGGCAATTGGAATACAAGCAAAGCAATTGGTCCATTATTTAACCAAGTTATTTACTCCTATCCTACATGGTATGTTGATGTCAGCGTACCAGAAGGAAAGACAATTGAGTTTAAGTTTATTAAAAAAGACGGAAGTGGCAATGTTATTTGGGAAAGCGGTTCCAATCACGTTTATACTACACCTACGAGTACAACAGGAACAGTAAATGTAAACTGGCAGTATTAATTAAGAAAGATATACAATCCTTTGTCCGAAGAATAGCTGAAGCTTCCTTGTATCCTCACAAACATATAAGCAGTAAGATATAAAAATCCCCTTTAGGCTAACTAAAGGGGAGGTCTTTTATCTTTGCTTCTCTTTTTCATTGGGATAAAACTCATGAAACATCTTCATCAGTAACTCATCGAGATCGAGATTATTTATGTAAACATTAGCAAATGCGTTCTTATTTGTCTATATACAAGATAGTAAAATATGTAAAATTCAGAAACTAAAAAGAACAAAACAGGCTGTTGATTATAAAGAAAGGGAAGTTAAGTAGCGAATAACTACTTTTATATTTTTGGATTTTAGTTTACATAATATAAAGTGAAGGATAAAAAAATGATAAGTCAGTAAGTTTACTTAATAATCAGGTATAAACTTTGATAATTCGTATAAAAAAATGATAATTGTAGCCAAAAAATAAATTGAGTTAATTTATATAAATATTAGCGCATGTGTTCTTATTTGTCTAGATAAAAAATAGAAAGGAAGGAATCAAATGTTAAATATCTAATATATAAAATCAATATGGATTTATATTCTAAAAATATATTTTAGAGGAGTTGTTATTCAATGTGTGGGATTTGTAACTAGACACAATGAAAGAGATTTAGAAATTCCAAAACACCGTCAAGATTTAATGATTGCAATTGAAAAAGATTTGTTCAATGACGACGATGTATTAGCGGCTTTTTATGGCGGTTCAATCGGAAATGAAAACATGGATCTATATTCCGATATTGACCTCCGCATCGTTGTATTACCTGAAAAATTTCAAGCATTTATCTCGAACAAAAAAAATCGCCCTAAAAAATGGGGAAATGTTCTTTATTTTGAGGATTTAGGTCCGTTTGTACCTTATTCAATCGCTCACTATGATTGTTTTGTTAAAGTGGATACATTTTATTATAAACCTGAAGACATTCATCCTTCCGTATGGTTGAAAAATATAAAAATTATAAAAGACACGAATGGAATGCTGGCAGATATTTTAAATAAATCAATGGCTTTATCCTATGAACCAACAATGGAGGAATTTGAACTTTGGCGATCAAAGTTTTTTGCGTATTTTCATGAAGCTTATCGCAGAGTAATGAGAAAAGAGTATTATTACGCTTTGAAATGTATTGACAGCTTACGTTTATCAATGGCAACAGCTTGGTATATGGAAGCAGGAATCCAACCAAATACGTTTGGTGATTGGGCAAAATACGAAGGGAAAAGAAGTAAACTAGAAGCTTGGCAACTATCCCTCCTTGAAAGTTGGGAGTGTGGTAGAAATCCCCTTGAAATGATGAATGTGATGAAAAGTATCGTTCCAGAATTTAAAAGAGTCCATAAAAATCTTTGTAATAAGCTCGGAATCGAAGAAAATCCTGAATGGATAAATGGAATTATTAATATGGTTATTTAAGCAAAACACCCGCAAATGTGCGGGTGTTTTGCTTATAATCATTTTTAACTATCCCAAAAATTAGTATTCAATCTCAAAAAGAAAAACGGAATATCGATTTTTCCACAACGGAAGATTAACCGCTGGTAAAAAAGGTTCAGTAAAAATAGAAAAAGTAAAAAATTATGTTTCAAAATATGCCCCTGATTTATTAGTAGAAGATAAAATATACTTAGGTTCTCTTCCAAACAACATGTGTATCAGTTAGGACCAAGGACAACAATTTATTATGAATTTACTTTTGTACGCTAATATACGCGACAAACTTAGAAACGATATTAAAAAAAGATAAGCTGTTACAAAAGTATACATTTAAGAAAACACCCGAAATTTACCGAAAAACTCTGCAGAGAAAAATCCCTGCGGAGCTTTTCTTTTTTATTTATACTTGAGAGGGGAAAGATAAGATACAACGGTGACAATCAGTAGTCATTCAATGATGTGGCTAACAGAGCCATAAGAAAAGACCTGCTAAGAGGTTCGGTTCAGATTATAAAATATTAGCATTTTTCACCACTTATCTTAAATTATAGGAAATCCATTAAGTTTTCAGTGACAAACACTGCATAATTGTTTATTGTATGCAAAATACACAGGTAGTTCAACAACTCCTAAAGAACCTGTAACGCCAACTAATATATTCAAGCTTAACACCTCCTTTACATTACAGTTTCTCTTGGCGTACCTTTTCTCTCATTAATTAATAACGAAGATAAACTAGTAACTATACCCAAAGCACCTGCAATGAAGAAAAGATATTTTATATTGAAATAATCAACACTGACCCCAAAAATAAACTGGGCTACTGGCGTTGAAAGCATTGAAATCGCCATCATAATACTATTAACTCTTCCTAATAAATGAATAGGCACAGAACGTTGAACAAAAGTAGGTATAAGGACTCCTATAAAACCAGTAATTAAGCCAATTACAAAAACGAAAATTAGAATAATCAAAAAATTTTGGGTGAAACATAGTGCGGCAATACCAGCAGCTTGTAAAAGAAAAGATAAATAAATAATCTTCAATTCAACCCTGTGAATGCTTTTAACTGAAAAGATTAAACCAGTTAACAAACTTCCCATTGACATCGATGAATATATATATCCTAAATACTTAGCATCATCACTAACATTTTTAGCTAAAAAAGGGAACAATACATTAACCCCGTTTGCTCCAATATTTACAAAAAACATAGTTATAACCAAATAAAAAATCATTTTTTGTCTATTCAAAAAACTAAAACCAAGTCTTAAATCCGAAAAGTAAGAAGTTTTGTCATTATTATCGTTCATATTTTCAAGATGACTATTTTTAGAGTCAATAAACAAAATTAAAAAAGTTGAAAATACATATAAGATAGAAATAGCTATCAAGGAATGTTCTATTGAGATTGATTCAACCATCCAAGCGGCGATTAAAGGGCCCAAAATGATCGTTGTTCTTACAACAGTGAAGTATTGACTATTGAGACGACTCAAATATTCAGTAGCGACTAATCTTGGCTTTATTGATTCTGAGGCTGACCAATAAAAAGCATCAATCGCTCCAAACAAAACGGAGACCATTATGAGAATTACAAAAGAGATAGTATGATCCCATAACAGAATAGCCAAAACTAACACAATGATTGCCCTTATCATGTCTGACAACCATAGAAATAACTTTGCCCCTATTCGATCAATAACCGGTCCGCAAAGAAGCCCAGCAATAAATCTCGACAAACCTAGGGAAAATAAAACTGCTCCCATCAAAAACCCTGATTGCAAAACGTCAGCAATATACCAAGCTATAGCAACACTGTATATGACATCCCCAAAATTTGAAAGAAACGTTGCTATACAAAATTTCGTAGCGTTCAAAATGATCACCCCTAGAAAGATTAAGACTAGGCATGTAATGCACTTGTGAAACAGAACAAAATCATAGCATAGGGTAAGGGGATGTTGTAATATAGCTAAAAATTTAATATATTACAATTATATACAATAATTGTATTGAAAAAATAAAGTAATACAAAGAATTTTTTGTAATATAAGCAAGTTGGTGAAAGAAGCATTAGAAGCTGGAAATAAAGCATGGTAGCTAGAAAATACGAGCTTAGCCCGAATCTTGTGCAAAGATGGGTGAAGGCATATGAAGAAGGAAAACTAGGACAAGAAATGGTTTCCTCTCCCTCTTCAGTTGAAATCAAACGGCTGGAGGAAGAAAACGGGCAGCTCACGAAGCTATTAGGGGAAAAAGATTTAGAAATCGCGATTTTGCGTGATTTGATAAAAAAGAAGAACCCTTACACTTACCGAAAAATTGGAAGTAGCCGAGCAGTGGATCAAGAAAGGATATCCGATTACAAAAGTATTGGAGATTCTAGAAATCCATCGCTCAACCTACTATTATCAACAGAACGGAAAAGTCGAGAAGAAAACAGTAGGTGGGGGGGCGTCCAACACCCGGCTACTCTCTAACGGCAACTAGCGAAAAAGTGCCAGACGAACAAATCGAAGAATGGCTCTCTGAGCTTGTGATGGGAGAAGGATTTGCCTACGGATATCACAAGCTGACCATTCAGTTAAGAAGAGACCATCAGCTTGTGATGATCAGTAAGAAAAAAGTATATTGATTGTGTAAAGCGATGGACTTACTACGTCCGCAGCGAGAGAAACGGATTCCATATCCGAAGAAACTCGCTCGGAATCGCATCATTACAAGCTAAATCAGTTATGGGAAATGGATGTGAAATATGGATATATCGAAGGAGAAGAACGCTTTTTCTTGGTTTTGTCGCTCATCGATGTGTATGACCGTTCGGTGATTGATTGCCATATTGGGTTGAGTTGTTCAGAAAGTGATGCCGTAAAGACGCTTCAAAGAGCGTTATTCAAGCGTCAGCAATTTGAACAGGCAAATAAACCTGTGATTGCCTGTGAGCGATTTGGAATCGAACATGAACGGATTCCACTACGGACGCCGAATATGAATGCGCATATTGAAGCGTTTCATCGTGTACTGGAGGAGGAATGTCTAGGAAGAATGGCGTTTGACAGCTATGAAGAAGCTTATCAAGCCGTGATGGAGTACATGAAATTTTATAACGAGCGAAGGATTCATTCGAGTATTCTCGATCTTCCACCGCATGAATTTTACAAAAAAGTGCAAACGGAATCGTTAATCATCAAAGAAGTTCGCGTATAAGGCAAGAGGATTTTGTCTTCTTGCCAAGAAAAAACGAGAAATTTTGAGAATAACCTAAAATAAGATAGGATGTGTCCAAATTTAGGAGGTCAATCCGGGTGGTCATTTGTCTGAATGGTTAGTTTATGAAATCAGTTAGTGTATCCAGCAACTTTTTTAGGGTATTCGGATTATCTGGTGGAATACAATTTAGGTTTAGCATCTTCAAATAGTGTTTTGTGACACTGTTTTTTCGCAATAATTAATTGGTACCCATTTTCAATTTAAGGGGTGCGTATAAAATTGGATGATAAAAAGAAACAGATACAAAAACAGGTACAAAAAAGATACAGAGAGATAAAACAGCAAAGAAAAGAAGAAGAGGAAAAAAACAGTAAAGGAGAAGTGCTTATCGTCATTGCTATCGTTGTTTTATTTATTTTCCTAAATGCTTTTTTCAAAGCTTTATAACACGTAAATCATCTTCATGGTAACATATCCTATGGAAGCTTCCATAATCTGTGTTGAAACCTGCTTCATGGTTGGTTAAGGGGACAGAAAAGGTTAAAGGAGAAAGAAATTAAATAATTAAACCAAAGGGGAAGGGGATGGGTAAATGGTTGTTCTTGAAACACAAAGGTTGATATTAAGACAGTATAGAGATGAAGATATTACTTCTCTGCATCATATTTTTTCTGACCCAGAGACCATGAAGTTTTATCCGGCCCCTTTTAGCATTCAGCAAACCCAAGACTGGATTAAACGAAATCAAGATAGATATCGGAATGATGGTTATGGATTATGGGCGGTTTGTTTGAAAGAAACGAATGAATTGATCGGTGATTGTGGTCTTGTTAAACAAAAAATAAATGGCAGTATAGAAGTAGAGATTGGATACCACATGAACAAAAAATATTGGTCCAAGGGATTCGCAACAGAAGCGGCTAAAGCGTGCAAGGAATATGCGTTTGATACATTGGGTTTAAATAAGCTGATCAGTATTATTGATCCAAGAAATGTTCCATCCATTCGTGTGGCAGAGAAGATTGGTTTCACTAAGGAAAAAGAAGTATTTATTTTCGGTAAGAACCATTATATATACTCGGGGGTTAAAGAAAGTAACGAAGGGTTATATTGAACGAATGGTGCGATAGTTAAATAAAAAAATATGTACAAAAAAGCTGCCTTATCATCATAAGGTGGCTTTTTCATTGGTCTAAAATCAACCATTAGCGATATAGAGCCTTTTTAGAAAAGGAATAATAGCATGGATTGTTGAATTCTGTAAGATAGGGAGTGGATATATGTTACAAAAATTGTCGCTGACAGGAAAAAGAATATCTCTGCGGACACCGACGCAGGATGATTTGCCAATTCTATATAATCTGATATATGGTGTGGAGGATCCAGAATAGAAAAAGTATGATGCTCCTTATTATCCGCTTGAATTTTGTACCTTTGAAAAGTTTTCTAAGAGAATGGAAGAAAGAATGAATTTTACGGATGTACCAAGCCAAATGATTATGGAATATCAAGGACAAATTAGCTATTATTGGGAGGATAAACGTACACGATGGCTTGAAATGGGATCGTCATATATTCTCCTGAATATTGAAATGGTGGATTTGGAACCGAAGCATTATCTTTATTGATTGACTATCTCTTTGAAAATCTAACTATCGAGAGAGTGGGTCTGACAACTTGGTCTGGAAATTCACGAATAATAAGATGTGCGGAAAAATTGGGAATGCGATTAGAAGGGAGAATGAGAAAATGCCGCTACTATAATGGCGAATACTATGATTCCATCCGAATGGGTATTCTTCGAGAGGAATGGGATGAGTTGAAAAAGAATAATCCCTTATTCAATTCTCATGGAAGAACAAGTTAACTTCCATCATCTGTGGAGAAGCTTGCTTCATGGTTGGTTAACGAGTTAGTTGAAGAATAGCACTAAATTTGCTTTTATGATAGTCATACTTTTACAAATGAAGGGGGATTAAGATGGAAATTCGTTCAGTGAAAGGGTCAGACTACTATGTCATCTCTCCACTAATCAATGAGTGGTGGGGCGGAAGACAAATGTCTGATAAGTTGCCAAAATTATTCTTCGACCATTTTAAAAATACAAGTTTCATCGCCGAAAAAGATGGAAAAATCATTGGATTTTTGATAGGTTTTCTATCTCAAACATATCCAGAAGAAGCATATATACACTTTGTTGGGGTTCATCCAGATTATAGGAAACACGGTATTGGAAAACGACTGTACAATGAATTTTTTAATATTGTTAAAAAGAATGGCCGGAATATCGTCCGTTGTGTAACTTCACCAGTGAACAAAGTTTCCATTGCCTTTCATACGAAAATGGGATTTGAAATCGAAAAAAACGGAGATAAAAAAGTAGACGGAGTTTCTGTACATACTGATTATGATGGACCAAATCAAGATAGAGTTTTATTTGTGAAGAGGTTAATTTAATGATGAGCTTGTTCAACTAACGGTTGGCGATAGTTGAACAGGACATACACAAAAAAGACCGATTGATTTCGGTCTTTTTCTGTGGTCTAAAAATCAACATTGAAATTGAACAGAGACATTTATTAAAAGATAACACTCTAACGATTTCACTTTTCACTAAACGCAATCTGTATACCAATCAGCCCTAATAGCAAACCTTTTACAATGTTCATTCGCTTTGCTATGAACGAATTGGTAAGCAGGACATGGCGCAGTTTCTCTGAAAACACGCTGACCGCAACAAAAATCACTAAAGCCTGAACCAGAAAAATAACTCCCAAAATAAACATCTGTAACGTAATGTGACCCAGCGATTTATTCACAAATTGAGGCAACAATGCCAAAAAGAACAATGATACTTTTGGATTAAGCAGGTTCATGAGAATTCCTTTTTTATACAATGACGGATACTTGAAAGGCTTGTTATGGTTAAAAGCAAAGCCTTTTTCTTTTTCCTTGAATGATTGCCATGCTAAATACAGCAAATACGCCGCACCCGTATATTTGATGACGGTAAAAGCCAAAGCGGATTGATAAATGATGGTGGAAATCCCAAGCGTTGCAGCCGTGATATGTACAATAAGGCCTGAACAAAGTCCCAGTGCCGTTGCGATTCCCGCTTTTTTGTCCTGCGAAATGCTTTGAGCAATCACAAACAAAATATCTGGCCCGGGCATTAACGTCAGCAATATCGCCACTCCTAAAAAAGACATGGTTAGTGCAAAATCCATTTACAACACCTCTCTTGGATGGAATGGACACCATTCTTTGCTTCCTTTTCCTTCATTTGTCTTCCTGATTTATTTCGAGGGAAACCGCTTCATTCCTTCTTAATGGGCGATAAAAAATATAAATTGGTGTTTATCGGAATTAAACATCGCTATCAAGCATGTAGAGGCGCATCCGCATTTGTTAACATGTGAGGGGCAATTTCTCCTTCTTTAAAGGTTCTGTTAAGGAATGATGTTGATTTTCTTGTTAATCTATGGTGAAGATCGTTTCATGATTGGCTAACGAGCAGTATAACGCAAGATTAATGTTTTTAACCAAAAAGGCATTTTATATGTGCTAAATTATGTATATTTGGTATATTATTTACAGAGCTTAGTTCAGATTAGTTAAGAAAGGTGAGTGGAGATGAGTAAAGTTGAGTCAGTTAACAAGTGGGATTTAAATCGCATTGTCTTTATTGGTAGGACTTGGGATGAATACATGCGAATGTTTGGCCTTACCAAAGAAGATTTAGTGGGGCGTAAGATTCTTGATTGCCCTGCTGGGGCATGTTCCTTTACAGCAGTATCCAATCAACTTGGAATGGATGTTACAGCATGTGATATTGCTTATTATCTTCCTATTGAACAATTAGAGCAAAAAGGTTTACAAGATATTGAAACCACCATGTCTAACATGGAAAGGGCTGATATTCAAAAAAATTTTTTGTGGGATTATTTTAAATCAGTTGATGAGTTGAAACAGATAAGAACACAAGCAATGAATCAATGTATCTCAGACATGAAACGGAATAAGAATCGTTATATTCCTGCCGTTTTACCGACCTTACCGTTTGATGATAAGCAGTTTGACTTGACACTTTCAGCAAATTTTCTATTTCTTTATGAAGATAAACTGGACTATGAATTTCATTTACAGACTATAAAAGAACTTATGCGTGTAACCAAAGATGAAATAAGGATTTTTCCTACAACTAACTTTGCTTGTGAGAGATATAAATACTTGGATGAACTAATCCGTGATATACAAAATTTAGGATGGATTACAGAAGAAATTAAAGTTCCTTATGAATTTCAAAAGAACACCAATACTATGTTAAAAATTATGAGGTGAAAATAACTAAAAGGGGGTGTCCTGAAAGGGATTGCTTTTGGGACACCCTCAGTTTTATACTTTACAAAATCAACATTAAACATTGACAGAGACACTCATGCTAATTTTTTGGTACAACGATGCATTAAAATAAGCTGTTTCGTCCATACTATCAGGTTCATATCTTTGTATACCGTTTATTTTCAGAGTAGCCTTTTATTAAGAAAAAACTCCAAGCGGTCTTGAAAAGACCACTCGGGGTTTATTTTTTATATCCAAGTCTCTGTGAAATTTCATTGTTTATTTTTGACACCGATTGAGTATAAAGGTGATCCATATTATGTTTTTGTCAAATTTCGAGATAGTCTTTATTTCATTTGATTTTTCATGTTTTTTCTCGCTTGCCCGCGCTTTCTTTTGATGACACAATCCTCCATTGTCCCAATAAGGTCACTAATATTAGACAACCGGCAGCAAACGGAAGTCGGGAAGGTGCCAATCCGGCTAGCATCACCATCCCACCAAGAGCGGAACCTATTGCACTGCCTAAATAATTAGCGGAACTGTTTAACGCAACGACAGCTGCGCCGTGATTAGATTGTGAGCGAAGTAATTCATGTTGTTGCGGAGCTTGCGAGGCCCACTCCATCGCCCCCCAAAGAATGAAAGGCAGGAATGATAGCATCGGAAATGGAAGTACGAATGGTAAGCTAAACATGGCTAAAGCCATTATGGCTAAAATGCCAGCCATGAGCAAGTCTGGCCTCCCCGTTCGGTCAATCAAAGTGCCGATGGAAAAGCTCCCAATTACACCACCAATGCCCCATGCCCAAAGATAAGGTGTGACGATAGTAATGTCTGCCAGATTATCCAAAATGGTTGCGATATATGTATAGAGTCCCAAGCTGGCAATGCTGGTCATAAAAGTGATGCCAACAATTGCTGCAACCCGCCCATTGGTCATCATGGCAATACGTTGGCGTAATGAAGGTGGCGCCGAAGCTGGAAAATTTGGAAACCATATGACAATTCCTACCATGGCGATAAGACCTAGTGTGGTGATGAACCAGAGAGTTGCGTGCCAATCTAGATGTTCAGCAATGATCAATCCAAGTGGAACCCCTATGACCGTTCCCGTGCTCATGCCACCTAGCGTCATACCAAGAGCGCGGCCGCGTTTCTCTTTAGGAACAAGGGATGCGGCAGCTGTAGCGGCCAACGAGGAATAAAGCCCAGCTCCGATACCTGCTTTAGCTCAGTAAGTGTCTATATAATTCCTAGAAGAGAGTTAAATAATGTAGAGGAATAAGAACTTATCTTAAATCAAAGTTAACACACATTGAGAAAAAAAACAGTAAGGTAAAAAAGAATTGATACTTCTGCCACAAAAGGAATCAAAAAGAGACATCATTCTTTTCTTACTCAATTCCCACCACCGTCTTTGGTGTCGCGAAATACGGTATGGGTGGTGAACGAGAGCATTACTTCAATAAACAGGAAGTAAGGCCTTTTTTATTGAAGTGAAGAGCAGTTTAATTTAAGAACGAATATCAGAAAAATGGAAATTATGTTATAATTAACAAAACAGTTCAGGGAGGATTATTATGAATAAAAAAATAAAAATTGGTATCGGTGTATTCGGCATATTCGCATTAGGTATAGGGCTTTTTGCTTTTGCATTTGTACAATGTAACTGCTAAAATAAAGTGGACAGTTTCCGCCCAATAAAATTGGACACTTATTTACCAATTTTACTCCTAACAGCTATGATAGATGTTGAGATTTTATCTAGCTGTTGGAGGGACTGAAAGGTGGATAAGTGGGAAATGTATATGGAAATTTATCAACTTTTAAAACAAGGGTTTAGTAAAACATCCGTCGCTAAAAAATTAAAGATATCCAGAACGACATTATATAACTATTTAAAGCGTTCACCTGAGGACATGACAACATGGTTAGCTTCTACGAAGCAACGAAGAAAAAAGTTAGACCCTTATCGAGAGCTTATTTTACATTGGATTCAGAAGCATCCAGATTTATCAGCGTCTCAGGTACAAGACTGGTTAGAGGAACGTTATCCTGACCTTTGCGTGGGAGAAAGTACGGTTCGGAGTTATGTACGTAGTTTACGAGAGGAATGGAAAATCCCAAAGGAACCCTCGATTCGCCCATATCAAGCAGTGCCAGATCCACCAATGGGTCACCAAGCGCAAGTCGATTTTGGAAAAGTGAAAGTAAAACATCAACAAGGCAAGGATATCGATTTATATTTTATCGCCTTTGTGCTTTCGCACTGCCGTTATAAATACATGGAGTGGCTGGATCGTCCTTTTACAACGAGAGATGTCATTCAAGCTCATGAGAATGCGTTCCAATGGTTTGGTGGAATCCCAAACGAACTTGTTTATGATCAGGATAACCTGATTGTGGTTAGTGAAAATGCCGGGGACCTCATTCTTACCGCCGAGTTTGAAGCCTATCGAAGACAGCGCAACCTCACTCTTCATGTATGTCGAAAGGCAGACCCGGAAAGCAAAGGGAAAATTGAGAATGTCATAGGATTTATCAAACACAACTTTGCCAAACATCGGATATTTACGAATCTCGATCTGTGGAATGAACAAGGATGGGAATGGTTACGGCGAACAGGTAATGGGAGAGTTCATAACACAACAAAAAAGAGACCAGTCGACGTGTTTGAACTCGAAAAACAACACTTACGACCGATCTCTCTATCAGTGGACGTGACCTACGTCCAAAACCCAAACCTCACAAACAGTATAACAAGAACGGTTAGAAAGGACAATACGATTCTGTACAAATCGAATCGATATACGGTTCCGTGCGGAACCTATATGCCGTTTGGAAAAACAGTACAAATTGTCATACAAAGGGAACAGGAGCTCTTCATCTACGATTCTGAAACAGGGGAATACTTAGGAAAGCACACGATCGCTCATGGCAAAGGAAAGCTGATTCAAAACCGAAACCATTTGCGAGATCGAACGAAAGGCATCAATGCCTATATCAAAAGGGTTGCCAACCAGTTTGAACAACCAGATGTGGCAAAGGAATATCTAGAACACATACGAAAAGCCTATCCGCGATATATACGCGATCAATTGCAGCTCATTCAAAAAAAATTGGCTCACTCTCCGACGTCCCTCTGCAGCCAAGCACTACAAAAGTGCATCGAATTACAGCTGTATAGTGCTTCAGAGTTTACAGATATGGTCGGTTACTTACAACGGCAACATCGATTGAACACTTCCGGCAAAGCCGTTCAGGTAAACCGAATCCAATCATTGCAGGAGGAGAGTCATTCTATCCTTTGTGCACAACCAGCTGTAAGAAACGTTAATGAATATATCGGGATTTTGGAGGGAAGAACGAAATGAGCCAGTTAACGAATGTACAAGAGTTATTACGAGTATTACGTTTGACAGAAACGGCTTCTCATCTGCCTATATTAGTGAAACAAGCAGAGACGAATGAGGTGACATATCTACGTTTTTTATACGATGTGTTACGTTATGAACAACATCGTCGGGAGGAGAAATTACGGGAGAGGCGTTTGAAATGGGCGTCTTTCCCCTACTACAAGACGTTAGATGAGTTTCAACTACAAGAACAGCCATCACTGACGAAAAGACAATTTCACCAATTGCGAGAACTCTCATGGTTAGACCAACTCTTTAATTTGATTCTGTTAGGACCGCCAGGTGTCGGAAAAACCCATTTGGCGATTGGACTCGGGATTGAAGCGATTCATCAAGGGTATAAAGTGACGTTTATTACGATGGGAGAGTTGATTCAAGCGTTAAAAACGGAGGAAATTACTCGGAAATCACAAATTCGTCTTCAACGACTGAGGGAATCGAACTTAGTGATTATCGACGACTTCATGTTTATAGCGATGGATCAACGAGAAGCGAATTTATTCTTTCATTTGATTAATGACTTGTACAATCAATCGTCGATTATCCTAACATCCAATAAAGGGCCGAGTGAGTGGGGAGAATTACTCGGTGATCCGGCTATCACCACAGCTGTATTAGACAGAATCATCCATCGTGCCGAAGTGATTCATTTAAATGGAGACAGCTATCGAATGAAGCACAGAATTTCCATTTTTAGTGATGAAACTGTTCAAAATTAATGATCAAAAAGTGTTCAATTTTACTTGACGGTCACATACAAAGCATGAAGCCAGATGAGGATGAAGTGAAAAAGGTAAAAATACAAGCGCAGGAATATATAAAAAATACATTTAAAGATGAAATTGTTATTTATGATACACTATTTGATAATATGGGCAACTTCCCAACATTTGATTACGCTGCTAAAGCAGAGAACAAAAAGGATCATACACAGTTTTTAGTCTACTACAATGAAGAAACAAAACAGATGGAAGACTCTTATATTGCGGAGAAGTGGGAAAAGGAATTAGAAAACCATATACGTCCTTATATTGAGCAAAAGCTTGAAGTGTTGGATGAATTTTCGGTGCATTATGACGAAAGAACCGGAATAACGTATAACGTTAATCCAAATGAGCCAAGTAGTTATAAAGAATACGATGCGGCACCTACTATTATCATATCTGTACCTAGAAAGCCGGCTAAAAAGGATGAAGAAATTTTTAACGAGATTGTATCATTTATTCAAAAGAACGCTGGATTAAAACATGGAATGATTTCCATTAGTTATGTTAAAAAAGGTGTACCATTAGATGATAAAGAATGGCACAAGACCTTTTAACAAATTCTAAAGAGCATATTTATAAAAAGTCAAGTCCAAATTATTTTGTAAATTTCCCTTTGATAGACATCATGGGCCTGATGATTTGACGTATGGTAGGCAAGTCTGAAAATTAATATTTTCATTCTTCTGATGGTGCCGTATAGATGCGGCATGGTTGTCTCTCATGGAAGAACGAATGAACTTCCATCATCTGTAGTGCCGCGAAATGCGGCATGGGTGGCTATGATTCAAAAAGTTATTATCAACAAAAAGGTGGGGGTAATAGTGTTAGACAAGAAAAAAGTAGGAAATATATTAGGTGTCACGTCTTTGTTGCCTGTAATCATAAGTATCATTATTTTCTATGTTGAAAGAGGTCCAAATGCTGATGTTTATTTCGTGATAACAATTTATGGCATCTTATCAATTATTGGTATTTTATTAGCGGTGTTCTCGTGGTTGATGACAAAACGTTTCTTTCTGCCAATTATCAGCTTGATAGGAAATGGAGCGGTTTTGGCCATTGCTTTTCTTTTGCTATTGGCAATGGGGATTAGTGAACCATAAAAAATATTCTTATTCAAAGATTCTGCCCGTAGTCGCAATCTTTCTTTTTCTCCTGTAAATACACGAAAGTAGGTGGCATATAAAAATGGAAATGAGTAAGTTTATACTTCTTGGCGATATATTGATTATGAAAGTAAAGATTGATGGCGTTGATTATACATTTAGCATTAGGTGGAAAGCACCGAAGAAACCTTATGATGAAACTTGGGAACTTGTATCATATGCGAAAAATTCGACTGGTGAAAAAGATTTAAGTGAAGAACAAATTAAGAAGTTTATGGATACAGTTAATCCTAAAATGAATTGGAATATAGCAGATTTTCAAAAGTAAACTTCTTGAACTAACGGGTGTTTAGTTTAGTAAAAGATAAAAAGAACATACATATTATACATGACTAATATGTACGTTCCTTTATTTTTTAAGGCTTTTTATAATTTAGGTCTTGATAAGCAATGGGTTCTTTTTTATTTGCTAAATTATCAACATTATTGTTTAACAGAGCTTAAATTTTAAATTAAGTCTTAAATATTATAAGTGAGCCACAAATGTAGATAGGTTTAGATTGAAAAACAGACATAAGCAAGCTTAAAATTCTGCAAAACATGCTTTCTCCCTCCAATACTCTCCTCATTTCATACGAATCAAAATCCTCTTCATTTGATCGCTTCACTAATAAAAAATAACCTTATCCAGTGTTCAAGAAGGGCTATCATAAAAGTCTAGCGATAACCGCTTTATATAGTAATTAAAGTATGTATAGATGCTGTTTCAAAATGATGTTCGATGATCTTTCTAATTAATACATATGTTTCATAAAAAATTTTGGAAAAACAGAAACTTTTTTGTTTTTAATGCGTCTTTTATCGGAAGGAGGGTGGAAACCATTGCCAATAAATTTGAATTGGATATACTTATGCGCTTGTATTCCAAATCCCTTTTTCGCTATCTGTACAGATTAACCAATGATTATCATTTGGCAGAGGATCTCCTGCAGGAAACATTTTATAAGGTTTATTTACATGTAAGCGGCATAAGCGACATAGTACAAATAAAGCCATGGCTTTACCGGATCGCTTATAATACCTTCATCGACCACTGCAGAAAAGCCAAAAAGATGCAGCTTGTACAAGTGGATGATTTCTTTGCGTCGTTAAAGCTTGATCCATTATTAGAAACGGAAAACGCGTTTTTGCAAAAACATGAGCTGGAGTTGATTTATAAACATTTGTCCAACATGAAAGAACTGCAACAAAAAGCCATTATGCTCGTCGATATAAAAGGATTTAGCTACAAAGAAGCGGCGGAACTGTTAAACGTAAAACTCCCTTATTTAAAAAGCCTTGTGTTTCGGGGCAGGCGGGAATTAGAAAAACGATTACGCAATGAGGTGAAGGGATGAGAAAAGACGAGTTAAAACCATTATTGCAGAAATATCAAAATGGCACACTAAGCAAAGAGGAAGAACAGAAAATAGAGGAGCTTCTGGAAAGTTTTGACGTATACCATGAATTTCTCCATGAAACCCTTCATGATGAAGGGTTGAAGGAAGCCGATCTCGCAAAAATGATGAAAAAGGCCCAACAAAAATTCTTTTTTCGAAATACGCTGCTTGTTGTATCGTTTATACTCACGATTGTTCCCTTATTGACTATGTTTACTTTTGTTTATTACGGCTGGGGGCGAGATCATAACAGAGGGAACGAATTGATTGAAACCATTCAAACGGTTAGTGAAATGATGTCTCCAAATGTGTATGTAGATTACGATACGGTCGATGTTGAGATCAAGCCCTTTACCATGACTGTCACGGCCGACAAATATAAATGGATGGATGATAAAAGAAGTTATGTAGGTAAGGATACTTACAAACTATTTTTCAATGATGTGTTTGCTAAAGAATCGAATTATCGAGCGATTGGGTATTCGCTTCATCACATTGGAATCAACTTTATTCATCCGAAAGCCAAATACTTTTTACCTGACGAACGAAGAAAAATTGAATCTCTCCCAAGCGATTGGCCGGTTGAAATCTATATTTCCCTGAATCAGTCCTATTCCTTAAAAGAGATAAATGAAAAATTCAAGGTATATAATATAACATGGCTTGCGTTGGACACAGGTGTAGAGGAACAGATGAGGAATGATTTAGATTTCATCCAAACACCAGCAATTGGCTTCCCATACAAAAAAGTGCATGTAGATTCTGTATTCAATCGCTCGTTTACTGATTACGAAGAAGTAGTCAAAGGGCTCGAGCTATTGAGCAAAAACGAAAAATGGGCAACACAACTAACGGAATACAAAGACTTAAAGATGGCCGAGCGGCTAAAATGGATAAAAAAACATAAGGAATTGAAGATTTATGGAATCGCTATGACGGGAACCGCCAAAGATGTTTTGTCTCTAGAAAAGATGAAGGAAGTCAACGTGATTCGATTAGGTCAGATCCATTTGCCGTAGCAAAAGGAGGGAATAGTCGAAAATGATAATGGTAAGAATCAATATGCTAAATACATTGGTGGCTATATTTTTACTTATTTTGTTAAATGTACAAATTATAGCGGAGATTCCCGTTTTTGATATCCGTTACATTTGGATTTCATTGTTCGGATTGCTCATATGCTTGCTTGGCCTCCTAAAAGAAGATCGATTCTACTCCTATTTAGGCGGCATCCTTCACTTCATCCTAATCGTTTCTTGTATGGGAATGATTTGGTTTGGCATAGGAATTAACTATCAGCCATAAGAAAACTCATGGAAATCACAAACTGTCACCTTGCAAATTCACATGTTAAAACACTTACCAATCCCTATGTTAAAATTTATATTTCCATCTGATAAAACAGAAAGTTTCATGGATATTTATATTAAAATTAGAAGATATTTCATGAATGTCTATTGAATATATTTTATGGAGTTTACCCGATAACAAGTACTTATTATTAGAGATATATTAAGGAGGATTTCTTTATTAATTAAATGGAAAATGTTTAAAAAGGTCATGGAATTTTATGTTAAACTAAAATTAGAGTATTGATTAAGGGGATTACTGTGGATGGAGATGGATTAGTTTGGCTTATTATTTTGATACTACTTTTACTTTTTAACGGAACAGCTATTTACCTAAATAAAATTAACAAATTGCATTTTATATGGTCAGGAATAATTATATCTATTTTAAGTCCAATTCTTGCTTATTTAATAGGAGCTATTTTCGTAAAGATGAACCACAATATGGGCGGTACTGGAGAAGGTGGAGCATTTGCAGCTGCATTTATTGGTTTAATTATTGTTGGGAACGGGATTCTTTATTTTTTAATTGGATTAATATTAAAAATTTCAAATTACATTAAAAAATCGTCCAGTTAAATACTAGGCGATTTAGGTGAATGTCTGTAACCCATTTTGTTCCTAAACAGGGTATAATTCCTCATCAAAAACTTATTCGCACCTTTGTATCTCCTATGAAGAATTAATTAAACGGCATTTAAACGAATATAAAACAAATACGTGCAAACTGATTTCAGCAGGACTAAAGAAAGATTGGGACATAATCCAAGACATTGTACGAGCCGCTAAAAGAAGATAAGTTCAAAACTGAACAATAAAACGTATAGTGATGACTATGAAGTTAGAGAGGTTGTTGAGATGAGGATGAGAGTTATAAAAGGAATTGTAATTGGTGTTATTTATGGATTTGTCCTTTCTTTTTGTTCTGCATTGTTGTTTATGTTAATTGCACAATCGTTAGCAGGGGGAATAACAGTATTTTGGGGAGAAAATTGGCTTTATTTTGCTACTATTGTTCCGTTTATAATCACCTTTTCAATATTAGGGTATTATTTATCCAAACAGGAAAAAGTGACAAATAAAAAACTTTGGTTATTAAGCCTTTTATCAGCTTTCTTCATTACACTTTACAGCGGAACAATTGGTGCTATTTTCGGAGAATATATCGTAAGAGGTAGCATAGAAACAATAAATATAGATGGCACATTAAAATGGGGAACAATCTATGCTTTTGTTTTACTTCCGCTAACTGCTTCTTTTGGGCATTTGATAATTCATTTCTTTTATATGTTGTTAAATAGATTGAATATCTCCAATTAAGTTAAGCTAGGGATAGTGCCAGTGAATTAAGCATATAAGGACTTCCAGGCGTTGGAGATCCCGTTTTTTTATATAAATATCAACACAATTATCTTTAACAAAGCCTTAAAATTAATAGGAAAGCAGTTCTTTGATATGTAAGAAGTTAAGGTGCAAATGCAAAAAGAATATAGATACATATTTTTCTTTTTATCTTAATTTGCTTACACAAAATTTTATACATCATCTTTAAAAGCCCGAGGATTTGAAATGTACTTAACCAAAAACGAAAAACATATTCGTTTATATATGAGCGGCAGAAAAACGATTAAGGAATTTTATGACTGGATTTATCACGATAAAGGATTATATTTAAAACGCAAATTTGAAGCGTTCCCAGATAAAAATATGGATGCAGAAACATTGCAAAATGCGAAATTTAAAAAGATAAAACAAGCTGTTGTAGCAAGAAAAAAAGCTTTTATCGATGAATATCGAAAAACTTATTGCGTTCATCAAGCATGTGAAACAGTTGGAATTACATTAGGAACGTATTATACATGGTTGAAGCGTGACAAATCATTTAGCGAAGAATTTTATAAAATTAAAGAAAGGGAAGTTAAGTAGCCAATAACTGCTTTATGTTTTTTGGATTTTAGTTTACATAATATAAAGTGAAGGATAAAAAAATGATAAGTCAGTATGTTGACTTAATAATCGGGTATAAACTTTGATAATTCGTATAAAAAAATGATAATTGAAGCTAAAAACAAATTGAAATAATTTATGTAAATATTAGCACATGTGTTCCTATTTGTCCAGATATAAACAAGAAAATATGTAAGGGGAAAGCAGACTAAAATATTCTGACTATTTAATCCCTCATACCATTATTTTCACGATACATAAAACCAATGGCTTTTTTTGTTTGAATTTCTACCAAAATCATAACAGGATCTAAGATGTTTTCATTTGTTGTCTTAAAAGAGACGCAATTGAAAAGATGATAAATACTTGTTCAAAGTAATTCAATCCTTGTTAAACTAACGGAGCGATGCTTAAATAAGGCATCGCTTTTTTATTCATCTAAAGGAGCAGGATAGTTTGATAAGGGTTTTAATTTTACTCTTCTAAATAATATACGTCTTTATGAGATTAAAATAATGAGGGGATGATGGCATTCAACTGTCATAAATCAGAGGTTGCTTTATTTTTATCAATAGAATTAGAGTATAATAAAAGCATATATGTTTTGGAGTGAAGTTATAAAGATTTTAACAGTGGGAAATTAGGTGATGTATGTGGATATAAGTTTACTACTAAAAGGTCTAGCAAGTGCTTTTTTTACTTTCACTATACCTAAACTAAAAAATTTAAAAGCTGTTCGTGATTTTAAAGATAAGTGGATAAAGGATAATTATTCACAGAAAATAACGCTTATGTTTCAAGCTGGTGTAGACGATGCAAAAGCGATTTTAGATCTCCCAGATGAGGTAATAAAGGATTTACTTGAAGATAAAATAAATAGACAAGAAATTTTTAGATGGATTATTGAAGGAACATCGGATGATGCCTTTAAACCAGATCATTTCTTTTTGGACCCTTATTTTGAAAAATATCCTCAACATCAGGATAAATTACTGCCATTTTTTCAATTGATACTACTAAAAATAAATGAGTATAAAGAAAAAAATTGGGATCCAGAATTCCAAAATATCTTACATGGGATGGAAAGGATAAGAGAGGAACTTCGAACTGGCTTCGAACGTTTAGAAAAACAGAATGAAAGAAACATGAATCAAATTCAAGAAAATATACAGTCAACAATTCTTAATGCACTTGGTCCAGTTGGATATGATGATTTAAAAGAACTCCTTGAAAAAGAAAAAGTCATTACCGCACGAAAAAAAGCAGAGGAACGAATTAAGCACGCTCATTCTAATGAAGAAAAGCTAGAATTAAATGCGTTGATAGCAAACAGTTATATGTGTTCTGGTAACGAAAATGAGGCCATCCCATATCTATATGCAGCCATCTCTTATTGTCAAGATGAACCAAGAAAAAATCGGCTATATGCTCTTATCAAAATCATCGAAGATAAACTAGATGAAGCTCTTGTATATGTTAATAAAAATATAACTTTAGAAGGCTATACCCCAAAAAATATTGAACTACTTTTAAATATTTATTTTTTACAAAAGGATTATGAGAAATGCCTTTCTTTATTAGAAAAACATGGTGATACGGGTGTAAGGGAATTAAAAGCTCGAATATTACTATTCATAAATAAATTCGATCAAGTCTTAAATTTGACTAATGAGGAACTAAATCAAAACCCTCTTTCAAAAGAATGGATGTTGTTAAAAGCAGAGGCTCATGTTTTGCAATTGGAACATTTAATATCGAAGGGAATGCTAGTAAACCACGAAGAAACATTCAAGCTTGTGATCCCACTATTGGAGAAAATTGGGGAAGAAAATGAAAACAGAAGACATTTAAGAAGAGTAAAGGAGCTCTATGCTGCTCTTTACTTCCGAACAAGACGCTTTAAAGAAGCAGCTTTATGTTATGAAGAGTTATATAAACTTACTTCGGACGATAAAAAAGATTCCTATTTTCAGAATTTGATTTGGTCTTATTATCTTTGTAAGGAATGGGAAAATGTAATTGACTCACTTGAGAATAAGATTAAAGATAGTAATTGTGTAGAACATGTCACCTTATTAGCTAGAAGTTATATGGAATCAGGAAATCCAAAGAATGCGTTACAGACATTAAATGATTATGAAGATTTAATAGAGGTAGACGAGGACCTCCCAATAGAATATTATTTTGTGAAACTTGAGGTTCTCTATCGTTTATTTAAGCACAAAGAAATCATTTCCTTTATAAAAGAAGTAGAAGAAAAAGGCCAAGATCACCTTAAAGCTGTTATTAAGGGATATTATGCAATTTTACAAGATGACTGGGATACAGCAATTTCAAATTTTGAGTATGCAGTAAACCACTGGGAGGGCCGAAATCTATTAGAAATAAAAATTCAATTAGTGGATGCCTACAGGAAAAAAGGCACCTTTGATGATTATCAAAAGTTAACAGAACTAATTCCTACTATTCCACATTGGATTCATCATGAATTATTTGTTAACACTTATACTCTCTCGTTGTACAAGCTTGGTCAATACGACAAAATTATATCTCTTTACTATAACGAATTAAAAGAACCAACTGTATTTGTTCAGGATATAGTAGCTTCGATATTTTTCCAATCAGATTGGTACGAGATTTCAAAAGAAATGTATGAAAAGCTTTTCCATCAAACAGAAGATATCAAGTTCCTGTTTCGATACTCTAGTTGTCTTTTCCGACTTGGCGATACAGAAGGGTGCTTAAACACCCTAAAATTGGCAGAAAAGAAAGTCAGTGAGAATGCTTCTATTGAAGATTTGCAACTACTAACCTTTGCTTATTTGGATGCCATGGAATATGAAAAAGCATTGGAGTATGCTTATCAGACCTTCAAATACGGAGAAAAAAACCCTGATGTTTGGCGTGCTTATTTTGGGCAATTCGTAGAAATAACACAAATGCTTGAAAAACCTAAACAAGAGCATGTTGATGCTTTTCATAAAGTTATGAAAGAATTTCACGAAACATTTCCAGAAGAAGAAAAATTATTTGAGCAATATCAGGTGATTGAAAATGGTCAATTATCAAAGGACTTCCTGTCAAGACTTGAATCCCTTCAAACTTCACAAAAAGAGGTAGAGGATCTTTTTGTAAAATATAGATTACCTTTACAAATTTTCTGTGACTTGATGCAGGGAAAACCCAATTTAACATGGGGACACGTAGCAACCCAAGAAAAACTCCATTTTTGGGCTTACGAAACAGGAAATATTGAGGAAGTACAAAAAGGACTACAATGTGTTTTATCATCAAAAAATATACTATGTGATATATTTTCCATCCTGACACTTGATTATTTAGGTTTACTTGAACATTTATCTAAAGAATTTCGTGTTTATATTTTTCAAGAACAATTTAGTTCACTGTTTTTTGAGTATTCGCAGTTAAAGTTATCTCGTTATAAAGGACTTACGAGTATTTCATATGCTAATGGAAGAATTATAGCTCATGAATGGACGTCGAAGGAAGTAGAAGAATCACTTGCAAAGATGGAAAAGCTCATAAAGTGGATCAATGAAAACGGTAGAAAAGTTGGAAAAGCCTTGATTAATCCATCAAACAAACAAGAGAAGAATTTTTTTGATGACCAACTTCAATTATGCAAAGATAGTTTATTTACCATGATAGTGGACAGTTTTATAGTAAATAAATATGCAAAGTCTCAATATAAAATCAATACGTTTACAGTTGTTGATTTTGTGAATTATTTACTGTTAAAAGGGGTGTTAGATAAGGAAACCTATTATGAAACGATTGGAAAATTAATCATGATCGGGTACCGTTATATCACGGCAAAAGCGGATGTTTTCATTTATTTTCTTAGGAAAAACCAATTTAACTTAGAAGGAGAAGTTGAATGGTTGTTTAGATACCTTCGGGAAGAAGAAGTAAACAGAGAATACGTCTTCTCCATAGTATTAGAAATTCTAGACTGGTTGTCGGAAGAACAAATGGAAAACGTAGAACAATTATTAGAGTACTTATGTGATGTATTAGTAGGGGAAGAGAAAAACATCGAATGGTTAGATAAACTTTTTTTGATGTGTGAAAAAGTATTCAAAGGAAACGATGAATATCTCAAAAGATTGAAAAAAGTACTGGAAAAGAAAATTGCGGGTGAATAAGTTATTTTGAATAACATATTGAAGTTGACCCAACAGGAAAATTATCGAGTTTGGGTCATTTGGATATGAAATGGAAGAATTGGAATAATATCACCTCTTCAAATTCCTAAATCATTAAAAACCCAAAAACAACTATTATCTCCTTGATTCTTACAAGGTTGTTGTTTTTGGGTTTTCTGCATCCTGTATTCTTAGAAAGCAAAAGAATCCTTGTAAGAGTAATGAAATGCAAGCAAAAAAATTAACATTTTGGTTTCGAACGGATAATTTAGACCATTATTTTTCTAAATAATCAATCAAAATATAAAAGATATACAAATATAATAAATGATTCATCTACAAATACACTATTTCCGTTTGTCCTCGGCTTTCACTGAAGCGGCAACGCGATTAAATTCCCGAATCCGCTTTTTTCTAAGAAACAGAAGTGTAGATTATAGTGTGCAACCATATAACTTATGTTCGTCAAATAAATAATAAAATAAATCAGTTACTGTATTAGTTAAAAGTCAAAGGCGTTCCTTTCCCGGAACATTTCTGATTTTTAGGCTCTTATTGATAGGGATTATCTATAATTGATTGCAGATTAATTTTCCGATTATAGATGGTGTTGCTTATGGGACATAATTCTGTCGTTACAACTACAAAAAGAAAAGAATTCTGTCTCTATGTATAATAAGTTTGCGTGAAATTCTAATTTAACGAAAACTTACAGACGGATAGATTTATTATTTGGTATAATTTTCTTATATCATATATATTTTCCTATTTATCAATTAAAAGTCACTTAGTGATACTTCTCCTAATAAATATTTTCGGTTCATCGGATTATGTGGTGGAACTGTATTAGAACAAAAGTTTATCCAGCAATTGAGGGATTCGTTCAATAAGTAATATTTATATTTATAACAGTAACAAAAGACTGGAGAGATGTTATGTTAGGGATAAAAGTAGAAAAATTAAGTGATAACTTGGTGATTAGTTGGCTGTTATCGAAAATAGAAATACCCATTTCTGATATTGTAGAAGTAACACTTGACGATACTTATGCTGGGAAGGAGAAAACAGCTATCAGAATTGGTACACCATATGGTGAAACGGATAGAGTTGTCATTCAAACACATTCTAACACCTATATTTTATTTACGACTGATGCAGTCTCCATTAAAAATAAAATCTATTCGTTTATAAACGATGAACTCAAACAGAAATGAAACTCTATTTCATGGCAAATGTAAAAACAAATTTTTGTTTTAAAATAAAACGACAAAATAACTTTCCACCACACAATCCGAATCCCTATATTTATTTTCAAAGAAAAAATTAAAAGAAAGTTCGAAAGGATGGTTTATATTGAAAACTAATTTTATGATTGTAAATGCAGTTGTAGGTTTAATATCCGGTGTTATGTTCATCATCCTTTAAACGGTTTTCTTGTGCTAATTACTTTAGTTGCTTTCTTTTTACAATTTCTTTTTGGTAACAATGAAGAAAACAAAGAAACCCTAGAAACAGAATAATCTCTGCTATCGATATGAAAGTGTTTTAGAGTGATTTATATAATTTTTGAAGTAACAAATGCTTAAAGGAGATTGGTAAAATTGCTTTTAAACTGTCTAGACTATAATACGACTATTCAATCATTAGAAAATATTTTAAAAGTAAATACTGATAGGATTAGTGAGTTTCTCGATCAATGTAGGTTTAAAGTTACCGTTGAAGGTCCTTTTCGGTCTTTTGAACGTATAGAAATGCATGAAATTAAAGAGTTCTTTAATATTGACCAGTTTGATTTTAATGAGGTAGTGGTACACCATGTTGCAGCTATTATTAATAAAGAAAGTTATTATAGGAACGGAATATTGAATTTAGAAAATTTAGCAACGACGGATAATAGTTTTTCGGAATTTCTTGCACAATACGACATCTCATTAAAGATTAATCCAAGTGGCACCATCTACATAATGAAAGATGGAAAAGAAATAGGTTCGGAATACACTGCATACAGATTCAGTAAAGATCAGTGTATTAATGGTTTTCTTCTAGGTGAGTCTGCGCTTATAGACACCAATGTTAAATATATTAGGAGATGTCCTGAATTAATTTCTCATATTGGTAGAGTGATTATTCGTAATTCTGAAATTGAAAGAAATTGGACTGAAAGGGCAATCCCTTCACTTATCTCTTTTAGAGTTCCAATAGAGCAAATAGATGCTACAACCTTCCATGGAGAACTTGAATACCATGAAAAACAAGAATTTTTTATAATAAAAGCTCTTGAATATTTACTTCTTAAACAAACCGATTACGGGATAGAAAATCCCATGATTTTTCTAAAAGAAAAAGCAACTGTTCCACCGGAAAACATTATTTCTATTGATGAACTATACAATAAAAATACTATGTAAACTTCTCGTTATAATTGGATATAACGTAAACTTCGATACAAATCGACAAAGGGCGGTACCTTCTATTGGCAACGACATCACTAGAGCGTCGAAAACACGAACAGCGACTAGATCCATAAGTTTGCTTTCCTTTCAGTTTCGATAAATAAAAGACACACTCTCCAAACAAGGGAAAGTGTGCCTTTAGGGTCATCTTTTTTAATTCAAATAAGCAGTATACAGTGTTATTCACTAGAAAATATTGCTTGCTACCTCATTCATTAATATTATACTTTCAACTAAGCACGTTTTTAACTACCAGCTCGTGATTTAAACGTGTAACTCAAATATTATTATCAGTAGACTGGTTATAAAAATTCATATTATCAGAGTGGCCTTGTAAAGCAGTGCACCAATCTCTAGGACAAATTGTCCTAGAGACGATTTTTATCTTCTGATATACTCCTGAATAGACATAAAAAATTTTAGCAAATTAAATATTTTTTTAGTGAATAGATATGGTTTACTCAATCTTTTCTGAGTAAACCTTGTAGTTAAGAATGCCAAATTTGGCATTCTTATTTTTTTAGTTTATGATGCATTTAATGATAAATAGGCAATTTAATTAACAAAGATATTATTAGTGAAAGCTTACAATGAGCTTCACACTGAAAGCTTTTTGTATGCACTCATGTAGTCATGTTGCGAGCACCTGTAAGTAGTATAGAATCATTGGATTCGGAGACTAATAAATGAGCATTAAGAGCTTGCTTATTTAACTAAACATCCAGACCAACAACTGGATTCACTCTAACATCTTTTCCTTCAAAAATGAAATGGCCGGTACCCCTTCATTCCACCTTGTAGTATCATAGGTTCGCTTGTTATACGGGCTCACAAGTCCCCACCAGCCTGAATCATGTTTCTACAAGTAGGTGGGCAAACTGTTTAGCCGATGGGACTTATGTCCCACGGGCAGGGATGTTCTGCCTCGGCTATCGTTATAATAAAACCATATAAAAAATGGTCAACCGGAAATATCTGGATGACCTTATAAGACGAACGGATGCGTTAATGGAAGAAGGCATATAAGAGGGTCTGAAAAAAAGTCCTTTTTCTTTTGGTTCAATCATGTCTTCCGATCATGTTGCGCTATGTCAACCTGACATGAGTAGGATATGCAGCCAAAGTCCTCAACCATTGTTTCTCTCCGAATGGTGCAATTAGAAAAAAAGGATAGTGCTGAGATGGATTGGGGATCAATTATTTTTCAATTGGTCATATTTGCTTTTCTTATTGCTTTTGAAAGTGCGGTGTTCTTTGTAGTCAAATCATTAGTCGTGAAACAATGAAGTGAGATTGAAAAGAAGCTGGATAGAATCATTGAACTCTTGGAGAAACTCTTAACCACATCCGTGAAGTGGGAAACAATGTTGAAGATAAGGGGAATCGAGGACTTATACCAAAAAAGGCTGATTTTAGGTAACAATCGACAATTTAAATGGCGCTTTAACAGTTTTTTTGTAATATAATGAAAATAGTGATAAATATTAGTAAGGGGGGGTAATAAATGGCTTTCAAAAAAAAGATAAGATCAAACGTGTCTATTGAAAGTCCTATAGCTTTATTTAGAGATTTAAGGAATAGAAAAGTAAAAGGTTTGCTTGACCATCAATCTGAAATGTTAGAAATTTACCAAAAAGAATTTATGAATGAAGATAATATTGCTATGGAATTACCGACAGGTAGTGGAAAAACTTTAGTAGGTCTTCTAATAGCTGAATATCGCAGAAGAGTAAATAATGAGAAAATTGTTTATCTCTGTCCTACAAAACAATTAGTTAATCAAGTAGTTGAAGAATCAAAGGAAAAATACGGAATAAAAACAGTAGCTTTTACAGGTAAACAATCTGAGTATGATCCTATATCCAAAGCTGAATACAATAGAGCCAAAACGATTGCAGTTACTACCTATAGTAGCTTGTTTAATACCAATACTTTTTTCTCTAATCCAGATGTAATTATTTTAGATGATGCCCATGCTGCTGAAAATTATATTGCTTCCTATTGGTCCTTATCAGTAAAGCGAAAAGAATATAAACAGCTATACTTACAAATTATCGAATTGATAAAGGGATCTTTATCCCACGGACATTATCAAACAATGGTTGCTGATTCTCCACTTTATGAAGAAACTCTAATTATAGAGAAATTACCTACAGAAAAATTTTATGAACATTTAAATGATTTAACTGTTTTACTTGATGGGAACGTCGGGAATACAACCCTTCAATATCCATGGTCAGTTTTAAGATCAAACTTAGAAGCTTGTCATCTTTACATTAGTTGGAGCGAAATTTTAATAAGACCTATTATTCCGCCATCTTTAACCCATGAACCTTTTGCTAATGCAAAACAGAGAATATTTATGTCAGCAACTTTAGGTAATAGTGGTGACTTGGAAAGAATGGTTGGAATACCTAAAATTAAAAGGTTTCCTATTCCCGAGGGATGGGATAAACAAGGATTAGGGAGAAGATTGTTCTTTTTCCCAGAAACTATTATGCAAGAAGATGAGGCAATCAATTTTTCACTAAAGATGACTAAACAAGTAGAAAGAGCCCTAATATTGGTTCCCGATGAGAAGACACGTGAAGATATTGAAAGCTTAGCTAGAGAAATTACGGATAAAGAAATATTAACATCTAGAGATTTAGAAGTGTCTAAGAGCAGGTTTACAGAGAATGAAAATGCAATAGCTATTTTAGCTAATAGATTAGACGGTATTGATTTGGCAGATGACCAATGTAGGTTACTTATTTTAATTGATATTCCTAGGGCGACACATTTGCAAGAGCGGTTTTTAATGTCACGAATGGCAGCATCTGTGTTATTTCATGATCGTGTAAGAGCTAGAATAATACAAGCAGTTGGTAGATGTACGAGAAGTCCTGTAGATTATGCAGCTGTATGTATTATAGGGCAAGAGTTAACCGATGAGTTAGTTGAAAATAAAAAGATAAAATTATTTCATCCAGAGTTACAGGCAGAAATAATCTTTGGTCATGATCAGTCAATGCTTATAAAGGATAAGGAGGAATTTCTTGAGAATTTAAAAATATTCTTAGAACATGATGATGAATGGAATGCCGCAGAAGAAGAGATTTTTAATGAACGTGACTCCAGAAAACAAGAAATATTAGGGGCTTCTAAGAAACTTCTAGAGGCAGCTCAACACGAAGTTTATTATCAGTACGCGCTCTGGCAAAAAAACTATGATAAGGCAATGGAGTCAATTTCAAAGGTTGTTTCAATTTTATCAGGTGATGATGTAAAAGGGTATCGAGGATTCTGGTATTATCTAGCCGGTAGTACTGCATGGTTAGCTTCAAAAGATGGGATTGCTTCATATGCTGCAAAGGTAGGAGAATATTATAATAAAGCAGCTAAATGTACAAACGTAGTTCCATGGCTAAATAAACTTGCAAATATAACTAATCGAGAAGAAAACGAAAATTATTCTGATACTTATGTTTTAAGTTTAGTAGAAGGGCTTGAAGCTCAGTTAGATAAGCTAGGTATTTCTAGTGATAGAAAATTTGAACAATTTGTCGCGGATATTTTGAATGCTTTAAGTCAGAAAGAAAATGGAAATTTATTTGAAAAAGGGCATGAAATGCTTGGTTGTTTATTAGGATACAATTCAGGCAATACCGAGGAAACATCAGGGCCAGACCCTTGGTGGATTGTTGATAATAAAATTTGTATTGTTTCAGAAGATAAATTATACGAACAAGAAGATAAGAGAATACCTGTTAAGCATGTACAACAAGTTGCTAATCATCCAACTTGGATTAGAAAAAAAATTATTAATTTGGAAGAAGATTGTAAAATAGTTCCTATAATGATAACGACAGCTCATTATATAGATCGTGATGCAGTAACTTTTGCAGATAATGTACTGTATTGGAACTATGATGAGTTCTTACGCTGGGCTATTTCAGCTATTGATGTTATTAGACGTTTAAGACAAAGATACTCGGGACCCGGTAACCCTGATTGGAGAAATGAAGCAGTGGCTGAATACAAAAAATACAAATTAACCCCTTTGGAAATAATCAATAGTTTAAAAGATTCTTTGTTAAAAAATCTTCCTAACTAATGAAGGATTATATTATTTGTAATATTAAAAATCCCCTTTTTGACATAGTAATATTGAAAACGGCTGTGATTGTAAAGGTGTATATACTCTTGATTGATTATATAAAGTATATAAAGTATCAACAAGCGATTTTGTGGACTTACATAATTATGTTATGGATAAAGTCCAGTAGGCTCAATTATATCTGAGTAAACCTTGTGTTAGACTTAATGATAAACAGGGAATTAATTAACAAAGATATAAGGAGAACATATATTTAGTGAGAGCTTGCAATAGGTATCACATTGCAAGCTTTTTGTATGCACTCGTAATCATGTTGCGAGCATTTTGTAAGCAGTATAGAATCATTAGGTTCTGAAACTAATAAATGAGCATTAAGAGCTTGCTTATTTAACTAAACATCCAGACCAACAACTGGATTCACTCTAAGTCCTCCTCCAAAAATGAAATGGACGGTAACCCCTCATTCCTCCATGTAGTATCATAGGTTCGCTTGTTATACGGGATCACCAGCCCCAACCAGCTTGAATCATGTTTCTACAAGTAGGGGGCAAACTGTTTAGCCGACGGGGTTTATGCCCCACGGGCGAGGACGTTCTGCCTCGGCTATCGTTATAATAAAACCATATAAAAATGGTCAACTAGAAATATCTGGATGACCTTATAATACGAAGGGTAAGATAGTTAAATAAAAATAAAATATGTACAAAAACGCTACCTTATGTCAATAACGATTTAAAATTCCCCAATTTCAACGAAATGAAATTCCCCATTATGAACGTTTAATTAGGCAACTGGGCAGGATAAACTCCTGCTTTTTTCTTTTCTCGTAGACGATAAGAATCACCTTTGATATTAAAGGTAATGGCGTGATGTAATAGGCGATCTAAAATCGCTGTCGCTAGTACATCATCACCGAATACTTTCCCCCATTCGAGATAGGATTTATTCGATGTGAGGATCATAGAGCCTTGTTCATATCGTTTCGATACGACCTGAAAAAAGACATTCGCCGTTAGCTCATCAAAAGGAAAGTAACCGACCTCATCCATAATGAGTACATCTGGACGACTCCAACGATTCACTAATCGCTGGAGAGTCCCTTTTTCGTTTGCCTTTCGGCATTCAGCCACTACATCGTCTGCGGTTAAAAATAAAGCGGTATACCCTTGAGTGATAGCTTCCACCGCAAAGGAAATCGCTAAATGCGTTTTTCCAACACCCGGTGGGCCTAGTAAGATTCGATTTTCCCCGTTGGCAATAAACCGACAGGTCAGCGTTTCTTTGACTCTCTTTTCACTGATACTCGGTTGAAAGGAAAAATCAAAGTCATGAATCGTTTTGATAGAAGGTAATTTGGCTCGTTTCATTCGCTTTTCTAGTTGTTGAGACTCTTGATATTCAATTTCTTGTAAAACAATAGTGTTTAGAAACTCAGAATATGATACATTATCTCTAGAAGCGTCTTCTAATAAACTATCTAGTTGGTGGGCTGTGTGGTGCCAACCAAGCTTTTTTAAGCGTTCGATTAACAGCTCGTTCATCATACAGTCTCACCTTCTTCCAATGCTGCGTAAGCAGCGAGAGGGCGTTGTTCTACTTTAGGAGATGGGGCAGAAGAAGAAAGGTCGTTGGTCGCCAAACCTTGAACGCCTTTTCTTCTCTGTCCTTTTTCTTTTGTATGTAAGCCCTCATAATGTTCCATTTGAATATGAGCAGTTGCTTTTCCTGTCAAAATCGGATGTTTGGCAATACACTCCTGTTCATCATAAATCTCGATATGATGGTCGAGAGTTTCTTTCACTTTTACAACCTGTCCTGCATAGCGATACGGAACGGAATATTTTTTTCCTCTGTATGAAACAAAACAATCTCGACTTACCTCTCGTGTCTCCCAGCGACATGTCGGGAATAATGGTTTGACTCCCCATGCTTGAAGGAACTTCTGTTCCTGTTCCAAACGTTGAATTGGCGGTTCATTCGTCGTTTGATTCGGCTTTCGATTGGCCACTTGATCCAGCCATGTACGAACAGCTTCATTTAATGCATAGAGAGTAGGTTCGTGTTTTCGCTGAAAGAAATTATCTTTCAAATACTTTACCACTCTTTCTACTTTTCCCTTTGTTTGTGGACGTTTCGGCCGACATGCTTTTGGAACAATACCGTAATACGCTAGAAAATCCTCGAACGTCCGGTTAAATCGAATTTCGATGGGACTATGTTTCAGAACAACGGTTTTCATATTGTCATAAAGAATCTGTTCAGGAATGCCGTTAAAGTAAGCAAATGCGTTCATATGACATTTCATTAATGTTTCTACATTCATATTGGTCGTAAACTCCACATACTTCATTCGGGAATAACCAAGTACCATCACGAAAGCATAAATATCTTGATATTGACCATCCACCAAGTACTTTCCCACATAGGCCCAGTCCATTTGAGCTTGTTTGCCTGGTGGTGTTTCATACCGTAAGGTAGCTTGTTTCTTTGGCTGTTCTCGATACGGTCGAACAAAATCTCTTAATATCGTCATCTTGCCAGTGTATCCCATCGCTTGGATCTCCTCAAGGAGAACAACACAATTCGTCGTACCTTCTTGTATTCGTTGAAGAAGATAGCTTTTATAAGGATCTAGTTTGCTTTTTCTTTTTTTCTCACTGACTTTACGCTCTGGAAGCTTGTCCCCCTTTAGATACTTACGAATGGTTTTCCGATCAAAACCTGTTTCTTTGGCAATCGCTGTTTGAGTCCAGCCTTTCTGATATAACTCTCGAATCATAAAAAACTCCCCTACCTTCAGCATCGTTTCTCCACTCCATTTAAGATGTTGTTTCGAAACGATTATCTGTTATTTTTGGGGAATTTTAAACCGCTGTTATTGGGGATTTTATCACCGGTGATTACACCTTACATCATAAGGTGGCTTTTTCATTTGGTCGAAAATCTACAATTAACGATAATAGAGCCTTTTAGAAAAGGGATAATAGCATGGATTGTTGAATTCTGTAAGATAGGGGGGGGATATATGTTACAAAAGGTGTCGCTGACAGGAAAAAGAATATCTCTTCGGACACCAACGCAGGATGATTTGCCAATTCTATATAACCTGATATATGGTGTGGAGAATCCAGAATGGAAAAAGTATGATGCTCCTTATTATCCGCTTGAATTTTGTACCTTTGAAAAGTTTTCTAAGAGAATGGAAGAAAAAATGAATGTTACCCATGTACCAAGTCAAATGATTATAGAATATCAAGGCCAAATTATAGGGATGGTTAGCTATTATTGGGAGGATCAACGTACACGATGGCTTGAAATGGGAATCGTCATATATTCTCCTGAACATTGGAATGGTGGATTGGGAACCGAAGCATTATCTTTATGGATAGACTATCTCTTTGAAAATCTAACCATCGAGAGAGTGGGGCTGACGACTTGGTCTGGAAATCCACGAATGATAAGATGTGCGGAAAAATTGGGAATGCGATTAGAAGGTAGAATGAGAAAATGCCGCTACTATAATGGTGAATACTATGATTCCATCCGAATGGGTATTCTTCGTGAGGAATGGAATGAGTTTAAAAAGAATAATCCCTTATTCAATTCCCATGAAAAAACGAGTTAACTTTTATCATCTGTGGTGAAGTTTGCTGCATGGTTGGCTAAAGAGGCAGGGAAGTTGAAGAATTATATTGGGAGGAGGAATTTTTAGTGACAGAAACAATTGTACCAATTACAACAGATAATTTGGAACAATGTATTGAACTATATATTAAAGTTTTTAATAGTGAGCCTTGGAATGAAAGTTGGACGTATAAAACTACTAAAGAAAGGCTTACGGATTTGTTACATACTCCTAAATTTACGGGGTTTTTTTGGAAAAACAATGAAACTCCAATTGGTTTTATAGCAGGAAACAGCAAAACAACATATCAAGGAATAACTTTTTATTTAGCAGAATTATGCATCAATAATGAAATTCAAGGTAAAGGTTATGGTTCCAAACTTCTCCAATTTTTAGAGAAGGAATTACAGAAGAAAAACGTTAAAAGCATTTATCTTTTAACTTCCAATGGAGGACTCGCAGAAAACTTCTATAGAAAAAATGGTTATGTTGTGAATAACAATAGGATTGTTATGAAAAAGAATTTGTGAATTGTATTGAGCTTGTTCCACTACGGGAGCAATATTTCAAAAAACGATATCACTTTTATCGTTCAGTAAAAGAGCAAAATAGCTAAGGCGATAAACAATAAAATTGGAGGATTAAAGATGAAGTTTTATATTGCATCCAGCTTTAAAAATATCGATGCGGTTAGATATGTAAGTGAAAAGCTAAAAAGCAGGGGATTTATTCATACATATGATTGGACTCAAAATGAAAGAGCTTCGACCATTGAACAGCTAAAAGAAATAGGTCAAAAAGAGAAAGAGGCTGTAATGGGCTGTAATGGAAGCTGATTTTCTCATCGTCTTACTTCCAGCAGGGAAAGGAAGTCATATTGAATTTGGAATAGCGCTTGGACATGGCAAAAAAATTTATCTTTACTCACCAAATGACGACGTGAACAACTTTGAAACGACCAGCACGTTTTATCATTTACCTGAAGTTGAAAAATGTATTGGAACACTCGAAGAGTTCATTGATATTGTTTCTGTGAATTCAAAAGTTTATTGAACTAAGGGTGACGATAGTTAAACAAGACTGTCAAGAAAGACCGATTTATTTCGGTCTTTTTCTGTGTTCTAAAAATCAACATTGAAATTTGACAGAGTTATTCATAAAAATATTAAAAATTTATAATTTTTTATATAATGAAAGAGTGGATTAAGAAAAAGAGGAATATTACATGTTTGGAACCAGAGTTTTTTCAAAGTTTCCTCGATTTGACCGAAGCATCTCGATTCGATTTATTGGTGAAATGGCTAATAGTTTCCGTGGTACCTACTCGGGTGTTTCCAATCTACACATGATATTGGGAAGCATGATTGGTCCTGCTCTTTCCGGGTACTTTTTTGATATAAGACAGGGATCCCATTTCTATTGCTAATGGGTTTCACATGCATATTTTCTGGACTTGCATATGCTCTAATCAGCAGGTCAGTGGAGTCAAGAAAGTCATTTTCTCTCTAAGCTTTGTTAAAGAACAATGTTGATTTTCCTTATTCAACTTCTTCCTTCATCTGTGGTGAAGCTCGCTTCATGGTTGGTCAACGGGTGCTTTAATTGAACAAGTAAACAAGAACAACCAAAGATCGTAACACAGTAGTCTTCTTCTTTTAATCAAAAATCAGCAAAGGAAATTTAAACAGAGACACTCATGCCAATTTTTGGGCACAACGATGCAATAAAATAAGCTGTATTGCCCACACTATTAGGTTCATATCTTTGTATAACTCTTATTTTCAGGGTAGTCTTTCATTAAGAAAGAAACTCCCAGCAATCCTGAAAAGACCACTAGGGGTTTCTTTTGTATATCCAAGTCTCAGCGAAATTTCATTGTTTATTTTTGACACCGATTGAGTATAAAGGCAATCCATATTATGTTTTTGCCAAATTTCGAGATAGTCTTTATTTCATTTGATTTTTCATGTTTTTTCTCGCTTGCCCGCGCTTTCTTTTGATGACACAATCCTCCATTGTCCCAATAAGGTCACTAATATTAGACAACCGGCAGCAAACGGAAGTCGGGAAGGTGCCAATCCGGCTAGCATCACCATCCCCCCAAGTGCGGAACCTATCGCACTACCTAAATAATTAGCGGAACTGTTTAACGCAACGACAGCTGCGCCGTGATCAGGTTGTAAGCGAAGTAGTTCATGTTGTTGCGGAGCTTGCGAGGCCCAACCCATCGCCCCCCATAGAATGAAAGGAAGGAATGATAGTATCGAAAATGAAAGTACGAATGGTAAGCTGAACATGGCTAAAGCCATTATGGCTAAAATGCCAGCCATAAGCAAGTCTGGTCGCCCCATTCGGTCAATCAAAGTACCAATGGAAAAGCTTCCGACTGCGCCACCAATGCCCCATGCCCAAAGATAAGGTGTAATGATAGGAATGCCTGCCAGATTATCCAAAATGGTTGCGATGTATGTATATAGACCCAAGCTGGCAACACTGGTCATAAAAGTAATGCCGACAATTGCTGCAACCCGTCCATTGGTCATCATGGCAACACGTTGGCGTAGTGATGGTGGCGCCGAAGCTGGAAAATTTGGAAACCATATGACAATTCCTATCATAGCGATAAGACCTAGTGCGGTGATGAACCAGAGAGTTGCGTGCCAATCTAGATGTTCAGCAATGATCAATCCAAGTGGAACCCCTATGACCGTTCCCGTGCTCATGCCACCTAGCGTCATACCAAGAGCGCGGCCGCGTTTTTGCTTAGGAACAAGGGATGCGGCAGCTGCAGCGGCCAACGGGGAATAAAGCCCGGCCCCGATGCCTGCAATTGCACGTGCCATAAGCAGCATGGAGAAACTCGAGGCTAGTGCACTAGCTCCATTGCCTACTGAGAATACAGCAAGTGCCAGCACTAAAACCCTGCGAATTGGCTTTCCAGCCAACAATGTCGCAAAAATTGGAGCTGCCAGTGCATAACAAAGGGTGAAGACACTTACTGCTTGCCCCGTTTGCGAAGCGCTTATTTTGAACGTTGCCCCTATATTCGGCAATAAACCAGCAATCACATAGGCATCAAACCCAAGAGCGAACATGCCTATCGTGAGGAGAAGAACTTTTCGCATGATAACCTCCATTTTTACTGAATCATTTGTTATGGAAGAGCTCTTCTATTTCCACTTTACAAAACTCATTATAATATGTCTAATATATATTTATATCGATATTAATATATAATAAGTATTAAAAAGGGAGGCAACGCGTTGGAACTGCGTCATTTGAAATATTTCATAACAGTAGCTGAAGAATTACATTTTGGTAAAGCGGCAGCTCGTTTAAACATGGCACAGCCACCATTAAGTCTTCAAATTCGCCAATTAGAGGAAGAAATAGGGGTGCCTCTTTTCCATCGAACGAAAAGGAAGGTAGAGTTAACAAAAGAAGGACAAGTGTTTTTAGAAAAAGCTTATCAGATTTTGAAGAATCTAGAGGAAGCAATCGAAACAGTAAGAATGATAAACCGTGGGGAGGCTGGGGAAATAGCGATCGGTTTCATAGCCTCAGCAGCCTATGATATTCTTCCAACCATTATAGAGCACTATCGAAAGGAATACCCTAATATTCATATAGATTTGCAACAGTTAACGACAGCGGAACAAGTGAAAGCTTTACACGAAGGCCATATTGATATAGGAATACTTTGTCATCCTATAAAAATAAAACATGACACCATTCAGGTTGAAGTGATTCGACAAGAACCAATGGTGGTTGCTTTACCAAAGGATCATCCTTTAGCTTCCGAAACATCCCCGATTAATCTTGTGGATTTATCCAATGATCCATTCATTTTAACGGGAAGAAAGGCAAATCAAAGTCATTATGATACAGTGATGAGCGGTTGTTATCAGGCAGGATTCCATCCAAAGGTAGTACAAGAAACACAAGAATTACCTACTGTCATCTCTCTTGTTTCAGCAGGAATGGGCGTAGCTCTCGTACCAGCTTCTATACAATATGTATTAAAAAATAAAGTTGTTTATCGTGACATTCGGAATAATCCTTTTACCACTACGACAGCCCTTGCTTGGAAAAGTGACAATCTATCACCAACTGTACATACGTTTATTGATCTAATGAAAAGATCTGTCATCCCACTCGTTAATCAGCATAATTGGAAATGATCTCTTTTTAGGTCAAGCAAGCCGTTAAATGTGAAGGGACACCAACATGAGAAAGGCAGGGACTCATTGGTGAACCATACAGGATTTGAGTTCCATTTTAAGTCCGAATAATTGTATAAAAAGGAAAACATGAAAAGAGCCATATTATTCCTTGTAGTATCATAGGTTCGCTTGTTATACGGGTTCACAAGTCCCAACCGTCTTGAATCATGTTTCTACAAGTAGGGGGGGGCAAACTGTTTAGCCGACGGGGTTTATGCCCACAGGCAGAGACGTTCTGCCCCGGTTACCGTTATAATAAAACCATATAAAAAATGGTCAACCAGAATATCTAGCTGACCTTATAATACGAACGGGTGCGTTAATGGAAAAAGGCATATAAGAGGATCTAAAAAAAACAGGTCCTTTTTCTTTTGGTTCAATCATGTCTTCCGATCATGTTGCGCTATGTCAACCTGACATGAGTAGGATATGCAACCAAAGTCCTCAACCATCGCTTCTCTCCGAATGGTGCAATTAGAAAAAAGGATAGTGCTGAGATGGATTGGGGATTAATCATTTTTCAATTGGTCATATTTGCTTTTCTTATTGCTTTTTAAAGTGCAGTGTTTTTTTTGTAGTCAAATCATTAGTTGTGAGACGATGAAGCTCTATTAAAAGGAAACTGGATAGAATCATTGAACTATTGAAGAAACTCTTAACCACATCCGTGAATTGGGAAAACAATGTTGAAGATAAGGAAAATCGAGGACTTATATCAAAAAAAGGCTGATTTTAATTAACAATTGACAAAAAACAAGCTCAAATGGACTGGATCTATGTTGGGAAGTTTAATGGATGGCTAATCAAGATATTCATACCTTCGTTATGGTAACTTGATTATTGGCAAATGGAATTTATAAAGGATTACGACAACCATCCCTAAAGAAAGATGGCAATCTTCTATTTAATTAATTCGCCTTTTTATGGTAAATTAAAAATGTAAGATTATTGAATTTTTGGAGGACAAAAATGTATATTTCCAAGATTTCGATTAAAAATTACCGTAATTTTGGAAACAAACCTTTTAAAATGAAGTTGAATAAATTTACTGCAATTATTGGCGAAAATAATGTAGGCAAAACGAATTTGCTTGATTCAATAGGATTAATTTTAAGTCAAGATATTACTATGTTCAAAAAAAGAATGCTTGAACTGGAAGATATAAACTATGAAAGCAGGAAAAAATTTAAGTACGATGTATTGAACGCTTCAATTAAGCCAGAGAACGTTGAATTTCCCGAAGTTGAAATCCAAATTATCCTTGAAGGCATGAATAAAAAACAACTGTCAGTAGTTGGAGATTGGTTTTGTGATACCTCATTGGAAAAAGCACGATTAACCTATATTTTTAAACCCAGAAGCGGTTTTGATCGAAAAGAATGGGTAAAAGAACAAAGAGAACTAATAGATAAAATCAGAAAGGAAAAAGGAATTGAAAATCCGGACTATCTTGTAAAACTGATAGAATTTCCGATAAAACAATACGAATATACAATTTATGGGGGCAATGACGTAACAAATCGCTGCGATCCGTATTTTCTGAGAATGTTAAAGTTTGAGTTACTAGATGCTTTGCGTGATTCTAAGCGCGAACTAATTGCCAACGGAGAGTCTAAACTGTTATACAAAATTTTAAATTACAGAAGTGAAGGAGCATATGAAGATATCAAAGAAGTTTTAAGTAGTTTGGATGAGAAAATGCAAAATAATCCTCGATTGAAGGATATTAAAGAAACACTAGTCAGTCAGTTAAATAAGCTTTCCTTACAAGAAAAGGAAGGGTATAACAATATTGATTTTCATTTCTCATCGCCCGAAACAGGGGAGTTGCTGAAAAAATTAAGTTTAATCTATGGACAAGATCCTATTACAATCGAACGAAACGGACTGGGAAGAAATAATTTGTTATATATTTCCCTGATTCTTTCTCGTTTGGCTGAGGATAAAATTTCAGAAGATATCTGTTTTCGGGTTGTGGGAATTGAAGAGCCGGAAGCACATTTGCATCCTCACTTACAAATGCATCTTGCAACGAATATCGAAAGTATAAATAGTGACAGAGATGACTTACAAATTATATTGACTTCTCATTCATCACATATTACTAGTTCATTAAATTTAGACAACATTGCTATTTTATATAAGGAAAATAATGAAATTAAGGCACATTACATAACTCATGGCTTTCAAAGCGATAAAAAAGGCAAAAATCATCGCCGATATCTTGAAAAATATTTGGATGCAACAAAGTCAAATATGTTTTTTGCCCGAAAAATTATCCTTGTAGAAGGCATTGCCGAACAAATACTTATTCCCAAGTTATTTGAATTACATACAGGCAAAACCTTAGAGCGCATAGGGTGCAACATAGTAAATGTAAATGGCGTTGCTTTTAGCCATTTCCTAGAAATAATAAGAAATGGCTATTTTATAAAATGTGTTGTTTTAACAGATGGCGATTTAGGAACCAAAACCGAAGAACGTGCGGAAAAACTCAAGGAAGAGTATGAAGATGATTATATCAAAGTAGAAATTAACAAAGAAACTTTTGAAAAAGAACTTATAGAAGCAAACAAAACAGGAGAAGGGAAGCAAATTTTACTGAGAGCCTTAAAGCAGACCAGAATCCAAAAAGGTCCTAAATATGAAGAAGAAATAGGAGATAGAGCATTGGATACCGACAGTTTTTTTACGTTAATTGAAGATTATAAATCAGAATTTGCTTTTAACTTGCATGAAGAATTAAAAGGACTGAAACAAGGGGAAGCAGCCTCGTTTAATCTGCCTGAGTACATAAGAAGAGCATTTGATTTCCTAGAGGGGTAATAAAGGATGTCCAAAAAATTAAAGCCGATACTAGTCATTGCGGGTCCGGGTGCAGGAAAAACTTATTATTTGGTTGAAAAAATTTGCGAAAGTCTTCCATCACTGGAATCTCACAGGTTTCTTGCAGTTATAACATATACAAACACAGCAACCAGCGAAATCAGGGAGCGTTTATCAAAAAAGATAGAAATACCGCAAAATGTATTTATCGGGACAATACATAGTTTTTTGATTCGTTTTATACTTAAACCATTCGGAAGTATATATGGAGTGTTGCCGAATAACCCAATATATAAAGAAGTAAATGTAAATGCCAAAGATAAAAAAGAAGAACATATTATAAAAAGCCAAATTGTAAAAAAGGGCGTTGTTCCTTATGAAAAAATAATTAGTTTGTCTAAGAATTTAATGAAAGACTATGAAAAGGTGAGAGTCCTTGTTTCTGAAAGGTTGCAATATCTATTTGTTGATGAATTTCAGGATATCGATTCTGGACAATATGAAATTTTCGAGAGTATTCGGAAACAACAAAAAACAAAAATGTATTTTGTAGGGGACCCTGAACAAAGTATTATGACTTTTCGAAATAACGGTCGTAAAAAGCCGCTAAATAAACGGCCAATTTATGAGGCTATGCAGTCTAAAATGATTGAAAAAAAGTTTTTATACAACAATCATCGTTCTAGTGTTACCATTATTGATTTTTTAAACAAATTTCATACTTCCTTGAAGCAAGTAGAAAGCAATGAAGAGATTGACTCACAAAATAAAGTTGTTTTTATTGACGCGCAAGATATTAGAAAGATAATTGAAGAATTTAACCGTCTCTGTAATGACCAAAAGTATTGCAGGAATAAACCTAAATCGCGTTTTTTTCTTGGATTTAAGGGAGATACCTATACAAAAGTTGAAAATGAATATGGATTAATACAAAAAGAGAGCAACGAATCAAACCAGCCTAAGTTCATTGAAGAAGCTTCACATTTTATTACTAAGCTCTTAAATACAAATCAGAATAATATTATTAGTTATATGGGTATTGACGATTTGCAATATAGAATGCTTTGTTTAAGTGTAATAGATATAATTAAGCAAAACCCGTTTATAAGCAGCAAAAGTTTGATTGATTATATAAAAGTAATATTTAAGGGGGATCCTTACAAGACAATTCATAACAAGATTCAGCATAAACCGGATGAACTTGCTGAAGAGTTTATAAAAAAAATTAATTCTGAATTACAAGGAAGGTTTAATTTACAAAAAACTGAAGATTACCACTTAACTATTCATAAATCCAAAGGGCTTCAGGCAGATGCCGTACTGGTTATTGCTAGAAGCAAAAAAGAATTAATGAAATGGCTTGAAACAGATGTGGAGGCTAGGCTGGCAGATAAACAGGATACTTGCCGCGTGGGATATGTGGCGTTTAGCCGTGCGAAGGAGTTTTTATGCATTGCTTGTTTGGAAAAAGTTGATAGTGAATTGCGTGAACATATGATTAAACTAGATATAGAGATAGTGCCAATAGTCGAGAAGTTACTTACAGTTTGAAGATATTTTTTGAGAGAAAGGGGAGCGGCACAAATCTGGAAGTGATAAATTGAATGACTGTAATAGTAATTCAATCTCAACTTTAGATTCCGAATCTTTTATGGGAATAAAAGCAAAAGAGTGAAGGTATTTCTTTTTAACTAACGGGTGTATTTCTGAAGTTTCTGAAACAAGAACAGCAATGCTTTTTACTATATTAATTTTAATTTACATTATTATAAAAAGGAAAGTGAGCATCATGGAGTTTACACGACAGCTTGAATATGAAATAAGATTAGCATGCTCTCAGCATATAAAGGACAAAGTAAAAAAATATTTAGATGACTTCTTCTATAACAATAGTTCGAAGATTGGTTTTTTAATTCATTATCCACTTTTATTACTAGAAACTTTATTTGATAAGGCATTTCCCGATTACTATAAAATTAATATCGATAGAAAAATTATTAGTTGGTTTATAAAAGAAATGAAAAAAAGAAATTTTGATAACAATAGCAATAAGTTTACTTTTAACGAATTAGATTTTAATAAATTCAAGGAGCAATATATTCAAATTAAAAAAGCATACAAAGATCTTCAGTATAGCAAACAACTTTTAGATATGTTTTCGATTTCAAGAATTGCATTCGAAAAAGAGGATCAAAATATAATTTTCAAAAAACCTTCTTTAAGTGATAAATACCCTGATGTACCGGTGTACTATTTAGGACTTGATGATGAAGAAAGATTTGAGGAAGAACAAAAATACGTAAATGCAGTTATAGAACATCTACATAAATACTATCCTTATTTTAAAAAGATTAATGTTCATCCATTTATATATCCAGAAAAGAAACACCTTAATAATTTGAAAAATCTTATCTCGAATTTCGATATTCATTTATTACACCTATGTATTGATCGTGTTAAACAAGATACCAAAAAAATAGGGGAAGTAGAAAGCCCTGTTATTAAGGATTTTGAAGAACTTAACAAAGTACTTGGTGTATTATATTATATTGGACAAGTTACTTATTACAGATATAAGGCATTTGAAGCACATCATAAGTTTAAAATCGAGGATATGTTGATTTCATTTGATAAAGATTGGCTAATTAGAAAGATATGCCAAGTTACTAATGTTGACAGCAATGTAGTTGAAAATTATATAAATTACCTTTCATTGGGTACAGATAATAAAGGTAGTCTTTTAGAATTCCCACTTATTGAACATCAAGAAAAGATACTATTTATACCTAGCTCAATAGTTTTAAATGACTGGCATTTCAGCTTAGTAAATGGACATTACTTCAAAAACTTACAATTTACTAACAGAGACGATACAATTTCCGCTAGTATTATTAAAAACCTAATAAAAAAAGTTAAGAATTACTCTAACATAGAATTTGTTTATGAAAAATACTATGAATTCGAATTAAATGGAAAAAAGGAAAATAGTGATATTGATTTTGCAATGTATGATATAGAAGCCAATAAATTATTAGTTATTGAGTGTAAATGGAAAGATAATGTTTATTTACCAGAAGAAAATTTCGAAAAAATTACTAGAGCAATAAATGAAATTTATAAAAATCAATTAGATAAACATAAGACATTTTTCGAAATGGATAAGTCAAACATAGACTATATATTTGATTTTCATCCAGAGATTGTTAGACAATCAAATGAAGTTGACATAACCTACGTGGCGTTAGACAAAAGGGCCCAAATACATTTAAATGATAAACATATGTTGCCTGTTTATACATTTATGTACCTACTAGACAATTATTCAGATGGTCAAAAATTATATTTAAATGATTTGATAATGGAAATCAAATCGTTAAGAACTAATATAACTTATGATACAAATACTGTAAAAGCGTGTATTAATAAAGAAGTAGCAGGATTATCATACAAAATAGAATTATTTGGGTTGAACTTAGATTATTGAAAATTGATATCAAAATTTTTGTAATTGTACAACTGCAGAATGACAGAGTTATACGGGGATTAAATACGAGAAAAGGAGATAAGTTAGAGGTTTTTTCAAATGAAACAAAGAGTGAAGACTGGAGGTTCAGAAAAGATTTAATAACTTCCTATCCAATTACATCGGTTTGGAGTTATTCTAAATCTCAGGTCTTAAAATATAGCGCCCCATAATGGCAAAGCGAAAAGGAAAATGAATTTCCAATGGCTAGACTCCACGCTTCACCTGACTGGTTAGCCCCTCAGCATTTAGATGTTTATATAAAAGATTTAAAGATTTTTGAATATCAAGGTGCGCAACATTATTTACCTATTGAGTATTTTGATGGAGAAGAAGCTTTACAAAGGCGTATTAAATTGGATAAGCGGAAAAAGGAACTTTGTCAAAAGAATGGTGTGGAATTAATAGAATGGATGTTTTATGAACCAGTCACGAAATTAGAACTGAAAAGGAAGTTACAATCCGTCAACCTATCATTAAAAAAATAATGTATTTTATACGTTAAAATTTATAAAAAGAGTTAAAATGAGTATTTTCAAAGGTTATAATATGTACAGAAAGTGAGTTAAAACCCTTGATATATCAACATTTTTTAAACAAGGTTTGTTTTATTGAAACTAAATAGCCTAAAAAGGAAAAACCTGAAAGGCGCACTTTCCCAATGTGGAGAGTGTGCTTTTCGCATTATTAAAACAAAAAATATTAAAAAGAATGAAGGAAAAAGACATGAAAGAACAAGATTTTATTTTATTTATTAAACAAGAAAATGAGTACATGCTTTGGAACAATGATTATTCAATCGCAGGAAAAAAAGTTAAAGTATATGCTGATTTCAGCGAAGAAGAAAATGGAGTTTCGTGGTCAGTTTACATCTTTAGTAACGAAATTCAGGGTCATCCTGATAACATAATTGCTAGTGATTCAGGAACAGAAAAACTTAAAGAAGATGCGTTGAGTCGCATTTTATATATTTTACGGAGCCATGGATTTGAACATTTACCTTTATTCATTATGTTTAGAGATGAAAGGATTACAACGTGGGAAGTGCCAACTCTTATTCTTAAATCATATTACTACCGATTTTACAATGAAGTAGATCAATTTGAATACACGCTAGATGGGAAATTTTTTATAGACATTGTAGATTTGAATAAATGCGTAGTTTATTCCCCTAAAAAACAGATTTTTTATGAATACAAAACTCTCTATGCTAAAGAAGCTGCATTGTTGTTTATACAAAACGATTATGAGAAATACATTTACAAATATTAGCATAAAATTCATTGTAAGAAAGGACAACACTCAAAAGACACACTTTCCCCTTAGCGGAAAGTGTGTCTTATCTAAACTAAAAAGATAAAACGGAAAGGTGAGAATGAAAATGAAATTTTACTAATAGGGAAAAGACGAATTCAGTCAAGTAGCACAGATATCATGTTTTACTATTCTTAAATGAATGTTTTCTGCAACTAAAAATTTAATCGAAATGCAATGAAAAAGCTTATCCCCCTATGTTTTATAAAATTAGATATAATCCAAATACCAATAAAAATTATCTCACCCTGTAAGGTTTGACATGGAGCCTCTGTGTGCATGGATTCTTTTGCGAAGGCCGCAGCACAAAAGGACTTCGCAGAGGCAACCAACTTACCATGCACGCCACTTCATGTAAAGCCATGTCTCTGAAATTATATTTTGTGAGAAAAACTGCCTGTTTTGTTTCCAGTTTTAGTGCTTGCTAAAGTTTTATTTTACATTGCATTAAACAGTCAATTACTTAGTTTATCGGATTCAAACATATTTTTGATTCTTATAACCTTACTTACGGGTATTTCCAATTGATCGGAAATTTGTTCAATTGTCTTTCCTGCAAGTAGTAGCTTTACCACTTTTATTGTATCTTCTTCGTTTTTCTTTAGGCTTCTTTCCAACCATGAAATCATAAAAGATATCTCCCTTCGATTAAATTTTGTACTTGCTCATTCCTAAAAAATTAGTCAATTCGAAAACGTTCTGTATTTGCTTTCGAATATACTTCTTGAGCTTTTCGCTCTCCTTCTTTTTTGAACTTTTCAAAATTTATAACATCGTATTCGTTGCATTCAAATCGTTCGGAAAATTGTAAGTAAATATCTTTAACAATGTAACCGCGCGCTTGCAATAGAGCGATTATTTCATTGTACAACTCTGCATCAAATTGCTCGTATTCTTCGTCTTTCCTTGAACCGTCAACAACAGTATAAACATTCGCACCTAGGAGTCCATGACATTTCACTTTCATGTTAATCCGTTACCCCCAAACGCTTCTTTGCTTCTTTTGTAGTTAACATAAAAGAAATCGTGTCTGCTAACGCTTGTTTGTAAGCTAGTAAAATTAGTGAATCAATTAAACAAAAGATTGTTCTTTGCAAATCATCAAAATCCTTCTCATTGATTTGAAGTTTTTTGAAACTGCGATCAAGCTCTTCGTAGAGAGCTCTAAGCTCAAGGTTTTCATCGTTTAGCATAATTTGCTCGACACGGTTGTAAACAAATTCATTAAATGCTTGCTCAAAGTCCATATTACCTATCTCCTTATTAACAAAATCGAATATTTTTTATTCATTTTTATAATAATACAAAATGGATTGATTGTAAAATGAGAAAACGATAAACTAAATAAGAACTAATAAGTAAAAGTTGGGGATGTAGTGAATGGATATAAATAAAAAAGTAGGAGAACGCATTAGGGAAGTTCGAAAAAAATATAATTTATCAATGATGCAATTAGCGGATGAGTTGGGAATTTCACAGCCGAGGCTCTCGAGAATCGAAAACGGAGATCAGGAAATTCCTATTAGCTTAATCCAAAAATTCTGTGAAAGGTTTGATATTCCGCTAAGCAGCTTTTTTAGGTCGTTAGAAAAGGATGAGAAAGCGGGAGATAGTCTTATAAACGAACAATTAGAACAAGTTTTAGCTTCATTAAATGACGAACAAAAGAAAGCGCTGTATATATTTATCACTTCTTTTCAAAAATAAATATCTTTACATTTTAAAGCCCCCATACCGGGGATTTTTTATTTGGTGGATGTTGTTTTCTTTCACTGTAACTTGTGTATATTATGTTGACTAAAAATGAAAAAGTATATAATAGAACTTGGAAATAAAAAGGAGGTACATCATGCTTACAGGTGAGTTGCGTAATAGAGTCGATAAAATATGGGAAACATTTTGGACAGGCGGGATTACCAATCCGCTGACGGTCATTGAACAATTTACATATCTTTTATTTATTAAAGGCCTCGATGAAGCAGAAAACAAAAGAGAACAAGAGGCTGCTCTGTTAGGAATTGAGTTTGAACGAATCTTTCCTGAAGATAAACAACATTTGCGTTGGAGCAAGTTCAAAAATTTAGGAGCGGAGCAAATGTACAAAGTTGTTTCTGAAGAAGTGTTTCCGTTTATTAAAAGTTTGCATGGCAATAAAAAATCCGCATATGCCAAGTATATGAGCGATGCGATTTTTATGATTCCTACGCCACAAATGTTGACAAAAATTGTGGATGGTATTGATAAGATCCCAATGAAAGATCGCGATATGCAAGGGGAGTTACGCGATATACAAGGGGATTTATATGAGTATCTACTATCAAAAATTGCGACAGCGGGAACAAACGGGCAATTCCGTACGCCGCGTCATATTATCAAGATGATGGTAGAGCTCATGAAGCCGACGCCGGAAGACATTATTGTTGACCCAGCCGCAGGTTCCGCAGGTTTCTTAGTAGCGGCAGGAGAATATTTGCGCAAACATCGCAGTGACTTATTTTTAGTCCAAAGTTTAAAAGAACATTTTAATAACCATATGTTCTACGGTTTTGATATGGACCGCACGATGTTGCGCATCGGTGCGATGAACATGATGCTTCACGGCATTGAAAATCCGAATATCGAATATCGTGATTCATTGTCTGAGCAAAACAAAGATAAAGACAAATATACCCTTGTCCTTGCGAATCCGCCTTTTAAGGGTTCATTAGATTATGAGGCCGTTTCAAGTGACTTATTAAAAATTACAAAAACAAAGAAAACAGAGCTTTTATTCTTGGCCTTATTCCTGCGCATCTTAAAAACGGGTGGACGCTGCGCCTGCATCGTGCCAGACGGGGTATTGTTCGGCAGTTCCAAAGCACATAAGGATATTCGTAAAGAAATCGTGGAAAATCATAAATTAGAAGCGATTATTTCTATGCCAAGCGGTGTGTTTAAACCATACGCCGGCGTTTCGACGGCGATTATGATTTTCACGAAAACGGGAGTCGGTGATACGGATCAAGTATGGTTTTATGACATGAAAGCAGATGGCTACTCTTTGGACGATAAGCGCACCCCGATTGAAGAAAACGATATTCCAGACATCATTGCGCGCTTCCATAACCGTGAAGCAGAAAAAGAACGGAAGCGCACGGAGCAGTCGTTCTTTGTGCCGGTAGAAGAAATTCGTGAAAACGACTATGACCTTTCGATTAACAAATATAAAGAAATTGAGTATGAAGAAGTGCAGTATGAAGCACCGATTGTGATACTTGAAAGAGTGGAAACGTTGGAAAAAGAGATTATGCAAGGATTACAGAAGTTAAAAGATTTAATTAGAGGATAGTGATAGTATGCCAATTAGAGAGGTAAAACTTGGAGATATTTGTACGATTAAAGGGGGATATGCTTTTAAAAGTGGCGAATTTACCAAGAGTGGTATCCCTGTGGTAAAGATTGCTAATATAGTTGGTAGAGAAATAGATTTTAACGAAGATTCAAGTTTTCTTTCTCCCGCTAATCTAGAACAATATAAAGAGTATATAGTTAATAAAGGGGATATTTTAGTTGCATTATCTGGTGCAACAACAGGAAAGTTTGGAATTTATAAGTTGGATGAAATCGCTCTTCTAAATCAGCGTGTAGCAAAAATTGTACCAAAGAATGAACAGGTTTGTTCTAAATATTTGTTTTATTATATGTATAAACTGCAGAATAAAATACTACAAAAAGCTGGTGGAGCTGCTCAACCAAATATTAGCCCAAAAGAAATAGCTCAGTTTACGATACCTTTACCTTCAATTGACATACAAAATAGAATTTCGGAAATTCTTGATAAAGCCCAAGAACTCATAGACAAACGAAAAGCCCAAATTGAAGCACTAGACCAGTTAATTCAAAGCGTGTTTTTGGAGATGTTTGGGGATCCAGCTACTAATCCTAAGAAATGGCCAATGGGTTTTATAAAAGATTTAACGCTAAAAACACAATACGGAACAAGCAAAAAAGCAAGCGAGGATGCAGGGAAATATCCTATCTTGAGAATGAACAATATTACTTATGAAGGACATTGGGATCTTACAGATCTTAAATACGTTGATTTAGATGAGAAAGAAGTTGAAAAATATCTAGTTCATAAAGGAGAACTTTTATTTAATAGAACAAATAGCAAAGAGCTAGTAGGAAAAACAGCTGTGTATCGCTTTGAAAAACCAATGGCTTTTGCAGGATATTTAGTTAAGGTAATTCCTAATGAAAAAGCCAATGCTGAGTTTATATCTGCGTACTTAAACTCGAAGTACGGAAAAAGTATTTTATTTTCAATGGCTAAAAATATCGTAGGAATGGCAAATATCAATGCTGAGGAACTAAAATCAATAAAAATATATATACCTCCTAAACAACTCCAAGATCAATTCGCTAGGATTGTACAAAAAATAGAATCCCAAAGAGAACTTTTTAAAAAAGGATTAGTTGAGCTAGAAAAAAACTTCGACTCCCTCATGCAACGCGCATTTAAGGGAGAGTTATTTAGCGATTAGTGAGCGGTAAGAAATTAGTTTCGGTCAAGGGAGGGGTTTTTGTTGTTATCTAACTTCCATTTTTTGATAGGTAAACCTCATTATGAGAGCTTTACGAATGCGTGTTTAGAAGCGGAGAAAAGTTTAGTGGTGAGTCCGGCGACGTGCGCGATTTTGACGCGCCGTGCGCTGGAACTTGCCGTTAAGTGGGTGTATAGCTTTGATAGCGCTTTAAAAGTTCCGTATCAAGATAATCTTTCCAGTTTGATTCATGACAACGTCTTTTTGTCCATTATTGATGAAAACTTGTTACCGCTGTTGCGTTACATTGTCAAATTGGGAAATGTTGCGGTCCATACGAACTCGATGATTACGAGGGAAGAAGCGATTTTTTCCCTCCATAATCTTCATCAATTTGTGTCTTGGATTGATTATTGTTACTCCGATGAGTATACTGCTACGGACTTTGATGAATCGTTGCTGCCAATAGGAGAAGAAAAGCGCGAGCGTCCAGAAGAATTGAAAGATTTATACGAACGCCTAAGTTCCAAAGACAAGCGTCTTGAGGAAATGATGAAGGAAAATGAACAGCTTCGCGCTCTTCTCACCGCTAAACGGGAAGCGAATACAAAAGAGTATCACTTCCAAGTGGATGAATTAAGCGAATGGGAAACAAGAAAGAAATATATTGATTTGGACTTAAAGTTAGCGGGTTGGGAATTTAAAAAGGACGTTATTGTTGAATACCCTGTGGTTGGTATGCCGAATCAAGAAGGAGTTGGCTATGTCGATTACGTCCTTTTTGGCGATAACGGGAAGCCGCTTGCGGTCATCGAAGCGAAGCGGACCACCGCTGACCCGAATAAAGGAAAGCAACAAGCCAAACTATATGCCGATTGCATTGAAAAAATGCATGGTCAACGTCCAATCATTTTTTACACAAACGGTTTTGAAACGTATATTTGGGATGATCTTAACTATCCGGCGCGGAGAGTTTCCGGCTTTTACAATAAGGAAGAATTAAGCTTGCTTATTGATCGACGGACGATGAAGAAGCCGCTAAAAAATGTGCAAATCAATGACAACATTACGAATCGCTATTACCAAAAAGAAGCGGTGTTAGCCGTATGTGATGCATTGGAGAAAAAACGACGCAAAGCATTGCTTGTCATGGCGACGGGGAGCGGCAAAACCCGGACGGCGATTTCGATTGTCGATGTTCTCACTCGCCACAATTGGGTGAAAAACATCTTATTTTTAGCAGACCGCAAAACGCTTGTGGCGCAAGCAAAAAATAGCTTCAGTCATTTGCTTCCAAACTTGACGCTTTGTAATTTGTTAGATAACAAGGATAATCCGGAAGAAAGTCGGATGGTGTTCTCGACGTATCCAACGATGATGAATGCGATTGACGAAGCGAAACGAAAAGACGGTAAACGTCTCTTTACCGTTGGGCATTTTGATTTAATCATCGTCGATGAATCCCACCGCAGTATTTATAAGAAGTACAGAGCGATTTTTGACTATTTTGATGCGATATTGCTTGGGCTCACCGCCACACCAAAGGACGAAATTGACCGCAATACGTATGAAGTGTTTGATTTAGAAAACGGTGTGCCGACCTATGCCTATGAATTAGATCAAGCAGTTCAAGATGGATATTTAGTGGATTATCGTACGATTGAAACAAAACTAAAGTTTCTTGAAGAGGGTATTCATTATGATGACTTATCGGATGAAGAAAAAGAATTGTACGAAGAAACATTTGATGATGAAGTAGGCGAGGATATTGACAGTGCCGCATTAAACGAATGGCTGTTTAATGACGATACGATTGATACAGTGCTGAGAGATTTGATGGAAAAAGGAATTCGCGTGGAAGGCGGAGACAAACTCGGTAAAACGATTATTTTTGCGAAAAACCATCGTCATGCGGAACGGATTGTGGAGCGCTTTGATCAATTGTTCCCTGAGTACAAAGGCGGCTTTGCACGGGTCATTGATTACAGCGTCAACTATTATCAAACGTTAATTGATGATTTTTCTGATCTCAATAAACTGCCGCAAATTGCCGTATCGGTCGATATGCTGGATACTGGAGTGGATATTCCGGAAGTTGTCAACCTTGTGTTCTTCAAGAAAGTACGCTCCAAATCAAAGTTTTGGCAAATGGTTGGACGCGGAACTCGCTTATGTAAAGACTTATTCGGAGTCGGGCAAGATAAAACGCATTTCCTTATTTTTGACTATTGCGGCAACTTTGAGTTTTTTCGCGAAAATCCAAAAGGAATCGAAGGAAAAGCGGTAGAAAGTTTAACGGAGCGTCTATTTAACGCCAAAGTTGAAATCATTAAAGAACTGCAACATTTGCAGTACCAAGAAGAAGAGTATATTGCCCATCGCAATGAATTAATTGATGAAGTGCTAGCGGAAATCAATAAGTTAAACGAAGAAAACTTCCGCGTACGTCAACATATTCAATATGTACACAAATTTAAAAATCGGGCTAAATGGGATTCTTTAACGGCGATGGATTTAAATGAAATTAAAGAACATATTTCGCCGCTGATTGTTCCACTAAACGATGATGAATTTGCGAAACGTTTTGATTTACTCATGTACACCATTGAATTGGCAAAACTGCAAACGAAAAATGCGACGAAGCCGATTCGGAGCGTGATTCGTACCGCAGAGACGTTGTCGAAACTCGGTTCGATTCCTCAAGTGATGGAACAAAAATACATCATCAAAAAGGTACAGACGGAAGAGTTTTGGAGTGAAGCCGATATTTTCGAGTTGGAAACCGTTCGCGAAGCGTTGCGTGATTTAGTGAAATTCCTTGAAAAAGAAACGCAAAAAATTTACTATACGAACTTTAAAGACCAAATTTTAGAGGTCAAAGAAAACGGGCCAATGTTTGATGTCAATGATCTGAAAAATTATCGGAAAAAGGTGGAACATTATCTTCATGAACACCGTGACCAAATGGCGATTTACAAGTTAAGAAATAACAAAAAGTTAACGATCCAAGACTTAAAAACATTAGAAGATATTCTCTGGAAAGAACTTGGCACAAGAGAAGATTATGAAAAAGAGTTTGGGGACACGCCAATCACCAAACTCGTCCGTCAAATCGTCGGTCTTGATCCACAAGCGGCTAACGAGGCATTTTCCGAGTTTTTATCCAACGAACGACTCAACATTAACCAAAGCCGCTTCGTTAAACTGATTATTGATTACTTTGTTAGATACGGGGTCATGGATAAAAAAGTATTGCAGGAAGAACCATTTAAAACTGTCGGCAGCATTGTCGAACTCTTTAAAGACAACATGGACGACGCACGGAAAATTATTAGCATCATTGATGAGATCAATAAGAATTCGGAAGATATTGTTGGAGCATAACCATACTAATAATTACTTCAGGCATCTTAGAGTTTACTTACTGCTCTAAGATGCTTTTTTAATTCAATAAATTTTTCATTAACTAATTAACAATTAATTAAAAATTAAAGAGGAAGGATGGATAGAATGGAAGAACAAAAAATATTAACAGACTTTGTTAAAAGTAATTATTTCCCATTGTTGAATTTAGACAAGAGATTTCATAAGGAAAATCCTAACTCAAGGGCAAGAAATGAATACCAAAGAGATTATTCAAGGATTCTATATTCATCATCTTTTAGAAGATTGCAAGGCAAGATGCAATTATTGGGTGTACAAAACGATAAATTTTATCGAAACCGCCTAACACATAGTCTTGAGGTTTCGCAAATCGCAAGAGGGATTGCAGGGAGATTGAGAGAAATTACAGGAATAGAAAACTTGTATGTTGACGACATATATGTTATTGAAGCAGGGGCTCTTGCTCACGACATTGGTAATCCACCTTTTGGGCATCATGGGGAACGGGTCTTGAATGAATTAAGTAAAGACTTTGGAGGATTTGAGGGTAATGCTCAATCTTTAAGAGTACTAACTGAATTAGAGAAGAAATTACCCAATAATAAAGGTCTTAATTTAACCTTTAGGACATTATTAAGCATAGTCAAATACTTTGTTCCTTTTAGAGATGGGAAGAAAAAGTTTATATATAACGAACAATATGACTTTTTACTAGAGAAATTAGCTGAATTTGATTCTATACTTCCAAGAACTTTGGATGTTCAAATTGTTGATTTAGCTGATGAAATAGCTTATGCTGCACATGATCTCGAAGATGCGCTTAGTTTAAAGTTGTTTACCATAGATGAATTCATGTTTGAATTTCAACACTTTATGGATAAAAGCGAAGATTTTAGGTTTGCATACAAAAAATTAGAAGAAATTGTCCAAAAAGCTAAAAAGGTAGCAAGGTCAGCGTCAAACTATAACTCATCTGAAGAGTTTGGGTTGTTGCTTCGAAAAGAAATCACATCTAATATAGTTGATATTTTAATTAAAGATATTGGTGTAGTTAACGTAGATGAAAAGCATATTGATAAAACAGGTACAAAACATAAAGAAGAATTAGGGTTTAAAACACTTGGAAAATTAGCAAGTGGATTGAAGGACTTTACATTTAAATCAATTAATCGAAGTAATCAAGTACAACTGTACGAAAAACAAGGTGAAAAAATAATTAAAGGTTTATACGACGCTTATTTAGATAGAGAATTTAATAAAAATGGTCTTCTTCTACCAGTGGAATTTAGATCTGAAGATGAACAAATACAAAAAAGGTATGTTATTGATTATATTTCTGGGATGATGGATTCTTTCGCTATTAAAACGTATGTTGACTTATTTGGCAGCTCATCTTTGGACAAAATTTATGATAAGAAGTATTTTGGAGGTTATAAAACAAGCTTATATTAACTAAGAAGAGCACAGTCGTGAACGATTGGATGAGATTGAGCGGGAGCGTAGCATTCAGTTACAGCCAATTAAAAGGATTGCTCAACTTCGACTAGAACCTTCGGAGGAAAATAACGGTCGAGTCATCCCTGATGATGTTGTCGATCTTGTAAAGGAATATGAGTATAGGAACGGCAGATTAAATATCCGACAACAGAAAGCGTTTAGGCTTATTGATTTTACAAGTGAAAGTACAAACGAGGAAACAAGATTTATCATCGTTACAAATTCTCTTTCAGATTTATTAAGAAATATCAACTATGAAGACTATGTTGGCATCGATAATTCTGTTTTTATTTATGTTGTGGAGAATAATGAGATTAAAGAAGAGATACAATTAGAAAAAACGCTTAGAATTCTGTAGTTCATGTAAATAAATCACTCAAAAGCTCCTAGCGTAACGATCTAGGGGCTTTTGATTTTTATTTATTAAGAGTCCATTTTTGATGGAAAAATTCGAGCTTATAAACCAGCCAAAAACAGGTCTTTTAGAATATAGTAGTCGGCATGTAGGCTCATTTTTTGGATCGGAGAACCCTTTCATAGTACTGAATTGTTACAATACAGGCCTATGAATTGGTTCATAGGTACAATTGGGTATCCTCTAGATATACCCAATTGTACCCCGTGTAGAATATCTATGATCGCCATATTCATTCTAAACCTAAACTAAATAGTAAATTAAACTAATCTAAATGGTAAATTAGATTAGTCTAGTTTATAAATTAGACTAATCTAAATGGTAAATTAGATTAGTCTAGTTTATAAATTAGATTAGTCTAATTATCTCTACTGATTAATCGTAATTAAGGATTAGCACAAGTGCAATTAAAATTCTTAGCTAATTCTGCACTAAGGTTAAAATGTGAGAAAAGTAAAGATATAATGTTTTAAAATTAATATCCATTCAATATTTAGAATTACAGAAAGGAGAATTTAATTATTAAATTATGGAAAAGAAAAACGAAAAGTTAAATATAACAAAAGACACGCTTATAAAAGACATACTTGATGCACTAAATTCAGGTATAACAAAGCAGGAGATTTCAGAGAAAAGCGGAATTCGACTCAAAGATTTGGAAAACAAACTAAGTAACGCGGGCATTACACAAAATAAAGATGGGATGTATATCGCCAATTCTGATAAAGCCTTGAACAAACGGCTAAGTGACAGAATATATAATGTCTATAGAATACGGGAGGCAAAATCAGAAGAAGTGGGTAAGTCAGATTTAGAACAGCTTTTCTTTGAGGTTCGTGAATTTATGAATGCTGAAAGAGAAAAAGCAAAATTATATAAGCCTTCCAAAGCAATTTGGGCTCAGGTAAAAGCTTTGCAAAAGTTATTATTGAACGTTCAGCAGGATTGGCTCATTGATGCTTTAATTAAACGAGCGTTAAATACACTATCCGTTACAGATGATTTACAAAAATATTTAGCTGAAAAAGAAACGAATCTATAAAATTTTGCAAAATAGTTGTTGACTTTTCATCATAATCTGATAAAATGGAAAACAAATAAATAACTTAATATACGACAAGGGAAAACCCCATGCTTTACAGCGCTACTTATGCGTATATACACGCATAAGTAGTGGTGTTTAGCTTGGGGTTTTTTGCGTTTTAAAGAAAAACTTTAATACGGAGGTAACAGATGATGAAAAAAACAACAATTACACCTGAATCTACACTTCTTGAAGGCTTTAATGAATTCGAAAAGAGCCAACCTTGGTCGAAGAATACTAGACGTAGCTATCGAAAAAATGTAATTAATCTGTCAGATTATATGTTAAAACAAGGATTAGAACCAGTTTTTAGAAATATCGATTACGAATTTGTGAAAAAATGGGAAAATGATCAACGAAAACGATATAGTCCGGTATCTATCAAACAACACAAAGGAACGATGCAATCCATGTTATCATATTATAACCAACTAGGAGTAATCACTGGGAACCCATTCTCAGCTTTAAAAGTAGTAAATGCTAATAAACCAAAACATCATTCCAGAGCATTAAATATCGTTGAATTATACCAAGTTTATAAAGCTGCATTCGAGCTACAAGAAAACGGTGTTAATGTATTAATTCCAGTCCTTGTAGATATGTTTACAGCTCTTCGTGTCACATCACTTGAGAAACTAACAGTTCGTTCCGTTTCAACAACTATGAACGGGTTAGTTTACGAGTTTGATCCAAAAAAAGATCGAGTAAAAGAAGACAAACTACTTGACCAATATCTAGAAGAGGAAGGGGATAACCACACTGACAATTCACCGAACAGCAAAAACAAAGATTTCTTTATTCCATTGCCACCTAAACTGATGCAATTACTCATCAAATACACAGAACATATGAAACCAGAGGATGCGCTCCTATACGGTTTAAGAGGGAAACCGCTCGTTAACAAGCAAATGAATTATATAATTAATAAAGTATGCGAACATCTTGGATGGATGAAAGTAGAATACGAAAACTCTGAGAATGCGGATCATAACAACGTAAAAGGGAAGAAAGGAAGAATAGGGACAAAAACAGTCCATAAAACCGAGAAACATTTCACGCCACATGGACTCAGATACACTCTTTCTACTTTGTTTCATGAAATGGGGGTCTCAGATGATGCTATACGCTTTCTGCTTGGCCATTCCAGATATGAGTTAGGTGCTCTTCAACATTACATTTTAAGCGATGCAAAGTATATTAAAGAAATTCGAGCGGCTCAAGTAATAATCGAAACTCTTTTTGAAACTGCGATGGAACTTGAGTCGAATTATAATATCACTCTAAACTTAGAAGAAATTTATGATGAAATTCCTAATGTATTTAGGAATCAATTGAAAAACAAAAATTACATCAATCTGTTTAAAGAACATCTCGTAAAGTATGCATTTACAGCATTACAGCAAAAAATACTTAAGGAATCGGGGAATAATTATTCTGATTATTTCACATTTAAAGCACCAGAACTTTATAATCAAATTGCTATGGCGCAGCAAGGGTATTTTCCACATGCTCCAATGCCTTATCAGCAAACTCATGGAATGAACCCAATGCCATACGATCTCACGCATCTAGTACCTTTGTATCCGCCAACTCATATTCACATGGGGAAATAACTACCCGGCTAGGGTAGTTATTTCCGTACTAAGCAGGTTTCAAAATATGTTAAATGTTTCAATCGCTTTTTTCTTTTGCTCAAAGTCAACATGCGTATATACTTGCGTCGTGACTAAACTTTCATGACCGAGTAGTTCTTGTACGGTACGCAAATCAACATTTTCTTTATTTTCTTGTATCAACAAGGTAGCAAACGTATGCCGTAAATGATGGAGTGAGAACCGTTGAGGTGGCAGACCTGCTTTTTGTAAGATTTCTTTAAATATCTTATGTAAACCACGCGGATTTAGTTTTTTGCCGTTTTTATTTAAAAATACCGGTTGGGAAGGATGGAGCTGATATTCCTCTAAACTTTCCATATAACTTCTAATTAAAGGGACAACCATGGGATGAAGGGGGAGTAAGCGCTCTTTTTTTCCTTTTCCATATATACGTATCGTGTTGTTAGATAAATCAATTTGTTCCCAAGTTAGTTCAACAATTTCAGATCTTCGCATACCCGTAGTGGCTAACAGTTTAAACAGAAGGTGGTTTCGCATCGCCAATCGGCTATTGTCTTGCTCCAAAAAATGAAACAGCTTTCGTAGTTCAGACAAAGACATATAAGTCGGTAATTTACTATCCGTTTTAGGAGTATCAATTCCGATCATAAAATCGTTGTCGATTAGATTTTCTTTGACACAGTATTTACTGAACGATTTTAAGCAAGAAATTCTCCGATAGATCGTTCTAGGCTTGACATTTCCTTTTATAATCTGATGCTGAATGAAGCGACGAACATGCGTTTTTGTAATGTCATTAAGTTGTACAGAATAGCCATGTTGAATTAAGAAGTTCTCGAAACATCTCAAATCATACGCATAACCATCAACGGTGTTAAGTGAATAGTTTTTTTCAATTTGCAAGTACAAAACAAATTCATCAATGGCTTGTCGAAACAACATGAAAAAACACCTCCAGTTGATAATCAACGACCGATGATAATCGGTAAAAAAATAATGATAATTCGTTTAAAAAATGATAATTCGTAGACACAAAAAATTATGAGGAACTTAGGTTAACAAGTTCCGAATAATTGATTTTATGGGCACTTGAGGGAAGAAACCCTCCATTTGTGCAGAAATCAGCTAGTAGACATAATATAAATTATAGGAAGTTATACGAGAATTATCTCAAATATGAAGTAAACTCATTAAATTGAGACGAAAAAGAAAAATGAAACGTGCAGCGGCTTTCCATGATGATTTCTACACGGATCCACTGCACGTCAATGTCTTTTACGCTGTTGATGTATGGATGCGTTTGAAGCATTGCGATTCAATCCTTCCAAGAGAATTAAGCAATATCGATACTGTGGTAGCGCACACCTTTATATTGAACACGAACGGAAGCCTGTTTTTCTTTTTCGTATGCTGCTAAAAGTTTTTTTGCTTTTAAAAACGCTTCCATCATGCCAGCTGCATGAATTGTTTCTTCCCACATCGATCCCTTCGGATGATCTGTATAAAAAACAAATACATACTGTTTCAATAATCTCACCTCCTATCTACTATTATAGAGAAAATCTGTGTCCATTAAAACTAATAAACTGTTACAGTTGTGTTAACTTTTTATCAACCATTTTTACATTAAAGCATTTTTCCTAATGGAGACTGCTCGTTAATGAGCGGTTGAATTTCATACACAGAAATCGGAAAGTAAGGGATTCCATATGCATAGGCGGTCAATTCATACAATTGATAAAAAAGCACAAGAGCCTTATCTGAGATATAAAAGTCTTGATTTGAAGATATCTCCTTAAAAGGCGGATTTAAAAGAAAAATATCCCGCTCTTTAATTTGTTTTGCTACGATACTTGATAATGCCTTAACATAATCGGCTTGAGGTAAAAATAACTCATGAAGGGAATATTTCTTGCCTGTTTTCGTATCAAAGGTCAGACCTTTTACGACGGTCATTCCATGAGCTCCTCCTGAATAAGCATAGTTGCTCATAGTTAAGCTTAACACGCCTCTTTCGTTCGTTTTCAACTCATAGCTTCCTGTGATCTCCGTTAGCGGATTTTGATAAAATCCTTGCTGAACCATTAATTTTTTCATTAACGACGTAATTTCATAATTGATTTTGTGCTCTGCCTCTTTATTTGGCAATCCGTATACAATCGGATAATATAACTCCATTCGCTTTTGTTTTACATGTGCAGTCCGAATTTGGACAGGTATATCTACAACCATATGTGGTTTCCTCCCTTTCCATTATTTATTATTTAATATTAAGAAAAAAACGATCTCTTCCGCTCCAAGCTTTTCGTGTTGTGCTACTTCCCTGTTTTCCACCATATTCAATCGCAATAAAAAACGTGTAGCGAAAGCGCCACACGTTAAAAAAGTTGCTGAGATCTTTTCACTCTCAGTTGTGTTGGTTTTTATATTGTTCCACAGCTTCTGTATAGCGGGCCATTACTTCATCCTTTGACCACGATAATTGCTGGCATAAATAATCGATCACCAACGCATCATCCGCTATGCCTGCAGCAAAGCTTCGTTTCATCCATCGTTCCGCTTCTTCAAACGTAGAAAAAGAAACCGCAGGCACTAAAGCAGCTCCCCATACCTTCCATTTTTTCTGCTCATCGCAAAAAGCAGCCAAAAGCCACTGATCTTGATGATTTTTAAAGAAGATTCCCGCAACATGCTCCTTCTGATTGAAACGGTTTTGTTCAGCATCAAGATAAACCGGAGGAAGCTGAAAAGCAGGTGCGGCAAAGCGCAGAAACGCATCCGCATCGGCTGAACAGCCTGAAGCTTTTGGATGGCCGCCTCCGCCAAATCTTTGGGCAAATTCTGCGACGTTCACCTCATCATGGGTAGTGCGAAAGCCGATATGCTTTGTTCCCGGATTGACCATCGCAATCATATCTAGATGAGGAAGTCGTTTAGATAAAGCATTTCCTAATTCTGATATATACTGTTCTGCAAAAACAATCCCGACACAACGACCTTCAATCCATGTTTGAACGATTTGCTTTTGTTTAAGGCGAATATAGCGTTGGATTTTCTTTTCTTCGATTTGCAGCACAAACGCTTCTAAATCAGTAAACGCAAACGATGACTCCTTTTGTAGTCGTTCGAGCATTTGCCTAACAAACTCATCAATGCCAAGCATAGATAATAAATCATTTAAATGCTTCGCCTGTACATTGTTATTTTCATCCCATTCCCACGTGTCATATTGACGGACAAGTTCAACGAATTCATCCAATATTTCTTTTCTTTCTAATCTTTGTTCCCGGATGAGATATTCATAAAACAAAGAAGTAGCACATGTCTTCTTTCCGCATTCATCTACAGGTACCACCCATCCCCATGGATGTCGATTAAAATGAAGAGCCGTGATGTGATGATCAATCATTTGTACATGCTTGCCGGTTTTAAATCGGTGGTCCAGCATTTCTTCTATCTCATGATTGACAGCTAAATCGGTGATCCATACAAATGCGGAATCATGCTGACGATTCTCAAGAAAACTCCTTACCCGTTCGTTCAAATTTCGATACGAACAGTAGGAAACATCAACCTCGCTTCCAAAGGCAAGAGTAGCTAATAAACCGCAACCTACCCCATCTAAATCGCTGTCAGTAAATAATTTCATCATCAGCGAAACATCCCCCTTATCTTCTTTATTTATACCAAGCTTTTATGCAGTAATTTTTTCAATAGAGGGAACAGAATGTCTGGCAGCTGTTCAACATTCGAGACGATGATGCAATGTTTTCCGTAAATATTCTGGATCGTTCGCTGCTGTTCTTCCGTAATTTCTCCATTTGCTAAAAATACATTCAGCACTTCAATTCCTCTTTTTCGTGCCTCAAGCACTGCTTCATGAGTGTCGATAATGCCGTTTTGTTCATAGTGATATGCCGCCGGCTCTCCATCTGAAAACACTAATAAAAATTTTTGTTTCTCCGTACGCCGCAGCAGCTTCTCTGTCATAAGCCGGATGGCAAAACCGTCGCGATTATCCTCTTGAGGCTCAAGCTGAAGAATTTCTGGTCCTGTCTGTTTCTTTAACGATTCGGAAAAGGAGATCACTGTTTGGAAATAATTCGGTTGCTTCGTTTCCATCGCTTCGTTGGAATCTTCCCAAAAGCCGACAACTTCGTGGAACACCCGCACGGATTTTAGTGATTCATGAAATAAAATAATTCCCCGCTTCGTTTCCTCCATCTTATCGTACATGGAGGCGGAACAGTCGACTAAAAGGGTAAAGACCGCGTCCAGTTCCGGAGAAGGGGTTCGCTTTTTATAAAAAAGGCGCGGCTGCTCATCTGTCCAAAGCCGGAGAAGCTTTTTATGCAAGCGGCCAAAGTGCAGATCGGTTCGTGGCAATGCTTGCTTATGCTCTAATGTTTTTTCTATCATTTTTTTCAACTTTTTTTGATAAGCGATAATCTCAAGCTTCTTTTTCTCATATTCTGCCTGTTCTTGGACAGAAGGAGAATGCGGAGTGAGAAAGATCGCTTCCGCATGCCGGTTTTCTTTGCCATAAGCTTCACCGCCGCCGGATTGTCGGACATCCTGCTTCCTCTCAAGGCTGATTGGTCTTGTGTACTCATTCCGGCTGCTTTTTTGTGCAGAGCCTTGAACTATTCCTAACGCCTGGTCACCATCTTCTCCCGGCCGTCCGCCTTTTCCTAACAAATGGGTCCGAGATCCTTGTTCCAATTCAAACTGCAAAAAGCTTTTTGTCATATCGCTCGTTTCGCGGTGCCACGTCGGCAACTCTTGATCGTGAATGTCTTCATCCCCGCTTTTTTGCTTATCAAGCACATCGCAGTTGTTTAAACGGCTGCTTCGTTTAAGATCTGCCAATGTCATATGTGCTTCTTCTTGATTATACGCATGCTGCGGCAAATAAAAATACGTGTTTAACATATCATGTTCCAACACATCCTCTAGTGCTTCCGTAAGCAACAAAACGAGACAAGCGATGTCTTTCGTGGAAGAAGCATCAAACAGATGGCCGATCGTCTGCCGAATCCATGGGATCATTGGATCGATGCGTTCATGGATGAACGGTACATCCTCAAGCGGGGATGCAGATGTCAAAAGCAAGTACAGCACTGCAAAAAGAGCATCCGTATAGACGCTCTTTATCAGGTTGGCTTGCGCTTGACTTTGAAAGTAGCGGCGATACACATCTCGGCGAGTATCAAACCACTTTTTCGTGCCGGGACGCTCTTTTTTGCAAAGCTCCTCTAGCCGCAAGTCTTCAGCCAGCATCAATAGTTGCTTCGCAAAGCTGGGAATCGATAATCGATTGGCTTTTTGGATAAATGCTGTCACTGCGTCGATATCGGTATAATAAAGGGTTCCGATGGCGCGAAGGCATACATCCGTTTTTAAGCCATGCAGCTTTTCTGTTTCCGGCCGATTATCCCAAAAATAGCTCACATACAGCTTTTGAGCTGGGAAGTCAACATATGATTGAAAGCCGAACTCAACTTCCCACTCACTTTGTTTTGTCAGCGTCTTAGCTAAATCGGACAGCTGCATGAATAAAAAGGAATCGATTTTTTTATCGTTAAATTGAATGAACCGTTTCATTTTCACACCCTCACTCAAAGAGAGTTTCTGCGATGTTTCTTACAGCCGCCTTTTCACGCTCGTCTTCAAGTTTATCGATAATGGCCCGTTCAATGGCTCTGAGCGGCGGCAAATAGACCGCTAAATCACACGCATCGATTAAAGCGCGGATCGAAGCGGCTTCTTCGGAAATTTGCCCATTTCTTACTTGAGCGATTAAGTCAGACGATAGAGTAACAAAACGATGGATTAAAGCCTCGTCTTTCAAAAGGCTCTGTGTCTGTAACACATCTTTTAATGCATCGCCTTGAACATATGGAACATCGATGACAACAAAACGGTTTTTCAACGCTTCATTAAGCGGAACCGTTCCCACATATCCTTCATTGATCGCCGCAATGACGCCAAATGTTTTTTCTGCCTTCACTACCTCTCCAGTAAACGGGTTCGTAATCATTTTTCGGTAATCAAGCACGCCATTTAAAATAGGGAGCGTTTCTGGTTTAGCCATATTAATTTCATCAATATACAATAAATGCCCCTTTTTCATCGCTTGGATCACTGGACCAGGAATAAACTCGATCGCTGTTTTTCCATCATGTTCATTAATCGTCTTGAAACCAAGAAGCGCTTCTGCATCCAAGTCCACCGAACAATTCACACTATGCATCGGCTGGCCGAATAAGTGGGACAGCGTCTCCGCAAGTTTTGTTTTTCCAGCCCCTGTGGGACCTTTTAGCAGCACGTTTTTCCCGAGTGCCAAAGCAATGATCGCATCGTACACAATCGTTTCATTTTCGGCTGTATAGCCGCCTTTTCCAATGAGATACGCATCTTTCTCACGAGCAAACTGCTCGTTTCGCTCTCGAATCATTTGCTCAATCATTGGAGGCAATGATAGAACGTTCATGGTGTCCGTCGCCCTTTCTTTATAAATGCATACCATATCATTCTACTAAATGCCAAGCCTAGATGCAAAGAAACCGTAAGTATTATATAAATACATTATGTAAACAATTAGTGATATGGAGGAGAACAAGTCCTCCTCTCAACTAAAATTATCTTGAATGGCTTTGCGAATCAATGCCTCACAGCGGTCTAATTCGGCTTTTAATTGCCGCTTGTATAGCTTTGCTTTCTCATATCCTCCATCAGCAAAACGGTAATACACTACCTCTTGATACTTCATTCCTTCTTTTTTTTGTTTCATTTGCTTCAAAATTCCGTCCTCAATTAAATCATGAAGCGCTTTATATACTTCGGAGTGGTTCGGCTTATATCCATACGGTTTAAATTCTTGGCGCAGAACATCTAATATTTTGAGGCCATAAAGGCGTTCCTGCTCAGTTAATGTAATTAAGTACAGCTTTAAAAAGGCTCGCTGCTTCAGCAAAAACCCGCTTGACGTCCGCTTTTCCCGCATTCGCCCTCCTCCTTTTACTTTTCAGGTTGTATTTATATTCATTCCATTTTATTTATAGAAATCCTGCTTTTTTCTTATGTTTTTATTTAGAACATAGTTTATTTTAACATAAAATAAAACGGAACGCCTCGATCATGGAGACATTCCGTTTTGGGTCAATATCAAGAAAATACAATGGTTTTATTTTCATGGATGATGACTCTGTCTTCTAAATGCCATTTCAAGGCTCTGGCAAGGACCGTTTTTTCAATAATGCGTCCAACCCGTTTTAAATCTTCTGGATGATAGCGATGATCCACTCTCGCCACATCTTGTTCAATAATCGGTCCTTCATCTAGGTCATCCGTAACATAATGAGAAGTGGCTCCGATCAGTTTCACTCCTCGTCTGTAAGCTTGTTCATATGGTCTGGCGCCAATAAAGGCCGGTAAAAATGAATGATGGATGTTAATAATTTGAAACGGGAATTCCGCTACAAAGGCTGGTGATAAAATTTGCATATAACGGGCAAGGACAATCGTATCTACCTTATGTTCCTTCAATAACGCGATTTGCTTTCTTTCCGCTTCGTCTTTTCCTTCCTTCGTCACGGGTATGTAATAGTAAGGAATCCCGAGAGCTTCCACGCTCTCGCGCATATGTTCATGGTTGCTTATCACAAAAGCGATATCGGCCAGCAGTTCTCCTGCCTCCCATTCCCATAACAGCTCGAGCAAGCAATGCTCTTCTTTTGAAACAAAAATGGCCATTTTTTTTAAATCGTTATGTAAACTTAAACGCCACTTCATTTCAAATGTCTCAGCAATTTTCGCAAATTCCTTTTCCATTTCTGCTTTCTTTGCCGTCATATCCGGGCAGTCAAATTCAATCCGCAAGAAAAAGGTGCCTCCCTGTGGATCGGTCGAATACTGGCTTGATTCGACAATATTGGCTCCTTGCTCATATAAAAAGCTCGTCACCGCCGCTACGATGCCCAGCTGATCTGGGCAAGCAATCAATAAACGGGCACGATTTTGATAGTTTTGCAGAAATGTCTGCAAACGACGTTCTCGAAAAATATGCATAAAAAAATCCCCCTCTTTTTTCATTTCTTCTCATCATACAAAAAAACAGTTGGCATGCCAACTGTTTTTACTGAAATAACGATACATATTCGCCATAGCCCTCTTTTTCCAAATCCTCTTTTGGAATAAACCGCAGTGCTGCTGAGTTGATGCAATAGCGCAGTCCAGTTGGCGCCGGCCCGTCATTAAACACATGCCCCAAATGCGAATCGGCTCCGCGGCTGCGCACTTCGGTCCGAATCATGCCGTGGCTTACATCTAGCTCCGTTTGGATATTTTCCGGACGAAGCGGTTGCGTAAAACTTGGCCACCCGCAACCTGAATCAAATTGGTCAAGCGTGCTAAATAACGGCTCTCCCGATACGATATCGACGTAAATCCCTTCGCGTTGGTTATTCCAGTAAGGATTATCAAACGGAGGCTCTGTCGCGTTGCGCTGTGTCACCTCGAACTGAAGCGGCGTCAGTTTTTTTCTTAGCATTTCCTCTCTTTTTTCATCACGCCAATGCTTTTTCAAAAACGCATCTCGGCCGGAACCGATCCGATAAAGCTTATAACGAAGCGGATTTTTTTTATGATAGTTTTGATGGTAATCTTCCGCCGGATAAAATATAGAAGCAGGCAAAATTTGCGTCACAATCGGTTTCGAAAACCGGCCGCTCGCTTCCAGCTCCCGTTTGGATTGCTCGGCTAATTGACGCTGTTGCTCATTATGATAAAAAATGGCCGTACGGTAGGATTCCCCTCGATCGTGAAATTGCCCGCCAGCATCCGTTGGGTCGATTTGCTGCCAATAAATATCCAGCAGTTTTTGATAAGGGAAAATAGCAGGATCAAATGTAATTTGGACAGCTTCGTAATGCCCTGTCGTATGCGTACACACTTCTTCATATGTAGGATTTTCTTTATGACCGCCTGTGTATCCAGATACGACCTTCATAATCCCCGGCTGCTCCTCAAACGGAGACACCATGCACCAAAAGCAGCCGCCAGCAAATGTAGCAAGCTCATATTCCATGTGGACCATCCTCCTTTATTTTTATCATACCAAAATAGGCAGCTTCCTTAAACAAAGAAGCTGCCTTAAACGTCACGCTATTTTGTTAAATCGCCGGCTGGACCGAAAAATTCGTAGTGAATCCTATCATCTGCTATGCCCCATTGTTTCAGTGCATGATAGACGGTTTTCATAAATGGGACGGGTCCGCATACATAAAAGTCAGCATGAGAATCTGGAACCATGGATTGGATCAGTGTCAAATCAACGAATCCTTCCTTCACAAAGTAAGGATTTTCGCGATCATGATTTTCAGGCGTTTGATAGCAAACTCCATATGAAAACGATGGATGTTCCTTCGCTAGGCGTGCAAGGTGAGCATCAAACGCGTGAACACGGCCATTGACAGCAGCATGAATGAACGTTACACATCGCTGTGGCTGTTTCGCTACTAATGTATTCGCCATGCTCAATAGCGGGGTCATGCCGACACCTCCGCTGATCAATACAACCGGTGTTTCTTTTGTCAAATCAAGGGTAAAATCGCCAGCTGGCGCGCTCAGCTCAAGCACGTCGCCTTCCTTCACCGAATCATGCAAATAATGAGACACAACGCCAGCCGGCTGAGCATCCGTTCCTGCTTCCCTCTTGACACTAATGCGGTAATATCCTGTTCCTGGGGCGTCAGACAAACTGTATTGGCGAATATGTGTATACTCTTCTCCAGGAATATGGACTTTCACGCTCACATATTGTCCCGGCAAAAAATCGCTAATGCCCCCGCCGTCTTCCGGTGCAAGATAGAAAGAGGTAATCAATGAGCTTTCTTTGACTTTCTTTTGTACGACGAATCTTCGAAAATCCTTCCATCCCCCTGCTTTCATCGCCGCTTCATCATATAATTGCTCTTCCACTTGAACGAAAACATTGGCGATCACTCCATAAGCCTCTTTCCACGCCTCGATGATCTCATCCGTCGCAGCATCTCCTAACACATCTTTAATTGCCAGCAATAAATGTTTCCCAACAATCGGATAATGCTCTTTTTTTACTCCTAAGCTGCGATGTTTATGGCCAATTTGCTTGACAACTGGCAAGATGGCTTCTAAGCGATCGATATGCTTGGCTGCCGCATAAACAGAAGCAGCGAGCGCTTTTTGCTGACGCCCTTGCTGTTGATGAGCATGGTTAAAGATGTTTAATAGCTCTGGATGATTGGAGAACATCAACTGATAAAATCGTTTCGTAATTTGCTCTCCGTATTTCTCCAACACTGGAACGGTTGATTGAATGATACGGATTGTTTTTTCATCTAGTAAGGAAGCTGTTTGATTCATCGTTCTTTCCCCTCCGCAAAAACATGTATTTTATATACATCTTTATTGAACCATAGGATTTTAGATAAAAGCAATATTTCAAATACATCTTTAACAAAATGTTCATATTCTTCTTTCGTTCAAAAAAAGAAAGCAAGTATGGTAAAATGACAATACGAAAAGTATTTAAAGGTGTGTGAAATCTTATGCAATTAACCAACTATACGGAATATGCCCTGCGCGTTCTGCTGTTTTTGGGAACACTTGAACCCGGGGATAAAACGAATATTAAAGAAATTTCCAAAGCCTACGCGATCTCTGAACATCATTTAAGCAAAATTGTATACGAATTAGGAAAGCATGGATGGATTGAAACCATTCGCGGGCGCAATGGAGGCATTCGCCTTGCCAAAAAACCGGAGGAGATTCGGCTAGGTGCGGTTGTTCGCCAAACGGAGGATAATTTATCACTCGTCGAGTGTTTTGCGGCTCATGGCAATCATTGCGTCATTACTCCTGCTTGCCAACTAAAGCACGTTCTTCACGAAGCATTAGAAGCGTTTTTGCATGTACTGGATTCTTATACATTAGCCGATCTCCTTGCCAATAAGCAACAGCTCCATCAAATATTTCATCGGCTTCCGTAATGCAAATCATAAAGCTTAGCCTTTCATCTCTTCTCGCATGTTTCCGCACCAAAAACCAGTTTCGCTTCCATTGAATTCATTTTTCCTCTCGATTCATATAAGCCGTTCTGTCCTTATGCACAGACGGCTTTTGATATTTTTGTTGCATTTACGACATACTATGAAAAATACGTGCCTCATACATAAAATAGAGGATCGAAAAAAAGGAGGAGAACGATGAACAAAAAAGGGAATCTATGGATAATCACACTGCTTGCAGCAACGATGCTTACAAGCTGCAGCGGCGATCAAGAAAAGCAGCAGAAACAAAACCAATCAACAGATTCGACAGGAGGCGGCATGCACTCCTCTAATCATGGACAGTAGCTCTTTATTTCATGTTTTGATATTTGTCACATGAGGCAAAATGTATTACTATTAGAAAGGTGTGAAAAAAACGGAATATGCTTGAAGGAGGTTGCAATGAAGAAACATCTACACGATTCACTACCGCCTTATTTAAAAGTCGAAAATGAAGAGCTGTGGCTTACGGAGGATGATCGCGAAAATTTAAAAATCAGCTATCGCATAAAAGAAGTGATTTTTTCTCAGCAATCGGCTTTTCAGCACGTCATGATTTTGGACTCATACGATTTTGGGCGAATGCTTGTGCTTGATGGTGTTGTACAAACGACATCGATTGACGGACATATTTACAATGAAATGATTTCCCATATTCCGCTACAGCTTCATCCAGCTGCTAAAAAAGTGCTGATTATCGGCGGCGGCGACTGCGGCGCTGCAAAAGAAGCGGCCAAATATCAGCAGCTTGAGCAAATTGATATGGTAGAAATTGATGAAGTCGTCGTGCAGTCCTGCAAGGAGCATCTGCCGGCTGTTTCCGGAAACCTTTCTGATCCGCGCGTCCGCTTTATTTATACGGACGGAGTTGCGTTTGTCAAAGAGCGCACGAAAGAATACGATGTCATTATCGTTGATTCATCTGATCCAGTAGGACCGGCTGAGGCGCTATTTTCCCGCGATTTCTACGCTAGCATCCGTCAAGCTCTTAAAGACGATGGGCTGATGGTTTGTCAAAGCCAATCACCTATTTTCCACTTAGACATCTTAAAACAAACACACACCAATATTCGTCAGTTATTTCCGCACGCTGCTGTGTATACAGCGACAGTGCCAACCTATCCAGGCGGACTATGGAGCTTTACGATCGGCTCTAACATTCCGCTTTCACTTCCGGAAAGCGCCGCGGTGCCAACTGATACAAAATATGTAAACGAAGCGGTGCTAAAGCAATGCTTTCAGCTTCCTGAGTTTATGCGAAAAGCACTTTAATTTTAATAGAAGCCGCCTTCCTAAAATAGTAGGAAGGCGGCTTTTGTTTTGTTACCTCGGTCTTTATACTATTCTCTGACTAGTAGCAAGCTAGTTTTTCTGCTGTGTCCGTACCGCAGCAAGCATGTTTTTTCTATTTCTCTTCTTTTTCCTACGCACGTTATTTCAGCGCACGTGTTGCCAGCATGGAAAGGGTGATATCATCAGCCGGCGGGTTATGCAGGCCGGCACGGACATCGCGGTAATAACGCTGTAAGGAATTCGTTGCAAATAAGCTTTGAGCGCCGACAATGCGCATCGACCAATCGACTATACGAACGGCCGCATTCGTAGCCACATATTTCACAGCCGCCAGCTCCTCTTTCATCTCCGGTCGTTTGGCCGGATCGCGATCCCACCTATCAGCGACCGCATACATAAAATGACGCGCTGTCATTAGTTCAAGGTCGATTTCAGCGATTTTCCGCTGCACTTCCGGCACTTCAGCAATCGGATGAGGAAGGCTATTAGGCTTGTATGCTTTTGCAAAATCAACGGCGTCGTTGCGAGCTGCTATCGCAATTCCTAAATAGCATGCCGGGATATGAAGTAGCCAGCCTTGCGCTTTCGCTTTTGTTTTCGGTGTACGAAGAATCTCGACAAGCGCTTCTTCTTCAACCTCGACACGATCTAAAATTAAGTCGTCGCTTCTGGTCCCCCGCATTCCAAGGGTGTTCCATGTTTCTTCGATTTTAAGCCCACACGCCGTCTTAGGAATGAGAAAATGACCGACTTCCCCCGTCTCTTTGATGGTGGCTGAGACAATAAAAATAATCGAGCGCAGGAGCCAGCGATGTAAATGTCTTCCGTCCCGAAATCCGCCAGCCGTCTTTTCGTCTTTCAGCCGTTGTCTCCGGTTTTCCGCCACGTGCCGGACTTCCTGTTGCCGCTTCTGAGTGGGCACTGTTCAGCAACACCTTTTTTTCAACAATTTCCTGACAAAGTCGAGCAAAGATCGATGGCGGCCACCTATCTTCTTCAGCTAAACTCATGACAATGCCTAAGTGCCAGCCAAGCGACAATGCTGTAGCCCCATCGCCTTGGGCCAGCATTTCTTGTACTAGTAAAAACTCGTATAATGAACTACCTTCTCCGCCATATTTTTTCGGTACCGTCAGTGCAAGCAATCCAGCTTCTTTTAACTCAGCAAAATTATCAAAGGGAAACGCCGCCTGCTCATCATGCCAAGCTGCGCGCGTCCGAAACTGCTCGGATAGCTGCCGCGCCTGTTCGTACAGCATTTGTTCCCGTTCGGTGCGGAGAAATAAATGGTATAGATGATTCATCTCGGTTTCTCCTTCTTCAATAAATATAGGTTTCTATGTTTTATTGTACCTGTTCTCCAATCGGAATGGAAACCATATGCCATTAACATATGCCTAGAGTTCTATTCATTCCAGCTTCAAGTTGTAGAATCGATCCATCTAAAAAGTAAAAAGATGGCGGACATGACGATCGTCTTCACGATGATAAAATTCATTTTTTGCTTCATCATATTCATATGCCGTTTTCAAGCTTTCCTTATGCTGTACAATGTAGCGAATCGCACGAATGATTTGGTACATATCATGATTCGTCATAATGGGATGCAAGGAGATGCGCACCCATCCTGGTTTGGCTAACAAGTTTCCCTCCTCCATGCTTTTGACCATGCTTGCAGATTGTTTTTGATCGATCCCAAGCAAATAATGGCCATACGGCCCAGCACATGAACATCCTCCACGTGCTTGGATGCCGAAATAATCATTAAGAAGTTTAACAATTAAATTATAATGCAAGTCTTCGATAATAAAGGAAATGATCCCGAGCCGATCCTCCCGCTCTCCTTCCAGCACATGCACGCTAGGAATAGTTTTTAATGAAGGCAAAAGCAGTCTTATTAACTCCTGTTCTCTTTTTATGATTGCCTCTATCCCCATTTTTTCCTTCAATTTGATGGCTAGCGCCGCTCGAATCGCTTGCAAAAACGGCGGGGTGCCTCCATCCTCCCGCTCTTCAATATTTGTCACATATTGATATTCTCCCCATGGATTCGTCCATAGCACCGTTCCTCCTCCCGGATGATCTGGAATGCGATTTTGATATAAGCGCCCATCAAAAACTAATATCCCCGCGCTTCGGGCCCGCCTAAAAACTTATGGGGCGAAAAGTAAATGGCGTCTAATTTTTGCAGCGGATCATCGGGGTGCATATTGATCGAGACATATGGAGCTGAAGCGGCAAAATCAACAAAGCAAAGCCCGCCATGCTCATGCATCATTTTGGCAAGGGTGTAATAAGGGGTTTGCAGCCCGGTCACATTGGAGCATGCAGTGAAAGCGCCAATTTTTAAAGAACGGTCCTTATATTGGTGTAATAGCGCTTGCAAATGATGGACATCTACCCCTCCTGTGGCGGTCGGGCGAATCGTGATGACTTCGCCAATTGTCTCCATCCACGACAACAAATTGGAGTGATGCTCCATATGGGTAACAAAAATAACAGGTACTTTACTTTTGGGGAGTTCGATATAGGGACGAAACCGCTCCGGTATACGCAAGCCGAGAAGGCGCTGAAGCTTGTTCACGGCGCTTGTCGTTCCTGCTCCTTCTAATAAAAGGACATCATGGGGACCCGCATTGACATGTCTTTTCATCACATCTTTTGCGTACTGGTATGCTAAGGTCATTTTAGTGCCTGTAATATTCGACTCTGTGTGGGTATTGGCGACATATGGGCCTATTTCCTCCATGATTTTACGTTCGATTGGCGCATATAAGCGGCCGCTTGCTGTCCAATCGGCATAAATCATTCTCTGCTGACCAAATGGAGTGGCAAAGGAAAAATCCGCTCCGATCGTCGCTTGACGAAATGGCTGAAAGTAAGTTTCTAATTCTCCGTGGGAAGTAAACCGTTGACTGCCGATCACTGCCTTAATTTCCATAAGCATACTCCCCCTTCCATTATGTTTATGATACAGTATGTATAAACAGAAAAAGGGGTTCATAAAAACAAGCTGCCTAATAATTAGGCAGCTTGTTATGATTTCAAGTGGTTTTCGATGTCAGACACGCTATATTTCTCGAGTCGGCTGCGCAAATCCTCTGGAATTGGCTCACTTTTTTGCGTCGCAAAATTAAAATAAACACCGACTACCTCTCCAAGCGCAATTAATGTTTGATTGTTCGCATCTACAATGCGATGAACAAGCGTAAAACTTTTATTTCCGATTTTGGATACATTCGTTTCCACCTTGAGCGTTTGGCCAAAATACGCTTGGTTGATAAAATCGCATTTAGCAGAGGCGACGATAAACTTCCATTCATGAGGATCGGCAGAGCCAAAGCCGAGCTGCTCAAATAAGCGAATTCTCGCCTCCTCTAAATATACAAAATAATTCGTATTGTTGACATGGCCAAGCGCATCTGTTTCTCCAAACGAACGGTGATATGAGTAATATGCGTAGCCATTTTTCTCCCCCTTTCCCCTATAAAGGCTTATCCATATGCTTTCCTTCATCATAGCGGAAATTTTTGTCTTTGGCAATTATTGTTTGAAAATATTTTTGATTATTTAGAACATAGTTTAAGAATATAGGGATAAGCTGATAGCTTTTATATTCCCCGAAGCATAAGGGAATGGATCTTGTGTTTTCATTTTTGAACAATAGATCAGTAAATAGAAAGCATTTTTATAAAATAAAATCGTCTTTTCCTATCTATTTATGGAGCGGTTGATTCTGCTAATCAGGGCAAAAGCCAAGCGGCGGCCAAATAGCTGAGTAATGAAAGAACACCACACACAAGCGAAATTTTTAATTTATATTTGGCATATTCCATTAAATCCAAATCCATAATGGAAGAAGTTGTTATCGTTGTATCGCCCAGCGGTGAAGCAAAAGCGCCGAATGTGCCACTAGCAAATACAGCACCTACGGTCATCGGAAGCGAAGCGCCCGTCGCTGCGGCCAGTGTGACACCGAGCGGCATAAACAGACCCCATGTTCCCCAAGATGTGCCGATAAAATAAGAAATAAACGAACCAAGCGCGAATATCATCGCCGGAACCATTTCTTTTGGCAGCATTCCGCCAAAAGTGGAAGCAATATAGTGCGAAAAGCCCACTGCTCTGCCGTAGCAGACAGGGCCCATACAAGAATAAGCATACCGATCGGAGCCATTAGCTCATTTCCCCCCTCAAAAAGATGATAAATTAATTCATCCAGCTTTTGGCGGCGGAATAAATAAAATAACATGGTCACAATAATGGTCCACAAATAGTGACACCACCATCACAAATGTTGCGTCCGCTGCGGTAAAGGCGGCGATCAGGTTGTCAGCTCCCGCTTTGTGCCATCATACCAAAGAAAAAAGCGTGAAGGAAAGGACAAGGAGAAGCGGAAAAAATAAGTGCAGCGGGCTCTCCCACTACTAAAGCGAGCTCTTTTTCAGACCGAGACGATGGAAATAATTCTGTTCGTCTCCTTTTTCCTTTTCTTCTTGGCCGATGCCGATATTTTTAAAGTAGTCACCACTCCGATCAATAGCGCAATAATGGCAAAAAAAATTATAAGGCAAGCTCGCAAGAAAGAGAGAAAACGCATTTTCTTCCATTTGGTTTTGCTTAAGCGCCCCATCTACAACCGATGTCATAAAACCGACAAAAGCCGTTGCCGCTGGAAGCAACACAATGATAGGCTCCGTCGAGACATCAATCATATACGCCATTTTTCGTTTATCGATATGAAACTTGTCGAGCAACGATTTCATAACAGGACCGATCAGCATGATACGAAACATCGGTGTAAAAAACGTAAAGGGAATGGTAAGCCAAATAAACCATAGCAAGCGGCGCCGAGAATGGATTTTTTTGCTGATCCATTGCACAAATCCTTTCATTCCGCCGGTAATCTGCATCATTCCGACTAAGGCGCCAAATAAATAAAGAAAAGCAAGCACTTGGATATGACTCATTTCCGTTGCGGCCTGCAGCGTTGCCTGAACGGCTTGCTCAATCGCTAAAAGGAAATGTTGTTCTAGAAAAAATGCTCCGATCAACAAACCGGCAACGAGTCCCGGCAGAATTTCTCGAAGCCAAATAGCAAGCGGGATGACAATGAGAAACGGCAATAATGAAACCCATGTTCCTTCCAATTTGATATTCACCAATCCTTATGTTAGAAGGATAGCCATAAATGCTTTAAACTATACTCCATTTATTGATTATTTAGCACATAGTTTTATTAAATTGTATTACCGAAAAAACCGCACGTGCTTATGGAAGCAGGTGCGGTTGATGAGTACGCCGGGCAAAATCAACAAACCGAAATTTATCGAGTCGATGTCTTGACTCAGTAAACTGAAATAAGCTCGCATCTTCTAAGTAGACAAAATTTTTCACAACGACTACATGTTCATAGCCGTTTAAATCAAATATTTTGATCCTCAGCTGTCACTCGGTCAACAAACATTTCTTTTTTAGCAAAGCTAATGCGAAGCTTTAGTTCGTTTTCCACATATTCATAAATTGAATTTTCACAATGTCGCGAGTCAATATTGGAACAAATTTTTGGCAAAGAAAGTCCTTGTCTAAAATAATTTTCTCTCCTTCAATTTCCGAGCACGAATCACTTTCCATACTTTTTCCTTATTTTCGGTTTCCAATTGCCGTTTAATATATTCATCAGGCTCAATCAGTTCAGTTCATGTACGATCGTTCTTGCCGGCTTGTTCATTTTTGCGCCAATTCCTTAAAGCTGACAAGTCCAGAGACAGGAAAGTCATATTTCCCGACATCTAATACGATGGACCCCTTTCCTTTTATTTTTGAATATAGCCATGCTCTGACAAAAGATTGAGCGCTTTGCGAATGGTTTCGCGCGATGTTCGATATTGCTGGGACAGTTCATTTTCAGAAGGCAGCTTTTCGTTCGGTTGAAAAGCGCCTTTGCGAATCTGAAGCAAAGATCGTTGTAAATCGCTAAAAATTTATTTTCCTTCATGGTCATCACCGAATTGTATTGTATCATTTTGTTAAATAATACACAATCGCCTCATATGGACGCAACATAATTTCTTGTACATGCTCAGAGGAGTCATTATAGTTGGAAAGCAAGATGCGGCTTGTATATCCGCTTATATCTAACTCGTCTGGCAAAATAAAGGTCGCTTGGCCGCCAAAAAAGTTGGCTACTACCAGCAGCTTTTCGCCATCTCCATTGCGCGCATAAGCAAAAATTCGCGGATGATCCTCTAGCAATAACTGATAGTTTCCTGTTGTAATAATCTCATAGTTTTTTCGCAATTCAATCAAACGCTTGTAATGATAGAAAATCGATGTCGGATCCTCTAATGCATTTTTTACATTAATTTCTTTAAAATTCGGTGCGACAGAAATCCAAGGAGTTCCAGTTGTAAATCCCGCATGCGGACTATCGTCCCATTGCATCGGTGTCCGTGAATTATCCCGCGATTTGCATTTTAAAATTTCAAGTACTTCTGCTTCTGGTTTTTCCTTGCTCCAGTAAAATTTTATACATATTTAAGGTTTCCACATCGCGGTATTCTTCAATTCTCTCGAACTTCGGGTTGGTCATGCCGATTTCTTCACCTTGATAGATGTAAGGTGTTCCTTGCATCATATGAATAACGGTCGCCAGCATCTTCGCTGATTCTTTATGATAGACTTGATCATCACCATAGCGCGACACGATTCTCGGCTGGTCATGATTACACCAGAAGAGGGCATTCCAGCCTCCTCCTTTATTCATTTCCACCTGCCAAGTAGATAAAATTTGTTTTAAAGCCAGAAAATCGAATGGAGCCGCCGCCCATTTCTCACCATTTGGGTAGTCTACCTTTAAATGGTGAAAGTTAAATGTCATATTCAATTCGTTTCGCGCTGGATTGGTATATTGAATACAATGATCAATGGTGGTCGATGACATCTCCCCCCGTCATAATATCATATTTTGCAAACACTTCCCGATTCATTTCCTGCAAAAACTCATGAATGCGCGGACCGTCTGTATAAAATCGGCGGCCGTCCCCCAACGGCAAGGATTCATCATCATCGAGAAACGTTGATCTTTCGAAATCAAATTAATGACATCCAAGCGAAAACCGTCGACGCCCTTTTGAAACCAAAAATGCATTATTTCATAAATCGTTTTGCGCAGTTCTTCATTTTCCCAATTCAAGTCCGCCTGAGTGACGTCAAACAAGTGCAGATAATATTGCCCCGTTTTCATCATACTCCCAAGCCGATCCGCCAAATTTGGACGTCCAGTTTGTTGGAGGGCTGCCGTCTGGTTTAGGGTCCTTCCAAATATAAAAATGACGGTAGCGGTTTTCTTTGACGAACGCGCCTGCTGAAACCACTCATGATCGGTTGAGGTGTGGTTGACGACCATATCCATAATCACTTTGATACCGCGTTGATGAGCTTCAGCAAGCAGACGCTCGAAGTCCGCCATTGTTCCATAATCTTGATGGACACTAAAATAATCACTAATATCATAGCCGTTATCTCGCTGTGGCGAAGCATAAATAGGCGTCAGCCAAATGACGTCAATCCCTAATGTCTTTAAATAGTCTAATTTTTCGATAATCCCTTGCAAATCTCCTATTCCATTTCCCGTCGTATCTTTAAAGCTCTTCGGATAAATTTGATAAACAACGGATTTTTTTCCACCATGGTTGCTTCAATGAATATCACCTCGTTTATAATTTTGCGACTATCGGGAAAAACGATACCATTGGCGGTCATTCACCAATGGTATGAATCTTTAGTTATTTATATTGATTATTTAGAACATAATTCTATTAATTATAGTCTTTGCGAATTTTTCCCAACACAAACGTTAGAACAAATGGCAGCACAATCGCGATCGCCATTCCAATGAAAAACGGCGCCCATTTTTGCGGAACGATTGATAAGAAACCAGGAAGACCGCCCACGCCGATGGAAGCTGCGATCACTTTATTGAGCGTGATGAACATTCCGCCAACCGCGGCTCCAATCATCGCTGAAATAAATGGATAACGGAAGCGTAAATTCACTCCAAACATGGCCGGTTCCGTGATTCCTAAATAAGCTGAAACAGCAGATGTGAATGATAACCCTTTCAGTTTCTCATCTTTTGCTAAAAACATCATCGATAACGCTGCTGAACCTTGAGCGATATTCGAAAGAGCAAGAATCGGCCATAAAAATGTTCCGCCCGTGTTGGTGATCAGCTGCAAATCAACCGGCAAGAACGTATGATGCATCCCCGTGACCACAAGAGGGCATATAACGCTCCATATAGAAGCCCGCCAATCGCAGGAACATTATGAAACACGGAAACAAATACACTCGTAATTCCGTTGCCGATGGCAAATGTAATCGGCCCGATCGCGATAAACGCTAAAAATCCGGTAAAAAGCAACGAAAGCGGGCAACTAGCAGCAATTGAAACGCATCAGGAATTCGTTTGCGCAAAAACAGTTCTGTTTTCGCCAGCACGTACGATGCCACTAATACAGGCAATACTTGCCCTTGGTATCCTACCTTTTGAACATCCAATCCAAACAGATTCCATACAGGAATTTTTCCTTCTTCTTTCGCTGCTCCCCATCCCCATGCGTTTAACAAATCTGGATGAACGAGCATTAAGCCAAGCACAATACCGAGCAATGGACTGCCACCAAATTTCGTTACCGCTGACCAGCCGATTAAACCTGGTAGAAAGACGAACGCCGTGTTGGCAATTAAGTTAATGATGCTAGCAAAATCGGCCCACTCTTTATGCACTTCCACAAACGATTTATTTTCGTAAAAAATCCCTTGGCCTGTTAGAATGTTATTAATCCCCATCAATAAACCCGCTGTTACAATCGCCGGCAAAATTGGAATAAAGATATCCGCTAATGTTTTAATCGCGCGCTGAAGCGGGTTTAGCTTCGCTTCCGCTGCATCTTTAATCTCTTGCTTTGTCGCGCGGCCAATACCCGTCAACTCCACCATTTCGTTGTACACTTTATCAACGAGCCCTTGTCCAATTACGACTTGAAACTGGCCGTTTGCGGAAAAGGAACCTTTGACGAGATCAATACTTTCTAAAGTCTCTTTATCTACTTTGCTCTCATCCTTTAATGCAAATCTTAAGCGGGTGACACAATGTGTTGCCGCCACAATATTCTCTTTTCCTCCAACAGACTCTACAATCTTTTCGACTGATTGTTTGCTGATGCTCATGATGATCCCTCCGTAACCGTTTACAAAATAAATGCTACTTTGCTACGACAAATAGTAACCAATCCGTTCCTGCCTGCACGTTTTCAAGCGGCTTCTTTTCAAGTGATTGAATAGCATCCATATTGGTAATGACAATCGGTGTGATCGTGCTTGCCGCCTTTTCCTTAACCAACTCCAGGTCAAACGTCAATAAGCGGTCGCCTGCCTTGACTTTGTCGCCGACTTTCACATGTCCAACAAACCCTTCCCCATTCATCATGACGGTGTCTAAGCCAACGTGGATTAATAGCTCCAGCCCTGCATCTGAACGAATGCCAATCGCATGCTTTGTATGGAAAAATTGAATCACTTCCCCATTAACCGGCGAAACGACAATCCCCTCTGCAGGATCAATCGCTACTCCATCCCCCATAAGCTTTTGGGAAAACGTTGGGTCAGGAACTTGTTCGATCTCGACTATTTTTCCAGTTAAAGGCGCTACGAGCGTTTCTTCTTTTTTGCGAAACCATTTTTTTAACATCATGAACTCCCCTTTTAACCGCTTTCAAAACTTGTATATACAAGATGTTTTTATTTTAATCTGTATATACAAGTTCGTCAATAAAAAAATCGCCTGTATATCATCATGTTCGTTCTCTTTTCACGATATGATTCATCTGCGCAAGGCATAGAGTATTTTTTAAGATAAAGGTGCTTATAGACATCAAGTTTGGATTCATTTTCGGCGGCCGGACGGTTGAATAACCAATCGCTTCTTCTTAAAGCCCTTACAGGAGCAGAAAAAAGAATATGATTCAAGTCTTTATCATGCATACATGATAAAAAAGCAAATCATTGAACCTTTTCCAACCGCCCATATCCAGAGATCATTCGTTTCATCTTTAAAGAGACGTTTATGTACTCTCTCATTCTCACATCGTTCGAATAACAAAATCGATAGAATAGAGCGGTTTAGTGAGGGGGATCCAAGAAACTCAACCTACATCCATATATTTTTTACAAAAGTGCAAATATTCAGACTGAACAAGCAACAAAAATCCCTCCTTATTTATTTCACACGAAACAGGCATGTTCTTGTGACCATTACCCGCAGCAGCGCGCTTTGTCCTGCGACGCATGTTGGCCGTGAAGCAATTTTCGTAATCTCCGCCTGCTCATGATTGGTGATAATAACTGGCGTTAGAAGGCTAGCCGCTCTTTTTTTGATCGTTTTTAAATGAAATGACAGCAGCAAATCCCCTCTTTTCACCATTTCTCCCCTTTTAACATGGACGGTGAAGCCTTCTCCGTTCAACAGCACCGTCTCCAGCCCTACATGAATCAAAATCTCTACTCCTTTGTTCGATAAAATTCCAATGGCATGTTTGGAACGAAAAATATTAGCCACTCTGCCATCCACTGGAGCAACGACTTGTCCATCGTTTGGCATAATCGCGATGCCGTCTCCTAAAAATTTATGCGAAAACGTGGGATTCGGTACCTCTTCCAGCGGTATAATCCGACCATTCAATGGTGCGAAAATAATCTCTTCCTCTTGCCAAGGTATCATTATGGTTCACCCTTTCATTCATATAAAAATGAACATGTATATACATGCACTTTCTTTAGGCATCATTTTAACCTGTATATACAAGGCAGTCAATCCTATTTTTATTCGGAACGAAAAACGAAAAAACAAAAAAAGCAAGCCACAAAAAGACTTGCTGTTGATGATGATAAAGCCGTGTACACACTAATAAACACTAATAAAGCGATTGGCCCATGTTGCGGCACGATGTCTCGCGGGCTTTCTAAGAGCCTTTCTATTTTTTATTTTCGCCAAAAAGTTGGACAGTCTGCCTTATCCTTGACATTAAAATCCCCCCTCCTAACATGAGGATGGGGGGCACACGCCTATTGATTGCTAATCGCTCTGGCGAAGTGTCACATATCGCTTAAGTTCGCGAATCATGATTTCCTCCTGTTCATGTGACAGGTGCAGCTGCAATCCATAAAAGTAACCTCTAAAGTCCCTCTTTTGCCACACGATGATTCCTAATAAATTGAATTCGACATCGTTAAGCATAAATGTCACTTGAATACAGACATCCCGCGGGCGCGGAGGAATGTCAAATACCGTGCGGATCTTCATCCCCTTTGGACTGATATCGTAAATTTCAACAGCTCCTTTTTCGCTGTCCATCTCTTTTCCATCAATATAAGCGATGCGGAATGTGCCCAAAAGCGGCTGTCCGAATTGATAGCGAAAGGCTTCGTTTCGCTTAAATCGCATCGTCGTTCCCCCTCCCGCTCATCCTTCGTCTATCGATTCCATGTCCATTTCTAGCTATCTGTCAGCTTCCGTGATGGAAATCGGTGAGCCACATTTCTTTAACATCTCCTGCTTCTTCATGGTCCACGACAAATTTCCCGCTATTATATCGATCAACCAGCTTCAGCTGCGACAGATCAATCACTTCTATTTCTCCTTTTTCCGTCCGCACCACCATTTGGCTTGGGTCGCTTTCCACTATGGCCGCCGCCGCAATTCGGTGAGGGTTCGTTTTTAATTCACGAATCATCACCAATCCCCGCTTAGCGCGCGAAGATTTTTCAAATTCGCCAAGCCCCATCTTTTTCACTGCTCCCCGTTGCGTAGCGATGACAATTTTGGCTTGCTCCGGTGAAAAAATAGGCTGTGCTGCGACAACAAAGTCGTTTTCTTTTAATTGAATGCCCTTCACCCCTGCCGCTCGGACACCGACCGGATTCACTTCCTCTTCGCTAAACCATAGCCCATATCCTTGGTGAGTCACAAGAAAAAGATCTTGATGTCCGTCCGTCATGTAAACATGGACAACCTCATCATGCTCTTTTAAATTCAACGCAACTAACGGTCGGCCATAACGCTGCACTTTATATTGTTGGATCGGCGTTCGTTTGACCATCCCTTGCTTGGTGACAAACATCAAATCATGCGGCTGATCAAAATCCTGAACGGAAACCGCTGCGACCAGCTCGTCCTCCCGATCAAGCGGGACCATATGGGAAATATGCTGACCAAGCTCCTTCCAACGAATATCCGGCAGCTCATGAACAGGACAATATATATAACTTCCCTGTCGTGTAAACAAAAGCAGCACATCCGTTGTATTCATCTCAAACTGCGCCAGCAGCCGATCGGATTCCTTCATGCCAAAATCCTGTCCATTAGAGGCTGTATATGAGCGAAGGCTCGTTCGTTTCACATATCCTTCTTTTGTGACAGTAACGATGACATCTTCCGCCGGAATCATAACTTCCAAATTAATTTTAATTTCTTCAATTTCCTCTTGAATGGCGGTTCTTCGTTCATCAGCATATGTCTTTTTTAATTTTCTTAATTCCGCTTTAATGACGGACAACAGTTTTTTTTCACTGGCCAAAATCGCGCTTAGCTCGCTGATTTTTTTCTCCAGCTCTTCCGCCTCTTGCTTTAGGGCCGTAATATCGGTGTTAGTCAAACGATAAAGCTGAAGGGACACAATTGCTTCTGCCTGAGCTTCCGTGAACGCGTATTGAGCCATTAACCGGTCTTTTGCCTCCCGCTTATCCTTCGAAGCCCGGATTGTCGCGATGATCTCATCCAAAATGGATAATGCTTTCATCAATCCTTCGACGATGTGCTGGCGATCATGGGCTTTTTTCAGCTCATATCGCGAACGATTGGTAACCACTTCCTTTTGATGCTCAATGTAGGCATCCAGCAGCTCAAGCAAGCTCAGCAGCTTCGGACGACGGTTATGAATGGCAACCATATTAAAATTATACGGCACCTGTAAATCCGTATTTTTATATAAATAGTTTAAAATTCCTTCCGCATCTGCCTCTTTCTTTAATTCAACGACAATGCGAAGGCCCGTGCGGTCCGTTTCGTCACGAACATCGGCAATTCCATCAAGCTTTCGGTCAAAACGGAGCTCATCCATTTTTTTGACCAAATTGGCCTTGTTTACTTCATAAGGCAGCTCTGTAATGATAATTTGCTGCTTGCCGCCCTTTGCGGCTTCAATCGTTGCTGTTCCCCGGATCATAATTTTTCCTTTTCCGGTTTCATACGCTTTTTTGATTCCTTCTCTTCCTTGAATGATTCCTCCCGTCGGAAAATCCGGACCGTGAAGAACGGTCATGATCTCATCCACTGTACAATTTGGCTTATCAATTCGCATAATGACAGCATCAATCACTTCTCCTAAATGATGGGGAGGAATTTCAGTAGCATATCCTGCCGAGATTCCGGTCGAACCGTTCACTAATAAATTCGGAAACATCGCCGGCAGAACGACCGGTTCCTCGCTTGTGTCGTCAAAGTTAGGGACAAACTCTACCGTTTGTTTTTCAATATCTCGCAGCAACTCTACGGCAATCGCAGAGAGGCGCGCTTCCGTATAACGCATCGCTGCCGGAGGGTCTCCGTCGATGCTGCCGTTATTTCCGTGCATTTCAATCAAAATGTTGCGCAGCTTCCAATCTTGGCTCATTCGTACCATTGCTTCATAAACAGACGAATCCCCATGTGGATGGAAGTTGCCAATCACGTTGCCGACCGTCTTCGCCGCTTTGCGGAAGCCCTTATCCGCTGTATTGCCGTCGACATACATGGCATACAAGATGCGGCGCTGCACCGGCTTAAGTCCATCGCGAGCATCAGGCAGCGCGCGCTCCTGAATAATATATTTACTGTATCGTCCAAAGCGGTCGCCCAACACATCCTCCAATGGCAAATCCAATAACCGTTCGGTCATCTGACTCCCTCCTCTGCTGCTACGACATGTTCGTTATCTAAAATGTTCAGATCTTCTTCTAAGCCAAATTGGACATTCGCTTCAATCCATTTGCGCCGCGGTTCGACTTTATCTCCCATCAGCGTTGTGACGCGCCGCTCCGCTCTGGCAGCATCATCAATTCGCACGCGAATCAGCGTACGCGTTTCTGGATTCATTGTCGTTTCCCATAGCTGGTCAGCGTTCATTTCGCCAAGACCTTTATAGCGTTGAATCGTGTAGCCTTTGCCGAATTTTTTCACCGCTTCTTTTAATTGCTCATCCGTCCAAGCATATTCTATGATTTCTTTTCTTCCCGCTCCTTTGCTAATTTTATAGAGCGGCGGAAGCGCGATATACACCTTGCCTGCTTCAATTAGCGGCCGCATATAGCGGTAGAAAAATGTAAGAAGCAGCACTTGAATATGGGCGCCGTCGGTGTCGGCATCGGTCATAATAATCACCTTATCGTAGTTGATATCGGCCAAGGAAAAATCGGCTCCCACGCCGCCGCCGATCGCGTGAATGATCGTGTTGATTTCTTCATTTTTAAAAATATCAGCCAGCTTCGCTTTTTCTGTGTTAATGACCTTCCCCCTGAGAGGCAGCACAGCTTGGAAGCGGCGATCTCGTCCTTGCTTCGCGGAGCCGCCTGCCGAATCCCCTTCGACTAAATACAGCTCATTTTTGTTCGGATTGCGCGACTGGGCCGGCGTCAGCTTGCCGCTTAATACCGCTTCTTTTCCTTTTTTCTTTTTTCCACTTCGCGCTTCCTCGCGTGCCTTGCGCGCTGCTTCTCGCGCTTGGTAAGCCTTTATCGCTTTTTTGACGAGCATCGCACTGATATCCGGATTTTCCTGTAAAAAATAAGTTAAATGCTCCGCGACGATCGCATCGACGGCTGAACGAGCTTCACTCGTTCCAAGCTTTCCCTTTGTCTGGCCTTCAAACTGCAATAAATGCTCGGGGATTCTTACAGAAACAATCGCTGAGAGTCCCTCGCGAATATCGGAACCTTCTAGATTTTTATCTTTTTCTTTTAATAAGCCGGTTTTGCGAGCGTATTCATTAAACACGCGGGTCATGGCTGTTTTGGCGCCCGCTTCATGCGTTCCGCCATCCTTTGTGCGGACGTTATTAACAAATGAAAGCACGTTCTCCGAATAGCCGTCATTAAATTGAAACGCAAACTCCACCTCGATGCCATTTTGCTGCCCTTCAAAATACACGACTGGATGCAGAGCATCCTTTTCCTCGTTGAGATAAGCAACAAACGCTTCAATTCCGTTTTCATAATGAAATTTCTCTTTTGCGCCGGTCCGCTCATCGATTAGTTCAATTTTCAGTCCTTTTAATAAAAAGGCCGATTCTCTTAGCCGTTCGCTGAGCGTTTCATAATTGAACGACGTCGTGCTAAAGATGCTGGAGTCCGGCTTAAATTGGATCATCGTCCCCGTTTTCGATGTCGTTCCGATTTTCTCCAATGTCGTCACGGGCGTTCCACCGTTTTCAAACCGCTGCCGATAGATAAATCCATCGCGATGAATCGTGACAACAAGCCACTCCGATAAAGCGTTGACGACCGAGGCCCCGACTCCATGCAAACCGCCACTTGTTTTATACCCGCCTTGTCCGAATTTGCCGCCTGCATGCAAGACGGTTAAAATCACTTCCGGAGTCGGCTTGCCAAGCTTATGCATGCCCGTCGGCATTCCCCGGCCTTCGTCAAGCACCGTGATGCTATTATCTTTATGTATTTTGACGAGAATATAGTTTCCGTACCCCGCCAACGCTTCATCAACGGAGTTATCGACAATTTCATATACAAGATGATGCAGGCCGCGGCTGTCGGTGCTGCCGATATACATTCCCGGACGTTTTCTCACCGCTTCAAGCCCTTCAAGCACTTGGATCGCATCATCGTTATATTCATATCGTTGCTGATTTGTCACGAACATACCCCTTTCAAAAACAAGAACGTTTGTTTCTGTTTTATTGTAGCATAAATTTGCAAAACGTCTATGCCTATTTTACCGTTTTCAGCCGAACACGCAAAATTTTTGTCGAAAATGGAAATGACCATCTTTCACAACTAAAGATGGCCGTTTTGATTCCATTCAATTCTTTTTCGTTAAAGCATGTTCTACTTTAATGCAGCGATCCATCACAACTGTATATCCTTTTTCTTTGAGAAATTCATAGGCTTCCTCATTGGCTACACCCAGCTGCCCCCAAAACACATCGGCATCGATTTGTGCAAATTCACGGGCAATTTCCGGCAAATGCTCTGAACGGCGAAACACGTTCACAATATCCACATGTCCGTCAATGTCCTTTAATGATTTAACAGCCGGAATCCCTTCCCATTCATCAATGGTTGGATTGACAGGAATAATCTCATATCCTGCTTCCTTCATCGCTTGAGCGATCATATATGACGTGCGTTCTGGATTATTGGACAGACCTACAACAGCAATGCGCTTTGCTTTTTGCAACATATCGCCGATTTCTTCGCGGCTTGGATTCACGATTGGCATATGTGTTCCCCTTTCGTCTCGTGTCTTGTGTGTACTAATTTCGGCATTGGTCAAAGGAATCCTGCTAGCTCGGACATTTTTCTTTTGGCCTCTTTTCATCGGAATTTCTATCATCCATTGTCGCCGGCGAACGAAAAAAATATTCTCAAGGGATTCAGCCGCAAAAACTCGATATAAGCCTATCATCCATTCCATCGTTTTCTGTTTTCATCACATTTTGTTGCGTATCCGTTCTGCTATTCGTCAAGTCTTCGGTCATTCTATTTGCATCATCCGCTGATTATGGTAAGTTATTAATAAATGATGAAAGGAGCTATTTCTATGAACTTTCAGTTACAAGAAGCCATTGAATTACTGCAGCGCACGCCGAAAACATTGGAGAATTTTTTATCCGGATTATCCGCTGGATGGTTGCAATGCCGCGAGGGAGAAGGCACATGGAATGCGACAGAAGTTATCGAGCATCTGATAGAAGCTGAGAAAACGAATTGGATTCCAAGGCTTGAAATCATTCTTCAAGAACACGGAGATAAAACCTTTCCCGTTTTCGACCGATTCAGCCATTTAAAAGAACACTCAGGAGAGACCATTGAAGAAAAGCTGCGTTTATTTCAAGAGTTGCGTGAACAAAATCTCGCCAAGCTAAACCATCTCATCGGCCCAGAAACCGATTTTGAATGGACCGGGATTCATCCAGCTTTTGGTCCTGTAAAGCTGAGAGAACTGCTGTCTACTTGGGCTGTCCATGATTTGACCCACATCGCCCAAATTGTCAGAGTGATGGCCAAAAGATACAAGGAAGATGTCGGACCTTGGATCGAATATTTAGGCATCTTAAAAAAATAGCAAGCCGCGCTTAGCTGAAATAAAATCAAAGATTCGTTTTGCTACGGCTCTGCTTTTCGCCGCAGAAGCGTGTTGTCGGATCACAAAAATCGATGCTTGTTTTCATTTCGCGCCAGCTAATGATCTCATGGATGTACTATATTTATGCTATGCTGTCATTTTGAGACATCATCTGGCTATCTCCTCTATCATACGGATTCACTCCAGCCGTTTGTATCTGCAAACAGCTGAATTCACAATACCCTGACGCTCGGCGAAAAGCAACAGGCAGCCGCAAAATCGGTCAAAGGCTCTTTTTCATCACGATCCGGTCAGCGCGGACGGTGTAGCCGTTTTTTCGATAAAACGCTGCCGCCGCTCCGTAAGCGGATGTTAACAAATAGATGCTTTTGACGTGTTGCTTCTGTAGTTCCTCCTCAAGAACTTGCAGCAGTTGAGAGCCATATCCTTTCCCTTGGGCTTTCTGATCGATGCACAACTCCGCCAGATAAAACGCCATCCCCTGATCGCTCGCTTTGCTGTGGCCAGCGATAAAACCAAGGATCGCTTCACGCTGTTTACATACAAATCCGATAAACTTAGGCGTATGCAATAAATCGGTGAGCCGCTCTCGAGCCGCCTCATACGTCCAATTCTCATTCCAAGGCTCACGATGAAACACTCTTATATACAGTTCGATACATTCCTGTAAATGTTCAAATGTCATTGGCACCACAATTTCTTCCATTTACATGTCTCCTTTCTTTGATAGAGAGCAAACATCCAAATTTTCACATTCAATAAAAGCAGCGCTTATGATACCTTTTTTAATTTCGTTAAATCCAATCTTGGGTTTGCTCCATAGTAAAAGGGGCCGAATAAAACTTCATCATGTCTTGATCAAAAAAAATGCTATGTAAAGCGAACAGATCGCTATCGGTAAATGGTTTCCATATCAATCGTGGTGTTTCCAGAATCACCCCGTTCCTCCCCTTTTTTGCTACATAAGTTTTGCTTCAGTAACAGATGATAAAACCGATTCGTTTTATTGTTCTCTTGCTAGATGAATCGTTACTCGCTCACATAGAAACCCGTGTTGGCTTCTCAAGTTGTAGAAATAGAAAAATATAGAAACCATTTTCTATTCTTAACTACATGATGTATTACATTCATTATCATAAGAAACTGTCCAAAAAGCCCTATAAGCATATAACCGTTGTTTATCTGCTTGTTATTTTACTAAATTCCAGAAAACAGAGAGAATCAAACTTTTTCCTCTATCTTTCCTTTACAAAATTCGCAGCACCGCCCCCGATTTTCCTGCTTTTTTGTCGCAATTTGCGCTTGCCGGGGAAATAGAACATTTCCTCTTTCGCTTTCCATATATTGTGTCATATGATCTATGCAACGATCCAGAAATAAATGGTAGTATAGAAAATGTACCCATGGTGTTCGTTGGATCCATTTTTTAGATTAACAGATTAAGAAGGGATCATGTTGGGCACACTTTTTTTCGCACTGATCGCCATCGGAGGAGCAGCCTCCTTTGTTGGCATATTAGCGGGCGGCGCGCTGATTACCTCGAGTCTAACGGAGCGGGTGATGAACGCCATCGCTTTTGTTTTGCTGTTATTCGCGCTCACGGTGTCTTTAAAATGGATATCAGTAAGGAGTGCGGTCATAAACATAAGGCTCATCCGGCTGTTGAACTTTTTTCACTGTTTTGATGTTGATACAAGGAAGGATATTTCCTTCATACGTTGTTTGGCCGATGACTCCTTTTACTTCTACCCATTCATCCGGCTTGAGCTCTTTTAGCTGTTCTCCGTTTGATAGCATTCCATAAACGGAAGCATCGGCAACACAGCAAGTAACAGCAAATCGCGCAATGACTGCTTCCCCTTTTGGAAAATCAGGTTCGCGATAGACAAATCCGGTAAGTTGAATCTCTTTCCCAATAAACTCTTGAACATGATTATGAATGATTTCCAGAGTGGCTAAATAGTTTTCATTCGTAAACTCTATCTTTTTCGCAGATTTTAACTTCTTAGCGAGCTGCTGTTTGTCAATGCTTTTTTCGGCTGGCTGCTGTTCGGTCTGTGCTGATTCGGTTAAGGATTGCGTTTGAGCATTCGCTGATGGATCGCTTTGCTTCTGCCCTCCACCCATTTGCACACCGCGCTTGGCAGCGACCGAGCTGTCCAATACTTGACTTGAAAACATTAAACCTGTGATGATGGGCACAATGAATAAAAGATAAATCATCCACGTCTTTAGAGGATGCTTATCCTTATGATGGCCGCATTCACAACCAACCGCATGATCGTGATGATCACTTCGCCAAATTTGAAAAATGCCAAGAATAAACAATACGCCCATCGCAAAATAAAGGAAAGGAAACATCTTTGGTGCAATAAATTGCTGGATTTGCCCTGTTACGATTAATTTAAACATGACTAACGCAAAGCCCACGAGCAGAACTCCCCGCAAAAAAAGCTGATTATTCAACTTCCTTCACCTCCTCATCCATGGATAAAGATTGTTTGATAGAGCCAAACAACCAAATAAACAACACATGTCAACACGAGAATAAACGCAATGACAAACCGTGTTCGAAAATAAGCAAGCAGCAGCAAGGTATTTTTCAAATCAAGCATGGCTCCATAAATAAGAAACGCTAAAATCGCGCCTGTAGAAAAGGTGTGACTAAACGAAGCAGCCACAAAAGCGTCGGCCTCCGAGCAAAGCGAGAGCAAATAAGCAAAACCCATCATCACAACAGGAGAGATGAGTTCATTGGCTCCAATTTGCAGCAATTCGTTCCGATTAAGAAACGTTTGCAATAAACTGGCTAAAAACGCGCCAATGATTAAATATTTTCCCGTGTCAAAAAATTCTTCGCTGGCATGATGCAACGTTTCTTTCCATTTATTTATAGAATGAATATGTTCGTGCGAGGAAGAGGCTGTTGGTTTGAGCGGATTCTTATGTTGAAAAAAGTGGTATAAAAGCAAGCCTACCAACACAGAAACGCAAAAAGCAAGGCCCACGCGAGCAAAAGCGATTTCGCTTTTTTGCTGAAACGCATAGTAGGTCGAGAGGAAAACAATCGGATTGATGATGGGCGCACTCATCAAAAATGTCATGCCAACTGCTGGCGGCATTCCTTTTTTAATCAGCCTTCTTACAATTGGAATAATCGCACACTCACAAACGGGAAAAATGATTCCGAAAAAGGCGGCAGACACAATGGCCACATACGGGTTTTTCGGAAGCCAACGCCGCAGCGTATCCTCTGAAATAAAGGTTTGAATCAAAGCGGATACAAAGACGCCTACTAAAATAAACGGAATCGCTTCTAAAACAATGCTTAAAAACATAGTATAGACAATCGCCCACTCTTTCGGCAATGTAAAATTCATATTCCCCATTCCATAAAAAAAGAATAAATATAAAAATAACAATAAAAGAACAAACGCTAGTCCATCATTGATTGTATGAGAAATCGCCTTTTTCACATTCATTTCCTCCATTCATGCTCTCGTTTCTTCTTAACAAATCGTAATTTTTCCTATTAACATATATACATAGATTGTCCACAAAAATATGACTATGAAATATCAATTGCTCCGTCAACATTTGTCGCCAAATGCGCAGATGATCTGATTTCGCTAGTCGGGCGACCGTTGGAAAATTTGAATCGGTTAGCTATAAGTGTGATTTTCTCATCGTATCTCTCTATAATAAAAAACGATGAACTTATCTTGAAAAATCTATCCGATCATGGCAGCTCAAAGATATATACATCCCTTTCATTCTCGTAGTTGCTATTTTTCTTATTTTCTTGTATGATTGACGTTGTTAAAACGTAATGATTACGATTTAATAAAGGAAGGAGTTACTTATCATGAAAAAAGTGCCAGTTACTGTATTAAGCGGTTATTTAGGCTCTGGAAAAACCACCTTACTCAATCATATTTTGCATAATCGTGAAAACAAAAAAATTGCCGTTATTGTGAATGATATGAGTGAAGTGAATATCGACGCGGAATTGATTAAACAAGGGGGATTCTCCCGAACAGAAGAAAAGCTTGTTCAAATTCAAAACGGCTGTATTTGTTGTACATTGCGCGATGATTTAATGAAGGAAGTAGAAAGATTAGTAGACGCAGGGGGAATTGATTACATCGTCATTGAGTCTTCAGGAATCAGCGAGCCGATTCCGGTAGCGCAAACTTTTACCTACATAGATGAAAATTTAGGAATTGATCTCACTAAAAAATGTCGTTTAGATACGATGGTCACCGTTGTCGATGCTAACCGATTTTGGAACGATTTTTCTTCTGGAGAGAGCTTGCTCGATCGCAAGCAAGCTGTCGATGATTCAGATACACGCGAAGTAGCTGATTTGTTAATCGGTCAAATCGAATTTGCTAATGTCATTTTGCTTAATAAAATCGATTTAATTCATCCCGAAGAGGCAAAAGAGCTTGAAAAGATGTTAAAAAAACTGAATCCGGAAGCGAAAATCATCCCTACGACATTCGGCCAAGTAGCGTTAGACGAAATTTTAAACACGCATTTATTCGATTTCGAAAGTGCCAGCCAAGCAGCCGGCTGGATCAAAGAGTTGAATGAAGAGCATACTCCAGAAACCGAAGAATATGGCATCTCCTCTTTTGTATATCGGAGAAGACAGCCTTTTCATCCAGAACGGTTTATGAAATGGCTTGAGAATTGGCCAGTTGAAGTGATTCGCGCCAAGGGCTTTTTTTGGCTTGCATCAAGAAATGATGTATGCGGCCTTCTATCACAAGCGGGCACATCGATCGTGATCCAAGGAGCGGGCGAATGGGTCGCTGCTTATCCTGAAGCTGAGCGCCAACAAATTTTAATGGAGAACCCTGAACTTCTTGAAAAATGGGATCAAACATATGGCGACCGCATGACCGAGCTCGTCTTTATCGGCATCGAGATGAATCAAGAAGAAATAGAAGATTCGTTAGACCAATGTTTACTTACCGCTCAGGAAATGAGCCAGAATTGGGAAACATTTTTCGATCCCCTCCCTGCATTTGTTGGTTCCTGATAAATGAATAAAGTTCAAATCGTAATATTTACGATTTAATACCAACCGTCTCACCTGCGGCTTCGCACAAAGAGAAATTCCTTGTCATTCCGACACTTTTATGCGTATAATAAACGTATAAAGCATAAAATAAAAATAGGACATTGGCGGCAACCAATGTCCATTCAATACACAGCTGACTGCAAGACGTGCAGCGGCCGAAAACAGGCGGTTGTAACCCACCCTCACTTAAGGCGAGCAGGGTGGGTTATTTTTTGTCTCTCGCTACAGCGATAACAGCTACCATTAATGATGCAAAAGCAATCATTAGCGTCAGTGTATCGGTCACAGATATCATCAGCGGCACCTCCCTTCTCTAAGGGAGTAGGCCGCTCCCACCCTGCATATAGCTGTGCATCTTTATTATAGCATAGATTCATCAATACAGGAATATATGTTCTTGTTTTTTATTCTATTTTTCCTCTTCCCTTTCCTTCTGCTCTTTTTCCTATTTTTTTGATTGCCTCAAACGTTTTCTTATCGATCATACCATACCGTTTCTAGATGGAACGATCATTTCTGAAAACCGACGGGCAAAGGCCCATCTATGTGAACTTGCTTTTGTCAAAACGCTTTCAGGTCCATTGATGGGATTGTCAAACGGTTCATCATTTACGCGTCTGCCCCGCCGAAACATCACATCTTCAAAGATTACGTTTCATCGATAGTGAAAGTTGATCGAACGTCAAAGAGTATTTCCATCCTTTTGCCGGCGGCGGTCACTTCCACGCCCCTTTTCTAACCAAGGTTTGATGGCAGCGGACAAACACGGTGCCATCAGTTCTAATCTACTCTCATCGCAAATAAACTTTATAACAGCAACATTAGCTTATCCATTTGAGGAGGATTGAGAAGTGTCCCGTTCCCGATTCAAAACGATCGTATTAGCCTTAGCAGCTACTTTTATTGCCGTCTCCCTCGTCTCCTTCCCGCAGGAATCCGTCAATGCTTCAAAGCAGGGACTGAAAATCTGGTGGGGGACCGTCTTTCCTTCGCTGCTGCCTTTTTTCATTATCTGTGAATTGCTGATTAATTTTGGGGTTGTAAAATTTATCGGTGTTATACTTGAACCTCTCATGAAGCCCCTATTTAAGGTTCCCGGCGTCGGGGGATTTGTATGGGCGATGGGAATGGTTTCTGGCTTTCCGACAGGCGCAAGACTCACTGTACTATTGCGGCAAGAAAAACAACTCAGTAAAGTGGAGGCAGAAAGGTTGGTCTGTTTTACAAATTCATCCAGTCCACTTTTTATCATCGGTGCCGTATCCATCTCGTTTTTTCATAATGCACAGCTTGGCGCCGTCTTGATTTTATCGCATTATTTAGGAAACATATGTATTGGCCTTATGATGAGGTTTTATGGAAAGGAGCAGCCACAAGATCCAAAGGAGGCCAGAGACGAAGCACTATTGCGTAGAGCCTTTTCCGCCTTGCATACCACACGTATGAAAGAAAAAAGACCGATTGGCAAGCTGCTCGGGGATGCTGTCATCTCTTCTGTTCATACTTTATTAATGATCGGCGGTTTTATCATTTTGTTTTCTGTCATCAATAGGCTGCTATCGAGTCTACATATTACCCAGTTTTTAGGAGAACTAGTAGCATATGCGCTTCGTTTGTTCCATTTGCCAGAAGCATTGAGCACCCCTCTTATATCCGGCTTATTTGAGATCACGTTAGGCGGGCAAATGACAAGCCAAGTCCAGGGAGTCTCTTTAATGCATAAAGCCATTATTATAAGCTTTATTCTTGCTTTCAGCGGTCTAAGTGTACAAGCTCAAGTCGCCAGCCTTTTAGCACAAAGCGATATCAGCTTTAAGCCTTTTTTCGTTTCTCGCATTATTCACGGATTTTTAGCAGGATTTTTTACTTTTCTTTTATGGGAACCCGTCTATCATGCCAATAGCTCGGCCCATGTTTTGCCGGTTTCCTTATTCGCTCAAGAAGGATGGTTTTACGGCAACTTTTTAACCTTAATGAATATAGGTCCTGCGCTCACCATTATTACCCTAATGATTTATATCATCATTTTTATCAAAAGAATGAAAAATGTCTAAGTGAGCAGCCGATCTCCTTGCGCCCCATCCGCAAGGGGATTTTCTTTGCAAATACCTTTTGGAAAAGAAAGTAATGGATTTTTTCCGATCTCTACAAACTTTTCATGGATCTCTCATTGTAGATAAGGTGCAAAATGAGCTTTGTCTTCCCTTTTTAAGCAGCTGATTTTCCCGATCGAACGGGCTTGAAAACGGTTAGACAAGATAAAAACAGGTGAAGCTAAAAGAAGACCGTGAGCGGACGTGCGAGGCCAGTGACGCGAGATGAAAGCGAAATGATCTGTCTGCATTCATCTCCGACGACAGCAGGGGAGGTAGGCCTACAAACGTTTTCCTCATCTCCATCTTCCTCATTCTATAGCAGCTGCCGCGATTGACCACCAACTATTTCGGGAAATGATTGAAATAAAAACGATGATCATTTAACATGGTAATAAAGCGTACAATGCCGTTGCGCTCCAAGCACAGAAGCAGCTGAAACATAAACATATGGGTGGAAGTGATCAGCACGGTTCAAACGCTAAAAAAATAAAACGATGAACTTTAGGAGTCGCAAGTGAATGAAAAAGTTTTTTTATCAAATGTTCGTATGGCTATTTTGTCTCTATTTATTTATTCTCACGAAAATGGTCTTATTTAAATATGTCTCTTGGAAAGAAATGATCTACCATTTCGACTTCAGCGCCATTCAAAACCAATGGCATTCAAGCAACTTTACTCCCCTGAAAACCATTATTTTTTATTTATTCTTTGCCGATGTCAATTTAAACATTAAAATTGAAAACTTAGCTGGAAACATTATCGGTTTTATTCCTTTCGGATGGATGCTTCCATTGCTGTCGACACGCTTTCGCAGCTTTTCTGCTACCATGCTTGCAACCTTGTGTTTAAGCTTTACATACGAAGTGATGCAGCTATTATTTGAATTAGGAAGCTTTGACATCGATGATTTAATTTTAAATACGTTAGGCGGAATGCTTGGCTATAGTTTAAGCCGACTCATTCAGCCAATATGGCACCCAAAAAACATGTGGCTTAAGCAGGCCACAGCTCACCGCAAAGAGGAAAAAGTGTAACATTTTCAGCTGTCAGTTTCCGCGTAATAAATGCCGCCTGTCTATTTTTGAGACGATTTGGCAGCTGGGCCATCCCCATGCCTTCGCTCAGCCTCATCAAAAAAACATACTAAGTTTTGCAGGAGTTTTTCTTCTTTTCCATCTAGAGGCTGTGTGTGATCCTTTCCAGGAGTAATCATTTGATTGCTCATAAAAAATCGTCCTTTCTGTAATGTTGTGTCGCAACTTCATTTTACTAGAAAGGATGATTTTTGTGTCCTTTTTAAATTGAAAAAATGAGGGGCTGTCCAAAAGGTCAGTTACCCTGACTTTTTGGACAGCCCCTATCTTAGGATCATGATTCACGATTCATACCAATCTCCTACCGCAGCTGATTTTTCGAGCAACAGCGCTTCTTTAACAAAGACGAAGCGCGGCTTAGCGGACGGCTCTCATCCCACACAAAAGGGGATCCGATCTATTAAAAAGCCTCTCCCGCTTGTTTTTTGATTTGGTTAATCGCCAGCCAGCTATATACTAACGCAACGATATAATAAATCAATCCCGGTAAACGGAAATGGAACAGCTTAAAGATCAGATCAAGGATGATCGGCAAAGATAATGAATAAATGCTCAAGCTGTATAGCCGGCCAAAAGGCAAGTTCGCTTTTTGTAGCTTAGAGATCACCAGATTGATAATCGCTAAAAATAAAGCGCTGAATATTTTGCCAATGAAAAAGCCGATCCAAGCAATCACTGCCACAATGGGAGCGAGCCATTTTAAATATGGCAAAAAGCCGACCAGATCTTGTTTATCAAACGTTACGCCTTGAAAATCACGAAATAAGAAAACTTGTGTTTGCCCTCCAGCTTGCTTGCTAATCATCCGGTCCTTTAAAATCAGCACTCCCGACGAGTACGGATTTAAACGATCTTCTGTTGTTTGGCCCGTCGTATCGATAATGACAGCGCCATTTTTAGAATCATCCAACACAATCGGCATCGTTCCTTCTACATTCAACTCTCCGTTTTGAAAGGTGAATTCCGGGATTTTGCTTTCTAATGTTCCGGTAAAATGGCCGATGCTTTGATTAAATTGATAGCCGACAATGATGCTATTCAGCGTGCCAAACAAAAGCGCAAATAAAAGCAAATATAAAAAAGCTTTTCCTGCGCCTTGCGCCACCATGTCCGGATAACGTCTGACATCCCCTACGCTATAGCTCAATTTTTTAAAAAAGTTCATTCCTCATGCACTCCTTCGAATTTCATAAATAGACGGCATTCGCTCCAGCTTTAAGGGACAGGGAACCGTATGCTCATGCTTTCCATCAGCTGATCTTCTGTTTGAAACATAGATCACATGCTGCAACACATTCCATATTTTTTAGTTCTCAACCTCGCCGCTTATCTTCCATAATATTAACGTTCAAAACGCAAAAAGGTTTCAATCGATATTGAATTTTTTGTAATAAATGAAAAAGTTCCCTTTACAGACGAGTGAAAACGCGAATCGGACAACAGAATTTTATAAGCAGACAAGCATCTTCTTTCTTTGCCCGCACTATTAAAAACGGAGAGCGATACACATCAAACAGCTGCATCATGAACCGTCATTTTCTTTCTCCGTTTTAGAGAGGATGAATAATCTGACAAGCATCGTGCACGCTAAACATAAAAAAAGAAAGGTTTTATTATATATGAAAAACAGATGGATCACTTTATTCGCTCTCAGTGTCTGGTCAGTTGCGGGGATGGGCATCCAACCGATTGAAATCGTCCATCACGCGATCGCCCAAACCGAAATGCCACCATATGCCAAATGGGGAAGACTCGCTCTTCAAAAAACAAAGGAAAAATATCCAAACGCCCAAATCGTCGACTACCTCCATATTGGCCGCGACCAACAAGCGAATGTGACGACGGAAAAATTTAAGCTATGGCTGAGAACCAACCAGAAAGAATTTGGTGTTTTTGTCAATATCCAATTTAACACCGCAACAGAGCGAGTAATAGGCATTACCTTTCAAGAAACGCCAAGATAAATGGCGCGGTGATTTGACCGCGCCGTTTTCGGTTCACTTGATTCTTATAAATCAAATTACTCACTCGGATACTTGCAATTGTATGAGATATTTCGGTGTCAAATGTTCAGACTGAACAATCATCGCGGCTATTCCTTGATCGCTTCCCGATTCGTGCCATTCGCCTTGTTCCCAAAACACCGCCTCTCCACTTTTGACAAACACTTTTTTGCGATCCGCCCCCGTCACTCAGCCTTCCCCCTGTACAAGAAGAAACAGCTGCGGCACTGGCGCTTCATGATAGCCGACCACTCCGTTCGCTTCAATGTACATGCAGCCGATGACGGCAGATTCGGTTAGTTTCGTTATTCTCTTATAGCTCGGTAACTTGGAGTTGTATTTTGTCATGGCGGTGCCGGCTTTTTTAGCAAATGTGAATAGGTTCATCATACAAGTCCTCCCAACGTTCTCTTCGCCTTTTCGAACATTCAACAGATAGAAAGAAAATCCTGCTTCCAATCGACAATCGCTATGTTACTGCCTATTTTTCTTACGGTACTATAAAATTTCGTTTTCACTGTTGATTCCGTTAAGCCAGTGGCAGAAGCAATTTCAGCAAAAGTATATTCACCAAACAATTTAAGACGGAAAATTTGCTGGGCAGACGCTTCAAACGTATTCAACACCGCTAAAATCCGCTCAACCTCCTCCTTGTATTCCAGCTTCAATGTAAAATCTTCTTCTTGTCCTAACTCGTGATCGATCTCCGTCACAATTGGTTGCTGTTTGTAATATTTTGAACGATAGTAGTCGATCGTTTGATAAGTGGCAATCCGATATAACCACGTTCGAAATGACGCCTTTCTCTCGTCATACGAATGGATCGAACGAAGCATGCTGATAAACGCTTCCTGGGTTAGATCCATTGCTAAATCCTTGTTTAATGTCTGCCTGTAAATATAAGCATATAGATCCTTATAATAAAAACTGACAAGCTGGTTAGCGGCATTGTGATCTCCTTTTTTGACTTTGGTGATCCATTCCTTTATTTTCTCCATTGACTTCTACTCCTACTTCTTTCAAAGGCTAGCCTTTCATTCATATATTCGTTATTTATTAGAAAATAGTTTGAAAGTTTCTCTATTTTATTTCAAATCTAGTACGCTTTGGCGTAACAAAAGCAAGTCACCGCCTTGCCTCCCACCTCCGCTCTACTTTTGAATGAACAATAAATTCCATTTATATGTAATATAACATTTAAATAATCCCCCAGTTGTCAAAAAAACGGTCCTCCGTTCTTGTTAAACAGTCGAGCCCCCTTTTTCCCATTCAAATCTGCCATCATTTTTTGCTTCCAAAAAACGTTTTTTCTAAACAGAAAGATAGGTAGCTACACACGAACATATGTGCTATAATCAAATAGATAGTGGCCATACACAAGCAAGCCTAGAATCGTTTCTTTATCTTGAGATGGGAGGAAAATCAATGAATCACCAAATCATTGAAAAAGATCGTTTTCAAGTAGTGGGAATCAAGCGGACATTTTCGCTAGTCAATGGAGAGAATCATACAGGGATTGCTAAGATGTGGGAGGAAGTTCATCAAAACGGCACCGTTAAGTTATTATCATCACTGAACAACGGCTCATTAAAAGGCTTGATCGGTGTATGTACCGCACACAGCGATGACCAGTCAGGACAAACGATCGATTATTGGATAGCCGCAGAGTATAATGGCGAGGTGCCTAACGGGCTGTTGGCGTTAGAAATCCCCGCTTCTAAATGGGGCATATTTGAGGTGCGCGGATCGATGCCGGAAGCGATACAAAAAGCATGGGAGCAAATTTTTTCAGAATGGTTGCCATCCCAGCATTACAAGCTTGCAGGCACGCCGCAATTAGAAGTATATCCGGACGACGATCCAACCAGCCCTGATTTTTATTCCGAAATATGGGTTCGTCTTCAATGAAGAGCGTTTGTTATTGAGGCTGTATGTGCATAAAATTGATGCTAGACTAAATAGTGGACACCGAGAATCGAGAATGCGACAATAAACCTAGCAAAATCGAGGTGTCCGAAGATGAGTCAGAAATATGACAAAGAGTTCAAAATCCAAACCGTAAAAATGATTCAGGAACAGGGGAAGCCGGTGGCGCAGGTCGCCCGAGAATTGGGCGTATCCGACAATACTCTGTACCGCTGGATCAACGAATTCAAACAGGATCCGGTCAATGCGTTTCGCGGCAGCGGCAACTTGAAAATCGAGGAAAAAACCCTTCTCGAAATGCAGAAACGAATCCGCCAACTCGAGATGGAGAACGAAATTTTAAAAAAGGCGATGCACATCTTCGCAAAAGACCGGAACTGATCTTTGCGTTTATCCACAAACACCGCTCCAAGTATCCGGTATCGGAGATGTGCAAGGTTTTGAACGTATCCCGGAGTGGTTATTATCAATGGACCAGGCGCCAGGAAAGCGAGCAAAAGAAACGTCGCCGAGAACTGGAACAACAGATTAGCCGTATCTTTGTGGACTCGCGTCGCCTGTACGGCAGCCCGAAGATCGCTCAAGTCTTGTGCCAGCAAGGTGTTCGGGTATCCGAAAAAACGGTCGCCCGCATCATGAAGGAACTGGGGCTTAAGTCGCGCACCGTCAAGACATACAAGACGACGACGAACTCGAACCACAATCTGCCAGTGCATGACAATGTGCTGAACCAGCAGTTCAGGGCACAAGCTCCCAATCAAGTCTGGATGGCGGACATCACTTACGTTCCGACAGACGAGGGATGGCTCTATGTCGCGAGCGTGATGGACTTGTACACGCGCAAAATCGTAGGCTGGCACGCCGATGAGCGAATGACCAAGGAATTGGTCCTGCAAGCTCTGGATCAGGCTTACAACCGTCAACGGCCGAAAGGCGAAGTCCTGCATCATTCCGATCGCGGCAGCCAATACGCATCTCATGAGTACCAAAAACGGCTCTTGAAATACGGGATGAAATGCAGCATGAGCCGCAAGGGCAACTGCTATGACAATGCCTGCATCGAATCGTTCCACAGCGTGCTCAAAAAGGAACTCGTCTATCTGGAGAAGTTCAGAACCCGCAAGGAAGCCCAAAGTCGGATTTTTGAATACATCGAGTTTTTCTACAACCGGAAACGCGTACATTCCGCTATCGGGTATCTTACACCTTTTCAATACGAACGAATGTACGGTCAAATTGCGTAATTTTCTCGATTCTGGCTGTCCAATCTATTGACAGAGGTCCAAATGGCTGACAAATCCCCCATACTAAAATGATAGAGGGGGTGAAAGTGATGAGTGAAAAAGTGGTAGCAGTCCGAAAAAATGGCGATGGCGATATTGTTGAGCTCAAGCTATCTTCTGGGCGGATTGTCGATTACAAACAGGCACAAGTGATGGCACAAAACGGCGAGATCGAGGGTGTAAACACATTTAGAGGGAAGGACGGCGACTGGCATCTGCGTAGCAATGCCGATGGAGATCCAAGCAACAATCTCGATAACTTGCCAACATTTTAAAATGAAAACGGCCCTGTTTCGAACGGCACTTCGAATGATGAGTCATGATTTCTACGTTTGAGGTGCCGTTCGTTCTTTGGGACTTTTTAGTAAGGTTATGGAAATGATGGAGTCACTGATATAAAATCGTTGAATAGTCGGCAAGCCATTCGCTTGCCGCTGGGATATGCCCACCGATCATTGATCACTTATTTTCTGATTCAATATGCTTAAGCTTTGTGTGAAGATATGATCGAATCTCCTCTATGTTTTTCAGCTCTCGCTTTGGAATAATATAAGCGCTGACAGCACTATTATAGAGATAAAAGCTGTGTCGGTCTTCCTTGAAAGCCTTTATGCCTCCCCAGCTTACTTTTGTTTCTCCGTAAGAAGTCGAGTCAACGATTCCTTTTTCTGTCATCACAAGATGATGCTCTCCTAATAACCCTTCATTATTTCCATCTTTCATCATTCTCTTTGCGCTGCGAATAATGGCTCGATCAAAGTAACTCGGATAAAAAATCACCCATAAAACCGCCACAATCGAAAATGTAATCAGCAATCCTAAAAAGGAAGCATGTCCGATTTCAGCAAATACCCAGGCAACCAAAAGAAAAAGAACGGGAGGGATAACTCGCTGAATCGCCAACGTTCTCCGGGCTGCTTTCGAATGCTTGATATGAAACAAATTAAACTGCACATAATCTTCTTCCGTTAACCGATAACGAATTTCCATGATTTTGTCTCCTTCCCTATGCTGCAATAGAAAAATCATTGTCTCGTGTTTTTAAGCATTTTTTAGTGTCACGATTGTTAGCTTGTGCCAAATGCTTGTCCACTTCTTCCTCCGCACTCGTTCTTCATACATTTGAGCCCGTTTTTTCGTTTCACAAAAATATGGAGTTGGCTTGACAAGAAGCTGACAAACATCTTCGACTCCCCAAGGTGCCGCCAAGACAACAACGCCTTTTTCATCAAGCCTTACCCCTAGAGCAGTGGCAGTTTCCGGAAATTTGGACATGGCATCGACGGAAGATAAATAAGGAGATCCGCCATTTATTGCATGCATTCGCGCCTGATTTTTCACCGACCATGGACGATCGGGGAGGAGATGGTACAGCTTCTGTTCCAGCTTCTTTTCTGCCGCTTTCTCCGTATGCTTGCCGTCAAAATAAATGACATCGATATCTGGAAGTGGCGTTCTTTCTTGAAATCCATGCAGCACATCCCAAATTTTCGCACGGACAAATCCGGCACACACCCACCAATCGGGCAAATTCAGCGACTGTACGGCTCGCAATGTTTCCATCATCCACTCGTCCTTCTGAATCCATTGGATGATATCACATTCGTTTTTCATCACGGTATCCATTATTTTAGCTCCTCACCTTGCCAACACTTTGCCCGAAGCACAGGCAAAAGAGCCATTGCTGCACTTCCGGCACCCGCAGCCATAAAAAGCATCATAAAATAATACCCACCGATCGTCGGGGAATCGGCTACGATCGCCCCCAGCATCCAAAATAGCAGACTGCCGGCATAAAACAAGCGAAAGCTTTTGTTGTTTCTCCGGCATAGCCAATACCCTGTTAGCATCACTATATAAATAATGCTCAATGCCATAAGCAAAGGAAAAGCAGGCTTGAATTTAGCAGCATAAATAAAATGATCGAGCTGTGAAATATCGCTGCTATTGGTGATGGAACATGGAGCATCTGTGAAAAAAAAGCAGAATACTTCCACTCCCATGGGTTAGACCTTATTTCGCTTCCTTCGTACCAAGAAGCAAGAGTGGAAAAAACAAACACAAAAAAGGCGAGAATATACTGAATCATCCAGCCCACGGCCTTGTTCCCCCTTTGTAAATGGAAATAGGTCGCTATTGCATCCATTACCATTTAAGCATATATACGGGAAAATAAACAAGATATTTCGATTCATACCACCTCTTAAACAAGCTCCTATGTCACAATCGCAAACGTTCCATTCGAATCTCCATAAGAAATCATTACGATTCACATAAAATCCAACGTTTCGCCTAACACGCTATGTCCGATGCTACTCAAATTTTCCAAGAATAAAAAAACGTAATAGAATCTCGATTAGTGCTACAGTAAAAAAGAAAACTGGCCTCCCCAATGCCCCTTAACTCACCGAGTACTTATTGATCGCTAGCTGCTCTATCTTGTTTATGTATGCGGTAGTAACGGAGCGTTAAAATGACATCATCAAAATCAAGATAAGCCCTCTCCGTTTTCTGAATCCCCGCTTGCGTTTTGGTTACGTGAAAAGGGAGTGTTCACCTACAGAAGCTTCGCCATATAATATTCATCGACATATTGTCCGTCGATTTTCAGCGAACGGCGTTTGATTCCCTCCTGAACAAATCCCATTTTTTTATAGAGAGAAATCGCGGGGACATTGTCTGTCACAACCGTCAGCTCCAGACGATGGATCCCTTTTGTCCGCGCCCAGCGCTCCAATTCTGTAAATAGCATCGTGCCAATTCCTTTTCCCCGATAGGAAGCACGCAAACCGACAACGATATATACAGTATGACGATTGCGCTTAGCGCGTCCGCCTCTTGCCACTAAATAACCGATGAGCTCCCCTTCTTCTGTCTCCGCCAAAAAAATCGCGGCATTTTCTTCATGCTCGAGCGCCTCAAGCTGGCGGCGCTGCTCTTTAACCGTAAGCGGCCGTTCTCCCGCTTCAAACAACAAATAGGATGATTCGCGCTCTACTTGCAAAATCAACGCTGTTAATCGTTCGGCATCATCCACCTTTGCCTGCCGAATGTTCACTCCCATCCCCTCCTTCTAAATAGATCTGTGCCAAATCCATGCTGCGATAACGAGCGAACGCCGTCTTTGCTTTACGAAATCCTGATTGAATATAAAACGGTTCGTTTCCTATCGTCGAAATAAGATGAATGCATGAAATGGCGTCAAGCTGTTCGAGCAGATCTTTCATGATCGCTTTTCCAATACCTTTACCTTGATAATCGCGGTGAACGACGACATCATAAATCGCCGCATTGAATACGCCGTCTGACAGAGCGCGGCCAAATCCAACCAGACGGCCGGAGCAAAAGGCAAGCGCTACTATATGACTCGCTTGAAAAACTCGTTGAATGATTGGTTCTGTATGCTTAACCCAGCCAACAGATTCGTAGATTTCTCTCATCTTTGTCCAATTCGCATTTGCGATATCACGCACAATCTGAACACGTTCCATTATTCTCTTACTCCTTGTCCTTACTTGAAGCTCTCTAACTTTCTTTCCATGCTTTTCAATGTCCAGTTTTGCATCCATATACTAACAATGAGAAGCACTAACATTCCTGAAACCATAAGCGTAGAAGCAAACGAAAGGAGCGAGCACTAGATATGCGGCGTCAAAGCTTCGTTCATAGGAACCCTCCTTTTTCATCGCCTTCTGCTTCCCGGAATATTCTACATCATTTGCCAGTTTCCTTCCGGTTTGTATTGCATTTTCTCACAAATCTCCGTATGATGGTAAATCATATCATGTTGGAAGAAAGGGTGCAGAACATTGACAAAACAACTGCCTCCAGGGCAATTTGCAACGGAGAAATGGCCGATTCTTCACGAAGGAGATGTATACGAGTTTCATGAGGCTACATGGAAATTCACATTATTCGGCGAGGTGAAAGAAGAGGTTTCTCTTTCTTATCAGCAAGTTATGGAATTGCCAAAAACGATCTCAACCATTGATATGCATTGCGTCACAACATGGTCCAAGTTTGACACGACATTTGAGGGCATTGCTTTTCGCGAATTTTTGCGTTTCGTCGAGCTGAATCCAGACGTCGCTTATGTCAAAGTTTATGGATATTTAAACGGCGATCCCTTCGGCTATTCAGCCAATTTGCCTCTTCATGCTCTCATGGGAGATGATGCGCTTTTTGTGTACCGATGGAAGGACCCTCATCACGATTGGCAAGAGATCTCGCCAAAGCACGGCTATCCGCTGAGGTTCATTCCCCCCGCTTCTTTTTATTTATGGAAAGGGGCGAAATGGGCGACCGGCATCCGTTTTATGAAAACAGATGAGCCTGGCTATTGGGAAGAGAGAGGTTATTCAATGACGGCGAACCCATTTCAAGAGGAGCGGTTTTCCGAGTCAACGCTGTCGAAGCTTTAACAAAAAGGCTGCGTTCGTAAACGCAGCCTTTTTGCGGCTCAGATGCGGCTTGCCGCTCGTTTATGCAGCCATGGACGAAGCCGGAGAAAAAGAAGCATAAAGACAACGGTTATAAACACGCCTTTTAAGGCATTAAATGGCAAAATCGCGGAAACAATGAGCGCTTTCGCTTCCGGGGCGCTCATTGCCGGCGAACCGAGAAAAATGGTATAGGCCGGCAGAAAGATATAATAGTTCAATACGCTCATCGCCGTTGCCATCACGATGGTGCCAGCCACCAAACCGATGACCATTCCCTGTTTTGATGCTGCTTTACGATAAATATAATAGGTCGGTAAAATAAACGTTATTCCAGCCATAAAATTCGCAAAATGACCGACTGGAACGCCAGTCGCGCTGCCGACAAGGAAATAGTTGAGCACATTTTTTAATAATTCGACGAGCATCCCAGCAATCGGTCCATACATTAGAGCAGCGACTAATGCTGGAACATCGCTAAAATCAACAAGCAAAAAAGGAGGAAATGGCGGAAGCGGGAAATTGAGCAGCATCAATAGATAAGCGATGGCGCTGAACAATCCAATCGCCGCAAAAGCGGATACGTTCATGTTTTTCATGGTGATTCTCCTCTCCTTCTCGTGACTCATCCTCACAAGAAGAAGGCTGCCGACTGATCATAAAAAACCCCTTAAGCCTAAACGCTTAAGGGAGGATAGCAGGCATGCGCAAAGAGACGTTCAAGCGCAACCGCCGAACGCCGGCAAACCTTCATCTTCTCCCATCCAGACTATAACTGTCGGCTCCGGAATTGCACCGGATCCTGCCTTGCGGCTCGCGGGCTTAGAAGCTTGTTCGCTTCATCACCGCCGGTCGGGAATTTCGCCCTGCCCCGAAGATGAATCAATCTAAATTTTATTTATTCCATTTATACTATACATGTTTTGCTGAATATTGTCTATGCATAAAGCTTCGCTTCTTAACGTTAAGGCTTTTATACGCTTCCCACGGTTGACCTACTAGATAACATCATTCATTCGTAAATCCATCTACTCGGCCTCAGAAACAGCCCTTGTTCAGAGCTCTTGTCACTCATTCGCATCAGAAAGCTTGTATCCGATGATCAATGGTCTAAATCAAGATTCCATTTTTCTTGAAATAAGCGTTTTATGATAAAATAACATCGGAAAAAGATAGCAAATCATAAGGAGATGGACGATATGAAACAAGAAATCATTGAGCGCTTGACTAGATATGTGAAGGTGAATACCCAATCTGATCCGAACAGCGACACGTGCCCTTCAACTCCAGGTCAGCTCGAACTAGCCAATATGCTGGCAGAAGAGTTAAAAGCGATCGGCATGACAGAGGTGACGGTTGATCAAAATGGCTATGTGATGGCCACACTGCCGGCCAATACAGAGAAAGAAGTGCCGACGATCGGATTTTTGGCACATTTAGATACAGCGACCGAGTTTACGGGGGAAAATGTTCATCCACAACTGATTGAAAGCTATGACGGAGGCGATATCATCTTAAATCACGAGCTTTCTATTGTTCTTTCGCCCGCCGATTTTCCTGAACTCGCTGGCTACAAAGGACATACCTTGATCACAACCGATGGAACGACCTTGCTAGGAGCCGACAATAAAGCGGGCATTGCTGAAATTATGACAGCGATGGCGTATCTTATTCAGCATCCAGAAGTGAAGCACGGCGAAATTCGCGTCGCTTTTACACCGGATGAGGAAATCGGCAGAGGTCCGCATAAATTTGATGTGGACGCTTTTCGGGCGAAATACGCTTATACAGTGGACGGAGGACCGCTTGGCGAACTAGAATATGAAAGCTTTAATGCCGCACAAGCGAAAATTATCTTTAAAGGAAAAAACGTGCATCCTGGTACGGCTAAAGGCAAAATGGTCAACTCCATCAAACTGGCCATGGAATTCCATAGCCAGCTGCCAGCTCATGAAGCGCCGGAGCACACTGAAGGCTATGAAGGATTTTATCATCTGTTATCCTTTCAGGGAGATGTCGAAAAAACCACTCTTTCCTATATTATCCGCGATTTCGACCGAAACGCATTCGAAGCACGAAAAACAAAAATAACGGAACTGGCTGCACAGTTTCAAGAAAAATATGGTAAAGAGCGTATCGAATGGGAAATAAACGATCAGTATTACAATATGAGAGAAAAAATTGAACCAGTGAAAGAAATTGTCGACATTGCATATGAAGCGATGGAAAACCTCGGCATTGAGCCAAAAGTTTCGCCGATCCGCGGCGGCACTGACGGTTCTCAGCTCTCTTACATGGGCTTGCCTACGCCAAATATTTTTACAGGCGGAGAAAACTTCCATGGCCGTTATGAGTATATTTCTGTCGATAATATGGTCAAAGCAACGCAAGTCATTATCGAAATTGCGAAACTGTTTGAACAAAAAGCATAACATCTTACATAAAAAGAAAACAAAAGGGCATTGGCCGTCGGTCATGTCCTTTTGTTTTTTCTATGCGTTCCATATATATGCCTTAGATTGGGACAGCATGTCGCTCTTTTCGCTCAGACTGCGCGGCTATATTACTTAAAGAATCAATATTGTTGTCATTCAGCTGGGCTGCTTTCGCCGCTGGAAGTGTCGTTTTTGGAACGATTCGCGACAAAAAAGCGATGCGTTTATTAGGAATCGGATTGATTTTTTTAACATTGCTGAAATTGGTATTTATCGATCTGCCGATTGTTTCTTTATTGATGCGCTCTATCCTGTTCATCGGACTTGGCAGCATTGGCATCATCATTTCACGCCTGTTTTATAGACAGCAAAAACGATAAACAAACAAGCCGCTTCTTGCTGCATAAGCGGCTTTCTTTTTTCTCATACTATTAACGCAATCTTTTAACGTTTAGATTTAGGGCGGTTGTGCCGCCTGACTCCTATCATTCATTGGTCTGTAGAATCACCGTGTTGTTTGGCCGCGTTCATATGATCGAAAAAATCCCATACGCTCCTTTTCTGAATCGCTTTGTTCCATTTTCAAATTAGACTGAGCAGGCCGCAACGATACGATGGCAAGGAGGGCATGATATGGCTACATCCCAACATCTAAAAGAACATCTCGTTTTGCTATTCTTGGTGACTGCCGCATTGATATGGTCAGCGGTCAAGCCTGCAAGCTATTTAACATGGCTGCTGGAAGTCAGTCCTGCTATTGCAGGGTTGCTTATTGTGATCCTCCTCTATCGCCGCTTTCGCTTGACCACCCTTTCATATGCTATTATTTCACTTTTAGCCATCAGCATGTTTATCGGGGGGCATTATGTTTATTCCAACGTTCCCTTGTTTAATTGGGTGAAAGACACGTTCGATTTAGAACGCAATCATTATGATCGTTTCGGTCATTTTTTAAAGGGGTTATTTGCCATCGTGCTCAGAGAAATTTTACTACGGAAAACCTCGCTGACACGAGGCGGATGGCTATTTTTGATTGTGATGAGCATGATGCTGGCGATTGCCGCATTGTATGAAATCATTGAATGGATAATCGGGCAATTGGCCAAACAGGTAAAGCAAGTGCAAGATTTTCTAGGCACCCAAGGTGACATATGGGATACACAATGGGATATGCTGTTTTGTCTCATCGGCTCCATATTAGCTTGGTTGGCCCTTTCAAAAATCCATGACCGGTTTTTAAAAAAACCCCTTTAGCCCATTCCCGCTTCATACAAATCCCAAATTCTTATCTGGCGTTTTTTTTAATGCATGGTAAAATAAAATCATGCATGAATTTGAACAAGTAAAGGGTGTATGAAGATTGGTGACAAAGCTATTGATTTTAATCGCCGCTTACCTTCTTGGTTCCATTCCCTCCGCGCTCATTGTCGGAAAAGTCGGGTTTGGCATTGATATTCGCGAGCATGGGAGCGGAAACTTGGGCGGCACAAATACGTTTCGGGTACTCGGTGTCAAAGCAGGATTGATTGTAACGATCAGCGATATTTTAAAAGGAACGCTCGCCGCTAGCTTACCGGTGCTGTTTCATGTAGACATTCATCCGCTCATTGCCGGAGCGCTGGCAGTGCTTGGACATACATACCCGATTTTCGCCGGATTCCGTGGCGGAAAAGCCGTTGCTACTTCGGGGGGAGTCTTGCTGTTTTATTCGCCATTTTTATTTTTCACACTGTTAGTGGTCTTTTTTCTTGTACTATATCTTTCAAAATATGTCTCTCTCTCCTCGATGCTGGCGGGAGTTTACGCGATTATTTATACGATTTTCTTTACTAATGACATTCCGCTGAGGATCGGCGTTACTTTGCTCGCTCTCTTTGTTTTTTATCGCCATCGCGCCAACATTAAGCGAATTATAAATAAAACGGAACCAAAAATCAAATGGCTATAAATGCTCACAGGGCTGTCCCATTCACTCGGGCAGCCTCTTTTGCGGATCCTGCGACGATCGGATGATCGGGATGATCACATTCGTTCTTTTTCAAACAATAGACGCACAAGATCAATGAAAGGAGTTTTATTTGTTGAAATTACCGGAGCCATTTCGCGAAAAAATGAATCGACTCTTACAGGAAGAAGCGCTTCCCTTCTTTCATACATATGAAGAAAACAAAACGAACGGGCTTCGTTTGAATCCCCTTAAAATAGAGCGAAGCACCTTTTTAGAACTGATGCCGTTTTCCTTATCACCTGTTCCATTTTGTTCGACCGGCTTTTACTATGATGCTGCGGAACAGCCGGGAAAACACCCGTATCATGCGGCCGGCCTTTATTATATTCAAGAACCAAGCGCCATGTTTGTCGCTGAAGCATTGCGTCCTGAACCAGGAGAAAGAGTGCTTGATCTTTGTGCAGCTCCCGGAGGGAAGACGACACAACTGGCAGCTATGATGAACAATACCGGCTTTTTGCTTGCGAATGAGATTCATCCAAAACGCGTCAAAGCACTATCAGAGAATATTGAGCGATTGGGCATCACCAATGCGCTTGTCACAAACGAAACGCCAGAAAAGCTGGCAGAGCGCTTCACAGGATATTTTGATAAAATTTTAGTTGATGCGCCTTGTTCAGGTGAAGGAATGTTTCGGAAGGATGAGGAGGCCATCCGTTATTGGAGCGAAGCGCATGTAGCGCAATGCGCCAGCAAGCAGCGCCACATTTTGTCCTGTGCCTATCGCATGTTAAAAGAAGGAGGCATTCTTGTTTATTCGACATGCACGTTTTCTCCAGAAGAAAACGAGCAAACGATCGAAGCGCTTCTTGCAGAATATGAGGATCTGATTTTATTGCCGATTGATAAAACAGTGGGCATTCAGCCAGGAAGACCGGAATGGACAAATACTCATATGAAAGAAATGGCGAAAACAGCACGGCTTTGGCCACATTATTTAAAAGGAGAAGGACATTTTGTTGCTAAGCTGCAAAAGACAGGAAGATCCAACCAATGGAATGGAAAAACCGTTGCTTCCAACCTTTCCAAATCGGCGCAGCGTGACTATCAAGCATTTACAAAAGAGGTGTTAAAAACCGAAATCACCCACACCATTTATGCATTTCAACAACAGCTATTTGCGCTGCCAAAGGATTGCCCGAATTTTGAGGGATTAAAAGTGGTGCGAGCGGGCTTGCATTTAGGAGAGTTAAAGAAACATCGCTTTGAGCCGAATCATGCGCTCGCCTTAGCCTTAAAAAAAGAAGTGGTCGCTCATTCGCTCGATTTAAACAGCAGCGACCAAGAGCCGATCATGAAATATTTGCGCGGCGAAACGCTTGAAACAGGCGGAGACCGCGGCTGGACTATGGTCATGATTGACGGCTACCCGCTCGGCTGGGGAAAGGAAGTAAAAGGAACGCTGAAAAATTTTTATCCAAAGGGGCTAAGAATTTAGGGGCTGTAGCTAGTTAGCTTTCGGAAGCCCCCTTTTTGATTCATCTGAACCTCTCCCGCCTCCACTCCGTTAAAAGATGGGAAACTTCTCGGTGGATTTTGTAAAAAAATGCGCAAAAAAAATCGTCCTTTCTTTGCTCAACAACATTTTCAGAAAGGACGATTTTTGATGAGCAAGCAAATGAAGTGACCCACTTGCAATTTCCCGTCCCAAACGTTTTTGAAAACGTCCATGAAACCAAAATGCCGCCAAACCAAGACGAGAATGAAACCAAGATGTTCATCGACAGACAAGCGAAGCAAATCACGCAACATAAACATATTGGTTAACCGCTCGTCTCCTTTTGTTATTTTACTGGAACGGTTAACGCAAACACAATTTTGTCATGCTCTAGATCAAATTCTTTTGCCGTAATGCGATATCCATTTTTTAACTGGATATTGGCTAAATCAATATAAATTCGGTGAGCATCGGGCTCAATCATGACTTCATCAGGCAGTTTCGCATGCTTTTGCAAATATGACAGCGTATAGTTCACCGGAAGCTGCCATTCTCCTAACGATAAATCCGGATCTCTTAGTTCTAAATTGCCGCCTTTCACGATTTTAGGCACAAACGAAACCGTTAAGTCCACATTTCTGCTAAAAAGCGGGACTTGACTCGCCACATACACACGATCATCAATCCAAACCCGATACGAAAGCGAACTATTTTTTGTTTTTTCTTTCAGATAGTCATTCAGCAAAATATTGACATCTTCTTTTGATGAATGAACGAGAAATGTTGCTCCCTTTACAGCTTTTGGGGTCGGAAGCTTTGTTGAAGACGGCTGAAGAATAAGACACAGTAAACTTACCACAATGACCATATTGATTGCTAATAATCCAAAAAAAGCGACTTTCCATTTCATTGTTCCATACTCCCTAACAAATGTTCATAGACACGTTCAGCAATTTTTTCATATCCTAATTCATTCGGATGAAATTGATCATCGTAAAGCAAATCATCACGGTTATCGAATAAATCCTTCACATCGACAAAAATCGTTCGATCATATTTGCTTAAAACCGCTTGGCTTCCGCGGTTCCACATATCGATCACCTCATCGATTTCAGGAACGTCTTGAAGCGGGCTTGAGAATGGATTATACACCCCAACAAGAACAATCGTAGCATGTGGATTCAGCGCGCGCAGCGATTGCATGAGCCGGTCTAATTTGGCAGCAAAGCTTTTCTGATTTTTCTCAAATAAATCATAGGTTAAATCAAACAAATGAGAACGGACAACTTTCATAATATCGTTACCACCGATCGTGATCAACACCATATCGGCTTCCCTTATCTCTTGTTCGTGAGACTGAATGACATCCTGCAATTGTGAAAGACGTAAGCCTCTTTTTCCTAAATTCGTGACCGTAACAGAGCGAACTCCCTTATTATGCAATAATTTTTCTTTGAGATCAAAAACATAGCCGCCCTGATGGTCTCGATCTCCTACTCCTTCCGTTAATGAGTCGCCAAAAGCCACCACATTCCAATCCCGAGGGATAAAATCCTGGTCGATTATTAAACGACTCGGAAGACCGATTTGCCGCAATGGAATATTTTCCATTTTCATCGCTTCCGTGGCTGAGCATCCCCCACTTAGAAGCAGTGACAAAAACAGAAGTCCCCATTTTTTCATTTCTTTCACCTTCCTAGAAAAAGGAAAACACGAAGAGGCAAAAATGCCACCACATTTTTGCCTCTTTATGATGATTGCAAAATTTTAATATGCTCTAGAATTTTCTTGTATGGAACGTTGTTCATTCCATTATAATACTGAACCACTTTTCCTTTTTGATCGACTAAATAGAAACTGGTTCCGTGGATGACCTGGCTTTGGTTTGCTGGCTTTTGTACAATCGTTTTAAAATTCTTTTGAGCGAAAGCTTCAATTTCTTGCTGAGTGTATCCCGTCAGCAAATGCCAATGACGAGTGTCAGCATCAAATTTCTCAATATATGCTTTTAATTGCTCCGGATGATCGTTTTCCGGATCCACACTAAAAGAAACAAATTCAACCTCTAATCCCTCTTCTTTGGCCATTCGCTGCAGCTTCGCCATATTGGCCGTCATTGGCGGACATACATCCGCACAGCGAGTAAACATAAAATCAGCTACCCATACTTTCCCTTTTAGGTCTTTTAAGCCAAACGGTTGATTATTCTGATCCGTAAAGGTAAAAGACGCAACCGGCCAGTTTTGGGCATCAGGGATCTTTTTACTGCATGCAGCTGTGAATAACAAAAGTATGCTTATAAGCACAATGGCACTTGTTTTTCTCATCGCTAAATCCACCCGTTTTCATTTCCTCTTTCATTTTACCAAATGTTTCATGATTTATTCAACGTAGTACATAAAACCAATCGCACCTGCACCTGTATGAATCGAAACAATCGGCGTCGTATATACTATGTCAATCTGCTCATAGCCAGTTGCCTCAACAATAGATTGCCTTAAGCGATTCGCCAACGTCAACGCATCAGCATGGGCAATGCCGATCGCACGAATCGTTTTGCCGGTCGCATCCTCGACCAGCCGTTGTGTGAAATAGCTGACGATCTGTGAATAGCTCCGCGCTTTCATCACAGGCGTATAGATGCCATCCATCAGCGCCGCAATCGGCTTGATGTTCAGCAATGAGCCAAGCAACGCTTTGCCGCGTCCAATTCGGCCCCCCTTCACTAAATGGTCCAACGTGTCAACAGCTATATAGAGATGCGTGCCGCAACGGACTTTTTCAAGATGCTGAATAATATCAGCACAGCTCTTCCCTTCTGCCGCTTGCTTTGCTGCTTCTATGACCTGGAATCCTAGGGCAAGCGAGATAAATTGCGAATCAACAACTGCCACATTTGCCTGTGACATGGCCGCTGCCTGTCTTGCCGATTGCACCGTCCCACTTAGCGCGCCAGCCATATGAATCGAAAGGATTTCACATCCATCTTCTCCCAAACGGTTATATAGCTCCAGAAAGCTTCCTATTGAAGGTTGAGAACTTTTCGGCAGCTCGTTTGCTTGGGCCATTTTTTTCATAAATTCTTCTGATGTGATATCCAAACGATCTGTATAGACTTTGTTGTCCATTGTAAAAGTGAGCGGAATCACTTCAATTCCATACCTATTTAATGTTTCAGTAGGAACATCTACTGTCGAATCCGTTACAATTTTGATTTTGCTCATTATTTCACTTCCTGGAGTTAAGGCTCATTGAACATTATACAATGAAACGAGTGAAATGCCTATAATAAATGCAAAAAAAGTTGCTTTGCTTTGGCAAAGCAACTTTTTCATATGATGCTTATGCATTATTTTTTAAAATATCTGTCTTGAAAATTTGTTCATAGACAGGCCATTTCAACACTCTTTTTAAATGATCCCTAAACGAATAAACACAACGTGCTTCCCGAGACCAATAGACCTTTGCTATCAGCGTCTCTAAACGTGATTGAACAATAAAGCGATAGGTGTTATCTTCCTCCAATACTGGAATCTCAATAATTTTTACCTTCTGTCCATAAGCATTCTTGAACTCCAGGCTTTTGAATAGCAAAATATCAATCCTCTTTTTTGACCGATTTATTATTATTATACACGAAATCGGTGTAAAAGTATGTCAGATTGCGCGAAAGATTTATAATTTTTTTAGCGAAAAATAACGAATGACTCATTGTGCTCCACATAACGATATCGACCTGTATCCACATTTAGCCTCAAATGAGCAGGCGATCATCTGATTTCGATTGTCGGCCGACCGAATACCGACCGCTTCCAAACACCCCTCTCTCCCCTACACTCTGTTAAGCGGTGGGAGACTTCTCAATAGATATATTAAATAAGTAAATGAAATAAGTTCGGATCTTTATTGACTTCCTGATAAGGAAATCCCTTCTTTTTCATTCTCTCAATGAGAGGAGCATAATCCTCCCGCCGCTTCAGTTCGATCCCCACTAATGCAGGTCCGTTCTCTTTATTATTTTTCTTTGTGTATTCAAACCGCGTAATATCGTCCGTCGGTCCTAGCACTTCATCTAAAAATTCGCGCAATGCTCCGGCACGCTGTGGGAAATTAACGATAAAATAATGCTGCAAGCCTTCATAAATCATGGAACGTTCTTTGATCTCCTGCATCCGATCAATATCATTGTTTCCTCCGCTAATGACACAAACAACGGTTTTTCCGCGAATCTGCTCTTGATACAAATCCAAAGCGGCGATTGGCAAGGCTCCAGCTGGTTCAACCACGATGGCATTTTCGTTATAAAGTTCTAAAATGGTCGTACACACTTTCCCTTCTGGCACAACGACGATGTCGTCAATCATTTCTCTGCATAACGCAAACGTTTTTTCTCCTACTGTTTTGACTGCTGCTCCATCCACAAATTTATCAATTTCCTCTAAAGTCACAACTTCCCCTTTCTCAAGTGCCGCTTTCATGGATGGAGCTCCGGCTGGTTCGACGCCAATCAGTTTTGTGGCAGGCGAGATGCTTTTGATATATGTACCGAGACCTGCCATCAATCCGCCGCCACCAATGCTGGCAAACACAAAATCAATCGGTTCCTCACAGTCATTAAGAATCTCCACTCCGATCGTTCCTTGTCCAGCCATCACATACTCGTCATCAAACGGGTGAATAAACGTTCTCTCTTCTCGCTCGGCGCATTGAACAGCCTCGTTAAAGGAATCGTCAAATGTGTCGCCAACTAAAACAATCTCTACCATATCTTTTCCGAATAATTGAACTTGTGAAACCTTTTGGCGTGGTGTTGTCGCAGGCATATAAATTTTTCCATGCACACCTAACGCGCGACATGAATAGGCCACTCCTTGAGCGTGATTACCTGCGCTAGCACAAACAATTCCCCGTTTTCGTTCTTCGTCTGTCAGATGCTTCATGCAGTTATAAGCGCCGCGAATTTTAAACGAGCGCACAACCTGCAAATCCTCACGCTTTAAATAAACTTGACAGCCATAGCGCTCCGATAGCAATGCATTTCTTTGTAGCGGGGTGTGGTATACGACATCTTTTAGCGTATGATGCGCGATTAAAACATCTTCCACATACACGGCTCCTCGTTTTCGTTTCAATTGCTGTTCCATATTCCCTTGTCCTTTCCATCACTTTTTTAATTTGAAAATTATATCACAAATTTTAAAAAAGGAAAGGGAATTTTCAAAAAATTTATAAAAACAGGGCATTTACTGAGAATCGTCGTTTTGTTTCGGTTCTTCATACTCCTCTGCGAATTCGGTCGCCCATCTTCCTTCATCGAACCAATTTCTTGTTTGCCGCATGGTGCGGTCAGTGAAAAGATGGTTTTCAAGAAACAGATGAAAAAATGCTTCTGCAGCTCCAATCGCCAACGTTGCGAAAAAAGCAATATAAGCCATATTGGCCGTTCGTTCGATTAACCAATAACAAAAAAACCAAATCAACCCGAATGACAAAACAAGATCAGCAAGCGTTGCCACGAAATTTCCCATTCGCGGTAAAATCAATAAATCGCCAAGTACATATGAAATCACTGTTGCCGCCAATGAAATAAAAAAAATAAGCGAAATCGGCGTATTAAAAATGGTTAAAAACGAAAGCAACACTGTACTCCATAAAACAAATTTGATCACGAATGAAATGATATGCTTCATAACTTCTCCCTCCATTCTCGTTTAGTTATTGTTATCGTTCCTTTTCTACACCCTCTCTATTCAAAATCGGTCAAAAGAAAAACGTGCTTCGCAATAAGCGAAGCACGTTTTTGCGCAGACTGAAACGGACGCGGTAAGTCCTATATCCATCCAATTATGTGTTTTCACCCTTTCTTGTGGTGCCGGACAAAAGAGAAACGAAAACTGAAAAACACGGTTTACGGAGAATCGGAACGCGCATTTTTTCATGTCAAAGACCGGCCATGTTCGGAGTGCGGCCGCTTGCGTTCATAGACGAGAAACGCAAAGTCATACCGGTTTTTTTCGTCCTTTTGGCCTTGCTGGCTTGACACTAGGCACCATTCTCCCTCATCAAACGAAGGGAAGAAGGTATCCCCAGCAAATTGCCCAGCAATCTTTGTGATATAAAGGCGATCAGCCAACGGCAGCGTCGCTCGGAATAACTCAGCTCCTCCGATAATAAAAATCTCTTCATTCTCGCGCTCTGCTGCGATTTTTTGAATATCCGCTACAGAATGAATAATCGTGCAGCCTTCGGGACGAAAAGAATGATTGCGGGTTATAATAATATTTTCCCTTCCTGGCAGCGGCCGGCCAATCGACTCAAACGTTTTTCTGCCCATAATGATGGGATGGCCCATCGTAACGCGCTTAAAATAGGCAAGATCGGCTGGCAAATGCCAAGGCAATTGATTATCCTTCCCAATCACGCGATGGTGATCCATTGCGACAATAAGCGAAATCATCTTCTCTCTCCTTTAGATCGCAACCGATGCTTTAATATGCGGATGCGGATGATAGTCAACAATTTCAAAATCCTCAAACTGATAATCAAAAATAGAGTCCGGCTTCCGCTTAATCACCAGCTTTGGCAACGGTCGCGGCTCTCTTGTTAATTGAAGTCTTGCTTGTTCCAGATGGTTCAAATACAAATGAACATCCCCGCCTGTAAAAATGAGCTCACCAACTTCCAATTCGCATTGTTGGGCGATCATATGCGTCAGCAGGGCATAGCTGGCAATATTAAACGGCAAGCCAAGAAACGTATCGACAGAACGCTGCTGCCACATGCAAGACAATTTTCCATCCGCCACATAAAATTGAAACGCATAGTGGCAAGGCGGCAATTTCATTTTGTCAATTTCCGCGACATTCCATGCGCTAACAAGCAAACGGCGCGAATCAGGATTTGTTTTAATTTGTTCAATGACTTGGCTAATCTGGTCAACCGTTTTACCGTCCGCTCCTTTCCAAGAACGCCATTGCGCTCCATAGACAGGCCCCAATTCCCCGTTTTCGTCAGCCCATTCATCCCAAATCGTTACGCCATTTTCCTGTAAATAGCGAACATTGGTGTTGCCGCTTAAAAACCAGAGCAGCTCATAAATAATGGACCGAATATGTAGCTTTTTCGTTGTTAATAGCGGGAAGCCCTGTTGCAAATCAAATCGCAGCTGCCGACCGAATACCGATCGGGTCCCCACTCCTGTTCGGTCTGTTTTTTCAATCCCATTTTCCAAAATATCTTCAAGTAATTGTAAATATTGCTGCATCGTGCTCACCTCATGTTCTATCATAAATGAAAAAGAACTCATTTTCGAGTTCTTTTCGTCAATTGCTGCATAAATTCATACGTTTTTGGTGCCAATCTCTGCAAATGAGCGCGCGTTTCATTGTTATGATAGTAATAAGCAAACGCTTCCGCAAAATATTCTTCCGGATAATCAAGAAAATAGTACTGACCGGGAAACAGGCGCTCTGCTTCTTCGCGCCAAATCGCCAAAAAATCCGGGGTTTCATGAATGTCGTTCAATACAATATAATCTACAGAATGGGCAAGCTCGTGCAATTCTAAATTGATGGAACCATGCCCTTTTCCTTTGTCACTATGCCCGATTTTAACGAGCACAAGACGTGAACCGCCCATCCCTGGCACATCATCCCATGTTAAAAGCGCCATATAGCCGCGGGGCACCTTTCCGCGCAATGATCGGGCGGACGGCTCATCCGTCAGCTTTCCATTAAACAGTTTAATATATATCTGTTTATCGGCCATTTTTTGTAATAAATCCCCGTCAATGCGAGCCAGTGTGCTCACCATTTTTTTGGCCTCTACCTGGTTGAATGGCCCATCAGGCAAAATGACCATGTTTCGCAATAGCGAATAAGAGGGAACGTCCATCCCAGCAAGAGAGCTTGCTCTTAATAAAACACCGTGCGTATTCGGATATGGCGAAAACGACAGCAGCGGAATAACAGCTACAACCATTGCCACGAGACCAATCAAACGTTTCATCCAGCTATTTCCCTGCCTTTTCCTGCATGCTATGAAACTATCAAGCCAACAGACTCTTTTTTTCTACTATAGCACACGAAAACAGCTAGAGAAATGCAAAATTTTAGGAAAAAGAGGGAAGATGGAAGATGCCGCTTTGCTTAATGCGGCTAACAGCTTCGGCTAATCTCTCCTCATCTTGAACAAGAGCGATGCGGACAAAACCTTCCCCATTCGGGCCGAATGCATGTCCCGGCGTTACCACAACATGGGCTCGATCCATCAAAGCATAAACAAACTCTAGCGATGTCCATCCATCGGGAATTTCTGCCCAAACAAACATGCTTGCTTTTGGCCGCTCAATGTCCCAACCAATAGAAGAAAGGCTCTCAATCAACAAATCGCGGCGAGATTGATAAATGTTTCGGCTTTCTTCACAAAAAGAAGCTCCTTTTGTCAGAGCTGCGACAGCCGCTTTTTGAACAGGCAAAAACACGCCATAGTCTAGGTTAGATTTAAACTGTGAAAACACCTTGAGAATTTCTGCATTTCCACAGGCATATCCAATTCGGCATCCAGCCATATTATAACTTTTCGACAGCGAGTTGATCTCAATGCCTACATCCTTCGCTCCAGGAATAGATAGAAAACTAATCGGCTTATGTCCTTCATAATACAGCTCGCTATAGGCGAAATCCGAAACAACGATCACGTTATATCGTTTGGCAAATTCAATTACCTCTTGAAAAAAAGACTCAGTGGCTAACGCAGGAACAGGGTTCCCCGGAAAATTGACGATCATCATCGCCGCACGTTTTGCCACTTCCTCCGGGATCTCGCGAAGATCTGGAAGAAAGCCATTTTCTTTGCGAAGCGGCATGAAATAAGGCTCTGCTTGGGCCATCGCAATTCCTGTTGCATACGCCGTATAGCCTGGATCAGGAACTAAAATAAAATCGCCGGGATCGGCAAACACCATCGGCAAATGAACAAGACCATCCTGAGATCCCATTAAGCAAACGACTTCTTCATTTGGGTTCAGCTGCACCTTATGCTCCATTTGGTAATAGGAAGCCACCGCATCGTAAAATTCACTCGTTCCTGTTAAAGAATAACCGTATGTATCAGGCTGGCTGGCATAAAAAGCGATGGTTTCTCTTACAAAGGACGGCGGCGGCAAATCGGGACTTCCGATACTTAAATCAATCATATCAAATCCTTGAGCCATCTTCGCTTTTTTATAAGCAACCAACTCGCTAAATACAGAAGCGCCGAACGCTTTCATGCGCTCTGATATTTTCATTTCCATTCTCCAAAAAACCCCTTTCTTTTTCTTATTTTTTTGATATATATTATGAATATAAGGAATACTCCGAGACAAAGGATTTCACAATACCAGTGTAGCACAATTTGATCACTCTAGAATAGAAAGGATAGGATAAAAATGAATGCGATTTTTTTCGGACTAAGCTTGCTGACGATTGCTTATTACATTTATAGCTGTTTTGCTGACTCGTAAAAACTCGCAGGCTCCCCTGCGAGTTTTTGTTTTCATGACTATTTGGATATATTTCGACAGTCGGCAACTTGCTGTTGCCACGATTTAGCATAAACAAAAGACCGAACAGCCCGCCGTTAATGACAAATACGTTCCTATCAGCGGTGTTGTTCGATCGCTCAACCTTCCTATCTATCGCGCTATTGTTTTTTTTGCGAGCAGAATCAAGTTCGTGCGCTCCCGTTTCCGTAGTCGTCGTTCCTTGCCCTTGGATATGCGGAGAGCTTAAACCCGTCTTGGACGAATCTTTTTTTCGTTTTGACATGTTGTCACCTCCGTCCATGAATGTCCCCATCTTTATTTTTCTCTATTCCTTCTGCCAATTCAATCACCGCAAAATGGAACTTAGCCGTTTTACGCGCATAGACCGAAAAGCCGAAACGATGAAACCTTGTGCTCTGCCAATAGTCTTTAAGCACCACGCGCTGCCGCGCAACCCGTTTCGCATGGAAGATGGCCTCTTCAGCCAGCTCTGTATAAAGGGCAAAGGACTTTATGCCTTGAATGCCGTCCGATTCGACAATGGATTGTTCAAACATCGGATCGAAATAAACGACATCAAAGGAATGATCCGGAAGGGAACGTAAAAAAGAAAGGTAATCAGCGTGGAACACTTGAATGCGCCTCATCGCCTCATTCATTTGAACGATACCTGAATCCCATTGGCGCAATCCTTGCTGAACTAAATAAGCGATATAACGGTTCCCTTCTGTTCCAACAACAATGCCGTTTTCCCCTGTTACCGTACTGGCTACGATGCTGTCTGAACCGATTCCTACTGTACAATCTAAAAACGACATTCCTGGTTGCAGTTTAGTGGCTTCCAAAAACGGCTCCGTCTCTCCGCGCAATACCCTTTTCACTCGAAACATCGCCGAATTCGGATGAAAAAAGAAAGAGGACGTTCCATCAGACGGATATATTTCTAAACGTTTTTTTCCGACTACCATCACTTCATCGCCGTATTGCATTTGTAAGGCTTCTACCGACATTTTCTGACGCGGCACGTACAGAATATCGAGCTCATCCGCGATTTGTTTTGCCTTGGCGATCATGCTTGGATTCGTTCTTCCTGCAGTCGTAACAATCATACAAACCTCCACCAAAAAAGGATGTCTTGAAGACATCCTTATTCGCAGTGCGCTTCTAATGCACTCATAATATTTTCCATGACCGCTTCCATTGAATTTCCTTCAATTTCATGGCGCGGGATGAAATGGACAACCTCTTTTCCCTTAAGCAGCGCCATCGATGGCGAAGAAGGCTCGATTCCCACGAAATACTCGCGCATTTTTGCTGTCGCTTCACGATCCTGACCGGCAAACACCGTCACTAAATGATCCGGTTTTTTCTCACTGCGTAAAATCGCTTGTGTTGCGGCAGGACGCGCCAAGCCAGCCGCACACCCGCAAACCGAATTGACAACGACAAAGGTTGTTCCTTGAACATGTTCCATAAAGTTCTCCACTTCCTCAGCCGTTGTCAGCTCTTGAAATCCCGCACGGACAAGCTCATCACGCATCGGTTGAACGAGCTGGCGCATATATTCTTCATATGCCATTGACATTTGAATCCCTCCTAAACATGTCTTCAATGTCAAAAGGATACTATTTCCTTACGAAAAAATCAACGAAAAATACTGCTGTATCGATAGAAGCAAATACGTCTCTAGCCACCAGCAAGTTCACTATGATACTTGATTTTTACATCTTGAAACGGCGTGTAAACGGGATCGGCTCATCAAATTGACATGTTAACATGTGTATGGATATGGAGTTCATGAGTAGTAAAGGTCTCTTCCAACCGTGAGTTTTTACAGACCCCGTTCTGGGTTTCCTCTTTTTGAAGTTAGATTTATATAAACAGCCTTTATTCCATTAATCTTGATGATGCCTTCCTCCTTGTTTAATGGTGACAAATTGCAAAATGATCGGCGTACCTTTAAGTGGAACATCGGCAGAATTTAAAATCAACTTTCCTTCCTGTACTTCATACACGTTTTGCGGCTGCAGCACCCCGTTTATAAACAAATTGATAAAGGATACGTTCTTCGGGTCCAGTATTCCTCGATTTCCGTATTCCTTTAGTTCATCATCATTTGTATAAACCGTTTTGCAGCCATCGGATATCGAATTATATTGATACGTTTCGACTTGCAAAATTTGCGGCGGGATGAGCAAATCTACGCTGAGATGAATCGTTGTAGTTCGATTCACCCAGTCATATACCCTTGGAACAGCAATCACATGCCTCTGATCGTTCTGTTTTTTTCTCATAGATACCACCCAAACTGAAAAATAGATAACCAATCTTTCTCTTTATCAAGCGCTATTTGCCTTTTATGCAAGCGTTTGAAACGCTTGACCTATCAATGGAACGAATAGGATAACCGATTTCCCGGCCAATATGGATGGGAGTCTGTTCTGATCGATATCATTAGACGGCCCTTCAATCAAAAAATGCCAGCGGATCAATCGATCTTTCTGTCAGAAACAGAAGGAAAAACGGCGCATAAACTGGTTGGATTGATTCAGGCATTCGCCTGCTTTTTATATTTTTATGCAGAAAAAAAACATAAAGTGAACAAGGAAAGAAGATTATACAAACTAAGATGAACCTCTACTCCATCTCAGTGGATATGTTAATAGATCCAATGAGAAGACGGAATATATCGCTCTCTTTTTTACAGACGGAGGCAAGTCGGTTGCTTGCCTCGATCATGCCAAAGCGTGACCAAGAACAAAACAGCCAGCCACTTCCCGACAAAATTTATCTGTCTGGAAGCGATTGTTGTTCAGTCATCCGACCGTCATCATATCATCATAGGCTCCTTATCTGCTCATTTGCGGAAGTGATGTTGTCACAGCCAATGGGCTGAATCTATTTTTCTTTTTTATTCAAATACATGATAATTGGCTAAATCATTTTACCGTCCTCACTCATATGATAAATCATGAACAGTTAAGCAATAAACATGACCCGCGCAGTTGCTTTCTTTTTTTATGCCTTGCTTACTATGTTGGTTTATTGCTTTCTTAATTAAAAATCAAGAGGAAAGGGGGGATATGTTCATGGCTCTTCAACTTATGAAGCTCTTTGTTGGCGCTGCTACGGCCATCACGACCGTACCGACCAGCACCAAATTTTTCTACGTCGCTGCAGCTGATACAGCAGCAGGAGCTACGCTTACGATTGATGCGGCAGACTTTTTGGATGACAGCGGAAACGCGGTGACAACGCTACCAGCTTTAGCGACCGACAACAGCTATTACACGGTTTATGTGAATGGAGTTTTACAAATGGATGGAATCTCTACCTATACACCTGGTGGTACTGGGGTGGGATCACTTGCGATTGACGTGCCGGCGGGCACAGATACTATTCCGGCTGGAACGCCGATTGTGCTCGAAATTGTGCAATTCGCTCCAACCGCAACGACAGACGTTGAAACGTAACTTTTTTATAAAACTATACAATCAAAGCGTGACGGGCCATCCATCACGCTTTGATTCATTCTTGAGATTGATTGTCACTTATTAACAAAAATACAAAATTTTACTTTTCTTGTTTTCTCGTTTCTGTCATCTGTTTCCACACTGACCCTTTTGCTTCTTCGCCACCTTCAATGCGCTCGATGGCCATTTTTATTTGCATGCTCACTTCAAATTCCGGATCGTCTTCTGCCGCTTTTAATGCTGGCAAAGCGGATTCATCGCCGGTTTCGTATAGAAACATCGCGGCGCGCCAGCGGACAAGCTTGCTTTCATCCTTTAGCGCTTCAATCATCACCGGAATCGCCTCAGGATCGCCGATATCGGACAAACAGTCGCCAGCCGTACGGCGAACAGACACCGCTTTATCCTTTAACGCCTCATATAAATATGGCAGCACCTTTTTACCGCCAATCATCCCTAAATAAGCAACAGCTAAACGGCGAATCGATACTTTTTCATCCTTCAGCGCTTTTGCCAAAACAGGCAAGTCCGCTTCGCTCGGTTCCGCCATTTGCTCTAAAGCGGCATAGCGCTTGGTCCAATCTGGATGATCAAGCATTTCTTCTGTTACTTTTAGGCTGGTACGCCGTTGTGTCTTCGCTTGGTCTCCGCTGCGAAACATTTCCACCATTCGCTCCAGACGCTCAGGCGGATAAGCAGCGGAGAGCTCTTCGATCACTTCAGCTCCAATTTCGTCAAACGTACCGTAACGAACTCCTTTTTCCGACCATTTTCTTTCAAGAACTACATTCTCGGCATATTTTTGCGCTTCTTTTACAGCGTCCATAAACCGTTCTGGCAAGCCAAACCGCCGCTCCTGCTCTCCGTCTGTCAGCTTGACCTGCATAGGCAGACCGTACAGCATTTGGACGTATACCTTTATTTCACCGAAATGCTCATTATGCATACGCGTCCCGGCTTGGGCATCTTCCGCGTCTTCTCCGAACACTTCCCGCACCTTTTGCAAAATTTCTTTCCAATGATACTTAGCGTTTCGTTCAATGGCTAAGAAATCAGCCACATGATAAATCCCTTTTACTCCTTCAATTTGCATAATTTGCTGCAAAAGTGGCGGAGCCGTATGAATATTATCCGCTTTATAATTATGGCTCTTCCCAAATGGAAGCTCCTCATCCAGCAATACTTTCATCGTATTTGGACTTGGGGTTGGTTCAATCGATCGAATCCGCAAAATCGCTTCCTCCTTCATCATGAAAATCCCACTCTTTATAAAATTGCTGTAAAAATTGCTCCATAAATTCATGGCGGCGGATCGCAAGGTTTTTGGCGCTTTTGGTATGCAATAAGCTTTTCAATTTCAATAGTTTTTCATAAAAATGATGAATCGTGCTGCTAGAGCCATGCCGATATTCTTCTTTCGTCATCACATTTCGAACCGGCAGTGCCGGATCATACATAGGCTGCCCGCGATGGCCGGCATACATAAACGTTCTGGCAATTCCAATCGCCCCAATCGCATCGAGCCGGTCGGCATCTTGGACAACCATCGCTTCCAATGTTCGCGGCGCTTCTCCATTTCCTCCTTTATAGGAAACGGTTGAAATCGCCTCGATGACACTGTTTTCTTCTTTTTTCGAGAGTGAGCAGTGTTCCAGCCATTGTCTAACCTTTTTCATTCCCGCCTCTTCACTTCCCGCTATCTTTTCATCCGCAAGATCATGAAGCAGCGCGGCCATTTCCACGATAAACACGTCAGCTCCTTCTCTTTTTGCCAGCCAACAGCCAAGGCGGCGAACCCGTTCCATATGCCACCAATCGTGACCGCTTGAGTCATGCCCCAATACAGTTTTTACGTACTTTTCGGTTTCACGAATCATTTGTTCTTTGTTTTTCATCCCATCACCGACAAAAAACCGCCCTTCCCCTAAGGAAAGGCAGCTTATTCCTTTTTATAATAATTTCTCAATTTCCTGTTTTAATTCCGCAGGTCTTGTCTTAGGCGCAAATCGTTCAATAACCGTTCCATCGCGATCAACAAGAAATTTGGTAAAATTCCACTTAATCGCTTTTGTTCCAAATACCCCTGGCGCTTTCTCTGTTAAATAATCAAACAGCGGATGAGCATGTTCTCCGTTCACATCAACCTTTGCAAACATCGGGAACGTCACCCCGTAATTCAGCTCACAAAATTGAGCAATTTCTTCCTCCGTTCCTGGCTCTTGGCTTCCAAATTGATTACATGGAAACCCGAGAACCACCAATCCCTTATCGCGATATTGGTCGTACAATTCTTGTAGTTCCTTATATTGCGGAGTAAATCCGCATTTGCTCGCCGTATTGACAATCAATAAGATATTTCCCTTGTACTCCGCTAACGTTTTCTCCTCGCCATGAATCGTTTTCACTGTAAAATCGTAAATGCTCAATTAGCATCACCCCTCTCTCTTTTATAATAAAAGAACGGAGAGGAACTTTTCCACTCTGGCACTTTATCATTTGGCCAATAATTTCAGTTCGTGAAGAGATTTTAGCATATATGGCAGCATTTCCTGCAAATCATCGATATGGGTTTCATCAATAAGCCGGCCAAATTGCACTTTTATTTCATGGCTGCCTTGCCCGCTTTTATAATCGCGTCGCAAAGTTTGCGAAATGCTCCGATTGCTTCCCCAAATCTTTTGGAGCACTTCTTCCACTAAAGGGCAGACCGTTTCCTCCCGGATTAGTGGCATCGTAAACATAATCGTTAATTTGCACCCTGGAGCCGCTAATGTTTGCAGCAGTTCTCCAGCCATTTGCTCCAAATCCATTGTCAGCTCCACCTTGCACGATACATCCACTCCTAGCTGTCCCCGTAGCTGAAAAGCAATCTCGTACATTCGTGAAAGGTGCGCTAAATCGATGAAATCATGGCGCTCTATCACCGCGATGACGCCTTCTAAATCTAAATCATAAACAGCTCCTTCGATCACTGTTTTCAAATTATCAAACACGGTTGGATCAAACATTCGTGTGTCTCCCTCTTTATGAACTCCATCTTTATTTTTCAGCAGCAAAGTTGAACATGGGCCTCTTTCACTCGAAAGCGAAGGGGATGAGAACAACAGCATTCTCGTCATCAACAAAAAAATACTTCTGTTCGGCAGACGGCCAGCTTCGCCGGATCAGCCACTTAGTTAAAACAGCCCAATCGCTTGTCCGCGCTCATCAATATCCATCTTTAATGCGGCCGGCTCTTTCGGCAGTCCCGGCATCGTCATAACGTCTCCCGTCAAAGCGACAATGAAACCGGCGCCTATCGATGGCTTTAACTCCCTCACCGTAATGGCAAAGCCTGTCGGACGCCCTAATTTTTGTGGATCGTCAGACAGCGAATACTGCGTTTTCGCCATGCACACAGGTAAGCGATCCCATCCGTATTCCGCAAATTGAGCCATTTGCTTTTGCGCCTTTGTAGAAAACTCGACCGCTTGGGCTCCGTAAACAGCATGGGCAATTTTGCGAATTTTGTCAGGCAGAGGATCATGGAGATCATATAAAGGAGCAAATTGGTTTGTGCCATGTTCGATCATATCCAGCACTTTTTCCGCTAGCTCCATTCCTCCTTCGCCGCCTTTTTCCCATACTTCTGTTAAAGCAACTGGATAGTGATGGTCGCGGCAAAATGACAGCAGCGTTTCGATTTCTTGATCCGCATCAGTGATAAAGCGATTAAGAGCAACGACAAACGGCAAACCGAAGGCTTGAATGGTTTCGATATGCTTTTGTAAATTGCTTAACCCTCTTCGCAACGCATCCACATTTTCGACTGACAGTTCTTGCTTGGAAACGCCTCCATGCATTTTCAACGCACGAACGGTCGCAACAATAACAACAGCAGCCGGTTCGATTCCTGCGAAGCGAGCTTTAATATGCAAAAACTTTTCCGCGCCTAAATCCGCACCGAATCCTGCCTCTGTTACCACATACTCACCGAGCTTCTGCGCCATTTTCGTCGCAATAATGCTATTGCAGCCATGGGCAATGTTAGCGAACGGACCACCGTGCACCAGTGCTGGTGTATGCTCAGCCGTTTGAACTAAATTCGGTTTAAATGCATCCTTTAAAAGCAGCGTTAACGCTCCCTCAACACCCAAATCACCGACGGTCACCGGTTGCTTATCAACATTATACGCCACCACCATTCGCGACAAACGCTCTTTTAAATCGGTTAAATCTTTGGCTAAACAAAAGACAGCCATAATTTCTGAAGCAACGGTAATATCAAAGCCATCCTCACGCGGCACGCCTTGAGTTGGACCGCCGAGACCGACGATCACGCGGCGGAGGGCGCGGTCATTTAAATCGACCGCTCGCTTCCAAACAATGCGGCGCACGTCAATGCGCAGTTCATTTCCTTGATGAATATGATTGTCGATAAACGCTGCCAAGGCGTTTGTCGCGGTCGTAATCGCATGCAAATCTCCTGTAAAATGAAGATTAATTTCATCCATCGGCAGCACCTGTGAATAACCTCCTCCAGTTGCGCCGCCCTTTACGCCCATCGTCGGCCCAAGCGATGGTTCGCGCATTGCCACAATGGCTTTTTTGCCAAGCTTGTTCAACGCCTGCCCCAACCCTACTGTAACGGTTGATTTCCCTTCTCCGGCAGGAGTCGGGTTAATCGCTGTCACTAAAATCACTTTCCCATCTGGCTTGCTGGCTAACCGTTTCATCACATCAAGCGAGATTTTCGCCTTATAGTGACCATATGGCTCAAACTCCTCCTCTAAAAGACCAAGTTCCTGCGCAATCTCCTGAATGCGCTTTAATTTGATTTCTTTGGCAATTTCAAGATCTGTCTTCCATCTCGTTTTCGTTGTCATCGCTTTTCCTCCATCTATTCAACAGCTTGTTCTATTAGTATTTATTTTATCATTTAGAGAAATGTGAAAAAATTGATTGAACAAAATTCGTAATGTTCTTATAATTAAATTATTTAGAAAAATAAGGAATGGAGGATGAGACGATTGCCTATTAATATTCCCAAAAATCTACCTGCTAAAGAAATATTAGAGCAAGAAAACATTTTCGTGATGGATGAAGAACGGGCTTATTCCCAAGATATCCGCCCGTTGAATATAGCGATTTTAAATTTAATGCCACAAAAAGAAAAAACAGAAACACAGCTATTGCGCCTGCTCGGCAACTCGCCGCTGCAAGTGAATATTACCTTTTTGCATCCGGAAACACATGAAGCAAAAACGACAAGCAAGCATCATCTCGAACAATTTTATACGACCTTTCCTTCGATTCGACATCGCAAATTTGATGGAATGATTATTACCGGAGCTCCTATCGAGCATTTGCCATTTGAAAAGGTGGACTATTGGCGCGAGCTTCGAGACATTATGGAATGGACAACAACCAATGTGACCTCGACCTTGCATATTTGCTGGGGAGCGCAAGCGGGGCTTTATTTCCATTATGGCGTTCCAAAATATCAGCTGCCGCAAAAATGCTTTGGCGTCTTTGAACACTCGATCAAAGCAAAAAATATCAAACTATTACGCGGGTTTGACGATGTATTTCGCGTTCCGCATTCGCGCCATACTGATATTTCGCACAAAGATATCGAAGCCGTTCCAGAGTTGACGATTCTAGCGTCCTCCGATAAAGCAGGAGTATGTCTCGTCGCCTCAAACGATGGCAAACACATTTTTCTAACAGGGCATCCAGAATACGATGCCACTACACTCCAAGAAGAGTACGAGCGGGATCTCTCTAAAGGCCTGCCTATTCAAATTCCGGAATCTTATTTTCCAAATGACGATCCGACCAAACCGCCGTTGAATACATGGCGTGCTCATGCCAATTTGTTATTTGTCAACTGGCTCAATTACTACGTCTATCAAGAAACGCCTTATATTTGGGAGTGATGTTATTCTTTTTTCTTCGTGTTTATCTAATTGAAGAAAAAACTTGATTTAATAGGTTTTTTCCACCTATCTTCCCTTATTGTTTTTATTGTATTTAACTCATTTTCACCTAATTACGTGGTCAAATGCGTGGTCAATGTGGTCACAGAAAAAGCGGGAGCAATCCCGCTTATTTTTTAGATATCATATTTACATAGAATTTCACAAAGAACGTCATATATTTGGGAGTAAGTCGATTCTTTTTCTTTAGATTCGGCTAAATTGAAAGGCTTATCAAATTAATATTTTTCACTTATTTTCCTATCATTCATTTTAATGTACCATCATCCACCGGGAAGTTTCCCCACCTCTTACGGAATGGAGGTGGGGGCATATTCTGCTTACCATTTTTTATCTCTCCGTCTATTCCCCCTGCATAATCCAGCTTATCGTACAAAATGAACGCCAGATCCTTATGTAGGCCTTTCGATCATTGACAGAAGCCGCGCTTCCTTGATATAATCCAAGGTAATTGAAGAGGCGATGGAGTTCGCCGTAATTGCCTTTGAGCTGATGACTCCTACCGGTATGCAAATACTGGTGGAGTCTTTTTTTGTCCAAACTATTGAAGGGGTGGAAAAAATGATTTATATTGTTGTTGGCATCGCTGGCATGATCGGAGCGTTGTCTCGCTATTATTTGGGGCTGTTCGTGGATATATGGTGGCATCACCCATTTCCGTTTGCCACATTGTCCATCAATCTGATCGGCTGCTTTGCAATCAGTTGGATCACCATGTATTTAGCGCGTTTGCATAGACTCCCTTCCGAGCTTATAACAGCCATTAATACCGGATTTATCGGTTCGTTTACAACATTCTCCACATTTAGTGTGGAATCGGTAAGACTCCTTCAACAATCCGAATGGGCCATCGCCCTTAGCTATATTTTCAGCAGTTTAGCAGGAGGGCTTGCAATGTCTTGGCTGGGAGCTCAGACAGGTAATTTCCTTTTTGTTAAATCAACACAAAAGCATCGTTTCGAAGGAGAAAAAAAGTAATGCTCAATCATTCTGCTTTATTAGTAGCGATCGGTGGATTTTTTGGCGCCATTGCCCGATTCAGTATAAACAATTGGTTGAAACGGAGTGGAAGCACCCCTTTTCCAACGGGCACCTTTGTAATCAATTTAGCGGGAGCTTTTCTATTGGGATACATCTTAGGCAAAGAGCTGAATCAAGGCTGGCAGCTGCTATTAGGCACTGGTTTTATGGGAGCTTTCACGACCTTCTCTACATTTAAATTGGAAGCGATTCAGCTGCATGCGAATCGGAAACGGAAAATGTTCCTTCTATACTTAGGCGCAAGTTATCTATTCGGGATGCTTCTCGCCTTTTTAGGCATGAAATTAGGCCAGCGATGACGTCTGCTGGCTGCATGTAAGACTTTAAATTAAAAATTTGTTATAATGTTTAAATGGTTGCTTGTCGACAGTACTATACTGATTCCTTCTACACAGCAAAACTTCTTATATCTCGACAAAAACAGCTAAAGGGTTCGACACAAAAAAAAGAGAAATAAAGAAGAAAGCGATTCAGCACAGAAAAAAGAAAGGGATGACATAGGGATGAGAGCCGAACGAAGAAAACAATGGAAAAGTCATTGGAAAAAGTATAAGCACCTATATAAAGGATCGCGGATGGAACGGCGCAACAAATGGCGAAATAAGTGGGAAGATAAATATATTGCCAGTTAAATAAAAAGCAGGTTGTAGACAAAGTTGATGTTGACGTTGTCTACAACCATTTTAATTTCAAGAGGCTTAACAAACAAGGAGCATAGCCGAGTAAAGACGCAAATCGAACAAGAAACGTTCATGAGCGGATGAATAAGGCCAATGACGCAGCCTAAAAGGGCTTGCCTTTGTTAATAGGCAAACCCTTTTAGGCTTTTTATAATAAATAGTAGATACTCGTGGTGCCAGAAGAACGGCTCACGCCGCTTTAGCGTTTGCGCAACATAAATAGCCACATAAATGTCAGCGCCTGTTTTAACTCTGTCGGCAGACCGGAAACAGCCTCTTCATCCACTTCTTTTTTATACACGCCTTTCCCGTCCACAAGTTCCCAGCCATTCTCTTGCGCCAGTTTTTCAAACTCCCATGGCATCATCGTATTGCAAATGACCGACTTGCCGTATAGACGCTGATAGCTGTTGGCTCGAGGGCCTGCTGTCGGACCAAGCAGCCCGACACATAAATAGTGGCCGCGCTTAATGACCCGTTTCATTTCATTTAACGCTTTTAACGGTTCTTCCGTCCATTCAAGCGAATTAATCGCCATCGCTCCGGAAAACGCTTCATCATCAAAGGGCAAATGAGTCAAATCCCCTTGAATAAACCGAAGCTGCTCATTTTCTCCTCTTATTCTCGCTTTTTCCACCATTTCATACGATAAGTCGATGCCTACCACTCGGTAGCCTGACTGCGCCAGCTTCCAGCTTCCATATCCGTCTCCGCATCCTAAATCAATCATTTCGCTCCCAATGGGGATATAGGAGGCAAGAAACGGCAAAATCGTTTTCCTGCTGCCGCGTTCCCACATGTCCTCACTGCTTTTATTCCAAAATTCGGCCCGTTCGTCCCACTGCTTTTTCGCTTCTTCGTGCCATTTAAACATGTTCATGTTCGCTGCTTCCATCTCCTCTAAGTGAAAAAGTGGCTGTAAACCGATTATACATTGATCTTCAATGATTGAGAAGGACCACATGCTTTAGACTAGCATGATAGCAAACTTTATTTTTTCGCTCCCCCCTCTCCCACTTCCACTCTTAGGGTGAGAGACTCGCGGCGGATTAGGTTAAAACTCGATTCCCTTAACAGCGGAAATCCCTTCATGATAATCATGCTTCACCGCTTGCATGTTCGTTACAATATCGGCTAGAGCTATTAATTCCTTTGCGGCTGAGCGCCCCGTAACCACCAGATGAAGATGGGAGGGGCGCATTTTCATCAGCTCGACTACCTCGTCCAAGGAAAGAATATCATCAATAGGAAAACGCTGAATCGCCAGCGCATTATTGAGTTCATCTAAAATCATCAGATCATAGCTTCCCGACATGATTTTTTCCTTGGCAAACCGCCATGCTTCAGCTAATGCTCGACGATGCTCTTGCGGTGTTTTCGTCCATGTAAATCCAGCTCCCATCGCATGTATCTCAATCCCTAATTTTTTCAGCATTATATGCTCTCCATATGTCCGCTCAGGCGATTTAATAAATTGGATGATGGCTACTTTTTTCCCTCTTCCCGCCGCTCGCAGCGCCAGTCCAAGAGCGGCCGTCGTTTTTCCTTTTCCATCACCCGTATACACAATCAGTCTTCCTTTATTTTGTGTCAACGATCTCACCTTCTAATTCAGGAAACCATTGAATGGTTTCCCGCAACTTTACCACTTCTCCGACAAGAATGATCGCTGGATGAGAAATGCCCGCTCCTTCCGCTTTTTCAGCAATATTTTGTAGCGTGCCAACAACCGTGCGCTGCCGCATCGTCGTGCCCCATTCAATAATAGCGACTTTCGTTTCAGGATCCTTTCCATGTTGGATCAGCTGCTGGCAAATATAAGGCAAATTTCCGATCCCCATGTAAAACGCGATCGTGTCGCTCCCATCCGCTAACGCTCTCCAATTTAAGGAATCGGCTCCATGCTTGCTGCGGACATGTCCAGTCACAATGGTAAATGAAGTCGCCAGATGACGATACGTGACCGGAATGCCTGCATAAGCAGCAGCGGCAATGCCTGCGGTAATTCCGGGAATTACTTCAAACGGGATGCCGTGCTTTACTAGCACCTCCGCTTCTTCCCCGCCTCGTCCAAATACAAATGGATCGCCTCCTTTTAGGCGGACCACCATTTTGCCTTGCAGCGCTTTCTCCACAAGCCATTGGTGAATTTGCTCTTGAATGTTGTCATGCTTTCCCGGCTCTTTTCCGGCATATATCAATTGCGCCTCGTTTTTCGCATATTGGAGCAAATCTTGATTAACGAGACGATCATAAATAATGACATCGGCTTTTTGAATACATTCCAATCCATAAACGGTCATCAGCTTCGGATCGCCTGGTCCCGCTCCTACTAAATATACTTTTCCTTTGCTCATGTTTGCTCACCACCTTGCGATACACTCGCTTCTGCAAATGTCGTCATATTCAACATATTCACAGCAAATTGCAGCAACGGAAAGGCCACTGCCGCCCCGCTCCCTTCGCCAAGCCGCATGCTTAAATCAAGGAGCGGCTCTTTTCCTAACAACGTTAATGCCACACGATGGCCCGGTTCTTGCGAGCGATGCCCCGCAATCATATAGTCGGCTGCATAGGGATGAAACAATTTAGCTAGAAGAGCAGCAGTTGTACAAATAAAACCATCAAGTAAAATCGGAATACGCTTTTCCGCCGCGCGCAGCATCGCGCCAGCCATTGCCGCTATTTCGAGTCCGCCAATCTTGGCTAGCAGTTCAAGCGGCTGAGAAGGGTCCGGACGATGAAGCCGCAATGCCTGTTCGATGACTTTCGTTTTATGGGCGATCCTATCATCGGAAATACCCGTTCCTTTTCCAACGAGCTGTTCGACTTTTTGGCCGCTTAATGCCGCTAAAATCGCACTGGCAACAGTTGTATTGGCAATTCCCATTTCCCCGACGATCAAACAGCGAATTCCTTTTTCAATCATCTCATTAGCTTGCTGATAACCGACCAATAATGCTTGCTTTGCCTCTTCCTGCGTCATCGCTTCTTTTTCGCAAAAATGATTCGTTCCATATTTAACCTTTTGACGAATAACCCCTTCTCCCGGAATATCGGATGCTACCCCCACATCCACGACAGCAAATAATGCGCCAATTTGTTGGCTAAATGCATTGATCGCCGCCCCGCCGCGCACGAAATTCAGCACCATTTGCGCCGTTACTTCTTGCGGAAACGCAGAAACACCTGTTTTGGCCACTCCGTGGTCGGCAGCAAACAGAAGCACACCAGGCGGGGTCACCTGCGGAACATGAGACCCTGTCATTTTGGCAAGCTCAATGACAAGCTGCTCTAAACGTCCAAGGCTGCCAGGCGGTTTGGTAAGCTGGTTGACATGGGCTTCTACCTTTTGTCCCGCTTGTTCATCTAATGCTGGAATATCAAACAATGGGGTTACCTCCTTTGAAACTCCTTCATTTTTTGTTCAATTGTCTCGATTCGGACATGGCGCTTGACACAATCCGCTAACCGATCAAAGGCCTGCTCGCGCATCGCTCGATACGAAGGACGGTCATATAAAGGCGGAAGCCCTTTGCTGTGCCGGATGTGATTTAATAAATGGGCGCGAAAGGAATCGTTATGAAAAATATCATGAAAATAGGTCCCCCATACCCGTTCATCCTCTGTCTTGCATCCGTCTGTATGGGCTCCCATAGCAATCAGCGAAAGATAGCCGTCACAAGGGGTTGAATGTCCCATATGAATTTCATATCCGCGTACTTGGAAGCGCTCATTGCCAAGCGTCAACACACCCTCTGAAAGCACGGTTGTTTTTTCTTTCTCCAAGGTCGTATCGATCGGAAGAAAGCATAGTCCTTTCAGCTGCTTCACGGTTGTCTCCACGCCGAATGGATCGCGAATATGCCGGCCAAGCATTTGATAGCCGCCGCAAATTCCGATGATGGCGGTATTTCCTTGTTCATAAAGACGATTGATTTCGTCTGCGATTCCACTTTCTTTTATATACAGCAAATCTTCCATCGTATTTTTGCTTCCCGGCAAAATCAATAGATCCGGCTGACCAATTTCTCTTGCTTTTGTAGCAAAACGAACATGACAATCCGGCTCGCTGAAAAATGGATCGATATCGGTAAAATTCGAGATGCGGGGATATTGAACAACGACAATATCAATCTCTTTTTGAGCATTTTTGTATCTAGAAAACTCCGCCAGCTTAACAGAATCTTCTGCATCAATAGGTAAATCCGGCATGTACGGAACGACGCCGAGCACCGGCACATTTGTATAGGCTTCAAACCAATCCAATCCGGGCTGCAAAAGCGCCACATCACCGCGAAATTTATTAATGATCACGCCGATCACTCGTTTGCGGTCGGCTTCTTCTAAAAGTTGCAACGTTCCTACTAAACTTGCAAACACGCCGCCCCGCTCAATATCGCCAATCAAAATGACAGGAGCGTTCGCCATGCGAGCAATACGCATATTGACAAGCTCACGATCGTTTAAATTAATTTCAGCCGGACTTCCGGCTCCTTCGATGACGATTCGATCATATTCAGCCATCAGCTTCCGCAATGAGCGCTCGACAACTTGCAGCCCCATCGCAAAAAATTCGTTTCGATATGCACTTGCTTTCATGTTTCCATACGGTTTTCCGTGGACCACGATCTGCGACTCATTTTCCCGGCTCGGCTTAATTAAGATGGGATTCATATCTGTAGTTGCCACAATTCCCGCTGCTTCTGCCTGTACTCCTTGTGCGCGGCCAATTTCTTTCCCGTCAAACGTGACATATGAATTGAGCGACATATTTTGCGATTTAAATGGAGCTGTTTTCCATCCCTCCTGGGCAAAAATCCGGCAAAAAGCAGTGGTAATGATGCTTTTGCCTGCATCGGAATGCGTTCCTTGAAACATAATCGGCAGCGCTTTAGGCATGATGCTTCATCCTTTCGCATTGTTGAAGCCAACGCTTTACCATATCAGGACATGATGGAAAATACAGATGAATATAGCCAGCGACAAGATTTCCGCGCATATAGCCATCCTTTTTCACTCCGCGCAATCCTTTTGCTTCATAGGCAAAATCGCTTTCTGCCAAACGCGTAAAAGTAGAATAATGAAATTCATGACCTCTGGCCGCCGTCCCTTTCGGAAGCAGAAAATGATCTCCTGTTACTTCACGATAACCAAGAGCGGCTAACTTCTCCTGCATGCGCACTCTCCCCGGAATGACACCGACCATCTCGTAAAACGTGCGGTCTGTCGTTTCAATTCCTTCTGTCAAAAACATAAATCCTCCGCACTCTGCAAGGGTAGGAATTCCGCGTTCAATGGCCTGCTTTATTGATTGCTTCACATGCTCTTGCTTGGATAGCTGTTCGGCAAATTCTTCCGGAAATCCCCCGCCGATATACAAACCGTCTGCATCATCTGGAACCGTTTCTCCAGCCAGCGGTGAAAAAAACATAAGCTTCGCGCCATATGCTTCCAGCATCTCAAGGTTTTCTGGATAATAGAAATGAAAGGCAGCATCCTTCGCAACCGCGATCCGAACAGAAGAGACAGCATCACTGGATAAAAAAGAAGGCTTCACTTCTAATTCGGGAGCTTGAGCTAATTGCAACAGCCGATCAAGATCAATCGTTTGGGCGATTCGCTCGCCAAGCTTTGCAAAAAAATGGTCAAGCTCGCCGCGTTCAACGGATGGCACGAGTCCCAAATGCCGTTCAGGAATATGTAAATCGTCTTGTTTTTGCAAATATCCAATGACCGGAATGCCGCATTCTTGTTCAATCGCGGCCTTGACTAATCGAAAATGCCCTTCGCTGCCCACGCGATTCGCAATGACTCCAGCAATATGCACGCGCTCATCCAACAGCTGAAAGCCGCGGACAACAGCAGCGGCACTGCGTGCCATCCCTGAACAATCCACCACTAACAACACCGGGCTTTTTGTCAATAAGCTGATTTCGGCCGTCGACCCTTCTATCGAAGTCGCTTGCTTGCCATCAAAGAAGCCCATGACACCTTCAATCACGGCAATGTCTGCTCCTTCCCCCCCTTTTTGGCAGACCGCTTTCACAATGTCCTCTCCGCCCATCCAGCTGTCTAAATTGCGGGATGGACGGCCGGTAACAGCGGCATGATAGGTCGGATCAATATAATCAGGACCGCACTTAAATCCCTGAACCGTATATCCTTTCTTTTTTAGCGCCGCCATCACGCCAATAGTAATGGTTGTTTTGCCGACACCGCTTCCCGTTCCGGCGATCACCATTCTGCGCATTGCCTTTTCTCCTCCTGAAGCAAAGCAACGGAAATCGTTACATTGCCTGATTTTTTCTTCACAAGCGCAAGCGTATCAGCGCCGCTGTACAATTTTGCTGCCGGCTCGCTGACACCATACGCTCCCGTATAACGAAAGACCGTTTCCGAAGGTTGTTCGATCTCCACTTGATTAAGCTGTGCGGGAGAATAACAAATAAACTCCCAACCGTATTTTTGCACAACCTTAAGGAGCCCTTGTTCGTCCTTTTTCAAATCAATTGTACAAATCGCTTTCACGCTCTTCCAGGAAAATTGCAGCTCCTTGAGCGTTTCCATAATGACCGCTTCAATCTCCTCGGCAGATGTGCCACGATTGCAGCCAACGCCAAGAACAAGAACCTTTGGACGATATAGCACGCCATTCTGTAAAATCGCTTCTTCATTTTTGGAAAGCAGCCGATGCGTAACAACAAGGGCCGCATCCGGCTTAGCAGCAAGTGCATCTGCAATCGAAGCATAGACGCGAATATTAGACGGTAAAGGCGTATCATATCGCCACCAATTCCGTTCGCCTGATTCTTGGATAATGGCGACATGCTGCTCATTCACCACCGCAGCGCTCACAGGGGTCAGCTTGTCTTCCGACTCCCATACCCAGCCGAATGAGCGGCCGAATAAATCTACAGCGATCGTTTTTTGAACATCGGAAGCGGTTGTGATAACGGGATGGGCATGCAAAAGTTGAGCTACCTCACGAGTTAATTCGTTCGCCCCGCCAAGATGGCCAGATAATACGCTTATGACATGCTCCCCTTTATCATCAATGACAACAACGGCCGGATCTGTTTTTTTATCCTTTAATAACGGAGCAATCATCCGCACAACCGCGCCAAGCGAAATAATGAGAATCAACCCACGGTATGTAACAAACAGTGAGGGAAGCAAGAGACGCACATTTCCTTCAAATAAATGAATGCCTTTCTCCTCTTCATCGCCTCTGGCAAATTTGCTCGCGTAATATACACGGGCGCCTGGCAGCTGCTCGCCGATTTGGCGCGCGATAGTCACCCCATGCTTCGTAATCGCAACAACAGCGTACATGCTATTTCTCCCCCTGCCTATATCCATGCGTAAACGTTCGATCATAGAGCTTTGAGCGGTACGAACGCTCAGCTATTGCCGAATCAAGCGCCCATCCTGCCAAGATCAGCGCGTGCTTGCGAATGCCGTTGGCACGCATATCTTCATCTAATGTTCCGACCGTTGAACGGACAATTTTTTGATCTGGCCATGTCGCTTTGTACACTACAACGATTGGCGTTTCCTCGCTCCATCCCGCCTCAAGCAGCGCTTTCGTTACCTTTTTCGTCAACGTGGCGCTTAAAAATAACGCTAGCGTACAATGATGTTTCGCTAATTCCTCCAGCTTTTCCTTCTCAGGAACAGGGGTGCGTCCTTCTGCGCGCGTTAAAATCACGGTCTGGGTTAAATCGGGAACGGTAAGTTCAGCATGAGCAGCCGCCGCTGCTGCAAATACAGAGCTGACACCAGGAACGATTTCAACGCCAATCGCTTCTTTTTTTAATTGAACCATTTGTTCAAGCGTTGCTCCATAGATCGACGGATCGCCGGTATGGAGGCGCACCACTTTTTTGCCGCTTTTGACGCGCTCCACCATCAGCTGAACGATCTGTTCTAAGTACATGCCTGCTGTGTGGAAGATTTCCGCTTCCGGTTTAGCTTGCTTAAGTAAGGCATCATTCACAAGCGAATCTGTATAAAAAATCGCATCCGCTTCTTGGAGCAGCTTTTGCCCTTTCACTGTAATCAGCTCTGGATCGCCGGGTCCGGCACCGACAATATACAGCTTCATTTTTTCACCACCATTAACGTTAAGTATTCGAGCTCTACTCCTTCGAGCTGCTCAATATCCCAAATCACTTCTTCGTTTGATGTCACCTTTGTCACCACCGCGGCTTTTTGTACTAAATCAAGCTCCCGCAACAGCCGCAGCATCATAGGAATGACTTTGGCGACTTTAATAAATACGACACAATCGTGGGTTTCAATCGCTTTTTTCATCTCCTCATAATCATCGCGTGCTGGAATAATGGCGACATGCTCATCGCCATCAGCCAAAGGCAGCTGCAAACGGGCGGCAGCCGCATTGACAGATGAGATGCCCGGGATCACTTCGATACGCACATCCGGATAGTTCGTTTGCATCGTTCTCATAAAATGAATAAATGTGCTATATAAAAATGGATCGCCTTCAGTGACAAACGCAACATTTTTTCCAGCAGCAAGATGCTCCCACACAATCTGAACCGTTTCCCTCCATTTTTTCCGTAAAACGGAGGGATCCTTTGTCATGGGAAACACGAGACCAAGCATTTCTTTTTCGCTTGGGGAAAAATAAGCTTCAATAATTTGCTGAGCATAGCTTTTACTGCCGCGCTGTTTTTTCGGATAGGCGATCACATCCGCTTCTTTTAAACAGCGAAACGCCTTGACTGTCAATAGCTCTGGATCTCCCGGGCCCACCCCGACACCGTACAGCATTCCGATCATTGTTCTTCTTCCTTCCTATAAGCAGAAATAATATAAATAGGGTTTAGAGCATCAAAGCGGGTCAGCTGCAAAATCGGTTTGCTTCTTGATAATTGCGCCAATGTGATATCAGCCTGAAATCCCCGCTGTTTTAGCCCCTCCGCCGCTTCGTGCAATGTTTCGATCGTCACCGCGTTGATCACGATACGTCCGTTTGGCTTAAGCCTCTCGCAGCAAACATCAAGCAGCCGGTCCATTTCTCCAGATGTACCGCCGATAAAAATCGCATCGGGATCGGGAAATTCATTGAGATGATCCGGCGCACGGCCGTGAACAAGGGTGAAATCCGTGCGGAATTTCCGCATATTCTGCTGGCAAATATCGATATCATATTCATTTTTTTCAATCGCAAATATCGCTCCCTCGCGTGCGATTTTCGCCGCTTCAATCGCTACAGAGCCCGTGCAGGTTCCGATATCCCAAACAACGCTCGTTTCCCGCAGCTGAAGGGCACTAACGCTTAAAATCCGAATCTCTTTTTTTGTAATTAGCCCTTTTTCTGGTTTGCGCTGCAAAAAGGCTTCATCATCGATTCCAAAAGGCCAAATAGGTCCGGCTTCTTTTTTTTGCAAAATAACAATATTTAAAGGATGAAATTCGGTTTGTGCCATCTCTTCCAATTCAAAAAAGCGGCACCGCTCCTCATCGCTGCCGAGATTTTCCCCTACAAATGCGCGATATTCTGTCATTCCATATGAAAGCAGGTAACTAGCAATCTCGTTCGGTGAATGCTCTGCATCCGTTAAAATCGCTACTTTATCGCGCCCGTCAATTCGTTGCGCCAGTCCTTTCATGCTTCGACCATGCACGCTGACAACATATGCATCCTGCCAGCTCTCTCCCATCTTCGCAAATGCCCACTGTAGCGAGCTGACAGCTGGATACACTTCAATTGGAAGCTTGCGAGATAAGTAGCTACCGATCCCATAAAAAAGCGGATCGCCCGATGCTAAAATCACGGTGCGCTTTTCTTCCGTGCGCAGCCGTTCGACAAGAGCAGAGAGACCGTTTTTGATCACCAGCTTTTCCCCTCGGTAATCGGGAAAAAACGATAGATGGCGTTCTCCCCCGACCAATCGTTCACTATTTTCGATCCATTGTGCATACAAGGACGGCAGACTTTGTTTTCCGTCTGCGCCAATACCGATCAGTTTAATCGGCTGCATCCGCTTGCACCGCCTTTCCTAAAAATTGTCCGCTCATCGTATAAAGAGAGGTTTCCACCACAAGACCGCCACCAACTTCTCTTAAAGCAGAAGCGCAGCAATGCTCACATATTTTCCCAAAAAATGACATGTGTCCTGCTTCATACATTAGATCGCCGACTTGTGAGGCGGTATTGGCTTCCTGAATGGAACGAACAAGTTCAGGAGAAGCCCCCGACGCTTGAGCAATCGATGCTAAGAAATGAAAATCAACAGGAGCGCTTTTTGAATGGACCATCATGACTCCTTGAGCAATTTTCGAAAACTTCCCCATCATTCCAACCATCGATACCGTTTTGATTCCTTGCCTTTTACATTGCTTAAGCGTAAATCCAACAAAATCCCCCATCTCAATAAACGCTTCCTCTGGCAGATGAGGATATTGCTTCATCGCATACTTTTCGCTTCTTCCTCCTGTCGTTATGACGACATGATGACAACCCGTCGCTTTGGCTACTTGAATCGCCCGAACAATACTTGCTCGATAAGCAGATGTTGAAAAAGGGACAACGATGCCGCGCGTTCCTAAAATAGAAATGCCACCGATAATGCCAAGTCGGGCATTTAACGTTTTTTTCGCGATTTCTTCTCCTTTTGGAACAGAAATCACGATACGTATACCACCAACCCTTCCGTATTGCTGAAGGACATCTCGCGCGGCCTCGATAATCATTTTGCGCGGCACTGGATTGATAGCTGCCTCTCCGACAGAGACGGGCAACCCCGGCTTCGTTACCCGTCCTACCCCTTCTCCTCCATCTAGTTCAATTCGATGATCTTCAATCCAGGAAACGGTCGAAACAATTTCTGCCCCATGCGTAGCATCCGGATCATCTCCGCCATCCTTGATGACAGCGGCTGTTGCCCTATTGTCAACAATTTCGCACCGTTCCACTGCAAAAGTGACCCATCGCCCTACAGGCAAATAGATCGTCGTCTCCGTTTGCGGAATGCCCGTAATGAGAGCGGTCAGCGCTGCTTTGGTCGCCGCAGTGGCACAAGCGCCTGTCGTATATCCTTCACGCAATTTCGTTTCTCCCATCTTCTACCCTCGCTCAGCTAAAATCGAAAGTGCATTCAGCGCCGCTACCGTGACTGTGCTGCCTCCTTTTCGTCCGATATTCGTAATAAACGGAACATCTAACTTTGCAAGCTCCTCTTTCGACTCGGCAGCCGATACGAATCCGACAGGCAAGCCAATCACTAATCCCGGCCGCGCTTCTCCTTCTTTAATGAGCCGAATCAGTTCAAGCAATGCCGTTGGTGCATTTCCAATCGCAAAAATGCCCCCATCGGCTTCTTTGACCGCTTTCCGCATAGAAACGATCGCTCTTGTCGTGTTCAATCGCTTCGCTTCTTCTATCACATCAGGATCAGAAATGTAAACGTGCACACTTCCGCCATATTTTTCAATTCTTGCTTTATTCACGCCAACTTGCACCATTTGGACGTCAGCGACTACTTTTTTCCCTTCACGAATCGCTTGAATACCTGCGCTGATCGCATGTGGATGAAACAGCAGGCTTTTTCCTAATTCAAAATCAGCTGATGCATGAATGACACGTTGAACAATTGGATATTGCTGTTCCGTAAAAAGGTGCTCTCCCATCTCTTCATCAATGATTTGAAAACTGCGTTCTTCAATTTGCTGCGGTTGAATCGTCACAGGACGAAATTCTGTACGAAAGTCCATTGGCAAAACTCCTTTCATTTATAATCGTGGTAAGGATTCCTTCAGCGCAGCAAGGACGTCGGAAAATTCGGAATAGACCGTGCCATACTTAATCGATGGTCTGCGAATGACAATCGTTTCAATTCCCATTTCTTCAGCAGCGGAGATTTTTTCATCGACAAATCCCACTTTGCCGCTTTCCTTTGTAATCAAAAGTGTGACGCCAAAATGTTTGAAAAGCGCGAGATCTAATTCTTTCGTAAACGGTCCTTGCATCGCTACAATATTTTCTTGAGGAAATTGCAGCATTTCGCACTTTTCCATATTATCCTTGCGCGGAAGCATGCGAGCAATCACACGCACATCCGGCAAACCAAGCAGCTTGTCCGCAAAGATAGGCAGCGTTTTGCTCCCAGTCGTCAGCATAATAACCCCTTTTTTTATTGCTGCTAAATGAGCGGCTTCCTCATAGGTATCAACGAATGTGACGCGTTCATACGCCAACAGAACAGATTTTCGTTCATAACGAATATAGGGAACGTTAGCATCCTGAGCCGCTTTTATTGCATTTTTCGAAGCTTCTTCAGCAAATGGATGACTGGCATCAACAATGGCTTGAGCTTTTTTTGTATAAACGAGCTCCGTCAATTGAGCGGCTGTCAAACGGCCGAGGTGAACTGAAATCCCTGCGCTTTCCAATTGCTCGGCTGCGTGCTCTGTGACGACAGTCGCCATCACACGATAGCCCGCTTGCTGAATTTCAAGCGCCAATTCCCGCGCATCGCTTGTACCTGCTAAAACAATAATCATAGCATCTCTCCTTAATGATGATGGTGGTGGTGATGATGGTGATCGGCCATATGCAAGCGATATTGGCATAAATCGCAATTCATCTTCACCGTTTGTCCAAGGGCTTCCTCTAAGCGATCAAGCACAATCGTTTGCAGCTTTGGGTGAAACCCGAAATACCCAGCTAAAGCAAACTGTATTTGCGGATAACGACTGCTAAACTCGGAAACTTTGGCTTCAAGCCTTTTGATAAGAACGCCGGTAAATAGAAAATACGGCAAAATAACAATCTTTTTCGCACCAAGTTTTATACAGCGTTCCACCCCTTCCTCTAAAAGCGGAGCTGTGACCCCCATAAACGCCGGCTCAACGAGCGAGTAGTTCGTTCGTTCCCAAAACAGCCGTGCGATTTTATATAAATCGCTATTGGCATCAGGATCGCTGCCCCCACGTCCAAGCAGCAAAATAGCGGTATTAGGATCAGGAGCTTCCACATTTTCACCAATTTCTTGCAATCTTTCTTTTAAAATAGTAAATGTTTGCTCATGAATGCCAATCGGTCTACCATATATAAAGGTGACATGCGGATATTGCTGTTTCGCTTCATCGATTGCAGCTGGAACATGTAGCTTGGAATGGCCAGCCGCAAGCAAAATAATCGGAATGACGATCACTTCATCTGCTCCTTCTTCAACACAGCGTTTCATTCCTTCCAACATCGTCGGCAAGCCAAACTCTAAAAAACATGTTTCAATATGATAGCGAGCATCCACTTGGGGACGCAAACGCTCCACAAATTGGATGACTTGTTCGTTCCCTTCCGGATCCCGGCTTCCGTGTCCTACAAATAAAATCGCCTTCACTCTTTTTTCCCCCTATTCTCCACACGCCGAAACTTCGATTTTTTGATTGGTGCGAGGTTCTTGGTAAACAAAACCTCCTGCTTTTTTTACTCTTTGGAAAAATTTATGGAATCTTTCATTAGGATGCCCGTGTTCCTTATATTCTTGAATAATTTGTATGACGACAGGAACGATTTGCTCAGGCGGTATCCCCTCTGCCACAAGCTGCCCAGGATGGGCATTCCTCCCAATCGTTTTTCCACCTAAAAATAAATCAAACGCGCCTTTGCGGTAGACAATGCCTATATCTTCTCTTACCGCTCCGTAGCACGCCATTCCACAGCCGTTAATTCCCAGCTTTAGCTCTTTTGGCAGCGCCATTCCTCCCAGCTTTTCGTGCAGCTGTTCAGCGTATGGAATCCCCTCTTTTTTCTCACCATCGCAAAAATCGCATGCTTTAACGGTTAATACGTTGCCAATCGGCATGACAACAAGACCTGCTTCCTTCAATTTTCGAACCATGTCATCAGGACGGTCTGTCAACATTTCCAGCTTTAAATAATGATCCGGTGTATACATCATCTTGCCACGGTTCCCGACCATTTCAGCAATCAGCAGCATTTGCTGTGGCGTAAAGGCCTTATTCGCGACTCCCGGACTTACTGCCAGTTCAAAAATCTCCTCGATTGCTCTCGCTTGTTCGTATTGACGAATGGCCACTTTTTGCAGGGCTTCTTCCGCTGTTTTGCGCACACTCTCTGTTTCTTCTGTTTGATCGAGCGCCCACGGCTCGGCCTCCTTGCGCAGCCGTTCGTGCGGTTTTAGCCGCTGCTCCAGCTTATCCAAGCTATATTTCCGCTGGTATCCGCGCGGCGTAATCATCAGCCCATCATGCACAAATGTCGATGAATTGCCAATAATGACAGTCGTTAGCATACCTATATCATGTTCCAGCATATGTTCTAGATCTGTCATAACCACATTCTGCCGGGGGCGGTATGCGCTTTTCACCAGACCAACAGGGGTTTGTGGAGAACGGTAGCGCAGCAAAATGCGCTGAGCTTCGACAATTTGCCTCGTTCTCCTTCCGCTTTTTGGGTTATAAAGAGCAATGACAAAATCGGCCATCGCCGCTGCTTCAATCCGTTTCTCAATCACCGCCCACGGCGTCAAGTGATCGCTTAAGCTAATGGTACAAGCATCGTGCATAATAGGGGCCCCTAATAGCGCTGCACATGAATGGATGGCAGAAACTCCGGGAATGATTTCGACTTCTATTCCGCTTTCTTTTGTCCATCCCTTCTCAATTAATACCTCATATACAAGTCCCGCCATGCCATACACTCCTGCATCGCCGCTTGAAATAACCGCTACTTTCTTGCCCTTTTCCGCCCATTTCACCGCTTCCTGCGCTCGGCTCACCTCTTCTGTCATACCTGTGCTGATAATCGGCTTTTCTCCTATTAAATCCGCCACAAGCTCGATGTAAGTCTTATAGCCAATCACAATATCACTTTCTTCAATCGCTTGTCGTGCCCGTTTCGTCATGTGGTCGGCACTGCCCGGCCCAAATCCGATGACCAATAATTTTCCTTGCATTGTTTCACCTCTTTCTTTATGATTCAGTCTTCTCCTTTAGCCATGAAGGTTTAACAAGACGACGGCCGAGATCATGTCAGCAAAAGGTCAGATAGCAACGCTTCCAAAGTTCATCAATGTTTGAAAGTGGCTTGCGGCTCAAGAATTCGGCCATCAAAACTATAAAATGATGCCTCTATCACTCTAGAAGGCTGGGAACCTAGCAAACTGGCTAACCGTTTATGATTTAGTCTGATTTAAAGCATTTAAGAATCTTAAAAAAGCGCGTTCGCGTACCATTCTGCTTTTTCGCCTAATCGTTGCTTCAGCTCGCAAATATCGCGAGGGATTTTTGCGTCTTCGGGAAAAAGGGCGTTCCAAACGGAAGCAAGCAGCGGAATGCCGAGACGGTATTCTTGCAGTACGCTCGGCCGTGCAAACAGCTCTTGCGGTTCCCCGTGCATCACAATTTGCCCATCATGCATCACAAAGACGATGTCAGCCCATTTCAAAACAAAGTCAAAATCGTGAGTCGCAATGAATACCGTTGTTCCTGCTTGATGAATATCATTGATTTTTTCTACCAATCGCTCTGTTTGTAAGAGATCCAAATAGGCTGTCGGTTCATCTAACACTAGCAAATGCGGCCTCATGGCCATCACCGAAGCAAGAGTCAGCCATTTTTTTTGGCCGAGACTTAAATGGTGGACAGGCTTGTCCATCCATGATTGCAGGCCAAATTCACGAACCGTTCTGTCGATTTCCTGATTGATTTCTGCTTCATGTAGCCCCAGCTGATGCAAGCCAAAGGCTAATTCATCTCTCACAACAGGAGCCAAAAGCTGATGTTCTGGATTTTGAAAAACAATGCCTACCTCTCGGCGCCATTGTTGAATCGTTTGGCGCCGGTCATCCATTTTTTGCTCTTTCCAATAGATGCATCCGCGATTGGGGCGCAACAGCCCGTTCATATGCAAAAATAACGTCGTTTTCCCACAGCCATTATGGCCAATAAGCGCATATTTTTTCCCTCTGAAAATCTGAAGAGACACTCCCTTCAGCACTTCTTGGCCATGAGGATATTGGTAATACACCTCTTCTAATCTCAACATCTTTTTTTCCTCTCAATCATCTCATCCATATGAGTACCCCCATTCCGGCAATCGCCTCTACAATATAGCGCTTGCTCCATACACCACACGTTTCGTTTTGAATATAGACAAGCTCATCGGAAAACCCGCGCGCCCGTAATGCGAGCAATAAAGCATGGTAAGCGTCCCATATTTTTTGCCAAAGCTGAAAAATAAGCATGGCGCCATGCCGCCAATGACTGCCGCCGTTGCGGGCTTTCATCGCTGTATATAATTCCTCCGCCGCCTGCTCAAACACAAAGACAAATCGATACATAAAAAATAGTAATTCAATCATAACAGATGGTATTTTCAGTTTTTTTAATACATAGAGCAACTCTGGAAACGGCGTTGTTACTAAAAGGAAAAATAAGCACGACCATGCTGCAATGGAGCGCAGCGATACATCGATTGCTGCCGGAATATTTCCTCGATTCACGGATATGTGCCATGAATCAAGGGAAATAAGCAAAATCGGCCAGCTAATTAAAAGGAAAAGGATGACCATTCCCAACGTTTTTACATATACTTTCCAAGAAACACCTGCATACCCAATCGTCCATATGGCTAGCCAGAAAATAATAAAAAGATGCGTTCCTCTGCTTCCTACCATAGTGTTCAAAAGCAAGAGAAAAGAGAATAAAGTCTTTTGTTCAGGCCGCAGACAGCGCAGACGATTATGATAGGCAATCATGTCAAAATGCCGAATCATTCCGCTTCATCTCTTCGACCGGCTCGACCTTTATAAACGCCGATAATATAGCCAATCACCCCGGCGCCAAGCGCGGCTTGCAAAGAAAATAACAATGTTTCCACTTCCCCACCCGGCGGTGAAAAGATCGTCTCAAACCAAGGCTTATAATCCGGGACGATCGTTTGAATCGCTTTTTCCGCTTGATCATCTGTACCGCCAAAATCCGAATTGCGAACCAATAGCAAGGGAGCGACAGCTAATACAAAAGCAAGAACAATAAGCAATAGATTTCGCTTCATCTGCTAGGCTCCTTTCTGAAGTTGATTCAGCTCTCGACTGCTGTAAGTAGATAAAAAGTTCCACACAACAACAGTCAGCAGCCCTTCGGTGATCGCGAGCGGTATTTGCGTAATCGCAAAAATTCCGGCAAATTTAAGAAATGAAGCTGCTACTCCTCCTGTTGTGTCGGGAAAAGCAAGCGCCAATTGCCATGATGTAACTACATATGTGGCCAAGTCAGAAAGAAAAGCGGCTAAAAAAATGACAAATCGCTGCGAAATGTTATACCTTTTTCCTAAACGATACACCCCGTATGCTACTAGCGGACCGCATACCGCCATGGACATCGCGTTCGCTCCTAATGTCGTCAATCCCCCATGCGCCAGTAGTAACGCTTGGAATAAAAGAACGATGCTCCCCATCACCGTCATCGTTAGCGGACCAAATAAAACGGCCCCGAGCCCGACTCCAGTCGGATGGGAGCTGCTGCCTGTCACCGATGGGATTTTTAACGCCGAAAGTACAAAGGTAAAAGCTCCTGAAAGCGCAATCAACAATTTTAATTCAGGATGGCGCTTTGCGATCTTCATCAGCGCTCGCACTCCGGCGATGAAAAACGGCAGAAAAACAATCCACCAAAATAGCGCCCATTTCACCGGCAAAAATCCTTCCATAATATGCATAGCATAGGCTGGTGTGCCGCTATTGACAGTAAAATAAACAACAAGGCCACATAGCAGCAGCAGAAACTTCCATTGCTTCATACCCTCTCCTCCTTGATGCTAGCTTTTTTAGTAATGCCAACCGCAGCTGTTGGATGGCACATCGATAATCCATCTTCTCCATACTGATAGGTGACGATATCTTTTAAAGGATCACCATCTTTTAAATGTGTTTGGACAAGCTCTCTTCCTTTATCCGGCGTCACCCCCTTGTACCAAACTCCTTGCGGATACACGATTACTACGCACGCATCATTACAGCGGCCATTGCAGCGCGTTCTCGTTGTGTGTACAGTGCTGTCCAATTCCAGCCGCGCAATTTCATCACGAATGGCGATTGTCACCTCCTCTCCGCCTTTTCGCATGCAGCTGCCGCCGTTACAGATCAATACGTGATGCTTTACTCCAGTTAAATTCCACGTTGTCACACCGATCCTCTCCTTTTTGATGAAATAAAAAAGCACCTCTATCGATAGAGGTGCAGAAAAATGCATACGGCCAATCACAAATGCATATGTATACCATTCCCCCGCACGTCTACCTATAATCCCGTAGGTATCCGGCCGAGCAAATAAGGCAGGTCTCCTGACTTAGAATCATCGCTTCATTGCGCCTTCCCGAAGTTTCCTTCAGTGACATGATGCAATGAAGCTCCTCATCACAGTGGCGGGTACCGTGACGGCTTTTCACCGTACTTCCCTTTTAAGCCTGTCCCAATAGAGAAAGGCACCTTACTTGCTTTAGCAAACGATTCAATGATTCAGTTGTTCCTCCACAATGATATGATGAATTTTCGAAAAAAGTCAACCATTTTTATTTTTCGAACAGTTTTGTTTTAGCGACAACAACTCCATCGCTATCAACATACACATGCGCGCCCGGCTCCCAATGTACGCCCCCGAATTCAAGAACGCGATCACGCGCCCCTTTCCCTTCTTTTTTGCTTTTGACAGGGCATGTCCCAAGAGCGATTACGCCAAGCGGCATTTGCGCAATTTCAGCTGAATCGCGAATGCAACCATGGACAATCACGCCTGCAAGTCCTCGTTCACAAGCGATTTGTGCCAGACGATCTCCGAGCAATGCACAATTTCGCGAACCTTTTCCATCAACAACTAACACCGTGCCTGCCGGAATGGTTTCTAGCGCTTCGCGAACGAGCACATTGTCCTCGAATACCTCAACAGTGGCAATCGGTCCGGAAAACTCTGTTTTTCCGCCATAAGAATGCAACGGTAATTGGCACACTTGCAGCTCCGACAAAAATTGATCACATAAATCTGCTGTCTTCATTTAATTTCCCTTCCCCCATTTTTCTTTGTCTATTAAATCCTTTTGACATTTTGAAAAAAAATCCTGCAAAATCCGTCAAAAAAAAACAGAGGAACGGTGAAATAAGAAGAACTAATATGGTTTCCCGCAAGTGTGGATGATCATTTTACTAAAAATATGGAATGATTGAGCTAGACACAAGCTTTTCTGCCATATGCATGCCCAGTCGGCAAGTCATTTGCTTGCCGACTACGGCAGAAAAGCTGGGAATCAAGTAATGCCAATGATTTTTATTGGATCATCAGCACACCGGATTGTTTACATAAAATTATTATCGTAACACATTCTAGTCGAGCCTCTGCAGGCAGTCCCTATATAAGCAGGTTTCGACAGCACGCTTTGGCGTGACCGAGACAAGTCAGCGGCCTATCCTCTAACCGTGGTTCTCCATTTTATACAGCACGAGAAATAAAACAAGTAATCCACCACCAGCGATTAGGTCAACAGCTAAAACCGTCCGGATTTATAAATTAAATATAACAGCCATAAAAACATCAAAGAGGCGATACCAAACCCAATCTCAATTACTGGAATTTTCCAAAGTAAAGTCGATTGCCTACCTAAAGAAGAGCCAATAATAATCCCTGCCATAATAATGCTGAAAGACAGCAGCACAATACTGAAGGATAAGCGATTACTAATTTGATCTAATTTTTTTAAAAAAAGCGGCCATTCAGGAATATCCATTTTCAAATGCAGCTTTCCTTGTTTAATAAATGCCGTTAACTCCTTCATGTTCTTAGGGAAGTCCAGCAACATTTCTCCATAATTGAACACGCGCTTCCACACTTCTTCGGTTAGATGTTTAGGATGCAAGCGCTCCTTTAATAGCTGGCGTCCAAATGGTTCAGCAATATTGAGAATGTTCAGCTCCGGATCTAACTGCTCTGCTACGCCTTCCACTGTTAGCAACGTCTTTCCCAGAAGGGTTAAATCCTTCGGAATGCGAATAGAGTGTTGAAAGGCAACATGAAACAAATCATGAAGCGCCTCGCCAAGACTGATTTGGCTGAGCGGAACATTGTAGTACTTCTCTCTTAATTGTTCGATATCCTCATGCAATCGCGATACATCGACATGCTCAGGAACAAGCCCCATTTGATACAGCGATTTAACGATCCCATCTGTATTATGACGCATTAAAGCAATCACTAACGAAGAAAAGTGATATTTCATATCTGGCGTCAGACGCCCGATCATCCCAAAATCAATAAAAGCGATCACCTCCCCCGGCAATACGAATAGATTGCCGGGATGAGGATCTCCATGGAAAAACCCTTCTCTTAAAATTTGTTGCAAAATTGCCTTGGTTAGACGTTCGGCCAAATGTTTCAAGTCATATCCGCTTTCCTTCAGCCGCTCCAACTCGTTAAGTTTGATTCCTTCCACATATTCCATCGTTAGCACTTTTTTGCTTGAATACTCCCAAAATACTTTTGGAACATAAATGCTAGGATCTTGTTTAAATTGCTGAAAAATTTTATCAGCATTCCTCGCTTCAATCGTATAATCAAGCTCGGCCCGAAGAGATTGCGAGAATTCTTCAACCATATCGCCGATTTGATATTGCGCAGCCCATGAAAGGCGGCGCTCAGCGAGAATCGCTAAATCTTGCAGAATTTCTAAATCCGTTTCAATCATATGGGCGATATTCGGGCGCTGAATTTTAACAGCGACTTGTTCTCCTGAATGCAAGATGGCTCGATGAACTTGTCCAATCGAAGCGGCCGCAATCGGAACCGCCTCGAACTGTTGAAACAATCGATCCACATCACTTCCTAATTCCTCTTGAACTGTTCGTGCGACTTCGGCAAATGAAAAAGAAGAAACTTGATCTTGCAGCTTTTCCAATTCCCGAATAATAGGGCCAGGAATTAAATCCGGACGCGTGCTCGCAATCTGCCCCAGCTTCACGAAAGTTGGACCCAACTCCTGTAAAACGAGCCTGATTCGTTCTCCAATTGTTTTTTCATTCTTTTCCTGCGCATCGAAAAATAATCTTTGTGGAAGAGAAAGAAACTGGGAAAACCCGATTTCCTCCGCTACGATCCCAAAGCCATGGCGAATCAAAGCGACAGCGATCTCCCGATAACGACTTACATGACGCATCCTTTTTCCGGCCATTGGTCTGTCTCCTTTTGCAGCTCCAAAATCTTTTTATTTACTCGTTTTTCTGCTCCAAGCGTTGAATTCGTTCTTCTAATTGGCGAATATCCTCTTTTGTAGCTAAATCAAGTTTATCAAGCATTTGTTTTAGCTGCTCACGCACAGCGCGTTGAAACTCCGCTTTCCCTTCTTCCTTTTGCCGAATCCATTGATCAATTACATCTTTTGACTCTTCTAAAGATAATTCTCCTCTTTTCACTAGCTCATCCACCAATTTCTCTGCTTGCTCTTTGCTGACAGACGCCAAACCAAGCCCAAACGCCAACATTTTTCTAATCATATCCATTCTTATCCTTCCTCCTTCATTATGTGTTTTTTACATCTTTTGCATTTCGTGTTTGTTAGCTTCAATGTACCTTTGAATTTCGCTCCTGTCAAACATCTGTGCCTTCTGTTCCACCATAAAATGACGTTGCTTTGAATCCATCATGCCCTTTAGCAATAGAAAAGTTCCGCCAAACGGGCTATAAACGCTGAATAAATCATCTGATTGAAGGAGTCGGCGGTTCGGTTCGTCCTTGTCACGCAAAGGCATGAAGCTCTTACACCAATAAGAGGGAGGAAACAAAAAGCGATATATGATAGGCTGCCCAAAGCCGTTGTTTTTTTCCTTTGCCCAGTACCCAGCATTGTCTTTTTTCTTAAAATCGCTTATAATTCGTCGAAATAGGGAGGAGGAAACGCTTTGTTTCAAGTCGTTGAATATAAACGAAATGATATGATGATTTCCACTAATCGTGCCCTCATTCAAATGGACCGCGTATGCGAGTTTCTGGCTCAGTCCTATTGGGCCAATCAAAGGGAACGAACAACGATTATCAAATCGATTGAACATTCGCTATGCTTTTCTCTTTTTCACGGCCAGACACAGATTGGATTTGCACGCGTGGTTACTGACGGAGCGACATTCGCCTATTTATGCGATGTTTTTATTGATGAAGCCTATCGCGGCAGAGAGCTTGGCAAGTGGCTGGTAGAATGTGTCCTGCAGCACCCGGATCTTCTCAATATCCGTCGCTTTTTATTAGTGACAAAGGATGCGCATGGTCTTTACCAGCCGTTCGGATTTGAAGTGCTGCATGAGCCAGATCAGTTTATGGAAATCTTTCGCCATTGCTAATGGTTGCTGCTTAAGTTTGCTTTCTACCCGGCACGTGCTCAGCTATGCCGGGTAGAAAAAGGAGCAAGCATTTTTTAATATTTTGCAATGAGCCTCCCCCACCTACAATCCGTTAAAGAGACGGGAGACTTCTTGGTGGATAATGTTAAAACAAAAAAGTAATTCTTTTTTCCTGCTCATTCCACACTAAATGGGCATTAAATGTTTTATCCCCTTTTTTAAATCCTTTGATTAAATCTGTCTTTCCGTGCTGCAGAAGCTTTTTTACATTCGTTTGTGAAATCTTTTTACCGAGAATCACCTTTGAGATCGTAAATGAGCATTTTGTTTTCGCATAATGCGCGCAGCCATAAAACTCTCCTTTATCAATGACTGTTCCGCCGCAATACTTGCATTGGCCGATCGGTTTGCCAAGCGTTGCTTTCGATGTTGTACGCTGAATAGAAGCGGTATCGAATCCTGAGAAATTCCAATCCTTCGCCATCGCTGTTGCATCTTCTATGATTTTTATCGACAGCTTTTTTACTTGTTCCATAAATAGGGAAGCAGAGGCTTTTCCTTCGCCAATCTCGCTTAAACGCTGCTCCCATTTTGCGGTCATTTCCGGCGAGGCTAAAATCTTATCCCCAATCGCTTCAATTAAAATTTTTGCTTTGTCAGTAGCATATACTTGATTTTTTTTCACTTCGATATACTTTCGGTTTTTCAACATCGTAATAATGCCAGCCCGTGTCGCTTCCGTACCGAGACCTTCCGTTTTAGCAAGCACTTTTTCCAATTCTTCGTTTTCTAAAAATTTCCCCGCTGTTTTCATCAACGTAATCAATTGACCTTCTGTATACCGCTTTGGCGGCTGCGTTTTGCCTTCTTTCACATCGACTTTTTCCACTTTCCCCCGTTCTCCTTCCGCAAGCCGCGGAAGAGCGGCTACATTCTCTTCGTCATGCTGAAAGAAAACTTTCCGCCATCCTTCCTGAATTTGCTGCTTTCCTTTTGATATGAAAACCGCCCGCCCATCAACAAGCGTCGTCACTGTCGTATAATCAAAAATGGCTTCAGGATAATGGGCAGCAAGCAATCTCCGGACAACTAGATCATAAATATTTCGCTCCTCTTTCGATAACGTTTCAGGATTCACCACCTGCTCAGTTGGAATGATCGCATAATGGTCTGTCACCTTTTTTTCGTTTACATAACGTTTATTATGTAAAATACTTGTGTTTGGAAGCGGAAAGAAGGATTGATACGCTGCAAATTGGTTTAATTTTTGCAAAATTTCCGGAAACGCTTCCGCTTCCCCTCTTGTTACATATTGTGAATCAGAACGGGGATACGAAACGATTCCTCTTTGATATAGCTTTTGTAAAATATCAAGCGTTTTTTGCGGAGAGAATTGATAAAGTTTGTTGGCCGTTGCTTGCAGCGACGATAAGTTAAATAAAAGCGGCGGCTGAAACGTTTTTCGTTCCGTCTTGATTTCTTTGACTTCCGCTTGTTTATCTTGGCAAAATGCGGCAATTTTATTGGCCAGCTCTTGGTCCTTTAAACGAGAATCCTGCTGTTGCATCCATTTGCCCTCATAATGTTTGCCGTTCATAACAAATGAAGCAACAACCTCCCAAAACGGCTCTGGTTTAAAGCTTTCGATTTCTTTTTCACGCTTGACAATTAAAGCGAGAGTGGGGGTTTGCACCCTTCCAGCTGAAAAAACATCATTCATTCCTTTTTGTTTAAGTAAAATGCTGTAAATGCGAGACGCGTTCATGCCGACAAGCCAATCGGCACAAGCGCGCGCATATGCCTCTTCAAATAGCGGCCATGTTTCTTTTTCATCAAGCAGCCGGCGAAATCCTTCATCAATCGCTTTTGGAGTTAACGAAGAAATCCAAAGACGTTTCATCGGCTTTTTCACACCGCTCATGTGAATGATATTGCGGATGATCAGCTCTCCTTCCCTCCCGGCATCTCCTGCGTGAATAATTTCTATAACCTCCGGTTTTCGCAAGAGCTCCTTCACTATTTGAAACTGCTTCGCCTTGGATTTTTCCACTTCATAGCGAAATTGCTCGGGAATGATCGGCAGCATTTCCAGCTTCCATTGCTTCCACTCCGGCCGATACCGTTCAGGCGGAGCCAGCTGGAGCAAATGGCCGACTGCCCATGTCATATAAGCCCCCTTTGGAAACAACTCGTTTGGTAAAATTTCAAGATAGCCCTGGCGTTTTTTGGTCTGAAAAATCGAGGCCAACGCGATTCCTTGATCTGGTTTTTCCGCGATAATCACTTTCATAGCTTCTTTCTCCTTTAACCGATAAACGACATTTTTCTATATTAATCAACTTTAAAGATGAACCGAAGGATATCCCAAAAATATCCAGTCGAAAAAGTCCCATCACGAACATGACCGTTGAAAAACAGGCCAAACTCCTGCATGCAAAGGTAAACATGCCAAGTTCCATCCATCTCTATCGAGTAAGTTCGCTATTTTTGCACATACTACTATATGGAACCTACAGGAAAGGGAGTGGCAAAAATGAAGCGAATGCTTCTCATCATGCTCACGCTGTGGATGATTATCATTCCGCTCCATCATACACAAGCAGCAAGCAACGCTCAACGTTATACTTGGAATCTCGCCGATATTTATCCATCTGAAGACGATTTCAACAAAGATTACGAAAAAGCAGCCAAAAACATCCCGTTATTATCATCCTATCAAGGAAAGCTTCATAACGAAAGCAATGTGGCCAAACTGTTCGCTCTGCAGGAAAAAACAGCGCGCACGCTTGAAAAACTCTCTCTTTATGCACATATGAAGCAAGATTTAAATATTGAAGACAAAACAGCAGCCAGTTTAAAGGCGAAGCTAGAGGTGCTTTTTTCTCGTTATCAAGCCGCTACTTCATTTATCGAACCAGAAATTTTATCGCTTCCTAAAAGCAAGCTGAATGATTTTCAAACAAGCAAACAACTAAAAGGATACCGCCGCTATTTTCAAGAGCTGCTGGAGCAAAAAAAGCATACGTTGTCAAAAAAGGAAGAACAACTGCTCGCTAAGCTCTCTCCAATCACAAGCGATGCCGAAAATATTTACAATAACGCTTCACGAGGCGATTATACTCCTCCCGTTATGAAAACGGCGGATGGCCAAACGGTGCAGCTTACAGAAGGCAATTATTTAAAAGCGCTTGAGCACCCCGACCGGGCCTATCGCCAGCAGGCGTTCCAAACATTTTTTAAAAGCTATGAGTCCATCAAAAATACCGCAGCAGCAACATTATATGCTTCCGTTAAGGCGGATGAGCTATATGCCAAAGCACGCCGGTACAAATCAGGCCTTGATGCGGCTCTATCGGCCGATGATGTACCGGAACAAGTGTTCACGAATCTGATCTCAGGAGTCAACCAGCATTTATCGTCGCTGCACCGCTATGTGGAGCTGCGAAAAAACATATTGAAAACAGATCAAATTCATAGCTATGATATGTACGTTCCGCTCGTCTCACAAACAGTGGCCAACCAAATGAGGTTTCCGATTGACAAAGCACAGGCGCTTATACTCGAAGGCTTAAAACCGCTCGGCAAAGAATATATAAAGCAAGTGAAATATGCCTTTGACCATCGTTGGCTTGATGTCTATCCCCGCCCTAAAAAATATACAGGCGGATATAACACGGGAGCCTATGATACCCATCCGTTTATTTTGTTAAATTATGACCATTCACTAGACCAAACATTGACGATCGCTCATGAGATCGGCCACGCTATGAACTCTGTCTATACAAACCAAACACAACCTTACCGCTATTCAGGGCAATCCATCTTTACGGCAGAAGTGGCTTCGACAGCTAACGAGTGGCTGATGATGGATTATTTCATCAAACAGGCAAAAAACGATGAAGAAAAGTTATATTTACTCAATCAACAAATTGATCAAATTCGCGGTACCTTATATACACAAGTGATGTATTCTGAATTTGAAAAAACGATTCATGATCAGGTGCGGCAGGGCGGCAGCCTAACCGCTGAAGATTTGAATGCGCTTTGGCTTCGTTTGTTGAAAAAATACCACGGCCCTGCTTATGCGGCAGATCCTGAAGCCGGTCTTGGATGGTTGCGCATTCCTCATTTCTATGACGCCTTTTACGTATATAAATATGCAACATCGATTGCCGCATCGTTTGAGCTCGTCAAACAAATGAAGAAAGACCAAACAGGAGAAGCGACAAAGCGCTACTTAACATTTTTAAGCTCCGGAACATCGGATGATCCAATTTCTTTATTAAAAAAAGCCGGAGTGGATATGACTTCTCCGCAACCGTTAAATAGTCTTTTCGCTTACTTCGATTCGCTCGTCAATGAAATGGAACACATTTTGCGAAAACAAGGCAAGATATAGCAAAAACAGACCGCTTCCATTCGTATGGAAGCGGTCTGTTCATTACGATGCCTGCTCGTTTGACATTCTTGCTGATTTCAGCTGCATGCGAAAAATCAACGATTGAATAATCGAAAAACAACCGCCGACTACCCAATATAATGATAAAGCGGACGGAACAGAGTTCGCCCCTATAAAAATCATGATCGGCATAATATAGGACATGATGGCCATTTGTGACATTTGCTGCTCCGACATCGTTGGTGACAATTTCATGGAGATGAATGTTGTGAGAGCAGCTAAAATCGGCAAAATCAAATATGGGTCGCGATGCCCGAGCTGTACCCATAAAAATGAATGAAGTGTAATTTCCTGCGTCCGTCGAATCGCATAATACAGTGCCATAAAAATCGGCATTTGAATTAATGCTGGCAGGCAGCCATTCATCGGATTCACTCCGTGCTTTTGATATAGCTGCATCATTTCCTGCTGAAGCTTTTGTTGTGTTTGCATATCTTTGCTTTTATACTTTTCCTGCAATTTTTGGATCTCCGGTCGAAGCTTTTGCATCGCTAACGATGTTCGGAACTGCTTCAGCATGAGCGGAAGCAAACAAAACCGCACCATCAACGTAACAGCAATGATCGCCGGGCCATAGTTTCCACCAAACAAATCTCCCAATACCAAAAGCAGCTTGGACATTGGATAAACAAAATAATGATCCCAAATTCCTTGGCTATGCTCATTAATCGGAGCATTGCGATTGCAGCCACTTAACACTCCGACAATCACGAATAACATCAACAGCCATTTTTTCTTCATCATTTAGCCTCCTTGCTTATTCTCTTTTTAGCGAAAAGCAAGGAGACTCCTTCCATCCTCATCGGAAACAGGCGATCGTTCCCTGACTGGAATCTTTCGCTGCCTCCATATAAACAAGCGATACAGCGGCAGCCGTATCCATTGATTATCCTGCTGCCGGCTGTGTACCTCCACATCATAAAACTCAAGCTGATGGAGAAACAGCCTATTTTTCCGATATTGAGTCATGTAGCATTTCATCGCTACAAACAAAGCGCTCACTAACGATAAATAGGGCAGCAGATCAAAGGGTGTTTCCATTTCCCCTACCTCATTTCTTTCAGCGTCCTACCTAACATAAACATAACAGATTTGTTTAAGAAAAAAAAGCGAGATGTTCGCCCCCTCACCATATTTGCTGAAAAAACGACCGCAGCGATCGCAGCCATTCATGAAACAGCTGATACTGGCTGGCTATGTAGATCAGCAACGAAAAGGAACCATAAAAGAGGACCGTTTCCAAGCGGCTCCCTGTCCGGTATAACGGAATTTTGTATCGTTTATCCTGCAAAGGCCAGAACAGCGGCACTCCCTGAACCGATAAAAAATCCTCTAAAATGTGAAGCAAATAACCCAATACGAGCCCGCTTGCAAAAACCGACGGCGATTCAAGCATAATAATAAGAGCGAGTACAGCCCAAACAAAAAGCGAGTGAGTCATTCCGCGATGGCCGAACGCCTGCTTCACTTTTTGCGCAGCTCCTAATGACCGGCGGCCGACATATGATTTCGGTTCATCAATATCCGGCAGCAAGCTCCCCGCTATAATCCCGGCCGTATAGCTAATCGTAAACGGCAAAGAGGTTTGTGAAGCGATTGCCGCTCCAATGCACAACGATGTCACCACATGAGTATGATACCGCAATCAACCATCACCTACAAACACGTTTTCATTAATGATACCACAAAAAAGAATATTTGTTCGTCTCCTCACATTCTAATACGAAAAGCGCCTAATCGCAATAGACAGTAAGAAAATTGGTGAAAAACTTTAGCCATTATTCTAGGTAAATCCCTCTCACCATGATTACTTCTCACACGTGTTTAAACCGGCTTGCTGATTGCCTGTTCATTTTTTCTCATCCACTCTATTTCATTTCCTCGCTTTTTAAAAAAGAAGGCATTTTGTGTTTTGGGCACATATATTATGTATATAAGGGAGGGGTGCTATGTTTCCAAACTACAAAGAACTTTATCCTACCTCGGCTATTCCAATGGGGGAAAATGACCGCAACGCTTTTATACAAAATCTTTCTGAAAACAAAAAAACGTTGTTTTCCGCAACCCATTGGGTCATCGCCTTAGAAGGCTCGCCAACGGACCACGCTAGCGAGCTGTATTATTGGACCGTCAAAGTATACCCGTCAAACAATGAAAACATATTTTACTACGAATATCCTCATCTCGCCTCACTGCCGCTTTACTCATTTCATGATGCCGAACTGCTTGCTAAAGAAATTGAGCTGCAAATCAAAACCGACGAGTTATTTACAGAAAAAGAGCCTTTATTAAGATTTATATAATGTTTAGTTTTTTTCTCTTTTTACATCGCTTTGTGAAAAAGCATACAAAACTTTCTTGTTATTTTCGCCATTCTTAATTAGCACTAAAGTGTTTGGCAAGAGTAATGATCATCGCTCCCATGCGCTCCAGCTCTGGAGCAACGATGCGATCGACCCCTTCCTCAGAAAGCGCCTCAGCCGTTACTTTCCCAACGGCACAAGCGACCACATCCCTAGCAAAAGCCCGACGCAGCTGCTCAAGGTCTTTCTTTTCCTTAACAAAAGAAAAGAAAAAACGCACTTGCATCGCTGTCGTAAAACAAACAGCATCAACCTGCTGGTTCGTCACTTCTTCATATAGCTGCCCAAGAACCGCTTCATCTGGTGCAATATGCTGATAAGGCAACAATTCCGTATAAATGGCGCCCGATTCCTGGAGAAATTGCTTTAATGACGGAGCAGTATCTCCGTATAGTTGGACAACCACACGTTTTTGAGCAAATGAAAATGATTGTAGCGAGCGAATTAATCCTTTCGTCGTTCCGTCATCGCTTTCCGCAATAGGAGCGATTCCGATTCGTTTCAGGGCGGCTGCCGTTTTATAGCCGCGAATAGCAACATTCGCTTGCCGAATCGTCTCCAGCCACTTTTCTTTCATTCCTCCTCGCTCAGCTGCTTCTAATAATGCATCTACTCCAATCCCCGTTGTAAAGATCATCCAACTTGGGCGGCTTGCAATCACCTCTTCGATTTCGTGAACAAGCTCTTCTTTTTTAGCAAATACCGTTCCTTGAGCAGGTCGCACAAGCGGAATGCCTCCTTGCTTTTCAATCAATGTTGCCATTTCTTCCAGCTTTCTTGATGCACATAAAACGACTCGTTTTCCCTTCAATTTTGCTTCCCCTTCCTTGCAATGATGTTTATTTGCTAGACAAAATCCCCATGAACCTTGCCCTATCATTCTTGTAAACTATCTTATGTCGATTTTTTCCGCCGCAAATGGCTTAAGAGCGCAGCCATGCGAGGTCCCTAATGAAGAATACAAAACATTGGTCAACAGTCTCTAAAACGTTTAGAGCTTGATTGACTTGTATATCCATGTAAAAACCAACGTTCAGAGGCGGGGGGCATCACCTGCTCACATGAAAATAGATGTTAAAGTAGTAACCGTACGTTATGCTCACCTAGCACCGCGGATCCTAATTTAAACGACCATAGACCAAACAACGGCTCGCTTGCTAGCCAAAGGAAACACAGGTTTCAGATTTGTTTCATTTTTCATACACATAGTATATAACAAAAGGAAAAGCGTTGGCCACCTATCCATATAAAACCTCTAAAAGCGACAAAGAGCGGTCACAGACCGCCCTTTTTTTACAGCATATACATATGTATCAGCTTGCGCCGATCAAACGAACCGTAAATACGTGTTGGCTTGATGGAGATAATATCGTCAAAAGCAATATTCATCAACCGCATTTCTCTGTTGTATACAAATAATTTTTGCGCATCTTGATATAGCTTTACCGGCAAAAATGTTGCTTCTCCATGACGCATCTTGATTTTGACAGGCTGTTTTTGCTGAATCCATTGGATAAGTTGGTTATACTGATCCCCTGTCATAAAACTCCCCCTTTTTCTTTCCATTCCAATAAAATTATATAGAAGAAAATATTGAACAATAAACCAAAAAAAATCAACAAATTTTTGAGCAGTTAAACGAACCTTGTCATTTATGCATCAATGTGTTGAAAAAGCAGGATTTATGTCAAAATAACTCTAATGATTCCCCCTTAACATTTGACAGTTTTTTTGTTTACAATGAAATAGACTAGTACATGCTGTCGAAATGCGAAAGAAGGTGCTTTTATGCTTAATATTTTGAAGGATTTTTTGTTGAATTTATTTTTCATTTTAGCTCCCATTTTCGCCGTTCCGTTATGGCTAGAGGAACGAAAGGTGCCAAAACTGCTTAAAAATCATGTGCTAACCGTTTCGTTTGCTTTAACGACCTTTCTTTGCATGACTTTTCCAATCAGCACCGACACAGAGCGCGATTACAATCTGCACCAAATTCCTCTTTGGCTCGGAAGTTTATATAAAGGACCGCTTGTTGGCTTCATTCTTTGTTTGCTTGCAATTGGATATCACATACTTTTAGGAAAAGAACAATGGATGATTACCGTCATGCCATCCTTTTTTGTGATGTTCGTTAGCATGCTGCTGTCAAAATATTTTTTATCATTGTCTGTTAAGCAGCGTATCTTGCTCACCTTTGTTTTATCCACCTTTTCCGGGATGTTGACCGTCCTATTGGATCAAATGGCGTTCTCATCGCTGCCGTTTTGGTCTTCGTATTTGATTATTCAACCCATTAGCATGGCAACAGCCTGTTATTTAAAAGAAATGCTTTATAAAAACAACTCATTGCGCAAACAAATTATTCGAGCAGAAAAAATGGAAGTCGTTAGCCACTTAGCCGCTTCCATTTCTCATGAGGTGCGCAATCCGCTCACTGCCGCCCGAGGTTTTATGCAGTTGCTTGAGCAGAGCCATTTGCCACCGGAAAAACGAAAGCAGTACATCCAAATTGCCATCGAAGAATTAGATCGGGCGGAGTCGATTATTACGGATTATTTGACATTTGCTAAACCGGCCCCAGAATATGTAGAAAAGCTCAATGTCAAAACAGAAATTGAACGAGTCATTGATTTGCTGCGTCCGCTTGCCAACATGAACAGTGTGGATATTCAAGCATCGTTAATCCCCTTCCATGTAAAAGGAGAACGAGAAAAATTCCAGCAATGTTTATTGAATATTATGAAAAACTCCATTGAAGCAATGCAAAATGGCGGAACACTTGATATTTATGTATCTATTGAGCATGAGCAAATTTTAATCCGCGTGAGTGATACAGGAATCGGCATGACAAAAGAACAAATCGACCGGCTTGGTGAACCTTATTTTACGACGAAAGGCACAAAAGGAACAGGACTTGGCATGATGGTCGTTTATCGCATCGTTGAATCGATGGACGGAACCATTCATATTACAAGCGAAGTTAACAAAGGGACAACCGTATGTATCTATTTCCCATTAGCGCAATCAAGACAAAAGCAGACGGCCAGCGACCAAGAAAATGCTCTAGTCATTTAACCTTTTCCTTCATATACATAATATGAACCGCTCCAGCCTACGCGCTGTCAAGATGAGAGATTTCTCGGCAAATATGTTAAAATAAGAAAGAAAGATGAGAATAAAGGAGAAGCTTATTGACAATGATTCATTTAAAAACAGAACGAGAAATTCAGCTTATGCAGGAAGCCGGAAAATTACTGGCTGCTTGCCATCAAGAAATTGCCAAACTCATTCAGCCAGGAATAACAACAGCAGAAATTGACCATTTTGTTGAGAATTTTTTAGCTCAACATGGAGCTACTCCAGAACAAAAGGGGTATAAAGGCTATCAATATGCCACATGCGCTTCGATCAATGATGAAATATGTCATGGTTTTCCACGCCATGAGCCGCTGAAAAACGGGGATATCGTCACCATTGATTTCGTTGTAAATTTGCATGGAGCGCTTGCTGATTCGGCATGGACATATGCCGTTGGCGAAATCAGCGAGGAGCTGAAATCCTTGTTATTTGTTACGGAACAATCTTTATATAAAGGAATTGAACAGGCTGTAGTCGGAAACCGGATCGGGGATATCGGTTATGCTATCCAAACATATGTGGAAGCACAAGGTTTTTCAGTTGTCCGCGACTTTACGGGTCATGGCATCGGTCCGACCATTCACGAAGAACCGTTCATTCCCCACTTCGGGCAAAAAGGAAAAGGGATGCGCCTAAAAGAGGGCATGGTGATTACGATTGAACCGATGGTAAACACCGGAAAATGGCAGAGCCGCATGGACAAGAACGGCTGGACAGCCAGAACGGTAGACGGATCTTATTCTGCCCAATACGAGCATACAATTGCCATTACGAAAAACGGACCGTTAATTTTGACTACTTGTTCCATATAAAATGAATGGAGGTCCGCCTTTTGCGCGGACCATCTTATTCACTTTTTATTTGCCGTTCGTACAAATCATTTAGATACATCGTGAAAAATGAACCTGTCAAAGCAGCAGGAAGAGAGAATGTGATATGATAGCTCTCAAACGGTTTAAAAAGGAAGGAAAGCATCATGAAGCGATATGAAAATTTAGACCTTATTTCGACTAAAAAAACATTTTCTGACTTTCGTCGATGGCAAAAAGAACGAAAAACCAAACAAAAGGATCTTTCCTATCAAGTTCCACACGTTGATCCGCCTGAATATCAACAGCTTCATGAGAATCAAGCGAATACATTGCTTTCATGGATCGGCCATTCTACCTTTGTTATCCAAACAAATGGAATAACGGTTGTGACAGACCCTGTATGGGCTAAAAGAATGGGGACAGCTAAACGGCTTACTGCTCCGGGAATTGCGATCAACGACATGCCAACTGTCGATATTGTTCTTATTTCACACGGCCATTACGACCATTTACATTTTTCCAGCATTCGCAAACTAAAAGAAAATCCTCATTTTTTCGTTCCAGTTGGCCTTGGACGTCTATTCCGCCGAAAAGGATATCAACATGTGACAGAATGCTCTTGGTGGGATACCGTGGAGTATCGAGGAACATTCTTTACCTTTGTGCCCGCACAGCACTGGACAAGAAGAACATTGCTAGATATGAATACCTCCCACTGGGGGGGCTGGATCATCCATACAGATGGACAGCCAACCTTTTATTTTGCCGGTGACAGCGGCTATTTTCGCGGCTTTCGCGAAATTGGTGAACGTTTTTCTATCGACTATGCGCTCCTGCCCATCGGCGCTTATGAACCAGAATGGTTTATGGGGCCGCAGCACGTGACTCCTGAGGAAGCCGTTCAAGCCTTTATGGACTGTCAAGCCAATATATTTATTCCCATGCATTATGGAGCGTTCCGCCTCGCTGATGACACACCGCAGGAAGCGCTTGACCGTCTCGTATCTGAATGGCAAAGGCGCCAGCTCGATCTAGAACGGCTGCGCTGCTTAAAGCTTGGAGAAGTATTGAATTGCTGCGGCTAGCCAGCATAGGCAGACAGCCCTTGCTGCTTAATAAACGGCAAGGGCTGTCTGACGATCATCCATCTCCTATTCCATTTGCTAACGGTCATAGCCGCGAAACACATAGGGCTCTTCCGGTTGTTTCATCGTATGCCAAGATGCTACCTTCACATATGGAATAACAGCATTATACGGCTGGTAATACATAGTGGATAGTTCCCCTTTTATATGAATCCATTCATCATTTTTGAGAGCAGGCGGTTTTGCAAACTCAGCCAGCAGTCCATAGACCCCTGAATCAGCTACACAATGGATGATGCCAAATCGCAAAATAAATACTTGGTCCTTATTCGTTGTTTCATCATGGTAAACAAAGCCATCCAATTCAATCTCTTTATCGCTAAACTCACCTGGAAATTGATAAATGGTCTCAATCGCTTTTAAATAGTTTTGGTCATTGAGAATCAGACTGGATTTTTTAGAGAATTGAGCCAAATCCTTTCTCATTAAATCCTCATAGCCGCTTCGATCATAATAAATGCTTGTATCAGGACGCAAAAACTGCCGCTGCACGGTAGGGTCTTCGCTTTGCGTATCAAATCCTGGAATATGAAACCCTTTGGCTTTGACAATGTCTGAATCCAACGTAGCGATGGGAAATGCTAATGCTGAGACGATCGGAAAAATGAAAATAGCATAATTAAGCGCTTTTTTCCACTTCGGCTGCCCCTCTTCATGATGATGGCAGCAATCATCATGACAATGGTGATGATGTGTATGTTTCTCCTTTCGATTTGCGATGATAAATTGAATAACCGTTAGAAAAACAAACAAAAAAATGGCACTAAACGACAAGTAAGAGTAGCGCATATTAATGTATTTGCTTATATCACCAGTGGCATGCAAATGAAAAAAAACAAAAGCAAAGCCAAGTAAAATATATGTGCGCAGCATCGAACCGCCCTCCTTATTCACCGCTTTTTTATGCTGAACTGCCAGCAAGATATGGCCACCAAGCTGCTTCATCTCATCGATTCAACTATCGCCCTGCTTCCAAGCCATATGGATAGTAAAATTTCCGGATCAGAAAAGTCGTTCTCCTTAATGAATCCCCCTCCACTTACCCTTTGTTTAGAGGTGGGAGAATTCTCGACAGGTTATGTTAAATCAATAATGAGCCGATAAAAACAAAGAGTGTAATATAAGCAATCAGCACAAGCACAAATCGTGTTTTAAACGATTGAAGCAGCATAAGCGTATTCTTAATATCCAACATCGGTCCATATACTAAAAAGGCAGCCAATGCTCCAAAAGAAAATGTATTTTGAAACGACGAAGCAATAAATGCATCCGCTTCAGAGCATAATGAAAGCACAAACGCCAGCGCCATCATCACAAGAGATGCCGTCATTTTCCCGTGTCCAATGGCCAGAAGTGTTGATGTTTTGACGTACGTTTGCATAGCAGAAGCGATAAAAGCACCGATAATTAAATATTTCCCTGACGTAAAAAATTCTTCCACCGTATGCTCTAGCGTCCCCATCCATTTTTCCTTCAATGTCCGGGACGGGGAAGCATGGATCACTTCTTGGTTTCGCAGCTGCTCATCTTTATATTGTATCGATAATATGAGTCCAACCATGACAGCCACAATATACGCAAAAACCGCACGATAAATCACCATTTTAAAATTGCTGCCAAAGGCAATATACGTAGAAAACAGGACGATTGGATTAACGACAGGCCCTGTCAACATAAACGGAATGGCAGCATGTAGCGGCACCCCTTTCGTAACTAAACGGCGGGTAATCGGTACAATGCCGCATTCGCATGCTGGAAACAACACGCCAATGAGAGCTGAATACAGGACAGCCAGCACTTTATTTTTCGGAACCCATTTTTTGACCATTTCTTCTGTCACAAACATTTGAATAATACCCGAAATAAATACACCAATTAATATAAAAGGAATAGACTCTATTAAAATACTAACAAAAATAGTATTAAGCTGTAGAAAGGACTTCATGCGGCCTCTCCTTTTCTTTAATAAAGTTCATAACAGGATCTCACCATTATATCTGTATAAATTATAACTAAAACAATTGAACAAATGGTATCTGTAACAGCCCTCGGTCGAAAGGGTCTCGCGACTTGTTTTTCACCACGCACTTCTGTAACGAAAATGAGTGGAAAAATCGATTCAACCTTCGTATCCATGCAACTGTGAACATGACCAATTCCAACTATATATTGGCCATTCCATCAACGGATCATGTTGCAATCAGCCGACTGATTCCATCGTTCCAGACGTGCCGTTGCTGTATGCGAAGCATCGATGATCGTTATACTATCATAATACAACTGAACGTTTCAAACTTTCTATATGGAAATACAGATGGAGTTTTCACCAGAAACCCATCTCCTCCATTTTTTCGACAACGGAAGATCAATCGGTAACGGACTTCTGTCACGCCAAAGCGCCACTGAGCGCCGAACAATCAGCCGCTTACAAACAAAGCCACTTGCAGGAAGCAGCATCGGTTGCCCCTGGCAATCGGATCATCATATAGAGGTCTATGGCAAAAAATTTATTAATAAAACACCTTATTTGTTGAATATGTTTCCGTTTATCCGCATTGGCCAATAGCGTCTTTTTATGCCGGATGAAACAAATGATCGCTGACGGAAGCCAATCGCCAGAGACTTACCTGTCGCACGAATGTATAGCAAAAGTTCACACAACACCGTTTTCCGACCGATTCCGTCGTTATTGACAAATATACCCTAACAGCAACTTTTTTATTTTAGCACGACTGATCCATCCTTTTCATGAGAATTTCATAAAATTTTCTCATAAAAAAACGAAGCGTTTCCACGCCTCGTTTTCCTATCCATCTTTTATTCTTTCACTTCTTTTTTCCACAGACCAACCATCAAGGCTGTGACGATGGATCCTATTAAAATAGCAAGTATATATAACCATGGACTTCCTTTGACGATCGGAATGACAAAAATTCCGCCATGCGGCGCTGGCAGGCCGATTTTAAACAGCATCGTTAACGCTCCGGCAATCGCCGACCCGACAATAATCGAAGGGATGACACGCACTGGATCGGCGGCTGCAAATGGAATGGCTCCTTCCGTAATAAACGTGGCGCCCATAATATAGCATGTTTTTCCAGCTTCCCGTTCCGCTTTTGTAAATTTACGCTTAAACAATGTCGTGGCCAAGGCCAGACCGAGCGGAGGAACCATCCCTCCTGCCATAATCGCCGCATGTGGAGCGTAATTTCCGGCATCAATCATGGCAAGTCCGAATGTAAAGGCCGCTTTATTAATCGGTCCACCCATATCAATCGCCATCATTCCGCCAAGAATGAGTCCCAATAGTACAAGATTCCCTGTTCCCAGACTGGAAAGCCAATGCTTCATTCCATCATTTAATGCTTTTACTGGATCGACAATTACATACAGCATAATAAACCCAGTGATAAGAATACCAAATAGCGGATAAATCAATACAGGCTTAATGCCTTCAAACGCAGCAGGGAGCTTATGAAAGGCTTTCTTAAGTCCAACCACTAAATATCCGGCTAAAAAGCCTGCGATTAATCCTCCTAAAAATCCAGCCCCGCCATTAGCTGCGATAAATCCGCCAACCATTCCTGGCGCAAATCCTGGGCGATCAGCAATGCTCATGGCAATGAACCCCGCAAGTACAGGAATCATAAGCGCAAAGGCGTTGCCGCTTCCAATATCCATCAATGCCTTGGCTAATGGATGAAACGATGGATCGTTTGGATCAAAGGCTTTGATTCCAAACAGGAAGGAGATCGCAATCAAAATCCCCCCGCCGACCACGAACGGAAGCATGTTTGATACGCCGTTCATCAAATGCTTGTAAAAGCCTGTACGTCCTTTCACATGAGTTGATTCCAGCTTGGCCCCACTTCCTTGATAGACGGGTGCTTCTTGCTTTAAGGCCTGCTCAATCAGCCTTTCCGGTTGGCGGATCGCTTGAGCAACAGGCACTTGCAGCACAGGCTTCCCTCTGAAGCGCTCCATTTCTACTTGCTTATCTGCCGCAACGATAACAGCAGATGCTTCTTCAATCTCTTTCCCTGTTAATTCATTTTTGACACCGCTTGAACCGTTCGTTTCAACTTTGATGTCGATATTCATTTCTTTCGCTTTCGCTTTGAGCGCATCAGCCGCCATATACGTATGGGCAATTCCGGTTGGACAAGCTGTAACCGCTACTATTTTTTTTGCTGAAGCTGGCGCCGTTTCAGGCTCTATCTCTTCTGCCGCTTCTTTTTCTTTGATGACAGAAAGCAGCTCTTCCTTAGTTGAAGCGCTTTCAACACGTGAACGAAATGCGGCATCCATCAGCATGGATGATAGACGGGCGAGCGCTTCCAAATGAGTGTGATCCGCCCCATCCGGAGCAGCAATCATAAAAAATAAATGGCTTGGCTTTCCGTCCAATGCGTCATAATCGATTCCAGGATTAGATCGGCCAAAGGCCACCGCCGGTCTGGCCACCGCGGATGTTTTCGCATGAGGAATGGCAATTCCATCACCGATTCCCGTCGTACTCTGCGCTTCACGGAGCAAAACCGCCTCTTTAAACGCTTTCAAATCATGCAATACACCTGCTTGCTCTAATGTTTGAGCAAGCTCGTCAATAATTTCCTCCTTTGTTCTCGCTTTCGCCTCAAGAACAATCGTTTCCTCTGTTAATAAATCCGTAATTTTCACGATCACACCCTCCTTTTAAATGCGCATGATTTTTACTTGGCCAAGCAACCGCTCGACATTTTCTTTTGTGCATAAGTCTTGCGAAAAAGCGGTAGCGCTTCCGGATGCGACACTATAAGCAAATGATTCTTCTACACTTTTTCCGCTCGTATAGGCAGCTAGAAAGCCTGCGACCATCGAATCACCAGCGCCAACCGAATTTCTTACCGCTCCCTTCGGCGCTTCAGCAAACAGCGCGGTTTCCTTATCAAAAAAGAACGCTCCCTCTCCTGCAAGTGAGACAATGACATGCTCCACACCCCATTCAACTAGGCGGCGTCCATATATGGCGGCCTCTCTTTTCGAATGAAAAACCGTATCAAATAATTCTCCTAGCTCGCGATGATTCGGCTTCATTAAAAACGGCTGGTCGTTCATGAGCCTCTTTAGGGCGGGGCCGCTTGTATCCACGATCACTTTTACCTGCGCTTTTTTCGCCACGTCCATGATTTGTTCATAAAAACGTACAGAAAGCGAGGAAGGAATGCTGCCAGCCAGCACGAGAAAGTCATCAGGCCGCAAACATTGAATTTTTTTGAGCATTTCCTTTTGCGAATCAAAGGAAATCGCCGGGCCTTTTCCATTAATTTCGGTTTCTTTTCCCGATTTTAATTTAATATTAATTCGCGTATCTTCCGGCACTTTGACAAAATCAAACTGAATATTTTCGCGCTGTAATTCATGCTCAATAAAGGCTCCTGTAAATCCACCAATAAAGCCTAAAGCCGTATTTTGCACACCAAGACGTCTCAGTACGCGCGATACATTAATTCCTTTTCCACCTGGAAAGGTCGTTGCACTCAACGCTCGATTCAGTTCACCAATTTGAAAATGATCTACTTCGACAATATAGTCAACAGAAGGATTTAGTGTACATGTATAAATCATTTTGTCACAACCTTAACCTCGGTCTTTGCTTCGTATTGTTCCAGCAGTTCTTCATCTAACTCATCTGTAATAATCGTGGCCGCTGGCAAATCGGAAATTTTCGCAAATGTGCTTTCATTTATTTTCGAGTGGTCTGCTAAAACATAGGCTTGCCGAGAAAGCTTAATCGCCATGCTTTTCACCATCGCTTCTTCCGGATCTGGTGTTGTGTATCCGTATTCAAGATGGATGCCATTCACACCAATAAAGCATTTGTCAAAGCTATAATTTTCTAATGAATGAAGCGCCCCGCGTCCAATTAGCGCCTTTGTTTTCTTTTTAATCAATCCCCCTAGCAAATAAGTGGGAATATTTTTCTCCAGCAATGCTTCTAAATGAGTGATGCCGTTGGTCACAACAACAAGATCTTTGGCATTTAAATGCGGTATCAATTCAAGAGTCGTTGTGCCTGCATCTAAGTAAATGCAATCGCCAGCTTCAACAAAACCCGCAGCATATTGAGCGATCATTCGTTTTTCTTGTATATACTTTTCTGATTTCTCAAGTATGCTCAATTCCTCTCTTTTTTGATGCAAAACAGCAGCTCCTCCATGAACGCGCCGCAATTTTTTCTCCTTCTCCAGTTGGTTTAAATCGCGGCGGATGGTTGATTCGGAAGACGCCGTTGCTTCAACCAGTTCCTGCAATTTCACAATCTTTTTTTCTGCTAATAATTCTAGAATCAGGCGATGTCTTTCCGCTGTCAGCACGGTCTCACCTCCCCTTCTGAATCATATCGTTGCTTTCATCATATCGTATGGCGAACGAAAAATCAATCAAAATCAATCAATTTCATTCATAAAAAATCAAAAATTATCTATAAATCAATCAAAAATAATCATTCCCGATAAATACAGCTTGAAGGTCGAACAAAAGGTCTCTAAAAAATAACGGCCGAAGATAAGTCCACATACTCATCTTCGGCCGTCAAAAAACAACACGAACTCTATATTCATATACATGGCTAGCGATTCGTCCGCTCCAAACGCGGCATATATTGCGTTTCGATAAACTGAATAAACTGCTGGGCATAATAAGGGTCAAACTGTGTTCCTGCACAGGCGCGTAGTTCGGCCACAGCTTCTTCAAATGTCTTGGTGGGCTGATACGGGCGCTCTGTTGTCATCGCATCAAAGGAATCGATGATGCATAAGATGCGAGCCAGCTTCGGAATTTCCTCTCCTTTTAATCCATATGGATAGCCTTTTCCATCATATCGTTCATGGTGAAGCTCAACAAGCGGCAGCACATCTTCAAACCGGCGATTCGAAGCTAAAATTTCTTTTCCCCATATCACGTGCTTTTGGATAATCTCCCATTCATGAGGCTCCAGCTTTCCTTTTTTATTTAAAATGTCGCGCGGCACTTCGATCTTTCCGATATCGTGAATAAGCGCTCCTAAAATAAGCGTTTGTTTTTCATGATCGGTTAGATCAAGCCGTTCACTGAATTCAAGCGCATACGTAAAGACCCGCTTGCTGTGACGGTACGTATAGACATCCTTTGATAAAAAAATTCTCAACAGCTGCTCCATGTCCTCCAAATCTTCTTTAAATTCAATTTGACTCCAACAAATATTTTCCTCGTCATATATTTGTACATTATTCTTTCCTTGCGCTTTTGCATAATACATGGCTTGATCTGCTTTATGAATTAACTCACCGCTGTCATACATTCCTTTTTCATATTCAGCAATTCCACAGGAAAAAGAAAGACAGCGATAAGGAACATATTCAACACCAATAAAATACGTATCATTCACTTTTTTACGCAGCCGATCGAGAAATAAAAAGGCCGCTTCTTTCGTTGTGTTCGGCATTAAAATGGCAAATTCTTCGCCGCCATAACGCGCCACAATATAATTTTTCTCCTTTGTTTCGGCTTGCAATAAATCACCGAAAAACTTCAACAGCTCGTCCCCGCGCAAATGGCCATTGCAGTCGTTATATTTTTTAAAATCATCCAAATCCAGCAACGCGAGGCAAAAAGATTGCGGCAACTTTTTCACATCTGCAAAATGTTCTTTTAACGTTTCTTTAAAAAAACCATGATTGTACAAACCCGTTAAATCATCCCGATTCGCTCGTTCAGCGACGGATTGATATAGCTGCAAAAACTTTCGAAATACAAATGAAAGCAATGTGACTAAAACAGTAAATAAAAACAAACCAAAATATTTTTGTTCTTCTAATAAAATGGCTAAAACCAAAGAAAGCAATAAAGTAACAAAATAACTAATACAAGCTTCTCCTAAAACTCCCAAATTGAAAGTACCTTTGAAAATTTGCCCAGACAGAAAGAAAAATAGAAACATAAACATAATATTCAAGCTAAAATAAACTACTAAACTAATCATGTATGGAAATAAATTGTTGGTATTAATCTCTCCTATTCTTCCACCAAAAAGCAAAAATGTATAATATGCTCCCACCATCATTAAAGAATACATAGAAAAATTAAAAAGATGTTTCCACGAAGCAACTCTTCTTCTTTTATACAATAATTCAATAATAATACTAAAAAGCAAAACATTTAATGTTAAACTAATACCATACAAAAACATTGATGCTAAATAAATAGCTGAATCCATAGAAAATGAGTTATCTTTCGGAGGAAGATGAATAGAAAAATAACTTAATAAAAGAACCGATGAAGACAGCATATAAATTAAAACCCAATCCTCTAAGGATTGAGTAAAAAAACTGCTTTTCCACAAGCATACAAATAAGCCTGCGCCATAAATAATTGCTACATATAGTTTAACTAAATTTTTTTGATGAAAATATTTATTTGAAAACATCTTTAACCACTCTCGTTTTCAAAGGTTTTAAGGAGAAGTATAACACTTCTCCAAACTTGGACTTATGTTAAGCGAAATCCCGATGTCAACGCCACGATAACAGAACCGATGATGAATAGGTTCACAAGCACTTTTTTAACGGTTGCGTTCATCCTGTTCACCTCCCTTCATGGGCAGTTTGATGTGAAGAAGGATTATTCTGTCCATTCACCATAAGATGCTGAACAAAGAGAAACGCTCCTACATTCATGACCACATCGCCGATGCTGATTACTTGCCGGCGCGGATATGGCGGGGAAAGCGGAATAATGTCTCCTAAAAACGGCAAAACAGTGGAAGCGTGAATCGCTTCATGCTTTCCATATATGCCAGCCTTCAAAATTTCGACATACTCCCGCCCAAGCGTTTGTGCAGCTTCAATGGAAACAGGCATCCTTCCGCCGTTGACTGCCATAACAATGAAATTCAAAAACACTCCTGCAAAAATCACCAAAAAACCCGGCTGGTGTCGATTCATCCAGAGAAAAATCAGACCAACTACATAAATCAAAAGAAACAAGACATTGCTAGCTTGACCAATTATATCTATTTTATTTTGCAACATAAAAATACAAATTTCAATCCCTAGTAAAATAGGAAAAAGCCAGCCGCCGCGCAAGTTTATATGGGCAATCCCTTTAAAATTCCCCCCGCGCAATAAACCGATTAATAATGATAAAAGAATACCGTCATAGACCATCTTTTACTCTCCTTTGCCTCTCGCACCTTCCATCAATCGTCAAAATTCGCGCGCATGCCCTATGCCATCTCATTCCCTGAATCTATATACATCCACCTTGCGAAGAAATGGGAAGTCAATGGTTGGAGGCCAGTCCAAGCACTTGCTTTTCTCATGCAAAAATCAGAAAAAATATTTAGAAAATTATTACCCTTTATATCCATTAAATCTATTCTTGTATAAAAATGTAAATAGGAGTTTAGAACTATTTATATCAAGATATCTTTCAATCGCCCTTCTTCTCGTTTCAAACTCTATTATACAGCTTAAAGGCGAAGCGAGGGAAACGAATGTTTTTGGCAATCGGAAGGCGAAGCAGCCGGCTTATCGACCTCACACCTTTCCTTTGCGTCATGCATCTTGATGACGAAAACGGTCGTCCGAATACCCTATCTGATCATTGGCGAGAGAAATGTGGACACATTCCATTCATACCGTTGCACTCGATTACACCACGAAAAGAAAGGTTCATTCCGTTCTCTATCGATCATTTCGCATAACAAATGGCCGAGCGGCACCGCCTTTCACTGCCTGCCAAGCGATGATCTTCGGCCACCTTTCAAAAGGAGAAGGCGTTCCAGCGTCTCCTTCACTTAGAGATAGGATTGTCTTACTTGCTTCTATGTCCCCCTAAATGCCCCTCCCGGAAAAAATAACCACGATTTATATCGCTTTATTTTTTATGAGCTTGATCGGAAATACCATATGCTCTGCTAACTCCGGAACATCAATAAACGGATTGCGATTGCCTTGAATCAGAAAAATGGCTTGATTTCGATGTCTTTCATAAAGCGTAGCGGGAAACTGTTTGTGCCAGCGAATAAGCAACGGAACATCAATTTTACGGCGGACTCCCTTGGCAATTTGCGTCGGATAGCGCAGTAAAAAATATAACATCGCTCTTGCCACTGTCCCTTTTCCGTATTCCGGTTCAAAAAAGCCATTTTCAGCGACGCCGCAATGATTTTGAATCAGTTCATCAGGTGATTCTGGTTCATAGAAGGGAAAGTCAGCATATGGAAAGTTAGAGCGGACCGTATTGCATTCCGGCTGGCACACAAACAGATGATGCAAATCTCCTTTCATCGGCTCTCGCGCTCCAAACCATGATTGCGGCACAACATGCTCCGTGTTAAATTTAAATTGCTGTTCAATCCCTTTTATCTTTTGTTCGACATTCAATTCACTTTTTCTTATTTTTTTTAACAGCAGCCGGAATTCCTCATATCTCTTTTTAACGATTTCATAATCTCGGACAATCATCGTTTCCGGGGCCTTTTTCTCTCCTGAATAAATGCTTTGAACGGAGCCATCCGGATGAAGATCGACCCATGTATACAAATACTCATCCTTACTGAAAAAATACGGCAATCTCCGCTTATGCGTTTTTGTAATCAGTTCGTGATACTGTACAAACAGGGACAGCTTATCCGCTTGATGCTCAATCTTCCGGTAATATCTCTTAATCGCTTGACCATCTTTTGTTTCATCGTAATAGATCCTTGCATCCGCTTGGATTTGCTGCTGGTTTTCCTTCAATACCATCAACTGCGTATCGCAGTCCTCGCAATTCCACTGTTCAAGCTCCTGAACACTTTTCAACAGGTTCATTTCATTTTCCATCTTCCTCCACCCGCCTTTTAGGAGGTTTATCCGCCGGTTTTTAGGCAAACAACAAGCTTCTCTGTCCCCTGATTGATAAACGGCTGCATATGGATCATCATTCTTTCTCTATATGGTACGTCAATGCTTGCTTTCTTGACCGTGCGCATCTTGTTTGGCTTTCCATTTTACACTAGAACGCCACGGGTCATTTGAATTCACTAGACAATGAGAAGACAACAAGGAAGGGGATGATGATTGATTGTTTCTTCTGTCTACAACTAACGTAGCAGCTAGCTCTCAGGATGAAGCCGATGATGCAACTGGACAAATAAAATGGTGATTATCTGTATTATATCAAAAAAACCGATTGGCAGATATTCACCATTTGAAAAACTGTCGAGGCATGCCTAGTAAGCAAGGTTCAGTAACTGGAAGCTCTGAAAAAATAGCGGCCGGAGGCAAGTTCAAAAACCTTCCTCCGGCCGTTGAAAAACCGCACGAGATCCATATGAATCAAGTGACCCTTATATAGACTTTTTCACTTAGCCGCTTTTCAGCCATGCTACCAGACTACCGCATAATAAACGACATGACGCTGAATAAAATGACGGCTAGGCCCGCTGCAATAAAAGAAGGAAGCAGCTTCGTGCGCGCATATTCAATCACCGGCAGATCTAAAATGGTACAAAGCGTTACCGTGTTATCGCTAAGCGGGGAAGCAAAAGCGCCAAATGTACCGCTAGCAAATACAGCGCCAATCACTAATAAAATGTTCGTGCCCGATTCATGAGCAAGCGTAACGCCAAGCGGCATTAATAATCCCCACGTTCCCCAAGAGGAGCCGATAAAATAAGAAATCAGCGCACCCAATAAAAACAATACAGGAGCTACAAAATAGTGAGGAATCCAGCCTTTTACATGATCCGTAATATACTGCGAGAATCCCAAGTCCTCAGAAATCGCGGACACCGCCCAAATTAATGAAAGCATAATAATGACAGACATTAACTCATTTCCGCCTTTGACAAAATGAGTGAGCAAATCCGCTAGCTTAAATTTTTGAAATAAAAAGTAGGCCACAGCGACGATGACCGTTATGATTAACGATTCCAGCATGACTCCAAGGGCATCGCTGCGCAGAAAAGCATCAAAAAAGCTGTTTGCTCCTTTCCGTCCGTCCCACCAGCTAAGAAATAACGTTAATACAAGCACAAATGAAAGAGGAATCATTAAATTCCAAGGCCTGATCGGCGTTTCTTTTTCAAATGCCTTTGGACAGGTTTCTAATCCTTCCTCCCCTTGAGCCTCGTTCGGATTGGCTTCCGCCTCGCTTGCCGCTTCAACCATGACCGCCTGATTCCATTTTTTTATGTCGGCCATCGGCTCCGTTTTTTTCGAGTATTTAAAAAAGCTATAATACAGACCAACCACAATAATGGTGAATGAAAAAAAGTTAAAAGGAATGCTTTGGACATAAATGTTGTAGGCTTTTTCATGAATCCCGGCGGTTTTCAGCGCTTTATCAATCACCGACACCATGTATCCGACAAACGCAGTCGCCAGCGGAATCAACGCTACGACAGGATTGGAGGTCACTTCAATTGTAAAACCGATTTGCTGGGACGATAAATGAAGACGTCTTTTCAGCGCTTTCATAATAGGAGCCACTGTCACAATCCGAAAATCAGGATCGCTAAAGGTCACCATCGTCGAAACCCACGTAAGCAGGAGAGCGCTTCTCGCTGTTTTCACCTTTTTGCTCACGAGGTGAACAAAGCCTTTGATTCCTCCTGTATATTTGATCATACTAATTAAGCCAGCAAATACATAAAGGAAAATAATAATTCGGATGTTATTCGTTTGCATAAGATTATGAACGACATAAGACAGCATCGTTTTTAAACCGCCAAGCAGCGTTGGCTCTATTAAGTAGCTGCCTAGCATCAGCGCAGCAAACAAACCGGGAATGACTTGCCGCGTCCATATTGATAGTGGAATCACAATTAAAAATGGGAGAAGAGATTTCCAAGAAGGCTCCATCATGAACCGCTCCTTTGTCAATAAATCTTTTACTTTATATGTTAGTATGATTCGTACGGCTAAAATGTATTCTCTTCTCCATTTTGGCTATTGGTTTATCCGCGCAGACGAAAGTGAGCATTCATTTGTCCTTTTAACATTTTTTCTCTAACTTCCTTTGTCAACTCTTTGCGAATTTCTCGGGTCGTAACGCCCTCTTCTCGCTTATCGGCAATATCCATTAATCGTTCTACATCATCAAATGAATATTTGCGCGCTCCCTTTGATCGATCTGGAAAAATGAGCTTTCGTTCCTCATAGTAGCGAATCTGCCGTTGCGAGAGCCCTGTTAACTCACTAACAATTCCGATCGAAATAACCTTTTTGAATTTATAAGAATCTTCTTTATGTGACATGGCGCCCCTCCTATGATAGTTTTTCTAACATTATTATAAAAGTTTTAAGGGAAAACTGTTACCATATTGTTAAAAAAATTAACAATCATTCCGATTTTATGTAAGAAAAACTAACAAAAAGATATGAAATCATTAGCTGAATCATATAAGATGAAAAGAAAAAGGGAGTTGATCATATGGGAGCATTCATGCGGAAAGCCCTGTCGAAACAAAAGCAGTTTTATATTTATGAACTGATGAGGACGGGACAGTTTGTCAATCCCGATCTCCTTTCCCAATGGACCGTAAGCGATCTGCGTCATGAATATGAGAAAAATAAAAGCCGTCGGAAAAGAAACGGAGGGGATGATGTTGAATCGGCAAGCTCTTGAATTAGCTAAAAAAGTCGTAGATTTAGATATAAAACGCGACGAACTGTTTGAACAGCTTATTCTTCTTGTCGGCGATCGAGCGTACGAATTGTTGCGATTCGTACAAAACAGATGACCTTTCATCGCCCCCTGCCTCTCACTCCTTTTCGTTCAGGGGGCCCTATGTACAAAAAAGGAGCATAAAATTAGCTCCTCTTCTTCATCAGCATTTTTTCAATAGCCTTTTATGTCTCGTTTCCATCCCTTGATTTTCCATTTCAAATAAAGTGAACTAAACTAGCTTCCTCTATAATTCCAACCGTTGTCGCAATGCTTTGACATAATTCCGGCTCACCGGAATTTTATCGGCCGTTCCCTCGAGTGACAGCTGATATGCTCCATTAAACCAGGGGGTGAGCTGCGCAATTTTTTCCACATTCACCAAGTAGCTTTTATGCGGCCGGAAAAACAGATTTCCTTTTAGCTTTTGCTCCAAATCCTTTAGCGACACCTTCGTATAATACGTTTTTTGCTTCGTAACAATAAGCGTATCTTTAATTTCTCGACAGCAATACAAAATATCGTGTGGCGAAACATAAACAATCCCGTCGTCTTCCTCGACGGCCAGCTTGCGAACCGCCTCCTCAGAAGCAGCCGGCCTTTCTTTTTCAAATTTGCGAATCAAACGCCATATCGTTTCGCGAATCTGCCCTTCATCAAATGGCTTCAGCAAATAATCGACCGCTTCACATCGGAACGCCTCTACCGCATAATTAGGATAGGCGGTAGCGAACACAATGCTCGGCGGCTGCTTCATGCGCTGCAGCATTTTAGCTAGACTTAATCCGGACATTTCCGCCATTTCAATATCAAGAAAAACCACATCGGGCTCTAATGTAACAATTTTCTCTAATGCGCTTTCTCCGCAATCCGCTTCACCAACAAGTTCGATCTGTTCATATACACAGAGCAGATGCTTTAGCTCTTCGCGGCTCAAAGGCTCATCATCTACGACCATAACCTGAATACGCAACCGCATATCCCACCTTTCTTTCTGTATATGGAACAAGCAATTGAACCGTTGTTCCCTTTCCTTTTTCAGAGGCAAGCGAAAGCTCCGCCTCCTCCCCAAGCAGCGATTTTAAACGCTCATAGACATTATACAATCCGATTCCTGCACCGGATTGGGAAGCAATCGGCGCCTTCAACAATTGCGATAATTGCTCCTCTGTCATTCCTTTTCCATTATCAGAAACGGAGATTTTCACCATACTTCCCTCTGCTTTGACAGAAATAACAATTTCGCTTCCTTTTTTCATATGCTTCAAGCCATGCCGCACCGCATTTTCGACAAGCGGCTGCAATGTCATCGTCGGCAGGGTCATTTGCTCATACCCGGCCTCGATTTCATAGCGGACGCGCAATTTATCTTGAAATCTCGCTTCTTCAATCGTCAAATACGCCTGGACATGCCTGATCTCCTCTTCAAGTGTTGACAGCATCTCCGTTGCATCCGCTAAATTTTTGCGAAAATAATACGCTAAAGACACAAGAAGCTGTCTGGCGCGATTCGGATCGATGCGAATACATGAGACAATCGTATTAAGCGCATTAAATAAAAAATGCGGGTGCACCTGTGCGTGCAGCGCTTTAATTTTCGCTTCTTTCATAAGCTGATAATATTTTTCTGCTTCGGCAATTTCAAGCTGCAGGCTTAAAAGCGAAGATAGCCCTTTTACAAATTCTACTGCAATCGATGATAGCTCCGCTTCCGAATGAAAATAAAACTTAAGTGTCCCAATGGTTTCATCTTTTCGCTTCAGCGGAGCAATAATGGCTTTATGCAGCGGACAATGCCGGTGGCCGCAAATCACACGATCGCGCACAATTATCATTTCTCCTGTTTCAATCACTCGGCGCGTCATTTCTGTTTGGATCGGCTCGTCAGCCAAGTGGTGGTCACTGCCTGCCCCCACATGGGCAAGAATATGAGTTCGATCCGTAACGGCCACCGCTACGGACGGCACCTCCCGAATAAAAAGCTCGCATATCGCCCTAGCGGACTGCGGAGTCAAGCCGTTTCGCAAATGATGAACGGTTGCTTCGGCCAGACGCATCGCTTTTTCAGCCTGTAGAGCCCCCGCTTTTTCTTCCTCTTGAAAAACATTGCGAATCACTAAAATAAAAATGGCGCTGCCAAGCCCGTTCGCAATAATCATTGGAATTCCGATTTCTTCTACCAAAAGCCACGCACTCGCAAATGGCTTGGCCACCAACAAAATGACAAGCATTTGCAAAGACTCGGCGGCCATTCCCACCATAAGTGCCACACGTGGCGAAAGAGCGTTCGCTCTTTTTTTACGATGATGCACAATCCCAGCAATAGCACCGGCAGCCATCGTAGAAATTCCGCAAGCCACAGCGGTAAATCCACCAAGAAACAACCGGTGAATTCCGGCAATCAGCCCGGCTCCAAGCCCTACTTTCCAGCCGCCGAGAAGACCGGCAATAACAACTCCAATAACACGCGAATTAGCAAGCGCTTCATTCTCTTTTAACGACCATGGCCATTTCATAATTTCAAATGTTTCAACCCGAACGGTCAAGCCTGTATAAGTACCAACAATGCCGAAAATTCCGAAAATGACCATAATAATAAACCGCTGCATCCCGTCTACTTCTTGATGATAAATTAAGCGGCGAAAATATGGAAGACGCGTCAATAAAAAAGCGACCATCACAATAATTCCAAGCCTTTCAACCATGGAAAGACAAAGCTGCCACATCGCTCTCACCTCTATTTTTTATCATATCATGTTTTACACATTTCGCTAGAACTTTTGGTGTTGATATTTACAGAAAAATCAAAAAAAATATATTCGTTCTACTTTCGCATCAGACAGTGCTCGAATAGCCAAAAAAGCGATAAAAAAACGGGGCTAGAAAATCAGCTTCTCCCCCGCTTTCATGATTGATTAAAAATCATCTATGCTTTCGTAGGCAATCCATTTTACAGATCCAAAATCATCCTTTCCGCCCATGCTTCCTTCAGCTGCTCCCTTAATAGTGAAAGCAGTTCGGCTGCCGGCAGCGCCTTAGCTAGCCGATATCCCTGTCCAGCCCATAATGCCATCGCATGCGGGTCGCCATGTTGGGCAGCAGCTTTGCGCAGCTGTTTAGTCAAATGATGCACCTGCGGATAAGCAGCTGGAGCGGTTGCATCATGTTGAAGGAAAAATCGATTCACAAGACCTCGTGCCGGCCGCCCTGTAAACGCACGGGTAACCGCTGTCGTTTGAAACTGCGGATCAGCAAGCGCTGCCTTGTGCACCGGATGTGCCCCGCTCTCTGGGCAACGCAAAAAAGCGGTTCCCAACTGTGCGGCACATGCTCCTGCCGCCAACACGGAAGCAATATCCCGTCCTGTCATGATTCCCCCTGCTGCAATCAACGGCACCTTGACAACATCGCGAACTTGCTGCAATAAAACCAATAAGCTCGTTTGGTCGTCCGCTTCTTTGCTGTTGCGAAATACGGAACGATGCCCTCCCGCTTCCATTCCTTGCACACAAAGAGCATCCGCTCCCTCTTGTACTGCCTGGATCGCTTCATCCTTTGATGTCACGGTTACAATTATAAAGGAGCCATGAGCTTGTAATGACTCCATCACCTCGCGTGAAGGACAACCAAATGTAAAACTGACGACCGGGACTTTTTCTTCCCTTAAAACCGCAAGCTTCTCCTCCCACTCATCATCGTCCCATTTTTCTGCTTCAAGCGTGATGCCAAAACGTTTCGCTTCTTCCGCTAATTCTGCTTTGTAGCTGACTAATTCCTGCTCGTCTGCTTTATTTTCCCCAGGTACAAATACGTTGACGCCAAATGGAGCAGTGGTCAAGCCCCGAATCTTTTTTATTTCACTTCTCATTTCTTCCGCCGTTTTATAGCCGCCAGCTAAAAAACCGAGCCCTCCGCCATTGGACACTGCAGCGGCCAGCTGTGGAGTTGAGGCCCCGCCTGCCATTGGGGCCTGAATAATAGGAAGCTGAAGCGAGCGCAGCATTCCGTTCATCGGCATCTCCCCCTTTCCGACTGTTGCGCACCCATAAAAAGCTGCATGGTGTCATAGATGAATACAGGATAACTATCCGAAATCCAACAACCATTTTGGGATAAATTTTCTTTACAGTCCACCGAAATACTTTGCTTCTGTTGAAAGAACCGTATATATAAGCTACTTTCCGATAAAATTTGGCTTCCGTTTTTCAAGAAAGGCGCGAATCCCTTCACGATGATCTTTTGTTTGCCGCATATGCTGCTGCCATTCTGCTTCAAGCTGCAATACCTTTAATAACTCATTTTTGCCTAAACGGGCATACAACATTTTACTGGCAATCATCGCTTGCAGCGGCTTAACCTGCCATTCGCTGATTTTTTGCTCGATTTGCTCCCCATCTTCCGCTAGCCAATCAACGATGCCAAGCTCATAGGCTTCATGTGCGCTCATTTGTTTTCCTTCCCAAATCAATTGCTTAGCCTTGATTTCACCGATCCGTTTCGCTAAAAAGAAATGACCTCCTCCATCCGGAATCAGCCCAATCCCAATAAAATTCATGGCTAAACGCGCTTCCTTCGCAGCCATCACATAATCGCCCGCTAAAGCCAAGCTTAATCCCAACCCTGCTGCAGGTCCATGAATCGAAGCAATGACGACCTTTGGCAACGTATACAAAGTCACAATAATCTTTTGAATCGTACTCATCACCTTATGAAACGCTTCTGGGTCATCTACATTAAGCATCGTTTTGATATCGCCACCGGCAGAAAACCCTCTTCCTCTGCCGCGAATGACAAGAATGGAGGCTTCACTTTGCTCGACTTGATGCAACGCTTCTAGCAGTTCATTTAGCATTTGAACATTGATCGCATTTAATGATTCGGGACGATTGAGCTCTAATAACGCCAAGTTTCCTGAAAAAGAAAGCACGACTGTTTCCATTTTTCTCCCCCTTGTTTGACTCATATGGGTGCGATCATTCATAGCAAGACCGTCTTATTTTCATTTTCTGTAAAACTGCCGGCATGACAGACGGCATGCGGAAAAAAGCTTGAACAATCCACAGCCCTTTTATTTGTATTTCCTCATAGCAAGCAAAATTCCTTTTTTATAAGCCAAAATCCACCCCCTCGCATCTAGTAAAGCCATCATTATGGTCCGTTATCCTCAAAAAAGAGCAGCGGCGTAAAGCCGACACCCCATCCTATAAACAAATAGAGTTTTGAAACGAAAATAAAAATCTCATATAATAAAGTTAATGCACCAACGAGTAGGAGGACAGGCAGTGGACAAAGAAGAACAGGTCTTAATGAGCTTCAAGAATTTATTAAATAAGTTGATTTTGCTTAATAAGACTAAGATGGAAGAAAGTCTTAAGGGTTATAAGCCTTCTGAAGTACATTGCATCGAATACATTGGAAAACATGTAGATTCCAATGTAACAAAACTTGCGGAGTTCTCTTATATGACTAGAGGTGCCATAAGCAAAATGACCAAGAAGCTCATAAAAAAAGGCCTTATCGAAAGCTACCAGAAGCCGGATAACAAGAAAGAAATCTATTTTAGACTCACTGAGCAAGGGAAAATCATTTATAAAATCCATGAGGAACTGCACAAAGAATTTCGAGAGCGAGATAAAGCCGTATTTGAGCAAGTAACAGAGGAACAACTTGATATGATGATCCATTTCGCAGAGAAGTATAGCAGGCATTTGGAGGCGGAAATAAAAAAACAGGGGATCAAAATAAATCAGAACAAATTTGATGAATAAAAATGAACCAAAGACAGCCCAACTCTACCTGAGTAAAGGCTGTCTTTTTATCGCGATTATTTTGTTGACAAAGAAACAAAAAATGATATATTGTTGACAAGGAAACAAAATGACAACTTTTAAGGAGAGAATCTAAATGTTGAAATTTAGAGCACACAATGGACAGAACAGAGAACAAACCATAGATACAAAGGCTTTACTATTCGGTCTTATGTCCGTGTTTCTTTGCGGTGTAGGCTTCAGCATCATAGCGCCTGTCGTCCCATTTTTAGTGCAGCCTTATATAAATAATCCGGGAGAACAGGCTATCGTTGTTACGCTGTTGACCTCTGTTTATGCGATCTGCGTGTTTTTTGCGGCCCCCGCACTTGGGGCTTTGAGCGACAAATACGGTCGTCGCCCATTGCTCTTAGTATGCCTTTTGGGTTCGGCCATAGGGTACTTCGTTTTTGGTATAGGAGGAGCTCTATGGGTGCTATTTGTCGGGCGCATCATAGAGGGAATCACAGGCGGGAGCATAGGCACGATCTTCGCATATTTCGCAGACATCATTCCTCCGGAACAGAGAACTAAATATTTTGGGTGGATGAGTGCAGTTGTAGGCGCAGGCACTGTCATTGGCCCGACTCTGGGTGGATTGCTTGCCAAGTTGGGGTATTCTGCACCCATGTATTTTGGAACGATCATCACTTTATTGAATGTTGTTTATGGATTCCTTTTTATGCCTGAAAGCCTTGACAAGAATAAAAGACTGAAAGAGATTACCATAGTAAGACTGAACCCATTTACGCAGCTTACAAACATACTTTCCATAAAAAACTTAAATAGGCTGCTTGTCTCCGCGTTCTTGCTTTGGATACCGAACGGATCTTTGCAAGCGGTGTTTTCACAATTTACAATGGATACTTTTAGTTGGAAACCTGCGCTAATCGGACTTATGTTTTCCATTATTGGCATCCAAGACATCCTTTCACAAGGTTTCATCATGCCAAAGCTCTTGAAAAAACGCGGCGATAAACAGATAGCCATTCTTGGAATGGCTTCAGAGATGATAGGCTACATTCTTATTGCGTTATCTGCTTTATTCTCATTCTATCCTCTATGCATCGCTGGAATGTTTATATTTGGTTTTGGCGATTCGATCTTCGGTCCTTCCTTCAATGGGATGCTCTCGAAGTCTGTCGATTCTAGTCAACAAGGAAGGATTCAAGGAGGCAGCCAATCTATTCAGGCTTTAGCAAGAATAATTGGGCCAATTATTGGAGGGCAAATCTATGTATCACTTGGGCATGCCGCACCCGCTTTTATGGGCATGATCCTTATAGCAGCGGCAATACCTGTTTTGTATAAGGGTACGCATATAAATATGTAAACGACCACGTGCTTTATGGAGGCAATGCCCTACCTTCATTTTCGATGATAGAAAGGAACGCAAATGCGGCACATACATCTTCACGTTATGTGTAGGAAATTTCCATTGCCCTTCTTATATCTCCTAAATGATTCATGTAGTGATCAAGAAATATTCTATATGTTAACATTTTTTTAATACCTAAATGGAAATTTAGAATACTCTGCTATACAGAGGTTTTAAGAACCTATAATAAATAGGCGGTGACGCAGGATGAAAACATTTGTCAACAATTTAGGGGTGTCAGCTTTACGCCGACACCCTCTTGTTTAGTTTCGAAACTTCTTTAACTGTTCATTGATTTCTTTTGTCTGTGCATAAATTTGCCGATACACATGGAATAGCTCTTGATAGCGCTGAGCTGCGTCCTCTTGAGGCTCAACCAGCTGTTCGACTTGCTTAAACGTAGCTGCACACTCTTCCAGAGACTCAAACCAGCCGCAGCCGCATGCCGCAATCATTGCTGCCCCTAAACCTGGGCCTTGTTCATTTTTCAGTTTTTCAATCGGTGTATGAAAAATATTAGCTTGAATTTGTAGCCACTCATGACTTTTGGCTCCCCCGCCGATGGAAACGATCGACTTCATTTTTTTGCCGCTCCGCTTTATGATCTCCACCGACTCATTTAAAGAAAAAATAATGCCTTCCATCACGGCACGCGCAAAATCCCACTTTGTATGCGATGCATCAATTCCGATAAAAGAGGCGCGAATATGCGCATCGGCATGCGGTGTTCGTTCCCCGACTAAATATGGCGTAAATAACAGTCCATTGGCTCCGATTGGCGATTCTGCTGCTTGGTGAATCACTTCTGAAAACGAGATTTCCGGCATAAATGTTCGTTTTAACCAATCAAAACTATATCCGGCAGCCAAGGTAACGCCCATAATATAATACGAGTTTGGCTTCGCATGGTTAAAATAGTGCACCTTTCCAGCAAAATCTTTGGTCGCCGTTTGCTCATATGCTAAAACAACACCCGATGTGCCGATGCTGCACATCGTTGTTCCTTCTGATAAAATGCCAGCTCCGATCGCTCCACACGCATTATCCGCTCCACCGGCAAACACCTTGACATTCGCGGAAAGCCCGATCTGTTCGGCAATATCGGAAAGCAGTGTGCCTACATAGCTAGTCGATTCCACAAGAGGTGGACACAATCGCTCATCAATGTCCAGAAGCTCGCAAATTTCTCGGCTCCATGCTTTCTTTCGTATATCCAGTAATAACGTGCCAGCAGCATCGGAATACTCCATTGCCATCTGCCCGGTCAGCCGAAAACGAACATAATCCTTTGGCAACAAAAATGTGTAGGCTTGTTGGTATAACTGAGGCTCATGCTTTTTCACCCACAATATTTTCGGTAAGGTAAATCCTTCTAACGCGCGATTTTGCGTAATAGATAGCAATCGATCCACTCCGACCCGTTCTTCAATTTCAAGGCATTCATTTGCCGTTCTTGTATCATTCCAAAGAACGGCCTTTCGCAGCGCCTCTCCTTTCTCATTTAAGAGCACCAATCCGTGCATCTGTCCGGAAAAGCTTAATCCGCATACGGAGCGCGGATCGATATTGGCTGTTTGTACTACTTGTCTTAACGCAACCATCGTTTTTTCAACCCAATCCTCCGGGTTTTGCTCACTATATCCAGATTGCGGCTGATAGAGAGGGTAAGGCTCCGTCCACTCCCCTCTCACCTGCCCGTTTCGGTCAACAAGCAACACTTTTACCGCACTTGTCCCTAAATCAATTCCGATAACGTATTCCATATGGACCTCTCTCTTTCATTAACGGGATACGCTCAACACGCTGACTTCAAGCAAATATTGGTTGAGCAACGTCTTAAGACGCTCGAGACGGCCGGATGTATTGCGAATCTCACCAAGTTGCAGCGCATATTTTTCTAATTTTTTAAAATCAGCAGTTTCTTCGACAATCTCGCGACCAATGCCTTCCGTATAGCTCTTGTACCGCTCTTCGATCAATTGTTCAAATACGCGGTCTTCAAGCAAACGATGGGCCACTTTCAAGCCGATCGCAAAGCTGTCCATGCCGGCGATATGGGCATAGAACAAATCTTCCGGTTCAAATGATCCTCTTCTCACCTTAGCGTCAAAGTTCAAACCGCCTTTGCCAAGACCATTGTTTTTCAAAATTTCGTACATGGCTAGAGTAGTAGAATACAAATCCGTCGGAAACTCGTCCGTATCCCAGCCTAATAGCGTATCTCCTTGATTCGCATCGACCGAACCAAGCATGCCGTGAATGCGGGCGACTTGTAATTCGTGCTCAAACGTATGGCCAGCCAATGTTGCATGATTGGCTTCAATGTTGAATTTAAAGTAGTCTTTCAGTCCATATGTTTGCAAAAATGCAAGAGCAGTTGCCACATCGAAGTCGTATTGGTGCTTCGTCGGCTCTTTTGGCTTCGGCTCAATCAAAAATTGTCCATCGAAACCAATTTCTTTCGCATAGTCCACCGCCATACGCAAGAAACGGGCCAAGTTGTCAAGTTCCAGCTTCATATCGGTGTTCAGCAGCGTCTCATAGCCTTCCCGTCCTCCCCAGAAGACGTAGTTTTCCGCTCCGAGCCGTTTGGCAATCTCGAGCCCTTTTTTCACCTTCGCTGCTGCATAAGCGAACACATCAGCGTTGCACGACGTCGCCGCTCCGTGGACAAAGCGCGGATGGCTGAACAAATTCGCCGTATTCCAAAGCAGCTTCGTTTTGCTCGTTTTCATGTACTCTTCGATCATGTCGACAATTTCATCAAGGTTTTTGTACGTTTCAGCAAGCGTATCTCCTTCTGGAGCGATATCGACATCATGGAAGCAGAAAAACGGAACGTTCAACTTTTCAAATAGTTCAAACGCCGCCTCGACGCGTGCTTTCGCCAAATCCATGCCGCTGTAATGGTCCCACGGGCGAATCATATTGCCAGCGCCAAACGGATCCGACCCATTTCCGGTAAATGTATGCCAATATGCAACCGAAAACCGCAAATGCTCCGCCATCGTCTTGTCGCCGACCTTTTCTTCCGGATTGTAAAACTTAAACGCTAATGGATTGCGTGACTGTGGACCTTCATACGCAATCGAGCCAATATTCGGAAAATAAACCATATTCAAATCCCCCTTAGCGGTTAATTGATATCAACACGCAAGAATCATATTGCTTCAGTTCCATTATAGCGCGTTCATATTTGTTTGTCTATCAGATAAACAAAGTTTTATCTTTGTTTTCTTATTCGTTTTTCAATGGTGATTTTGAATAATAAACCTCTTCGCATCTCTGTAAAGGCACCTAAAACAAAGTTATTCACCCTCTGTCACACGAATACTTGACGAAGAGATTCACAGGATTTCCTTCCATTACCAATGCTCTACATCTTCAAGCTACGCGTTCATTGGATATATTCTTCTTTTTTGTCCTCATCCCCATCCATATATTCTTTCAGATGGAGATTAGTCTGCTTTTAAATGATTTTTCCATTCGAAACGGATGAACTTGTTTCATTTTGCAAATGATGAATTACTCTCTGATTTTCTTGAATTTTTTTGAAAACTCCACAACGCTCCTGACATGAGAACAAGCGAAAACGCACTTGCTCCGAAAAATGGAAGGAAGCTAGGAACGTAAAGAAAGAAGATCGTCAGCAAAATGATTCCTGTTAGCATTGCCAGTGTAATAAATGGATTGGCGATTCCGATGAAAAAAGCGCACTTCATATACTGTCTAAAACGTAATTGATAATGAACATAGACAGGAAAAATATAGACAGCCGTAATGACATAAAAGATGAGCGCTATAAAGAAAAACAGCGAAAAGATTGTCTGCATCCATTCTTCAGCGTTTACTATAAACCAAAAATCTATATATAAAATATAGGCAGTGCCGCCCAACAGCAGCCCGATCATATTGGAAGGGAGAAATTCTTTTTTATAAGTAGCAAAAAATGTTCGAAAAACAGGGAAATCCATCTTCCCCATCATCCATTTTCTCACCACCGTAAATAGAGCAACAGAAGCGGGGGCTACTCCCGCAACAATCATTCCTATGCATGAAAAACAAATCCATAATAGATTAAGATAGGCTAACTTTACAATCCAATCACACGCAGAATACAGCCAATCTTCTCTTCTATTCATAATCCTTTCCAGTCCCTTCTTCCTCAACGATCAATACAATAAGCACCTTTTCTTTTTTAAAATATTCAAATAGTAATAATGAAGAACAAAGAACTTATTCTCCTTCGTTTAACCATAAAATACTCGTCACGCCGCGCGGGTAATATTTGCTGCCGCTAATTTCACCGGCAATTATTTGGTCGCTCCAGCTCCAAATCGATAGCTCGGGATGTGTGAGCCATGCTATATGCGCCGCATCGGCTTTCTTTCCTAATTCATCCCATTTCCATCCTAAAAGATGCCGCGCAATAAATTGGCACAAATAGATTTTGCTGAGCCATGAATTGTTACTTGTTGATGAAATTTTCCATCCGCCATCCGGGAAGAGGCAAATTCCTTCTCGTAACACATAACGCAAATGTTTGCGCAGCGCTTGAATATATCCCCCAAAGCGGCCGTCGTCTTTTAAAGCCTCATGGCAATTCGTGAAATAAGGGAATACAAGCCCCTCAATGGCCGGAATGATTTTCGAATCATTTCCTTCTCCCATTACGGCCGGAATATACCCGTCATCGGTCACATAGCTGACGATCGTCGCCGCGCATTTTTCCGCCTGCTCCCCAGCCAGTGCGGCTCCTTCTTCCTTGCCGACATCACGGAACAATTTCTCAAGCGCTACATAGGCCGCCCAACATTTGCCCGCCAAATATAAGTTGTTGCGTGCTTGGCCAAGAGAAACGTCTAAACTATCATATGTCGTGATTTCCGCTCCCCCCATCGTACGGCTGCTATCAAGTCCCATTATTCCATTCCGCTTTTGCGGCTGGGGATGATCGCGGCGAATCATGCTTTCCAAGCATTGTTCTAAGATGGGGAGCCGCTGTTGGCGCCATGCCCAATCTTTTGTTTGCTCGATGTATACCGCGGCGCAAAGCACCCAGTTGACGAGTTGTTCGTGCGTCATATGCGAAAAGCAGCCGCTGATTCCATATAGCTCATAAGAAGAATACTGGGGACGGGAAAACGTATTGGCCACTCCCATATCATGAGTGAAGCTGATGCCTCCCGGATATTCTGTTTCCTCTCCCGGAAAGCGGACACGATCCTCATAGCTATACCGTTCAACATATAAATCAAGCACATTTTTAACTGTCCACGGATTCATTTTCAACTCAAAAAACAGCTGATCAACGGTTAAATCAAAGGTATTCATCATGCGATATTCGCCTTCATTGACAACCCAAATCGGCTTCCCTTCATGCTCAAGCAGCTGGGTGTTGCCGTAATAACTTCGAATGGCATGAGCCATCATAAATTTTTGATCGTCGGAGAGCCATGCTTTTTCAATGAGCTCGTTCGAACGGAACGACTGTTCTTTCAACACCTCCACCTGCTCTAACGCATAAAGGCCCACTTCTTCGATATTGTTGAAAAAACGGGTATAGAAATAAGAAGCATCCATTCCCACCGTTGCATAACCGCCACGGTAGAAACAAACGGCAAATTGATATGTTTTCTTCTCCCCAGCTGGCACATCCGCAATTAATGCGCCGATTTTCCCAAGTCCGAACGTCCAGTTTTCTTCGAGCGGAGTCGTCAAAATATCCTCCATACTAAAATGCAAAGCAGAGCGGACGCCTTCATCTTTTGATACAATCCCAACAATCCGGCCTTGGCCAATCCCGCACAGCTCTTGGCACGTTTCATCGATTCGTCTCATCGACGTATACGGATCGGTGCCTTCAAATCCGAAAAATGCCCGTCGCGCTTTTGTTCCGTTTGTATTGTCAATCGTCATCTCGACGATAACGGCTGGGACTAACGCCAGCTTCAGCTCTTCAGCGGTCGCCGTTTTTGGATCCGGCACCGCTTTCACCGGAGAATAAATCGTAAACGTTAAATCTTCCGCTTTCCATGTATCGGTCGCAACACGAAATTCCCGTTCGATGGCCTCTTTGGCAAACGGAAGGAGAATGTTCGGCTTTTGCGGATTCGGATCCGGATTTTCAATATCATATCGTTTGCTTTCATCTTCTCCTGACATTTCTAAAAAGGGAAGGACATGATACAAGCCCGGTTTACTTAACGATTCTATCCCAATCCATACGTTTTGCCGCGGCGGTCGGCCGAGTTCAAGATCCAAGCCCCCGTTCTTTCCTGGAAATCCCAACGTAAAGCTGGCAAACGCTCCAACGGGCGAATGATGGGCGTTAAAAAATATATTTTTAGGCATTGAGCATTATCTCCTTTCTCCCCTAAATGACCTTAAAGCTCGAATGTGAATCATCGACAATCGAGAGCAAATCTATAAAACTGGTTTTGTCGAACAACCAAGATTCAGAAAACAGTGATCCATAGCTCCATCAACGAATGTGTGAAGCGCTTCGTTGGCCAATCACTTCTCGATCGCCGAAAAACCACACACTCCCTTTTAAGCGGAAAAGGCTAAAAAGCTTCGTTTGATTGATCGATCGTTTTCAAGCTATTCGTTCTCTTATGCCATCAAACTCTCTTTATCCCTTAATGGCACCGGCCGTAATCCCTTCGACAATTTTGTCACTGAGAAAAAAGAAAGCGATTAAAATCGGCAAAACACTAATCATCAGCGTGGCACCAATGGCTCCCCAATCGGTCGTATATTGCCCAATAAAGTTTTGAATTCCTACAGTCAAGGTTTTATATTGCTCAGAGCTAATAAATGTATTAACAAACACAAATTCATTCCAGTTGTAAATCATATTAATAATAGTAGTCGTGACAATGACAGGGGATGTCATCGGCAAAATCACTTGGAAAAACATCCGATGGACAGAGCATCCGTCAATAATAGCCGATTCCTCCAATTCGCGCGGCAAGGAATGGTAAAATCCAAGTAAAATCATGATCGTAATCGGCAAATTAAACCCGATATTTGTTAAAATGATCGACATTGGATGGTCAATTAATTGAAGTTTAGTAAAAAAGCCGAATAATGGAATTAGTGTGGAATGCACGGGTATCATCAACCCAACGATAAACATCCCTAGCACCACGTGTTTCAGTCTCCAATTCATGCGCGTCAGCGCGAATGTAGCAAAACTCGCCAACAAGACCGTAAAAATGACTGATACGGCAGTAATCCAAACACTGTTGAAAAAATAACGGCCAATGTCTCCCTCCACCCATACTTTCACATAATTTTCCCAGCGAGGTGGAGACGGAAGCGCCAATAACGGCGTATTAAAAACCTCTTGATTATTTTTAAGCGAAAAGAATAACAGCCAAACAAGAGGAAGGATTTGAAAAATAGCTAAAATGATTAAGATGGCATAAAAAATGGCCATCCCTATTCTTTTCCCTAGGGCTCGAAAGGATGATAACGAAGCTTCCGTTTTTCCTGACACTAGTGCTTCCCCCTTTTGTGCTAATACTGGATTTCTTCATTTGAACGGGTAAGTTTTCTAATCAACCATGTCACTAAAACGCAAATCAGCAGCAATGAAAAAGCGACGGTGCTTCCATATCCGAAATTAAAACTGCGGAATGCCTTTTGGTACATATAAGAAGCGATGACTTCACTCGCGCCGTTTGGCCCCCCGCCCGTCATCACATAGATTAAATCAAAGTATTTTAACGAACCGACAACAGCTAGCACAATCGTGACTTTAACGACTCCCGCAATTAACGGAAGCTTGATTTTATAGGCGAGCTGCCACGGATTAGCACCGTCGATTATTGCCGCCTCCATAATCGATGCGGGAATGCTTTTTAAAGCAGCATAATAAATCAAAATATAAAATCCGGCATATTGCCATATAATCGGAACAAAAATGGAATATAGGGCAATCGAAGGATCAGCCAGCCAGTTTGGCGGATCATCTATTCCTAGAAACAGGAGAAAATGATTTAACATCCCGTTCGATGGGTGATAAATCCGTAACCATAGCTGAGCAATGGCAACTGAAGACAACAGCATCGGAATTAAATAAATTTTTCTTAATAAATGGGCTCCCTTGATTTTTCCTGACAGTACGAGAGAAACCGCCAAATAACCGGCGAGGCTGATCACGGAAAACACCGCCAGCAAAAAGGAGTGGTATACGCTTTTCCAAAACATCTTATCTTTTAGCAGCTCTTTATAATTATCGAGCGCGATAAACTCCATGCGTCCGATGCCGTCCCATTTCATGAAACTGTAATAGCCCGTCATCACGATCGGAATGTACACCAATGTCAAAAGCAGCAGCAAAGACGGCAAAATATAGAGCGCAATGACTTTTTTATCGGACATCATTTTATTCATGCTGTCTCCTCCTTTCTCATTGGACAAAAAGGACATATATGGCATATGTCCTTTTTGTCGTCCTTCTTTTCTCTCATCATTGCGTCTTAGACAGCACTTCTTGATGCTGTTTAGCGAAGTCTTTCGGTGTCACTTCTTCACCAAATAACGATTGGATTAAATTTAAATGTGTTTGCGCTGCTTCCGGGTTCATTTGCACATCGGCAAATAATGTAATATTGCTAGCTTTATTTAATTCATTGAGCACATCGATATACATTTGCGGCAGATCGACATTAGCCGTGTTCACTTTTGTTGCTGGAATGACACCCGCTTTTGTGACTGACTGCTCGCCCCATTTTTCAACGAAAAATCTTACAAACTTTTTCGCTTCCTCCTTCGCTTTCGAATTTTGCGCTACAAACAATCCGACTCCCGGTCCTCCGACCCAGCTATCCACATTTCCTTTTCCGCCTTCAACAACAGGGAATTTAAAGAATCCGACTTTGTCGCGAAACTCCTTTGGAATATCTTCATTTGTTGTAAACTGCGGCAAATCCCATGTTCCCATTAAATACATAGCTGCTTTTTCGTTGGTAAACTCCGCTTTTGCTTCATCGTTCGATAAACCGTTAAATCCCTTGATAAACGCTTTCATTTTGACGAGGTTTTGGACTTCTTCCGCCGCTTTGATTAATCCTGGATCTGCAAATGTACCGCTTCCGTTTATCGCGTTTTTTAACGTGTCAGCGCCGCCGATTCGGTCGGCTAAATACATATACCACATCGATCCTGTCCAGCGATCCTTATTGCCTAACGCGATTGGGGCTACGCCATTTTTCACAAGCGTTTGCACCACATGCTTGAACTCTTCATATGTTTTAGGGACTTCTAAATGATATTTCGCAAAAATTTCTTTATTATAGTACACAGGAGTGATGTTAAGCTCCAATGGAAGGGCATACGTTTTGTTGTCAACCGCATATGCTTCTGTTGTCCCGGAAACAAACTGATCTTTAAGACCACCGTCTAAAACATCATCTAAAGGTGCAAATAAATTCCCTTTCACGTATGGCTCTAAAAATCCTGCCGCCCAAGTCATCCCAACATCAGGAAGCTCATTGGAAGCTGCTAATACTTTTAGCTTGTTTTTATATTGTTCGTTTTCGAGAATTTCCGTTTTGACTGTTACATTCGGATTTTCTTTTTCAAACTCTTTAATAATGTCATTAACAATCATATAGTGCTGCTTTGAGCTTCCGGCAGGCCAAAGATGCATAAATGTAAGCGTCACTTTTTTCCCGTCTTCGGGTGAAGCTCCATTTTCATTGCTTGAGCTGGAGCTAGAGCAGCCTGTGACGGCTAGCGCCAATACGAACATCATGCCGATCAGCCATGAATGCGCTTTCTTTTTCAACAAAGCCATTTCCCCCTTTGAATCTTTTTGGTTTGCTAAGATTATATCATTGGCTGATGGGGAAATAAGGCCACACTCATTGCCTAAAATTCTACTTTTTTTAGATGTTGCTTTCTGAAGCGATAGGGAGTCATTCCTTCAAATTCTTTAAATACTTTAATAAAATATTTCGCTGTTTGATAACCGACAGATTCGGCAATTTCTTCAACAGATAAATCGGTTGCCACCAGCAAGCTCTTGGCTTTCTGTATCCTGCATCTTGTCACATATTCACTAAAGGTCATATCTGTTTCTTCTTTAAAAAGGACACTAAAATAGCTTGCATTCAAATGTACATGCCTAGACACATCGCGCAGGCTCAATGGCTGATGCAAATTTTTATGAATGAACTGTATGGCTTCCCTTACGGAAGAAGAGCGGATATGTTCTTGAATTTGAATGACTTGATGATCGATCATCTGTGCCAGCATTTCTGATTTTTTTCGCTCTTCCAATATCGCCAGCGCCTGTTCCACCGCCTCAATGAGTTTATGTTTGCTGACCGGTTTGAGAAGATAATTGACCACTCCTAATTTGATTGCTTTTTGGGCATAGGCAAATTCAGAGTAAGCGGAAATAATAATCACAACTGGCTTATGCTTGTGCTCCGCAAAGGCCTCGATCAGCTGAAGCCCAGACATTTGCGGCATGCGGATATCTGTTAAGATTAAATGAACGGGGCGCTGTCTCAGAAGCTCGATTGCTTCATCCCCGCTGGCCGCACAAAGAATCTCGCATGTTCCCATCGCCCAAGCATCCAGCGTTTTTTTCAGTCCGATTCGCGCTCTCGGTTCATCATCGACGACTAAAATCGTCTTTACATCCATCATCTTTGTTCACCACGCTTAGGGATTTTCATAGAAACGTGCGTTCCTTTTCCTAATTCACTATGAATGAACAGCCTTCTATCTTCTCCATAATAAAGCTGCAAGCGCCGATTGACATTGATGATCGCCATGCCGCTCCCTTTCAAAAGGGAAAACTCTTTATCATAGAGACGCTTACGGATCTCTTGAACGGTTTGTTCCTCCATTCCATGTCCATTGTCCGTAACTTTAATGATTAAATCAGAGGAATCGCTGTCTTCCTCGATGGTGACCCAAACAGAACCCGGCTCCGCCTTATTGCCGATGCCATGCAAAACAGCATTTTCTACTAGAGGTTGAATCAGTAGCTTAGGAATAGGAATCTCTAAATATTGAAAAGGAACAACCATATTCCATAAAAGGCGGTCTCCCCACCTTAATTTCATGATCTCAAGATAGCGGCGAATATGTTCAATTTCCTCGCGAAGCGTTACCCATTCATCGTTCTTTGAATGGCTAATCGTATAGCGAAACAACTCGGACATATTTAGCACAAATTGCGATAATTCCTCTTCTTCTTTATCGACAAGTGACCAATATAGAGCATCGAGCGTATTAAAAAGGAAATGAGGGTTAATTTGCGCTTGCAGCGCCTTTAGTTCAGTGCGGTTACGTACCAATTCTTTTTCATAAACAACTTGAATCAAATGATTGATGTTGTCTACTAATGAATTGTACGTATTGTTTAATTCATTAATCTCAATAGTAGAAAAAATAGGCGGACTCGGCTTTAATGTCCCGTTTTTTCCTCGCTTCATGATTTTGGTTAGCCTTAAGATCGGCTTGGTGACTATGGTCGAGAGAATAAAGGAGAAGATGAGAAAAATGAGAAAGCCGATAGCTCCTGAAAGTAGGATCGCATTTTTTAAGATCGAGAGGCCGCTTGTCAGCACCTCTACTGGTGTCATCATAACAAGCAACCACCCGGTCAGGGGGGATCGCTGTTTGACCACAATATACTCCTTTCCATCCTGCTTGATCATCCGCTGTTGGGTATGCAAAATAGGAGCAGGATCTCCTTGAAAATTAGAAAAAATAGATTGGAAATCATGATCGACAAGCAGCATATAGCCTTTTTCCTCTGTTTCATTGCTATAAACGTCCGTTAGTTGAAAATAGTCGCGATTCACACGTACTAATAAATACCCTCCTGGAGAAAACCAGCGGTCCATTAAGCGAATTTGCCGAATCGCTAAAAAATCTGAAGAGGCTGGATCTCGTCCAATCCAAACAATCCTCCCCTTCGCATCATTCGCTCTTTGAATCGATAAAGCTCCTATGCGATTGACCAAATCCATTTCATTCAGCGGGAACACTCGTTTGTAATGATTCGTATAAAGTTCAAAGGAATGAATACCTTGGGAATACGTTTGGTACGAATTGACGATTTGCATTAAATATTGCCGTTCGCTAAACCCAAGCAAATGGCCTCCAGCCTCTTTTAAAAGCAATTTTTGTACATACGCGTCTGTCGCCACTTGATTGGTCAATGCATCCAGTTGTCCATAAAGCGCTTCCAATCTGCCGTTTGCCTGAATGGCTGTTTGGCGAATTTGCTCCTCGGCATTTTGTTTTAATAACACCGATACGAAATGAAATGTCATCATTCCTACGAAGAGCAAGACAAATGTCATGACGAATATAAAAACGATTAGAATTTGGTTGCGAAGAGTATTAAAGCGATTCAATTTTTCTCTTATCTTCATATTCAGCAAGACACCTACCATTTATGACGCACATATTACATAGATGAAAGATCGCTCGCAGGATCAGAGCAAATTATAGATGTTTGCGACGGTAGGAGACAAATCACAGACTTGTCTCCTACCGTCATACCTGCATATTGGCGTAGGAAATCGTAACACGGGATGATGCCGCTAACAGAAAGATTCACTCCGTTCTATATCGATGCAGCCCATGGATTCACTCCCCCCGTCGACAGCTTCGTTTTTACAAGCTCACCTATTCTTTCATCCAGCATTTTGAGCAAAAAAATCGTTATTGCTGAACAAGTCTAAATGTTGCAAAATTTAATTTTATTATACCTTTTGTTTGTTTATGTGACAAACAAAGTTTGCCAACCATCTAGAATTGCCGTATAAATTATGATACATTGGTACATAGGGTGATTCATTTGACAAAAGTAACGGGAAATCCACATCTAATTAAAAAAATTAATAAGTCGCTAGTGCTTGAGATGATAAGAACACAGGGTCCTTTGTCGCGAGCTGATATAGCACAGCGTTCCGGACTGAATAAAGGGACGGTTTCTTCCTTAGTCAAAGAATTAATCGAGGAAGAGCTCGTATATGAAATAGGCCAAGGAGAATCAAGCGGCGGACGGCGGCCTGTTCTGCTGCTGTTTAATGAAAAAGCCGGCTTCTCGATCGGCATCGATTTAGGGGTTCACTACATTTTGGGAGTGTTAACAGACCTCCAAGGAAACGTCATAGCCCAAAAGCGAGTGTCTTTTCAAAATAAAGGGTATCAAGCGGTATTGGTTCTTATCAAAGAAACCGTTCTCTCTCTGCTTGAACATATGCCAAAGAGCCGCTACGGATTGGTCGGTATCGGAATGGGCGTACCAGGAATTGTTGATAAAACAGGGACGGTGCTGTTTGCTCCGAATTTATCGTGGAAGGATATCCCTTTAAAACAGGAAATGGAGGCTGTCTTTCATGTTCCTGTCGTCATTGATAATGAAGCCAATGCGGGAGCATATGGAGAAAAACGCCTCGGCGCCGGACAAGAATTCGACCACATTCTTTATGTGAGCGCTGGCATTGGTATCGGTGTCGGTTTGGTGCTTAACGGTGAGCTTTATCGAGGAACGAACGGCTTCGCAGGCGAAAGCGGCCATATGACGATTGACATCGACGGACCCGTTTGCCGCTGCGGAAATAAAGGATGCTGGGAGCTGTACGCCTCAGAACAAGCCATTTTGGAAAAAGCCAAACAGCAGAATGTTGTTTCTGAAACAAAAGAAGTTTCTTTGGAGACTTTATTAAGCTTGGCCAAGCAAAATGATCAAAAAGCCATTCAGTTATTTGCTGAAATTGGCCGCTATTTAGCGATTGGAATCAATAACCTTCTCAACACCTTTAATCCACAGCAAATCATCATCGGCAACCGCCTTTCGATGGCAAAACAGTGGATTAAGCCGGCGATTCAGCAAGCGCTCTCTTCTCGCACTTTGCCGTTTCAGCCAACCCATTTAAGCCTTCATTTTTCTAAGCTATCCATTGATTCAACGGCACTAGGAATGGCTTTGTTTGTCATTGAAGATTTTTTGAAAAAAGGAGAAAAAATACAAGTGTTTCTATAACCAGCTCTCATCGACCGTTGAGAAGCAAGTGACGAGCTGATAACAAACAAGGGGATCCCAGCATGTTTTATGGGATCCCCTTTCTTTTAGTTAATACGCCCCTCGAATAAACGGATGCACTTCGTTTCGATAAAACTCGGCTAATTTTTCCTTTTCCTCTGGGCTAAAGGAAGGAACCATGGCAGCTTGCAAATTGTCCTCCACCTGTTTAATCGTCTTAAATCCTGGAATGACGCATGTAATTGAGTCATGATCTAAAATCCAGCGAAGGGCTGCTCTTGTCATATTTCCTCGGCCATTGGCAATCCACTCTAGCTGTTCGCTGAGCTCTACCCCTTTATGGAACTCAAGGCCGGCAAATGTTTCTCCGACATTGAAATGCTCGCCATTTCGATTAAAGTGGCGATGGTCACCTTCTGCAAACGTTGTCGTTTTTGTAAATTTTCCTGTCAGCAATCCGCTGGCCAGCGGCAGCCGCGCCAATATGCCTACTCCCTGCTCTTTCGCCTGTGGAAGCAGCTTTTCTAAAGGCTTTTGCCGGAAAATATTAAAAATGACTTGCAGCGCTTTGACGTTCGGATTGGCCAAACAAACGAGCCCTTCCTCTACCGTCTCAACACTGACGCCGTAATAACGGATCTTCCCTTCTTGCTGCAATTGATCAAGCACTTCAAACACACGCCCATCCTTCAGCACTTCCAGCGGCGGGCAATGAATTTGATAGAGATCAATCCGCTCACGCTGCAGGCGCTTTAAGCTTCCTTCACAATACTTGCGCACCTGTTCCGCAGAATATGTGCGGAAATCATGAATATCGCCCGCCCGGCAAAATTTTGTGGCGATGTAGATGTCGTCTGCTTTTCCTTTTGTCGCTTTCGCTAGAAGTTCTTCACTGCGTCCATCTCCATATACATCGGCTGTATCGAAGAAATTTACACCAGCTTCAATCGCCCGCTGCAACCCTTTTAGTGCTTCTTCTTCATCCGTCTGTCCCCATGATCCGCCAATCGCCCATGTCCCAAAGCTAATTTCACTTACCTCAAGCTCGGTATTTCCTAAACGGCGATACTTCATGACTTTCTCCCTCCATATGTAAGCATCTATTTTTTTAATCAGCTACGCCAATCTTATACTTCGTTACAGAAGAATAGGTGTCACCTGCACGCAAGATCGGGCTAGGAAAATGCGGATGATGAACAGCGTCCGGCAGTCCTTGTGTTTCTAGGCAAATGCCAAGATATTTCCTTGACGGCACGCCGCCCAAATCCACCCCTTCCGGCAACTGGTTCGACGTGTACACAACGACGCCGACTTCATCCGTCTCAACCGTCAATACCCGGCCGCTCTCTCTGTCATAAAGCACAATCTCGTTGTCATGATGCCGATCCAACCAAAACGGGTGGTCATACCCCCCACCAACCAACTCGATTTGCGGATGTCCGGATGCGACAGCCTCTCGTATGCTCTTTCCTTGCCGCAAGTCAAACGGCGTGCCAGTGACATCTAAGACGCGGCCCGTGGGAATCAGCTCCTCATTCAACTCCAGTACGCGCGAGCTTTGGATCATCAACATGTGATCCAAAATATCACGTTTGCCGTTGCCGCTTAAGTTAAAATACGTATGATTGGTCAAACTCAACGGGGTATCCTGATCGGCGACAGCCCGATACGCAATGCTCCATTCGTTCGCATGATTCAGCGTATAAGTGACTTGGACATGCACTTGGCCCGGATATCCTTCTTCACCATCAGGACTCGTATAAGAAAATTGCACTCCAGCCTCATGATCAGCTTCAATGACTTTCGCATCCCAAATCACGCGATGAAATCCATTGATCCCCCCATGTAAATGGTTCCCATTCTCATTTTTATGAAGCGCATAGGCTGTTCCATTCAACTCAAAAGACGCTTGATGGACTCTGCCTGCTACCCGCCCGATGACAGCGCCGAAATACGGTTCATTTTTTATATAAGGAGTAAAGTCATCAAAGCTAAGTACGATATTTTCATAGTTTCCATGACGATCCGGAGCGATTATTTTCGTAATAATACATCCATAATTAAGGCACGTCACCTCTACGCCGTTGTCATTGATTATCGTAAAAGCGACAATAGGGTGCTCTGACAGCTCTGCCCATTTTTTCTCAATGATTTTCATCGCCGCAGCCCTCCTCCTTTATTAATAAAAAACGCTCGACACTCATCATGCTAGCGGTACTTTTCGTCCCGTCTCTGCCGATATCCGGCATGCCTCCAGCACTCTAGCCTGCTGAAGCATCGCCTGATGGGAGTAGCTTGGCTGCTTTCCTGTCAAAATACATTCAGAAATGTGTTCAACCTCAAGCACATATTGATCGCCCGCCACTATTTCCTCGCGCACTTCGCCAGAAGCGGTTTGCACGACAATCAATCCCTTGCCATCGTGCAAATCGGGCCGATATGCCCGCGGCACGGTCAGCTTTCCCTTTGTTCCAATGATTTCATATTCATTGCGCCAAACGGCTTCAAAACTACAGTCAAATAAAGCATGAACACCATTGTCCATTTTCATCCATCCGCTTGTCGTTACATCAACCGAATACTGGTTGTCATAGCTGGAATGAACGGCTAATTCAACCGGCTCCGCATTTAATAGATAACGAATGGAATGGACGCAGTAGCAGCCAATATCGAACAGGCTTCCGCCGCCTAATTGTGCATTCATCCGGATATTATTTTTGCGTTCCTGAAGATCAAACGAGAAGCCCACTCGAATGGTCTTTATCTCTCCTATTTCACCTGAAGCAAGAATATCTTTCACTCTTTGATGCTGCGGATGAAACTGATACATAAATGCTTCCATCAAAATGATTTGATTCTTTTCACAAGCCGCTACCATATTGCTGACATCTTTTTCACATAAAGCGGCCGGTTTTTCGCACAGCACATGTTTTTTATGTTCTGCTGCTTGAATGGTCCATTCGGCATGCAGACTATTAGGAAGTGGAATATACACAGCATCAATATCAGGATCGTGAAGCAAAGCTTCATAGCGATCATAAGCCTTTGCAATTCCCAGCTGACGCGCCACTTCATGCGCTTTTCCGCTCTCGCTTGCAATCGCTACCACTTCAGCATTTTGCGAACGCTGAATCGCAGGAATCAACGTTTCTCTTGCAATCGCAGCGGTGCTTAAAATCCCCCAGCGGACTTTGGAACTCATCTTCCTTCACCCCTTTTACTAATCAAGACCTATGGTTAGCAGTCGCCTAGCCAACAATATCGCGTTGTTTGAAATTTCTAAAAACGAATCGTAATACTTCCATCATAGCAAGGTTTAGTTAGTTTGTACAGGAAACAAACTAATATATTTATCGACAGGTTCTTTCAACAAACAAAACTAAAAGATCTGCAAATAAACGACCCTTCCCCTTGCTTTATCTGTCTTATTTTTCTAATTCCGTTCAAAATATCAATCTTTATTAATCTCCACCTATTCTCTTCTAATCATCAATTCCCCAATCAATGAGCCCTGGACTGATGAATAAAAAAGACATGAGAAGCAATTTCCTCCCCCATGTCTTTTGATTGCGTTCACTTCAACATCTTAGCGATACCGCCATACTACTTCATTCCACATGAGCTCATTTTTGATCGTTTGCGGTGAAGTGCGCTCATCGATAACTACACATTCAATGCCGCCCATTTCCGCAAAATCTTGCAATTGCTCCGTTGTGACGGCAAACGAGAAGCATGTATGGTGAGCGCCTCCGGCTAAAATCCATGCTTCTGCGGAATCGCGAAGTGACGGGCGTGGTTTCCATAAAACTCTTGCAACTGGGAGATTAGGTATTTCCTTTTCTATTTTAACCGCATCCACCTCGTTCACAATCAATCGGAAACGATGTCCAAGATCAATTAGGCAAGCATTCACCGCTGATCCCGCATCACCATCAAAAACAAGACGGGCCGGATCCTCTTTTCCTCCGATCGACAGAGGATGAACTTCAATTCTCGGTTTTGTTGCGGCAATCGTCGGGCACACTTCAAGCATATGGGCGCCGAGAATCATTTCGTTGCCCGGCTCAAAGTGGTACGTGTAATCTTCCATAAATGACGTTCCTTTGCCATTGGCCATCACTTTCATAAGCCGAACAAGCGCAGCCGTTTTCCAGTCTCCCTCGCCGCCGAAGCCGTATCCTTCCGCCATAAGCCGCTGAACTGCGAGCCCTGGAAGCTGCTTCATGCCATGCAAATCCTCGAACGTCGTCGTAAAGGCAGTAAAGTTCCCATCTTGTAAAAAGGCTTTTAGTCCAAGTTCAATCCGCGCCTGTTCACGGATCGACTCGCGAACAGGCCCTTCTTGGCGGCCGGCTGGTACAATGTTATACAGCTCCTCGTATTCATCAAGCAGCTCGTTCACTTTTTGTTCGGAAATATCGCGGATGTATTGGACTAAATCCCCAACGCCATAGCCGTTGACCGACCAACCGAATTGGATTTGCGCTCCAACTTTGTCCCCTTCAGTAACTGCTACTTCGCGCATGTTGTCGCCAAAACGGGCCACTTTTAGATTTCGGCTTTCCGCAAAAGCGACAGCCGTCCACATCCATCCTGCCATTTGCTTAAGAACATCCTTCTCCTCCCAATGACCAACGATCACTTTCCGGGCGATCCCCATTCTCGCGCCGATAAATCCGTATTCCCGATCACCGTGGGCTGATTGATTTAAGTTCATAAAGTCCATATCAATGCGATCCCATGGAATGTCACGGTTAAATTGAGTGTGGAGATGCAATAGCGGTTTTCTTAGCTGCGACAGACCGCCAATCCACATTTTCGCTGGAGAAAATGTATGCATCCATGTGATCATCCCCGCACAAGCGTCATCGGCATTCGCTTCTATACAAAGCCTACGAATGCCATCTGCCGTTGTAGCAATTGGTTTCAACACTATTTTAAATGGAAGAGCGCTATCCTGATTGAGCCCTTCCGTTATTCTGTTGGCATGAACCTCCACTTGGGATAATGCCTCTTCCCCGTATAAATGTTGGCTTCCTATGACAAACCAAAATTCATATGGACGTAACTGTAGCATCCAATCTCTCCCCTCATTGATTAAACATTGGATTCTTCTAATCTTGCGTTTTCTTTCAATGCTTTTAATCGCTTCATCACATGATTTCCGCCGCGCCCAAAATAGTCATGAAGCTTTACATACTCTTGATAAAGCTGCTCATAAATAGCCACATTTTCCCGTATCGGCTGAAATACTTCATCGCGGACCCTTCCCATTTTTTGCGCCGCCTCTACAATCGATTCATATCCGCTGTTTTCTTTGCCGGCAGCGACGGCTGCAAACATCGCTGCTCCAACAGCCGGGGTATGCTTAGAAGCTGCCACTTTAATAGGACGATTCGTTACATCGGCATAAATTTGCATAAGCAATTTATTTTTTTGCGGCAGTCCACCGCACGCATAAAGCTCCTCCACTTTGACACCGCTTTCAACAAAAGCATCAATGATTCTCCGTGTGCCAAATGCCGTCGCTTCAAGCAAAGCTCGATAAATTTCTTCAGGTTTTGTCAGCAATGTATAGCCAACGATGAGCCCCGTTAAATCGGCATCGACCAGCACCGAACGGTTGCCGTTCCACCAGTCCAAGGCAAGCAGCCCGGTTTCTCCCGGCCGATAGGCAGCAGCCCGCTTTTCGAGCCATTCGTGGACGTTGCCCCCTTCTTTTTCCGCCGCTTCTTTGACATATGCCGGAACGCCTTGTTCGACATACCAAGCAAAAATATCACCGACCGCTGATTGTCCTGCTTCATAACCGAGATAGCCAGGGATGATTCCGTCTTCAACGACACCGCACATTCCTTCCACATGTTTCTCTTCTGTTCCGAGCAGCATATGGCAAATAGAGGTTCCCATCGCCATGACAAGCTTTCCGGGTTCTACCACACCAACTCCAGGTACAGCGGCATGGGCATCGACATTTCCTACGGCGACCGCTGTTCCTGGAAGCAATCCCATCATTGCCGCCATTTCATTGCTCAGTCCGCCCGCTTTAGTTCCGAGAGGAATGATTTCGCCGCGCAACTTCGTTTCTGTTAAGTGTTCCAGCCGCGGATCAAGCGCTTGGAAAAACTCCTTGCTTGGATAGCCGTCTTGTTTATGCCAAATCGATTTGTAGCCTGCCGTGCAACTGTTCCGCACGATTTGTCCCGTCATCTTGAAAACAACCCAGTCAGTCGCCTCTAAAAAGAGGTCGGTTTGCTCGTAGATGTCCGGCGCCTCATTTAAAATCTGCCAGATTTTCGCAATCATCCATTCGGATGAAATTTTCCCACCGTATCTCGGCAAAAATGCTTCTCCTCTTTTGGCAGCGATCTCATTTAACTTGTTCGCTTCACCTTGAGCCGCATGATGCTTCCATAATTTGACCCAACTGTGCGGCCGATGCTTAAAGTTCGGTTGGAAACAAAGCGGCTCGCCGAAAGCATCAACCGGTAACATTGTACATGATGTAAAATCAATGCCAACACCAATCACATCCTCAGGACGAACACCCGACTTTTGCAAAACGGCAGGAACCGCCGTAGCTAATACTTCGATATAGTCTCCGGGATGCTGGAGCGCCCAGTCTGGCTCCAGCTTTATATTCGATTCTGGCAGTGCTTCATCGATCACTCCATGAGCATATAAAGTAACATGATCGGCGATTTCGTTTCCCTCTAAATCGACAAGAACCGCTCGCCCAGACTCCGTTCCATAATCAATGCCAATCACATATTTCATCATGATATCCCCTCCGTCATTGCCCATAGTAAGCGTTTACTCCATGCTTCCGAAGATAATGCTGATCTAATAAAGATTGATCTATTGTCTGGACATTTGGATTCAGCTGATATGTTCTCGCTGCCATTTTTGCTACTTCTTCAAGAACGACGGCATGATAAACGGCCTGATTAGGATCTTTCCCCCAAGTAAAGGGACCATGGCCATGAACGAGCACTCCAGGTACTTGCATCGGATCAAGAGAATGGAACGTCTCCACAATGAGGTTTCCCGTCTCTAGTTCATACGCTCCTTTAATTTCCGCTTGCGTCATTTTTCTCGTGCAAGGAATTTCTCCGTAAAAATAGTCGGCATGTGTCGTTCCTAACGCCGGAATCCCTTTTCCAGCCTGTGCCCAGATCGTCGCCCAAGGAGAGTGCGTATGGACAATGCCGCCAACCTGAGGAAACGCTTTGTATAAGACTAAATGCGTAGGAGTATCAGATGAAGGCTTTAAGTTCCCTTCGACAACCTTTCCTTCTAAATCAACAACAACCATATCCTCTTTTGTCATTTTTTCATAAGCGATACCGCTTGGCTTAATGACCACAAGACCTTGCTCACGGTCAATGCCGCTGACATTTCCCCATGTAAACGTGACCAATTTCTGTTTGGGAAGCTGTAAATTCGCTTCCCAAACAAGCTGTTTTAACTCGTCAATCATCTCCCCCACTCCCTAATAAAAATGATGTCACCTCCATTATAATTTTGTACGTACAATTTTTCTATAGTTTTTTGAAAATTTTATTCAAATATTTTAAACTCTTTTCGTCGAATCACGAATAATCAGTTCAGGCTGGTATACAATATCCTCTACTTCTTCATGTTGCTTTTCAATCATTTTCACGAGCATTTCAGCTGCCCTCACCCCCATGTCCACTTTTGGATGGCGAATGGTGGTCAACTTCACTTCTGTCGCTGTAGCAAATGTCGAATCATCAAAACCAACGATGGAAATGTCGTTAGGGACACTGAGCCCTTGCTGCCGAATGACATCTAATAGTTTGACCGCCAGTTCATCATTGTAGCACACAAACGCAGTTGGCCTTGCTTCTTTAGGCTGCTGCAAAAAAAGGCGTGCTGCTTCTAATGGCTTCGTGTCTCTTTCCTCTGTCATATAAGAGATAAGATGGCCTGTCGTCAGCGGCATGCCATGCTCTTGATGTGCTTGAATAAAGCCTTTGAGTCGATTGACACCTTGCAAATCATCCGTTTTGAAAAACCCCGCAATCCGTCGATGCCCAAGCTGGATTAAGTGATCGGTAAGCAAATAACCACCACGCGCATCATCCATTTTTATGTACGGACAATTCATTTCCAAATATCGCTCGTTAATCATCACGTAAGGAATGTGCAGATTGTTAAGCACTAAATAATAGTTTAAATTAGGGTTCCCTTGGGCGCTTTTTGTCGGTTCGATGATGAGGCCACTTAGCGGCTGCTGAATCATCGCCTCTAAATGTTCCCGTTCCTTATCCTTATTATTGCCTGTGCTGGCTAAAAGCAGCCGATAGCCTTTTTCATAAAGGGCTTCCTCCGCTCCTCGAACAATGTGGGGGAAAATATAATCAGAAATATACGTCGTTAAGATCGCTACCGTTTTGGTGGTTTCTTGTTTTCCTATTGATTTGGGCTTAGAAACAAACGTTCCGCTTCCTTGGATTTTATATAGCCATCCTTCATGTTCAAGTTCCCCCAACGCCTGGCGAACGGTATGGCGGCTTAACTGAAATTGGGTTACAATTTCATATTCTGTCGGTATTTTTTCATCCGGTTTTAATTTCCCTGACTTTATCCAAGATAAAATTTCATTTTTTAACTGCAAATACTTTGGTATATTTTTATCCTTCATATGTTCACCGCCTTATGACCAAATATCGATTTGCAAATGGGCTCATTCACTATCCAGATTGTCTTGCTTAGTTTCAGCATTCCGTTTCATTTTGCAACGGTCGAAGCATCGGCACCATCTATCATTCATTATAACAGTTTTTATTTGTACGTATATATAACATGGCATTTTTTTCATAATAAAAGAGGGGGCTCCCCCTCTCTTTCACACACTTGTCCCTAAGCTGATTTGTTTTTATTATAAATATCGAAAGCGACAGCCGCGAGCAGCACAAGTCCTTTAATCGCTTGCTGCCAATCAATTCCTAATCCAAGCAGCGACATCCCATTGTTCATGACGCCCATTACCAAACCACCGATAATCGCTCCGCTTACACTTCCGATTCCCCCGTATGCCGATGCTCCGCCAATAAAACAAGCAGCAATGGCATCTAGTTCAAATAAATTCCCAGCTTTCGGAGTGGCTGCGTTTAAACGGGCAGCAAAAATTAATCCGGATAATGCGGCTAAAACTCCCATATTGACAAATACCCAAAAAGTGACTCTTTTCGTCTTTACACCTGACAGCTGTGCCGCCTTCTCATTGCCGCCGATGGCATATATATGACGGCCAGCAATGGTCTTGTTCGCAACGAAGGAATAGACAGTAATCAAAACGGCTAAAATTAGCAAAATATTAGGAATTCCCTCATAGGTGGCTAGCACGTAAGCAAAAAGATTAATAACCGCCAGCACCCCAATTAACTTCGCGATAAACACAGCTTGATGTCCTACTTCAAATCCGTATTTCTTCTGCTCGTTTCTTTTTCTTATTTCAAGCCATAAAAATAGCAGGGACAATAGAGCGGCCAGCACCATTGTGAAAATATGAAGGCTGTCTCCATGAAATACGTCTGGAATAAAGCCAGAGCTTATATTCTGAAACGATTTTGGAAACGGGGCAATGGACTGTCCTTCTAAAATAACCATCGTCAATCCCCTAAATAATAGCATGCCCGCAAGCGTAACAATAAAAGCAGGAATTCTCACATAGGCGATCCAAAAGCCTTGCCACGCTCCAATCAATGCTCCCAGCAGCAAACAAACCAGCACCGTCGCCGTCATGGAAACATGATGTTCAACCATTAAAATGCCAGCTAAAGCCCCTACAAAAGCTGCTACCGAGCCAACGGATAAATCAATGTGTCCGGTAATAATGACAAGCATCATGCCGATGGCTAAGATGAGAATATAGCTATTTTGGAGAATTAAGTTGGTTACGTTTAAAGGACGCAATAAAATACCGTCTGTTAAAATTTGAAATAAACCGATAATAAGTACAAGTGCTACGACCATGCTGTAGCTGCGAATATGATTTTTGATTGTTTGTGCAAACAGCCTTGTTTTGCTTTCATTTGCGGCTGAATGATGTGAAGACATTTTTTGTGTTGGTACTTGCATGATGTCTACCCCCTTATCCTTGTTTTTGTCATGAGTTTCATCAAGCCTTCCTGTGTCGCCTTATATCGATCTACTTCCCCGGTTATTCTTCCTTCACTCATCGCATAGATTCGATCACACATGCCAAGAAGCTCTGGCAGCTCCGATGAGATCATTAAGATCCCCTTTCCTTCTTGAGCCAGCTGGTTCATGATCGTATAAATCTCATATTTCGCTCCAATATCAATCCCGCGTGTCGGCTCATCTAAAATCAAAATGTCCGGTTCCGCATACATCCATTTTCCTAATACAATCTTTTGTTGATTTCCGCCGCTTAGCTTTTCCGCTTTTTGAAAAACACTCGGTGTTTTAATTTTCAATCTGTTTCGGAACTTTTCAGATTCGATGATTTCCAGATTCTCATTGACAATAAACCACTTCGCGATTTTATTTAGACGAGACAAGGTCATATTTTTACGAATATCCTCCATTAAAATCAGACCGTTTCCTTTCCGATCCTCTGTTACATAAGCAATGCCCTGCTCAATGGCCTTGCTAACATTCCGAACATCAATTTCCACGCCATTTTTAAAAATTTGTCCGCTAATTTTTTTTCCATAAGATCGCCCAAAAAGACTCATTGCGAGTTCGGTTCTCCCTGATCCCATCAAACCAGCAATGCCGACAATTTCTCCTTTACGGATATATAAATGAACATCATCAATTACTTTTCGTTCATGCTGAAAAGGATGATAAACGTTCCAATTTTTCACTTCAAATATGACTTCGCCAATTTTTGATTCCCGTTTGGGATAACGGGCTGTTAAGTCCCTTCCAACCATTCCTTTAATAATCCGATCTTCTGTCACATGATCTTTCTTCATATCTAGCGTTTCGATCGTTTTTCCATCCCGCAAAATCGTAATGGAGTCAGCAACACGTGCGACTTCGTTTAGCTTATGAGAAATAATAATCGCGGATACTCCTTGCTTTTTCAATTCTAATAAGAGATTTAACAAGTTCTCGCTATCAGCCTCATTTAAGGCAGCAGTTGGTTCGTCTAAAATGAGCAATTTCACTTTCTTTGCTAACGCCTTAGCAATTTCCACAAGCTGCTGCTTCCCCACTCCGAGAGTCCCCACTAACGTATGAGGCGATTCATCTAATCCGACTTTACTGAGCAATTCTTTCGTTTTAGCAACCGTTTCATTCCAGTTGATGATCCCTCTTTTTGCCTGCTCATTTCCTAAAAAAATATTCTCTGCAATTGATAAGTACGGAATTAAGGCCAATTCCTGATGAATAATCACAATTCCTAGCTGCTCACTCTGCTTAATATCTTTAAACTTGCATACCTCTCCCTTAAATAAAATCTCTCCATCATACGTTCCGTACGAGTAGACGCCGCTTAACACTTTCATCAACGTTGATTTTCCTGCCCCATTCTCCCCGCAAAGCGCGTGAATTTCACCTTCCCGTACTTTTAAATTCACATTATCAAGCGCTTTCACCCCAGGGAATTCCTTTATAATCCCCCTCATTTCTAAAATAAACTCGGACATATGTCTTCCTCCTTGCGAGAGAGTACGGATATAAGGGGGATCAATGCCCTTGTATCCGCCTTTCTCTTCGATCTATTTCTCTAAGTCTTCTTTTTTGTAATAGCCGCTGTCCACCAATACTTTTTCGTAGTTAGATTGATCCACCGAAACAGGCTCAAGCAAATAGGATGGTACTATCTTTACCCCATTGTTATATGTTTTTGTATCGTTAACCTCTGGTTTTTTTCCTTTTAATACAGCATCCGCCATTTCAACAGCTTTTTTCGCTAGTTCACGTGTATCTTTAAATACTGTTTGCGTTTGCTCACCAGCGATGATCGATTTCACCGACGCCAATTCGGCATCTTGTCCAGTTATAACAGGCATCGGCTTGCTGGTTGTGCCATAGCCAACTCCTTTCAGCGATGAAATGATACCGATGCTAATGCCATCATAAGGTGACAAAACAGCATCCACTTTTTCATTCGTATAATGGGCACTTAGCAAATTGTCCATTCTTGCTTGCGCAGTTGCTCCATCCCATCGTAACGTGGCTGCTTGATCAAATTTTGTTTGACCGCTGCGAACCACCAATTTTCCGGAATCAATATAAGGCTTTAATACAGACATCGCCCCATCAAAAAAGAAATAGGCATTATTATCGTCAGGCGAGCCCGCAAACAGTTCAATGTTAAATGGACCTTTCCCTTCCTTCAATCCTAGTTTTTGTTCGATATATGTCCCTTGCAATACTCCAACTTTAAAGTTGTCAAATGTCGCATAGTAATCGACATATTTGCTGTTTTTAATCAGACGATCGTAAGAGATGACTTTAATTCCTTGTTTATGCGCCTTTTCAAGAACATCCGTCAATGCCTCGCCATCAATCGGAGCAATAACTAAAACATTGACTCCTTTTGTAATCATGTTTTCAATTTGCGATACTTGGTTTTCAACGACATCTTCGGCATATTGTAAATCGGTTTTATAACCAAGCTTTCGAAATTCTTTTTCCATATTTTTCCCGTCACTAATCCATCTTTCCGATGATTTCGTCGGCATTGAGATGCCTACAAATCCTGCTTTGCCATCACCTGCTCCGCTTCCACTACATGCAGTTAACGCAAAGGTAAACATAAATAAAATCATGAATGACAACCAGTTTTTCATAGCTTTTTTCCCCTTTTATAAAGTGATTGAATAATTACCTAAAATATAGCACCAAGATAACTTTCAGTCTTTTCAATAAAATAACTATTTTTATAAAAATTTGACTTGCTTAAAGCGCTTTCAAAAAAAAAAGAAGAGCTATCAATAGCTCTCACTTAATCAATGGAAAATTACGCGGATCCCTTATAGTAAATTTTCGTGAATTTCTTTAAAAAGGAAGGCTCCCTTACGATATTGATTTGGAGGGATTCCAACGGTTTTTTTGAAAGCTGTGCTAAAATAATGCTGTGTTTCATATCCTACTTGTTCGGAAATTTCATAAATAGGAAGTTTGGTAGAAGTCAATAACTGAATAGCCTTTTTCATTCGGGCTTCTGTTACTAAATTAACAAATGATACTCCAAGCTCTTGTTTCATCATGCGGCTTAAATAAACAGGAGACACGTTTAAAAATTGAGCAACAGATTCTAATGTTAGCTTTGGATTCGAAAAATGCTCTTGAATATATTGTTTGGCGCGGCGCACGATCGGAGAAATATTCGTTTCTTTATAAATTAGTTCTTTACAATGCTGATAGGCCTCAGCTACCTTTCTCATCCCTCCCTCGATGCTTTGTATGTAAACGTTAGTCTGTACATTCAAATATTGTTTCAGTGTTTTTTCAATGGTTCGGATCATCCCTTCATCAATTTGCCCCCAAATACAAGCGACGATAAATCCAGCAGTATCTCGAAACATTACATGACAATCAGTAGACAGCAATTCAGACGCAATGTTTTCGATTGCAAAAAAGAGCAGCTGCTTATCCCGGTCATTGAGCAATGGCTGATGATTAAAAAAATCTTGCCAATAAATCATTGCTAATTGATTCGGGGCAGATGAAGGAAGCTGGAAAAAGGAAAGTTGCGCCATAATTTCTTTCTCTGTCAGCTCGCCATGGATCCATTTTAAACAAAATTGTTGCCGGATGAGCGAAAAGTTTTTTTGAACCTGCTCCGACAGCATCCTGATGTATTCGTTTTGCTTGAACCCTTGTTCCAGCGCTTGTTTTATTTTCATTACGACCTCTCGCAAATGCTGAGGATGAGTCGGCTTCAATATATAATCGTCAACCTGCAAACGAATCGCTTCTTGTGCATAAGTAAATTCATCGTATCCGGTAATAACCACCATTCTGCATGCAGGCAGTTTTTCACGAATCTGCCTCATTAATGTAATGCCATCCATCATTGGCATATTCAAATCAACAAAAAGAACGTGAATCTCATGATATACAGCCAGTTCTAACGCTTCTTCTCCATCCTCAGCTTCCGCGATTATCTCCATGTCAAATTCTCTCCAATTGATTGCCTCTCGTATTCCTTCGCGAATAATCGGTTCATCATCAGCAATTAACACCTTCCACATCTCTCTTTCCTCCTACATCGCTTGTCTAACAATTGGATGGATCATCGTCACGGTCGTTCCTTTTCCTTCTTCACTGTCGATCCATAAACCGTAAGTACTCCCAAAGGTTAATTGCATTCGCGCTTGCACATTCAACATTCCATATCCCTGCACCTTTCCTATCTCCTTTTCTTTGTCACGAGCCGTAAAATCAACCGTTAAGTCTTCACGCAAAGATGACAATAATTCTTTTGACATTCCGACACCATCATCATGAATGCGAATGATCAGCTTTCCATCCTGTTCCTCAGCTTGAATCAAAATATGGCCAGGTCCTCTCCGCTGCTTGATACCGTGATAAATCGCATTTTCTACTATCGGCTGCAAGACAAGCTTTAAAATATATAAATCTTGAACGTTAGAAGCGATGTCAAATGTATAGTTCAACTTGTCTCGATATCTCGTTTTTTGAATGCTTAAATAGCTTTGAATATGTTCCATTTCTTCCGCAAATGAAATGATATCCCTTCCTTTGCTTAATCCGATGCGAAATAGCTTTGACAACGCTTCCACTACTTGGGCTACATCCTCCGCTCCTCTTTTTCTAGCCAGCCAATGAATCGTATCTAACGTATTGTAAAGAAAATGAGGTTTAATATGCGCCTGCAAGCTCCGAAGCTCCGCTTCCCATCTTTGTCGTTCCTTCCACTCTACAAGAGAAATGAATTTTTGGATTTGATCGAGCATTCGATTAAAACTTCTTCCTAACATACCGATTTCATCTGCACGAACACTGTGATAGCGGCTCGTTAAATCGCCTCCCTCTACTTTTTTCATAAATGAGATCAATTGTCTGATCGGTCGTGATAGCGAATGAGCCAAATAGTAAGAAGCGCCGATACCAATAAGACAGACCAAAAATACAAAACAAGTGACATAAAAACGGATTTCCATGATTTCTAACGCTGATTCTTGATTGGAGAAGACCCCAATCGTTGTCCAGCTTGTAAACGGTGAACGCTGATAAATAAATTGCAAATATTGTCCATCTACCTTCTTGCTAAATGTTCCGGAATCCCGATTGCCAAGCCATTGAGCCGGGATATTCGCGATAAGCGGATGGGCAGGTGAATAAATATTTTCGCCGCGATGATCGATAACCATTAAGTATCCTGATTTTCCTAAACGAACACTTTTCACGGCTTCCGCAATAACACGCAGCTTTAGGTCGATTAAAATCACTCCTTCTACCTGCTGAGTTTCTGGATTTAAAACGGCTCTAACAACTGACACCACTTCCTCTCGTTTATAATTCGTGTGTGTTGTTACATTACGTTTCTCCGGGTGGCCAATAATTTTAAAAATGCCTTTATTTTGTACAGCCTCCTGATACCATCCTTCCTCTGTGAGCGGCTTAGCTGAACGGGTATACATTTCGTTGCTGATATACTCTCCTTTATGATTAGCAACAAGAATACCCGCAACTTCAGGATACAATGTTGTTAATCCGCGCAGAAATTGATGAATTCGATATTCATCGCTCGTTTCACCAATTCCTTGCATCCTCTCGTTTCCTTCTAAAAACTTTTTTATTTCTGGATTAAATGCTGTTAAATAGGTAATATTTTGCATATTATTCAAGTAAAACTCGAGCGTTCGATTCACTTGGTTAATCACTTGAAGTGTATTTTGATTAATTTGCCGATCAATAATCCGATCAACTGTCCAACCTGTTACGCTCCCAAGTCCGATGGAGGGAAAAATGATAATGAATAAAAAAAGGAAAATCAGCTTATAGCGAATAGGTACATTATTAATCTGAAAATATTTCATTTGCTTCAATCCTGATCCCTCATTTCTAGCATCCGCATTCTTTCCCTTATTTCGCATAAAAGCTATCCACGTTTTCTTTCGTTACAACTGTAATTCCAGTGTCCATATACGCAGGCAATAAAGGATAGCCAGATGGCAAAGAAGGAGTTAAGCGATGGTGAAGGTGAAATAAAAATTGCAATGACCAATATCCCATATTCCATGTTCCTTGAGCCAATGTGGCTTCTATCATTCCTTGTTTCACCATATCCAATGTTCGTTTATCGGTATCAAAGCTAATAATTTTTACTTTCTTCGCTGTTGCAAACGATGCAACGGCTTCACCCACTCCGACTCCTCCATTGGCCTCGGTAACAAAAATACCTGATAGCTCTGGATATTGTTTTAACAGCTCTAGAGCGGCTTGCTTCGAGGCAAGGGCATCTCCTTTCCCATCCTTTACTGTTACGACTTCCATTTCCGGATATTCTTTATCAATCGTTTCAATAAACCCTTTTGTCCTTTGTTGGTGATTTAACTGATTGGGAAGCGTAATAACCGCTACTTTCCCTTTTTTTCCTAACAGCTCTGCCATTTTATGCGCCGCTGTCACTCCGGCATTATAATTATTCGTTCCTAGGAATGAAAACGCTTTACTAGAAAGAGCATCGGAATCGAATAATACAACTGGAATTCCCTGTTCCACAGCTTTATTAATCGTTCCAGTCAGTTTATTTGGATCTATTGCAGAAATCGCAATGCCAGCTGGTTTTTTGGCAATTACTTGCTCAAGCACCGTCACCTGTTCATTTACGTCATATTGTGTCGCCCCCCGATACTCTACTGAAACATTGAGTGCTTGAGCCGCATCCTCAAATCCCTTTAAACAATTTTTCCAATAGTCAATTCCAGATAAAAAAGTGACCATTACATACGTCTCCTCGATTTTTCCTTGTAAAGTTTGCTCTTCTTGATTAACAGTCCGAATACGGGAAGCTTGCAAATGATAGTTATATACATAAATGAGAAAGACACCGATTAAAAAAACATAAACCAATAACAATTTTTTCATGGCAATCCCCCTGTCTATTGTCACCATAGGATGTTAAAACATGATACAACTTGATTCGTTCCACCCTTTTTCTAAAATTGGATCAGGGTCTAAAAGATAGAAAAAATCCACTTTGAAAATCCAACAGTCGAAAAAAAGATTCTGCCGATTCGAATCGGCTAGAAGTCTAACCTTCTCATTACCCGTGATGCTAGTCGAGCATCAAATGCAACTATACAGATCTAGATTGATGCATGAACACTTGTCCCTCAGCGTGATCAATCCCCCCTTTTCACGTGAGCTTTTAATTCTGATCTCTGGAATCCCTCCTCATATCGTTCAAATTGAAAAATCCAGATAAGTAAGGCGTTTCAATAAGGCAAAAGAACCGTTTGAAACGCTTTATAGTTGAAATTCCAAAAATATATGTATAGATTAGGAAACTTTCGGTATATTTATATGGTCACAGGCTTTTATAAATGTAGCGATCAGGCGCTAAATAAATCCAAAGCAAAAATATGGTTTCGCATTCGCTTTAATTTGTACGTATCAATAAACAAAATAGAAAATTCGTCCATTTCCGTCTCCTTATAAAACATAAAATCTACATATTTTTTGTTCGTACAATTTTATTGTACCATGAATAGATAATAGTTAACTATTGAATTTCAAATCGTTTACGATGTAGCTTTAGGAAGAAACGTGAAGAATCCTTTTGATTTGGAGGGAGCCATCTCTCAAGCAAACATATTCCGAATCAAAAAAATGAGCTGTTTAGGACAGCTCATTTTTTACATACAACTTACCGATGGCCCAGGCGACGAAATAAAGAGAAATTTGTGGATTTTCCTTCATCATGAAAACGAGTGGTAAAGGTTCGAATGCGTTGCTTTTCCACCGTATTGATGAGGACGTTGTTCCGGCAGACGCCTGATTAAACTCCCAACGTTAACCTCAAAGCTCTGGAAATACTTTCGCTCATCAATAAAGAAAGCTGACACATTCAACGGTGATAAATTTTCCTCATGAAAATTTATCACCGTTTATTCCCTCACTTCAATTATATGGATTTTTTTGAGATGGGAATCCATATTTCGCTCTTGAAAGTGGGCGAGTGGATATTTTTATTCTCATTCCACAAAATTTCCGGCCCCTCAGCCGCTTCATAATGGGTTGAAGGAAACCATTCAGAATAAATACGTCCCCATCCTTCTTGCAATGCTTGGGGAAAGGGTCCCACTACTTCAAATACAGCCCATGTCGAGGCAGAAACCTCAAGCTTCGTTAGATGATCTGGGCATTCTTTCGTTGTCGCCACGCCAATATAATGGTCCAATTCTCCCTTCTCTTCCATTCTTCCCTCAGAAAAGTTCACAGAGGCGCTAAGCAGCCCTAAAGGTTCCACATTTGAAAGCCGCTTCAACTCATTGATTGTGTCATCATCTAAGCTTTTCCACATGGAGGCAATCTCCGGATTGACTCCATGAAAAATCAGCGGAACTCGTCTCATGATGCCAACGATGCGAAACGGTCCTTTTTCTTCAATGCGATAGTTCATTTCATTTCCTCCTCTTACAGATAACTGGAAGGTCATGGACGGATAAGCTTTCAATGAACAGCCGCCATTCCTAGCTTCCGATGGTGTGATCCCATGCAGCCCTTGAAATGCTCGGGCAAATGAATCCGGGGAGCTGTATCCATATTTCAGGGCTATATCAATAATCTTTGCCTTGCTCTCCTTGAGCTCCAAAGCGGCAAGCGTCAGACGTCGGCGCCGGATATATTCGGATAACGGAATCCCCGAAAGAAAAGAAAACATCCTTTTGAAATGGTATTCTGAGCAAAGTGCCAGCTTTGCTGCTTCTTTAAAATCAATTTCTGCCGTCAAATTGGCTTCAATGTACTTCATCGCTTCGTTCATATTCTTAAGCAAATCCATCTTGATGACCTCCTTGCCCATAGAATAACAGGAATGAAGGAACGCCGCCCGACATTTCGTGCCCAATCATGCAGGGAGCTTCCCGGATGGATCCATTGTCCCCTTTTCGCCGCAGACACGGCTGATCATGTTCAGAGCCGCCAAAATCGATCGAGCTTCGCTGCTTTTTTCCCATGTTTATAATATGGGAGCCAATACAAGCATTCATTCAAACCTGCTATCAAGCAAGCTGTCCTACCGCTTTTTAAGCAAAAAAACTGTGCCGTCTAAAAGAAACGGCACGGTTGCTCCTTACTGATTGCGATTGAAAATCACAAGTTTTAACTCTGTCATTTCTTCGATTGCATAGCGGATGCCTTCACGGCCAAATCCGCTTTCCTTGACGCCTCCATATGGCATATGATCCACCCGGAACGTCGGAATATCATTGACAAGCACTCCGCCGACATGCAGCTTTTCTGCTGCTTTCCACGCGACATGGACATTATCTGTATAGATGCCGGCTTGCAAACCGTAACGTGAATCATTGACCAATTCAATCGCTTCATCAATAGATGAAACTTTATTAATCAAAACAATCGGAGCAAACACTTCATAGCACGATACTTTCAACGTAGGCGCTGCATTTAAAATGACCGTCGGCAGCAAAATGTTTCCTTGCCGCTCTCCGCCGATTGCTACTGTCGCACCGCTTTGTTTCGCTTCTTCAATCCACTGCAATGACCGCTCGACATCTTGAGGTGTAATCAGTGCTGAGACATCTGTACTAGCATCAAGCGGATCGCCGATTTTTAACTGCTGAGCAGCTGCAATAAATTTTTCTACAAATTCGTCATATCGTTTTTCATGAACATAGATGCGCTGAAGGGAAATACACACTTGTCCTTGGAAAGAGAAAGCCCCAAAGACACAGCGCGGGATCATCCGGTCGATGTCTGTTTGCTCATCGACAATGACGGCCGAATTCGATCCAAGCTCCAGCGTCACACGCTTAAGCCCGGCTTTATTGCGAATGCCAATCCCTACCTCTGGGCTTCCCGTAAATGTCACCATACTGACGCGCGGATCCGTGACGATCTGATCGCCTACAGTTCGGCCGCTTCCCGTTACTACATTGAGCGCTCCTTTTGGCAGTCCCGCAGCTTCAAACAGCTCAGCAATCAAATAGGACGAAAGCGGAGTTTGGCTTGCCGGCTTTAATACGACCGTATTTCCGGAGGCAAAGGCCGGTCCGAGCTTGTGCGCAACAAGATTCATTGGGAAGTTAAAAGGAGTGATCGCCCCGATGACTCCAATCGGTTCTCTCGTCGTAAATGCGATTCGGTTTTCCCCACCCGGCGCCGCATCTAACGGAATGGTTTCACCATGAATACGCTTCGCTTCCTCCGCAGCAAATTTATAGGTTTGAATGGTGCGGGCCACTTCCGCTTTTGCCGTTGTCAGCGGCTTCGCAGCTTCTGTGGCGATGATTCGCGCCGCCTCCTCTGAACGCTCCTGTAAAAGTGACGCCACCTTTTCTAAAATAGCCGCTCGTTGGTAAGCTGGCATTGGCTTCATTTTTCCCCGCGCTTCATATGCAGCCGCAATCGCTAAACGAACCTCCTCCTCCGTCGCAGCTGGAATTTCGGCAAGCGCCTCGCCAGAATAAGGAGACCGCAATGTCGTATACGCTCTTGCTTCCACCCACTCTCCATCAATATATAGCTTCTTTTTTTCAAAAGTCGTTTTCATCGTACTCCCACCCTTTCCGTTCTCCTCAATAGCCATAACATGCTAACACAACCACCATTATCTTTATTCGTCTTTTGACGGAAAAGTCCTGCTGTTGATGATTCTCCACTTCTAAAGATATAGGCAATTTTTAACCTCACATTTTCTCTTTCATCTTTTTATTCACTATTTTCAATAGGTGTTGTACAATTACAATCGAAATAAGTAAACGTTTACTTCTCAAACATCCATTCACCAATCATTGAATTCACCGTCAGGAAGTCCGGTTTGCTTATTCCTTTCGAATCATGTTTTATAGCATATTTATACTATTTTTACATTTATTATAGTTACAAAGGGAGCGAGCACACATGAGTTTTTCAATTTTTATGAGAAAAAAGGAGCAGCCCGCCAGCACAATCCATATCAATCCAAACGTTCCAACTAGACTGATCCGTCTTCAGAATCCTTCCATTAACAAGCAAATCGAAATGATTGAGCTAACCGAACGGGATCTGGCCATACTTCAAGCGTTAAAGCCGTTTATTGAAGAAAAAATCGATACCATTGTCACCCGCTTCTATGATGTGCTTCAAACAGAGCCTTCACTGCTCGCTATTATTCAACAGCACAGCTCTGTTGAACAATTAAAACAAACGTTAAAGGTCCATGTCATTGAAATGTTCAGCGGAAGAATTGATGATGAGTTCATCGCGAAACGCAGGCGCATTGCGATCGCCCATTTGCGCATCCAGCTTCTCCCAAAATGGTATATGTGCGCCTTTCAGCAATTGCTGTTGGCTCTATTAGACGTCATTTTTCCTCATATTTCTGAGCCGCATGCGCTAATGGAGGCCACTAAATCGATGACCAAAGTACTAAGCCTTGAACAGCAAATTGTGTTAGAGGAATATGAAAAAGCAAACGAAAGAAACCGGATGCAAATGGAGCAAATAAAAAATGAAATGAAAGAACAGCTTAAAGCGATGGTTCAAGAGCTTTCCACTGTATCAAGCGAAGTCAGCTCCTCGGCTAATGGATTAACAACTCAAGCCAAGGATATTTTGCACTTTGCTAAAGAAGCCGTTCAAATTGCGGATACGAGCGAACAACAATCGGTCAAAGGCCAAGAAAAACTACAGCGCCAGCAATCAACGATTCGTAATTTTCAACAGATGATGAAAAAAATTCAGACGGAAGTACATAGCCTCCAACAATCAGCTGCGAAGATCGAAAATATCAACAGCCTTGTCACGGCCATCGCCGACCAAACCAATATGCTCTCGCTTAACGCTTCGATCGAGGCTGCCCGGGCTGGAGAGCACGGAAAAGGGTTTGCGGTCGTTGCCAACGAAGTTCGCAACCTTGCCTCGCAAACGAAACAGTCGGTTTCGAGTGTAGCGGACATTTTAAACGAGCTCAACTCAAAGGTTCATACGATCTCGCAATCATTGGATGCCATGGCTTCATTAATTGCGGAAGGTACAGATGATATGGAGAAAATCAATCAATTTTTCAATGAGTTCGGCTTGTCCTTAAAGCAAATTCGCGAACAAAATCAACGCATTGATCACGAAATGAAGCAATACGTTCATGTTGTGTCAGAAATGAGCCAAGCCATCGCCGATGTCGCTGCATCTGCTGAACAGGTGGAGAAAGTGGCCTATGATCTGTAGAGAAGCCAAATCGGTGCTACCGAAAGATATCGGTGTGCTCCGCCATCTGGCAGCCAAAGCCCCGATTACCCGAACCCTCGCTTCGAATAACGGGGCTTTTTCCTATATGACCGACACTGATAAATCCACACCTACTACACCGACAATTTGCTGCTGATGCAAAATAGGCGCAGAAATCGTCAGGCACGGCTTCTTCGTTAACGCTGAAATATAAACGTCTGAAATAAACGTGTTTCCTTTGCTTGCCTCGATAAACCAAGGACGTGCCTTCGCGTTGACAAGTCCCGCGGGAGGACTGGAATAAACGAAGGTCCCGTCTAAACGATTCGACCAGACCGCTTCAATATTAGAATGAGAGCGCAAAAATTCGTTCAAATATTTTTGGTGCTGCCGCTCGTCCAGTTTATATAATGGGCACGCCTGCAAAAACGTAAACAGCCGCTTTTTCGCTTCTTCGATCATTTGTTCATCAAGAGAAGCAATCGTTATCGCATGATCTTTTTTCATCATGCCTTGTAATTCATTGGAGGTTTGCTCTAAAGCTTCATTGATTCGCATGATTTGCTGGACATTTTGGTGCTGATGATCCATATCCTTTGCTACTGTCTGAGCATATTCTTTATTTGCTACCGACATATTGGAGATTTCATCAAGCAATAACGCGATTTCTTGAATGCTTTCCGTTTGTGCCTCTACCGCTTGTGTCGAATCCGATACCATGCCTGTAATTCCGCTTAGCTTCCCCTTAAATGCATCAAGAATGTAAAGCACATCCGTCATTTCTTTTGTGCCATGTTCAATTTGTTCCGTCTCCTTCTTCACCATGTCTGTCGACAAGGCAATTTCTTTTTGGACCAATGATAAAATTTCACGCGTTTGTTCAACCGCTTTTGATGTTTGTCCAGCTAAATTTCCGACTTCATTGGCTACTACCGAAAACCCTTTCCCATGCTCTCCTGCTCGCGCCGACTCAATGTTGGCGTTTAATGCCAAAATGCTCGTTCTTTGTGAAATAGCACCAATCGTCGCAAGAATTTGATTGATTTCCTGCGATCGAGTGACAAGGCTATCCATTTGCCGCAGCAGCATTTGGTGACTGCTCCGAAGTTCCGCCATTTCTTCCTGTAATTTTTTGAGCGACTCCCATGAATGAGCCAGCTCTTCATAAAACAATTGGCTGCTCGAATGAATTTCTTGGGAAACAGCAGAAATTTGCACAGCCGCCGTTTCGATTTTTTTTATTTTTCCCGCCACACTTAACACATCATTCACTGTTTTTTCAAGGTGCGCCGTTAATCCAACCGTGCTTTCCTTGCTTGACGAAGATGTTTCACCGAGAGAATGGGCAGCCAGCTTCATTTGTTCAATAATTCCTTTTAACTGATCAGCTGCTACTTGGATCTGTCCCATGACATGTCGATCATCCGTTTCACTGGAATGATGTAACAAATCGTTTTCTTTCAAACGCCGCTTTAATAAAAACATACAATCTCCCCTTCGATGTTATATTTTATAACAAAATTATAACATTGATTCAAAAAACAACCGAATATCTTTTTGAATATTTTTTATTTTTTCACTATCCATTTTCACTCGATGAGCCTTTCTGTCTCACTGATGATCCACTATTCTTTTCCATACATGATTTCTCTTGATTCGTACACATTAATAACTGTTTAAACCGATTCATTTAACCGTTTGTATATATTGATGAAAGAGGAGTGTAAACAAAATGAACCTGTTACGTCTATTCAATTTCGGACGTAATCGCATGATGTGGAAGCAAGCATTACGTCTGATGGGGCGGCGAAACAATCACCGCACAGCAACTTGGAGCATTCTTAGCTTCGGTTTAGGAATGGCGTTAACGGCTGTTTTGAATAGGAGAAAAGCTCGAATCTCTGCATTTTCCCTCAAACAGCCACTTCAACAAGCGATGAATAAAATGAACAGCTTAATGAACCGAAATCGAGAAATGAAACAGCCGAGCTTAGCAACGGTGGAGCTTTCACAGGAGCTTACGCAAAACCAAACGAGCACGACGCCGACAAATAACCAACCGTCTTAGCAACCCCTCTTATTCCGCGCAAAATCTCTCCTGCCTTTTATGAAAGAGGCGGGAGGTTTTTCTATACGTTATTTGATTAACCAATTTGCTTCTTAACCGTTGTGATACCTGTCAAAATAACCGTTCGATGACAGGAATATACTAAAAACAAATCCCCCGTCTTTGCATGATCTAAACTCCATCTACTCCCAGGCTTGCTGACGTTTTTCCTACTGAATTCACATGATTTTATTAAATAAAAACCTTCACAGGAATCCTTTTTGCTAATGTTTTTGCAAAATCAAATAAAAAGACTTTTCATCTCTACGGAACTCGTTAGCCAGACAGCAAAGCTCTGATAGATAAAACTTGTGATTCATCGATATTTGATATGAGCAAGGGCATGCCCCATTTTCTCCGGTCGAAAGGCACATGTACAGACTTGTGTTCTGACCATGAGTTTTTATACCTTTCTCCTATCGATTATCGCCTAAGGATAATCGATGGATCGATTGCATCGCCCACCAAGTCCAATCATAAAAAAAGAACCAATACATTGGTCCTGGTTTCCATCAGCGATTCATCCTCGATACAACGCCATATAAATATGACGCTTTTTTCCATCCTTTCTCTCTACCCTTTTTATCGCGCCACTGCCGTCAGCTTTTAAATGAAATAGCCAATCGATCATTGCGCGGATTTTGCACGAATTTTCCGCCAATCTTGAATCAGGCGCTGCTGAACTTCGCCGTACAATTCATCCACCGTGCTGCATCTTACCATTTCTTTATCAATTAATGCAAATGGACAGTGTTTGCATGTCTTGCATTTCCCTAAACAGTCTTTGCGCTTAATTTTAATGTTTTTATAGGTATCTTTTAAAAACACATAAAGCTGTTTTGATTCAAACTTATTTTTCTTACAAAAACAGATCTTCTTCATTTCTGCCTTCCAAACCTCCACAATGATAAAAATTATCATTTTCATCTACTCTAATAATACCAAAAAATTTTCATCGCGAAACAATAAAATTATTTTTTCTCGTTGTTTTTTGTAGATTTCAGTAGATTGTTCTTTATAGTTTATTCAGAAAAAAATAAATTTTTCAAAATCGTTTTAAAGGGGGGAAATCATTGATTCATTTTCGTCAAGTGAACAAACATTACGGCAGCTTCCACGTTCTAAAAGATATCAATCTTTCCATTGAACAAGGAGAAGTTGTCGTCATTATCGGTCCATCTGGCTCAGGAAAAAGCACCTTAGTCCGCTGCATTAATCGTCTTGAAACGATCACAAGCGGCGAATTAATCGTCGACGGTGTGAAGGTGAATGACAAGAATGTCGACATTAATAAGCTTCGCCGCAATATCGGCATGGTCTTCCAACATTTTAACTTATACCCGCATAAAACTGTATTGCAAAATATTACGCTCGCACCTATTAAAGTTTTAGGCGTTTCAGAAAAAGAAGCAAAAGAAACAGCTATGTATTATCTCGAAAAAGTGGGGATTCCAGATAAAGCAAACGCTTATCCCGCTGAATTATCCGGCGGTCAGCAGCAGCGGGTCGCCATTGCCAGGGGCCTCGCCATGAAGCCGAAAATTATGCTGTTTGACGAACCGACATCAGCGCTGGATCCCGAAACCATTGGCGAAGTGCTAGATGTAATGAAAACATTGGCTACAGAAGGAATGACCATGGTCGTTGTTACGCACGAGATGGGGTTTGCTCGTGAAGTGGCAGACCGAATTGTCTTTATGGACAAAGGGCAAATTCTCGAAGAAGCCTCGCCGGGAGAATTTTTTGCCCACCCGCGCGAGGAGCGAGCTCGCTTGTTTCTGAGCCGTATTCTTAGTCATTAGACAACAAATAGGGGGAATTTTTATGAAAGCCAAAAGAATGTGGAAAAAAGGAATCGGACTTGTATTGGCAGCCATACTCTGTTTATTCGCTTTAGCCGGCTGCAACAGCAGTGAAACAGCATCCACAGACAGCAAAGGAGACGGATCGAAGCAAACAGAATCAGCTCAAAGCACCTTAGACAAGATTAAAGAAAGAGGAAAGCTCGTCGTCGGAGTAAAATATGATTTGAATCTTTTTGGGTTAAAAAATCCGGAAACTGGTGAAGTAGAGGGTTTTGATATTGACATCGCCAAGGGTCTCGCCAAAAAAATTCTCGGTGATGAAAATAAAATTGAATTAAAAGAAGTAACATCGAAAACGCGAATTCCGATGCTAAATAATGGTGAAATTGATGCCATCATCGCTACGATGACGATTACAGAAGACCGGAAAAAGGAAGTCGATTTTTCTGATGTTTATTTTATGGCTGGACAATCCTTGCTTGTCAAAAAGAACAGTAAGATTAATGGAATAAAAGATATCAAAAAAGGAGTTACCGTTTTAACCGCAAAAGGGTCCACTTCTGCGCAAAATATTCGCGCCAAGGCTCCAGAAGCAACCGTCTTGGAGTTTGAAAATTATGCGGAAGCCTTTACAGCATTAAAAGCTGGACAAGGCGATGCCCTCACAACCGATAATGCATTGCTTTTTGGCATGGCGAAACAGGATCCGAATTTCCGGGTTGTGGATGAGACATTTTCTGAAGAGCCTTACGGAATTGCTGTGCGCAAAGGAGACAAAGAGTTTGTCGATCTCATTAACGAATATTTGCGCGAAATTAAGGAGAATGGCGAATACGATAAAATCTATGAAAAATGGATTGGAGAAAAGCCAAAGCAATAATAGCCATTTGAACGGATGAGCGGGCATATTCCGCTCATCTGCTATTCTATAGAAAGACCATTTGGAAACGGAGCGAATGAAGACAACAACCAGAGGTAAGCCACAAACTCTCCTTCTGCCACGCAAGTTGTGCGACAAAAGCCTAGCTTGCCATCTATTCGTATATCAAAAACAACCTTGTATCAAGCATAACGAGGAGGTGCAATCATGCCTGATTATTCAATTTTAATCGAACATTGGGATCTATATATGCAAGGTTTTCTTCATACGATAAAATCCAGTGTTCTTGCCCTAATCGGCAGTTTACTTATTGGAACGGTGATGGCTATCTTTCGCATTGCGCCGGTGCGTCCATTGAATTGGATTGGAGCGGCATATGTTGAATTTATTCGCAATATCCCGCTCATTTTAATTGTATTTGTATTTTTCGTCGGGTTGCCGGCTCTTGGCATTCGTTTGGACTCCTTCACCGCCGGAACATTGGGATTAACCGTTTACACAGCTGCCTTTATCGCCGAAGTCATCCGTGCCGGGATTCTTTCTGTGCCAAAAGGACAGATGGAAGCCGCACGATCATCGGGATTAACTTATTTGCAAGCCATGTGGCATGTGATTTTGCCTCAAGCTATTAAAATTGTCATACCGCCTATGGGCAACCAATTTATCAATCTCGTTAAAAACTCTTCTGTTCTAGGCGTTATTGCGGGGTTAGATCTGATGTATTTTGGTGATTTAATTTCCTCCGAAACGTTTGTCACTTTTGACGTCTATATTTTTGTTGCCATGTTTTATCTAGTGTTAACTATTCCGCTTAGCTTAGGCGTTGGCGCGCTCGAACGCCGCTTAGCAAGAAGTCGATAAGATAATAGAAAAAGGTGGGGTGAGAAATGGACTTTATCGGTGCTTATTCTCCAGTTCATTTAAAATTTTTACTTGAAGGATTTGCCGTCACGCTTGAAGTAGCTTTTATTTCTATTGCGCTTAGCTTTGCGATCGGCATTATCATTGGGATATTGCGTTATGGGCAGATTCCTGTCGTTTCCCACATTCTCGCAATCCTAGTTGAAGTCATCCGCAACTTGCCGTTATTATTGATTATTTTCTTTACTTATTTCGCTCTTCCTGAGATCGGCTTTAAGCTCGATAAGCTTTATGCCGCGATTTTGGCGCTTGTTATCTTCGAATCAGCTATGCTATCAGAAATTGTGAGAAGCGGATTAAATTCCATTGAAAAAGGGCAAATTGAGGCAGCGAGATCATCAGGGCTGACGTATTTGCAAACACTATGGCATATTGTCCTTCCCCAAGCGTTAAGACGCATGGTGCCGCCCATTGTCGGACAATTTATTTCTTTATTGAAGGATACATCGCTAGCTGTTGTCATTGCCCTGCCTGAATTAATGAATCATGCTCAAATCATTAATGGAAGAAATGTCAATTATGTCATTCCGATCTTCCTGATCGTCGCCATCATGTATTTTGTCGTGAATTATTCATTATCACTGCTTTCGCGAAAACTTGAATATAAGTACCGATAAATACAAAGAAAGGATGAAGAATCAGGAGTGGTGATCATCCAGTAAAACTCAATGAACCGTACTGGATTCCTTGCTTTTTTGCTGAAGTAAACAAGCGGGTTTGCTTGCCTACTTACTGGGCATGCTATAGGCATGCCCTTTAACCATAGATTCACAGACATCATTCGTTCAATCTTTAAACTTATACGGCTGGCTTCTCCACTTTTCTCTCATCGGAAACGTTTTCTGCCACTCGAAATGCTGAGCATCCAAAAGACGATTCTTCATCCTATGAAACAGATTGGAAAATCCATTTAGTTTTATATAAAATATAATGATAAGAAATCCATACATTTTCTTAATACCCTTTTATTGTATAATAATATGATAGAATAGGAGAAGATTTCCTGATAGGCAGAGGGGAACACGATGCGTGAACGAATTTTAACATTATTGCTTCTCATCTCTGCTACAGCTTTTCTTGGAGAGATGAAAGTAAATCCATTTTCTAGTTCTTTCCGATTTTCTTTAGGAAGTGTCGCTTTTTTCTTTGGACTTATTTGGCTTCGTACGATTCCTCTATGTCTGACTGGCTTTTGTGTTGGGGTGTTTGTCACCGCCTTTCGCGTAATGATTGATTGGTTAACCAAACAGCAGCCATTGGCTGATAGCTTACTGGTTCATTTGCCCGCAGGCATTTATTACATTTTCTTTGCTTGGCTTGTCTATATGACAAAATTCCGCCAGCATCTGGACCACCCTATCCACGTCGGAGTGCTTGGGGCAGCGATCGATTTTACAGCGAATATCGTGGAGCTGTTCGTTCGTCAGCTGCTTGGTGAATCTTTCACCATCGCACACGAAACCGTTTTTATGCTGCTTTTGTTTGCAATTTTGCGAAGCTTCTGCGTAATAGGACTATATAACATTTTAACCATTCAGCATATGCGGGCTTTAGGGGAAGCGCGAAGACAAGAGCTGGAACGCCTTGTCATGATTAATACAAGCCTTTATGAAGAAGCATTCTATCTGCGAAAATCGATGAGCCATTTAGAGGAGATTACGCACAAAAGCTATGAGCTGTATACACAGTTGATGGAGTCTAAGCAGGCCGAGCCGGGCACCGCCCTGTATATCGCTGAACATATTCACGAAGTCAAAAAGGACTCGCAGCGAATTTTGGCGGGATTGTCTGATCTGATTAGCCAAGAACAAGCAGAATTGAATTTGCCGATCAAAGAATTGTGCCGCATGGTCATTCGCACTAACAAAAAATACGCAGAACTTCTCGGCAAATCGATTTATTTTCATGAAGCATGTGACATTGATTTACCGACCCGTCATGTATACGCCCTTCTTTCTGTCCTAAACAATTTGGTCGCAAATGCCGTCGAGGCGGTGCCAGATTCCGGATGGATCTCTCTTCATGTGCAATTCGAGCACAATGAACTGGTGTTTCGCGTAACTGACTCAGGTCCTGGAATTCCCGATGAGGATCGGGATTGGATTTTTCAGCCGGGATTTACGACAAAATATGATGAAAATGGCAACCCTTCCAACGGGATTGGATTGACCCATGCGCAAGAAATTGTTCATAGCTTTAAGGGGCACATACAACTGACATTTGACGAACGCAACCGAACACAATTTCAAGTCAGAATTCCAGGCAGTCAACTGCTGTGAAAGGAGGAAGCCGTGTGATGTCCCTTCGTTTTTTTCTTATTGAAGATGATGCCGTTGTCCGAAAAATGCTAGAAAAAATAATTGTAGAAAGCGGACTTGGCGAAGTGGTAGGTCAAGCGGAGGATGGCTTGCATGTATCAATCGATCAGCTCTATTCCGTCGATGTTATTTTGATTGATCTTTTGATGCCAGGCTTAGATGGGATACAAACCATCAAAAAATTAAAAGCGCAAGGATTTACCGGTCCTTTTATTATGATTTCACAAGTAGAGCATAAAGAAATGATCGGGCAGGCTTATCTTTGCGGAATTGATACGTACATCCACAAGCCGATTAATCGATATGAGGTCATTTCTGTTCTCAGACGCGTAGCCGACTATATGGCGGCCGTTTCTTCCCTGAATTCGATCCGCCGTTTATTGCACACTTTGGAGCAAAGCAAAAAACATGACATGTATCCTTCTCCGCCGCAGCATACGGCTTATTATGAAAAAGCGGGCTTGGAGCAAAAAATTGAACAACTCCTTTTAACATTAGGAATTGCTGGTGAATCGGGCGCAGCCGATTTACTGCACATTATGCAATGGCTTGCTGAAGCTGAACACAACGGAGCGACCATGCATGATTTGCCACCGTTAAAAGAGCTATATCGGCAAATTATCAAGCGGCTGCACGGCTCAGACGAGGAATCATCCCTTCAAAAAGAAATTAAAGCGATGGAGCAACGGGTTCGCCGCATGATTTTTCAAGCTTTTACCCATTTATCCTCACTCGGATTAACCGACTATACAAACCCTACCTTCGAGCATTTTGCGCCGCGTTTATTTGATTTCAAGCAAATTCGCCTTCGCATGAAGGAGCTGGAAGCCGGTAAAAAAACAACGAAATGCCGGATTAACGTAAAGAAATTTTTATCCGCTTTTTATATCGAAGTAAAAGGAGCATAGGCGTCTATGCTCCTAAGCAGATAGCCAAAACCCATTTTGACTTTAGCTATCATCCGAAGTTTCAAAAACGCTTGGCGGATAAGAAACGCAACTGAATGCAGGCACAAATGAAATGAAACCAAGACGTTCATAAACGATCGAGCGAGTTCAGTGACACAGGAAAAAGCAGTGATCCCCCCTTCCTCTAAAACTCTAAAGCAAATGCCATTTTAATAGTTAACATAATATTAATTATGTTTGCTAAATGCGATTTGTATTCCAATAGCCCCCAATAATACCGCCTTGACCCGATTGATTCGCTTGGCGATCGATGAATGGGCAAGCAACACATGCCGCAGTTTTTCAGCCCCCACACTGACAGCGACAAAAATAACAAGAGCTTGGATCAGAAAGATCAGCCCCAAGATGAACATTTGCAGCGCTGCATGCCCTATCGATTTATTGACGAACTGTGGCAACAGCGCTAAAAAGAATAGCGAGACCTTCGGGTTTAATAAATTCATCAAAATGCCCTTTTTGTATAGAGCTTTGTATTCTAAAGATTGCTGGTTATCTAAATGAAAGCCTTCTTGCTTTTCGCGCCACGCCTGCCACGCCAAATAGAGCAAATAAGCAGCACCGGCATATTTTACAACAGCGAATGCTAGAGCCGATTGATAAATCAATGCCGAAACGCCAAGCGTAGCGGCTGTTATATGGACAATGAGTCCTGAGCATAGACCAAACGCTGTGGCTATTCCCGCTTTCTTATTTTGTGAAAGGCTTTGAGCGATCACAAATAAAATATCCGGTCCCGGCATAAGCGTCAATAAAACGGCGAATCCTAAAAAAGATAGGATCAACGTCAAATCCACATTCCCCACTCCTTTTCTAATCGCTCCCCCTGCTTATAATTTTGTGCGAATATTCCATAATTCAGGGAAGAAGCGATGATCAAGCACTTTCTTTAAATACGTGACACCCGATGAACCTCCTGTCCCTATTTTGTGCCCGATAATGCGTTCCACTGTTTTCATATGCCGGAACCGCCATTGCTGAAGCCAATCTTCAATATCAACGAGCTTTTCAGCCAGCTGATATAATTCCCAATATTGGTCCACCTTTTTATATACATCTAACCAAGCGGCTTCCACCGTCGAATCTTCTTGATACGGCTCTGAATAATCCCGGTCCAAAAGGGATGGATTAATCGCAAATCCAGCGCGGGCCAGCGCCTTTAAGGCGACATCGTAGATGCTTGGAGCATATAGCGCTTCTTTTAGCTCCTCATACAAAACTGGATCCTTCTCGTAAATTTTTAAAATATAGTCCGTTTTGTAACCAAGAGCGAACTCAATCATGCGATATTGGTAAGACTGAAAGCCGGACGCCTGTCCTAATTGATCGCGAAACTCCATATATTCGGATGGAGTCAATGTCGCCAGTACGTCCCAGGCATGAATGATTTGCGACTGAATTTTCGACACTCTCGCCAGCATTTTAAAGGCTGGATCCATTTCATTCCGTTCAATGGCTTGAATCGCTGCTTTTAGTTCGTGAAGAATCAGTTTCATCCATAATTCACTCACTTGGTGAATGATAATAAATAACATTTCATCATGGTGATCGGACAGACGCTTTTGGCTTGATAGAAGCGCATTCAACTGCAAATAATCACCATAGGTCATTTTATTTAAAAAATCCGTATGAATGCCTTTTTCCGCCGCTAGCTTTTGATTTCTTTCTGATGAACTGTGCATGATAGAACCCCCTTCTTATCTATGTTGCCATCGGCTTAATAACTGCGCGCACCGGGCTTCCGTCAGCATCCTTTAACGGAAGCGGCAGTGCGATAAGCTCATAGTCGCCGCATTCGACATGGTCAAGCATTACATTTTCTAAAATATGCACACCGTTTTTGGCAAATGAATGGTGCGTCTTAAGATCTTTGCTGTCAAGCGGATCGACTGACGGAACATCCACTCCAAGCAACACAATCCCTTTCTCTTTGAAAAACGGGCCTAAATCTGGATCAAGCAGCGGAATCGACTCAGGAAACCGCTCTGGCTGGTTCGGAACATTCGTTTTTAATAATAGACGCTGAACGCCGGAAAGATCGAAGGATTGCAGCACAGCGCTATTAATAATGGAGAATGGTGATACATCAATCACACGCGCCGGTCCAATAAAAACATCGATCGCCAAATCGATTATTTTTTGACCATGATCGTCAAAATGAAACGGTGCATCGACATGTGTGCCAATATGGACGCTTGTTGTCATTTTTCCGATATTGACTGAACCCGTTTGTTCTTTTGTAAAAGATACCTCATACGCAAATGGTGTGTCCCCCGGCCAATGAGCAATCGAATGAGAAAGCGGCTGTGAAATATCGATCCATGAAGAGGAGGTTTTTTTTGTCATGCCACCACTCCCCGTTCGTTCGGAAATTTTTTATGCTTTTCTTTCTCCATAATCTCCTTTAAAATATGAACTGCTTGCCAAACATCTTCATACGTGTTGTATAATGCGACCGGAGCCAAACGAATCCCATTCGGCTTACGAAAATCAGGAATGACCCCTTCTGCCTTCAACGCTTGGCAAATTCTCGCCGCTTCTGGATGCTCTAAATAAACATGTCCTCCTCTGCGCTTATCTTCTCTTGGATTCCCTATCATAAATTCGTAGTTTGCCAATTCACGCTCGATCAGCGCCATCATATACTCGGTGAGACGCAATGATTTTTGGCGAATATTCTCCATCCCGACCTCGCAAAATAGAGAAAGAGAGCCAATCAGAGGAGCAGTGCTTAAAATATGCGGTGTGCCGATTTGAAAAGCGCCAGCATGCTCTTCAGGAGTCAGATCCGGCTCCATATCAAACTGCTTGTTTTTCTTTGAGCTAAACCAGCCGCTTAATCCAGGCTCTCTCCCAAAATGCCTTTCGTGAACATACAGAGCCGCCACACATCCTGGGCCGCCGTTCAAATATTTGTAATTGCACCAAAAAGCAAAGTCGACTCCCCAGTCATGGAGCTGATGCGGAATGGCGCCAACGGAATGACATAAATCAAATCCGATCATAATTCCACGTTTATGCGCTTCTTCTGTGAGCGTTTTCATGTCAAAAAGCTGGCCGCTGCGATAAAGAACACTTGGCAGCACAATGAGAGCAATCTCCTCTGTCATCGCTTCAATCAAATCGGCCTCCTCGATGGTTTTTCCATCCCTGCTTTTGACGAGCACGAGATGCTCCTTCGGGTCGTATCCTTTTAGCTTAAGTTGGCTCTTTAATGCATAAATATCCGATGGAAACGTCAGTTCATCGGCTAAAATTTTCGTTCTTGCAGCTGTCGGTTGATAAAATGTAGCCACAAGCTGATGAAGGTTAACCGTCGTGGAACCTGTAACCACCACTTCCTCCGGTTTGCAGCCAACAAGATAAGCCATGCGCTCTCCCAATGCTTCTGATAAATAAAACCATGGATGGTGTCCGTTTGTCCACCCGTCAATGCCGTATGATTTCCATGAATCTAGAATTTCCAGCAATGACCGTTCCGCGCGTTGTGAAAGCAAGCCAAGTGAATTGCCATCCAAATAGATCGTGCCTTCCTGAAGATAAAATTCCTTTCGATACGATGCCAACTTATCTAGTCGATCAAGCTGGCGTGCTTCCTCTCGTGAATACATTTTCCCACCGCCTTGTTTGTTGTGTTTGAATTTTCTATATTTTTAGTTAAAATATATAGGTAAGTTGACACAATGTCAATGACAGATTATCACCAACATACAGAAAGGAAGATAAGCGATGAAAAAGCTTTCTTCAAGACAGCTTCAAGCAATGGAAACAAGACAAAAAATTATCGCTGCATCCTACGACGTATTTTTAGAAAACGGATTTCAGAAAGCCACCATTTCGCAAATTATCCAAAAAGCAAATGTGGGCTATGGAACAGCGTATGTGTATTTTAAAAACAAGGATGACATTTTTGTTGAAATGATGGAAAAAACGATGAGAAAATTTTACGAAGTAGCGGAAATCCCGTTTGCTCCCCGAACAAAAGAAGAAGCCCGCCATCTCATTGAGCATCAAGTCCGCCTTTTTTTACAATTAGCCATCCAGGAGCAGCGGCTGCTTCAGCTAATGAAAGAAGCGATCGGCATTTCCGATTTAGTCGCGAAAAAATGGAAAGCAATCCGCGAACAATTTATCACCCGCATCGCACAGGATGTTGCCTATTCGCAGGCAAACGGACTAGCAAAATCACATTTGCAGCCAAGTTTGGTCGCACGAGGTTGGTTTTACGCTAACGAAATGTATATGTGGGAATTAACCGAACAAGAGGTTCCTTTTTCATTGGAAGATGCCGTTTATCATTTAACAGAAATGTACACAAACGGCATATACGAATAATACGTTTTCACAAGAAGGTGAAATAGATGCTTTTAGCAAAGCTAATGCTTGATTCAAAGCATACAGTCATATTGACCGGGGCAGGAATGTCAACAGAAAGCGGATTGCCCGATTTCCGCTCCGTACAGACAGGATTATGGCAACAAAAGGATCCACAGCGCTTAGCAAGTACGCATGCGCTTCAATATCACCGAGAGGACTTTATCTCCTTTTATCAATACCGCATTCGCACGCTCCGGCAATGTCAACCCCATGCTGGTCATCGTATTCTCGCTGACTGGGAAGCACGTGGGCTTATTCAAACTGTCATCACCCAAAATGTCGACGGATTTCATCAGCAGGCCGGCAGCCGAAAGGTCATCGAACTTCACGGTTCACTTCGGACGGTCCGTTGTGCGCGCTGTAATCAGTCTGATGAAAGCGAGGCTTATCTTGATGATACCTTTTACTGCACATGCGGCGGCTTTTTGCGCCCCTCCGTCGTTCTGTTTGGCGAAGCGCTGCCGGCGGAAGCGGTAGAACAAGCATGGCGCGCCGCCGAGCAAGCCAAACTGTTCATCGTGCTCGGTTCTTCCTTGCAAGTATCGCCCGCTAATCAGTTGCCGCTCATCGCCAAACGAAACGGCGCCCAACTCGTCATCGTCAACCTAGAGCCGACCGAACTGGACGAATGGGCCGATCTTGTCATCCAAAATCGAAAAATCGGCGATGTACTGGCAGAGACGGATCGGCAGTTGGAACAAAGGATATAAACAACAGAGCGTGGCCTCTATTCTATAAAGAGGACACGTTCATCCTTTTCCTTTGGCGATCGATGCCTAACTCCACTTTTCTCGTTCGAACTGCTAAGCAATCGTTTTGCCATTTCAATATATCAAAGCGATTAGTCATCGCGATCACTATTTTTCCTTCATGATAACACTCCATAATATTCATAGCATGAACCTATCCAAACCAATAACGGTATCGTCACCTTATAGCAATGTCTTTCAATCCATAGTTTTCTATACCAGTCTAAATCATCTGTCTTTTTGCAATATCACATGGTTAATTAATCGAGTATCATCATGATCCACATTCATCCACTACCCGGCTCACGGTAACCATATCGGTGATCAACAAAAAACATAGGGCCCGTTCATATGAATGAGCCCTGTGTGGATACACAATGAATCATATAAATATACTACTTTATTTCTTCAAGCGCTCCCGTCAATGTTTGCACTAAAAAGGCAGCATCCTCGCTTTCAATCGTCAAAGGAGGCGACAATGTTAACACATTATTAAAGCCAGCTACCGTCACACCGTTTTTGCCAATCAACAAGCCGTTGTTTTTGCAAATATTGATGGCTTGATTGACAAGCGACACATCCAGCGGCTCTTTTGTAGCTTTATCTTTCACCAGCTCGATCCCAATCAGCAAGCCCCTGCCGCGAACGTCGCCGACATAAGGATGGTTTTGCAGTTTATGCTTCAACTCATTCAACAGCTGTTCGCCAGCTTCGCGGGACCGGTCAAACAAACGCTCTTTTTCCATAATTTCTAAATTTTTTAAGGCAAGGGCGCATGCGGCCGGATTTCCGCCAAACGTATTTATATGACGGAAATAATCATATTCCTCTTCCCCTTTGAATGCCTCATAAATTTCTTTGCGGACTGCAGTGGCCGATAGCGGCAAGTAAGCGCTTGTAATTCCTTTCGCCATGGTGATGATATCCGGTTTCACTCCATCATGCATAAAGCCAAACGGTTTGCCTGTTCGGCCGAACCCGCATATCACTTCATCGACAATCAGCAAAGCTCCGTGCTTTTCACACACTTCCTTCACCGCTTTCATATAGCCATCCGGCGGAATGAGCACTCCCCCGCCTGTGATCATCGGTTCCATGATGACCGCGGCGATGGTTTCACTTAATTCCCATGTCATCACTTGATCAATCGCTTGAACGGATTTTAAATTGCGCGGATTTTCCGCTGTCTCGTTATCGCGGTAGCAATCGGGAGGAGCGACATGAATAAAGCCCGGTGCCAAAGGTTCGTATTTATATTTGCGCTGCGCCTGTCCAGTAGCCGCGAGTGCTCCCATCGAGTTTCCATGATACGCCCGATAACGGGAAATAATTTTATAGCGGCTATGCTCTCCTTTTTGCTGATGATATTGCCGGGCCATTTTAAAGGCGGTTTCATTAGCCTCGGAGCCGCTGTTAGAGAAGAAAATGACATATTCGTCTCCTAGCAGCTCGTTCAATTTCTCTCCCAGTTCAACTGCCGGTGCATGGCTTTGCGTCAGCGGAAAATAAGCAAGCTTCTTTAGCTGCTCATAAGCGGCCTCTGCTAACTCCTCGCGACCGTAACCGACATTGACGCACCAAAGCCCAGCCATGGCATCTAAATATTTTTTTCCGGTATGATCGGTTACCCAGCATCCCTTTGCTTCCTCGACAATCAATGTTGATTTAGGATTGTACGGCTTCATGGCATGCCATATATATCGACCATCTTTTTCCAATAAATGTTGACTTTGATCTGTTTGAACCATTCTGTTCCCTTCCTTCTGTGAAAATTAAAAATCAAATCGGGAGGTTATCATTTTTTTTCGTGTATAGAAATTTACACCATCTTTTCCGTTGACATGAAGATCGCCATAAAATGAATCCTTCCATCCTGAAAATGGGAAAAAGGCCATCGTCGCTGGCACACCGACATTAATTCCTAACATTCCGGCATCTGCTTCTTCGCGAAATTGACGGACGGCTTTTGCATCCTTTGTATAAATGGTCGCTCCATTTCCATAGCGGGATTGGCGGATATATTCAAGCGCTTTATCTAAATCAGCCGCGCGCAGCAAGCTAAGGACAGGGGCAAAAATTTCTTCTTTGGCAATTGTCATTGTTGGCGTTACATGATCAAAAATCGTTGGCCCGAGGAAATTCCCTTCCGAAAGCTCCGCCATTTCTTTTCGTCCGTCGCGAATCAGCACAGCGCCTTCTTCCACTCCTTTTTCGATGTAACCAAGCACTTTCTCCCGATGTGATTGGCGAATGACCGGGGTCAGCAACACGTCCTCATCCATTCCATTGCCGATCACCAGTTCATCCGCTTGCTTTTTTAACGTTTGGACAAACCGTTCATTCTCTCCTACCACCACGACGGCACTGCACGCCATGCAGCGCTGGCCTGCACTTCCGAAAGCGGAGTTGATGATATGCTGCGCAGCAAGCTCAACATTGGCATCGGGCATCACAATATGGTGGTTTTTCGCCCCGGAAAGAGCCTGTACGCGTTTGCCTCTTGCAGCCGATTGCTCATACACATATTTGGCTACAGGCTGGGAACCGACAAAGGAAATAGCCCGAATATCTTCATGGGCAATCAGCGCGTTGACCACATCGTGGGCGCCGTGCACAATATTTAAAACCCCTTCTGGCGCACCGGCTTGCGTAAATAACTCGGCTAATTTATTCGCTAAAATGGGCGTGCGCTCGGAAGGCTTTAGCACAAATGTATTTCCGCAGGCAATCGCCAATGGAAACATCCAAAGCGGTACCATCATCGGAAAATTGAACGGTGTAATTCCCCCGACAACTCCTAACGGATAGCGAAGCATTTCCGAATCAATGTCTTCCGCAATTTCTGCAAGCGTCTCGCCCATTATTAAAGTCGGAGCCCCCGCGGCAAACTCGACGCATTCAATTCCGCGTTGAACCTCGCCATACGCTTCTTTATATGCTTTTCCGTTCTCTTGCACGATCAGCCTTGCCAATTCTTCATGATGCTCCGTCAACAAATGGTGGAACTTAAACATGATGCGCGCCCGTTTTGGAACAGGAGTGTTCTTCCATGAAGCAAACGCCTTTTTCGCCGCTTGTACGGCACGCTCCACATCTTCTTTTGTAGAAATCGGAACTCTAGCCAGCACTTCCCCTGTCGCCGGATTCGGTACTTCCAGCGTTTCCGCTCCGCTCGAATCTACCCACTTTCCATTAATGAAATTTTTTAAAACAGCGGTTTCGTTTCTAACCAAAGCCATGGCGTTCCCTCCTATTGATTGATGGTGCGAAATATTCATTGATCGCCGCGTTGATGAACCAAAAGATTCGTTGCGGTCGCTTAGCGGCTGGACTTCCTGCTTCCTTAAATAAAAGAGCGGATCATCAACACTCGTCATTCATTTCCATTATCGCTTAGTTCGTTGACGCATTCATTAGACATAATGTAAAAAGTGCGTTCGTTCCCATTCCACAATATGACAACTACTTAGACTTTATGACGCAAAATGAAAAACTCTCCTGCTGTTTCAGGAGAGTTTTTCATTCATTGCCGGCTGCCAAATATTCATAGGCCTGAATCATAAACTCGATAGCAAGCCGCTTCTCAGGATTCATAAAATCAGCTCCTAGTAGCGATTCTAGCTTTTGAATGCGATGATAAAGCGTTTGTCTGACGACATATAAACGTTTGGCCGTTTCTTTTTTCGAACCATTGCAGGCCAAATAAACTTTTAATGTTTCCATCAGCTTGCCATTATACTTTTTGTCATATTGAATCACCGGCTCCAGATATTCCATCATCATTTCATGCAGATCACCGTCCTTGTGGATAAGAGAAATAATTCTAGCTAAATGTAAATCTTCATAAAAACAGCTTTTTGTTTTTTGAGAAAGCTGCTGCTGGATTTTGCTTGTTTCAAGAGCGGTTTGATAGCTTTTATGAATAAGTGCAAGGCTTTCCGCGAATTTTCCGACACTAAAAAAAAAGCACGGCATGTTTTTCATATTGGCAAATTCGGAGTCCATCAAGCGTTGAATTCCCGCTTGCATCCGCTGCTTCCATGTTTTCCCGCTTCGTTTATCCACTAAAATAAACACGATGCTGCCGCGCATCTCAATCGGGAAGGATTGGAACCCCTGCTGTTCCAGCATCGTGCGAAAGAGCAACTTGAAATAAGTCATATCAAAAGCGGAATGCTGCTTTAATGATTTAAATTTACAAATACAGACACAGCCGCCTTTTGGCTTTAGCTCAACATCATGGTCAGCTAAATAATCCAAAATCATTTGTACGCTATGTTCGCCCTCCAGCCACCCTTTTAGCCATTCTTGCTCCCTTGCTCTTTTCTTCTCTTCAACATATAAATCGCGCAGCAAATACTGGGCGAGCGCCGTCGCCGTTCGATCTAAAATCAGCAAGTCAAACTCGCTAATATCCCGGTCTGTAGAAATCATCGACAGCTCCGCATATTCATGGCTAAAAAGCTGGATCGACTGGGAGGCCGCTTTTTTCGTTGGCTGAGCCACTTGTTTGAGCCATAGCTGTTTTTTTGCTTCACAGCACTCCGGAACAAATTCAACTTCCTTGCCATGCATGCGAAAGAGAATTTGATGACCTAAATACCGATGCAAATATTTTAAAATTTCATTGTAATGCTCAATAAATAAAAGTTTTTGATTTAACTGCTGGGAATAAGCTTCTAAGTTGGAGATCATTTGATAGTGTTGATTAATCAAATAGGCGTGGATATCTTGAGTAATTTCAACGAATGGAACTTCTTTCAAAAAAAGGATGATTGGAAAGTGGTGCTCGTTCGCTAGCTGAATCACTTCTGGCGGGATGGATGACGTGTAGGTTCCGATTTCGATGCATAACCCGGAGGCGTCGCTTTCAATCAATTGCTCCACAAAGGAAAGGAATAACTCTCCATTTTCTTTCCATCCTACACCCGTAGATAAAATAAGTTCTTTTCCATTTAATAGTTTATGAATCTTCGTCACTTCCACCACATGTACCCATTTGACCGTCCGGTGCAATCCTTGATGTCCTGCAATGACTTGAGTATGCTCAAAGTGCTTTCTGTTTAATACGTCCAAAACAGTAAATTGAAAATGCTCGTGCACTCCTTCCCCTCCTCTATCAACGGAGATTGTCCCATCACACTAAATAATTATTCACCGCAAACAAATCGATTCCTCCTTTTTATTCATGCAAATCTCAGATATGTACATCGTGTAATGGCTGCCTTTGAACCACTCCCACTTTTGCTTTGATTCCTGCGCTTCCACTTCTTATGAAAGGAGAATTAGTAGGCGATCCCCATAGTTCCTACGGTTTCATTGTCCAAACAAGACAACAATCGAAATCCTTCTTTATGGAATGTTTTTGCTTGCGTTTAAATCTCTAGCGTGATGTGTTCTGTAAGATGGGCCTATCCATTCACGAAGATTGAGATTCTTAACATCTTTGCTTTGGTATCCACAGTACGAACATAGAGTATTGGATCTCGATACCTTTGCCTTCTCCTTTAAAATCCATTTTATTTTATACCATTCGCCTTTCCATCGGACGATTCGAGTAAGAAGAAACAGCGCAAGAAAACATGATATCCCCTCTAGTAAGAAAAACTAAATAACTAGATGCAAAAATAAAGGTAGACAAAGTCAAAATGACTTTGTCTACCTTTCGCCTTTTCGCTGATTGTCATAAAGATTTGGAAAGACTGCTTCTCTCCTTGGCTGTCAAAAGCTCATTAGGACGATCGCTTCATTTGCTGAATCAGCAAAGAAGAAACATATTTTCTGGCGTCGGCCGTTTGAATGTGCAATGTTTGCAAAGGCTGTTTTGACTCAGAAGCAGCCGGAGTTGGCAGCGCAAATTCTATAAACGCGCCGCTTAAATTTTCATGAACACGCTTGATCACATACCCTCGACGAAGCAATGCATCCATTCGCTCGCGCTCCACCAGAAACTCTTGATAAGACACCGTATCTCCTCCTTTATATCTACCATCTAGCCAAACAGCAGGACCGTAAGTCCTCTCTCTTGTGGTCTATTCTATTAAATAGTTAATTTCTTGTTTTCGTTTAGAACGGTGTATTTTCCATACTTCTCCCGTTTTAAATATTGGCCATAGCCTGGTTTCCCGACAAAGACTTTGTCCCGTACAACAAACTCACCTCTTGAAAGCACTGATATTGGCTCTCCTGCCACTTTCATTCCTTCAAACGGGTTATAGTCAACGGCCATATGATGAGTTTCAGCGGAAATCACCCGTTCCACATTCGGATCAAAAATGACCAAGTCGGCGTCAGAGCCAACAGCGATCGTTCCTTTTTTCGGAAATAATCCAAACAGCTTCGCGATTCTCGTCGATGTAATGTCGACAAACTGGTTGAGGGTGATTCGTCCTTTCTTTACACCTTCACTAAATAAAATGCTGAGTCGATCTTCAATGATGGGACCTCCGTTTGGTATTTTCGTAAAGTCGTCTCTTCCCAGTTCCTTCTGTCCTTTAAAATCAAATGAGCATTGATCGGATCCCAAGGTTTGCAGTTGTCCATTTTTTAAGGCATTCCATAACACTTCTTGATGCCATTTTTCTCGAAGCGGCGGTGACCATACATATTTAGCCCCCTCAAAGTTCGGTTTTTCTAAATATGACTGGTCTAGCACCAAATATTGTGGACATGTTTCCCCCCACACATTTAATCCTTTATTGCGCGCTTCGGCGATTTTTTCGACTGCTTGTGCACAAGACACATGGACAACATAAAGCTGCGAGTCGGCCAGCTGCGTCAGCTGACAAGCGCGGCCTGTCGCTTCTCCTTCCAATTCCGGGGGCCGAGTAAGCGCATGATAAATGGGCTCTGTGTGGCCTTCAGCGAGCGCTTGCTTTGTTAAATAATCAATCACATCTCCATTTTCGGCATGGACCATGACGAGAGCGCCAAGCTGTTTGGCGGCAGAAAGCGTTCTGTACAAAGTGCCGTCGTCTGCTTGGAACACGTTTTTGTAGGCCATAAATACTTTAAAAGATGTAATCCCCTCTTCTTCGATCACCTTTGGCAATTCGCTTAATACATCATCATTGATTTCGCTAATCATCAAATGGAAGCCATAATCAATGACGGCTTTGCCTTTCGCTTTGTTGTGCCAGGTTTCAATGGCCTTCGCCAGCGGCTCCCCTTTATTCGTTAAACAAAAGTCAATCACCGTCGTTGTTCCGCCAAATGCCGCGGCAATCGTTCCCGATTGAAAATCATCCTTTGTCACTGTCCCGCCAAACGGCATATCTAAATGAGTATGCGGATCAATTCCTCCCGGAAAAACATAGCAACCTTTTGCATCAATGATTTCAGCATCATGCGGACTTACATGTTCGCCAATCGCCGCAATTTTTCCATCTTCAATTAGCACATCTGCATGATAAACATCCGCTGCCGTTACAATCGTTCCATTTTTTATCAGCTTTTTCATAAAAATATTTCCTCCTTGTGTTCTTTACTTGGCTTCCGCATTGGAAACTGTTAATGCACTGATCGCCGCTTGGCGTTCGTTCCATGTCATCGGCGGGCACTCCCTTGGAAGTTCGACCATATCAATCGCGCCGTCAACAGGACAGACAAGCGAACATAAATTGCATCCTACACAATCTTCCTCCCGCACTTTTAAATACTCACGGCCAGTGGCGTCAGCAAGGCGATCGATGCATTGGTGGGATGCATCTTCACAAGCGATATAGCATTTATTACAATTAATGCACACATCGGTGTTAATACGGGCAGCTACTTTATAGTTCAAATCAAGATTGCCCCAATCCGAATATCGGTGAACGGCTTTGCCGACAAGATCCATTACCGAAGCAATCCCTTTGCTGTCAAGATAATGCTGGAGCCCTTCCACCATGTCCTCGATAATGCGGAAGCCATGATGCATCACCGCCGTGCACACTTGCACTCCCGTTGCTCCCATCAGCATAAATTCTACGGCTTCCTTCCAGCTCGATACCCCGCCCATTCCGGAAATTGGCACATTAATTCGCGGGTGGCGAGCACATTCAGCTACCATATTTAGGGCGATCGGCTTCACTGCTGGACCGCAATAACCGCCATGCGCCCCTTTCCCTGCGACATGCGGAATGGTATGCCACGTATCCAAATCGACCCCCATTAAGCTGTTGATTGTATTGATCATGCTGATGGCGTCAGCTCCTCCTTGAACAGCGGCCTCCGCTGTTGCTGTAATATCCGTAATATTAGGGGTTAATTTGACAATAACCGGTTTTTCCGCGACCTCTTTGACCCAATATGTCTGCTTTTCTACTAACTCTGGTACCTGCCCCGATGCTGATCCCATTCCGCGTTCCGCCATTCCGTGCGGACAGCCGAAGTTTAATTCAAATCCATCCACTCCCACATCCTGTACTCTTTTCACAATTTCATGCCATTTTTCCCTTTTTGGCTCGACCATAAGAGAAGCGATAATGGCATGGTTAGGAAATCGTTTTTTTGTTTCATAAATTTCCTTTAAGTTCACCTCAAGCGGACGATCCGTAATCAATTCAATGTTATTAAACCCCGCGATCCGTTGACCGTTGAAGCTGATGGCTGCAAACCGCGACGATACATTTAAAATCGGTTCGCCAAGTGTTTTCCAAACGGCTCCGCCCCATCCGGCTTCAAATGCTCGTTGCACCTGGTATCCCGAGTTCGTCGGCGGCGCAGACGCCAACCAGAACGGGTTAGGAGACTTGATCCCCGCTAAATTCATGCTTAAGTCGGCCATTGTTGTATTCCCCCTTCATTTAAGCCGTCTCGCTTATGTGCTTTTCTAAATATTGATGAATCGCATAAGCAGCCTCTTTTCCTTGCTGCGCAGCTGTGACTACCATCGCTTCACCTTGTCCTTTGCCGAAAACGATATCGCCGCAAGCAAATATTTTTGGATGCGAGGTTTGGTAGCTTCCCTGACGAATCCGAACAACTCCAGCATCGTGCTCTAATCCAAACTCCGTGAGTAGCTCCAGGTGCCGCATCTGGCCAATCGCCTTAATCACGGCATCTACCTGCATGATAAATTCCGATCCTTCAATCGGAACCGGACGCCGCCGCCCATCTTGATCCGGCTCCCCTAATTGCATGCGGATGCATTCGATATGAGTGACTCTTCCTTTCTCATCGCCGATGATTCGTTTAGGAGCCGTCAGCCAACGAAACTCGACTCCTTCCTGTTTGGCAAATTCGTATTCAAAATCATAAGCTGTCATCTCTTCCTTTGTACGGCGATATAAAATCTTTACGTTTTCCGCCCCTAGCCGTACCGAACATGTCGCCCCGTCAATCGCTGTATTTCCGGCACCAATGACAACAACCTTTTTCCCTACCAACCGATCCGTTAACGGCTTGGTTTTCGTTTCTTTAATGAGTTCAATCGCGTCATACACCCCTTCTAAATCCTCTCCTTCAATCCCCAGCATCGGAACTGTCCCCATCCCCGCAGCCAAAACAACCGCATCATAGCTTTCTAAAATTTCGTTTGCGGTTATATCTTTTCCTACCTTTGTATTCGTCCGAATGTCCACACCTAAACGCTTGACTTGGTGAACTTCCCACAATGGCACGCGCTGCGGAAGACGGAATGAAACAATCCCATACGTATTTAACCCACCGGCTTCCTTTTCTGCTTCAAAGATCGTCACACTGTACCCCATAAGCGCCAGCTCCCTAGCTGCTGACAATCCTGCTGGTCCGCCACCAACGACCGCTACCGCCCTACCGTTTGTTCTTCCTACTTGAAATAGCGGTTCGTCATTTTGTATGGCCCAATCTGTCGCATACCGCTGCAAGTTTCCGATCATAATCGGCTTTGTCGAATGGTTCAGAACACAGGCTCCTTCGCATAGCTCCTCTGTCGGACATACTCTCGCGCAGCTTGCGCCTACAGGATTTGACAGCATAATAGTCTTTGCTGCCCCTTTCAGATTCCCTGATGCAATCTTTTTGATGAAGGCAGGAATATCAATTCCTGTCGGGCAAGCCTGAATACAGGGAGCATCGTAGCAATATAAGCAGCGATTCGCTTCCTCAATCGCCTCCCGCTGGGTCAATCCAGACGCGGCTTCTTGAAAGTTTTTCGATAAATCGAATGAGGATTGATTCATGGCACACAGCCTCCTTATCATTTTTTATTTTAAAAAAGGGAATAGAGCTAAAACCCTAATCCCTTCAAAAAACAATGTCTGCCTATCTAGGAGCGCTGCTAGATCTCCACTGTTTATTATTTGCCTTTGCTAAGGCTACATACAAGATTCCTAGATATAGAAATCTATTGAGCGACTTCGCCCTTCTTTCAGTAAAACAACTGGATTTGTGTTCACTCCTTTGCTACGGCAAACGAGGCTATGGCTGTCTTCATGCTCAAGTTTCCAAATTAGCCTAGCGAAAAAAGAAACGCTTTTCTAACCATGGCGTCAATCGTACATGTCCATCTGTACTTTTTAGCATGAGAAAAGCGGTGGATGAGCTCTGCCTTATAATCTATGAGACATACCTATATTTCATTCCTTATGATTGGGTTAAACCCAGAATCTTTTTGTTATTAACAGAAAAATTAAAATATTTAAACATATTTTACTTGATAGCGTTAAGCTTTTCATTATACATTTTGTTAAATAAAGAAGTTTGTTCATTATTCAACATGTCCATTTGATTCCTTTTACGATGCTGCATTGCCGCGATAAATAAAAAAGAGAGCGGCTAGCATAAACAATAGCCCAAAAAGCCGATTCATATTCATCGGAATTTTAGGTACGCCAAATAAACCAAAATGATCAATGACCATACTAATAACAAGTTGTCCAACGATAGCAGCCAAAATAGCAGCTGCTGCCCCTACTTTTGGAACGGAAATAATCGTAATCGTCACAAAAACGGCCCCTAATAAACCTCCTAATAAATTCCATTTGGGAACTTGAAGCAACTGCACCAACTGTCCTTTGCCAAAAAATAAAGCGACAAACGTTAAAAATAAGGTACCGACAAAAAAGGAAGTAAAGGCTCCTTCCAGACTCCCTATTTTCTTTCCAAGGCTTCCGTTGATCGGCGCTTGAAGCCCTGCTAGCATTCCACCTACTAAAGATAATAAAATATACAACCATTTCATACTTCTTTCTCCCTTTCATTCACGTTTGTACAAACGATATCAAATGTTGTATGGCTATAACGGTTTTAAGCATTATTTCACAGCAAGCTGACATCAACCTCTCCCACCTACACTTCGCTTAGAGGTGGGAGACTTCTCGGTGAATGTGTTAAAAATGCTTGCCAGACAAGGAGCACAAATCAAATAAAAAAGTGCATGCGCAGACGAGCTAGACTAGTGCCTATGATTGAAAGCATTTGTCGGCAATCTGAATTCGATCGTTTAACATTTGTTTGGATATGAAGTTGAGAACGTTTTTCTGCGGTCGGGCGAACCAAACAATACGGCTCACAGACGCCCTTATTGGTCTGCTGTCCGGCACTCTGTCACGCTTTGGCATAACGAAAACCAGCATGTTTTCCTCCCGATTGCAGCTCTCCAAAATGATGTGTTCCATCCTTCCGATGTCGTTAAATCCGCATAGAGGGTACGATAAACTCTTTCCTCCTTTCTCCTCATTACATCGTCAAATAAGTGGTAAGAAAAAAACATTCGGGGTTTCCCGAACGCTTTTAACGGTCACTAACACTCTCTAGCAAAGCATCGCCCGCTTGACTTACTCGGACATAGGCGTAACGAGCTCGCTGCTGCAGTTCTATTCCTGTTTTTTCTGGAACAAAAAAGGATTCAATTCCATAAATGATCGTATCTCCTTGCCACTTCCCATTGATGATGACTTCGCCCTTTTTCCGGATATACGACAAATCCTTTTTCCCGTTCATAACATATACGCGTGCAAAGCGGTAAACTCCTGCCTCATCTTTTTGCAAAATGAGTTGAACCTTTCCGTTCCCGCTCATTCCTTGAATCTGCGAAATTTCATAGCGCAGGCGAACATAATCACCCTGGAGTAAAGAGCGCGGATCCATCGGCATGAGCTCCAGCTTTACCACTTCTCCATTTCGCAAAAGCCTTTCTTTATCAAATACGGTATAGCCGATAAAAACGATTTGCAGCGCGATGATCATAAGCAAAGGAATCCATTTGCTGCGAACCCAACTTACTTGTTCGTTTGGCAGAAGATGTTTCTTTTTTTCTAAAAATATTGTACCTGCCAGCACGAGAATTCCAAAAATCAACAGACTTATGGCTTTGTCGAGAAGGCTCCATGCAAATTCGTAATATTTTAAAACAAGAAATAGCCACAAATAAAACCAAGCAATCCCTAATCCAATGGGCTCCTGTTGCTTCGATTGAAAAGCGATCCATCCTGCTGTGATGAATATCAATAAAAGATTCGCCAATACCACCCAAAGATCAAGAGCAAAAAAATCCATACTTGTTAATAATAAAAGAGACCCCATGCCTATAAAGAGAGACAAACGCTGAGTATGCTTCCGCTGGTGGGATGCCATATATAAAAACGCATTCAACAGGACAACGAATAAAAGAGCAAGGCGCAGCTTGTCGCTCCATTCTTCGACAATGAGCATTCCGAAAGCAGATAATGCTACATGAGTAAGGAGCTTAATCCCCGTTTTTTCTGATTTAAAGTATCCAACAAGCAGGACCAGAAAATAGGTTGTGACAATCCAAATGGAAATATCCATGGATGCAATCACACCAACTCCATAACCGATCGCAAGCAGCGTGCAGCGAACTACATCATTCCAGCTTTGCATAAGCATCCCTGGCAAAACAAACGCTCCGACGGATAAAGCAAATAATAGATTTGACGAGAAATGATGGGTCCAAAGCGAAAAAAGGCCCATAATACTTGAAATGGCAATAATGGAAGCAACGGCTGTGACAATAGCCTGAAACACAGCTAAAAAAGTGGTTCCAGCGTTTTCTTCCATTGCCCAATTTCTTAACCTTTTCAGCAAAAACAGACTTCCATAAACAATCCCCGCCGCCAACAGCAGACCTGCAAGCAAAACACCTTCTTGAAAATGCCGGGCCACAAATCGGAAATATTGGACAATCAAAAATCCTCCTGCAAATAAACTTGTGATAAGGACATAGGAGCGATGCTTAACAATCGCGAAAAAATAATAAAGAAACACGAGCAAAAGCAATGAATACACATAAGGCCACCACGTAAAGCTGCCTTCAGTCAAACCGGATCCGACAATCAAGAACAACCATCCTTGCATGGCCACATACAAAAGATAGGAAACAAAAGAAGAACGGTGGAGAAAAAAAACAGCTCCATTCACAGCTGCAAACACAAGCAGAAATAAAAAGGATACCCACTGATCTCTTTCAGTCTGATAAGAGGACGGAAAATAATAAAACCAAAAGGTTAGTTGCAGCAGCACAGCACTTAAGACGCGAAAGGGCTCATAACGAGTGATGAGCGCAAATACAGCACTTGGTATAAACCAAATGAAGAAAAGCCAAAAGCTATCCGCATGTGAATTATAAATTTGTCCTATCAGCGCAACAGAAACCCCAAATCCAATGGCTCCTGCCACAAACAGCCATTGGCTCAAAAAATCGTGGCGATTCATGACATAAGCCAACAAAATACTGATGCCATACAATAAACACATAACCCCTATACTTACTACTATCTTTTCCAATCGATCAAATCCTTGCCAATTAGCAGCAAAAAAATAAATAACAGAAGCCATCATCAGCCCGATTCCCATAAAATACCCGGCCTTTACAAGACGAAGGTTCATTGTCTCGCCTCTCTTTCTTCATTTATCATGGCTACATACCTTTCTTGACTCAGGTGTGTTGATGATCCAATAAAAACCAATTGACATTGTTTGAGGGAAGAGGCAGAAATCTTGTATCTAGCTAGATCATTTCATATTTTCAGTAAAATAATGGAGCATCAACACTTGTGTTCTTGATTTTATTATACCATAATGACACATATAAACCTTGTCCATTTATTGGGGTGCGACCTTCTTTTCCGCATAACCATACATTCGTTCCAATCATTTACAAGCAATCCTCAATACGTTATAATAAATTAACAGCATTTTAATTTTTTTCCTATCATAAACAATTATTAGAACAATGATTCTTCTCTAATCAGTCAAGGGAGTGAAACAATGAAAACGGCCGTTGTGTTTGGCGCTACTGGGGGAATGGGAAGCGCATTAGTCGAAGCCCTTATCAAACGTAAAATATATGTGATAGCGGTAGCCCGTTCAAAACCAACATTATTAGATAAACAGCAAAACTGGGGAAACCTCACAAGCATCCTGCCCGGCGATGCTATGAATCTCGAGGATGTCGAAGCCGCCGTAGCAAAAGGAGACATGGTCTTTCATGCTATCAATCTTCCCTATCAACATTGGGATCCTAATCTAGCGATTATTCTTTCAAACATTTTAGAAGCGTGCCGAATCTACAATAAACCGTTTGTTTACGTAGATAATATTTATTCATATGGTTTGCAATCTCAAAAAACAACCGAAGCGTCTCCTAAAAAACCGCATACAAAAAAAGGCAAACTGCGGTTAAAGCTGTTGGAGCAAATTGAACAATCTAGCATTCCATACCTAATCGTCCATTTTCCTGATTTTTACGGCCCCAACGCAGGAAACACCCTTCTTCATTTTACATTTCAGCAAATGCTAAAAAGGAAAATGGCTTTTTATGTTGGCGATCCTTCCATTCAAAGAGAATTTATTTACATTAAAGATGGAGCAGAAGCATTAGTAGAATTATCGCTGCGTCATGATTGTTTTTATCAATCATGGAATATACCAGGAGCCGGAACGATTTCCGGAAAAGAAATCGCTGAAATTGCCGGAGGCTATTTAAACGCTAACATCCGCATCAAACCCATCTACAAATGGATGATTCAACTTGTCGGGATGTTTAATCCCTTTATGAGAGAATATGCAGAAATGATGTATTTAAACGAAAAGCCGGTCATATTAGACGGCGGCAAATATGAAAAAACCGTCGGTCCGATTCCGCAAACTCCTTATGCAGTCGGCATTAAAGAAACGTTAAAGCATATGCAATCGTAGTTTTCTTCTATAACCAAACTCTTTATGAACCTCTCCCGCCTCCCCTTCGTTTCAAAACGGGAGATTTCTCGATAGATAAGTTCAAGGGAAGATGGGGCGGATGAACTAGAAACGAACACCGCCATCTGCTTGTTCGTTCGAACATTATCGTTTTTAGATTGGATTTATAGACTTGTGATTTAGGCACTCGACTATAAAAAACGGAAGGGACCTTGAAGATCTCTTCCGCTTTTTTAACATCATCTATACAATTACGGTAAATAGGTCACTCCCATTAAGAAACGGTCCACTTCTCTTGCTGCTTCCCGACCTTCATGAATGGCCCATACGACTAAGCTTTGACCGCGTCTCGCATCACCTGCAGCAAACACTCCCTCTACATTGGTTGTATATTGACCATAAGGAGCCTTCACTTTTTGATTGACGGTTTCGACGCCAAATTGCTGTAAAAGAGGCTGTTCAGTGCCTTCAAAGCCAATAGCAATAAACACTAAATCACACGGCCACACTTGTTCAGTCCCAGGAATTTCTTTAAATACCGCTCTTCCGCTTTCATCTGTGATTTTTTCCATTTGAATCGTATGCAGCTCTTTGACTTTGCCCTGTTCATCCCCAACAATTTTTTTCGTTTGAATGCAGTACTGCCGAGGATCTGCACCAAATTTCACTTTTGCTTCTTCATAGGCGTAGTCTAATGTAAACACAAGAGGAAACTGCGGCCAAGGATTATTTTCAGCGCGCTGTTGCGGTAAGGCCGGATGCTTGCCAAACTGAACGACGCTTTTACATTTCTGTCTTAGCGCCGTAGCCACACAGTCCGCCCCCGTATCTCCGCCGCCAATGACAATCACATGCTTATCGCGCGCATCAATCAAACCGTCATCGGTAAAGTTGGAATCAAGCAGGCTTTTGGTCGTTAATGTTAGATAGTCCATAGCAAAATGGATGCCTTCAAGCTCTCGGCCTTCAATGACCAGATCGCGTTGCTTTTGAGCGCCTGTACATAAAACGACCGCATCGTATTGTGAACGCAGTTCATCAGCTGTGATGTCTCTTCCTATCTCCGTATTCGTGATAAATGAAATTCCCTCTTCTTCTAAAAGGCGGACTCTTCGTTCCACGACTTCTTTTTCAAGCTTCATGTTTGGAATGCCATACATCAATAAACCACCGATGCGATCTGCTCGCTCATAAACCGTAACGGAATGCCCGGCTTGGTTTAACTGATCGGCGCAGGCTAGACCCGCCGGCCCCGATCCAACAATCGCCACCTTTTTCCCTGTCCGTTTTTTCGGAATCCTTGGCTGAATCCATCCTTCGGCAAACCCTTTATCAATAATAGCGCGTTCAATGCCTTTAATTGCCACAGCTGGATCTGAAATCGCCACCGTACAGGACCCTTCACACGGCGCAGGACATACCCTTCCTGTAAACTCTGGGAAATTATTTGTTTTTAAAAGGCGGTCTAATGCCTCCTTCCATCGGCCGCGGTAAACAAGATCATTCCATTCCGGAATCAAGTTATGAATCGGACATCCAGAGGTTAATCCGTTCCATTCCATGCCCATATGGCAGAAAGGGGTCCCGCAATCCATACAGCGGGCACCTTGTCTTGCCAACGTTTCATCAGAAAACGGAAATGTATATTCCTTCCAATCATCTAAGCGGGAAAGTGGCTGACGCTTCACTTCTTCTTCGCGCGCATACTCCATAAAGCCTGTTGCTTTGCCCATTGTCATTCCCCCTCCTTTTCCGCTGTGCAGAGGCTATCGCCTATTTTGCGATCGCCTCTAAATTTGCATGCTGAATGTCAATCGACTTTTTTTGCTTTGCCACCACTTCGAATGCCGTCAAAAGCGCTTTTTCCTTCGAGAGACCTGAACGTTCCATTTCTTCGATTGTTTCTATCATTAATTTGTAGTTTTTCGGGATGACTTTGATAAATTTCGCGACAAATTCCTCCCAATGAGCCAATACATGAGCGGCTCTTGGACTGCCGGTATATTGATAATGCTTCGTCATCATTTCTCGTACCCGCTTGATTTCTTCTTCATTTTCCAGCTTCTCAAACAATACCATTTCCTTGTTCGCTGTACGCATAAATTGTTCCGCGTAATCGGCCAATACATAGGCGATACCGCCAGACATTCCCGCCGCAAAATTTTTACCGACGGCCCCCAGTATGACAACACGCCCTCCTGTCATATATTCACAGCCATGATCGCCGATTCCTTCGACAACCGCATTCACGCCGCTATTTCTTACGCAGAATCGCTCTCCTGCCCGTCCGCGAATATAGGCTTCGCCGCTAGTGGCCCCATAAAACGCGACATTCCCGACTATAACGTTATCACCCGAAGAGAAAGCGGCTTCCTCTGGCGGAAGAACAATCACTTTTCCTCCAGAAAGCCCTTTTCCAATATAGTCATTGGCGTCACCGGTCAAGGTCATTGTCATTCCTGTTGGCACAAATGCCGCAAAGCTTTGACCAGCAGATCCATAAAAATGGAAGCGTATAGTATCTTCAGGAAGCCCTTCTTCGCCATAGCGCTTCGATATTTCGCTGCCGACAATCGCTCCAACTGTGCGATGGATATTTCGGATAGAAAGATGCTTCTCTGCTGGCTCCCCATTCTCTAGCGCTGAAGCAGCAACCGGCAACAGCTCATGACAATCAAGCGACTCTTCGATTTTATGGTATTGCGGTCGCGCAAAAGTACGCGGTCCATCCACTTGATAGAGCAATCGAGATAGATCAAGATGCTTGGCTTTCCAATGCTGCTTCATACGATCGCTCACTTTTAATACATCGACGCGTCCAACCATTTCATCGATGGTCCGAAAACCGAGCTCTGCCATCATTTCTCTTACTTCTTGAGCGATGAAATACATAAAATTCACAACATGCTCTGGTTTTCCCATAAATTTTTCGCGCAGTTCCGGATTTTGCGTAGCCACCCCAACCGGACATGTATCTAAATGACAGACTCTCATCATGATACAGCCGAGAACCACCAGCGGCGCTGTAGCAAATCCAAATTCTTCAGCACCGAAAAGAGCAGCCATCACCACATCGCGACCTGTCATCAGCTTGCCGTCTGTTTCCAAAACAACGCGGTCGCGCAGACCATTTAACATGAGCGTTTGATGCGTTTCAGCAAGCCCCAGCTCCCACGGAAGGCCTGCATGCTTAATACTTGTTTTCGGCGACGCTCCTGTACCGCCATCATAGCCGCTAATAACAATGACATCGGCCGCCCCTTTAGCCACACCTGCCGCAATCGTTCCCACTCCAGCCTTCGAAACAAGTTTGACGCTAATACGCGCTTTTCGATTCGCGTTTTTTAAGTCATAAATAAGCTGAGCTAAGTCTTCGATTGAATAAATATCATGATGTGGAGGTGGAGAGATTAGCTCAACTCCCGGCGTAGAACCGCGAACCTTGCCGATCCAAGGATACACTTTGTTTCCTGGCAGTTGTCCTCCTTCGCCAGGCTTTGCTCCTTGTGCCATTTTGATTTGCAGCTCATCCGCATGAACTAAGTAATGGCTTTTCACCCCAAAACGGCCTGAAGCGATTTGCTTAATGGCACTTTTGCGAAGATCGCCGTTTTCATCAGAAACGTATCGGCTTGGGTCCTCTCCGCCTTCACCGCTATTGCTTTTCCCGCCAATGCGGTTCATCGCGATCGCCAGCGCTTCATGAGCTTCCTGGCTCAATGAGCCATAGGACATCGCTCCTGTTTTAAAGCGGCGCACGATCGACTCTACCGGCTCTACTTCTTCGATTGGAACCGGTTTTCTCGTTTTATCAAATTCGAACAAATTTCGCAAAAATGTCATGCGTTCTTCATTTGCCATTTTGCTATATTCCTTAAAGAGCTGATAGTCGTTTTTTCGGCAAGCCCATTGAAGCGTATGAATCGTCTTTGGATTAAACGCATGATGCTCACCGTTTCTTCGCCACTGGAACTCGCTGCCCGAATCCAGTGTCGCTTCCCGTTCCGTTGACTGGAATGCTCGCTCATGGCGCAATTTCGTTTCTAATGCAATCTCATTTAGCCCGATTCCACCGATTTGTGAGGCGGTTCCAGTAAAATACTGATTTATCACTTCTTCGCCGATGCCGACCGCTTCAAAAATTTGTGCTCCCCGATAACTTTGCACAGTCGAAATCCCCATTTTCGACATAACCTTGACCACACCATCTGTCGCTGCTTTTTTATATTTGCTCACCGCATCCTTGTAAGAATAAGCAAGCACTTCTTTTTGGATCGCGTCGCGAATCGTTTCTAAAGCCAAATAAGGATTCACTGCATCAGCCCCATATCCGATCAAGGCCGCAAAATGATGAACCTCTCGCGCTTCCCCGCATTCGATGATAATGCTTGCATTCGTGCGCGTTCCTTTGCGAATTAAATGCTGATGAAGTGCACTCACCGCCAAAAGCGGCGGAATAGCGATATGCTGCTCATCCATGCCGCGATCAGAGAGAATAAGAAGCGTTTTTCCTTCTCTTATGGCAGCATCCGCTGCTTCACAAAGCTGATCGAGTGCCTGTTTTAAATGATCTGTGAATAATGACGGCAGCACAGCACAGCGAAACTCTGGGTACGGATTCGCTTTAAGCGCAGCAAGCTCTTCATTCAAAAGAATCGGAGAGTCTAAGCGGATGCGGCGGGCCGCTGATGCATCCGGATGAAGAATATTTCCTTCTTTTCCGAGGAGTGTCATCGTGGAGGTGACGATGTATTCACGAAGCGAATCGATCGGCGGATTCGTCACTTGCGCAAACAGCTGCTTAAAGTAGTTAAACAAGCTTTGCGGTTGATCTGATAACACCGCAAGCGGCGTGTCATTCCCCATAGCTCCGACAGGATCCTTCCCATCTTTGATCATTGTGAAAATCGTCTTTTCCACATCTTCGTGTGTATAGCCAAACGCCTTCTGCTTGACAACCAGCTCCTCCACCTGCTCCATTTGCTCTGGAATTGGCAAGTCTTCCAACGATATCAACTGTTCTTGAAGCCATTGCCGATACGGCTGCTCTTTGGCAATTTCTGCTTTGACCTCCTCATCGGAAATAATTCTTCCCTCTTCCAAATCGATTAACAGCATTTTTCCTGGGCTCAGACGATCTTTATACAAAATGTTTTCCGGTTCTAATTCAATCACTCCTACTTCTGACGAAAGAACGATGTAATCATCTTTTGTGACATAATAACGGGCTGGTCTCAACCCATTGCGATCTAAAATCGCCCCGATCTGTTTCCCGTCTGTAAACACAATGGCGGTAGGTCCATCCCACGGCTCCATTAAACAGCTATAATATTCATAAAATGCTTTTTTCTCGTCATCCATCTCATGATCCCAAAACCACGGCTCTGGAATCAGCATCATCGCCGCATGTGCCGGCTTTTTGCCCGCTAGAACAAAAAATTCAAATGCGTTATCTAAAATGGATGAGTCGCTGCCATTCATATCTAAAATCGGAGTGATTTTCGCTAAATCATCGCCAAAAAGCTCGGAGACAAATTGTTTTTCTCGCGCTGCCATCCAATTGATATTCCCGCGCAACGTGTTAATCTCACCATTATGAATCAAATAACGGTTTGGATGGGCTCTTTCCCAGCTTGGGAACGTATTGGTGCTGAAGCGAGAATGCACAAGGGCAAAGGCCGATTGAAACCGTTCGTCTTGAAGATCAACATAGAACTCATCAAGCTGATCCGGAGTTAACAAGCCTTTATAAACAATGGTGCGGCTCGATAAGCTAGCGAAATAAAATTCGCTGTCAGAAATCAGCTTTTCCGCTTGCTTGCGTATGATATACAGCTTTCTTTCAAAAGAAAGCTGATCGACAAGATCACGGCTCGCTTCAATAAATACTTGGCGGATGTACGGCTTTGTCTGCTCAGCCTTTTTTCCGAGTTTTCTGATATCCACGGGTACCGTCCGCCATCCTAATAATGTTTGTCCTTCATTTTGAATGATCTCATTAATTTTATGTTCATAATCGATCCGTTCCTGCTCGTTTTCCGGCAAAAATACCATCCCAACACCATATCTACCTTTTTCAGGAAGGTGCATTTTCCCACAAACCTGTCGAAAATAATCGTGCGGAATTTGTACCATAATGCCTGCGCCGTCTCCTGTTTCTGGATCGCTTCCTTGCCCGCCGCGATGCTCAAGCTGGCGCAGCATATGAAGTCCTTTTTTTATAATATCATGGGACGGCTTTCCTTTAAGATGGGCATATAAGCCGATGCCACACGCGTCATGTTCAAATTCAGGACGGTAGAGACCTTGTGCTTGCGGTAATCCGTAATGTTTCATTTGTCTTCTCCCCCATTCCTTTTACCGATAAAGTCTGTTATTGTAATTTTAGTTTCCAAAAATGATATAAACAATATATAATTCAGATTAAATCAATCTCATTTTGAGATAAATGAGAAGGAGAGAACAAAAATGGAGCTAAGGCAGCTAAAATACTTTGTTGAAGTCGCCAAGCGCGAACACGTATCAGAAACCGCTGAAGTGCTTCATGTCGCCCAATCCGCCATCAGCCGCCAAATCGCTAATTTAGAGGCTGAGCTCGGCGTCCAACTGTTTGAACGGGACGGGAGAAATGTGAGGCTTACTCCGGTTGGCCGTTACTTTCTTCCGCATGCTGAAACGGTGCTGCGAGCAGTCGACCATGCCAAGCAGCAAATCGATGAATATTTAGATCCAGAGCAAGGAACAATTAAAATTGGCTTCCCTTCTAGCTTGGCAAGTCACACCATGCCAATGGTGATCTCCGCCTTCAAAGAGCGGCATCCAAACGTAAAATTTCATTTGCGTCAAGGATCTTATCGATTTTTAATTGAAGCCGTGAAAAAAAGAGAGATCGATCTTGCCTTCCTCGGACCTGTCCCGACCGAGGAAAAAGGAATCAAAAAAGAGATTCTATTTATTGAATCTTTTGCCGTGCTGCTGCCGCAAAATCACCGGTTTGCAAAAAAAGAAAGCCTGCTGCTGAATGAACTGCGCCACGAGCCGTTTGTTACTTTTCCAGCCGGTTACATTTTGCATAAAATTGTGCTTGATGCTTGTAAGCAGGCTGGATTTTCGCCAATCATCTCATCTGAGGGAGAAGATTTAGATGCCATTAAAGGGCTTGTGTCTGCCGGCATTGGCGTCACCCTGCTTCCTGAGAATACATTTTATGATACAATGCCGCGCTTTACCGTGAAAATTCCGATTTCCATGCCTGACGTCAAACGAAATGTCGGCATTATTCTTTCTGATTATCACGAGCCGGCGCCATCTGTAAAAGTATTTTATGAGTTTGTGAAACAATTTTTCGCCGTTTTAGAGCGATATAAATAATTGGTAAAAAAATACAAAAATGCTATAATAAACATAAGGAGGGGTTGAGAATGGAACTTTTTATCGGAGCAGTTCTTTTGTTGTCTGGAGCGGTTGTCATCATGAACTTTTTAGGAAGCTCTCCTAGCCTAAAAAAACGTGATGAACACAATCAAAGCAAACCAATGGATGATTCGATCTATCCATCCCATCCATCAGGCCTGTAAACGAACCTAACCACACCTATAAGAAGACCCATTCCAAAGCAGAATCCCCATTTTTTCAACGGTCGGAAGAAAGCCTCCGACCGTTGAAAAGGCGCAAACTTCATATTAAAGGTTACGTTTCTCATTATTTTCGTGACGGTTCCCGCCCTTTTTTTTCCTTCATTATATATAAACACATCCGTAAAGGGAGCGAACGGACTCTAAAAAATCGATACAATCTCCAAGCTCCTGACCTGAAAAGTTCTATTTCTCCACAAAGATAAAAGATTCTTTCCATTCCCCCCGTGATCATGACATTTTTTCAGCAGTAAGATCTAAGCATAAATTAATATAGAAGCTACGATATAAAGATTGAACGAATCCCATCTGTAAAAAACGCGATTGCAAGGCCAGTCAGCCACTTGCCTTTTCGTTGCACCTGCGCATGATGAAAACAACCGTCGCACTCCATATCCATGCCACCGCTACTATATATAATATAAAACCAACCACCTTCCCGTTTTTTAAATGCTTGCTTTTATCGTATTTTATTTTTATATAGATGTCCGTTCATTCTCAGGATCCACACACGATTTTCTCTGATGCTTTTGGTTCATTGTCGCTTTTCATTTATGTCCATTTTTTAATGCCGATTTATATGGTTGCATGTGATGTTCAACTAGCACCATTGGTATCTCTATCCTTCTATTGACAAAGCAAATCAAACTATTATATTCTAGTAACATATTTTTTACTTAAACGCATAAAAGCATAAAAGCGTTTAAGTATTAAAGATCCAGAAAAAATTCTTGAACCTATCGCTCATTTTTTGCAGCAAAAAAGAAGAAAGGAAGGAACAGCATGGAAAATCGTCAGCAAGACTTAAAGCGGGGACTGCTGCCTAGGCATGTCCAATTTATTGCTTTAGCTGGAATGATTGGCACCGGCATCTTTAAAGGCAGTTCAGACACGCTATCAATCGCGGGACCTGGGGTTGTTTTTGCTTATTTATTAGGGGGCTTGCTTTTATTTATCGTCATGTCGGCATTAGCGGAAATGGCCATCGCCCATCCAAACTCAAATGTTCAGCACCTGATAGATAAGGCGTTTGGCTTTCATGTCTCTTTTATTGCGGGCTGGCTCTACTGGATCAACTGGACGATTGTTATCATCGTTGAAATTTTAGCAGCAGGCAGCTTTCTGCAATATTGGTTTCCAGCCATTCCGCTATGGCTTTTAAGCTTGCTTTGCGCCAGCTTCATTTTCGCCATTAACTTTGTTCAAGTGAAATATTATGGAGAAATTGAGTTTTGGTTTGCCGCCATTAAAATTTTGGCGTTAACCGCCTTTATTGTTTTGGGCTGTTTGCTGTTAACAAACATCATCCCAGGACAAACAATCGATGCGCTCTCTCATTACACGGATCACGGCGGCTTTTTCCCTCACGGAATAACAGGGGTGCTAAGTGCCCTCTTAGTGGTGATGTTCTCATATGGCGGTGCGGAGTTAATCGGCGTCGCCGTGACAGAAACAAAAAATGCGGAACAAGTGCTGCCAAAAGTAGTGAAAGGAACGATGTGGCGAGTGATTTTGTTTTATATGCTCCCTATGCTTATTATTTGCGGTTTAATGCCGTGGGATAAAGTGACAGGCGAAAACAGTCCATTTGTCCAAGTATTAGATATGACCGGGTTGCCAGGAGCGGCCCATATTATGAACTTTGTTTTAGTGACAGCTGTTCTATCAGCGGCGAACTCGGGAGTATATGCAACTTCGAGAATGTTATATTCAATGGCACAAAACGGCGAAGCGCCAAAAGCTTTATTAAAAGTAAATAAGCAAGGGGTACCCATTATTGGGCTCACGATTGCAGCCATCTGTATTATCATCGGTTTATTTTTGGCTTATATCGCTCCCGGACAAATTATCAGTTATTTATTGAGCATTCCTGGATTTACTGTTCTTTTATTATGGATCGGTATTTGCTTGGCCCAGTTAAAGCTGCGGTTTCGTTATCAACAAATCCCGGCATTTCATGTCAAGGGATTCCCGTACTTAACTAGTTTTGCCGCATTGTCTTTATCTTCCATTTTCATTTCTTTTCTGTTTAATCAAAACAATTGGATCGGTTCAGCGGTTTGCCTTGTAACGCTTTGTCTGCTTATTTTATTCTCTTTTATAGTCAAAGCAAAAACGAAACAGTCCAACAAACCAAACAACCGCTCGGCCGCCAATCTTTAAAAAATGAACCACTTGAACAGCAAGAGGCCAGTCATTGACTGGCCTCTTCATTATGCCATTCCCTTTAGAGTCCGGCTTGTTTATAGGTAAGTTAAACAATCAGATTTAATAATGCGAGCAATCCTAATGCTACCACCGAAATGATGGTCTCAAGAGCGGTCCACGTCATCAGCGTCTCTTTGACGGTCATGCCAAAATATTCCTTAATCATCCAGAATCCCGAGTCATTGACATGTGACAAAATGAGGGAGCCAGCGCCTGTCGCCAGCACAAGAAGCTCCATATGAGTTCCTGGAATACTGGAAGCAATCGGCGCCACAATGCCGGCAGCAGTCATCATGGAAACTGTAGCCGATCCTGTGGCAATGCGAATAAGCACCGCAATCCCCCAGCCTAGCAATAGCGGCGAAATATGCGAATGCTGAGCCGCTTCCGCAATTTGTGTGCCGATTCCCGAATCAAGCAACACCTTGTTAAATGCTCCGCCAGCGCCAATGACAAGCAAAATATTGGCCACGGGACCAAGGCAGTCGTTCGCTAGCTTTAACACTTTATCACGCTTCCATCCGCGTGCATATCCAAGGCTAAAGAAAGAGTAAACGGTTGCAATCAATAAAGCAACGATCGGGTCGCCAATAAAGCGGATCACCTTCGCGGCTTCTGTCTCCTGGTCGAAGGCAACATTGGCGATCGAGGCCATCAACATTAAAAGAACTGGCAGCAAAATCGTAAACAGTGTGTTTGCGAAGCTTGGAAGTTCCTTCGCTTCATGATGCAGCACCAACTGCTCAGCCATTTCATCCGGCACTTTCTTATGCAGGCGCGCACCGATCCATTTTCCAAACAACGGCCCTGCAATAATGGCTGTTGGTAATCCAACAATGAATGAATACAAAATGGTTAAGCCAACATCTGCTTGAAAGATGCCAACCGCAGCCATCGCAGCCGGGTGCGGCGGAACGAGCCCATGTACAACCGATAATCCCGCAACAAGCGGAACACCAACAGTAATAAGCGAGATGCCCGTTTCCATGGCAATCGTAAATACAAGCGGAACTAATAGCACAAATCCCACTTGGAAAAATACCGGAATCCCCACTAAAAAAGCGACAACCATCATGGCCCAATGCACTCTTTTTTGTCCAAAGCGCTGAATGAGCGTCTTGGCAATTCGTTCTGCCCCTCCTGACTCTGCCATCATTTTTCCGAGCATCGTTCCAAGCGCTAACACAATTGCCAAAAATCCAAGAGTGTTGCCAAGCCCTGCTTTAATCGAATCGATAATACCAGGCACTTCATCGGAAGGAGCAATGAGGGGCATCCCCATCGCTAGACCAACACCAACTGCGGTCAATATTAACGCAACAAACGGATGAAGCTTTGCAACAGTAATTAAAAGAAGCAAAATGACAATCGCCGCAATCACAATAACTATTCCCATCCCCTTATCCTCCTGTTCAACTAAATCGGTTTAGTTTTCATGAATCATAAAGAATGCACCTATTCGGCTTGAGTTTGATCATCCGATCGTTGTCAACATCTATCCTATTTTCGTGAATATTTTGCTTGAAATGCGCTAAGCGCGTCAAATTCATCTTTCAATCGCTGGTACAACCGCTCATATAAATCAAATAACTCTAAATAAACTGCTGTATTTTTCTCGTTCGGAACATGGGTCGCTTGAATATGAACCCACTGCTTAACCTCTTCCAATGACGAAAGGTCGCCAAGCGCATAAAGCGCCATAACCGCCGCTCCCAGCGCTGACGCTTCGTGCGTTTCCGGAACAAGCAGCTCTTTCCCCAGCATATCGGAGAGCATTTGCCGCCAAAATGCCGATTTTGCAAACCCGCCTGATACGCGTATCTCCGACAGCGAACCGGTCACATCGCGGATGGCTAGAACGACAGAAAGGATGCTCAGACACACGCCCTCCATCACCGCACGAATAAAATGCTCGCGCTTATGATGAAGACTAATTCCAAAGAAGGTTCCTCGCGCCTTCGCATTCCAATATGGCGCCCGTTCTCCCGAGAGAAACGGAAGAAATACTAACCCTTCTGAGCCTGCCGGGACGGTTTCGGCATACTGTGTCAAAAGATCATATGGATCCATTCCCAGCTTTTTAGCCACCTCTCGTTCCTGACCGCCAAACTCATCGCGCAGCCATCTTAACAAAATTCCTCCATTATTAGTTGGCCCGCCGACGATCCAATGATGATCGGTCAGCGCATAACAAAATGTCCGCCCTCTTAAATCTGTTTTTGGCACAGAGGAAATCGTACGTACAGCACCGCTTGTCCCGATCGTAATCGCCGCTTCTCCAGGAGAAACGGCCCCTACTCCAACGTTGGCAAGTACCCCGTCACTCGCCCCGATCACGGCAGGGATTCCTTGGTCTACTCCCATTTGTTCTGCCCATTCTTTTTTCATTCCTTGCAAAATATAAGTTACTGGAACAGGGCGGGATAAATGCTGTTTCGTCACTCCGAGCAAATGTAGAACACCGTCGTCCCAGTCCAATGTGTCAAGATGGAAAAGCCCGGTTGCGGAGGCGGTCGAATAATCTACAACGTATTGTTCATATAGCCGATAAATAACATATTCCTTAATCGATACAAATTTATGGGCCTGCCGAAATAATGGCGGCTGCTCTTCTTTCATCCAAAGCAATTTAGGCAAAGGAGACATCGGATGGACAGGCGTTCCTGTCCGTTGATAAATCTCTAATCCTTTCATTTCATCCAACAGCCTCTCCGACTGCGCAGCGCTTCGATTATCTGCCCAGATTAAACAGCGCGTCAAAGGAATCCCTTGTTCATCTAGGGCAATCAGCGAATGCATCGCCGCGCTAAATCCTAAAGCTTTAACTTGAGCAGGCCGAATACCCGCTTTTTTTATGGCAGCGTTTACACTTCGGACAACGGCAGAAAAAATGAGGTCAGGATCCTGCTCTGCCCAGCCGGGATGCGGTTGTATAATAGGATAATCAAATGAAGCGGATGAAACGACTTGGCCAAATTCGCCAAATACCACCGCTTTTGTACTTGTTGTGCCAATATCGACTCCGATGACGACATTTCTGCTGTTGTTCACGGTCACCCGCTCCTTTTTCTTGTCTGTTCTCTATAAGATGGATTGATTTAAACGTATCTGTATGCATCCGTATAAGGAAAACAACCGCCAAAAACAGTTGAAGCTCCGTCATGCAAATGTTCACATGTGAAGTTACGTCCACATAGCAATGATAGAATGACAGATTTTTTTCCATTGCTTCGTGGAATCACAAGTTGGTAGCCATACACTAAGATCAAAATGCCTGATCAGCCCCAAACATACTCGATTGCTTCCATTTGTCCTCAGGTTGTCATAGGTTTGAACGCCATGACACAGACTGGCGTTTTTTCAGCACGGGCTCCAACCGTAAAATTTGCGGCTCTTTTTCTTCATTGTTGCGCTCTATCTTTTGAAACAACCGTTCCGCTGCTTTCCTTCCCATTTCAAACGCTGGTTGGGCAATTGTCGTTAAAGTTGGGGTATAAATGGAAGCAAACGGTACATCGTCAATGCTAATAAGAGCGATGTCATGCGGAATACGGAGCTGATTTTCTTGGACAAAATGCAGTACCTCCATCAATGTTAAATCATTAATCGCAAACAACGCTTGCGGCGGACAGCCAGACCGAAAAAGCTTCGTCAGCCCTTCCTTGATGCAAGGGATCTCCAGATTCACGATGTACTCATCCATCACCTGTAGTCCTCTCGCCTTTACAGCTAGCTTAAAGCCTTCCACCCTCTCCGTTCTTGGAATGTTATACGATACAAGCGGCGGGGTTACGATTCCAATCCGTTCGTATCCTACATCAGCCAAATGATCCACCGCAAGTTTAGCTGCTTTATAGTTATCCAAGAGAACCGCATCCACAGGCAGATCGGGAACCATGCGATCGACAAATACAAGCGGAAACGATTCATTGACCATCTTTTCATACCATTCATAGTTTCTTCCTGTCGGAAAAATAATTAATCCATCAACTTGCTTGGCTCTTAGCATTTCAATATACTTTTTTTCTTTCTCCGGATCATCATCGGTGTTGCATACAATGACATGAAAATCCCGTTCTTGGCATACGTCTTCAATCGCCCGAAGCACCTGTGTTGTTAGCATATGTAAAATATTAAAAACAATGACACCGATCGTAGAAGTGGATTTTTGCTTTAGGCTCCGTGCGACAAAGTTCGGTTGATAGCCAAGTTCTTCAATCGCTTGCGCAATACGTTTTTTCGTCTCTTCACTCATATATTCATAACGCTTATTTAAATACTGGGAAACTGTACTTTTGGAAACATTCGCTGCTTTGGCCACGTCAGCCATTGTAATTTTTTGCAAGGATATCCCTACTTTCCTACTACTAAATCGATTTAGTAAACAAGCAAAATAAACAAATTATTTTATAAACCGGTTTAGTTAAATTATATATCATTTGAAAGCGCTTTTACAACTACTTTTTCGCAAACTTAAGATACAGAGTATAGAAACTCATACAGACAGAGCGCATTAGACAAACCTTTGTCAGGCGAATACGTGATTTTGCTTTTTTTCAATCAATCGAATGATCTCCTATTACCGAAAAAACGATTTTTTATAGAACACCATCCGGCGATGAACCGAAACAATCACACGTCTCCTAAGTCGAATACGATAAAAAACCGTTTAAGTCTAATCTATTTTATTTGATGAACCTGTCTCACTAAATGATTGGATAGATCAAAACAGAACATAGATTGGTAATTTTCTGTTTTTTCTCCTACTTGTCCGTTTTCTTTTTTATCATCTAAATCAGAAACAAAGCGTTCCCTGAAAGAAGATAGGGAACGCTTTGTTTAGCGGAAAAACGCATGAAAAGGGTCTTCCTCTTCTTGTTTGGGTGCTTCTCGTAAGGCTAAGTGCGCGCCGGCTAGCTCTACAGCACATAAAACGATATAAAACAAAAATCCTAGCAACATGATTTCCTCCTTTATGTTATGGTTAAAATGACAATAATTTATGAAATGCGTTTCAATGCAATAGTTTTTTTGAGGGAAGGGAAGACAATGGCAAACATTCGAGAAATCGCTAAACTAGCAGGAGTTTCTGTCGCTACGGTATCGCGTGTATTAAATCATTATCCTTATGTAAAGGAAGAAAAACGGCAAGCGGTCTGGAAAGCGGTCGAGAAGTTAAACTATACAAAAAATATCAATGCTGTTCATTTAGCAAAAGGAAAAACATCGATTATCGGCGTGATTCTGCCGTATGTCAACCACCCATACTTCAGTTCAATTGTGGACGGTATTTCACAAGAGGCGCTCCGCCATGGTTATCATTTTCTTCTGTTTCAGACGAATTATGACGTGCAAAAGGAACTGGAAGCGCTTGAGATGCTGCGAGTGAAACAAGTCGACGGACTGATTATTTGTTCCCGCACAATCAGTTGGGAGATGCTTAAGCTGTACCAAGAAGACGGCCCGATCATCTTATGCGAAGATGCCAAGAGCTGCGAAATGTCGTCCGTGTCCATCGATCATTATGAGGCATTTATGTTGGGGATGAACTATTTGATTGCAAAGGGGCATCGAAAAATTGGCTATTGTATCGGCCGTACGTCAGGCACAAATAGTGAACGGCGAGACGCTGCTTATCGGGATGCCTTACAAAATATCGATGCATCTCCAAGAGAAGAATGGATTTTTGATCATTGTCTCGAAATCGCGGACGGGGCGCGCATTGTCAAAGCACTTCTTTCGATGGAAGACAAGCCGACTGCGCTGCTTGTCGCAAGCGATCAGGTGGCAGCTGGCATCGTGTTGTGGGGGCAAAAAAATGGTTTGCAGGTACCAGAAAACTTGGCGATTGTCAGTTTTGACAATCATCCGATCGCTGAAGCGCTCGGCATTACCACAGTGGACTTGCCTTTGCTATCGATGGGGCAAAAAGCGTTCCAACTCATACACGACTGTTTCATCGGCAAAACAACGATCAACAAAAATGAGCAATTGCCCGTCCGCCTTATCGAACGATTCTCGGTGTAGGGTAGCGTTCAGCAGCGCCCCCTTATAAACGTAACCATCTCGAATCCGCTTTGGGTGGTCTTGGGCTTGCTTATTCTCTCTTGATTCTTTTACGTTATGGTTCAACGAGCATAGCGGATTATGGATGATATGAAAGGGAGTATCACAATGAGCTCTTTGCTTCAGCTTACACTTTCGGCTTTAAAAAAACGGCTTGCCGATCGGCCGTCTATCCAAATCCAGCAGGAATCAGGGTATGTTACAGAAATCCGCTTTTTATTTAATGCCCCTGCGCTAGAATGGGAACTTGTAAAATTTGAAGAAACCAACCAATTGTTTTTGCCGAAGGACTATAAGGAATTTTTATTAATGCATAATGGAGCAAAATTATTTATAGATGAAAAAAGCGGTGCTTCTTTTGAAGTACTAAGTATAAGTGAGATACAAGAGGACCATCAATCTTTAGATTATCCAGAAGGTTGGTATCCTATAGCGTATGGTTTGGAGAGTAGTGTCCTAGTGATGAATCTTAACGAAATCAACCCTCATAAAAGAAGTAATGAATATTTGTTTTGGCTAGAACCGGGAGAAAGCATTGAACATGCGACTCCTCTTTCTATGAATTTTGAGATCTTTTTAGAGAGATTCATTATCTCACAAGGAGTGGAGTATTGGAATTGGCCCGCTTATAAAGCAAGACATTTCTATAAGGCGAATGATTTAGAAGATTAGAATTTGTTTAGCCCCCATACTATGAAGCCACCCACCTTTAAGGAGACTGTAAGCAGGAGGTTTATTTCTTTACATATGGGAAGAACTAAAAATGGTTTATAGGTGATTTTTCATTCTCTTTTCGTTCGGCGATTTGTTTCGAATTTGGATCTTTTTCATTTTTTTAAGTGATTGATGATGTTCCTATAATCTGTTTCGTTCCGGTTTTGGCTTAATTTATAGGCAGCTTGGATTTCTTCCACTTTAATTTTAAATCCAACGATACCTTTTAGTTCGCCTTCTAAGAGCTCAGGAGAAAGCTTGGCCCACAAAATTGTATAATAAACAAGAGGTTTAGTATACCAAATTTATAGGAGTGTATAAAATGAGATTTAAATTAATTGTTTTATTGATACTTTTGTTAAGCTTTTTATCAGCCTGTAAAGATGATTATGAAACAAAACAAGCCATTCTAAAGGAAAAATACAATTCTGTTATTAACCAAGTCATTAAATTAGAAAATGAGAGGTTGAAACGAGAGAATAAACCTGAAATAACCAGAGAAGAAACAGGTATTGTAGTTTATAATAAGGGAACATTAATTTGGCTTCTATATTATGTGGATTCAAAAGAAGTAACAGCGACCTATCAAAAAGAAAATAATAAGTATGTCTTACTTCCTGTCAATGAAGCTTCTAATAAGATTGAGAAATCAAATAAAGATTATGTAGAAAACCTAGGTGCAAAATAAAGAGAGATAGATTATCAACAAAGAGTCGATTCTTTGAGGAACCGACTCTTTGTTTTTTTATGCATATTATCTCGATTAGCTTTGATATCAAAAATTCCTCCCTCTGCAAATGTTGATATATCAAGATTTCTCGGTCTCTCAGCGGTATACCCCAAACATTCCATGGTACGCTTCGCGGATCGAAACATTGATATCGCCCGCTTCATCGATTGGCAAATCGCATACGGGGTGAACGGCTTATGGCAGTAGCACAATTCGTGATCACCATCCACCCGAGTTTCAACCCTTCTTTTCACTGTTTATTCTGCTCTGGCCGTCAGCTTATATCCTTCTGGAATGCGGTGAAGCGCTGTCACCAGCTATAGAAGTAAAATCGGAACCGCCAAAGCAAAACCGCACAAAAATAAACAAGCCGATCATCCCTTCTAGCACGCCGAGCGGCATGAGCCCTTGGGGAATAAAGCGGTTGCTCGAATTGACCCGCCCTAATAAATGGTTCAGCGTAATCGATTGCCGCAAACTCACTTGCGCAATGAAATACACAATGCGGCCGACGCTCGATAAAAATGAGCCGGCAAATATAAACGGAAAAGACCAACGCCTCGAGAACGGCTGTCGTCTCGCTCTGTCCATCCAAACGCGAAAAATAAGTTGAACAAGAAAAATGGCAATGTGCCTAACGCTTGCAATATTCCCATCTCCATTGAATTAGCTTGCAAAAAAGAAACGGGGCCGTAATTGGAATAGCCAGCAGCGAAATTTGCAAGCCAAAAAGCCCAACGGCTTGGCTGAACCAACATTAATGAAATTTCCTATTCATCGAAGGTGTTTCTTCCCTGATTATTATTGAAATATGAATAACAAACGTGGCACCACACATTCTCCTTCAATGGAAATTTTGTTGCCAAAAAAATAAATTTAAGCATGAGAATTTCAACAATTCCCCCGTATAGATGCGGCAGTTCCGAGCATACTAACCGATAACAATATAAATGAATAAGGTGAATGGGATGCTAGAGAATTGGAAACATTGGATTAAGCAAGCGGCCGACGCTATTGAAGATTGGTTCGAACAAGAAGAGCGGTCGTTTGCGGATATTGCGCATTTTATACGCTGTCATCCTGACACGTCTGTCACGGAACAAACATGGCTCGGTCTGACGTACCGCTTTTATTCGCTTCATCTCAAGCACGTCTCGTTCTCGATGGAAGCGAGAAAAAAGGGGACAAACGAAGAACACATTTTATTTCTTTCCGTGTGCCGCCCCTTAAAGGCGCCGATCGTGTATCGTTCTTATGACGAACAAGGCGACCTGTACCGAGTCATCCACGTTCCGCCGCTCACGCAACAAGCCGCATCCCGGCCATAGCGTGATGCGGCTTGTTTCAACCTTTAATGCCTTGCAGCCATTCTTGATAACATTCGGCACACAACGCTTTTTCTTGTTCTTCATTCGCTGTATAGAAGGATACATAATGAACTTGGTCAGCGCATTCGCTTTGGCAGTAAAAACACGTTTCGTCCATCTCCAAATCCCCCTTTGCCCATTATTAGTGTGAGCACACGGGAATTTTTTTTGCGTGTAAACTGCTCCCAATTCTGCTGGTGAAAGCGGCTTTTATTTTTGAAAAAAATTCCGCTAATATACATGTCCACAATGCACACAATAGGTTTCGGAAGGTGGTGAAAGAGATGAGAGCAACAGGTGTTCATGAAATTTTGGAGCTTCATGAGCTTCTTATGTTGAAAAACGTCTGTCTAGCAAAAAGTAAGGTGATGCAGACAATGGCCACAGACCCTGAGCTTCAATCATTAATTCGCCAAGATATTGAGACAACCCAACAACAAATCGTTGATTTACAATCTCTTCTATCCTAACACCAAAAGAGGTGATGTAGATGATGCAACAACCAACTGGTGGCTCTCAACCTTTAAATGATCAATTAATCGCCATCGATCTTCTTATTAGCATAAAGAATGGAATTAAAAGCTACGCAGTAGCCATTACAGAATCCGATACTCCCGAGGTGCGCAACGCCCTTAAACAACATTTAAATGATGCCATTCAATTTCACGAAAAAGTGAGTCAATATACGATTAATAAAGGCTATTACCATCCAATAAATGTTCAAGAACAGCTGCGTGTTGACATGCAAGTGACCCAGCAAATCACACAAGCGAATCAACTTCAATAAACTCATCAGGATTCAGCGTATAACTGAATCCTGATGAGTTTATTTGTTCTATTTTGTCATTTCCATGCCTCTCTGTTCATAAAATCCCCAGACAAATCCATTCGACGCCAACGGAAGAATGGAAAAATACTGCTTTAATGAACCTCCCCACCTAAACTCGGTTAAGAGGCGAGAGACTTCTTGATAGATGATGTTAAAATTCCATTCATTCACCATCATTGATGGATGCCTATTTTTATGGATCTATTTTCATGCCTGCTAAAAACTATCATCCGGACCACTCAAACGAACTTCTCAAATCTCTTCGTCCCGGAAAGAATCGAAAAAATAATACGCTCCACTTCTCTCTTATCGTCTGTCACAGACTATTCACTGCTTCTTTACTGAATATATTTACCATAATCAGGGACCGCTATACGATCGAAATCTCTGACTAACTGGATCAATCCTGCATGGAGCTGCTCTCCAATTACTGGTTTTCCGTGTCCCGTAACAGCTACTTCTGGATGCAGAGTTGCCAATTTACGAACAGACTCTTTTGCCTTCTCCCAATCATTTGTAAAATAACGCGGCGGTCCACTAAACTCTAGCTTCTGCGTCAGCACTTTAAACAGTTGATCCTGACGAACAGTAACAAATGCATCTCCAGCAATGAGCGCGCGGTCTTTTTCACGAAACAATGATATATGTCCAGGGGTATGACCAGGGGTATGAATCCAGCGAAATTCAGGCAGATGAGGAACCATTCCTCCACTTGGAAGTGGTTGAACACTGCTTCCTAAATCGATAGGTTCACTCGGAAAAAGGGCGGATACCTTTGCGATCATCCCTCCCTCTACTGACGGATCAGGCGCAGGGTAGCTTTTTTTCCCTGTTAAATAAGGCAGTTCAGCTGGATGAGCATAAACCGGGATGCGCCAATATCGGATCAGTTCAATCACAGCTCCGACGTGATCAAAATGTCCATGAGTCAAAATGATCGCCTTAGGGCGGCTATTCGAACCAAAACGCTTTTCGGCTGCAGCGATAATCTCATCAGCTGAACGAGGCATTCCCGCATCTACAAGTATAAAATCAGCGGCATTAGGAAGACCGATCAAGCAAATATTCACAACCTGAACGGTATAGCAATATAAATCTGGCAATATTTCTGTTCCTGTTCCATGAGCAACCGATATAGCCGGAATAAAGGTATAGTCGCTTCCATAGTGATTTTCTTCTATCTTCATATCCATTCCCTCCTTCAATGATACTATCCCACTTTTTTTGCCGCCTATTCTGATATAAGAAAATATTCCTAAAAAACCGATTATCCTTTATAATGTGCAGAAGGGGGATATTCATATTAGGAGGGATGTATATGATGAAAGTCTCGTTCCATAAGCTACTCCAAAACGAAGACGGAGCAATCCAGCTGTTTCGCAAAAAAGAGAAAAAGGACGCGAACATGGCTCCCATGCAAACATCTTCGCTTCACTTGCCCGATTCGGCCGTTGCCTATTATCGACAGCTTTCCGCATCCAATTATCATCAACAAGTCGTTCTTATTGGATTGACAGCGGAGGATTTTCAGCGTCTCGCCTCCCTGCGCCCGATTTTTGCCAAACATGTTCAAGCCATTGTTGATGCTTTTTATGAGCGCCTTGGGCAAATAGCAGATTTGGTCCATATTATTGAAAGCCACTCGACGATTGAGCGCCTCAAGAAAACACTGCAATCGTATTTAATGGACATGGTATCTGGTGAAATAGGTGAACAGTATATTATTAGAAGAAAAGTAATCGGCAATGTTCATCATCGTATCGGCTTGTTTCCAGAGTGGTATTTAGGCGCTTATTCTCTTATCCAAAATGAGGTGCTGAAAATATTGATGGAAGAGCTTTCGCCGAGTGAAGCCGTTCTGGCCTATTCTTCTTTTTCCAAGCTTTGTTCGTTCGACATGCAAATTGCCATTGCGACGTATATTGAATCCTATACGTCATCCATGATGAAGCTAAACGAAATCGAAGAGCTGCAGCACCGTCTCACGGAATCAGCTGCGATTCTTGCTTCTAGCGCTGAGGAAACGAGCGCCTCCATCACAGAAAACGAAAAAAATGTACAGGATATTCTAAACGAAATCTATACGATTCAGCAGCAATCAGCCGAAATCGCGGAGCGGGTCGAAAACGGAAAGCACGATGTCATGGACACATTAACAAAGCTTGATACGATCGCCGAGTTAATTCATGGAACGAAAGCATTAACAGCGGAGCTGACTAACAGTTCTTCTCAAATTGGCGAAATTGTGAACACGATTCGCAACATTTCTAATCAGACGAACATTCTCTCTCTCAACGCCAATATCGAGGCCGCCCGTGCTGGTGAACATGGAAAAGGATTTGCCGTTGTAGCAAATGAAGTGCGAAAGCTCGCTTATCAAACGGCTCAATCACTCGATTACATTCAAAATCATATTGATATCGTGCAACAAACGATTCAGCAATTTGAATCCTCGTTTCAACGCATTGTCGATGAAACAGGAGCTTTTCGCGCAGTAAACGAGAGCGTGATTCATATTTTTGATCAATCCATTTCCGATGTTAGGTCGAACAGTGATAAAATTAGTGCATTCACAGAGTTTATGAAAGACTTCCAGCACACATTTAATGAAATCTCGAAGGCTGCTTATCAAATTGCCGAAATGGCAGAACAGCTGAACTATCTGAATCATGAACTCACAGATAAATTCAAAAAGTAGCTCCTTACAACTTTAGGGAGGAAATACGATGAACCAACCTCAATTTAAATATGAACAGCGCACATTTAAACATTTATTTGAAATGTCAGAAACGCTTCTCCACGAAGCTAACGAACAACTGATCCGCATTGACATTGGACAATTGCCAAACGACGTAGACGCACGAAATTATGTTAAATTTCGTCTGATGCATTTGCAGCGCTCGTTTGGCGAAAGCGTTCCGATCGAGTTTCGCTCCACCTATAATTCCTTATGGAGCCAATTGTATCGTCTCGAGCATCAAGCCGACTATCGTCATCCGTATATCCAACAACTTCTTACTCACATCATGAGCGATGATCAAGATCACAGGAAAAATTACCGAAAATAACTATAGCAAAAATATTGCGGCAATGCTCGAACGATTAAATCAATACATTGTACTGACAGAGATGGAACAATACGCGCTGCAGCTTGTCTTGTGGGAGCTCATTTCCAACGTCATTCGCCATTCTACAATAAAAAAAGCGGATGTTCTTATTCATTTATCGACAGAGGACATCACGATTGAGCTCATCGATCACGGAAATGGTTTTGACTGGCGCAGTCAAATCACAAAAGCTCCTCCTTCCCTGCTTGCGCCACATGAAGGATGCGGATTATTTCTCATTCAACAGCTTGCAACACACGTAACCTTTGACGATGCTGGCAAAAAAGCGCGTGTCATCATTCAGCGCGCAAAAATTGAGGAGGAATTTCGATGATTCAAATAACAACCAACAACGATGTGATGATTGCCGTATTTCAGCAAGATATTAACTTTGAAACAACGCGCATCATGGAAGAAATACTGCGTCATCATACATACAGCAACATTTCGCGGTTGCAAATCGACCTTTCTGCCGTCCGATTCATTGATAGCTCTGGAGTGCGCCTATTTATTAGCTGGCTATATCCTCTAAAAGACCGTATACACATTGAAATTATAGGAGCGTCTGCTCCGATTAAAAACGTATTGTCCATTTGTCAAATTGATCAGTTTGTCGATGTCAAATAAAAAATAGCGCCTAAAAGTTTTTATGACGAATCATCAGCTTAAGCTGCCTTTCCTTGACACTCGAGAAAAAGCGGACGATAAGCGGCTTTTGTATAGTAAGAGATCACAACATATTAGACAATGATGCTACATCGCGTCAACATCGCTTTATGCTCCATTCTTATTTATGAATCACTGCCTTGGCCATCGGCAGCCAAAAGCTAGCCGATGGCGCCAGAAAAACAAAAAGCCAGCTGGCGGATCAACATGCTGTGATCCGAAACACTGGCTTGTTCTGTAAACCGGTTATATACTTTTCACAAAAACCGCTGGCCAAATAAACGTTTCCTCGATTAAGAGCGGCTGTTTTTATCCTATCCCGCCAGAACGACTCCCACCTTCAGGAATATGAAGGGCGTTGCCCGATAAACAAGGGGGAGAGGAATGTCGGTTGGCACTAGCCAAAGTAGAATGGAATTACTAGGACATATGGGCTTTTTTATACTTGTAAGTGGTTCTTAGAAAAACGAAAAGATAGGTCGTTTGTCATGTACAATCTTCAACGTGCCCTTGTCTCTGCACGGCTCGAAGCAGCGAAAAACAAGCCCAGAACAAACTTACAAGATTCGTTGTCATTTCACCGTTGGAACGGCGGGGAGAGCCTGCTAAAAAACCGAAAGATGCTTCTATGCTTGCAGGAATCTTCCATTTCGAAGCGAATGCGGAAGTAGCCTAAAAAATATGCATGCCCACAAATGTCATATCATCATCGCCAAAGCGCTGATGATTCATTTTACCTTCAAGTTGCTGCACAAATTCTTGAAACGATCGACAGTTTGGCAAAATGCGCTCCACATAGCTCTCCCATTCCCCTCCGGTCGCTTCGATCATTCCATCTGTATAAATCGCCAAATAAACCGGCCCGCTGAACTGAAGCTTCTCTTTTTTATAAGAAAATTGGGGCACGATCCCGATCGGTATTCCTCCTTCTTTCAATCTCTTCATCTCTCTTCCTTCTAAAAGCAGCGCAGGCGGATGTCCGGCATTCACATACTCGAGCGTTTTTCGTTTCGTATTGACAACACCATAAAAGGCGGTCAAATAGGACCGATTCTCAAAAAGACGCAAGGTATGCCTGTTTAATTCGTAAACCACGCGCAGCGGATCAGTTACACGCATCATAAGCCCTGGCAGCAATGAACGAATCGACATCGCCACAAGCGCAGCGGCAACGCCATGCCCCATCACATCAATAACAATAAACGCATATTCGTGAGGACTCACTTGATTCCAATAATATAAATCTCCTGACAGCTGAGAAGAAGGAATATATTTTCCGTATACACAAATTTCTTCATTGTAGATCGAAGATGGGAGCATTCCTTCTTGGATACAACGGGCAAGCTGCAAATCCTTTTCCATTTTTCTTTTCAGTTCCAACAGCTGCCTGTCTTTCTCGATATGGACGATCCTCATTCTTTTTGACTCATCCGTCCTTTGTTTTTGACGATACGCCAAGCGAATGCGGGAGATTAGCTCCGTCGTTGTAAATGGTTTACGAATATAATCAAACGCTTCGGCCTCCAAAACGTATTCAATCTCGTCATCACATTCAATCATCGCCACAACTAGAATATCTTTTTGAAAAAAAATGGACGGCTTTCGCTCTGTTTGCGCCGCTAATAGCGCCTGAACGTTGGCTAACACAGCATCAACCTGCTTTTCTTGCAACATATACGCGTGGGCCTTATCCATTTGATCAAACACCTGTATCGATATTCCCTTGATCTTCTTTAACATTTCTTTCATTTTCATGACGGCTGCTTGATTCTCTTCAATTACGACGATGTTCATCGTTTAACACCCTTTTTTCATCCCCTGTCTCTTTTATCCGGGCATCATTATTTTCGATAAGCCTTCCATATCAATTGAGTACAATCTAACAAATGCATGGCGGATCGTCAATATGACTTTCTCCTAATGAACCAAAGAGGCGGCCGCACGGTGTCAATAATCGTGTTGCCTTATTGAATAAATAGCTTCATCATCAACGGTAGCCCATAAGATGATGGCTTGCAATCGATTCCGTATTTTTGAATCTGCGTGGCTACATATGAATCGAATTTGTTATCATCATATTTCAGTCAAAAGGCACCCCGAAGGATGCCTTTAATCAAATGACTATCACATTGTCGTCTCGATTTTTCCAAACACTCCATAAATATACCCGCATAGCACGCAGTATACGATATGAAACCTTGTATCCCCATCTTTGCTTTTTCTGACACTGTTACCTGACACAATATTTTCGATCCCACTTGTACCACAATTAGGACATTGCAGATTGACCATTCCTATCCTCTCCTCTCCCTTTATAATCATTCGATAAAAAAAGACAGATTCCTACATGATTTGATCATTTGTTGTCGACAAAAAATAGCGAGACTTAGGATGAATGGTCTTTGCCATTAGAAAATGATACGACGCTTTTAACTCCCTTTGACTCAGATGGTCCCCTCCATCAAAGGGCTTTTTATTGAATGAAGGATTATGAGAGGCCGCTTCTTCAGCAATTGGCAATCCCTGTCCGCAAAACCTCTTCACCGTATGGAAAGCAGAGAAATCGGTATCATTCCTCCTATTCCCGAAACATCAAGCGTCTTTTCTCTCGAACAAGAAATGTTACTGCTTTCTTCTGGATTGCTCATCTGTCTGTTTCACTGCTTATTCTTCCTTCTTGAGTTCCGGGTTCTATTTTACGATATTCAATACTGGATGGATTCAGCCCATTTCCTAAAGATCCGTAAACGTTCCCTTGGCGCGGTTCGACCAATTCGTTTTGCTGATAGTAAAGTCTCGGTGTCTTCCAGAGTGCCCATAATGCTTTGAGCATTGGCATTTCATGATATCGATCTGGCCACATCCTTTTAATATGTTCTTTTACTAACGGATAGTATTTGGAACTCATGCTTGGAAACAGATGATGCTCTGTATGATAGGAAAAATTAAAATGGAGGAAATCCACCCATTTTGGAACGGTAACGGAAAGACTGTTAGCAAGCGGGTCGTTGACAGGAACTAAAGGATTGAGGCGATGATTGGTTGAAATGTAGCTCATCACAATAAAATTAGCGATCAACAGCGGTAATAAAAAGCTAAAAAACCAATTCGCGAATCCAACAATAAACAGCAAACCAATCCATGATATCCAAGGCAACATAAACTGCAAAAAGACGATAGCGCGATTTTTGGGCTGAAACTGTTTGCGAAAATAACCAAGCATTCTGATCGAATGAAACGTAAACATAATCGTTAACGAACTAAAGGCGAAAAACGCCCGTATCGTAAATGGAATTTTATAGATCCAGCGCAACAGACGGCTTTGTGCCAATTTGCTCATGCTCGGCCATGCATCAGGATCTTTTTCTTCATTTTGTGTATGGACATGGTGTGTGGCATTATGCCATTTTCTCCATAGCTTCGGGCCGGTGCATAACGGCCAAAAGGCAACAGCTCCAAGAAAATCCCGTAGCCATGGTGTCCGCACAACCGTACCATGCAAAATTTCATGTCCTAAAAACCCAAGCGCCGCAAAACTAAAACCTAATACAACAGAAATCAAGGTATTCCATATCACATGAAGATCGAACAAAGAAATAACGAGGATACCACTAAGTACTGTCAATAGATACACCAATCCAAGGAAAAGACGGGATGGGGTAGGTTGAAATGCTTTTTTCGGCAAAGACGGGGAGATTTGCGCCGCATACCAACCGAATGAATGAAACTTTTTCATATCATAACTCCTTTCAACTTTAACCTTTTGCCTGTAATCGAATGTAGCAAAAGGGGCCAACCTAACAAAAATTACAATTTTATAAAAAAAATCACATAACTGTTGATACGTTTGATTTATCTTAACATTCCCCTATTTGTCCTGTCAATGGATTTATGACCTAGTATTATTAACAGTTGCTATTCTTTCTATCAGCACGATCCCTAAAGCTGAATATACCAATCGATGGAATTGGGGATAATTTTCCAAATAAAAAAGACATCCTTAAAGATGTCGCTCCCAATCAACGAAATTCTCTATTCTCTTTATCAATGCTTTTCTGCTCACCTTCATTATTTTCAGGCGAGGAGGCTCCCGCTTTAATGAAGAACAGGCGGACACGGGGAAGAGTTGACATGATGGCGATGCAGCAATCCTCCCTTAAAAGAAATCAGCAAAAAACGTCGGTTTTGGCGAAATCATCGCCTCCAGCTGTTTGACTTCGGCTTCTGTTCCCTTCAGCTTGCCCATCTGATATAATGACCAAGGTCGCACATACCCCAGCAGCAGGGCAGCCGCCGTATTGATATCGAGCAAAAGCCCCCGTTTGGGTGGATGCAGACAAGCGGATTCTTCTTTTGTTGTCTTGCGAAATACCTTCACTCCCTTCTCATCCAGTTGGTAAATAGCTGAATTCCACGGCGCCACTTCATCATGCACATGCCAAAACAGCGGATTCTCTTGTTTCACAAAAGGATACGCTTGCAAAAAGCGTTCTAGATCAACGATTCGCGCCATAAAGTACGGATGAATTTCTTGGACGATTCTCGGCTCTTTCAACAAATAAGGAAGCGGATCGTCAACAGTGGTCACAATCGTCACCTGGTCTGCCATGGAATCATGCTGGCAAATAAAGTTCCATAGTCCTCTTTTTGCTTCTTCATGAAGAGCCACCATTTCTTTCACATGCATTTGCCGGTTTTGCATGTCATACAACAAATACCCTGCTGCTTGATGCTCCTTATCTATGTACAATACCGCATGCTCCGCTTTGGCGAACACAAAATGCTCCCACCAAAAATGATCGCGCTTTAATCCGCCGTTATATGAACGAATATAGCCTTCATACACGCTGTTTAACAGATCCACATTCTGAAGGGAGGCCCTCTCCATTCGTCCTGCTGCTTCTGGTAATGGGACGAGCTGCTTATTCTCAATGATTAATTTCTTATAAGAAGCAAAAAGCTCCCAGCCAAATCTTCTGTAAAAATTCACTTGAAACGGATGAAGGAATGATATACTTTTCCCGCTCTCCCTCATTCGTTCCAACGATTTTGTTAACAGCTTGGCCACCTTTCGCTTCCGGCGATGCTCAGGCCATGTCGCTACGCCGGCTACCCCTCCCATTTCCCATTCTTGTTCGTGAATAAAAACCGTAAATGGCAGCAAATGCACTTTTGCAGCAAGTTGGCCATTCTCAAAATCTCCCAAAATCTCTTGTTTATCCATCCATTGTTTGCGAACCATCTTTTGCTGCTCTGTAAGCTTATATTGAAAGGCATATTCTGATAGACGAAAAACCTCTTCATAATCAGCTTCCGTCAATAAACGGACAGATTCCATAATAGCTTCCTCCCTCTTCTCGATATCCTTTTCCCTTATTTCGCTTTTTTTCCTATAAAATCCTTTGTCCAGCAAAAATAAAAACCTTATAACGATAGATGCATTTTCTGGCTTGCTCGTTTTTTGGTCGACTTTCATCTCCTGTTGATGCCAGCTTTCTCATCAGAAGATTCAACTCACAGCAGATTTCCATTTTTTATAATCGAGGGCCAGTAATCGACTGTCGAAATCGGTTATCACCTGTTCATTTGGAGATCACTAGCAAGAAAGCCCTCTTAATCTCAATTGAATAGAGAGCCCAGCCAAACCTAGTTTTTTAATATCATCCACCGAGAAATCTCCCACCTCTAAGCGAAGTGGAGGTGGAGGAGGTTCATCGCGGAGAGCTTCTTAGGACGAAACTGCCCAGCATATAAAGGGAGTGTTACGAAAATCGTCTGATTTATGCTATTCTAATAGTGCGAAAAAATAAACAGAAAAGGTGTTTTTCATGAAATCATACATCGTTGTAGGAGCCGGCATTTTAGGAGCATCAACCGCCTACCATTTAGCAAGAGAGGGAGCAGCCGTCACCATCATCGATCGCGGCGACAAAGGCCAAGCCACCGCCGCAGCCGCCGGCATTGTCTGTCCATGGGTATCCCAGCGCCGCAACCAAGTTTGGTACCGCTTAGCCAGAGGCGGAGCCAAATTTTATCCTTCGTTAATTCAAGAACTTCAATCGCATGGAGAAACAGAAACAGGCTATGAACGAGTAGGGGCCCTTTGTTTGCATACAGATAAAGAAAAACTTGAAAAGATGATGGATCGTACACTGCAGCGCCGCCAAGAAGCGCCGGAAATCGGAGAAGTGACAAAGCTATCCTTTGCACAAGCAAAACAGCTAGTTCCAGCGCTGGCTGAAGGCTACGAGGCTGTTTACGTCAGCGGAGCAGCGCGCGTCAATGGCAAAGCATTGCGCGATGCGTTAGTGAGAGCCGCCCAAAAGCTGGGGGCCATCTATATAAAAGGAGACGCCAAGATTGTTCAGCAACATTCGCATGTGAACGGTGTGGAAGTCGCTGGCACTTATTATCAGGCTGACGCGGTCGTCATCGCAGCCGGCGCATGGGCAAAAGAATTGCTGCTGCCGCTCGGCATCGAATTTTTAGTCACGCCGCAACGGGCGCAAATCATTCATCTCGAAAAGCCAGAACAAGATACCGATCACTGGCCTGTCGTGATGCCGCCTAACAATCAATACTTGCTTACTTTTCCAAAGGGGCGGGTCGTTGTCGGGGCGACCCATGAAGACGGTGTCGGTTTCGATTGTCGAGCAACCGCAGGGGGAGTGTATGAAATATTACATAAAGCGTTAGCAATCGCACCCGGATTATCGGATTGCACACATAGCGAAACAAGAGTCGGATTTCGCCCATATACCCCAGGGTTCCTTCCTGTCTTTGGAGCGCTTCCCGGCTTTACCGGCATTTATGTGGCCAACGGCTTAGGGGCATCCGGGCTAACAGCAGGGCCTTACTTGGGCGCTGAGCTTGCCAAGCTCATTGTCGGAAAGCCGACCGAGCTGAATCCACTCGACTACCATATCGCCGGCGCGGTAAAATGAGAGAATACACCTAACAAAAAAGAACCCTCGCCATAGCTGATATTCAGTTGAAAAAGCTCCCCAATTCATTTCGGCTACTGGATGCTTATTTCACACGCCAATCATAAGCCAAACCGCAATTATCCGTATGACGGTTTGGCTTAGATACCTGGGAATAAGCGAAAATGTTGTGCCCTTCCCGTTTTTTTTTGGATAGAATAATAATATACTTACCGTTCGCAAGAAGGGAGCGAGAGGATGAAAATTACGCAAACGACAGACTACAAAACTATTGCCGCATTGAATAAACACGTTCACGATCTGCATGTTGCGTTATATCCCCGGCATTTCAAAAAATATGATGCGGAAGCCATGAAGCGGTTTTTTCAAAGTGTGATCCACCAGCCGCATTTCATTTTTCTATTATTGGAAGAAAACGAACAAGCATGTGGATATGCTTGGCTGGAGATACGAACACATCCGGAAAATATATTTTTTCAGTCCTATCAATCTATATACGTCCACCAAATTAGCATTAGCGAATCCGTCCGAAACAAAGGCTATGGCACGCAACTGATGGAGTACATTTACCAGCTGGCACAAGACAAAGGCATCTATTTAGTAGAGCTCGATTATTGGAGCAAAAATGAAGTCGCAAAAAATTTCTACGCAAAGCAAGGATTTCAAGTATACCGAGAGCTTGTTTATAAAGAGCTTGCGCCCCGTCATCTATCAGAGGATCATGCTTAAGATCAGATAACGGAATAGTCAAAAAAGCTAGTTTTTAAGTTACGGCGTGCTTTTTCTCCGGTTCGGAATAGAGCAGAGGGTGAGCAGACGAACGAGGCCCGTAACGCAAGATAAAGGCATTTGTCAACATTCTAAGCGGAAGATTTTTTACGCATCTTCCGCCGTTTCTTTTTATCTTGTGATCATTTCCTGTCCCTCTATATATTGTTCCACTTCACGAATGGAAGGAAGACCTTCCCAGTCTCCTTTAAATTGTGTAGCTAGGGCGCCTAATAAATTCGCCCGCTTTAATGCTTTAGGTAAACAAATGTTTAAAACATCCTCATCGAGCGGCTGATCTTCATCTAACAGCACAGACAGCAAGCCCGCGGCAAACGCATCTCCGGCCCCTACCGGATCAACAACCTTATCCATACGAAAAGCGGGGGATTGGACCGCTTCATTTTGATAAAAGCCAATAGATCCCTCTTGTCCAAGCTTCATAACAACCAGTTTGGGGCCCATTTGCAAAAACTGCTTTCCATACTCTGCGACCGGCTGCTCACCAATTAAAAATTTTGCTTCTTCTAATCCAGGTAAAAAAATATCGCACAACGGCATTAATGACAATAAAACGCGCCTGCTCCTCGCTCCATAGCTTTCGGCGTAAGTTCGGGTCAAATGAGACAGTTAATCCTCTTGCTTTCGCTTGCTCCATCACTTTTTTAATAAAATCTTCCGTCCGTTCGCCTAGTGCGGGCGTAATTCCGGTTACATGCAGATGACGGGCGTTGGCCAACCACTCAGGTTGGATATCTGCTTCGGAAAATTTACTTGCTGCTGAATATTTTCTATATTAATATATCATTGGGTCGCCGTAACCTTTAAATTCTTTAAAATAAATGGCGGTCGGCGCCTTCTTATCACGAATAACGCAGGAGACATCGACTCCCTCCCCGGCAAGCGTGCTCACAATCAAATCGCCGAATGGATCGCAGCCAAGCCGGCTGATCCATCTTACTTTTTTGCCGAGCCGCGTAAGCCCGATGGCCACATTGGATTCAGCGCCTGCTATCGATTTGGTAAATAAAGGAGAGTACCTTAAGGAGCCGTCTGTCATTGGTTGAAAGAGAATCATGCTTTCCCCGACTGTCACCACATCAACATCATTATTTTGCTGCATCGCTGCCAACCCCTTTAGCAAGCTCAACAAACATACGCGCCCGCTTTGTGAGTTCATCGTAGTTTTTTTGTTGCACAAGCTGTTTGTCGACTAAATTTCCTCCTAATCCGACGGCAATGGTCCCATTATTTAATATTGTCATCATATTTTTTGTATTGACGCCTCCTGTTGCAATCATTTCAATAAAAGGAAGAGGAGCTTTTACCTCTTTAATATAGTTCGCTCCTAAAGTTCCGACCGGAAACACTTTCACAGCGCTCGCCCCTAGCTGATAGGCCCTGTACATCTCGGAAGGTGTCATCGTACCAGGCCATACGTCGATCCCTTGTTCGACACAATAAGCAATCACTTGTTCATTTAGATGAGGAGAAATAATATATTGCGCTCCCGCCTGTATGGCTTCTTTAGCCATCTCTAGATTTAACACCGTCCCCGCACCAATATAAAGGCGGTTTTCATATGTTTCTCTTAGCTTCGCAATAGCGGCTAAAGCTCCATCGGTATTCATTGTGATTTCCAAAAATTTCATTCCCCCTGACTGTAAAGCCTCGGCAATTGGTTGTATGGAATCTTGTGAAACTCCTCTAATGATCGCGATGATTTTTTCCTCTTTCAATAATGGGAGCAAACGAGACGTCATCAGTATCATGCCTCCATTCTTATCGTTTTATAGTGTAACCCCTGTTTTCCAAATGGCCATGTCGTGAACATGATGATTTCTTATGATTGACTGCTTTGCCACTTGCTATTTCGATAATATACGATATAAAATCACATAATACCTCTTTCCACGAATTTCCTTCTAGTAAACGTCCAACAATGAACCTCTCCCGCCTCTTAACGGAGTAGAGGTAGGAGAGGTTCATGAATTAGAAAATATTTGCTGATCATTAAGGTATGCGCCATCCATTATTTTGCAAAAGCCTTCATAAAAGAGGTCCACCCTCCCCCATTACCCCCACCACATATTGGTCGGTTGGTCTTCGATTAAGACTTGTTTTAAGTTGCTGACAGCGCGTTTAAATCCCTCTTCAATCGACATGAGTGGATCTTCGTGTTCGATGCTGACGACGTAATCGTATCCGTATGTGCGAAGGGCACTCATCATATCAGACCATTCTTGAAGGCTATGACCGCATCCAACAGACCGGAATGTCCAGGATCTTGTTTGAACATTACCGTATGGCTGCATGTCCGTTAAACCATACATATTGACATTGTCTGGATCAATATAGGTGTCTTTTGCATGAAAATGGTGAATAGCCTTTTCTTTTCCTAAAATTTTAATCGCAGCTACCGGGTCAATCCCTTGCCACCAAAGGTGACTTGGGTCAAGGTTTGCGCCTACTGCTTCACATGTTTCCTCACGAAGCTTTAACATCGTATATGGTGAATGAACTAAAAAGCCACCGTGCAATTCTAGACCAATTTTAACGTTATGATCTTGAGCAAATTTCCCCCACTCTTTCCAATATGGGATAAGCTTTTCTTCCCATTGCCACTTTAAAATATCATTGTATTCATTGGGCCAAGGGGCAACCGGCCAGTTTGGATATTTCGCCTTTTCATGGTCACCACTAACGCCAGAGAAACAGTTCACAACAGGAACCTCCATCATCTCTGCAAGCTGAATGGTTTTAACAAACGTTTCATGGGATTGCTTCGCAAATTTTTGGTCGGGAGAAAGGGGATTTCCATGACAGCTAAATGCACTGATCATGAGCCCACGAGATGCTACTTCCTTAAGGTAGCGCTCGCGCTTTTCTTTGCTTTCTAATAATTCATCAAGGTTGCAGTGAGCAGAACCTGGATAGTTTCCTGTTCCAATTTCGACTGCGTGTAATCCTGCTTCTTTCACGTAATCGAGCATGTCTGTAAACGATTTATTAGAAAAAAGCACTGTAAATACGCCTAGTTTCATGACAAACTTCCTCCCATCTCCGTTCGTAATATGCTTTTACTTTTTTCACTGCTTTCATAAATCACATCGATTATATGTGAAACTTGTATCGCTTCTTCTGGTTTCACTAAAGGTTCTTTTAATCCAAGACACGCCTCCACAAATGCTTTTGCCTGTAAAAACCCTTCCTCTTTTTCCTCGGGAATATAGGCAGCCACACTATTAAACAGCATCCCATGTTTCGCATAGTTTAAGGTAAAAGGAAAAACGTCTAAGCCGCCTTTTTCGCCAGAAATGGAAAGAGTATCTTCATCTTTCGAAATGTTAGCAGACCATGATGTTTCAAAAAGGAGGCTTGTTCCATTTTGAAAACGAAGGTAGGCTGTCGCATGATCTTCAACATTGAATGTTTCATGATTAAAGCTGCCCCATTCATTTACTTGATTTAGTATTTTACTAAGTACGTTATAGGTGGCACCTGTGACTTCTTTCACTTTTGGATTTCCCATCAACCAAAGAGCAAGGTCTAATAGATGACATCCGTAATCGATGAGGCACCCTCCACTCTGCAAGTCCTTATTGGTAAAAACGCCCATCCCGGAACCTTTCTTCGCCGTAATGCTTTGACACGGACAACGAGCGGATGACCAATTTCACCTTCATCGATCACTTTTTTTGCTGCTTGTGCTTCTTTCATAAAGCGATAGTGGTAGGCGATCCATAATATTTTCCCGGACTTTTCTTTCGCTTTTATCATTTCCGCACATTCACTCGCATTCATCGCCATTGGCTTTTCACAAAGAACATGAACGCCGGCTTCCAGTGCCGCAATAGTCATTTCCTTATGAAATTTATTCAGGGTACAAATGACAACAGCATCGACATGTGGCAGCATATCTTTATAATTCTCGTAAACTTGTGGAATATGAAATTGGTTTTGTACTTGTTTTGCTTTATCGATGTTTACATCGCAAACAGCCGTGACGGCTTGCTTCATTTAATTGCTGAAATGCTGGAATATGGCAAAATGTAGCGATTCCCCCTGCTCCAATCATACCGACTCTTAATTTTTTCATGGTGACACCTCTTCGCCGTTGGTCTCGTTTCATGAATTTGTTCGGTTAAGCTCGACAACTAAGCAAACAAACCTGTTCTCAAATAAAAAGGACGGCACTCATGTTTTATATGTTGGTTCTTTATTTCTAGGTTCATATCTTTTACGGGCTAGTTTGTATGAGGTTGAAGCGCTGCTATTCGGCTTCGAATTGACATTTTTTGATAATGAAGCTCATTGACTACGGGTCTGGGCTTTCCTTTCAGCTTTGCGGCTTTGATCGCGGTTTAGCACTAGTTTTCGTGTTTTCAGCACCCTTTTTCACGATTTTCGAATAATGCCTATCCGCCACGTTGAATGCTTTATCACTTTTATTCGAGGGTGAGGTTCTTTTTTCCGCAGCTTCATGCCTTGATCCTGCTGCTCTGCGATTTTCCTCCTGAAATAAGCCCAACACATGGATTTTTCCCGCCCTGAGATTTGATCCCCACATCTTTTATTGTTTGACTCTTTCCCATGTTAGCGGTACGACTTTTTTTGCTTGGGCTGCTTCGAACGCAGCAAGAATGACTAGCAAAGATTCCATTCCTTCCTCTCCCGATATCGGCGGTTCTTGGTCGTTTAGAATGCTTTCAACAAATTGGTCAATGACGTGAGATGTTGTTTGCCCGCCTTCTTCATTGGATTGAATGGCACTAAGCTTGTAATTGACCACTTCTCCATTTTTGTATTGGACTACTAAAGAATAGTATGGGTCGTCTTCTAAACGTAAAATTCCTTTTTCACCATAAATGATGGTTGAGTTGTCTTCTTTTCCGTTGTATGACCAGCTAGCAGCTAAGGTTCCGATAATGCCGCTCTCTGTTTTTAAGAGGCAAACGGCGTTGTCATCGACATCTGTTTGTTCCTTTGCTATTGTTTCGACAAATGCGGCTACTTCGATGATTTCTTCACCAAGTAAAAAGCGAATTAAGTCCGCTTTATGGACACCTAAATCGCCCATTGCTCCCATTGCAGCCTGCTCCTTTTTAAAGAACCAGCTCTCCCTTCCATCAGCGCTCCATCCTTCAGGTCCAGGGTGCCCGAAAGCTGTGCGGAAACTGTAGATTTTTCCGATTTTTCCTTTTTCAATTAACTCTTTGGCTTTCACATGGGAGCTTACAAAGCGTTGATTATGGGCAATCATTAATTTCTTTCCAGTTTGTTTGGAAGCTTCAATCATTTCCTCAGCTTCTTCTTTCGTTGTCGCCATTGGCTTTTCACATAGGACGTGTTTCCCTGCTTTTAGGGCAGCAATAGAGATAGGGGCGTGTAAATAGTTGGGCGTACAGACACTAATGGCATCAATTTCTTCATTTGACAAAAGGTCCTCATAATTTGTATAAGGTGTTACATGATATTTTTTAGCTATTTCGACTGCGCGTTCTTTATTACTATCACATACAGCGACAATGTTTACGTGTTCATTTTTTTGAAAATTATGTCAAATAGCGGTGTTTAGCAATACTTCCACACCCAATTACTCCGACTTTCAATTTTTTCATCACAAATATTCCTCCTTAAAACATCGGTGTTGTTTAGGACCTCTTCCGTTAAGATTGGATTGTGCTTTATAAGAGTATAATCCAGCTCCCCAAGCAGCTGATGAGAGCAAGTGCCGCCAATAGTAGTCATAATGGCATGAATACGCGGATTGGCAAACATATCATGTAAATCTTCTAGACGCTCTTCCACTGTACCTGCCATATATTCATTTTGTTTTTGAGCATGCTTGCCAACGGCAACGTTAAATCCTAGTCTCTCAAATTCGGCGATCCCTCTTTGCAACCGTCTTGGACATAAAGCCGCAACCCCCGATGAAGGGGAAATAATGCCAATGGTATCTCCAGGACGCAATCGGTCAGGACGCAACGCCATTTTTTCTCCCTATTTGTAAAAATACACATACAAACAGATAAACTCCAATCCATTTTATCCAGCCTCATCTTGAGTGCTATGGGCAAAACCACTGGCTCTATCGAGATATTCTCCGTCTATGTTAATAGCACATTACCAAATGGCTTTGATTCTTGTTTTATTTTTATCACCTGTAAAAAATAACCAAATTGATAATAACACATAAAGCAGCTGATCTTTGAAGCTATGCCTTTCACAAAGTGAGTTCGGCAAACAAAAACCGAGTAATGTCAGCAAAAAATGGTCACTGTCTTGGTGCCCATAACATGACAGCTACGCCAGCTAAACAAAGAAGCATGCCCATCCAGTCATAGGAATCAGGCACTTTTCGATCAATTCCCCATCCCCAAAGAACAGCAAGTACAACAAAAATGCCCCCATAAGCCGCATAAACTCTACCGAAATTCGGAAATTGCTGTAAGGTTGGAATAATCCCATAAAGAACAAGAAGTAGGCCTCCCAGCATTCCATATATCATTGGCTTGTCTTCACGAAGCCACAGCCAAACTAAATATCCTCCGCCAATTTCCGCTAATCCCGCCAGAACAAATAGAACGATCGCTACAAACATATGTATTTCCTTCCTTTTCCATCCCTAAAATTCAAAAAGCACAGCGATATCTTCTCTCGCAAAGACAGCAAGATGCCCTGTTCTCTATTTTCTTTTTATAGACAATGTCTTCATTTCTCATTTATATCATTATAAACGATCAAATGTTTATTTTATATGATCGCTTGATAAAATCAGAGAATCGACGATCGTCGATTTCCTTAACACTTCCACTTTCTTTTGCCGATAATCAATATGAACAACAAAATAAAAAGATGCTAAATCTCAGCATCTTTTTTCAAACAGAGAGCCGGGCACATAGCTTCTATAAAAGCCGGCTTGTTTTATACGGTTTGCCTTCTCATAGCACTTTTTGCTCGTCTTCCCATTCTTCGATGACCGCTTGATGATCGGGCTGAAGATGAGAAGCCGGACGCCAATAGGAAAATAGAATCATCGATACGATGCTGGCTACGATGCCATACATAATCGGTTTCGTCGAGCTGAGGCCTTCCAACGCTAAACCAGCAAATACGACAAGTGAGCTAATAACCATCGAATACAGCCCTGCTTTCGCTGTTGCTTTTTTCCAAAAGAAACCAAGAATAACAGGGACGAAAATGGCACCTGATAAAATCGCATAAGCCACGTCAAGAGCAACGAGCACATCTTGAATCCAAATGGCAAAGATAATGGCGATCACACCGACCACAAGGGTAATGATCCGCGATAATCGTACAACATGCTGGTCGCTCATATTTTTTAGCCAATATTGCTTCAAAATATCATGTGAGATCAGTGTCGAGGAAGCGAGCAGCGTTCCTGAGGCGGTAGACATGAGCGCAGAACACACGCTTGCTAAAATGAGACCTAATAACCCATGTGGAAGAATAGCGAGCGACATGCTGGCAAATACATTTTGCGGATCACTGATGGTTGGAAAGACAATCACTGCACACATGCCAATGATACTTAAAGCTAACGCATACGCAATGCTGTACACCCCGGCATACACCGCTCCGCCTCGAGCGATTTTCGTGGTTCGTGCTGTAAATACTCGCTGCCAAATATCTTGAGAAACGATCATTCCTAATGTATATAATAGAAAGTATTGAAAAATGCTGGACCATCCGATGGAGGTAAAATCAAAATGAGAAGCCGAAAGCTGTTGAGAGAGCGCCTCCCATCCGCCGGCGCGAGATAAGCTCATCGGCAGCATAATGAAAAAGATGCCGATGGTCATCACAAGAAACTGAATAATATCTGTCATCGTTACACTCCACATTCCGCCGAGGATCGTATAAAATAGGACGATGCCGCCTCCCACAAGCATGGAGGTCGTCATAGGCCAACCGAGCACCGCGTGTATAATGCTGCCCATTCCGATCACCTGCGTAACAGAAACCATTAAGGTATAAATCGCCGCCACAATCGCGCTAATTAAACGAGCTTCTTGATTGTAGCGCCTTCCTAGCAATTCACTTATCGTCGTAACGTTCGCTCCGTAAATCTGCCTAATAAAAAACAAGCCTAATAGAGTGATGCCCAGACCAATCATAAAGACAAACCACATGCCTGAAAGCCCGAATTGATACCCCAATTTGGTCGTGCCAATCGTTGAAGCGCCGCCAAGAATGACGGCGGATAAACAACCAAGGTAAATAAACAAACCAAGATTTCTGCCTGCAAGCGCGTAATCTTCCGCCGTTTTCGCTTTTTTCGCTCCTAAAATCCCCACGACGATCAAAAGGAGAAAATAAACCAAAATAACACCTGTATCAAGCATGCTCATCCTGATTCCCCCATTCTTGTTTTCATCAAGAAACCCGCCGCTATCTGCCTGTCATTTTAGCTTCAAATGAACGGAAGCCCATTTCGTTTTCATACTCCGTTAATGCCTCCGCCAGCAAGCGCAAGCCATCATCAATCTGCTCCTTCGTCACAGTCAGCGGTGGAATCATGCGAATAACTTCTCCTTGATTTCCGCATAAATAGAAAAGAACCCCTTTTTGCAGACAGCGGTTTAAAATATTCATCACCCCCTCTCCATTTGGTTCCCCTGTCATTGGATCAACGATTTCAATGCCAATCATCAATCCGATCGAGCGCACCTCGCCAATCATGGCGTGTTTTTCTTTGAGCTCATCCAACCGTTCACGAGCATATTGTCCAACAATCCGGCAATTTTCCAGCACGTTTTCTTCCTTGAATACTTCTAATGTCGCCAGCGCTGCCTCGCAGGCAATCGGATTGCCGCCAAATGTTGTTCCGTGACTTCCTAGCGGCCATTGCTGCATCAGCTCTTTAGAAGCCACCGTTGCACTTAGCGGAAGACCTGAAGCGATTCCTTTCGCAATAGCCATAATATCTGGAGCAACGTCAAATGTTTGTGCGGCAAACCATTCCCCCGTGCGTCCAAATCCTGTTTGCACTTCGTCAAAAATAAGCAAAATTCCATGTCGGTCACAAATTTCTCTTACTTTATGCAGCCATCCTTTTGGAGGAACAATATATCCTCCCTCTCCCAATACCGGTTCTAAAATCATGCACGCTACTTCTTCCGGGGTCACTTGATGAGCAAATAAAGCCGCAGCCTCTTTTTCTAGTTGGTGAGCAAAATAAACATCCGGATCTTCACTGTCTGGACACGCTTTCGGATTCGCGTATGGCAGTTGATACGTCAATCCGTTTGGCTGCAAATATTGGCGATATTTGCTTTTGGAGGTGCTGACGCTAAGCGATCCTAAGGAACGCCCGTGGAAACAGCCTGTAAACGATATCACATACGGACGTTTCGTAACATGCTTGGCCAGCTTCATCGCTCCTTCAATCGCTTCCGTTCCGCTATTGGCAAAAAAGAAACAGTTTAATCCTTCAGGCATAATCTGTGTTAGCTCTTCGGCCAAACGAAGAATGGACTCATACATGATGACCCCGCTCGGCCCATGCAGCAGACGGTCTGCCGCATCTTTAATCGCCTGTACTACTTTCGGGTGACGGTGACCAATGTTTGTTACGGCGATCCCGGAAGTAAAATCAAGATATTTTTTTCCATCCACCCCGTAATAATAGCAGCCTTCCTCCTTTACAACTGGCAAATTCGGATGATCTTTTGCCATCGTTGGCGCAAGCAAATCCGGCATTTGTTGAAATAGATGAATCCAATTGCTTTCTCTCATCTTTTTTCTCCCCTTGTGCGAATGAAATTTGTTTATTCATAATCCGCTATGATGATACCAGTACACAGCGCGGAAGGAATGTTCTCAACCACACAACCTCATTTGCAGGATGCTGATCCATCCTGTTGCTTTCAAGCGAAAGGGCCGATGATCCGCCATCCCTTCAACCGCTCGTTCATGATTGCATCAACTGGGCTTTAGATGCTGGCTGAATACACGCTTTTCCTAGGTTTCAAGTTCATTCTTGCCGACCACTCAAAATCAGGCGCCCCAGCTAAAGGGCCTTTTATCCTTCTGTTCCGCATCCCTTTCATTGTCTAGCAACGCCAGATCGTCTCTCTTGATGCGATCGCCTTTTCTTTAAAGCGATGAGTGTGATCATTTCATAAATAATGGCGGAGGCCAGCACAGCCGTAATTTCGCCCTGATCGTATGAAGGCAATACTTCAACTAGATCAAAACCAACGATGTTTAAACCATCAAGTCCTCTCACATATTCGAGCGCTTCATAACTTGTAGGCCCTCCTACTTCCGGTGTACCGGTTCCAGGAGCAAATGCCGGATCAACAAAATCAATGTCATAAGAAACAAAAACAGGCCGATCTCCCACTCGTTGATGAATGCGATCCATCACTTCAGAAAAGCCTGTTTTTCGAACTTCCTTCATCGGAATCACTTCAAAGCCGAGGCGGCGCGCATCCTCGATATCATCTGCGCTATAGAGCGGTCCGCGCATACCGACTTGAATGGAGTGATCCACATCGAGCAATCCCTCTTCTACAGCCCGGCGAAACGGCGTACCATGCATATACTTCTCTCCATAGTAATGGTCCCATGTATCTCCATGCGAATCAAAATGAACAAGCGCGATCGGCCCAAAACGTTCATAAAATGCCCGCAAATGTCCTAATGTGATGGAATGATCTCCGCCCATCATAATGGGAATAATATTTTTTTGCAAAAGAGGACGCAATTCCTTGACAATCCGACCATATGTCCGCAGCGCATTTCCAGGAACAACATCTATATCACCATAATCGATTCCAGAGCAGTATTGAAAAATATCAATCTCCATATCTGGATTATACGGACGAAGCAGTACTGAGAAATTTCGAATGTGTTGCGGACCGTATCGCTGTCCCGTTCGATTAGAAGCAGCCGTATCAAACGGAACACCAAGCACCGCAAAATCAACGTTATCCGTTGTGCGAACATGCTCTAGCCGCATAAATGTGCGAACGCCACAAAAGCGTGGCGATTGCGATGAATCTTTTGGTTGATACACACAAACCCCTCCCTTTATAAAAATATATAAATGCAGCTTGAAAATAGAACGAACGAGCTGTGGAAAATGGACGGTCGCGGCAAGGCTAATGGAAATATTTTGACTAGCTACCCTCATTTTGTTATCGTTATAGACAAACGTTACAAAATCAAGCGGGGGGATAATCGATGCCGCTTGATATGTAAGCATTTGCATCCATATGGAGCTTGGCCTTTTTCAACGTCCTTTGTCACACCCATGCCTAGTCTTTTTGTTGTAGACATGATTCGTTCCGTCTTGCCATGACGTTTAGATACCATGGACATTCGATCTAGATTTGTGAATAATATAGCGAAAATCGGCCATACTGGATTTGCGCCGCTAAAATGGAAAGAGCGAAAGATGGCATGAAACGAGCAACAAACAGCAAAAGGCGGCTCGCAAGCAGAAGCTTACGAACCGCCTTTATTGTCTAGGATTCTTCCTCACCCTTCAGCTTTTTCACAACTTTCCTGCTCTTAATGCCCCAAAGCTGCCGACCGGCCTTTATCTTTCGGCAGCCAATAAGTCAACACTCCGAGCAGTGGTAAAAAGCTGCACATCCACATCAACGATTTAAGCGTGTATGTATCGGCAATTTTACCAAGTACGACCGCGCCTAACGCTCCCATTCCAAACGCAAGACCAACAATTAATCCAGAGGCCATTCCGACATTTCCCGGAAGCAGCTCTTGTGCATACACGACAAAAGTTGAGAAGCTAAGTGATAAAATAAAGCCAGCTAAAAAGAGCGCAGGCAGCGCCCATCCGAGCGGAAGATGCGGAAGCAGCAAGGCGAACGGAGCGGTACCGACTGTAGAAAACAGCATTAAATTCTTCTTTCCAAATCGATCGGCAAGCGGGCCGCCAACAAATGTGCCAATCGCTCCAGCGATCATAAAAATAAATAAGTACAGCTGCGCTTCTCGTATCGAAATATGGTAATATTGAGTCAAATAAAACTGATAATAGTTGGAAATACCGGCCGAATACCAAGAGCGAGTAAACACTAAAAAGATTAATAGAATTAAAGCAAAGAGAACGCGTCGCCGCTCTTGCCCTTCCAATTTTACCACTGTTTTTTGGGCACGGTCTTTCTCTCGCTGTTCTAGTTTATGAGAATACCACCGTGATACGCGAGATAATATCATAATGCCCAGCAGTGCCACCACTGTAAACCATCCGGCCCCTTTTTGGCCAAACGGTACAAAAATAAGAGCCGTAAACAATGGAGCAAGAGCATTTCCTGTATTTCCTCCTACCTGATAAATCGATTGGGCAAACCCTCGTCTCTCTCCTGCTGCAAAATAGACCACCCTTGCTCCCTCCGGATGGAACACGGCAGAACCAAGCCCTACTAATAATACCGATAATAAAACAAAGAGAAAGCTAGGCGCCAGCGCCAAACCGACCATTCCCAACAGGCTCGCAGCCATTCCCAGCGGCAGAAAGTATGGGGAAGGACGCCGGTCCGTAAATAAGCCAACAACAGGCTGAAGAACCGAAGAGGTCATATTCAAAGTAAACGCAATCCAACCAATTTGCATATACGATAAATTCATCGATGATTCCAAAATCGGAAACAGCGCAGGGACAACGGCCTGCATGGCATCATTAAGCAAATGGCCCATGCTGATGGCAATCAAAATAGGATAGACTGTCATCCGAACAGGAGCAGCCTGCTGAGCACTTGTATACATCTTTTCTCTCCCTTTCTATTAATTTAAGCATTTCCCTAAGAAGTCTCCCTGACCAATGGCAGAGAGGCGTCAGCTACCATTATACTCCTTTTAACAAATGTTTCAATTATTTAGCATTTCCTTTCCAAATTAACATCTAGGCATGAAGCTTTAGAAACCTTCTATGATGTTCCTCTCGTCATTATCGTGATGATATACATATACAAAAATGCTTATGTATACAAAATGATAGCTGGCACTACTTCTTGAAGAAGCATACCATGCTTAAGTGCCGCCGCTGCACTTAGCTTGTTTGGTGAAGGGATCGCTTTTTTGTCATTCCCTGAGAAATGACAGGCGAAATGGTGTGAACAGCGATCGAACACATGCAACAGCCAGTGTGAGAAAAAGCAAGGATGCTCTAGCTGAGTCTCATGAAGCCCATGTTAACTAAATACATACACAAAAAACGGCTGTCATCCGCCATGACTAGGCATGGCACAGCAGCCGTTTTTTTGCGTTCTTTCTGTTCCGAAAAGCAGCTATTCACGATTTATTTGCCAAAAAACCCTTTTAACGCAAACGCGACATTTTGTGGTCGTTCCGCTAGGCGGCGCATAAAGTAGCCGAACCAGTCGTTGCCAAACGGAATATACACACGCATTTTATATCCTTCAGCCGCAAGCTGTTGCTGCATGTCGGTGCGGAATCCGTACAACATTTGAAATTCGAATTGGTCGCGCGGAATATTGTTCTCTTTAGCAAATTGCTTCACTTTCGCAATAATGTTATGGTCATGTGAAGCAATGGCCGTGTAGCTTCCGCTTAACAAATGCTGTTGAATAATGTTCATGTAATTGGCATCTACTTCCTGTTTATCCTGATAAGCCACCTCAGGTGGTTCTTTGTAAGCGCCTTTTACTAAGCGAAGAGAGACTCCTTTTAAATCTTTGACATCTTGCTCCGCACGATATAAATAGGCCTGAATGACTGTTCCTACATTGTCATACGTTTTGCGCAATTCATGCAAAATATCTAATGTCGCCTGACAATGGGCGGAATCTTCCATGTCAATGCGGACAAAGTTATTGCACCGCTTAGCGGTTTCCATAATTCTTTTCATATTGTCAAGGCAAAAATGCCAATCAATATCAAGCCCCAGTTGTGTCAGTTTAACAGAGAGATTGCTGTTGACCCCCGCTTTATGAATGGCCTCTAACGTTCTCACATTATATTCTGTCGCCTCAATCGCCTCTTCTCGGCTCGAAACAAACTCGCCTAAATGGTCAAGCGTACAAATAAGCCCTTTTTCATTCAGCTCTTTCACTTTAGCAATAGCGCTTTCAATCGTCTCACCAGCGACAACTTGGGAAGCTCCAAATCGAAGCCCCCATTTTTTAGCCGCTTTATTTAATGCTTTGCTTTGCGAAGCATATAGAAAAATATTTTTTGAGATTTGTGCTAACATCGTCTGTCCTCCTAAAACGCCTCACTTACGGTTTTTGCTTGCATATGAAGAATTAAATAATCAGGGCCCCCTGCTTTTGAATCGGTTCCCGACATATTAAAGCCGCCAAATGGCTGATAACCGACAATCGCACCTGTACAGCCGCGATTAAAGTAAAGATTGCCAACATGGAACTCCTCACGAGCTTTTTCAAGATGGGCACGATTTCTCGAGATGACAGCTCCTGTTAATCCATATTCCGTATGATTTGCCATTTCAAGCGCATGGTCAAAGTCCTTCGCCTTCGTAAAAGCGACAACCGGACCGAAAATTTCTTCCTGCATAATCCGTGCGCTTGGATGGACATCGGCAAAGATCGTTGGCTGGATAAAAAATCCTGTTGAATCGTCTCCTTCTCCTCCAGCCATCAGCCTGCCTTCTTGCTTGCCAATCTCGATATATCCCATAATTTTGTCAAATGACGCTTGATCGATAACCGGTCCCATAAATGTGCTCTGCTCTTCTGGATTCCCCACCTTTAGCTGTTTTGTCAGCTCGACCACGCGGTTTAACACTTGTTCGTACACATCTTCAACGATAATCGCCCGTGAACAGGCTGAACATTTTTGTCCGGAAAAGCCAAAAGCCGATGCAACAATAGACTGTGCCGCTAATTCAAGATCGGCTTCTCGATCCACAATGATCGCATCTTTTCCACCCATCTCGGCAATCACTCGCTTAAGCCATTTCTGTCCAGGCTGAACGATCGCTGCTCGTTCGTAAATGCGGCAACCAACAGCGCGTGAACCAGTAAACGAAATAAAACGCATCTTTGGATGCTCGACTAAATATTCGCCAACCTCCGCTTCGCCGCCTGGCAAATAGTTTAGTACCCCAGCTGGCAGCCCTGCTTCCTCCATCATTTCGACAAATTTCGCAGCCACGACAGGCGCACGGTCCGACGGACGCAAAATAACCGTATTTCCTGTTACGATAGCCGCCACAGTCGTGCCAGCCATAATCGCCAACGGGAAATTAAATGGAGAGATAATAAGCCCGACCCCTAACGGAATATAATGAAACGTATTGTGCTCACCAGGACGACTCTCCACAGGGATGCCGCGCTGTAAATGCATCATTTGGCGCGCGTAATACTCCAGAAAATCAATCGCTTCTGCCGTATCAGCATCCGCCTCTTTCCAAGGCTTTCCGACTTCTTTTACTAAAAGCGCGGAAAATTCATGCTTTCTTCTGCGTAAAATAGCCGCTGCTCGAAATAAAATGTGCGCACGTGCTTCAACAGGTTCATTTCGCCATGTTTCAAACGCTTGGAGCGCTGCTTCCATCGCTTTATCCGCCCATTGCTTCGTCGCCTTTGAAACCATGCCAACAATCTCTGCCTTGTTCGCCGGATTGCGCGAAATCACTTTTTCTTCTGTAGTTACGCGTTGCGTCCCAATCACAAGCGGATATTCTTGTCCAAGCTTCGATTGAACATCGGTTAATGCTGCTTGAAATGCTTGCCGATTTTGCTCAACAGAAAAATCGGTAAACGGCTCATGCTTATACGGTACAGCCATTCTCATCGTCCCCTTCTTGATCAGCTTATATGATTCATTATAATGGATACATTCAGAAGATTCTTTGTTTCTCCGGTATAATGATCAAGCCTTATATTTGTGTGTCGAACACAATATCATCCTTATATTGGAGAAGGAGGAGATCAATGTATAACATCATTCGTTGTTCAAAATCAGCAAAATCAATGCCAGTAATCGCTTGAATGCGCTTGATTCGATAATGCAATGTGTTAGGATGTATGTATAAGTCCTCTGCTGTTTCTTTAATTTTTCCATCATTTTTAAGATACTGCTTCAATGTTTCGACAAGCGTTGTTTGATTTTCCATATCATATCTTTTCAATTTCTGCAATTGTTCGTTTTGATAGCGCTGCCGCTTATGCTGCGCATATATGGCCGGAAGCAGCCGATAAATCCCTAACTCCTCATAAAAATGGCCAAGCGGTTCATGAAGTCGCGTTTTAATATGTATCACCTCAGTCGCTTCTGTATAGCTTTGTCTCAGATCCTTTAATCTGCGATACTCTTTGCCGATTCCCACAAGGACATCCCGCTGTAAATCACAGTGAAACTCCTTCTCTAATTTTTCAAGCAGCAGCCGAGCTTGGTCCAAAGCTGTATGAGAGGAAACAGAGGGATTTCCAATGATGCAAATCAACTGCTCATGATTTTCGATCAAAAAGGTGGAGCCACTTAACGCATTCATGCTAAAAATAATATAATGGCGAATGATTTCCTTCCTATCGGACCGCAAAACCCGAAACAGAACGACAACAAACTCCTTTGGCAGTTTGATTCCTCTCAGTTCTGCTTCAATCTTTACAGCTTGGTCACTTGGGGCTCCTTCTCGAATGAAGCTCATCAATATCCGTTCCATTTCCTTCTGCCGCTTACGAGTCACACTCATTTGTTGTTCAAACCATTCCGCCGCTTTCTTCGCCGCCTCCACCAAAAAAGACTGATGTTCCTCCGCAAATGCGTCACTGGCTTCCTGAACCCATAAATATCCATAAATTTTTTTCCCGCTTTTGATACAGGCGACCGTGCGAGGGCCAAGTCCAATTTCTGTCAATGTTGGGATTTTAACGACTCCACTCGCCTCTTCAATGCGCTGAAGCCAACCACTTTCATGCAAATAATGGACAACATGGGCCGCGGCCCGTTTGCTTAAAATGGTATTCATGCGCACCGCATCCGGTTCGTTGTGGTTTCCGCTATAAGCCATCAGTTCCAAATCACGTGATTCAATGGTCACTGGACATTGAACATGGGCGGAGACAAAATCAGCTAATTCATGAAGAGAAGCAAACTCTTTTTCATTCCATTGTGACTCTTGTTTGGATCCATCCATACAGACGATTCTCCCTTCATTAAAACCCCTTTTGATAGTATGTACACTTTCATTGATTTACAATATACACTTGCATGCTTGCGACATTTGTGTTAGCAGTAAAAAACGCCTGTTCTAGTGAAACAGCAGGCGTTTTTGCATTCGTTGACATCACGAAGACGGCAAAAATGTCTTTGGCATGACGACCGCAATCACTTCTCCTTGCGCGCAAAGAACATCATTTGCATAAACTTCTGTCTGCACTCTCCATTTTTTCGGATGTATTTCCTCCACCGTGCCAATCGCTTTGAGCGGTACCCCCTGTGGAGTGGGCTTCAGAAATTGCACATTTAAAGAAGCGGTTACAAACCGCGGCGGGGCTGTGCCATCTCCGGGCTCATAGCCATTTTTACGATGCAGGGCCAATGCCGCTGAACCGGTTCCGTGGCAATCAATTAAGGACGCGAGCAGCCCGCCATATACAAATCCCGGAATTGCTGCATGCTCTGGACGCGGTGTATAAATAGTCACTGTTTGCTCCCCTTGCCATCCCGTCCGAAAATGATGGCCATTTTCATTAAGACGACCGCAGCCATAACACCAAGCAAAATCATCCGGATATTCATCTTGAATCGCGTTTACAACCTTTTCTTCCATCTTCTCTCCCCCTTTCCATTAAGTATAGCCGAGCGGCTATAGACAGAGCAATCTCTATTCATCTCTAGACGTACATTTTTCGTTTGTCAACTGCTCCTATGGGAAGTCATCTTCTTTGTTTCCAAAAATGGGCCCCTTCTGCTCACGTTGAATGAAATCTGCTACACACATTTTTTATCAAAGTTCACAAAGTTGTAAGTCTTGCAGAGCAAACGGCTAATAAAAGGGCTGGCTTACGTTGATACACAACGTAAGCCAGCCCTTTAACCGATTGATATTTTTTACGAAAACCATTTAATCAAATAGCTCAATAAAATACCAACAATACCAAAGTCTGAATCACCAAATGTCGTGTTTTCAAACCCTAGCGACCCAAGAACTGGCAAAAGAAGCGCCGGCAAGAACGAAATGAGAAGTCCGTTGACAAAAGCCCCCAAAATAGCTCCGCGTCTGCCTCCTGTAGCATTTCCAAAGACACCTGCTGCTGCTCCTGTGAAAAAGTGGGGAATCAGTCCAGGCACGATTACCTTTAAACCGACAGCCGGCAAAATAAGCATGGAAATCATTCCAGCAACAAAGCTTGATAAAAAGCCAATAATGACGGCATTTGGTGCATAAGGAAATACAGTCGGACAATCGAGAGCAGGCTTGGCATTGTTTACGACTTTATCGGCAATCCCTTTAAAAGCGGGAACAATCTCGGCAATTAACATCCGCACTCCAGCAAGCACCACATATACGCCAGCAGCAAATGTAATTCCTTGCATTAACGAGAAAACAAGAAAATTGACGCCGCCGCTTAACTGTGTTTCAACGAACTCTTTGCCCGCCAATGGTACAACAATCAGAAATAAGATCGTCATCGTCAGCGACATCGCTACGGACGTATCACGCAAAAAGCTCAACGATCTTGGTACGTGCAAATCCTCAGTAGAGCGCGCTTTATTGCCAAAGCGCTTGCCGATCCATGCAGACGCAAAATATCCGACAGATCCAAAATGCCCTAAAGCAACTTGATCTGTCCCGGTCACTTGACGCATATATGGCTGAAGCAGGGCCGGCATGAATACCATCAAGGCGCCGAGAATAATCGAACCGATCACGACAAGAAGAGCTCCAGCAACACCGCTTGTTGCCAACACTGCTGAAATTAAGCAAGCCATAAATAACGTATGATGTCCAGTTAAAAAAATGTATTTAAAACGGGTAAACCGAGCAAGAAGCAGGTTGACAATCATCCCAAACAGCATAATGAGCGCCGTTTCTTTGCCAAATGTTTGCTGGGCAATTGCGACAATCGCTTCATTATTCGGAATGACCCCTTGAATCGCAAAAGCTTTTTCAAATAATTTGCCAAACGCATCAAGTGATTGGATCAGAATCGCGGCACCGCCGTTGAGAAGAATAAATCCCATAATGGTTTTTAACGTTCCTGAAATAATGTCAGAAACACGCTTTTTTTGCAGCACAAGCCCCAAAAACGCGAACAACCCCACTAAAATGGCTGGTGATCCCAAAATATCCTTCATTAATAAATCTAACATCCGCCTCTCCCCCTTGTTGTTTATACATACTGCTGTAAGACGGATTTCAACTCTTGCATGTCGAAAATATTGGCTAGTTTAGCGACTGCCCTTGTTCCGTCGTCAAGGACATCCATTAAATCCTTCGCACCGACGTACAGATCCGCTTTTTCGGTTTTGCTTGCAGCTAAATCTGTATGGGACACATCGACCTCAATTCCCAGATACTGTAAAGTATTTTCACATTTAACTCGATCATAAAGCTGCTGCCAAGCCTATTGCCGCAGACCACCAAAATTTTTTTTCATCCTTTTCACCTCCTTTCGTCTGCTAAAGACGCAACGGGACTTCGCCTTTTCACATTCGAAACTGAAACTCGATGGTTAGGGTTAAGCGTTTCATTGATCGATTGCTAGAAGCGGCGGTTGTTCAGACCTGGCCGCATAAACGGGCCATAAAGCAAGCTGCAAACTGCTGACCTTCCCAAAATTATTCTTGTATTTTATCTACCATACATTTCAAAAGTCACATACCTAGTGCGCGTGATCCACTGCAAATAAACGGATAAGATCGCCTTTATTTCCTAACAGCGCTGCCTATTATGAAAGCGCTTTTAAATAGAGACGGGAGGTTACTGCTGCTCAAATGATGACCTTACGTACGTGATGTTTTTGTTAGATCCCCCGGCCGATTGCTTTTTTTGATGATGGTTTGTCATGTAACCGTTATGCAATTACATGCAGCCATATCCATCGTCGCTTTTCAATATGCAACACAATCCATAAAAGGAATGTGGGTTAAAGAAAACGAGTCAGTCAGCAGAGAACGCTCTTCTCCTCTTGCCTAAGAAAACAGAAAGAGGGACATGCCATAAAAATCGGCTTGAGCTATTTTCTTATTTTCATATGTATGACATGATGGTGAAAATATTAATCTTAATAGAAATCCCCTTCGTATCCACAGCATTTTATACCCATACAGAAGCCGAAAACCCAAACAGAAAAAGGGCGTTCCCACAAAATTATGGGCCCCCCTTTTCCTTCAGCGGTTCTATTTTATTCGGTTTCTGGTTTTTCCGCTGTTACTCCTACTTCTTTCCATTTCCAGTTGAATGGATCGATATCAGCCGTAAAGTTTTTCACGCGATTATTCACAGCAAATATTTGTGAACGATATAAGGTTGGAATCACCGGCACTTCTTCATTCATTAATTCTTGCCATTGGTTATAAATATCTTTCCGGTATTGTTTATCGAAGGCTTGTTCAGAATGGCCTTTTTCAAGCAATTCATCATTTTTTTCGTTCACCCACCGAGAATAGTTGAACATAACATTGCGGCCGTATAGCCCGTACGGGTCGACATCGGTCCCTGTTCCCCATGCCGCTGCAAAGATATCCACTTTTGGATCGTCTTTTTCAACCATATCGTAAAATGAATTAAACTCTGCTAAACGGCCATCCACAAGCTGCACATCCAAACCGACTTCCTTCCAGCATTGGATATAAAACTTAGCAAGCGGTTCCGCAATATCTCCTCCACTCATTGAAAGGAAATTGATTGTAAATTTCTTTCCATCTGGATCTTCGCGAAGACCATCGCCATCTTTATCTTTATAGCCCGCTTCATCTAACAGTTTTTTCGCTTTCTCAGGATTATATGAATATCCTTTTGCATTTTCGTCATGATAGCCTGGAAATGATGGCGGAATGAGTGTAGTGGCCGGGAAGCGGAGCCCATGATATAGTTTGTCGGCAACCGCCTGATTGTCAATGGCGTACGCCATTGCTTGGCGCAGCTTTTTATTTTGGAATTTCGGATTATCCATGACATTTTCTTGTTTTTCTGCATCCCAATGCCCCAGCTTAAATCCAATATAATTATAGGCTAACTCAATGTTGCCAACGAATTGAATATTTTTTGTTCCTTTTGCGCTGACATATTGATCAGTTGGAAATTGCGCAACATCGATTTCTCCTTTTTTTAATGCCTGCAACACAACTTTTGGATTGACCACTTTAACGATAACGCCTTTTAAGTTCGGCTTTCCGCCGTAATAATCATCATTGCGTACAAGTTCAACCGACTCACCCGGAACGATCTTTTTCACTTTGAATGGCCCGAAACCGATCGGGTTTTTGCGGATTTTATCGGATTGCGCCATTTGTTTGATTGGAATATCTTTTAAATAATGCTTGGGCAATGGATATGCCCAAATGCCTGTTAAGATGGACGGGTTTGCATGCTTATATGTGATGGATAATGTTTTGTTATCGATCACTTTAATTCCAGAAATATTCGCTGCTTTTCCCGCATGATATTCATCCATGCCAACAATGTCCTGAATGAGTGCGTCTCCGTAGCGGACACCTGTATAATCCTTATGGCCAATGACTAAATAGGCATACTCTAAATCTTCTGCTTTAACAGGTTCTCCATCATGCCAGTTGACATTGTCTTTAATTTTAATCGTGATCGTTTTTTTATCATCAGAAAGCTCATACGTTGCGGCACCGTCATTCGTAATTTCATAATCCCCGTTTACATGGAACAGTGACTCATCAAAAAAATGTAAAATTTCCACATCTGGCTGGCCTTGATAAAATGCATAATTCAGCGTTCCTTCAAAAGGCGTATCGTAAACAAGCCCATACGTCAACACCCCGTCAACAATCTTGCCATCGTTTTTGACCGCCATCGGGAAGTTTCCGATCGTTTCTTTTTGCGTTGTCTGCGTGTTTTTGCTATTCTTTCCATCGCTGCTTGTTGTGCTGTTTGTGCAAGCCGCTAGCAAAATCGAAAAACCGACTAACAAGCTTAAAAGCTTCCCATACCTTTTTTTCAATGTTTATTTCCCCCTTTATCCTAGCCGCTGTCTCGCGTCAGCTGCTCTTTTTAATGCTTGACCAATAAAATTTATGCACAGCATGATCACTAAGATTAGCAATGATGCCGGAAGCCATACCCACCATTTATTTTGTAAAACATCCGGATTTGTCGCATAGCTTACTAGTGTGCCAAGGCTCGGTGTGCTTTCGGGCAGCCCAAATCCTAAGTAGCTCAATCCGGATTCGATGCCAATATTCCCAGCGAGATTTAGCGTTAAATTCACAATGATGATCGAACTTAAATTGGGCAAGATTTCGCGTATCATAATTTTCCAATCCGGAGTGCCGAGTGTTTTTGAAGCACTGACATAATCCAGCTCCCTTTCAGCCAATGTTTTAGCTCTAATCAACCGCGCTTTCCCAGTCCACAAAAAAGCGCTCATGATTAAAATAAATGTAAAAACATTATACTTTGGTACAATCGCTACAAAAACGATGACAAGCATTAAAAAAGGCAAAACCAAAATAAAATCAATGATACGCATAATCACATTGTCAATGATCCCGCCATAGTACCCAGCAATTAATCCTATGGCAAGGCCAATGAAGCCGGTCAGAAGCGTAATGAGCAAACCAATTGTAAAGGAATTTCGGGCGCCAATAATCAATTGGCCCAAAATATCTCGTCCTCCATAATCGGTGCCTAACCAATGTTCCGCAGAAGGCGGCGCGTAGATAGACAGTAGATCCACTTTCACAATTTTGTCTTGATCTAAAAAAAGCGCAGATCCATAGACAATAAGAAGAATGCACGAAAGAACAACGAGAGAAATAAGCGCTAGCTTATCTTTTATCATTTCACGCCATAATATGAAGAGGCTTGAAGGACTTTGGCTAACATCCTTCGCTATTTGCTGAGAATCATTCACATTTGCTCTCATAATCGTTCCTCCATCTGTACTATTCAATTCTAATGCGCGGATCTACAGCACTTAAAATGATGTCGGATAACAAAGTTCCTATTAATGTCGCCAAACCTGAAATCATGACAAGTGCTGTAACTACGCTATAATCGCGCTGCATAATGGATTGAAGGAACAGCTGTCCTAGCCCCGGATAGCTATAAATAGATTCTAAAAATATGGAACCGCCAATAAGCCCCGTAATTTCATACCCTAAAAAAGCGGCAATCGGTAAAAATGAATTGCGTAAAATATGATGAGAGTAAATTTTCGATTCCGGTATTCCTTTGGCTCGCGCTGTTTTCACAAAATCTTTAACCTTCGTGTCGATAATCTCACTTCGCAAATATTGAATAATACCAACCGTGCCAATAAGAGCACCGGACAAAGACGGCAGAAGGAGATGATAAAATTTATTGATATAATAGTCCAATGTCCCCTTCTCTACTTGAATATCGACACTTCCTCCCGTTGGAAACCACCCTAGTTTAAATCCAAATACAAACAGCATAACTAAGGCAAAAATAAATAATGGTGTAGCAAAACTAACATAGCTATAACCAACAATGAGCTTGTCCGCCCAAGAATCTTGCCAACGTCCGGAAACCAATCCTAATGGTATGGCAATAAGATAGGTAAGCAATAGAACGCACGCGGATAATAAAAGAGTATTGGCCAATCTGCCGGATAGAAGATCTGTTACGGGCTGTTGATGAATATACGAAAGACCAAGATCTCCATGCAAAAGATTTTTCACCCATCTTACGTATTGAATATGAACAGGATCATTTAATCCGAGCTTTTCCCGCATTTCCATTAATGTATTGGCATCCATCTTTGGAGATTTAGCCAACTGTCCAGTAAGCGCATCACCTGGCATTGCTTTAGCTAATGCAAAAACAAGAATACTCAAAATCAATAATTGAGGAATCATCATCACGATTCGTCGCAATATAAACTTCAGCATGTTTCGACTTCCTCTCTCACAAAATAGCAACAGAATGTGTGTCTGAGATGCGTTTTAACGGATAAGCCTTCCCTTCCGCATTAAAATAACGCTGCCAAGAAAGCTTATACTCTTTGTCAACGTGCTGGCGAAGCTTTATTTGTTCTTGTTTTTTTCGAGGATCGACATTAGGAATCGCCGAAATCAGCCGTTTTGTGTAAATATGCTGCGGATTGTTGAATATCTCCTGGCTTGCGCCTTCTTCAACAAATTGTCCTCTATACATAATCCCGATACGGTCACACATATGACGGATAATCCCTAAATCATGACTAATAAACAAATATGTCAGCTGGAATTCTGTTTGAATGTCTTTCATAAAATTTAACACTTGAGCTTGTACAGACACATCTAAAGCTGACACAGGTTCATCTGCAATAATCAGTTTGGGATGAAGCGTTAAAGCGCGCGCAATGCCAATGCGTTGCCGCTGTCCTCCAGAAAACTCATGCGGATATTTATAGATAGAATCCGGATGAAGGCCTACCCTCTCGATTAGATACTGGACTTTTCGCTTTTCCTCCTGAGGAGATAACTTTTCAAAATTGCGTATCGGTTCGGCAATAATATCAAGAACTCGTTTTTTAGGGTTAAGCGATGAATATGGATCCTGAAAAATCATTTGAATGTCTTTGCGATGATATGACCGTTCACGGCGATTCAGTTTTGTAAGATCCTTGCCCTCTAGTAAAATCTCCCCCGCTGTTGCTTTGATTAAGCCAATTAACGTTCGCCCTGTTGTCGTTTTGCCACATCCCGATTCACCGACCAATCCGTATGTCTCTCCTCGGTTCAATTGAAAGCTTATATCATCGACCGCTTTTACATGGCCGACTACTCTGCGCAAAAAACCACTACGAATCGGATAATATACTTTTAAATGATTGACTTTAAGAAATTCCATATTTCATGTCCCCTATATGGTCATATGGAAAGTGAAAGTTTTTATAGCAAATGCAACGTACAAAATGCCCCGGCTCCACTTCTCGCAAAATCGGCTGCTCTTCATGCTCTGATTCATCGATCCATCCAATTCTTGAGCGAAATCGGCATCCCGTTCTTGGCAATTTTTGAAGCGGTGGAACAATGCCTTGGATGACATGAAGCCTTTCTTTTGGATGTTGGGCAGATGGGATGGACTGGAGCAATGAACGTGTATATGGGTGCAAAGGACGATCAAATAGCGTATAAACATCCGCCATTTCAACAATTTCACCTGCATACATCACCGCTACACGATCCGCCATTTCCGCCACCACTCCTAAATCATGCGTAATTAAAATAATGCCTGTATTCATCTGCTGCTGGAGTTCTCGTAATAGATCCATAATCTGTGACTGAATTGTGACATCTAATGCTGTTGTCGGCTCATCCGCAATAATTAATGAAGGGTGACAAGCAATCGCCATCGCAATGACAATTCTCTGTCTCATTCCCCCCGACAGCTCATGCGGGTACCGATGATATACTTGATTTGGATTAGGAATGCCAACACGTTCTAACAACTCTATCGTACGGCCTCTTTTTTCTAGCGAAGAAAGAGACAGATGAAAATCCATTCCTTCTTCAATTTGTCTTCCTACCGTCATGAGCGGATTGAGAGCGGTAAGCGGATCTTGAAAAATCATCCCAATATCCTTTCCGCGAATTTTATTTAGTTCATGGACAGATAATGATAACAAATCGGTTCCATGAAACAGAATCTTTCCTTCTAATTTCGTTTTTGCAGGCGGATGCAACCCCATAATGGATAGAGCCAATGCACTTTTGCCACAGCCTGACTCGCCCACAACAGCAAGCACCTCATTTTTGTGAACATTCAGCGATACCCCATCAACTGCAGCATAATAGGTATCATGAACCCGAAATGAGACTCGTAAGTTTTCAATTTGTAAAACTGGCTGGTTAGACACATCATCACCTCCATAACAGAGATTGAAAAGTTGTTTTTTTCTGAATATTTTTATTGATATATTATTACATTAATATAAAAAATCAAATATTTTTTAGTGAATATTCCTTAATTTCTCAATATATCTAAATATAATCTATTTCATTGCACCTAAATCCCTGTTTATTTCTCAACATGTTAAAAGATGACGTCTTCCATAAAAGCGAGCTTCGATATAGATACAAGCGGCTCTCTAGGCATCTGTAAATGTTTTTCGTCGTTCTTTCCGTTCATAAGCCGGATGACTAAACCACACCTCTAATCAAAAATAGAGCTGAAAGTAGCGTTGCTCCAACCTTGTTCACGCAGATGCATCCCCAAAAAAGATCAGTCACTAAGATTCTTCTGAACGTGGAATTCGTTTCATTTTTAATGATGTAAATAAAGCAACAATGGGGCTGTCTGATAAGTCCCTAAAATGAAACAAGTGGAGAAAAACGAGCCGTTTTTCTCCACTTGCTTTTGTATTTTTTCGATTTTTCTTCGAAAGTAGCTGGCGGATACCTGCTACTTTCAGTATGTTGTGGGCTAACGCCACAATCCCAAACTCGACATGTACCTTGTCGAGGCCCCGCAAAGAAAATCTGCGGAACGACCGATTGCCCTTGATGTGACCGAACACACTTTCTACTTCGACTTTGCGCCGAGCGTAGATGGCGGCTTTCTCTTCACATTCAAGGGCTGTTTTTGCCTTCGCTTTCATTTCTTCGAAGACGGTATTCCAGTGAACTTGACGATTGCCCTTCGCCTTCGTGCATTTCGCTTTTAATGGGCAATCTGTACAATCTTCACATTCGTATATTTTGAAGCTTTGTTCATAACCAGATGGATTCTTTTGGTTTTGATATTTTTTAAACGTTACTTTTCTTCCATTCGGGCAAATAAAACCATCATCTTGCTCACAATAGGTCCAGTTTTTCGCGTTTTTGATATCCTTTTTGTCTTTGCGTGTCTGTTCTCGTACATAGGATCCATAAGGAATGAGAAAATCCAATCGAGGCTCTTTCTCATCACCAATCGCATATACATAGTTTTCTTCACTGCCATATCCTGCATCCGCGATGACGGTTTTGGGCATCGGTAAAGAAGTAGCCGCCAGTTTCTCCAAATGTGGGATCAAACAACGCGTGTCTGTAGGTCGTTGGTGAATCGTATAAAACAAGGTAAACTGATTCTCTGTCCCTATTTGCACGTTATACCCTGGCTTGAGCTGACCGTTTTTCATATGATCTTCTTTCATGCGCATGAAGGTTGCGTCTTTGTCTGTTTTGGAATAACTGTTACGGTCGCCAAAGATTTCGTTCTGTTCCTTGTATGTAGCTAGTCGTGGTAAGAAATTTTCCCGAATCAGCTTTAAAGGTTTTTTCCATTTCCTGCATTCTTGGCGCTTTTCCTTACGAATCTTTGTCTCTGGTTCCTTTTCTATTTCCTCTGTTAGCGTTTCAACTTTTTCTTCTATCTCCTTAGCGACTGTCTCTAAATGATGTTCGGTGATCTCTTCACGTTGTTCGGTTTCCTTTTCTCCCGTTCCAGCTTCTAATGGTGTCAATTCATGAATGTACTCAAGTGTTTCTTGAATTTTTTCTTTTAATGTTGCTTCCCATTTCTCTGTTGATTTTTTCCACACGAAAGAATACTTATTGGCGTTGGCTTCCATCTTGGTGCCATCCAAAAAGTAGTTTTCCATTGTGATGTACTTTTCTTCAATCAATTTTAGAATCATGGCTTCAAATAACTCATCCATCAAGGCTTTCATCCGTTCTCCGCGGAACTCATTGATCGTGCGGAAATCGGGTTGTTGCATCGCAGCTAACCATATGGCAGGAAGATTTTCTTTTATGAGTTTTTCGATTCCACGGCAGGAATAAACCTTTTGGGAATAACTATACAGAATGATTTTCAGCATCATTTTGGGATGATAGGAACTTCTGCCACCACCTTTATAATGAGAAAACAATAGCTCATCTGGTACAGATTCCACCATTTCGTCCACTACTCGTGCGACGTGATGTTCTGGTATAAGGGCTTCAATATCAAAAATCACTTGAGTTTGACGATTGTCATAGGGTTTAAAAGTAGGGGCTAATGGTCTTTTAGAGGGCTTTTTTTCCTCTGTCTCTGGAAAAAGTGTCATTTGCGTGTTATAATTTTCAGTAGTAATCATTTGATTGCTCATAAAAATCGTCCTTTCTGGAATGTTGTGCTGGTACCTTCATTTTACAGGATAGGACGATTTTTTTGTGTACTTTTTTAAAAAATGAAAAAAATGAGAGGGGCTTCAAAAAGTCAGTTACCCTGACTTTTTGGACAGCCCCAACAGATTATAGATGAAACCGCTCAATGGTTTCAAATAAGTCTTGTGCTTTGCTATTCAGCGACTGGACCGATGAGGAGATTTCCTGCATGGAAGCGAGAAGCTGTTCGGCCGCGGCTGCCACCATTTGTGTTTGCTGTCCGGATTCTTTAGAGATATGCTCCGTCTCTTGAATCGTTTCTGAGAGCTGCTGCAGTGATGACTCCATCATGGAAAGCTTGGCAGACACCCCGTTAATTTGTTCAGTCACAGCATCGGTTGAGGATAAAATCTTTTCAAATAGTGCCTAGCTTACAAAAAAGTATACAAAAGCAGCAAAAACAGGGGAAGAAGCATCGAGAGGGTGTGGTGTCTTTGATAAAGAATTTATTTACAGTTGACAAGAATCGTTAGCCGCGGAGGAGAAAAAGGGGATAGATATTCTCTGTTTGATTAAACGCATTTTAAAAGACCAAAAGACCTGATGTTCTCCATCAAACCTTTTGGTAAAAAAATAGCGTATTTTATCAAGAAAGTGCATCATGCTACAATCGTAGTGTAAACCTATACAAAAATAAGGATAGTACCAACTTAGCGAGATTATTTTTTACAGGGAAAGAACGATTGTAGAACAAAATCCTTTTATTTAGAATTTTTTTGAAGCAATAATAAAAATAAAATTCTTACATTATCGCTAAATTTTGTACAATTTTAAGTTTTTGCTTCATGATTCACACACTGTACAAATTGTACAAAGAACACAAAAAGCGACGTTCTAAAAAGAAATGTCACAAGTAACCAAACAAAAGGAAATGCTACCTATAAGATAGTGTTCCTGTATATAAAATACATACTATCATCCCTCAAACTAAATGCTAAAAATCATAACTCATTGATAACCAATTTCCGAAAACGCTTAGTTGTTTCGAAGAATAGCATACAGATTGAATAACGTATTAATTTATTTATAGAGAACAAGATGCATCAAGGAGTAAAAATCTGATTATGACTTACTCTCTGTACAACGCGATTAAAAAAAGAAATGTAAAAATATTAGAGTTAGTATGCTTGGTATGGAAACAATCATCAAATTGATTGTCCATTTCATTCTCCATTTTTTGTCTGAATCGTCTTCGTATGCTTGGTTTGCCCTCATCCTATCTCCACTTACCGAAAATCCTGATATTACTATTGACGATAGGATTAAAATACCAGAGATTATAAAAAGATATATTTTTATGTTTTCTAAGGAATTTCCTACCATTGTGAACAAAAAGATCCCTAAAGTTAAAATTACCCCAGATACAAATGATTTTAGCATGTCCTATTTGCTCCTTTTTTTCATGAAATATAACGTAAATAGAGGCACAATGTGCCTCTATTTTACCATAATATTGTTTAACTTCCTAGATTATTCGTAAGACTTAAAGTCCAAGAACTAGTATTGTGTGCCGAGTCACGTTTGATTGTTACAGTTGAATTCATACCAACACCGGAACCCGTTGGCGTGAACGAACCACTAGCTACTACAGGAACCCAAGAGCTTGGTGCCGTATATGAATAAGTACGACTAGAAGGATATTTAGTAACACTCTGAGCTGTTACTATTCCTCCCCAATAGGACCAGCCATTTTGACCAATAACCACTTTCATACCTGACAAGATGTATGTATTATCCTCAATTTGCCATCCACCAGAAACACTTGTTATATCCCAATGCTTTGAACCTCGAGGATCTGACACTATGCTATAGTACACTGTGGAATAAGCTTTAACGCCTAAGGTACTATCCCATTTATATCTATTCTGACTCCCACCTTCATCACTAACAGTAGATAATGTATTGGTCGGTTCATTTGCTATAGCGAAAGTAGTGATAGCGTAATCTTTTTCAACACTCCCATCCTCATATTCCCTTGTCTCTAATAACTGGGAAGTTTCAAAAGTTTCCACATTAAGATTTAAAGAATTAGGTTCCTTATCGTCAGCTTTTAACTCAGCTTTACTTGCTAATTTCTGAAGTTGTTTTTCGTTTAAATCACTTTTCCCTCTTTTAGCATTTTCAAAGAGAATATTTAAATCTGTGACTTCCTTATTTTTCTCTACAACTCTATACTTTTTCTCTTTGAACTGTTCCGTAGCCGCATGAGTATCTGTTGCTAGAAGGCCAGAAACTGCTAAGCCGACTGATAATATGGTTGATACTAACCTTTTCATTATCAATTTCACTCCCTATACAAATATTTACAAGTAATATTTTAGCATCTAATATAAAAAATTAAATATTTTTTAGTAAATACTCCTTAATTTCTCAATATATCTAAATATAATCTATTTCATTGCACCTAAATCCCTGTTTATTTCTCAACATGTTAAAAGATGACGTCTTCCATAAAAGCGAGCTTCGATATAGATACAAGCGGCTCTTCAGGTATCTATAAATGTTTTTCGTTGTTCTTTCCGTTCATAAGCCGGATGACTAAACCACACCTCTAATCAAAAATAGAGCTGAAAGTAGCGTTGCTCCAACCTTGTTCACGCAGATGCATCCCCAAAAAGATCAGTCACTAAGATTCTTCTGAACGTGGAATTCGTTTCATTTTTAATGATATAAATAAAGCAACAATCCCCCTTTCGTGATCGAAAGGGGGAACAGGTTATAGATGAAACCGCTCAATGGTTTCAAATAAGTCTTGTGCTTTGCTATTCAGCGACTGGACCGATGAGGAGATTTCCTGCATGGAAGCGAGAAGCTGTTCGGCCGCGGCTGCCACCATTTGTGTTTGCTGTCCGGATTCTTTAGAAATATGCTCCGTCTCTTGAATCGTTTCTGAGAGCTGCTGCAGTGATGACTCCATCATGGAAAGCTTGGCAGACACCCCGTTAATTTGTTCAGTCACAGCATCGGTTGAGGATAAAATCTTTTCAAAAATGGTTCCTGTGCGATTGGCTACTTCTACTCCTTTTTCCGCTTCTCGCAGCACATGTTCCATAGCTTTCATCGATTGGGACGTATCATCCTGAATCTCACTCAGCAGTTCATGAATTTGCTTAGCCGATTGCGAGGACTGTTCAGCGAGCTTGCGAACTTCCTCGGCCACGACAGCAAAGCCTCTTCCCTGCTCTCCAGCACGCGCCGCTTCAATCGCTGCATTGAGGGCCAGCAAATTCGTTTGCTCAGCAATAGCTGTGATCATTTGTGTCATCTGTCCAATATTATTTGAACGCTCATAAAGTGTTTGAATGAACCGCGAAGATTGCGAGACTAGTTCGTTGACGCTGGACATTTGCTGCATCATTTGCCGAACGGATTCACTTCCGCTCTTTGCCTCGTTTGTCATTTCAAATGAAGAAGTTGCTACTTGCTTTGCCCGATCCGCGATAAAGTGCGTATCGCGTAAAAGCTCATGAATCGAGTGCGTATTTTGTTCCGCATATTTCAATTGCTGTTCAGCACCCACAGCAACATTTTCAATCGTTGTCGCCACTTGTCCTGCCGCTTGTGCCGTCTCCTCGGTAATGGCTGTCAATTCTTCTGATGCAGCAGATACCTCTTCGGTCATTTGCTGGTTGACAGAAATGATCGAACGAAATGAATCGACTAATTCATTAAACGAATGGGCGATATGAGAAAACTCATCGTTTGTTCGAATATTCATTCGTCCTGTCAAATCTCCAGTAGCCGCCTGTTTAATCGCCATCTCTGTTGCTGAAATATGATAACGAACAGAAAAATAAAAAGCGATAAACAGATAAATCATAATAATCGATGCAGCTAACATGACGGAAATAGTCAGCCATTTATTCATATTTACCGATTGAGAGCGTTCATGAATTCGATCTTCCAAGAGTTTGACGCTGAATGTGGATAACTCATATAGCCGCTCATTCGCCTTGCTTGTCTTTTCATATATTTCCTTCGGTTGAATAGACACTTGTCCAACCATTAAAAAATCCTTATCCATCATTCCTGACATGCTGATGACTTCGGTCATAGCCATGTCTTTATGTTGGTCAAACTGATTCTGCAACGCTTTATGATTAGCAAACATCAGCGAAGCAGAGCGGTTCAGCGCATTTAACGAATTATCAATGGCATTTAAAAAATAAGTCATTTTCGATTGATCGATCTCATATATTTGCGTGCTGAGCGACATTTTCACCCCAAGTGCCTGCGCCGAGCTAATGAGCTCCGTTAAAGTAGGAATTTTTTCAACGATGACATCGGCAAGATAGTTATTATCAATATCATCATCCAACGCTAAATTAGAACGGTCTGTCACATTCATCATCATATCTATAAAATTATTAATCATAATGTTATGGCGCGAAACCGTTTCGTCCATTGTATAGGATGTCCACCCTTTTTTCATTTGTTCCCAGGATTCATAAATTTCCTTCCATTGCTTGTCTACTTTGAATACATCCTCATATGTTTTTTGCATAGCCTGTATTCTCTTAAAAACTTGATCCAGCTTGTTTTCATCGGCTTGAATGCTTTGTTCGCTTGATTGATCCCCGGATAGGTAAAGGGTGGTATGCTCGCGGTGGTCTTGGAGCGCTCTTAGCCCGGTTAAAAAGTCTTGGACATACAACAGGCCAATCTTTTCTTTTTCTATAAAATTCGATTTCGTTTCTAGTTCACGAATGTAAAATATTCCAATCGTTGCAAGCGAAAAAATAAAAACAATAAATAAGAGCATAAATTTTTTTCCAAATTTTAATCGGTTTAACAATTGCGCTCCTGGCTGAAATAGATGCATCTTCGTCCGTCACTCCTTGCCTGAAAAAATATTATTTAGAAAATTATGATTAGTTTTTATTTTATCAAAAAAACAACAAAATGAAAAAGATTATTTGAACGAAATCTAGGGCTTTTTTCTCACTGGCCGCATAGCTTTATCACATTTTTTATTTCTAAATTCATAGATGCAAATTCGCCGGTCGAGCGACTGAACAACTCCCGTACTAACAAATGAATTTGTCTGTAAGCGTCAATTGTCCCATACTCTCTCTGCCATCTTTCCGTATGACAGAGGAAAATGATCAGGACGTGCTTAAGGGAGGCTTTTCAAACCGTTATATTTAAGAAATTTGCAAAAAAAGGAAAAGAGGAATCTCATACTTATAAGAACGTTAAGTGTGAGAGACTTCTCGGTAGGTAGGTTAAATAAAAATCACAGGGAACCCTCAAAGGGTTTCCCTGTTTTGTTAAATTAAAAACCGTTAATCATCATATGATTCTACGTTATGGTTGTATCGTTTATTTTGCAAAACCTCTTTGTTTTTGGATATTACTTCAATTTCATACGTTTCATCGTTTTTAAGAAGAGAAGGTAGATTTTGAGAAACAATAACGTTATTCGTTAACTCCATCCAATCTTTTATTTCTTTCTCAGCAAAATCGGACTCAGAATAAGAGGATTTTAGAATGTATGTAATGGATTGGGGATTAAAGCCAATGGCAATGCCTATATATTTGTTACTTTCTCTTTTTAATTTCTTATCAATTTTCGATACGACGGACATCCATTTTCTTTCCCTTTCTGCTTGTTCAACATCGATTATTTTCACTTGAATGGATACATTGTGATCTTCCAACTCATTTTTGATGTAATTTTTTATAGCTTCTTTTGTATGGGACAGATTAGGCTCTTTATTTGATAATTGTACGATCATTTCTTTATTTTTGGGGCTATACGAAATAACTCCAATATGATAGCCTTTCCTATCTAATTCTTGTGAGAGCTTAGCTAGATCAATATCTTCCTGCTCATTTTGATGTAAGCGAGATAAAAGATAGATTATTCCGACAATAAATAATAGAGATAATGCAGTAAAGCCAAATAATTGCTTTTTATTCATCTTATGTCTCTCCGTTTCTCATCACAAGTGTTGATGATCCATTTTTTACTAAAAATACAGAATGATATCGCTAGGCATCAAGCAATATCCATTAATTTTTATTGGATCATCAACACACCTGTTTTCTCCTAATAAAAATTCTCGTAGTGCTAGAAAAAATAGATTTACTGATGACCCTCGTAATGAACGGTATCTGTCAAAACTCACGGTTAGAAGCGGAGCATTGCTCACATGAAGAGCAACATTGGGGAATCGAATTTTCGATCATGATGGCAAGCACCACCGGTTAAAAATTCCCCCGTCCCATTGCCAAAGCCAATCAATCGTTACCTGCACAACTAATGATATGTTGGAAAAGCTGTGTAGCTTATTTACATTTCATTTTCGTTTTTTCTTACAACAAAGAGCGCTACAGCCTTGCCCCCATCCAAATCCAAGAAAGCACTTGCACAGATTCGTACCGCTTCATATAGGTTTTATTTTAACGATATTTCCATGCATCAACATTGTACCCTAACAGAACTATTCTAACAAGAGAGATTTGTAAATTTACACATATATGGAATAAAAATCCTTTTCCATTGTTGTATAGCCGAGCAAAACCACTTTACGAACCATGAAGGGGCTCAATTGCGTTTCGACCGTGAGTTTTTACAGACATCGTTCGTTCCATCTTTATAAACATACTATAATCCCCTCGGCTATTGGGCACGAGAACCGCTTTGATCGCCGAGGGGAAGCTAAAAACGTGATATTTATCATTCCATTCTACCAAAAGGTTTGTTTTTCCCAAGTGTTGAAGATTGATGATCTGGCTCATTTTATGAACGAGCCTGTTTTTTTCGGCTAGCAATATCAATCCATACCGCGAGAACAAGAATGCTTCCTTTCACTATATACTGCCAAAATGTTTCCATTCCTAATAACGACATGCCATTATCAAGCGAGGTCATGACCATCGCCCCAATAATTGCTCCAATGATCGTACCTGATCCACCAACAAGCGAGGTTCCACCGATGACACACGCAGCAATGGCGTCAAGCTCATACATTTGCCCTGCTGAAATGGTGGCTGATGAAAGACGAGCAGTGAGTACGATAGCAGCAATGGCTGACAGTAAACCCGTAAAAACAAATAGAATCATCGTATGACGTTGAATATGAATTCCGGATAAACGCGCCGCCTCCGCATTGCCGCCAATCGCGTACACATGGCGGCCAAACGTTGTTTTATTCGCAATAAACGAAAAAATAAGCGCCAAGCCAATAACAAAGATAATCGGAAACGGAATACCTTTATAGCTGTTCATTGTGAATACAAATGCTACAATAAGGGCACTGATCGCCATTACTTTTGCCATTTCAAGAGAGAGGGGAGCTACAGAAAAACCGTAACGCTGCCGCGACCGCCGTTTTTGTATCGTTGAAATCACAAGAGCTGCAATCGCCACCACTGCTAAAACGACTCCAAAGCCATTGGTGAAATAAGCGCTCCCTAACGCAATAAAATTAGCGTCTGAAATAGGAACAGTCGTCGATTTCGTAATTCCCATGAGCACACCACGAAACACCATCATTCCACCCAGTGTTACAATAAAGGCTGGAATCGCTCGGTAGGCAACGAGCCATCCTTGCAGCATTCCAATCAACGCACCGGCTACGAGTGTACCTAAAATGACGACACTTGTGGGCATGCCCATCCAGTTGCTCAAAATAGCGGCAAGTCCTCCTGTTAAACCGACAATGGAACCAACGGAAAGATCAATATGTCCCGCCACAATGACAAATACCATACCAATCGCTAAAATGGCAGTAACAGACATTTGCGTAAATAAGTTAGAAAGATTTCGCGCACTTAAAAACGTATCATTTAAAAAGCCAAAAAAAATCCAAATCACCACTAACGCGCCAATCATCGTATAGGCGCGAATGTCTATTTTCCCCCATATCGGATCCCGTTTCTTTTCCACTGTATGTTCGTTATGGATGACCGTTTTTGCTTCCATACTATTTCCCTCCTGTCGCTGCCATCATAATATTTTCTTGCGTTGCTTCCTCGTGAGTAAACTGCTTAACGATCCGGCCTTCGCGCATAACGAGAATACGATCGCTCATTCCCAGGATTTCCGGGAGCTCTGATGAAATCATGATAATGGCTACACCTTCCTCAGCAAGCTTGTTCATTAAATGATAAATTTCATATTTAGCTCCAACATCAATCCCCCGCGTCGGTTCATCCAAAATCAAGATCTTCGGTTTAGCCATCAGCCATTTCGCCAAAACGACCTTTTGCTGGTTTCCTCCTGACAGCGTTCCGACTGGTGTTTCCAATGAAGCGGTTTTTGTTCTAAGCTCCTGGACATAATTTTGGCTCCACTTTAATTCTTCATTTTGATTAATGACGCCGAATTTACTCATATTTTTTAAGCTTGCAAGAGTTGTATTAGCTTTGACATCCATCCCGAGCACAAGTCCGAGACGTTTTCGATCCTCGGTAACAAGCGCGATCCCTTCACGAATCGCATCCTGCACAGTACGGATGCGCACTTTCTTTCCTTCAATCCATACTTCTCCTTCTACTTTTCCTTCATAAGCGCCAAATAAACTCATTGCCAGTTCTGTACGACCGGCTCCCATCAGCCCTGCAATACCGACAATTTCCCCTTTCCTTACGGATAAATCAATATCGTGATTGACTTTCATTGGCTTGTCTTTATGCCAAACTGAATAATGTTTAACTTCTAATACCACTTCTTGGGGATTCCGTTTCATATATGGATAACGCTCCGTCAATTCACGGCCAACCATTAATGAAACGATTTGATCCTCATTCGTTTTTGTTCTAGATAATGTGGCGATGGATTTGCCATCGCGCAAAACGGTAATCGAATCGGCTAAGCGAAACACTTCCGGCATTTTATGAGAAATATAAATGCAAGCGACCCCTTGACTCCGCAACTGTTCCAAAATGCCTAACAAAATTTCGACTTCGCTTTCTGTAAGCGCCGCTGTCGGCTCATCTAAAATCAAAATTTTCGCTTGCTTGGCCAGCGCTTTGGCAATTTCGACCAACTGTTGCTGGCCAATCCCTAATGACTGCATTTTGGTTTGCGGCGCAATGTCTAAACCTACCTTTTTCAGCCATTTTTCCGCTTCATAATACAGTTCATCCCATTGGACTATGCCAAATTTTTTAGGTTCACGTCCAAGAAACAGATTTTCACCGACGGTCATTTCTTTGACAAGGGCAAGCTCTTGATGGATAATAGCAATTCCTGCGTTCTCAGCATCAACAATATGGCGAAACATAACTTCCTGGCCATCAATGCGGATGGTTCCGGAATATGTTCCAACTGGATAAAGCCCGCTCAATACTTTCATTAAGGTGGATTTACCCGCACCATTTTCACCACAAAGAGCATGAATCTCTCCTTTTTTCACTTTAAAGCTGACACGATCAAGCGCTTTTACGCCGGGAAATTCTTTGGTAATGTCCATCATTTCTAACGCATACATATGCCTCACTCCCGTGCTATCAATCTCCTTTAAAAAGAAGGGGCTGGCCCTATAAGCCAATTCCCCTCCTCTGCGGCTTTATTGCTTCGGCCATTGATCCTTTGGAACATTTTTAAATACATCTTCAAGCTTTTGATATCCATCTTTAATGACCGTCTCCACAATATTATCTTTTGTGACTGCAATTGGATCTAACAGCACAGATGGAACATCAATTTTACCATTAGAAACGGTTTGGTTCGTGTCAATTTTTTCCCCTTTTGCAACCGCTACTGCCATTTCCGCCGCTTTTGTCGCAATTTCTTTAATTGGTTTGTATACCGTCATGGTTTGTGTTCCTTCTACGATACGCTGAAGCGCTGCCAGTTCTGCATCCTGACCGGAAACTGGTACTTTTCCTGCCAGCCCTTGAGCAGCGAGAGCTTGAATCGCACCACCGGCTGTTCCATCGTTCGCCGCAATAACGGCTTGAATATTATTGTTGTTTGCTGTCAACGCATTTTCCATATTTTTGAGAGCTTCTTCAGGCTTCCAATCTTTAGAGAACTGATCGTAGACAATCTTGATATCTCCTTTTTCCGCCAGTGGTTTTAATACATTCATCGCCCCTTCGCGGAATAAATGAGCATTGTTGTCTGTATCTGCACCGCCGATGTATACATAATTTCCTTTTGGCGCTTTTTCCACAATCGCTTTTGCTTGCATTTCGCCAACACGCACATTATCAAAAGAGATATAGTAGTCGACATCCGAATTTTTAATTAACCGGTCATACGAAATCACTTTAATTCCTTCTTTATGCGCTTTTTCTACAATCGCAGCGGATGCTTCTGCGTTATGCGGCACTACCACAAGAACATCGACGCCTTCGGAAATCAGCTGTTCAGCTTGGCTTAGCTGGGCTGCATCGTCGCTGTTGGCCGCAAGCGTTTTTACCTCTGCACCAAGCTCTTTCGCTTTTGCTTCAAACATTTCTTTATCGTGCTGCCACCGTTCTTCTTTCAGTGTATCGAGCGAAAAGCCGATCACAATCTTATCATCTTTTTTCTTTGCATTGTCAGCGGTTTCATTTCCCGATGAAACGACGCCGCATGCCGTGAGCGCGGATGCCAGCACAAACACCGCTGCCCCTTTTGCCGCCTGTTTCCACCATTTCACTCTGTATTCCCCCTTTAAAAGTTTCCCTAATTTTCAAATTAATCATAGCATGATCAAAGAAAGCGTTTTCTTCTAGCATTCTTCATTTCTTTGTCCGATCATCGCACAAATACCATACTTTACTTCCGTGATTTGCGAAATGGATAGCATTTTTTTGTCATGGGACAAAAAAATACAGACAATCTATGATGATCGTCTGTCAATGTGCTCCCGATATTGCTTTGGAGTCATATTCGTTATTTTTTTAAAGACGCGGCTAAAATAGTTTGGATCTTTATAGCCGACATCATAACATATTTCTTTTATATTCAAGCTTGCGTCACGCAAAAGCTGCTTCGCTTTTTCAATCCGCAATCCTGTCACATAGTCGCTAAAGGTTTGGCCGGTTTGTTTTTTAAACAGCTTGCTGAAATAATGCGGAGTCAAATGGACTGATTGTGCCACCTCTTCAAGCGAAAGGTCCCGATCGTAATTTTCCTGCAAAAATTCTTCTACCTGTTCGATTACCGATTGCTGTTTGTCTACTGCCAGCGGCTTCCATTCCTCTGAGCTTGCAGTCAACGGTACATCAGCAATATGCTGAACCCGTCCAAACACCGGCAAATAATAAAGAGCGGCGGCGGCTTCTTGATACGATTGCTTCAAACCTATGATCCCTTTTTGAATGGTGCCAATTCCTATTTTGATTCTTATTTGCAGTATTTTTTCAAGCTGTTTCATGAGTTTTTGCGCAAACGAAACGGTTTTTCCCTCCCAATGATCATCAGATTTGAAAAAAATAGAAAATTGACGGTCTATAAGCGGGCTGCATAAGCAATGCCCCACCCCTTGAACATGGTGTTTCATGGCTTCCAGCGCTTCAGGGCGTTCAGGCATCGATTCTAATTGAACAGCTAAAGCAAAACCAGACTCTATTTCCATTGGAATCATTTGTTTTTCATCAAAATCGGCAATATGCCCCATCAAAAAAAGAGTAAAGGTGGACTCGCTGAGAGCATATAGCTTTGCCAGCTTTTCTTTTGTATCAAGCTCCGCTTCGCGCGCTTTTCTTTCAGCGTCAATTTCCGCTGTCAATTTTTTGAGCACCGAAACAATTTGCTCTTTTTTGACCGGCTTCAGTAAATATTCGCTAACCCCCAGCGAAATTGCTTCTTTTGCGTATGCAAAATAATCATAGGCGGTGACGATCACGATTTTCATCATCGCGTGTGTTTTGCGAATTTCGGCAATGGCCTCCAGTCCATGAATTCCCGGCATTTTAATATCCATAAATACAATATCAGGCTTGTGCTGTTCCACTTGTTGAATGGCACTGCGCCCATGCTCAGCATGAAAAATAACAAATTGATGGGGCAGCAGCCGTTCAATCATTAATTGCAGTCCCTCCCTTTCAAGTGGCTCATCATCAGCGATTAGCAGCTTGTACATCCTTCTCTCCCCCTTCTCGTTTTGGCAACATCAAAATAATGGATGTGCCTTTATTGGGCGCGCTACAAATATCGACAATGTCTTCTGTGCCATAAAATAATCGAAGTCTGCGCAAAACGTTAGCCATTCCAAGCCCCGTCGAATGTCCCTTTTTAGAAAATGAATAAGATGACGATTGCAAAATCGCTTGGCGAACTTCTTCTTCCATCCCGGTTCCATTGTCACTTATGACAACATGGATGCGATCTCGCTTCTGACGAACAGATAAGCGAATCACTGCACCAGCCTCCATTCCTTCAATGCCATGAACAAAGGCATTTTCCAAAAGCGGCTGCAGCGTCAAGCAAGGGATGACTTGTCCAAGACATTCTTCAGCAATGTCGAGCTGAAACATAATTCGGTCGCGAAATCTCGCTTTTTGAATCGCAAAATATTCTTTAGCATGAGCCACCTCGTCTCGCAATGTAACAGGCTCATCAAGCTTGCGCAGATTGTAACGCAATAAATTCGAAGTGGAGATGGTTAGTTCGCTCGTTTGCTCTGCCCCTTCGATATAAGCGAGCTTGGAAATCACATTCAATGTATTGAATAAGAAATGCGGATTAATTTGGCTTTGCAGAGCCTTCAGTTCTAATTCTCGGACCAGCTTTTCTTTTTCTAATATTTCCATATTTTTCGAGATTAACGTACGCAAATTTTCCATCATTTGCTGGAAGGTTTGCCCTAGAAGTCCGATTTCGTCGTTCCCATCCATTTGCGGAATATGCGCATCCAGCTTTCCAGCCGAAATTTGCTTGGCGGCAAAGACGAGCCGATAAATTGGAATCACGATTGTTCGCGATAACCAGATGGCAAAAACGATGCTTAAAAGCGTTGTTAAAACAAATAATATTCTGCCAAGCTCATTCATTTTGCCAATATTGATTAACATCTGCTTATAAACAGGCTGATAGGCGCTTAATTCTAAATCAACAAGCGCCTGGCTATCCTCGCGAATAAACGTTGACACCTTTTCAATTTCATTATAGGGTTCTGCATAATCTGACAGCTGTTTGTTTACCATCATCTGCACAATGGATGCCTCTAACTCGATAAACACTCCTATCATGTGTTTATAGTTTTCTAGAGTTAAAGCATCATTTCCCTGCAGTTTGCGATGGCTAAGCTGCTGATGCAAATCTTCGAGCCGCTGCCGATGCTTCACAAGCAGGCGATAGTTTTTTTCGTCCTGATGAATCATATAACCACTTAAAAAACGCAAATTTTCTTGCATTTCAGACGAAACCTGTTTATATAAAAAAATGCGCTGCATCATAACATCATAGCTTTCCTGCACTTTTTTGCCGCTTTGAAAAATAAAGAAGGCGATCACATTTAAAAGCAGTACAAGCAGAGGGATAAAAATAAACAGTTTCATGCGTATTTTCATTCCGTTCCCTCCTGCTGAACATTTGTTTTGTCCACGATTTTTATCGCTGTAAAATGCTCTTTTTCAATGTGCTGGCCTGATAAATGCTTGACCATTAACTCAACAGCAGAATATCCCATATCATATGGCTGCTGGATAATCGTGGCCACAATTTGTCCTTGGCGGATCGCTTGCAGCGTTTCTGTGACATTATCAAATCCAAAAATCTGAACATCTTTGCGGTTTAAATTTTTCGTCGCCATTAGAATTCCAATAGCATCTAAGGCACTCGTTCCAACCATTACCGAGATATCAGGGTGCGCTCGCAGCATTTTTTCTGTTTGAATCGAGGCTTGGATTCGAGAAATATTGGAGGAAGCGATCGCTGCAATCGACAATAATGGATTTTGGGCAATGACTGAGCGAAAGCCTTCCAGACGAAGGTTCTGATTAGCTGACATATCACTTCCAATAATGACCCCAATTTTCTTTTTACCATTCACTCTAGAAATCACTGCTTGACCAAGCAACTTTCCCGCTTCAAGATTGTTTGTGCCGACATAAGAAAGGCGGCGACTGAGAGGGGCATCTGTATCAATTGTAATAACTGGGATTCCTTGTGCCATCGCTTTGTTAATTAACGGGGTAAACCGCACATCGTTTAAGCTTTGGACAATAATGCCGTCAACGCGGGACGCAATCGCTTTTTCTAACAGTTTCATTTGTTCATCCATGTTGGTCCTCAATGGACCAATATATTCCACATTGACATGATAATGTTTGGCTGCTTCTTTTGCCCCGCGTTCAATCTCTCGCCAATATAAATTATCAAGTTCTTGGGAAATCAAAACGAAATGAGGAAGGGCCGGTGAAGAATGAACCGTTTGCCGCAATTGCTCAACCGTTTTTTCGATTTTTTGCGTCGAAACCACAAATTGAATCAAAACATAGAGAAATAGAAAAAACAAAACGGCTAAGCTAATCGTCCATTTTTTATTTGTCATACTATTCACCCAATTTTACTATAATCCGTTTCGAAAGCGGTTACAAGCAAAAAAATAGGATTTGATTCACTTTTGTTGACATGGATGGAAGTTATAAATTGATTATTTAGAACATAGTTTGATTTGATATTGTTAGTTGTTATATGAGGTTTGTGTTCCTTTCTTTTTCGGAGCTAACTCGTTTCATCTTAAATTTTTATTCATATAACTGAATTTTTTGATTTTAAGCGTTTTCCTTCTTTATTTTTCGACAAAACCGAAAAAAAACATGGTAATATGTAATTAGATGCGATTTGAAATAGGCTAAACGGCATGATGTCTAGCCTTTTTTCCAATCTAGCAAATTGTTTTTTCGGCATTTACGACATGGAATTGGCTCAATTGCTATCGCTCAAAAGCAAAAGGCTCTCCATTCTTCTCGATGAAAACGGTCTGGTCCTCGCTTCTCTGTTCGCTGTTGAAGCATTGACACGTGCAGTATAGCAGAGTCCTTCCTTTCATTTCCGCATACTCATATGCATGGACATATCCTCAAGCCATCATTTGTTCTGCTTGGGGATTGAAGGGATGGAGGCTTATTCATTTTAGTTATCCATTTTCCGAATCGCTGAACGTTTTGCAGACAAAAGAATGAGTCTAAAAGCAGCTTATATGAAGGACTTAATATAAAGGGTATATTGTTTTCCGGCCATTATACAATCGGGGAACGAATCGATTCACAGCCTGTTAATAGGTCTTAAGGCGGTATTGTTCAGCTGCGACCTTTATCTCATTCGCGTACCGAAGGCAAGTCCACACCAACTTGCCCTCAGATCGTCGATTTTCCAGTGACTATTCCATCTTTCAGTTGCATTTCTATCATTTTGTCTTATGTCACGTCATCTCTAGGCTCGCTGAAAAATCGACCTCTCAGGTGTACATAAACTAACGGGGACTGGGGAAACTCTCGTTTTTATCATTCTCTAAATCAACGGCTGCTCAGCTAAGAATCGCTTGCTTTCATCTTTTCGTTATTTACGCAATGACACCATTTCGATTCATTGCTTGGCAGTCTATGAAAACGAAGTGCACAAATACACATACACTTACACAGATTGGGGTTGCTTTGTTTATGGAGATCCACTCATACGATTCGTCCTATATGCGATTCTATTTTTTTATGCCTGCCATGCAATTCATTTTAGATGAAAACGGGGATATCGTAGATGTCAACGAATTTGCTGCGCGCTACTTAGGGTATATGCGCACGGAGTTGATTGGAACATCGCCGTTTGCGCTCGTTCATCCGGAAGACCGGAAAAGGGTAAGGCACCGTTCTAAATGGCTGTTCCTTCATCAGCCAAATAACATTCATTCCCTTGAATTTAGAGCATTAAAAAAGAATGGCGAAATCATATTGATTCAACAAAATATGTCTCAGATGACCAGCGAAGACGGAAAAACGCTTTTTCTTATTTCGTGCCATCACATCCCGTCAGAAAAAAAAGCAAGGCAGCTGCTTACCGGACAAAAGAAGGTGCTGGAATGGATTGCGAAAGAGCTTCCTTTGTCCGATATATTAACTGAAATCTCCCGTACCGTCGAAGAAATCCGTCCCAACATTCTTTGTTCTATCCTATTAATGAATGATGAAACGAAAAAGCTTTATCATGCGGCTGCGCCAAGCCTGCCTACTGACTATGTTGAAACGATCAATGGAATGGAGGTAAAAATGAACGCCGGTTCTTGCGGCACAGCAGCATACCAGCGCGATCTTGTGATCGTTTCTGATGTTCAAACAAGCCCGCTCTGGCAACGTTATCAAGCGTTAGCTCGATCGCATGGATTGCGAGCTTGCTGGTCCATTCCCATTTTTTCATCAACAAAAAAAGTTCTTGGAACTTTCGCTATGTACCATCGCGAGCCTTGTGAGCCCGATACTGAAGATATGGATCTCATCTATACGTTTTCATCCTTAGCTGGCCTAGCTATTGAACAAGCTCGAATGCGGGAGGAGCTTCAAGAAAGCCGACAGCATTATCAATCATTATTTGAATACAATCAAGATGCTGTATTTTCACTCCATTTAGACGGAACATTTTTTGCGGCTAATGGCGCGGCTGCGCAAATTACCGGATACTCTCGCCATGAATTGCTCAGCATGACATTGCATGATTTAGTCATAGGAGAGGATTGGCCGAAAACCATTGAAGCATTTGCCAACACAGCAGAAGGCTACTCCCGCCATGTCGATTTTCGTATTCAGCATAAAACAGGAACGATTTTATATTTAAACGCCACCTCGATTCCGATTTTTATCAATAAAAAAATTATCGGCGTTTCTGTGATTGCAAAAGATGTGACAGAGCGTGAGGAACGGGAAGAACGCATCCAGCAAATGGCTTATTACGATCCGTTAACTGGTTTGCCCAATCGGCGATTGTTCCCTGAACTCGTTCTCGCTGCCGTTAAGAAAGCCAGGGAAAACGGAAAAATGGCGGCCGTTTTATATATGGATATCGATCGCTTTAAATATGTCAACGACTCTCTTGGCCATAGCTTTGGCGATCAAGTATTGCAAAAAACAGCGGATTTAATTAAAAAATGTGTGGCTAATAGCGGCACAGTAGCAAGAATGGGCGGCGATGAATTTACCGTTATTTTGCCCAACCTCGATCATCAAGAGCAGGCAATCGACATAGCACAGCGTATTTTGCGAATGTTTCAAGATCCTGTCCAAATTGACGATTTAGAATTATTTTTGACGCTTAGCATCGGCATTTCCCTTTATCCGCAACATAGTGAAAACGTAGATGCATTAATTCAATATGCCGATATTGCGATGTATGAAGTAAAACAAAAGGGCAAAAACGATTACTATGTTTTCCAAGATGATCACTTAAAGAAAAAATTGCCGGACCTCATTTTGCTAGGAGATTTGCATAAATCCATTCGAAATCGCGAGTTATTTATTGTGTATCAGCCCATTATTGATGTAAAAACGACAAAAATTCGCGCAATGGAAACACTTGTCCGTTGGTATCATCCCGTTCACGGTACGGTTCCTCCAAGTGAATTTATCCCTTTAGCAGAAGAAACCGGCTTTATTGTCTCCATTGGCGAATGGGTCATTCGCCAGGCGTGTGAACAGCATGAAAAATGGAAAAAGATTGGATTGCCGCCCGTTCGAATTGCCGTCAATATTTCTGTGAAAGAACTGCAAGACCAGCATTTTGCCAAAAGAGTGGAAGCCATTCTCTCACAAAAGCAGATATCGCCAGAATATTTAGAGCTTGAGATTACCGAAAGCCTTATGATTTATAATGAACCGATCATCTTAAATAACTTAATGCGGATGAAAGAGATTGGCGTGCGGCTTTCCATTGATGATTTTGGGACAGGCTACTCATCGCTGGCATACTTAAAGCGGCTGGATGTGGATACGGTTAAAATCGACCAATCTTTTATCGCCGATTGTCCCCGCTCTTACTACGGAAGCGTGATTACAACGACCATTATTTCGCTGGCACACCACCTTGGAATGAACGTGATCGCTGAAGGGGTCGAGCATCTCGATCAATTTCGTTACTTAGAAGAAAAAGGTTGCCAAGAAGCGCAAGGGTACTTGTTCAGCAGACCGCTGCATCCAAAAGAAGCGACTAAGCTATTATTTCAAGGAATTCGCCATCTTTATTAGCAACCGATCAACGGATGATCGCCATTCCTGTATATATTAAACGTTTTCCTGTCTATCTGTCGTTGTTTTCGACGGCTATCTCCCTAAACACCAAACCGATTCTTGGGACTGATGTGTGGATCTTGGAAAAGACAAAGAGTCACCCATTTTATGACCAAGTCAGCCAGAGTCGTTTTGCTCATCATTTTTGACAATGGAGTGTGTGCTGGAGTCAAAAAGACGTTTGCGCACAATGCTGGCTAGATCGTGATTACAAAGGGATGAAGGATGGCAATCCATTTGCCCTATCTCTTACTCTATGCTTCTTTGCATAATTGATAAACCAAAAAACAAAAACCCACACATTCCTCGATCCATTCGAGATGTATGTGTGGGTTTCCGAATTGATATAAGGCAGCAAATCATGTAAGCGTTGTCAACACTTTTATTTTTTCACAATTTGAATGTAATCAAAATCTAATGTATCAATCGCGTCTTCGATGTGCAAACGTGTGATAAAGCGATATGAAACCCCCAGCTGCGAAGGAAGAATATCTTCAGGGATTTGATAGGAAAAAGGCAAAAATTTTTTTTGTTCCTCTTTAATGATAAACTCCCCAGCAATTGGAATGGTCGCAATGACCGTATCTTCTTCCTTTCCATCTCGCAGCATTTTGCAAACAAAATCGACATCAAGCTTCTTAATTTTCTGCTCCACTGTGCCGCCGCGAATATACAGCTGCCCTTCAATCACATCTCCGGGATGAAGTATATTTTTATTTAAAAGCAGATCCACATATGCTGAACCAACACCTAGTTTGGACATCATTTTCCGCAATAGCATCCTCTTGTCACCTCTTACATTATCTTTTATACTCTTTCTTTATTAATGTGAACGATATAACATACGTTTGTCACTCCGATCTTGTTTCATTTTCTTGTCTATATAGCAAAAAAAAGATAAAAGACCCATGCCATTTAAGCAAAGGTCTGAGCGCTTATCGAGAAAATGACAGCGCTTCCATCACTTTCTATTTTCTAATTTATTCCACAAAAACCATTTTGTCAATATAAAATTTATCCGCCAACATGCAATTGGCAGATAGTGAGAATCATCTTCAGAAAATCGACGATCAAAGACAAACCACGGCGTCCCTCTATGAGGTAAATGCATGACAAAACTCCAAACAAATCCCGCTCGTTTCATCCCGTCCATCGGTCTAAGAAACGAGCGGATGGTCGAGCCACGCCGCTTCACAGAACCATTGATGGGGACTGTTCTAGCCTTTATCAAGCCGATTCATAACGAAAAGGCAAGTGGTTGTACTTGCCTTCCGATCGTGTGTTTGATGGATATCGCCCGTTTCATCTTTCCATTACATGATTGATCTAGCGCAAAGGCAACATGGAGCGAGACAAAACCCCGCATCCCCACCCCGTTATGAGCTGAGAGACCTCTCGGTGGATGATGTTAAATAAACATGCTAAACGACAGCCAATATTCACCTTCGTTCACAGCTTTTTCTTCCATTGCTCCCACATATGATGTTCGCCATCCTTTGGCGCGTCCGATTAGAAAGATTGTATACACTTTGGAATTACTCGTAAACATTTTGGTTTTCAATAACATAATCCACCCGAATAACAGGAACATCATGCTGCTCCAGTTCAGCGACGATCATCCCTACATGATCATTGTAAATACAAAACGTCTGCTGTCCTTTTTGAAAAGCTGTTTCGCCATATGAAAGAACGGTATGATAAAGCTTACGCACATCAACATTCTGTGTCTTCACTCGTCTTCCTAAATGGATAATCACTTCTTTTCCAGCGATTTTTCCACGATACATACGCAATATCCCCCTTTGCACTTGTATTCTCAATATATGATAAGTGCTATATATTCATACGCGCTTCTTTTTATGTCTTAATCAAGTAATTCGCCAGTCACACGGCATTCCCCTTTTGGATTAGAATATTACCAAAAAATTTGCAAATTTTTTCTGAATTTCACTCTCTTTTCCTTGACGATGACGTTGCATTAGTGTATAGTAAAAACATCATTTAACAGAATATATTTCAACCCAAGCAGCACGCACGTTCACCTTAGACCGCTGTGGAGTATATTCCGTTATTTGATAAAATTTTTTAATTAGCCATAGGTGCTAAAGGTATTAGGAGGAATTAAGTATTATGCAAAACGGTAAAGTAAAATGGTTCAACAATGAAAAGGGTTATGGGTTCATTGAAGTGGAAGGTGGAGCTGATGTATTCGTTCACTTCACAGCAATCCAAGGTGACGGCTACAAAACATTAGAAGAAGGCCAAGAAGTTTCCTTTGAAATCGTACAAGGAAACCGCGGACCTCAAGCAGCTAACGTTGTAAAATTATAATCAAGCGCTCGTTGACATAGAAGTAAGACGAAAGCGAAAGCCAAGGGCTGACCTAACAGCGGTAGGTTAGCCCTTTTTTGCTGCTACCAACGCAGACAACAGATGATTCGTTCATATGGACAGATCAAGCTGAAAAAGAATGTCCGATCCTGCGCTGCCCATGATTCAAACAACCGTTCGTCCTTGCATCATCAAGCTACAGTGCATGATATCTTGTTATCTCGGCCATTTCCTTTTTCATTGCTTTCCTTCCAGCGAATGCACCCTTTAAATAACAAACATCGAACTAAGATAATCTCTAAAAGGGTAACGCCTATCTCTCCTGATAAGAGCTTGAGGAAACCGTGAGCAGCATCTCCCCATATTGCTTAATTTGCTCTCCCACCGTACAACAGGTAATACAAAAAGACTGCGCTGATCTTTTTCCTTCTTCCTTACGCAGTGTGTTTTTTATAAAACAGCCATCACAATATGTAGAATGAAGATCGTTTAGTTTCGCCAGTATCTCTTTTCGTTTTGCTAATTTTTTCTCCCTATTCATCTGCATTAGTTCCTTTCTTTGTAAGTTCAATTGTGCTTTCAATGATTTTTCCTTCAAGCGCCTGACGCGCCAGCTGATCCGCTTCCTTATTTTGCTTTCGAGAAATTGGTTCATAAATCGGATGAATACCGAGCTCCTTCAGTTTGGCTTCAATTCGGTCAAGCCACGCACTATAGTCCTTTTCAAAGCAAGGCCATGCACCAGACAGCTGATTCAGCACAACATGAGAATCGCCGCGGAAGACAACCGGCAAATGATGGACTCCCATTTCTTCAAGAGTTTGTACAACCGACCAAAAAGCAGCGTATTCCGCCTCGTTATTTGATTTTAATTCATAAAGACGGCGATTCATGCGAAATCGATATGGCTGATGATTTTGATGGTAATAGATCACCGCCCCGATTCCCGCTTCTGATGTTTCGTTATCAAAGCCCCCATCAAAATAAGCAATAATATCATGAGGTTCGCTTTCCACTTCTTGCAATAGCTTAACGAGCTCTTTTTTCGTCCATGACGTATTTTGCCGATCAATAAACACTAAGTCCTTCACACGTCCCGTTTTCTCAAAATCCTCCGCCATCCATAACGCCTTCTCCGCTTCAAGAAGCTCCGAAGTTAATATAATTTCTTGTTTTTTAGGAGTTATATATGTCCATTGAATGATTACATCCATTTTTGTCATCCTTCCGCCATTGTTCTTCTTTTATTATATATCAAACAAATGTACGAAATAACTGCTTATGGTTAACAAAAAAATATAGAAATTTCCTAAAAATGATGATAAAGTAGCAATAGTTCTTCATATGCGCTTCACTCGTAACCGATATAAGTTCAGGTTAAGAAATCGATATTTTCGTGAATACAGAAGAAAAGGCTGCCTCTATTTAGCTAGATGGCTATTTTTCGGCTTCGGTAAGCTAAAAACCAGCTTGCGGCATATGCGACTTCCCATGGATGATGCCGCGCACCGACCTGTGTTTAGCGAGGCTATTTCACACGACGGAGGGATGAACACTTGATTGAAGTATATATTGATGGAGCAAGCGCCGGCAATCCTGGGCCTTCAGGTGCCGGAATTTTCATTAAAGGAAATGGAACAGTAGAACAATATTCGATTCCGCTCGGTATCATGTCAAATCACGAGGCAGAGCTCTATTCTTTCATTAAAGCACTTGAAATTTGTGTGGAAAAAGGTTATCGCGTCGTTTCCTTTCGCACAGACTCTCAGCTCATTGATGATGCAGTCGAGAAGGAATATATAAAAAATCGGCAATACGCCCCGCTTTTACAGCAAGCCCTCCTATTAACGAAAAAATTGGATTTATTTTTTCTAAAATGGATTCCGAGCAAGGACAATCATGTCGCTGATGAACTGGCTCGACAAGCAATTCATAAAAATAAATCCTAGTTAAGGGGGAGAAACATTGAAAAAGCAATGGATCGCCGATGCTAGCCTACTGGCTGTTACGTTTATATGGGGAGCGACATTTGTTGTTGTTCAAAATGCGATCTCCTTTCTTGAACCGCTTTCCTTTAACGCTGTACGCTTTTGGATCGCAGGCATTTGTTTGCTCATTTGGCTGCTTCTATTTCAACGATCTTCGTTACAACATTTTAATCGCTCGCTTTTATATGCCGGATTTTGGATGGGGCTATGGCTGTTTAGCGGTTATGCGTTGCAGACAATAGGGCTCTTATATACAACATCTTCAAAGGCCGGTTTTATTACCGGTCTTAGCGTTGTATTAGTGCCGCTATTCTCTTTCTTTTTTTTAAAACAAAAGCCAACCGCTAATGCCGTATTTGGCTCGATTATCGCTGCATTCGGCTTATATTTTTTAACGATGGAACGAGCCGAATTATCGATTAATCAGGGCGATGTGTTCGTTTTCTTTTGCGCTGTTTCATTCGCCATGCATATTATTATCACGGGAAAATACTCCGCACATTATCCAACGCTTTTGCTGACGATTATGCAAATTTTTACTGTCGCTGTCATGTGCTCCATTGGCGCCTTTTTGTTTGAAGATGCCCCCAATATGTGGAATGGCGCTATTTTAGCGAAGCGGCAAGTATGGACAGCTCTGCTGATTACATCGCTGTTCGCCACAGCTGCTGCTTTCCTTATTCAGACAAACTTTCAAAAATACACAACAGCTGCCCGTGTAGCGCTTATCTTTGCAATGGAGCCCGTATTCGCCGCTGTAACCGCCTATATTGGGGCAGGAGAACGGCTTTCCGTTTCTTCTATCATCGGATGCATTGGCATTTTGTGCGGTATGATCGTGTCAGAAATTCCGATTTTTTCATGGTTCTCCAAACGAACGCTTACACAAGGAAATCCTCGAACCTAACCTTCGAGGATTTTTTTAATCAATCAATCCTTTTTCTTTCATGAATAACTGTACCTGCTGGCGCGTTTCCAGCCTCTGTTGGCAAAACTCTTCAAGCAGCGAAAGAAAAAAGCTGCCGTCAAACTGCTTTTGAATTTTTAGCGTCCACTCCAGAGCCATAATGGTTAGTTCATCACTTGCTTGCACATATTGCTTTCCGAACTGAACAAAACGAAAAACATCTTCATGGAAACGGAAGCCCTTGCTCTCTAAAAAAAGAAAATATTGTTCGATTGTTTGCTTTCTCATACGCGGATCTCCCTATGGTAGATTCGCTTTCATCTTAACTCATTTTGCTCATTATGGCTAGCTTATTTTTTATTTGTTCGTTGATATGAAAAACAGCCTGTGGCTATTCCAAGCAAAGCGCCAGCCATCACTTCGATTGGCTGATGCCCAAGACGCTCGCGGATCCATTCTTTTTTCTGCTCATACCATTTTTGCTTTGGGCTTTGTTCAAGTCGCATGACTTCCTCGGCCAAATCATTCAACCGAATCGCTAGCTCCCCCGCCTGCCGCCGCACGCCCTGAGCATCATACATGACAATAAGACCGAACAACGCAGCCAAAGCAAAATCAATGGTTCGCATTCCTTTTTTTAATCCAATAAATGTAGCAAGCGAAGTAACACCGGCAGAATGAGAGCTGGGCATTCCCCCTGTCTCAAAAAAATACTTCCAATCCCACTGTCCAGTCTCTCTTTTTTTTAACGGGATTTTTAGGAATTGTGCAAAAGCGATTGCTGACAAAGCTGTCTTTAATGCTTGATTCATCTTTTTTCCCCTTTCATGTGTCCTAAACATATTTTTTTCATAACTAGGCAACACTATCCGCGGTGGTGAACGGAAAATGGCGAAAAACGGAGGAACAAACCGCGGGACAAAGGCCCCTAGCGTAAATCCCCAAGGATACGGGCAAGATGCAACATTTTCTCCAGATCCAAAGAGTGAACTTGAAAACGCAGCAATACGAAGCAATACGAAGCAATACGAAGCAATACGAAATAGCACAATTAAAAGCTTGAGGTGGAAGGGATGCGTAAAATGGCTGTAGACAAAGTCCATTGGACTTTGTCTACAGCCATTCTCTTATTATTTATGCAATTTTTCACGCAAGACCATTTGCAAGATTCCGCCATGGCGATAGTAGTCGATTTCCACTTCGCTGTCAAAGCGCACAAGCACTTCGAATTCCTTCTTGTTTCCAGCTTCATCTGTCGCGGTTACTTTTACATAATCACGCGGTTTCACATTTTCATCAATGTGAATTTCAAATGTTTCTTTTCCGGTAAGCCCTAATGTTTCAGCATTTTCTCCCTCTTTAAATTGAAGCGGCAATACTCCCATGAGGACGAGGTTGGAGCGGTGAATGCGCTCAAAGCTTTCAGCAATCACCGTTTTAATTCCTAACAAGAATGTACCTTTCGCCGCCCAGTCACGAGAGCTTCCCATTCCGTAATCTTTACCAGCAATAACAACAAGACCCGTGCCGTCTTGTTTATATTTCATGCAGGCATCGTAAATCGACATGACTTCACCAGTTGGCCAATATGTTGTGTAGCCCCCTTCTGTACCAGGAGCAATCTGGTTGCGGATGCGAATATTCGCAAACGTACCGCGCATCATCACCTCATGGTTACCGCGCCGTGAACCGTAAGAGTTGAAATCTTTCGGCTCGACGCCTTTAGAAATCAGATACTGGCCTGCTGGAGTGTTTTTGCCGATCGATCCGGCCGGAGAAATATGGTCAGTTGTGACAGAATCGCCAAACTTGCCTACTACGCGCAAGCCTGCGAGCGGTTGTACTTGGCGAACGTCTGGAGACAACCCTTCAAAGAACGGAGGATTTTGAATATATGTGGAATCCTCGTCCCATTGATAGAGCGGTTCATCCGTTGTCTCGATTTCATTCCAGCGTTGATTATCATCGAACACACGCTCATACTCCTTGCGGAACAATTCTGGTGTTACGGTTTGCTTCACTACTTCTTTTATTTCTTCCGTTGTTGGCCAAATATCGCTAAAGTACACATCGTTTCCGTCTTTATCCTTGCCAATTGGATCGTTAAGAAGATCGATATCAACCGTACCTGCTAGCGCATAAGCTACTACAAGCGGAGGAGATGCTAGGTAATTCCCTTTAACAAGCGGATGAATCCGGCCTTCAAAGTTACGGTTTCCGGAAAGAACGCTTGTCACTAACAAATCATTTTCCGCAATTGCTTTCTCAAGCTCTGGAGCTAGCGGACCAGAGTTACCGATACACGTTGTACAACCGTATCCAACAATATTAAAGCCAATTTGCTCAAGGTATGGAAGCAAACCAGAATCTTTTAAGTATCCAGTAACAACCTTAGAACCAGGAGCTAACGATGTTTTTACATATTTTGGAACATTCATTCCTTTTTCAACTGCTTTTTTCGCTACTAATCCGGCACCTACTAACACATACGGGTTTGACGTATTCGTACAGCTTGTTATCGCAGCGATGGCGATCGCACCTGTTTTCATTTTAACTTCTTCGCCATTTAATGCGACCGTTATTTCTTTCTCAAGATCTGCCTCTGTTAATCCAAAGCCTTGGTTTCCTTGCGGAGCTTTTATTGCTTCACGGAACGAGCTTTGCATTTTAGAAAGCGGAATCAAATCTTGTGGACGCTTTGGTCCGGAAAGATTGGCTTCAATTTCAGATAGGTTGAGTTCAACCACATCTGTGAATGTCGGTTCTTCTGCATCTGGTGTATAGAAGAGACCGTTTGCTTTACAATACGCTTCCACCACTTGAATATGATGCTCATCTCGTCCTGTTAACCGCAAATAATCAAGCGCTTCAGCATCTACAGGGAAAAAGCCGCATGTCGCTCCATATTCTGGCGCCATATTCGCGATGGTCGCACGGTCAGCGAGAGGCAGAGTAGCCACACCAGGGCCGAAAAATTCCACAAATTTGCCGACTACGCCTTTTTTACGAAGCACTTGTGTTACTTTTAAAGCAAGATCCGTAGCTGTTGTCCCATTTGGTAATTTTCCCGTCAAACGAACGCCGATAACCTCAGGAACAGGGAAATAAGAAGGCTGTCCAAGCATTCCCGCTTCCGCTTCAATTCCGCCGACGCCCCATCCAAGGACACCGATACCGTTAATCATCGTTGTATGGGAGTCAGTTCCAACAAGCGTATCAGGAAATGCTTCATATTCGCCGTTTTCTCCTTCTACTGCATGAACGACGTTCGCCAAATATTCTAGGTTCACTTGGTGAACGATTCCTGTTGCTGGTGGCACCGCACGATAGTTATTAAACGCCTTTTGAGCCCATTTTAAAAATTTATAGCGCTCAGCGTTTCGTTCAAATTCTAGATTCATATTGTATTGAAGAGCATCATCACTGCCTGCTCTGTCCACTTGAACAGAGTGGTCGATCACAAGATCCACCGGAATTTCAGGATTGATTTCATATGGATCTCCGCCGATATCCGCCATCGCTTTGCGCATAGATGCCAAATCAACAACAGCAGGAACACCAGTAAAGTCTTGCAAAATAACACGAGACGGCTTAAACGGGACATCGATCTCCTTTAATTCGTCCGTTCCCCATTTTGCTAAATTTTCCACATGCTCTTTTGTAATGACACGCCCGTCTACTTGCCGAAGCACTGATTCTAATAAAACTTTGACGGAATAAGGTAAACGGGAGATGTTACCGATTCCCGCTTCTTCAAGCGCTTGTAAACGATAGTAGTTATATTTTTTACCGTTTACCTCAAATGAAGTGCGGGCTTGAAATACATCTTGTTTTGCCATATGTATTACCCCCTCAATCAATACTATACTATTTTTTCACATAAATGTCGAAAAAATAGTACGAATTCTCCCAAAACCCGTAAAATTGGTACGCTTTTATCTTATTATAAGCACTATGAATTGTAAATAATTATTCCCTCGTTTCTCCTTTTCAGAGAATAAATTTCCCTCTCTTTCGCAAACTATAGTAGGGAGGTGAAAGGAGAATGGGAAAGCGGAAGGCCCATCATGTCATTCCGGGCATGAACGCAGCAAAGGCGCAAGGAATGGGAGCTGGCTACAAAGAGGAATTTGCCAATGAACCATTAACGGAAGCAGAACGCCAAAACAATAAAAAGAAAAAAAAGAATCAATAACCCCTCTTCGCCGCTGCGAAGTGAGCAGCAGCATAAAAGGGAATGCTGCGATGCACATTCCCTTTTATTGAATCTCGTTTACCTCGTCTACAATCGTTTGCAAATCCGTACGAAATTGTTCAAGACGCAGTCGCTGCGTTTCTGAAGCGACTTCCATTGCGTTATTGATTTGTTCAAATGCTTCATTGACTTCCTGCTTTAAATGCTTTAACTGGCTTCCGTAATCGGCCTGATCGCGAACTAAATGGTCATACCATTCCTTCGCTTCCATCGTCCCTTGTTCAGCGGCTTGAAACGCTTGTTGCTTATCTTTATGATACGGCATGTTCTTCCTCCTTCCACTGCATTGCACATTTATATCGTGTCAAATATTCAAAAATTTATACGATGAATAAATAAAAAAAACCCTGCTATCCTAATCAATAAAAGGAGGTTATTTTTATGAGCAAAGACACAGCAAAAAACGGCCGCAATAACGAACAGTCGGGACAACCCAAACCGCTGGACGGCTCCAAAAAAGTCAAAAATCGCAATCATACGCGGCAAAAGCATAACGCTGGACATGATATGTAATGCAACAAAATAGACAGAAGAAAGGGGCAACTGCCCAAGGCTTCCCCTCCCAAAAATCTAAAAGCTATCGTTTTTAATAGCTTTTAGATTTTTTTATTTATTTGGTTTACAAATAATAATCGCCATTCACTTTGTTAAAATGTGTGTGAACATATAAAAGAAAATATGATTGTTAGTCAGTTCTACTTCTGGGAATCTATCTTTTTGGAACGCATTGCGGATAGATTTAAAAAAGCCCCTAACGTATCGCACAAGTTCATATGTCGAAAGTTGAAATGGGATTTATATAGGTTCATTTATTACTTTAGATCGATAAAGCTGAAAGCATGATTGCATCATGAACAAAAGCCTCTTTTCAGCCTGTTAACAAACTCAACCAGCGGAAAGAGGCCTTCTTCTATCAATATTTTTGGCTTATCTTGCAAATGCGTGATGACCGATCCGGATGGTAACGGGTCTTGAAAGCATCCAGCGGTCTTTTGTAATAGCCGGATTATAAAAATACAACGAATGGCGCCGATCGCTTGGGAATAATGCTACCGCGCGATCAACCGCATCGTAGTCTTGCTTTGTTGGACGGATTTTTGTCAGCTTTCCTGTTTTGACAGGAACAAACGCATAGCCTGTTTTCGTTTTTTGATAAATCACGCCCTTTATCGTGTTAGGAAACGCCGGATCTTTGACCCGGTTCAGAATCACAAGCGCAACCTCTACTTTTCCTGCGAACGGTTCACTAGATCCTGTTTCCGCTTGAACAAGTTGCGCTAAAAGCGTTCTTTCCTCTGCGGTAATTTTCCATTTCGCTGCTGACGAAGCGGTTGTCGTTTTTTTCGCTGTTGCTATGACAGGCACTTTCAATGTTTCTCCGACCAAAATGCGGTCTGTTGTTTTTTTATTTAGCGTCTTTAACATTGAAACACTCGTTTTGTATTTTTGAGCGATTTTATAAAACGAATCTCCTTTTTGCACTTTATAGTATGTATATGTGGTTGCTGCACTACTTTTATGTGGCGTAAACGCTACAACCATACAGCCAACTACTGCGAGTATTGCTAAAATCCTTTTGATCATGATGGCCTCCTCATAGTCGCTTTTTGGTTTTCCCGTTCGCATTTACTAGATTAGCATGTTTCAAGTGTGCTGACACTGGGCGACGTTTCCATTCCGGCTCATGAAATGTTCTCCATCTGTTGATATATAAAGGACGAGCTTATTTTTTTACAGTTGTATTACAGTTTCGTAACAGCGCTTATAACAGCGTTCTTGCCAAATATTCTTCTTTTAGAGATAATGTTTGATAGATCATGAAGGCTGTATTGAGGTGAAAACATGCTAACAGGCTGGTTTCTTTGGTTTATTTTATTCTGGGTGGTCTTTTTGCTTACGATGATGTCGATTGGCGGCTTTTTTATGTTCCGTAAATTTTTAAAGCGCCTGCCAAAAGCAGACGGAAAATCAGAGCTCGATTGGCAGGAATACTACATTGAGCAGACCCGGCATTTGTGGGGAGAGGAAGAAAAAGCGCTGCTTGAGGACTTAGTGAAGCCCGTTCCCGAGTTATTTCGCGATGTCGCTCGTCAGAAAATCGCAGGTAAAATCGGCGAATTAGCACTTCAAGAGCAAGCTTCACGCATTACAAAAGATCTTGTTATCCGCGGTTACATTATCGCTACACCAAAACGTGATCATAAATTTTTAGTCAAAGCTTTAAACGAAAAGCAAATCGATTTGGCGCCATATGCTCATTTACTTGAGTAAATCCGACACAACAAAAAAGATGGGGAGTCCCCATCTTTTTTATTGTGTCGACCAAAGAGTCGGATTATTGTTTAATTGCTTCTCTAGACGTTTATAAGAAACATACATCGCCGCTCGCCACGGAACGATCATCGCAAATGCCAATAAATAAAACATGCCGCTCAGCTGATGATAATCAATCGTTCTGCCTAAATAGACCTTTAAACCAAGACGAATGATAATAAGACCAACTAAAATCCAAACAAATGACTTGGACCGCTTTAAGTAAATATGGTGATCGCGAATTTCGAACTTGGATGTTTTAATTAAAAAAACCGAGAAACAGGCACCTAAAACAATGGCTTCCATCAGTTCCCCTTTTGTCACGCGAAACAGTGGATCTAAAAACATGAGCGAGCCGGTGCTCATAAAAAGCGGCGGCAGAATAATTTTTTTGGCATTTGTCGGTTTTTTCGATGCCTTCATACGAACAAACAAAATGAGTAGCGCCATTATAATCGCGATAATTGTGCTTAAAATTGCCAAGCAAATCATCCTTTGCTATAAGATTTTACTGCTTTCCTTTATTTCATTATAGACTTCTATAAGCAAGAAGATTCAGCAGCAACAAAAACACGCAAATAGAGCATGCCCAGAAGCCGCTCTAAAATTAGTGTCACCGTCATCACTACTGAACACGCAGCAATATGCTTTAAATCAACACACAGCCTACGTTCCATTATTTAGGTGTCTATTTACACACTTTAAATTTCCAAAATCCACCTATTTTACATTAAAGCACGGGCAATCGCTTCCATCACACGGCTTTCATCAAACGGCTTCACAATAAAATCGATCGCTCCTGCCTCGATTGCTTCAACCACCATTTTTTGCTGTCCCATCGCCGAACACATAATAACTTTCGCTTTCGGGTCTATTTGTTTGATCGTTTTGATCGCTTCAATGCCATTCATTACAGGCATTGTAATATCTAACGTTACGATGTCTGGCTTTAATGCTTGATACAGCTCGATCGCTTCTTTTCCGTTTTCTCCTTCTCCTACTACTTCACAATTCGCTTTTTTTAAAATATTTGACAATGTCATTCTCATAAATTTCGCATCATCGACAATCAACACTTTTGCCATAATAATCCCCCTATTAGCCAGAAAAATAATATGCGCGATCATGGGTCGACAATAATCCTATGCAACAATGTAACGAATTTGCGGAAGAATTTCAACTTAAATATAGTGACAATCTATGATTCCTTTTGACAGAAAACATCCCATCACCTACGCTTTGTTTAGAAATGGGAGACTCCTTTTCGATAGCGCTAAAATCCCGTAAAACCTCCAAAAATACTGGTCGTGTAGATAATGATTTTCGTCATCCAGTCAAAAAACAGCAAAATCCCCATTATAATCATCACATATCCGCCTGCTTTCATAATTTTCATATGATAGCGGCGAATCCATTGCATTTTCCCAATAAAAAACGATAAAAGAAAAAACGGAACGGCAAAGCCTAGAGAATAAGCTGTCATATAAACCATTCCTGATCCTGGATTTGTCGCTGCTAAAGCAATCACTGACATTAAAATCGGGCCTGTGCACGGCGACCACCCTGCTGCGAAAGCCATGCCAATCAATATCGATCCCGCATACCCTGACGGACGATTGCGAAAGGAAATGCGATGATCTCTCATCAAAAAGCCTGGCTTAAATACACCGATGATCACAAATCCAAAGAAAATAATTAAAATGGCGCCGACTTGCCGAATAAAATCTTGATATTGTTTAAACAGTTCGCCAATTAGTGAAGTGCCAAATCCAATGGAAACAAAAATAAGAGAAAAACCAAGCAAAAAAAACAGCGTATGCAACAAGCTCCTCTTTTGCAACATCGCATTCTCCGCTTGCAGTTCCGCGACCGAAATGCCGGTAATATAAGATAAAAATGCCGGATATAACGGCAGACAGCATGGAGAAATGAACGATAAAAATCCTGCTCCAAATGCTAAAAAAAGATTTACGTCTGTCATCAATTTCAACCCCACAAGTTCTATTTTTTCTTTAATTTTACCAAAAAATAAATCTTAATGGTGATGTATGAATTTAAAAAAAAACCGACTTTTTTCTTTTGAATTAATTGCCAGAATAGTATACAATACCTATATAACTTTGTACAATAGAAAGGACTTGTTCTCCCGTGTCAAAACAAGAGATGCTTCGGCTCATTGAAAAGAAAAGAAACGAACTGATTGAAATGGTTGCCAAAAGTGGATTAAACGCAGCGATTACCATTCAAATCAGCCAAGAATTGGACTTGCTTTTGAACCAATATAATGAATACGTATACAAGAAACAGAAACGCCTCTCTTCTCAGTAAAAAAAAACGATGAGGCGTTTTCTCACTATGAAACATTCCGTTTGTTGCAGAGTAACGGACCACTTGTATAGACAAGCTTTCGTTCGCTGCGCTACTAACGACGTTCAGGCGTCTCCCCTCTTAAAAGCTCATTCGATCTAACTCCTGCTTTGTTAGCTTTTACACCGTTTAGCGCAAATAAAAAGACACTCCGCGGAGTGCCTGTCCCATGTTTATTTAAGCTGGTTGTTCATCGCTTTCATCATTTGGTTGATTTTCTTTTGCGATGGTGTCATTCCCATCTGCATCATCATCATTCGAATCATTTGCTCATTAATTGGCGGGTTTTTCTTTAAATAGTTCATCATCGTTTTACGGGCAATGAAAAATCCTAGCGCTGTTCCAGCGATAAGCGCTAGAATGCCAACGAGAATCGTTGTCCACATACTGCTTTTTCCTCCTTCATGTTGTCTATCTAACAGTGTACTAAACAATGAGCTATTATACAATATTTTCCCTTAAAAATCTTTTATTTACGCACAATTCCGTCGATCAGAAAGAACAATAAATACAGTTTGCTACAGAAGAGCAGATCAAGAAGACGATCTTGATTGAACTGAGTGAATCTTCCGATTTTTTCACGCTGGAGCGTGATCGATATAAGTCGCCAACTTATCTCCTACCGTCGAAAAAATGGGAATCTGCTTTTGACTATATATGTTCCATCTTTTCACTGAATCTCTATCATTGGTAAATGGATCGAAGGCTAAATGAATCACTGCTGGTGCATCAACATGGGTCCACAAGTGGACGACGGTCGATCACGCGAATACGAACGAAAAGCAAGTCCAAAGACTTGCCTTTCTATTGCCAGTCCATGTGATTTTTTCTCCCAAGATCCAACGCCCTTTTTTCACATAGACACGCTATCCCAAATCATTATTTTTATTTCCATCTTTTAGGCAAATTTTCTGTTTTCTAATTCTGCTTTGAGCCATTGATAGTGGCTAAACTCGCTGTCAATCGCTAGAAAAGCGGATGATATCATAGCTAATGACTGGAAAATACGATTGGTTAAATCATAGCAATCGCTAATGAGGAGTAAGCGGCGCTTTTGGACAATGACAAGTGCCTCTTCATTCGTTTGATCATGTTTAAACATTAGCATATTTCGTTCCAAGTTTCTCTCAACTTGTCCAGAAAAATGCTCTTTTATTCCTAACTCTACACGTGAAAACGAAATGCGTTCTGTAATAAATTCAACTTGTTTATGGCAAACACTTTTAAAAGGGGCCTTTTGATATTCCCGAAGCAGCTCGACGATTTTTTCTGGACGATGATAGTAATCTTTCACTACATCGTCTCGAAACAAATAAATCCAATAGCGCGTCACATTTCGTCCTCCATTCTTTTCTTCTTTTTACCTATTATAGAAAAACAGAAGAGAGAAACGTGTCTATTGGCGCAAAAATTCTTCACTATTTTTGTCGAAACAAAAGAAAAAGCTACCTTTCGCTAATAAAAGGCAGCTTTTTCACCTTATTTCATTATGGATGCAAAAGCTTCTTCACACGCTCGATTACATGCTCCACTGTGAACCCATACTCTTTCATAATCTGTTCGCCTGGAGCAGAAGCGCCGAAGCGATCGATTGCTAAAATGTCTCCTTCATCTCCCGTATAGCGCTCCCACCCGAATGAAGCCGCCATTTCAATCGCTAGACGCTTTTTCAAAGCAGACGGCAAAACTTGCTCTTTATATTCTTCCGGCTGCTGTTCAAAACGATCCCAAGATGGCATGCTAATAACCGAAACATAAATGCCCTCAGAAGCCAACGCTTTTTGCGCTTCAACAGCTAAACTCACTTCTGAACCGGAAGCAAGCAACAAGGCCTGCGGTTCTCCATTCGTTGCTTCTGATACGACATATGCACCTTTTTTCACACCTTCATATGCGCGCTCTGCCGTGGTTGCAAGCGTCGGGAGGTTTTGTCTTGTCAACACAAGCGCTGTTGGGCGATCCGTTGATTCCAGTGCTAAGCGCCATGCGGCCGCGGTTTCGTTCGCATCTGCTGGGCGGATTAACGATAAATTCGGCATTGCCCGCAATGAAGGAAGCTGCTCAATCGGCTCATGAGTCGGTCCGTCTTCACCGACCGCAATACTGTCGTGCGTAAACACATAGGTGACTGGTAAGCCCATTAATGCAGCAAGACGGATAGCTGGACGCAAATAATCAGAAAACACAAAGAATGTACCGCCAAATACTTTTACTCCCCCATGAAGCGCCATTCCATTCAATGCCGCTCCCATGGCAAATTCACGAACCCCGAACCAAATGTTTCGCCCTTCATAGCTTTCCGGCATAAAGTTGCCTGTTCCTTTAATCAGCGTTTTATTCGATCCCGCAAGATCCGCGGAACCGCCAATAAACTGTGGAACAGCTTTCGCAATCGCATTTAACACCTCTCCTGAGGATGCGCGTGTAGCTATGTTCTTGCCTTCTGGGTAAACAGGCAGCTGCTCTTCCCATCCTTCAGGGAGCTGCTCATCGATCGCCAGCTTCAATTGGTTCGCTAAATCTGGATAAGCTTTTTGGTAAGCGGCAAGCAATTCATTCCACTCCGCTTCTTTTTGTGCTCCCACTTCTTGAACAACTTGACGGAAATGGCCATATACTTCTTCCGGTACATAAAAATCTTCGGCAAACGTCCATTTATAAGCCTCTTTTGTTAGTTTTAGCTCATCGGCGCCAAGCGGAGCGCCGTGAACATCAGAAGTTCCTGCCTTATTTGGCGATCCATAGCCAATTGTTGTTTTCACTTCAATGAGCGTTGGGCGATTGACATCTGCTCTTGCTGTTTCAAGTGCTTTCGCAACTTCCTCGATATCGTTTCCATCCTCAACGCGCAAATATTGCCATCCATATGCCTCAAAGCGCTGTGCGACATTTTCCGAGAAGGAAAGCTGCAGCTCTCCATCGAGCGAAATGTCATTCGAATCATAAAGAACGATGAGACGGCCAAGTTTCAAATGACCAGCTAATGAAGCTGCTTCAGAGGCAACCCCTTCCATCAAGTCTCCATCGCCGCAAATGGCATATGTGTAATGGTTAATAATCTCAAAATGATCTCGATTGTATGTAGTCGCTAAATGACGTTCTGCCATTGCCATACCGACAGCCATCGCAATCCCTTGACCAAGCGGACCTGTTGTTGCTTCTACTCCAGGTGTATGACCGTACTCCGGATGTCCGGGTGTTTTGCTCCCCCATTGGCGAAACTGTTTGATATCTTCCATTGATACGTCATAGCCACTTAAATGAAGCAAGCTATATAAAAGCATAGAGCCATGACCCGCAGATAGCACAAAACGGTCGCGGTTAAACCATTTTGGATTGCTTGGATTATGATTCATGAATTTGGTCCAAAGCGTATAGGCCATCGGCGCAGCGCCCATCGGCATGCCTGGATGCCCGGAATTCGCTTTTTCAATTGCATCAATCGACAACGTTCGGATTGTCGTGATGGCCAATTGATCAATCGTTTGTGCCATTTTTTGCTCATCCTTTCGTTTCGTAGCGTTTTATCCATTTCTATCATATAGAAAGTAAGAAAAAATGTACAACGTTTCTTCAAAAAATCAAGAATCTTTGACTGATGAGAATGCTTGCTTCTCTTAATGCAACCAATTTTTTTGACTTTCCTTCAATTTTTTGGGCGTCACATCTTTTCCATTTGGATCAATAATTTTTACAGAATGCAGAGTATCCGTTACCGCTTGGCGAAATGCTTGAAGATACTCGTTGCGAAGCTGCTCTTGCTCTTTTTTCTCCGCTTCTGTCAACCCGCTTGTCTTTGCCTTTTTCGCTAATTCATTAATGCGAGCGATTTTTTGTTTTGAGATCATCGTTTCATTCCACCTATTTCGAAAAATATTATGCCCCCATCTTACTAGAGAAATGGATCCTTGACAACTATGTTGACTGACTTTTCCGCTCATATTCCTGATAGCGGCGATGGACAGTCGCTTTCGACACATCATATCCAAATCCGCGCAAAGTCGCCGCAATTTCAGCAAAGGTCAGTCCGTTCCTACGCAGACGGATAATTTCTTCAATTGGTAGCTCAAGGCGATCTCTTCCGGCATGTTCACCTATATTTTTCAAATTTCTTTCTGGCCGATATCCACGTTCAACGGCTTTTTGCATCCCGCGCTTAATTTTTAAGTTATGTATTTTGCGCTGATACTCCTCTACGATGCTGAGGATACTTAGTACCATGGAATCAGCTTCTGATAGCTGTAGTTCTCCATGATGGCACACCGTATACAGCTTGGCTCCTTCTTTTTGAATACAATGCAATAGGGCAATTCTTGCATTTCCTCGTCCAAGCCTCGTTTCATCTTGGATGAGAACGGCTTCGATTTTATCCTCTTTCAGCGCTTCTAAAAGCTCCAGTATCCCGTCTCGCTCAATCTCATAACCGCTTGCCCGCTCTTCAATGACCTTAACGACTTGAAAACGATATGTTTCGGCGAGCTGCTCAAGCTCCTCCTTCTGCCGTTGCAGTGATGTTTCTTGTTCCTCTTTGTTTGTGCTCACCCGACAATAAATAATCGCTTTCATTCCATCATCTCCATTATTATTTACTGACGACTAGCTTCTTTTCTGCCTTTGATTTTAACACGGGAATCACTAGCTTTTCACCCGCAGCAATTTTTTCATTTGGCAAATGGTTTACATTCATTACCCATTCAATAAATTCTTTCGTTGAAAGCTGATGTGAAGATCTGTATTCATTGGCTATTCCCCAAAGCGTATCTCCGGATTCTACCGTAATTTTTAAATATTTCTCCTTTTGAATCGGATGGCTCGCATACACGAAACCTGATAGTAGCATAAACACCAAGCATGAAAACACGAGATAATGAGTAACTTTCATCTTCTCTCACCTCTTAGAATGTTTGTTCGCTTTTCTACCCATTATATTAAGAACATTCGTTTGCGTCAACCATTTTTTCGAACTTATGTTTGTTTTTTTGTTCTCCTCGTGTTATAATAAAAAAAACGATGGGTAAGAGGTGTGAAACATGACCAAACTGTCGAAACGCCAACAGCAAATTCTCGATTTCATCAAAAAAGAAGTAAAAACTAAAGGGTATCCTCCTTCCGTTCGTGAGATTGGCGAAGCGGTTGGACTTGCCTCTAGCTCAACGGTGCATGGACATTTAGCTCGGCTTGAAAGCAAAGGATACATCCGCCGTGATCCAACTAAACCTCGCGCGATTGAAATATTAGATCCGGATTTTGCCTCATTCATGCGGCCGAGCAATGTGATCAATGTTCCGGTCATCGGAAAGGTAACGGCAGGGCAACCAATAACCGCTATCGAAAATGTGGAGGACTATTTTCCGCTCCCAGAACGCTTCGTTTCTGCAGAGGACCATGTTTTTATGCTTGAAATAATGGGCGATAGCATGATTGAGGCAGGCATTTTAGACGGAGATTTTGTCATTGTTCGTCAGCAGCAGTCAGCTAATAACGGAGATATTGTCGTTGCTATGACGGAAGAAAACGAAGCAACCGTCAAGCGCTTTTTTAAAGAACAAGGCCACATTCGCCTACAGCCAGAAAACCCTCATATGGAGCCTATTATCGTCAACGATGTTACGATTCTCGGGAAAGTGATCGGCGTATATCGCATGATTCAATAACAAACAAGGGTAGATAAAGTGAAATTCACCTTATCTACCCTTGTTTTAAGTAGCGATGATTATTCGATCATTGTTAAAATCCGCTAGGTTCTCTTATTTGTCTATATGGATGGAAGCGACATCATTTTGTGCAATTCATTTGAGCGGTACATTTTTGCCCATTTTAAGACGGATGCTGCATAAAGACAGGAACGAACAGCAAATCATTTCTCTACATCATAATCCGTATCGTTCTTGACAGATAAAATGATAGTGACTAACGTTGTAACTGTAGAGACTACAGCTGCTATGACCGAGGCAAGTCACGGACTTGTCTCGAACCGGCGAAAAACAAATTCTGCTTTTGAATGGGGCGTCTATTCCATCTTTTCGTTGGATTTCGATCATTCGCAAATGGACCCAATGCCGAAACCATTCAGCACTTATATACAGGATGAATCGTAATTCCTTTAAACCTCATCGAACTTCTTTCCTAGTTTTTCTCTTTAAATGAGACTATTCCCTTAGGGTATATGGCTAATAATCTAAATTCAAGGAAAGCATTTCTTTTTCTTGTTTTTTTGATTCCTCATCACCATAATCATGCGAATCCATATCTCTGCATATCATTTACATAACATCAAAAAAGGAGAGCATCAGGCCATGTTATCTATTGAATTTTTCGCATGGACACTATCTGCTATCTTAGGAATCGGATTTATTATTTCTCTTATAGCTGTATCCAGAAAACCGAAAAACATGACTGAGATGGAGCGACAAAGTCCTGAACCCAAGAACACAGAACCATAAAATAGAGTTTGTTCAGACCTTCATCGCGCGGATACATGACGAGAAGGCAAGCCTGTGGACTTGCCTTCCAGCCGCGGTACAGATACTATTGGTTCAATCGTTAAGTTTTATTTATATCGTGCTTTGCCGACAGGATGAAAACTACAGACCGAAATCAAGTCTATGAATCATCATCGCTTTTTTTCGGTAGAATGTCCTATTATTATTCTATTGTTTTGTTTCATTTCTTATTTTACCATCATTGATTTTTAAGTAATTGATCAATGTAGTTTTTTATCTCTTCTATCTTCTGATCGGTAACTTTTTTAATTTCTTCTGTTTTTTGATTTAAAGACTGTTGATAATCTTGATTGAGCTTTTCATTTAAGTATTTTTTAGTTTCATCTTGCAATCGCTGGATTTCAGACTGTGTTACATTGGATAGATCATTTTTTATTTTCATGTCTTTTTCTGACAAGTATTGATTGATTTCTTGCTGGTACTCTTTTTTCGCTGCTTCCGCTGCATCGCTCATATGATAGACTACCGCACCACTAAGTCCACCACTAACAAAAAACAAAACGATTGTTATAAACAAAACTCTAAGAGGTATCTTTTTCATATAAATCAACCTCCTTTTTTTTATTATCTCATATTCCGCGCTCATTTTTTAGTGTTTTATCCGAATATTCATTATTTTTTATGATCGTACTATCTGTGTGATTTTCTTCCTATGATGTTTTGCTGTGTATTAAGAAAAGCACCTTCTTCTCCAAAGCTGAATCTCATGGAGTGTCTTTGGAAATGGTGAAAAGCACCGTCAGCCGTTGCCAATCATTTTCACAATGACGTACACAAAGCTATTGATTAGCCAGTCGATAGCTTCATTCTTAAAGTATATTGAATGTCGCAATGACGATGTTTTACAGCTGTATCGCTTGAGAAATCGAATGATAAGTTCATTTGATTTCGTAAACAATCATCAAACTTCATAGTCATCACTCCGATGAATAAAATAAAAAGCAACCAATTATTTGGATGCCTAACATCTAAAATTACAACTAAAAAATCTTATTCATGAATGTTAAGATGTATTTCCTCAGATTCCTCCTGGATTTGTCCAATAAGGGATAGAACAGAACCTGTGGCTTGTATCCAACTTCCTGCAACTCCAACTAGGTCTGACTCTGAGTTATTTTCATTCAATGACTGAATGCCACTTATGGCCTGCAAGGAATTCCCGATGCCTTGCAACAGACTTCCAGAGATATTCTCTAATCTCCCGTCTTCTGTACGATCAAAAAACTCATCAGAAAGACCTACGAAACTCCCTAATGCTTGCATCCACAGCCCAGTAATCATAAGCTTTTGTTCGATTTTTTCACCCCAAGCGTCACCCACCAGCATTCCTGTAATAACGGTTGAGTTCCCTGTGGCTTGGATTTCATCCCCTATTTTTTCAAACGAATCCATACCTTGTCCGTCAGCAGATAATGCACTTCCTAAAGCCTGTAACACATTACCTACTAGCCGCAATTGATAACCTAGATTTTTGTTCAAATGAAATTGAGGAGTATTGCCGATGGCTGCTTGTATAGTCCCGATTGCCGAAAGAGAATATCCGACTATTTCCTTCCACTGATTATTCATTTGTTATCCAATCCAACTCCTATTGATACAATTATTGTATTCTGATTCTGCTATTTGGTTCATTTAGTAAAAGAAAAAACGCCCCCCAAACGGGTGACGCAATTCAGACAACCTACTCACTGATTAGGTAGCATTTACACGACAAAAAACAACGAAAAAGCATTTATATGTATCATCAATTTTTGTGGGCACTCTTTATCAATGATTAAATTGATTGCTTTTATCCACAATATAAAAACCCCTCAACGCGTAGAGGATCGAGGGATTGGAGGGATTAATAAAGGATCATGTATTGATCGCGTTCCCACGGACGGACTTCTGTGCGGAATATAAGTTATAGCAGTAAAGCAAATTCAAATTAGAGTGATAATCGCATTATATCAACGATTTTAAAAAATAACACTTCAAAATGAATCGACATTTATTAACTAAAATCGGGCAATTATCAGGCGGATTGGGGCTATGCCCCTTTCTTCCCTCACACCCTCTGGTCCAACTATATACCCTATACACTTTTTGCCTATGCTTTTCTCCCTTCTTCCTCACAGCGTCATTGGACTCGAAAATTTTTTATTACGTAGTTATAATCCAAAAAACACACGGAGTATACACAAACAAAAATAAATTACAGATCATTCATCGACAAAGTGCGTCGTGTTAAAATAGACGTCCAGATCATGTATCGTTTGATGAATTTCATTAAAAATCGGATCGCCTTTTTTCGCCTTACTTTGAATGGCTTGATTCACTAATTTAATTGCTTTATCTAATTCAGCTTTCTTTTCTCCATTGTTATCGTATTTAATTTCGCTTAAATTCTTTTTCATTTCGTTTAAAATAGACTTATAATCCTCAGCACTAAGAGGCTTTCCGCCGTTGTTAACTTTGGATTTGTCTACAAAAACAGACGCATTCAGATGAGCAAAATAAAGATTGAAATTAGACTCATATTTAGGATAAGTATTGGGGTCCACTCCCCTTTGTAATACTTCTGGCTTTATAGCTTCCATTTGATTTTTAGGTTGAGATTCCGTATTTTTAGCAGGTGTCTTATTGAGTACGAAAAATCCGCTTCCTAAGACCACAATCAGCAGTAATCCAAAAACCACAAAAAGTTTTTTCAACGGCAGACCCCTCTTTATAATATGAATTTTATTAGTTTTACATACTATAGCAAATTTCATATTTTACCTCAATGAAAAATAAAGGACACCAAAAAACGGCGCACTCTATATCTTCCCGCTGTCTTTCCACTCAAGTAGAATTTTTTTACAGGTGTTTGATGTTTGAAATCCCCTGATATATGTTACTCATTTTCATCTAAGTTAAATCCAATGCGTCTTGGTGGACCACTTTCATCCATTTTTGGCAATGCCATTAACAAAAAGTTTATTTGTGATACATGCTGTATTAGCTCTACACGCGCGCCATTCTGTAGTCTGCCTTGAAACGTGATTAGACTAGGATTACAATAACCTATACTTTCAATATGAAATTGCAATGTTTGCCCAAATGCAACCAATCTTATCCCAACTTCATGTTCTTCGTCTAAATCTCCTTCAAAATCATTAATCATTTCGATTAATCTTTTATAGAACTCACTTGCTAAATTAGGGTTAGTAAGTGCAACGTCGGAAAAATTCAGCTTTGGTGGTTCAATAACGTTTTTCGAAAAGCCAGCAGCCCGCGTTGAAAATCCGATTGATTTTGAGGATTCAAAAGCATCTTTTCTCATGCGTAATCCCCCCTTTTCCTACTTAATTCGACAAAGAGAGAGAGCTTCCTTCACACTCTAAATAAAAAGCACCCGATTATTCGGCTGCTTTAAATCAATTCCTTTTTTAAATTAACTTCTTTATTTTGGATACACTTTTTCAAACCGTTCACATACAACTAACATAGTTGGTGAAAATTCCATATCGTATTCTTTTAATGATTTGGTAAAAAACTTTTCGTGTGCATTCCACCAAGAACGATAATCACCTTCGCCTTCCGCTAAAGCAAATTCCTCTGTCACCTCATTCATCGGAACAACTTCAACGGATTGAATTTGAATGACTGCGACTGGCTCTTCCCGACCATTTAAAACAATATAATATTCACCAACTTTAGGTATAGCTTCTTTTTCTAACTCATAAAACACGAAACCGGAAGTTGTCGCAGTTTTCTTTCCTCTAACAACTAAATCGGCTAACCAATCAGCAGAGGCTCCAAATTGAAAAGCATCTTTATATTCAATCCCCTCCTGATGAGTTGCTATACAAAAGTCATTCCAGAATTGTTGTACTCTATTATTCATCCATGATCCATCCTTTAACATAAAATTCTTTCTTTATTTCACTCCTCCACGAAAGTTTAATTTGATGTTTTCGCAAAATAAAAAGCACCACAAGATTTCTTTTTAAATTTATGATGACATGATATTCTCAATCTTCCCAAACACTCCATAAATATATCCGCATAGCAGGCAGTATACTTCATTCAGCCTTTTATCGCCTTTTTTATCTCTTCTCACACTATTGCTTGATACAATATTTTCAATCCCACCTGTACCACAACTAGGACATGCAGGTCGATCATTCCCATCCTCCCCATTTAGAATCATTCGATAACAAAAGATACATTCCTACATGATTGGATGATTAATTGTCGGCAAAAAACAGCTTTTTATACCATTTATCTCAATTAGGTCCCCCTTTTTTATCAAATAAAAAAGCACCCCGAAGGATGCTTTATCGATTATGGATAAATACGTTTTAGTTCATCTAATCTCCATTTACTTGGAGTTTCATATTTGATATAACCATCCATTTTTGTAATCCAATGATCAGAGCCAACATTATATTGTCCACCATACAGATCATCATATCCATAAACTCGATAAACTTCTCCAGGATTTAAGACGCGAACAAAAGTCAGCTTATCATTAGCATCGCGTTTCCAAAGATTAATAGGTTTTAAGACTGTAATTCTACCAATCTGACCTTTTTTCATTAAGTCCCCATCCCAACATATAGGGGAAGTAGTTTCATCTGGTAATAAAGGAATTGGATCTGTTGAATTTGATTTTGAGCTATTCCATTCTGGATTGTGGATTTCAAAGTGCAAGTGTTGGCCATCTGCATCTCCTGTGTCACCCATATATCCAATTTGCTGTCCAGGGGAAACCGCATCTCCAGCTTTTACACTAAAACTTTTTAGATGAGCATAAACCGTTTCAGCTGTTCCACCACGATGTTTAATAAAGATAACATTTCCATAAGAACTAGAATAATAGGCCCTTGACACAATACCAGCATATGCGGCGTAAACAGGTACATCTCCTGATTTGGGAATATCTATACCATGGTGGAAACTACCATTTCTCCAGCCGTAATATGATGATATTGTACCTTGGGTGGGCATTTTATAAGGTTGGCAAGTAAAATCATCAGCTTTTACAGGCCTTTCATAAGATGGGAAAAGAGTTAATCCCAAAATACTGACTAAAGATAATGCTAAAATTTTTTTAAAAAAAGCTTTTTTCATACTCTCCTCCTAATAAGTTTATTTATGTATACATTACTAAAACTACCAAATTTATATAATTTATGTAAACATATTACTATATTTTCTCTATTAAAATTTTATTTTGATCAACCACATAAACAGAAAATACTTTCTATAATGTTTAATATTTCAAATAAATCTGACTAAAAAACGCCACCAAGGGAGTATAAAATATTTTGTGTAAATAGATAAATAGAAAAGGAAGACCTTTTCTTGTAGAATTGAGTTACCACACAACAACTCACAGAAAAGAGGCCTCCCCTATGAATCATTTTACAACAGATTTAGTTCAAGCTCTAGATCACGAAGCAAGACACACAAGACACAACAGAAATTTTCCGTATCCATCTGGAAAAAGCAATGAATCAGTTGCTGGAACCGAGTTAACAGCCTTCCTCGATTACGAAAAGTATGATCGTGCAGGATTCCATTCAGGTAATTCTCGTAATGGGAACGATACATGTACACTCCATACGGAATACGGCGATTTACACCTCCACATTTCTCGCGATCGTAATGGAGATTTTAAGCAGCAGGCCGTAGCTCCCTACAAACGATCTAACGACACGTTAGAATCTTTTGTTATTCACATATTCCAAAAAGGCGTAACCATGGCTGAAATCGCTGATCTGATCGAGAAAAACTCTACTAATCTTATTGAATCCTTTAACAAGCAGATCAAGAAATACACCAAGCGGAAAGAGCAATTTCCTCACGAAGAAGCACTAGAAAAGTTCTTAGTTTCACAGTTTGAAGACTACAACCAGCGCTTTGCCACACGCTGTCACATTGGCTTTGATCAAGCCCGCACAGAACTGCAAGCCATGTTTAAAAGCAACACGTAAGTTAATTTCTACAAGCAAAGGATATTCTTATTTACATAAAATTCTTAACGCTAGCAACGTTTTGTATAGGAGTGTTATTTTTTGTGAGTTGTGAAAAAATTGTTAGAAAGAGAGGAACACTTGGTAAAGTGTAAATGAGTAAAATGAAAAAATGTGTATTTTGCGAAATCGTTAATGGTAAGTCTCCCTGCTATGAGGTTTATAAAGATGATGATGTAACAGCATTTCTTGACATCAATCCCGTAAGTGTTGGCCATACCTTAATCGTCACCAATAAACATATCGAGAGGCTTGATGATATAAAAGACAATCAAATCGCTAATGCTTTAATGAATTCCTTGATAATAGTGTCAAAAAAATTAATTAAATCGGGGATTTGCAAAGACTTTACAGTAATTCAAGATAACGGATATTGGGCACAACAAGATATTAAACATATTCATTTTCATATTATACCTAGACACAAAGATGAGAAAATTGTCTTGAAATTAGAGACTGATTTTGTTGCAGCGGAGAATAAAAATCTACTCAAGACGTGGGAGAAAATCAAATTGCATGAGAGGTTATGAGATTAAAATTAGAGCGATAACCGCATTATATCAACGATTTTAAAAAATAACACTTCAAAATGATCGACATTTATTAACTAAAATCGGGCAGCTGATAAAACGCATATTCACAATCGAAAAATGCCCGATATAAAAACCCCTCAACACCTAGAGGGTCAAGGGGTTTTACGATTAATAAAGGGCCATGTATTGATCGCGTTCCCACGGATGGACTTGTGTGCGGAACATATCCCATTCAATTTCCTTCGCTTCGACGAAATGTTCAAATAAATGCTTTCCTAGCGCATGAATCATCACTTCATCGGATTTTAAATTTTGCAGTGCTTCAGCTAATGTTGACGGCAAATCAACGATTCCTTCTTCAAGGCGCTCCTCTTTTGTCATGACGTAAATATTGCGATCAACTGGATCTGGAGGAGTTAATTTGTTTTTAATTCCGTCTAAGCCAGCCGCAAGCAGCACAGCCATTGCTAAATATGGGTTAGCTGCAGGGTCGACACTGCGAACCTCAATCCGTGTGCTCATGCCGCGGGAAGCAGGGATGCGGATCAGCGGGCTGCGATTGCGCGCAGACCAAGCCACATAGCATGGCGCTTCATATCCAGGCACAAGACGTTTATAAGAATTCACTGTCGGATTTGTCACAGCTGTAAAATTCGGTGCATGCTTTAATACACCAGCGATAAACTGACGGGCAACCTCACTCAATTGTAAATCGCCATTTGGGTCAAAAAACGCATTCTCATTGTGTTTGAACAATGACAAGTTGCAATGCATTCCTGATCCGTTCACGCCAAAGAGCGGTTTTGGCATAAATGTCGCATGCAAGCCATGCTTGCGAGCCACTGTTTTCACCACAAGTTTAAATGTTTGAATATCGTCGCACGCCTTTACCGCGTTAGCATATTTAAAATCAATTTCATGCTGACCAGGTGCTACTTCATGGTGGGAGGCTTCGATTTCAAATCCCATTTCTTCAAGCTCAAGCACAATATCGCGGCGACAATTCTCCCCTAAGTCTGTCGGCGCCAAGTCAAAGTAGCCACCATTATCGTTTAATTCAAGTGTCGGATTTCCTTTGTCATCAAGCTTAAATAGGAAGAATTCTGGCTCGGGACCAAGGTTAAAAGCCGTAAAGCCTAACGCTTCCATTTCCTTTAACATGCGTTTTAAATTATAACGAGGGCATCCTTCAAACGGAGTACCATCTGGATTGTAAATATCACAAATGAAGCGAGCCACTTTCCCTTTTTCTGCTGTCCATGGGAAAATCACAAATGTATCCAAGTCCGGATACAAATACATATCAGATTCCTCAATGCGAACAAATCCTTCAATGGACGAACCATCAAACATAATCTTGTTATCTAGCGCTTTTTGTAGCTGGCTAATTGGAATTTCTACGTTTTTGATGGTTCCTAATATATCCGTAAATTGCAAACGGATATACTTGACATTTTCCTCTTGGACAATGCGGATGATATCTTCTTTTGTATATTTCGCCATGCCAAATCCTCCCTATTATTCTTTATATAAAGCATAAAATAAACTAACTTAATGAAAAAAGCGGGCAATGTCGCCTTGGCGAAGCGATGCGCGATTAAAGCGTCCAGCTTGCATAAGCTCTGCTCTCAACATTTTTCGCAGTTCTTCATCTGACAATTGTTGCTTAACAACCTTTTCCACTTTCTCTCCCGCCGGCTCACGGTTCGCTTCAGACTGACGCGCTGCAAAAATCTGCTTGATTCCAGCCAGATTTACCCCTTGGTCAATCAAATCTTTTATTTCAAGAAGTCGGTCGATGTCATTAAAAGAAAAAAGACGCCGATTTCCTTCCGTTCTTGCAGGAGAAACAAGTCCATGTTCCTCATAATAGCGGATTTGACGAGCAGACAACTCTGTTAATTGCATGACAATGCCGATTGGAAACAACGGCATAGAACGTCGAATGTTGCTACTCATGTCAAACGCCTCCTTTAATCATATATTTTTATTTTATTACAATGTCAGGTAATATGTCAATACAATGTTATATTTTCTCACAAAGAAATCAAACCTTTTTCTATCAGGTGATCAAGTGCTGTACAAATCGCAATTTTTACGTGGGAGTACGTTAATCCTCCTTGTACATAGGCTACATATGGAGGACGAAGCGGACCATCTGCTGTCAGTTCAATACTTGCTCCTTGAACAAATGTTCCAGCTGCCATAATCACATCATCCTCATACCCAGGCATATAATTTGGATATGGCATAAAATGAGAATTGATCGGTGAGGCAAATTGAATAGCTTGGCAAAATGCAACCATTTTCTTTGGGTCATCAAACTGCACCGATTGAATAAGATCTGTACGCTTTGCATCCCATGCTGGATATGTATTCATGCCGACACGCTCAAGCATCGCAGCCGTAAATATCGCTCCCTTCAGTGCTTGCCCGACAATATGCGGCGCCAAGAAAAAGCCCTGATACATTTCCTGCAGGCTATAAAGAGAAGCGCCCGCTTCTGCACCAATACCAGGAGAGGTCATTCGGTAAGAGCACATTTCTATATATTTTTTTTTGCCGACAAGATATCCTCCCGTTTTCGCCAGCCCCCCTCCTGGATTTTTTATAAGAGAACCAGCAATAAGATCGGCGCCCACGTGGCAAGGCTCCCTTTCTTCGACGAATTCTCCGTAGCAATTATCAACAAATACAACTACATCTCGTTTTATCGATCTGACAAGACGGATCATTTCTTCAATCTCAGCAATCGTAAAGGAAGGACGAGGATCATACCCTTTTGAGCGCTGTATCCCAATCATCTTCGTACGCTCATGAATAGCGTTTTTTACAGCCTCAACATCTATTTTTCCCTCTGCGGTCAAAGGAACGCTTCGATAACGGATATGGAATTCTTTTAGCGATCCGCTGCCGTCTCCACGAATGCCGACAATTTCCTCAAGCGTATCATATGGCTTTCCCGTAATGTAGAGCAGCTCATCTCCAGGGCGAAGGATCCCAAATAACGCAATCGAGATAGCATGTGTTCCAGAAATAATGTGCGGCCGAACAAGCCCCGCTTCTCCGCCAAACACATCTGCATACACCTTTTCAAGTGTGTCGCGCCCGATATCATCGTATCCATATCCCGTTGTAGGAATAAAATGAGCGTCGCTGACTTGATGGCGCCGAAAGCTTTCGAGAACACGATACTGGTTATAATCGATTCGCTGCTCGATTTCTTTATGCATTGGAGCTATGCGCTCCTCTACTTCTTGAACAAGTACTGCAATTTCTTTGCCGTATTTTAAATGCTGAAACATAAAACAAACCCTTTCTATGCTGAATTTCTCAATGGTCTATGATATTCTTATCGCTTTTCCTATTTTGCGCCAAGGTCTGCGGAAAGCCCTTTGACCCGTGCCATTCGCCCATTGAAAGCCCCATTTGAAGCCAGTCGGCAAAGAGCACGAAAGCCATGCTTTTCCACCTAATTTCCCAATAAGAACGTTCGGAGACATTGCGGAAAAAGCGCACTGGGGCCAACCTGTCCGAAACTAGCCCCATTGCTCAATTCCGTATACATGCTAGAGTTGCGCAGTTTTAAGCTGTGGATACAGCGGGTGTTCTGGCAAAATAAACCCTTGGCATTCGTACATTTCTTTCTCCTCATGGTAATGCAATGTTTGTAAAATGGTTTCTGTCTTTAATTGGGCAAGCAATTTTCCATCACACGCCGACACTGACACATCATAAGGCTCCATTGCTTCAATCATTGCTGTTTCAATAAATTGACGAAGCTGTTGCAGATCGGTTTCATTTAAAGCACTAATAAAAATCGAATCTGTTCTCGAGCTTGGGATAAAATTCTTATCAGCAAGATCTCTCTTATTGTAAATCGTGACAATTGGAATAGCTGACACCTCAAGATCTTGTAGCAAATCGTAAACCGTCTGTTCATGCTGAACATAATCCAAATTTGAAGAATCAACGACATGCAAAATCAAATCAGCCTCTTTCACTTCTTCCAATGTCGATCGAAAAGCAGCCACAAGAGTTGTCGGCAAGTCTTGAATAAAACCGACCGTATCGGTCAATAACGCTGTATAGCCGCTTGGTAAGATGAATTTTCGTGTCAGAGGATCTAACGTAGCAAACAGTAAATTTTCTTCAAATGAATCAGCGTTGGTCAAACGGTTAAATAGCGTTGATTTTCCAGCATTAGTGTAGCCAACAAGCGCGATTTGAAATGTCCTGTTTTTCTTACGGCGTTCACGATAACGCACGCGATGTTCCACTACCCATTTTAGCTGATTTTTAATCTCATCAACGCGGCGACGGATATGACGACGGTCGGTTTCTAGCTTCGTTTCTCCCGGTCCCCTTGTGCCAATTCCGCCGCCTAGACGAGAAAGCTGTACACCCTGCCCGCTTAAACGCGGCAATAAATATTGCAACTGGGCAAGTTCGACTTGCAGCTTTCCTTCCTTCGAGCGAGCTCGCTGCGCGAATATGTCTAAAATCAACTGGGTACGGTCAATTACTCTTGCTTCCAACAGCTTAGAAAGATTCCGGGCTTGGCTTGGCGATAGCTCATCATTGAAAATAATTACATCTGGCTCAAGCTGTTCCACAAGTCGAGCAAGCTCCTCAACTTTTCCTTTTCCGATATATGTCGCTGGATGGACCGCTTCCCGCTTTTGTGAAAGCTGCAAGATCACCTCTCCGTGCGCTGTATGAACAAGCGAAGCAAGCTCCTCCATCGAATATGAAAACCGATCATCATCTTCATCGGCAAGCTGGCAACCAACAATGATGACTCTTTCTCGATCGCTTTTTTGAATCTCCTGCAATATGCTCCCCTCTTTCTGAGCAACGGCTGGTCATTACTTTTTCTTAGATCTTTTATGACGAACCATGCCGTCGCTTTTTTTAACTTATAAACTTGATCATGTTGTCTTTGGCTTTGCTGATTTTTCATCCTTAAAACACTCTCATTATATTGTTTATATCCGTTCAAGCCAACTTTCACACAGCCCTTAGGCGATTTCGGCTGCTTATATTTCTACTATAATGTTTTGTCCCCCATCTACTCAAGAAATGACATGATGGCACCTTAAAGATGGAACGACGGATCCAGAAAAGAAAAGGCTCCATTGTTTTGGGCAACCAGAGGTACACTTTGACTTCCCCTTTGCTCCTCACGCGTGACAGAATCCTGATCATCCAAAAATGACGGAACTTCATATCCATACAAATATTAACACGTTAGGTTACATTTATATAGTCCTTTATCACTTGTTCATAAAAACGATGGAAACAGACTGGGAAAATCGGGCCGTCAAATGGACATAGGGTGATTAGAAGCCGTTTATGGATATTGCTTCATTAGATATGACGAAGGATACAAATTCTCAGCGATAGAAATTTATCTTATGGTAGAATACCATATACAAGCTTTTTTCTTATGTTTTTGTCATGAAATCATATCTCATTCTCAAAATCCCCTTATAGGAAACGGCCAAAAAATGATGATTGATTTTCTTATCTATTCCGCCTAAAATGTTTACCGTAATACGATGAAGAAAGGGATTTGCCGTATGACCTGGGAAATATTGAGTATTATCGGTACGGTTGCTTTTGCCATTAGTGGCGCTATTGTCGCTATGGAAGAGGAGTATGACATTTTGGGCGTCTATATTCTCGGAATTGTGACTGCCTTTGGCGGTGGAGCGATTCGCAATTTGCTGATCGGTGTTCCTGTATCAGCACTATGGGATCAAGGCATGCTGTTTCATATAGCCCTCTTTGCTATGACCGTTATTTATCTGTTCCCGCAAAAAATGCTGCCCCACTGGCAAAGATGGGGGAATTTTTTTGATGCGCTCGGATTATCTGCATTTGCCATTCAAGGAGCTTTATATGCAGCCAAAATGGGGCATCCGCTGAGCGCTGTCATTGTAGCCGCTGTTTTAACAGGCAGTGGAGGCGGGATCATTAGGGATTTGCTAGCCGGGCGAAAACCGCTCGTGCTTCGTGCCGAAATTTATGCTGTTTGGGCTATTTTAGCGGGATTAGCCGTTGGAATTGGGGCAGCTCACTCTCCTATTCGATTATATATTCTCTTTATGATCGTTGCCGCCCTTCGTATTCTATCATATACATATAATTGGAAGCTGCCGAATAAATCATTAAAAGCAAAAGCATCATAAAAAGGGGATGGCCCAAAACACTAACGCGTTTTGGGCCATCCCCTTTATGCATTCCATCGCTCAATAATCGAAGCAGTGGCCATCCCATGTCCAATACAAATCGTCAACAAACCATATCTCTTCTGTCTGCGTTCAAGCTCATGAACAAGAGAGGTCATCAGTTTAACTCCAGTTGCGCCAAGCGGATGACCGAGGGCAATCGCTCCTCCATTGACATTTACCTTCGAAAGCGGGATGCCGATTTCCTTTTGCCATGCTAGCACAACAGGTGCAAACGCTTCATTAATCTCGACCAGATCCATATCATCAATGGTAAGACCCGCTTTTTGCAAGACTTTTTTCGTTGCTGGAATCACCCCATCCAGCATATATGTGGGATCAGAGCCAACAACGGTTTGCGCGATGATTCTTGCCTTCGGCACAATTCCGAGGCGGCAGGCGGTCCCTGCGTCCATTAATAGCGCAGCAGCTGCTCCATCACTCATTTGACTTGCATTTCCGGCTGTAATTTTTCCTTTTTGCTTGAATACCGGTTTCAATAAAGCCAGCGCCTCCAGCGATGTATCTTGCCGCGGCCCTTCATCTTTTATAACAACGATCTCGTTTCCTTCTTGGTCCCGCCCGTGCACAGGTACAATTTCTTGGGCAAATACCCCCTTTTCTTGTGCCTGAAGCGCCCGACGATGGCTCTCATATGCATAGGCATCAAGCTCCTCGCGTGTAAGCCCATATTTTTCAGCGATGAGCTCTGCAGAAATGCCTTGATGCACAAATTCATATTTTCCATGCAAGGATGGTGGAATGGTCTGGTCGTTTCCGTCGCTTAAAATCGGAACTTTTGTCATACTTTCCACTCCTGCAGCAATCGTAATCTCCATATCCCCTGAACGAATTTCTTGAGCAGCGAAATGAATGGCCTGCTGGCCCGATCCGCACATCCGGTTAATTTGTACAGCGGGCACTTCGACAGGAAAGCCTGCTTCCAGTGCCGCCAGCCGCCCGATATTATACCCCTGCTCACCAATAGGAGTCACACATCCCATAACAATATCCTCAACGAGAGGCTTGTCAATTCCCGCACGATCGACTACTTCAGCAAGCACCGCGGCGGCAAGATGAACAGGATGAACCTCACGAAATACTCCATTACGCTTGCCGACAGGCGTGCGCACTGCTTCGACAATTACCACTTCTCGCACAACATTTTCCCTTCTTTCATTCGTGATATGTGTAAAATCCCTTTCCTGTTTTTCTACCTAAATGACCTGCTTCAACAAGCTTTCGAAGTATTTGCGGCGGGCGAAAGCGATCTCCATATGCCTCTGTCATGTTTTCACTGACAAATAGCATGGTATCCAAGCCGACTAAGTCAGCAAGCTCGAGTGGTCCCATCGGATAATTTAGGCCGAGACAAATCGCTTTATCAATATGTTCTGCGGAAGCGACTCCCTCCTCATACATCCGGATGCATTCAATCATATGAGCAGCAATGGCTCGTGTAGTGACAAACCCCTGCCTGTCTTCCACTACTACCGTTTCTTTTCCAATCTCTTGAGACAATTGCTCAATGATTCGAATCGTTTTCTCAGATGTAGGGACTCCTTTCACGATTTCAATCAGCTTCATCACCGGCGCAGGATTGAACCAATGCATGCCGATTACCTGGCTCGGCCGTTGCGTGGCTGAAGCAATCGCCGTCACACTTAACTCAGAGGTATTCGTGGCCAACACGGCTTCCTGCTTCGCATAGCGATCCAGTTGTTTAAACACCTCTTTTTTTAGTGCTAGCTGCTCTGGAACCGCTTCGATCACCACATCCACATCCTTTACAGCCGTTTGTAGATTCGTGCCTGTCTGAATTCGATTCAGCACATCCTCCACCTGCTGCTCACTCCATTTACCAGACTTCACAAATCGCGCTAGACTTTTGCGAATCGAATCTCTTCCTTTCTCAAGAGCGGAGTCGGAAATATCGTATAAATATACAGTTTTCCCACCCATGGCCAGCGACTGAGCAATTCCGCTTCCCATTAAACCGGAGCCGATAACCGCAACGGATTGCAACATGCCCTTCCCTCCTAATTTGTATTGGTAAAATAACTACGCAGCTGCTCGCGCAATTTCGTTTTCAAAAATTTCCCGACACTTGTTTTGGGAATTTCATCGACAAACACGATTTCATCTGGAAGCCACCATTTAGCAAACTGCGGACGCAAAAAATCGTACAGTTCATCTTTTGTGACTGTTTTCCCTTCTTTGACAACCACGCAGGCAACCGGACGTTCCTGCCATTCTGGATGAGGCACGGCGACCACGGCTGCTTCAAATACGGCCTCATGGGCCATTAAGGCATTCTCTAAATCTACCGAAGAAATCCATTCCCCACCGCTTTTGATGACATCTTTCGTACGGTCGACAATCTTAATAAAGCCTTCTTCATCAACCGTTACGACATCTCCTGTATAAAGCCAGCCATCGCGAAACGATTCCTTGCTTCGTTCATCATGATAATACTCGCTAGCAATCCACGGTCCACGCAAACATAGCTCCCCCATTTCTGTTCCGTTCCATGATACATCACCGTCCTTGCCAATCACCTTCATTTCGACTCCAGGAACGAGAAAGCCTTGCTTAGCCCGAATATCCAGTTTCTCATTTTTAGATAAATGCTGCTGATAGCTTTTGAGACGAGAAAGCACGACAAGCGGGCTTGTTTCTGTCATACCATATGCATGGACAAACGGAATCCCTCTTTCTTCAAAAGCGCGAATCAGACCTTTTGGAGCTGCCGCCCCTCCACATAAAATACGCTTCACACTACTTAAATCATAGTCTTCTTTCTCCAACTCCTTTAGCAAGCCAAGCCACACCGTCGGCACTCCGGCAGCAAGAGTCACTTTTTCCACTTCCATCAGTTCCGCTAAAATTTTCGGAGTAAAGGCTGCACCAGGCATCACAAGCGTTGTTCCAAACCACACGGCAGCAAATGGAAGTCCCCACGCATTCACATGAAACATCGGCACCACCGGCATCGCTACATCGGTTTCGGATAAACCAGCGCTATCGGCAAGCCCCAGCGCCATACTATGCAGCACTGTCGCGCGATGCGAGTAAACAACCCCCTTCGGCCATCCCGTCGTTGCCGAGGTGTAACATATGCCCGAAGGACTATTTTCATCCATATTTTTAAGAAAGGCAAAATGAGCCTCTCCTTTTTGCAGCAGATTTTCATAATGATAGACAGGGGACAAAGACGTCTCTGGCACGCTGTCCTCTTCTGTCATCACAATAAAGGCTTGAACATTAGGAATCTCGTTTTTTATGTTTTCAATGACCGGAAGAAAATCTTCATCAATCAGCAGCACACGGTCATTTGCATGATTAATAATATAGGCAATATGCTCTGGAGACAGCCGAATGTTAATCGTATGCAGCACAGCTCCAATTCCCGGAATAGCGAAATACGCCTCCAAATGCCGATGATGATTCCAAGCAAGCGTACCGACGCGATCCCCTATTTCCACGCCTAGCTGTTTTAGAGCGCTTGCAAGCCTTCGCGTCCTTTCACCGATTTCTCTATAGGTATGGCGAACAATACCAGATTTCATCCGGGAAATAACCTGCTTTTTTGGAAAAAGTGCTTCCGCTCTCTCCAGCATCGTCGCGATATTTAATGGCACATTCATCATCGTTCATCACTCTCCTATTGAATAAATGAAATCCTGCTTGTGCTCATTGATTTTTGGTGCATGTGACCGCTTTTTGAGCAACTCGCGATCATAGCAAGTCGCCACTTCTATTCGATCCTCCTCTATATGAATCATTTTTCGATACCGTTCGCTCGAAAATAAGATTTTTGCTTCATCTGTTTCGAAAACAGGAGTAAGGCAACAATCAATCTGCATACTAAACTCCGCCCATTGCTCTAGTGTTTTCGATTGGAACAGCTGCTTGATCTCCCGAAAGATGACGTTATCATCATTCGCCGGAGAGATATGGTGCTCGCACCATTCAGGGTGACCTACAGCCGAACAGAAATTTTTCCAAAAGTTCGGTTCAAGGGCGGCTAACGACACGTATCTCCCATCTTTTGTTTCGTACAAATAATACGAAACAATGATACCTGCAAGCAGCTGAATGCCATTTTTGCTTTTCGTTTTGTGTTCCTGCACAAAATGGTTAGTCATCAATGAAAGTAGTCCGTCCACTAGCGAAAGATCGAGATATCTCCCTTTTCCTGTCCGCTCACGTGCATATAAAGCAGCTATCATTTGCTCAACAGCATGAAGGCTGCCAATGAAATCCGCCATCGTAATCGTCGGATGGACAGGGCGTCCTTGAGAATCCTTTAGCTGAGCTAATACACCGGTAAGCGCCATATAGTTCAAATCATGGCTTCCTAATAAAGAAGCAGGGCTATTCTGCCCATAGCCACTAATGGAGCAATAAATAATGGCAGGATTTATTTGGCTGATCTCATCGTAGCCCAAACCGAGTCTTTTCATAACGCCAGGGCGAAAGCTTTCAATGATCACGTCAGCCTCTTTTATTAACGATTTTGCAATCCGCACATCCTCCTCCAGCTTTAAATTGAGAGAAATGCTTTGCTTGCCGGCATTATTGGCTGCAAATATACATTCATCAGCCAGCTCGCGCATCTTATCGCCCGTTGGCGGTTCGATCTTCACTACTTCTGCTCCTAAATCGGCCAAGCGAAGGCTGGCAAATGGACCAGGAAGATAATAGGAAAAATCAATAACTTTTACTCCTTCTAGCAAATGATGTTCCTCCTTTTTCTATGAAAGGGTCAGATTTTTAGCAATGATCCTTTTCATCATTTCATTTGTTCCCGCGTAAATCGCACTGACTGGAATGTCACGATATCGCCGCGCAATCTCGTATTCTTCCATATAGCCATAGCCTCCATGCAGCTGCATTCCTTCTGCCGCTATTCGCTTGGCCATATCAGTAATCCACCATTTCGCCATCGAGACAGATGTGACCACATCCCTTCCGTCGATATGCTGTTCGATGACATGATCAAGAAAGGTCCGACCCAAAGCAATTTCGGTTGCCATCTCAGCCAGTCGAAACTGGATTGTTTGAAATTGACTGATCGCTCGTCCAAATGCCTTTCTGTTTTTAACATATTCTTTGGTCAGCTCAAACATTCTTTCCGCTGCCGTTTGCGCAGCAATCGCCACAATCAAGCGTTCCTGCTGCAGCTTTTCCATTAAGTAATAAAAACCGTGTCCTTCTTTGCCGAGCAAATTGGCTGCTGGAACTTTTGCATCGCTAAAAAAGAGCTCCGCTGTATCCTGTGCATGCAGTCCCACTTTCTCCAGTTTTCTGCCCCGGGTAAATCCAGGCGTACCTCGTTCCACAGCCAATAAGCTTATTCCTTTATAAGGCGGCACGGCTTGCGGATCGGTTTTGCAAACAACGATGACTAAGTCGGCATGAATGCCATTCGTGATAAACGTCTTCTGTCCATTGACAACATAGTAATCGCCATGTTTGATCGCCGTTGTTGAAATATCCGCTAAATCAGATCCTGCCCCCGGTTCGGTCATCGCAATGGCCGTAATCATTTCTCCTGTTAAGCACTTTGGCAACCATTTTTTCTTTTGTTCCTCTGTTCCATAAGATTCAATATATGGAATGACAATGTCATTATGCAGGCCAATCCCAATCAGACTTGATCCTATTTTTTCTAATTCTTCATTAATGACCACAGAATAACCGAAATCAGCGGATAAGCCGCCGTACTTCTCATCAATCCACGGACAAAGAAAACCGTTATCACCCATTTTCTCCCAAAAACCACGCGGAATGAGACCTTGTTTTTCCCAATCTAAGTAATAGGGCGCCGCTTCTTTTTCCAAAAATTTTCTAAAGGAGCTGCGAAAAATGCGATGCTCTTCACGCAAATAGCTTGCTGCCATCTTCTCATCTCCCTATGATTTTGCTGATTGGTTCATTTGTTCGCGAAGTAAAAATTTTTGGATTTTGCCGCTTGCATTTCTCGGCAGCGCATCAACAAAATAGTAGGCGCGCGGTCGTTTGTATGGAGCTAGCTGGTCGCTGTTTTTGCAAAATCGCTCAAGCTCCTCTGCTGTTAAATTGGGATCTTTTTTAACAATAAAAGCCACAACCTTTTCTCCCCACTTTTCATCCGGCTCCCCAAGCACAGCAACATCCAGCACCCCTTTATGCTCATAGAGCACATCCTCGACTTCGCGCGGGTAAACGTTTTCACCGCCGCTGATCACCATATCATCTACGCGATCTGCCACATATAAATATCCATCCTCATCCATATACCCTAAATCCCCCGAATGGTACCAGCCTTTATACATCGCTTTTTCTGTTGCTTCTTCGCGGTTGTAATAGCCCATCATCATGCACGGGCCTTTCACGATGATCTCGCCAACCTGCCCTGGAGACAGCACGTGATCGGGGTCGGACGGACCATCTTCTTTCGGCTGCACAATGCGAATTTCATGGTTTAAGCAAGCACGGCCAGCTGATCCAGCCCTCGTTAGTTGCTCATCCTCTAGCAAAAACGTTACGGCCGGTCCCATTTCTGTCATTCCATACGCTTGAATCAGATCAATTCCCAATCTTTCTTTGCACTCCTTCACAAGCACAGGAGCCATTGGGGCGGCACCATATAAGCCAATGCGAAAAGAGGATAAATGATAGGCGCTTATATTCTCCTGAAGAATCATGTTCCACATGGTCGGTGCAGCAAATAGAGAAGTAATCCGCTCTTTTTCAATGACCTCAAGCACTTGCTTTGGATCAAAATGATGAATAATGACATTCGTGGCTCCCGCATGCACGCGCGGCAAAAAGCAGCAATGTAATTCAGCGCAATGAAACATGGGAGCAGCAACAAGTCCCCGGTCGGTTTCACGAATGCGCATAATCGAGTTACAAATCAAGCTCTGCTCAACCATCTCGCGATGCCGGTGCATAACGCCTTTTGGTCTTCCCGTCGTTCCACTCGTATACATAATGGCGTAAAGATCATTTTCTGATACATCGCTGCGAGGAGGTTGTGATGAAGCAATATTCACTTGTTCCCAGTAATTCATCGCATAGGGTGGTGTATCGTTATCAATATAACAGAAGGAAATATGAGGAAATTCATGGTGAATATGTGATATTTGCGGTTCTACGGCCTTTTCAAACAAAACAATTTTCGGAGCTGCATCCGCTAAAATGTAAGCGATTTCTTTCGGGCTCAAACGAAAATTGACCGGATTGAAGACGGCCCCAATTTGGGCGCATGCAAAAAATGCCGTTGCTAATTCGCTAGTGTTTAACAATATGGTGGAAACACGATCACCTTTTTTTACTCCCATACCTATGAAGGCATTAGCAAGACGGCTGACTTCGTCTGCCCATTGTTTGTACGTATAGCGAATTCCTCTTCTTATATCGACAAGCGCTTCTTTTTTTGGAAATTTCCTTACCGTTTGTAAAAATACTTCGCCAATCGTAATAGACATTCTTCTCCTCCTCTTTTATTAAAATATTAAGACAATTAATAATCTTATGTATTCTTTTTGTGCAATAAAACTCCTGCCTCTCTGCAAAAAAATAAGGAAGCTGCTGCTTCCGCTTGATTAAGAACCGATGATTAAATCACGATCACGAATCAACGTTAATTCTTTTTTGTCATAACGCCCTTCATATAATAAACGAACAGCTTGTTTGCGAATCGCCTTCTCAATTAAATTACGAATGTAGCGGCCATTGCTGAATTTTCGTTCCTTCTTTGTGTGAAGAAGCTCTTCAATATGATGATACAGCTTTCGTTCTGCTTCGAACGTAAATTCGTATTCTCTCTCTCGCAGCATTTGTTTGGCAATATGGATTAATTCGTCTACCGTGTAATCAGGAAACTCAATCATAAGTGGAAAGCGGGAAGGGAGACCGGGGTTCAAGGATAGAAAATAATCCATCTCCGCCGGATAACCAGCCAAAATGACGACTAAATCTTCACAATAATCCTCCATGCCTTTTACAAGCGTATCAATCGCTTCTTTTCCAAAATCCTTTTCTCCCCCGCGTGCCAACGAATACGCCTCATCAATAAATAAAATACCGCCTCGCGCCTTTTTAATTAAATCACGTGTTTTATTGGCTGTGTGCCCAATATACTCGCCGACTAAATCCGCTCGTTCTGCTTCGATAAAATGCCCTTTTGACAACACGTTCATTTCAAAAAATAATTTTCCTAACAGGCGAGCGACTGTTGTTTTTCCCGTTCCCGGATTGCCTTTAAAAATCATGTGAAGTGCCTGCTTATTCGATTTCAGTCCCTGATCTTTGCGCCTTTTGTTAATATATAGCCACGCATAAATTTCTTTGACAATTTTTTTGACATTTTCCAAGCCGATCAGTTGGTCAAGCTCTGTTTGGATGCTTCTTAATATCGCATGTTGCTCGTAATCAATTCCTTCGATGCGTTCCTCTTTCACTAAATGATTCGTATTTTTAGAGTTTAATACAATGTTAATTTGTCCTTTCGCCTTATTCATCGTTACTTCTGACAACGGTTGTCACCTCGCTTTATCCCTTTCGCTTGATGAATAGTAGTATTGTTTTTTCCAGTATACGTTTAGCGACATTTATTTGTGACAAATGCCTATCATCCGATGCACTTCTCCCTTTACCCCTCTATTTGCTCCATGATGCGGTCCCATTTCATTCGAATTTAACGTTTGCTCTCTTCATCGTTTATGTGGAATTCGTCTCTTTAGACAGCCAGGATGTCTAAACAAACCGTTTTCAGATTTACTCATAAGTCTCGTAAAACCGATCGTTGTTTATCCCCTGTCAAACATTCGCGCAATAAAGGAAAAATTCTGTTTCTCTGGCCGTTCAAAAATGCGTCACCTACCTTTCCAGAAGCTAACTAGTTCAATCTTTCATTTGTATTTATATTGTTTTCGTAAAAAATCAAATAAATGCTCACCAGCAGGCAAGCTTTCACTGCTCTAAAGGTGCAGAAGCATCGCCTTTTATCATGTGTAAACGAGCACTGCATTCCCATAGCTATTATAGTATATTCATCTCCCCGCCTTTTTACGAAACAAAATCGCCCGCATGTGTCGTGCGGGCGATTTTTTGTTGCTTGTTTATTGGATATCAAGCTGAACATTTTTTTCAGGTGCAAATGTAGAAATCGCATGCTTGTAAATGAGTTGCTGCTTCCCCTGCACCTCTAAAAGCACAGTGAAGTTGTCAAAGCCTCTCACCAAGCCGCGAAGTTGAAATCCATTCAATAAAAATACGGTTACCTGTGTGCCATCTTTGCGCAATTGATTTAAAAATTGGTCTTGAATGTTAATCGATGTTTTCATGAACTGGCCTCCTCTTTTTCTCTCTACCTATTTTTATATATTCGTCTTTTGTTGAAGCTTTCCTTCTATGTATCGCAAAATTTCATCGCGTTTCTCGGTAAATCGAGATAAATCTGTCATATCAAACCAGCGTACAGGCATCTTATTACGAAACCATGTGAGCTGACGTTTAGCATAGCGACGTGAATTTTGTTTGAGCTGTTCAACGGCTTCAGCAAATGAAAGCTCGCCATCTAAATATGCATAAATTTCTTTATAGCCAATAGCCTGAATCGATTGGCAGTTGCGCAAGCCGCGCTCATACAAGGCTTTAACCTCATCGAGCAGCCCTTGGGCCACCATTTGATCGACGCGTTCGTTAATGCGACGATATAATTGCTCCCTTTCCATTGTTAAACCAATAATCGCCGCTTGATAAAGAAGCTCATGGGTTTGCGTTTGCTGCCATTCCGCCATTGTTTTTCCGGTGCATCGATAAATTTCAAGCGCACGAATGACACGGCGCAGATTATGAGGGTGAATACGTTCAGCGCTTTCTGGATCAATCCTCTTTAATTCTTCATATAACGCCTCCGCTCCTTTTTCCTTCGCCATACGCCGCAGATCCTCTCGATATGCTGGATCGGAAGGAGCGTCAGAAAAACGATAATCATAGATAACCGATTGAATATAAAGCCCGGTCCCGCCAACAATCATCGGCAATTTACCTCTGTCAGTAATTTCTTGAATCAACGGTCGAACGAGCTGTTGAAATTCGGCGACAGAAAATGGCTCGGCTGGGTCTTTAATGTCTATTAAATGGTGCGGGATTCCGTCCATTTCTTGCTTAGTAATTTTAGCTGTGCCAATATCCATTCCTTTATAAATTTGCATCGAGTCACCGCTAATAATTTCTGCATTGAGCCGTTTAGCCAGTTCAATGCTCATTTTTGTTTTCCCCACAGCGGTTGGCCCGATTAACACAACAAGCTTCTCTCCCACGGACATCACTACCTTCTGTGTCATTATGCCACATTGTTTTATTATATCCAAGCGAAGGAAATTTTATCACGTTTTGCAGGAAGAAAAAAGAGTTTCATTGCTTCTTTTCACAAGACAAACGAAAATGAAAGGATGTGAGCTTCCTCTCCCGCCTTCACTCCGTTTAGAGATGGGAGACTTCTCGGTGGATGTGTTAACAATAGGGTCCTTATATAAACACTAAGCGTCGTTATTTCAAGATGAACAAAGGGATCTCGCCGCCATGCAAGATCCCATGCTGTACGCTATGATATTCTAAACTTTCGAATCATTTCCTGTAAATCTTCAGCCATCGTTGATAATGCTGTAGCAGAAGCAGAGATTTCCTGCATAGAAGCAAGCTGCTCCTCAGCGGCTGCAGACACTTCCTGTGTTCCCGAAGCCGATGTTTCGGCTAGCTTATTCATTTGCTGTATCGATTGGACAATTTGCTCCGCACCAGCAGACATTTGCTGAACAGATGCAGACACCTCTTGAATATTGCCCGCTACCTCCTGCACGGCATCTTTGATTTGTTTGAACGATAGCCCAGCGGCCCGAATCACATCGATTCCATTGCCCGTTTCTGCTGTTGCTTTTTCCATTGACTGGACAGCAGCATTTGTTTCTTGTTGAATTCCCGCAATCAATGCTGAAATCTGCTGGGCAGATTGTGCCGATTGTTCTGCAAGCTTTCGAACCTCGTCAGCCACTACAGCAAAACCGCGCCCTTGTTCTCCTGCTCTTGCTGCTTCAATCGCTGCATTGAGCGCTAACAAATTCGTTTGTTCAGCAATTCCGGTAATCACTTCAATAATTTGGCCGATCTGCGTTGAACGTTCCCCTAATCCTTTAATGACATTAGCTAAACTCGTTACCGTTTCGTTTATCGAATTCATTTGCTCAACAGCCGTTCGAACTGTGTCACTGCCTTCCAATGCCCGCTGAGAGGCATCTCCGGCAATTTCGGCTACATTTTGCGCGCGCTGTGCTACATGATGAATGCCATTGGACATTTCTTGAACGGTTTCAAGTGTTTCTTCAACACCTTGCACTTGTTTTTCCGCACCTAATGCCACCTCTTGCATCGTTGCCGTAATTTGCTCAGTCGCTTTGCTCGTTTGCTCCGCGCTTGCTGTTAGTTGTTCCGATGATGCGGCTACCTGTTCAGCATTGCTCGCTACTTGCTGAATCACCTCTCGTAGATTTCCCGCCATTTCGTTAAAAGAGGCGGCTAATTCACCAATTTCATCTTTATTTTTCACGAGAATTTTATCCCCTGCAAGATCTCCCGAAGCGATTCGCTTTGCCGCCTGCGATAGCGCAGTAACAGGGCGTGAAATCATCTGGCTAATAGAAAAGGCTACCCCAACACTAACAAGCACAGCAATCGCTCCATAAATCATCATCCACATTTGCGCAGAATCCGATTTTGCAGAAGTGGAACGGCTAGCTTGATCTAATAAGCGCCGCTCGAATTGAACCAATTTTTCCGCCGCTTCATCAAACTGCTGGGAAAGCTCTCTGCCTTTTGTGGCAACTAACTCTGTATACTGCTCGACATCATTTTGTTGCTTGAGCTGTATTAGCTGTTTGCCGAATTGATAGTAGTCTTCCTCCAGTTGATTTAGCTGTGACAGCAGCTCCTTCGCTTCCGCTTGAGTGATCAGTTTAGCTACGTCGCTGCTTAGTTCGCCATACTCTTCATGCGCTTTTTCAAAATTTGTGGAAGATGTGCTATCTCCGGTAATTAAATAGCCGCGTGCGCTCGTTTGCTCTTTCTTTGCCGCGATCTCCATTTGCTGAACGAGCGATAAAGCTTGCACTTTTTCATTCAATAGATTCGTATACGTTTGATCAATGCCTCTCAATTCATAATAGGCAATTCCAACAATGATGGCTAAAATGGCCAACACGGCTGTAAAGCCAGCAAACAATTTTTTTCTAACGGTCATTTTCAATGATAAAAGCCCCCTTTTTCTCCATCCGCTTTACCACTATAACAAATGATGGAAAAACGATGGTTCCTCTGTCATACTCACTTTTTCTATCGGATTCTATGAGCAGAAGTTTTATATGAATCTACACCATTTTTCCTTCTTTTATTTCATTGAACGGCTCATGCTGCACTTCTTCCTGTATGAAAAAGGAGGTAAGAAGGGCAACAATACTACCGGCAAAACCGAATAAAAACAGATCATGAATCCCTGTCATAAAATGAGCGGCTTTCGTTAATAGCGCTCCCATCACCGTTACCCCAATAGCTGTTCCGATATTACGGCAAAACATAAAAAATGAAGTCGCAATTCCTTTTTCATGCGCATCCGCCAGCTGTTGGGAACCAATCACCCCGACTGTTGTCATAAGACCAAAGGACAGTCCTTGAATAAACATAGCGAAAAATACATAAAAAAAGCCATGCTGTTCATTCAACAGCGCAAGTAGTCCTCCGCTTGCCACAAGCAAAATATTGCCAATAATAAGCAGACGACGATAACCATATCGTAAAATCCATTTTCCTGCCGGAACAGCTGCCAGCATCCAGCCAATGGATGTCCCGAGCAATGCTACACCGCTCATAAAAACGGTTTGATGAGCTATTTGCTGCAAAAATAATGGAATATAGCTTGATGTTCCAAATAGAGCGACACAGCTGATAAAGCCATTAATATTCATCCATTTTAATGTTTGATGGCGAACTAATGTTAATGGAACGAGCGGTGAAGTTTGCTTCTTCTCATACCAATAAAAAACAATAAGCAATAATACCCCTCCAGCAGCATACAAAAACTGCCCGCTGTTCACAACTGTCACAAGTAAAAGGGAGCTGATCGCCAGCGCAAATAAAACCGCACCGATATAATCGACAGCCGCTTTCTTCGGTTCATATACTTCTTTATATGGGATCAACGTCAATAATGAAAGCAAAGAAACAGGAATATTGACATAAAAGATCCAACGCCATGACAAATACTCCACAAATAAGGAGCCAAGCAGCGGTGCAAGTACAGCGGAAATTCCCCACATGGCTGTAAAAAACGCTTGAATTTTCCCTCGTTTTTCGACTGGAAACAAATCTCCGGCAATAATGGCTGGAAACGGCATCATAAATCCTGCGCCAATTCCTTGAATAGCACGAAATAGAACAAGCTGAATCATATTCTGCGACATTCCGCACAAAAGTGATCCGGCAAGAAAAAGAACAATTCCAAAGCTAAACACTTTCTTTCTACCAAAAATATCTGACAGCCTTCCTGCTATAGGAGAAAGAACCGTCGTTGTAATCATATAAGAGGCAAATGACCACGCATAAAGTGAAAAGCCGCCAAGTTCTTTAGAAATAATCGGCATCGTTGTATTCATAATCGTCGTGTCCATAGATGCTACTAGCATAGCTAAAACGATGCTAATCATTACAGATGTCCTACTACTCATGTATATCCCCCTTTTTTAAATACTCATGCCATCTATCTATATACAAGAAGATTGAACGTATAGCTGATTAGCAAGAATCAGCGATCTTTTTCGACTGTCGAAATCAAACAGCCCCTTCATTGAAGACACGAAATTGTGGACACGCCAAGTTGCCTCTATATCCTGCCATTCCCTGAATCTAGCATGTCATCGCCCCTCCTCTTTTTGAATGAGAAGCGAATGCGCTCGTATACTGACACTCCCCCCCTTTTTCTTCTTAAAAATTCATCATTCCTCTGTTCACTACGCACTTTTTCGCTGCAGCCGCTTCAGCATTTTGTGCACACATAATTTTTGAAGAATACTTTTTATTTTACATGATTCCATTGTTTTTCTAAAAAAAAATGCTTTATTCCTTTGTAAAAAGCAAATTGGTTGCTTTTTATGCAATCCCCTTGTTACGATAGATTTGTCTTTGCTTCCTCTAACAACCGAAAACACTAACACGATCCTCATCGGCATCAATTGATGAAGAAGGAGGAGTCTGATGAACAAAGCAACAAAGGTTTTCTATTGTTCTGTATTGATTTCGTTATTTTTTATCATTTGGGGAATGATTCCCAAAAGTATGCTTCCGCATTATAACTTAAATGCGGTTAGCGTGTCCGTTCATTCATTTCTCATTAATAAATTTGGGTGGTTTTATTTGTTAGCTGCCACCACTTTTCTTGGGTTTTGTTTGTTTTTAATTTTTTCAAAGTACGGAAGTATCCGGCTTGGGCAAGACCACGAAAAGCCCGAATACAGCTATCGCGCATGGTTCGCTATGCTATTTAGTGCTGGAATGGGAATCGGGTTAGTGTTTTGGGGAGTAGCGGAGCCAGTCTCTCATTATTACAATCCGCCTGTTGGAGAAGGCAAGACAACGGAAGCTGCGCGCGTAGCGATGCGCTATTCTTTTTTTCATTGGGGATTGCATCCATGGGCTATTTATGGAGTTGTAGCATTGGCGTTGGCGTATTTCCAATTCCGCAAAAAAGAGCCTGGAGTAATTAGCCGCGTACTGCGTCCTTTGTTTGGAAACAAAGTAGACGGAGCGGTGGGAATTGCAGTGGATACATTGTCTGTCTATGCGACCATATTTGGTGTTGCTACTTCTTTAGGCTTAGGGGCCATTCAAATTAGCGGCGGTTTATCCCATTTATTCCCATACGTAAAAAATAATATAGCCACCCAACTAATTATTATCGGCGCAGTCACGATTTTATTTATGCTATCAGCGCAATCCGGTTTAAACAAAGGAATTAAAATATTAAGTAACATTAATATTGTTTTGGCACTTCTATTGATGCTGTTTTTGCTGTTTGTTGGCCCAACTAATTTTATTATGGATGTATTTACTACAACAATTGGAACGTATGTGCAAAATTTGCCTTCTATGAGCCTGCGGTTGAGCCCTTTTGAACAAAGCGATTGGCCTCGAGCTTGGACGATCTTTTATTGGGCATGGTGGATCGCTTGGGCCCCATTTGTTGGAACATTCATTGCCCGAATTTCAAGAGGAAGAACCATTCGTGAATTTGTCATTGGCGTGCTTGTTGTCCCAACCGTATTTAGCGCTCTATGGTTTTCTGTGTTCGGCGGCTCATCACTATATTTAGAACAATTCAATCATGTTCGAATTATGGAAGTCATGGAGGCAGACGGCATGGAAACAGGACTGTTTTTTGTACTGCAGCACTTCCCGTTCGGGATGATTTTGTCAGGGCTTGCTATTTTACTTATTTGCACTTTTTTTGTTACATCGGCAGATTCAGCAACATTTGTCCTTGGTATGCAAACAACAAATGGAAGCTTATTCCCTCCTAACTCCATTAAGTTTATTTGGGGAATCATTCAATCTGCTTCTGCTGCTATACTACTTTGGACTGGAGGATTACAAGCACTGCAAACCGCATCCATTATCGCAGCGTTTCCGTTCACCATCATTATAATTTTAATGGTAAGTTCATTGATTCGTTCTTTTAAGGAAGAAATGCCGTCACTAAAATAAACGCAAGCTCTCATATCTATCACTAGACTTGCCTACCTCTTTTTTCTTAGAATCTTTTGGGATGCATATAGCCGCGGAGCATGATCGTATATCATGCTCCGCGGCTTTTTATTGTTGATATCATCGTTATGCTAAACCTTTTGTGTCGGCTGCGTTTTTTTCGGATAAGCGAGCAGCAACCGTTCCTTTGTCATCAAAAAAACAAACAATAAGGTAAGAGCCGCCGGAATCAAGCTCCACATAAACGTATGAGCAATGGAAGAAGCCAATATTGTTGTCATTTGATCAAGCAGATCTTCTGGAATATGTGCTCGCGCTTCCGGTGAAAGAATCGCACGCGGATCATGAATGTTCGCTGTTGCCGCTCCATATGCAGTGCCTTTAAACAGCGGCGTTAGCTGTTCTTTAAAAACATTTCGTTGAATAATCCCGAATATCGTGATCCCTATTGTCATTCCCAACGAACGTACAAAAGAGTTAGTAGAGCTTGCCGCACCTCGTTCGGCTTCCGAAAAATGGTGAATCGCGGCCATTCCTAGGACTGAAAAAGAAGCCCCAACCCCTAATCCTACAATAATCATATACCATGTCACTGTAAGCCGGGATGTATCAGAGGTAATGGTCGTTAATAAAAGCATGCCGATAACAAATACCGTAGTAAACAAAATCATCACATTGCGGTAGCTTGTTTTGCTTGCCAAAAATCCTCCTAATTGGGCTGACACTGTCGTCGCCAGCATCATCGGCAATAAGATCAACCCTGAATTAGTCGCTGATCCCCCTGTAACACCTTGTATAAAAATCGGAATATAAACGGTGGCAACAATAAAGGTAGCGCCTGAGAAAAGACCGACAAGATTCGCTGTCGCGAACAAACGGCGGCGAAACATGTGATAAGAAACAATCGGGTCCTTCGCTTTTGTTTCGACATATAGAAATAACAAAAATAACACAAAAAATCCGGCAAATAACCCAATAATTTCGACTGAATTCCAGTCATACTGATTGCCGCCTAGCTCTAACGCAAACATTAAGCAGACGATGGCCGGTACAAGCGTCATCACACCAAGCCAATCAATCGTTTGCTTTGCATGCTTCGGAGATTCATGATAAAACAAGACGATGAATAAAAACGCTAAAAGACCTAAAGGAATGTTGATATAGAACACCCAGCGCCAATTTAAATAATCCGTAATATACGCTCCAAAGAGCGGCCCGAATATGCTTGATAAACCGAATACAGCTCCAAAAAGCCCACCCATTTTCCCGCGTTTTTCCGGCGGAAAAATATCAAACATAATCGTAAAAGCAATCGGAACTAAAGCTCCTCCCCCAATTCCTTGAATCGCACGAAAAATACTAAGCTGGACAATATCTTGCGCCACTCCGCATAGCATAGAGCCAAGTAAAAAGACAACGATACCGAAAATAAAAAACCGCTTCCTTCCATACATATCCGAGAGCTTTCCGAAAATCGGCATACCTGCCATTTCTGTCACCATATAAGCAGATGTCACCCATACAAATTGTTCAATTCCGCCTAAATCAGCCACGATTGTTGCCATAGCGGTGGCAACAATCGTGTTATCCATGGATGCAACAAAAATCCCGAGCAGTAATCCTGCTACTACCCAACCGATTCTCGCATCGTTTCTTCCCATACCGATTCTCCTTTTTATATTTTTCTTTTCTCTTTTACAACGGCTCGTTCGCTTTGCTGCAAGCTTGTTTGATATTCGATCAGTTCAATATCGCAGCCCGGGCCGATGATAATACGGTCTCCTCTGACAATTTGGGCACTCGTATGCTCTAAATAAATCTCATCTCCCTCGACGATTTCGGTCATGAGCCTTGCTGACGTGTTCGCCATCCCTTTAAAAAGGTTCATCACGTTCCATTTGCTTCGTTTCACGCGGATCGTTTTTCCACCGATTTCCGAAATGCGGCTATCCGCAAAATAAAGGGAGAGGTCGACTCGCTCTGCATTTAATGTATTAGCAATTTGTACAACCCCTTTAACCGAAAACGATTCCGTTTCACAATCACCGGAAACATTCATCTCTCCATACCCGTGAATCGCTCCGCCTGTAATATTCCCTTGAATATGCGCAGCCCCGCGAAGACGCATGTCATCAACATTGGTATTTCCGCGAATGTCCGCCTGCCCAAATAGCTTGATCGTTTTCACATGGACGTTTCCTCTTATATTCGCCTGTCCAAAAATGTTTAGCCATTCGGCTGTCATATTTCCACTCACATCCGCGTTCCCAAATACTTTCCATTTCGCACATTGTACATCGCCGCTAATTGTCGCATCACCACGAATGGTCACATTACGAAAGGTTCCTCCTGATGTCAAAGCAGAACCATTGACTGTCAAGTTTCTCATGACTTTCCTCCTCATACTTTTTGATATGTTCCTACTTTCGCTCCTTTATCACATTCAAAGCTACTTTGATATTCCACCCGTTCAATCTCACACCCAGGGCCGACGGTTACTTTGTTTCCTCTCACAACTTTGGCATTGGTATGTTCTAAATAAATTTCATCGCCTTCAATCATTTCAGCTGTTAAGCCGACATGAAAAAATAGTTTTTTCAAAAATGGAACTCCTGGTTGCCGAACCTCAATCGTTTCCCCGCCAATTTCCTTCACTTGACAATGACCATACAGCTTCACTTGAATGTTTCCCGCGTTCAATAATCCACCAATGGTAAAGCTGCCCCGTGCATCAAATGTTTCGGCAGCGCAATCCCCTGCGACATCTGTTTCTCCATGGATATACACCTCTTCGGCATTCAACGCTCCTTTTACGCTCCCGTTTCCATGAAAGCGAATCACTTTACACTCTATGTTCCCGCCAACACTAGCATTTCCGCTAATTTTTACCTGTTCAGCATGCAGCGCCCCCGTCATATGAACCCTTCCGGATACATGAGCCATTTCCGCTTTCACATTTCCTTCGATGGTGGCATTTCCTTGAATGCTCAAATCGTTGCAATCTACATCACCAAAAAGCTTTCCACTTCCTGAAACCTTGACCATATTGTATATTCCACCCGAAGCATGGCCGACGCCAGCAATCACTAAATCTTTTCGCTCCATTTATCCATCCCCTCCGTCACCTTTATTTTTAACTCCTCTATACAGCTAGGCACATGTAAACGGGCCACCACCTTGGCTCCGTCCTCAAAATATAGCTCGTTTCCATTTGTAGAGAGCAGGCATGTTGAAATGCCCATTTTTCGCACGATGAGCAGTTCACAGCTTTTTCCTTGAATTTTTTTGTAATGGCGCTCAAATACATCAAATACGCTTTTTCCTTCTCCCAAACTCATTTCGCCTGTCTGCAACAGCCGATCAAATACGTACAATTGAAGGAGTTGGTCAAACAAAAATACATGCTGCTCGCCCTTTTGTTCAATATAAAAATGAAGCGCTAATTCCGAAACAATGTTACGTTCTATAATATCATTTTTATGAAGGGCAATTGTAGTCGGATTCGGTGAAAACATACTTGCCAATTCATCAAGTGATAAATCATCTTTCATTTGTTTAATTTTTTCAATTCTCGCCAATATCTTTTCTTTTGGGAAAAATGTTTCCTGTCCCGTAAATGTTGACTTTCGAATAAACCATTCTTCAGGAATTAATTTTTTGCGCTTCCATCTATATAACTGTCCGTATGAAATATTTGTGAGTTCCAGCAATTCCTTTTTCGAAATTAACTCTTGCTCCACACTCAAGCACCTCCTTCGTTATCATATCATTAATGTAACATAACAATGTTACGTTGTAAATAAAAATCATTTTTATGATCATGATTGGAGCAATAGACAGTCCATTAAACCGATGAAACGTCATCTTCCCCCTTCATCTCGGGATATTTTTAACGGTTGAGTGAGCGAACGGCCATTTGCTTCAAAGACTGACAAGTGAAGCCGAAAGCGATGTTTCCCTTTGCCTCACATGAAGACGTAGCCTCTCCCTCAGAAATCCATTTATTTCTCTTGGACTGCCTTGTACACAAAAGAAGCATTCATTTCTTTGATCTCGGCATATACATGAAATGTAGCTTGTATTAATAAGTGCGAACTGATAAAATGTCCAAGAACAAGCCATTTGACTAATTAAATAAAAGAGGATGACAATCAATGGTCAAAAAACGGATGATTACATATGGAATCATTTGTCTCATCTCAATATGCCTTTTATTAGCTGGTCTATATAAGCTAATGAATTCAAGAACATATCAGCTGTTTGGAGATCTCATCAGCCATGTCGATACGACAAAAAAGGTAGTGGCACTTACCTTCGATGATGGACCTACGGAAAATGTGGAAAAGATATTGCCCCTTTTAGAGCAATATCACGCAAAAGCCACTTTTTTCGTCATCGGAAACGAATTAAAGAAACACTTAGAGCTTGGCAAAAAAATGGTGGCGGCGGGACATCAGCTTGGAAATCATACTTATTCTCATCAACGTATGGTTTTTAAGTCTTCTTCTTTTATTCAAAAAGAAATTGAACAAACAAACGATTGGATTCGCAAAACCGGATACAAAGGAGAAATCGATTTTCGTCCTCCAAACGGGAAAAAACTCATCGGGCTGCCCTATTATTTAAAAGAGCAGCATATCCAAACGGTGATGTGGAATCTTGAGCCTGACACATACTACTCTTCGGTTTCCGATAAAGTAAATTATGTCAACCAGCACGTAAAGCCGGGGTCCATTATTTTACTGCATCCAATGTACGATGATACAGATCATGAGCTGCAAACCATTAAAGGTATATTAGCCTCTTTATCCAAGCAAGGCTATCAGTTTGTCACGGTAAATGAGCTGCAAAACTTGGAAAATCAATAATGCGCGTTAGTCTCCATTAACGCCTCAGGTATGAAATACGATTGGCAAAGCATTGATTGCGCACGAAAAAAGAGCCGACCATTCCTGATCGGCTCTTTTTAATTAAAATGTTTGAGCTAAATCTTTTGCCCGCGCAATGGCATTTTCTTTAATCTCTTGTGCTTTATCAGGCATCGCAGCGTGTCCTTCGACAAACAACCCTTCAAAGGATGGAATGCCAAAAAATTGCATGATGACGCTTAAATAACGATGCCCCATTTCCAATTGAGCAGCTGGGCCTTCTGAATAAATACCACCGCTCGCCTGAATATGTAGCGCTTTTTTATCTGTTAATAACCCAACCGGGCCTTGCTCTGTGTATTTAAAGGTTTTGCCTGCCATCGCAACAGCATCAATATATGCTTTCATCACCGGAGGGAATGAGAAATTCCAGAACGGTGTGACAAACACATACTTATCAGCGGAAATAAATTGCTCGCATAGCTCTGAAAGACGCCCTACTTTCGTTTTTTCTTCTGCAGAAAGCTCGCTAAAATCTGTTCCTGTTCTTAATTTATCCCAACCGTTCAATACATCTCCATCAATTTGCGGAATGTATTCTTTATAAAGGTCAATATGAACGACTTCATGATCAGGATTAGCTTCCTTGTAAGCCTCAACAAACGCCTTTCCAGCTGCCATGCTGTAAGATTGTGTGTGGTCATAAGGATGGGCTGTAATGTACAAGACTTTTGCCATATTCATTCTTTCCTTTCTTGTTGTAAATTTTGTTTGGTTATAAATTTCGAATCAATACATTTTTGATTCGAAGTAATCTTATTAAATTTTAAATAGGATTTCAAATGATTTGCTCACAATATTTTAGTATAACGAAAAATTCATTTTTCACTCGATGAACGATCATTTTTTTCAGGAGCTCGAGAAAAACATTGTTGATGACCCTTTCTCGCTTCCCTTCCACACCAACAAAATAACACCCTATCAATCGCGATAAAAAAGCACCTTGGATAAAGGTGCTTTTTGACTGGATGTTATCCTATTTTCTCTTTTTCAAAAACGCAGCAACGGAAAGAATGAGAGCAAGAATTGAGACAATCAGGGTAGCTGTTTGCACACCGTTTGCTTCCGTTTTTTTGTTTTCTGTCTCTTCTTTGTCACTTTCTTTTTTTGTCTCTGTAACAGCTTGCTGGCCATGATGAGAGCTGTGGCTGTCTGAAGCTGCGGCTGATTGACTGATTTCAGTTACAGAATGAGGGGTTTGTGAGCTTTCATCCCCCGTCCATTCGACAACAGAGCCATCTTTATAGTATTGATAAGCATCCCAAGCTAATGTTCCTTCCTGTTCTGGGTTTTTAGCCATAAAATAAAATTGCTGAAACTCTCCTGGCAAAAGGCCCTCTCCTGTTGCTTCCCACGTAACTGTTCTCACTTTTCCAGATGCGTCTTTCTCCGTGATTACCTTCCATCCACTAGCAGGCTGATAGGATACAAACTCTGCTCCTTCTGGAACTTTTAACGTGACTTTTGTTGTCGGTATCTCTTTTTCGACAGGAATTTTTATGGTATACGTTTCCCAAGAGCCCGGTGCAGAAATATTGGGCTTCACTGTCACATGTGCACTTGCTATTCCTGAAAATAATAAAAATGCGGTCATAGCAAAAATAGTCAGTCTTGATACTCTGAGAACGGCTTTTTTCATAAATCCATTTCCTCCTTTTATTGACTACCCACAAAACATTCGAAATCTGCATCAATGCTTTGTAAAGATGTGGTTAATGCATGAATATGAATGTTCCAGCGGCCAGCCATACTGATCATTCCTTGGATTTGATAAGTGCCGGATTGATTTCCGCGAACTTGTAAAACATTTTCTCCCATATCCATTTCCTTAGATGCAAGTGTGACTGTCACTTGCTCAATATCCTGGACCGGCTGCCCTTTTTGATTTTTAATATGGATCGTAAAATGATTGGTTCCTAATATATTGGGAGTCACTTTTAAGCCAATCGTATACCCGTGAACCTCTTTTGTTTGCTGAAAAGGGCCCGGAGCCGCTGTCGCGGGAGGGAGATTCGTCAAAACGGCAGCAAGAAGCAGCACGATGATTCCGATCCCCCATTCTCCCCATATTGAAAGCCCTAATTTTCTTCCTTTCTTTCTCGCCCATATATGGATGGAAGCTAGCATCATCATCATCAATAACATGACTTTACCCATCAAGAACTTCCCGTACATGGTCGAAAGAAGAGCAGAAAAGGTCGGAACTTGTTGAAGGCTCATGTATGCACCCGTCATCATGACCCCACAAGCAAAAATCGCCCCCCAGTAAGAAAATCTTTTAATCGCGGCCCAATACCGATGCCAATCTTTTTCCTTTTTCGTCAATAGCTCTAGCGGCAAAATAAGGGCAATCATGCATAAGCTCCCCAGCCAAAGGCTGGCAGCAAGAAGATGCAGAAAATCTATCAATACAGAAATCATGCGATGAGGAGACGCTGCTGTATGTCCAAGTAACGATTTCGTAAACAAAAGCCCCATTCCGATAATGAATGACAAAGACACCCAACGTTTAAGCCGCTTCTCTTGGCGCTGATGGAAATATGTAATGGCAGAGCCCGTTATCAGCAATAATCCAAGGCATGCGATCTGAATGAGCCAGACAGAGCCAAATGAACTATCCGTAATCATTTTTTTTATGAAGGATACGCTCCATGCTTTAGACCATGGTACATCTGCTTCGACTGTAATTTGTAAAGGCAGACTCAGTAAAATTGAAAGACTCATTCCAATGTAAGCGAGCCAATACAAAGCATTATATCTGAATGAAAAAGAAAAAGTCTCCTGCTTCGGCTCTACTATTTGTTTAAAAAAAAGCATTCCGACAAACAAAGATGAGCTTACGTAAAACAGCCAGCGAATCCATACCATATCCAGCTGTGGCAAATAGTTTTTGGTTTTAGGCAAAATCGATGTTTCCGTTTTGCCTCCTTGTCCAATTTGAAACGGAATCGTTCCCTTGACCGGATGGCCATCGCTGGAAACGACCCTCCATTGGATCATATACGTTCCCTGCGACAGAGCGTTTGGCAAATTCGCTTCAAGTATTTTTGGATGATTCTTATCAATCCGTACCTGGTTTAATGTAATCGATTGCCCTGCTTCATTGATTAGCTTCAAAGAGTAAAAATGGTCTTGAATTTCTTCATTAAACTCGATGCGAATCATACTCGGAGCGCGAGCCAATGTTTCATTTTCTGACGGCGTGGAGCGAACAATATAAGCATGGGCAAATGAGCGGCCAGGGAATAGGTTGAGCAGGAATATACCCACCAATCCCCATAGCAGTACTTTGTGCAAACGAAGCAACGATTTCCCTCCTTGTGACTGTACTTTCCGTTTTTCTGATCGATCACGTTTGGCTATGTCTAGCTGTATCCGCTTTAATCAAAGCCCCCATGTCGGACAAACTCTCCTTTTTCGCCCGGAAAAGTTCGATATGTATTTATATTAGATAAACACTGTGAAAAAAGTGTGAAGGATGTATGACACTTTTTTCACATGATATCCGCTATGAGAGCAAAAAAATAAACCCGTGTATACGGGTTAAACTAGCCCTTGATTCGCCTTTCATCCTCTCGCCTAAACGTTGAATAACAAGCATATCCGCTTCAGCAGCCGTCTTTATCAACGGCTGCTGAACTAGCTACAAACAAGTATGGATTAATGAATGTCCCGTTTCTTAAAACGTCCGCCGCGCACTTCAGCAATATCGGCAATCGCCAAGAAAGCATTGGGATCATTTTCTTCTACAATTTCTTTCAGCTTTGCCTCCTCAAGGCGTGTAATCACACAAAACACTACTTTTTTATCATCTCCGGAAAATGCGCCTTCCCCGCTCAAATAGGTAACGCCGCGCCCAAGTCGATTCATGATGGCGCTGCCGATCATTTCCGAATTATCACTAATAATCCAGGCTGATTTCGACTCATCTAATCCTTTAATCACGACATCAATGGTTTTAAAGGCAATAACATAGGCTAAAATCGAGTACATCGCGCGATCCCAAGTATATACGAATCCAGCCGTACCAAGGATAAAAATATTAAAAAACATAATAATTTCGCCAACGGAAAAAGGAATCTTTTTATTGATCAGTATCGCCAATATTTCCGTGCCATCTAACGCACCGCCACAGCGAATAACAAGTCCTACTCCCATGCCTAAAATCATGCCGCCGAAAATCGTGGCCAACAAAATATCTTCTGTAAAAGCAGGAACAGGGTGAAACAAAGAGGTAAAAACAGATAAAACAGCAATTCCAAATAATGTGGAAATAGCAAAGGTTTTACCGATTTGCTTATATCCCATAAAAAAGAATGGAAGGTTTAAAAGGAAAATGAAAATACCGAGGCGATAACCTGTAATGTGGGAAAGCATAATGGAAATGCCTGTTATGCCTCCATCGATGACTTTATTGGGAACTAAAAAGATCTCAAGTCCCACAGCCATTGCAACAGCGCCAATAAAAATGCCGATCGCCCTTTTAAGGATTTTTGTTTTAGATAATTGTTGATGTTGAACTGATACTTTAGCTGATTGTGATAAGATTTCTGACAAAATTACTCCCCCTTATTCTTGATAAACAGCGCTCATGATCCAATGCCTCCTAAATAAAAATGTTTGGTTTTGCTAAATGATAGCATACATATAGATAAAATGGGATTGCTTCATTATATAAGTGAAAATATAACCTACGCTAAGAGAAGGGGCAAATCGGCAAGCTGGCCATCTCTTTCTCACATTAGATCACTCGCACGTTAGTTCTTCTTCGTTTTTATTATATCAAAAAACGATGAATATGACGCATATCATGCACTGTGATATTCTCTCCCTATGCTGACGTCAAGAGTTGAGGGGGCTCGGGTTATCCCTTCTGTTAGATACAACTTGATTCATCCACATTTATTCCTTGTATGGCAGGTGATGCCCCTCTTTCGGTGATTAGGTGGTGAAAAACTTCTCTCCACAGAACCATAAACGCGCTATGCAGGTATTTGTCCTACGAATATGTGACGAAAGACTTTTTTTGAGTATAGAAATTTTTTCATATACTTCTTTCATTCCATTTTTCAGTTGGATTTATGATAGTTTTCATTCATCAAATTTCAATAAAATCCATGTTTGTCCAAAACATGATACAAACTTTTTCATACACTAATAGTATCCTTCGGATGAAAGGAGGAAATTCCATGTCTCAATACGGCGGATCTTATAATAATGGCTTTGTGTTAATCGTAGTATTGTTTATCTTATTAATTATCGTTGGTGCATCGTTAATTAACTATTAACAGCCCGTTTTCACTCTCTCCTTCATTGCCGCTGGGAGTTCCGTCCAAACGGAACTCCCTTTCTTTTCATATCCCCCTCTTCTTTCCATTCGAATAATGGGAGGAAAGTTTTCTTTCACATCGTCTTAACAATAAAAGTCCAAAAAATGGATAGGTAATTTTAACCTGTTTTTATAAGTTTGTTGATTATCCGATAAAAACTAATGGATATTGCTTGGTTCCTAGCTAGATCACTCCATGTTTCTAGTAAAATAATGGATCCTCAACACTTGTGATGTTTTGCTTCTGTTCTCTGTCATTTTGCCTGAGCCTCTCCAAAAAGAATGCGAACCATAAAATAAAACAATCCGAAACATCTCTGTGCTTTTTGCTTTATCACCGTTATATAAAAAAGCAGGCTTCTCACTTATGAATATGGACAGGTGTTCCGATTGGCACAAGTGCAGCTAACTCCACCACATCTTGATTATGCATACGAATGCAGCCATGGGATACATTTTTTCCTATAGAGGAAGGGTTATTCGTTCCGTGTATTCCATAGTGTGGCTTAGAGAGTCCCATCCACATAGCCCCGAAAGCGCCTCCAGGATGACGCTGTTTATTAATGATCGTATACGTTCCTGAAGGGGTTGGTGTCAACATTTTACCAACAGCAATGGGATACACCTTAATGAGCCGCTGTCCATCGTAAAGCTTTAATTGATGTTTACTTGTCGAGACATCGATCCAACGCGCCATCCAACCATCTCCAGATAAAAATTTGAATTTTGTATCAGTGTATGAGTTTTTTTATTTTTTGACATTCATGAACCTCGCCCATCTCCCCTCCGTTAAGAGAGAGGAGTTTTTTACCACTCAATCCAAGAAGCTTCAGCGCAAAAGAAAGTGACTTCTCCTGCTTGATAGGAGGATCGGAAAAGCCTTCTGGGCCGATTCGGTAAGCGAAAAGGGGAACGTTTTTTGGTGATCAAGCAATCGAACAATCCGAAATCACTTTTTGAAGACCTAAAAGTTTGTTATGAAGAATAACCTGTGGCGCTTGTCCAATCCATTCACTTATGTATGATCCTCGCGCCGTATACAGACAATGAAAGAAATGGTATCTATCAAAACTCACGGTCAAAAGTGGATTATTACCTAGTCAAAGGCAACGAATATTGAGGAGGCGAGCCATATTCGTCATCCTTGCATACCATGTCCAATGAGCGCTTCGGGTAACGAATCATAAAAAATTTCCTTGTCGTGAAAGCGATCGCAATAGACAAACAGGCTCTTCAACACGTTCATTCATTGCTTTTGAATCTCTCTATCGTTCCATAGTTTTTCTCCTACATCAACACAGAAGTATGCTGACTGAATACTGCACTTGATCCATGAATCCATACTTGTCAGAACCGTCTCATTCGAATAGAATAAAGACAAAGTGATTTTGGAAAGGAGTGAAAAAATGGAACAAAAGCTTGACCTCATTTTAGAAAAAATGACGTCGATTGACAATGAGCTAAAAAATGTCCATGATCGATTAGATGATATCGGAACACAATTAAAACAGATAGATGACCGATTGAACCGAGTTGAAAAGCGGCTGGATCAAGTGGAAACACGGTTAGATCAAGTTGAAGCAAGATTAAGTCATGTTGAAGAGCGATTAGATCAAGTCGAAACAAGATTAAGTCATGTTGAAGAGCGATTAGATCAAGTTGAGACACGCTTAAGCCGTGTTGAAGAGCGATTAGATCGGGTTGAACAGGAACAAAAATTAATGAAGCAAGCTGTAATGGAAACAAACGAAGAAGTGAAAAACCTCCAAGAAAGCTTTAAATCTGTCTACGAAATCATCGGCGAACATGACGTTTCCATCCGTACGTTAAGAAAAAAAATCATGTAATTTACATCTCCTTCAAAAGTAAGGACCTCACCTCTTTTTTCATACTTCAACATGATGTTATATTTTCTGGTATCCCTACATAGTATTTAATTTATTACATGCAATTGGATATGGTAACATTTGTATGATGGAGCTTTTGCCGTTTGTCCATGGTCAGTTAGTTGAAAGCAGCGGCTTCCTAAAGAAAGCAGCGTTGTTCCAATGTTCACCACGCGGATGCATGGCGAAAAGGCAAGCCTGTAGACTTGCCTTCCGACCATATTTTTATTTCACCTTTCAGTTATGTTTCACATACATTTCGATAAATTATAAACCTCCCTCCACCTCCACTTCGCTTAGAGGTGAGGAACTTCTCGGTGGATGGTGTGAAATTAGTAAATAACATGCTCTTTAGTGAATAAAGGCCATTATTTCATCATAGCTGCTGTTCTTTTCTATAGCCATGTAACAAGCCCTAATCTTTTTTATGGAAAGAGATCCTCGACAGTCGATCCAGAGATGTTATCTACACGCTGAAAATCGCGCTCGGAGCAACGAAAACCAGTGGAAAAAGTGTAAGGTTTATCCTGGTTTATAAATTCCATATTTTATAATTTCGAGATATTCATTCAGTTCTTTGATGGAGGAATCCATGATATGAGCGATGTCGATTGGTTTATTTTTATATAGAGTTAAGTATTTCGTAGCTAGCTGTTCACTAATAAGCATCGTTATTTTTACTACGGTATCGACGGAAATATCCTCTCGCAGTTTTTCCGTTTGGATCAAGTCTTTCATATAAACACGCTCCAACATAAAGCCTTCCTGATACGTTTCGTAGTGTTCCTTTATGATCTCTTCCATTTCCTTTTTTACAGCAACAGGCGGATGAGTGAGCGCGTTCATAGCAAAATACGCTTCTTGAAGATACTTCTCTATCACTTTACGTTTCAATAGGACTATTTCTTTCACTCGTTCAAAAAAATCATCAGCCTGAACTTGTTTGAAGGCTTCTGTTACTTCTTTCGTAAGCAGATCCTTTACATAATGGACTAAATAAAGGTATAAGTTTTTCTTGCTTTTAAAATAATGAAACAGAAGTCCTTTGGAAATTCCCGCCCGTCTCGTAATAACATCTGTGGAAGCTTTTTCATAGCCATTCTTCACAAATTCCTCAATAGCCACCTTGATAATCAAAGCTCTTTTTTCCTGTGGCTGCTTTTCAAATGCTGAATACAATTTAAACACCTCAATGTTTTATCAAACTGCCATATCCTTCTTTCTATATACCATAAAGGAAACGAATAAACTAATGAAAATAACAGCGGCCATGATAAACATATAAAGAGGCTCCAGTTGATGATCACGAATAATTTGGGCAGCGTCTACATATTTAAACGGACTGAAATATTTTAAAATCTCTAAGTCCTCCGAAATCCCTGCCATCACATTCATAAAATAAGCCGCTAGGACAATTCCTAGTGAAATGGAAAGAATGCTCCTTGTTTTTTTCAACATGGATGACAACATAAACGCGACAGCAGCAAATGTCAAATGAAGCAAAATGGTGGCAACGATTAGTAGGCTAAAGATGCCTGCCGGAACTTCCGGATCATCTGCAAATTGAAACCCGATCATACTTATGATTGTTATGACTCCGTTAAAGATCAAAATATTGACGAAAACAGCCAAAAGTTTTTCGGTCACAATTCGGTTTCTTGTAACCGGCTTTGACAGCAAAAATTCGATCGTCTTTTCATTTTCTTCCTTCGCTAGGATATTAGAGGCAAGAATAGCCACATATATGCTTCCTAAAAGAGTCGTCATCATATAAATTTCGATCCCGTAAAACCCCATCAGATCTCCTAGGCTTAATTCATTCATTCCCAACGCTTTTTTCATAGGCTCCGGATAAGCCTCTAGCAGCTTGTTCATTTCATTTTGCTGTTCAGCAAATTGCGGATAAATGCTTAACGTCAATAAAATGAGGCCACTAAGGACGACGCTCCAAATCATCAACGACTTGAAATTTCGTTTCAGTTCCCTTTTAAAAATCATATCGATCCCTCCCTTACTTCTCATAGTAATGGATAAATACTTCTTCAAGAGACGGCTCTTCAATCAGCAAGTTTTGAATCGGCATCGTATTCAGCTGATGGAGAAGCGCCTTTATATCCCCGCTGTAAAGCAGCTTCATTTCACTGCCGTTGATTTCTTTTTTCGCGATTCCTTCGAGATTGAAGTCCATCGCATTCGCTTGTTCAAATGTAATGGTAATCTTTTTTAAATTGTTTTTCGTAAGATGTTCAATCGTTTCGACTTTCACAAGCTGCCCTTCCTTAATAATAGCGACCCGGTCACACATCTTTTGCACTTCAGAAAGAATATGAGAGGAAAAAATAATGGTTGCTTCCTTTTCTCTTTCCTCTTTAAGAAGTTCAAAAAAGGTGTTTTGCATAAGCGGATCGAGTCCGCCTGTCGGTTCATCCAAGATCAAAAGTTTTGGCTCATGCAAAAGTGCTTGGACAATCCCTACTTTTTTTCGATTACCAAAGGAAAGATCCTCCATTTTTTTATGGAGATCAAGATCGAGTCTTTCTGCCAGTTCTTTCATTCTTTTTGGGTTGAATGTTTTGTAAAAGCCTGCGGAGTATTTTAATAAATCAACCACTTTCATATCATCGTAAAAATGAACTTCGGATGGCAGGTAACCCACCTTTTGTCTAATTTCTTTTGATTGTTTCACAATATCTTTCCCGAAAATTGTCGCACTCCCGCTGGTCGGATAGAGGAAATTTAAAAGCGTTCGAATAGTTGTGCTCTTACCTGCTCCATTCGGTCCAATAAATCCAAAAATTTCCCCTTTTTCAATGGAAAAGGTTAAGTTGGTAATTCCCCTGTTCTTCTTATACATTTTAGTCAAATGTTTGACATCTACAATGTTCATTCTTCCGCCTCCTTTAGGTGGCTTTGCACAGATTGACTGGTTAGTCAATACCATTATATAGAAAATTGACTGGTGAGTCCATTTGTTTTTTAAATTTTAAAAACGAATGGGTTGAAAACCGTTCGATATCAAAAACTGCACATCATTCATCTTTATTAAAAATATCATTGTTTTTATCTCACTCTAATCCAAGTAAATTCCATAAAATTGTCTTCTTCCACATAGAAGATAAACGCCTAATGTTCGTTGCTTCCTATCCAATTTCTCTCAGTAAAAAATACATAATCTACCCTGTTGTCCCTCATTCAGCTCACTGCCACTTTTCTTAGTTTAGAAAATTGCACACACAAAAATACCCAGTGCCTCGAATAGGCACTGGGTGCAATGAATATATGACTTGCCGGCTACGTACGGCAAAGAAATGAAGAATCATACTGCTCTTTATTAAGGACGTATCCACACACCTTATTTTTTGATAAATTGCTGTGTCCAGATATATCCATTTTCTTCAAAGCCGACACCGATATGAGTGTAATTTTTATTTAAAATATTGGCACGATGCCCTTCACTGTTCATCCAAGCTGTTACAACTTCCTGAGGGGTACGCTGACCTTTCGCAATATTTTCCCCAGCTGCTGTATAAGAGATACCGAATTTTTTCATCATATCAAATGGAGAACCATATGTTGGGCTAGTATGTGAAAAATAATTATTGACTGCCATATCTCTTGATTTTTCACGTGCCACTTTGCTTAGTGCTAAATCCACTTGTAAAGGCGGTAGCCCATATTTTGCTCGCTCTTTATTGGTTAAATCGACTACTTGTTGTTCATATGCCTTTAATCCCGTTTCCGTCGTTTTAGTATTTTGATTTTGTGTCGACTTGGTATTTTGATTTTGTGTCGACGGAGTTGCAGAAGTATTTTGCCCAGAAGCGGCTGGTTTTTTAACAGTTGTCTGCTGTGGTGCATTCACTTTTGTCTTCTCTGTTTTATATAAGGTGAATGGAATTTTCCCTTGAAGCCATTTTTCAATTTCTTGAAAGTTGGATACTTGAACAGTATATTTAACTTCTTTCCCGTTAGCTGCTGGACATGGAGTCATCCCAGCCGCCTCCGTCTTCGCCGTAAACGTTACTCCTGCAATCGCTAAAGATGCAGCAAGTGAAAGTACGATTTTTTTATTCATCGTTTCTCCTCCTTCAATCTCATCTCTTGCGTGCATCTTCATGATAACATGGACTTTTTGTAATATTTATGGATAAATAAGGTAACTAAAAATCTCCAGCTTTATTTTCCAAAAAAAACCTATGTTTTCATTAAAAAAATCTTGGATCGTTCATGAAACAACAGGAGTTTCAAAAAAATATCTTTCATTCCTATAAAAACCTTCTATACCTTATTCATAATCACTTTTTATTATTTTCCGTAAAAATAAGTCTTGACAATATTTTTGAAGAAGATGTTCGTTAACATTTTTTACACGCTTATTACAACGATCCCTTTTATTTTACAATTTTCTTACTGGTAAAATATAGGGGTTCATTGAGCATGATAGGCAGCGGCGACCGATATCACTCGATCCTCACATTCGTATGTAATCAGATAAAGCTTCACTTCTACCCGTGAATTTTTACAGATACCATTCATCTGTATATAGCATGGACAATCAGTTAACGGATTGGATCTCGCACACGAGTATCTTACTTGAGATATTCCTTTTCATTTTTCATGATCTAAGAGCGAGCTTCTTGTGTTTATTCCACCAACTTTTCAAAAACGAGCAGCCATCAAAGCACACCAAACAAGCTACGGCTGCATAACATGCCTATACAGTCTGAACACCAAATCAAAGAGGAGAATCACTATTATGACTTCATCAGTTGATTATACGTCTCCATCTGCTCAATACGCCTTTGATGTCAACCAAAGTCCATTGTTTAAATTGGACCAAAACAATTATATTAATGTGCTAGGCATCAAGCAATTAAATACATTAGAAAATATTTCGCTTCTTGATATTTTTCTCAGCACCGATCATGTAGTAGAACCGCACTATCATCAAAACGCAGCCGAATTAGTTTATTGCATTTCTGGCGCTGTCACCATTTCCATGCTGAATCCATTTACAAAAAAAGTTCTTAGCTACTCGATTACTCCCGGACAGGTGGTCAACATTCCTCAAGGATGGTGGCATTATGAAATCGCTACAGTAGACCGCACTCATCTTCTCGCTATTTTTAATGCATCCACTCCAGAAGTGATTCTCGGTTCCGACATTCTAAAACTTACTCCTTCCTATATGATGGCCCATACCTATTGTATGGACGAAAATCAATGGAAACAGACCATTGCACCTGTTCAACCATCCACCTATATCGGCCCATATAAAAATTGCCATCGTGGGACAGCAAACCAATCTCATCCCTATCCTTACCAGCAGCCGTACCAGCATCAGCCAATCTCTTATATTCCCCAATATCCGTCGTACTTAAGAGAAAATGGCTCTTCTCGACAATAGGAGGAATCGTTTATGAGAAAATCCGGATTTGTTCCCAACAACACAAATATCAAAAAAACAAGTGGCACTCCCAATCTTTTTTTCGACTCAAGAGATAACATCTTTTTTCAACGAGATGATGAAAATATTGCCTATGAGGTCACCTCGACACAAATACCAGCAATGGTAGGAGGAGCTTTTGTCGATCTCTATCTCACAAAGGGACATATTCGCGAACCGCATTGGCATCCGAATGCGTGGGAACTGGATGTAGTTGTTTCCGGCGAAGCACTGATTTCGATTGTCGATCCTGATACAAATAAGCTCCATCATTATAAAGCGAAGGCGGGTCAAATTGTCTTTATTCCAATGGCTTGGTGGCATTGGATCAGGCCAGCGTCAGAAAAAGTACATCTTCATCTCTTTTTTAACAATGATCAATTCGAAACAGCAGAAGGCTCCGATACGCTACGTCTCACGCCACCTGAAGTTTTCAAGCTGGCTTACGGGCTTGATGTCAATCAAATCGCCGATGCTCTTTCACCAATTAAAGAATCCGTCGTTATCGGTCCTCCTTCGGAAAGCCATTCGTTAAACAAAGATAGTCTTTCTTCCAGTCGAGACCGCTTCGTTCCAAGGAAGGCGAAACAAAAACAATGGAGCGAGCAAGAAATATCCATCCAGATCAATGACAAGGAAATTCGCTTCTAAAATAACAACGTATCAGAAGTCTTTTCATCCTATTGAATAAATCATCATTTTAAATGGATCATACAGAAACGTATCTTTTTCATATTTGCGTTTTTGATATAGCAAGCGGTCCGAATTCTTGCCGTCCACTCCTAAAAAGCAAGCCGACTCCTGCTCCAATGAGTGAAACATCCTTGACGTTTCTTTCAAAGCCTCATTCGTTTCATTTTTAATAAAAAACTCCCGCCTTTCTATCGGCAGGAGAGAGTAATGATACGATCAGCGTTTTCATTTCAGCTGCGATTGAATCGCGCTGCGCAAATGACCGTTATGACGGCGAAGCACATGAAATACTTCTTCACCCGTCAAACCGGTCATCAGCGCTAAAATCGCCGCTTTGGCAGATTGATACGTTTTGAGTGCTTGCTCTGCCTCTTCTTCGCTTACATCGGCGATTTCGATAATCATATTCTTAGCCCGCATCAACAGCTTTTCATTCGTTGGAACGACATCGACCATGAGGTTGCTGTATACTTTACCGCTGCGAATCATGGCAGCGGTCGTAATCATATTTAAAACAAGCTTTTGTGCGGTACCCGCTTTCAGTCTTGTCGATCCTGCTACTACCTCTGGACCTGTTAAAACGACAATTGGATAATCCGCTATCTTCTCCATTTCCGAATTTTTCGTGCAAGTGATAGCCGCCACCGTAGCTTCGACAGATTTGGCATATTTCATCGCTGCCAATGTATAAGGAGTTCTTCCGCTGGCGGCAATTCCAATGACGACATCCTTTTGATTGACATGAATTTGCTTCATATCTTCTATAGCCTGCTCAATGTTATCTTCTGCTCCTTCCAAAGCAGACTGCAAAGCTTTTTCGCCTCCAGCAATCACACCGATTACCTGCTCCTTTGGAACACCATAAGTCGGTGGACATTCTGATGCATCCAGCACTCCTAAACGCCCGCTTGTACCGGCCCCGACATAGATAAGGCGTCCGCCGCTACCGAATGCTGCGACGACCCGATCGATCACTTCCGCAATGACAGGCAAAACCCGCTCCACAGCTTTTGGAACAGATTGGTCTTCTTTATTCATTTGTCTTATAATCTCTAGACTAGATAACGTATCGATATCCAGCGTATGGACGTTTCTTTTTTCTGTGTCAATTTGCCGAAGGTTCATGATGCCATCTTCCTTTCTGATCCAACCCTTTCATCATGTTAAATAAACACATCCATATTCATGAAACTGATGACTGTACGATTATGCGAAACTTTTGACCTGGACCAATGCATTCTAGAAGCGGAATATCTTCATCTACCACCTTTGCTACTACATTGACTCTCGCATCCTTCGGCAAGCTTCGTTTCGTAATTTGCAGCTCGCCTGCATATCTGTTGTATAAATCATTGTCAATCGTAACAGAGCCTTTTGTGCGACTGATCACAGATGACGGCATAATCTTCATGCCATTCTTTTGTGCATAAAGTCTAGACTCTTGCGATCGAATCACATCCCTGGCCAGATCTAACCGATTCGTATGAGTGCCTTCAACAAGCAAACGCAGGTTTTCATCGTCTTGATTCTTCATCACACATCTAAGTGGAACGATTTTTTCGGCTAACGATGCCAGTAACGATAATGTGCAGTCTTTAGCCGAAATATCACCAATCAATACGTGATCGACATGATATTGAAATAACAGTTCGGCACACGCAAGATGTGGTGCTTGCTTCCGGTGCTTCTCCAATGTCGGCAGTCCTGCATATAGGGGGCCTCTCAGCTTATGATCGCCAGGAATAAATGCTGTTGTCGCAATACCGTATTGCTGAAACATTTGATTGCGCGCAACGAAAAAACGAACATCAAGGCCCGTTTCCGGCCTTGGATAAAAATTGTGCCAAGCCTCGACATTTTGAATGTTTAACCCTAAGCCGATCCATCTCTTCAGCATGTCTTCATTGACCGTGCTAGCATTTAAGCCAATTTTCATTTGCTTTGACCATTCTACGATTTCTTGATCATTGTAACCATCATCTAAGCGAAGCCCTGTCACGCCCCATGCAACAAGCTCTGTTGGCTGATCCATGTTCAAATATGCCAACGATTGAGAAGATACATCAACAAATAATAACATATTATATTGTTTGACGAGCATCCCTAGTCGCTTTAACCGCTCTCTATACACAGCCGGATCATCTTCAGGAATATGAAGCGAAGTAAAAATGGATTGGAGTTGATAGGATTGGGCCTTCGCCACAAGCGGTTCCATATGACGTGGATCATTGCCTAAATATACAGAAATCCCAAGCATGCTTCCACCTCTTCTAAACGATACAAGCGGTCTCAAAATGGGCGAATTTCCTGATCGCACTGCTTCAGCATTGGAGACCGCTTTGAATCTGCTTCGTTAAAATTTCTATTGGCTAAACGGAATAAAGGAGAGGTTCCTTCATCAGCGGAACTTATGATTAGTTAAGTGTTGCATTCGTCTGTCCGCTTTTTCCAAGATCCCTTGTCATGGCCTCATTAAATCCAAATAAATAAGTAAAAATAAAGCCGAATAAATAAGCAATCAACAGACCGATGAGATAATAGACGATTTGCTGGGCATGAACTAAAAAGGCCAATGGCAAACCAGATACGCCGATAGCAATCGTTGCTACATGAAAATAAGCTTGAAAAGCGCCTCCTACCGCTGCACCTAAACAAGCGGTAACAAACGGTCTTCCTAAAGGTAATGTAACGCCAAAAATAAGCGGTTCGCCAATTCCTAAAATGCCGACAGGAAGTCCCCCTTTAATAATTTTGCGAAGCTGAGCATTCTTTGTTTTAAAATAAATCGCAAATGCAGCTCCTACCTGACCGGCACCTCCCATGGCCAATATCGGCAACAAAGGATCGTCGCCGATGGATTGAATCAGCTCCATATGCACAGGCGTCAGCCCTTGATGAAGACCGGTAACGACTAAAGGAAGGAATGTTCCAGCCAGAATGATTCCTGATAAAATGCCACCAGCGTCAATTAAACTGACTAATCCTTTCGTAATCAAATCGGAAATCCAACCTCCAACAGGCTGAAGAACGATGAGAGTAGCGATCCCCGTGATGAGGACAGAAATAGTCGGTGTTACAATCATATCGATAGAGATAGGGACAAAGCGACGAATTTTCTTTTCTATCCAAGCCATGAAAACAGCTGCAAGCATCACCCCGATTAATCCTCCGCGTCCAGGCACCAGCTTTTCGCCAAAAAGCGTGAGATCCGCAAGCGCCGGATTAATAATTAAAATGCCGGCAATACCGCCAAGAGCAGGAGTTCCGCCAAACTCTCTCGCCGTATTTATACCGACAAAAATGCCAAGATAGCTAAAGAGCCCCCAGCCGATAAAATTTAAAATCGAGATGATGGCTGAATCTGGATCGGCTCCTGCGCGAATAAAGACATTCGTGATTCCAGCGATTAAACCTGAAGCAACAATTGCTGGAATCAGCGGAATGAAAATGCTTGAGATTTTTCGCAAAAATAGCTTAAATGGCGTTGCGTTTTTTAGCTTTAAGTCGGCTTTTGTCTGTTCGGCAAGATGAGCCCATTCATTGGCACTCAATGATTGAATATCGGTTTCCCTTTGCTTGGCGATTTCCTCGGCCACCTTTGTCACAATTCCTGGTCCTAAAATGATTTGCAGTGTTTCTTGCTCAACTACACCAAGTACACCATCAATGTTTTTCAATCCATCGATATCCACTTGACTGTGATCCACAGGCGTGATTCTTAATCGTGTCATGCAATGAGACAGACGATCAATGTTTTGATAGCCGCTAAGTTTTTCGACAATTTCCTTTGCCAGCCGTTCATATTTCTCCATTATTTTTCCCCCTTGTTCTTCATCCCTAAACCAAGAACAACCCGTCAAAAAGAGAAATTGGCGTTTGTGAATGTGCAGTTATTGATCGCTTCGCTTCCATCGTTTGACCGCTTCCCGCGTCCGGTCTAGCGCGGCAATACTTTCTTCATAAGCTCGGCTGACAATGCCGACATAGAGAATATCAATCACATTAAACTGAGAAATTCTTGAGCTCATAGCTCCGCTGCGGATGCTTTTTTCTAATGAGCTTGTATATAGCGAAATATCAGCCAGCTCAGACACTGGATTCACTCCAAATTTTGTTAAAGAAATAACGGTTGCTCCGTTTGTTTTCGCCAATGCTAATGCTTGAATAATCCCTTCCGTTTGTCCAGAATAAGAAATGCCAAAGGCAACATCAGTTTCGGTCAAATTAGCGCTCATCATTCCTTGTGTATCATAGTCAAATGCAGCTTCACACCAGCGATTGATCCTTGTTAGCTTTTGCTTTAAATCTTGAGCGATCACCGCTGAAGCCCCTATACCATATACAGCAATTTTACGCGCTCTGCTTAAAGCATGAACGGCTTTTTCTACAGCATCTATCGATAAAACTGACAATGTATCTTGAATGGATTGAATACTGTTGTTTGACACAGAAGCGATGATAGAGGCCATTGAACCATCAATCGGGATTTCTTGATAAGATGATCCGCTTGGCTCATTTTGTTTGGCCAAATCGACAGCAATTTTTAGCTTTAGTTCACGAAAGCCCTTACAATTCAACGTTCGTGCCAAACGAATAATCGTAGCTTCACTCACATTCGCTTGCTCTGACAGCTTTTGGATTGAAAGATGAACCACCTCCTCAGCATGCGTTAAAATATACTCAGCTGCCTTTCGTTCTGCTGGCTTTAACGAATCAAGCGCCTCCTGAATGCTAATGAAGCCTCCTTTCAATTTGTTTTCCTCCCTTCACACTTATGTATACTCCGCATCTGAAACTTTATTGCAACATTCCATGGTTTTTCTGAATTTTTATTTCATTCCATCTATCTTCCACAAGATCGCATGTTCCATGTGATCAAACGCCAAACAAAAAGCGCAGCTCCCATGATAAGGAAGCTGCGCGGATGGGGTTACATAACGCGCTTAAACATTTTTTCAAGTTCATAGGTAGAAAAATGAATCATGATGGGTCTTCCATGCGGACAAGTGAATGGATCCGTTGTTTTGCGCAACGCTTCCAGCAGCGCGAACATTTCGTCATCGCGCAAATGCTGGTTCGCTTTAATCGACTGTTTGCAGCTCATAAGGATGGCCGCTTCCTCGCGTAATTGTTTAAGATCCACTTTTTTCATGGCGAGCACTTGCTGAATCATCTCTTCAATAATTTCTGTTTCTTTTCCTTTCGGAAACCAAGCGGGATGCTCACGCACTATAAAGGTATGGTGGCCAAACGGCTCAAGAAAGATCCCGCAGCTTGCTAATTCTTTTCGATGTGCCTCGATTAACACATATTCATTGGCAGCATATTGCAGCGTGAGTGGCACAAGCAATGTTTGCACCTCATTCGTTACATGCGCCACCTTTTCACGAAAATATTCGTACTTAATTCGTTCTTGAGCAGCGTGCTGATCAATTAAATATAAACCATTCTCGTTTTGCGCTAAAATATAAGTTCCATGCAGCTGGCCGATCGGATAAAGAGGCGGAATTCTTTCAACAGACTGCTCTTTTACACTATCTTCCGCCGGCATGTCCGCTGCTGATTCCATAGGCTTCTCTATATCCCTTTGGTTCTCTTCTATCCATGCAGTCTTTGAATGTTCGATGGACGGCGCTTCCTCGCGAACGGTTGACCATTCACGGCGCGTCTCTTCTTGCCCACTCGTTTCGGCAGGTGCTTCCGCCGTTTTGTCAACCGTATGCTGAAATACGAAAGAAGCTTGTTCATTTCTTGGTTTTTCCGGCCGCTTCACGATCACTTCTGGAATCAGCGTTCGCGATTGGAAGGCTTGGCGAATCGCGGATTCCACCAATTGATTTAATTCAGCCTCTTTACTAAAGCGCACCTCCAGTTTGGCAGGATGAACATTCACATCCACTAACATGGGGTCCATCTCAATCGAAAGCAACACAATGGGATAGCGGCCAATCGGCAACAATGTATGGTATCCTGACTCAATGGCTTTCATTAATGGAATATTGCGCACGTATCGTCCATTCACAATCAAAGAGATATAGTTTCGCGAAGCGCGCGTCACTTCCGGTAACGAAATGTAGCCTTTCACAGTAAAATCTAATGATTCCGCCTGAATGGAAATCATTTTTTTCGCTATATCCATCCCATAAATGGCGGCGAGCACATGACGGACATCGCCATTTCCGCTCGTATAAAGCAATTGCTTGTCATGATGGCGCAAGCGAAACGAAACATCAGGATGAGCCAAAGCCAGACGATTCACAATATCCGTGATATGTCCAAGCTCTGTATGAATGGTTTTCATATATTTTAATCGTGCCGGTGTATTGAAAAACAAATGAGATACGGTAATTTCCGTTCCTTTGCGGCTATTTGTGCGCTCATGTTTGACAAGCTGGCCCCCTTTAAGCATAATGAGAGTCCCTGGTCCATTGCCTGTGCTTGTTTTCATCTCCACCTCCGATACGGAAGCGATACTTGGAAGCGCCTCGCCGCGAAAACCGAGTGTGCGAATGCGAAATAAATCATGCTCATCTTTAATTTTGCTTGTCGCATGGCGTTCAAAAGCAAGCAAACAATCTTCCTCTTCCATGCCATCTCCGTTGTCAATGAGACGGATTTTCGCAAGCCCAGCTTCCTCTAAATCAATTTCAATCACTGTGCTGTTGGCATCCAACGCATTTTCAACAAGCTCCTTGACGACAGAAGCGGGGCGTTCTACCACTTCGCCGGCAGCAATTTTATTGGAAAGATGATCATCGAGCTTGCGAATTTTTCCCATGACTTATCCCTCGCTATCTAAGCATTTTTTGTATCTCATATAATTGATTAAGCGCTTGAAGCGGCGTCATATCTAGTAAATTCAACGATTCAAGCAAACGAATTACTTCTTTTTCTTTTTTAGACAACGATACATCCTTTGATTTCGCTGGCGCTTCTTCAGCAAATAAACTTAATTGCTCAAATGGTTTTGTTTTTTCTTGTCCCGGCTGCTCTAGCTCCGCTAAAATTTCTTTTGCACGCTGAATTAATTCGGCTGGAAGTTCTGCTAATTCCGCGACGTGAATGCCATAGCTTTGATCAGCTGGGCCGTCTTCGATTTTGTGAAGAAATACGACTTTTCCATCCTCTTCAATGGCTCTAACATGGACATTTTTTAATCGTGGAAGCGCTTGTTCTAATACCGTCAATTCGTGATAATGTGTACTAAACAGGGTTTTCGCCCCAATTTTATGATGAACATACTCGATAATCGCCTGTGCCAATGCCATGCCATCATAAGTGGAAGTGCCCCGCCCGATTTCGTCAAATAAAATTAAGCTGTTTTGCGTTGCATGGACAATCGCGTTACGTGCTTCTAACATTTCAACCATAAACGTACTTTGCCCAGATACAAGGTCATCAGCCGCTCCGATTCGGGTAAATACTTGATCAAAAATCGGCAACACCGCTTGATCCGCGGGTACAAAACAACCGATTTGCGCCATAATCGCTGTGAGCGCCACTTGACGCATGTAGGTGCTTTTCCCCGACATATTAGGCCCTGTAATAAGCAAAAGCTCACGCTCACGATTCATCATACAATCGTTTGGAACGTACGTTTGTGATCCTAGCACCTTTTCGACGACAGGATGGCGTCCAGCCTGAATCCATAGCTCACGCTCATGAGAAAAGCGCGGCCTTACATAATGACGCGCTTCACTTACTGTAGCAAACGACTGCAGCACATCAAGCTGGCTGATCATTTTGGCCAGCATTTGCAAGCGAGGAATAAACTGTTTAACCTGTTCCCGAATTTGTACAAATAGCTCATATTCTAACTCCATGCTTTTTTCTTCCGCTTCTAAAATGAGCGCTTCTTTCTCCTTTAATTCCTGAGTGACAAACCGCTCTGCATTGGCTAGCGTTTGCTTTCGTTCATAACGTCCTTCCGGCAGTAAATGAAGGTTGGCCTTCGTCACTTCGATATAGTATCCGAACACGCGATTATAGCCGATTTTCAGCGACTTAATGCCCGTGATCTCGCGCTCTTTGCTTTCCAGCTGGGCAATCCATGTCTTGCCATTGCGGCTGGCATCTCGAAAGCGATCCAATGTTTCGTTATAACCGTCTTTAATGATATTCCCTTCCTTAACCGATAGCGGCGGCTGCTCCTGAATCGCTCGCTCCAACAGCTCCACAAGCTCAAAGCAAGGGTCAAGACGTTCAGCCAGCTGCTCCGCCTCTTGATGGTTTAAACGTTGAACCACTTCCTTTAAAGCAGGAATTTGCTGCAATGATTTTTTGAGCTGAACAAAGTCACGAGCGTTGACATTGCCATAGGCGACACGTCCAGCAAGCCGCTCTAAGTCATAAACCTCGCGCAGCAGCGTGCGCAGTTCTTGGCGTTCAAAATATTGCTGAAGCAATGTTTCCACAATGCTAAATCGCCATTCAATCACTTCGCGATCCAACAAAGGACGATCAAGCCACTGCTTTAATAAACGGCCGCCCATGGCTGTCACTGTTTCGTCCAAAAGCCAGAGCAGTGAGCCTTTGCGCCCTTTTGACCGAATCGTTTCCGTCAGCTCTAGATTGCGCTTCGAATACACATCCATTTTCATGTATTGATCGACTTGATAGACTTGAGCCGGCTGCAAATGATCCAAACTCCGTTTTTGTGTCCGCACAATATAATGGACGAGCCGGGCAAACGTCATTTTTAGCTTGTCCTGCTCCAAAGCTGCCGCAACGGTAAAAAATGTTTCTGGGAGTACCGTGTTTTCTTCCTCAGACACGGTCATATCGTAACGCTCTTTCAATAACTGGCGCAACGTTTCTGGAAAATCTGGTGAAATAACGATTTCCTTCGCACCAATCGCATAGAGCTCATTCATCACCTCTTCCCACGAGTAAAGCAGTGTCACTCTGTTTTCTCCTGTCGATAAATCCATATAAGCCAATCCGTATGTTCCATCTTGAAAAGCCGATACAGTTGCCAAATAATTGTTCTCTTTCTCAAGCAGCCGCTTTCCTTCCATCACCGTTCCCGGCGTAATTAACTGAACGACCTCGCGGCGAACGACTCCTTTAGCTGTCTTCGGATCTTCCACTTGTTCGCAAATGGCAACTTTATAACCTTTTTCAATGAGTTGCTCGATATATCCTTGCGCCGAATGATAGGGGACACCGCACATTGGAATCCGTTCTTCTGCTCCACCGTCGCGGCTTGTCAGCGTGATCTCTAATTCTTGAGCCGCCTTCACCGCATCCTCAAAAAACATTTCATAAAAATCCCCTAAACGAAAAAATAAAAAGGCATCTGGATATTGTGCCTTGATCTGTAAGTATTGCTGTATCATCGGTGTGTATGTAGCCATTGCTCTCCTCCAACCGTTACGATTTCACGCTTTTTATTATAACAAGGGATAAAAGAAAAAACTAGGAAAATCGCTTTCCTAGCTTACTCGTCATCCCCAATTAGAACATCTGGGGTTAAGTCTTCTAATTCATCATCTACATCATAATCAAAATCTTCTTCACTGCCATAGCCATCTGGATGAATCGCCACCCATACTTTTGTTTCTCCGATCACCTCTGCCACAAATTCTCTTTCCGCCTGCACTACAATCTTGTTGCCATTGGCAGAAATCGTGCATTCTAAGCAATTCGGCTGCTGGACCACACGAACAATGATGTCGCTATCATCACTGATCACTTCATCGTCATTGCGATATTTTAATTTTACAATATCTGTATAAGAAACTGTTTCATTCACTACCTCTGTTTTTGTGTTGTTATGATACGAATACCACACATTAATGTCATAGCGTCCATGAATTTCAATGGTTCGGCCGTTTTTCTTTGCTTCATAGCGATGGTTAATAATCCAGCATCCTAAAATACTTGACGGATGATTTGGCGCAGCAAGCGTATGTGTCGACTGTGAAAATTTGCGCCCTTTTCCGACGACTGATTTTGTAATAATTTCTCTGTATTCAGACATACGAGCAAACCCTCCTCAAATAAATCTTCAATTCATCCTATGCATCTTTGCGCCTAATGTGCACATAAAGTTATCAATAAATCCGTATAGTTCATTGTATGCGGGGTTGCTCGAATATGTGCCTATTTTTTCAAATTACAATAACTTACTCATTTAATTACAAATATTCCAATATTTATATAAAAATGAACAGAGCGAGGAGCCGATTTCGACACATAGAGTACGATAAGCATGGTGTCTTTCTCTCACTATATAGAAAAAAGAGACTCTTTTTGAACTGAACCCCCCAAAGTTAGACAAAACGATTGGAGTTCGGTTCATTTTAGAGTCTCCTTTTTGCTTAATGGCAGCCGTAGCTACGATTTCTCATTTGCGCTCCTGTCTCTCCGCTGAGCAAATCGCCACCAGTGGAAGTAATAATTTCATCAGCCACTGTTTTAGAAATGGTAGAAGCGACTAGCTGAAGGAGATCATTCACTTCCAGTTGGGATTGCTGAAACTCATCAACAATCGGAATTTGAGAAAGCTGTTCGTAAATGTCATCAATCTCTGCCTCTACTTTTTTTAACGCTTCATGCTTGCCATAATGACGAAGGTTGACAGCCTGCTTTTGCAACGATTTCATTTGCTGAATCATCGTGCGCACTTTTTCGTTTTGGTTAATTTTTTCTTCCGCGCGCTTGAAAAAATCAACTTCTTCTGTCTCGGCGATCATTTTCGCTAACTCTTTCGCCTGAGCTAAAATGTCGTCTCTTGTATATTTCGCCATCCTATTTCACCTCAATCGCTTCTTCTACCATTTCACCATCTAATGTCCATGTTTTGGCCTTGGTAATCCGCACTTTGACAAGCTGGCCAATTGCTGATTTTGGACCTTTAAAGTTGACAAGCTTATTTTTGCGGGTATAACCTGCAAGGACATCAGGGTTATTTTTGCTTTCACCTTCTACTAATACTTCGACAACCTGCCCTTCATATTCCTTCAATTTCTTCGCAGAAATTTCATTGACGAGAGTATTCAAACGCTGCAAGCGCTCTTTTTTCACTTCCATCGGCACATTGTCCTGCATTTTAGCGGCCGGTGTACCTTCGCGAGGTGAATAAATAAACGTATAGGCGGAGTCAAATTCAACTTCACGATATAGAGATAACGTTTCCTCAAACTGTTCATCGGTTTCATTCGGGAAGCCAACGATAATATCTGTTGTCAACGCTACATCCGGAATGGCTGCTTTAATTTTGCGCACAAGCTCTAAATATTGCTCTCTTGTATATTTGCGGGCCATCATTTTTAGCACAGCCGAACTTCCAGATTGCACAGGCAAATGAATATGTTCCACTAAATTGCCGCCTTTCGCGAGCACCTCGATTAGATGGTCATCAAAATCGCGCGGATGGCTCGTCGTAAAGCGAATACGAGCGATATCGATTTTGCGAAGCTCATCCATTAAATCGCCAAGGCCGTACTTCATGTCCGTAAAGTCTTTCCCGTAAGCATTGACATTTTGGCCAAGCAGTGTGATCTCTTTATACCCTTGCGCTGCCAGATGGCGCACTTCCTGAATAATATCGGCTGGACGGCGGCTGCGCTCTTTTCCGCGCGTATATGGGACGATGCAGTACGTACAAAACTTATCGCAGCCATACATAATATTGACCCATGCCTTAATATTTCCTTTGCGTACTTTCGGCAGGTTTTCAATTACGTCCCCTTCTTTGGACCATACTTCTACAACCATTTCTTTTGACATATACGCTTCATGCAAAATATGAGGCAAACGATGAATATTATGTGTGCCGAAAATCATATCAACATATTGGTATTGCTTTAAAATTTTATTAACGACCGACTCTTCCTGTGACATACAGCCACATACACCGAGAAGCAAATCAGGATTGTTTTGCTTTAACGGCTTTAAATGGCCGATTTCTCCAAACACCTTATTTTCAGCATTTTCGCGAATCGCACATGTATTTAATAAAATGACATTAGCATCTTCTGGACGGTCTGTCGCTTCGTATCCAAGCGCCATAAAAATACCGGCCATCACTTCTGTATCATGCTCATTCATTTGACAGCCGTATGTGCGAATGTAAAACTTACGACCATTCCCCATGCCGCGAAACTCTTCCGGAATCGCAAAATCTTCATGATACTTCACTTCTTCTTTTCCGCGTCTTTTGGCCTCTTTTAAGCTTGGCGGAATAAAAACAGTAGAAAAATATTTTTCATAATCCTTGCTTGTTTTTTTCTTCAATTCATCCAAAGCGGATTTTTTGTCCGTTGGATGATCTGCCGTTTGAATATGATTGGTTTGCTCAAGACGTTGTTTTTCGTTCATAACGATCTCCTTTCTACTCTATCTGTGCCATATTACACACTATCATAGTATATAATTTGTCGCAAAGTTAAACAATAGCGTGATGCAACCTTTCCTATTTTCTTGTCTGGCCACATGCCAGACTATTTATAGTAACAAAAAACTCCTAAACAGGCAACCGCCCGTCTAGGAGCTTATGATTCGTTACATAAACTCAGCCACTAATTCATCGAATTTTTCTCTGCTCAATTGAAGGTTTGCATGGACAAGCGGTGTTTCGCTATAACCATGAATTAAATCTTGATACGATTTTTGTTCTTTATTTTGATAAATAAGACCTGTTACCAAGCCTTTATGTTTCATTAATGTTTGCATAGCCATTGTACGGTCAGATGGGTCATATTCGTCAATTGTGCTTAAATTCGTTAAATGCTCTTTAAACCAGTCATATGTGTTGACTTTATTGTAGGTCACGCACGGGCTGAATACGTTAATTAAGGAGAAGCCTTTATGTTTAATCGCTTCCTCGATTAAGTGAGTCAATTCCTTCAAATCGCTGGAAAAGCTCTGGGCAACAAATGTAGCTCCTGCACTTAGCGCCATTTCCATGATGGATAAAGCAGGCTCAACTGAACCTTGCGGCGTGCTTTTTGTTTTAAAGCCTACATCGCTCCGCGGCGATGTTTGACCTTTCGTTAACCCATAAATTTGGTTATCCATCACAATGTACGTAATATCGATATTGCGCCGGATGGCATGAATCGTATGTCCCATACCGATCGCAAAGCCGTCACCATCTCCTCCAGCTGCAATTACGGTTAAATCGCGATTGGCCATTTTGACGCCTTGAGCGATTGGCAGCGCCCGTCCATGAATGCCATGGAAGCCATAGGAATGAATATAGCCAGAAATCCGTCCCGAACAGCCAATTCCGGAAATAACAGCCAATTGGTGCGGCTCTAGGCCAACGTTGGCTGCAGCACGCTGAATCGCCGCTTGCACAGAGAAATCGCCACATCCTGGACACCAGTTAGGTTTCACATCATTACGAAAGTCCTTAAATGTCGCCATGATTATAACAACTCCTTGCTTTTTGTGTAAACTTCATTTGGCAAGAACGGATTGCCATCATATTTTAAGATGCTTGAGATTTTTTCAGCATGTCCGACATTCATTTTTAACAGATTGGCAAGCTGGCCTGTTGCATTATGCTCAACGACAATCACTTTTTTCGCTTTTTGTACAAGCGGAAGCATTTCATCTGTCGGAAACGGATGAATGAGACGAACATGGGCATGGTTAACCTTCAAACCATCCCGCTCAAGCCGCTCCATCGCTTCTTCAATCGCTCCGCGCGTCGAGTTAAAGCCAACCAGCAAGACATCTGCTTCCTCATGTTTCGCATTTTTGTGAACTGGTGTTTGAAATTTGAGCTGCTTTAATTTCCGTAAGCGCTTGTCCATTTGTGCGTTACGGTTAGAAGCCACTTCAGACGGTTTTCCTGTTTCGGCGTGCTCCACCCCAGTTACGTGATGAATGCCGTTTATCATTCCAGGAAGTACGCGTGGGGAAATGCCATCGTCTGTGATTTCATAGCGTTTAAAATTCTCTTTATTTGCCAAAGGCGGGAGCTCGTCCGCTACAAGTTTACCGCGGCGAATTTGGATTTTTTCATACTCTAGCGGTTCCACCGTCTGTTTTCCTAAAGAAAGCTGCAAATCAGATAAGACAATGACAGGGCATTGATACTCTTCCGCTAAATTAAAGGCCTCAACCATATCATAAAAAGCTTCTTGAACAGTGCTTGGCGCCATAACGATTTTCGGAATTTCTCCGTGCGTTCCATAAATCATCGCCATTAAATCTGACTGCTCTTGTTTTGTCGGCAACCCCGTACTTGGACCTCCGCGCTGCGTATCGACAATGACTAATGGTGTTTCGGTAATGCCGGAAAGCCCAATGGCTTCCATCATTAATGAAAGACCAGGACCAGCTGAAGCTGTTAATGTTCTCACACCAGCATAGTTCGCACCAATGGCCATCGTACATGCTGCGATTTCGTCCTCTGTTTGAATGACTGTGCCGCCTAATGCTGGAAGCTTCTTAATTAAGTATTCCATAATTTCCGATGCCGGAGTAATTGGGTAAGCGGCCATAAAGCGAGCACCACCAGCAAGCGCACCGAGCGCAATAGCATCATTGCCAATCATATACATCCGCTTTTTGCCGTCTGCTTGGTCCAGCTTCATCAATTGGAGGTTTTCTCCAAGCTGTTCTTTCATAAATTGAGCTCCTGCCCGGATTGCCTCCATATTTTTTTCAACTACTTGCTGTCCTTTGCGACCAAAAATTCCCTCTACTACTTCTTGGAATACATTTATATCAAGACCGAGAACCGCGCTGGAAGCGCCGACGGCCACCATGTTTTTCATGAGAGAGGTCCCTAGGTTAGTCGCTATGTCTGTAAATGGCACAGCATACAGCGTGACATGAGATCCTTCTGGAATGACTGGATTAAACTTCGCATCTGCAATCACAACGCCGCCATCGCGAAGTTCGTGGAAATTAAAATCAATACTCTCCTGATCAAAAGCTACCAATATATCAAGATCGTCAGCAACGGAACGAACTTGGGTCGTGCTTACTCTAATCTTATTATTAGTATGTCCCCCTTTAATCCGCGAAGAAAAATGGCGATAACCGTATAAGTAATAACCTAAACGGTTCAATGCAATAGAAAATATTTCGCCTGTACTCTCGATCCCTTCCCCTTGTTGTCCTCCAACTTTCCACGAAAGCTGACTAACCATTTCTTACACCCCTTTAGCTTCCATCGATTATAGCATATACATTGCTATCCATAAGTGTAGCACTTTTCAAATGAAATCACTACCATTTCAGCTTGTGATTTTTTCAAAAAATTTAGCATACATCTTATACTAAACGATTACATTCTAGACCCATCGAAAAAAAAATGCAACCCTTTCTCTGAAAATTTGTCCCCTTCTTCCCATGATGCAATCGATTCACAAAAAAGCTTGATGAGGCAGTCTATTCGGCTTATCAACGAGAACAAGCCTCTTATGTAGAATCTAAGTGTTTTAAGCGATCCAACAGATAGGAATGAATCGACCGCTCCTCTTTATAAACCTCATCCGATATAGAGGTAACTTGATATGTTAACATTTGCGACAACATGGAACATCGTTGCATCTTTCTTTTAACGGTGTAATCTAGCGTAAGGATATCAATCCAATTTAGTGTGTTAGCATTTCACGTTTTATTTTATAGGGCTCTCGGTCATAGAGAGATGCCATCCAATCATTCACGAACGAAGGGCAAGGCGCCGAGGCGAAACGTTTGATTCCCCGCGCCCGCTAAGTGTGAAACAACCGTTTTTTCATTTATTATGACAGCTATTGCGGCAAATGCTCATAAAAATTGCGGAAAAGAAATTGTTCCACATCTGTTTCAGAATAGCGCTTTTGCAGCTCGTTAATTAAATTTTCATAACCTCTTGCATTCTCCAATCCCGCCGCTGTTGTTTCGATGCCGTCGAAATCAGAACCAAAGCCGACATGGCGCGAACCGCCAAGCGAGCAAACGTGCTCAAGATGGCGGAGAACATCCAAAACAGCAGCCTGCTCTGCGTTTTCAGATAAAAAATATGGAACAAAGCTGAGACCGATCATACCATTTTTGCGAATGAGCGCTTGAATTTGTTCATCACGCAAGTTTCGCGGATGTGGGCACAAAAGGTAAGCATTCGAATGAGAAGCAATTGGAAATTGGGCGATCTCCATCACATCCCAAAACGCTTTTTCCGATAAATGAGAAACATCTGTCCATCGTTTCATTTCATTTAATTGTTGAATGACTTCTTTTCCAAACTGAGTTAAACCAGCTCCCCGTTTTTCCCATGCCCCATCGGCAACAGCATTAGCCCAGTTCCATGTTAATCCAACTGACATCACACCAAGTCGCAAAAGGGTTTTCAGTTTGATAAGGTTTGTTCCAATCGCCTCGCAGCCTTCAAGCGTAAGCATCGCTCCGATCTCATCATCTGCCAACGCCGAGATGTCCGCCTTGGACTGAACAAATTTCACATTTGGAAAACGGGCAACAATCTTTTCAAAAAACAAGTCCACCATTTCCAGCGCAGCAGTAAAACGAATTTCTTCTGGCACACGCTCAGGAACATAGATCGCAAAGCATTGCACCTTGCTGTTTATATTCATTAACGATTGCAGTGTTACATGGAGTTCTTTGCTATCATAAAATGATAAAGTCCGGTTGAGCCACAGCTTCATCAGAACATCACAATGTGCATCAAAAATCATCTGTAACCCTCCCAGAAGCAAAATAAAAATAACCTGTTTGAGAGCAAACAGGTTATGATATGATTGGACCCATCAGCGAGGTTCGACGATCAATTTAATCGCTGTGCGCTCTTCGCCATCAATGATTATGTCTGTGAATGCAGGAATACAAATAAGGTCTACTCCACTCGGTGCCACAAATCCTCGTGCGATCGCTACGGCCTTAACGGCTTGGTTTAATGCACCTGCGCCAATCGCTTGGATTTCGGCAGCTCCGCGTTCACGCAATACTCCAGCAAGTGCACCAGCTACAGAGTTAGGGTTCGATTTTGCTGAAACTTTTAATATTTCCATTCCTGGTTCCTCCTTAATTTCCACATAAGTTCATTCGTTATAAATTTCGTTCCATTTTTACTATATTCACTGTTTTCTCAAGTATTCCTGCTAGAATCAAAAATATTTTTTTAAAATTCTCAAAACAACCATTATTCAAAATAAGGGTGATCGTCGTTGATCATAACCCGTTCAATCGCTTTGGCTTTTCCCGTTTTCGGTTCGATATGAATCAATACAGCATTCAGCTGACTTCTTCCTTCAGGCACTTCAAATCGGACAGGAAGAGAGGTCAAAAACTTCCGCAACACAGCTTCACGATCTACTCCTAAAATACCGTCGTATAAGCCCGTCATGCCAACATCTGTCATATATGCTGTTCCTCGCGGAAGAATACGGGCATCAGCTGTTTGAACATGTGTGTGCGTACCTACTACTGCTGAAACACGGCCATCTAAATACCAGCCCATCGCTTGTTTTTCGCTTGTAGCCTCAGCATGAAAGTCTACGAAAATCATTGGCGTTCGCTGCAACGCTTCTGCAATTAATTCATCCGCCTTTTTAAAAGGACAATCAATGGCCGGTAAAAACGTTCGTCCTTGCAAGTTAATGATAGCCACCTCTCCATGCTCTGTCTGTACGTATACAAGTCCCTTTCCTGGGGTCCCTTCCGGAAAATTAGCAGGACGAACAAGCGATTTCGCCTCATCTATAAACTCAAAAATATCGCGGTTATCCCATGCATGATTTCCAAGTGTAATCACATGAGCCCCCTGATCAAGAAAACTGCGATATATTTTTCCGGTAATTCCTTTTCCTCCTGCTGCATTTTCTCCGTTGACAATAATGGCACTCGGCTTATGCTTTGCTTTTAATTTCGGAAGATATTGTTCGACCATTTTTCTTCCTGGCGATCCCACGACGTCTCCAATAAACAACAGTTTCATCTTATAACCCTTTCTAATATTAGAAGTCTCACTAGTTCAAGTTTGTCATAAAACCAAAAAAAAATAAAGTGGCAATACCGCCACTTTATTTTGCATATTCCACCGCTCTTGTCTCACGAATAACGGTAATTTTTATATGTCCTGGATAATCAAGCTCTTCTTCAATCTGTTTGCGAATGTCGCGAGCTAAACGATGCGCCTCAAGATCATCAATGGCATCTGGTTTCACCATAATCCGCACTTCGCGTCCTGCCTGAATCGCATAGGATTTTTCAACTCCTTCATGCGATTCAGCAATTTCCTCAAGCTTTTCGAGACGGCGTATATAATTTTCCAACGTCTCACTTCTCGCTCCAGGCCTTGCTGCAGACAATGCATCTGCTGCCGCCACTAAAACGGCGATAATGGAAGTTGGTTCCGTATCGCCATGGTGGGAAGCGATACTATTAATTACCACCGGATGTTCTTTATATTTCGTTGCCAGTTCAACACCAATTTCAACATGGCTTCCTTCCACTTCATGATCGATAGCTTTTCCAATATCATGGAGCAAACCGGCTCTTCTTGCAAGCATCTCATCCTCGCCCAGTTCAGCAGCCATCAGCCCAGCTAAAAAAGCCACCTCCATCGAGTGTTTCAACACGTTTTGTCCGTAGCTTGTCCGGAACTTAAGACGACCTAAAATTTTGATTAAGTCTGGATGCAGCCCATGAACACCCACTTCGAAAGTCGTTTGTTCCCCGACTTCACGAATGTGTTCATCCACTTCACGTCTCGCCTTTTCCACCATTTCTTCAATTCGCGCCGGATGAATGCGGCCATCTTGAACAAGCTTATCCAAAGCAAGTCTGGCCGTTTCTCGGCGAATCGGATCAAACCCTGATAAAATGACCGCTTCTGGCGTATCATCAATAATTAAATCAATTCCTGTCAATGTTTCGAGCGTGCGAATATTGCGCCCTTCACGGCCAATAATCCGACCTTTCATCTCGTCGTTTGGCAGGTTTACAACAGATACAGTCGTTTCTGCCACATGGTCAGCTGCACAGCGCTGAATTGCAAGCGATAAAATTTCTTTAGCCTTCTTATCTGCTTCTTCTTTCGCGCGCATCTCGGCCTCTTTAATCATGACAGCAATTTCATGGGATAGCTCTTTCTCAACACGCTCTAAAATAATCTGGCGTGCTTCTTCGCGCGTTAGGCTAGAAATACGCTCCAATTCGGCCTGTTCCTTGTTCACGAGTTCTTCCACTTTGCTTTCCATCTCTTCAATATGCTGTTGTCTTTGGTTAAGAGTGTCTTCTTTTTTCTCTAAAAGCGTCTCGCGTTTGTTCAGCATTTCATCCTTGCGGTCGAGATTCTCTTCCTTTTGCAGCAAGCGGTTTTCCTGTCTTTGTAATTCACTGCGACGATCACGAATCTCGCGCTCAGCCTCTGTTCGAAGTTTATGAATCTCATCCTTCGCCTCAAGAAGCGCTTCTTTTTTCAACGCATCCGCTTCACGTTTTGCTTCTTCAAGAATTTGGTTCGCAGCTACTTGTGCGCCGCCAATTTTCGCCTCAGCAATCGATTTACGAACAAAAAAGCCAACAACTGCACCAACGATTAGACCAAGCAAAGCGGAGATGATTGTACTGACCCCCATCCTTTTCACCTCCTCTTGCTATAAACTGGTTTGCTGTTTCATGAATGTCGGCGTGTACATTGTTACAAATTCAACATACAGCGCAAAGGCTTTTTCAGCTTGTCTGATCAAATGCATTTCCGACAAAAGGCCTTCAGCTATAAATTTTCATGATCCACTCATGCTTTGTCCGCCCTATTCAGCATGTCCCCCTCTTGGAGAGAAAGTGCGGACTTCTACATTTTTCTTGTAAAATATACATGTTAATTTTAAAGGTGGTAACATTTGTTGTCAAGATAATAAGCATCGCAATATGACAGAATGTTTCAAAAACTAATTGGAATACGATAAAATGGAAGTAAATTTCCTGTCATCTAGATATTCCATCCGCACAAATTTTTCGTTTGAATATAATGTGTGACATTCGTGCAATAGGGTAACTTGCTCTTACTTCAAACATTTTGCGCATGGACTGTGGGGAAATGTGTAATAATCATCATGTTATGTTGACATGTCAACATTTGTATCGATATCAAGTCTGAACGGTTGTTCAACAATTGAGTGAAGTGATTGAGCAACACGGCTTCACAGAATCATGGACGGACTATAAAGGCGGCACGGTTCGGCTCTTCGTCATGCAAATGGCGCCATCAATAGGCAAGTTACAGAACTCTTCCGATCGCAGGTGTTTATAAACCCTCATTGGTTCCATCTTTATAAAGATTCGACTGTTATCAGAGAATAATGCTTAATAGAGACTGCTTGAATAAGACATTTTGGCTTTCGTATCGTACGTTATGTGCTTGGCATCATTGTACTAAAAAATGAAAAAGCCGTGGCTATCAAACCACGGCCCTTTTTGGCTATTCGTCCAAAAAGCCTAGTTCTTCTTGCTGATCCACCGAAGCGCTACCGTTGCCGCCAAGCTCGTCCACACCGTAATGCTGGCGAATTTCTTGAGCGATCTCCTCCATGATTTGCGGATTTTCTTTCAAAAATTGTTTCGCATTTTCTCGACCTTGGCCAAGACGCTCGTCCTTGTAAGAATACCAAGAACCGCTTTTTTGGATAATATCAAGTTCTGAGGCCATGTCGATAATTTCTCCCTCACGCGAAATCCCTTCTCCATACATAATATCCACATCTGCTGTCTTGAATGGAGGAGCCACTTTGTTTTTTACCACTTTAATTTTTGTCTTATTACCGACCATATCATTTCCTTGTTTAATCTGCTCAGCACGGCGCACTTCTAGACGCACAGACGCATAGAATTTCAACGCGCGACCACCAGGGGTGGTTTCTGGCAATACCTATAGATTTACCATTTCTATAGCTTGGACTATCTCTTCATCTCCGCATAGGAGAGCCTTGCGCTTCCAGCAGTAGCCTATCCTCTGCTGTACCCTACTTCGAACCGTTGTTCTTTTCGGTAGTCTCTACACCTTCCTTACGAATGGTAAGGCTTGGCACGGTATTACCCCATTAAAAATTGGAGGGCTCCACCGTTAGCACGAGAAGCTTTCTCGCACACCCCTAGGCAATCGGGTTCACAAGGTTTTTTTCTTGCTATCGCTAGCAAGGGAAACCCAGAATAGCAGCAGCTTAATCTCTAGATGATGCATAAAAAGGCAAAGATTAAGCAGCGATCGTTTGTTGATTTCCGAACATAACCCCTACTTTTTCACGGATTTGGTTAATAAAAATGGCGATCGTTTTAGATTTATTGATCGCTCCCGATAGCTTACGAAGCGCTTGAGACATAAGGCGCGCCTGCAATCCGACATGGGCGTCCCCCATATCTCCTTCAATCTCTGCTTTTGGCACAAGCGCCGCAACCGAGTCAATGACAACAATATCTACTGCACCACTTCTGACAAGAGCTTCCGCAATTTCAAGCGCTTGCTCCCCTGTATCTGGCTGAGAAAGTAACAGTTCATCAATATTGACTCCTAGCTTCTGTGCATAAACAGGGTCAAGAGCGTGCTCCGCGTCGATGAAGGCTGCCTGACCGCCCAGTTTTTGCACTTCCGCGATGGCATGAAGGGCTACTGTTGTTTTACCTGAAGATTCCGGCCCATAAATTTCAATGATCCGGCCGCGCGGATACCCTCCAACACCTAACGCGATGTCCAATGCTAAAGACCCGCTTGAGACGGTGGAAATTTGCCGATCCGTCTGTTCTCCTAGCTTCATAATCGATCCTTTACCAAACTGCTTTTCAATTTGCTTTAGCGCCTGTTCTAAGGCTGCTTGACGATCTTGGTTCACTCGCCATTCCTCCTTATGCATTACCTATCTAATAATATAACGTTTTTTTGCTGCTTTGCCAAGAAAAAAATCGAACGTTCATTCGTTTTCTTTTTATTTTTGCTGGTAAACAGGGAAAGTAAAGGAGAAGAATAAATGAATTTCCGCTGTAAGAAATAAGTGGGGACATTATCAAAAAATTTAAAGGAAAACGGAAGCCACAAAAACTGACAGCTGTGTCATAAGGAAGCTGTCAGTTTTTTTAAAATAGCGAAACAACCATATTTGATGGTACGCGTGCGAATCGTTTCACGGTCTCCGCTTAACAATAATGCATGCACTTCCGTTTCTTGTCCGCTGATCGATATTCCTACGTACACCGTTCCGACCGGCTTTCCTTCTAGAGGATCAGGCCCTGCCACTCCTGTAAAACTAATGCCAATATCCGCTTTGCAAAAGGAACGGACATGCTCCGCTAGCAACTTCGCGCATGGTTCACTCACCGCTCCGTCTGTTGCCAGCACAGAAGCAGGGACAGAAAGAACTTGCTCCTTTATTTCGTTTGTATAGCAAACAACCCCGCCTTTTACTATTTGAGAAGCTCCAGAAATAGCCGTCAGCTCGGCAGTAAACCGACCGCCTGTTAAGCTCTCAGCAGCCGCCACTGTTTTATTTTGCTCCTTTAGCCGCTCGACTAGCTTTGAAAACAACGTATCGTTGTCATATCCATACACATATTGACCGACGCGGCGGGCAATGGCGGCTTCCGTCTCATCAAGCAGTTTTTTTGCTTCCAAAGATGATTCATGTTTGGCTGTCAAACGTAATGTGACCTCTCCATCACCTGCAAGTGGCGCAATCGTCGGATTGGATTGCTGGTCAATTAAATCGGCAATTTCTGTTTCCAACTGAGATTCGCCAATGCCAAAAAAACGCAATACTCTTGATTCAATGCGCTCATGACGCTCCAGCTTGCTCATAAGAAAGGGGCGGCCATATTGAATAAACATAGGCCTCATTTCTTTTGGAGGGCCAGGCAAAAGCATGTAGGTAATCGACGCAATCGTCAGAGCCATGCCTGGAGCCATTCCGTAGTCATTTTTCAACACTTCTGCTCCTTGTAATACAAGCGCCTGCTTTTTATTATTTTCCGTCATCGTTCGCTTGGTTCGTTTGAAATACTCCTCAATTGATCGAAGCGCTTCCTGATCCATCACAAGCTCCCGCTGCAAGAGATGAGCGATCGTTTCCTTCGTCAGATCATCTTTTGTCGGTCCAAGCCCACCTGTAAAAATAATCAGATTGGCCCTTTTTTGGGCTGCTTTGACCGCCGCTTCGAGCCTCGTTGCATTGTCGCCGACAACGGTATGAAAATAAACATTAATCCCTAATTCAGCAAGCTGCTGCGATAAAAACTGAGCGTTTGTATTCGCAATTTGCCCCAATAGCAGCTCTGAGCCGACCGCAATAATTTCAGCATTCAATGGCCGCTTCCCCTTTCTTCTTGGTTATTTGGAATGTAAAAAAGCATGCTTGTTTTTCAAAAAATAGTCCCAGCCAGACCAAATCGTAAAGATGACCGCTACCCAAAGAGCTAAATCGGCAAACGGAAAAGAAATAAACGCAAATGGCCAATTATGGAGGAGAAGTGCGGCGATCGCGACAATTTGTGTCCATGTTTTAATTTTTCCAAGCATGTTGGCCGCCACCACTTCTCCTTCTCCTGCCAACACAAGACGAAGTCCTGTAACCGCGAACTCTCGACTAATAATGACGATCACCATCCAAGATGGCGCATAATTCAAATCCACTAACACAATCAAAGCTGCGGAAACAAGTAGTTTATCCGCAAGAGGGTCTAAAAATTTTCCCAAATTCGTTACAAGCTGATATTTACGGGCATAGTAGCCATCAATCCAGTCCGTAGCTGATGCGATAATGAAAATGACCGCACCGACCAAATGGGTTACAGGCAGCGAATAGGCTCCTGCTTCAATGTTCCCCCATCGAAAAGGAACGAGCATCACAATCAAAAAGAGAGGAATGAGCATAATGCGTGCTATCGTAATTTTATTCGGTAAATTCACAATCCATACCTCCGCTGCTGAACATGCAAAAGCCATCTACGACATAGATGACTCAGGCTTTTTCAATATCAGTTTAATTTTTTGGTATACCTCTTCTTTCGGATCAATCGGATAAGTCACCGGTTGTCCGTTCACCTTCATGTCTACATCTAATGTCCGACCGATTTTTACTAAAACCTCCGATTCCGACGTTAGATCAAACGTTTGGGTTTGTCCATTTGTCAAGTTCCCTTGGAAAAAGCTGTGGCCCTTTCCGTTGAATACTCCGATCCAAGAAGCTCCCTTCGATGTGAGCTCAAGCTTTAGCTCGTTGGCGGTCACCTCGATGGTAGACGTATTCCCCGTCTTTTCTATCACATGGAAAATAGGAGCAGAAGTGGATTCGTTCGAATCATCCTTATCTGCTTCTTTCTGTGTCTTTTCTTTTGCAGCTTTGCTGCTTTTCTTTTCTTTTTCCACTGCTTTTTCCAGCGGTGAATTTTTAGGACGTTCGACTTCTGTCGCTTCGCTGGTCATTGGTTGCTGCTGTTCTGCTTTTTGACCGCCGCGCTGCAAGAAAATCCACAGCACGACTGCCAATGCCACAATAACAGCCGCGATAAGCAGTTTTGGAAGCATGGACAGCCACTTGTCATGCTTCATCGAAACCTGCTGCCTGCTTTTTACGCGAGAAAGCTGCTCTGAAAATTCTTCCTGCTGCGACGAAGGGATTTCATGCTCGTATTCATGAAAAAGCTCCTCGGGATCCAGCCCTACTGCCTCAGCATATTGCTTAATAAATGCCCGAACATAAAAATTGCCTGGCATAATCGCATAGTTTCCTTCTTCAATGCCAAGTAAGTAACGTTTTTGGATTTTCGTGATGTCCTGTAATTCGTCTAAACTAATTTTTTTCGCTTCTCTCGCCTCTTTTAATCGTTTACCTAATTCCGTCAACGATAACACCTTCCACCTTTTTCTTAAAAATCAAATTCAGAAAAACCGTCGTGGGAAAACAGCGTCTGCTGATCCACAACATCGTATGTAATCTCCTCGGATGGATCATTCCGCAATTCAATAATATAGTCAAAATCATCCAGCGAATACTCCGTATGGCGAACAAAAATATCTGGATGCTCAACAACCTTTGTCGCTTCCAGCCGCATCAGCTCGCGTATAAGCTGCCAATGCCGCTCATTAGCTCGGCGGGTCGATACGATGCCATCCATGATAAAAATGTTGTTTTCACTGTATTCATCTTCAATAAGCTGGCTGCGAACCGTTTGCTTAATCAATGTTGATGACACGAACAGCCACCGCTTATTGGCGCACACGCTCGCCGCAACAATCGACTCGGTTTTTCCAACGCGCGGCATGCCGCGAATACCAATCAGCTTATGGCCTTTTTCCTTAAAAATTTCAGCCATAAAATCAACAAGCAAGCCAAGCTCATTACGCACAAACCGAAACGTCTTTTTGTCATCTACATCGCGTTGGATATAGCGCCCATGCCTTACCGCTAGACGATCAAGCAGCCTTGGCTGCCGCAGCTTGATAATCGTGATATTGTCCATCGTCCGCAAAATAGAGGAAAGCCGCTCAATTTGCTCGTTATTCCGACAGCGAAGAAGCATGCCGCGCCGTGAATCATCAACACCATTAATTGTAACGATATTAATGGACAGCATTCCTAAAAGAGATGCGATGTCTCCTAGCAGCCCCGGACGATTAATATGAATTTCATATTCTAAATACCATTCTTGTTTTTCCATCGCATTTCCTCCCCTCGCGCTTAAGGAGACACATGTATGAGGTGATAAATTCATACTACTATAATATCAATATGAAACGCAATAGAAAAGGAAAGCAAACACAACCATTTCATTTATTCATGAAAAAAGAGAGGAAAGCCCTCTCTTAGTGTCTCTGTACTAATTTCACCATCATATTAGCAATCGCATGCTGTTCTTGCTCATCAGCTACGCTCCATAAATCGGAAAGAAGGCGCTCTTCAGGATTTTTCGGATCGATTTGCTTCGCTAAATAATCGCCAATCTGATAAGCAACATCCGAAATCACTTCTTGACCAAGTCCTTGATGCTTTGCTTGCTCAAGGCGTTCGCCTAAGAAATCTTTCCATTGTTCGAAGTTATCGAGTACAGACATGTTTGTTTCCTCCTCCTATTCAGTTTCACCAATAGTTTATCTATTTGACGTAAAAATATACTTACGTGTTAGCAATACCATCCTCCATTTACACTAATCACTTGCCCTGTAATATAGGAGGCGTCTTCCGAGAGTAAAAAAGAAACGGTTTTCGCTACTTCACTTGGCATTCCAATTCTTCCAAGCGGAATTTCCTCTTCTAATTCCTTTATCTCTGTTTCGCTAAATGGCTCAAGCATGTCTGTACGAATCGCCCCTGGAGCAACAGCATTTACGCGAATGCCGCTTGGCGCCAATTCTTTTGCCAGCGCTTTAACAAACGCGTTCTGTCCCCCTTTAACCATTGAATAAACCACTTCACACGAAGCACCTGTCAATCCCCATATGGATGAAATGATAATAATATTTCCATGTTTTTTCTTAATCATCGGCGAAAGCAATTTTTTCGTTAATAGAACAGGGCTTGTCACATGAAGCTGTACCATTCTTTGTACAAGCTCATCACTCATATCCGTTATTAGCCCGTAGTAGCTGATACCGCAATTATGAATCATAACATCGAGCGGGCGGTCAATTTGAGCAAGTAGCGTCTGCACGCCATCCTGCCGAGAAAGATCTGCTTGCACCGCAGCAGTATAAACGTTAGACAACTGCTGTTGCAGGGCTTGAACGTTTTCATAATGTCGGTGATAATGCAAAAAAAGCCCGTACCCTTTAGCAGCTAATTCTTGAGCAATACTCGCGCCAATGCCACCGCTCGCTCCCGTAATAAGTGCATATTTCATCAAGATCCCCCTAAAAAAGCATCCTTTTGTGCAAAAGGATGCTTTTTTGCTTTATTCTTTCGGAACAACCTGGCAAACCGCCAACTGCTTCTGATGAAAGCATTCGTTAGCGACTTTCATTATATCATGAATCGTCAATGACTCCAGTACCGGCACGACTTCAAATAGACTCATCTCATGAAAGGCATATCGCGTAAATTGGTTGGCGATATATTCTGGAGAGTTCAAAGAGCGTAGAAACGCGCCGATCTTTTTCTTTTTCACCCGTTCTAAATCCTCTTGCGCTAACGGCGAGTCCTGAAATGTTAAAATCACCTGCTTAATTTCCGTAGCTAATTTCTCAGGATCATTTGTATCACCGCCAATAACGGCAAAACCGAACTGTTCTTCCTCCGTATAGTCGTAAGCAAACGTTTCATCAATTAACCCTTGCTGGTATAATCGCTCATAATGCTGTGAGCTTTTTCCGAATAAATAATCAAGCAGGACATTCATCGCTAGCTCATGTTTTAATTTTTCCTTCCCTTTTTGCTTGACGGCTTTTGCCTTAATGCCGACCAAACATTTACTCGTTTGAACATGCATTGGAAGCACATGCTTTTCCTTGGCCACTTCCTCTGGTTCTTGATAGTGAAATCGTTGAATTTCAGATGCTTTTGGAAATGATTTTTTTGCTTGATTGCGACGAATTTGCTCCATCATCGCTTTCTCATCGACTGGTCCGGCAATAAACAGCAGCATGTTGCTTGGATGGTAAAATGTTCCATAGCACTCATATAACAAGTCTTTTGTGATATCAGCAATTGATTCCACTGTTCCAGCAATATCGATTTTGACCGGATGCTGCTGATACATGCTTTCAATCAATCCAAAATAGACACGCCAATCCGGATTATCGTCATACATGCGAATTTCTTGGCCGATAATTCCTTTTTCTTTTTCGACCGTTTGCTCAGAAAAATAAGGAGTTTGAACGAAATCCATCAGCGTTTCTAAATTTTTCTCAACATTTGCCGTGCTTGAAAATAAATAAGCGGTTCTGGTAAACGATGTAAACGCATTGGCTGAAGCCCCTTGTTTACTGAATTGCTGAAACACATCGCCGTCTTCCTTCTCAAACAGCTTATGCTCAAGAAAGTGGGCGATCCCGTCCGGCACGCGCTTCATCTCTGTTGTGCCAAGCGGGACGAATTGATTATCCACTGATCCATATTTAGTCGTAAATGTTGCGTATGTTTTATTGAAGGATTTTTTTGGTAAAATGTATACATCTAAGCCATTGGGCATTTTTTCATAATAAAGCTGCTCCTGTAGCTGTTCATACACAATCTTTTCCATTACTTTTCCCCCTCCATTCCGGTAAGGAAGTAAATCGTATCAAGCTCAATCTGATTAGCAACACGAACGATATCTTCGCGCTGTACCTTTTCGGTTCCAGAAAGCCACTCGTCAATAGGCCGTTTTCGTTCTGAAACCACGTTATGGTAGAGCACTTCTACCATCCCTCTTGGCGTATCAAGCGTCTCAAGCAGCTGGTTGCGAATGACCGCCTTTGTTTGCTCGATTTCGTTGTCGCTAAATTCCCCTTGCTTCATCGCGTTCATTTGCTCATGAATGATTTGCATCGCTTTTTCGTAATTGGCTGGCTCAATTCCTGACATCACCATCAAAAGCCCTTTATGACTCTCCAACCGAGAAGCAGCATAATAAGCAAGGCTCGCTTTTTCGCGAACATTAATAAAGAGCTTGGAGTGCGAAAATCCCCCGAATATGCCGTTGAATACCTGTAAGGCATAGTAGTCATCATCGTCATACGTAATCTGGGTCCGATAGCCGATGTTCAGTTTTCCTTGCTTGATATCCTGCTTTTCTACAACTTCATGGACATTTGCCACTTTTTTCGGCTCGACATGCGGTTTCTCAGCTGTTCTCGGAAGCTGTCCAGGAAGCTGAAGATGCTGTTGAACCGCTTCAAGCGCACTGGTTTCCTCAATGTCCCCGATAATGTATAGGTCCACCTCATCTTCTTGTAACGCCTTTTTGTAATAAGTAAATAATGTGTCTGGCGTAATGGCCTCCACATCTTCGAGTTGGCCATGAGACGGCAACGCATACGGTTCATTTTTGCACATTTCCTCCACTAGCCGCAAATTGGCATAGCGCATTTTATCATCATATGCAGATTGAATCCGCTGCTTTAACGCCCGTTTCTCTTGTTCAACAATCTGCGAAACAAAGCGCCCGTTTTCTAACGCTGGGTGCAGGATGATTTCACTTAAAAGTTGAATCGCCTTATTCAAGAGAGGAGAGGCGTCTTTTAAAAATTTTTCATTCGCCACATCGAGCCGGATCGTGATAATATGAAATTCTCCTTTTTTTGTCAAATCGACATTGAGCATGGCTCCATATAGCTCATCTAAATAAGTTCTAAGCGTTTTCATGCTTGGATGCGTCTTTGTGCCGCTTTGTAGCACATATGGCAAAAGAGCGCGCAATGTTACCGTTTCTTTAGATAAAGGGGCTTTCATCTTCCAAACGAGCGTGCTTGTTTTATATTTATCCGTTTGAACGAAATGCGTGCGGAAGCCTTGAGTAGTGATCGTATTTTCACGGATCAAAAAAACTCCTCCTCTTCATTTGTATTTTTTGCGAATCATTCTAGCTTATTTTTCCTTATCACCAATATACATTTTTGCCAAAATAAAATGCAAATAACAAACAAAAAAAGAACTCGATCGAATCAATCGAGTTCTTCTAAATAGGATTATCGCTTCCCTTTTACATACGGTGTGCCGAGCGCTTTTGGAGCATCGGCGCGGCCGATAAATCCCGTTAAAGCTAAAATAGTTAATACATATGGGGCAATGAGCAAATAAACCGTTGGCACGTTCTTTAAGAACGGGATGGTTTGTCCCACAATACTTAAGCTTTGGGCCAAGCCGAAAAACAACGCAGCCCCCATCGCACCAAGCGGATGCCACTTACCAAAAATCATCGCGGCAAGCGCCATAAAACCGTGTCCAGAAATGGTGGCATGGCTAAAATCACGGGAAATAATTGTCGCATAGACGGCACCGCCAAGTCCGCCGAGCGCACCGCTGATCATGACGGCAATATAACGCATTTTCGCGACGTTGATTCCCATTGTATCTGCTGCCATTGGGTGTTCGCCGACAGAGCGAAGGCGAAGGCCAAACGGTGTTTTAAATAAAATATACCAGACAACAAAAGCGAGGACGATTGCGATATAGGACGGAATATATCCGTTTGAGAAAAATAACGGGCCAATAATCGGAATATGGCTTAACACGGGAATATCAATTTTATCAAATCCCACTTGAATTTGGTCGGTTTGACCTTTCCCGTATATTTTTTTTACTAAAAACAAAGATAAGCCCACTGCCAAAAAGTTAATCGCCACACCGCTCACGACTTGGTCAGCACGAAACGTAATGGATGCGACAGCGTGAAGCAACGAAAAGATGGCACCCACAATCATCGCTACAATAAGCGCCAGCCAAGGAGTAAGCTCGCCGAACGAATCGGCAAAGGTCAAGTTGAAGACAATCCCCGTAAATGCTCCAATTACCATCAAGCCTTCCAATCCGATATTAACAACACCGGAACGTTCGCTGAATACACCGCCAAGCGCAGTGAAAATAAGTGGAGCGGCAAAGAAAAGCGCCGAAGGAATAATAATTTGTAACATTTCGTAAACGCCCACTTATTTTCCCTCCTTTTTAAAACGAGATAATAATAGACGAATAAGATAGCTAGATGCTACGAAGAAAATAATTAACGCGATGACAATATCGACAAGCTCTGTAGGTACATCCGCACTTGACGGCATTTCGAGCGCTCCTACCTTCAGTGCCCCAAATAAAAGCGCAGATAAAATAATTCCGAACGCGTTATTGCTTCCAATTAACGCAACCGCGATCCCATCGAAACCGATGCCGGTAAAGCCTGCTTTTACAGAGATATTTCCGAACGTGCCGAGCCCTTCCATCGCTCCAGCAACTCCGGCAAACGCACCGGAAATGACCATTGATAAAATAATGTTGCGCGGAACATTCATTCCTGCGTATTGAGAAGCATGCTGGTTAAAGCCGACAGCACGCAATTCATATCCTTTTGCTGTTTTTTCAAGCAAAAACCACATGATAATTGCACCGATTAAGGAAATAATAATTCCATAGTGCAACGTTGAATAATCAGTAATGGATTGAAGAAATTCTGATTGCAATGATGCCGATGGATGAACGGTCTCTGATTTAAATCCTTTATCAGAAAGCACAGAACGAATAATGGCATTCGTTACATGCAAAGCGATATAGTTCATCATAATCGTGATAATGACTTCATGCACTTTAAAACGTGCCTTTAAAAACCCGGGGATGAACGCCCATAGCGCTCCCGCCGCTGCCGCTGCCAAAATTGCCAGCGGTAAATGAATCACTTTTGGCAAATCGAGCGAAACCCCTACCCATACTGAAGCAAGCCAGCCAACAATCAGTTGTCCCTCTACTCCAATATTAAAAAGTCCTGTGCGGAAAGCAAAGGCTACCGCTAAACCTGCAAGGATATAAGGGGTGGTTTGACGAATCGTTTCCCCAATATAATAGCTGTCGCCAAACGATCCATATAAAAGGGCTGAATATCCCGCAATAGGATTATACCCGCTTACAAGCATGACAATGGATCCGGCGATCACTCCAAGCAATACAGCAAATACTGGAATAAGAAATTTCGTTAGACGACTTGAATTCATGAAGAAACACCTGCTTCCTTCTGTTTACTGCCTGCCATTAGCAAACCGAGCTCTTGCTCTGTCGTTTCCTTCGGATCGACAATGGCAACGATTTTTCCTTCGTAAATCACAGCAATGCGATCACTGACATTCATGACTTCATCTAATTCAAAAGAAACAAGCAGCACCGCTTTCCCTTGATCCCGTTGCTCAATCAAGCGTTTATGAATAAACTCAATCGCTCCGACATCCAGTCCGCGTGTTGGTTGTGCAGCAATCAACAGCTCCGGATTGCGATCCACTTCGCGGCCGATGATAGCCTTTTGCTGGTTACCGCCAGATAAAGCGCGAGCTGGCGTATATTCGTCTGGTGTACGCACATCGAACTCGGCAATCAATTGGCGTGCTTTGTCATAAATCGCCTTAAAGTTTAAGACACCATTCTTGGAATACGGCTTTTTGTAATAGGTTTGCAATACCATATTTTCGCCAATCGGAAAATCAAGAACGAGCCCATGCTTATGCCGGTCTTGTGGAATATGTCCTACCCCAGCTTCTGTAATTTTACGCGGGGAAAGATTGAAGATATCTTGTCCATTTAAAAGAATGGATCCGGATTCCGCTTTCAGAAGACCTGTAATGGCTTCGATGAGCTCGGTTTGTCCATTGCCATCCACTCCGGCAATGCCGACAATTTCCCCCGCACGAACAGTTAAATTCAAATGGTCAACGACGGTGACTCCCCGAGCATCTTTTACGACTAGATCCTTGATTTCTAGCACTTCTTTGCTAGGCTGTGCCGGTTTTTTATCGGTTTTAAACTGCACTTCACGGCCTACCATCAGCGCGGCGAGTTCATTTGGATTCGTATCGGCAACATTGAGTGTATCAATGCCTTTTCCGCGGCGAATGACCGTCACGCGATCGCATACTTCCATAATTTCTTTTAATTTGTGCGTGATTAAAATAATCGATTTCCCTTCGCGGACGAGTGCTTTCATAATTTGAATGAGCTCTTGAATTTCCTGCGGTGTTAAAACAGCAGTCGGTTCGTCAAAAATAAGAATTTCCGCACCGCGATATAACGTTTTTAAAATTTCTACGCGCTGCTGCATTCCGACAGAAATATCAGCGATTTTCGCCGTTGGATCAACCGCTAATCCATAGCGCTCCGACAGCTCGCGCACTTGCTGCTCCGCATGCTTGATATCAATTTTTCCACCCTTTGTCGGTTCGCTTCCTAGAATAATATTTTCTGTTACCGTAAATGTATCGACAAGCATAAAATGCTGATGCACCATTCCGATGCCAAGATCGTTAGCGACATTTGGATTCGCGATTTTAACAGATTGCCCCTTTACTCGGATTTCTCCGCCGTCTGGCTGATACAGCCCAAACAGCACGTTCATCAGCGTCGATTTTCCAGCGCCGTTTTCTCCAAGCAAAGCATGGATTTCGCCTTTTTTTAATTGGAGAGTAATATTGTCGTTAGCGACGAAGTTTCCAAATACCTTTCGGATATTTAACATTTCAATTACGTATTCCAAACAAATTCACTCCTCTTAAATGAGCATGTTAAAATCATTAAATAAAAAGCTACAAATTTGTGTTTGTAACTTTTTATTTAATGATTTTGGGCGAATAAAAAGGCTAGTAAGCACTAGCCTTTTTATTCAATTTAACCCCTTATTTTAAGCTTGCTTCAAATTTTTTGTATTCGTCGCGAGTAGACGGCACTTTAACTTCGCCATTAATGATTTTTTGCTTCCATTCATCAACGGCCTTTAACACTTCCGGCTTGATGTTATCTTGAGTTGGCGCGATTCCTACTCCATTTTCAGGCAAACCATACTCAAGCGTTTTGCCGCCTGGGAATTGGCCTTCTTTCGCTTTTTTCGCTACATCGTATACCGCAACATCAACGCGCTTAACCATCGATGTCAATGTCACATTGTACGTTTTTCCGCCTACTGTGACTTCACCTTCTGGAGCCTGGTCTTTGTCAACCCCGATGACCCAAAGCTCACGGTTTGGATCTTTTGTTTTTAAGTCTTTTGCTTCAGAGAAGACACCATTACCTGTTGCGCCTGCTGCGTGGTAAATGACGTCAATGCCAGAAGCATACATGCTAGATGCGATCGCTTTTCCTTTATCCGCTTGGTCAAATGCTCCAGCGTATTGCACTTCTACCTTCGCATTTGGGTTTACAGACTTGACGCCTGCAAGGAATCCGCTTTCAAACTTCTCAATTAATGGGATTTCCATACCACCAACAAAACCGATTTTATTGGTTTTTGTTGTCAATCCAGCGACAACTCCTACAAGGAACGATCCTTCATGCTCTTTGAAGGTAATGCTCGCTACATTTGGCTTGTCCACTGTGCTGTCTACGATCGCAAAATGATTTTTTGGCTTTTGCTCAGCGATTTTCGTAATCGCATCTGTCATTAAATAACCAATTCCATAGATTAAATCGTAGTCACTTCTAACAAGCTTGTTTAAATTTGTGGCATAGTCGGTATCGTTTTGCGATTGCAAATAATCGTAACCATCCTTGCCTTTTTTCATGCCATTTTCTTCACCAAATTTTTGCAATCCTTCCCAAGCAGATTGGTTAAACGATTTGTCGTCAATTCCGCCGACATCCGTTACCATTGCTACTGTAAAGCTGTCTTTCTTTTCTCCTGCGTTCTCATCGTTTCCACAGCCGCTAAGCAGCGTGCCGGCCGCAAGGACAAGAGAAAGAGCAAGACCCATGCGTTTTTTCTTCATCACTTTTACCCCCTAGTAAAAATAGTAACTAAAACCCCTTTATATTATCCAATAGATGTCGATGTTCTATGTATGAAATGTCACCCCCTTAAAAATGAACCCGTTTTCGCAGCACATGAAAGCTGAATTTATCAGATTTGAAATAGTTAATGGAATACAAAATGGGTTCATCGTTTTTATCAAAATGCATTTGCTTTAAAACAAGCAAAGCTGTTTCCGGATCGCATTGCAACGTTGGCGACACCTTTTCATGATAACCGACCGGTTCAATATGCGCTACAGCATAGGCAATATCATGATTCGTTTGACTTTGTAAATTTTCAAACAATGATTCGTGTTCGTAAGAAATTCCCTTCGGCAAGTATTTACAAGGAATTTTGTCAACACAGTACACGACTGGCTCACCGTCAGCTGTCCGTACCCGTTCCACAAGCAAAATTTCTTCAGAAGGCGAACATTGAAACCGACGTACATCTTCCTCTGTCGGACTTTGAACAGAAGAGGAAAGAAAAATCGTGCCCGGTTTTCGGCCGGCTTGTTTAATCATATCCGTTACACTGCTTAGCTGTTCAATGCCGGAGGTGAACATCGGCTTTGCATTCACAAATGTGCCGACTCCGTGTCTGCGGATAATGACGTTTTCTTCCTCTAAAATTCGAAGCGCTTCACGCAATGTAGCTCGGCTAACTCCGAGTTGCTTCGACAGCTCAAACTCTGATGGGAGCTTTTGCTTTTCCTTGTAAACGCCTGTTTCAATATCTTGTTTGATACGATCAATGACTTGCAAATATAGATGGCGATTATCAGATTTAATCGACATTCGAAAAGCCTCCACTCAATAGTTTGCAGATATCAGACCTCTGACGTAAGACAAATTAACCTAATCGACATTACTATAACACTTTTTCGCTCATAAATAAATAGGGAATAAAAATTTTGTCGAAAAAAGCAAATATCATTAACGTAAGCGTTTTCAATATGACATGATAATTCAAGCAAATCATTTAAGATTTGCTTGAATTATCCATTATGCTACGATGTTTTCGCGTTTTCTTTTGCCACGAGAACAGCGCGCGGCTTACTTCCTTCGTAAGGGCCGACAACTCCTCTTGCTTCCATCGCATCAATCAATCTGGCAGCACGGTTGTATCCGATGCGGAAGCGGCGCTGCAGCATGGAAACAGAAGCGCTTTGCATTTCCACAACAAGCTGGACCGCTTCCTCGTAAAGCTCGTCGTCAAAATCGGCTTCTTCCTCTACCGTGTCATCCGGAATCATTTCCTCTTGATATTGCGCTTTTTGCTGTGAAACGACAAACTGCACAATCGCCTCGACTTCTTCATCTGATACAAAAGCGCCTTGTACGCGAATCGGCTTAGCGGCTCCCATTGGCAAAAACAGCATGTCACCTCGGCCTAGCAGCTTCTCCGCTCCTCCCATATCTAAAATCGTGCGCGAATCCGTTTGCGAAGAAACACTAAAGGCAATTCGCGATGGGATGTTCGCCTTAATGACTCCTGTAATGACATCTACAGAAGGACGCTGGGTAGCGATAATTAAATGGATGCCAGCCGCCCGGGCCATTTGCGCAAGCCGTGTAATCGAGTCTTCCACATCGGATGAAGCGACCATCATTAAATCGGCCAGCTCATCAACAATCACCACGATATATGGAAGCAGCGGTTGCTTGGCACTCGATTGTTGATTATACCGCTGAATATACTCGTTATATCCCTCAATATTTCTCATTCCCGTATGCGAAAACAGCTCGTATCGTCGCTCCATTTCGCTCACCACTTTTTTTAATGCTTGTGACGCTTTTTTCGGATCTGTCACAACGGGAGCTAATAAATGCGGGATGCCGTTATATACACTAAGCTCCACCATTTTCGGGTCAATCATCATCATTTTGACTTCATGCGGCTTAGCACGCATCAACAGACTGGTAATCATTCCGTTAATACAGACGCTTTTTCCGCTTCCTGTTGCCCCAGCGACTAACAGATGAGGCATTTTGTTAAGCTCTGCCACGATGGCTTCCCCTGAGATATCTCTTCCCAAGCCAATGACAAGCTTAGCATCAGGCTTGTAATTCTCGGTGGCTTCCAATACTTCCCGCAATGAAACAGTGGCTATTTCTTCATTGGGCACCTCGATGCCGATCGCTGATTTTCCGGGAATCGGCGCTTCAATGCGAATGTCCTTTGCAGCGAGGGCAAGAGCCAAGTCGTCGCTTAAGTTGACAATTTTGCTCACTTTCACACCGACATCAGGATATACTTCATACTTTGTAACAGCAGGACCAAGATGAACCTGCGTGACTTTCGCTTTGACTCCAAAGCTCTGAAAAGTCTTTTCAAGCTTCCGAGCATTTGCATAAATATTGTCATGATCTTTTGCTTGATTTGCCGGCTTCGGAAGCCGAAGAAGCTCAAGCGGCGGCAATTGATAATCGACATTTTCCATTTCCGTAAACGACATAGGAGGATTCTGTCCTTCCTCGTCATCCTCTTCTTGCTCAATCGGATCTGCAGTCTGTTCATTTGCTCTTACTGCACTAAAATCAGAAATAATGGGGGGCAATGATATTTCCTCTTCCTCATCAGCCGCTTGTTCCCTCTCTTCTTCCTTTGTTTGATATGTATCTGAACTGGCCGTATCCGATCTCCGTCTCGTTTTTGTTCTTTTTTTCCAGCTGCCTTTGATATCGATGATAAACTCGTTCCATTGCTCGCGCACAAAGGAAACGATCCAAGCAATGACTTTTCCGACCGTTTCATTCAGCGATTTTCCGCTAATTAAAAGCGCACCAGCCACGAAAAGAATCAGGCATATCCATTTTGTGCCGAGCTCATCAAACAATTGGTAGCTTGCAGCGAACAAAAGCGCACCTACCATCCCGCCCCCTAAATCTGGATAGGAGGATGCCCCCTTCATTTCCTGCCAAAAAAGCTCCCATGTCGTGCGGATAATGCTAGGATCTTGAAACTTTCCTTGCCGAGACAATAAATGAAACATCGTTTGATGGCTTAGCAATAAAAGAGCAGCAGCCATCGTATAAACGCCGAGCAGCCAGCGGTTAACAAGCGGAGGCCACATACGCTTCCAAATGACATAGATAGAAGCTAAAAGCAAGCCGAGCAATAGGAGGATATGCCACTCACCAAGAAAAAAGCGGGCAAACGATACAAGCGTCTGACCTACTAATCCAAGCCGCGCCATTCCAATAACGGATAGAGCAAGCATAAGCAATCCTGTCAGTTCAAAACGAAAAGTTGTTTTCCATGTTTGGTTTTTTGCTTGTTTTTTTGTTTGTTTTTTTTGCTGACGCTTACGTTTTGCCATATTTACTCACTCCGATACAAAACTGGAAATGTCGAAAAAAGCAGCCAAGACTGGCTGCTTTTTTTCGCTTGTATTTATTATATCATGCTTAGATCTAGAATTCATTAAGTTTCGAACGACGAAGGAAATCTCTCACCAGGTGCATATTTTTGCTGCAAAAAATCAGCAGGATTTGTGCTTAAATTGCGGACAATCTGCCATTCCTTTGTTTCTGTTTCCTCCACAAGAAATGGAATGCCGTCATAATAAATCACTTTTTGCTTCGTGTACTCGCTGCTGTCTGTTTGAAAAATGAGATGCTCCGGCATCATCGTATATAAGATCATTGCAGCATCGTCCCCTCTGATTTTTTCGCATCAATCATTTCGCGCAGCTTTTTCATTGCTTGAGCTACGCCGCCTACCTCATCAATTAATCCATATTGTACGGCGTCCGGTCCCACCACATTTGTACCGATGTCACGTGTTAAGTTTCCTTTGGAAAACATAAGCTCTTTAAATTTTTCTTCGGTAATTTTTGAATGCTTTGTCACAAAACGAACCACTCGTTCCTGCATTTTATCTAAGTATTCAAATGTTTGTGGTACACCAATGACAAGCCCTGTTAAGCGAATCGGATGAATCGTCATTGTTGCCGTCTCGGTGATGAATGAATAATGACACGAAACAGCGATCGGCACCCCGATGGAGTGTCCTCCTCCTAAAACAATCGAAACAGTCGGCTTAGACAGTGATGCAAGCATTTCAGCAATGGCTAACCCCGCTTCTACATCGCCACCAACCGTATTCAACACCACAAGCAAGCCTTCGATATTTGGGTTTTGCTCAATGGCTACAATTTGTGGTATGACATGCTCATATTTTGTTGCTTTATTTTGCGGAGGAAGCTGGATATGCCCCTCAATCTGCCCAACAATCGTTAAACAATGTATATTGGTATCCTGAGTCATTTGCGGTACATTCGTTTGGCCAAGCTGTTGAATATTTTCCGCAACCTGTTCATTTTTTTCACGATTTGGATCGGATTCTGACTCAAATGCTATGTATCGCTCCTTCTCCATCAACATGCTCCTTTCTTATCATCATACCATTAGTATGTTCTATCTATTAAATAAAAATGCCGATGGAAGGATTCTCCTCCCATCGGCAGCAACATTCGACTTTGAGCATGATTGCATTAAATTTCCATAATAATGGGTAAAATCATTGGCTTGCGTTTTGTTTTTTCGAATAAATATTGGCTGAGCGCCTCGCGCATGCCCATTTTTAATGAAGACCACTCAATCACATAATCTTGCAGGCATTTATTTACAATATTTGTTACCATTTTCGTCGCTTCATCCAGCAGCGTTTCTGATTCCCTCACATATACGAAGCCGCGAGAGATAATTTCAGGTCCAGCCACAATTTTTTTCGCTTCTTTGCTTAATGTTACGACCACAATTAAAATGCCGTCTTGGGAAAGAAGACGGCGATCGCGCAAGACAATGTTGCCAACATCCCCAATTCCTAAGCCGTCGATTAAGATGTTTCCGCACGGAACTTTGCCGCCAAAGCGCGCTTGACCATTACGGAATTCAACGACCTCACCTTTATCAATTAAGAATGTTCGTTCTTCGGAAATACCGACAGCTTTAGCTAGATTAGCGTGAGCTTTCTGCATGCGATATTCTCCGTGAACAGGAATAAAATAGCTTGGTTTCATTAAATTGAGCATCAGTTTGAGCTCTTCCTGGCACCCATGGCCGGATACATGTACATTTTTATAGACCACATGCGCTCCTGCACGATATAAGGCATCCATTGTCTTTAAGTGCAGCAGCTCATGCCCCGGCATTGGCGAAGCAGCAACAATAACCGTATCTCCTTCCTTGATGCTTACATGCTTATGTGTTTGCTTCGCCATTCGTACAAGAGCTCCCATGTGCTCTCCTCGCCCGCCTGTCGTCAAAATGACAAGCTCACGATCTTCGTATTGTTGGAGATCATGAATAGAAATGATCGTTTTTTCTGGAAGCTGCAGGTAGCCTAAGCGGACTGCCACATCCATCACTTTATGTATGTTCTTTCCAACAATCGCTACCTTTCTTCCGTGTTTTTTAGCCGCGTTCAGCACCTGCTGTATTCTTGTAATGTTGGACACATAGCAGGCAGCAATCACTCTTCCCCTTGCATTATAAACAACATCTGATATCGCTTCAGCAACACTCATATCAGATCCGGTATATCCCGGCTTTTCCGCATTCGTGCTGTCCGATAAAAGACACAAAACTCCTTTCTCGCCTATTTGCGCCATTTTCCCTAAATCAGCGTAGTTGGCCCCATACGGAGTTTGATCAAATTTGAAATCTCCGGTATATACGATCGCTCCTTGCGACGTATGGAAGCTAATTCCAACAGAATCTGGAATGCTATGAATCGTCCGAAAGAATGTGACGATCGTTTTGTCAAAAGCAATTTCGGAATCAGAACGAATTTCGATTAATGGAGCGCTAGCGCTTATTCCTTGCTCTTTTAGCTTCTCCTCAACTAATCCAAGCGTCAATTTCGTTCCATATACAGGAGCTGTAATTTTTTTCAACACGTAGGCAATAGCGCCAATGTGCTCTTCATGACCATGTGTTAAAAAGATCCCCTTAATCTGTTCTTTTCGCTCAACAAGATAGGAAATATCGGGAATGACCTTGTCAATCCCAAGCATTTCATCCTCTGGAAACATTAAGCCTGCATCAACCATAAAAATATCTTCATCCAATTCGATAATATACATATTTTTCCCGATTTCTCCTACTCCTCCAAGGGAAAATATGCGTATCTTTTCTACTTTTGTCCTCAATGGCACGTCCTCCTAATGTCAAACTAACCCGCTCAAAGTCACTTGACATTATTATAACTGATGGCAGATTTTAAATACAAGCTAATTTGTTCGTCACCATTCATGGGAATAAAAACGGCCAATCCGCCCATACAGCGAATTGGCCACTTTGCTCTGAATACATCTTCCCCACCTACACTCTGTTTAAAGACGGGAAGTTTCTTAAGCAGATATAGTGAACTACCCGCCACCTGCGCTTCGCTTAGAGGAGGGGGCTTTAAGCGACTTGTGCGTGTTCGCTGAACGGTAAGCCACACACAAGAACCCTTTACGCTTCCCTTCGTTCCGAAGGGGTTCGTTCGAACAATAGAGTATCCTATCCAGTGGCGATTGCCAACTGAAATTCATCTCCCCCCTACTCACTGGGCTGTCGCCTTCACGTTCCTTGAGGATGGGAGACTTCTTTTGGAAAGCTGTTAAATATTCTGGAGCAAGCCCATCAGTTCGTTCCGCTCTTGCTCTGTTAATGGAACAAGCGGCAGGCGGACAGAACCGACATCCAGACCTTTCAGCTGCAGCGCCGTTTTAACTGGAACAGGGCTTGGCGCCGCGAATAGCCCTTTCATAATTGGAAGCAACGTTTGATGCAGCTTGGCTGCCTTGCTATGGTCACCAGCTTCGAATGACGAAATCATTTGCTGCATCTCATGACCAATAACATGAGAGGCAACAGACACGACACCAGCACCTCCAATGGCCATCACCGGAAGCGTCAGTCCATCATCACCGCTATACAGCAAAAACTCTTCCTTTGTACGTGCCATAACCTCAGCCATCGCATCAAGGTTGCCACTTGCATCCTTAAGAGCCACAACATTTGGAATCTCTGCTAACCGAACAAGCGTATCAACCGAAATATTAACAACGGAACGACCTGGAATGTTATATACCATGATAGGTAGGCTCGTGCTTTCCGCGATCGCTTTAAAATGCTGGTAAAGTCCCTCTTGATTCGGCTTATTATAATATGGAGCCACAATCATAATGGCGTCGACACCAACCGCTTCAGCTTTTCTTGTCAGCTCAATGGATGCGCGCGTATTATTGCTTCCCGTTCCTGCAATGACGGGAACACGGCCATTAACCACAGAAACAACATGGCGGAACAGGGCGACTTTCTCCTCAGTTGTCAGCGTCGGAGATTCTCCCGTCGTCCCTGCCACAACAAGAGAATCGGTGCCATTTTCAAGCAAGTATTGAATCAACTGAGTCGTTTTATCAAAGTCAATGTTTCCTTTGCGATCAAATGGTGTCACCATCGCTGTGACAACTTTTCCAAATGAAACCAATATTTTCACTCCTCATCATCATATTTCATCGGTTCGGCTTCCGAAAGATGAAAAGCGTCATGAAGCGCATTAACGGCTTTCTTTAAATCTTCTTCCTTAACCAACACCCAAATCGTTGTATGGCTGTCAGCCGATTGCAAAATTTGAATTCCTTTTTCAGAAAGGGCGGTCACAATCTTCGCTGTAACCCCTGGCACCCCAGCGATTCCTGCACCAACGGTCGACACCTTTGCGCACCCTCTTGTTACAGAAGGTTCATAGCCAATCTTCCGCAATGCTGAAATCGCGCGATCGGTCATGTCACCAGCTACTGTGTATACCACGCCATTCGGTGATATATTAATAAAATCGACGCTAATTCCTTCGTTTGCCATTGCACTAAACACATCAGACTGGAGCTCGTAATGCCCTTCTTTTGCTTGCACCTTGATTTGTGTCACGTTCGCAACATGAGCGATTCCCGTTACAAGACGCTCTCTAACATCGCTTCCTTTATTCGGCTTTACGCTGGATGTAACAAGCGTTCCTAAAGAATCTGAATAGGTTGAGCGCACCCGCAGCGGAACTTTCGCCTGCATGGCAATCTCCACGGCGCGAGGGTGAATGACTTTCGCCCCTTGATAGGCCATATTGCAAATTTCTGTATATGTGACAATATCAAGCGGACGAGCGTTTTCCACGATGCGTGGATCAGCTGTCATCACTCCTTCGACATCGGTAAAAATATCAACCCATTCAGCATTAAGGGCCGCTCCTAAGGCCGCAGCTGATGTATCGCTGCCGCCGCGGCCAAGCGTTGTTATGTCGCCGTCTTTGGTAGCTCCTTGAAAGCCGGCAACAACGGCGACATCATATTCTTCTAAAGCTTTCAACAGGCGGTCGCAACGCATTTCAATAATTTTGGCATTTGTATAATCATGATTTGTACAAAACCCTGCCTGAGCCCCTGTAAAAGCAGTGGCTTTGATGTCGTGCTTGTTAAGCAGGTTGGTAAAGACGACGCTAGAAATGATCTCTCCGCAAGCCATCAGCAAATCCTGCTCTCGCTTATTGACATGTGTATGGCTGCCATCGATTAAGCTTAGCAGCGTATCGGTTGCATATGGCTCTCCTTTTCGCCCCATCGCCGACACGACAACCACTACCTTGTATCCTTCGTCAAGGGCTCTTGCAATATGCTTGCGCGCCCAGTCACGCCCATGTTCATCGCGAACCGATGTGCCACCAAACTTTTGTACAATAATTTTCATGCTAACACCTCGATGCTTCTCCGCTCTTTATTTAACAAGTCCTAGCTTTAAGAGGCTTTCTGCAATTTGGACGGAATTCCACGCCGCCCCCTTTAATAAATTATCAGATACGATCCATAAATGGAAGCCATGATCGCGGTCTAAGTCTTTGCGAATGCGTCCGACAAATACTTCGCTTTTGCCTTCGCAATCCGCCGGCATCGGATACAACTGCTCGCTTGGATCATCCTGCAAAACGATACCCGGAGCCTCTTTAAGCACATGCTTGATCTCTTCAGCGCTGACGGCGTCTTTTTCCACTTCGATATAAACAGACTCAGAGTGTCCTGTTATCACTGGAATACGCACGCATGTTGCAGCTACCTCCAGTTCAGGCATATGCATGATTTTTTTCGTTTCATTTATCATTTTTATTTCCTCAAACGTAAAGCCGTTGTCTTGAAATTTATCAATCTGCGGAATCACGTTAAATGCCATTTGATAATGCTTGCGATCTGATTTTACAGGCAGAATTTCCGGTGTAAATGAGGCCCCCTCAAGAATCGCTTTCGCCTGTGACTTTAATTCCGTGATCGCTTGTGCTCCTGCACCAGAAACAGCTTGATAGGTAGAGACGATGACTTTTTTAAGCCCAAACGCTTGACGGATTGGCTCAAGCGCCACCACCATTTGAATCGTCGAGCAATTTGGATTGGCGATAATGCCATTATGCCATTTTAGATCTTCTTCATTTACTTCCGGCACAACAAGCGGCACATTCTCATCCATGCGGAATGCGCTTGTATTATCGACGACAATAGCACCGCGCTTCACAGCTTCTGGAGCGAGGGCCTTTGACACCGCACCACCAGCGCTGAACAGTGCGATATCAACTGTTTCAAAGCTTTCCGGTTTTGCCGCTTGCACTTCAATTTCCTGACCTTTAAACATGACTTTTTTTCCTGCCGAACGTTCCGATGATAACAGCGTTAATGTACCAATCGGGAAATTTCGTTTTTCTAATGTTTGAATCATTTGTTGGCCCACTGCGCCAGTAGCTCCGACCACTGCTACATGCAAATTTTTTTGTTCCATTCATTCATTCTCCTTCCAACTAGTCAATAAGCTGCATCCATTTCGATAGTTTTTATTTTAACATATTCATCTTTAAAGGAGAGAAACTTTTTATTTATATGCATAAATTTTCTTTTTATTGATTATTTATTAATCTGCATCACGATATTTTTCAATGATCACTGGCTGTAGCTGTTTTCCTTCAAGTGCAGCAACCACTGTATCACGCAACAGCGACATTTTAGCCACCATCGAATTCGGCTTCGTATATGGTGCATCTTGGCCAAATGGAATAAAATAGATGTTTTTGGCTGCCATAAGTCGCATTAAATTGACTCCATTTAATCCTAGGGCATCATTCGTTGAAATCCCCACTACAACCGGACGATGATTCCTCATTGTTGCCTTGGCGGCCATCAACACGGGAGAATCCGTCAATGCATTAGCGAGCTTGCTCATAGAGTTGCCTGTTAACGGGGCAATGACCATACAATCAAGAGGAATTTTGGGGCCGAGTGGCTCCGCTTTAACAATGGTATCAATCACTTTGTTCCCTGTTATTTCTTCTAGCTTTTTTACCCACTCCTCCCCTTCTCCGAATCTTGTATCTGTTGTTTTCACCGTGTAAGTAATAATTGGCAACACTTCTGCCCCTTCTTTTACAAGTTTTTCAATTTCCGGTATGACAGCATCATATGTGCAATGAGAGCCCGTTAAACCAAAGCCGATGCGCTTTCCTTTTACACTCATTTATTTTTTCTCCTTTCGTTTCGTTAAATCATTTAATAATAGCTGTGATAAAACATTTGCCAGAATTTGTCCTGCCGTTTTCGGGGCGACTACACCTGGCAATCCCGGTGCCAATAACGCCTTAATTCCTCGTTTTTCAGCATAACGAAAATCCGTTCCCCCAGGCTTTGAGGCTAAATCGACAATGAGTGTATGGGCGGGCATTTTCGATATGACACTGGCGGTCACAATCATCGTCGGAATCGTGTTAATGCATATATCGATATCCTGCACTGCCTTTTCAATATCTTGCAACTGGAACGGTTCAAACCCCATTTCACTTATTCGTGCAAGATGCTCGCTTCGTCGTGCGCCTACTTTCACTTTCGCTCCTAATGCAGCGAATGTGCGGGCAACGGTCATGCCAACTCTCCCCAATCCTAAAACGGCGACGCGTGAACCGTGAATCGTAAAATCTGTATGCTGAATCACAATCATAATCGTCCCTTCAGCGGTGGGAATGGAATTGTAAATCGCCACATCATCCCGCTCAAACAACTGCACATACTTTCGCTGAGTTGCTTCCATAAGTTCATCTAAGTAGCTATTACTGATTCCGGTATAAACGGTACAATGTTTCGGGGTTTGTAAGAGAAGCTCCTCTGTAATAAAAATCGGTTCATTGGAAAAAATGGTATTGACTTTTCCATCTAAACCTGTGCCATGAACAGGCAAAATGATTGCATCTAAATCAGAAACATCGATTTCATCAATCGACGTTTTCGTAGCACCAGTAAAGCTATGGGCAAGCTGATCAAAGCCAATAAGGGATAATTTTGCATCCAATTCTGTTAATTTGCGAATCACTTCTAGCTGCCTCGCATCTCCGCCAATGACAGCTACGTGCATCCCTGTCAGCATCATGCATTTTCACCTTCTTTATAAAAACTCATATTGATTGACAATGCCTCTTTCACATCTTATGTAAAAGATAAAAATAGGTGAATAGAGCAAATAATAAAGGAGCATGGCGAGAATTCGCCCTGCTCCTTTTCGTCATTTTCCATTTAACAGCGTAATCCAGTGTAGCTTATAATCAATTCCATTGGTTGTGTCAACAATTCCTCGCAAATGAGCAGGTAAAGAGTCCGCGATGACGGCCAGTGCACGATCATGATGTAACATGACTAATACAAGTTACGGACTTGTTTTCAGCCGTCAAAAAGGGCCCTTGCTCTTGAGGCTAGTGGATTTCTATCATTGGCAAATAAATCTTATGCCTAAATCATGAATCATTTATATATAGTGGTGTTTCTTCTCATTGATTGAACTATTTTCGTTTTTTATTGATGCCGATTTTTTATCCGAACCTCTATAAATCGTCATGCACATCATGATTCATCGGGAAAATCAATGATAATCATGTCTGTGCCAATTTTTCTAATATAGTTCCAAGGAACCCGAATCTCATTGCCTTCTTTTCGAAATCCAAACCACTTTCCTGTTGGAATTAATAACGCTTGAATGTGCCCTGTTTGCTCATTAATTTCAAGATCTGTCTGCCCAAGCACCCCTAATCGTTCCGCCCTTCTGACATCAACAATTTCCTTTCCGCTTAGCTCGCTTAGCCTCATTGCCTATGCACTCCTTTTTCATGCCTTTTTATCATTGTAAGTTGTCATTCATAAAAAAATGCCTGCAATTGATTTTTGCAGGCATTTTTATTAGCTTTGCAGCGCCGCTGGCAGTTGTCCACTTGGGCTGATTAACGCCACTGCATAATCTTCGCTGAAAATTTTCTGTGCCATCTCATTAACATCATCTGCGCTGACTTGATTAATCTCCTCAATAATTTCATCAAGCGAGCGATGGCGGCCAAGGAGAAGTTCGTTTTTACCATTGCGGCTCATTCGGCTGTTTGTGCTTTCCAAGCTAAGCATTAAGCTTCCTTTCATTTGCTCTTTGCTATTTTGCAACTCCTTTGCCGTAATTCCATCTTCTTTCAGCTTCCGAACCGTCTCTTGAATCGTTTCAAAAAGAACATCTAATTGGCTGCTTCCCGTTCCGCCATAAATCGCTAAAAGCCCGCCGTCTTCGTAGGAAGAGTGGTAGGAGAAAACAGAATAGGCCAAGCCGCGCTGTTCACGCACTTCTTGGAAGAGGCGGCTGCTCATGCTCCCCCCTAAAATATTATTAAGAATAATTAAGCTATAAATATCAGAATGGCCAATTGGCAAGCCATTAAACCCGATGCATAAGTGAGCCTGCTCCGTCTCCTTTTGGCGAGCTAATTTCTGCGGATGGAACGTCGGCACAAGTGGACGTTCAGTGCGCTGCTTCGCTGTAAACGTACCAAAATATGCTTCGATTTCTTGGATAAAGCTCTCTTTCACATTTCCTGCTACAGAAATAACGATTCTGTCAGGAGTATAGTAATCGGCCATGTACTTGCGCAAGGAATCGCCTGTAAATGTGCGCAAGGCTTGTTCCGTTCCTAAAATCGGATAGCCAAGCGGATGAGAAGCATAGCATGCTTTGCTTAATAAATCATGTACTATATCATCTGGCGTGTCTTCATACATTTTAATTTCCTCAAGCACGACATTCCGCTCTTTTTGCAGCTCTTCGTCGACAAAAGTGGAATGGAAAAACATATCAGCAAGCATATCAAGGGCAAACTGAGCATGCTCATCTAAGACCTTTGCGTAATAGCACGTATACTCTTTTGAAGTAAATGCGTTGACCTGTCCCCCAATGCTGTCAAACGCTTCAGCAATTTCCCGCGCTGTGTGCGTTTTGGTCCCTTTAAAAAACATATGTTCTAAAAAATGGGAAATCCCATTGCTTTGTTCACATTCATTGCGAGAGCCCGTTCCAATCCATATGCCAATCGCAACTGAACGCACTGTTGGAATTTGTTCTAGTACAATACGTACCCCATTTTGGCATGTGTACTTGTTAATCAAATCAGCGTTCCTCCTATTTTTGTACAATTCTTTTTTCATCTAGCAGCATTGATACGTTACCAATTTCATATTTTTGTTTAATGGCTTTAATGAGCGGTTCTAAGGCCTCTGCTGTTGATAATGTTGGATGCATTAAAATGATGGCGCCAGGATGAAGTTTAGATGTTACCCGTTCCACTATAACAGATGGCGATGGTTTTTGCCAATCAATTGTATCAACACTCCACATAATGGTTCCCATCTTTAAATCGTGGGCAATTTTTACGACATCATCTCGATAACTTCCGCTTGGAGGAGCAAACCATTTGCATTTTACCCCTGTCGTTGCTTCTATAACCTCGTTTGTTTTTTTCAGCTCTCGGCGAATCGCCTCATTGCTCATAGTTTTTAAATCAGGATGGCTATACGAATGATTGCCGATCTCCTGACCCGCATCTGCAATCATTTTTGCCATATCCGGATAATTTTTTACCCAACGCCCTTCAAGAAAAAAGGTCGCCTGAACGTTATATTTTTTCAAAACCTCCAGCATTTTAGGGATATATTCATTTCCCCATGCGACATTCACCAAGAAGGTAACCATCGGTTTTTCTGGATGGCCGCGATAAATAGCTTCAGGCGGTAAATCCTTTAAGTGTACCTTCGGAGAAATTTGTTCGTATACAAGCTTGCGTTTGTCGAAAGTACCATCCTTTTTCATGTTCTGATAAGAAGCTTCCACATTCACTTTTAACCCATTATACCCAGGAATCGCCTTCCAGACTCGATCAATTACAGCATCTTGCGGAGGGATTTCATACCGCTTTGCCTTCGTTTGAATTTCCATATAAAGCTTATCCCGCATTTTTGCTACTTCTGTGCTACCTGCTTTTAACGAATTCATATATTGATTGACAGACGGCTGGCTGGCAATGCCCCACGCAAATAAAAAAGCAGCTATCAGCCAAACTACGTAGCGCTTATAAATCGCTCATCCCCCCCTCTTTTTTTATTACAAATATGTCGAGAGAGGACAAGATAGAACTGATTATAAACAACAAAGAAGCCTGAGGCTGGTCCTGAGGCTCCCTTATTGATTCTGCTTCTCCTTTTGTTCACGTAATACCGCTTTTCTCGACAAGTTGACCCTGCCTTGCTTATCGATTTCTGTAACCTTCACTAAAACTTCATCGCCGATGGAGACGACATCTTCTACTTTGCCAACGCGTTCCTCAGCCAGCTCAGAAATATGGACAAGACCGTCTTTGCCGCTAAATAATTCGACGAATGCACCAAATTTTTCAATGCGTTTCACTTTTCCTAAATAAATTTGTCCCACTTCTACTTCGCGCACGATATCCTCAATAATTTTCTTCGCTTTCTGATTCATTTCTTCGTTCACTGAAGAAATAAAGATGGTTCCGTCTTGTTCAATATCGATCTTAACTCCTGTTTCTTCGATAATTTTATTAATTTGCTTGCCGCTTGGTCCAATGACATCGCGGATTTTATCAGGATTGATCTGCATGGTTAAAATTTTTGGTGCATATTTAGAAAGCTCTTTTCTTGGCTCGCTGATGGTTTGCATCATATGTTTTAAAATGTCCATGCGGCCTTTTTTCGCCTGTTGTAAGGCTTCTTCTAAAATTTCACGCGATAATCCTTTAATTTTAATATCCATTTGCAGAGCGGTTACACCTTTTTCCGTTCCCGCCACTTTGAAGTCCATATCGCCAAGATGGTCTTCCATACCTTGGATATCTGTTAAAATGGTATAATGATCGCCGCTTTTGACAAGTCCCATCGCAATACCTGCCACTGGCGCTTTAATCGGTACCCCTGCATCCATCATTGCCAATGTGCTAGCACAAATACTGGCTTGAGAGGTAGAACCGTTCGATTCCAAGACCTCTGAAACAAGGCGAATCGTATATGGAAACTCTTTTTCAGACGGGATCACTGGCTCTAACGCCCGTTCTCCTAAAGCTCCATGTCCGATTTCACGGCGCCCCGGACTGCGTATCGCTCCCGTTTCCCCGACAGAAAATGGCGGAAAATTATAGTGATGCATAAATCGTTTGGTCTCTTCAATGCCGAGCCCGTCTAAAATTTGCACATCGCCAAGCGCGCCTAAAGTGCAAACACTTAACGCCTGTGTTTGTCCACGCGTAAACAGTCCCGAACCATGCGTGCGAGGCAAGAGCCCTACTGCTGAAGAAAGCGGGCGAATTTCATCAATTTTCCGGCCATCCGGACGAATTTTTTCTTCTGTAATGAGACGGCGTACTTCTTCTTTAACAAGCTTATGTAAAATTTCATTGGCTTGTTTTAATGTTTCTTCATCGGCCTCTTGCTCTTCATATTTGGCAATTACTCCCGCCTTTACTTCATCAATTGCTGCTTCGCGGGCAAGTTTTTCCGGAACCTGAACAGCCCGTTTAATTTCCGCCTCGGCAAGCGCGCGGATATCGGCCTCCAGCTGGGAATCTAGCTCATATAATGCAACTTCCATTTTTTCTTTGCCGATTTGTGCCGTAATCTCTTCTTGAAAAGCAATCAGCCGTTTAATTTCTTCATGGCCGAACATGATCGCTTCCAGCATCACTTCTTCCGGAACCTCGTCAGCTCCCGCTTCAACCATGTTAATCGCATCTTTTGTTCCAGCCACAACAAGCTGAATGTCACTTTTTTCTGTTTGTTCAACAGACGGATTAATTACAAAGTTTCCATCGACACGACCAACCGTGACGCCGGCAATCGGTCCTTCAAACGGAATATCCGAAACCATCAACGCCAGCGAAGATCCAAACATGGCAGCCATTTCTGGAGAGCAGTCTTGATCAACGCTCATCACCATTGAGACAATTTGCACTTCGTTACGAAACCCTTCCGCAAATAACGGACGAATCGGACGATCGATCAGCCTGCTTGCCAAAATCGCTTTTTCGCTTGGGCGACCTTCACGCTTAATAAATCCTCCCGGAATTTTTCCGACTGCGTAGAGGCGTTCTTCATAATTCACGGTTAACGGAAAGAAGTCTACACTTTTTGCTTCTTTCGATGCGGTCGCTGTGCTTAATACGACGGTATCACCGTAACGAACAAGCACAGCACCGTTTGCTTGTTTTGCTAATTGACCTATTTCCACGACAAGCGGCCGCCCCGCCCAATCTATGGAAAATACTTGTTTTTCTTGCTCCATACAGATGAGTACTCCTCTCTATGTACAAATCAAAATAAATGATTCCTCTTTAATAGTATGAACGAATAACTATCCCGTTATCAACAACCTTTATATAACTAGCAAAAAAGCGGGAATGCTCCCGCTTTTTCCTTATCGACGTAATCCAAGTTTGTTAATTAGTTCACGATAACGCGTAACATCTTTATTACGTAAATACGTAAGCAGGTTACGGCGCTTACCGACCATTTTCAACAGTCCGCGACGTGAATGATGGTCTTTTTTATGAACGCGTAAATGTTCATTCAAGTTGTTGATTTGCTCAGTAAGGATAGCAATTTGTACCTCTGGAGAACCAGTGTCTGTTTCATGAATTTTGTACTGGGTAATAATTTCATTTTTGCGCTCTTGCGTTAATGCCATCCTTGTTCACCTCCTCATTATGAAACCCCAATTACCTAGCAAGCGCCGGTGATACGCTCTGCCAAGCAATGGTTATTTTACATACCTTTATTAGAATACATCTTTTCGCGGTAAAATGCAAGTATTTTCCTTGATTTTTCGAAAATAATCTTCCGCTCTTTCCTTATCTCGTTCGATTTGTTCTACTAATTGTTCCACACTTGCAAATTTTTGCTCACTCCGCAGCCGCTTATGCCACTCAATTGTGACTGTTTCTCCATAAATCTCTCTGGAAAAATGAAAAATGTGGACTTCGATGCTAGGCCTTCCTTGGCGGTCACGATGGAATGTTGGTTTGTATCCTACATTGCAAACCCCTGCAAATGTTTCGTTTCCTATCCTCACTTTCACCGCATAAACCCCTAGCGCCGGCAAAAGATAATCATCTTCCGGTTCAATGTTTGCGGTTGGAAAACCAATCGTTCTTCCCCGCTTTTCGCCATCAATCACCGTTCCTTCGATCGTATAAAAACGGCCAAGCAGTTCAGGAAGCTGCTGAACTTCTCCGTCTTTTAAAAGGCGGCGAATATAGGTGGAGCTAATCTTTTCCCCGTTTCGGGTTAGCTTTGGAATCACTGTATGGGCAAATTGCTCCCGAGAATGAAAAGGGATCGTCTCCATCGTCCCTTTTCCCAGCCGTCCATACGTAAAATCGAAGCCTGCTACGACATGTTTCACGTGAAAATCAATAATGTACTCGTCAACAAATTGCTGTGGAAGCAGTTCAGCAAATGAAGGTGTAAATTCTACGATGTATAAATAATCTACACCTAGACGAGCCATTTGCCGTTCTTTTTCCTTCAAGGGAGTAATCAGCTGTACGTGCTGCTCTTTTTTTCCTAGCACGATGGAGGGATGCGGATGGAACGTCATCACAGCACTTTTATATCCGTTTTCCGCCGCTAAATGAACAGCTGTTCGAATGACCTCTTGATGCCCAAGATGAACACCATCAAAATAACCTAAAGCCATCACCGTTGGCGGAAAATCTTCTCTTTTTTGATAATGGGGATATGTGATGAATCGTGTTTCCATGCTTGTTCTTCACCTTCTGCCTTTCGCTCTCTTGCTCAGTGAAACACTTTGAGCGGTTTAATCATTTGCGGTTTAGCCGGATGCTTGCAGTAAAGGGCGAGCGCTTGATTTTGCTCGTCTACCATAAGCACTGGCTCATCTACCGATTGCAGCCTGTCGGGAAGCGGTAAAACCGCACCGTTTTTTACTTTCTCTGCTACTTTATCATTAATTTGATATTTCGGCAAATGAAAAAGCGCTTTTTCGATAGGCAACAGCAGTTTATCGATACGTCCAGCGGCTAGTTGCTTTTCAATTTCCGCAAATGTCACACATTGTTCTAATAAAAATGGTCCGGAAGCAATCCGCACTAAATGGGACATGTGAGCCGGATATCCGAGCCGTTCCCCGATCATTACGGCCAGCGTACGGACATACGTTCCTTTGCTGCATGTGACACGGAAACGAAACGAAACCGCATCTCCGGAAAATGTATCTTTTTCGTCCAATAAGACAAGTTCGTGAATGGTGATAATGCGCGTCGGCCGCTCCACTTCCATTCCCGCCCGCGCATATTCGTACAATTTTTTTCCGTTTACCTTCACAGCGGAATACATGGGCGGCGTTTGCTTAATCGTTCCTGTCAGCTGTTGAAAAACATCTTCAATTTCCGGACGACGAATCAGACGATCCACTTTTTTGACAGCTATGATTTCACCAGAAGCATCCTCTGTTGTCGTCGCTGTCCCTAACGTAACTTCTCCCTCATATGTTTTTTGATCCGCAGTCAAAAATTCGGCAATTCTTGTTGCTTTGCCGATGCAAATAGGCAGCACGCCAGACACATCCGGATCTAGCGTACCTGTATGTCCTACCTTTTTGACCTGCAAAAGTCGGCGAATCCGAAAAACACAATCGTGTGATGTCATTCCCGCTGGTTTATGTAATAAAAGCACCCCGTCCATTTTTGCCACCTCTTTTTTGCACATAATGAAAATGGATAGACCGCGCGTCTATCCATTATTTCTCATCGTTATTTTCTTGAGAAATTTCCCGAATTAACGATTCAATGCGGTTGCCATAATCGATTGATTCGTCAATTTCAAAATAAATTTCCGGTGTTTTCCGCAAACGAATGCGCTGGCCGATTTCCGAGCGAATAAAGCCCTTTGCTTTCGCTAGCCCTTTTAGCGTATTTTGGCGCTGCTCTTCATCGCCAAGCACGCTAATATATACCTTGGCCTGCTGTAAATCGCCCGTCACGCGCACATCTGTTACGGTTACAAAACCGATGCGCGGATCTTTAAGTTTGCGACCGATAATATCGCTCAACTCTTTTTTCATTTGTTCACCAATACGCGTAGCCCGCAAACTCATTTTTATCACCTCGACTAAAGCCAATCAAATGTTGTAACCGTCCGTTCAATTTCCGGAAATGAATCGATCAATTGCAGCGCGAAACGAAGCTCTCTTTCAGTTGCGGATCGGTCAGCTGTAATCGCTACAATCCCAAGCTTCGTTCGCTGCCATAAATCTTGGTAATCGATTTCGGCTACTGATATATTATATTTTTGCTTGAGCCGTGTGATTATTCGTTGCAACACGGCTCTTTTTTCTTTTAGTGATTGGGCATCGTAAATGACGCACTCGCATTGGAGGTAACCAATCATTTCCGTTCGACTTCCTGCATCACATAGGCTTCGATAACATCGCCTTCTTTTATGTCGTTGAAGTTTTTAATCGTAACCCCGCACTCATATCCTTGTGCAACTTCTTTCACATCATCTTTGAAGCGCTTAAGCGTATCAATTTGCCCTTCGTATACGACAACGCCTTGACGAATGAGACGAACGCTGCTATCGCGCGTGATTTTGCCGTCCGTGACATAACATCCTGCAATCGTCCCCACTTTTGATACTTTGAACGTTTGACGAACTTCCGCTTGACCGATGACTTTTTCTTCATATTCCGGATCAAGCATTCCTTTCATCGCTGCTTCAATCTCTTCAATTACTTTGTAAATAATGCGGTGCAAGCGAATATCCACTTTTTCCGATTCCGCTACCCGTTTTGCATTTGCATCAGGACGAACGTTAAAGCCAATCACGATAGCATTGGACGCCGAAGCAAGCATAATATCATATTCCGTAACGGCCCCAACGCCTGAATGAATGATTTTCACGCGAACGCCTTCGATATCAATTTTTTGCAACGCAGCCACTAACGCTTCAACAGATCCTTGAACATCTGCTTTTACAATGATATTGAGCTCTTTCATTTCCCCTTGCTTGATTTTCTCAAACAAATCATCTAAGCTGACGCGGGTTTTAGAGCTTCGCTGTTCAAGTAATTGTTTTTGCGCCCTTGCTTCTCCCACTTGTCGCGCTTTTTTCTCATCTTCAAATACCATAAAGCGATCGCCCGCTTGCGGCACTTCATTTAAGCCTGTAATCTCCACTGGAGTGGAAGGACCTGCCTCCTTTACACGGCGGCCGACATCATTGGTCATCGCCCGTACACGTCCATATGTGTTTCCGACCACAATCGGATCGCCGATATGCAGCGTACCTGTTTGCACGAGCAACGTGGCAACAGGACCTCTTCCTTTATCAAGCTTAGCCTCAACCACTGTTCCGATCGCCCGGCGTTTTGGATTTGCTTTTAGCTCCTCCATTTCGCTAACAAGCAAAATCATTTCCAATAAATTATCGATTCCTTCGCCAGTTAAAGCAGACAGCTTACAATAAATTGTATCGCCGCCCCATTCTTCCGGCACAAGATTGTATTCCACCAGCTCCTGCATGACGCGATCTGGATTAGCCGTCGGCTTGTCGACTTTATTAACCGCTACGATGATTGGCACGTTTGCCGCTTTCGCGTGGTTAATCGCTTCGACCGTTTGCGGCATCACGCCATCGTCTGCAGCCACGACAAGAATAACGATGTCTGTCACTTGCGCTCCCCGTGCGCGCATCGTGGTAAAGGCTTCGTGGCCAGGAGTATCTAGAAACGTAATCTTTTTATTATTGACGAGCACTTGGTATGCTCCGATATGCTGCGTAATGCCGCCCGCTTCCTGCTCTGTTACTTTTGAGTTGCGAATCGAATCAAGAAGCGTCGTTTTTCCGTGGTCAACGTGCCCCATAATCGTCACGACCGGCGGACGCTCTACTAGATCAGCTGGATCGTCGACAATTTCCAATGATTCAAAATCCGTTTCGTCAATCACAATTTTCTCTTCAACTTCTACACCGTAATCGGAACAAATTAATTCGATGGCATCTTTATCTAGGTCTTGGTTAATAGTTGCCATAATTCCAAGCATAAACAGCTTTTTAATGATTTCTGACGGCTCTCTTCCTAACTTTTTCGCTAATTCAGCAACGGTTAAAGAACCTTCAAATGTAATTTTTTGCGGAAGCTCTTTTTCTTTTTTCTTTTGCACCTCTTGTTGAGGAGCTTCATAGCTTTTTTGTTTTTTATTTTTTTTATGTGTAAACACCTTTTTCTCCTGTTGCTGGCTTTGTAAATCATGCTTTTTGCTTTCTTTGTTTTTCACGACTGCCTTTTTAATTGGCACTTTCTTTGCCACGGCTTCTTCGTCATCAAAATCGCGAATGGTCCCTTTTGGCTTCACCGCTACATTTTGCGTTTCTTTTGCCGCGTTTTTTTGTTTTTCTTCATTTTTCTTATACGTATGGTTCAATTTTTCAACCACTTCTGGCTCCAGTGTAGCCATATGATTTGAAACTTCAATATTCATTTCTTTCAATTTATGAATGATGTCTTTGCTAGAAACGTTATTTTGTTTTGCGTACTCATATACACGCATTTTAGACATAGATTCACCCCCACAATGATACGTCGAACATCGTCATTAACTTTTTTGCAAACCCTTCGTCGATGACGGCGACGACTACACGAGCGTCCTTGCCAATCGCCCTTCCAAGCTCATAGCGATCAGTCGCTTGGCATAAAGGAACCTCATATGATGTGCATTTGTCTTGAATTTTTTTTCTTGTATTAGCGGCAGCATCTTCTGATAAAATGACAAGTTTCGCTCTTCCGCTACGAATCTCTTTGACAACCAGCTCTTCGCCAGAAACAATTTTACGAGCTCGGTTTGCTAACCCAAGCAATGATGTCCATTGTTTATTGCCCATTCTTTGCTTCATTCTCCCTTTCTGCTAGTTCAAGCAGCTCATCATACAAAGACTCCGCAATTTCTGCTTTCAAATGATGGGCTAAAACATTTTTCTTTTTCGCAAGTAAAATGCATTCCTTTTCCAACGTGATATAGGCTCCCCGTCCCGCTTTTTTGCCGGTCGGGTCAATGGAAACGTCCCCTTCCTTTGAGCGGACAATGCGGATCATTTGTTTTTTTGGCTTCATTTCTCCAGTCACAATACATTTGCGCATCGGAATTTTTTTTTGAACCGCCATATTTGCTCACCTCTCACTCGATTTCTTCTTTTGGTAAATCGAATGTTTGGTCATGCTCATCTTCATTATTTAACGGTGTGTCAAAAGAATCAAGCGAACGGTTCGGAACGTATGCGATCCCTAACTGCTCTGCTTCTGATTCGCTTTTAATGTCGATTTTCCAATTCGTCAATTTAGCGGCTAAACGAGCGTTTTGCCCACGCTTGCCGATTGCCAAAGACAGCTGATAATCAGGGACAATAACAGTTGTTGCCCGTTCTTCTTCATTGACGATGACACTAAGTACTTTCGCTGGGCTTAACGCATTAGCCACAAATTCTACTGGATCTTCAGACCAGCGGACAATATCAATTTTTTCACCTTTAAGCTCGTCGACCACCGCTTGGACACGCTGTCCTTTTGGTCCCACGCATGCTCCAACAGGATCGACTTCTGGCTGATCAGAATGCACGGAAATTTTAGAACGGTCCCCCGCTTCTCTAGCGATTGATTTGATCTCAACCGTTCCGTCATAAATTTCTGGCACTTCAAGCTCAAACAAGCGCTTAAGAAGGCCTGGATGTGTGCGAGATACAAAAATTTGCGGCCCTTTTGTTGTTTTTTCAACTTTTGTAATATATACCTTTAAACGGTCGTGAGGACGGTAAGTTTCATTTGGCATTTGCTCGCTTGCCGGAAGCAATGCTTCAACCTTCCCTAAGCTCACATAAGCAAAGCGAGGATCCACACGCTGAACAATTCCAGTCATAATATCTTCTTCACGATCCATAAACTCGGAATAGATCACTCCGCGCTCTGCTTCGCGTACCCGCTGGGTTACGACTTGCTTCGCTGTTTGGGCAGCGATGCGGCCAAAATCCTTTGGCGTCACTTCTATTTCGACAATATCCCCGACTTGGTAGTTCGGGTTGATGCTTCGCGCTTCATCGATGGAAATTTCTAAACGAGAATCATATACTTCCTCTACGACCTCTTTGCGTGCAAACACTCGAATAGATCCTGTATCCATATTAAAATCGACGCGCACATTTTGCGCCTGTCCGAAGTTGCGCTTATATGCGGAAATAATCGCCGCTTCAATCGCTTCGACTAACACTTCTTGGCTAATGCCTTTTTCTTTTACAAGAGCCGCCAAAGCATCCAATAGTTGCGTATTCATGAAACGAAAATCCCCCTTTACATTTAGCTGCACATTAGAAAAAGATGACGGCAAGCCTTGCGTTGGCAATTTTTTCATACGGGATATCGATCGTTTTTGTCCGCGTCTTTTGTTTCACCGTTATGGTGGCTGTCTCGCCATCAAAAGCAGTAAGTTCGCCTTCGAATTCCTTTTCTCCTTCAATCGGTTCATATGTTTTTATATAGACATTTTTTCCGACAGCCTTCGCAAAATCAGCGGCTTTTTTTAACGGACGTTCCGCTCCCGGAGATGACACTTCCAGGAAATAATTGTATGGAATCGGGTCAACCTCGTCTAGTTTTTCGCTCAGTTTCTCACTAACGATCCCGCATTGTTCAATATCAATTCCCTGTTCTGAATCAATAAACACACGCAAAAACCAATTTTTCCCCTCTTTTACGTACTCAATATCCACTAATTCGAGGTTCATGTCGTTAAGAATTGGTGTTACTAATTCTCCCACCACTTCTGTAACTTTTTTGCTCATTTTGTCCCTCCTAAACCGAAAAATCCTTCACTTGCCGTCCTAAGAACGCCATTCGCTTTATCGACAGGAAGCTATAATCAATACGAAAGAGTGGGTTTCCCCACTCTTTTCTTACCTCTTATCTTTGCCATTTCCCCTAAAACTATAACATATTGGAAAATGTTTTGCAACCGATGACTAGAATAAGGAAAGTTGGTTATGGTCAGGCAAAGAGTCGAGACAACCGCGGCTCTCTAAATATTCAAGAATCGTTTTCGATACTTTTCCGCGTTGCTGTAAATCTTCTTTTGAGAGAAATTCGCCCTCTTCTCGAGCTCGCACAATACTCAAGGCCACGTTAGTCCCAAGACCTGGGATCGTATTAAATGGCGGGACTAGCGAGTTTCCATCAATGACAAATTCAGCTGCTTGCGAACGATACAGATCAATGTTTTGAAATGAAAAACCGCGCTCACACATTTCCAAAGCAATTTCTAGTACAGTCAGCAAGCTTTTTTCTTTAGCAGATGCATCGAGACCTTTCGCATTAATTTCCTCAATACGCTTGCGAATGGCAGCAGAACCTTTGACCATGACATCAAGATCGAAATCCTCTGCGCGGACTGTAAAATACGATGCATAATAGAGCAGCGGATGATGGACTTTAAAATAGGCAATCCTTACCGCCATTAGCACGTATGCAGCAGCATGCGCCTTCGGAAACATGTATTTGATTTTTTTGCACGATTCGATATACCATTCTGGCACATCGTGTTTACGCATTTCTTCTTCAAATTCTGGCGTTAATCCTTTTCCTTTGCGGACGGATTCCATAATTTTGAACGCTAGCGACGGCTCCAGCCCTCGATAAATCAAATAAACCATAATGTCATCACGGCAGCCAATCACTTCTGATAACGTACAGATGCCATTATGAATCAATTCTTGCGCATTACCAAGCCAAACATCTGTCCCATGAGACAGCCCCGATATTTGAACGAGCTCAGAGAATGTTTTTGGTTTCGTCTCCTCAAGCATTTGCCGCACAAAACGGGTGCCGAATTCCGGAATGCCTAATGTTCCGACATTGCACATAATTTGCTCCGGTGTCACTCCAAGCGATTCTGTTCCGCTAAAAATTTTCATGACTTCCGGATCGTCCGTTGGAATCGTTTTGGGATCAATGCCGCTTAAATCTTGAAGCATCCGAATCACGGTCGGATCATCGTGCCCGAGAATATCGAGTTTTAATAAGTTATCATGGATAGAGTGAAAGTCAAAATGTGTAGTCCGCCACTCCGAGCTTGTATCATCAGCTGGATACTGTATCGGAGTAAAGTCATAAATATCCATATAGTCAGGAACAACGATAATTCCGCCCGGATGCTGTCCTGTTGTACGCTTCACCCCTGTGCATCCCGCAGCAAGCCGATCCACCTCAGCGCCCCTTAGCGTTAAATTACGATCGCTTGCATATCCTTTGACAAATCCGTAGGCTGTTTTATCTGCCACCGTACCAATCGTTCCCGCGCGATATACATTATCCTCTCCAAACAGCACTTTTGTATAGTTGTGGGCGCGCGGCTGATACTCACCGGAAAAATTCAAATCGATGTCCGGAACTTTATCCCCTTTAAATCCAAGGAATGTTTCAAACGGGATGTCATGTCCGTCCTTTTTGTACTTCGCTCCACATTTTGGACAGTCTTTATCCGGCAAATCAAATCCGGATCCAACGGAACCGTCATTAAAAAACTCTGAGTGCTTGCAGCTTGGACAAACATAATGAGGCGGGAGCGGATTCACTTCCGTAATTTCCGTCATCGTCGCTACAAACGATGAGCCGACTGACCCGCGTGAGCCAACAAGGTAGCCGTCATCTAGAGATTTTTTTACAAGCTTATGAGAAATTAAATAAATAACCGCAAAGCCATGGCCAATAATACTTTTTAATTCTTTTTCCAGCCGCTGCTCAACAATCTCCGGCAGTGGATCTCCATATATGTCTTTCGCCCGGCGATAGCTCATTTCACGAATTTCTTCCTCTGCTCCCTCAATCCGCGGCGTATAAAGCTGGTCCTTAATCGGCTTTACTTCTTCAACAGAGTCGGCGATTTTTTGTGTATTGGTTACGACGATTTTTTTGGCTTTCTCTTCTCCTAAAAACGAAAAGCACTCGAGCATTTCGTTCGTCGTTCGAAAATATACGTCCGGCAATTCGTGACGATTAAGCGGATTCGCCCCAGCTTGCGAGTGAATTAATATTTTGCGGTAAATTTTATCTTCCGGATTCAAGTAATGGACATTTCCTGTAGCCACAACCGGTATGTTCAGCTTCTCCCCTAACGCGACCACTTTGCTAATGACCTCTCGAAGCATCGCTTCATCTTTGACATAATCCATTTCGATCAAAGGTTTATAGACCTCTGGCGGGTGAACCTCAAGAAAATCATAGAATTTTGCGATTTCCTCGACTTCCTCTGGAGCTTTTTGGATCATATTGTCAAACACTTCGCCTTTGTCGCAGCCAGATCCTACTAAAATACCTTCGCGATACTTCTGCAAAACCGAACGCGGAATGCGAGGAACACGATAAAAATACTGGATATGCGCCAGCGAAACAAGCTTAAATAAGTTTTTTAACCCCACATCATTTTGCGCCAAGAGCGTAACATGAAATGGGCGCGGCCGCTGATAAGAAGTTTCCTGTTTTGAATGCAAGTTCAGCTCATCATGATAAACAATGCCTTTGTTATGGGCATCCTTCAGCATTTTCATCAGCAAATGACCCGTCGCTTCAGCGTCGTAAATGGCACGGTGATGCTGTGTCAATTCGATATCGAATTTTTTACAAAGTGTGTTTAAACGGTGATTTTTTAGCTCCGGATATAAAAAGCGGGCCAGCTCCAGTGTGTCAATAACCGGATTGGTTACCTTTTGCAATCCAATTTTGTTCAATCCAACATTTAAAAAACCAATATCAAAACTCGCGTTGTGCGCAACAAGGACGCTGTCTCCCATCCATTCATGAAACTGGCGCAGCACCTCTCCCGCATCAGGAGCGTCCTTTACCATATCATCTGTAATGCCGGTCAGTTCAATCGTTGTTACAGATAGTGGATGGTGAGGGTTCGCAAATGAAGTAAAACGGTCAATAATTTCTCCATCTCTCACCTTTACAGCTGCCAGCTCAATAATGGTATTATAAACGGCCGACAGTCCTGTCGTTTCGACGTCAAATACAACAAACGTATCCTCCAATAGCGGCCGATGCGCTTCATTATAGGCAATCGGCACTCCATCATCGACAATGTTGGCCTCCACCCCGTACAGCACTTTCATTCCGTGCTTTTTCGCAGCGCTATAAGCTTCTGGAAACGACTGAACAACCGCATGATCAGTGACGGCAATCGCAGGATGTCCCCACTTTTTCGCTTGCTCAATCAGTTTCGATACAGATGTGACGGCATCCATTTGGCTCATCGGTGTATGAAGATGGAGTTCAACCCGCTTTTCTCCCTCGTTGGCTGTGTCTTTCCGTTCATTTGGCTTTATCTCATTGACATCATTGGCCAATAATACGAGATCGCGTACAAACGTATCGTTTTGTACACTGCCCCTTACTTTGACCCACATTCCTTTTTTCACTTTTCCCATTACACTAGCATCTTCTTTATCTCGCGAAAACATTTTCACAAGAATAGAGTTGGTATAGTCCGTCATTTTAAATGTCAGCAAGGAACGGCCGCTTTTTAGCTCCTTTACTTCAGCATCAAATATATATCCCTGCACCACAACACGACGTTCTTCTTCCGTAATGCTGTCAAGGGTGCGTACCTCTTCCTCCTTGATGGAGTAGCCGAGCACAAGCGGTCCAGAGCTTTCAGGAGCCGTCTCAGCCGGTGCTTCTTTCTTAGCTGTCATTTCTGTTAATGCCGCTAAGGCTCTTGCCTCATCTTCCTGCTGCTTTTGCGCCAAAAATTGCTCATACTCGCTTTCCGATTGCTTGATGTCCGTCTCGAGCTGCAAAAACGGAAAACCAAACGATTGATATACTTCTGCGATTTTAGCAGCAAACCGGCGCTTCAATGCAATCGCTTCTGCATCATTGCGAGCTGTAACATATAATTTGTTTCCAGTCACAGCCGGAAGCTGCTCGTGCAGTAAAGCAAGAAGCGGCGAAGAGATTCCTTGCAGCTGCTCTAAGCAAGTGGACCAATATCCTTGAACATCTTCAGGAGCAAACTGAGAGTCTAGCGTTTGAATCGTATGTTTAACATGGGCAATATGTTGAAATGTCTGAACGAGCTTTGTGCTGAACAGCTGATAAACTTGGTGGGGCAAAATTTTCGGCAGCAAGAAATAAAAATGCCAGCACTTGTTTCCTTTTTCTACAACAAGCTTTTGAATCTCTGCCCCCGAAAAATAGGGAACCATCTCGTCAGCCGTCAAGTCAAGTTGCTGCAATAATACTTGAAACCGTTCTTTTTGTTCGTTCGTTAACATGACGCCGATCGTTTCTCCTCTCTTGTTCAATGAAAGTGAATAGCAGAAGGGCTGCCCTACCGACAGGAATCAGCCCCAACATTCTACAATCCTTATTGTAAAAGACGTTTCATTGTTTCAATTAATTCCGTAACAGGCACTTCCATTGATTCTCCTGTTTGGCGGACCTTCACTTCCACGACTCCTTCACCTGCACGCTTACCGACAGTCACACGAACAGGAATGCCGATCAAATCACTATCGGCAAATTTCACGCCTGGTCGCTCTTGGCGATCATCATAAAGCACCTCAAAACCGGCCTGTCCCAATTTTTCGTACCACTCATCTGCAAGCTGACGCTGCTCCTCGTTTTTCAAGTTGATCGGGATTAAATGAATGTGGAACGGAGCAACAGAGGCTGGCCAAACAAGACCGTTTTCATCGCCAAATTGCTCAGCAATAGCTGAAAGCAAGCGGGAAACACCAATGCCATAGCAGCCCATGATCATCGTTTGCGTACGTCCATTCTCATCAAGATAAGTAGCGTTCATTGCTTCACTATAACGAGTCCCTAATTTAAAAACATGGCCAACTTCAATTCCCCGGGCAAATCGGATCGTTCCTTTTCCATCTGGGGAAGGATCTCCTTCTTGAATAAAGCGCAAGTCGGCGTATTGTGAAACAGTAAAATCGCGGCCAGGATTCACTCCTGTATAATGATAGCCGTCTTCATTTGCGCCGCATACACCGTTGACAATCGCCTCAACCGCATAATCGGCAATGACTGTGACTGATGCATCTACAGCAATCGGTCCGAGAGATCCGATTGGACAATTCATTACCGCCTTTGTTTCCTCAGGAGAGGCGAGCTCTACTACAGAGGCTTCCAGCAGATTTTTCACTTTGACATCATTGGCCTCATGGTCGCCTCGAACAAGCACAAGCACATATTTTTCATCGACTTTGAAAAGCAAGGATTTAATGCATTTTTCCGGAGCTACCTGCAAAAATGCTGCTACTTCTTCAATTGTTTTCTGCTCTGGAGTATGCGCTTTTTTCAATTCTTTCAGCGGTTCTGTGCTTTTTTCGTACGTAGCAACAACTGGTGCCATTTCAATATTGGCAGCAAAATCCGAAGCATCTGAATAAGCTATTGTGTCTTCCCCAATATCAGACAACACCATAAACTCATGCGTATCTTTTCCGCCAATCGCTCCTGAATCAGCAATTACCGCGCGGAAATTTAAGCCGCAGCGCCGGAAAATATTCGAATAAGCTTCATACATTTTGTTGTATACTTCATCCAGGCTTTCTTTAGAAGTGTGGAAAGAATAAGCATCCTTCATAATGAACTCGCGACCGCGCAGCAAACCAAATCGCGGGCGCTTCTCATCGCGGAATTTTGTTTGAATTTGATAGAGTGTTAAAGGAAGTTTCTTATATGTTTTTACTTCATCGCGCACCAGCGCTGTAATCACTTCCTCATGAGTTGGTCCAAGCGCAAAATCCCGTTCATGTCGATCTTTTAGCCGCATCAGCTCCGGTCCATAAGAATACCAGCGGCCTGACTCCTGCCAAAGCTCAGCCTGTTGAAGAGCAGGCATCAATAATTCAATTGCCCCCGCCCGGTTCATTTCCTCGCGAATAATCGCTTCTACCTTTTGCAGCACGCGCCGTCCAAGCGGCAAAAAGGTATATACTCCGCTTGAGCTTTGGCGTATAAACCCCGCCCGCAGTAAAAGCTGGTGGCTTTTCACTTCTGCATCTGCTGGAACTTCGCGTAGCGTTGGAATAAACGATTGACTTTGTTTCATCTCATTGCACCTCTTCATTCGATATTACAGGAAAAATTTTTGAATATCATTCCATGTGACAACTAGCATTAAAAGCATTAAAAGCGCAAAACCGATAAAGTGTACCATTCCTTCTTTTTGTCGATCAATCGGTTTGCCGCGCAATCCTTCAATTGCAAAAAATAGAAGTCGGCCGCCATCAAGGGCCGGAAGCGGCAATAAATTAACAATCCCAAGGTTAATACTTAAAATGGCGCCCCATTTCATCAAGTAATAAATCCCTGATTGTGCCACTTTATTGGTCGATACAGCAATGCCAACCGGTCCAGATAGCATATCAAGAGAAAATTCTCCTGTTATAAGATGTCCTAAACCAACCACAATTTGCTTTGTCCAATAATAGGTTTCTAATGCTCCTTGCTTGAAAGAGCCGATCATCGATTTTTCCATTGGACTGTAAACACCTATCAACCCAATGGTCTGTCCTTCGACCGTCTGTGCCTTCGGTGTGACAGGCACATCAAGCACTTGATCGCCGCGTTTAATTTTAAATACAAGCTTCTCCTGTGGATGAGCGCGAATCGTTTCCACTACTTGCGTCCAAGTTGTCACAGGCGTGTCGTCGATCGAAAGCACGACATCTCCTTGCTTCAGCCCTGCTTGACGGGCTGCCCCATCTTTTGTCAATTCCCCCAGAATCGGTTTATCAATGGGGTATCCTTGCAAAAGACCGATCAGTACAAACACAATAAACGCCAATACAAAGTTCGCCAAAGGTCCCGCCACAATCGCTAAGGCTCGCTGTCCTAGTGTTTTGGAAGCAAATTGGCGATGATATGGGGCAATTTGAATTTCTTGATGGTCCATAACAAAAAAGGCTGGTTCAGCTACGGGAAAACGAACGAGCCGTTCCCCGGTCTCATCCTCATAGCCGGCAATATACATCTCGCGTTCCAGATCCGCTTGCTCGACCTCAATGATTTTAGCGTTTGGATATTCATCTTTATGGTTGACAATAATTTTCTGCACATGTCCTTCATGATTGAATTCAAGACCGACAAGCTGTCCCGGCTTGACCTCTACCATTTCCGGATCTTCCCCGGCCATGCGCACGAATCCTCCAAGCGGAAGTAAACGAATGGTGTATACGGTTTCCTTTCGTTTAAACGAAAATACTTTAGGACCAAATCCAATGGCAAATTCACGGCACAAGATTCCTGCACGCTTCGCAAAAATCAAATGTCCAAGCTCATGGAAAAAAACAAGCGCACCAAAGATGACAACAAATGCAACCACTGTTTGTAATGTATTCAAATTTTCAACCACCCTTTAAGTTAATAGTGACTGGATATAGCGCCGCGTTTCGCGGTCTACCTCGCGGATCTCGTCAAGTGACGGATTCTTAATCACCTCATGTTTCTCAAGCGCCTTTTCCACCATATCTTCTATCATTAAAAAGCGGATGCGCCCGCTCAAAAAAGCAGCAACTGCTTCTTCGTTGGCGGCGTTTAATACGGTCGGCAAGGAGCCTCCTGCTCGTCCTGCCTCGTAAGCAAATTGTAAACAACGATAGCGCTCGAAATCGATCTGTTGAAAATGCAGTGTTCCGATGTCCGCCAAATTTAGCTTCCTAGCGTCTGGCAGCCTGAAGCGATCTGGATACGTAAGCGCATATTGAATCGGTACGCGCATATCCGGTGTGCCAAGCTGCGCGATGACGCTGCTATCATGGAACTGGACGAGGGAATGGACGATGCTTTCTCTATGTAACAAAACATCAATTTGTTCATACGGCAATCCGAATAACCAATGGGCTTCAATCACTTCAAGTCCTTTATTCATCATCGTTGCCGAATCAATCGTAATTTTGGCCCCCATCGACCAATTTGGATGGCGTAGCGCATCCTCCACTGTCACATGGTGGAGGTGTTCGCGCGTACAGTCCCGGAAGCTTCCTCCTGAAGCTGTTAAAATAAGTTTTTCGACATTGTTGTGCTTTTCTCCTTGCAAGCATTGAAAAATCGCAGAATGCTCGCTATCAACCGGAAGCAATGCAACATTGTGGTTTTGCGCAGCTTTGGTTACAATGTGCCCCGCCGTGACCAATGTCTCTTTATTCGCCAAAGCAATGGTTTTACGCGCTTCAATTGCTTTTAATGTCGGAATCAGCCCGATGCTTCCCATCAATGCATTGACGACGATCGTAGCTTTCGAGTAGGTTGCTGCCTCAACGAGTCCTTCATCTCCAAAAATGATTTTAACGGATCCATGAAATTCACGATAAAGGGCATCGTAGACAGCAGAGTCGGCAACCGCCACAAGCTCAGGATGAAACTCTTCAATAATGGCCCGGGCTGCTTCGTGATTTTTCCCTATGGACATCGCCACAAGGCAAAACTGATCCGGATGGGAACGAATCACATCAAGCGTTTGCATACCGATGGATCCGCTTGCTCCTAATAAGCTAATATACTTCAACATCTTCACTCCTAACCTTTTACAACACCATACTCATAAACAAATGCAAAATTGGCAACATAAACAATAAACTATCAAATCGGTCTAAAATACCGCCATGTCCCGGCAAAATATTACCGGAATCCTTCACGTTATAATGCCGCTTAAATGCTGACTCTACTAAATCGCCCAGTTGTCCAACAATCGACAGAACCACCGTCACCACAAGGAGCCATGGGATACTTGCAAAAAAATGAGTGCACAGCTGGTAGACGATGGCCACAACAAGCGCACAAATCGTGCCGCCAATGGAGCCTTCTATCGTTTTATTCGGGCTGATTTCCGGCCAAAGCTTCCGTTTTCCAAACGCCCGGCCAGTAAAATAGGCGCCGGTATCCGTTGCCCAAATGATGAATAAGGCATAAAACATATAATGCAATCCGGCTAAGCGAGTCTCCATAAAATAATAAAAACCAAAGCCGACGTATAATGTAGCAAGCAGCGAAAAAGCTGCATCATCAAACGTGAAACGATTTTTTGTCGTGACTGTGTAGATGAGCACGAAAAGAACCGCAAGCAGCAACAGCTCCATTTTTTCGAGATGAACATTGTCAAGCCATGAGCTGCGCAAAAGCAGTCCCCATAATAAAAGAAAGCTCACAACAGACTCAGGCGAAAGCAGCTGCACACGCTTCATGCGCAAAAGCTCAAACAGCCCAATCGTTGCTAATACATATGTTACTATTATAAACGGAATTCCGCCAAAAATAACGATTGGCAAAAAAAGAGCGGCGGCTATAACTCCTGTAATCACTCTCTGCTTCATCTTGTTTAAATTCCTCCAAACCGGCGACCACGCTTTTGAAATTCCGCAATCGCTTCTAATAAATGCTGTTCTGTAAAATCTGGCCAAAGTACATCAGTAAACCAAAACTCGGTATAAGCAAGCTGCCAAAGCATAAAGTTGCTTAACCGAATTTCTCCGCTTGTACGAATCAGCAAATCAGGATCTTTTAAATTTCTAGTCATTAAATAAGAAGCCACTACTTCTTCATCGATTTGCTCCGCAGATAAATGCCCTTGCTGCACCTGCTTTGCGATTTCTTTTACTGCGTGCGTAATTTCAGCGCGGCTGCCGTAATTTAATGCAAAATTTAAAATAAGACCTGTATTATGCTTCGTGTCTTCCACCGCTTTTTTAACAGCGGTCTGCGTATGCTCCGGAAGCTGATTGCAGTCCCCGATAACACGAACGGTTACGTTCTCTTCAATTAATTCTGGCAAAAAGGTGGTTAGAAACTGCTCGGGAAGCTTCATTAAATAGTCAACCTCGCTTTTGGGTCGCTTCCAGTTTTCAGTGGAGAACGCATAAAGTGTTAATACCTTAATTCCCAGTTCATTGGCAAAGCGAGTAATTTTGCGAACAACCTGCATCCCTTCATAATGTCCCGCCGCCCGCGGTAATGCCCGTTTTTTCGCCCAGCGGCCATTGCCATCCATAATGATAGCAACATGCTCAGGAACAGGCTGCTGCAAAATATTTTCTTTTGTATACTCAATCGAAAAATTCGATTGCTCTTTATGTTTCCAAATCTTATTAAACATCCTAGTCCTCCGCTTTTTCGATATTTTCAACATACTATGAGGCTAGTGTAATCAAGAAACAAAACATTCGTCAAACATGTACCTCATTTCGCTTTTTCATTATAGCAAAAAAACCCTCTTTGCACATAGAGGGTTTTTTGCATCAGCCAGCAAGAAGATTATACTTCCATTACTTCTTTTTCTTTTTCCTTTGTCAGAGCTTCGATTTTAGCGATATGCTCGTCGGTTATTTTTTGAATATCGTCTGTATAGCCACGCAATTCGTCTTCCGTAATGTCGCCGTTTTTCTCTAGCTTTTTCAAGTCATCGTTTGCATCGCGGCGAATATTACGAACGGCTACTTTCGCATCTTCTGAATATTTCTTGACAACCTTGACAAGCTCGCGGCGGCGCTCTTCTGTTAACGGCGGAATCGTAATGCGGATGACCGAGCCGTCATTGGATGGAGTTAATCCTAAATCAGAAGCCAAAATAGATTTTTCAATATCTTTTAAGATCGATTTGTCGTATGGTTGAATAACAAGCAAACGCGCTTCTGGGACCGTGATGCCCGCCAATTGATTGATCGGCGTCGATACCCCGTAGTAATCGACTGTAATTTTTTCAAGCAGCCCTGGATTCGCTCTTCCTGCGCGAATTCCGGCTAATTCGCGGCTAAAAGCCTGGACGGCTTTATCCATTTTTTCTTTTGTTGTTGTTAATACTTGCTTTGCCATGTTTATTTCCCCCTTACAATTGTTCCTATATTTTCGCCAAGAACAACGCGTTTTATATTGCCTTCCTCCATAATCGAAAATACAATTAACGGAATATCGTTATCCATGCATAAAGAGGAAGCTGTTGAATCCATGACGCCTAGTCCTTGTTTAATGACATCAAGATATGAAAGCTGGTCATATTTCACTGCATTTTGATCGATTTTGGGATCAGCGTTGTAAACGCCGTCTACATTATTTTTCGCCATTAAAATAACGTCTGCTTCAATTTCTGCGGCACGAAGCGCAGCCGTTGTATCAGTGGAAAAATAAGGATTGCCGGTGCCAGCAGCAAAAATGACGACACGTTTTTTCTCAAGGTGGCGAATCGCTCTTCTTCTTATGTATGGTTCTGCGACTTGACGCATTTCGATGGATGTCTGTACGCGCGTTTCCACCCCGAGATGCTCAAGGCTATCCTGAAGCGCCAGCGAATTCATGACGGTTGCAAGCATGCCCATATAATCAGCAGTAGCCCGGTCCATCCCCATTTCGCTGCCAATTTTTCCGCGCCAAATATTTCCTCCCCCAACTACAACAGCCACTTCCACACCTAGCTCTGCGATTTCTTTCACTTGCTTGGCAATGGATTTAATAATTGCGGGATTGATTCCAAATCCTTGATCCCCCGCTAAAGCTTCGCCGCTTAACTTCAGCACAACACGTTTATACTTTGGATTGCTCATGTTACTCCTCCGTGTAAGCTAATCTTTAAAAATAGGGAACACCTGTTGTGTTCCCTATTCCGCTTCGCTCATTACTTTCTAACTTGGTTCATTACTTCTTCAGCGAAGTTATCCTGGCGTTTTTCGATTCCTTCGCCCACTTCATAACGAACGAAGCTTTTTACTGTCGCACCATTTGTTTCAACAAATTGACGAACTTTCATATCTGGATTTTTTACAAACGATTGCTCTAGCAAGCAAATGTCTTCATAAAATTTATTTAAACGGCCCTCTACCATTTTTTCTACAATATTTTCTGGTTTTCCTTCGTTAAGAGCTTGTTGCTTTAATACTTCGCGCTCACGGTTAATTTCTTCCTGAGACACTTGATCGCGAGATACATATTTTGGATTAAGCGCTGCAATATGCATAGCTACATCTTTTGCAATCGCCTCATCTGTTGTTCCTTCTAGCACCGTCAATACGCCGATGCGTCCACCCATGTGAAGGTAAGCTCCAAACGCTGCATTGTCTCCTTTTTCAACAATTTCAAAGCGGCGAAGCGTTAGTTTTTCACCGATTTTGGCAATAGCGGCATTAATATGCTCTTCTACAGTTGTACCGTTATCCATTGTTTGCTGAAGCGCTGCTTCTACTGTTGCTGGCTTGTGCGTTAATAGATGAGCAGCAAGCTCTTTTACAAGCACTTTGAACCCTTCGTTTTTCGCTACGAAGTCAGTTTCAGAGTTTACTTCCAAAATAACAGCTGTATTGCCTTGCACTTCAATAAGTGTTGTTCCTTCCGCAGCAATTCGGTCCGCTTTTTTAGCTGCTTTCGCAATTCCTTTTTCGCGAAGCCAGTCAATTGCTTTCTCCATATCTCCGTTTGTTTCTGTGAGCGCTTTTTTACAATCCATCATGCCTGCGCCCGTTTTTTCACGTAACTCTTTTACCATTTGAGCTGTAATTGCCATAAGAATCATGTCCTCCTTCTAGTGTATACGCATATATGTAAACAAAATTCGCAGCGCAAATTTTGTTTGCTCCCGCCCTTTTTAGTATAGCCAAACAAGGGAGAATTTCTGTCTCAAAAAAAGGTGATAAAAGGCACTTCCCCTCTTATCACCTTTCCAAACTTTTTTGAAGCCTGTTTATTCAGCGGCTACAACAGCTTCTTCGCCTTGTTTTGCTTCTAAAATAGCATCTGCAATTTTTGCTGTGAGAAGTTTTACGGCACGGATCGCATCGTCGTTTGCCGGAATGACATAGTCAATTTCATCTGGATCGCAGTTTGTATCAACAATACCAACGATTGGGATATTTAATTTGCGCGCTTCCGCAACCGCGATGCGCTCTTTGCGAGGATCGATAACAAATAACGCATCTGGAAGCTGCTTCATTTCTTTAATACCGCCTAAAAATTTCTCTAAACGCTCTAGCTCTTTTTTCAAGCCAATCACTTCTTTTTTAGGCAATACATCAAATGTTCCGTCTTCTGCCATTTTTTCAATCTCTTTCAAGCGTTTAATCCGTTTTTGAATGGTTTCAAAGTTCGTTAATGTACCGCCTAACCAGCGCTGATTTACATAGAACATACCAGAACGTTCTGCTTCTTCTTTAACAGAGTCCTGTGCTTGCTTCTTTGTACCTACAAAAAGAACTTTTCCGCCATTTGCTGCTAATTCTCTAACAAAGTTGTAAGCTTCCTCAACTTTTTTTACTGTTTTTTGCAAATCGATAATATAAATGCCGTTGCGCTCAGTGAAGATATATTTTTTCATTTTAGGGTTCCAACGGCGCGTTTGATGTCCAAAATGAACACCTGCTTCAAGCAATTGTTTCATTGAAATCACTGACATTGATCTTTTCCTCCTGTAAATGGTTTCTTTCCTCCGCCTATTTCATCCTTAAGCAAGACTGAGACATCAGCACCATTGCTTAAATCCATAAGCGTGTGTATTCACACCATGTAAAAATATATCACAATTAAAAACGACAATCAAGCTGTATTTCGCTACATTTGCCGAAATTTGAGCAGCAGTTCAATTTCTGTTTTTCCTTTATTTAACAATTTTGCGATTTCTTCAATCGTTTTTCCTTCTTTTTGCAGCTGTTCTGCCTGTTCTGCAATAGAGGAAGGAGGGGATGGAACTTCCTTTTGCTGCTGGTTCGTTTCGCTGATTTCTATTCTGTCTTTGATAGTGTCAACCTGCTCCATCGGCGGCAGCCACTCATCATCCTTTACTGGAGCAGAATGCTGTTTAGGAGCAGGCGATGGCTTCGTTTGCACACTGTCGCGGCTTCTCATCCTTTGCGACAACGCTTGCAAAAAGCGTTCATTTTCCTCTTTCCATTCCAACAAATAAGCTGAAATCGTCTCTTCCATCTCTTGAATAAGCTGTGATTGCTTTTTTTCAACCTCTTTTACCTTTGACAGCTGCAAATACAATAAAATGATGATAAAAAGAGAGAGAGCATGCAAGGCAAAGCTTACAGTCAATAAAAATGCGATCATTGAATTCTTCTACCCCATTAAATCGATATTTTTCCCTTTATATGGATGAACTTGTTTATGCTGTATCCCATGCTTTTCCTTTTCCCAACGGGCGCTTTGGGTGGTCTGTTTGCTTGTCACCTGCCGTTTCGCGCGTTCTTGCCGCTTCTGCATAGCTGCTGCTACTTGCGCTTGAGCAAGCCCAGATTGCTGCTGAAGCAGTTCTTGGATCTTTCCGATTTCGTTCATTCTTGGAAGTGCTACTTGCAATTCTACTAATTTCAAACTCATGCTTTCACTTCCTTTGCACAGACCGATTTTCTGGCATCATTAGCAATGAACCTTGTCTGTTTTTGAAGACGTTTGTCAGTCTGGGGAAACTCAGACGAAAGAAAGAGCAATCATATAAAGAGGAAACCGCTATCGAAAGGCTCGTCTCTGCTATGATCTAACCAAATCGTCCTGTATTCCCTCCACACATCCTTATGGCAAACTGCTTTCATTCCTTATTTTTGTCACCGCCAACAAACAGACAGCTTGTCGGTTTGACCTTATCTATATTGGTTCAAGCACGCTAAATTGCCCGAAAACCCATCTGCATGTTTTAGATGATGAAAACAGCTTTCACCAACGGCTCCCAACTGGCTGATGAGTTCATTATAACACTTGTGTTAATATTTTTCGCAGTTTAAAAATCGCTTTTGAATGTATTTGTGAAATCCGCGATGTCGATAATCCCATAATTTGCCCAATTTCGGTCAAGGTTAACTCCTCTTTATAAAACAAGCTGATCACAAGCTGTTCTTTTTCGTTTAGCTGCTTAATAACAGCAGCAAGCTGCTCATACATTTCTTGTCTTAGAACCGCCTCTTCGGGCGACGACGTTTTTTCATCACGCAGCGTTAGCGGGCTGTTTTCTTCTTCTTCGTTTTCCTTCGACCAATCATCAAGAGATAAAATATTAGCAAAAAACCCCTCATTCATGACTGAACATACTTCTTCTTCAGTCATGCCTAGTTCATCTGCGACTTCTTTGGCAGTCACTGTCCGCATATGCCGCTGCTCCATTTTCGCAATGGCGGCTTCAATTTTTTTCGCCTTTTCTCTTGTGCTGCGAGGGAGCCAGTCTTCCTTCCGCAATCCGTCTAAAATGGCGCCGCGAATTCGAAACGAAGCATACGTATCAAATTTTAAGTCGCGAGAAGGATCAAATCTTTCAAGCGCGTCGTAAAGCCCCATTAATCCAAAGCTGATTAAATCTTGTTTGTTTACAGTTTTGGGCAATGATACAGCAATTCGTTGTACTTGATAATACACAAGCGGCATGTATCTTTGTACAAGCTCATCTCCCGCTTGTGGATCACGCTTATCAATCCAATTGTCCCAATAATTTTGCTCCTTGCGCGCTGAGGCGTTTGTCATGATACTCCTCCCCGTTCATCCTGAAACTGCTTGATGGCATATGTTCATTAACCGTCTTTTTCGTCATGGAGCATATGCCGAATGTAAGCGGCAACCTGCTGTGCTTCTTCTTTTGTAAGTCCTTCCGTTAATGGTTGCAGCTCGTTGGCATCCAGCGAATGTGAAGGCTTTTTCTTTGCTTGGACCGATTCTCTACTAATATAGGCAAACATCCATTGAAACACATAGCCGCTCACAAAGAAGGCGATAAAAGAGAGCGCGCTGCGTAAAAGCGTCGTAGCTATTGTATGGGCAGGAAACGATAAGAAAAACACCAACATAAATCCAGCTGTTCCGAATAATACCCGACCCGTCAATGCACGAACCATCTATATTTCTTTTACTCCTTGGTTAACTGTGCGAATAAATAAAAGACCTGTTTGCGGATTAAATTCAATCGTTCTTCCGCTGTTTCCTCCCACATCTTCGGCCACGATCGGAATATGGAAGCGTTGCAGCTGCTGCTTGACCGCTTCAACATTTCTTGGTCCAATCCTCATCATGTCCGTATTGGCTGAATGAAACTGAAACATTTGTGCTCCGCCAGCCATTTTCGCTTTAAGGGCGCTTTTTCTGCCGCCCGCTTTTACAACAAGCGATATAAGCGCTTCTATTGCCGTATCTGCGTATTTGGCTACATTTAGGCTTTCCGACCTTGCCAGCGATGAACTAGGCAGCATCACATGCGCCAATCCAGCAACTCCTTTCATCAAATCAAAAACGACAACACCAACGCAAGACCCTAATCCAGATGTACGAATAAGATAAGGCACCTGAACGACATTCATATCAGCAATCCCTACTTTTATGACGTTCACAATTTCATTCATGACAGTTCGACACCTAGTGAACGAAAAATAGGGGTAAATGAATCAGGATCAGGAAGAAGAAAGAAATGGCCATTCACGCTATCTTGCGGCTGGTGTTCTTCATGAACGGCTGTATCAATCACGATTGCATAATCGCCAACCCGTGACAGCTCCAGCAGCCCGTATTGCAAAATCGCTCCGATCATATCAATGGTCAGTGCCGGCACTGACGGATACAGCTTTAAATGGGTGAAATCAGCTAAAGCAGAAAGATACGACCCTGCTAATATATTTCCTAATTCTTGCAAAGCAGATAGGCCAAGATCGGACTGTGGCGAGGCAAACGAAAATTGGTGATCACCCGTCATTTGCTTTATAAATTGTTCCGCTTGCGGCAACGATAAAACAAAAAACATATTTCCCGGCGCTTCGCCTTCAATTCTTAGAAAAACAGCAGCTACAACCTGTTCCGCTCCCCCGACTAAGTCCATCATTTCATCAAATGAGACAACCTGAACATTCGGCACCTTCATTTCAATTTTTTTATTTAACAGCTTGGAGAGTGCCGTAGCTGCATTTCCAGCGCCAATATTGCCTATTTCTCGCAAAATATCCATATGATCCGCATTCAAGCGATTGACATTTGACATGGTTAAACGTCCCCTCTATCTATTTACGCTAAAACTGATTTTTCGGCATCCAGTACTTTTTCTAAGTTTAATAAAATTAATAATCTCTTGCCAACCTTCGCCACTCCGTTAATATAATCAGCTTCTATGGCTTCAATTACTTCTGGAGGGGGCTCGATGCTCTTGACTGGTATATCCAACACATCGTTTGCAGCATCCACGATCAGACCGACCTCAATTTCGCCAAGCGCAACGATAATCACTCGGGTCTGCTCATTAAACGATTGTGATTCAATACCAAACCGCTCTCGCAAATCAATAATCGGAGTCACAACCCCACGTAAATTAATCACTCCTTTTACAAACTTAGGAGTTCTTGGAACGCGAGTAATATGCTGAACTTTTTCAATCGAACGAACCTGCTGTACAGGAATTGCGTATTCTTCATCCTTCAATTGAAAAACAATCACTTTTAATTCCGTTTCCCGAACTTCCACCATTTTCTCCATTCCTCCTTAGGACCATGCGGCATCTCTATAACAGGTCTATTTGATCAATGCATTGCAATCAATAATTAATGCAACCTGTCCATCTCCCAAGATGGTAGCGCCTGAAATGGCAAACACGGATGTTAAATAATTGCCAAGCGACTTTAAAACGACCTCTTGCTGACCGATAAATGAATCCACCACAAGACCTGCCATTTTTTCTCCTTTGCGCACAATAACGACGGAAAGAAAATCCTCTTCTTCTTTCACAGCAGGCACTTCAAACACATCTTTTAAGAATAAGAGCGGGACAACTTTTCCGCGGAAATCAATCACCTTTTGATGATGCGCATGCAAAACATCTTCTTTTTTAATAATCGCTGTTTCAATAATCGAAGAAAGCGGAATCGCATATTTTTCATGCTGAATTTCTACCAGCATGACAGAAATAATCGATAATGTTAAAGGCAGTTGAATGGAGAAAATCGAGCCGCTGCCTTCTTCGGAATCAATGGTTACAGATCCGCCAAGCGATTCGATTGTGTTTTTAACAACATCAAGACCGACGCCGCGTCCTGAAATATCGGAAATTTTATCCGCCGTGGAAAAGCCAGATGCAAAGATAAGCTCACATATTTGTTTATCTGTTAAATTGGCGACATTTTGCTTAGAAATAACTCCCTTATTGATCGCCTTTTGCAATACTTTTTCGCGATTGATGCCAGCTCCATCATCCTCAATTTCAATAAACACATGATTTCCGCTATGATACGCTTTCAGCTTCACGGTGCCTTCCTCCGGCTTGCCTTTGGCACGGCGCACCTCTGGCATTTCGATGCCATGATCAATCGCATTGCGCAGCAAATGGACAAGCGGATCGCCAATTTCATCAATAACGGTGCGGTCTAATTCTGTTTCCGCTCCGATAATCTCCAAGTTGATTTTTTTACCTAAATCGCGCGCCAATTGCCGAACCATGCGCGGGAAACGATTGAAGACCGTTTCGACCGGAACCATGCGCATATTCAAAATAATATTTTGTAAATCGCTTGAAATGCGCGACATTCTTTCTACTGTTTCGTGGAGCTCTGGGTGGTTCAGTTCACGAGAAATTTGCTCCAATCTCCCTCTGTCAATGACTAGCTCTTCGAATAAATTCATGAGAATATCCAAGCGCTCAATGTTGACTCGGATCGTTTTATTGGCCGCCGCCTGCTTATGCGCTGTTTCCTTTTCTTTTTGCTCCGTTTTTTCAACAGTCACAGCCACCTCTTCTGATTCCTGTGCGGCTACCACTTCTGTCTCTTTAGGAACCGCCTCCTGAGCCGACTTGAATTGATCGACATCAATCGCATGAACAACTACTTCTTCTATCTCAGACACTTTCATAATCCGCTCATAGATTTGCTCTGTCGGTTCCTTCGTAACAACCGTAACGATAAATTCTTGGTCAAACTGCTCTTCCTCTAGCTGCTCGACAGGAGGATTCGATTTGATAACTTCTCCCGCTTGATTGAGCACTTCAAATACCATGAACACGCGCGCCGCCTTTAGCAAACAATCCGCGCGCAATTTGACGCGAATTTCATATGCATAAAATCCTTGTTCTTTCGATTGCTGAAGAATGTTGTATTCAAATTCTCCATAGGTTTGAACGAGAGCTGGAGCGGTATTCACAGCTTCCTGTTTTGTTTCAGAAGCAAAGGATGGCACTTCCCCTTTTTCAATTTGTTTGAGCTGCTGTACAACTTCATGGACATCCCGCTTTCCATCCCCTCCTTCCGCAATGGAATTCACCATTGCCTCTAAATCATCAACAGCTGAAAAAACAACATCAAGCAAATCTGCTGTCACGACAATCTTATGGTTGCGAATTCCATCAAGCACATTTTCCATTTGGTGGGTTAAATTCGCTAAATCTTCAAACCCCATTGTTGCCGACATTCCCTTAAGAGTATGGGCAGAACGGAAAATTTCATTGACAATTGAAAGATCTTCCGGATTTTTTTCCAGCTCTAATAGCTGTTCATTAATCGTTTGCAAATGCTCTTTGCTTTCATCGATAAAAATCTCTAAATATTGACTCATATCCATGGCTCTACACCCCTTGCCTGCCTACATATTTCATAATGGTTTCGGCAATTTCTTCTAACGGAACAACATCGTCGACTAAACGGGTGGAAATAGCAGATTTAGGCATCCCAAACACCACTGCTGTATCCTCTGATTCAGCAATCGCTTTTGTATGTCCAACGGCTTTCAATTGCTTTAATCCTGCCGTTCCGTCAGACCCCATTCCTGTCATGATCACAGCAATTTTTTCATACTCACTTAACATGCTAACGGATTCAAATAACACATCAACCGAAGGACGGTGCCCATTTCTCGGTGGAGAATCATCAATATGAGCGACAAGTCCTTTGCCTGATGACACGACTGAAAAATGCGCACCACCTGGAGCAATATAGGCCACTCCTTGCTTGAGCACTTCCTGATGCTCCGCTTCTTTGACAGAGATGGCGCAAAGCGAGTTAAGCCGCTGAGCAAGCGATTTTGTAAATCCTTTTGGCATATGCTGAACAATGACAATCGGTGCCTCAATATGAGCTGGAAGTTGTGTCAGCACCTGCTGTAAGGCTCGCGGTCCCCCTGTCGATGTACCGATACAGATGATTTTTTTCCTATGATTTTGCGATGATGTCTTTATATCCATTTTACTATACGAACTTTGTTGGAAACTAGCGATTATTGGAATAATCTCTTGATTTTTCATTCCGTGCAAATTAGCACGGCTGGCGAGGATCACTTTTTCAATTATTTGCTCTTTTACTTTATAAAGATCGAGAGAGATATGGCCAGACGGCTTTGTAACAAAATCAACAGCACCGTAGTGCATAGCAGCAATCGTGCTTTCAGCTCCTTCTTTTGTCGTACTTGACAGCATGACAACAGGAAGCGGGTGATGTTTCATGATTTGCTGTAACGCCTCAAGTCCATTCATGATTGGCATTTCAACATCTAAAGTCACAACATCTGGTTTTAATGATTGAATTTTTTGAAGCGCATCTTGACCATTTCTCGCCACACCAACGACCTCTATTTGTGAATGTTCCGACAAAAAGTCCGCAATGACCTTTCTCATAAAGGCGGAGTCATCGACAACTAGTACCTTGATTTTCTCCATAAACTCTCTACCTTTCTAAAAAAAGTTGTCTAAGCTTGGCAAAAAAGCTTGCTGGGCGAGAAACGCTCGATTCGTCAGCCGTCTGGTCAGATAAATAACGATCTGTAAGCTCCACCATTGCACGGCTTATTTTGGTGGAAGGATCCAATAACAAAAAAGGGGTTTGTCTTGCTACCGCTTTAGAAACGATACGGTCTTCCGGCAACACTCCCAAGCCCGTCACCTCTCTCCTGAGAAAACGCTTCATCGCATTTTTTAGGCGTTGCAGTGTTTCTCGGCCTTCCTGGTCTGCCTGGGCACGATTAACAACTAAGTAAAACGGAATTTCTTTTTCTTGTAAATGAATATATTTCATGGCTGCATAAGCGTCAGTAATGGAAGTCGGCTCAGGTGTTGTAATGACAAAAATCTCATGAACCGCCATCAGCAGCTGTAAGCGATCCTCCGAAATCCCCGCCCCCATGTCAAAAATTAAATAATCGTACTGCTCGGAAACCAGCTGGAGCTGTTCTATAAAATAAGCTGTTTTCTCTTGATCCATTGTAAAAATTTTGGTTAAACCCGTTCCCCCAGCAATAAATGATAGATTGCCTGGTCCTTTTTTAATAAGCTCTTCAATCGAAACATGGCGTTCAAATAAATCAATAATCGTTGTGGAAGTGGATTGTCCAAGTAAAATATCAATATTCCCCATACCGATGTCCATATCGAACAACAGCACATGAAATCCACGCTTCGATAGAGTAAGAGCAAAATTTAATGAAAAGTTTGATTTTCCAACGCCGCCTTTTCCGCTCACTACAGCAATTGCTTTCATCGCTTTTTTTTGATTCATATGATTCAACAATCGGCGTAAGCTTTCTGCCTGATCTCTCATGATGACTCGACCCCAAGCAACATATTGACAATTTTTTCAGGCGATGCTTCAATAATGTCGTCTGGGACGTTTTGACCATTTGTCAAGTAGGCAGCCCCAATTTGATAATCTGTCATTAAATTATACATCGCCCCGTAGTGACTTGTTTCGTCCAGTTTTGTAAAAATAAAACGATGGATTTTAATAAGCGAAAATTGCTCGCAAATTTCTTTCATGTCCGTCCATTTTCCTGTTAGCGAGAGGACAAGATATGTTTCCATTTCTTCATCAAAATCCATCACCTCTTGCAAATCCTGGACGTATTGGCGATTTCTAAAATTACGCCCCGCTGTATCGATCAATACGAGATCATATGAAGCAAATTTATTTTTCGCCTCCCGAAAATCTTCCATGTTATAACAAACCTCAAGCGGCACGTTTAAAATTTTGGCATATGTTTTTAATTGATCGATCGCCGCAATACGATAGGTATCAGTCGTAATAAAGGCTACTTTCTTATGGTGCTTCAACACGCCATTGGCAGCGATCTTCGCTAATGTCGTTGTTTTCCCGACACCAGTCGGCCCCACTACATTTACATATTTCCGCTGAAAAGAGAGACCCCCGAATGATAGATGCTCAAGCTTGTTCTGTAGAATTTCCTTCACCCATATCATCGCTTGCTTTTTTGTAGCTGTTTCACGATGCAAATACCATTTTTCAACGGCTTCAGCCATGATCTCTTGCCGAAGCGCACTGGATAACTCCTGCTGAGCTAGCCTTTCATTTACTTCATTTAACGGCTGCGGATACACCGCGAAATGAGTGGTGACATTTGTTGATAACTGCCTCAGCATTTCCTTCATTTCATTTAGCTCATGCAGCAACGCGGCATCCTGAGTTTTTGTTTCCAGCGGTTTAAACGCTCCAGCGCTCAGTTGAACGTGCTTGTGCTTTTTTTCATTTCCAGCCAATCGGACTGGTTTCGGATCAACGGCTGCGATCACCTCGATGTTTTTTTTGGTAAAAAGCCCGAAAAATCCTCCCTTATGAACTACCTTCGAATTTAAAATGACGGCATCCTTCCCTAACTCTGCCCGAATCATTTTCATCGCTTCCGGCATTGATGGAGCAATAAATTTTTTGACCTTCATTCAATATCCACCACCCCAACACTTTGGACTTCTACATTTGCCTCTAATTCATTATAGGACAACACTGGAATATGGGGAAAATATCGCTCTGTCAATTGACGTACATACATTCGGACAGCAGGGGAACAAAGTAAGATTGGCGTCTGACTCGTAAAAGCGTGCTGTTCGAATTGAACTCCTATCGCTTCTATAATGGCTTGTGACAAAGATGGATCAAGCGATAAGTAATTTCCGTGTTCCGTTTGATGCACTCCTTCAGCAATGGCCTTTTCTACTTTTCCTGACACCGTAATGACTTTTAAAGGCTCTCCTTGTACGACATACTGGCTCGTAATTTGTCGTGCCAGCGCTTGACGCACATATTCCGTTAATAAATCGGCATCGCTTGTCATTCTCCCAAAATCAGCCAATGTTTCAAAAATCACAGGCAAATTGCGAATCGACACCTTTTCCCGCAGCAGCTTTGCTAATACTTTTTGTACATCTCCAACAGAAAGAGGAGTCGGTGTTACTTCCTCGACTAAAATAGGATACGATTCCTTTAGATGGTCGATAAGCTGCTTCGTTTCCTGTCTTCCAAGCAGCTCATGCGCATGTGCTTTCAACACCTCTGTTATATGAGTGGAAACAACAGACGGCGGATCAACAACCGTATAGCCAAACATCTCCGCTTGTTCTTTCATTTCCTCGGAAATCCATTTTGCTGGCAAACCAAATGCAGGTTCAATTGTATCAATCCCCTGCACAGAATCATCCTCGACCCCAGGGCTCATAGCCAAATAATGATCGAGCAACAGTTCGCCTTTAGCGACTTCATCGCCTTTTATTTTTAGACGATATTCATTCGGCTGCAGCTGGATATTATCACGAATCCGCACAACAGGGATGACAAGGCCGAGCTCTAATGCCAGTTGTCGTCGAATCATGACAATGCGGTCAAGCAAATCCCCCCCCTGGCTCGCATCGGCCAACGGAATGAGTGCATAGCCAAATTCGAATTCAATAGGATCAACACTTAATAAATTGACCACGCTTTCCGGACTCTTCATTTGATCGATTTCCACTTCTTCCGCTTGCTCTCCCATCGCCGCTTCTTGCTCCTTTTCCGCTTTTGTGGAGAAGCGATAGCCGCCAAGAGCGAGCAGGCCAGCAATAGGAATGGTTAACACATCGTTAATCGGAGTAAACAAGCCGAGTAAAAAAATCGTTCCAGCAGTCACATACAGCATTTTAGGAAAGGCAAATAGCTGCTTCATAACATCCGCGCCAAGATTGCTATCTGATGCTGCTCTTGTTACAACGATGCCGGTCGCAGTAGAAATAAGAAGGGCAGGAATCTGACTGACAATACCGTCTCCAACTGTTAGTAACGTATAGCGATGCGCTGCTTCTGATACATCTAACCCTTGCTGTACAACACCAACAACCATACCAAATAACATATTAATAATAACAATGATAATACCAGCGATCGCATCGCCCTTGACAAACTTGCTCGCTCCATCCATTGCTCCATAAAAATCGGCTTCTTGTGCTACCTTTTCGCGACGTTGACGCGCTTCTTGTTCAGAAATCATTCCGGCATTAAGATCGGCATCAATGCTCATTTGCTTTCCGGGCATGGCATCTAGAGTAAAGCGGGCTGCTACCTCTGAAACACGCTCTGCCCCCTTCGTAATCACGATGAACTGAATAATAATTAAAATTAAAAATACAACAAAGCCAACAACAACGTTTCCGCCAACGACAAACGTTCCGAATGTTTCAACAACACCGCCGGCCTCGCCTTTACTTAGAATCGAACGGGTCGTCGATACGTTTAATCCTAAACGAAATAGCGTAAGCAGCAGGAGCAACGACGGAAAAATAGAAAACTGCAGCGGCTCGAGCATATTCATTGAAGTAAGGAGGACGAGCAAAGCAAGAGAAATATTAATTATAATTAACAGGCTCAGAAGCCACGTTGGCAGCGGAATAATGAGCATAGCTACAATCAGGACAACCATTAATAATACAGACAAATCTCTTGCTGGCATAATCTTTCGCTCCTTGGATACTTAAATAACAATCTCTTAAATCTTCCGTTTTAAACGATATACATATGCTAATATTTCGGCAACAGCCTTAAAAAATGGTTCAGGAATCACATCGCCAATCTCCGTCTGACTATACAGCGCTCGAGCTAACGGCCGATTCTCTATGGTTACGACATCATGCTCTTTCGCTAGTTGTTTGATTTTCAGCGCAAGATGATCGACGCCCTTGGCAACGACAACGGGAGCATCCATTTTCCCATCCTCATATTTTAAGGCAACAGCATAATGGGTAGGATTGGTAATGACTACGTCCGCTTTTGGCACTTCTTGCATCATTCGCTTCATCGCCATTTCCCGTTGTTTTTGCTTTATTTTAGATTTAATAAGGGGGTCCCCTTCGGTCTTCTTAAATTCATCTTTCACTTCTTGCTTTGACATCCGAATGTTTTTTTCAAAGTCAAACCGCTGGTACAAATAATCCAAAAAGGCAAGAAACAAAAGAGCAGCCGATGCGTAAAGCCCCATGCGCACAGCCAAACTAGCTAACGAGCTTAATGTCGTTTCCAGCGATTTAGTGGTCAGCAGCAAAATTTGGTCAAGCTTCAACCATAAAACAAAAAAGGTCACAAAACCGACAATGGCGATTTTTAAAATGGATTTTAACAGCTCTACAATTGAGCGCAATGACAGCATTCGCTTAAAGCCTTGAATGGGGTCTAGCTTGCTCAGTTTCATTTGCAGCGGCTCTGCGGTAAATAAAAAGCCCACCTGCAAAAAATTCCCTAAAAAAGCTCCAGCCAACGCTACTAAAAAAATCGGCGCCATAATCCCAGCCAAATTTTTTAATATCGAAAAAAACAACTCTTGAATGGAGCTGACCGTCACATCTTCCAGCATATAGTGCTGAAGCGAATTACGAAAAAGACGCAAAAACGCTTCTTTGTACAATTCCCCTGAGAATAGCAGAATAACGAACACAAGCAACAGCACAATGGCCGTATTCACATCTGCACTCTTGGCTACTTGGCCTTTTTGCCGAACTTCTTGGCGCTTGCGAGGCGTCGCTTTCTCTGTTTTTTCCTCAGCAAAAAACTGCAAATCTAAGCGCAAGCTGCTCATTTACCTGCCCCCTACTAGCTTCATTAAGTCACGCATGGCAACAAACATAGCGTCAAACAAATGCTGGGCAGCGACAAACAAAGCGGTCATCGTGACCATTAACAGAAGAAAGCTCACAATGATCTTCACAGGCAATCCAACGACAAAAATATTAAGCTGAGGTACAGTTCTTGCCACAATTCCTAACGCAATATCCACTAAAAACAAGCAGCCAACGATAGGAGCCGACATTTGAAAAGCAATAATAAACATTTCACTGAATATTTTCAAAATGTACTCCGCGACGTTTCCTTGATCGAATGCAAATGTGTATTGAATCGGAATCCACTGGTAGCTATAAAACACACCATCTAGCAAAACATGATGGCCATTTAATGCTAGCAGCAACAACAGCGCAAAGGTGTACAAATATTGCCCGGTTAATGGGCTTTGCGCTCCTGTTTGCGGGTCAATAACGTTGGCAATGGCAAATCCCATTTGAAAATCGATCAAGCCACCTACAATTTGAATCGCCGACATCATCATATAAGCGGCCAAACCGATAAAAAGGCCAACGGCTACTTCCTTTAAAACAAGCAGTACATACATTTCATCTAGCGCAATCGGCTCTTTTTTCATTCCTAAGAACATTAGCCAGCTGATAAAGAAGGATAAGCCGATTTTATGCACATTAGGAATCGTTCGGTACGAAAATAGCGGCAATGTCGTAAAAAAAGCAGCCACACGGGCAAATATCAGTAAAAATAATGGAAAATAAGACAATACCTGATCCATATTTATCAGCCTATAAATCTTGTTAAATTATTAAAGATGTCATATGCATAGGAAACTAAACGTGACAGCATCCATGGTCCGAAAAAAACAAGACCGAGCAGCACCGCGACAATTTTGGGGACAAATGCAAGAGTCTGCTCTTGAATTTGCGTTGTTGCTTGGAAAATGCTGATGAAAAGTCCAACGGCAAGCGCAAGCAGCAAAAGCGGGCCACAAACCACTAAAATCATGTATACTCCTCGTTCAGCAAGTTGAATGACGACATTTGCATTCATATTCGCTCACCTACTTTATTTTTAGAAGCTTTCCAATAATGACTTCACCACTAAATACCAGCCATCAACAAGAACAAACAATAAAATTTTAAACGGCAGTGAAATCATCACCGGTGGAAGCATCATCATCCCCATCGACATCAGCACGCTTGCCACGACCATATCAATCACTAAAAATGGAATAAAAATCATAAATCCCATCTGGAAGGCCGTTTTTATTTCACTGATCGCAAACGCAGGCACAAGAGTTGTTAATGGAATATCTTGAACATTTTTCGGTTTGGATGCACCGCTATATGATAAAAATAATGCCAAATCCTTTTGCCGCGTATGCTCGCTCATAAACTCTTTAATCGGCACAGAAGCCCGTTCATATGCTTGCTCTAAATTGATTTTTTGCGCAAACAGCGGCTGAAGCGCTTGATCGTTTACTTGCTTAAACGTCGGCGCCATAATAAAAAAGGTCAAAAAGAGCGCCAATCCAAGCAACACCTGATTGGGCGGCATCTGCTGCGTCCCCAGCGAAGTGCGGACAAACGATAAAACAATGATAATGCGGGTAAAGCATGTCATCATGATTAAAATGCCCGGGGCAATCGACAGCACCGTCAGCAATAACAAAAGTTTGACAGACATTGAGACGTTTTCAGGAGCAACTTGATTAAAAAACTGCATAAATTCATTCATCGGACGTTGTTCCCTTCTGTTCAATCTGCTTTAACAGCTTTTGGCGTTCACGAGCCACTTCTTGCATTTGTTTAGCAAATAACTCACGAAACGATGATTCCCCGGAAGGAGAAGATTCTTTTTTTCTTATCAGACGATTCCACAGCTGAAAAATCTTCGCGTTTGGCTCCAGCAATTGCTGCAATGATTGATTGTGTAGAGATAATAGCTCCTTGATTTCTTTTTCATCCTCAATCTCCTGCAATAGCTGAACAGATTCTCCAACCCCGACCACAAAAATGCGTTTGCCAATTTTTATCACTTGCACTGAACGATTGGTGCCAACGCTTGTTCCGCCAAGATTCTCAATTAAACCGCCACGGCTGGATAGTAAACGCCCGCGCTGATTCATAAATCGCAATAGCCCATAAATAAGCAAAAGAACAAATAGTGTAGCAAAAATGAGCTTAAACACATCCCATACCGTAATAGGGGATGCTGCCGCTGCTTGCGATGATGGTTTGCCTGCGCCGCTCGATTCGGCAGGCTGCTTGTCCTCTTGACATTTTTCCGGATGCTCCAAGCATTGTTTCACAGTCGGAGATTGCTCCGCAAATACAGGCGCTCCTGTTTGCGAAGCAATCATAGCAGTAAACCATACAAACAATAACATGACTCGAACTCGAAACAAATTCGTTCCACCTCTTGCGCTTAGCCCAGCGTTTTATTAATGGCTTCAATGACGCGATCCGCTTGGAACGGCTTGACGATAAAGTCTTTAGCACCAGCTTGAATGGCATCAATGACCATCGCTTGTTGTCCCATAGCCGAGCACATAATCACTTTCGCATTGCCGTCAATTTTTTTAATTTCCTTCAATGCTGTAATTCCGTCCATTTCTGGCATCGTGATATCCATTGTCACAAGATCTGGGCGCGTTTCTTTGTACTTTTCTACCGCTTGAAGTCCGTCTGCCGCTTCCGCTACCACCTCGTGTCCATTTTTCGTTAAAATATCTTTAATCATCATTCTCATAAATGCTGCATCATCTACAATTAATATTTTGGCCATTTCCAACTACCTCCTACATTATCTTAAATTTTTTAAGCGGTCACTTTGACTAATGATATCTGTCACGCGTACGCCAAAATTCTCATCAATAACAACGACCTCACCCTTGGCGATGAGTTTGTTATTGACTAGTATATCTACCGGCTCGCCTGCCAGCTTATCCAGCTCAATAATGGATCCGGAGGAAAGATTTAAAATATCTTGTACCGACCGCTTCGTCCGGCCTAGCTCGACGGTGACTTGCAGCGGGATATCAAGAAGCATGTTTAAATTCCGCGCTTCGGCTTCTGCCAACGGCGCTGGCTCAAAGCTTGCGAAATCAGCAGGCTGAACCTGACGCTGTCCAGCCGATGCATATGTGCCAAAATGGTTGGGCGCATACGCTGCCGGCTGTGCCGCATGCGGATAAGGCTGAGCGATCTCTGGTTGAGCCGATGCAGCCGGCTGATCATATGCAGATCCTGGCAGTTGAGAAGATCCCGCAGCTGATGGTGACACAACGCTGCTGGCCGGAGCTGTTTTCGTCTCGATTTTATCGGATACCGACTCACTGGAGCTAGACATTTGCAATAAATTTTGCACTAACTCCTTAGCAAAATCAATCGGTAATAGCTGCATAATATTTGAATCAATTAACGTTCCTATTTTCAAACGGAACGATACCTTCACTAGAACGCTTTCTGGCGGTAAATACTCAAGCCCCTCTCCCTCTTTAATATCTAGCAAATGAAGGCTTGGTGGAGAAATATCTACTTTTTTCCCAAAAATCGTGGACATAGAGGTGGCCGCTGACCCCATCATTTGATTCATCGCTTCCTGCACAGCACTTAATTGGATTTCTCCTAATAAATCCATCGGGTTTTGCCCGTTTCCGCCTAGCATAAGATCCGCAATAATCGCCGCATCTGATTGCTTAATGACAAGCAAATTCGTTCCTAAAAAACCCTCTGTATAATTGACTTGAATCGCCACGTACGGATGCGGAAATTCATTTTCGACATCCTCGCGATGAATGATGGACACGTTGGGTGTCGTAATTTCCACCTTTTGATTTAATAAAACGGAAAGAGCCGTTGCAGAGCTGCCAAACGAGATATTCCCAATTTCCCCCAAAGCGTCTTGTTCCATTGTTGAGAGTACCTCATCAATCGTTGGAGAGTCATTGGCTCCATCCGCTCCGCGCAACAAGGCATCAATTTCATCTTGGGATAACATATCATCACTCATCATTGTTGTCTTCTCCCCCTTTCAATGTATCTAACACTTGCACTGCCAATCGCTTGTTGACTTTTCCTGGCTGACCGATAAATTTCGGAACATCCCCGATTTTAATGATTAAAGGCTGCTGGATCATTTGATCTAATTGAATCACATCCCCAACATCAAGCTGCAAAAATTCCTGGATTGTAATCATCGCCTTCCCTAGCTCAGCAATGACCGGGATTTTGGCGATTTTAATTCCTTGCTCAAGCGATGTTACCTCTTCAGGCACTCTGTCTTTTTTTTGCGTCTGCATCCAATAATGCACAGACAGGCGAGGAATAATGGGCTCAAGCACAACATGTGGAATACAAATATTGATCATTCCGCTCGTTTCAGCAATTTGCGTATTAAGTGAAATCACCACCACTGTTTCATTCGGCGAAACCATTTGCAAAAATTGAGGATTCACCTCAAACTCCGCTAAAATCGGATCGATCTCGATAATGGATTCCCATGCATCCCGCAAATGACTGAACGCTTTTTCGAACAAATTAGACATAATCCGTATTTCAATCTCTGTCAAATTGTCCACTTTATTAATACTTGTCCCGCGTCCCCCCATGACACGATCAAGCATGGCGTAAGCAACATTTGGATTGACTTCCATGACGATATGCCCGTCTAGCGGCGGCACCTCAAAAACGTTTAAAATCGTCATTTTAGGAATGGAACGAATAAATTCTTCATATGGAATTTGATCGGCTGATGCCACCGAAATTTGTACATATGTCCGCAGCTGAGCGGAAAAAAAGGTGGTTAATAATCTTGCAAAATTTTCATGAATGCGCGTAAGGCTACGTATTTGATCTTTGGAGAAGCGAAGGGCGCGTTTAAAGTCGTATACTTTTACCCGTTTGTCCTCTTCTTCTTTTTTTAGCTCCTCCGCATCCATTTCTCCCGTTGATAGCGCCGCCAAAAGGGCATCGATTTCACTTTGTGATAGTACTTCGCCAGACACTGTTTTCACCTCCTAGCCCAAGTTATTGGAGGATGAAGGAAGTAATATAAACTTGCTCCACTTTTCCATCTTGCATAATTTGATTGATTTTCTCTTTTAATCGAGCCTTCAAATGGGTTTTTCCTTGCTCTCCGTTAAAATCCGCCGGTTTCATTTGCGATAGCTGTTCAATAATGATATCTTTCATTTGGAAATCTCGCTTCTCCGCCTCTGCTTTTGCGTCTTCATTGTTCATTTGAATTTTAAAGGAGATTTTAATAAAGCTTCCATCTGCTAGATTGGTTGTAATTTCCGGTACGTCGACAGAGCTTTCTAAAATTTCATCTGCTGTCGGCGCCGTTTGTTGTTTATCGCCTGTAAATTTAAAGATGATGACTAAAGCCACAGCGGCGACTAACGTAATCGTCACCAATATCATCAATGTCACTTTCCATAGCTTACTCATGGTCCTGCCCCTCCACATTTTTAGAAACCCCTAAAATCGAAATTTGCTGATAAAATTCTTTTACCAGCTCTACTACCTCTTTTTCCGACTCACGGACAACAAATTTTTTACCATTCGTCAGCGTAATCGTTGTATCCGGAAAAGCTTCGATTTGTTCTATGTATATCGCATTTAAGGTAAACGATTTTCCATTCAGCCGCGTTAATGTGATCATATGTATTGGGGCACTAGACAGAGCCTAGTGCCCTCCCCCCTTAATTATTTCTTTAGATTGACAAGCTCTTGCAAAATCTCATCCGATGTTGTAATAATGCGTGTATTCGCTTGAAATCCGCGCTGCGCGACAATCATTTCCGTAAACTCTTCCGATAGATCGACATTGGACATTTCAAGCGCACCAGGAACAATTTTGCCTGCTCCGCCTACTCCCGGAGAAGTTAACGTCTCCGCACCAGAGTTCGTTGTTGAGCGGAAAAGATTGTCTCCAACCTTCTCTAATCCATCGTTATTTGCAAATTTCGCTAATTCAATTCGACCAGCAACCTGCAAAGTTCCTGTGTTATCGACGTAGTTTACTGTGCCATCTGAACCAATACTAAGACTTTGCGCTGTTGTTGGGATTTGAATGCGAGTGTTACCATTGCCGAGCAAGTAACGTCCATCAGCGCTAACAATATAGCCTTGAGAATCAAGATAAAAATTTCCTGCTCTTGTGTATAGTCTGTTATTTCCAGAGTTATCACCTAAAACAAAGAATCCATCTCCTGAAATGGCCAAATCAAGCACACGAGCAGTAGTTTGCAAACTTCCTTGCGTCTGAACAGTATCAATTGCCGCAAGCTGCGCCCCTAATCCGACTTGTTTTGGATTCACCCCGCCGCTGTTCGCTGTTGGAGCACTTGCACCCGCGATTTGTTGACTAACTAAATCTTTAAAAATGGTACGGCCCTTCTTAAACCCATACGTATTCACATTCGCAATATTGTTTCCGATCACATCTAATTTCACTTGGAAGTTTTTCATTCCGCTAATTCCAGAATACATTGAACGAAGCATATAATCCCTCTCCCTTGTTCAGATTTATCCATTATGGAGTTTCTACTTTGATAATTTGCTTGTTGGAAATCTCCTGACCATTATCAAGCTCTAAAAAGATTTCATTGTTTCTTTGGGAAACTGATTTCACCATACCGCTCGCTGGATTTTCCGACGTATCGGCCTCATCGCTGGTATCCATCCAATACACTTTTTTGCCTATCATTTCACTATAAAGCAAAATCGCGTTATCGCTTTGCATTTGCATAAATCCTTGCATGGCAGCTGCCAGATTCGTGATTTGCTCCAGCGTGGAGAAATTGGCCATTTGCGCAATAAACTCTTTATCCTCCATTGGATTTAATGGATCTTGATTTTGCAGCTGAACCAGCAAAATTTTTAAAAAATCGTCTTTGCCAAGAACACTGTCTCCCGTCTGCCGCTCCGGAGGCGTATAATTGCTTAACAATAAGTTGGGATCAATGGTATTTGCCATCTTTGACCGCTCCTATGCTTCAATATTTAACAATTCATGAAGAAAAGACTCCTGAAATGGAAGCTCCTTGTCTTGCTCAAACGGCTGGCGCTGTTCTTGATCAGGTTGTCCCTCTCTGTTTCGCTCGTGCTGACTGAATGATTGTTCATAAGAAGGCAACGGTGAGTGTGCGCGCACATCAAATTGCTCGATTGTAACGTGCTGAGCTGGTATCACATGAGCCATTTGCTGGATGTTTGCTTCTATTAGTTCTTTTGCCGAACGGCTTGAGGCGATGATTTTCGCCATCATCTGTCCGTTTTCCTGAACAAGCTTTACTGTCAACGTTCCTAAATGTTCTGGATGAAGGCGAATCACAAGCTGTGATTGTCCATTTCCTAAATTGGTGAATTTACTCGATTTTATAATACTTGTAAATTGCCGGATTAGTTGCTCGCTGCTACCATTAGCCGAGGTGTTCTCAGGCAGTGAAATGACCGGCTCTGTATTTTGCGAAAACAGCGTTGGTTGAGCCTGATTGAAAAACGGCTGAGCCATTGTTTGAACATCCCCCTGCTTGTGATTCGCGGCTTTCGTTAACTGAGCCAGCGAATCCGGATGATATCCGGCAGTCGAGCTGAAGGCTGAAGAAAAGCTGCTAGGTGGAAAGGTCAGCTGATGTGGATAGCTCCCGTTTCGATAGGTGTTGACAGCTGCGGCTGCTCCTCCATTGAAAAGCGCCGAAAAACGGCCATTCCGAGGATCACTGCTCGCTTGCTGAGCCTTTTTGTTTTGCAAGAAATTTACCAATGTTTCTACATTGATCATTGGTCCCAACTCATCGCGATTTGGCTGCAATGACAGCCATTCCTCCAATAACGATATTGGCTCTGCGCCCTGCGCGCTATTGTTCTGCATCCATGTCATTTGTTCTGAGAGCATTTGTTTTATCCATGCAGCCGTTTGCGGAACGCTGGATGGCTGAAGAGAAGCTGGGTTTGTTTCAAACTGCTCATGCAACGTCTGCTGCATATCAGCCGGCAGCAGCAGCAAGAGCAAATCCACCCATTTGGTCAACAGATCGTCTTGGTGTTCATTTCGTTCTATATGGTCTTTTGTTGCCATCTCATTTGCTTTCATGCTGGAATCTGCAGAATCAAACGTCGCCGATTGAAGCAGCTGCTGAAATAAACTTCCTTCTTGTGTTTGTCCTTTTGCGTTCAACGTTTGTGCCTTATCCCCAGAAACCGAAGAAGACGGAAAAAGCGATTGAGTATAAGTGCCAATTCTCATGATCTCCCCTCCTTTCCTAATTATTAGCCGCTTGGGCTGCTTTCGTTAGTAGCGCCGTATATTTAGCTGCTTCTTCCGGAGACATTTTTTCCAGAATAGCGGCGGCCTTCTCGCTGCCTAATATCGCAAGAATGTTAAGCGCCTCCTGATCCGACATTTTCGGAATGATGGCGGCGGCATTTTTCGGTGACATTTCTCCATACATTTGAGCAACATCTTGAACAGTGAGTTTTTTTGCTTCGGTTGTTGGTGATGTGTCGGTCTGCTGCTGGGATTCCAGTTGGGCATTTAACCGTTCAATTTCTTTCTTTAGTGCTTCAATTTCACTCTGTTTATTTTTGACTTCGGTTTCAAGCTTTTTCACTTGTGCCGTTTTTTCTTCGAGCGTAGCTTGCTTCTCCAACATATTCTCCTTTAAAGCCTGCTCAGATGATGGCTGCTTGCTACCGACTAACTGTGAAATCCCTGGAAGATCAGCACCGTACTTTTTGGCGATGTCAAACACATTCACTCCTGCAATCGTGGTAATAATCAGTGCCAATGTGATTGTAAACAATAATGGGATGATGATGACAAACAAGAACCATTGCAGCTTGCTTACTTTTTCTTCTTTTTCCATTTCTTGCTCCTTCATCGTCTCACCTAATTTCTGCGATTCACAAATTGTTGAATTGAGATTTCATCCATCCAGTGATTTTCCATAGTTTGAATAGCTTGAAGCACAGCTGCTATATGCTTGTCTTTCATTTTTTCATATTTTTTTACTTCAATATTCGCTTCAGCTACCTTTGTTTGCTTGAGAAACATTTGCTCACGCGTTTCGATCACAAGCTGCTGATAATGAGAAATGGTGCGCTCCAAATTCATGACAAATTGCCGAAAATGACGAATGTCTTGAATGGGCAATCCATTTTTTAATTTTTGCTTGTACATTTCCTCGTAATCTTCTTTTTGCTTCAGAAAATGGTACAGCTTTTCCGCTGCTTCTTCAAAGCGCTTCACCGCTTCGTTATATTCTCCTAGCGCTCTCTCTTTTTCTTTTTCTCTAATGGTCAATATTTTTTCAAATTTAAACACATGCTCCATGTTTTATTCACCCCGAATGTACAAGCTGAAGCAGTTCTTGAATGCTCTCTTCTTTTGTCAATTTTTCGTGAGTATCTTGTTTTAAAAATGCAAGCAGCTTTGGATAGTAGCGAATGGCTTCGTCAATGTCTTTAGAAGAACCTCTTTTATACGCACCGATATTAATTAAATCTTCCGCGTTTATATAGGTTGAAAGAAGATGACGGAATCGTTCAGCTGCCGCTTTATGCTCTGGCCCAATAATATAATTCATGACACGGCTGATGCTTTTCAAAACATTAATAGCTGGATACTGACCTTTATTCGCCAAGCTTCTCTCAAGAACAAAATGCCCATCTAAAATTCCTCGGACCGTATCAGCAATCGGTTCATTCATATCGTCACCATCTACTAAAACCGTATAAAAAGCCGTAATGGTTCCGTGTTCATTTGTTCCTGTCCGTTCCAGCAATTTGGGCAAAATGGCAAAAACAGAAGGAGTATAGCCCTTGGTTGTCGGCGGCTCACCGATCGCTAGTCCCACTTCCCGCTGCGCCATGGCCACACGTGTCACGGAATCCATCATCAGCATGACATTCATTCCCCTATTGCGAAAATATTCGGCAATAGCCGTTGCGGTATAGGCGCCTTTAATTCTCATAAGCGCAGGCTGATCTGATGTCGCAACCACCACAACGGAACGAGCCAAGCCTTCAGGGCCGAGATCTCGTTCGATAAACTCCCGCACTTCACGTCCCCGTTCGCCAATAAGCGCAATCACATTTAGGTCTGCGTTTGTGTTGCGGGCAATCATCCCAAGAAGTGTACTCTTGCCTACTCCTGAACCAGCAAATATGCCCACACGCTGTCCTTTTCCTACTGTCAGCAAGCTATCGATCAATCTGACTCCTACTTCCACCGGTTCATCAATCGGCGGTCTTGACAGCGGATTAGGCGGCTCTTGCTCAATCGAAATGGAGCGCAGCCCTTTAGGGAGAAGGCTACCATCAAGAGGCTGGCCAAGCGAATCAAGAACCTTGCCGATTAGATCCATTCCCGCTTTTATTTGCAGCGGCTGGCCTGTCGCTTCCACTATGCATCCCGGCGAAATATCTTGAACGGTTGAAAAAGGCATTAAAAGCACATGCTGTTCGCGAAATCCTACCACCTCAGCAGCAATCTTCTGCTTCTTTCTTCCTCCGCCCACATGAATAAAGCAAACATCGCCAATGGAGCTTTCAGGACCTTTTGATTCAATCATTAATCCAATCACGCGCGTTACTTTACCAAATCGCTTATACGAATCAATGGTTTCGATCTCTTGAAAAAGAGCTGGCCAATTCAAAAAATTACTCCTCCTCAAGCCACTTAAGCAGCTTTTGTTTGATTTGTTGCAATTGAGTGTCAACACTTGCATCAATGCGGCCAAAAGGCGTTTCAATCATGCAGCCGCCCTCTGCTAACCGTTCGTCAGGATAAATAAAAATGTCTACTGGCTGACTAAAAATCGCCCTTAATTCATCCTTTTGCTGAACAAGTGTTTGATAATGCAATGGATGAACATATAGCTTCACTTCTGATTGTTCCCTAACCTCCTTGATCGCTCTTTGCACAAGATGAAGGAAGGAATCGTGATTTTCCGCCAGCTTTTCCCCCAATATTCGCTCCGCTACCTTTAAGCCGATCAACAGGATGGTTTCTTTTGATGATTCAATTTGTTCATAAAACTGTTGGTTGGTTGTTTGCACGATGTTTCTTGCTTCATTCATTAATTCTTGAAAAGCATGAAGCGCTTCATTTTTTCCTTGACTATATCCGGCTTCATATCCTTCTTGTTGCGCTGCCGCCATAAGCCGCTGTTTTTCGGCCAACCAATTTTCCTTCTCTTGCCATATGTTTTCTTTCAAAGACTGGCAATATTGTTCTGCTTCTTGCTTCATCAGCTTCGCTTCTTCCTTTGCTTGCTCAATGATGAACTGAGCGTGAGCATGTCCATCTATTTCTTGCGAAACGGCTGAGACTGCTGGCTGCGGAAAATAATGCTTCACTTCAATTACTTTTTTGCTGCCATGGGACGTTGTTGTAAAAGGAGCTTTGATCACATTAGACAATAATATCATCTCCTCCGCCGCGCGCTACAACGATTTCTCCAGCTTCTTCAAGACGGCGAATGACCGCAACAATACGCGATTGTGCTTCCTCCACATCGCGGAGGCGAACCGGTCCCATAAACTCCATCTCCTCTTTGAAGGTTTCCGCCATACGCGTCGACATATTGCGAAAGACGATTTCTTTCACTTCATCACTTGAAACTTTCAGTGCCAGCATTAAATCATTGTTATCAACTTCACGAATGACACGCTGAATCGCACGGTTATCAAGGGTAACAATATCTTCGAAGACAAACATTCGTTTCTTGATTTCTTCTGCAAGCTCTGGATCTTGAATTTCAAGCGCATCTAAAATCGTTCTTTCCGTGCTTCGGTCTACACCGTTTAAAACTTCCACCACCGCTTCGATGCCACCTGTTTGCGTGTAATCTTGGACAACGGTCGTTGAAAGCTTCCGTTCTAAAATTTGCTCAACTTCGTTGATCACCTCAGGCGACGTACTGTCCATCAGCGCAATTCGGCGCGCGATATCCGCCTGCATTTCCTGCGGCAGCGACGACAGAATCTGGCCAGCTTGCGCCGGATCTAAATAGGAAAGCACAAGAGCGATCGTCTGTGGATGTTCATTTTGAATAAAGTTCAACAGCTGAGCCGGATCGGCTTTGCGAGCAAAGTCAAACGGCCGCACCATTAAAGCGGATGTTAAACGGTTAATAATGTTCAGCGCTTTTTCCGAGCCAAGCGCTTTTTCAAGTACTTCTTTCGCGTAAGCAATGCCGCCTTGAGCAATATAATCCTGCGCTAAAGCAATTTGATGAAACTCCTCCAGCACTTCCTCTTTTTCTTGCGTCGCTACTTGGCGAACATTAGAAATCTCAAGTGTGAGCTTTTCAATTTCTTCCTCCGATAAATGCTTATAGACAGATGCTGATACATCTGGTCCAAGAGAAATGAGGAGTATGGCAGCTTTCTGTTTGCCTGTTAATTCTCCTTTTCTCTCTTTTTTGGCCATCTTCATTCCTCCTAGTCCTCAGCCAACCACGTTCTTAGCAATTGAGCAAATTCATCCGGCTTCTCTCGTGCCAATTTTTCAAGCTGCTTGCGTCGAATTGTCACTTCTGTTTCCCGTTCCTCCGTCACATCAGGAAGATCGGATAAAGGAGGCTGTTCAATAAAGTCTTCCTCTTCTTCCTCCACCCTTTTCCGTCTGCGCAGCAAGAAGTAAATCAGTAAGCCGATAATAGCAGCAGCACCAATTCCCCCTGCAATATACGCCCATGTCGGAATGGTTGGCTGCGGCTGTGCAAAATCGGTTTTCCCATTAAATTTTTGCACAGATACGACGATGCGGTTTTGGATATCTTGATCGCTTAACGTTTGACCATCCTGCTTATCAATCGAAGTTCGAACGATCGTACCTAAAATCTTCTGAATATCATCAATGGTTTGCTGCGATAAAGAGTTAGGATTTTGGGGATTTGGTGGTTCAACCATCACTTGGATCCCTAAATCTCTTACTTTGTATGGACTTTCAACAATATTCTTTTTAATTCTGTTTACTTCATTATTGATCGTTTCTTCTGTTTTTTCATAATCGCCATTTGAGCCGTCAGTTGCTGCTTGATAGCCTGGAATGTCATTTTCACCGGTCCCGGCCACTCCTCCTGGTTGGGCACCTTGTCCAGAATAAGTTTCTCTAATCCGCTGCACACTGACAGCAATTCCTTCATTGTTTTGCTCATCAACCGGGGTCACTAAATTTTCCTCACGGTTCTCCTGCGTAAAATCAACATCCGCTGTAACCGATACAACCACTTTGTCTTGTCCCATCATCGTGCCTAACATTTGTTGGACTTGTCGCTGGATATCGCGTTCAATTTGCTTTTTGATTTCGTTTTGCTGCGTAAACGCCGTAGCTGTCGAATTTTCTTCATTATTTTTTAGATCAAAATACTGAAAATATTGATTCATCATGACGATATTATCAGTAGGAAGATTCGGAACACTTTTTGACACGAGATGATAGAGCGCTCTAACTTGCTCATCTGTAAATTTGTATCCTGGCTTTGTTTTAAGAACGACTGAAGCGGACGCCTCTCCTTGATCCTCTGACGCAAATACGGACTGCTGGGGAAGATTAATCATGACTTTGGCATCCTCGACCCCGTCAATATTTTTAATCAGATTGGCCAATTCTGTTTGCATCGCTTTGAGTTTTACTACATTAAATTCGTTATCTGTCATCCCAAAGCTTGCATTTTTTCCAAAAAAGGAGTAGTCGATGCTTCCGCTGTTCGGAATCCCTTCGGCCGCTAATTCCACCTTCAGTGTATTCGCCATTTTCTCCGGCACTTCAATCGTGGTTCCGTTATCGGTCACTTGGGAATCGATTCCCTTTTGATCGAGCGTCGCTTTAATTTGTCCAGCTTCCTGCGGCGAAAGGTTGCTATATAATGGTACAAAGCTCGTTCTTGTGGCAAAAAATGACGCAACCCCAACAATGACAAGAAAAAGAAGAAGAGCACCTAGCGCCATGGCTTTTTGAGCCTTCGTTCTCCCCCTCCAAAACGATGTGGATCGGTTGAGCCATTCTTTCACTCTTTCATTCATACATAATATTCCCCCGATTATTGCGATAATAGATTGCCAGTTTGTTAGCGCGTTGATTATACTTGCATTCTCATCATTTCTTGGTATGCCTCAACAGCTTTATTTCGGACTTCCACTGCTAACTGCAAAGAAATGCCGGCTTTTTGAGCAGCGATCATGACTTGATGCAGATCAACGTTTTCTCCTTTAACTAGCTTATCGGTTAGTTGGTCGGCTGCAACCTGCTGGTCGTTTACCTGCTGAATCGCATCTTTCAAAAAGTTAGCAAACGATTTTTGCACATCCGCTGCCTTTATAGACGAAGAGGGCGCTGCAGTCGAAAAAAAGCTGTTCTGTATCCCGTTAATCATTTTTTACTCTCCTTTATTTTCCGATTTCTAAAGCCTTGACTAACATGCCTTTTGTTGCATTGAACACTGTCACATTGGCTTCATAAGAACGGGTTGCGCTCATTAAATCTACCATTTCTTTTAGAGGATCGACATTTGGGAGCTGTACATATCCATCTTGGTTAGCATCCGGATTGGTCGGGTCGTAAACAAGCTTAAAAGGCGTTTCATCTTCGACGATTTTGGCGACCCTTACTCCCCCTCCAACCGACGCCTGTCCATCTATTGCCTTTTGAAGATAAGAAGAAAAACCGCCTTCATTCGGCTCCAATACGACCATCTTGCGTCGATATGGCTGCCATTGTCCGTCGACAAATTGGGCACGCGTTGTATCCACATTCGCCATATTGGAGGAAATGACATCCATCCGCAAACGCTGCGCCGTTAATGCAGAAGCCGTGGTATTTAGGCTTTGAAAAATGGACATACATTACTTCCCTCCTTTAATAACCGTTTTTAAAGAATTGAACTTCCCATTTAATCTCTCGATCAATGCGTTGTAATAAATTTGATTTTCCGCTAATTCCGACATTTCTCTATCTACATCGACACTGTTTCCATTATGATTGTATACCATATCACTTCTTGTCGTCACTAAAAAATTGCCAGTATTTTTACTAGCAAATGCAAAATGCTTCGGATTCGTTCGATAAGCTTCAAACGAAGACATAGCCTGATCTAGTTCGGTTTTAAAACGAACCTCCTTTGCTTTGTAATTTGGCGTATCGGCATTCGCAATGTTATTGGCAATCACCTTTTGCTTTAGCGACGCATAGTCCAATCCTTGCTCTAAGCGCGCAAATGTTGGTGAAAAGATTTCCAAGCGTAATCCCCTCTTTTTTTCTTTTTTCGACAATATTTGATATTCTATATTTTAAAATAACGCCTAAATGATGTATAGCCGGAATATTGTACTATTTTTTCATAGGAATTGATATTAGCTTGTATCGTTATTAAACATACGCACAATAGCGTAAATGCCTCTTTCCTTTCTTTTCATCTCTATAGATTCGGATTGAAAAATCGACATAAGCTAAACATGAATGTTGACTAAAAAACATGGAAGCGATGTTGTTCAATCGTCCGTCTGATCCTTACCTGCTTATTTGAAGAAGAAATATAGTTGCATTGGATTGCACTTCCGAAGCAAAATGGTTAGCTTCGTTCGAGATAGATAAAAAAGAGCTGCCAAAAAAGCAGCTCTTGCATTAGTTTGTTTTTAATTTTTCAAGCTCTGTTAAAAACTTATCGTTTAATACTTTAATATACGTTCCTTTCATACCAAGAGAACGAGATTCAATGACGCCTGCACTCTCAAGCTTGCGAAGCGCGTTGACAATGACCGAACGCGTAATGCCCACTCGGTCAGCGATTTTGCTGGCAACAAGCAGCCCCTCTGTTCCTTCTAACTCTTCAAAAATGTGCTCGATTGCCTCAAGCTCGCTGTAGGATAACGAGCTGATCGCCATTTGTACAACCGCTTTGCTTCTTGCTTCTTCTTCAATTTCTTCTGCTTTTTCACGCAAGATTTCCATACCAACGACAGTAGCTCCATATTCAGCCAAGATGAGATCATCATCCTCAAATTGGCGGTCAAGTCTGGACAAAATCAGCGTGCCCAGGCGTTCTCCCCCCCCATTAATCGGCACAATCGTCGTTAACCCGGTTTTAAATAAATCTCGGTTTTCTACTGGAAACGCCGTATATTCGCTGTTAATATCCAAATTAGGAGAGGTCTCCGTAATATTGAACAGACTATTGGTATATTCTTCTGGGAATTGGCGATCCTCAAGCATTTTTTTCATCCGCTCATTTTCAATCGATTGCTTAATCGCAAAGCCTAATAGCTTCCCACGGCGGCTGACGACAAAAATATTAGCTTCAATCACTTCGCAAAGAGTTTCTGCCATCTCTTTAAAGTTTACAGGCTTTCCGGCTGCTTTCTGTAACATCGCATTAATCGTTCGTGTTTTCTGTAACAAATTCATGATCTATATCCTCCTATTCAAATTCATTTACAAAATAAATTCGCTTAAGTCTTTATTTTTTACAATATTACCTAATTTTTGTTCAACATATTGCGGTGTAATTACCACTTTTTCTAGTGCAATATCAGGCGCTTCAAATGATAGATCCTCAAGCAGCTTCTCCAGAATTGTATGAAGCCGTCTTGCCCCGATATTGTCTGTTGTTTGATTGACTTCAAACGCCACTTCAGCAATCTTACGAATAGCATCGTCAGAAAATTCAAGTTGTATACCTTCTGTAGCAAGAAGAGCCATATATTGTTTAATCAGAGCATTGTCAGGCTCAATAAGAATCTTCACAAAATCATCTACCGTCAACTTGGATAGTTCTACCCGAATCGGGAAGCGCCCTTGCAACTCAGGAATCAAATCGGACGGCTTCGACATATGAAACGCTCCAGCAGCAATGAACAAAACATAGTCTGTTTTGACAGGACCATATTTTGTCATCACCGTTGAGCCTTCTACGATCGGTAAAATGTCGCGCTGCACCCCTTCACGTGATACATCGGCTGAAGAAGCGCTCTGGCCCTTTCTGGCAATTTTGTCGATTTCATCAATAAAAATAATACCAGACTGTTCTGCCAGCTGCACCGCCTCTTGTGTCACTTCATCCATATCGATCAGCTTTTGCGCTTCTTCATTGGTTAACACTTTTCGTGCTTCACTTACCTTCAATTTTCGTTTTTTGAGCCGTTTTGGCATCAAACTGCTTAAAGCATCCTGCATATTCATGCCCATCTGCTCAATGCCGGCCCCTTGCAAAAAATCAAAAACAGTCGTTTGCTGCTCTTCGATTTCCACCGTCACCAATTCGTCCTCAAGCTCACCATTGGCAAGCTGGGCAGCTACCTGTTTCCGTTTTTGCTCGATATGTTGGTCATCTTGGCCGTAAGTCGTCGAATCCTGCTGTGATGTTTGGCCGCCAAATAGCATCTCAAGCGGATTTTTGATCGTCTGCTTCGGTTTTCCAGGAACTAAAAGCTCGATGAGACGTTTATTGGCTTGCTGCTCAGCGCGATCTTTCACTTCATACATTTTCCGCTCTTTCACTAAACGAACAGATGTTTCAACAAGATCTCTCACCATAGACTCAACATCGCGTCCAACATAGCCAACCTCTGTAAACTTCGTTGCTTCCACTTTGACAAACGGCGCCCCGACAAGCTTAGCGATTCTTCTCGCAATCTCGGTTTTCCCTACTCCTGTGGGACCGATCATCAATATATTTTTAGGTACGATCTCGTCGCGCAGCTTTTCATCAAGCAAACTGCGCCGATAGCGATTTCTTAGCGCAACCGCGACTGCTTTTTTGGCTTCTTTTTGACCGACAATAAATTGATCCAGCTTTTCTACAATTTGTCGAGGTGTTAGGTTCATCATTTCTCCCCCTCGCTACAGTTCTTCCACAATAATGTGGCTATTGGTATACACGCAAATATCAGAAGCAATTTCTAAAGCGGCTTTGGCAATTTCCTTAGCCGTCATTTGTCCGCCCGCGTATTGCTTTAAGGCCCGACCAGCAGCAAGCGCGTAGTTTCCTCCTGAACCAATCGCTAAAACGCCATCATCCGGTTCGATCACTTCACCTGTTCCTGATACTAGAAGCAAATGGCGTTCGTCCATCACAATCAGCATCGCTTCCAGTCTTCTCAATATTTTATCGCTGCGCCATTCCTTCGCCAGTTCAACCGCCGCACGTTGCAAGTTCCCATTAAACTCTTCTAATTTCCCTTCGAACATTTCAAACAATGTGAACGCATCCGCAACGGAACCAGCAAATCCCGCTAATACTTTTCCGTTAAAAAGCTTCCGAACTTTTTTAGCTGTATGTTTCATGACCACCGCATTCCCAAAAGTCACTTGGCCATCTCCAGCCATGGCGCAGGCGCCGTTATGTTGAATCGCAAAAATTGTTGTAGCATGGAATTGCTCCATATAAACCCTCCTTTATGGAAGTCTAAGCACGCGGATGCGTGTGCAAATAAACGTGGCGGAGACGATCTTTCGTCACGTGCGTGTATATCTGCGTCGATGAAAGATGCGCATGTCCCAATAGCTCTTGAACGGTGCGCATATCCGCTCCTTCGTTAAGCAAATGGGTGGCAAATGTATGTCTGAATACGTGCGGGCTTACCTTTTGCGTTAATGCAGCCTTCTCCACAACTTCGTTCAAAATATAACGCACCCCTCGAGGTGTTAAAGGACTTCCCCGAAAGTTTAAAAACAAAGAATGATTCGCTGTTTTGCTTTTGGCTAAAAGCTCATTTCGCCCTTTTTGTACATACCGTTCCAGCGCTTGCTTCGCAAAACTACCGAATGGCACATAGCGCTGTTTGTTCCCTTTCCCGTAAATCAAAATGGTTGCAAGGGAAAAATCAATATCAGACAAGTGAATGTGACAACATTCACTAATACGGATGCCCGTCGCATAAAGCAGTTCAATTAACGCTTGATTTCGCTGACCAATCGCTGTATTTAAATCATTGACATGAAATAAGGCTTCTAATTCCTGTTCATATAAAAAACGGGGGATTTTTTGCTCTTTTTTCGGCAATGATGCGAGAGCAAACGGATTTTCCGTTACTTTCTTTTCCCTCATTAAAAATTTATAAAAACTTCGTAAGCTCGAAATCTTTCGGGAAATTGAACGGCTCAGCAGTTGTTCGGCATGCAGCTTCGTCAAATATAATCGAACATCGCTGTACGTTACCTCATCTAAACGTTCCAGCGCCTGTTCATGCATAAACTCGAAAAACTGCTCAATATCGCGTGTATAGCACGCAATAGTATATTGTGAATAGTTTTTTTCGATTTGTAAATATTCTACGAATAATTGTAACGAAATTTTCAAATTTTCCATTCTTAACACCTCACAAGGGCTACTAAATATTAACATAGATTTAGCAGCCCTTGCAATTATTTTTTTATAAAATTCTGAATAGTGTCCAATGCTCGCTTAGCATACTCTTCATTACGGCGCTTTTTATCTTTAATCATTTCTTCAAGAGGGGCAAACAGGCCGAAATTCGCGTTCATTGGCTGAAAATGCTTCGGATTTGTCGACGTAATATAGTGAGCCATGCTGCCAATCGCTGTTTCGGGCGGGAAAACGGTCAGCTCCTGGCCGAGCACAAGGCGCGCCGCGTTGATACCTGCTACCAATCCGGAGGCGGCCGACTCTACATATCCTTCGACTCCCGTCATTTGTCCAGCAAAAAATAAATCCTCTCTCTCCTTCAATTGATAAGTCGGACGGAGAAGTTTTGGCGAGTTAATAAACGTATTGCGATGCATCACTCCATAGCGAACAATTTCCGCATTTTCAAGCCCTGGAATTAAACGGAATACTTCCTTTTGTGCTCCCCATTTCAAATGAGTTTGAAAACCAACGATATTGTATAACGTTCCTGCTGCATCGTCTTGGCGAAGCTGAACTACCGCAAACGGTCTTTTTCCTGTGCGCGGATCTTCGAGGCCGACCGGTTTCATCGGACCAAATAGCAGCGTTTTCTTTCCGCGTTTCGCCATGACTTCAATCGGCATGCATCCTTCAAAATAAATTTCTTTTTCAAATTCCTTTAACGGCGCTGTTTCTGCTGAAATAAGCGCTTCATAAAAGCGGTCAAATTCTTCCTCCGTCATCGGGCAATTCAAATAGGCGGCTTCCCCTTTATCATAGCGAGATTTTCTATACACCTTTTCCATATCGATGCTTTCTTTTTCAACAATAGGGGCGGCTGCATCATAAAAATACAAATACTCTTCTCCCGTCAGCTCTTTTAATTTTTCAGATAATGTAGGAGACGTAAGAGGTCCTGTGGCAATAATCGTTGGCCCAGTCGGGATGTCTGTCACTTCCTCACGGATGACCGTTACATTTGGATGGTTTTGAACAAAATCGGTGACACGGGCCGCAAATTCATGCCGATCCACCGCCAGTGCTCCTCCAGCAGGCACAGAGCACTCATCTGCCGCTTTGATGATGACCGAATTGAGCATTCTCATCTCTTCTTTGAGCACGCCAACGGCATTCGTTAACGAATTGGCGCGCAGTGAATTGCTGCAAACCAGCTCAGCGAATTTATCCGTATGATGGGCTGGCGTTTGTTTCACAGGACGCATTTCGTATAAACGGACATGAATGTTGCGGGTAGCAAGCTGCCACGCGGCTTCGCTTCCTGCTAATCCTGCACCAATAACATTGACAATCATGCTTCATTTCCTCCTTCGTTACGCATAAAAACGGTGAGGACTGACGGTCGCCCACCGATCATGCTTGCGGTTTCTCTTGGTAGTCACATTGATTACATTGAACTTGTATGCCTTTTTTTAATTTTTTCTCTACTAGTAATCCTTCACATTTTGGACAAGGGCGCGCAAGCGGTTTATCCCACGACATAAAATCACAGGCTGGAAACTGATCGCATCCATAAAATATTCGCCTTTTCTTGCTGTTTCGTTCAACAAGATTTCCTTCGCCGCATTGCGGACATTTTACACCGATTTCTTTCACGATCGGCTTTGTATGACGACAATCCGGAAAATTGGAGCAGGCAATAAACTTGCCGAATCTTCCCATCTTATAAACCATCGGGCTTCCGCATTCTTCACAATCAATCCCAGCCGGTTCATCCTTGATTTCGACTTCCTTCATCTCTTTTTCCGCAATTTGCAAGCTTTTTTCGAATCCGCTGTAAAATTCATCAATCACTTGAATCCATTGAATTTTCCCCTCTTCAATCTCATCTAAGCTTTTTTCCATTTTCGCTGTAAATTCGACGTCTAAAATCTCTGGGAAAAACTCTAAAATTAATTCCAAGACAATTTCCCCAAGCTCCGTTGGCACAAATCGTTTATTTTCCAGCACAACATAATTGCGCTTTTGAATCGTGTCCAAGGTTGGAGCATAAGTCGACGGGCGACCGATTCCAAGCTCCTCCAGCGTTTTGACTAATCTAGCTTCCGTATAGCGCGGAGGCGGCTGTGTAAAATGTTGCTTCGGTTCTATGTCCTTTCCAATCACTTTTTCTCCTTCTTGAAGGTCAGGAAGTAAACGATCTTGCTCATCCGTCTGGTCATCTGTCCCCTCCACGTATACTTTCATAAATCCAGCAAATTTTACTTTGGAGCCGCTAGCGCGGAAAATCACTCCCCCGTTTTCTAAATCGACACTCATCGTGTCCAAAAGCGCAGGAGCCATTTGACTGGCGACAAATCGTTCCCAAATCAGTTTATAAAGCCGAAATTGATCGCGGCTCAAATATGGCTTTACCGAGCTAGGATCGCGAAATACAGATGTAGGGCGAATCGCTTCGTGAGCATCTTGAGCTGCTGTATTTTTCTTTTCTTTTCGCTTTTCTTGTGCTACGTACTCTGCTCCAAATGCTTTTTCAATATACGAAAGCGCTTCATTTTGCGCTGACTCAGAGACACGTGTTGAGTCCGTGCGCATGTATGTAATTAAACCGACCGTTCCTTCGCTTCCAAGATCAATCCCTTCATAGAGCTGCTGAGCGAGCATCATCGTCTTTTTGGTGCGGAAATTCAGCTTACGCGCCGCTTCTTGTTGCAGAGATGAGGTCGTAAATGGCGGCACCGGGTTTCGCTTCCGCTCCTTTTTCGTTACCGATTTCACCGTAAAATATTGGCCTTTGAGGCGTTCTAAAACGAGCTTGACATCCTTTTCCTGTTTTAAATCGAGTTTTTGTCCATCCAATCCATAAAAAAACGCCGTAAACACTTCATTTTGCTTCACAAATTCCGCTTGAATGGACCAATATTCCTCAGGCTGAAATTCTTTAATTTCTTTTTCGCGATCAATGATCAACCGCAAAGCAACGGATTGCACTCTTCCCGCGCTTAGCCCCTTTTTTACTTTTTTCCAAAGCAACGGGCTAATATTATAGCCTACAAGTCTGTCAAGAACACGTCGAGCTTGCTGGGCATCCACCAAATGCATATTGATCGCCCGAGGATGCTGGAAGGATTCACGGATCGCATCCTTTGTAATCTCATTAAAGACCACACGGCAATCGGAATGAATATCAAGATCAAGCATATGGGCTAGATGCCAAGCGATCGCTTCTCCTTCACGGTCCGGGTCAGCCGCTAAAAAGACTTTTTTCGCTTTTTTAGCCGCTGTTTTCAAATCTTTAATGACTGGCCCCTTGCCGCGAATGGTAATATATTTTGGTTCATAATTATTTTTTATGTCAACGCCCATTTGGCTTTTCGGCAAATCGCGAATATGTCCCATCGAGGCTTTTACTTTATACTTTTTTCCTAAATATCGTTCAATCGTCTTTGCTTTTGCTGGTGATTCAACAATGACGAGATAATCTGACATACCGTTTCCTCCCTTAAGAGGTTATATTTAAAATCTTCATTATTATTAATGATTCTTATGACATTTGTCAAACAAGATGTAAAAAAATTTTTTATTTTAATGGAAAAATAGCGGAGAACTCCTCCATAATATCCCACGAAGAACGGACAAGCTTTGCGCCCATCTGAATCAATTGATTGGTTCCATCTGCCTGCTCAAGAAAAATGGAGCCCGGCACCGCAAACACCTCTCTTCCCGCTTCCAAGGCAAGGGAAGCAGTAATGAGTGAACCGCTTTTCTCTTTTGCTTGAACGACAACCGTTCCAAGCGACAAGCCGCTAATAATCCGATTTCGCAGCGGAAATTGCCATTTTTGCGGCTTTGTGTGCGGCGGATATTCTGAAACCACTAAATGTTCATTCATTAGCTTTTCTGCCAGTGAGCGATTTTGTTTGGGATAAATATGCTCGACTCCTCCGGCAATGACGGCAATCGTTTTTCCCCCGGATTGGACAGCCGTTTGATGCGCAGCTGCATCAATTCCTAAAGCAAGGCCGCTGACAATCGTCCAGTCATGCTGAATCAACGGCGGCACTAAAAGGCGCAGAGCACGAATCCCTTCCTCGGTCGGCTTTCTCGTTCCAACCATACTGATCATTTTACAAGATGAAAGCCATTCAATATTCCCTTTGGCATATAACACCCAAGGCGGGGCAAAGATGTGTTTGAGCCACTTCGGATAAATGTCATCAAAAACAGTAACGATATGAATATTTTTGTCCCTATATGTTTTTATCATACTTTGAATATCAATGGAATGTAAATCTTGGAAAAACAAAGAATATTGTTCGGGAGAAATCGACATGGAGGAAGCAAGAGTTGAATAAGAGAGTGAAAAAATCGAAGAAAGCGATGGATCTTGTTGCAAGAGGCGATGAATCGTTTTCCAGCCTGCACCGCGACAATGATGAAGATGAATCAGACGTTCACGAAGCGAGGTATACATTTCGTCTCTCCTCTCTTAAAATCCTTTCAAACACAGCTGCATCAGACACATATACGGAAACACATGACCACAAATTTTCTTCTTCTGGAACAAGAACACCGCTTGACCAGCGATTTATATAGAGCTGAGCTCACCTGTCAGCCTTTCTTTTTAGCGGCGCCATCCAGTCTAGCTGATTTGAATTCTATCAATCCAATCGGAGGTGTCCGTCAGTATCTATGACGGTCAAAGACCGTCGAAAAAAATAGGATTCTACCTCTGAATAGACTCATGGTTCCGTCTTTTTATTCGATCTCTATCCAAGTGTGTTGATGGGCTAATGCCCATAAAACTAGCAATATCATGATCGGGGAAACGCATGCGAATCGTAAATGGTGACAGGAGAAAAGCAAACGATCTTGATGGAGACACCCACCTAGTTTGATCCATGATGTAGGAGAGAGGCAATCATGGAGGTGATTTCTTCATTGGCACAAATAACATAGCGATTTTTCAAGTTATCTATTTGAGCTGCAACTTGGCATATCAACCGCTTCACTTTTTCGCTGAAACAACGGCTTGATTTCGACTGTCGAATGACTGAGAACAATCACACATGTTGAATTTTCGTTTACCCATTTATGCCCCTTGTCAAAAAACCGCTCTCACACAATAAAGGACGTCAGTTATCCTTTGTATGCAAAAAACCATCCCGCACTGAGCGGACGGGCTCTTGCATGCGGGACGGTTGCTCCTTATTGATTAATGTGTTTTACATTTTTCATAAAGCCCTTGCTCTTTTAACACGGCAATTAATGTTTCGCCGATCACAGCAGGAGTATCCGCTACTTTAATGCCGCATTCATTCATTTTCTTAATTTTTTCTGCTGCTGTCCCTTTGCCGCCGGAAATGATCGCACCAGCATGGCCCATACGTTTTCCAGGAGGCGCTGTTTGACCGCCAATGAAGCCGACTACCGGCTTTTTCATGTTCGCTTTGACCCACTCAGCCGCTTCTTCTTCTGCTGTACCGCCGATTTCACCAATCATAATGACTGCATAGGTTTCTTCATCTTCATTAAATGCTTTTAAAACATCGATAAAGTTTGTACCGTTGACAGGGTCGCCACCGATACCAACTGCTGTAGATTGCCCAATTCCTGCTTGCGTCAACTGATGTACCGCTTCGTATGTCAATGTGCCAGAGCGAGATACGATACCGACATGGCCCTTTTTATGGATGTAGCCAGGCATAATGCCGATTTTGCATTCTTCTGGTGTGATCACGCCAGGGCAGTTCGGTCCGATCAAACGCGTTTTCTTTCCTTCCATGTAGCGTTTCACTTTGACCATATCAAGCACAGGAATGCCTTCTGTAATGCAGACAACAAGGTCTAATTCCGCATCAACTGCTTCCATAATCGCTTCCGCAGCAAATGCAGGCGGAACATAAACAACAGAGGCATTTGCTCCTGTTTTTGCAACCGCTTCAGAAACCGTATTAAATACCGGAACTCCTTCGACTTCTGTACCGCCTTTTCCTGGCGTTACACCGCCAACAATTTTCGTTCCGTATTCAAGCATTTGCTTCGTATGGAATAATCCTTGCGATCCTGTAATCCCTTGAACAATGACTTTTGTATCTTTGTTAACAAAAACGCTCATTCTTCTCCCTCGCCTTCTTAACGTACTAATTCCACGATTTTTTGTGCGCCGTCTGCCATCGATTCGGCAGCTGTAATGTTTAAGCCAGACTCCTCTAAAATTTTCTTCCCTAGTTCAACGTTGGTGCCTTCTAAACGAACAACAAGCGGAAGCTCCAAGCCGACTTGTTTCGTTGCTTCAACAATTCCAGTTGCAATGACATCACATTTCATAATGCCGCCGAAAATGTTAACAAAAATGCCTTTTACTTTCGGGTCAGACAAGATGATTTTGAACGCTTCTGTTACTTTTTCCGTTGTCGCGCCGCCGCCGACATCTAAGAAGTTCGCCGGTTCGCCGCCGTAGTATTTAATGATGTCCATTGTTGCCATCGCAAGGCCAGCGCCGTTTACCATGCAGCCGATGTTGCCATCAAGCGCAATGTAGTTCAAATCAAATTTAGATGCTTCCACTTCTTTCGGATCTTCTTCGTCCAAGTCGCGGTATTCAAGCACATCTTTATGGCGATAGAGCGCGTTGGAATCAAAATTTAACTTCGCGTCAAGCGCCATGACTTTGCCGTCGCCCGTGACGACAAGCGGGTTGATTTCGGCGATCGAGCAATCTTTTTCCACAAATACTTGGTATAAGCCCATCATAAATTTGACTGCTTGATTGATCAGCTCTTTCGGAATGTTGATGTTAAATGCCAAGCGGCGCGCTTGAAACGCTTGCAAACCTACCGCAGGATCAACATACTCTTTAAAAATTTTCTCCGGTGTTTTTGCGGCTACTTCTTCAATCTCTGTACCGCCTTCTTCAGAGCCCATCAGCACAACGCGAGAAGTTGCACGATCAACAACAAGGCCGATATAATACTCTTTCTTGATATCGCATCCTTCCTCAATTAAAAGGCGCTTGACCTCTTTTCCTTCAGGTCCGGTTTGATGAGTGACAAGCACTTTTCCTAGCAGTTCGCTTGCATATGTACGAACTTCCTCTAAGCTTTTCGCTACTTTTACCCCTCCGGCTTTTCCGCGGCCGCCAGCGTGGATTTGCGCTTTTACGACACAAACAGAGGTTCCTAATTCTTTAGCCGCTTCGACTGCTTCTTCAACAGAGAATGCTACGCGCCCGTTTGGCACGGCAACTCCGTAGCTTCTGAGGATCTCTTTGCCTTGATACTCATGAATATTCATATCCCATCCTCCTATGTATAAAAATAAAAGTACTAGCGCTTTCATTGTATAATGTTACTTTCCATATTGTCTACCATTTCGACACAAAATCAGAAAAATCCTCTCTGACAAAAGGCTGCTTTGCTGTTGAGCAAAGCAGCCTTTAATCATGTGCATCTAATTGGCGATCCATTTGATAGACAAAAGCAAACAGCTCTGCAACGACTTGATATAGCTGTTCAGGAATGGCTTCATTAATCTCTAGTTCGCTTAACAACTCGACAAGCGATGGATCTTTTTGAATCGGAATGCTATGCTCTTTGGCCGTCGCAATTAAATTTTCTGCTACCTTTCCTTTTCCTTTAGCAATAACGGTAGGAGCTGATTGCTCATGAGGACGATACGTCAATGCAACCGCTTGTTTCATTTTTTCTTCTTTCATATTCGATAATCCACCCCTGAATGGCTCATCAAAATACGCGAGAATAGCCAATCATTTTTCTGCTGCTGCTCGGCTGCTGCTACCTTTATTCCTGACAACACATATCCGCATGCCTCTAATCGTTCCTTTAATAACGGCTGCATTCGAGACACCAGCTGCTCGATTTGCGGTGTATGATTCCATAAGGTTACATGAAGAATACTGTTTTGAATGCGAACATCTACTATGGTTTCCTTCAGCTGCTCTAATTGCAAATAAAACCAGATATGACAATAGTGCGGATCAATTTCTCCACTTCTCTTCTTTCTTCCCTGCCAGCGCACGATTACATCCGTTACGTGATCTGCGAAGCGGAGCGGAAACTGCCAAAACAACTGCTGAATCGGTCCTTGTGATTGAGAAAGGAGCTGCTGCCCTGTCAAGCGATGAATCAGCGCTTCAAGCTGTTCCTTTAAAGCAGGGAGCTGTACTTCGTCGTACACGCGCAGCAGAAGCGGTTTTAGCTCGTCAAAATGGACGGGAGAATCAGCTTTCATCCATTTTTTTAATTCCGCTTCATAATTCAGCCCGAGCCATTGCCCGATCTTTTTCATATGGTGAGCAATCACCACAGAAGCCGCTTCATCGTCCAAAGATAACAGCGGCTGGTCCGGTAGCTCCCCTTTTAAATAAGCTTCATAAAAATCCGAAAGCCGAGAAGGTAGCTCTCCACCGTTGAGAGCGGTCATAAAAGCGCGCACCTGCTCGTTTGCTTTGCTTCGATTTGTTTGCCAATCGTGCTGCAGTTGTGCAATCCAATCAGAAAGCTGCTTCTTTGCATCATGCTCCTCAAGAACGGCAGACGACAGGGGAAGGGAAAATGTCTTGCCGTGAATTTGAATTTGCTTGGCAAACCAACTCCATGAATTTTCTGTTACTTCCTGCGGCCATCCTCCTACTTTTTGTAAAGTTCGATATGCCTCCCGGTCTCCCTGCTGAATCCAATCTTTTAGCAAAAAAAAGAGGGTTTGATCGATGTCGTCCATCCGGCTTGTCATGCGCTGCAGCGTTGTTAATAGCGTACGAATGGCGTCCGGTTTTTGGTCATCTGGCATGGAGGCGAGCAAATCTTGCAGTTTTAGCAGCTGATTTGATAATAAATCGGGCTGTTGAACCGCCTTTATCGCTTGAAAGACGTCTTCGGTGAGCGGAAGCTGGTTTGTGTACATCCATTGAATTGCCCGTAAATTCATTTCTGTCTCTTTTGTTGCTATAAGCCATTTGGTTGCTTGAAGCACCTCTTCTTTCACAACAGGGAGCTGCTTTTGCAACAAAAAACGGAGAAGCGGTTGAGCCTCACGCGGAAGCCCCCAGCTTTTTGTCAAATGTAATACGGCGTGATTGATTCCTGCTTCATCGCCTGCTGTCTCTGATTTTGCAATGAGCTGTAAGCGAACGGTTTCATGTTCAGCTAAGAGCTGAAACCAGTAACGTCCTCCTTCTGATAATGGCGTCTGCATCTCCGCCAGAACCGTTTCCTGTCCAATTTTTACGAGCGCGCGATGCTGATCATTGATTTTTTCCACACTCCCATATATGACCTGGCCGCTGCGAAACGGCAGCGATTTTGCTGATTCCATGCGATGAAATTTTCCCCATCCATCCGTCTGCCGAATCGATGTCATTTTGCTCCTCCCCCTTGCTTGATGTGCCTGTGGGACATCAGTTCTGCTTAAGCGTCTCTTTTACTGGCGCGAAGGAACGTCGATGCTCGTTCATAATTCCGTATGTGCGAATGGCTTGCAAATGCTGCTCCGTTCCATACCCCATATGCTTTTCAAATCCATATTGCGGGTATTTAGCGCCAAGCTCTTTCATGATGCGATCGCGCGTCACTTTGGCCATTACGGAGCCTGCAGCAATTGAAATGCTGGCAGCATCTCCTTTAATGAGGCTTCGCTGCGGAATAGCCAATGGTAGTTCCATTGCATCAATCAGCAAATATTGCGGTTCTGGATCAAGCATCTTGACCGCCTGTATCATCGCTTTTTTCGTTGCCTGATAAATATTCAGCTCATCAATTTCCGCTGCGGAAACAATCCCAATTCCGACAGAAATAGCATGGCGCTGAATATGGACAAACAAGTGTTCGCGCTTTGCTTCTGACAGCTTTTTAGAGTCATTTAATCCCGGCAAATAAAAATCCTTTGGCAAAATAACAGCTGCAGCTACAACCGGACCCGCTAATGGACCGCGCCCCACCTCATCAATGCCAGCGATATACGAAATTCCTTGGCGATAGAGCTGTTGCTCATGCTGTGACATCTTTTCCCAAAGACGACGCTCTTTTTCCGCTGCTTGTTTTCGTTTGTGCCAGCGAGCAATAAGCTTTTGGACGCTAACCCGCTCGTCGTTCATAAATTCCTGAAACAACGGATGCTGGGCGTCGTCAATCGTTTGCAATAGCTGTTCGATCTCTTTTGCTGTACGCTTCATGTCATGATTCGTTCCTTTCTCTTATATCTTTTATATCGGCGCGCTTTCTAAAAAATAAAGCCTGTTTTTGGGGCTTTCAAACTGTTGATTCGCTCTTTCATCCTGCGTAACTTGCTTCGTTCATCCGCGCTGCTCCTTGTTTGACAAGGGGATTCAAAACAGTTCGAGGTAAAGAAGGGGGGGCCTAAAATGATTGTAGACAAAGTCCATTTTGACTTTGTCTACAATCTGACCTCCTGTTTTTCGAACGTTATGGTTTTTCAAAGCTGAGACGTCCTAACTTTTCTGTACGGACATCACGCAGAACAAGCTCTGCTACTTTATCGTAATCGATGGCCCCACCGGCCATTAAACAACCGCGGCGTTTGCCAATTTCATCAAATAGCTCAACGATATCTTCGGGAATTTCTTGAAGAGAATAGCGCTCTTTTAAACGATCTGGATAATGTTGGTTTAAAAAGCGAAGGGCATAAACCGCCACGTCCTGCAAATTTAAAATCGCATCTTTAATCGCTCCTGTGGCAGCGAGCTTTAGCCCTACCTCCTCCTCTTCAAACTTCGGCCACAAAATTCCCGGAGTATCTAACAGCTCCATTTCTTTTCCAACCTTAATCCATTGTTGTGCTTTGGTCACGCCTGGCTTGTCCCCTGTTTTGGCGATATGTTTGCCAGCTAGTCGATTGATGAGGGTTGATTTTCCGACATTGGGAATGCCGACAATGAGCGCGCGCATCGGTCGCGGGTTTTTAATTCCCTTGGCTGCCATTTTAGCAAATTTATCTTTCAGCATATTTTTAGCTGCAGCCACAATTTGTTTGGTTCCTTTTCCGCCTTGAGAGTCTATGGCTAACGCATGCAAGGCTTGCTGTTCAAAATAGGAAATCCACTGTGCAGTAATGGCTTCATCCGCCATATCTGCCTTGTTTAACAAAACGATGCGCGGTTTATTCGCTAAAATCTCATCAATCATCGGATTTCTTGAAGATAAAGGGATTCTCGCATCCACTAATTCAAAAACGATGTCAATTAATTTTAGTTTTTCCTGCACTTCGCGTTTCGCTTTTGCCATATGGCCCGGAAACCACTGGATTGTCATTGCTTCCACCTACTTACTTAATAATACGGGCATCAGAAAGCGGCCAATATACAATATTGGTTTTTCCCACTACCTTTTCCATCGGAATAAAGCCGATGTGACGGCTATCTTTGCTGAAGCGGCGGTTATCGCCCATCACAAACAAATAACCTTTTGGCACGGTTGCTTGCCCTCCTGGAATGTCCTCCAACGTAAACGGCTCTGTTAATGGCCCATCAATCACTTGTTTTTTATATTGGTCTAAGTACGGTTCTTTATAAGGCTTTCCGTTTACATACAATGTATCATCTTTATATTCGATGCGATCACCAGGCAAGCCGATGACCCGCTTAATATAATCTTTCCCCTCTTCAGCATGAAAAACGATAATGTCAAAACGGTGCGGCTCACCAATTTTATAAGACAGCTTATTAACAATCATGCGATCACGATCGTGAAGAGTCGGCATCATGGATTGGCCGTCAACGACAATCGGGGCAAAAATGAAATAGCGAATGCCTCCGGCCAACAACACCGCAATCACGATCGCTTTTAACCATTCCCATGTCTCACTTTTTTGTTTTGCCATTTCTTTCTCCCACCTACGTCTAATTTGATTAGAAAAAAGGAGCTTGAACACCAAGCTCCTTGTTTCATCATTGACATGTCCATGTTGTACGCTTCGACCCGCTGCCGTTCGGTCGGCGAATACAGCGGACCAACTAGCGGATTTCCTTGATGCGTGCAGCTTTACCGCGAAGTTGACGCAAGTAGTAAAGTTTTGCACGACGCACTTTACCGCGGCGAACAACTTCAAGCTTCGCAATTTTTGGCGTATGAACTGGGAACGTGCGCTCTACACCTACACCGTAAGAAACTTTACGAACAGTGAATGTTTCGCTCACGCCAGCACCGCGACGCTTGATCACAACGCCTTCAAACACCTGAATACGCTCACGGTTTCCTTCGACAACCTTTACGTGAACGCGCACTGTGTCACCAGGGCGAAACTCAGGCATGTCTGTACGTAATTGTTCTTTTGTGATTTCTTGAATTAAATGATGCATCATCTTCAACTCCTTCCAACAGATGCTCATACCAATGCTTTTCCATCATTGCAGCGGAACATCGTTTTAAATGACTTAAGCAGGCTTAAGTCACAAAGATTATACTAGCATAAAGGGGTATTGTATGCAATAGTTACCGTTCGTTTTTTTGAAATTCCTCCAACCACTTTTTTTGTTGTTCCGTTAATTCGTATGCTTCAAGCAAATCCGGACGGCGCAAAAAAGTACGGCGCAGTGATTCTTTTTGCCTCCATTCCTCAATTAAGCGGTGATTTCCTGATAACAGGACCTCTGGCACCTTGAAGCCGCGAAAATCGGCGGGGCGTGTATAATGAGGATGCTCTAGCAAACCCGAGCTGTATGAATCGTGTACAGAGGAAGCTTCGTTTCCTAAGACTCCCGGCAACAGGCGGACCACACTGTCGACGATGACCATTGCCCCTAGTTCTCCTCCTGTTAGGACGAAGTCGCCAATCGAAATTTCATCGGTTACTAAATGCTCACGAATCCGTTCGTCATATCCTTCATAATGCCCACAAACGAAAATTAAGTGAGATTCCTTAGCCAGCTCTTCCGCTTTTCGTTGCGTGTACCGTTCGCCTTGCGGACAGAGCAAAATAATGCGCGCGTTTGGCGAATGCTGCGTTAAATGAGCAACGGCATCGAAAATCGGCTGCGGCTTTAATACCATTCCTGCACCGCCTCCATATGGATAATCATCCACCGTCTGGTGCTTGTTATCAGCAAATTCGCGGAAATTCACCACATTAATAGCTACTGCTCGCTTTTCCTGCGCTTTTTTTAAAATCGATTCATTAAACACGCCTGCAAACATATTTGGGAACAATGTTAAAATATCAATTTTCATTATTCAAGCAATCCTTCCATCGGACGAATCGTAATTTTCTTTTCTTCAGGATTGACGCGGATGACGACATCATCAATGTACGGAATCAGCGCATCTTTCTCATGTTTCCGCTTGACTACCCATACATCATTGGCGCCAGGAGTCAATATTTCCTTGACGATGCCAATCGTTTCACCTTCTTCTGTGATCACGGTGCAGCCAATAATTTCATGGAAATAATACTCTCCCTCTCCCAACTGGCCAAGCTGGCTCTCAGGGACTTTCAAAGCCGCTCCCTTAAATTTTTCTACAAGATTGATGTTATCATATCCCTCAAAAGACAATAAATCAAACGATTTATGGACGCGATGGCTTTTCACCTTCACTTCGATCGGTTCCGATGAGTGGTCCATAAAAACGTAGAGAAGGTTGCCAATTTTATAGCGTTCTTCGGCAAAATCCGTTTTGGAAACGACTCGCACCTCGCCGCGAATACCATGTGTATTGACAATTGTCCCTACATGAAACCATTTTGTCATGTTTGATCCTCACCTCTTTTCAACGAATTTCTTTTACAAATCCATCTTCGATCACGATCGTTCGTTTCACGGCCACATCTTCCCAGCGGTCTCCTACGTTCACTTCAATTAACGCTTGCACTTCCCGCTCTTTCAATTCGCTCCCTAACGGAAGAATTTGCAATTGTTCGATTTGGAAATCAAGAAGCTTAATTTTTTCTAATCTCTCATTTAGTTCTTTGATAAAATATTGCTTTAATGCATGAGACGGTTGCTTTGTGCTCTTTTCAAGCCGCTTTTGCTCAAAACGCAGCTGATCACACTCCTGCTGGAGCTGCCGCTTTCTTTTCAGGAATCGATCATATAGCTCTTTTTTGCTTTTATTCGTTAAAATTTGCTTGATTTCGACGGTCTGAATAATTTTCATAGCCCCACCCCTAAAGCGGTAATCAAACAAGGGAGCACTCCTGTCTCTTAGGACAGAGCGCACCAGCTTTGAAAAAGAGGCTTCCTCTCGAGGCGATGAAAGCCTAGGTCATCCAAACATTGATGCTTCCTTATTATATAAAAAAAGGGGAGGATTTGTCCTCACCCTTTATCTTTAATTTGCACGATCACGCGCTTTGGCTGATCGGACGCAGCAGCGTACACGACCGTCCGAATGGCATGAATCGTGCGGCCCTGCTTTCCAATCACCTTTCCGATGTCTTCTTCGTGCACCGATAAAACATAGGTAACCGTATTTTCATGCGAAGACTCCGTTACCACTACATCTTCAGGATAATCGACAAGCGCCCGTACAATCGTCTCAATTAACGCTTTCATCTACGATCACGGCCATTACTTGCCGTATTTTAAATGATGGAATTTCTCTAAAATTCCTTGCTTAGAAAAAAGATTGCGAACTGTGTCAGATGGTTTCGCGCCGTTTTGTAGCCATTTTAACGCCAACTCTTCATTGATTTTTACTTCAGCTGGCTCTGCAACCGGGTTGTATGTGCCGATTGTTTCAATAAAACGGCCGTCGCGCGGTGAGCGAGAGTCCGCTACTACAATACGATAAAAAGGTGATTTTTTCGCACCCATGCGTTTTAAACGAATTTTTACTGCCATTTTTCTAGCACCTCCGTAAATAGTTCACACAAGATAGTATATTAGCAATAATCATCTAGTTTGTAAAGTTTTTTTTCTTAACACATTATCCCCTACATAAAAGGGAATTTAAACCCTTTTTTCTTTCCTTTTGGCATGGTTGTCATCATTTTCATCATTTTTTTCATTTCATCAAACTGCTTAAGCAAGCGGTTAACTTCCTGAACGGATGTACCGCTTCCTTTTGCAATCCGCTTTTTGCGGCTTGCATTAATGATTTCAGGATTGATTTTTTCTTCTTTTGTCATCGAACGAATAATCGCTTCCACGCGGCCAATTTGCTTGTCGTCAATTTGAATATTGTTTAATCCTTTAATTTTATTAGCTCCTGGAAGCATTTTTAAAATTTCGTCAAGCGGCCCCATTTTACGCACTTGACCAAGCTGTTCAAGAAAATCATCGAATGTGAAGGACATTGTGCGCATTTTTTGCTCAAGCTCTTTCGCTTTCTCTTCATCAACAGCGGCCTGGGCTTTTTCAATGAGCGTCAGCACATCGCCCATTCCTAAAATACGCGAAGCCATTCTTTCAGGATGAAACGGTTCCAGCGCATCCATTTTCTCGCCCATCCCGACAAATTTAATCGGCGTGTCTGTTACAGCTTTAATGGACAATGCGGCACCGCCGCGCGTATCGCCATCAAGCTTCGTTAAAATAACCCCTGTTAAGCCGAGCTGTTCATTGAAGCTTTGCGCAACATTCACCGCATCCTGTCCCGTCATCGCATCAACGACTAGAAAAATCTCATCCGGATTTGTCAATTCTTTAATTTGCTTTAATTCATCCATGAGCGTCTCGTCAATGTGAAGCCGGCCGGCTGTGTCGATTAGAACATAGTCATGATGTTCTTCCTTCGCTTTGGCAATTGCCTGTTTGGCGATTTCGACCGGGCTTACTTGATCACCGAGCGCAAATACTGGCATATTCAGCTGCTTACCGAGTGTTTCAAGCTGCTTAATCGCTGCAGGGCGATAAATATCAGCCGCAACTAAAAGCGGCTTGCGGTTGTACTTCTTGCGCAACAGATTTGCAAGCTTGCCCGTTGTTGTCGTCTTTCCGGCTCCCTGTAAGCCAACCATCATAATCACCGTGGGCGGGCGGCTGGCGACCGCAATTTTACTTTGCTCTCCTCCCATTAGCGCGGTTAATTCTTCTTTCACCACTTTAATAACCTGCTGGCCCGGAGTTAAGCTTTTTAAGACTTCCTGTCCAACAGCTCGCTCGCTGACACGCTTGACAAAATCCTTGACAACTTTAAAGTTGACATCCGCTTCTAACAAAGCAAGCCGAACTTCTCGCATCATCTCTTTAACATCGGCTTCTGTTACCTTTCCTTTGCCGCGGATTTTGTTCATGACACTTTGCAGACGGTCGGCTAATCCTTCAAATGCCATCCATTACCGCCTCCTACTCTAATTTCTCTAACGCTTCGATCATCTGAAGCAGCTCTCGGTCATCGGCATACTGCTGCAAGGTCCGCTGCTTTAGCTGCTTAATCAGCTTTTGCCGGTCCTGAAATTTTTGAAACAGCAGCAGTTTTTCCTCGTATTCCTCGAGCATCGCTTCCGTTCGTTTAATGTTATCATAAACCGCTTGACGGCTTACTTCATACTCTTCTGCAATTTCGCCGAGGGAGTAATCATCTAAATAATAAAGTGACATGTAGCTCCGCTGTTTCGGAGTTAACAACGATTGATAAAAATCGTATAGATAATTCATTCTCGTTGTTTTTTCAAGCACGAGACTCCCTCCTCGCTTGTTAAGTAAAATACCTTTACAAATGATTAGTTTAGCGTCTTTTCACAGCGGTGTCAAGTGTTGAGCTTTCAGCTTGTTTCATTTCTTTGCTTGAGTAATAAAACAGGCTCAAAATCGCTTTTTGTAAAAATCCAACAGTCCGTTGTAAAAGTTCGCCGGTCCCAACGATTGTTGTTGTCTAGTATAAACAGAGCTTTGTATTTGCAAAGATAGCGCCTTTCTTGTTTTTGTATATAGGGGCCACTTGACATACTAAGTGTTTGTCGCAGACACTGTGGGTTCCTTCTTGATAAAAAAAGATGTCTCAAAGTCTTGTTGAGACATCCTTTTGCTCTTTTACTCTTCTACCAAGTTGGCAAACAAACCGTATACGTATTGTTCCGGATCAAATTCCTGTAAGTCATCCATCTTTTCGCCAAGGCCGACAAGCTTGACCGGGATGTCCAACTCGTTGCGGATTGCTAAGACAATCCCTCCCTTCGCTGTTCCATCCAATTTCGTCAGCACAATGCCTGTCACGTTTGTTGCTTCTTTAAAAATTTTCGCTTGGCTCATTGCGTTTTGTCCGGTTGTCGCATCTAAAACAAGCAATACTTCATGCGGCGCCCCCGGGATTTCTCGTTCAATGACACGTTTTACTTTTTCAAGCTCTTTCATTAAGTTCACTTTATTTTGCAAGCGTCCTGCTGTATCACACAGCAAAACATTGACTTTGCGCGCTTTAGCTGCTTGAATGGCATCATACATGACAGCGGCTGGATCGGAGCCAGCGGATTGCTTGATTACTTCAACCCCGACTCGTTCTCCCCATACTTCTAGCTGCTCAATCGCCCCAGCGCGGAACGTATCCCCCGCTGCCAGCATGACGGTTTTCCCTTCTGATTTTAACTTATGCGCCAATTTGCCAATCGTCGTCGTTTTTCCGACACCGTTGACGCCGACAAACAAAATGACCGTTAAGCCATCTGGCTGCATATTCAGTGTGGCCAATTCATCATGGCTCCCGCGATAAATATCGACAAGCTTTTCCGAAATAACAGCTTGCATTTCTTTCGTCTCTTGAATGTTCCGCCGCTTTACCTCCATTTTTAACTCATCAATTAACTCCATGACGGTTGTAACGCCAACATCAGCGGAAATTAAAATTTCCTCTAATTCTTCAAAAAACTCTTCATCCACTTTTCGATAACGGGCAATTAAATCATTGACCCGTCCCGTGAAGGAATCGCGTGTTTTTGAAAGACCTTGTTTAAACTTCTCTGTGACTGCATCTGTTTGTTGGGTAATTTTTTCTTTTAGCTTCTTGAAAAAATTCATCGTTTTAATCACCTTTCCTGCCTTACGATTTCACAAGTTGTTTAGAATCTTCCAAGCGGACAGATACGAGCCTTGACACCCCTGATTCTTGCATCGTGACGCCATAAAGCACGTCCGCCTCCTCCATCGTTCCTTTGCGATGGGTGATAACGATAAATTGGGTTTGACTGCTAAATCGTTTCAAATACAGAGCATAACGATGGACATTGGCTTCGTCAAGAGCGGCTTCCACCTCATCCAGAACGCAAAACGGCACCGGCCGTACTTTTAAGATGGAAAACAATAGCGCAATCGCCGTTAGCGCTCGCTCGCCGCCAGACAATAGGCTTAAATTTTGCAATTTTTTCCCTGGTGGTTGTGCGACGATTTCCACCCCTGTATTTAATAGATCATTCGAATCTGTAAGTTGCAGATCCGCGCGCCCTCCGCCGAACAGCTGCTGGAATACATCACCAAAATGCGAGCGAATCTGTTGGAATGTCGTCAAGAAGCGCTTTTTCATCTCTTGATCCATCTCGTCAATCACTTGATGCAGCGTTTCCTTTGCATGCTGCAAGTCACTTTTTTGTTCTGTTAAAAATTGATAGCGCTCCGATACGCGGTCATACTCATCAATAGCGCCTAAATTTACCGTTCCAAGTTCATCAATCGCCCGCTTAATGAGCTTCACTTTTTTCCGAGCAGCCTCCGCTTCCATTTGCAGTGGATATTTTTCTTTCGCCGCTTCAAACGTAAGCATATATTCTTCACGCAAGCGGCTAAGCAAGTTTTCAAGCTCCACATCAAGACGATTTAATTTGACTTCTTCATCTTTAATAATCTCTGTTAATTGTTTATATTGTCGTTTTTTCTCTTTTAGCTCGCGCTCACTATTTTCGAGCATTTCTTGATATTGAAGTCTTTGTTCACGTCGGCTAGCTATGAGCTCAAGCGTTTCTTGTTTGTCTTGCACTTTTTGTTGACGCAACTGATCCAGCTGCTCCTCTCCAGAAACATTGGAATTCATTTCGTCTGTAAGCGTCAGTAAATCTTCTTTTGCCACTTGAAGATGCTTCTCTGTTTCCTCTTGCTCAAGGGTCAGCTGCGCGATCTTTTCCTGAATATGCTTCAACAGCTGCTGCTTTTCGGCAACTGCTACTTTCTGCTCCGTAATCGCAGCTTGCAACGCTTCTTTCGAGCTTTGTTCATCCTGCTTTTGCAGCGTAAGATGCTGCATTTGCTCATCAATTTCAGCAAGCTTGGCTTCCATTTGGTAGAGCTTTTGTTCCACCGTTGTGATTTTTTCGCGCAGCTGCCTCATTTCCTGCTCGTCATGCGCTTTTTCTTCATCATATAAAGCCAAGCGTTCGCTCGTATTCTTTTCCTGCCACTCTACTTCGCGCCAAGCACTTTTTATTTCCTGCAAAGCAAAGCGTCTTTCCTCTATTTGCTTCCGCAGCTCCGCCATTTCTGCCTCGCGCTGGGCCGCTTCCTTTTTTTTCGACTGTACAAATAATTCAAGCTGCTCTGTTTTTGCTTCCATGTCTCGGAACTTATCAGTGATCGTTTCTAGTTCTCGGTTTCTGCTAAGTAAAGAATTTGTTTTCTTAGCTACGCCCCCTCCAGTCATCGCTCCCCCAGGGCTAACAACATCTCCTTCAAGGGTGACAAGACGATAACGATAATGAAGAAGCCGAGCTAGCTCATTCGCTCCCTTTAAATTTGTCGTCACAATCACATTGCCAAGCAGATGGGCCAGTACCGTTTGATAGATGGAATCATAGGAAACCAGTTCGTTTGCTACGCCAACAAAAGCTGGATGATTTTTAACAATGGCCAGCTGTTCAGATGGAAGTTGTTTAGGCTGGAGGACGTTCATCGGCAAAAAAGTCGCTCGTCCATATGAATGCTTTTTTAAATAGTGAATGGCTGCGCGTGCCGCTTCTTCGTCAGCAACCACAATATGCTGCATCGCTCCTCCGAGCGCAATCTCTATCGCCGTTTCATATTTGCTGGATACATGAATAAGCTCGACAACGGCTCCGTGAATTCCTGAAAGCTGTTCACGCGCCTTTAAAATTTCCTTAACTCCTTGAAAAAATCCAGCATAATCATGCTGCATTTCCTCCAGCATTTCTTTTCTTGACTTGGTTTGCTGTAAATATTGATAAGCTTGATAAAGCATTGATTCCTTCTGCTCAATTTCTTGTTTCAGCTCGGCAAGCTGAGCGCTTTTTTGCTGAAGCTGTGTTTCCTGCTCCTTCAGCTTTCGCTCCGTTTGCTGATATTTGCTTTCCAAAGCGATATATTGTTCTTTTATACGATTTCGCTCTGTTAAATGTTTTTCGTTCTCTTTCGTTAGCACACTCTGCTTTTTTTCCAATTTTTCAAGCAAAGCCTGCAAATGAGTGCGCTCATTTTTTAACGAAGCTTGTTCATGAACAAGCTCAATATAATCGCTTTTTAACCTTTCCATTTGCTCTTCAACACTGATATCATAGGAGGCAAAAGCACGCTGCTTTTCCTTCAGCTCCGTTTGAAGCGCATGAAGCTCTTCGCGTATGCGGGTTAGCTGCTCCCTCTCCTTTTCCAAAGTTGAGCATAGCTTTCCGCTTTTTTCAGAAAGGGAGGAGATCGTCTCTTCAAGCTGCTTCTGATACTGTGCCGCATTTTTTTTTCGTTCTTTTAATACTTCCTTTCGCCCTTCAAGCTTTTCCAGTTCTTCACTTACAACAAGCAACACTTGCTGAAGACCGTCAATCGATTCATCAAGTGCGGTCATTTGGTCACGCAACTGCTCCACTGTTGCTTCTTCTTTTTGCAACGCCGCTGATAAGGCCATTTCCTTTTGCTGGTGGTCTGTCAGCTGATCGCGTAAATGATTCCATTGGCGATGCAGCTCTTCAATTTCATGGGCAATCAGCGCCACTTCAAACGTTTCCAGCTCGTTTCGTTTTTCAAGATAGTCCTGGGCAATAGAAGCTTGGATTTTCAACGGTTCCAGCTGGCTTTCTAGCTCATGTAAAATATCATTGACGCGATGTAAATTTTCTTGTGTCTCATTCAGCTTATGCTCCGCTTTCTTCTTACGAATTTTATATTTGAGCACCCCTGCCGCTTCTTCAAAAATCGTCCGTCTTTCCTCCGGTTTGCTGCTTAAAATTTCTTCGATTCGCCCCTGTCCAATAATTGAAAAGGCTTCTTTTCCCAATCCTGAATCCATAAATAGATCAATAATATCTTTTAAACGGCATGGCTGCTGATTAATAAGAAATTCACTTTCTCCTGAGCGATAGACGCGTCTCGTGACACTTACTTCCTGATAATCAAGCGGCAAAAACCCATCTTCATTATCGAGTGTCAAAGTAACCTCAGCAATATTTAGCGGCCTGCGTGAGTCGCTTCCCGCAAAAATAATATCTTCCATTTTCGCACCGCGAAGCGATTTGGCTGACTGTTCGCCTAATACCCAGCGAATGGCATCCGTAATATTGCTCTTTCCGCTGCCATTCGGGCCGACAACAGCCGTCACACCCGGCACAAATTCGATCGAGACCCGATCGGCAAATGATTTAAATCCAACAATATCTAATCGTTTGAGGAACATCCGTACCCCGCCTCGCTATCTTTCATCTAAATCTTCATTATTGTATCATAACTACTTGCTCAAACCTATATAGAACTTTTTCTTCAATTTTGCAAATGCAAAGCAGAAAAAGCTTAAAAACACGAAGCTGCTATCTAAATGGAACGGGCGATGTTTGTATTTCCACTTTCCTATCTAGACTAAAGCATCGCTTGTCTGTATATCATTAGAGAAGAAAAAGGGCCGACTATTTTCGAATGAGCCAACCCTTTTTTCACAGCACTGTTTTTCTTATTCCTGTTTCGGCGTTTTTAGCTTTTGCAGCGCCATTTGTGCAGCTTTTTGCTCCGCTTCCTTTTTCGATCTTCCAGCACCAACTCCAAGCTCTTCACCATTTAAAGAAACGCGAGAAACAAACTCTTTGTTATGCGCAGGTCCTTTTTCTTGCAAAATGGCATATTCGATAACGCCACTACCATCCCGCTGAACAAGTTCCTGCAGCTGGCTTTTATAATCCATCACATGAGAAAAAGCACCTTCATTGATCTTCGGAAAAATGGTTTGCTCCAAAAACCGAATGACCGCATCAATTCCTTGATCTAAGTAAAGAGCACCGATAAACGCCTCAAATACATCTGCTAGAAGCGATGGCCGCATTCGCCCGCCGGTGATCTCCTCTCCTTTGCCGAGCAAAACAAGCTGGCCGAATGAAAGGTCATTTGCAAATTTTACAAGAGATGGCTCACATACAATCGCTGCACGCAATTTCGTTAATTCACCTTCCGTCATATTTGGAAAATGACGAAAGAGATATTGAGAAACGGTCAGTTCCAGTACAGCATCTCCTAAAAACTCAAGACGCTCATTATCCTCATGCGGTCGTTTGCGATGCTCATTCACATACGATGAATGGGTAAAAGCCTGAATTAGCAGCTTTTCATCCAGAAAAAATATGCCGATTTTCTCCTGCAACTGTTTAAATTTTACTCGTTTTTTTTCGCTCATGCGCTGCTCTTTGTCTTTCTGCTTCGACATAAATAAGGACCTCCGGGACTTCATTCAATCAAAGTATTCGGCAATTCATCAAAAGCATAGAAAGCCCCGTTAGAGCAACGGGACTTTTCTGCATTATATCGTTTACTTACATGCGGCTTTTTATGTAGTTCACAGCATCTCCTACTGTGACAATTTTTTCTGCTTCCTCATCGGAAATTTCCATATCAAACTCGTCTTCTAGTTCCATGACAAGTTCAACCACATCTAATGAATCAGCACCTAAATCATCTTTGAAAGAAGCTTCAAGTGTTACTTGAGACTCCTCCACGCCTAAGCGGTCAACGATGATTTTCGTTACGCGCTCTAATACATCTGCCACGACAATTCACCTCCTCTCATGATTATAGTAAATTTATCGGCAAAATACTAGCGGATAATCCAGATTCGTTACATGACCATTCCGCCATCGACATGAATCGTCTGTCCGGTAATATAGCTCGCTGCATCCGATGCCAAAAATGCGACCATATTGGCAATGTCCTCTGGATTGCCGAAACGGGCAAGTGGAATTTGCTTTAACATTTCTGTCCGAATCTCTTCATTCAAACGATCTGTCATATCCGTCGCAATAAATCCCGGAGCAATAGCGTTTACCGTGATGCTACGGCTTGCCAATTCCTTAGCGGCTGTCTTCGTTAAGCCGATCACACCTGCCTTAGCAGCTACGTAATTGGCTTGCCCTGGATTCCCCATTACACCAACCACTGAAGCGATATTAATAATGCGGCCGTAACGCTGCTTGAGCATTGGACGTGTAACCGCCTTTGTACAGTTAAACACGCCTTTTAAGTTAATATTGATGACATCATCCCACTCTTCTTCTTTCATGCGCATGAGCAAATTGTCACGGGTAATTCCGGCGTTATTGACTAAAATATCCACGCGGCCATAGCGATCGATCACCTCTTTCACCATTTGCTCAACCGCTTCTGTATTCGACACATCCGCTTGAATTGCCAGTGCTTCGCCGCCAAGACGGTAAATCTCATCCACTACTTCCTTTGCTTTCGCTTCGCTTCCGGCATAATTGACAGCTACCTTCGCTCCTTGACGGGCAAATTCTAAAGCAATCGCTCTTCCAATTCCGCGCGATGCCCCGGTTATAAGCGCTACTTTTCCTTGCAACATGTTTATTCTCCTTTCAACGCTGCGATTGTCGCTTCAAAAGAAGCCGTATCGTTTATCGCATAAACGCGCACATCGCGATGAATTTTCTTCACAAGACCTGATAATACTTTTCCTGGCCCAATTTCTACAAACGTATCGACACCGAACTCAATCATCGTTCTTACGGACTCCTCCCAACGAACAGGAGAATAAAGCTGCTCAATTAAAAGCGTTTGAATCATTTCTTTTTCTGTCATTGGCTTCGCTGTTACGTTCGCGATGACAGGCACATTCGCATCATGAATTGCTACTTCGTTTAGCACTTTTGCCAATTTTTCAGCCGCTGGCTTCATAAGCGATGAATGAAAAGGACCGCTTACTTCAAGAGGGATAACACGTTTGGCACCTTTTTCTTTCGCAAGCTGTGCTGCTCGCTCTACTCCTTCTTTCGATCCAGAAATAACAATCTGCCCTGGACAATTCAAGTTAGCAAGCTGAACAGGCTGGCCTTCTTCAGTAATCTGCTTCGTAATGGCTGCAAGTTCATTCGCTTCCATCCCAAGAACAGCAGCCATCGTTCCTTCACCGGCAGGTACCGCTTCCTCCATAAACTCTCCTCTTTTTCGGACAGCATACACTGCGTCTGTAAATGACATCGCTCCTGCTGCCACAAGCGCCGTGTACTCTCCTAAACTATGTCCAGCAACGTAGTCAGGCGTTAGACCGGCCTCTTTTACTTTTTCAAACAGCGCAATGCTCGTTGTTAATAAAGCGGGCTGCGCATTATATGTAAGCGTCAATGTTTGCTGCGGTCCTTCAAAAATAATCGTAGAAAGGGAAAGACCCAGACGTTCATCAGCCTGTTGAAAAATGGAGGCTGCTTTTGCATCCGTTTCTGCTAATTCTTTTCCCATCCCTACTGTTTGCGAGCCTTGACCCGGGAAAATCAAAGCTAGTTTTCCCATCTATCATTCCCTCCTTTATGAGTGAATATGTTCCATTTCCTGCTTAATCGTGCCAATCATATCCGTAATCACCATTTCGCGCGTCTGACGAATGGCGTGGAAAATCGCTGTCGCATCAGAGGAACCATGCGCTTTCACGACAGGAGCGTTCAATCCAAACAAAGCAGCACCGCCATACTCAGAATAATCCATCTTGCGCTTCATTTCTAAAAGCTTCGGCTTCAGCACAGCGGCTGCCAGTTTGCTAGAAAAACTGCTCGTCAACCCCTCTTTTAGCATCGAAAATACGGAAAGAGCCGTACCTTCAATCGTTTTTAGCGCGACATTTCCGGTAAAACCATCCGTTACCACCACATCAGCCACTCCTTGAAGCAAATCCCTCGCTTCAACATTTCCGATGAAATTCACATTCGCCTCTTGCAGCAGAAGAAAAGCGCGTTTAGTCAAATCATTTCCTTTTTGATCTTCCGTTCCTACATTTAATAGACCGATGCGCGGTTTCGCAATTCCCCTTGCCTTTTTAGCGTAAACAGAGCCCATTAGCGCGTATTGCACCAGATGTTCAGGACGTGCATCGACGTTTGCGCCGACATCTAAAAATACAAAGCCTTCGCCTCCTAGGGTTGGCAGCGTTGGTGCTAATGCTGGACGCTCAATCCCTTCGATTCTTCCGACAATAAATAGGCCAGCAGCCATCAATGCTCCTGTATTTCCCGCTGAAACGCAGGCATCGGCACGACCTTGTTTCACTTCTTCTGCCATTAATACCAAGGATGATTGTTTTTTTCGTCTGACGGCTCGAACCGGCTCATCCGTTGCTTCAATTACTTCATCGGTATGTACAATGTCAATGCGGTCAGCAGCGGGAAGATAGGAGCGAATTTGCTGTTCGTTGCCAAAGAGAATGATTTCTATGTCCTGAAAATGCTGAACTGCTTTCGCAGCCCCAAGCACAATTTCTTTTGGGGCATGATCTCCCCCCATGGCATCAATCGCTATTCTCATCATCTACTCCATCCTTTTTTGCGATGTTTGATCGATACATTTCAAATTCTCCTGAAAACACAAGCTCTTGTCCAACATAACTATTCACTTCGACCATCGTTCTTCCATTTTCATTGATTCCTTTTACTTTTGCCTTTGCCACGACCCGTTCATTTTCTTTCACTTGACGCGTAAATCGAATATTCGCTTTAGCAGTCAAGGCTAGTTCATCATTAATCACGGCAACCGCCAGCGAATTGGCCTGCGCAAACAAATGGTGTCCGCGCGCAATGCGATTCCGTCTAAACACATGCTCAGCCTTGACATCAAAAATAGAGATCGCACTTTTATCTAGAGCAATATCAATAATTTCGCCGACGACTTCTTCAATCGGCAGTGATTTTACCTTATCGGCAAATGATTTCTCGGCAACATGCTTAATTCGTTCGCGCAATTCAGGGATGGATAGCTCTAGTCGGTCTAAACGAATTGTTTGAATGCTGACAGAAAATTGTTCGGCCAATTCTTCGTCTGTAATAAATGGATTTTTTTCAATCGTTTCTTTCAGCATCCGCTGCCGCTCCCGCTTTGTTTTTCGCATGATGCATACACCGTCCAATTTTATGACTAGGTACTAATAGTAGTATATAATTAAAAAAAACAGATTGCAAGACTAAGTTTGCAATCTGTTTTTTAATCTAGTTTTTCACCGCTTAATGCACCGGATTCTTCTAAATAAAGGCGTAGCCAATGATACGCCTCGTCGTGCCAAAATGCATGAGATTCAATTAATTTAGCCGCATCACTTCGCGCTACTTCAAGTACTCGATAATCATGCACGACATCGCCAAGCTTAAAATCTGGCAGTCCGCTCTGCTTTGTTCCAAAAAAATCACCGGGACCTCGCAGCTGCAAATCTTTTTCTGACAACACAAAGCCGTCATTCGTTTCTGTCATAATCCGCATTCGCTCTTTTCCGGTTTCTGATTTAGGATCGGCTAACAAAATGCAGTACGATTGTTCATTGCCACGGCCTACACGTCCTCTTAGCTGATGAAGCTGCGCCAGACCAAACCGGTCGGCATCGTAAATCAGCATGACCGTCGCGTTTGGAACATTGACTCCGACCTCCACAACCGTTGTCGAAACTAAAATATGCACCTCGTTTTGGCTAAAGGCTTTCATGACTTCATCTTTCTCTTCCGAAGAGAGGCGGCCATGCATGAGGCCGATTCGATATTTTCCCCGATAATAATGGACAAGCATGCTATGGACGTCAATCGCATTTTGCACATCAAGCTTCTCCGATTCCTCAATGAGCGGACAGATGACATAGGCTTGCCTGCCTTTTTGCACTTCTTTCTCTATAAAATCAAGAACGCGCTCAAGCATGTTATGTTTTACCCAATATGTTTCAATTTTTTTGCGTCCCGCGGGCATTTCATCAATAATCGAAACATCCATTTCACCGAAAGCTGTAATCGCCAACGTCCGCGGAATGGGAGTCGCGGTCATAAACAAAACATCCGGAGATTCTCCTTTTTCACGCAAAATCCGGCGTTGCTCCACGCCGAAGCGATGCTGCTCATCGGTAATAACGAGCCCTAGTTTATGAAAATTGACTTCATCCTGAATGAGTGCATGTGTGCCAATGACGATATCAATTTGGCCTGCAGCAAGATTGGTAAGCAGTTCTTTTCTCCTCTTTCCTTTTACCGAGCTTGTCAGCAGCTCAACCGACACCTCAGCAGACGCCAGCAGCTGCTTCAGTGAGTGTGCGTGCTGCTCTGCCAAAATTTCGGTTGGCACCATCAGCGCCCCCTGATATCCCGATAAAACGGTGGCATATAAAGCAATCGCAGCGACGACTGTTTTTCCCGAACCTACATCTCCTTGCAACAGTCGATTCATTCGATGCGGGGATCTCATATCTTTCATAATCTCTTGGATGACCCGCTTTTGTGCATGGGTCAATGAGAATGGAAGCTGCTGAATGAATTGCTCCAGCTTTTCCATCGAAAAACGATGGGAAATGCCACGCGAATGTTCACGCTGAATTTTGCGCAAAACATGAATTTTTAATTGAAATAATAAAAATTCTTCGTATACAAGCCGGCGACGTGCTTGCTTCAGCTCTTCATGAGAGCGGGGAAAATGAATGGCTGAAATCGCCGCATGTTTTGAGATCAAGCGATAGGTTTGACGAATAGAAGCGGGTAGCGGATCATGTATCGCTCCCCCATATTGCTCAAGAGCCAGTTTGATAAATCTGCGGATTCCTTTAACCGTCAAGGCTCCTCGCGCAGAATACACCGGTTCTAGCTCACATGCCTCCGATTGCGTTCCTATCTTTATTTCAACAGCGGTAATCGTTTGGCGATGCTGATCCCATTTTCCAATGACAGTGACTGTTTCATTGATGCTGAGCCTGTTTTTCAGATAGGGACGATTAAAGCACACGACGTTAATCAGATAGCGATCAACAAGCAATCGGAATGTCAGACGAGATTTTTTGCGGGAATAATGCATAAGAGAAGGCTCACTATGAACCTTCCCTTGTACGGTTACCTTCTCATCATGCTTGACATCTGCAAGGTCGCGTATTTCATAATCCTCGTAGCGAAACGGAAAATACATCAACAAATCTTCAATCGTCTCAATTCCCATATCCCGCAGCGCTTCGCTTGTTTCTTCTCCAATTCCTTTAATTTGTGTGACTGGTTGTTGCAATTCTTTATTCACGGTGATTGGTAGGAACGCCGAAAATTTTCGCCGCTAGTGCGCGGCCTGTCGGCGTCGCCGCTAACCCCCCTTGTGCAGTTTCTTTGAGTGCCGTTGGCATCGTTTCCCCGATGCGATACATCGCATCAATGACCTCGTCGCAAGGAATGCGGCTTTTAATGCCGGCCAGCGCCATATCCGCTGCTACCATCGCGTTTGCCGCTCCCATGGCATTTCGTTTAACGCAAGGCACCTCGACTAATCCAGCTACTGGATCACATACTAATCCTAACATATTTTTTAACGCAATGGCCATTGCTTCTGCTGCTTGGCTTGGCGTACCGCCCGCCATTTCTACAAGAGCTGCCGCCGCCATTCCTGTTGCGGATCCCACCTCAGCTTGGCAGCCCCCTGCGGCTCCGGAAATCGAAGCGTTGTTGGCGACCACAAAACCAAATGCTCCTGCCGTAAATAAATATTCAATCATTTCTTCACGGGTTGGATGCAGTTTTTCCTTCACTGCAAATAGTGTTCCTGGAACCACCCCTGCCGATCCAGCTGTTGGAGTAGCACAGATGGTTCCCATGGCAGCATTCACTTCATTCGTTGCCACTGCTTTGCTAACAGCATCTAGAATCGTTTCTCCTGACAAAAAACGGCCCTGCTTAATATAATTTTGCAACAGTACGGCATCGCCGCCTGTCAATCCAGAATAGGAAGAAACACCGGCTAGACCTTTCATGACCGCCTGCTCCATTACCTGCAAATTGCGGTCCATTTGGCTGAAAATTTCTTCTCTACTTTTTCCTGTTATTTCAATTTCTTGCCGGATCATAACTTCAGCAATTTTAATGTTCTGACTCTCGGCTAGCTGTACTAATTCTGCAACATTCCGAAACATCTAAGATGCCTCCTTTATATACGAAAACGCTTTCTTTGTTATTCGACAATTTTGGTTACTTGAATAATATGGGGAAGCTGTGAAAGTTCCTCAATTACTGCAGGATCAATCGGCTGGTCGACTTCAATGGTCATTAACGCTTCCTTCCCTTTTTCTTTTCGAGAAACTTCCATATGTCCAATATTAATAGCATATTTCGCCAACACATTTGCCACAGAAGCAATTGTTCCATAACGGTCGTTATGAACAACAAGAATGGCAGGGTGATGGCCTGACAATTTTAGCTCGAATCCGTTCAATTCTGTAATTTCGATTTTTCCGCCGCCAATGGAAATGCCGACAAGCTCTAGTTCCCCTTGTTCATCACCGATTCGAACTCTAGCCGTATTCGGATGAGTTGGGACGGCATCTTCCTCATAAAACACAATTTCCATTCCTTCTTGTCTTGCGATGTCAAGCGATGATTTAATTCGCTCATCAAATGTATCAAAATCTAACAGTCCGCCAACAATGGCTACATCTGTCCCATGGCCTTTGTATGTTTGCGCAAATGAGCCATAGAATGAAATATGGGCCCACTTTGGCTGTCTTCCGAATAAGCTTCGTGCTACTCTTCCGATTCTTGCCGCTCCTGCCGTATGAGAGCTTGACGGCCCAATCATAATTGGCCCAATAATATCAAATACGCTTTTATACTTCATGCTGCCTCTCTCCCTTGAATACCCAATAAAATAGAAGGGGATCCCCCCTTCTGTTATTCTAACATATTATTCGACCGAAAAGATAAATGGATACAATGGTTGTTTTCCATTATGCGCTTCTACCTCAATATCTGTATATGTGGCTTCAATGTAATCAACCAGTTCTTGAACCTCTTCTTCTGTTGCTTCTTCACCGTACAAAATGGTTAAAATTTCTGCATCCTCACTTAAAAGCTCATCTAACAGCTTTTTAGCCGCTTGTAGCTTATCCTTTTCTGACACAGCAATTTTTCCGTCAGCAATCCCCATATAATCTCCTTTAGCAATCTCAATACCATCAATCGCTGTATCGCGCACCGCGAACGTTACTTGTCCTGTTCTTACTTGAGATAGCGCTGCCGCCATCGCTTTCTCATTTTGTTCTGGAGACGCGGATGGATTGAACGCTAAAAGCGCCGATAGACCTTGGGGGATTGTTTTAGTTGGAACCACAATGACACGATTGCCCACTACAGAAGCCGCCTGCTCTGCAGCCATAATAATATTTTTATTATTTGGCAACACAAACACCGTTTCAGCATAAACGCTTTCAATAGCAGTGACGATATCCTCCGTGCTCGGATTCATCGTTTGTCCACCTTCAATGACAGCATGCGCTCCGATGCTTTTGAATAAATCGGCAATGCCGTCTCCCATTGAAATCGCAATGATTCCGTATGGTTGCTTTTGCCTTGCAGTCTTAGGAACTGCTGATGCTGCTTCATTCACAATATGAGCGTGCTGTTCACGCATATTTTCAATTTTTATATTTAACAGGCTCCCATAACGCTGTCCGTAAGTGAGCACTTCTCCAGGATGTTCGGCATGGATGTGGACTTTTACAAGCTCATCGTCAGCAACAACTAATAACGAATCACCAAACTGGCTTAATTCTTTTCGGAATGTCTCCTCGGAAAATGGAGATTGGCGAAGCTTTTCCTCTTCAAATCGAACCATAAATTCCGTACAATAACCAAACTCAATTTCATCTGTGTGAATGTGGCTTTGTGCGCTTTTATGATGTTCTGTATTGATAAGTTCCTGCATCGAGAGGCTCGCTGCTTTTAATCCCTCGACATTTTCTCCCTTTAAACCGGCCAAAAATCCTTCATACACATAGACAAGACCTTGCCCGCCGCTATCAACGACGCCAACCTCTTTTAAAACTGGAAGAAGATCAGGAGTACGCTGCAGCGATGCTTTTGCTTCTTTCACTGCTTCTTCCATCACTATCACAATGTCCGTCTGTTTTTTTGCTACAGCAACAGCACGTTTAGCCGCGTCTTTTGCCACCGTTAAAATGGTACCTTCAACCGGCTTCATCACCGCTTTATAGGCTGTCGTCACTCCTGCCTCCAGCGCAGCCGCAAATTCCACGCTGTTAATGGTTAAGGCCCCTTCAATGGCCTTTGCAAAACCGCGGAATAGCTGCGATAAAATCACACCCGAGTTTCCGCGCGCGCCCATTAATAACCCTTTGGCAAGAGCGCCTGCCACATTTCCAATATGATCAGAAATGTGATTTTTCACTTCTTTAGCCCCAGATGTCATCGATAGATTCATGTTAGTACCTGTATCGCCATCTGGGACAGGAAAGACGTTCAGCGCATCCACAGACTTCGCATTGTTGGATAAATGCTGCGCTCCTTGTAACACCATGTCCGCAAAACGTCTTCCATCTAACGTCCGGATTGCCACCGATAAATTCCTCCTTACAGTCCTATAAGTTCGTAACGCGAACTCCTTGAATATAAATATTAATTGATTTCACAGCAAGTCCTAGTGTCTTGTCTAACGTGTACTTCACTTTCGTTTGCACATTATGAGCCACTTCTGAAATCTTGATTCCATAGCTGACGATGATGTACATATCAATATGTACTTCTCCATCCTCTTCACGTACAATGACACCTTTTGAAAAATTCTCCTTGCGCAAAATTTCTGAAAGCCCGTCTTTAATTTGATTTTTTGACGCCATTCCGACAATTCCATAGCAATCTACAGCTGCTCCACCCGCGATCGTAGCAATGACATCATTTGAAATTTCAATGCGTCCATACGTTGTTTGCATTTCAATGGACATATCGGTTCCCCCTTCGGAAATGTTCGCATAGCTACAGCCATTTTACTACAACAGCCTTCATTTTAAAAGTCCATCGTCCACTAGTATTATTTAGCCTAAAATCAAAATAGATGTCAAGGAGATTTTCTTGAAAGGCAGTGGATGGACTATTGCAATCTGCTATTTTGTATGATAAATTATAGTAGTATTTTGGGTATACGCAGTCCATGACTGAATTTGTTTGGCAAGTAAGGAGGGAAAAAAATGGCGAAATGCTTTGCAACTGGAAAGAAAAAATCTTTCGGAAACTCTCGTTCACATGCGATGAATGCGAATAAACGTACATGGAAAGCAAATCTACAAAAAGTGCGCATTTTAGTAGACGGCAAGCCAAAGCGTGTATGGGTTTCTGCGCGTGCGCTTAAATCAGGTAAAATCGAACGCGCATAATCCGGCATGCGTCTGGCGTCTTAAAAGAAAAACGGAGTTTTTTCCAAAAAAAAAGCACCAGTACTGGTGCTTTTTTTATCCTTTTTTAAACGAATTCAACATCGCCCGGACAATTCCGCCAAGAAACTTTGGCAGCTTAATTGTATAAAACTTCATTCCGATCCCTCCCAAACTATCGTGACGAGCTTTGCCTCATTTCCTTATTAAGTATATTCGACTCATGAAAAATAGTACCTAAAAGGCCTCTTCTAAATCTTTGCTTCTTACCATCATTAATATGCCTTCCGAAAAAGAAAAAGTACCAAAAGATTGGATGAGTTCATTACTAATACATAGTGTAGAGCCAAGCTGAATATGACAATTTTCTAACGGATATTTAAAGCCTTTTAAAGTAATGCCTTTTACTTCATAGGAAATCGGAATGAATGAAATATAATGGTGCCCATCTTTTTCAACAGAATAAGTCCCAGGCAAATGAATGGTCACAACATTTTGCTTATCGACGATTTCGATGGGTTGAGCGATATATTTTGCTAAAAGCTGAATATTTCCAAGCAAATGATCAATTCTTCCTCCGGTCGCTCCAAAAATTCGAATCCGATCGGCTTGTTGCTCTGCCACCCAATCTAAAGCAATTTCCATATCTGTTTTATCTTTCTCCGATGGCCATATATCCAAATCTTTCAGCATCGTCTGTATATACTCTAGCTCCTGCTTGCTGATGGAATCAAAATCACCGAATGCCTTAGTAGGACGAATACCTGCTTGCAATAATGTCAATACTCCTCTGTCTACGCCAATCCATTGAATTTCCTGCTGCTTGTATGGCTGAAATGACGGGAGAAATTCTTTAGGACCTCCCCCTACAATATGAATCAACACCTGTTCCTCTTCCTTTCTATACGCTTTTAACAAAAACGGAAGGTATGCAACCTTCCGTTTTATTAGTGGCCTCGAATCGCTTGAATAGCCGCTTTTCGGTCGATTTCACCGTAAATCGCCGATCCAGCGACAAGTACGTTCGCCCCCGCTTCCACGCAAAGCTGAGCAGTCTTGCGATTCACCCCGCCATCCACTTCAATCTCAAGCTGTAATCCCCGTTCTTTTGCCATTTGCGCAACCTGACGAATTTTAGGCAATACAGAAGAAATAAATTTTTGTCCTCCAAACCCTGGATTGACCGTCATGAGCAGTACTAAATCGATATCATCTAAAATAGACTCAATCATTGCTACTGGAGTGTGGGGATTTAAAACCACTCCTGCTTTTACCCCCAATTCTTTAATCATATGAATGGTACGGTGCAAATGCGGACAAGCTTCTACATGCACAGATAAAATGTCAGCTCCCGCCTTTGCAAAAGCCGGAATATAACGATCCGGGTGTTCAATCATCAAATGGACATCCAAAGGCAATGTGGTAATGGGCCGAATCGCCTCCACAATCAGTGGACCAATCGTGATATTTGGCACAAAATGGCCATCCATGACATCAACATGAATATAATCGGCCCCACCTTGCTCAACATCTCGAATGTCGTCTCCGAGCTTTGCGAAATCTGCCGATAAAATGGAAGGCGCAATTTTAATCATCAGTAGTACCTCGTCTTTCTTTCCTTAATTTCCTCCATGAAATGGCGATAGTGATTATAGCGATAGACCGGAATATCTCCTGCTTCCAATGCGCTTTTTACCGCGCATTTTGGTTCTGTCATATGGGTGCAGCCGCGGAATTTGCATTCATGACTGCGTTGGCGAAACTCCGGAAAACAAAGCGGTAACTGTTCCTCTTCAATATCCTGAAACTCTAATGCACTAAAGCCAGGTGTATCCGCCACAAGCCCATCGCCAATTTCGATCAATTCAACATGTCTTGTCGTATGTTTTCCGCGACCTAAATGAAATGAAATATCATTCGTTTTCAGCTGTAAATCTGGACGAAGCGCATTTAAAAGTGATGACTTTCCCACACCAGACTGGCCCGCAAAGACAGAAATCTTTCCTTCTAAATAAGGAAGCAGTTGCTCAAGACCAGCTTTTGTGACGATCGATGTTTCGATGACATCGTACCCGATGCGGCGATAATCGCTGATGTACCCTTGCACAATCGGCTTTGTCTTCTCATTAAGTAAATCCATTTTATTAACGACAATAATCGGACGAATGTCCTTCGCCTCAATGAGCACAAGAAAACGATCCAGAAGCATCGTACTAAAATCTGGCTCCACCGCAGAAAATACAAGAATCGCTTGATCGACGTTAGCAATTGGGGGACGGATCAGTTCGTTTTTTCGTTCACATACTTCCATAATATATCCATCTGTTTTGCTTTCAGCTTGAAAAATGACATAATCACCGACAAGAGGAGTAATCTTTTGCTTACGAAATACCCCTCTTCCTCGACATTGAATGATTTCTCCATCGCTTAACACATAATAAAATCCGCTTAATGCTTTCATAATTTTTCCTTCTGCCATAGCTTCACCCCTTTGGATAAGGAATGGTTCCTTCCTGTTTTACAATATTATTAACAATGACACGATAGTATCCTTGACCATTATAAGGAATAACAAATTCAACCGTTTCTTTAACTGGTGCTGTAAGGCGATATGTTTTATACGGTTTCGTCATGTCATGGTTGGCATCTTGAATATAGAGCTGAGCCTCTACCGTTTGTCCCGGCTCCTCCGCATCATATGGAATTTCAATTTCCTTTACAACTGTCTTGTTCGGTAACGGTTCTTTTCCCTGCGAAATCACAACAGTAACGGTATCACCTTTTTGCAGTTCTGTATTAGCGCCCGGTGTTTGCGAAATCACGATTCCTTGCGGGACTTGATCAGAATATTCATGCTTCACTACAACATTAAGCTGCTGCTCTTGCGCATAATCACGCACGCTTTTTTCTGTATATCCCGTCAAATCTTTTAGCACAATTTTGGGCACCCCTACACTAATGGTAAATTCCACTTCTGTTTCCTCTGGAACGACCTGTTCACCTGGAGAAGGAAATTGTTCAAGAATGGTGCCAACCGGTTTATCGCTATAACGTTCAATGCGCTTCACCGCTAAATAATGTTCATCCTTCAATTGCTGCTCTACTGTCTCAATATCTTCGCCAACGTAATCTCCAAACTCTATTCTCTTTTTCCCGATGCTTTTATAAATCGTGATCTCTGTTCCTTCTTTGACGACTCGTCCTGCTTCTGGCTTTGTCCGAATGACATTTCCTTCGGCAATATCATTGCTTTCCATGTCAATCGTATCTTTAATTTCAAAGCCTAAGGAAGAAAGTTTTTCTACTGCTTCATCATAATTTTTGTTCGTTACATCCGGAACCGTCACATCCTTTGGAAAGAAGAGCGTCGATCCCCATATGGCGGCACTGACTCCAGCCGCAATTAGGAATAAAAAAAGAGCAATCATCCAGCCAAGCCATTTTCTTTTCCGCTTTTTCTTCGTTTCAGCATCAGGCAGCTGCTTGTCTTCTTCCTTTTTCTCTTTCGCTTCCTCCCGTATAATAGTTTGCTTGGTTAACTCATGATCCTTCACAATAGGAATCGCCTTTGTCGGTTCATCATCAGCCGGAAGCGTAAACTTTTTTTCGTTCACCCGTTCTGGATCAAGGGCTGTGCGAATATCTTCATTCATCTCCTGTACCGATTGATAACGATAAAACGGATCTTTTGCTGTTGCTTTTAAAATAATATTTTCTACACTTTGTGGGATAGAAGGATTCCAAGCTTTTGGCGAAGGAGTTTCTGTCTGCAAATGTTTCAATATAATGGATACTGCTGACTCCCCTGAAAAAGGCAAATGGCCTGTAAGCAATTCAAACATGACAATTCCGAGCGAATAAATATCAGATTTCTCGGTCGCAATCCCTCCTCGTGCCTGTTCCGGAGATAAATAATGAATCGAACCGAGCACGGAATTCGTTTGGGTAATCGTCGTCGAGCTTAATGCAACAGCAATACCGAAATCAGTAATTTTTACGTTTCCTTCTTCGTCAATCAAAATATTTTGCGGCTTAATATCACGATGAATAATGCCATTGGCATGGGCGTGTGAGATCGCTGACGTGAGTTGCTCCATAATATCCAATGCCTTGGCAACGTGCAATGGAGCATGCTGCTGGATATATTGCTTAAGTGTAAAACCGCGCACATATTCCATCACAATGTAATAAATTCCTTCGTCCTCACCCACATCATAAATGCTAACAATATTTTCATGATTTAAACTTGTCGCTGCCTGGGCCTCACGGCGAAATCGTTTAATAAACTGTTCATCATTTGAAAAATCAAAACGCAAAATTTTAATGGCTACTTCGCGCTCCAGAATCATATCTCTCGCGACATAAACATTCGCCATTCCTCCGCCGCCAAGCAAACTTATGATCTTATAGCGCCCATTTAACCGTTTACCAATGAGCATGTGTGATCACCTACTTTCACATTCCGATGAAAATTCAACAATTACTAACGTAATATTGTCCTCTCCACCATGCTCATTCGCTAAATGAACTAGCGCTTGCGCTTTCTCTTCAAGCGATTGTTCCGATGTTAAAATGTCCATCATCGACTGTTCAGACACCTTGTTAGACAAACCGTCTGAGCATAAAAGCAGTCGATCGCGCTCCTCCACTTCAATCGTCTTAATATCTAATTTGACGCTCTTTTCGGTCCCAAGCGCGCGCAATAACACATTTTTGCGCGGATGATGCTCTGCATCCTCTTTAGAAATCTGCCCTGTTTTCACCAATTCATTAACAAGAGAATGATCTTCTGTGATTTGCTGGAATCCATGTTGGTTGAACAAATAACAGCGGCTATCGCCGATATGGCCGATTGTCACAAACTGATCCGTGCAAATCGCACTGACAATCGTAGTCCCCATTCCTTGGCATTCTATATGGCGCAGTGAATGGTCAAACAGCAAGCGGTTGATGCTTGCAATCTGTTCTTTTAACCACCGCTCGGCGATTTCTGGTGATGTAATGTTTTTGGTTTCTTCCCACTGCTTTTTTAAATAGGAAATCGTCATTTCGCTTGCTACATCACCAGCACGATGACCTCCCATTCCATCTGCGACCATCGCTAAGTAGTGGCCATCTTTATTTTTAAAAATACCGCCGCAGTCTTCGTTATGAGGACGAATTTTGCCAACGTCGGTTTGAAAAACGACTTTCATGGTTTCACCTCGTTTCCTCTTTTCGCTCCTTCGCGCGAAGCTGTCCGCATGCGGCATCGATGTCATGTCCTTGTTCGCGGCGAATCGTGACATTAATTCCATGTTGCTTTAGCGTGCGCTCAAAGGCAAAAATTTGCTCGCGTGGTGTTCGCACATAATTTCGTTCTGGCACATAATTGACTGGAATTAAGTTCACATGGCATTTAAGACCTTTGAGCAGCTCTGCCAATTGTTCGGCATGCTCTATTTGATCGTTCACTCCACCAAACAGTCCATATTCGAATGTTACTCTCCTTCCTGTTTTTTCAACGTAATAGCGAACGGCTTCCATTAGTTTAGGAAGCGGATAGGCTTTATTAATCGGCATGAGTTTTGTACGCAATTCGGTCGTTGGTGCATGCAAAGAGATCGCAAAATTAATTTGCGTCCCCTCGTCGGCAAATTGATAGATTTTCGGAATAATGCCGCTTGTTGATACGGTAATGTGGCGTGCGCCGATGTGCAATCCTTTCGCATGATTCACAATGTGTAAAAACTTAATCAATGCATCGTAATTATCAAATGGCTCACCTATTCCCATTACGACAATGCTGCTCACTCGCTCCGCATATTCATCAAGCGCTTTTTGAACTTTTACGACTTGCGCCACAATTTCTCCTGCTTCTAAATGACGCTTTAGACCACCGAGTGTAGAGGCACAAAAGGTACAGCCAATACGGCAGCCTACCTGTGTTGTGACACAAATGGAGTTGCCATAATCATGGCGCATTAACACCGTTTCAATTGAAAAGCCGTCGTGAAGCTCAAATAAAAACTTGATCGTTCCATCCTTTGAGGTTTGCTGAACAAGCGTTTTTAAGGTTGTCATCGTAAAATGGGCTGCGAGCTTTTCTCGCAACACTTTTGGCAGGTTAGTCATATCCTCAAAGGAGGTGACTCGCTTTTGATAAAGCCATTCATAAACTTGCGTCGCGCGAAATGGCTTTTCTCCCTGCTCTACCATCCATTCTCGCAGTTCCTCCAATGTGAAAGAATAGATGGATGGCTGAGACGCATCGGCTGCTCGTTGATGGCTCGTTTGAAATTCTGCTTTTCTCAATGAAGTTACACCTTCTTTCGTAATGATGCGATAAAAAATCCATCTGAATCAAAATAGTGAGGCAGCAAGCGCAATTGCCCATTTGCTACATAGGGACGCACCTTTTCTGGCAATCTTTCCGAAAGCGTATCATCGACGGTAAACTCGGGATGAAGACGCAAAAACTCAGCCACTACCTCCTCATTCTCATCGTGGTCAATCGTACATGTGCTATAAACGATCGTTCCACCTCGTTTTAACAGCGGAGCCACTTCCCTTAAAATAGCCAATTGCAAACGAGCAAGCTCCCGAAGATCCTTCTCATTTTTGGCATATTTAATATCCGGCTTGCGCCGTATCACTCCAAATCCCGAACAAGGGGCATCTACTAAAATTTTATCAAACGATTCACGAGCAAAATACTGCGAAGCTTGCCGGCTGTCTAATACATATGCAGCAATGTTGGGCAGATGAAGACGCTCAGCTTGCTGCTTAATCAATTTTACTTTGTGCTCATGAACATCTAGCGAAATAACTTGTCCCGTCCGTTTCATAAGCTCTGCGATGTGTGTCGACTTTCCTCCTGGAGCCGCACAACTATCCAGCACTCGTTCATGTTCGCTAGGATGGAGCGCTCTGGCCACAAGCATCGAGCTTTCATCCTGAATGGTCATATACCCGTTTCGGAAAGCTTTCGTATCCACCAAGTTTCCTTTTTTCGCTCGAATCGCTTCTTCTGCCAATTCTCCCCGTTCGACTTCCGTTCCTTCTTCTTCCAACATGGCAATCACTTCATCAACGGTCGCCAATACTGTGTTGACTCGCGCTGTTTGTTTTGGTGCGGTTAAATTAGCCATGCATATTTTTTCGGTTTCTTGAAGGCCATATTGTGATGCCCAGCGTTTGACAAGCCAATACGGATGGCTCGTTTTCACGGCTAGTCGTTCAACATCACCTTGAATTTCATCGACAGAAGGAACGCCATCCCGCTGAACGGCACGCAAAACGCCATTGACCATCGACGAAATGCCACGGTGGCCGCGTTTTTTAGCAATTTCAACCGCTTCGAAAATAACGGCGCGATCAGGAATACGATCTAAATATAGCATTTGATAGAGCGATAAGCGAAGCAGCATCCGCACCCATTTTTGCAGCTTATGTGATTTTTTAATAAATGGCTGCAAATAGTAATCGAGCGTATCACGTCTTTGAACCGTTCCATATACAAGTTCTGTCAATAAACCGGTATCTCTTTCTGGCAACCTTGTGGAACGGATCGTTTGATTGAGCAATAGGTTGCTATAGGCTTCCTTTTCATCAATAGCTAAAAGTACATCTAAGGCAACTTCTCTTACATTTTTATGTTTCATTTTCATCTCCTAGCTTCGTTCCGATTGCTATCGCTGCCCCGGCGCCGCGCAAAAATTGTTCAGCGCTCATCCGCTTTTTCCCAGCCGGCTGCAATTCGGTAATTTTAATGGCGACATCATTGCCAGTGGCTACGACAATGCCGTCGTTCACCACTTCCATAATCGTCCCTGGCTGTGTTTGTGAAGAAGCGCGAATTTTTTCTGAACGCCAGATTTTCCAAACTTGCCCTTGATACATGGTATAAGCCACGGGCCAAGGATTTAAACCGCGGATATGATTATAAATTTCTTCTCCTGTACGGGTCCAGTCAATTTTTTCTTGTTCACGCTTAATATTATAAGCAAATGTCGCCTTTTCTTCATCCTGGCGGATTGGTGTAATTTTTCCTTGAAGTAAAAGCGGAATAGTATCGGATAGCAGCTTGGCTCCGGCCATACTTAATTTGTCGTGGAGGGTGCCAACGGTATCGTCTTCCGTAATCGGGACTTCTACCTGTGTTAAAATATCGCCTGCATCAAGCTTTTCTGCCATGTACATAATGGTTATTCCCGTCTTTGTTTTTCCCTGTAAAATCGCATAATGAATTGGCGCACCTCCGCGCAATTCCGGCAACAAAGACGCATGAACGTTGATGCAGCCATATGGAGGCGCCTCCAGCAGCTCCTTCGGCAAAATCTGACCAAAGGCTGCAGTGACAATTAAATCCGGCTTAAATGCTAGCACCCTTTCATATTGTTCCTTCTCACGAATTTTGGTCGGTTGCCAAATTGGAATCCCATGCTTTTCTGCTTCAACTTTGACTGGCGGCGGCGTCAGCTCCCTTTTCCGTCCCTTTGGTTTGTCCGGCTGTGTAACAACCCCAACAACATCGTATCCATCATGGATTAACTGCCGCAATACTGGAACAGAAAAATCCGGAGTTCCCATAAAAACGATTCTTACCATATGATCCATCATCTACCCTTCTAATTCTTCCTCTTCATAATAACGAATGACCTTGGACGTAAATAAAACACCGTTTAAATGGTCAATCTCATGCTGTAAAGCGCGGGCTAAAAAACCGGTCGCTTCAAGCGTATATGCGCGCCCGCGGCGATCTTGCGCCCGAACTTTCACGTAATCCGCTCGTTTCACTTCTCCGAATAGCCCAGGAAAGCTTAAGCAGCCCTCAGGTCCGATTTGCTCGCCTCTCTGCTCAAGAATCACAGGATTTATGAGCTCAATTCTTCCATGCTCATCTCCGACATCTACAACGGCGATTTGCTGGGCGATGCCTACCTGCGGAGCCGCTAATCCGACACCGTCTGCTTCCAGCATCGTTTCATACATATCATTCAGTAATTTTACAAGTTTGCGGTCAAACTCTATGACTTTTTCACAAACGGTTTCTAACACTTCTGCTGGATATGTGACAATATTTAACTTAGCCAATGCAATTTCCTCCATTTTACATCATCATATACGGGTTTGTGTCGATCGTAATCAACAGTTCTCCTTGTGACATTTCCTGCTGATAGCGGTCGACCACATTCTTTAGTATTTTAGTAAAATTAGCCTCTCGCTTGTATTTTATCATGCATTGATAGCGATATCTATCATGGAGACGAGCAATAGGGGAAGCAACCGGGCCAAGAATGATGGCCTCTTTCGATAACTGCGCACGTAAATAACCCGCAATTTTCTCTGTAACCGAAACCGCTTTTATTAATTCGGGATGAGAAACGGTAATAAGCGTTAAATAATAAAACGGCGGATAACCGTGAAACCTGCGGAGTGCCATTTCTTTCTGATAAAAAGCTTCATAATCGTGACGAGCAGCTAGTTCAATGCTATAATGCTCCGGCGTATACGTTTGAATGACGACCTCTCCCGGCAATTCGTGCCGCCCTGCTCGCCCGCTGACCTGCGTCAGCAACTGAAATGTTTTTTCGCAAGCTCGAAAATCTGGAAGGTGGAGCATCGTATCAGCACTCAACACTCCCACAAGCGTCACCTTTGGAAAATCGAGCCCTTTAGCAATCATTTGTGTTCCAAGCAAAATATCTGCCTTTCCTGCGCCAAACTCCGACAATATCCGCTCATGAGCCCCTTTGCGGCTCGTCGTATCAACATCCATGCGAATGACTCGGGCTTGTGGAAGCAGTTTAGTCAGTTCTTCCTCCACTTTTTGCGTGCCTGTGCCAAAGAAACGGATATGCTCGCTGCCGCATGACGGACAGCTGTAAGCAAGCGGTTCCTCATGCCCACAATAATGGCATTTCAATCGCTGCTGCACACGATGATAAGTAAGCGAAATATCACAGTGCGCACAGCGGATGACATGACCGCAGTCCCGACACATCACAAAGGTTGAGTATCCGCGACGATTTAAAAACAACACAGATTGCTCACCTTTATCAAGACGTTCTCGCAATTTTTCAAATAACGTCCGCGAAAACATCGAGCGGTTTCCACTCCGCAACTCCTCACGCATATCAATGATGGACACAGCAGGCAGACCATTTTCGCTCATTCTTTTGGTTAAAGTAAGAAGCTGATAAACTCCTTTTTTGGCGCGAGCAAATGATTCAAGAGACGGAGTAGCGCTGCCCAGCACAACGGGACATTGATGAAAGCGCGCCCGGTAAATAGCCACATCACGTGCATGATAGCGCGGTGTTTCTTCCTGTTTATAACTCGATTCATGTTCCTCGTCAATGATAATCATACCTAAATTTTCAAATGGGGCAAAAATAGCAGAACGCGCTCCAACCACAAGCTTGACTTCTTTGCGATGAATTTTGCGCCATTCATCATACTTTTCACCAATCGATAATCCGCTATGAAGCACGGCCACCTGCGAGCCAAATCTCCCTTTAAATCGCTCAACCATTTGTGGCGTGAGCGAAATTTCTGGAACGAGTACAATGGCTTCCTTCCCTTGCTTTAATACGGCCTCAATCGCTTGCATGTATACTTCTGTTTTTCCGCTCCCTGTCACACCATAAAGCAAAAAGACTTGATGCTCATTCTCCTTGATGCTGTTAACGATCGGCTCGAGCGCTTGCTGCTGCTCCTCCGTTAACATAAGCGGTTGAGTGGCTGCAAAATGGTGCTGTCCATAGGGATCGCGATAAGCTTCAACCTCATATTCGCAAATGATTCCTTTTTGAATTAATGTTTTTACTGAGGCGTGCGAGGCACCGCTTCGCTCGAGCACCTCCTTTAATGGCAAGTGCTCATTGAAAAGCAGCAGCTCTAACAATTGCTTTTGCTTAACAGCATTGGCCGGAAGTGATTCAATCGCCTTCTTTCGCTGCTCTTCTGGCACGGAAAAAGCAACGTATTTGATCGTTTTCTTCGCTGCTTTGTCCTTAAGATGATAAATAACCTCCAAATAGCCGTTTTGAACGTCCTTTTGTAAGCGAGATAACACATTGGTATTCTCAAGCTCTTTCCACGAAACCGCAGAGCGGTTAGAAAAGAAAGGCTGGACATTTGGATGCAAACGATCGCGATATTTTTCATCTACAAGGCGTATCTCTTTTTCATACTTCGCTTTCATCGCAGCCGGAAGCATCGCTTGGTAAGCGGAAATTGCAAAGCAGAGCGTCGTTTCGGTTAAGTATTGGCCCAAACGCAACAGTTCTTCATTCAATACGGGAGCCACATCTAAAATGGCTTCAATCGCTTTTAATGACTTGACATCAGAATAAGTCTTAATATCTACTACAAATCCTTGTAGCCGTCGCGTTCCAAACGGAACAACGACTCGCATGCCAATTTGCAGGACATCCTCCCATTTCTCCGGTATTTTATAGTCAAACGGCCGGTCTGTTTGCCGTGAAGGCACATCAACGATAACTGCTGCAATTTTCATCCAATCGCCTCGGCAATCTCTTTTAAAATTTCTTCAGCTACTTTCTTTTTCGTTAGCAACGGAAGCTTCGTAATGGATCCATCCCGTTTAAAAATTGTGACAATATTCGTGTCGCTGGCGAATCCCGCTCCCTTTTGGGCAACATTGTTAGCGACAATCATATCCAAATTTTTCCTTTGTAGTTTTTGAAGAGCGTACTCTTCCACTTGCTCTGTTTCCGCAGCAAATCCGACTAAAAACTGCTCTGTCTTTTGCTCTCCAAGCGCTTTTAAAATATCAATCGTTCTTTCCAGTTCAACCACAAGATCCCCAGGCTTTTTTTTCATTTTTTCGTTAAATACATATTTGGGGCGGTAGTCGGCGACAGCAGCTGATTTAATAACAATATGAGCAGAAGAAAATCTTTTGATCACTTCTTCGTACATTTCTTGCGCAGACTCAATTCGGATTGTTTCTACATTGCGAGGTGATGGCAGATTGGTAGGCCCGGAAATGAGCGTCACCTCTGCCCCTAGCTCTGCCGCTGTTTCCGCAATGGCATATCCCATTTTCCCTGTCGACCGATTGCTGAAAAATCGGACAGGATCTATTTTTTCACGCGTCGGCCCTGCCGTCACAAGCACTTTCTTGCCCTTCAATAATAGAGATGAAGGAGAGGAAGAAAAATATTGTTCAATCAATGTGACAATATTTTCTGGTTCTTCTAGTCTTCCTTTTCCAACGTAACCGCAAGCCAAATGGCCTTCGGATGGTTCGATAAACTGGTAGCCAAAACGGGCAAGCCTTTCCATATTCTCACAGACAGTCGGATGTTCATACATATGGACATTCATAGCAGGGGCAAGCCACACAGGCGCCCTTGTGGCCAAAAGCGTCGTCGTGATCATATTATCCGCTATTCCATTCGCTAGCTTCCCAATGGTATTGGCTGTCGCCGGAGCTACTAATACAAGATCAGCCCAATCTGCTAAATCGATATGCGCTATTACTTCAGCGTTTTTCTCTTCAAATGTATCGACATAAACATCATGGCGTGACAATGCTTGAAACGTTAACGGCGTTACAAATTTGCACGCTGCCTCGCTCATCATCACTTTCACATTGGCTCCACGCTGTGTTAATCGGCTCGTTAATGCGGCTGCCTTATACACAGCAATTCCACCCGTCACACATAATAAAATATTTTTTTGTTCAATCATTTTTTGGAGCTCTCCTCTCACTTTTGTAAAAAAATAACAACCTAAAACCTAGGTTGTTATTTTTACTCTTCTTTTACAAGTTCAATATGGCCTGCCGCAATTTCTTCTAACGCTTTTCCAACGAATTTTTTTGATACAGGCCTTTCAATTGTAAGATCGTCTTTTTCCTGCAGTTGGCGCGCCCGTTTTGCAGCAACGCTCACAAGCGTGTATTTGGAATCTAGTTTTTCCATTAAAAGATCAATGGAAGGATAAAGCATCGTTTATTCAACCTCCAACATTTTTTTATACCGTTGTGCCACGCGCTCGCGCTTGCAATGTTCAGCTGTGACAATGGCTTTAATGCGCTCGCACGCTAATTCGACCCGGTCATTTTCTACGACATAGTCATAGGCATCCATCATTTCTAATTCTTCTCTTGCCGCTTTCATGCGGTCGTTAATCAGCTCTTCTGTTTCAGTTCCTCTAGTAACAATTCGATTTTTTAGCTCATTTAAGCTTGGCGGGGCAAGAAAAATAAACAATCCTTCCGGAAATGCCTTGCGTACTTGCAGCGCTCCCTGCACCTCGATTTCAAGAAAGACATCCTTGCCTTCCTGCAGCGTCTTCTCAACGTAATCAATCGGCGTACCATAATAGTTGCCGACATATTCAGCCCACTCAAGCAGCTTATGGTCGCGAATCATTTGCTCGAACTCTTCGCGTGTTGTAAAAAAGTAGTCAATCCCGTCTACTTCTCCCTCACGCGGCTTTCGCGTCGTCACTGAAATCGAATAATGCAAATTAATATCGGCTTGCGAGAATAACGCCTTGCGCACCGTCCCTTTTCCAACGCCGGATGGTCCTGATAATACGATTAATAACCCTCTTTCGCTCATAAAAATATAGAAACCTACCCTTCCTCTGATAAATCTTCACGCTCATATAATCGATGTGCCACGGTTTCTGGCTGCACCGATGATAAAACAACATGATCGCTATCCATGATAATGACCGCTCGGGTTCTTCTGCCATGAGTGGCATCCACAAGTTTGCCGCACTCTCTCGCATCTTGAACAATCCGCTTAATCGGAGCGGAATCGGGATTAACAATCGATATGATTCGAGAGGCTGAAACCATATTTCCGTAGCCGATATTGACAAGTTTAACTCCCACCGAACTCCACCTACCATAAAAATTATTGTTGCCGCAACCTAGCCATTATAAACGATTACTCTATATTTTGTACCTGCTCTTTTACTTTTTCAAGTGCGCTCTTCATTTCAACAACTTGTACAGCAATGCGGCTATCATTAGCTTTTGAACCAATCGTATTTACTTCACGATTGAGCTCTTGAATTAAAAAATCCAGCTTTCGCCCGATCGGTTCTTGATGATGCAATGTTTGGACAAACTGCTCAATATGGCTACGAATTCGTTTGAGCTCTTCATTAATATCCGTTTTTTCCGCGAAAATGGCGACTTCCGTTAAAAGGCGAGCCTCATCTACGTCTCCCTGCACCAATTCCTTCATGCGTTTCGTCAATCGCTCCCGATATTGCTCAATAGCTTCAGGAGCAAGATGCTGCACATTTTGTACACATTGTTTAAGCGTCGCCAATTGCTCCTGTACATCGGAAAGCAATGCCTTTCCCTCTTTTTCACGCATCGTCTTCAGCTGCTGAGCCGCTTCATTGACAGCCGATATGAGCAGGTGTTCAATTTCTTCATTGCCTGCTCCTTCTTCAATGATCTCAGCTACTCCTTCAAGCTGGAATAAATGCGATAAAGTAATAGAATCATGAAGTGAGAAACGATGATTTGCTTCTTTTAGCTGTTCGTAATAATCGCTCATCAGCTGCCAATCGACTTGGAGTTTGCGATTTGTCCATCCTTCTCCTTCAATGGCGATAAAAACTTCTACTCTTCCTCTGTGTACATACTGCGAAATCACTTTTTTTATTTTATCTTCAAAGATAAATAGTTGTCTAGGCATGCGAACAGAAATTTCACAAAAGCGATGATTCACAGATTTTACTTCGACTGTTACTCCCATTGAACCATTTGTTGTTTTGCTTCTTCCAAAGCCTGTCATGCTGTATACCATACTATCACACCCATTATGTTAACATACAAAAAGAAAAGGCCATAGAGAAACTTCTCTATCACCTTGCATATTATAACATATTTGTTCGTGATTTTCTTGTTAAAAACGACCCAGCAAACAAAAATGTCGGCAGCGCCGCGAGCCCAACGATTAAAATCCAATCAAGCAGCTCAACTGAAACCGTATGGAACACACGTTGCAGCGGAGGATAATAAATCACCACAAGCACCAACAATAGGGAGAGCAATACAGCCCAAACCAGATACATATTTCCGAGAGGATTGCGGTCAAAAATGGATCGTTCACAACGGCAATCAAACACGTGAATAAGTTGAGCCATCACCAATGTCGCAAACGCCACTGTTTGCGCATACGCCAAATTATTCCCACTTCGTTCATAAACCGTCATAAATGCGGCTAGTGTTACAATCCCAATAATCACCCCGCGGCTAACGATTTTCCAGCCAAGCCCTCTAGAAAACACTCCTTCTTTTGGATGCCTTGGTCTCCGTCTCATGACATTTTCTTCAGCACGATCCAGCCCTAAGGCCATAGCTGGCAGCCCATCTGTCACTAAATTTACCCATAAAATTTGAATCGGTACAAGCGGAAGTGGCAGTGCTAACAGCATGGCAAACAGCATCACTAAAATTTCGCCAACATTTGATGCAAGCAAGTAGCGAATGAATTTGCGAATGTTCTCGTAAATGTTTCTTCCCTCATGAATGGCCGATTGAATGGTCGCGAAGTTGTCATCTAATAATACAAGAGATGCCGCTTCCTTCGCTACATCCGTACCGGATTTCCCCATCGCTACCCCGATATCTGCTGCCTTAATCGCAGGAGCGTCATTCACTCCATCTCCGGTCATAGCAACTACATGTCCTCTTCTCTGTAAAGCTTTCACGATTTTTAGTTTATGCTCCGGCGACACGCGCGCAAACACATAAATGTCATCGACGACTTCTTCAAGCTCATCAACCGAAAGCCGGGATAATGTTGGACCATCCATGATCTTTCCTTTTGGTGGCAAAATACCGAGCTGTTTCGCAATCGCTTTTGCTGTCAACAAATGATCTCCCGTAATCATCACCGTTTTAATGCCCGCCTCTTTACACTGCTGTACGGCTTTCTTTACTTCCGGACGCGGTGGATCAATCATTCCTTGAATCCCCATCAACGTCAAGCCTTTTTCTGCTTCTTTTTCCGATGGAATCGGTTCCTTTGCAGTTAGCGGACGGTAGGCTACAGCAATCGTACGCAACGCCTTACCGGCCATTGCATGGATGACATGCTGCACCGTTTTTCGCCAGTCCGCTGTCATCGGTTGTGTGCGTCCGTTCCACCATATATGTCCGCTAATTTCAAGAAGTACATCGGGAGCCCCTTTCGTAATAATCCATCTTCTCCCTGATTTATCCTTCACAATGACTGTCATCATTTTTCGTTCCGAATCGAACGGAAATTCCTGCTCAACCGTAAACTCTGATTCTAGCTGTGCTTTTGTTAATCCTGCCTTTGCCGCTGCCACAAGCAGCGCGCCCTCCGTCGGATCCCCGTCGATATACCGTCGATGTTCCTTTTCCTTAATTTGCGAGCTATTGCAAAGGACGCTAAATGTCAGCAACTGCTGCAGTACCGCTTCTTTTTTGATATTGATAGGCCGTTCATTTTCATAAAATTCTCCTTTCAGTTCAAGCCCCGTTCCGCTGACTGTCCACATCCTTCCGCTCGCCCATATGTTTGTTACTGTCATCATGTTTTCCGTCATTGTTCCTGTTTTATCAGAGCAAATGACAGATGCACAACCTAACGTTTCTACAGCAGGGAGCTTCCGAACGATCGCGTTTTTCTTAATCATCCGCTGCACACCAAGCGCCAAGGCAATGGTCACAATAGCAGGAAGCCCTTCCGGAATAGCGGCAACCGCCAGTGACACTCCCGCTAAAAACATTTCATACAGTTCATGACCTTGAATAACGCCGACAATGACAACTAAAACGGTAAGCAGCAGAGCAACAATAATCAAAATCTTACCGAGCTGCTCTAATTTTCGCTGCAATGGAGTCGTGACCGTCTCCGCCTCTTGTAGCAGGTTCGCAATTTGCCCCATCGCGGTTTTCATTCCTGTGGCAATCACAACTCCCACTCCGCTTCCTCTCGTTACAAGAGTACCCATGAAAGCCATATTATGCAAATCACCAATTGCGGTGTTTTCATTTGCAAGCGGTGTTGCCAATTTTGCAGTCGGCACCGACTCCCCTGTTAATGCCGATTCTTCAATTTCTAAGCCCTTTGCATCAATCAACCTTACATCGGCACCGATACGATCACCACTGGTAAATTTAATAACATCGCCAACAACAAGCTCTTGAGAATGGATTTTCATCCATTCTCCATCGCGTAATACAGTCGCTTGCGGAGCAGATAGCTGCTTGAGAGCTTCCAATGATTTTTCAGCGCGTCGTTCTTGAAAAAAGCCCAAAAAGGCATTCATAATCACAATTACAATAATCGCGATCGCATCAACATACTCTCCGAGAAAACCGGAAATAATCGTGGCTGCAAGTAGAACAAGAACCATAAAATCGCGAAATTGATTCAAAAATACAATGAGAGCCGATTGCTTTTTAGCCTCTTTTAGTTCATTATAGCCAAACCGCTTAAGCCGTTTTTTTGCTTCTTCCGTTGTTAAACCTTTAGCAAGATCGGTATGTGCCTCCTTTGCTACATCATTTGGCGCGAGCGTATGCCATTGCATCCTTACTCCTCCTCCCTTGTCGCTTTTCTATGAAAGCTTATTCAGACATGTCCAAAAAAATGATATGATAATTGCAGAAATAAAAAATGAGAAAGGTGTTTCATATGGCTTTTGACGGAATATTTACATATGCTATGACGAACGAATTAAAGAAAATGCTTGAAGGAGGACGAATCACAAAAATTTACCAACCTTTTCAGCACGAGCTGTTGCTTTACATCCGCTCCCATGGGCGAAATTACAAATTGCTGCTATCGGCACATCCTAGCTATGCACGTGTTCACCTTACAAATGAAGGATATGACAACCCTGCTGAACCGCCGATGTTTTGCATGCTTTTACGCAAGCATTTAGAAGGGAGCGTCATTGAATCGATTCGGCAAATGGATTTTGATCGGGTGATCATGATTGAAGTAAAAGGACGGAATGAAATTGGCGATCTCTCCATTAAGCAGCTAATGATAGAGATTATGGGACGGCATAGTAACATCATCTTGATCGATAAAGAAACAAATAGGATCATTGACAGCATTAAGCATCTATCGCCGGCTATCAACCGCTATCGCACGGTGCTTCCCGGCCAGCCATACGTAGCGCCACCGTCACACGGTAAACTCAATCCGCTGAAAGCCACTGAAGAAATGGTCATGAAAACACTTGATTTTCATGCTGGAAAGCTGCCAGAGCAGCTTGTCGCTTCCTTTTCCGGCCTCTCACCTCTGTTTGCCAATGAGGTGGCTTTCCGCGCAGGGCTCGCCAATCGCTCCACTTTGCCAAAAAGCTTTATATCGCTTATGGAAGAAGTAAAGAGCGGGCATTTTTCTCCTTGTATATATACAAATGGACAAAAGGAATGGTTTTACGTTCTGCCACTTATGCATTTACAGGCGGAAGCAAAGCCGTTCGCCACGCTCGGAGAAATGCTTGACCGCTTCTATTTTGGCAAGGCTGAGCGCGACCGCGTCAAACAGCAGGCACACGATTTAGAACGGTTTGTCGCCAATGAAAAGGCGAAAAATGAGAAAAAGCTTTTGAAATTGGAACAAACATTAGAAGAAGCAAAACAAGCCGAGCAATATCGGCTTTACGGGGAGCTGTTAACCGCCTATCTGTACGCAGTCAAACGAGGGATGAAAGAAATCGAGGTCATCAACTATTACGATGCAAACGGGGAAACCGTCATGATTCCGCTTGATGCACAAAAGTCACCGTCAGAAAATGCACAAAGCTATTTTCAAAAATATCAAAAGGCGAAAAATGCTATTCACATCGTTCAAGAGCAAATCGAACAGACAAACAAAGAAATCGTTTATTTTGATACGCTATTGCAGCAGCTCGACACCGCCGCACCGAAAGATATCGAAGAAATTCGTGATGAGCTGATCGAGCAAGGCTATTTACGAGCAAAAGCCACAAAACAAAAAAAACAAAAGCCGCGCACGATTGAACTCGAACGTTACGTAGCAAGCGATGGCACGGAAATTCTCGTTGGTAAAAACAATAAACAAAACGACTACTTGACGAACAAACTCGCACAAAAAGATGAAATTTGGTTGCATACAAAAGACATTCCCGGCTCCCATGTCGTCATTCGCAGTAAAAATCCGTCCCAACAAACAATTGCGGAAGCCGCTAACCTTGCTGCCTATTTCAGCAAAGCGCGGCAATCAAGCTCCGTGCCTGTCGACTTCACGCGGATCCGCTATGTCAAAAAACCAAATGGAGCAAAGCCTGGCTTTGTGATCTATGAAAACCAACAAACCATATACGTCACGCCGGATGAGGAATTGGTAATTCAAATGAAAAAAACCGTCTGATGAACAGACGGTTTGAACTCAAATTACAGGGAACTTTTGCTTTATTGGAATCTTGGCATGAAAAAGGAATGGCTTGCATAAAGCAGACTTGTGAACGAATCGCCACTTTGCTAGCGCTTCGAAGTGGGAGCTTCTCAGTTCCGCAACGAAAGCTACCTTTCGTCTCCCTGAGCGTTACTTGGGTCGTCCCCACCCTAGATGTCCGACGATTCGGAGTTCTTTTGTACCTTGGATATTTTACGCATGGAAGGCTCGGCTCGGTCTTCGCATTTGATTTCTCCATGCAACCTCCTAATATCCCGTTCACAAAGAACCTGATATACACGTATTCTATCATGCGTTTTGGCTAACGCCAACCGACATTCATCTCCCGTCTACTCACGGGGCTGTGCCCTTCACGTTCCTTGAGGCGGGAGACTTCTTTCGGAAATTACGTTAAACAGGCAAAAGCCTGTCCTTGCCCGAAGTCAATTCGTCTCCCACTTTCATCAAGTTGCACAAGACTTAGAAATGGGGGACTTCTCAACTGGATAAAGTTAAACAAGTTTCATGTTTTTTTATCTACTGAGAAGTCTTCTAAAATTGATAGAGAACATCAATAAAAGGATGCTATAATAATCTCGTAATCAAAAAAGGAGGTGAAAAAATGAAATGGATCAGATATTGAGTAGGATTTTTGACGAGCTGTCATTTTTGCGTCATCATATGGCGACGAAAGAGGACATGGCTGCTATGGAGAAGCGGATCGAGCGTGTGGAGCAAACCATGGCGACAAAAGACGATCTGGCTGCCATGAACAAACGGATCGAGCGTGTGGAGCAAACCATGGCGACAAAAGACGATCTGACTGTCATCGACAAGCGCTTTGATCGGGTTGAACATGCCATGGCGACGAAAGAGGACATGGCTGCAATGGACAAGCGGATCCAGCAAATTGAGGAAACAATGGCCACCAAAGACGATCTCAACAACATCGAGCAGCGCATGGCCACCAAAGACGATCTCAACAACATCGAGCAGCGCATGGCCACCAAAGACGATCTCAACAACATCGAGCAGCGCATGGCCACCAAAGACGATCTCAACAGCATCGAGCAGCGCATGGCCACTAAAGACGATCTCAACAGCATCGAGCAGCGCATGGCCACCAAAGACGATCTCAACAGCATCGAGCAGCGCATGGCCACCAAAGACGATCTCAACAACATCGAGCAGCGCATGGCCACCAAAGACGATCTCAACAGCATCGAGCAGCGCATGGCCACTAAAGACGATCTCAACAGCATCGAGCAGCGCATGGCCACTAAAGACGATCTCAACAGCATCGAGCAGCGCATGGCCACTAAAGACGATCTCAACAGCATTGAACGGCGCATGGCCACCAAAGACGATATGGTTGCTATGGAGAAACGGATCGAGCATATTGAACAAACAATGGCCACCAAAGAAGATATAAAAGATATTCCATTTATCAAACAAGCCGTGCTGGAGATGCAGGAAACGGTTAAAGAAATTCCAACGATAAAGCAAACGCTCGCCGAAGCGTTGCAAAAGCTGGATGATGTTATCGCTTCACAAGCACGCCAAGAGCTTGTTCTCCAATCGCTTGCCTTTCGCTCGCTTGAGCACGAAAATGCCATTCGCGCATTAAAAGCAAAGTAACTCCTCTCGTAAATACAACGATTATTCCTCTTTTGACAAGATATCATTTCCCTCAAATAAACAGCAACCGCCAATTGGCGGTTGTTTCTTTGTAAATCGATGCGCAAGTCAGGAAAACACGCAGACTGCACCGTTCCTGTCTGCACTTGAATATCCGCTTGCTCATATAGCTCTTCTTCATTCAAAGCATAGACCGTCACAGCCTCTTTCATCGGATTGACAATTCAATACTCTTTCACACCATAAGCCATAATAAAAAAAGAGCGCGAATGATCGTATCGTTCGCACTCCACATATATGTTTATTTCCCCCATGCCTCCGGCTGTTTTCGCCAATCGCGCAGCGTCGCGAGGTCTTGTTCGCCCACAACGCCGAGCTCCACCGCCGTTTCAATGAGGCTGTCATAATCCGTCAACGTATGCACTTGTACATCGCTTTCGGCAAACGCTTGCTTTCCTTTTTCCAAGCCGTATGTAAAAATAGCAATAACGCCTAATACATCACATCCGGCTTCTTTTAAGGCACCAACAGCAGTTAACGAACTGCCGCCCGTAGAAATTAAATCTTCAACAACAACGACTTTTTGTCCCCTCTCTACTTTCCCCTCAATTTGTTTTCCTCTTCCATGTGCTTTTGCTTGGCTACGCACATAACACATCGGTAACCCAAGACGCTCGCTCGTCCATGACGCATGCGGAATGCCGGCAGTCGCTGTTCCCGCAATAATCTCCACATCTGGAAAATGCGCGCGAATGAGCTGGGCCAATCCATCTGCGATTATGCTTCTCACATGTGGATAAGCAAGTGTCAGGCGGTTGTCGCAATAAATCGGTGATTTCAACCCGGATGACCATATAAACGGTTCGTTTGGCTGTAACGAAACTGCGCCAATTTGCAGCAAATGTGTGGCAATTTCTTTGTTCATGATGATTCCTCCTGATTCCATTCTTGTTTAAGGCGCTCATACGCCGCATGCGGATCAGCAGCTCGGGTGATGCTGCGGCCAACAACAACGAAGCTTGAACCGAACTTTCGAGCTTCTTTTGGTGTGACAACACGCGCTTGATCGTTCGCTTCCTCATCAGCAAAGCGGATGCCAGGAGTCACTGTTAAAAATGAGGCTCCACAGTGTTCACGGATCAGCGGTACCTCCTTTGCGGAACAAACAACGCCGTCCAAGCCACTTTCTTGGGCAAGCAAAGCGTAGTGAAGCACTGTTTCCGCCATCGTCCGTGAAATCCAAAGCTCGCGTTGCATCATTTGTTCACTCGTACTCGTCAGTTGTGTGACCGCTATACAAGCTGGACGAGTCGCTCCGCTTGGCGTCCCCGCTTCCAATCCTTCTAATGCTGCTTTCATCATGCTGGTCCCACCAGCAGCATGAACATTCACTAAGTCTATCCCAAGGCGGGCGAGCCCCTTCATCGCTTGCTTCACCGTATTTGGGATATCGTGAAGCTTTAAATCTAAAAAAATGTGGTGCCCTTGCTTTTTTAAAGCGGTGATGATGTCAGGCCCTTCTTGATAATACAGTTCCATCCCAACTTTTACAAAAAGCGGCTCACGGACAAATGGACGCAAAAACGCTTCGACTTCTTCGCGCGATTGAAAATCAAGTGCCACAATAAACGGTTGGTCCACCTTTGTTCCAGCTCCTTCCGATACATTGAGAAATATGGTCAAATCCGAGCTCGTCAAGTAATGCCGGCAGCTCAGCCACAATAGTTGGACAAACAAACGGATCGACAAAATTTGCCGTTCCGATCGCAACAGCGCTGGCGCCGGCGTAGAAAAATTCCAGAGCATCTTCAGCCGTTGCAATTCCGCCCATGCCGATAATCGGAATGGATACCGCTTGGCTTACTTCATAAATCATGCGGATCGCGATCGGCTTAATCGCAGGACCAGAAAGTCCCCCTGTACGGTTAGCCAAAATCGGTTCAGCTGTTTTTATATCGATTCGCATGCCAAGGAGCGTATTAATCATGGTCAGACCATCTGCTCCCGCCGCTTCAATCGCCTTGGCCATTTCCACAATGTTCGTCACATTCGGCGACAGCTTTACATAGACAGGGACGGCGGATACTTGCTTAACGAGGCGAGTGAGCTCAGCGGCTACTTCTGGTACGGTTCCAAACGCAATGCCACCTTTTTTTACATTTGGACATGAGATATTGAGCTCAAGAGCATGAACATTCGGCGCTTGCGAAATCCGCTTGGCGACTTCCACATAATCCTCCATCGTCGAGCCGGCGATATTGGCAATAATCGGTACATCGTATTGCGCGAGCCATGAAAGTTCTTCCTCGATCACTTTTTCTAATCCTGGATTTTGCAGTCCAATCGCATTGAGCATGCCGCTTGGCGTTTCCGCAACCCTTGGGGTTGGATTGCCAAAACGCGGTTCACGTGTTGTTGCTTTGATCATAATGGCCCCTAATTGGCTTAAATCATAAAGCTTAGCGTATTCCCGCCCGAATCCAAAACATCCAGAAGCCGGCATAACCGGATTCTTTAAGGAAAGCCCCGGCAATTCCACCGCTAAACGGCTCATAGCACCACCTCCCCGACTTTAAATACAGGACCATCGCTACAAACTTTTTTGTAGGCTGTTTCATTGTTAGGAACGCGGCAAACGCAGGCAAAACAAGCGCCGATGCCGCAGCCCATCCGCTCTTCCAATGAAAGATACACCTCTTTATCCGGAAACTTCTGCTCAAGCGCTTTTAGCATCGGCTTTGGACCGCACGCATACAGCACGTCGAACGAAAGCCCGCGTCCGCCGATCACATCGGTCACAAATCCTTTCGTTCCGTATGAACCGTCAGCAGTAGCAATGTAGATTTCACCGAGCGAAGCAAACTCTCGCTCATAAAAAATAACATCTTGTGTTTGAAAGCCAAGTATACTCGTCACAGTTACCCCTTTTTTTACAAGCTGCTTAGCCAGTTCATAGAGAGGAGGAACACCAATACCGCCCCCAACAAGAAGCGCGCGCTGTCCCGCTTGAACGGCTTCAAGCGGAAAGCCGTTTCCAAGCGGACCGAGCACATCAATGACCTCTCCTTTTTTCTTTTCCGAAAGGAGCGCAGTACCCGCTCCTTCTTTTCGATAAATAATGGTACACTCACTTGCTTCTTTGTTAATGTCGCAAAGGCTAAGCGGACGGCGCAATAGCGGATCTGTACGCTCTCCTACTTTGACATGGACAAATTGCCCTGCTTCATTCATCTCTTGAACAAGTGTTCCACCTAGGATTAACTGATAAATGTTTCGGGCAATCGGTTCATGATAAACAATGGTCATTTTTTCCACTTTCATGCATGCACCTTCTTTTCCGACATCGCAGTCATCGCAAACGTCATCGACTCCATCACCTGCAGCATGGCTTTTGCCGTATCAAGCGACGTTAAGCATGGAATTCCGTTTTCCACCGCTTCACGGCGAATTCGAAATCCGTCACTTTCCGGCTGCTTCCCTTTCGTTAACGTATTAATGACCACTTGGGCTTTTCCTTGACGGATAATATCTAAAATATTGGGTGATTCCGAATGAATTTTGTTCACGATGGTTACCGGAATATGGGCGGCCCGCAACGCTTCAGCTGTACCATTTGTGGCAAGAAGCTGGTAGCCAATATGATGAAAGCGGCGAGCTACTTCAATCGCTTCAGCTTTATCTTTATCAGCCACTGTAAGCAACACCGCGCCATATGGACGAATATGAATGCCAGAGGCTAAAAGTCCTTTATATAACGCTTTTTCAAATGTTACATCCTTTCCGATGACTTCGCCTGTTGATTTCATTTCCGGGCCAAGCGAAATATCAACATTTCGCAGTTTAGCAAATGAGAAGACGGGTGCTTTAACATATACCCCTTCACTTGCTTGTTTCAATCCTGTTTGATACCCAAGCTCAACAAGCGTTTCTCCTAAAATGACTTTAGTGGCGATGTTGGCCATCGGCACATTTGTAATTTTGCTTAAAAACGGAACCGTTCGACTGGAACGTGGATTGACTTCTAGCACATATATTTCATTTTGGTACATGACAAACTGGATGTTGAGCAGTCCGACAATGCGCAATCCCTTCGCCAGTTTAATTGTATAATCCACGATTTTTTGTTGAATCTCATCTGTCAATGTTTGCGGTGGATAGACCGCAATCGAATCGCCGGAATGGACACCCGCTCGCTCGATATGCTCCATAATGCCTGGAATGAATACCGTTTCTCCATCGGAAATGGCATCGACTTCAATTTCTTTTCCGATTAAATACCGATCTATTAGCACGGGATGCTGCGGATTGACTTTGACTGCATGTTCCATATAGTATAAAAGCTCGGCCTCTTTATAGACGATCTCCATCGCTCGGCCACCGAGCACATATGATGGACGAACAAGGACCGGATAGCCGATTTCAGCTGCGATCCGCACCGATTCTTCAACCGAATAAGCGGTTTTTCCTTTCGGCTGCGGAATGCCTAAGTGCGACAGCGTTTGTTCAAATTTATCGCGATTTTCTGCGCGGTCCAAATCCTCCAATGAGGTGCCAAGAATACGGACACCGCGCGCTGCTAATTCGGCAGCTAAATTGATGGCGGTTTGCCCGCCGAATTGCACAATGACACCAATCGGCTGTTCCAGATCAATGACATGCATCACATCTTCGATCGTTAGTGGTTCAAAATAGAGCTTGTCTGAAACACTAAAATCTGTCGATACGGTCTCCGGATTATTGTTAATAATAATCGCCTCATACCCTGCTTCTTTAATAGCCCAGACAGAATGAACGGTCGCATAATCGAATTCGATGCCTTGTCCAATGCGGATCGGGCCCGATCCCAACACAACGACGCTTTCCTTCTGCGTCACCACCGATTCATTTTCTTCTTCATAGGTTCCATAATAATACGGAGTTTCTGACATAAATTCAGCGGCACACGTATCAACCATTTTGTAAATAGGGACAATCCCCGCTTGTTTTCTTAATTGGTATACATCTCGTTCATTCATGTTCCAAAATTCTGAGATGGCTGCATCAGCAAACCCCATTTGCTTTGCCTTTCGCAGCACATCCAAATCTCCAACATGCTCGCGTACCATCGTTTCATAATGAACAATGCGGGCAATCTTGTGTAAAAAAAAGCGGTCAATTCGGCTCCATTCATGAATTTGCTCGATATCTATACCGCGGCGAATAGCCTCCGCTATATAGAAAAGGCGCTCGTCCCCCGCTTTGCGGATGCGTTTTTCAATCAATTCATCGTCAGCATGGCGAGCCTCTTTAATTTCTAAATGATGGACGTTTGTCTCAAGTGAGCGCACAGCTTTCAGCAGCGATTCTTCAAATGTTCGGCCGATTGCCATGACCTCTCCCGTCGCTTTCATTTGCGTGCCAAGGTGACGGTTCGCGGATTCAAACTTATCAAATGGAAAACGCGGAATTTTCGTCACCACATAATCGAGAGCCGGTTCAAAGCAGGCGTATGTTTGACCTGTTACTGGATTCATGATCTCATCTAACGTTAAACCGACAGCAATTTTGGCTGCTAGCTTTGCAATCGGATAACCGGTTGCCTTAGACGCCAGCGCAGATGAGCGACTTACGCGCGGATTTACTTCGATGACATAGTAATGGAAACTGTGAGGATCAAGTGCCAATTGAACATTGCAGCCTCCTTCAATGCCCAGAGCGCGAATAATGCGCAAGGAAGCGTTGCGCAACAATTGATACTCTCGGTCGCTTAACGTTTGGCTTGGAGCAACGACAAGTGAGTCCCCTGTATGAATGCCTACTGGATCGATATTTTCCATATTGCATACGACAATCGCGTGATCTTGAGCATCACGCATCACTTCATATTCAATTTCTTTATAGCCGGCAATGCTTTTTTCTAACAAGCATTGATGAACCGGACTCATTTTTAAACCGCTGGAAACAATGTCAATCAGCTCTGCTTCGTTTGTACAAATGCCTCCTCCTGTCCCGCCAAGCGTAAAAGCGGGGCGGACGATAACCGGATAGCCGATTTTTTCAACAAATGCATAAGCTTCGTCTAAACTATGGATAATGTCGCTTTCTGGAACTGGCTCTCCTAACTCCTTCATTAACGCTCGGAACAATTCCCGGTCTTCAGCTTTCTGAATGGCCTCCAGCTTTGTTCCAAGAATTTCGACCCCACATTCTTCTAAAACGCCTGCTTCCGCAAGCTCTACAGCTAAATTCAAGCCTGTCTGTCCCCCAAGCGTCGGCAAGATCGCATCTGGACGCTCTTTGCGGATGATGCGGGAAACAAACTCCAGCGTCAATGGTTCCATATACACTTTGTCAGCAATCTCTGTATCCGTCATAATCGTGGCAGGGTTGGAGTTGACTAAAATGACTTTATATCCTTCTTCTTTTAGGGCTAAACACGCCTGTGTTCCAGCATAGTCAAACTCCGCTGCCTGTCCGATGACAATTGGGCCAGAGCCGATCACTAAAATCGTTTCGATATCTTGACGTTTAGGCATGAACGATCTCCCTCTCTTTTTTAAACTGTTCAATCATGGCAATAAACTCATCAAACAAATGATTGGCATCCTCTGGGCCTGGAGAGGCTTCTGGATGATATTGCACAGTAAATGCCGGATAATCCAAATGGCGCAGCCCCTCAATCGTTCCGTCATTTAATGCCACGTGCGTCACCTCTAAACGTGTTTGCTTTAATGATGATGCCATGACCGTATAGCCATGATTTTGCGAGGTAATAGCCACCTTTCCTGTTGCAAGATGCTTCACAGGATGGTTCGAGCCGCGGTGACCGAATTTCATTTTTTCAGTATCGGCCCCGCAGGCAAGCGCGAACAGCTGATGGCCAAGACAAATACCAAAAAGTGGAACGCGACCGAGAATGCCACGAATCATCTCAATAGCTTCTGGAACGTTTTTTGGATCGCCAGGACCATTTGAAAGCATCACTCCGTCGGGATGAAGGTTTAGCACATCCTGAGAGGTTGCATGATAAGGAAGAACAATGACATCACAGTTCCGCTTATTTAATTCCCGTAAAATTCCATGTTTCATTCCAAAGTCAAGCAAAACAACACGATGTCCCCGTCCAGGGCTCGGATATGCGCTTTTCGTAGAAACCCGCTTCACTTGATCGGTCGGCAGCTTTGTTTTCTTCAAATCGCTTACGATCTCGGCAACACTGACATCTAAATCACAAATCATTCCTTTTAATGTTCCGTGCTGGCGAATCATGCGAGTGAGCTTTCTTGTATCGATTCCAGCAAGACCAGGAATATTTTTTTCTTTCAAATATTCATCAATCGTGATCTCACTTCGCCAATTAGAAGGAGTGCGGCATACTTCCTTGACAATCAGCCCATGAATATGCGGTTCAATCGCTTCAAAATCATCACGATTAATGCCATAATTACCGATCAAAGGGTAGGTCATCGTGACAAACTGACCACAATAGGAAGGGTCTGATAAAATCTCTTGATAGCCTGTCATTCCTGTATTAAACACGACCTCCCCCATTTTTTGTGCTGTACTTCCAAACGCTTCTCCAATAAAAAATGTACCGTCTTCTAAAATAAGCTGTCGTTTCATTCCTCTCTCCCTTTCTGCCATACAAGTTTTCCGTTCACAAACGTCATCGTTGGCCAACCTTTACATATCCAACCAGCAAATGGGGTATTTTTACCTTTTGACACAAACGTATCTGGATCAATTGGATGCTCTGTTTGCAAATCAATAACCGTCAAATCCGCTTTTGCGCCGACCGCTAATTTTCCTTGCCGGAGTCCAAACGCTTCTGCTGGCTTTTTGGTCAGCCAATCAATCAATTGCTTTAACGTACAAATGTGGGGTTCAACTAAATTTGTATAGAGCAGTGGAAAAGCTGTCTCAAGTCCAACAATTCCAAATGGAGCCAGCTCCATGTCTTCTCGCTTTTCTTCCTCCGTATGCGGGGCATGGTCAGTTGCGATAAAATCGATCGTCCCATCAAGCAGTCCCTCGATCAATGCAGCGCGATCTTCTTTGCTTCTTAACGGAGGATTCATTTTAAAATTGGCATCCAGCTCCGGAATATCTTCATCGCAAAGCAGGAGATGATGCGGCGTCACTTCGGCCGTCACGCGAATACCAGCACGTTTGGCTTCACGCACCACACGTACAGATTCCTTTGTGCTGATGTGGCAAACATGATAATGGCATCCAGCCGCTTCAGCCAATAAAACATCGCGAGCAATATGAACGGATTCGGCAATCGATGGGATGCCCAAGAGTTCGTATTTTCGTGCGAACTCCCCATCATGAACACAGCCCTTATATGTAAGTGTTTCCTCTTCGCAATGGGCAACAATAGCCATATCTAAGGCAGCTGCTTCCTTCATGGCTTCATACATCATGCGCGCATTCTGCACACCTACTCCATCATCCGTAAAAGCGAAAGCCCCAGATGCCTTTAACGCTGCAAAATCAGTCCGTTCCTTCCCAAGCTGGCGAATCGTGATCGAAGCATATGGAAGGACGTTCACATAGGCTGTTTGGCGAATGCGTTCTTGAAGCCATTCCATTTGTTCCTTTGTATCAGGAACCGGACGAGTATTCGGCATGGCCGCAATCGTTGTAAATCCTCCTTTCGCCGCTGCTAATGAACCTGATGCGATCGTTTCCTTATGCTCACCGCCCGGCTCACGCAAATGGACATGCAAATCGATCAAACCTGGAGCGAGCAGCTGGCCGCCGACATCTACCTGTTCATCCTCTTCTCCTGCATCAATGCGAGATGCGATCTCTGTAATGACATCCCCAACCATTTTCACCTCTGTCGCCACAAGCTCTCCTTCTTCATTAAGCGAACGAGCATTTTTTAAAATAACCGCCATGCTTGATTCCTCCTTCACAAGTTTCCACAGCTCTTTTTAATACCGCCATGCGCACATAAACGCCGTTTTCCATTTGCTTAAAAATACGCGACCGTTCGCACTCGACAAGCTCGCTAGCAATTTCAACGCCGCGATTGACAGGGGCCGGATGCAAAATGATGCTGCGCGTTTTCATTTTTTGCGACCGTTCCACCGTTAATCCGTATTGTTGATGGTACTGTTCTTTCGTCAGTCCCATCTTCTCTCCATGACGTTCGTGCTGAATCCGAAGCAGCATGATGACATCCGCCTCTTTTACAGCCACATCCAAATCAACATAAGTGCCATAACCATTTCGTTCATCCTTCCATTCCTCCGGACTTGAAAAAAGGACAGTCGCACCCAGCCTTGTCAATATTTCAGCATTCGAGCGAGCGACTCGGCTATGGCGAATATCCCCGACAATCGCAACGGTGATCCCTTGAAACGTTCCAAATTCTTGCTGGATGGTCATCAAATCTAACAATGATTGGGTCGGGTGATGGCCACATCCATCTCCTGCATTGATGATTGGAATGTGAATCGAATGGCGGAGTGTTTCAAAATAGCGGTCCTCTGGATGGCGAATGACGACCGTCTGCACGCCAATCGACTCCAGCGTACGGATCGTGTCATATAATGTCTCTCCTTTTTGAACGCTTGACATTTCTGCATCGAATGGTACGACATGGAGTCCTAGTCTTCTTTCTGCTACTTCAAAGCTACATTTTGTTCTTGTGCTCGGTTCAAAAAACAAGTTCGCCACAAAAAACGGTTTTGAACTGGCAAAACTGGCTCCCTGTCGAAACCTTTCTGCTTCATGAAGCAGATTTTGTATATCATCAAGCGACAATTCCGATAAGGTAAGCAAATGGCTCATTTTATTCCCTCCTGTTTTATAAAAAAGCACCCTGCCTTACTCGACAGGGTGCTACAGTTTTGGGCGCAAAAAGGTGTGCAGAAAGAAAGCCATATGATGACTTTCATTTCTTTTTTGCGCGAACAGCAACACCCTTTTAAGTCTCACAGGACTTAATTAAAAGGCGGCACTACGCGACATGATCTTTATTTTCTTCAAGTTCAAACATATTTTCATTTATTTCTGGGCGTCCAGGCAAAAGCAAGTTCAAAATAACACCGCTGATAGCCGCTAATGCCATTCCTTGAATCTGGAAATTCTCAGACACTTTTAAGATGGCTCCACCAATGCCAATCACCAAGATGACAGAGGAAATCACTAAGTTTCGTTTATCTCCAAAGTCAATTTTGCTATCGACAAGCATGCGCAACCCGGACGATGCGATAATTCCAAACAGCAGGATCGAAACTCCGCCCATAACCGGGGTTGGGATCGTACTGATTAAAGCGGTCACCTTTCCGATAAATCCAAAGATAATAGCGAACGCCGCTGCGCCAGCCAGCACATACACGCTATACACTCGTGTGATGGCAAGCACACCAATATTTTCTCCATATGTCGTTTTTGGCGGTCCGCCAATTAAGGCAGAAATCATCGTCGCTGTTCCATCGCCCAAAATCGAGCGATGCAATCCAGGCTTTTTAATGTAATCTTGTCCAACAACTTTACTTAATACAAGTTGATGGCCAATATGTTCAGACAATGTGACAAGCGCTACCGGAACCATCAGCAAAATAATCTTTCCCGTTACATGCACAGGATAATCAACAAAAGGAATCAAGAAATCTGGCATTTCAAGCCATTTAGCTTTAGCAATCGGAGACAAATCCACCACTCCTACTGCTAGAGAATACACATATCCAACCACAATCCCGATAAGAATTGGCACTAAACTAAGCAAACCGCGCAAATAGACGGAACAGATAATGGTTGCCGCAAGCGTCACAAGCGCTACAGAAAAATAAGTGAGATTATATTTTCCATCTGGACCGTTCATTGCCATGCCAACGGCTGTATTCGCAAGGCCGAGGCCGATGACAATAATCACAGGACCGACAACAATTGGAGGCAATAATTTCATAATCCAACGATAGCCGGCTCTTTTAATGACTAAAGCGACAATTCCATAGACAGCACCGGCTAAGAAGCTGCCAACCATGGCTGCTCCAGGACCTCCTGCCGCTTTTGCTGCAATAATCGGTGAGATAAAGGCAAAGGAGGAACCGAGATAGGCCGGAACTTGCCATTTTGTAATCATTAAAAACGCGAGTGTTCCGAGACCGCTGGAAATGAGAGCCATTGAAGGGCTTAAACCGACAAGATAAGGCACTAAAATGGTCGCGCCAAACATGGCAAACAGATGTTGAAGACTAAGCGTCAACCATTGAACTGGCGAAGGTCTATCTTTAATTCCCAATACAGGCTTATTCATTGTTTTTTCAATCTCCTTCCGACTATGATTGAGTCATAAAAAAACCCCTCTTTGCCCAGATGATGCAAAGAGGGTGCAATCGTTGCCTAAAAAATCGGCAGACCAATTTGACCCCCTTTGTCAGTCTCTCAGGACTGCCTTTAAAAGGGCGGTTACACGTTCTCATGAATGGTGACTTGATCCACTTGATCCACTTCTTTTAATTCTACTACAATAATTTCTGAACTCGAGGTCGGTACATTTTTGCCAACAAAATCCGCGCGGATCGGCAGTTCACGGTGACCGCGGTCAATCAGCACAGCCAGCTGGATTTGCGCCGGACGCCCGAAATCAATGATGGCATCCATGGCCGCACGCACCGTCCGCCCCGTAAATAAGACGTCATCTACAAGTACAACCTTTTGGTTTGCCACATCAAACGAAATATTAGATCCTTTTACAAGCGGTTCCTTATCGCCTGTTTTTACCGTTAAATCATCGCGATATAGCGTAATATCAAGCTCTCCGACAGGCATCGCCGCGCCTTCGATCTGTTCAATTCGCTCCGCCAGCCGCTTGGCTAAGTAAATGCCGCGCGTTTTAATGCCGACAAGCACACAGTTTTCAATTCCTTTATTTCGCTCAATAATCTCGTGAGCAATGCGCGTCAGGGCCCGGCGAATCGCCTGTTCATCCATCACTACTGCCTTTTGCATTTTTTTCACCTCCGCAAAAAACCCTCCCACCGATCGGTGAGAGGGCAGAAAACAACCACATTTGCTGTATTTAGATCCGGCTCCTTCTCAGCCTCACGGGACTGATTTTAAAGGACTACTATTCACTTAGCTTTATTGTAAAAGCGGATAAAGCTTTTGTCAACGATTATTTCTAAGCATGTCCAAAACCTCGACAAATTCATGCGGAAGCGGTGCTTCGAATTCTAAATACTCTCCTGTCCGTGGATGAGTAAATCCAAGTACACCTGCATGCAGTGCCTGTCCATTGATCGGTAGCGTTTTTTTAGGTCCATATTTTGGATCTCCGGCAAGCGGATAACCAATATATTTCATATGAACGCGAATCTGATGCGTTCTTCCCGTTTCTAGTTGACATTCAATAAACGTAAAATTAGAAAATCTCTCTAGAACACGAAAATGCGTCACAGCTTCCTTTCCATTCTCCACAACAGCCATGCTTTGACGATCATGTTGATCGCGGCCAATCGGAGCATCGACCGTACCGTAATCATGAGGAATGACTCCGTGAACGATAGCTTTATATTTACGCGTGACGGTTTTATGAACAAGCTGATTGACCAGCGCTTCATGCGCCATATCATTTTTTGCTACCATAAGCAAACCAGATGTGTCTTTATCAATCCGATGAACAATTCCAGGACGAAGTATGCCGTTAATGCCTGATAAATCCTTGCAATGGGCAAGCAAACCGTTAACCAGCGTCCCCCTCATATGACCTGGTGCTGGATGGACAACCATTCCTCTCGGTTTGTTTACAACCAAAACATCGGCATCCTCATAATAAATGTCTAATGACATCTCTTCCGGCTCTACATCCAGTGGTTCTGGCTCTGGAAGTTCCACCGCTACTTCATCCCCGACAGAACATTTATAATTCGCTTTTATTTCCGTTCCGTTGACGGTCACAAGTCCATCTTTGATCCATTGCTGAACCTGTGAGCGAGACCATTCGCCATTTAAAGCAGCAATGACTTTATCAATTCGTTCGCGGTCATACGCTTCCTCAATCTGAAACTGTATTACATCCATTACTGATTCTCCTTTTTCTTCGCTCCGCCAATAAAGGTTTGTAAAAAGACAAGGGCTACCCCGATGCATAAGGCGGAATCCGCAATGTTAAAAATCGGGAAATTATAAGTAAAAATATATGTATGAATAAAATCCACAACCTCCTTGCGAACTAATCGGTCAATAAAATTGCCGATCGCTCCGCCGAGCATAAAGCCAAGAGCGACACCAAACAGACGCTCTTCGCGCGGCAGACGCCGAATATAGAACACTAACCCGATCACAACAATGATCGTAATTAAATAAAATAGCCAAAATTGACCTTGTAAAATTCCCCACGCCGCGCCACGATTTCGATGGGACGTAATATAAAGCACATTCGGAATCACTGAAATGCTTTCTCCTATTTGCATGCGTGTAGCCACGAGCCACTTTGTAAACTGGTCAATGATAATGACAATCAGGGCGATCAAATAATAAAACACGCAACTCCCTCCACAACTTGACATATGTACTTTATGAATTGTAGCATAACCGACGAATAATAGACAATGCATGTTTAGACGCTTTTGCATATGTCCAAAACCTGCCGGGCCTCGCACACATTGCTCTTCTCTTATATACAATTGAGCGAACCTTTCGCTCTTTCCATTTTCGCAATGTAATCCCGGGTAACCATATCAATAAATATATCAAAACCCCCGATCCAATGAACCAATATGACAGGCGGACAACCGTCATAAAATCGAATCGGCTTTTGAATAGGGGACATGTTTCATCTTTTCGTTTAATCTCGATCATTCGCAAATGGAGTCAATGCCGGAATTATGAATCCCTTATATATACGTCGTTCAACAGCGAAAGGCTTCGCGAACGGCGCATCAGCTAAAAAAGGCTGCCTGTGACGGCAGCCTTTTTGCTGTAACGTGACCTCTTATGCTTGGCTATATTCTTTAACAATTTGCGCGCAGCGTGGGCATAAAGTCGGATGCTCTTTATCTTGGCCGACTTCTGGTGTGACAACCCAGCAGCGCTCGCAAGTGTCTCCTTTTGCCTGTTGGACGACAATCGCCATGCTCGCAAATTTTTGTGCTTCTGCTGGCGCTTCGGCATAATCTCCTGCCACCGTAAATCCAGAAACGATAAATAACTGCTTCAAGCTTTCCGCGATGGAATCAAGCAGCTGCTTTGTTTCCGGAGTTGGATAAACCATTAAGCTAGCTGTCAATGACTTACCAATCACTTTTTCATTTCGTGCGATCTCTAATGCTTTTAGAACATCATCGCGCACACTCATAAACGCATCCCATTTTTTTAGCAGCTGATCGGCTCCTTCCAGCTCTTGCACTTCCGGCATATCAACAAGCTGGACGCTCTCTTCCTTTTCTTTTCGATTCGGAATATGTCCCCATACCTCATCGGCTGTATGCGGTAAAATTGGAGCCATAAGCTTCGTTAAGGCGACGAGCGTCTCATACAGAACCGTTTGAATAGAGCGGCGTTCTTGATGATCAGCTGTTTCAATATAAAGAACATCTTTTGAAAAATCGAGATAGAACGCACTCAAATCTACTGTACAGAAATTATTGATATCGTGATAAATGGTAGCAAATTCATATCTTTCATATGAATGCTTTACCTTTTGGATTAATTGATTTAATTTCGCCAGCATATAGCGGTCCACTTCGCGCAGCTTTGCCAATGGGACCGCATGAATTTGCGGATCAAAATCAAATAAGTTGCCAAGCAAGAAACGGAATGTATTGCGAATTTTTCGATATACTTCCGCTACTTGTTTTAAAATGTTATCAGAAATACGCACATCTGCCTGATAATCAACCGAAGCAACCCAAAGCCGCAGGATATCGGCTCCTAATTGTTCCATGACCTTCGCTGGAACGACGACATTTCCAAGTGACTTACTCATCTTGCGTCCTTCCCCGTCAAGCACAAAGCCATGGCTTAATACGGCTTTATATGGTGCTTTTCCCGTCACAGCAACAGCTGTGGAAAGCGAAGAGTTAAACCAGCCGCGATATTGGTCAGATCCTTCCAGATAAAGGTCCGCTGGGCGCTGCAGATCATCACGTTCCTCTAAAACAGCTTGATGTGATGAGCCTGAATCAAACCACACATCCATAATGTCTGTCTCTTTTGTAAAAATGCCATTCGGGCTTGATGGATGAGTAAAGCCTTCTGGAAGCAAATCTTTTGCTTCTCTCTCAAACCAGATGTTTGAACCATATTGTCTAAATAGGTTGGATACGTGTTCAATCGTTTCATCCGTGATGATTGGCTCACCGTCCTCTGCATAAAAGACCGGGATCGGTACTCCCCATGCGCGTTGTCGCGAGATACACCAGTCGCCTCGGTCACGAACCATGTTATATAAACGCGTTTCTCCCCAAGCAGGGATCCATTTAGTCTCTTGAACAGCTTTTAGTAATTCATCGCGAATTTTATCAATGGAAGCAAACCATTGTGCTGTTGCCCTGAAAATGGTCGGTTGCTTTGTTCTCCAATCGTGTGGGTATGAGTGCGTAATAAACTGCAGTTTTAATAATGCACCCGCTTCTTTTAACTTTTCTGTCACAGCTTTGTTGGCATCATCGTAGAACAATCCTGCAAATCCCGGGGCTTCCTCTGTCATATAGCCTCGTTCATCAACCGGACAAAGCACGCCGAGATGATATTTTTGTCCGATGAGGAAATCATCCTCCCCATGTCCCGGCGCTGTATGGACGCATCCTGTTCCTGCATCGGTTGTAACATGTTCACCGCAAACGACGAGTGAATTACGTTCATAAAACGGATGCTTCGCTACGACGTACTCAAGCTCGTTTCCTTTCAGTGTTTTGATCACCTCCGCTTCCTCCCAGCCAATTTCTTTTTTGACCGAAGGGAGGAGAGCAGAAGCAACTACATATTTTTCATCATTTACTCGAACAACGCTATATTCTAAGTTCGGATGGACGGCAATTCCTAAGTTAGCAGGAATCGTCCAAGGGGTCGTTGTCCAAATGATAATTTTCTCGTCACCTTCAAGAACGCCTTTTCCATCTTTAACAGGGAAAGCCACATAAATAGATGGAGAGCGTTTATCTTTATATTCAATCTCTGCTTCAGCTAATGCTGATTCGCTGGATGGAGACCAGTATACAGGCTTTAGGCCTTTATAAATGAGCCCTTTTTTCGCCATCTCGCCAAATACTTTGATTTGCTGAGCTTCATATTCCGGCTTTAATGTGACATATGGATTGTTCCAATCACCGCGAACCCCGAGACGCTTAAATTGCTGACGCTGACTGTCAATTTGTTCATAAGCATACTCTTCACAAAGTTTACGGAAGTCCGCAACACTCATTGTCTTGCGGTTGACACCTTTATTTTTTGTCAAGGCTGTTTCAATTGGCAACCCATGTGTATCCCAACCAGGAACATATGGAGCACAGTAACCGCTCATTGATTTATAGCGAACGATAAAATCTTTGAGAATTTTATTGAGCGCATGCCCCATATGGATATCACCATTTGCATATGGAGGGCCATCATGCAGCACAAATAGCGGACGTCCTTTCGTGCGCTCCTGAACTTTTCGATAGATATCCATCTCTTCCCATTTTGTTTGCATTTGCGGTTCGCGCCGCGGGAGATTTCCACGCATTGGAAAATTTGTTTGCGGCATCAATAATGTATCTTTATAGTCCATCTCCACATTCCTCCATCTTCATCATCATCAAATATAAAAAGCCGCTCTCTCCCAAAAGGGACGAGAACGGCCTCGCGGTACCACCCTTATTGGCTATGTATGATAGCCCTCTTTACATTCGTAACGGGAATGACGCGCCATCGCTTACTCACCAATTCAGCGTGGGAACTCCAGGGTGATCTTCACTCTTTCGCTTATGCCGGGCTTCCACCGTCCCCAGCTCGCTACAATAAGCATATGAAAGAGCTACTGTCCCTTTCATCGTTGATCACAATATTGTATCTTATACTTGAATGGTCATCCATTCATACGCCTTCATTCAGCTGCACAGCTGGTAAACTACTCACCACTTAGCTAACGCTTGAAGTGGGAGCTTCTCAGTTCTACGACAAAAGAACCTTTCGTCTTCCTGAGCGTTACTTCGGGTCGTTCCAACCCTAGTCGGGGTTCTTTCGTGCCTTGGATATTTTACGCATGGAAGGCTTTGCTTGGTTTTCGTATGCGATTTTCTCCATGCCCCCTCATATCCCGTTCACAAAGAACATGATATACATTTATTCTATCATGCGTTTTGGCTGACGCCCACCAAAATTCATCTCCCGCCTACTCAAGGGGCTATGTCCTTCACGTTCCTTGAGGAGGGAGACTTCTTTCGGAAATCCGTTAAAAAGCACATTTGATCCTCTTTATAGATACACATGGTCAATAGTTATTTTGATTATATGCGAAAAGGACAAAATCCGTCAAGATTGGCTCAATTTTTCATGTTCTTCCACTTCAATTTCCTTGACCTCATACTCCATTAAATGGTCCCAATCTCCGTTGTTCAACATTTCAAGCTGGGCTTCCACGAGCATGCGAAAGCGCGTACGGAACACTTTGGATTGACGTTTAAGCTCTTCGATCTCCTGTGCAATCTTCCGCGATTTTGCAAGCGCTTCGCTAATGATGCGATCAGCGTTTTTTTCGGCTTCTTTGATGATAAGCTTAGCCTCTTTTTGCGCATTTCGCTTCACTTCTTCCGCCGTTTCCTGGGCAATCAAAATAGATTTATTAAGCGTTTCTTCAATATTTGTAAAGTAATTAAGCTTTTCCGTTAATTCAGATACCTTTTCCTCGAGCTGTTTTTTTTCGCGAATAATCATTTCATAGTCTTTAATGACTTGATCTAAAAACTCGTTTACTTCGTTTTCATCATACCCGCGGAATCCTTTGCTGAATTCTTTATTATGAATATCTAATGGCGTTAAAGGCACGAATGCCACCTCCGTCTGCATAATTCCTTATATTTACTCGCAGTGCTAGATCAAATCGATTCACTTATGATGTGATGTATACTAGATGAACGAACGGTACCTATTAAATCTCACGACCAGAAGGCAAGGTGGTTCCTTGCCTCGGTTGCGCTTGGCGTGATCGCGCCGACCGTCGAAAGCGGATCATCGCCTGCTCACACAGGAACAAATGTTGAGCGATCGAGTGATATCGATCATCGTTGCATGTAATGTCCAACTAGCACCACAGGTTATATTTCATTTTCGACACATTTCGGCGATTTCCTGCAATTGCTTCATTATTTTTGCATTCCCACTTGAATGCGCCATCGTTCTTTTTTTGTTTTTCCATCGATTGCAATCATTTTAAGACGTCCGAATCCACGGGCAGACAAAACATCGCCTTCCCTGCATTCCCAATGCGCTTGATCCACTGTTTTCCAATTCACCTTTACAAGACCGTTTTCAATGAGCGATTGAATTTTTTGTCTGGATACACCAAAGGCCTGCGCTAATACAGCATCGAGCCGCAGCGATGAAGCCGTTATAGATGCTTCCTTCCACTGTTCTTTTAAAGCAATGATTTGGGTGAATGGTTTTTCCTTAAGAGAAATTTTCGTGCCCCCGATCATATGCAAATGAAGGAGAACATAGTCAGCGATTTCCGATGCGGCAATAAATTGAAGATCGCCGTTTTTCATTAAAATATCGCCGAATTTCCCTCGCTTTAATCCAAGAGACATCAGGGATCCAAGCACTTGCCGATGCTCCAGCGATACAAACTTGCTCGGATAGCCTATAGAAAATAGAGTAAGCGCAAAATCCTCCTCCCCCGGCTGAAAGTATGGGGGATATAAAAGGCCTCTTTTTCTTTCAGTAAATGGCGCTCCTCCAAAAAAAGACAGCTTCACATCTTCATCGCTTCCAATCACCATCCGAACGATTTCTTGTTCGCGCGGATCAAGAAAATCGGTTAGCTTTGGACAATAGTGATTTTTGACAAACTCTTTCCATTCCAGCACTTGATCGATAAAATGATGCTCTTCTTTGCGGAAATGCTGATATAAATTCATCATCCTGACACCTTCTCATAAAGAAGGGAACCCTTATGATGGATTCCCTACACTAAATGTAGCATATTAAACAGAGCATGCAAGCCTCTCGTTGCAAAATTTAACACTAAAAACGCAGCAATAGGCGAGATATCAATCATTCCAATAGGTGGAATAATGCGGCGAAACGGTTCTAAATATGGCTCGCAAATCGTCGCTAAAAGCCGGCCGATCTTTGTATCGCGAGCATTTGGAAACCACGACATTAAAATGTACACAATTAATGCGTACGAATAGATATCGATGAGCGTTGTTAAAAACCAAAGCAAGCTATACATAAACTACCACCTTTTCATCGATGTTTCATCTTCAGAAACAGCAGAGATTGAGCCGGTTACATCTACATTGTCAGGGGTGCATAAAAAAATTCTCGTTCCCACCTGCTGAATGTCTCCGCCGATCGCATAAACGGTACCACTTAAAAAATCAACAATTCGCTTCGCTTGGTCATGCTGAATTCGCTGCAAATTAACCACAACAGCGCGACGGTTTTTTAAATGATCAGCAATTTCCTGCGCCTCAGCATAAGCTCTTGGTTCAATCAACACAACCTTGGATGATTTTTGCACGCTTTGTAGGCTGACGATATTTTGCTTCGCCGTTCCTTTCCCGGCAGGTTGAGGATTTAGCTCCTCCTCTTCCTCATATTCTTCTTCATATTCCTCATAATCTTCTTCTAAAAAATAGTCTTTAAATTTCTTTAGTAAACCCATCTCTCAGCACCTCCTTATTGTTCCTTTCCAACAAGCGATGTTCCCAAACGAATAAATGTCGCTCCTTCTTCAATTGCAATCATGTAATCATTGGACATTCCCATTGACAGTTCTGTGCACGGAGCGTTTGGAATCCCCAATGCTTGTACACGCTGTTGCAACAGCTTCAATTGCCGAAAGCATTGACGCAAAAACGGCTCATCATCCGTGTACGGAGCCATTGTCATCAATCCAACAACCTCGATGTTCGAAAAGCTGCGCAATTGTTCGATAAACGGAAGCACTTCGTCCTTAGACAGCCCATGCTTTGTTGCTTCTCCCGAAACATTCACCTGCACAAAGCATCTGACCGGCTGAAGGGCCCGCTTCTCAATTTCACGGGCAAGAGAAAGGCGATCCAGTGAATGAATATAGTCTACTTTATCGATAATAGCTTTTACTTTGCGAGATTGCAATGTTCCAATAAAATGCCAAGTCGCTTTTTGCCCAATGGCTTCATACTTTTGCAGCAGACCATCATCACGGTTTTCTCCTAAATCGGTTATGCCAGCTGTCAGCGCTTCTTTCGCTCGTTCAATGCTCACATACTTTGTTACCGCGATGATTCGGATGGAGGCGGGATCACGATTCACTCGTTTGCATGCTGTTTCAATGTTAGCGCGGATTATGGCTGCGTTGTTGCGAACAGATTCCATGCACTATTCCTCCTTCCTGACGATAAATGCCATCATTCTTCCAGTTTGTCCATTGTCACGTCGATGGGAAAAAAATAAATCCTCGGCACAGCTTGTGCAATAATCGGACACTTGAATATTGGAAGCAAGTACTCCCTCTTTTATAAGCAATAGCCGATTTAGCTCTTTTAAATCAAGAGCATATTGTCCTAGACTGACTTCTCGATAAGGAAGATCTCTTTTTTCCCCTAATGCATTTTGTGCAGCATTCAACACGCGGTCATCTACAATGTAACAGCAGGAACCGATGGCTGGTCCAATCGCTACCATGATTTCCTGAAGCGGAATATGCTCACGCTCGCACCAAAGACGAACCATTTTGCCGGCGATATTTTTTACGGTTCCTTTCCATCCCGCATGGGCAACGCCGACCAGCCCATAGTTCGGTGCGGCAAAATAAAGTGGAACACAGTCAGCAAAGCAGAGAGCCAATAATAACTCCGCTTCGTTCGTATACAACCCGTCCGTCTGAGCAAGCGCTGTTTCCATATCCACTGCTCCTTTTCCGGCATCCTGCTTTGTTATTTTGGCAATATGTGAGTCATGCGTTTGCTCGCAGCATATCCATCTTGCTAGCGGAATTTGCAAAAGCTCTGACAGCTTTTGTCGATTGCGTACAACAGCAGGCTGAACATCTCCGACATGCAAACCAAGATTGAAGGTCGTAAACGGCTGCTGGCTGAATCCTCCTTGTTTGGTCGTAAAACCCGCCAGCACGTTCTGCCATTCTGTCAACATCAGCAATTCTTCGCCATCTTGATGAAAAATTTCTGGCATGAGTGTCATCCTCTTTGTAGATTTTTATCACTTTTTTTCCTATTTTATCATAGTTTGCTTATAGATGATAACCTTATTTATTCACTTTCGTTTAAACGGACTAAAATAACGTCGGCTCCAATCTTCACAATATTTTGCCACGGAATGACTGTTTCCGCCTCGCGGCCGAATAACCCGAGCACTTTGCCTGATCCCAAAATAATCAATGCATTAATTTGTCCTGTCTGTAAGTTGATATCAATATCACCGATATTCCCTAACTTTTTTCCGTTTGCGACATTCACAACATCTTTTGTTTGAAACTCAGAAATTTTGATCATATGAGTCCCCCGCTTTCATCATCTCTATAGATTGCCACCTCGGTAAAAACAGGCTGATCCGAACCATCCATATTTTTGATCGTGAAAAAACGGTCATGCTGCTCCTGCCCATCAGCGAAAATTCCTTGTGGTTTTTCCACAAACTTCCTAACATCAAAAAGACGAACCCTGAAAAAACAAACTTCATCATATATAAATACAACTTAACCCCCATGTAACCAGTGAATCATGATGCAAAAATAGATGTCTCAACAGCTTGAGCAAGTGATCATCGGATTTCACGAACAATCGGGCGACTGGCTTTTACACATCCGTTCGCATTTATGCACCGTAAGGACAATAACGGAATCTGCCACGAGTAATTGAAAGATTGGAACTGTTCAATCAAGAAAAGAGAATGGGCAATGTTTCGCAGGTCGGGAGTAAATATAATATTTTGTCTTTGCCGTACGAACGTATAAATCCATGCCCTCACATGAACTCCCCATCCATATAAATGATGAAGCCACATCATACACTAATATATATGATATGATGGCTCCTAGCTTTCCGAAAAAAAGAGCTGTTCTAAAATGAACAGCCCTTATACTTGAATATTTTTATTCATTTGACGAATCGCAGCTTTTTCCAATCTCGATACTTGTGCTTGTGAAATACCGATCTCTTCGGCCACTTCCATTTGCGTTTTTCCTTGGAAAAACCGTTTGCGAATAATCATTTTTTCCCGTTCATTTAAACGGCGCAGCCCTTCTTTTAATGCAATTTCCTCAATCCATTGGCTGTCGCGATTTTTTTCATCGCTTAGTTGATCCATGACATAGATAGGGTCGCCCCCATCATTATAAATCGGTTCAAATAAGGAAACAGGATCTTGAATCGCATCTAAAGCAAATACAACCTCTTCATGAGAAACCCCAAGGACATTGGCGATTTCCTCAGCTGTCGGTTCCTTTAGCGTCTCCCCTATTAATTTTTCACGCACTTGAAGCGCTTTATACGCAATGTCGCGCAACGAACGAGATACGCGAATCGGATTATTGTCGCGTAAATAGCGACGAATTTCCCCAATAATCATCGGAACCGCATACGTTGAAAATCTCACATTTTGACTTAAATCAAAATTATCAATCGATTTCATAAGACCGATGCAACCGACTTGAAACAAATCGTCCACAAACTCTCCACGGTTATTAAAACGCTGAATAACGCTGAGGACAAGACGCAAATTGCCATTCACAAGCTTCTCTCTTGCCTCTAAGTCCCCTTCATGCATCTTTTTAAACAGTTCTCTCATTTCCTCGTTTTTTAGTACCGGAAGCTTTGATGTATCTACACCACAAATTTCTACTTTGTTTCTTGTCAAGTCTTTCCCTCCTATCAGGAGATGCTGTCATTGTTCAGTATCTCCTTAGGAAGAAAAAATATGCACATGTCCCATTAAGGAAAAATGGGACATGTGCAATTTTTTACATCATCTTATTGAATTCCTTGCGCAATCGCTTAATAATTCGCTTTTCGAGACGTGATATGTAAGACTGTGAGATGCCAAGTAAATCGGCTACATCTTTTTGTGTTTTTTCTTCTCCGCCAGAAAGACCAAAGCGAAGCTCCATAATTTGTTTTTCACGATCACTTAACTGACGGAGTGCATTTAATAAAAGATGGCGATCCACATCTGCTTCTAAATCTTTTGTAATCACATCTTCTTCTGTTCCAAGTACGTCAGACAATAACAGCTCGTTTCCATCCCAATCAATGTTTAGCGGCTCGTCAAACGATACCTCTGATCTCACCTTATTATTGCGTCGCAAATACATGAGGATTTCATTTTCAATGCATCGCGAAGCATAAGTGGCTAACTTAATCTTTTTTTCAGGATTAAATGTATTGACCGCTTTAATGAGTCCAATAGTCCCAATGCTAATTAAATCTTCAATATTGATTCCTGTATTTTCAAATTTTCGCGCAATATAAACGACTAAGCGCAGATTTCTTTCAATCAGCAGCGATCGAGCCGTTTCATCCCCTAAGGAAAGCTTTTGCAGCAATTCCTCTTCCTCTTCTTTCGTGAGTGGTGGAGGTAGCGCTTCACTTCCTCCAATATAATAAATTTCATCGGTCTTGATTCCGAGTTTGATCAGCAACTTATACCATAAATGCAGAATTCGAAGTTTCCATCGTTTCATAAAAAATCCCCCTTCTAATTTAGATAAAGATGCGTATGATATAGTAACAACCCTATGAAGCGGTTAACCGTTTGCCCGCTTGAATCATTTTCGGATGCACAATGCATTGATATTCCCCGTCCGTCGATAAGCTTGCTTCATTTAAACCAACCAGTCCCTTCGACACTCGAATCCATTGTGCTTCATAGCGAATCATGATTTCATCTGGCTTAATAGCTAATAAAAATCTCTGCTCTTTTCCAATTACACGATAAGGAATGATTCGCAAGCGATTGGACCATTTTTCAAACATGGGATCATTTAACCATTGAAAATCGTCTTGTCGTTTAAATTGCTCAAGGATAAGCGGCGGCAATACATCTTTCATTTCATGGATACAGGTAATCATCACAGGCGTTTTTGTGATGGGATCATACAATTGATTTCCACTGTCAATAAGCCCCTTCAGTGAAAGTGAAACATCATCAAAGATAAGCACAACATCCACAATGCTATCAAAACGTATTTTTTTCTCACGAATTCCGGCAATCCTCAAATGGGAAAACAACCATAAAAGCGGAAAGCCAACCAATACAAATAACCAGCTAACAGGATCTCCCGTTCCAAGCGAGTAGGTGGAGAGCATCCCTGTGGTCACTTGGATCTCATGCTGCAGAAAATAGTGAACAGCAATCATCCCTCCCCCAACCATAAAAGTAGCGAAGTAAAACGTAAATAAATTCTCGAAAAAATATCGAAACCGTTTAAAGCCAAATGATATCCAAACGATGATCAATGAGAACAATAACTTGCCAAGCGGTGTTTGTACATATGAAGAAAGCGGTGTAAACATCAAAATCACAAGAAGTGAGCCGATGAAAGCTCCTGCAACTATCCTCCACCATACGGCATTTCTTTTCAGGATAATCGCTGTTAACCAGAGCAGCAATCCGTCAAAGCAAAAATTTAATAACCAAATAACATCTAAATAAACGGTCAATCAGCTAGCCTCCTTTTACAAGGAACACGACAATCAATCTGAAAATAGTATATAGTACATCTTACTGGAAAGTCTGTCAATTTATGATGGTGAAAAAGTGAATTTTTTGTCAAAGGAAAACGAATAGCAGATCGAGAAAGTGCCGTAGGATTAAACTTCATATAGGCATGAACACCTGTCTAAGCCTTATTTACTTTGTCATAAAAAATTAAGATCTTCCACCTAATGCCCAAGTCATATTCATATGTTCACAGAAAAGCAAAAAGAGCATGAAACAGTGTTCATGCTCTTTTGTGAAGCTACATTTTGGCTTATTTTCTTTTTGCTTCAATTGAATGGGCAAGAATGAAAAAGAACGTTCCTACCCTTTTGCATTTTTAGCGGCGACGGTTGCGATTGCGCAGAAAAGCAGGGATATCAAGCGGATCTTCCACCTGTGAAGAGCGAAGCGAACCATAGTCTTGCACGGGCTCTTCACGTTTTTCACGCTTAACGGTCGTTGTCGCTTTTGGAGCGGTGCCAAAACCAGCGCGAACCGGACGAGAAGATGATGGTGTTTCGCTTTCATTGAACCCAGTGGCAATGACCGTCACGACAATTTCATCCTTTAAGTTTTCATTAATAACAGAACCGAAGATCATGTTTACTTCCTGATCGGAAGCCGAAGCCACAATATCCGCTGCTTCTTGCACTTCATATAGACTTAAGTTCGTGCCGCCAGTAATATTCATAAGCACTCCTTGCGCTCCGTCAATCGACGTTTCAAGAAGCGGACTTGAGATCGCTTTTTTGGCGGCTTCAGCCGCACGATTTTCACCGCTAGCGATACCGATTCCCATCAAGGCTGAACCTTTATTGGACATAATGGTTTTAACATCGGCAAAGTCAAGGTTAATTAAACCAGGAACGGCAATTAAGTCGGAAATGCCTTGCACCCCTTGCCGGAGCACGTTGTCCGCTTCACGGAACGCTTCAAGCATCGGCGTATTCTTATCCACGATTTCAAGCAGGCGGTCATTGGGAATCACGATAAGGGTGTCGACTGCTTCCTTCATGGCTGCAATTCCATTAGCAGCTTGCATAGCCCGCTTTCTTCCTTCAAATGTGAAAGGACGTGTAACAACGCCAACTGTCAACGCTCCTAGCTCCTTAGCAATTTGGGCGATGACTGGGGCAGCCCCTGTTCCTGTACCGCCCCCCATTCCTGCGGTCACAAATACCATATCGGCTCCTTTTAGAGCTTCTTCAATTTGTTCTTTGCTTTCCTCTGCTGCTTTTTTTCCCACTTCTGGGTTTGCCCCCGCACCTAATCCGCGCGTCAGTTTTGCACCGATTTGCAGCTTAGTAGGAGCTTTCGATAAATTGAGCGCTTGTGCATCGGTGTTGACTGCGATAAACTCTACACCTTGTACGCCATGTTCAATCATCCGATTTACAGCGTTGTTTCCGCCGCCGCCAACACCGATGACCTTAATAGTTGCTAACTGATCAACAGTAGTATCAAACTCCAACATGACAAATCCTCCTAATAATTCGATCTCTACTCAAAGAAATAACCGAAAAACTTTTTCATTTTTTGTCCTAAATTTTCATCTTTACTTTTTTGTTTTGCTTTAGAAGGCTGTTGTTTAGGAAGCCGTTTTTCTGGCGTTTCCACCGTTGCAGCCACCGGAACTCCTCGTCCCTGCAGCTTGGCATGCCGATAAGCAAATTTAATCAATCCTACTCCCGTTGTATACTGCGGATCGCGCACGCCGATATAATCAGGAATCGCGATGCGTACACTATTCCCCAGCATGTCCTGGGCCAGTTCTAAAATTCCCGGCATGTTGGCGACTCCACCTGTCAAAACATAGCCGCCTGGCAAATCACGAAAGCCTAGCTTACGAGTTTCTTGGAATATAAGCTGAAAAATTTCTTCAAGCCTCGCTTCAATAATATCAGCAACATCAAGCTGAGTAAACTGCTGATGCTGATCCGTGCCGATGATTGGGACACTGAAAATCTCTTCTTCTGAGGCGAGATCATAAAAAGCATGTCCATGTTTAAGCTTAATTTTTTCGGCATCTTCTGTTGAAGTTCTAAGACCGATCGAAATATCTTTTGTAATATGGTCGCCTCCAACAGGAAGAACAGCGGTTGCCCGTAAAAACCCTTGCTCAAAAATAGCGACGGTTGTGGAGCCGCCACCGATGTCTACTAAAGCGACACCCAAATTTTTCTCATCCTTTGATAAGGCAAGCGAACCAGCCGCCAACGGCTGCAAACAAATATCACTTATTTCCAAGCCTGCTCTCTCCACACAACGAAGCAGGTTATGTAATACTGTTTTGGCTCCCGTAATCATCGTTCCTTCCATTTCAAGACGCACCCCGATCATCCCACGAGGATCGCTAATCCCATCAAGACCATCGACTATAAACTGCTTCGGGATGACACCGATGATTTCTCGATCTGGAGGAATCGAGACAACTTGGGCAGAGTCAATGACACGAGCTACATCTTCATCCGTAATTTCCCGGTTTTCACTGGAAACAGCGACAATGCCATGACAATCTTGCAGCTGCACATGGTTGCCGTTGACCCCGACAACGACCCTGTTGATTGTTAACCCAATCATTCGTTCTGCTTGATCAATTGCCCGCTTAATTGAATGTACGGTTTCATCTATATCAACAATGGAACCTTTTTTGAGCCCTTCAGATTTCACATTTCCAACGCCAATGATATTCAATGATTCATTTAGCATTTCTCCAATAATAACCTTAACACTGGATGTACCGATGTCAAGACTAACAACGATTTCATTGCTGTTCATTCTTTGGCACCTCCTTTAACAACTAACATATCGACGAATTGAACAGCTGGCAACAAGTTTTGTTTCATATATTCAACATATCAAGAAGCATTCCCTTTCATTAAAATGAACTTTTTAGGATTTTTCTCGTTTTTCCATCCATTTTGCGAGCCAAATCCGGCGAATGACAGCGATGTTTTGAAACAATCGAACCCCAAAAGCAAACACAGCTGCTAAATACAAGTCTACACCAAGATAAACACCGAGAAAAGCTAAACTTGCGGCTAAAATAATATTAAAAAAGAAACCTGTAAAAAAAACATTTTCATCATATACATTTTGCAAATGAGCGCGAATGCCGCCAATGAGTGTATCAAAGGCTGCGAGAATGGCAATCGATAAATAATTGGCGTATTCAGCAGGAATGCGCCAATCGGTTGAAAATCCTAACACAATCCCAATAATGAAGCCGATGACCGGAAGCCACATGCTATTTTTCCTCCTTTTCGGCTTTTACTGTTTGCATATAGCGAACGCGCCATTGTCCGTTATATTTAGGAATAGAGACTGCTGGCATCGGCTCTGAAACAGTAATTTGCAAATTTTCTGTAACAAAATCATCATAAATGGTGGATACTTTTAGATGATTGTATAGCGTCGTCACATCATCGGAAATAACCTTCACCTGTATTGGCAATGAAGAAATGGATTTCTTTCCAATCTTCGTTACACCGTTTACTTCACGAATTGCCGTTGTATTGGCAAGACGTTCATCAGCAACAGCAATCTCCTTGGCGCCGTACATATTCAACTCATTGATCAACCTCTTTAACAGCTCTGGAGAAATCGTGTATGTAATAGGCCCCACATAATCTTCCGGATAAAACGGTTCGATTGTCAAAACGACTCCTGGCCCCGTCGTCTCCGTCAATCCCGCCTCTTTCCTCAGTTCCTCCACCGTTTCTTGAAGCGTAGCTGCTTGGTTTCCGGCGGGATTTTGCAGGTAATTTTGAATTTTTTCATCATTGCGGCGAATTTCTAGTAAAAGCTGTTGCTCCAGCTGCTGCTCCTTTTTTAAATCTTGACGCAGCTGCCAAATATCCCGCGTATCGCGCACAGCAGGTTGCTTAGTTGTTTGCACCTGAATCGCAAGCATAAACCCGATAATCGCCATAATCACTGTAAAATGAACCAGCTTTTTTCGTACCAACGCGCTTCACCAAACTTTCTATTTTTACTCACGGTTTGTATGAAAAATCGGATCTAGTGTGATATCATCCTTTTGCTGAATATCAACAACAACATGGTCCCCTGTTAATTGATCCTTCACACCTCCGGCAATAGTAAGCGCTGAGGCAAGCACGTTGGAGTCGCCAATCGCAGAAATGGTAAAGGGAGCTGAATGCTGTGTCCCATCCACTTCAATAACAGGACCGTTGCAAACAATATAGGAGCGGTGTGAAATCCGTTGCCCGTTGATGGCAATCGCCTCTGCCCCAGAGATGAGCAGTTCATGCACTACTTTTAATACATGTTGCTCATGAACGATGTAGTTGGTCGCGCTTTGTTCGCTTGGAATATAAGAAGCATCTGAAAGCGTGACTTCAACCCCAGCTCCTCTGACCTTCACTTTTCCGATGTACATCCGCAATTGTTCTGCTTCTGTTGCTAAATCGCTATATGCCTTTTTTTTATCGGCAAGTGAAGCCTCCATTTTCCGCACTTTTTCCTGCTTGCTCATCAGTTCTGCTTTCAGCTTTTGGTTTTCTTTTTGCGATTGAATCAGCAATTGTCTGTATTCATATTCCTTATTCCATTGCTTATCAGTGATCGTTCGTTTTTCAACACGACTTTTTGTATATTCGTAGGAAAAGGAAAGCATAAACCCTAAAACAAGACAGACCAAGGAAAGGATGACATAATTACCGCGCACTACTTTCATTGTCATCGTCATCCTCCTTTTTTGGTTGATCATAAGCTTTAAAGTAGTTGCTGACCTCTAAATGAATTACACCTTTTACATTCGGATCAAGCTTCTTAACAATCTCAGGATAAAGAAGCATTTTTTCCGCAAAATTTTTGACACTCGCACTTACCTCGAATCCGTCATTCATATAAACGGTAATGTGATAGCGATCTTCATCGCTCGGCGCATAGTGGATTTCAGAAATAGCGCTTAATATGTATGGAGGCAGTTTGGCTAGCTGACCTGCCATGTCTTGAATGTCTTCTCCTCTTTTCCAATCCACTAAAATTGGGGCATCGCTTAATACCGTTTTTGGAGCATTTTTCATTAAAATTTGACCGTTCTCAAGAAGGGGAAAGAACGTCTGTTTATGTTCAATGTAAGCAACCCGTCTGCGTTCTTTTATGTAAAGTACAATTGTATTGGGGAATTTTTTTTGCATTTCTACTTGTTTGATTTCCGGATGCTCTTCAATCGCCTGTTTAATTTTCTCTTCTTTTACTTTCCAAAAGCTTGTCCCATTCGCTAAACCGCTCAGTTGAATAATTTTTTCACTTGAAATATGTTGATTTCCTTTTATTTCAATATGCTTGACATAGCTTAAGGGTGATTGAAAATAAACAATACATAAAATAAGCATAAAAAAGAAGACAATGTAAATGGTTAATCGGCGATTGACTTTTTGCCTGCGCCGCTTCTTTAGTTTAGGAACACGTTCTTCGAGAACGACGACTTTACCTTTTTCCAATTTGCTCACCGCTTTCTGACACTTACAAAACAATAAAACAAACGGCATTTGTCTATGCCGTTAGTTTTTGAAGCAAATCTGTTTTTATTATAGCACAATATTGGAAAATAAGGTGATCTAATTTTCTAGGACTTACGACCAATAATCTCCACTTCTGTCTTCATTTCGATGCCGTATAGCTGCTGAATCGTCTTTTTCACATGAGCAATCAAATCCAATACGTCTTGAGCTTTCGCGTTCCCGGCATTTACAATAAAGTTTCCATGCTGCTCAGAAATTTTGGCGCCACCGATCGCATATCCTTTTAATCCCGCTTTTTCAATCAACTGGCCCGCATAATGTGGGAGAGGATTCCGAAAAACGCTTCCAGCACACGGATAATCCCACGGTTGCGTCTCGCGGCGGTAGTCTTTATTTTTTTGCATTTTCGCTACAATGCTTTCCCTTTCTCCCTTTTTCAATTCTAATACCGCTGCAATACAAATTCCAGGGCGCTTCTTTTGCAAAACGGAGGTTCGATAAGAGAACTCCATTTCTTCTTTACTTAACCATTCAATCGTTCCATCAGGAAACAAAACCTGTGCCTTTTGCAAAATATGCGACATATCCGAGCCGTGCGCCCCCGCATTCATATAAACAGCACCGCCGACTGAACCAGGAATTCCCCCAGCAAACTCTAAGCCTGATAACCCTTGCCTGCTGACGGTCGTTGCCAATTTAATTAAAGAATATCCTCCACCAACGGTTACTTCCTCTTCATGAATGGTCAGCTCAGCAATCCCGTCTCCTAATTTAATGACAACACCTTCAATCCCTTCATCCGCTACAAGCAAGTTAGAGCCACGTCCAATCACTCGCCAATTTACATGATGCTTTCGAATAATTTCCATTACTTTTTTTAGGCTTTCGATGCTGTCTGGCTCTACAAACACATCAGCTGGTCCGCCGATTCGAATCGTTGTGTGGCGGGCAAGCGGCTCCTTTTCTCTCACTTTTCCAATATTCGCTTGAGTGAATTCTTTGATGAGCTGTTCCACGGATTTCCTCCCCTTTCCTGTATTTCTTGTTGTCCTGATGATGGATCATCATGATCTTTTTTCCTGTCCACTACTGTCCACAAACAAAACGAGAGGGGCCGCCTCCCTAAGAAATTAGCTTAGAGAACCTCCCCTTTTCTCGTTCATTAATATCGGGCATGTTTACTGATATTCAACAAAACTCCAATCGCCATCAGCATCAAAGTCAGCGACGAGCCGCCGTAGCTTAAAAATGGCAAGGTAATTCCCGTTACTGGCATCAGTCCTGTTACTACCCCGATATTAATCATCACTTGAATTGCGATCATCGAAATAATTCCGATCGCTAAAAATGTTCCATATAAATCAGGAGCTCCAAAAGCGATGCGCACTCCTCTCCAAAGGAGCAAGCTAAACAATAACAGCACGAGTGAACCGCCAATAAATCCCAGTTCCTCCGCCAAAATCGCAAAAATAAAATCGGTTTGCGGTTCAGGTAAGTAAAAAAACTTTTGCCTGCTTTGTCCTAGTCCTAACCCTAGCAGTCCACCCGGCCCAATCGCATAGAGCGACTGAATCATTTGAAAGCCGCTGCCAAGCGGATCTTCCCAAGGATTTAAAAAGGAGGTGATTCGTTTGATTCGATAAGGAGCCGATAAAACAAGACCAGCAAAGCCAGCCAAGCCTATCATTCCAAGGCCGACAAAATGGCTGATGCGAGCTCCAGCAACGAAAATCATCGTAATACAAGTACCCACCATCACCGTTCCTGTTCCTAAATCGGGCTGCAACATAATCATGCCAAATGCTGAAAAGACAAGGGCTAAAGCAGGGAGTAATCCTTTTTTAAATAATGTAATCTTTTTTTGGTTTTCGGACAAATACTTGGCCAAGAAGGCTGCCATCGCCAGTTTCATAAATTCAGATGGCTGAATGGAAAATGCCCCTACACCAATCCAGCTGCGCGAGCCATTGCGCACTACTCCAACTCCTGGAATCAGCACAAGCACAAGCAGCACAAAACATATAATCAGCAAAACTTTTGACCAGTCGCGCCAGACCCAATAATCGACATTCATAATAAAAAACATCGCTGCAATTCCTACACAAGCAAATAACAGCTGGCGCTTAGCAAAGAAAAAAGAATCGTGAAACTTATATTCTGCCCATACAGCGCTGGCACTATAAACCATGATTAGCCCGATTGCTAGCAGCAGAAACGTCAGCAATAGAAGTAAAAAATCAGGCGCAGACTTTTTTTGAGACACTGCCCAACACCTCAGCTTTTATGAACGGTATGTCCTTTCTATTCAAGCTTATGCACTGCGCTTATAAAAATGTCTCCTCTTTGTTCAAAAGTTTTATATTGATCCCAGCTTGCACATGCTGGTGACAACAAAATAATATCGCCAGGCTTCGATATCTCATAAGCAACAGGTACAGCTTTTTCCACATTATCGACATGATAAACCGTTTCTATTCCTGCCTGTTTCGCTACCCGCTCTAACTTTTGTGCCGTTTGTCCAAATAAAATAACGGCTTGAACCTGTTTAAGATAAGGGATCAAGTCATCGAATTCATTGCCGCGATCCAATCCTCCCGCAAGAAGAATGACTCGCTGATCACTAAAAGCAGATAACGCTTTTTGCGTTGCCAATATATTGGTTGCTTTGGAGTCATTAAAAAATTTTCTACCGTTCACAGTGCCTACGTATTGGAGGCGGTGTTTCACTCCAGTAAAGGTTGTTAGTACGCGGGCAATGGCCGCGTTATCTGCGCCTACTAGCTTCGCTGCTGCTACAGCCGCTAATATATTTTCTAGATTATGTTTGCCAGGCAACACAATATCTGATAGGGCGATCACTTTTTCACTGTTCCAGTAGACTGCCTGATCTTTCACATAAGCGCCGCTATTTAATGGTTTGGTAGTGGAAAAAAATATTTTCGTTGCGCTCGATGCCTCAGCGAGCTTCATGACCCATTCGTCATCTGCATTCACGACAGCATAATCGCTTTCTGTTTGATTTTTTAGCAAATTTCCTTTCGCTTGTGCGTATGCTTCCTTCGTTCCATGATAATCCAAATGCGCATCAAAAATGTTAAGAAGCACAGCAATGCGGGGACGAAACGCTTCAATCCCCATCAGTTGGAATGAAGACAGCTCAGTGACAACCCAATTGTCTTCATGAGCCGTTTTGGCTACTTCACACGCCACCATTCCGATATTACCCGCAATCAACGGTTTTTTGCAAGCTTCTTTTAGCATTTCGTAAATCAGTGTAGTGGTGGTCGTTTTGCCATTCGAGCCCGTAATGCCGATAAACGGAGCTTCACAAATGGCATAGGCAAGCTCGACTTCTGTTATGATCGGCAGTCCTTTCTCAAGTGCTTTGGCTACCATTGGATTGGTATATGGAATTCCAGGATTTTTCACCACCAAATCAAATGGTTCATCAAGGAGACCAAGCGGATGCCCTCCGCAAATCACACGAATTCCCTTCTCATGTAACTGCTTTGCTGTTTCGTTTTCATCCAGCGGCTTTTGATCATTAACGGTCACGCTTGCTCCAAGCTCATGAAGCAGCATAGCCGCTGCGAGACCGCTTTTCGCCAAACCAATCACTAACACTCGTTTCCCCTGATACATCGTTACTTGTTTCAATTACATCCACACCTCGATATAGATTCCGAGTATTGCTAACAATAAGCCAATCGCCCAGAATGTGACAACAACGCGCCACTCAGACCATCCAATGAGCTCGTAATGGTGATGCAACGGACTCATGCGAAATACTCGTTTTCCTGTTGTTTTAAATGAAATAACTTGAATAATCACTGATAATGTTTCAATCACAAACACGCCGCCGATAATCGCAAGCAATAGCTCTAATTTCGTTAATATCGCAACAGTGGCAATCGCTCCTCCTAACGCAAGAGAGCCGGTATCGCCCATAAACACTTTAGCTGGATGGGCATTAAACACAAGAAATCCAAGAACAGCCCCAACGACAGCAACGCTAAAAATAGCTACATCATATTGTTGCTGGTTCCATGCAAGAACAGCATAGGCGCCAAAGGCAATCGCTGCCGTTCCCGACAACAAACCGTCGAGCCCATCCGTTAAATTGACGGCATTTGAGCCAGCCACAAGCATAAAAACAAGAAATACGATATATCCCCATCCTAAATCAAATGATAGATGGGTTCCTGGAATATGTAGCGCTGTGGAAAAATTTTGCTGGTGATAAACCATATAAAACACAAAGGCGATCAGGAGCTGCCCTGTTAATTTTTGCTTGCTTGTTAACCCCAGATTCCGCTTCATGACAACTTTAATAAAGTCATCAATAAAGCCAAGCAGTCCATATCCTATGGTAACAAATAAAAGCAAATAGGTCTCGATCGTGATATGGGAAAATTTTTTCGTCATGAAAAACGTTGTAATCACAATCGAGAGCAAAATCATCATTCCGCCCATCGTCGGCGTGCCAGATTTTTTGTGGTGCGTTTTTGGTCCTTCTTCACGTATGCTCTGCCCAAACTTTAATCTTCGTAAAAACGGAATAAAAAAAGGAGATAGCAGCACCGTAATGAAAAAAGCTGTTACAATTGAAAATATCATCACTTGTTCTAACATGACGGCTCACATCCTTCTTTCTCTTGAGCACCGAACCATTTTTGTTTCAGTTGCTGTAATTCATTTATTACCGCTATATCATATGAATGATTTTGTTCAATATGATGCTGCGGAGCGTCAATGGTCAATAAAAATTGCGTTTCTTTATTGTCCGCTTTTTTTAACGGCAAATACATTTCTAATATGGAAGCTAACGCCTTCAGCTCAGAAGGGACGAAAAAAATTGGAAACTGATTTGGAATGTAAGACGGCAATGTTCCGCCATTTTTCCAAAGAGAAGCAATCGCCCCTTGCTCAATAGCCACTTTTAGCTCCCATTCTGTTCCTGCTAGCGGAACAAATAGTCCTTTTTCTGCCTTGCAATAAGGATTCGTAAAAACGGTGCGAAATTCAAGCGCATTGTCGACAATCCCTCTTGTTAAAGGAAATAATTGCTTGACCATTTGATAAGTTAGCATTCTCCATTTCGCTCCTTAATGGCTTCGCGGGCAACGATGCGGTCATCAAAGTGCAGCACTTGATTTCCAATGATCTGATAGGTCTCATGGCCCTTTCCAGCAATTAAAATGACATCATCCTTTTGTGCGTGTTCTACTGCATAACGAATCGCTGCTTTGCGATCTGCGATTGAGATATATCGCTTGCCCGCAACTCCTTTTTCCATGTCATGTAAAATATCTTCCGGTCGCTCGGAACGGGGATTATCAGATGTAAAAATCGCTGTATCCGCATATTTTACGGCAATTTGAGCCATTAACGGACGCTTGGCACGATCTCGATCCCCGCCGCAGCCGACAACCACATAAATATTCCGTTTAGCGAATTGCCGAATGGTTTTTAACACATTTTCTAAGCTGTCTGGAGTATGTGCATAATCAACAATAACAGTAAAATCTTGCCCTTCATTCACGGTTTCAAAACGCCCCGAAACGCCTGATATTTCTTCTAGCGCCTCAGCAATCGTAGACAACGAGAGTCCCGAAGCAAGGCAGGCAGAAGCAGCGGCTAATATATTATACACATTAAAACGGCCGATCAGCTTCGTGCAAATTCGCACCGTTTCATCTGGTGTCACTAAATCAAATTTCATTCCGTTTGGCGACATTTCAATCTGCTTCGCCAGAATATCGCTGTCTTGATCAATCCCATACGTAATAACCGTAGCGGCTGTCATATGTTTATAGTATTCAGACGACGGATCATCTTGGTTAAGAATCGCAAATTTCGGCCGTTGATGATCAAAACGATTGCCGAGTTGAGCAAATAACAAACCTTTTGCCAAGCGATATTCTTCCATTGTACGATGGTAATCTAAATGATCCTGTGTTAAATTTGTAAACACCGCGATATCATAATCGCATCCGTGAACACGCCCCATATGCAACGCATGCGAAGACACTTCCATGATCGCCGTATCAATCTCTTCCTCCACCATTTGCTTAAACGTTCTTTGTAATACAAGAGCGTCAGGAGTCGTGTTTTTCACATCATAAGTTTTATCGCCAATTTTTATATGCATGGTTCCAATCAAACCTGTTTTCTTTCTCGCCTTTCGAAACACATAATCGATAAGGTGAGTCGTCGTCGTTTTTCCATTTGTGCCTGTCACTCCGATCAGATGTAGCTTATGCGTCGGTTGACCATAAAAAGCATCTGCCAGCACTGCTAACGCTCGTTTGCTGTCGCGGACAAGAATCACAGGTACGGAAACATCAACTTCACGCTCTGCTATAATCGCCACTGCCCCGTTTTCTACAGCTTGCTGGGCAAAATCGTGACCATCAACCGTAAATCCTTTAATACAAATAAACAGAGCACCTTTTGTTACCTTTCGGGAATCCATCTCAATCGATGTTACAGTCGGATTTTCGCCGACATATGTACCTAAATGATGCAAATAAGAAAGCAATGTTCGCAGTTCCATCTTGTTCATTCCTCTCGTTTAAATTCCCTCATAAAGAGAATTGTCAGTCGATTTGGCCAAAAAACGGAAAAGAAGGGAGCACCGATGTCCCTCCCTTGTCCTGTATGCCATCATCATGCTGATATCCAGTTAATCAATGGCAGGCAAAACGTCATTACGTACGGATCAAAGAATGCAAGCAGCCAGCAAAAACAAATGAATGTTTCGCTGACTCCCTCGCGCAAAAATACCAATCACAAACGATACGCTTATTCACCGGCTCAACGAAGGCTAGATTTCGTGCCCAAATATACGCGAATCGTTGAGCCTTCCTTCACCTTAACCCCCGGCTTCGGTGCTTGATCAATGACGACATCGCCTTCTCCACTAACATCTAATTTTAAATCAAATAGCTGTTGTTGCAAGTCATTTTTTGTCAAACCTGACAAATCTGGAACTTCCACCATTTTTGTATCATTCCAAGCAAGCTCTTTTTCAATTTGTCCTTTCCGTGGTTTTACACCGATTGTACGCAAACTATCTTCCATAATTTTCCCTACAATTGGCGCAGCAACCACTCCACCGAATTGAACCGTTCCCTTTGGATGGTCAACCGCTACATATACAACCAGCTTTGGATCATCGGCCGGAGCAAAGCCAATAAAAGACACAATATAGTTATCTTTCAAATAGTGACCATCTTTCGCCTTTTGCGCTGTTCCCGTTTTGCCGCCTACACGATAGCCTTCCACAAACGCACCTTTTCCCGTTCCTTGAGCAACCACACTTTCCAGTGCATAACGAACTTGTTTCGATGTTTCCTCGGAAATAACCCTTCTTTTTTCCTTCGGGGTATTACGGCTGATCACCTTTCCGGTTTCCGGGTCCACCCATTCTTTAGCAATGTAAGGAGTATATAAAATACCGCCATTCACAGCAGCCGAAACAGCAGCCACTTGTTGGATCGGCGTAACTGAAACCCCTTGGCCAAAAGCTGTTGTCGCCTGTTCAACAGGTCCTACATTTTTTAAATCAAATAAAATGCCGGTCCCTTCTCCTTGTAAGTCAATACCTGTCTTTTCTCCAAAGCCGAACGCTTTAATATACTCAAACAACTTCTCTTTTCCTAGTCGCTCACCAAGCTCGACAAAACCCGGGTTGCATGAGTTTTGCACGACCTCTAAAAAGGTTTCAGAGCCGTGTCCCCCTTTTTTCCAGCAGCGCAATGTGGCCCCGGCGACTTTGACATAACCTGGATCATAAAAGTGATCTTTTAACAGATTCACTTTTTTCTCTTCAAGAGCTGCTGCCAGTGTAATAATCTTGAATGTAGACCCCGGTTCATATGTGCTCCAGACCGGCAAATTGCGATTATAAATTTCCGATGGCACATTGCGATAGTTCGCTGGATCAAACGTAGGACGGCTCGACATCGCTAGCACTTCGCCTGTATTAGGATCCATAACAATCGCAATAATGCCATCTGGATTATATTTCGTTTCAGCGATATCTAATTCTCGTTCTACAATCGTTTGAATACGCGAATCAATCGTTAGCTTTAAATTTAATCCATCCGTTGGCGGCGTGTAGTGATCGGCCATATTCGGCATTCTCTTTCCTTTTGCATCCGAATAAAACTCAACAGAGCCCTCCTGGCCTTTTAGTTCTTTATCATAATACAGCTCAAGGCCGGTTAAACCTTGATTATCAATTCCCGTAAAGCCAAGCACATGTGATAAGTAGCTGCCGAACGGATAATACCGCTTCGTATCCTCTGCAATATAAACGCCTTTTAAATTCAATTCTCTAATTTCTTTTGCTTTCTCATTGGAAATTTTTCTTCCTTCAGGAATCCGTTCGATCAATGTTTGTTTTGTCACATGCTTATACGCTTCCTCAACTGGCATATTTAGGGCTTTGGCCAGCTTTTGAGCTGTATCTGATGGATTTTCAACCTGTCTTGGTATCACATAAACAGTTGGAGCGCTCATATTAGTTGCTAGCGGAACGCCATTGCGATCTAAAATCTCTCCACGCTTCGGTTCAAATGGAATATTTCGGCTCCATGAATTTTTGGCTTTTTGCGCCAATGCATCTCCAATGAATAATTGGACATACCCTAAGCGAGTATCAATAATCGCAAAAACCAGCACCCCGACCAGCAACACAATGGCAAGCCGTTTGCGAACCGTAACATTTGAAACACGCATACGATGGGAACCTCCCTTATAATAGGCTCGTTCCACTATATGCTTGTACGTTTATTTATAGAACGCTTGAAAATGGATGATATGACACCTTTACTGCACAGGCTGAAAGAGAAGCTATTTGAGTTTCGACTGTCTTGAGCATCATCATTTTTAATCAACCGGCTGCTTTTTCTTTTCGTCCTTCTTCTCTTTTTGCTGGTTGATCCGATCCTTCCATTTGTCCGGTTCAGCTAGCTCAACAATTAAATAGTCATTCGCTTTGACAACCGTTTTTGGTCGAATGCTTTGTGTAATGACATAACCGCTCCCTTTTATGCTCGGATTGAGCTGCAGCAGCTCGGCTGCTTTCATGACATCACGCAATGACCAGCCATTTAAATCTGGCATCGTAGCTGTTCCATCCGTTTTTAAAACGACACGTTCATGAATGATCGTTTCGTCTCCTGCTGAAGGAAGCTGGGCTGCTATTTTTTCTCCATTTCCAATCACGACAGGCTGCAGCCCCTTGGCTTTCAAATCTTGCACGGCTTCATTCACCGGCCAGCCATGATACGACGAAAGTTCTATTCCTTTTTTACTAGAAGTCGTTTTCTCTGTTTCCTCCGAAGCAGGACGGATATTTAAATATTGCAGACTATTTTTCATCACACTGTTAAAAATCATCGAAACAGGTGCGGCTCCTGTTTCTGTATAGGAAAGCTTTGGCTGTTGAACCGCTACATACATTAATAGCTTTGGATCTTCCTTCGGCGCCATTCCTAAGAAAGAGAAAATGTAATTTTCATAGCCTGTCAAATAACCACCTTTTGGAGATGGAATTTGTGCCGTCCCCGTTTTTCCGGCTACATGGTACCCTTCAATTTGATAAGGACGGCCTGTTCCTTTTTCTGATGTCACAACCGTCTCCAGTATATCCAACACCTTCTCTGAAGTTTCCTTCGTAATCGGCTCTCCGACGACCTCTGGCTTATTTTGCATCACCACTTTTTTCGTATCCGGATCGATAATGCGGTCAACAATATACGGCTTCATCATTTTTCCGTCGTTCGCAATCGCTGTAGCCGCCTGAATTTGCTGGATCGGAGTGATGGATGTTCCCTGTCCAAACGCGGTTGTCAGCTTTTCAATGGGATATCGATACAGAATATTTCCTATTCCTTCTCCCGGTAGGTCAATTCCCGTCTTTTCATGAAAGTGGAAGCGATGCAAATATTGCAAAAAGCGATCCTCTCCCAACTTTTCCTTAACGAGTTTTGCAAAGGCTACGTTTGAAGAGCGCTGAACGCCTTCATTAAACGTAATAACACCCCATCCTACTTTATTATGGTCACGAATCTCATTTTTTCCCACTCGATAAGATCCAGAGCGATAGAGCTCATTCCCGTTATAAACGCCTTCATTAATAGCGGCCGCCAAAGTAAACACCTTCATCGTCGATCCCGGTTCATAAGGATAAGAAATCGCATCGTTTAAGTAGTTGGTAATGTTGCGCTTATTCGGATCAAAGCTTGGTCTTGTTCCCATTGCCAAAACCTCTCCTGTTTTCGGATTAACGACAATGGCAATGATTTTTTTCGGCTTGTATTGCTTTTCGACTTGATTCATGGCGTCTTCTAAAAACGTTTGGATTTTTTGGTCGATTGTTAAATATACCTCATCTCCATTATCCGGAGGAACAATCTTTTCTTTTGTATCCGGCAGCCGAAATCCTTCCTTATCACTTTGATAAAAAACATAACCATCTTTTTCATGCAAATAGCGGTTTAAGCTTTTTTCAATTCCCATTGCTCCTGCTGTTTTGCCCGTATCCTCTTCTTTTTGAGCATAACCGATTACATAAGAGGCGAATGTGCCGTTTGGATAAAATCTTTTCGTGTCACGAATGAAGCCGATTCCCGGCAGTTTGAGCGCTTCAATCTTTTTCTTGAGCTCATAACTGATGTTGCGCCCTTGTGCCCCAAACTCTACCTGCTTTGCCTTTTTAGTTAAGATGCTTTTAACTTCGCTGACCTCCATATGTAACAGCGGGGCTAATTTTTGCGCTGTCCTATCAGGATCCACTACATGTTTTGGATCTTTAGGATCGGTCGTCATCTTTGGATCAAGCACCGCTACAAGAGTATATGAAGGGGTATCTTCCGCCAGCACTTCTCCATTCCGATCCAAAATGGTGCCACGCTTAGCCTCGATGGTCCGCTTCTGCTCATATTTTTGCTCCGCCTTTACTGCCAAGACCTGTCCGTCTGCCTTGCCTGTTGTCTGCAACTGAACGAACCGAAAAAGTAACACAAAAAAGAGCAGGCTAAATATTCCAAACAATAATGCCGCTCCTTTATGCGTATTCTTATGCTTTTTGTAAGCCATCGTCCATCATTCCTGTACAACCTTTACGTTATTTTCGTTTAATGTGAGGCCTAGCTCCTTGGCTTTCTCCAAAATCCGTTCATACGTGCTAAGCTGCTGGACTTCTACATACAAATCATTGTTGCGCTTTTTCTGCTCATCCATTGTCCCTTCAAGTTGCTGAATATGCTTATTGACTTGATAAATCGTGACTTGATTGGAAATGATTTTGACAGACGAATAAAAGGCAAATAGCAAGAACGAGAATAAAACGATTTTCTCGCCAAGCGTGAGGCGAAGCTTCAACTTTCGTTTTGGTTTCGCCTGCGGACGGACCGATGAATGCTGTTGTTGCTTCTCTTGAACTTTGACAGCTGTATTACTCACATTTTCCCCTCCTTAAAAATTCTGTCCTTTTATAGCTTCTCTGCAATGCGCAGCTTGGCAGAACGTGCTCGATTGTTTTCCCCTATTTCCTTTTCTGAAGGAATAATAGGCTTTTTGGTAATGATCTTTAATTTTGGACGATATTCTTCTGGAATCAATGGCAATCCGGGAGGGAGCTTGGGCCCTTCACTCGCTTCCTTAAACGCCGTTTTGCAAATGCGGTCTTCTAACGAATGAAAGGTGATCACGCTCACTCGTCCTCCAGGTTTCAACAGATCAATCGCTTGAGTAATCGCTTCTTTAAATGCTTGCAATTCATCATTGACCGCAATACGTATAGCCTGAAAAATTCGTTTGGCCGGGTGTCCTCCGCTTCTTCGGGCTGGCGCAGGAATCGCTTCTTTTATGAGTTCCACCAGCTCCCCGGTCGTCTCAATGGGCTTCTGCTGCCGGAATGCTTCAATTTTTCTGGCGACTTGTTTTGAAAATTTCTCCTCACCATATTGGAAAAAAATATGTACAAGCCGTTCATATGGCCAGTGATTCACAATTTCATATGCAGTGAGCGACTCCTCTCGATTCATCCTCATATCGAGCGGTGCATCATAATGATAGCTAAAGCCGCGTTCTGGCGTATCTAATTGCGGGGAAGATACTCCCAAATCAAATAAAATTCCATCCACTTCGTAAATGCTGTGTTCAGCTAGTTTTTCCGCTAAAAAGCGAAAATTGCTTTTAATAAATACGACCTGCTTCTCATACTGCGCTAATTTTCTTTTGGCATGCTCAATCGCCGTTGTATCTTGGTCAAACGCGAACAGCCTTCCTTGCGTCGAAAGCTGCGAAAGCAAGTATTCGCTATGTCCGCCGCCGCCAAGCGTACAATCGACGTAAATGCCGTCCGGATTGATTCGCAGGCCATCTACTGTTTCTTTTAATAAGACTGTTGTATGCTTAAACACAGCCTCACCACCTTTTTCATGATGTATGCTCTATGTAAGTAGCCGTTTATTTATTATACAACAAAACAAAACAATTTTTTAGGCTTTTTCTGTAAAAATACGTCTATTTCCGCATCTTTTTGTCGCATTCCGTCTACCCCCCTCCAATCAAAACAATCGTTCGCTTTTCCACCTGATTTTCTTGAATTGTTTTTCTCTGTACTATTCTTGTCCCCCAAAAAAAATCCTGTACAAAACAGGATTTTTCGTTCGACTCTTTCTGTTATAGATATACAATTTTATGCAAACCATTCCATTTATATTTGACATTCATCAGACGTTCGACAAAATCAAATCCGTATTTATTAATGTAATAAAAAATGTTCCAGACTCGCTCTTGTGGCGCTTGATTCGGGAACAGCGACATTTCAATGCGGGCAAATTTGCGCAGTTCCACCTCATATTTTCTCTCAATCGAGCGATGCAATGTTTGGTGAAGAAAATCGATCTGTGATTGAATAAAAGCGGCATTTTTCGCCAATACATCCGTTAAACCGCGATCAATCTCCACCCCTATCTCCCTCAGCGGCCGATGAATTTCTTCAATTTCTTCTTTAGCACGGGCAATCATCTCATCAAGCGGGTATTGGACTTGACGCGCGTACCATTCTGATTTAGCTTGCTCGATCTGTCCTTGCAACACATCAAACACGGTCATTCCAACTTCACGCAAATCGGTGTCAATCGAACGCTCGACAAGTGTAATATTGAATCTTGGAACAACAGGCGGCATCGCATAACCAAATAACGAAAACGCTTCCTTTAATTCTGCCCAATACGCAATTTCCCCTGGACCAGCGATAAAGGCGAGGGTTGGAAACAAGAATTCCTGCATAAGCGGTCTCGTCACCACATTATTGCTTAGCTGATGCGGTGAGCGTTTCGCCATTTGCAATAGCTCTTCCTTCTTCCATACGATCTCATTTTTTTTGCTTCGGAAATATTCTCCATTCTCCTCTGCTTCCAGCAACAATCTTTCCTTTCCGTCATAGTAAAAGAGATTGGCTGATCGCGGATGAATATCGAGCGTCTTGCGATATCCCAGTTCTTCCAATCGTTTTTGCTGGTATATGACTGCTTCTGTTACCTCACTGTAGCGTTCAATCAGCGATGCAAAAAATTCACTTTCAACGACTCTTAGCGATTCATCAGCTGCATTTACGACTACAAGTCCTTCTGAAGCAAATAACCGGAGAACAATCTGGGCAAAGAAGTCCACAAAAGTATTGGCTTGCTCTACACAATTCTCTAAAAAATGGAGCAGTTTATCTGTCGTTTCTGTCTCTCCATACGTTTCTATCACTTGCTGAATCCATTCGATACAGATTTGCCGATCAATCGGCAATTGAGCAACCATTCGCTTTTCCCGCACTGCATGCGGATATGTATGCTTTTTGATTTTTCCTTGATCAACTACATAAACATGATCCACTTCTGCAATATCGTGGTCTTCTCCAGCCATCCAAAACACCGGCACAACCGGAACTCCCAATTGCTCCTCCTGTTCTTTCGCTAGTTGAATAATGGACATCATTTTATAAATGGTATAAAGCGGACCGGTTAGCAACCCCGTTTGCTGTCCTCCGATGACAACTACGCTAGATGGATTCAACAGTTTTTGAATATTGGCCATCGTCCGTTCACTCGCCTGGAGCGCTTGATGATAAGAAAGCAAATGATCCACCAATCTTTGGCGCGGGTACGTTCGCCTGCTTAGATCGCTCAAGCGCTTTGCAAATACGTCCTCCGCGCGAACGTCGTATGCAAATCCAGCATCCATTGGAAACGTTCCCGCTATGTAATCCGATGCTAGCGACGTCGTCGCTTGTAAAGGAAATTCATATATCTCCATACTTGAAAACTTCCTTTCTTATTTCTTGGTTTTATCAGCACTAAAAATCAAGATATTTCGCTATATCAGGAGATTTGTTTCGTTCTTTTAAGAAGCGAACACTCATGAGTATAGCATTCTTTTCTCCAAATGAAAAAATATGCGCTCACAGCTATTTTATATGTTGTTGACGATTCTTACCAAAATTCCATATCCAAGCAATCCAAAGTAAGCAAAGAAAAATAATAAAAAGCTAAATCGCCAAAATAAACGAAAAACAGTGGCAATATGTAAGTCCCCTTTTTTCTGCCAATATCCTACTGCAAACAATATATTAATTATAATGAGCAAAATGACCATAGGCCACCAATATGATTTTCCCCAAATGGCTTGAATCAAGAAATGAACCGCAATGATAAAAAAGATCGTTGAGATATTGATCGCTGTATAAAATGACTTTTTCTTTTTTTTCGTTAATTTTCTCGTTACCATATAAACGACAAAAAAAGCAAGCAGTGGCATTGTGACAAAAGCTGCTGCTATATGAGCAACCAAATTACCCATTAAATCCCCTTCCTTCCATCCCTTTTACGGCGTTCATTAAAAATTGGCAAATGGGCGTTTGCACACCTTTTTCTTTACCTTTGGCAATCACATATCCCAAAATCGCTTCAATTTCTGTCATCCGCCCATTTTCGAGATCGCACAGCATCGAGGAACGGTTATTAGCTGTTCGTTCGCATATCCGGACAATCCGCTCCCGCGCTTCGTTCTCATCAGGCAATGACAACGCTAAACATATTTCCGAAAATAGCAATTCCATCATTTTTTTATATTCTTTCGTTTTTACCAATTCTCCATTTGGAACACGTAACATCGCTGTTAGCGGGTTAATGACAGCATTGACAACGAGCTTATTCGTCAGCAACTGCTGCCAATTATGTTCAAATTCGATCGGAAAATCGGAACTAGAAACATCCAACAGTTGCTTTAACGGCCCGGTATCCCCCTGAAATAAAGCAATGGAAATCTTTCCAATTCCCGTATGTTCAACAGTCCGGTCATCCTTTTTAAACGCTCCGTGTTCAACGGTGCCCACGGCAATACACTGTGCTTTAAGCTGAGATAAAAGAGAGACATGCCCCATGCCGTTTTGCAAAAAAACAAAGGCCCCCCCATCTGTCCACTGATTGCACAGCTCGATTGCATGAACCATATCATATTGCTTAACGGTAACAAAGAAAACATCCGCTTGCATCTTTTCATATCCAGCTGCCCATGCACGGATCGGCACGATTCGTTCATCGCCATTCTTTATCATTCGCAAGCCTCGTTCATTAAGAAGATCCGCTTGCGTTTTCCGACGCGTATAAATCGTTACCTCGCATGTGCTCGATAAATAAGCTGCAATTAATAGCCCAATCGCTCCGCCGCCGATAATCCCTATTTTCATCTCGATTTTCCTCGCTTTCCATTCATACACTCCTGCGACTATTTTATCAAATTACGAATCGACCCGTTAATAGAAAAAGCTGATCTCAAAGGATCAGCTTTTTCTATTACTTTTCAATTTTTTCGAGATTGCCATTTCGGTCCATTTGGAACTTTACTTTCGATGTTTGCTCTTCTTCAAGTATCACCATTTTTCTCGCTCTTTCCATAATTCCAATAAACGTTTTGTAATCTTCTTGGACCGCTTTTAATTCTTTTTGCAGACGCTCTTTTTCTAGCTGCAATTTGGTAATCATTTGCTGCAGTTGTTCCATATCTCTTTTTAACGCGCGATTTTCATCCATCACATGCTGATATTGTGCGGAAGATTGTTGATATCTTTGCAAAAAGGCAATGATATCCTGCCATGTCAATTTCGCTGTTTTATCCTCTCCTTGCCCCGCTTCCTTTTGAACGAGCTGCGTACGTTCCTTTTTTACTTCTTTTCTCTGTTTTTTCGCTAGCTCAATGGCTTCTTTATATTGTTTTCTCACATAGGAATTCCAACGAAAACCGCAAGCAGCAGCTGTTCTCGAAAGACGCCTGCCTACTTCCTCAAACGCTTGCAGCTGCGTCCCTCCTTCACGAATATAGCGCAATACTATTTCTGCCAATAATAAATCCTCATCCTGCGTCCATGCATCTTGTCTTACACTCGTCATGGTTCCTTCCCCCTAGTCGCTTTTTTCAATATATGTATGCGACTAGTAGAAAAGATAGAAGAAGAATATTACGATCGATTCAAAAAAGTTCGCACTGCTTCTTCATGCTCATCAGATTCCCAAAGCACGGCACATTGTTCAATTTCCGCAAAAAAACGACCTCGAAACTCTTCTGTTTTCCATTTTTGAACAGCAGCTTGCTTATAGGCGCGAAGAACAGGGGCAGACTGCGCCAAATACGGCTCAAGCAACTTCCGACACTCTTCTTTTATTTCTTTATTTTCCGAAATTAATGAATGAATCCATCCATATTCATGCAATTGCTCAGAAGGCATACGTCTCGCTTTTAATAAAAGATCGAGGGCGTGCGTATAAGGAAGCTTTTCGAAGAGCATCGTCGCTCCTCCCCATCCCGTCGTAATTCCTAACGTTCCTTGAATAAAGCCTGCTTTGATTCCTGTCTTTGCATAGCGAAAATCACAGGCCGTTGCAAGTTCACACCCGCCGCCGACAGCTGATCCATTAAGCAAAGCAACTGTCGGTTTAGAAATCGTTAACAAGGAATACAAAATCGCGCCCATTTTTGAAAGCATTTGATACGCTTCTTCCTTTGTATGTAAACGATGGAATTCACTTAAATCCCCGCCCGAACAAAAAGCTTGCTGGCCGGCACCTGTCAGCACCAACACCTTTACTTTATCATTTTCTTCCACAAGGCGAATCGTTTCTTGTAAAGCATCCATCACTTCATAATTAATGGCATTTCGTTTTTCTTGCCGATTAATAGTAAACCAAACGATGCCATCATCATCTCGTTCTAGCAAAACCGCACTCACTTTTCTTCCTCCTTTACTCTCATATTTATGTTAGCCACTTTTTCTTATTTTCCTTCTGCTCTGCACAATAAACCTCTGCCACCTACACTCTGTTTAGGGGGGAGAGAATATAAAAAAGAGGCTCTTGTCACACCATCCCTATGTAACCGCTTAACTTTACGTTTTTCTACAACACCGGCAAAGCAAGCATTTCACAATAGCCACGTGCCCCATGCTCTTCCATGAAAAAACAGGCATAAGGATACCCTTATGCCTGTTTTTTCATGATTATTTGTTCACAACTTCTTTTCCTTTGTAAGTTCCGCAAGACTTGCAGACGCGATGAGCTAATTTCATTTCACCGCAGTTTGGGCATGCAACCATGCCTGGAACTTGCAATTTGAAATGTGTACGGCGCATTCTTTTTTTCGTTTTCGATGTTCTTCTAAAAGGTACAGCCATTCTTTCCACCTCCTTAAACAGGATTTAGAAGTTATGATGAAGGCCGGATCAAGCCGGTTCTTCGCTTATTCTTCCTTTTTATCAAAAAATTTCGCCAATCCAGCTAGACGAGGATCAATTTTGTTTTTAGCCTGCTCCTCAGTAATAACCTCCCAACCAGCTCCGGATTGTGGTGCTCCATCTTGAATGTTTTCCTGCTCTGAAAATATTTGCATGGGAATTTCAAGCAAAATGAGCTCTTTCACAATCGGCAGCAGGTCAACCGCATCTCCTTGAACAAGGTGCGTTTCTTCATCCGGATGAACATCATAGTCGTTTAAAAAAAACGTTTCGGTCGTATGGATCGCAAACGGATAAGAAACATCAACCAACGTCCGGGAGCAAGGCAATACCATTGTCCCTTCAATCGTTAAATGAAAAGTAAACTTAGTAGCACCGATATCTGCCCGTCCTTTCACACGGACAGGGGAAATATCGCGGATCGATGGCTCCATCTGTTTTAAATCGGAAACATCGACCATTTCATCCATGACAAGCCCTTTTGCTTGCAGCTGATGAAGCTGATGAATAGACCATTTCATTAAAATCACCTCAAGGCAACAAAGAAAATTATACGTTTCGTTTCCCTGTTTGTCAATATTTTTTCTTTACAGTATAATGATTGTCAGTTTACATTCAATGTATCACGTTTTGATCAAAAAAACAAAATTTCAAGCGGGGAGGCAAAAATGAAGGCAGTTGGAATCGTCGTTGAATATAATCCGTTTCATAACGGACACTTGTATCATCTCCAAGAAACGAAAAAAAAGACAGGCGCTGATTGTGTCATTGCCGTTATGAGTGGCAACTTTCTGCAAAGAGGAGAACCAGCGCTCGTTTCCAAATGGGCTCGCACATCTATGGCCATCTCAGCTGGTGTCGACCTCGTCATCGAGCTTCCTTATACATTTGCCGTCCAATCAGCAGAACGGTTCGCCACTGGAGCTGTCGCACTGCTTGATGCATTGTATTGCGCCGAGCTTTGTTTTGGGAGCGAAAATGGCGAAATTGAGCCGTTTCTTCAAGCGGTCCAAACGATCAAACGGCAGCAATCACGGTACAACCAATCCATTCAGCAAGCTCTCAAAGACGGTATGAGCTATCCACAAGCAGTCACATATGCTTGTAGACAGCTTGAGATGAAGGAAATCGATTTAGCTCAACCAAATAATATTCTCGGTTTTTCCTATGTGAAAGCGATTATCGAGCAAAAGAGCGCGATGGTTCCCCAAACGATTCAACGGATCGCTTCCGGATATCACGATGAAGTTTTTTCTCATCCGTGGATCGCCAGTGCAACGAGCTTAAGAAAAGCACTAAATGGAGCGATTGAAGCGCTTGAACACATTTCGCCCTATATTCCCTTCTCTACCAAAAAGGCTCTTGAGAAATATTATGCAGTATATGGCACATTCCATCGTTGGGAGCCATATTTTCCGTTTTTGAAGTACCGCATCATGACAAGTGAAGAAAGCGATTTACAAAGCATTGTCGGCGTAGATGAAGGCATTGAGTATCGACTCAAACAGGCCATTACAGAAGCCGAAACATTTGAGCAATTTCTCCATTCTGTCAAAACCAAACGATATACATGGACTCGTTTACAAAGAATGTGTGTCCATATTCTAACCCATTTTAAAAAAGAGCAAATGAATGGGATCAAAAGCCCCTCTTATATTCGTCTGCTTGGCATGAGTGACAACGGACGCCTCTATTTGCAAATGATAAAAAAACGGCTTTCGCTGCCGCTTGTAACAACCGTATCACGCCTGCAAAAGGATGTGATATACCAGCAAGAAAAAAAAGCGGTAGCTGCTTATACCGCTATTTTTTCCGAGACTACTCGCATTCAAGCACTTAAAGAGGAATATGCGACACCTCCTGTTCATTTCAACTCTTGCAAATAACGAAGGGCATCAGAAAACGTGTCGACCGGAACAATTTTCATCTTTGTTCCGATTTTTTTTGCCGTTTTGACAGCTTCGCGATAATTCGAGTTTTTCGCTCCCTTCTCGTTTGGAGCAAAGAAAATATCGGCACCAGCTTGATCAGCAGCCACAATTTTTTGCGATATTCCCCCAATAGGGCCAACCTCACCATTCATGTTGATGGTGCCGGTTCCAGCGATCTTATATCCCTTTGTAATATCTTCATCAACAAGCTGATTATAAATTTCTAAAGAAAACATCAGTCCTGCAGACGGCCCGCCAATTTTTTCTGAATCAACGCGAACGGAGGGCTGCGTCGTAATATGATAATCGGTCATTGGCGAGATACCAAGTCCGATTTGCTTTGGTTCTTGCGGAAATGGTGCCAACGCAATCGAGGCTGTCTTTTCTTTTCCATTTCTTTCCCATGTAATCGAAACGGAATCTCCTTTTTTCTTTTGCCGCACATATTGGATTAATTGTTCTGCTGTCCCAATTTCTTTTCCACCTACACGAACAATGCGGTCTCCCACATGCAAAATATGCGCTGCTGGCATTCCATCGACAAGGCTCATGACATAAACACCATTCGGACGATAAGAAACAGGTTTATGGGCATGTTTATAGGCGACAACAATCGCAGATTCTTTTGACTCCTTCATTAAATGGAGCTGTCGAAGGGTATACTCTTCATCCGTTTCCCCTTCTTGCTTGATTTCCTGCAATGGATAAAGCTCGTAATACGGACGGATATGAGCAAGCAAGTAATAGGCGATATTCGCTCGCCCCATTCGCACAGTTGTCAGCATAAAGCTCCCTTGATCCTCATCGCCTTGATCAACGTGAACGAGCGGTTCTAATTTTTGGGCTGTACCCGGCATCGTCACATAATACGGAAGCTGCACAAAAATAAAAAGCAGGCTAGCTGCTACCCCAATTAACAGTGAAATAATATAGGCTCTTGCTCTTTTTTTCATTTATGATGTTGCTCCTTCCATTTCGCAATTGCTTCACGGATTCTAGGAATTTGCTTTCGCGCCTCTTCTTCCCCGATTTCAATAATTTCTTCAATATGAGTAAATGCTCGAGAGCTATATTGCTCTACACGCGGACGGATCATAACATCTGAAGCAAATTCACGATGACGGACAAGTTCATCTTGGAGAATATCAATGCTTTGCAAAATGACATCAAAAATCGAGGAGATGGCATCAGTTACCTTTACATGAGAGACATCGACGCCAATCACGACATCCGCTCCCATCGTGCGCGCTACCGAAACTGGAATGCGGTCAATGACGCCCCCATCGACAAGCATCCGACCATCGATGGTTTCAGGAACAAAAATTCCCGGAATCGAAATACTGGCACGAACAGCATCCGCTACCACGCCGCTTCGAAACACCACTTTTTCGCAGCGCTGAAGATCTGTTGCTACAATGGCAATCGGAATCTGCAACTCCTCAATTTTTTTCCCTTTTGTTACCAACCAAATAAATTCCTTTATTCTCTTTCCTGCAATAAGCCCCATTTTCGGAATCGTCACATCAATGTAGTCGTTTCTGCGGAAGGCCTTTGCTAATTTGTATAGGCGCTCGACCCCTAATCCGCTTGCATATAACGCCGCGACAAGCGCCCCCATGCTGCTTCCTGCTATGTAATGAATCGGAATCCGCTCTTCCTCCAACACTTTAATAATACCAAGGTGCGCAAAGCCTCTTGCTCCTCCGGAACCTAGCGCTAAGCCAATTCTCGGTTCCATCCCCTTTCCTCCTTTTGACTCTTCCATCTCTTTCAGCCTCAGCTTCCCCTTGCATATTTAATTTATGTCGATCATACGTAAAAATGCTTTTTATCGCTCATGTGTCGAGACCACTTGCTTTGATCTTGAAACGATTTCTCCATCGCCATATGCCTCGCTTTACTTCCTGTGGACAGCAGCAAATCCCGTATGCCAAGCGAACCGCTCTCTGAACGTCGTTACGCCATACGAAAACTACATCGAGCAACTTGACATGTGAAGGGAATTGGCGTTGCTCCAAGCTTCGCCGCGCATCCGTGTGACAAAAAAGCGAGTCACGGGATTCTTCCAACTATGGATTTTTACAGCTACCGCTCGTTTCATTTTTAAGGTGTTTATATCGTTTCTATCCATCAAGAATTCTCTATTATTTTACTATGATAAGCGAACAAGAGAAAAGCTATGAGCATTTATATAGAGAAAGTCGCCTCCCTTGTGCCGCTTTCTCAATCGGAACTTATCTATTTCGTCTACTAGCTAAAGCGATTGCATTCGATCATGATCCGTTTTCGGTTTATATCGATATAGCTGTTAAGCATGACAAGCAACTATGTATAAAGATGAAACGTACCGTCCATTCAAAGGCTGACACTCATTTTTTCGACAACTGGAGGCAAGTTATACCGAAATAGGGCCTTTGTCCCTTTATAACTAAGCTAGCCCCAGACGACCGATCTCCCATCCGTCTTCAAGATTGTATGGACATAGCAGCTTTTTACGGCCATAATAAAGAGGCTGACTGAAGCAAGGACAATTCCTTTTCAGTCAGCTTTCTTTTTACAAGACTATTGCTGCGATAAAAAAGAATGAAATTTTTGGCGAAGCGCTTCTTCGACAATTGGCGGTACCAGTTCAGAAATGTTGCCGTTATATTTTGCCACTTCCTTAACAATACTTGAGCTTAAAAAAGCATACTGGCTATTCGTCATCATAAAAAAGGTTTCAATATTCTCATCAAGTACGCGGTTCATCGACGTAATTTGCATCTCATACTCAAAATCGGAGACTGCCCGCAGCCCTCTTAAAATAGCGTTAGCCTTCTTCGTACGAGCATAATCAATAAGAAGACCGTTAAAAGATTCGACCATAACATTTTTAAAAGGCTTGACCACTTCTTTCAACAGCTCTATTCTTTCTTCAACTGAAAACAGCGGCTTTTTTGACGAGTTATTCAAAACCGCAACATATACTTGATCAAATACCTTCGCTCCGCGGCGAATAATATCTAAATGTCCATATGTAACCGGATCAAAGCTGCCCGGACAAACAGCAATGCTCGCCATGAAACCTATTCCCCCTTCTGTGTATAAGCGTAAATAGAAACAGCGGTAATGCCGTAAACTTCGTGCTTTATTCTCACTAAGTTTCCGATTCTGTCAGGAAGCTCAATATCATGCGCATGCTCCGCAACAATAAACCCATTTTTCTCCAAAAGAGAATGCTCATCAATAAAGGAAATGAGCGCCTGCAATTTTTGCTTCTTATAAGGTGGATCAAGAAAAATTAAATGAAATCGCAGCTGACGTTTTATAATCGCTTTTAATGCTCGCTCTGCGTCATTGCGATAAATTTCTGACTGTTCTTTCAACCCGCACGCTTCTACATTTTTGCGAATCGTCTGGACCGCTTTTGCGTCATGATCGACAAAAATCATCGAATGCAAACCGCGGCTTAGCGCTTCTATTCCCAATCCGCCGCTTCCTCCGAATAAATCGAGCCCGATTCCTCCTGAAAAATAAGGGCCAACCATATTAAAAATCGCTTCTTTTACTTTATCTGTCGTCGGTCTTGTCGACATGCCTGGAACCGCTTGCAATACTCTCCCCTTACACTTTCCAGAAATTACTCTCATGATGCCTCACCATACTTCAAACATTTCTTTCCCTATCCTATCACAAACGTGCTAACCGTTTCCAGTCGTTTTTATCCCCGCGTTTTTGCAAAAAATAAAATAGGATGTATACAAATTCATTCATTGGTCATACTGATTAATGGCAACGTCCATATGGGTGTTGTTGCCAATCACGGAGAAGACTTACGTTTCCCCATAAGTTCTTCCTCCGGTTTCTCCTCTCCCTTTTCCTTTAGCTTATGCGTTCCTTTTCGATGCGCAGGAACAAATAAGCATAAAAGGCCCTGCAGGAAAACTGCAGGGATTTTTTTATGATATGAGAATTGATATATGACTCTTTTTTAAAGAAACCAAGCGCCATCGGTGAGCGCTTTTCTTATGAGCCATGCACATAAATATTTTGAGAGCTTGTCCAAACCTCGATGGAAAACCAGTGCTGAATCATATCTGCACTCATGTATAAAGTACCATTTAAATCATGGATGATGATGGAGGGCATCCCAAATTGATCGTTTTCTTTCATGTAAACAGGTGAATTGACAAAAAAACGCCAACGGTTGCTGCCCTTTTCAATAAATACAGCATCGCCGGACTGAGTAACGTGATAGCCAAGTTTCTCCATCACTTCTTTAAACGGCAATAGCAACTCACCGCCTCGCAAAACGGCTTTTCCTTCTTTCAAAACCTTGTCATTTACATATAGATTTCCTTCATTAGTAAACACGAGATCAAGATTTTTTTTGGCTGTTAATAAATCAGCAAAATAAGTCGTCTTCCCTAAATGAGCTTTTGTTAACGCCTTATCCAGCAAAGCCGGAGTCAGTTTTTCTCCTTTATGCTGCAAAATAGTGGAAAGAAACTCTTGTCTCTCTTCTTCCGTTAGATTTTGCTGAAACTGCTGCAGCACCGCTTTTGCCCGAGAGGTGGTCGCTGGCTTCTGAAAGGTGAGGGCTGTCAATAAATCTGCGAGCCACTCGTTCATCAAAGCATTTGGTGCAAAATAAGAAGCATAATAGGCCCGCATATATTGTTCACGAACAGCAGAAAGTGATCCCGATTCCGGTATGACAACTAACACGGGGGATATGTGCTGATCGTTCTGTGGCGATTGTACAATCGTCAAGGATGGGACGTCTGCCCATTTTTGCAGCTTTCCATTCCCCATTGGACGCTTTCCATATACTTCAATGTCACCATCTACTTGCCTTGGCAGCTCAGAAGGATAAAAATAAAGCGGAAATGATAGCAAATTCGCTTGCGACCAAGAGTAAAGGGTGAACGCTTGCTTCTTGATCTTCGCTTCGAGCGGAGCCCCGGCTATCCACATTCCATCTTTCGTCGCATAATCGACAAACTGCACATGAAATTTCTGTGTTTGCTTTGTCACAAACATAACAGACCAATGTTCAAGCCAAATCGTTTTCGATATCGGCAGCGGAATCATGTATTGCATAATCAGCCGTTCATGTTCTTTTCCTTCAATAGACGACGCTCCAGCATTCAAGCCGTTCTGCATGTTTTCTTTATCTCCGAATCGATATCGAAATTGCTGCGCTTCCTTTGGTACAACAATTTCATACGATTGATTCTTTAGCCCATCAACCGTTTGCGTAATTTCTAGACTCCCCTCTTCATGTCGAATATCAATGGAATGAACCAGCGGTGCGTGATCGTTGATCTGATTACTTTTTTCATAATCTCGCCATTGCATATAAGCAGTGCCACCGCTTATCCCTAAAAAGATCATCATCATTAAAATGGCCGTTCGTACCATGCTGCGATCCCTCATTCGGTTAGTTTCTTACAATATTTACTACACATTAAAGATATCAAAAAAACGCTAGAATTTGTATAAAAATGTCGAAATTTGTTTATCTTTTTTGGAAACAATGGTAAAGTAATAAATTGGAGAAAAACAGGGAAGGGGGGAATCCTACATGATTCAGCGATTTATTGAACTTGGAGAAGGGTATTCAGATATTTATGAGCTCATTGAATTAGCCAAAGTCAACCAGCACCGCCTATCGGGACTTTTTGCCTTTCACACCGTTAAGCATGGACAGCCGGTTACATCCTTAGTCGTTGTGCTTCATCCAACAGATCCAGGCGATTTTCAGCCTTTGTACATTTGCCGCGAAGGCATTCCAAATCCGTCAGTCAAACCAAATAAGCGATACGATCTGTTTGCCGAGTTAGCAAAAGAGCTCAACCTTGAGATTATCCATCTTGAAGTAAAACCATCCACTTTTTTCGCGGAGGTAGAGCTCTATTATCAGCATTTGATTGGCATTATGCGAATGAATCGTTTCATTCCGCCTCTGCAGTAATTACAACGTCAATCAATAAAAAGCGGCTGACTTCAAGTACAAAGTCAGCCGTTATTCGACCGTATAGCCCAGCTTGTAGCTTTGTTCTTTTTCCTTCTCACCGTCTCCTTTTGACTCAAACTCCATCTTCAAAAACGGACGATAGGAAGGTTCCACTTTTTTTACAAATGGCAAAGAAGCGATCTTCTTCATAAGAACATCCGCCTCTTCCATATTGCAGTACAGCACTGCATATTTCAAGCGCTTCGATACATAATGAATGTTGCCAAATTTGCGTAAATGCTTACTATGCTTCAATGAGTATAGCCAAACAATGATTCCTTGACGTTTCCGAAACATACTCTTAATTCCCCTTTGACAGATTACGATCGGCAGCCGCAGCTTCCTCCTGTGCCACATCCGCCTGAACAGCCGGATAAAGCAGTAAAATACGGATTCCCTGTCGGTACTTTCACTTGTTCCGATACAGCTCTTCCAATAAGCACACTCACTTCATCTAACAATTCTTGCAGCTCATTTTCCGCTTTTTTGAATGCGGCAATGCTATCATGAAAGTCTAATTTTCGCTTAATTTCGCGTATTTCCTTCATCACTGTTTGGTAATCTGGATGGTACTTTCCAAAACGCTGTACTTCTTCATAACGCTCTTTTATGGCTATAAACTGCTTAATCAGCTGCTGTGCCACACGGTCATTTTTTAAACGCTGCCAACAGCTGCGGTAATATTCCGCCGCCGCCGACTGAACAATCATTTTTCCTAACGATTCGGCTTTATTTAAAATCTCGAGCCGTTCGAGCGTTGCAATCATCACTTTGTATAAGCACCTCCATGTTATCATCATATCATGAGAACAGTCTAGAAGAAAAGCAAAGCGCAGAACAAAAAAATAGTCTGACTTACCCGCCAGACCTTCCATTATGGAATATTCACTTCAAATTCGCTTGATACACCATATTTACTTTCATCATCACGAACAAGCTCAAGACGGATCTGATGCTTTCCTGATGGCAGCCCTCTTAAAACAAAAGCAGCTGTAAATACTTCATTTATTTTCTGTCCATTTAAATATACATTAATGTGTCCATTGCCATGAGCTTTGTCACCTTTAGTAAAGGAAAAATGATCGACAACGCATTCAACCAATACATCTTTTCCTCGCATTTCATGCTTAACATGCATCGTCTGAGCTGCTGGGGCTTGCATGGAAACAGCAGCCGAGACCTGCTGCATCGTTTCAGGCTGCGGCTTATGATTAACGCATGCGGTCAAAGCCGCTATCGCCAAAACCATCGCTAGTTGTTTTAGTTGCAAAGACATCACTCCTTTAGGAGTAGTCTTTGCATTTTTTTTTAAATTACTCTTGCATCCCTTGGAACATATTGAACATAAGTGCCGCCATTTCCAGAGAATTAGCTATTTTTTCCACTTTTTGCGGCAATGTTTGTTCATAATATTCTTTCGCTGCTGCTTCGAATGCTGCCACTTGATTTGGATCACGCGATAATGTTCGGTACCATCGCGGTTGCTCGCGAATAAATGCCTGAAGCATTTTTTTAGAATGAATGTATTGAACAAGTTCTTTTCTCATCAATCGCAACCTCTAATCTTTGCGGAATGAAAACGGATGATGCTCGCGCGAAACCGTTGACGACGGCTGTCTCATTCCTTGTAACTGTCCGATCATACTTTGAATAGCAGAAATGGCTTGTTGAGCACTTGAAATATGCTTCTGCACCTCATTCGGATCCATATTTTTTAACGTAGCTAAAAGTTTATTGATAAATGGATGATGCTCCCCGTCTTCCTCTGCTTGCTTTACTTGCTCCGCTTTGTATTCATTCCAGATCTCATCTTCTTCGCCAAACAAATACCAATCTTCATAAAACTGCTTCCACGTTTTTTTTCCGTTTCTTACTTCTTGAATGATTTTAGGATGCTTTTTTACAAACTGTTTAAACTGTTCCACAGAAGGATGTAGATTCTTTTCCATATCCCTTCTACCTCCCCTTTACTTACCTAACATATACTATTCGACTAAGCGAATATGGCGTGCGCCCATTTTTATCTAATGGAACAGATGGATCTCTCACACCTATCCCCCGTTAAAAGGAGAGCTTCTCGGTGGAGTATGTTCAACATGCGGGTTACGCCATGCTTTTTCTTTTTTGAATTGTTTTGGTTCAAGCGGAAAGGTACTTAGCCTTTTCCTATTGGAGCTTTCTATAAATTTAGATTGAAAAATCGACAGAATGAAAAACGTTTCTAATGAACGGAAAAGAACCACTGAAAATGGTTTTCGAAGGTTGAAAAAGAAACTGGCCTTTATTAAAATACAACTTTAATTCGCCAACATTTGTCCTCAAATGAGCGAGCCGTGATTTGATTTTGCCGATCGGGCAACCGAATAACGCCGCTTCCTGACCAATAAATTGGTCAGGAAGCGGCTAGTTGTTCGCTCATCAATCATCCGGGACAAGTCGATGACTGGACTCCGACCGTCGCTTCCCTTATAAAAATTAGGGTGAAAAAGAAAAAAAGTGAACAGCCATCACTTGCATTATAAAGTCATTGCCTAATTCGTCGAGACTTCCCATGGTTTCAGAAAATCTTGGGTATAATATTGTCCTGACACGCCAACACCAAGATGAGTAAATTGCGGGCTAAGCAGCGTGTCTCGATGGCTTTTGCTGTTGAGCCATCCTTTAACAGCCGCAATTGCATCTATATATTGGGCCGCAATATTCTCACCAGCGATTTGAAACGGGATATGAGCCGCTAACAAGCGTTTTTTTAGATCACCATAAGTCGGAGACTGATGAGAAAAATAATGGTTTTCGTTCATATCCTGGCTATGCGCATAAGCAGCCTCCGCTGCTTTATCGTGCCAACGCAATGGTGCAACCTTATAGCGGCTCCTAATTACATTGGTAATCTCAAAAATTTGCCTTGCATTCGCCGTCTCTACTTGCTTTTGCTCCACTAAAGATAAAGGGCGTGCTGTCGGCAGCTCTCCTCGGTACACTAGTTCATACGGTCGCAGTTTTACCAGTGTTTCCCCATCCATAATTCGAATGCCTGAAATCGTTTCATTAAAATGATCAAGATAAAATTGCACATAGACATCATTTAAACGAACGATGGGCTGGATCGTCATATCTTGTTCCGATAGTTCAAAACGGTATGTTCCCGTACGGAGGGATACTTCCAGCGTTGAAGATACGGGAATCCGCTTAAATAACTGCTGCACAGGCTGACCAATTCGAAAAGGAGAGACATCTACCTGATCACCGCATATAAAGACAGTGACAACGCGGCCATTCAGCACGCCAATTTGTAAATACGTACTCGCTTGCTGGTTGTAAATCCACCATTTGTAGTCATAAGCTGAGGCGTCCACTCGCGTTGGTTGTCCAAACTGCTTTTTTATTTGCTCTTCTGTCTTGCCAATCAAAGACAATGCTCCTGTCATGATGACCGGTTGCTTTTCAAGCTGCTGCTGACTTTCTTTTTGTGATGATGAAGAATTTAACGGAGGGATATGGGTAGGGAAAAAATACAAAAAGCTAATTAATAAGATAAAAAACAGAAAAAACCATTTCACTAGGCAGCCCACCTTCATACAATCTCTTATTGACATTATATCCTGTTTTGTCTGCAAAAAAAACGAAACCCCTTATGAAAAAGGGATTTCGTTTTTAATCGACAATATGTTGCTTTGAAATAGAGGTCAATGCCTGACCAGCACTTTCATCCGAAGCTTCGTTTGTCGCCAAGTCTCCAAGAGAGATAATGCCGATCAGCTTATTATGTTCAACAACCGGCAAGCGACGAATTTGCTGCTTAGCCATTTGCTGTGCTGCCTCTTGAACAGATAGGTCCGGCGATATTGCCATGACATTTCGCGTCATCACTTCGGTTACTTGGCTAGATCCTGGTCGTTTTTCTGCGATCCCGCGAACAACAAGGTCACGGTCGGTCACCATTCCAACAATCTCACCGTTTTCTACTATCGGTATCGCTCCAACATTCAGATCCCGCATTTTTACCGCTGCTTCAAACACGTTATCAAGAGGCGTGCAATAATCCACCTGTGTTGTCATCACTTCACGTACCGTTTTCATGGTTTTCGTCTCCTCCTATTTTCTATTTTCCAATCAACATTTGCATCCAATAATAGCCATACGGGCCGCCCTTTGCATCCCCCACTCCAATCGGTGTATACTCCTTGTTGGAAAGATTAGTCCTAAGACTATCTATCTAAGCGCTGACCTCTTACCGAGTCGAGTATCACCACTACAGCATTTTCTCCTGCTGATCGATCGCTAATTCCAAAATGATGGATCATCGTAAATGATGATTTACACACATATGAAAAATAATTTTTATCTCTCATGTCCACCGATTTATATCGTGCGACACCAGCCAATTCCCAATCAGTCTGCAGTGGACGCAAACAGCATTTTGCCCTCTGCTCGTTTGTTAAACGGATCACTTCACTTTCCGTTTGTTTGGCACAATCTAAAACGCAAATATCTCTGGGATCCATAAGCGTCGGGTGAAAAAATGGCGGATTGACAGCCATCTTCTCTGACAATCCAACTTTGTAACGAACGGCTATTTTCCACAAACTATCCTCCGGTTGGACCACATAGGTCGTCGTTCCTTGCTCATGAACGCTAAGTGGTATACTGATAGTAAAAATCAACATACTCATCAGTAAAGATATCCCGATTTTTCCGTGTTTATCTCCCTCCTTTGCTTTTTAGTTTCACCAAAAAAAATAAAAAACGACGAATATCATAAAATTTTTCACACTGTTTCGTCAAAAATAAACTATTGATTGAAAGTTGAACGCTTTCATACTATTATAAATGGAGAAGGATTTTTCCTTTACCGGGAATTGGTGCATAGGAGGGAATATAGAATGAAATTTGAAAATACAGGAATTGAAAACCAAACAGCTGAATTATCTGATTTAGACGAATTGATGGAAAATCTAGGATTTGTACGTGCAGGACAATGGGATTATGAACGTGTTACATACGATCGCAAATTCGAAATTAAAAACGATGTATACTATCTTCGAGTACAAGGCTATGCAGTTGAAGGAGAAGTTGATTCGCGTTATGCGCTCATCAAATTAATCACTCCGATTCTTGGCAAGCACTATTATCCGCACGGCGTTGAGTATGGGGAAGGAGAAAATTTTCCAACTTCGTTGATTAATCAATGTCAAACCCTTTTAGAAAAACTTAAAAGTGAATTAACAAAAATCAATGCATGAGATCACGATCTCATGCATTTTTTTCTTGATGATCTATTAGACGTTTTACAAAAATATGGACATGCTTGACCTTGAACGGAGTCATTGTTTCGATTTCACGAGCAATTCGCTCCTGCATTTCCTCACACACAGAAATAATGGACGAACTGGTCCGCATCACAGCAGTGATTATAATCGTACAGGCAAAACCTTCATTTAGCAAAATATCAACCGTTGTTTCATCTATGACGATTTCTTGCCGTTCGTGCAAACACATCATCGCAACGGTCATCAATGTCGAATAAGCTGCATTCGGTCGACGCAAGCGAATGGCCCCTTTCATTTTTCATCACCCGAACCTATATGAAGAAATTCATACCTTTTCTAACATCCAAACATGCGACCGATATACCATCGCTGAACACCTCAACATTTGTATGAATAAAAGCCCCGCATGTCTTTCAACTGATTAGACTTTGATCAATTCCTTCGCGTCGCACAACTTGTCTTCGAGCGCCAAAAACAGCTGCCACCTTCTCACTTTCCGGATCTGATTCATGCCCTCTCAAGTTTTATTTATATATTATAACCATGATGCTAGAGGAATGTTACGCGCAACGATATAGACATAACTTGACATGCCTCCATTTGCATGGAGACGGGGCTCAATAGTCAGGTGAGCGAACCGCGCTGATTCACAAAACCAGCCATGAGCCTGAACACGTTGTCGTTTCATCCTTTGCTACACAATTATCCTTCCATTCCGACCGTAAATTTTGCAGATACCGTTCGTTTCATCTTTTCCGTTGTCTTTATACAGCATGAGAACACTAAAGTGAATCGATTCTACCTGACGCCATGCTTCTATAATGATCAGGAGTGTTAATTAGCCAATCCCCGAAGTTGGCGAGCAAATCGGCTTCATGCTTAAGTAAAATAACGGATCTTCAACACTAGTGCTATATGATATTTATATGCTGCCTGCCCTCTCTTGTTTCTTCATAAAAGAAAACCCCCGGCATTTGCCGCGGGGAGCGCTAATACCCTAAAATCGCTTTAATCATGGAGGTAGTTTCCCCACCATGATAGACGACATAGAGAAGGCAGTAAACGACAACTCCTGTCACTGCCGTAAAAAACCAAATAACACTTGTAATCGGTCCTAATTTTTTATGTTTAATCAAATTGTTTTTCCATCCCGTTAAAAGTGTAACAACGCCAAAAACAGCGCCGACAGTCGCTAGTACGATATGGAAGAAGAGAAAAATAGTATAATAAACTTTTACTGAAGCAGGGCCACCAAAGCTTGTGTTCCCGATAAATACAGTTCTTGACAAATAAATCAGAAAAAAGGCAAGTGCAAAAATCGCTGCCCAAAGCATGGTTTTCTTATGCGCTTCGATCCTTTTTTTTCGAATGAGATACCAGCCATACGCTACCAGCGCAGCACTAATAACAATGCAGCTTGTACTGATAGTGGGCAAAATTGGCAATGAATGTGTCATATCCTCTCCTCGCTTCGTCTTTAATTATGATTCGGAAGGGTGTGGTGGTACAACTGTTTCTATCGATTCCTTCTCGCGTTCTTTTTGATACCATTCAATAAACACAAAAAACAGCATAGCTCCATACACAATTTCTTGAATAATTTTCATTAAAACACCGCCTAGCTGTTGGTCATGAAGAAGAGACATCGATAGAAACATTTCTGGTCCCGTTAAATGCAAAGATGCCAACGTTGCTTTAGGCACACACAGCTGCAAAGCGTTGAGCCATGCCTGCGGATCGGAAAATGTTCGATAAAGCGGTTCATCCGCAAAAATAATTAGAGCACATGCAGGCGTCAGCAGCACACCATTAGCGAAAATATACCCAACCTTTTTAATTCCTGAAAGAGTTTGCCATTCGGTCAGCTTGTTCAGCATCGGCCACCACATAAAAAACGCTGCTATAAAAATGAGGGTAGTCACAGCTGCATGATACAGCACATTCGTTTTAATAGCATCAAAAATCAATGGCACATGATAAAAAGAAAATAAGCCATTAAACAATAACAAAGAAATAAGCGGTTTTGTAAAAAAGGAAAACAGCTTTTTGATGATGGCCATACTGAACAATTTTTCATACATCCAATTAGGAATACCTAAAATAAAGCATGGTGGAATAATTAAATATAAAACCGCCATTTGCGTCATATGGGCACTAAACATTAAATGACCAAGTAAATCAATTGGCGATCCTTTTATTATATAAAGCAGAGCCATTCCGATTAAAAAATACGTTTTTTGCTTTGCCGATGTGGGGCCCTCTGTCGTCCATTTTTTTTGCCACGGCCCAACTGCCAATATATAAAATAAACTGATCAATAATAGCGCGATGAGAAAAAACGGGCTCCACAAAGCCATAAACCCAAACATTTGCAATGATGATAGCATACTTCCCCCTCCTTCACTATTATACTACACGACTGTCGTTTGTCCACGAACTTTCACCTATGACACGAAAAAGGAAATCAGCTTGGGCTGATTTCCTTTTTCTATTACCACCAAACAATTGTCATAAAAGCCCAGATCGTAACAAAAGCTACCAATACACCACCATAAAGAAACAAAGCTGGAATTTCATGGCCTTTATGACTCATATGCATAAAGTAATACAATTGGAACGCTACTTGCACAGCGGCAAGGAGCAAAATAAACGGAACGGAAAACCAGTGTGAAAATTCATCATAACCAACTGCAAAAAACGCCACAAGTGTCAAAGCAATCATTAAAGCAAACGAAATGACCTGATGCTTCATTTCAGCAGCATTTTTTTTGCGACGATACGCTAAGTCTACCTTTGGGTTGCCTGCATTTGTAGGATTTGCCATAAAATCACCCCACCATTCCCATTAAGTATACAACGGTAAAAATAAACACCCAGACAACGTCAATGAAGTGCCAATATAAACTTGCTACATAAAATTTTGGCGCATTGTACAAGTTTAAGCCTCTTTTCGCATTACGGATCATCAATGTTGAAATCCACAATAATCCGAATGCAACGTGGCCACCGTGTGTACCGACTAGCGTGTAGAATGCAGAAGCAAAAGCGCTTTTCGTAAACACATGTCCTTCATGAACATATTCATTAAATTCGTAAATTTCAAGCCCTAGGAAGCCGGCACCTAAGAGCAATGTAATTCCAAACCAAAGCTGCATTTTTTTAAAATCGAAATTTTTCATATGGTAGATCGCGTACACGCTCGTTAAGCTGCTTGTTAATAAAAGCATGGTAGCAACGAATACAAGCGGCATTTTAAACAATTCATCAGCAGATGGACCACCAGCTGTTTTATCTCTTAGCGCCAAATAAGTGGCAAAGAGGGAGGCGAAGAGAACAGTCTCCCCCCCTAAGAATAGCCAAAAACCTAAAAATTTATTTTTCCCTTCAAGGGTGGCTTTTTCAGGCGATGCAGGAAACGTTTCTGCAGTCAATTTTTCTTCAACATGCATTATGCCTTAACCCCCTTTTCCGTTTCAAGGACTTCTTCCTTATGAATATGGAAGCCATGATCATCGACAACTGAACGTAAGAACATACAAATAAAGGTAATTAACAAGCCGCCTATTCCAACAAATAGGCTCCATGAATATTTTGCATGGTACATAAAACCAAATGCCGCAATAAATAAGCCAAGCGAGATCACAAATGGCAAAATTGAAGAATTCGGCATATGAATATCGCCTAAAGGTTCTGCTGGCGTTAAGCCTTTTTTGCCTTCCATTTTTTCAATCCATAACGCATCTAAACCACGCACAAGCGGCGTTTGAGCAAAGTTATACTCTGGAGGCGGAGAAGCAACAGCCCATTCAAGGGTACGTCCGTCTCCCCATGGATCTGCAGACACTTTTTCACCTTTCACAGATGTAATGACCACATTGATCAAAAGAATGATCGTTGCTGCGGCCATGAAAAAGGCTCCAACAGTACTAATAAAGTTCCCTGTTTCTAAGCCCTGCCCCGGTAAATATGTAAAGATACGTCGAGGCATCCCCATCAGTCCTAAGAAGTGCTGGATAAAGAATGTTAAATGGAAACCGATAAAGAATAACCAGAATGTAATTTTTCCAAGCGTTTCATTTAACATTTTTCCAAACATTTTTGGCCACCAATAATGAGCACCAGCCAACAAGGCAAAGACAACCCCGCCGACAATGACATAATGGAAGTGGGCAACAACGAAATAGCTATCATGGTATTGATAGTCTGCCGCAGCTGCCGCGTTCATAACCCCTGTTACTCCTCCCATGACGAAAGACGGGATGAAGGCTACAGCGTACATCATCGGTGTCGTAAACTTGATGCTTCCGCCCCACATTGTAAATAGCCAGTTGAAAATTTTAATACCTGTTGGAACGGCAATGGCCATCGTTGCCACAGCAAAAATAGCATTAGCAATTGGTCCTAAACCGGTTGTAAACATATGGTGTGCCCATACCATGAAGCCTAAAAACCCGATGAGCACCGTTGCAAATACCATTGAAGAATATCCGAATAAGCGTTTGCGTGAAAATGTCGCAAAAATTTCCGAGAAAATACCGAATGCTGGAAGCACGAGAATATATACTTCTGGGTGACCGAAAATCCAGAATAAATGCTCCCAAATAATCGTATTTCCTCCAGCCGCCGCATTGAAGAAATTACCCCCAAACAAGCGATCCATCATCATTAAAACAAGACCAACTGTTAGTGGAGGAAACGCAAATAAGATGAGTGCAGATGTTACAAATGTCGCCCACGTAAACATCGGCATACGCATATATGTCATTCCAGGCGCTCTCATATTGATAATGGTAACAAGGAAGTTAATACCGCCTATCAAAGTTCCAATACCGGAAATCTGTAATCCAAGCACATAAAAATCAATACCGTGCCCTGGTGATTCAAGTGATAAGGATGCATATGAAGTCCATCCAGCATCAGGCGCTCCGCCTAAAAACCACGAACAGTTGAGGAACACGCCTCCAAAAAAGAACAACCAAAAGCCTAATGCATTTAAAAATGGGAATGCCACGTCACGAGCGCCAATTTGAATCGGCACAACCGCATTCATCATAGCGAACACAAGCGGCATGGCTGCCAAGAAAATCATCGTTGTACCATGCATCGTTAACACTTCGTTATACAAACCGCCAACTAAAAAGTCATTGTTCGGCTTAGCAAGCTGAATCCGAATAAATAATGCTTCAAGACCACCTACAAGAAAGAAAAGACCACCGGCAATTAAATAAAGGATGGCGATTTTCTTATGGTCGACCGTTGTAAGGTAGTCCCATATTAGGCTCTTTTTGCGAGCTACTGTACTCACGATTTAACCTCCCTTATCGATATAGATCCCCTTTATGTTACTCCACTTTTAAGCTCATTAAATATTTGGTTAGAGCATCAATCTGTGCGTCTGTTAATTTTCCATATGTACCCGTCATTTTGTTGCCAGGCTTCACACTGTCCGGGTCTTTTAACCATTTCTTTAAGTTCTCTTCATCATGCTTTAAGATACCAGCAATGCGTTCGCGATCGCCGAAATTGGCCAAGTTTGGCGCTGTACGTGCCTGTTCTGGACGCTTGTCAGCAGGAGTAACAGCATGACAGCCAATACAGCTCTTATTAAAGATTTCTTCGCCTTCTTTTGCGACTGCGTCTGTTGCAGCTGGTTTGGCATTTTTCATTTTTTCTACCCATTGGTCAAACTCTTTTCGAGGAAGTGGTTTCACCTTAAAATCCATTAAAGCATGTGATGGACCGCAAAGCTCGGCACACTTTCCATAGAAAACCCCTTTAGCCTTGTCTGCAGCTTTCTGATCAAACTCCAACCAAAATTGGTTGTTGTTCTCCACGTTTGTATCCAATTTTCCGCCCACGGCAGGAATCCAGAACGAGTGCTTCACATCAGAAGACTTGAGATTAAAGTATACACGTTCATCAGTCGGAACGACTAAATCTTGACTTGTGATAATCCCATAATCAGGATATTCGAATTCCCACCAATAAAGATTGGCGCGTACATTGACGACGACAGTATTCTTATCGCGTTTTTCTTTGTTCATCGGCTTTACATCAGAAAGCTTAAATGTCGCCGAAACTGTCGGTACCGCCAAAATAATTAACAAGAGAATCGGAATAACAGTCCAAATAATTTCAAGCTTATGACTTCCTTCTACTTGCTTAGGAATCTTATTCTCTTCACCTTTACGTCGTCTGAAGCGAATCACAACGTAGATGAAGATAATCGTTACAACAACAATAACAAGCACCATAATGGCTGTGCTAAGCAGCATGAGCGAATACTGCATGTCTGCTACTTCGCCGGCTGGCTGAAGCGCTGATAAAAACGGCTTGCCGCAGCCGGCTAACAGAAGCGCCATTACACTAAAAAGAGAAAATAAGCGCCAATTGAGTAGCCATTTCTTCATAGCCTAATCAAACCCCTCTTTCAATATTAGATAAAGTATATGAATTCTTTCTCTAAATAAAAGTAGAAAGAATTATAAACTTGTGTTAGTCGATTGCGCAAATAACCATCGCTACAAATAAGATAGTTAAATAGTTCAAAGAATAAACAAACATCCATTTTGCCCATTTCAAATCATCTTTCATTTTAAATCCATAAAGTCCTAACGCTAGCCATCCTACATTTAGCAATGTAGCAATGATAAGAAATGGAATTCCTAATGAAAACAAATAAAATGGAAGCGGCAGCAAGCAAGCAACCCAAATCACAATTTGGCGCTTGGTCATCGCAAAGCCATGAACAACAGGTAGCATGGGAATGCCTGCTGCGCGATATTCCTCGCAGCGCTTCATCGCTAAAGCTAAAAAATGTGGCGGTTGCCATAAAAACATCAATAAGAACAGCACAAATGGAACAACATGAAAGTGCGGATCGACAGCTGTCCAGCCAATTAAAGGCGGCACAGCGCCAGAAAAGCTTCCAATCACTGTATTTAAGGTGTTGTTCCTTTTTGACCACATTGTATATAGAAATACATAAGTAGCTACACCAATTAAACCAATTACGGCCGCTGCTAATGTCGTCATTAGCAAACTAAGCGTTCCCACAGATGTCAACAAAACGCCTAGCCATAAAACCCGTTTGGGCTCCATTGTGCCTTTGACAGTCGGTCTTGTCTTTGTCCGCTCCATCAAATGATCGATATCGCGATCAATAAAGTTATTTAAACTGCAAGCTCCTGCAATGACAAGAGCTGAACCAAATAAAGTAAAAAAGACCGTTTGAAGATTTTCTAAAAAACCTTCTCCTGTAAAATAAAACGCTAACCACAGTCCAGTAAATGCTGTAATTAAATTGGAATTCACGATGCCAATTTTGATAACCGAAAGGAAATCCTTCCAAACAGTAGTGACCTTTATCTCCTCTACCTCTTCACGAACTTGAGTGGCCGCTTCATTTGCCATTATTAATTCCTCCTTACGTTCCCCGTTCCAACTTTAGAAGCGCAGGCAACATGAATACGTTTTCAAGCATTATGCAATATCTTAAATATCTTAACGTATTTTAACACATTTTTCACTGTTAATCATTTCTTTATATATTAAATCACATTTTTTTAGCGAATTGTGAATTTTTTTTGAATAATTTGTGTCAAATTTTTGAATGTCATGTCACTTTTTACATCCATCCATTATTATTTCTAACAGACTCACGATGAACATTCAATATTTTTTGCATTCGCTGTTCAATAAGCATTCATTTGTGTTTCGATGCGGCTATGGTGTACAATAGTGTTGCCTGTCGAGATTGCTCTTACTTATCTGCTTTGTGTAGATAAGCATATGCTTTACTAGATTATTGACAAAATCAATATTTTCTAATACAAGTGGGTGAAGAATTTTGCAACGCACTTTAAAATGGTTTGCTACAACAACAACGATTGCCATGCTATTTGTATTAATCGGGGGGGCATTAGTTACAAAAACAGAATCCGGAATGGGCTGCGGGCGTTCCTGGCCCCTTTGCAACGGCCAACTCATTCCATCGACGATTACCCCAGAACTGGTAATTGAGCTCAGTCACCGACTAGTATCTGGCCTTGCCGGGGTGATGGTGCTCGTTCTCTCGGTTTGGACTTGGCGAACAATCGGCCACATTCGTGAAACAAAATTTTTGGCGAGCGTTTCTTTTATCTTTCTTGTTCTTCAAGGACTCATCGGCGCAGCGGCGGTCGTATGGGGACAATCCGCTGCTGTCCTTGCCCTTCATTTCGGCATCTCGCTTATTTCGTTCGCCTCTGTTTTTCTACTTACGCTGCTTATTTTTGAGGTCGATAAGAAGTTTGACGCCGATTCCTTGATCATTGATCGCAAAATGAAGGTTCATATTTATGGCATTATCGCTTACTGCTATATTGTGGTTTATACAGGAGCGCTTGTACGTCATAAACAAGCAAGTTTAGCTTGTCCCAGCTGGCCGCTTTGCGCCAAAACGCGTCCGTTTCCTGTCCAGCTTCACGAATGGATTCAAATGGGACACCGTCTTGCCGCTGGCTTGATTATTATTTGGATTTTGTTCGCTACGATTCGTGCGATTAGATACCACAAACATCAACGTGTGATTTACTGGGGATGGATCGCATCTCTCGTTCTTGTCCTGTTGCAAATGATCACCGGTGCACTGATTATTTTTACACAATTAAATTTATACATTGCGCTCGCTCACGGATTTTTCATTTCCTGCTTATTCGGTGTCCTTAGCTATTTATTGCTTCTGGCAACAAGAAGCAAACGAAACGAACAACAGCTATCCTTGCATAAGCAATCTGTCATTGGCATAAAAAAAACAGGCGCTAGAACCTCCTAGCGCCTGTTTTTTTATTTAGTTAATTCAATTAATAAATCTCCTGCCTGAATCGCATCTCCATTTTTTACATAAATATCTTTCACTGTTCCTGAGAATGGTGCTTGTACAGTTGTTTCCATTTTCATTGCCTCTGTTATCATTAAATGATCGCCTTTATTCACCTTTTCTCCTTGCTCCACAAGCACTTTTACAACCGTACCAGGCATTGTCGCTGCAATATGGTTTGGATTGCTTTTATCTGCTTTAATCCGTTCCGCAACGGCAGCTTTAATACTCTCATCGCGTATGACAACCTCGCGCGGCTGACCGTTTAATTCGAAATAAACGATGCGTGTTCCATCCGCCTGCGGCTGTCCGATCGATACAAGCTTCACAATGAGCGTTTTCCCTTTCTCAATTTCTACTTCAATTTCTTCTCCAAGTCTCATCCCGTAAAGGAAGGTTGGCGTATCAAGAACGGAAATATCGCCAAATTTATCAACCGTCTGTGTATACTCTACGAACACTTTTGGATAAAGTGCATAAGCAATCGCATCAAAATCAGTCACTTGTCTTCCTAACATATGGAATAGCTCTTGCTTCATTTTTTCAAAATCCACTGGTTCAAGCAATTCGCCCGGTCTGACAGTAATCGGTTCGCGCCCTTTTAAAATAATGCGTTGTAGCTCTTTTGGAAAGCCGCCTGGCATTTGTCCCAAATATCCTTCAAATAGTTCAACGACAGAATCAGGAAAATCGAGCACTTCTCCGCGCTCGTAAATATCTTTTTCCGTCAAATGGTTTTGCACCATATAAAGCGCCATATCTCCTACCACTTTAGAAGAAGGGGTCACTTTCACGATATCGCCAAACAGATCGTTTACACGACGGTACATCTCTTTTACTTCATCCCAACGATCACCAAGTCCCACCGCTTTCGCTTGCTGCTGCAGATTGCTATATTGACCGCCAGGCATTTCATGTCTGTATACTTCTGTATGTGGAGCGTTCATGCCGCTTTCAAACTCTTGATAAAAGCTGCGCACATCCTCCCAGTAGCGGGATAAGTGCTCCAAGCCTTCAATGTTAACCTCTGGAGCGCGCTCTGTTCCTTCTAGCGCATAATATAGCGTATTCGCGCTCGGCTGCGATGTTAATCCTGCCATTGAGCTAACGGCTACATCGACGATATCAACTCCTGCCTCGATGGCTCTCGCATACATATAAATGCCATTGCCGCTCGTATCATGTGTATGAAGATGGATCGGAATATGAACCGTTTCTTTTAAAGCGGAAATGAGGGCATAAGCAGCTTGCGGTTTTAAAAGCCCCGCCATATCTTTAATCGCCAAAATATGAGCTCCTGCCTGTTCAAGTTCTTTTGCTAGCTCTTTATAATACCCAAGACTATATTTTGGTCGATTCGGATCAAAAATATCTCCGGTATAACAAATGGCAGCCTCAGCGATTTTCCCTGTTTGTCTAACGGCATCAATCGCCACAGTCATTCCTTTGACCCAGTTTAAGCTGTCGAAAATGCGAAAAACATCAATTCCTGCTTGTGCTGATTTTTCAACAAACTCGCGAATGACATTATCCGGATAGTTTTTATAGCCAACTGCATTCGCTGAGCGCAACAGCATTTGAAACAATATGTTCGGAATTCGCTCGCGCAGCTTTAATAGGCGATCCCAAGGATCCTCTTTTAAGAAGCGGTAGGCAACATCAAACGTTGCTCCTCCCCACATTTCAAGCGAAAATAAATTAGGCAATAGATGCGCAGTCGGTTCAGCAATATGGAGTAAATCCGTAGTCCGCACGCGCGTAGCAAGCAACGATTGATGAGCGTCACGGAATGTCGTATCTGTGAGCAGCACTTGATTTTGCTCTTTAATCCAACTGACAAGTCCCTCTGCGCCTCTCTCATCTAAAATTTGCTTTGTGCCATGAGCAAGCGGCTGTAACGGATCAATTTTTGGAATTCGTGGCTTTTCAAAAACCGGTTTCTTTTTCTTTCCAATTCCAGGAAAACCATTCACCGTTACATTTCCGATATAGGTGAGCATTTTGGTTCCCCTGTCTTTTCTTTTCGGGAAGACAAAAAGCTCTGGCGTCGTATCAATAAACGATGTATCGTACTCTCCAGATAAAAACTTTGGATGTTGTACAACGTTTTCCAAGAAAGGGATATTGGTTTTTATTCCGCGAATGCGGAATTCGCGCAAGTTGCGCAACATCTTTCTGGCTGCTTGCTCGAAAGTCAGCGCCCATGTTGATAATTTCACAAGCAAAGAGTCATAATACGGCGTAATGACTGCGCCTTGGAATCCGTTTCCGGCATCCAACCGCACGCCAAAGCCACCGCCTGAACGGTAGGCCATAATTTTTCCCGTATCAGGCATGAAGTTGTTTAGTGGATCCTCCGTCGTCACCCGTGATTGAATCGCATAGCCGTTAATTTGAATATCCTCTTGCTGAGGGATACCGATTTGTTCACTGTGCAATGAATGGCCTTCCGCAATTAAAATTTGCGACTGGACAATATCGACTCCCGTAATCATCTCCGTAATCGTGTGCTCTACCTGAACACGCGGATTTACTTCGATAAAATAAAATTGGTCTCCTGCAACAAGAAATTCGACTGTTCCCGCATTGACATACGCAACATTTTTCATTAGTTTGACCGCCGCTTCACAAATACGTTGGCGAAGCTCGGCCGATAACGAGACGCTCGGAGCGATTTCAACAACCTTTTGATGACGGCGCTGTACCGAACAATCCCTGTCATACAGATGCACAATATTTCCATCGTAGTCCCCTAAAATTTGGACTTCGATATGCTTCGGATTTTCAATTAGCTTCTCAACATATACCTCATCGCTACCAAATGCTGCTTTTGCTTCTGATTTTGCACGTTCATAAGCTTCTTTCACCTCTGCTTTTGAACGCACAATCCGCATGCCGCGGCCGCCTCCGCCCAAAGCAGCTTTAATAATGATTGGGTAGCCATGCTGCTCGCCAAAGCGAACCACTTCTTCCAAGCTATGTACGGGACCATCGCTTCCAGGAATGACCGGAATACCGGCTAATTCTGCTTGACGGCGGGCTTTTACTTTATCACCGAACATATCTAAATGTTCTTCATTCGGTCCAATAAAAACGATTCCTTCCTCTTTGCATCGTTTGGCAAACTGAATGTTTTCCGAAAGGAATCCGTATCCCGGATGAATCGCATCGACATCATGTGCCTTCGCAATTTCAATAATTCCTTCGATATCCAAATAGGCTTCGATCGGCTTTTTGCCTTCTCCAACTAAATAGGCCTCATCTGCTTTATAGCGGTGATAAGAGCCGGCATCCTCTTTTGAGTAAATCGCAACGGTTCGAATGCCTAGCTCATTGCAGGCACGAAAAACACGAATCGCGATTTCGCCGCGGTTTGCTACTAATACTTTCTGAATTCGACGTGTACTCATTTTTTTGTTCCTCTCCTCCTTTCTAATAAAACTATAACGGTTTTGCAAATTTGTAAATATGCTTTCTAAAAAGTCAGACCTCTTTTTAACGGTTTTTTTGCATGATCAACGTGTTGTTCTTTATGTTTATACTTCGCTTCATATTTAACAAACATCGAAATATTGACCATAATCCCAAGCGATGTCATAAAAAGAATGAGCGCAGACCCTCCGTAGCTTACTAAAGGCAAAGGGACACCTGTGATCGGAATCAAACCTGTTACACCTCCAACATTGATGAACGTTTGAATTCCAATCATCGAAGAAATACCAATAGCAAGCAAGCTGCCAAACGCATCATTGCATTTTCTGGCAATCATGAATCCCTTTAGAACAATAAAAGCTAGCAGCAGCAAAACAAAAGCCACCCCAAATAAACCTAATTCCTCCGCGATCACTGCGATAATAAAATCGGTATGCGACTCAGGCAAATACCCATACTTCTGAATACTTTGCCCTAATCCCAGCCCTTTTAATCCGCCAAGGCCAATCGCCAAATATGAATTCACCAATTGAAATCCCTCATCGTCTGCATACTTAAATGGATTAACAAAGCTATAAAACCGCGACAACCGTTCTGGAGAAAAAATTTCATCCCAAATAAACGGAAGCGAAACAGGAGCGACCACCGCTGCCACCATCATAAAAAACAGCAGCTGCTTCCACAGCAAACGAAAGCTTAAACCCGACGATAAAATCACACAAGAAGCAATCAGCAACACAATCATGGCTGTTCCAAAATCGGGCTGAATGGCAATAAGAAAGCAGATCCATAGTGTATAATAAATTGGAAATAACTGTCCTTTAACCGGTTCCGCCAGCTTTTTTTGCTTATTGGCAAATACTGCTGCCAAATAAATAAGCAAGCTTAACTTGACAAGCTCAGCAGGCTGAATGCTAAAGAATCCGAGTTTAAACCAGCTTGTGGCATTATTGGCAGTATGGCCGAGAAATGCCACAGCAATTAAAAGGATCGGAGAAGCAAAAAAGATCCCTTGAATGACTTTTTTCCCCATCCATACCTTATAAGGAACAAGCATCGTGATTAAAAAACAAATTCCTGAGGCAGCCAACCACATTTTTTGTTTTTGAAAAAAGTAATCGCTTGCCACTCCATAACGTGTAACCGCTGCGACCATACTTGAGCTGTATACCATAACCAATCCAAATATCGCCAGCATCCAAACGGCAATGATCAGCGGATAATCATATGATTTAACAATATTCTTAAAGAGTTGTTTATTCATCTTTCCTCTTCCCTACCAAATGTTATACTATAGTTACTAAGAAACATTCGTAATAAGATTGCGTTTTCCTTCCAAAAACGCAAAAACTCAAACGATTGCCGCAAATTCAACCGTTTGAGTTCATGTTTATCATTATCGTACGCGTTTTTTTGTAGAAGCTTCATGAAGCATTGAAAGCTCCCGTTCCAATGTATCAAGAATCGCTTTTCCATCCTTTGCATCGACCAGCCCCAACCGAATCGCAAAATCAATTTCACGCGATAAACCAAACATTTGCGTGTCAAGTACTTCTTCGTAAAGAGGGCACTGGGGCATTGTCAAGTTATCCATTTGCACTTGAATGAGCTTAACAATCTTATCCGCGTCTGTTTTAAGAAGCGCGTACGCTTTTTCACGATAATTAATCGTATCGTCCGTCACATCGATCCCTCCGTTCTCCCCTAATCCTTCTATAAATCTTAACGTGAATCGAAAAATTTTGCAAGATGAAAGACTTGTCACAAATGATCGGACATGACAAAATATTCATTTATCATTATACTAAAAACAGTACAAGATGAAAGAGGAGAGAGCAGCTATGGATCGTATTATTCCAATTAAAGGTAAGGTTAAGTTTTCCATAACTTTGGATCCCGGTGTATGGATTTTTGATGACCGCAAAGTTGACTTGCATACTTACTTTTCAGGACAGACAGAAAAAGCCGAAAAAGAGGATGAAATTCAAAAAATATCGGCATACTGGGACCGAGAAATTCAAGAAGGCGCATATTTTCCGCCAACCCTAAAAACAGAAAAGAAATTTGTCAAAGAAAAGATCATTACTGGAACATTCGGAATGCCGCTCGCTCCATTTTTAAACAATGCCGAAGTGCTAGATGATGCAACAGAGCTAATGATTGTCACCGACAACGGTGAATTCACAATTCCGCTTCAACAAGCCTACCAACTTGTTCTCGGCTTTTCGAAAGATGGAAAGCCTTTAAAAGAAAATGGGCCTGTCCACGTATATTTCGGAGACGGCTCAAACCAGAACACCCCCATCACTCATGTACGTGAGTTGATCATTCAGTGATACCGGCCATCGCAGCTGTCCGTCAGCAACGGACAGCTGCGATGGTAGACAAAGTCCATTTTGAATTTGTCTACCATCCTTTATCCAGCATAAGGACATAAGTGAATGGATTTTAGATTTGTGTTGATGCCCCAGTAAAAACGAAGGGATATCACTCGCTGCTTCCTAGCTTTTCTGCCGAAGCCGGCAAGCCCTTTATGAACAACGAACGCTTTGCGGGCCATTCCGTTGCTTGCTGGGGTTCCTGTTCGGGAGAAGAGGCAGAAAAAGCTGGGGATTGAACTAGGACAATCAGCAGTTTTTAGTAAAACAATGAATAAGCAGCACTTGTGATTTTATGAAGTATTTATATCATAGTAAATCAGCGGCAAGCTGCGCTAATCCAGAACGTTCCCCTTTGATTAAGCGAACATGACCAGCAATCTTTTGCTCTTTAAATTTTTCCACGACATATGTTAACCCATTGTTGTATTCATCTAAATATGGATGGTCAATTTGCTCTGGATCGCCCATTAAAATAATTTTGCTTTTCTCACCAACGCGCGTAAGGATTGTTTTCACCTCATGCTTTGTTAGATTTTGCGCTTCATCAATAATAATAAACTGCTCAGGCAAGCTGCGGCCGCGTATATACGTGAGTGCTTCCACTTCAATGGAGCTCATGCCGGCTAAAATCGCATCAAGCTCTCCAGGCTTTTTTGTGTTAAATAAATATTCAAGGTTATCAAAAATCGGCTGCATCCACGGCCTCAATTTTTCTTGCTTTTCTCCCGGCAAAAATCCGATATCCTTGCCAACCGGAACAATTGGTCTTGCTACAAGCAGTTTCTTATATGTTCCCAAATCTTCTGTCTGCATCAATCCGGCTGCTAATGCAAGGAGCGTTTTTCCTGTTCCAGCCTTGCCAATAAGAGTGACAAGCGAAACATCCTTGCGCATGAGCAGTTCAAATGCCATCGTTTGCTGAACATTGCGCGGACGAATCCCCCACACATGATCATAATGGAAAAGCAGCTTCTTCACTTTTTTTCCGGAGTGATCAACAATGCCAATAGCCGATGCTGAGCTGCCAAGCGCATCTTTGATAATAATAAACTGGTTTGGATAAAATGGATGGTTGGCGATTTCCGAAAGAACAATTTCGCCCTTTTCATAAAATCGTTTTAAATGGTCCATGCTGATATACAGTTCAAGAAAGCCTGTATAAATGTGATCGATATCAACCACACGATCGCTTAAAAAATCCTCTGCCTGCAATCCAATGGCATCCGCTTTCACGCGAACAAGCGCATCTTTACTTACTAAAATCACTAAACGCCCATTTTCTTTTGTTTGCTCTTCAAGAGATAAATTTTTCGCAACCGCTAAAATACGATTATCATTCGTTTTTTCAACGAAGATTTCTTGCAATTGATGAAAGGAGCGATGATTCAATTCAATACGCAGCACTCCTCCATTATCAAGTAAAATTTTTTCATGCAGCTTTCCATTTTCTCGCAAGCGGTCAATCAGTTTCGATACTTGCCGCGCATTTCTCCCAACCTCATCCATATATCGCTTTTTTGAATCCACTTCTTCTAACACAACAGCAGGAATGACCACTTCATTGTCTTTAAATGAAAAAATGGAGTAAGGATCTTGCAAAAGTACGTTAGTATCAAGTACATATATTTTATTCCCCAAATTTCCACGCCCCCATTTCATTATATTGGTTAAATTTTTTTGGACGGGATTGATGTTATATACTATGAGCCAATGTATAAAGATAGAAGGTGATTCACAAAATAAAGTTAAAAACATTAGAGGTGCTTAAATGATGAATGCTCGCTCTTTTTTCAGCGTTATCCTTCCTTTTTTTGTTCTGATGGGATGCAGCATGAGTAATGACAAACAAGAAATACCAAATCGCTCCTTTGTTCATGTGAAAAATACAACGAATGAAAAGATTGAAAATAAATCCGGTCAGCAAATTGCCCATCATTTAGCCGATTTAGCAGACCGCGTTCCGAATGTGAATGATGCAACAGCTCTCATCGTCGGAAAATATGCGATTGTAGGGATCGATATTAATGATAATATGGATACTTCACGCGTCGGTACAATTAAGTATTCGGTGGCTGAAGCTTTGCAAAAAGATCCTTACGGGGCCAATTCGATTATTATTGCTGATCCCGATTTATATGCACGATTAAAAAATATCGTCCGCCAAGTCGACAATGGACGGCCTGTACAAGCTTTTATGAACGAAATTGCTGCTATTGTAGGTCGGGTAATGCCAGAAATTCCAAGCGATTTATTGCAAACGAAAAATCCTTCACCGACTAATACAAATGACTCCGAGTTAAACAAGCAGGAGGAAAAACAGCTCAATCAGCGTCAGGATAAGCAATCGAACCATTACTTAAACAAATAGAGCCTAGCCGAAATTGGCTAAGCTCTTTTTTATGCATTCCGTAGCGCTGTCATCACTTGATTATCCAACTTGGCAGCAGCCTGCGCATCATAGGTTTTTTCATACTTCGGCTCCACCGAGATTTTTGAGCCATAAAACATAACATCGCGCACTTCCACAATATCCAACTCCACTAACGCAAGCTTCAGAGGCACTCCTTCCATTTTCTCGGCTTTAATGCTCGCTCGGCCGCTGATGGCATAAGTCGATTCATTCGCGATAACATTTACAACAACAAGAGGATTTTTCTGGATATTTTTCACAATCCGTGAACGATTATCAACAGCAAAATAAAGACGCTCTTCGTCCGGCGCGAAAATCCAAGAAATTGAACTCACATTCGGGCCTCCTGTTTCGTGATCGATTGTCGCAAGCGTGACAAATCGTTCCTTTTGCAGTGCTTGAAACAGCGGTTCAATTAGCTTTTTCTCTACTGCATTTGCCATGAAAAATTCCTCCCAAATGTTCATTATGTTTTAATCATACCCATTTTCTCCAAAAAGGAAAAGAGAAATGATATAATGAAAATAAAAGCGCGAAGATAAGCATCGGAATATGGCTTGGATTAAAGCCTCTCTGTTGCGCAACTGCGTTCCCTACCGATGATATGCAAATAAAAGACTGACTTGAACTAACGAGGTGGATGATGAGAGTTAAATGTGTTCTCTGTGAGCAAATGGATACCATTGATGATGAATCCCTGCTTGCCAAACGGCTGCGCAACCGTCCAATTCATACATATATGTGCGAACAATGCCACGAACGGATTGCGGAAAAAACAAAAGCGCGGCTTGCGACAGGAAAATTCCGCATCTATCGTTCATCAGAATCACATGATGAATGGTAAAAAGCACCGGATGCCGGTGCTTTTTTGTTATTTCGCTAAAACAAAAGTTCATTATCGTCTCTTCCTCGACCGTCAAGAAATGCGGATTCTACTTTATAACTGGGCTATAAATCCAATGCATGCGTTGAAGCAGACTAAAAACACAAGAAGCATGGCTTACGGCGGAAACCGATCTGTATTTCTATAGCAAACAAATGACGGACGATCCGTTTTCTCTGCTCGGATCATATAAAGCGTCAGTTCTCATATATCCTTAGGATAGTTCGTATATTTTTCGGGCTCGCTTTGAATTTGCTCAAGCATCCCTTCAATGAATTCGACCGGAAACCGTGTGGCTTGCTCTTTTCCGCCTTTTTGGTAACTCACAATGTACATTTCTTCTTCTTTTACAAAAGCTACCTTTTCGATTTGAAAGTCAATCTTTAATATATTTTTAAAAAGTTGTGCCGTGTCTTGTGCAGCATGGTCTTCAGGCCGGGCATCCGCCACCACTTGAATCGTCAACCAATTGTACAGGGCATCTTGTAATGATTTCATGATTTTACCGCTCCTACTCACCGGCATTCATTTTTTGCTGCTGCGACTGACGCAAGCGAATCTTATAAATAATCAATACAATGGCCGCTATCACCAGTCCTTCAGCAATCGGCAAAAAGACAGCGAAAAATGTTAAAATTGTACAGCCGAGCGCAAGCAGAACATAAATAATGACGTTTTTTAACAAAGGAAGCTGTTTAGCAAAACCAAGACGATAAACAATAGCCGATAAAATAAAAACCGTGATATAAAGAAGCCACATTCCCCGTTCGGGATTGTCATGCACCTGATATAACGAAGCAAAAAAGGAAAGCCGCTCCATCACATTCATCCTTCTCCCCCCTTTTTTTATCTTGCTTGCTCGGCTGCTTTCTTTTTCTTGGCCAGCTTCTCCCGTTCGTTTTTATCTAAAATTTTCTTCCGTAAACGAATGGATTTTGGCGTTATTTCACAATATTCATCATCATTTAAGTACTCGAGTGCTTCTTCAAGCGTCATCAGCCGCGGTTTTTTCATGGTCACCGTCTGCTCTTTCGTAGATGAACGAATGTTGGTTGCGTGCTTTACTTTGCAGATATTGACGACTAAATCATTCTCGCGCGTATGCTCGCCAACAATCATGCCTTCATACACTTCTGTTCCCGGCTCGACAAAGATCGTTCCCCGATCCTCGACCTGCATAATGCCGTACGATGTCGCTTTACCTGTCTCCATTGAAATCAGGACACCTTGTCTCCGTCCGCCGACCAATCCTTTTTGTACAGGAGCATAATGATCAAATGAGTGATTTAAAATTCCGTATCCTCGAGTTAAGGACATAAATTCTGTTCGATAGCCGATTAAACCGCGAGCCGGAACCATAAAAATCAAACGGACCTGTCCATTTTCGTTATGAATCATATCCGCCATCTCCCCTTTACGCATGCCAAGCGATTCTATAATCGCTCCTGTATATTCCTCAGGGATATCAATTTGTACCCGCTCTATTGGCTCAGACAGCGTTCCATCCATTTCCTTCATAATAACCTCTGGCTTCGATACTTGCAATTCAAAGCCTTCCCGCCTCATATTTTCAATTAAAATGGATAGGTGGAGCTCTCCTCTTCCTGAGACAATCCAAGCGTCAGGAGAATCTGTATTTTCTACTCTCAGACTAACGTCGGTTTCCAATTGCATTCGAAGGCGCTCTTCAATTTTTCGGGCCGTGACGTGCTTTCCTTCTCTTCCGGCAAATGGGCTATTATTGACTAAAAAAGTCATTTGTAATGTCGGCTCATCAATATGCAGTGCCGGCAACGCCTCCTGATGCTCGACAGGGCAGACCGTCTCTCCCACATTAATATCCTCCATCCCTGATACAGCAATAATATCTCCTGCTTCTGCTTCGGTGATTTCTATTCGTTTTAATCCAATAAAACCGAATAGCTTCGTCACCCGAAACGTCTTCACCGTACCATCGAGCTTCATTAAGGCCACTTGCTGCCCCATTTTAATTGAACCGCGAAACACTCGGCCAATTCCGATTCTTCCTACATAATCATTGTAATCAAGCAACGCTACTTGAAACTGCAAAGGCTCGTTCCGATTATCGATAGGAGCTGGTATGTGTTCAATAATGGTTTCAAACAATACCGACATATCCGCTTCCTGCTTGTCCGGATCAAGGCTGGCAGTTCCATTTAAAGCAGAGGCGTACACAACCGGAAAGTCCAGCTGTTCCTCCGATGCGCCAAGTTCAATGAATAAATCAATGACTTCATCAACCACTTCTTCCGGCCGAGCAAATTCACGGTCGATTTTATTGACAACAACAATCGGTGTCAGCTGCTGTTCGAGCGCCTTTTTCAACACAAAGCGAGTCTGTGGCATGCAGCCTTCATATGCATCGACAACAAGCAGAACACCGTCAACCATGCGCATAATCCGTTCGACTTCTCCGCCAAAATCCGCATGTCCCGGGGTGTCCAAAATATTAATACGTGTATCTTTATAATGAATCGCTGTATTTTTAGCCAAAATAGTAATCCCGCGTTCTCTTTCCAAATCATTACGATCCAATGCCCGTTCCTGCACCTGTTCATTTGCACGGAAGGTTCCTGACTGGCGCAATAGCTGATCCACCAACGTCGTTTTGCCGTGGTCAACATGGGCAATAATAGCAATATTTCGCAAATCTTCTCGCCGTTTCACCTTTTTCACTCCTATGTGTAAATTGCTCGTTTATTATATCATAAAGATCATAGAAAAGCGGAATATTTTCGTGTAGACTGAATAAAGAAGAGAAAAGATAATGAAGAAGGGAGATTTTCATGAAATCGTTTCAGCCGATCTTTTTGCTGTTTGCAATCTTAGCAGCTTCCTCCATTATGGCTATTGGCATTTTTATCGCTGAACAAAGCGTGATCGGTATCATTATTTCATTCCTTATCTTTATCATCATCATGGGGACTGGATTTGCTGTGAAAAAACGAAAGCGGCAAAAGGGAACATTATAAACCGGGACAAACAACAGCTTGTCCCGGTTTCATTTCCGGATGTATTGCTGCAAAATCTCACGATGGAGCCCTGGCTTCGATACAAATACAGAACTCGGACCGAGAAGATCCAGCGGTTCACCATCTATATTCGTCACAAGCCCGCCCACCTCTTTAATAATGACAAGACCGCCGGCAAAATCCCATGGCGATAGCCTCATTGTCAAATAGGCATCAAGACGCCCCGCAGCAATATATGCCATTTCTAACGCAGCGGAACCATATGAGCGCGTTCCTCTGACTTCTTGTACAAGCCGGGCCAATTGTTTCGGATCGACTTGTTTATTTTCAATAATCCAAGATGCATTTAAGCAAATAATCGCTTCTGGAATGGATACAGGTTGCAACACTGGCAGCGGCTGATCGTTTAAAAAAGCGCCCTTGCCTTTTTGAGCATAATATAGCTCATCATGCACAACATCATACACATATCCAAGCATCCCTATACCATCTGCAAAAATGCCAATGGAAATCGCAAAATTGCGGCGTTGATGAATAAAGTTCATCGTTCCATCGATCGGGTCAATAATCCAAACTATGCCATCAAGCGCGGATATACAATCGCCAAATCCCTCTTCTCCCAAGACGCGATGGGAAGGAAAGGTTTGTCTGATTCGTTCAATAAAAAATTGCTCAACTTCTTTGTCCACATTCGTAACTAAGTCGCTGCGGCTTGATTTCGTTTCAATCGTTAGCGTTTTCCGAAAGGCTTGATGAATGCGTTCACCTGCTTCTTTTATCCATTCCTTGGCGCACTTGTCGATATGCTCCCAATTTGTGCTCATTTTACTCCTCCTAAACAAAAAAATAATCATAAGCTTGTATGTACAAATATAAATTAGAATAGTGCAATTTGGTATATTCAGCAAGAAAAAACGAACCGCATCGTGCGTGGTTCGCCATATGATTGTCTTTTTATAATTGAAGACGCATAAACTCTTGGCGTAGCCTCTCTAATTTTCTTTTGCATTCCTGTTTTTTTTCTTCATCATTTTCCACCATCGCCTCATAAAGAGTCGCTAATTCATAATCAAGTTCAAGGCGCAATACCGCCATTCGTCTTTCGCCATCCGACCGTTTTAATGAATTGACTGTTTTTTTCATTCACACCAGTCCCCCTTTCTTTTGTCCATTCTCGACCCAAATAACGAAATTTTCTGATAGTTGTTGTTTATATATATTTATGTCAAGAAAGGGGGCTATGCAACAAATTTGTGTATTCGTCTAATTATTTTTCATTTCCTTGAATCCAGTCGCCATTTTTGGCTTCCTTTGCTTTTTTAACCACTTGAAAAGACGAATACCCGCTCGCCTTTTCAAACTCATCATAAAGCTTTTTTTCCTCGCTTTTGCTCGGGACAATTTCTTTAAATCGACGGTACAGGCTCATGAATTGTTCCCGCTCTATTCCCCGTTCGTATGCGGTTTCAATCGCTTCAAAAAATTTAATCACATCAATAACCTCTTGCGTTGTCCAATCATAAGAAAATGGGTATGAGTAATCCACGATCTTTTTCACCTCCGCTGTTAGTTTGTCCATTTGTTGCGAATTTGTTCCGCTTCCCGAATCATCCGCTCCAACAGCTCTGCCACAGTCGGAACATCATGAATCAGCCCCATTACTTGTCCTGCCCACGCAAACCCCTCACTCGTTTTTCCGTCATAAATAAATCGGCGATTGGCTTCTCCGCTTATGTATGTTTTCAATTGCTCATATGTTCCGCCTTGCTGCTCAATCTGTAAAATTTTTTCCGTCCACTCATTGGCAATGGCCCGTCCAGGAGCGCCTAAGCTGCGTTTAATAACAACTGTATCACTTTCTGATCCCTTAACAAGCATTTCTTTATACAATGGATGGGCGTGGATACATTCTTGTGTCGCAATGAAGCGCGTGCCCATCTCAATCCCTTCTGCGCCAAGAGCTAACGCAGCCATGAGCCCTCGGCCATCTCCAATTCCTCCTGAGGCAATCACTGGAATCGATACAGAATCGACGACTTTTGGAATCAATACAAAGGTTCCTATATCATATTTTCCTAAATGGCCGCCTCCTTCTTGCCCAACCACCATCACTGCATCAGCGCCCAATTCTTCCGCTTTGACCGCCTGCCGCACAGCCGCAACAAGCACTAGCTTTTTCACATTCACTCCCTTTAGCTGTTCGAAAAATGGAGCAGGGTTTCCACCTGTAACCGATATAACCGGTACCTGCTCCTCAATGGCCGCCTCCAGCATGTGCGAAAATGGCCGTCCATGCTGTCCAATCGCAAAATTCACTCCAAACGGCCGATCGGTTTTTTCTTTGACTTTTTTGATCTCAGCGCGCAAAGCATCCGGAGACGGCAGAGACATCGCCGTAATCTGCCCTAAGCCTCCAGCATTAGAAACGGCAGCCGCTAGGTCAGCATAAGCCAAATACGCCAATCCTCCTTGTATAATTGGATACTGAATCCCTAGCAGTTCTGTCACTCTTGTTTTCCAACCCATCTTGTTCCCTCCTCATTTGATAAGGCTGTTCATTCATTGCAGCCAGTTCTTCTCCTTTTTCATCATAGTCCTAGCGACAAAAAGGCATTTGCGGCCCTCCTTTTAGCATGAACGCAAGCCATCACCAGCCTGTCCTGATCGCTAAAGCCTATAAATGCAAAAAGCATTTTTCATATTAAGTATACTATCTTTCTTGATAAGCTGGCGATTTTCCTGTTTATCTGTTTGTTATTTATCAATCACATGCTGAATCGATCATGCCAAGGCGTGACTGACCGTTGACTCTCTAGAGATTTTTAGACTGCATGCATATCACCCTTTACTTATATACACGAGAAAAAACGCCATGATGCAAGCGACAAAAATTCTATAGAAAAAAGGTGGCTGATTTGTCAAAAATGATTCTTTGCAAACAAATAAATAAGTGCTATAATGCATTTGTTTTATTTTTATGCAAAAAGAGGTGTGAGGAAGAATTGTCACAGTATGAAACGCCGTTATTTACCGGACTGCTAGAACATATGAAAAAAAATCCGATCCAATTTCACATTCCCGGCCATAAAAAAGGAGCAGGAATGGATCCTCAATTTCGCCATTTTATCGGCGAAAACGCATTAGCAATTGACTTAATTAATATTGGACCGTTAGATGATTTGCACCAGCCAAAAGGCATCATTAAACACGCCCAAGAATTAGCAGCTGAGGCCTTTGGTGCTGATTATACGTTTTTTTCTGTACAAGGAACAAGCGGGGCAATTATGACAATGGTGATGTCCGTAGCAGGTCCTGGTGATAAAATCATTGTTCCTCGCAATGTGCATAAATCGGTGATGTCCGCGATCGTTTTTTCTGGAGCAACTCCGATTTTCATTCATCCTGAGGTTGATAAAGAGCTTGGCATTTCGCATGGAGTTACACCAGAATCGGTAGAAAGTGCCTTAAGGCAGCATCCTGATGCAAAAGGAGTGCTCGTGATAAACCCTACTTATTTTGGCATTGCTGGCGATCTGAAAAAAATTGTGGACATCGCCCACGCTTATCATGTTCCCGTTCTTGTTGACGAGGCGCATGGCGTGCATATTCATTTTCATGAAAGATTGCCGATGTCGGCCATGCAAGCGGGAGCGGATATGGCAGCAACAAGTGTCCACAAGCTCGGCGGCTCGATGACGCAAAGCTCTATTTTAAATGTCCGCGAAGGGCTTGTATCCGCTAAACGTGTTCAAGCGATTTTAAGTATGCTCACGACGACCTCTACGTCCTATTTGCTGCTCGCTTCTTTAGATGTCGCACGCAAACGCTTAGCCACAGAGGGACGAGAGCTTGCTGAAAAAGCCATTCAGCTGGCTGAAATGATCCGGGAGCAAATTAATCAAATTCCTCATTTGTACTGTGTAGGAAAAGAAATTTTAGGCACAACCGCAACATACGATTATGATCCAACCAAATTAATTATTTCTGTTAAAGAGCTTGGGCTAACCGGTTATGACGTCGAAAACTGGCTGCGCCAAATGTATAATATCGAAGTAGAGTTATCTGATTTATACAATATTCTATGTATTATCACACCTGGAGACACGGAGAAGGAAGCAGACATTTTGATAACGGCTCTTCGTCATTTATCAGAGGAGTTTCGCCATCAAGCAGATAAAGAAATCAAACCGAAAGTATTGCTGCCGGATATTCCTTCTCTCGCTTTCACGCCGCGCGACGCGTTTTATTCAGACACAGAAGTCGTACCGTTCGAAAAATCAGCTGGAAGAATTATCGCTGAATTTGTGATGGTTTATCCTCCAGGCATTCCCATTTTTATTCCTGGAGAAATTATTACAGAAGAAAATTTAGCCTACATTAAAAAGAATTTAGAAGTAGGATTACCGGTGCAAGGGCCTGAAGATGATACACTGCAGACATTGCGCGTGATTAAAGAGGTTCAATCCCTATAAAAAGTACCATGTGGTAGACAAAGTAGAGATTTACTTTGTCTACTATTTTTTTAGATCCAGCCGTTTCAATATTTTTCGATATCAAACGGTCTGACACAACTGACAGGCAATCGATGCAGAATGAAAGCACTTGCCAACAACCTGAGAACACAAGTCGATGGATCAGCCTGTGTTTTTTATAACAAAAAAAACGCATGCTTCTCCCGTTCGCATGCGTTTTCTTTATTTTGAAACCCTTCCCCCATCTTTTGACCGTGACTTATTGGTTGTCATCTATTTTGTCATGTGTGCATTCTGCACATTTTCCATAAAGTGTTGTTACTTTTTCATCTTCAAAATGTCCAATTGTCGAATTGCACGTTTGACAAACGATTGTACCCATCCATACAACTCCTTTATGATGACTTAATGACTGACTGATTTAATAATAATATATCACATTAAAGGTGTCAATGGTTATTTTGTATGTCACATTTTTAAAAAAAGATACAAAAAAAGCAGGCATCAATGCCTGCTTTTTTTCTCTCCTGTTTTAGTAATCATACTCGGGATGCAGCGGTGCTGGTGGAATAAGATCAGAAAAGAAATCAGCCAAATCGGCAGTCTGACTTGCTGTATCAATACGAAAAATATTCTGTAAGTATTCATGATTTTCTACATCTCTTGGATCGAGGAGAGCGGAGCGTCCAGTTTGCATACAAATGACAAGCGGTTTACCAAAAAACAAGTTTGTATACACGATTCCGAAATCATAGCGTGTGTCCTTCGTGGCAAATCCCACAAATTGGACCTTCACTTGTTCGTGTTCGTCATACAACTTATCTACTAAATCCATAAACTCCCCTCCTTTTAAATATACTGAATTTTATTATAATTCAGTATATTTAAAAAATCAATAGAAAATTTTTTCTACTAATGCTAAAATGCGATTAGAGAGGTGATTATTTATGTCAACCCATGCATACATAAAGCTCGTTCCTGCTTCACGGCAAAAGACGGTAACGCTCGAAGAAGTAAAAAAGCTGCTCGATTCATATCAAGAGATGACAAAAAAGACAGGAGAACAATTAGGTTGGGAATATAAAGAAGCTGCTTTTCCGTATGAAATCATGGAAGTGAACAACGAAAACGGCTCTTGGCTTTATTTAAAAGGAAAAAATGGACGCTACCAAGCCATTTTCATCGTTGTCGGTCAAACGCAGCCAAATGAAACAGAAGCAAGTTCCTTTATTCAAATTACCCTCCCTAACGGAGCCACTCACGGAGACAAAGGAAAGGCCAATGAATTTTGCAAATTTTTAGCCAAAAAGCTTGAAGGAGAACTCCATTTATTTAATGGACGCATCATGTATTTTTATAAACGATAAAATGATAGAGAAAATCCCATTTTAATTTTATGTACAAGGGATGTTGATTGTCTAATTGACATCCCTTGATTCTTAGTGCCGTAGTGGGCAAGCGATGTGCTTGCCCACTACGCATGTTTTCTCAAATCAGAATACCAGCTGGCTCGTTCACTTGCGTTCGCTGTTTGAAGACAAAGGCAGAAAAGCCTGCGTTTAGCTAGATAATTTAGTATTTTCATCCACACTTTTATGTTTGTCTCCTATCATTTTGATCCCCCCATTCATTCCACTTCAGACTGGCTTGTCATTGCTTGATCAACAAGTTGTTCACGGGCAGACAAGCGCAGCCAGTGACGCAAAATATAAAAGCGCTTATCAATGAAACGATAGCCAAATAGCGATCGTTTTCTTTATTGATGAAACAGAGCTTCAGCCTCTCCTTTCCTCCAACGGTCCAAAAGGGGAATTCTGCTTTCGAATCAGCTGTATGTCCATCTTCTGTCGTATCTATGATCTGATTAAGAAAGCCTGTAAGTCGGCTAAAAGAACAAGGAAATCAATGGGCTTCTGTCAGAACAACCATTTATATTTACAAACGATCATGCTTCCCAGACAAGCCGCTGACAACTAAAATAAATAATCGCCGTCAGCAAGGTAATCCATATGGCTTTCTTTGTGCGCAATCCCATTTTTCTCGCCAGCAAAAAAGCAAAATACCAAAATATGCAAAGCAACAAACCTCGGAACAGCGGGCGATCGCGGCCAGACAACCATTCAATGAGTGAAAAGCTGCTCCAAATCATCATCTGCGACAAAAAAACAACATATTCTTTCATTGGACGATCCCCTTTTTTCTTTATACCATAACGATATGAAGCAAAAAGAAAAATTAGTCGCAGTCAATAGATAAAAAAAGGACATCCCTTCTGCTGGGATATCCTTTGATGCTTTTACTTAATAATATGAATCGGACTGCCAAGAACAGCTTCAGCTGTTTCCATCGCAATCTCGCCTAATGTTGGATGGGCATGAATCGTCATAGCCACATCTTCCGCCGTCATTCCCGCTTCAATAGCAAGACCAAGCTCAGCAATCATATCAGAGGCATTTGGTCCAACAATTTGCGCACCGATTACAACACCGTCTTCTTTACGCACGACAAGCTTCATAAAGCCATCCGTATCGTTTAATGCGAGCGCTCGTCCGTTTGCTGCAAATGGGAATTTAGCGGTTAGAACTTCAATTCCTTCATTCTTCGCTTGCTGTTCAAAATATCCGACAGAAGCGCACTCAGGATCTGAGAAGACAACAGCAGGAATCGCTAAATAATCGATTTCAGATGGATGTCCCGCAATCGCCTCTGCCGCAATTTTCCCTTCATAGGACGCTTTATGAGCAAGCGGCGGGCCTTGAACGATATCGCCAATCGCATAAATATTTGGAACGCTTGTGCGGCATTGTTTGTCAACCTCAATGAGCCCGCGCTCTGTCATTTTGATGCCTACTTGTTCTAGGCCAAGTTCATCCGTATTCGGACGTCTTCCAACGGTTACAAGCACATAGTCCGCATCGATTGTTTTCGTTTCACCTTTGCTTTCAAATGTAACCGTTACACCGTCTTCTCGTTCCTCAACACCTTTTGCCAACGCATTCGCAAAGATTTCTACACCTTTTTTCTTCAAGCGGCGTTTAACAATGGCGCTCATTGATTTTTCAAAACCGGATAAAATTTCATCTGCACCTTCAAGAATCGTCACTTGTGTGCCAAAGTTCGCATACGCTGTGCCTAATTCTGTTCCGATATATCCACCGCCGATGACAACCATGGATTTTGGAATTTCAGGGAGATTTAATGCCCCTGTTGAATCAAGGACGCGCTTCGAAAATTTGAATGCTGGAAGCTCAATTGGACGAGAGCCTGTCGCAATAATCGCGTTTTTGAATTTATATGTTTGTGCGCTGTTTTCTGTCATCACACGCACCGTGTTAGCATCAACAAAATAAGCCTCGCCGCGGACAATCTCAACCTTATTTCCTTTTAGAAGCCCTTCAACGCCGCCAGTTAATTTTTTTACAACGCTAGCTTTCCATTCTTGCACTTTTGTGAAGTCAACTGTGACATTCTCCGCTTTAATTCCCATGTCCTCTGAATGCTTCGCCGCTTCGTAGCGATGAGCAGCTGAAATTAAAGCCTTGGATGGGATGCATCCTACATTTAAGCAAACACCGCCTAGGTTCGCCTTTTCAACAATTGTTACCTTTTGGCCCAATTGAGCTGCGCGAATGGCAGCAACATATCCACCAGGCCCTGCGCCAACGACAAGAGTTTCTGTTTCGATTGCAAAATCACCGACTACCATTGTTTTACGCCTCCATTAATAATAATTCTGGATCATTTAACAGACGTTTAATATGGTTCAATGCATTTTGTGCTGTTGCTCCGTCAATCATGCGATGGTCAAAGCTTAATGACAAGGCTAATACCGGAGCAATGACAATTTCTCCATCGCGAACGATAGGTTTTTCAGAAATACGGCCAATACCCAAAATCGCTACTTCCGGATGGTTAATAACCGGTGTGAACCATTGTCCCCCAGCAGAACCAATATTCGTAATCGTGCAGGACGCGCCTTTCATTTCAGCTGGAAGAAGCTTACCTTCGCGCGCTTTTGTTGCAAGCTCGTTAATTTCTTTGGCAATTGCAAACATTGATTTACGATCCGCATGCTTCACAACAGGAACAAGAAGGCCTTTATCTGTGTCAGCCGCTATGCCAATATTGTAATAATGCTTGTGGACAATTTCTTCTGTAGCATCATCAATCGACGTATTCAGCGTTGGAAATTCACGCAATGCCGATGTTAATGCTTTTACAACATAAGGAAGGAATGTGAGTTTGATTCCTTTCTGTGCTGCAAGATCTTTGAATTTCTTGCGGTGTGCCACCAATTTTGTCACATCTACTTCGTCCATCAATGTGACATGTGGAGCCGTATGCTTAGAGTTAACCATCGCTTTAGCAATTGCGCGACGGATACCGCTCATTTTCTCGCGTGTTTCAGGGAACTCTCCCTCAAGCACAGCTGGTTGTGGTGCTGCTTTTGACGCCGCTTTTTCTTCTGATTGCTCTGCTGGAGCTGTTGAAGAAGCTTCTGCTTTCGGCGTTGCGGCACCTCCCGCTAAAAATGCATCAATATCGCTTTTCAAAATACGACCATTTTTTCCTGTCCCTTGCACAAGACGGATGTCAATTCCTTTTTCCCGAGCGTATTTCCGTACAGATGGCATCGCAATGACGCGGCGATTCGGGTCCGCTTCAGCCGCCGCTGAAGAGGCTTCCTGCGCTGGAGCAGCTTCCTGCTTTGGCTCTTCTGCTGCTTTTGGTTCGTCATGATCCTGTCCCTTAAATTTTAAGTTTTCGTACCCCGGTGCGTCAAATTTAATTAATGTTTGACCAACCGTTGCAACCGTTCCTTCGTCTACTAAAATTTCGAGCACTTTTCCTTTGACAGGAGAAGGGATTTCTACAACCGCTTTATCGTTTTGCACTTCACAAAGCACATCGTCTTCGTTGACTTCATCCCCAGGCTTCACAAACCATTTGACAATCTCGCCTTCATGAATGCCCTCGCCGATATCTGGTAATTTAAATTCAAATGCCACTGTTTGTCGACCTCCTAATTGTTTCCAATGTGCTAGAGGAGGAATTTTCCTCCTCTTTCGCTTAGAAATTCATGACTTTTTTCACCGTTTCGATCACATCTTTGAAGTTTGGCAACCAAACAGGCTCTGCTTGAGAGAATGGATAAACCGTATCTGGAGCTGCTACGCGCAATACCGGAGCCTCTAGGCTTAAAATCGCGCGTTCATTAATTTCTGCTACCACATTCGCAGCAATTCCCGCTTGTTTTTGTGCTTCTTGAACAACAACAGCTCTGCCTGTTTTTTCTACAGATCCGATAATCGTTTCAATATCTAATGGCTGAACGGTGCGCAAATCGATCACTTCTGCAGAAATCCCTTCTTTTTCAAGTTCTGTTGCTGCTTTTAATGATTCATGAACCATTGCGCCGTAAGCAATAATGGATACATCTTTTCCTTCCCGCTTAATATCCGCTTTGCCAATCGGGATGGTGTATTCTCCTTCTGGAACTTCTTGACGGAATGAGCGATATAATTTCATGTGCTCCAAGAAAATAACTGGATCGTTATCACGAATGGCAGAAATCAACAATCCTTTTGCATCATATGGAGTAGAAGGAATAACCACTTTTAATCCAGGCTGCTGTGCTACTAATCCTTCTAAGCTGTCCGCATGCAATTCAGGTGTATGAACGCCGCCGCCGAATGGAGAACGAATCGTAATTGGAGCACGGTAGCGTCCACCTGAACGATAGCGCATACGAGCCATTTGTCCGGAAATGGAATCCATGACCTCATATACGAAGCCAAAAAACTGAATTTCAGGAACCGGACGAAATCCTTCGAGCGCAAGACCGATCGCAAGACCGCCAATTCCAGATTCAGCAAGCGGTGTATCAAATACACGTTCTTCCCCAAATTCCGCTTGCAAGCCTTCTGTCGCGCGGAATACCCCGCCGTTTACTCCAACGTCTTCCCCAAACACCAACACGTTCGGATCGTTTTTTAATTCGATGCGCAATGCATCCGTGATTGCTTGAATCATTGTCATTTGCGCCATGGCCTATTTCGACTCCTTCTCTTTATAAATTTCATATTGTTCTTTTAAATGAAACGGCATCTCTTCATACATAATGCTCATTAAATCCGTTACTTTTTGTTTCGCTGTTTCGTCTGCTTTTTTGATCGCTTCTTTAATATCTTCTTTCGCTTGCTCAATTACGCTGTTTTCTTCAGCTTCGCTCCAAAGACCTTTTTTCTCCAAAAACTTGCGGAAGCGAACGATCGGATCTTTTTTCTCCCACTCGTTTTCAAGTTCTTTTGTGCGGTAACGAGTTGGATCGTCCCCAGCCATTGTATGTGGACCGTAACGGAAGCACAATGTTTCGATCAGCGTTGGACCTTCTCCATTAACCGCGCGCTCACGAGCTTCACGCACAGCTACGTAAACAGCTAATGGATCCATGCCATCCACTTGAATGCCAGGAATACCCGCTGCTGCGGCTTTTTGAGCGATCGTTTTTGCTGCTGATTGCTTTTCTACTGGGGTCGAAATCGCAAAACGGTTGTTTTGCACAACAAAAATAGCAGGGGCTTTAAACGCTCCGGCAAAGTTCATTCCTTCATAAAAATCGCCTTGGGAAGCTCCGCCATCGCCTGTGTATGTAATGGCTACCGCTTTTTTGCCGCGCTTTTTCATTCCTAAAGCAACGCCGGCTGTTTGAATGATTTGCGCTCCGATAATAATTTGTGGCGGCAATACGTTAACGCCTTCAGGAATCTGATTGCCATGAAAATGGCCACGCGAGAATAAAAAGGCTTGATAAAGCGGAAGTCCATGCCAAATCATTTGCGGTACATCACGATAACCAGGCAAAATGAAATCTTCTTTTTCAAGCGCAAATTGGCTTGCAAGCTGGCTTGCTTCTTGACCGGCCGTTGGCGCATAAAATCCTAAGCGTCCTTGGCGGTTTAACGAGATCGAACGTTGATCAAGCACGCGTGTATAAACCATTCGACGCATTAATTCTTTTAGTTGCTCATCGCTTAAATTCGGCATCGCTGCTTCGTTTACAACTTCGCCTTCTTCGTTTAAGATTTGGAAAGTCGGAAATTGCTCAGCCACTTTTTCGAGCTGCTTCTTCAAATTGAATACGGATGTTTTCGCACCCATTCCATTCACCTCTACCTTTCTTGTATATAAAGTAAAATCAACCATACCAAGCATCTGCAAGCACTTTCATACAGCATTAATTTACCCAAATTCCGCTATAAACAGACAATATTTGCCGGCCGTCTGCACATGATGTGGCAGGATTACGAGAATCAAAAAACTGTATCAATGTTTTCACAAATAAAATTAGTACAATGATTATTTGCAACTTCAAGTTTACACCTTCTTAATCCATCCGTCAATTACTTTGATTTCTCGAATCGCTCCCATACATATATTGTAAAATGAAATAATCTGTTATAATATATAAATGAAGTTGTGTTATATTCTGTTATAGTATATTAAGGCATTAAAAAAAGCTGCCTTTTCGACAGCTATTTCCATTCACGATATAATCGCTTCTTTTCTTGATTATACTGTTCCGTATAATCATTAAATTGGTCATTGTCTGAAAGCAGTTCTTTATATGCACGATTAATTTGGTCCGTTTGGTGTTGCAGCTTTTCTAACGTTATATGCTCATCTTCAAGAAGACGATAAAATTCCTTTTCTAGCGCTAACGCTTTATGATAGTGATCATATACTGACTTGTACGCATCGTACCGCTTACCAATAATTTTTATCAAGGAACTCGCCTGTTTTTTCATTGTTTCATCTTGTACATGCGAAAGGCTTTCCTTAACGATGGTTAATTGTTCCTCAGCCTTTTCAATGTTTTTATATTCTTCCTCTATTTGCTTGTTTCTTTTTTCAATAAGCACTTGAGCCTTTCGCGATAATTTGGACACTTCAGAAAATCGTTTCATTCCAAGATCCATGATCTCGTTGTACAGCTTTGTCTGCTCCTGCTCGAGACGAACAAGCTGTTCATGCTCTTCGTTCATTTTGTCCTCGTATTTAGCCATTTTCTCCAACGCATCCATCACTTCTTTTTCAGGTGCCAACACCTTGCACCCTTGCACGAAAACCATCAGACAAAGAATCAGAAAAAATAGTTTAGCTTGCTTCATCTTTCATTCCCTTCTTTCCTGACCCATTTTATCGTATGTTTATTTACGATCCACAAATTTGTTTGATAGACTATTATAGATGAAAAACATTTAATTCTTCTATATAATATGGTATTGTTTTCGACGGTGGGGGGTCGCTTCATACCCCCGTGAATGGGTCTGAAAGCGGCGTGTTCCGCGTCTTTGTCACGCGAATATGTGGCGAAAACAGGTCCGAAGCTTGCCTCCAATCGTCGATTGTTCACAGATCATTTTTTGATCTTTCAGTTGCACAGATATTATTTCACTAGTGTTGATGGTCCATTATTTTACTTTAAAACAGATGATATGGCTCACCATCCGCTTTTCTACTGAAGCAGAAAAGCGAGGAATTCAGTACTGTTCATTTGTTTTTATTCAATCATCAACACGCTTGATATGATTTCATTATACAAGGAGTGATAAGCGATGATTACCATGAAAGATATTGTTCGCGAAGGCCATCCGGCTTTACGGGCCGTTGCTGAACCAGTTGCTTTGCCTGCTTCTAAGGAAGAGCAGGACCTTTTGCGAAGCATGCTGGAATACTTAAAAATGAGCCAAGATCCAGAGACGGCGGCAAAATATGGACTGCGTCCCGGCGTTGGATTAGCAGCCCCACAAATTAACGTCTTAAAACGAATGATTGCTGTTCATGCCCATGATGAAAAAGGAACGCTATATAGCTATGGTCTGTTTAATCCAAAAATCATAAGCCATTCCGTTCAGCTCTGCTATTTAACAAGCGGAGAAGGATGCTTGTCTGTTGACCGCAACGTTCCCGGATATGTACCGCGTTATGCCCGAATTACGGTTACCGGTACAACCCTTGAAGGCGAAAATATCACTTTGCGCTTAAAAGGATATCCGGCCATTGTCTTCCAGCACGAAATTGACCACTTAAACGGTATCATGTTTTATGATCACATCGATCAAGAAAACCCTTTCAAAGCACCAGAAAATGCGATTCCGATTGAACGATAAAGCGTAAAAAGAAGGGCGGACCGCCCTTCTTTTTACTTAATCAGCTCGAGCTGCTTCAGTCCGTATAAAATCCCTTCTTCATCCACTCGCTTTGTTACAAAATTAGCCACTTCTTTCACTTTCTCATTGGCATTTCCCATAGCCACACCTGTACCGACAAACTGAAGCATTTCGATATCATTTAGCCCATCGCCAAATGCATAAACATCCTCTTTGTCAATGCCGACTCGTTCGATCAGCCTGCGAATTCCTTCCGCTTTCGAACCACCAAACGGCAATACATCTGTAGATACGTTATGCCAACGCACAAAATGAAACTCAGGATACGATGTGATATAGACATGCTCTTCCTCTGGTTTGCAAAACAAAAGCGCTTGATAAATATCGCGCTGCTCATAGTAAAGCGGATCAAATGGAGGATGAGAAAATTTTAGGCTTTCCATACTTACATGAATATATGGATGTTCTTCAACGCTCGCCCTCATCCTTTCGGCATCCATAAACACAAGCGGATGCCCATTCTCATGAGCACGCTCTTTCAATTCATGCAACTTAGAACGATGCAAAGGATTTTTATAAATGACCTCGTCTTCAAAAACGACATATTGACCATTAAAGCTGACAAAGGAATCGATTCCTAATTTCTTCCGCAAATTTTCAAACATAAAAGGAGCTCTTCCTGTCGCAATCGCTACATACACTCCCGATGTTTTAAGCTTCTGAATAGCTTGCACAGTAGAAGCCGGCAATTCTTTGTTTTCATCAAGCAGTGTGCCATCAATATCAAAAAATACAATTTTCTTCATCGTTTTCTCACCTTTATAAAAAATCATTGCATTTCTTCATCATTACGTTAATGAAAAAAAGCAGGAATGTCAAACAAAAAATCTTCCAGCTTTCACCATGAAAAACCCTTCTTAATCTTCATATACTAAATAAAAAAAGTGGACATTTACTTTCGACAAGAAATGAGTACAATAAAAAGTAGGGAGTGATGAGAGATGTTGAAGAAGCTCAAGAAAAAATTGCTCCAACAATGGAAAGATTTGCTCCGTAAAAAATCAATCGCTTAACCGGACAGCCCTTCTTAAGAACAAAGAAGGGCTTCTTTTAAAATGAAAGACATGAATGAAAGCTCGGAGTTTCGTCAAAGATGATAGAAGTAAAAGGCAGCGCTGCTTGGAACATGTGCCGTGTCCAAAATAAAAAGCATGAAAATCAACTATATTTTATATATAATAAAAAAGTTAGGGAAATTATCGGTTAGTAAGGAGAGGTTTTACAATGATTTTTAAAGTGTTTTATCAAGAAAATCTTGACGAAGTGCCTGTAAGAGAAAAAACAAACACGCTGTATATCGAAGCGGAATCAGAACGGGAAGTACGCCAAAAACTTAAAAATCGCGCAATCAACATTGAATATATTCAGCCTCTTGAGGGCGCTCATTTAGAATATGAAAAACAAAGCCCAAATTTTAATGTACTGGAGATTTAGATGATGAAGTTTTTAAAAGAAAACCAAGTTGGTGTATTTGCGCTCGGCGGATTAGGCGAGATCGGAAAAAATACATATGGCGTACAATTCCAAGACGAAATTATTATCATTGACGCGGGAATTAAATTCCCGGAAGATGAACTGCTCGGTATTGATTATGTTATTCCTGATTACAGTTATTTAGTCAAAAATGCAGAAAAGATTAAAGGATTATTTATCACTCATGGTCATGAAGACCATATTGGCGGTATCCCCTATTTGCTTCGTCAAGTGAACGTTCCAATATACGGTGGAAAGCTTGCTTTAGGACTCATTCGCAATAAACTAGAAGAGCACGGATTATTAAGCCAAACAAAGCTCATTGAAATTAAAGAGGATGATGTGATCCGTTTCCAAAAGACAGCCGTTACGTTTTTCCGGACCACTCACAGCATTCCGGATAGCTATGGGATTGTCGTAAAAACTCCAGCGGGGCAAATCGTGCATACAGGTGATTTCAAGTTCGATTTCACTCCAGTAGGTGAACCAGCCAATTTAACAAAAATGGCTGAAATCGGAAAAGAAGGTGTTCTATGCTTGCTATCCGACAGCACCAATAGCGAAATTCCACATTTTACAATGTCAGAACGCCGCGTCGGTGAAAGCATCCATGATATTTTCCGCAAAGTTCAAGGCCGGATTATTTTTGCCACATTCGCTTCTAACATCCATCGTTTGCAGCAAGTAACTGAAGCTGCAGTACTTAATAATCGAAAAATCGCTGTATTCGGCCGCAGCATGGAGGCAGCCATTGAGATTGGACAAGGACTTGGCTACATCAAATGTCCAAAGGATACATTTATTGATGCCGGACAAATCAATCGCCTCCCAGCCCATCGCGTCACGATTTTATGTACAGGAAGCCAAGGAGAACCAATGGCAGCATTATCTCGCATCGCCAACGGCACGCATCGGCAAATTCAAATTATTCCTGGGGATACAGTTGTCTTTTCATCCTCCCCAATCCCTGGAAACACGGTCAGCGTGAACCGTACGATTAACATGCTGTATCGAGCCGGTGCCGAAGTGATTCATGGACCGTTAAATGATATCCATACATCCGGTCACGGTGGGCAGGAAGAGCAAAAGTTAATGATTCGTTTAATGAAGCCAAAATATTTTATGCCGATTCACGGAGAATACCGAATGCAAAAAATGCATGCGAAGCTTGCTGTTGACTGCGGGGTTCCTGAAGAGAACTGCTTTATTATGGACAACGGCGAAGTGCTTGGTCTAAGTGCAGAGGAAGCAGGAATCGTCGGTAAAGTTCCGTCCGGATCTGTTTATATTGATGGCAGCGGCATTGGAGACATCGGCAATATCGTGCTTCGCGACCGTCGTATTCTTTCTGAGGAAGGCCTTGTGATTGTCGTTGTCAGCATCAATATGAAAGAATTCAAAATCGCGGCTGGTCCCGATATCATTTCACGCGGTTTTGTTTATATGCGGGAATCTGGCGATTTAATTAGCGATGCTCAAGCATTAATTACAAAACATCTTGAAAAAGTGCTTGAACGGAAAACCAATCAATGGTCAGAAATCAAAAATGAAATCACAGATACTCTTGCGCCGTTTTTGTATGAAAAAACGAAGCGCAAGCCGATGATTTTGCCAATTATTATGGAGATCTAATCAGAAACAGCAAAAAGCAGGGAGAGTCTCCCTGCTTTTTGCTTTCCATATTCCCGGTTTGAAACAACCACTCGGCGAAAAGACAACCTTCTGCTTTTGAATGGACTATACGTTTCAGCCTCTCTTAACATCTAAAAAAGCGCCATAAGCAAGACATGAAGGGCGGCTGAAAAACGAGGAAAATCATTGTCTTATGCCACGTATTGATACAAAACAGCAGCGGTTCGTTTCCTCCTATGCTTTTAGCCGCTCACCACTTTTGCTTCAAAGCGGTCAATATCTTCGTCGGCGCCGATGACAACCAATATGTCCCCTTTTCGAATCATTTCAGAGGCCAACGGAGAAACAATAACTTCATTGCCTCGCTTAATCGCAACAATATTGATCCCATAACGCGCCCGAATATCCAACTCCAGTAATGAATGGCCCTCAAGGCGATGGCTTGCTGCAATTTCAACAATGCTATGAACATCAGAAAGCTCTAAATAATCAAGAACATTATTCGAAATAATGCTGTGTGCAATTCTTTCTCCCATATCGCGCTCTGGATGAACAATTTGGTCGGCTCCGATTTTTTTCAATACTTTTTCATGATAGTCGTTGGTAGCTTTTACGGTAATATTTTGCACCCCAAGCTCTTTTAAAATTAACGTCGTTAAAATGCTTGCCTGGATATTGTCGCCGATCGCAACAATCACATGGTCAAAATTGCGAATGCCTAAGCTTTTCAGCACGGCCTCATCAGTTGAATCTCCTACCACAGCATGTGAAGCAATGGAGGCATATTCATTGACGCGATCCTCATCAATATCAATCGCAAGCACTTCCATCCCTTGTTCACTTAATGTACGGCAAATACTGCCGCCAAATCGACCTAATCCAATTACAGCAAACTGCTTTTTTTTCACATGTATTCCTCCAATTTCACATCGCAACATGATCTTCTCTTGTTAATGTAATACGTTATGACAAAAAATGCAAATCAAAAAGGAACGAGCGGTATCGTTCCTTTTGGAGCTTTATTCTGCTTTTTGCTTTTCCTCCAGCACTCGATTGACGCGTTTTTCCAGCATCTTCATTCCGCTTCCACCCGCTTGAAAATGGCGCAGTTTTCCTTCTGCATCGAATACATAGTAAGCAGGAACGTATTGGTTTTCAAATGCATCCGTAATATGGTGTTCATTGTCTACTAAAATCGGCTGTGTCATGCCATGTTCTTCTGCCGTTCTTCTGACTAGATCAATATCTAAATCTCTTTCCGAGCGTGCATATGTACAGCCACCACATTTAATACATCCTTATAGCGATTGCGAAATTCATTGACTTGCGGCATCGCTTCCTTGCAAACATGGCAGCTTACGGACCAGAAATGAATAAGCGTCGGTTTTTTTCCGATCAAATCCTCGTTTGTAACAGTGCCATTTACATAAGCTGTTGCTCCGTTCAATGTAGGCATTGTCTCACGTAATTTCATCATATCCCTCCTCGTAAACGAAGGTCTAACATGATGTTGTTAGACCTTCTTCGATTATACCTCCAGCGTTTTTTGCCTCGGGTTTGCCGGGCAAAGCTGGCCTGTTTGCAGCGCTTGCAGAACGCGCAATACTTCATCCACATTACGACCGATATCGTTATGATGTGCGACTGCGTATTTTAGCTCTCCCTCTGGATCAATAACGAATAAACCGCAAAGCGCGACTCCTTCCTCCTCAATAAGTACGCCATAGTCACGGGATACTTGATGATTTGTATCCGCTGCTAATGAATACTTAATCTTTCCAAGGCCATTTTCTGTGCGCGACATATTTATCCATGCTTTATGAGAATATACAGAGTCTGTAGAAGCACCAATGACAACCGCATCTAAATCTTCAAATTCTTCATAGCGTTCAGAAATAGCGGTGATTTCTGTTGAACACACGAACGTGAAATCTAATGGATAGAAGAAAAGAACCGTCCATTTATTATTTTTGATATTTTCTTCTAAGCTGACCATGCCAAAATCTCCGTTAGGTAAAACAGCTTTCATTTCAAAACGAGGAGCCTGCTTACCTACCATACGCTCTGCCATATGTATCCCTCCATCATTTTAGATTGAGAAAATATTATATATTTCCTCAATGGTATACCATATATGCGGAAAAATTATACAAAAAGCTATATGGTTATGAAAGATTATATAATAATCGATTCTGAAAAGCTGTTGAGCGACTTCTTAACATCCCTATTCATTCACAACAGACCAAACACTCACGATTCCATGAAAATGTTATGAGCCAAAACACAGATAGCGCGCTGATCAAACTGATCGCCATTATTCTAGTGATTATAATTCGCTCACTATTTTTTCTATATCCATATCATCGTTTTCTAATCGATTGACATGCTTGCATCGTGGACTTTATACATAGATCCCATTAGAAGATTAGGCTTATAGCCCATTCCAAAGCCCCGCTTTTCGTCGTTTGGAGAACAAGTCAACGATTTGTCCCGACCACGCCAAAACATGGCCAAGCGCCAGAATCAATGATCACTAGGTCACTCGGAAACAAATGCTGACACATCAAGTGGTATCTATATGTCACTTGCATGCAAACGATTGAGAGCAGAAAAAGACTAGGAAGGCGCCTAGTCTTTTTTCAAAAGCTGTTGATTTACGAGACGCTTGATTAGCGTAACTTCTCCTCGACTTTTTGGCAAACCTCGTCTGCGGTCAAACCGCTCGCTTCAATAACAGAAGCTGAGGATACAGCATTTTGGATGCCCATCACATTTGAATCCTGGCCAGTCACAACGCAGCAATCGCATCCTTTTGCATCACTTTCCTGTTGAAGTGCAATCACTTCATGACCTCTTTCTTTTAATGCTTGTTGAACATTTGTTAACGATGGTTCTACCCCAATCTTTGCCAGCATTCATCCACCTCCTCATTCACATAATGTGCCTTATCGGAGAGGAAAATATGCCATTCTAATTATTTCCTTTCCATCCAATATAAGATGCCAGCAAGGAAATGGCTTGATCAATCGCAAGTTCGTTCGGATTTAACTTTGCATGATGCAGCCCGTATTCTGATTCTACACCAAGCCAAAACATAAACCCTGGAATTTCGGCAAGCATATAGCCAAAGTCTTCTCCTGTCATGGCCTCTCGACATTCTATCATGTGAATATCAGAATGCTGCTGCACAAATGTCATGAACTCTTTCGTCAGTTTTTCGTTATTATATACTTGGTAGTACATGGAGCCATAATCAATCGATGCTTCACATTGATAGGCGATTTCCATTCCTTTAACAAGAGATTCAATTCTCTCTTTCACTTTTTTCATAGATTCTGCTGATAGTGTGCGAATCGTTCCTTCTAAACGCGCATTCTCAGCAATTACGTTTTGCACCGTTCCTCCCGAAATTTTCCCGATGGTGATAACAGCGCTGTCAAGTGGGTCAACGTTGCGCGCTACAATTGATTGAAGTTGTGTAACAAGAGCGCAGGCGGCGACGACCATATCATTTGCTAGATGAGGAAATGCCGCATGTCCACCTTTTCCTTTTAAATCAATGAACAGTTCTGATGTATTGGCAAATAGCAATCCTGCTTTTATAGCAATCGTACCAACAGGATATTCCGGTGCTATATGCAGTGCGATAATCATATCTGGCCGCCACTGCTGCATGGGCTCGCTTTGAAGCATCGGCAACGCACCGCCTGGACCTTCTTCGGCTGGCTGAAAAATAAATAATAAATCATCACGAATGGGATGATGCACAAAATGGGTTAATACACCCAAAGCAATACTCATATGAAAATCATGTCCGCAAGCGTGCATTTTTCCTTCATGTTGAGAACGATAGGGAAGTTCTGTTTCTTCATGAATGGGAAGTCCGTCAATATCCGCGCGGTAGGCAATCGTTTTTGTCGGCTGAAGGCCATTGATTTTTACAAAAATACCTGTTTTCCATGTTTGAATTTCCAACCTTTCCTGCGGCAATGACGCAATATAATTTAATAAATATTGCTGAGTTTTAAACTCTTGAAACCCCAATTCAGGAATTTTATGCAAATCACGGCGAATCGATACAAATGGGCTTACCATGCTTTTCTCCTCCTCGTAAAAAAGCGTGGAGCATCTCCACGCTTCGCTTGGCTGTTTCGCCTTAACGGGTATATTGATAGATAGCCTTTGAAAACGGAACAACACCACTTTTATAGTTGGCGCAATTCTTGCTTAATTTCTGTTTTGGCTTTTGTTTTTTCATCAATTTGTTTAATCACACGAGCTGGTACCCCTGCCACAACAGAATAAGGAGGCACATCATCGATTACCACCGCGCCGGCTGCAACAACTGCGCCTTTTCCAACCGTTACCCCTTCTAAAATAACGGCATTCGCGCCAATCACTACGTCATCCTCTACAATGACCGGCTTCGCTGAAGGCGGTTCAATCACTCCTGCCAATACCGCTCCAGCACCAACATGGCAATTCTTACCTACCGTTGCCCGACCACCAAGCACTGCATTCATATCAATCATCGTTCCTTCGCCAACAACTGCGCCAATGTTAATAACAGCCCCCATCATAATGACCGCATTATCGCCGATCTCAACCTGATCGCGAATAATCGCACCCGGTTCAATGCGAGCTTTAATTCCTTTTAAATCAAGCAATGGAATAGCAGAGTTGCGGCGGTCATTTTCCACAACATAATCTTCAATGCGGTCTTTATTCGCTTCCATCACCGCTTGAATTTCCTGCCATTCACCAAACACGACTCCAGCATTTCCCGTTATAAACGCTTTTGAGCCGGTTCCAAAATCTAATCCTTCAAGATTTCCTTTTATGTATACTTTGACTGGCGTCGCTTTTTTACTATTTTGAATAAACGCAATAATTTCATTTGCATCCATCATTTTCATGTCAGCATCCTCCTTTTATTCTCTTATTCCTTTACTTTAGCAAAACAAAGCCTGCGCTGACAAGCACCAATTCAGTCCATCAGCTCTCGGACCACTTGATAAAACGCTTGTACTTGCGGAAGCTGCCACGCGGTATCTGCACCGATAAGCCACGTACCTCTCTCCATCAATCGCCCCGTTCGATCCTTTAGCGGAATTTTGTTCATAGAATCGTCTAAATCATGAAGCGCTATTTCCGGCAAAATCGCATAACCGATCCCATGATAAGCCAACTGTTTGCACGTCTCAATTTGATCAACAACCATTGTCCGTTCAGGCGGTGTTTCAAATTGTTCATGCCACCATTGTTGAATATGGAGAAAATAGGTGGAATCGCTTTTAAACTGAATAAACGGTCGATCGGTTTTGGGCAGCTGCTCAAGACCGTTAATTTTTTGATCGATTAAATACAGCCGATCAGCAAACAAAAAATGCTTGATGCCGTTCCAATGGGGAACACCGCGCACGATCCCGATATGAAAATCGTTTTGATACATCCATTCCATAATATTGCTTGTCCATCCTGTAACTAACGCAATTTTGACGTTCGGATATCGCTCGGTAAACCGTTTTAAGATGGATGGAAGCCAGTGCTGGGCAGCAATAGAAACGACTGCTAACCTTAACGTCCCGCTCGCCCGTCCATCCATTTGCTCGACTTCCTCTTTTACTTGCTCAGTCGCTTGCACGATTTCTTTGGCCAGCTGGACAATTCTCTCTCCAGCCGGTGTCAAAATCAGCCCGCGAGGTGTTCGAACGAAAATTTTTGTATTCCAGTCATTTTCAAGCGTCTGCAAACGTTGAGAAAGAGCTGATGGGCTTACATATAATCTTGCCGCTGCTTTGCGCATGTTCAGCTCCTCAGCTAAAATCACAAGCCATTCATATTCAGTCATGCACCCATTGCCTCTTTCTGATAAGTTTTGCTTATCATTCTTGTTTATTTTTATGAAATTTCCTTATACCATTAAATTGTATATGATGATAGTAGAAAATACTAAACCAAGGAGAGGACGGTTGCATATGGACTATGCCTTATTTATCGTCATCGGGGCATTAACATCGTTTGTCGGAACTCTGGCCGGCGGTGGTGGCTTAATTGGCATGCCTGTCCTGCTTTTAACAGGCGTACCTGTCCATCAAGCGATCGCCGCCGCTAAATTTTCCAATATGATCAGTTCATTTTCAAGCTTTTTTGTACTTCTTGGCGAAGGAAAAATCGGCTGGAAGCAAACCGCTTTTATCGTTCCGATCAGCTTAGGAGGGGGGATTACAGGCGGATTGCTTGCTTCATCCCTGCCTGAAAAAACCATGACGGCTATCGCCATTGCGTTGTTGACATTTGCTCTCAGCCTGCAGTTTTTTCGAAAAAAGATGACGCAGCAGCGGTCAGCCGTTTTTTCGAAAAAATTATATGCGCCGCTTTATGGAATTAGCGTCTACGACGGAATGTTCGGTCCAGGTCAAGCCACGTTATTAATGTATACTTATTTGTCAACAGGACTTGACTATTTATCGGCGATCGCCTTTACGCGATTCCAAACGTTTATCAGCTGCTTTGGCGCCTTTGCCACGTATTTGTACGCCGGCCATGTGAACTGGCATATCGCCCCTTTTTTAGGGCTAGGGTCCGTCATTGGTGCACAAGTGTCTGTCAGACTTGCCCAAAAGCTAAAACAAGAACACTTGTCACTCATTTTAAATATCGTCACATTCCTGCTGATTATTCAGCTTGTTTTTAAAATGATCGGGTAAAGCACGCTGAAGCCTCATCCATTATAATGATTGAAGCGCCTCAGCTGCTTGTTCAACCGTTTTAATACTTCGCGTCTTGTAAAAATCCCTTCAAAATAGCCTTGCTCGTTTTCAACACAAACGAAAGGATGATTGACAATCAGTCCGATTCCCTTAATCACATTGTCGTTTAAAGATAAACGTGGAATATCTTTATTCATCACTTCCTCAACTTTCATTCGCTCCAATCGTTCAAGCTCAATTCGCTCTAGTCCTAAAATAGCATCCATAATCATCGTTGTACTGATAAGTCCATGCAGCTTATAAGATATATCAAGTACAGGAATTGCGGAGTATCTAGTTTTTGTTAAAACTAACAAAGCGTGATCCAAGTAATTTCCAACTTGAACATGAGCCACTTTTTCTGAAGGAATTAAAAATTGTGCAATCGTTTTGCCGGTAAATTCTTTGCTATCAAAACTGATCATGCCTATTTCCGCCTTTCGCATATACTTCTTCCCTTTTCAGTTTAACATACTCAGCGGTGTTGGATAAAAAAATAACTATCGCTTTTAAAGCGATAGTTCTTCATGAATTCGATGATACAGCTGTACTAATTTTTGATGACGCGCTTCATCTACATATTTGTAGCCCCTTTCGATATCAGAGAGCTCGCAGCTAATAATTTCAAGTGCATACTGCTGAGTAAAAAGCACATCCAGCAGCAACATCTGCTCATCTAAAGATAATCTTTCCAGCCATTCGTTTCTCATGATTCATCCTCCTTGCCAACATCCATTAGTATATATTCACAAATACGATGAAAAAGTCCAAAAAAAAATAAAAAGCCTTCGCTATTCGAAGACCTTTTATCCTTTACTTGTATAAATGTTGCGCAGCATAAACTGACAAGAAGGACATGCATAAATCACATTTTGATTGGATTGTGCCGTTAATACCTCTTCTAAATAAGCTTGGCTTCGGCATACAGGGCAAATAACAACCGGCTTTTTTTTCATGATTTCGCCTCACTTTTTTTCATCTAATAACTCAAAAATTTCGATCGCAATCATATCAATATTGTCAAATTGGTAAGTATTTGGCTTCTTCCCTTTCTCATATACCTCTAGCATAAATGTATCGTTTTTCGCTAGGTAGGTGACACTGCATTTTTTTTCTCCATTCACTTCAAAATTTCGCTGCGGCGCCTCGTTGCCACTCGGCTCTTGGTCACGAAGCTGCATAAGCCGTTGAATAATCCCTAGCAGTTGAGACATAAGCTCTTCCTCCTTTATACGAAAAGGGCACTTTATGTATAGTATAGGCCTGATGCTCTCAAAAAAATAAACATATGCCCATGTTTCCCCCATTGATTATATCAGAAAAAACGTGTAAAGTATCCTCTTTCGTCAATCTCCCTCGTCAAAAAGGGCAACCCTTCTAATGGATCGCCCCGCTTGTTTATCCTCTGTTTAAAGCAAGATAAATAATCATGCCTAAAGCCAACAAGCCAGCAAGCACATATGCCAGCAGGACAGGATTGCGAATATACGGATGCTCTTGTATTTTTTCATTCACCGGCGCATCGTATTGTTCCTGCAATTTTTGGCGCCGTCCAAGTGAATACGTATAGAGAAATCCAATAATCGCGATAAGTAATACGATTATTGATAATATAAATGAAGTTTGCGCCATCGTATTTTCACCTCGTGCTTACTTTCCCCCATTTCCCCTATATTTTATTCAATACTAATAATGAGCATCGTGCTCAAATAAATAGCTATAAGATAAATCAATGAACAAGTAGTGGCACTCATCAATCGGATAGGAGTACGTACGAATTGTCTCTCCTGTTTCGATATCTCCGTACAAGTCTGATAAAATGCCCCTTTTACGCGAACGCATACGCACAATATTTTCTAAAAAATATGGACGCCAACTCCAATTCTTCATATAGTACTCCGGCTGCAGTTCCCAAACATGACTCTTTTTGAAAATATTTGCTGATTTTTGAAATCCATCCTCGTCACACACATAGATGCGAAAGCATACATCGCTCAGCTCAGCAGCTAGAGACGAAATGAGTTCGTTAAAACTTGCTGTTTTTTTATACTTGGAAAGCAGCGCTGTGACTCTCTGTTGAAACTGTTCGGAAATATTGTATAGTATTTGCAGTTTTTTCTTTTCCAGCTGAATAAATCCGTGGCACTCTTGACGCAAACGGTCTTTTAGAAAATCAGCCGGTAGCAACGCAGACTGCGGTTCAGCCAAATAATACCCTTGATAATAACGGCCGCCATTTTGCCAAGCATATTGCAGCTGAAAAGAGGTTTCAATATCCTCATACAAAAGAGTAGCCCCCATTTTGCGAGCAAGCAAAGAAATCGAATAAAGCACATCCTGATAGGAGTAGCTGCTCGAGATTTTTCGCAGTTCATGCAAATCCATTTTTAATATATCTGGCGCCAACAGGCTAATGCGCTCAAGATTGCTGCTGTGTTCCCCAATATGATCGAGAGCCACGCGAATCCCGTATGTACGAATATAGGTTAATAAATGACTAAGCTGATTAAAGTCTCCTTTAAAAAACGGCTCGTTAATTTCCAGCACAATACGATCTAAGGACAAGCCCTTCTCTTTATATTGAAACAATAAAGATAAAAATGACTCTGCCCGATCCATCATCAATAAATTAGCATCTTGATTAAGAAAAATAAGCAGCGAATGGTCATCATTCAATAAAAAATGGTCAAGCGCCTTTCTTGTTACGACTTCATCGACTTCTAAGCGAAATTCCTCCGGAATGGCTTCGTCATGAAAAAAAGGGCCTAAGCTTACAATTCCATCCTCAGAGCGATATCTGCCTAGTACTTCATAGCCGATGACGCGATGCTCATCAGCGCTAAAGATCGCTTGGTAATACGGGATGACGCGTTGCAAATTAGTTACAATATCTAACGCATCCATGCTGCTCACCTCTTTTTGCACTCGTCATTTTGCATATTATACCACACGATTCCCCTACCTCATAAAGAAAAAAATCGTTGCCATACTATAAGTCCGAACATGCTTTAAGGCATGCGCTCGTCGAACAGTGAACGCTTTTACGGGCCAATCCCTTTGCTCGCTGGCGTTCCTGTTTAAGGGAAGAGGCAGAAAAGTTTGTTTGTAACTATATAAATACAACTTGATGTCTCAACATGTGCCTCCCATGCCAAAAAGGAATGAGCCGATTTCGACGGCACGGTTTAGCTTGATCGAAGGAGGTCGATGACTTACCTTCCAACCATAAGTTTTCACACATATCGTTCATTCATATTACACAGCATAAAGACAACAAACGAATGGATGTGTTCAATACCAATATATAGGCTCTCATGATAAGGTCTGTCATTCGTTTCAGCTTCATATCTGTTTCAGATCATATACTGCTTCAAAGTGAATTTCGATTGGATTAGGTGATGAACATGAACTATCTTTATATGGGAATAGCGTTTTTTATGCTGCTTGGCTGCTCAAATGAAGAGAAAAAAGCAGCACCTCCGTCCCATTTGGCAAAAGAGGCAGAAAACCCTCATTTCCGTTATGAGCCGAAAGCGGTACAAAATCCCGAAAAAGTGATTCTGCATGTACCATTAATTAAGCAAGTTCCTGAGTTGAAATATGGATGTGAAGTAACAAGCTTAGCCATGGTGCTGCAATATGCAGGAGTCCAAGTAAATAAACTGACCTTAGCCAAACAAATAAAAAAGGATTTAGATCCAAAAATAAGAGATCGACATGGAAACATCATTTCATGGGGAAATCCGGCAGACGGATTTGTTGGAGATATGACTGGAAAATCGAGCGGTTATGCCGTGTTTGATGAACCGATTGTAGAGCTGATGGAAAAATATCTGCCAGAACGTGCCATTAATTTAACTGGACAACCTTTCACTGAGCTGCTTAGGTACGTTTCCAATGGCCATCCCGTTGTTGTTTGGACAACAGGAGATTATCGCCTTCCAGATCGTTGGGAAAGCTGGAAACACGGTGGGCAAACGATTCGTACACCGCTCGATTTGCATGCGGTTGTTCTTGTCGGTTTTGATTCAGATTTTGTTTATATCAACGATCCTCTCTGGGGAAAAAAAGCACATCAAGTAAACAAGCAGCAGTTTATTCGTTCATGGATAGCCTTAAAAAAAGAGCGGTTTCCTATAATTGAAACCGCCTTCTTTTATCAATTAAAACGGATATTGGTTTAGCCATTGCCCCCCATCTATTGTAATGCATTCCCCATTGATGTAAGCGGCTTCATCTGAAAGCAAAAAAGCAGCAAGTCCAGCAATTTCTTCAGGTGTTCCAAGCCGGCCAAGCGGCACACTTGCCAATGTTCGCTTCGCTGCTTCCTCGGATTCCCAAAGCTTTTCCGCTCCTCCTGTTCGTTCAATCGGACCAGGAGCGATCGCATTCACACGAATCCCATATTTTCTGCCCCATTCTACAGCAAGTGTGCGCGTCATCGCTAACACGCCAGCTTTCGCGCACGCCGAATGGATAACGCCAGCACCGGCATTCCACGCATATGTAGCAACCATGTTAATAATGGTGCCTTTTGCTTTTTTATTGATCCAATAATTCCCTATTTCTCGACTGCAATAAAATGTTCCGTTCAGCACAATGTTGATCACGCTATTCCATCCATTAATTGATAGCTTTTCAGCTGGACAAATAAAATTTCCTGCTGCATTATTAATTAATGCGTCAATTTGCCCAAATTCCGCATCCGTGCGCTGAACCATTTCGGCGACGAGTTCAGGTTCACGCACATCCATTTGAATCGGCAGCACCATTCCTTCCGCTGTCTCAATTTCCTTTTTCACCTCTTCTAACGCCTCTAATCTCCTTCCTGTGATCACAACACGAGCTCCCTCTGCCACAAACCGCTTGGCCATATATTTTCCCATTCCGCTGGATGCACCTGTTACAATAATCACTTTTCCCTGCACATTTTCTCCCCCTTAAATTACTGACTGATTATTCATTCATTTTTATTTTACTATAAATATACATAATTTTCTAACATTTTTATTGGTCTACATATCTCTTAAAAATAAAACAAACGATTGGGAAACGGTCCGCGTCCGAAAGACAAGTCGGCCGTTTCCACTACTAAAAGCCGATATTTTTTTACCTGCAAGAGACAACCAATGAAAAGCTGAGCTTGATCTATTACTTTTCTGTTTTTGATTCTCCATTTATAATAATGGGGAAAGGACGTAGATAATTCATGAAAACCACGCCACAAATGAACAGAAGAACATTTCTCAAAAAAAGTATTGGCTCCCTGCTCGGAGGCATGTTTATCGCTTCCTTCGGGTATTACTACGCTCGTTTTATCGAGCCAAGCCGGCTGACCATCAGTAAACATTCAATTACTCATCCATTAATCCCCAAGAGCTTCGATGGTATGACGATTGTACAATTTAGCGACACACATCTCGGAGATTATTATTCACTCGAGCGGCTGAACCAGCTTGTTAGCCAAATCAACGATATCAAGCCAGATCTGGTTGTTTTTACTGGGGATTTGATCGATGCTCCTCATCAATATCCTCATGCTCATCAAATTATTCCTATCCTTTCCAGAATTCGTGCTCCGTTTGGGAAGTTCTCCATTTACGGAAATCACGATCATGGAGGTTATGGAACGAATCTATACCGAAATATCATGAATCAGGCCGGATTTCATATGCTTGTGAACGAACATGCGATCATCCAGCTCGTCGATAAAAGCAAAATCGCGATTGCGGGCATGGACGATTTAATGCTTGGCCGCCCGCATTTTGAACAAACCTTTCAACAAATTCCTCCATCTACCTATACCATTTTATTATTGCATGAACCAGATGGAGCCATTCAAGCGGCGCATTACCCTGTCCATCTGCAGTTATCAGGGCATAGTCACGGCGGCCAGATCCAGCTTCCTTTCATCGGTCCTCTGATCACACCTCCACTGGCCATTCAGTATTATGAAGGATTTTATGAGGTGGGGAAAATGAGGCTTTATGTCAATCGAGGCCTAGGCACAACTCGAATGCCATTGCGCTTTTTAACTCCTCCTGAATTAACAATCTTTACATTAAAGCATCAACCATCGTCGGCGTCGGATGGTTGATGCACTGATTTAAGGTTGAGAATTCAAGCAGTATGGACCATCGTTGCCTCATCATCCTCAACTAGTATCACGGGTTTATCCACCTTCCTCTTTCTATTCTTCATCTTCTTTGACGCGATAGGCTAAATTAAATAGCCACAATTGACTGTCAATTTCCCGTTCCCCCTTCGCTTTTTTCACATAATGATACTCACCATACCTATCCTGTTCCCTAGCTTTCACATTATCCGCAAGCAAGATAGACAAAATGTCCACAATTCTTGATTTTAAATGATCGGCTAAAATCGGAAATAAAATTTCCACGCGTTTATCCATGTTACGCGTCATCATATCAGCTGATGATAGAAACACTTTCTCCGCTCCATTATGCTGGAAATAGTAAATTCGGCTATGTTCAAGAAACCGACCAACAATACTGCGGACGCGAACGCGATCACTAACTCCCGGGATGCCCGGGCGAAGGCAGCAAATTCCGCGAACAATTAAATCAATATTCACCCCTGCTTGCGAAGCTTCGTACAGCTTCATAATCAGCTCTTTATCTGTCAGCGCATTCATCTTTGCAATAATACGTCCATTTCCGTGTTGACGATGCAGGCGAATCTCCTCATCAATGAGGTGAATAAATTGGCGGCGAATATCGAATGGAGCAACGGATAGATAGTGAAAATGAGGTTTTTCCATATATCCGCTTAAATAGTTGAAAAAATTCGTAGCATCCTCGCCAAATTCACGGTTGGATGTTATGAGACCTAAATCGGTATATAGTTTGGCTGTCGCATCATTATAATTTCCTGTACCTAAATGAATAAAGCGCTCGATTTTTCCATTTCGCTGCCTGACAATCAGGGTGATCTTACTATGTGTTTTTAAATGCGTAATGCCATAAATGACATGACATCCTGATTTCTCCAGTTCTTTGGCCCATTGCACATTATTCTCTTCATCAAAACGAGCTTTCAACTCAACAAGAACCGTTACTTGCTTGCCATTTTCCGCTGCCCGCTTCAAAGCTTCGATAATGGGAGAATCACCGCTGACGCGATACAATGTTTGCTTGATGGCGAGCACCTGCGGATCATCTGCCGCCTCCGATACAAAATCGATGACGGGTTCAAATGATTCATAAGGATGATGAAGCAAAATATCCTGTTCTGCCGCTTTTTCAAAAATGTCCTCCCCAGAATCCAAATCTCTTGGGGGCTGCGGAATAAGCGCCTCATATACCAAATGCTCTTTATATAAAGATAGTTCTTGATAAAAGCGGTAAAAGAAGGTCAAATCAAGCGGTCCGTCGATTTCATATAGGTCATCATGACCAATTTCTAATTCCTCTAATAAATAATTTAAAATAAATGGATCAAACCCGTCCTTTCTTATTTCCAGACGAACAGCAGCTCCCCATTTTCGTTTTTTTAGCTCTTTTTCAATTTCTTTTAATAAATCGCGCGCACCTTCTTCATGGATCGTCAAATCGGCATTGCGCGTAATGCGAAATGGAGTCACTGAAATCACATCATATCCAGTAAATAACGTTTGAATATGAGCCGTAATGACATCCTCGAGCAACACATATACAAAGCGGTCAGATTCCGATGGGAGACGGATGAAGCGATTTAACACAGAGGGGACCTGAACAATCGTTAATTTTCGTCTTTCCTCCTCTTCTTCAGCATCAAGCACAACTGCTAAATTTAAGCTTTTGTTCAGCAGCATCGGAAACGGACGGTACGCGTCCACGGCCATTGGAGTTAAAACAGGGAAAATCCGTTCAGTAAAATACGCCTGCAAAAACTCCCTCTGCTTTTCCGTCCATTCATCTATAGCTGCCAAGTAAATCTTCTCTGCTTTTAACATGGGCAAAAGCTGTTCATTATAAAACCGATATTGAGCAGCTACTAGCTCATATACTTTTTCGGAAATTTTGTTTAGTTGCTGCTTCGGCGTCAGCCCCGCTTTATTTTCAGGTTTATTAAATCCTGCCTTTACTTGATCTTTTAAGCCGGCTACACGCACCATAAAAAATTCATCTAAATTCGAACTGAAAATCGCTAAAAATTTTAATCGTTCAAGCAATGGATTTCTCTCATCAAATGCTTCTTGCAACACACGTTTATTGAAAGCAAGCCAGCTTAATTCGCGATTATTATAATAATTTGGATTATTTAGCTCCATCGTGCTTCCCTTCCTTATTCATTTTGCTGAAAATGCAATTCAATCGGGCGTTTGAGTATTTTCTCGATATGTTTTTTATTTTTTTCCGCCTGGTACTCCTCTGCTCGAAAATCTCCGCTACAAATGATGTTCATGATAATGGTGTCGCTCTGCTCAGACCATCTAATTTGCTGAACAATCTTTCGCTTCGTATCGTTTAGGCTATAAGCAAATTTTAAAAGAGCACCAAGAAAGCGAATGCGCTTTTGTTCTTCTTTCGTAAACCAACTGCTAAACGGAGCGATATACTGTTTAAATAACGGTTTATTTTTGTAAGAAGCCATAAGGGCAAGCTTTACGCGGTCCTTATGCATCAATCCATCAATGGTTCGATTGGCCAATAAATAAAATGTATGCTGACTGCTTGATTCTTCATCAATATACTGCCCTAAATAAAACACCCGTGCAGCCCATTTCATATCCCGCACATCTTCATCTGTCAACGGGTATAATTGAAGCAAACGAATTTGCTCCACCATTTGCGAAAGAAGATGGGACACATATTCCACATCGTCTAAGCGAATATCATAATCCTGTGCCAATTCGAAAAAGCTTTCTTGGAGAACGTTGGGAAATACTCTAGTCCCAAACGGTTGAGTGAATTCTTCATAAAAAATGCCATCGCGCAAGCCTTTTCTGCTCAACACAAACGAAGAAGCTTCTACGACATCATACAGTACACGAAAAACCTCCAATGCAGGAATCATTAAATCCGCACGATCCTTGGATAAACCTTCTAATTTTTGAATGTCTTCAAATGGAAGTGAGGTTAGTAGCTTTCGAACGTCTAGCAGGTGCTTTCGTTTCATTTCGTATTGATGAACACCAGCAAGCGGATATCGGCACATAAGTTGATGAACTTGTACCACATTTCGAGCACTTCCCCCCATAGCAACAATAGGAACATTTCTTTGCAGCAGCCATGGCAAAGAGTGAAATTGCTCTTCTACATATTCGGCAAGAAGCTCTAACTCCTCATCTGTTGGAACGTTGCCCGCCACAAACTTTTGCTTTAATGACAAAACTCCGAACGGAAAGCTGTGTAATTCATATAGTTGCCTGTCTTTATAATAAGTGATTTCTGTGCTACCGCCGCCAATATCTATTGTTATCGCTTCAGAAATGGGCGTAGAATTAACGACGGCAAGAAACCCGTAATAGGCTTCCTCCTCTTCAGTAAGTACCCGAATACAAAAATCTGTATTCGCTTCTATCCATTCAGCGATTTCTTGTTGGTTTTTCGCCTGGCGAATTGTAGCGGTAGCCACACATTTGACGCGTTCTAAACGATGATAGCGGGTAATTTCCTGAAAGCTTTGCAGTGTATTTAATAAAAGCGACACGCCCGATTCCGCCAACATCTGGTCTTCTGTTAAATGGCTGCGAAGTCTTGCCACCACTTTTACATTTTCAACTTCACGCAACCGACCGCTTTTTTGCCGTTCATAAATCACTAAACGAATCGTATTTGATCCGATATCAATGATTCCGTACTTTTCTTTCATGCTTGTTCATCCTTACGTTTATTTTTCATTAATCATATCATATGTTGCAAACAAATGTTCATGCTGTATAATAAAAGTACTAGACAAGCCTATTGAAAAGGAGACGAATCATGGAGAGTTTAGAACCAACGATAGATAACTTAGCGAAAGCGATTTTCACTGTTAATCGCCATGCGAAAACAGCATTAAATCCATCTTTTTTATATCTGTTAAAGAAAAAGACGATTGAGAAGCTGATTAGTGAGGGCAAAGCCAAAAAGGTGGGTCTTCATTTCTCGCCGAATCCGCGCAACAGCCAACAGCAATCTGACGTTCTTGTCGCTGTCGGCAACTATTATTTTCATATTCCTCCGACAAAAGAAGACTTCGCAACTCTTCCGCACTTAGGGGCCTTAAATGGCGTTTATCGCAATCCTGTCGCAAAAATGCCGCTGTCGCAAGCCAAAGCATTGTTACAGTCATATGCCGGCATCAGTGAAACACCAGCTAACAAACCTTCGCCAAGAACATACCAAAAGCCGGTATTTAAACGGCTCGGTGAACGTTAAGGATGGAATGGAGCCGCTCTCTTTGAAATCTGGTCATTTCAGAATAAGCAAAACGAGACGCGCTTTTGCTCGCGCCGGTTGTCGGGTTTACTCGCCTTCGGCAACCGGCGCTCGTTTTTCTATTCTTATTCTTTTCTGTCATTTCGGTTCATGAACAAGCAAATACACTTTATCATTCAACCGTTTCTCTTACAGCCATCTTTTTTGTCCCTTTCTTTTTTATTTTTCATCAATCCCCTGCTTTTATCCCTTATTCTAATGAAGGCCTCAGCACTTTATCGACCTGTCAGTTGTTCCTTGCAAAAGAGGAATCCTCTCTCGTTTGTATCTTTATATGAAATTCATCCTGCTTTTAGACGAGAAGCCCCTTGTTTCCGATCATCGTGAACCATTAAGGCTTTTCATACCTAAAAATAGCATTTACATAAAAAAATGGACAGCCTTTTGCAGAGACTGTCCAACGGTAACAGGAGGCTCTCAAAACCGCCATTCTATCCAGGACAAGGACAGCAAATGAATCGGTTTTATCTGTCACCACGGATTATAAAATATATTTATCGATTACTTTCACAAGCTCGCCCACTTCTGGTTTGCTGACTTGCGCCGTCGCTCCAACTTTTTCGCCCTTATGACGCAAATCATCGGTAATAAGCGACGAGAAAATGATAACAGGAAGCTTGCTTAGTTTTTCATCCTCGCGGATTCTTTTCGTCAAATGATGTCCATCCATTTGCGGCATTTCAATATCAGTAATCACAAGCTGCACTTCCTGCTCAATGTCTTTCCCTTCTTTCACAATTGCTTGTAAATAATGAAGGGCTGCTTCTCCATCCTCGAAAAATTCAACAAGCACATAACCTGCTTCAGCAAGCGTGTCATGCAACAGTTTACGCAAAAGCGGGGAATCCTCGGCAACCACGATTTTTTTATTCGAGCGTTCCCGTTTTCCGAGTTTTTTCACTTGCTGTACGTTAATCCCTGTTTCCGGGTTAATATCCACCACCATTTTTTCAAAATCAAGCAATAAAATCATTTTGCCTTCAAGCTTAACAACCCCGATTACCTGACCATCAAGTCCTTGATACATTTGGGAAGGCTTTTCGATTTGCCTCCAAGAAATTCGATGAATCCGAGTAACATTATGTACATGGAATACCACTTTTTGCTGATTAAACTCAGCAACAATAAATTTATCTTGCTGAGGCGTTTCCGATGGAGGAAAGCCGAGTGCCTTGGCCATATCAATAACGGGAAGCACCTCTCCCCGCAATTCGATAATTCCTTCTATATTAGGATGAGAATGGGGAACTTTTGTAATGGGGACAGGATTTAAAATTTCTCTTACCTTCATCACATTAATAGCAAATTGGTTTGTACCGATTAAAAATTCGACAATCTCCAATTCATTGGTTCCGCTTTCTAACAAAATCTCCCGTTTTTCATTCATCTTCGATAACGTCCTTCCTCGTATAATGTCCTAATTTTATTATATTTTTTCCTAAGCAAATAAGAAACCTTTTTCTTTATAAATTCCTCTCTAAAAAATAAAGCTGCCTTCTTATCGGCAGCTTTTCTAATATAAAAAATCAAGCAATCGGCGGTCAGCTAGGTTGGTGTCGACAGGGCATGCTTCGGCATCACGTCCGTATTGCCAGGCCCATACATTCGCTTTACAATTTGGCGAAGCCGGAGAATATTTCGGAGCTTTTTGCTCGGATGTCGTTCCGGGTCTCGGTGCTGAACTCCAAATAACGGATTGAACAGCCACTTGGTTATTTTTTTGTACTGCTTCGCAATAAGCTGCAGAGAAATCCCCTTTGGATGGATCTGCATAAAATCCAGGACGATAGCCAGTAGGCTGAAGCGTTTCCACCCAAGCGCGAATCCATGCCTCATCAACAGCAAAAAAATCTTCAATATTGGCAAACAACATTTTATTTTTTGGAATCCCAAGCCGACGCGCATGAAATACTGCATTGCGTGCAACGACTTGTCCGTTGGCATATCCTGTTGCTTGGCGAAAAGCGTTGTAGATCGGCAATATTTTTATACCATAGCTATGTAGCCGAGCTATTTCTTGAGCTGTTAATCCATCAGAGACATTCGGCACCTCTACTAAGTAACGCCCCCAAAATTTTGGATAGCCAAGCTCATTTTTCACGCAATAAAACGATTGATCTGTCACTGTTGCCGCGGAATCAACTCCCCAAACCGTTCTCGCCATAATTTCTCTCATTCCTTTCTCTCTGCACTTTTTTCTATACGAAAAATGCAACGATGGAACGAAGATCTGGAAAATCGACGCTCAAAGGTATATTTGCAGACTGGCATTGGTCACGCATTCGTATAGCAAAGGTCCAAATACTCCCGCTGTCAGACCCATTCATGAATCTATGAAGCCATTCATCGTGTAGCTACCTGACCGCCGAAAAACATCATGAGCTCCGTATAGCTGCTTTATATTATCATATGACTGAGACGGTTTGTCTTATTTCATTAAAGGCAATGTAATCTCTACGCGCGTTCCTTTTCCAGGATGGCTCATATAATGAACGGTTCCTCCCATTTCACGGATTAAGCGATTGGAAATCATGCTCCCTAACCCCGTTCCTTTTGACTTCGTTGTGTAATAGGGAAGACCAATCTTTTTTAACTCCTCCTCTGTCATTCCTTTTCCGTTATCTTCAATCACTACTTTGACAGTCTTTTGCTGCATAAGAGATTGTGTCGTAATAAAGACACTTCCGCTGCCATTATCAATTGCTTCAATCGCATTTTTGATAATATTTAAAAATGATTGCTTTAAATATTGCTCGTCTCCCCAGACGTAACATTTTTCAATATTCTCCCATTCGATAGACACATTGGCAAACGCTCCTAACGGGCGAAGCAAGTCCACACAGTCACGCAGCACTTCACTTAAATCAATCGGCTGCAAGCGAAAATCAGCCGGCTTTGCCAATTTTAAATAATCCGTAATGATTTTATTTGCCCGATCTAGCTCCTCTAGAATAAGGGGAGCAAATTGCTCTAATTGTGAATTTCCAGCATCCTTTTGCAGCAATTGCACAAACCCGCGGACCGTCGTAATCGGATTGCGAATTTCATGAGCAAAGGATGCCGCCATTTCACTGACCATCGTCAGCTTATCCATATATACCATCTCATCAAATTGGCGATTATACACAATTAAGCGTTCAATTAAAACAATAATCAACAGGTAAGTCGCCAAAAACATGGCAAAATACGTACTATAAAATTCCCAATTCAAAAATGAAACCGTTTGAACAATGATCGTAAAATAAAAAAGAAAATACAGCATCACAATCATTAATGCATGCCATAATTTATTTTTTGCTTTCCAATAAAAAGGCCGAAATAACCAAGCAGTGATAAACGAAAGAACGGAAACAAGCACTCCGATTCCGGCAAAAGAGCCGCCAATAATCAGACGCGTAATCACCACAATCAATGTGCATATGCCTCCGGCCGGCCAGCCAATATATAGCGTCACAATTAAAATGACGATCATCCGAAAATCAAAATGTGTCTCCCCTAGGGTCTCAATTGGATAAAACATACACAGCATGGCAGCAAACGCAGCAAATAGCCCATAAATGGCTTGCTGCCGCATCGTTAAAGTCAGACGGTCCCGAAAAGGGAAAAATAAATTCGCATTAAATGTTAATGAGAGCAAAATCGTAATATTGACAATGAGAGGCTTAATCATGAAAATCATTCTTGATTTCCCCCGTTCATCGATACATCGCCCATCATTGTATCATACTCTTTTCATTTCTTGAATGAGTTTTACAAAAATAAAAACACGCTTGGCTAGGTAATCATAGCCAGCGTGTTTTTTCGTCATCTTTTCCAACGGTGAAGCAATTCGTTACGCTCTCCACGCGCAAAAACATCGAGACGATTTCCTCCCCATGAAATAGCAGCGGGTTCAGATGTAATACGCCTTCCATCAAGATGAAGAAATTCGCTCCAATGCGCGCCATCCCAATATTTATAAAGAAGTTCATGATTCCCACCGCGCGCAAAGATATCTAAGCGGTTTTTTCCTCTAGATGCCGCTGCTGGGCTCGAAGTAAGAATACCTTTCAGATCTTCCCAATGACTCCAGCGCACGCCGTCCCACCATTTATGCAAAAGTTGCCGCTCTGCTCCTCTCGCAAATACATCAATTCTTTGCTTTCCCCATGAAACAGCTCCGGGAGCGGATGTAATAATGCCGCCCAAGTTTTCCCATTCACTCCAACGCACACCGTCCCACCATTTATGATACAGATGACGATCCTCACCGCGCACAAACACATCCAGCCGATTGGCTTCCCATGATGCCACCGCAGGAGTTGAGCTTAACACTCCTCCTAAGTCTTCCCATTCACTCCAGCGTACACCGTCCCACCATTTATGCAAAAGCTGCCGTTCTGGCCCGCGACCAAATACATCAATGCGATTTTCCCCCCATGAGACAGCAGCTGGAGAGGAAGTTAATGTACCGGAGAGATTTTCCCAATCGCTCCAACGCACACCGTCCCACCATTTATGGAGCAATTGATGCCTTTCACCTCTTGCAAATACATCCAGCCGATCTCGTCCCCAAGACGCCACAGCCGGTCCTGATGTTAATGTTCCTCCTAAACTTTCCCACGCGCTCCAATCCTGTTCCGGCCTATATCCGATATTCTCTAGCACCAAACGAATGACGGATCTTACGATTTGCTCGATTTCATTTTCCGGAACGCGATACGCCTGCAACACAGTAAACAACCAAGGGGAGTTTCTTCTAGTTAGCTGAAACAGCTGCTCAATCTTTTGATCCATTGTTCCTTCCACATGTTCCTTATGATCTAACGCTGTTTGGACAATGACACGAAACATATAGCGTGATATATTGCGCGGAACATAATATTGTTGCAGCTTCGCATATAGTGGCTGCAGCTTCGGACGAATCATGCGCCATATATTCTCCATTTCTTGGTTTCTTTCACTATTTTCCCTGTCATGATAATCGATTAACATTTCAGTAAATCCCGGTACATAGGCAGAAAACATGCCATACGGATCAAGACGGTCCATCCTATCCCCTCCTCTTTGTCAAAGATCCCATCACTTTATCGTATGATGCTGTCCGATTATATAGTCCTTTTTTTGTTGCAAGTACAAAGCCTTCGATTAATGTATATAGAATATGGTGGGTGGATAAACAAACATGATGCCACGTGCTATCATTTTGTTTTCATTAGTCATAGGAGCTACTCCTCTTCCAACGGAAATAAAAAGAGGGTGCCCAAACTATTCGTTGGACACCCTCTCTTTTTAATCGCCAATTCTCCCTGTATTTCTTTCCCTATCAAGCGGCTCGGAAATGCGGTTAAAAGCCAGATCCACTGCAGCTTCTGCTGAACTGCAAAACGCAATCTCCACCGTGCGCCGCTCATCCAAATACCCTCCTTCATAGGCCACCTCTTTTATTTTTGTCGCCCATCCGCCTGTCGTTTCAATAATAACCACCGGTTTTTGATTCATATATGCCGCTGACAGCTCCCCAAGCGTCCCATTGCCGCCGCGGATCATAATAAGGGCATCCGATGAATGAACGAGCACCATGCTGCGAAAATCAAAATGAAGCCCTGTTGTAATCGGTACATCTAAATAATCATTAGCGACATCTGTGCGATCTCCGGCTAAAATGCCAATCACTAATCCCCCTGCCTGCTTTGCTCCTTTAGAAGCTGCTTCCATGACTCCGCTTCCTCCGCCGGTTAATAGGACCGCCTTTCTTTTCGCAATTTCTTCGCCTACCTGCTCCGCAATTTTTCGTACGCTGTCAGGAATATCCCCTGATTGTCCAATGACTGCAATTCGCTTCATTCGCTGTCTCTCCCGTTTTACCGATTTCCTTTATGAAAACGAAACCATCCTTTTTTCTTAAACAAGAAAAACATGGCTACCGCAATGAGTGCCATTATTCCTAGCACAGCAAAATACCCGTATTTCCAATGCAATTCAGGCATATTGTCAAAATTCATCCCATACACACCGGCAATGAACGTCAACGGCATAAAAATCGTCGTAATCACCGTTAATGTCATCATAATTGTATTCATCCGATTGGAGTTCAATGACAAATAGCTATCGCGAATATCAGAAGTAATATCGCGATTCGCCTCAATCATTTCCACCAATTTTAATAAATGATCATAAATATCATGAAAATAAATATGCTGTTCCTTCATTCGCTGTAGCCGATCAGAGTTAATAATCCGATAAAGCAAATCACGCATCGGGACAATGGTTCTTCTTAGTTTGGATAAATCACCGCGAATATCAAATACTTTTTCGAGGATTTCCTGAATGGTATGATCGTTTGTATTTTCATCAAGATCATTTAACATATCTTCCATTCGATACATCGGCGGAAAATAATCGTCTACAAGCTTATCTAAAACATGATACATCACGTGAAATGGTCCTGCTTGAAAATGCTCTTCTGTTTGCAGCCTTTCCCATACTTGATTTATTCCCCATACGGATTGTTTATGAAACGAAACGAGAAAGTTTTGTCCGATAAATAAATCCACTTCTTCCGCTTCCAATGTTTCTTGATTAATAGAGTGCACAACCATAAACAAATACTGATCATAAAAATCCAGCTTCGGTCGTTGAATAAATTCCAAACAGTCCTCAATCGCTAATGGATGAAAATGAAAAAAATCGGCCAACAATTTTGCCTCTTCATCTGTCGGTTCGTGGAAATCGACCCAATACCATGAAACGGAAGGTTTTTTTAAAAATGGCAGTGGTACATCATAGACTACTTCAAAGTCTTTAGTAATCGCACAAGTTCGGATCATCACTCTCCCCCTTCCTTCGACGTCAATGTATCAAAACATAGGCATGTAGATGAACGAACGAAAAACCTTCACCTCTAGCTTCATTTTTTCACAGGCAGCAAACGCATCGTTCGCTAAAGACATATCTTAATTCTTGGCTTTTCTGCCATAGCCGGCAATCCTCTTGCTAACGACTAGCATGCTATATAGGCGATCAATGATTTTGGCACTGGATCTATCTGTGAAGGATCAAGATCCAACGAGAAGATCGAGCAGATGGCTCATGCAAAAGCCAAATGGCATGTTTTCGACGGTCGGAGACAAGCCGCGGACTTGTCTCCGTCACGCCCCAGCTGCCAAGAACCGAACAACCGTCATACCTGCTCATCGGAATGGGAAATATTGGCACATCAAGCTGTATCCATATCATACCACGAATTTATAGATGGAGCATTGATATCAGACGATTGTGGTTGTTCAATTGGTTCACTCCGCTCGAAAAAGTTTATCTCTCCCCAGCCATCAGCTTTTCAAAAATAATTTTATTCCATTCTCAAGCTGTATTTATCTATATAATACCCGAAAAATAGTCGCTTGTTTGTAAAAATTACTACCTTCGAATTTATCAAAATTTTCTTTACTTTTTTATAAAAAAAGACGATAATATAAAAAAGGGAACATCTTGTTCCCGAATAAGGGGGAGTTTCCATGTACGAAAAACAATTTCCTCACGAAGGGATTATGATGTTTGGGCAACCGGAAGAAAAAAACAGCTACGGACCGCTTGCTGAAATGATTCTGGAACAAGCTATTTTCCTTTATCAAAAAAATAAATTAATGGAAAAGATTGATGAAGCGCTAGCTACCAAAGATCAAGCGCTGTTTTTAGAATTATCCACCCAATATAACGAATTGCTAAAAAAACACAGAGAATAGGCAGGGAGATTTTTCGAAATGATGGAATGCGAAGCCTCACAGCACTATAATCATGAATCGTTTGATTAGGTGAGCCACTTCTTCGTCTTTATACGCAGAAGAAGGCTCACCTTTTATTGTACTTCCGTGATAAAATAAAACAAATGGAGTATGGAAGGAAGGAATACTATGGAGCATCTCATTCATCCGCGTATTAAAAATATTGAAATCTCAGGAATCCGCAAATTTTTTAATATGGTTGCCGATCGTCCAAACCTCATTTCATTAACAATTGGCCAGCCGGATTTTCCGACTCCTGAACATGTGAAAGAAGCTGGGAAACAAGCCATTTCTGATAACTTCACAGTCTATACCCACAATGCAGGCTTGCTTGAAGTGCGTCAAGCGGCTTGCCGTTTTGTCAACGAAAAATATGGCTTGCACTATAATGAAAACGAAGTGATTGTGACGATTGGTGCAAGTCAGGCCATTGACATCGCTTTTCGCACCATTTTGGAGGAAGGAGTCGAGGTGATTTTACCAGGCCCTGTGTATCCCGGTTATGAGCCGATTATTCGCATGTGCGGAGCCAAACCTGTATATGTCGACACCCGCCATAACCAATTTAGGCTTTCCGCCGACTTGATTAAACCGTACATAAATGAACGAACGCGCTGTATCGTTTTGCCGTATCCCTCCAACCCAACTGGTGTAACGTTAGCGCAGCAGGATTTGCTAGAACTGGCTGAGCTGTTGAAGGATCGCCCAATTTGGATCTTATCGGATGAAATTTATAGCGAGCTTGTTTATAGCGGCAAACATGCTTCAATTGCCAAATGGCTGCGCAATCAAACCATTGTGATTAACGGATTAAGCAAGTCACATTCAATGACGGGATGGCGAGTGGGGTTTGTCTTCGCCCCAGAGTTTTTAACAAAACATCTGATTAAAGTGCACCAATATAGCGTCTCATGCGCTTCTTCCATTTCGCAAAAAGCCGCTTTAGCCGCCTTGACAGCGGGAAAAGAAGACGCCAACGACATGCGGAAGCTATACGAACAGCGAATGGAATATGCCTACAGCCGGCTTGTTGACATGGGCTTTCAAGTGGAAAAGCCAACAGGGGCTTTTTACTTATTTCCATCTATTGAACCATTTCATACTTCCTCTTTTGAATTCGCACTTGATTTAGTGGATAAAGCTGGCGTAGCCGTCGTTCCTGGAAGCGCCTTTTCAGCATATGGAGAAGGATATGTTCGGCTTTCGTATGCCTATTCATTAGAAACGCTAGCAGAGGGGCTGAATCGCATCGAACAGTACGTTCAAAAACATAAAAGGTGAGAGCTTGGGTAGCTTCTCACCTTTTTATCAAGGAGGCAGCTGGTCATGCCATCGACTGGCCTCTGACAGTCGAAAATTTGAAAACGTCTATAAGTTCCCTCTTCTTAGTTGGCGCAATAGAGAAGGTGCCATTTTCTTAGTGCTAGAGGGCGTTTATGAATGATCATAGTGCTTGTATAACGCATGTGTTCCGCTGTTCTCCTCACCGCTTGCCGCCAGTTCTTCATACATTTTTTTAGCTAAGCTCAGTCCGGGCAGCTGCAAATTCATTTTTTCTGCCTCTTCCAGCGCAATTTTCATATCTTTAATAAAATGCTTTACATAAAATCCTGGCGCAAAATCCCCCGCCAACATTCTTGGGGCTAATTGGCTCAGTGACCAGCTGCCGGCAGCTCCTTGTGAAATGCTTTCCAACACTTTATAAGGATCAAGACCTGAACGTTTCGCATAAATGAGCGCCTCACAAACACCGATCATATTGGTAGCAATCGCAATTTGGTTACACATTTTCGCATGCTGGCCCGCTCCCACTTTTCCTTGAAAAACAATATTTGTTCCTAGCGCTTCAAAAATTGGCTTGCACTCATGAAATGCCGCTTCATCGCCCCCAACCATAATCGCAAGCCGGCCTTCTCTGGCACCAACGTCTCCACCAGAAACAGGAGCATCTAGCGCAAATACCTTTCTCTTCTTCGCCTCATCATAAATTTTCTCGGCCAACGACGGAGGAGAGGTTGTCATATCAATTAAGTACGTGTTTTCCTTCACATTTTCAATTAATCCGTTTTCGCCAAAATATACGGCTTCTACATCCTGTGGATAGCCCACCATCGTAATAACAACATCCGCCTCGCGGGCAAGCTCGCGAACCGTTTCCTTCCAGACCGCCCCTGCTCTTAATAGCTCCTCTGCTTTCTCCTTCGTGCGCGTGTGCACAAGCAAATCATATCCTGCTTGCAGCAAATTGCGCGCCATGCTTTGTCCCATCACACCAAGACCAATAAAGCCGATTGTTTTCATACTCATTCCTCCACATATAAAACACCTTGGCTTGCGGCCAAGGTGCTAATCTTCTAACACGACATTATATTTTCGATTGAACTCTTCATCGGATTTAACGAGATAAACGATTCCCTCAATAAAGCCGATGATGCTTGGAATTCCTGTCCACGAAAATAATAAATAAAGAATGCCTTGGCCAAGCTTTCCCAAATAAAATTTATGAATGCCGAGACCACCTAACAAAATGGCTAAAAGACCTACAACCACCTTATTTTTCACGATGCCTCTTCCTTTCTCCGCTGGGGTAAGTCCTTTTATTTATATTCACCCAAATGAGAAAGTAGCACCTTTGGTTAAATCGCTTTGACCATCCCCCCATCGACGAGAAACGATTGGCCTGTCATATAAGAATTGGCTGCTGAAAGAAGGAAGGTCACCACATTGGCAAACTCCTCCGGCGTTCCATAGCGGCCAAGCGGAATGGCACTTTTCATCCGCATTTCCATTTCTTCCTTTGTGATTCCAAATTTTTCTGCGTTCATCTGATCTAAAAAAGCCACCCGTTCCGTTGCAATTCTTCCCGGCGCTACGGTATTGATTAAAATGTTATATTGAGCAAATTCAGAAGCCAACGTTTTAGTCAAGCCGACAATTCCAGTGCGGAATGTATTTGATAGCAATAAGCCAGGAATGGGCTCTTTGATGGAAGAAGAAGCAATATTGACAATTTTTCCGCCATTTTTCTTTAAATAAGGCAGTGCTTCACGAATGAGGCGAATATAGCTTAGTAAATTTAATTCAAATGCTTGATACCAATCCTCATCCGTAATCGTTTCAAAAGTTCCCGTCGGAGGTCCTCCCGCATTGTTGACAAGCAGTTCAAGAGCTCCATATGTTTCTGCCGTTTGAGCAACAAGCCGCTGAATTTCTTCTTTTTTCGTTACATCCGCTCGAATGTAAGCAACCCTTCCTTTATGTAACTCGCTTAGCTCTTGAGCCACCTCCTTCAGCTTTTCTTCATTGCGGCTCGTAATCATCACATTGGCACCTTCCAGCACCAGCCGCTGGGCAATCGCTTTACCAAGCCCTTGACTAGACGCTACAACAAGCGCTGTTTTTCCCTCTAACTGAAGCTCCACCTTCTTCACTCCTTTTCTTTATTATTACTATACCATTCGGCAAAGCCGCTGAGTTTTCCTCCTTCTCATCAATAAAAGCGCACGGATTTCCCGCGCGCTTAAATGATTATGCATCGAATTTTTCAACTAATTTCTTGAGCTGCTGTCCCATCTCACTTAATTTTTCAGCAGACTCTGTGACCGTGCTGAGCGCCTGCAGCTGATCATCGGCTGATGCTGCCACTTCCTCCGCAGAAGCTGCCGCCTGTTGAGCAATAGCGGAAATATTTTGCATCGCTTCAACCACTTGATCCTTACTTTCGTTCATATGCTTCACTTCATCACTAATATGAGAGATGGAGTTTGTCAGTTCTTCCATCATGACGGAAATTTTCATAAAGGATTCGCCTGTCGTATGAACGGCTTGCTGTTGCTCTTCGTTCATATCTTTTGAACGCCCAACTGCTTGCATTGCTAAATCCGCTTGTTGCTGAATCGTCGCGATTGTCTGACGGATCAACTCGGTCGCTTGAGAAGATTGTTCCGCCAATTTGCGAACCTCCTCAGCCACAACCGCAAATCCTTTACCATGTTCGCCTGCTCGTGCTGCTTCAATGCTCGCATTTAACGCAAGCAAATTCGTTTGTGCGGAAATCGCTGTAATCGTTTGAATGACTTCATCAATTCTTTTCATTTTTTCAACGAGATCATCCATTACTTTTTCTACAGACTGCAATTCATTTTTTGCTTCATCTGATTTTAATTGCAGCTCATTTAATTTTTCTAATCCATAATAACTTGCTTCTTTTGTATCATTTGATAAAGTTTGCATTTCTGAAGCGGATTGAGCGACTGCTTCAATTTGACTTGACAGCATGGTTGTTCGTTCGTTGATCGTATCTAGGTCACTCGCCTGTTCAGATGTTCCTTTTGCAATATCATTAATCGCTGTCGCTACTTGCTCGCTTGAAGTCATCGTTTCTTCGGAAACAGCGCTTAAATGATCGGCAGATTGAGCGAGCTCAGCAACTGACTGATTCACTTGATGAATGAGTGCCCGCATTTCATGAACCATATGGTTAAAATGAGAAGCCAGCTGCCCGATTTCATCTTTTGCTTTTACTTTCACTTGAACCGTTAAATCTCCCTCTGCTACCCTCTCTACTTGCTCTTGCAAGTAGACGATTGGTTTGACAATGGAGCGAGCCATCAAATAAATGACAATCATTCCGATAAGTACTGCGATAATCGTAATCATGAGCATTTGTGCTGCAATTGAATTACTGACCGCAAATAAATCTTTTTCTTTATACACCGCTCCAACTTTCCAACCTAGCTCGGGAATAGTTGTAAAATAAAGCATTCTCTTTTCGCCGTCTCTCGTATACTCATACACGCCGCTGTCACGGTCAAGCATGTATTTCACAGTGGCGTCGTTTGCCATATTCTTTCCTTTGTATTGAGGGTGGACGATAGCAATACCTGTTTGATCAAATAAAAACGGATAGCCTTTGTATCCTACATCCATTTTATTCACAATTTTTGTAACGGCATCAAGTGACAAGTCCATCCCGATGACACCAACTACTTGTGCACCGTCTTTCACCGCCTTGGCAAGAGTCACCACATACTTTCCTGTAACCGTATCTACATATGGATCCGTCCAGGCAACCTCATCAGGATGCTCGATTGCTTTTTTATACCACGGACGGGAAGTCGGATCAAAGCCAGCCGGAAGGTCCACTTTCGGCGTCGTATACATCTTTTTCCCTTCAGTTCCAATATAAACAAGCTGTGTATTGCTATGAATCTTTAAAAACGTTTGAAATTCCTTTTCAACTGTCGGCGATTCTTGATTGTCTTTCGCCATTTGGACTATCGCCGGCGATTCGCTAAATTGCTTCATACTATTCACTTCACTTGTAAAGCTTGATTGAATATCGTCAATCAGCTGCTCAACAAGCGCATGCCCGCGGCTGCTGACATCCTTGCGAATCATCTGCTTTGTTTCTACGACCCCGACAATTTGTGTAACGGCTAAAGAAACGACCATTAGTAAAGCTATTAAGACAACCAGTTTTGTTCTTAATGTTTTGAACACTTCGCTTTTTCTCCCCCTTGTCAAAATTCATCCTATTTTGTCGAGTTGCCATTTCCATTATAAAACCATGGTCTATAGCCGTCTATAGTAGCATATTCTCAATCATAGCAAAATGAATGAAAAACTTTTTTTGCTATCGCATTTATCACGGTAAAAATTCCAATTGTTGACGATCCATGATTTTACTAAAAATATGGAATCATATAGCTAGACACAAGCTTTTCGCTTGCCGACTACGGCAGAAAAGCGAGGAATCAAGCAGTGTCCATTGATTTGTATTGGATCATCACACACCTAGATAAAAATAGAAGTACGATAGAATTAAAGATGGAATAAATGGTCCCTGTATGTATTTTCATCATGAGGCGATATAATTGATCTACACGCCTGTTGTTCGGTTCGTCTTGATCAGCTGCTTAGTAGAGGAAAAATGTGAGACTATGGCCATTATGTCCAGCGCCTTTCAGCGACTAAATATGGACAAAAAAAAGATCATGTAGCCAGCAAAATCAAAGCTTTTTGCTTCATTTGGGCCATGCTGTTCGATCAGTGGCTGAAAATGATGGAGAAGACGCAAAAGCAGCAATCATACTGTATGAATGGAGTGGAAGCCTCTTTTAAATAATAAGCGGTGGTTACGGCCACCGCTTATATTTTTACTCAATATGGAAAGTTTGTTTCACAAATGCCACCACTTCTTCTGCTGTGCTCATGGATAGAATGGCTTCTTTAAAGCTAGCTGCTTCTGTTTTTGAGAGTTTTTTCATTTGTGAACGAGCACGTAAAACCGAAGTTGCGCTCATGCTAAATTCGTCCAGTCCTAAGCCGAGCAAAATTGGAATCGCCAATTCATCTCCTGCCATTTCTCCGCACATTCCTGCCCATTTTCCTTCTTTATGAGCGGCTTCGATCACATGATGAACAAGGCGCAAAATGGCTGGATTATACGGCTGATAAAGGTAAGAAACCCGTTCGTTCATACGATCAGCCGCCATCGTATACTGAATTAAATCATTTGTTCCAATACTAAAGAAATCGACTTCCTTGGCAAATTGATCGGCAAGCACCGCGGCCGCAGGAATCTCCACCATCATTCCAATCTCAATCTCTTCAGCTACTGGAATTCCTTCATGTTGAAGCTTCTCTTTTTCTTCTAAAAGGATGGCCTTTGCTTGCCGGAACTCTTCCAGTGTTGCAATCATCGGAAACATAATTTTTAAGTTTCCATACACACTTGCGCGCAGCAACGCACGAAGCTGAGTTCGGAACATGTCCTGCATTTCAAGGCACAGACGGATCGCTCGGAACCCTAGAAACGGATTCATTTCTTTTGGAAGATCTAAATACGGCAATTCTTTGTCGCCGCCAATATCAAGCGTACGAACAACGACTGGTTTGCCTTGCATTTGTTCCAGTACTACTTTATATGCTTCGAACTGCTCCTCTTCTGTCGGCAGCTCAGAGCGGCCCATATATAAAAACTCTGTACGATATAAGCCAATTCCTTCTGCACCGTTGGCTAGCACACCTTTAACATCTTCTGGCGTGCCAATATTTGCAGCTAATTCAACATGATGGCCATCGCTTGTCACCGTCGACTCGTGAACAAGCTTCGCCCACTCCGCTTTTTGCTTCTCAAAGCGCTCCCGCTTTTCTTCATAATGAGCGAGCACATCACTCGATGGATTCACAACAACTTGTCCATCCAGTCCATCAATAATGACCACATCGCCATTTTGGATTTCCGCTGTGGCACATTTCGTTCCCACCACTGCTGGAATTTCAAGAGAACGAGCCATAATCGCCGAGTGAGAGGTTCGGCCGCCGATATCAGTAGCAAATCCTTTTACATATTGACGATTGAGCTGTGCTGTATCAGAAGGTGTTAAATCTTCGGCAATGATGATCACTTCTTCGGAAATCAAGCTCGGATTGGAAATCGCAATCCCGAGTAAATGGGCAAGCACGCGCTTCGCTACATCGCGAATATCAGCTGCTCGCTCTTTCATGTACTCATTATTCATCGATTCAAACATCGCAACAAACATGGACGTTGTTTCATTCCATGCGTACTCTGCATTGACTTTTTCTGCTTTAATTTTATCCTTTACCGGATTTAATAGTTCCGGATCACTTAACACAAGAAGATGCGCAGAAAAAATGGCAGCTTTGTCCTCCCCTAATTCGCGTAATGCATGGGCCTGAATTTGCTCAAGTTCGCCTTTTGCTTTGACAATAGCTGCTTCAAAACGTTCAATTTCAGCCTGTGGGTCCGTAATGTCATATTTTTCAACAGTAAAATTAGGGGTTTCTAAGCGGTATGCCTTAGCAATGGCAATACCGCTTGATGCAGCAATCCCTGTAATATTCTTAGACATTATTGTGCGAGACCCTCTTTTGCCAATGTATCTGTTAATGCTGCTAACGCTTCTGCTGCATCTGAACCCTCAGCTGTAATTTTAATTTGAGCACCTTGTGGAACACCTAGCGACATAACGCCCATAATGGATTTCAAATTCACTGTTTTCCCGTTGTACTCTAAGTTAATGTCGCTGTTAAATTTGCTCGCTGCTTGAACAAGTAAAGTAGCAGGACGAGCATGAATACCAGATTCAGCAGTTACTTTAAATACTTTTTCAGCCATTTAAACCATTCTCCTTTAACAATATATTTTTTTGTCATCATAACAAACATATCTGCTCTTATTCAACAGAAAAGAAATTTGTCGATCGTTGTATCACCTTTTGGTTATTCGATGACAGCTACTTTGTGCTCACCTTTTGTTACTGTCGTTTCTGTCTCTAAGCGAATCTGCTCGTTCGCTTTTAAGTTTGTAAAAATAATCGGTGTAATGATGGAAGGAGCATTATTTTCTACATATTGCAAATCTACTTTTAAAATCGGCTGTCCTTTTTTCACTTCGTCTCCTTGCGAAACAAGTGCTTCAAAGCCTTGTCCGTTCAATTTTACGGTATCAATACCAAAGTGAATTAAAATTTCTCTGCCGTTCTTCGATTCAATCCCAATCGCATGCTTCGTCGGGAACACATTGATAATTTTTCCATCAACAGGAGAAACTACGGTTCCATCTGTTGGCATGATGGCAAAACCATCCCCCATCATTTTTTGTGAAAACACTTGGTCTGGCACCTCTGACAACGGAAGTACTTCACCTGTTAACGGAGCGATAATTTCATCTGCACCCGCTGTGACTTGAGCACTTGCTGTTTTTGGCTCTTCTTTCACACGAACTGGCGTGCGCCCTTCCATAATATCCTTAATTTGCCCTTTTAAGATGTCGGATTTCGGTCCAAAAATCGCTTGTACATTATTTCCTACTTCAAGTACACCAGCTGCACCTAACGTTTTTAACCGTTCTTTATCGACATGTTGAATATCATGAACTGATACACGTAAACGAGTGATGCATGCATCTAAATGTTCGATATTTTCTTTGCCGCCAAGTGCTGCTAAAATCTCGTACGGTAAATCTCCCGCGCTTGCTGCTTCGCCCGCTTTTTCTTCCGTCACTTTTTCACGTCCCGGAGTCGCTAAATTCCATTTGCGAATCGCAAAACGGAAGCCGAAATAGTAAATAACGGCAAATACAAGACCTACTGGGATCACAAGCCACCAGGCTGTTCGGTTTGGCAGCACTCCAAATAGCAAATAGTCAATGACACCACCAGAGAACGTCATCCCGATTTTCACATGCAATATATGCATAATCATAAACGATAATCCGGCAAAAATGGTATGGATCGCAAATAGTGCCGGTGCGACAAACAAGAACGAAAACTCAATTGGTTCGGTAATTCCTGTTAAAAACGATGTAAGTGCTGCAGATGCCATAATTCCGGCAACGACCTTTTTGTTTTCAGGGCGGGCCTCATGATAAATAGCCAGTGCAGCTGCAGGAAGACCAAACATCATAAATGGGAATTTCCCTGTCATAAATGTTCCGGCCGTTAAATCGACTCCATCTTTTAGTTGAGCAAAGAAGATTTTTTGGTCACCATGAACAACTTCTCCAGCCTTGTTGACATACTCACCAAATTCATACCAGAATGGCGAATAGAAAATATGATGCAAGCCAAATGGAATAAGCGCGCGTTCAATCACGCCAAAAATAAAGGCTGCCAGCGTTTTATTCGCGTCAATCATATTATGTGAGAATGAATTCAAGCCATGCTGGATAGGTGGCCATACCCATGTCATCACAATTCCCAAAAGAACAGCAGATGCTGCTGTGATAATGGGTACAAATCGCTTGCCGGCAAAAAATCCTAAATATTGCGGCAGCTCGATATTGAAAAACTTATTGTACATATACGCTGCTAAAATACCGACGATAATACCGCCAAATACCCCTGTTTGCAATGTTGGAATCCCTAAAATATTCGCAAACGACGGATCTGTGCCGATTTTATCAGCCGTGACGCCCAATATAACGCTCATCGTTTTGTTCATAATTAAGTAGCCGACAATCGCAGCAAGGCCCGCAACACCTTCGCCTCCGGCTAACCCGATCGCTACCCCGACCGCAAAGAGCAAAGAAAGGTTGTCAAACACCGCACCTCCTGATTGCTCCATGACTTTGGCCACAAGAACGACCCAGTCTGCCTTAAGTGCAGGAATTTTGTCTGTTAGCGCCGTATTCTGTAAAGCGTTACCAAAAGCAAGCAAAATACCTGCAGCCGGTAAAATCGCTACGGGAAGCATTAACGCTTTTCCGACTTTTTGCAGCGTTCCAAACGCTTTTTTCATAATGTAATCCCCCTTCTCATTCTAAATTGGCAGCAAACATTTTTTCTCTTTATAGTCATCTCACCAAATGCCTGATATTTGTAAGCACTTGCAAAGGATGAAAAAACAAAAGGCATGAGCAAAGAAAAACAAAATTGAACATGAATAGCAACAGGATAGAAAAACAACCATCCATAATTGCTTGTTCCATTTTGTCTTCTTTACTCATGCCTGATCGAATCAGTAACACGTAAAGATGTAGACAATTATTTACTTTTTTTTGCAAGCCTTTGCAAATGCATCGTTAAATAGACTGCTTCTGCATCGTCCACAGGCATCTGCAGCGTTTGCTGCATGATTTTTACTAACTTCCATGCAGCATTATAACATATCGGATATTCTTCTTTCAAGATTTTCGACAACTTTTTTGGTTCTTCGACACGCTCACCTTTTTTAATTCGTTCGATCGCATACCGTAAATGCTGAATAAATCGCAAATAATAAATACTTTCACGGTCAATGGCAATATGAAGCTGTTCTTCTACAATGGAAATCAGTTGAGCAATTAATTGTGAGTGCTTATTTACTTCTGAAAGACTTTGATGCGAAATCCCACTATGGATATGTAAAGCAATAAATCCCTTCTCTCCTTCAGGAAATTGCACGTGCAGCTTTTTTGTTAACATGTCAACGACTTCTCCGGCAATTTCATACTCTAAAGGATATAAGCTTTTTGTTTCAATCAAAAATGGATTTTTCAGATCAAGTCCTTGCTGAATGCGCTTAATCGCAAAAGAAATATGATCGGTCAGAGCAACGTGGATATGCTCATTCAATGGCGCATTGACCCGATTTTTGATGTGCTGCATCACTTCATTCATGACACCGATGAATTCTTCGTCAAGGCTTGGAAGCAACTTTTTATATTGCTCCTGCTCACGTTCATTTTTCAAGATAAACCATTTTTCGACCGCGTTTTGCTCAATGAAATCTCCCTTTTTCTTGCCGAAGCCGATCCCTTTTCCTAACAAAACCACTTCATCATACTCTTCGTGCGAAGCAACCAATACGTTATTATTCAATACTTTTTCAATCCGAAAGGACTTTCCCACAAAAGCCCAGCTCCTTTGATTTAGACGTTTACAATACTATCATCTTACGCAACGATTTACCATTCGTCAATAATCGACTTTTTTCGAAGCGAGCTTTTTTGCTGCCAAAACATACAATATAACCAAACTATACAAATCCCATTTAATAAGTAGAGATCGAGCAACAGCCAGCTTCAGAAAGAGCAATGGACCGGTCTTTCAAGTCACTCGCAATCGTCGAAAAACAATCGTTAAAAAGCTAAGCCTCATTTATAGACAAAAAGGAGACAGAATGATGAATCAGATAAATCCTAAAAAACTTCACGTGCAATGGGAAAACAACGCACGTCTGCACATTCCACCTAACACAAGAAAATACACGTTAATCCATTCTGACGACACTGGTGATCTTTATTTGTACATTGGGTCATCATTTGCTTTCAAACATCTTCATCCGATGCGCGACGAAGTATTAGCTGAGTGGAAACGAGTGAAGCAAACACTCATTTTATTCCTCTATGTATACGTAGGAAACAAAAATAGCGGAAAAGAAACAAATGAGCAACGAAAGCAAGCGTTCCAAAAAAAATTGCCGCTTGCGCTTGAAGCCATTCGTCATGGAGACCAACAGCTGTTTCAAGCGTATCCATTTTTAGATTTTAGTCCTATTCTTGTTCATTTTACATCAGAATATCCCGATTTGAATGTGACAGAGGATTACGGATCTCCTTATCTGTATAAATAATCGATTCCTCGAAAGCGAAAGCTGATATTTCTTTTCCCCTCGATCCATACTATTGAAATGAACATGTGATCCATTACCCATGGTGCTAGTTGCGCATAATAGCTTGAGCGCTCAATATTTCCTCTCCTATATGTACAGGGGATGAGCCGCTTTCGGCGATCAGGCAACTGAACCACACCGCCTCCAGATAAATTCAAATGGCTTATTGATCGCCGCGCGATCGCTTAGGCTGACCGAGACAAGTCAATGGTTTGCCTCCTGACCGTGAGCTTGGATCAATACGGTTCATTTACCATATGGATTACCGCGCGAGAACGATCAGTGAAACCGATTGGATCTGGCGCCACGCGTATCCATTATGTCATGGGAAAATGGAAAATATAAGGCTTAGCAAAGCTTTTTCAACAGCGACGATAAAAATAGGATGAAGCACAAACTTTTCAATGAATGGAGGACCTTACACGTGCCATACATGACGATAGAAAACGATATTCGCCTATATTATACGGATGCAGGAGAAGGAAAAGCTCTGGTGTTTATTCACCCGCCAGGAATGGGAAGCAACGTTTTTGCTCAGCAGCAAGCGTTGACAGCCAACTTTCGCGTTGTCACCTATGATATGAGAGGAAACGGAAAAAGCAGCGCTTCAAACAAACCAATAACGATTTCTTTGCTTACGGAAGATCTTCATCAATTGCTTCGCTCTCTCCAAATTGAACGAGCGATTATTTGCAGCTACTCAAGTGGAGGCTCTGTTGCGCAAGCTTTTGCGCTTCGCTATCCAGAACAAACGGAAGCGATCGTATTAATCGGCGGGTTTCCCGAAGTACGCACATTATGGCTATATTTCGAATTTTTATTAGGCATTTTCACAGCGAAAATCGGAGCCATTTCGTTACTTGCTAAAGTATTAGGAACCGCTCACGGAAAAAGCCAAGACGAAAAAAGAGCAATCGAACGATATGCGCGGCTCGCCAATCAAAAGGATTTATTCAGTATGTATAAAACGATGCTGCACGATCGTAACACAGAGCATTTAGCAAAACTAACGGTTCCTCTGTTGATCATATACGGCAATCGTGATTATTATCTCCATGCTTATGAAACCACTTTTAAAACATACGTCCCTCATGCTCGCGCCATCTATATTGATAAAGCTAGACATCAAATTCCAACACGGCATGCTGATGAACTGAATGCCATTTTAACATCATATTTTTTACCGTAAGACGAGCGATATAAACACCGCTCATGCTTCCACCTTTGTTTCCAAGTGGAATTTCACCAATTAGACGACCGAACAACACCACTTCTAAACAGTTTCATTTGTCTGGAAGTGGCTGATTGTTCGGCGCTTAGTGACTATTAGTAAAAAATAGAGCTTTGCTTTTGAGTCAACAATCAACCCAATCTTGTCATGATGCCTATCCATAAACCGGCATAAGCAAGGCATGGAAGTCATCGACGAAAAAACGATTGGTTTAGGTTGGAAAATATATCTGCTAGCCAAAAAACAAAAAGCCCGTTTCAGTAACCAGTCTCAGGTTGTAGACAAAGTCAATATTGACTTTGTCTACAACCATTTTCATTTCCTTCATCGATTGTGAGGGCTGCACGTCAGACTGGTTGAGAAATCGAGCCGCGCTTAAAAATCATTTTTAATAGCGGAGGAGTCACTAATGTCGTTATAAGGACGACAACAATCAGAACAGCAAATAAATCAGCCGTTAATAAATTAGATTCCAAACCGATACCAGCAATAATCAGTGCTACTTCGCCACGCGAAACCATTCCGGCTCCAACCGCCAATGAGCTTCTCCATTCAAATCCAGCTAATTTCGCTCCAAATGCAGCACCAACTAATTTTGTCAAAATAGCTAGTACGCTTAAGCCGATAATCAACCAAAGATGCTGGCCAACATTGGAAAACTCTACAGCAACACCAATCGAAGTAAAAAAGACTGGCACGAAAATCGAGTAGCTAATGGTTTCTACCTTATGAAAAATTTCTTCTTTATAATCGGTAAAACTGATCCCTAGTCCAGCTATATAAGCCCCGATAATCGCAGCAACTCCTGTCGCTTCTGCCAAATATGCGAACGAAAAGCAAATGATTAATCCCGCGGAAATAAGAGCTTCATCAACACGAAGCGGTGCAAAAAATCGCAATACAACCGGAACAACTTTCCATGCCAGTAAAATGGCAACCGCAAAGAAGACCACTTTCTTAACGATCACAGCACCAAGCTGGACGTCTCCCCCAGCTAGACTCATCAAAAACGCTAATGCGATAATGACAAGAATATCATCAATGACAGCCGCTCCTAAAATGGCCGTCCCCTCTTTTGATTTTAATTGGTTCATCTCTTTTAACGCCTGCACGGAAATACTGACGCTTGTGGCTGACAACAATAGCCCTAGAAAGACCGCTTGTATTGTTGAGAGCTCAAGAGCAATTCCTGCCATATATCCCAGCAATAGCGGTACCACGATTCCAAGTACCCCAACATAGGTAGCCGCTTTTCCCGTTCGTTTAAGCTGGTCTACATCGGTCTCAAGCCCCGCAATAAACATTAACAATATAACACCAATTTGGCTGACTTCTTTTAAAATTTCTGTGTCATTGATTAATCCTAATACCGTTGGTCCAAGAATTATACCGATCAGCAATTTTCCCAGCACTGCTGGTTGGCCAAGTCGTGCGCTAATATCCCCCGCTATCTTTGATGCAAACAAAATAGCTGCCAACTGTAAAATAAACATTTTTCACTCCCCTTATTAAAACGTTCAAACAGGACTATATACGATTAGTGTGCGTCAAAGGTTTCAGTTTCACTAAACAACATGTCCATTCCTTTTGATTTTTCCCGGCTCACCCTATCATAAAAACATTTAGCAAACGAGGAAAACACAACTAAGCGAAGACAAAAATTAAATCAAGTCGGTTATGAGCGGACAGGTGAAGCCAATAACGGAAAAACGCAGTGCTTATCAACCGTCTGAACGCATATCGAAATGATTGATGCACTTTTCCGTTTTTCATCACATCGCTACTTATACTCTCTCACAGTCCAATCATGGACAGCTCTGTGTACACGATAACCCAATACGACAAGAATGATGTCACCTCATCTATAACAAGGACCTTTTTATTAAGCCTGGATTAAAAAAACATGAAGTTTAATCAGGGAGAAAACTAGAAATGATTTGTGGAGAGGAAAATGAAATGAATAACGGTTAAGTCGGTTAGAAAAAGAAACAGCATATTTTTTATTATTTAGAAGAAAATAACAAACATGTGTAACCGCGGTCCAAACGATGCCGCTTCCAGCCCATAAACAGGGCTGGGAAGCGATTCGTTATCGGCTGCTTGATCATCGTCGAAAACGACAAGAACGGCCATTAAGCGATCCACTATCGATCAGATGGCTTGTCATTAGTAACGACAGAAACTCCTTCATGACAACGGATACAGGCTAAAATATTAGAAAAAAACCGGCATCATAAGCATCATACGCGCCATGGCTTCATTAATTCTTGTACCTTCCCCAGTGTATCCAACAGTTGTTCGAATGGAACCGGAGCACTGAAATAATATCCCTGTATTTCCTCACAGCCTTTTTCAAGCAGAAAACGAACTTGCTCTGCTGTTTCGACCCCTTCCGCCGTGACAAATAAATTTAATTTGTGTGCAAGCAAAATAATGGCCTCTACAATTTCCTCGCTTTTTCGCCCTTCGCTAATGCTCCGGATAAAGGAACGATCGATTTTTACAGCATCAATCGGAAACCGGTTCAAATAATTTAATGAAGAGTAGCTCACTCCAAAATCATCAATCGCAATCGTGATACCAAGCTGTTTAAATTTCTGCAAAATCGCGATTACTTCCGAAGGCTCTTTCATAATAGCAGTTTCCGTAATTTCAAATATAAATGAAGTCGGATTCATGTTCTCCTCTGCCAAAATCCTGCATACTACTTCTTCCAAGTCTTTATTTTGGAACTGTCGGGCTGATAAATTGACGGCCATTTTTAAATGGGGAAATCCCGCTTTCTCCAACCGCTTTAAATCGCGGCACGCCTGGCGCAGCACCCATTTCCCAATTTCATCGATTCTGTTTGTTTCCTCCGCAATCGGAATAAACTCCGCCGGACTGACCATTCCGAGTTGCGGGTGCTTCCAACGAATCAACGATTCGACACTAAGAGTGCCGCTTACAACATTCACTTTCGGTTGATAATACAAAGAAAATTCCCCATTTTCGATCGCCTGCTGCAAATCATTCTCAAGGCGCACCTTTTTGGCAAAAATATCGCGCATATGAGGATCATATTCAACAATGCGATTCGTCCCATTCATTTTCGCATAATAAACAGCTTTATGAGCATTGCTAAGGAGCGTTTCAACCGATCGCTCGGCATCAGCTGCGTAGCTTACACCGATATTCGTCGTAATATTCAGCTTTTCCCCGGCAATAAAATATGGCTCCTGTAAGCAGGCGTCAAGCTTGTCAAGCAGCTGTCTCAATTCATCCTTTTGATCATAAACAAAGGCAACCACGAACTCGTCTTCACTAATTCTTGCTAAAAACGTCCGTTCAGATTCAAATTCCTTCAAGCGATTGGCAACCTTCCGCAACAATTCATCCCCGTTTAAATATCCAAGAAAATCGTTAATGAATTTAAAGCGGTGAATATCAATCAATAAAACCGCCACATTTTTATAAGCGAGCATAAACTCCTTTAGCTTTTCACTTAAATAATTCCGATTGGCTAATCCTGTAAGTGAATCATATTGCACCATAAACGCAATTTCTTTTTCTTTGCTTTTTTGCTCTGATAAGTCGTGGATCACAAGAAATCGCGCCTTCTTCCGATAATATGGAATCGTCATTTCGTTCACTTTCACGACTTTTTCTTCTCCATTCAAGGAGGTCATGATCCATTCGTCTCTATCGCTATCTGCCTTTTTAAGAAAATCGTTTATTTTTTTCCCTTTTACCTCGCTGACCTGTTTGGCGTTTACCATTTTTAATCCAGCGGGATTCATATAAGTGATAATCCCGTTGACTTGAATCATGACCGTATCAGGCAGGAATTCTACCACTTTACGATATAGCTCCTCGCTTCTCCTTAGCTGCTCCTGAACTTCGACTAAGTCCGTCACGTTCTTAATAATGGATAAACCAGCTATCACGTCGCCGTTTTTGCCAAAAAGCGGCGTAACATTTACTGATACATATACTTTCTTTCCGTTTTTATTCGCAAGCGATAATGGAAGAGAAGTTAAACTTTTCCCTGCTTGAAGCTGTCGTAAGCTTTTTTCTAGTTCCAATCGGTATTCTGGTAAAAACTGTGCAATATCTTTTTCCAGAAGCTCAGCCTGCTTCCAGCCTACTAATTGCTCCAATTCACGATTGACGCGTAAAATGCGCCCGCTTAAATCGAACATAATAAATGCATCGTGAGAATGTGTAAACAATGAATGAAAAAGCTGATAAATTTCGTCATATTGCTCCTCTTTACGCATCAGCTCTGTGACATCCCGCGTCAATGAAAGTATATAGGACACCGCACCCGTTTCATCAACAATTGGAATCAGTGTTGATTCGGCCGTGCGTTTCTCATTCGTGACATTCATCCGATCGCGGTAAGTCACAACACCCTTTGTTTCAACTACTTTACGATATCGAGAATTTAGATGATCAGCGACCGACTTTGGATAAATATCGTCGATGCATTTTCCCATATCTTCTTCGGCCAAACTGGCTAAATGAAGCGCTTTAGGACTTACATGAACATAGCGAAATCGAGGACCTTCTTCTACTTTCATCAGAAAGACAATATCAAACAGCTGATCCATTACAGTAAACCATAACTGTTCATCCGCTAATAGCTTTTCAACAAATTGATTATGTTTCATCTTCTCCATTCCTTTATGTTAATCTCACGCTGCAATCCCCTCTCATTATTATATTTCGGCAAAAAATCGCCTGTTTTAATATGAGCCAAAACAAAAACCTGATCCCCCTATGCGAGGATCAGGTTTTTGTTTTACATTATTCAGCACGCCAGTCAGCAGCTAGCTGTTCAGATAAACGTTGAATGGATTCAATAACACCATCCAATTTAGCCTCGATTCGATGAAGCAGATAAAGAGTGACAATGACAGGAAAGCCAACGTCGGAAATAAGGGACATATACGCATCCACATGAATCTCTCCATTTGATATGGAATCATGTTTAAATAATAGGCCGGTCGCTTTATAAGCCGGCCGGCCATTTCGCATGTTTTTCTCCTCAAATGATCTTGAGAATATTGGGTAGAGAGGCAAGCGATACGGTATGAAAGTGTTGATCAACATTGGGCGGACTTGCCTATCCGATTATGGTAACGCTATCTCCTCTTCATTGCGCTGCAGCAATCTCGCACCCTTTTTCCCCACAAGGTCCCCTCCACTTGAAGTGAAAATATTGGCCGCGATAATCGTATCCATAACAGAAGATATGTGCTGCGCATTGACCGGCTCAATAGGACGGTCAATCACAATCCGGAACACATTCCCTTGCTGGTTAATAAATTGTAGCTCCAACGACTTTTCCATCTCTCATCCCTCCTTCATTTGTAATCAAATGCAGATCGCTGCGCTCGACCTGAACAAGCGGATCGCTTTGCAAAGAAGCAAGTGCTTGAGAAACAGCAAGAAGCTGCTCTGGAGATGCTGTTACTTTTATATTGTTTAATTGTCTCCGTCTATAAATAGGTTTGCCTGCTTCATCAACACCCGCTTCAAATACTAAACGCAGCTGCGACTGCTGAATGATGGATTGTGCCATCCCCCGTTCACCTCCTTTCATCTCTACTATCGCATCAACGAGAAAAAAGGATAGGTGGAACATGCAGTTTTTGTTTTCGGCCATCTAAAAAAAGAGGCGCTTCTTTCCGAGCAGCTATAAATTCAAACCTCTACATGAATTCCACTAAATTCTTACCACAGACGTGTTTATTATCCAATAAAAACCAATGGACATTGTTTGATTCCTAGCACAATCATTCCATATTTTTAGTAAAATAATGGATCATCAATACTTGTGTTCTTACTACGTAAAAATCCATTAGATAGATTGACATTCCGCTTATTAGTATGGGGACGCTTTGGATCATGTTGAAAAATCAAGCTGGATTTATGTAAAAAGCGAAAATTATATGCATTTTATTGGGGGCATATATTCGAATAAGCCTCTCCCACTTCCACTCCGTTAAGAAAGGGAAGACTCATCAATGGATGATATTAAAATATTTGACAAATACAAATAGTAATTTTATGATAGGATTGTTTATATTACTTACCAAAAGTTAGTTAATTTCTTTTTTTAACAATCAGATGTAGGAGGGTATACCAATGGCAACGCAAACATCAACAACGAAAGATTTTTTGACCGTAATAAATGAGCGTCAGTCCGTCCGCAAATATGATCCAAGCTTCCCTATCAGCAAAGAGGAACTAAAAGAAATTCTTGAACTAACAGGTAAAGCACCATCCGCGTGGAATTTACAACAATGGCATTTTTTAGTCTTTCATGGTGAAGAGGCTCAGAAACGCCTTCTGCCTATCGCTTATAATCAGCAGCAAATTGTCGATGCTTCTGCCGTTATTGCTGTACTTGGGGATCTTGAAGCCAATCGCAATACTGACAGCGTATACGATCCATTAGTCGAAGCTGGACATATGACGAAGGAAATCAAAGAAACGCTAGCAAAACAGATTGCTGGTGCTTATGAAAATAAACAATATGCACGGGATGCTGCTTTCACAAATGCTTCGCTTGCGGCTATGCAGCTTATGCTTGTTGCGACTGCAAAAGGATGGAGCACTTGTCCAATTGGCGGCTTTGATGCTGAAAAATTCATGAAGGAATTTCAAGTTCCCGAGCGCTATATTCCAGTAATGCTGGTTACGATTGGAAAAAGCACAGCCCCAGCTCACCGCTCCACTCGTCTTCCAGTTGATGTAACAACAACTTGGATTGAAAAATAAAACAGCAGCTGGGTTAGAACCTTTCATTTGATAAACATTGTTTAAAGATCAAAAAATGGCCGTCCGTAACGAAGAATGGGAGCATCTACCCACAATCTAAGAGGCTGATCGTTAACGATCAGCCTCTTTTTTCTCCTTGGTATAAGGGCAACAGCAAATGGACCGTCGTTCCTTTTCCAAGTTCGCTCTCGATTCGCAGCGTTCCTTTGTGCTCCTGAACGATTTTCATGCTTATTGTCAAGCCAAGTCCCATTCCTTTTTCCTTTAATGTAAAAAATGGTTCGCCGATTTTTTTCAGACGATCTTTCGCAATGCCCACACCCGTATCAGCAATGGTGACGTGTACATTCTCGCCTTCTTCCTGTATGTGCAAACGCAGCCTTCCTCCTTGAGACATTGCTTCAATTGCATTTTTCACAATATTAATTAAAACTTGAATCATTTGGTTTTTATCACCGTGAATTTGTGCATGCGGTGCTGTATTTTCGATGGAAATATCCACATTGTTTAACACCGCTTCATGGCTAATTAAATGAATAACGTAACCGGTCGCGTCGCTCAGCAAAAAGGGCTTATAGCAGTGGCTTTGCGGCTTTGCAAGCACAAGTAACTCGCTTACAATTTGATCGATTCTCTCAAGTTCATTAAGTACAATTTCTATATACCATTCATTCGTTTTCTTCGCCTCTTTCATCATCTGCATAAATCCTTTGATAGAAGTGAGCGGATTGCGAATTTCATGGGCGATTCCCGCCGCCAATTCGCCAACAACCGATAGCTTTTCTTTTTTCAGCAATAACGTTTCTGCTAATTTTTGCTGTGTAATATCACGCCCGATCGTCAGTAACCCTTTCCGTTCTCCATTTTCGTGAAAGAGCGGCACTTTAATGACATCAAAAGTCTTAAATTCCCCATTTGTGGTCATGAACGACTCTTCCGTCCTCGTCATCATTCCTTTTTTCCATGTTTCTTCATCCGTCTGCGCACAATATCGAAACGTTTCTTTAAAAAATGGCACCATTTCGCCAAGATCAAGATCTGTTTTTCCTAGATAATCTACATTTTCTAAATTATATAATTTTCTTCCAAAATCATTCACACGCAGCCAGCGGCCCTTACTGTCTTTAAAGCAAACAAAGTCAGGCATCGAATTAATCAATGTCGACAATTGCTGCTCTTCTTCTACTGTTTTCTTCAATTGTTCGGCCTTTTTAATCATTTGATGAAGAAATACGGCAGATAAAACGACGAAAAGCCCGCCTTTTCCAATATTCACGATCATTTGCATGGAGTGATCGAAACGAAGAAGCTGCATGAACAAGTCCGTTACAATAATCCAAACGATACTAAATATTAAATAAATAACCACGGCTTTTTGCTTTGTAAACACTTTTGCATCGAACCCCTAACCTATAATCATAACGTAAAAGCGGCGAAGCTATGAAGCTCCACCGCCCTGTCTGGTTCTGCGGTACAACTGTATTATTTACATTTCACGGACCCAATATAAAAGCTTGTCCACTAATGGTTCTGCTTGTGCTCCCTCCACTTTCTTCGAAAGCGATGAAAGCAGTTTACTTCGCAACAATTCTGTTTCCTCTTCATAGCGAATCAAAAACGACCATTCCATATGAGGAATCGCAACAACAATGTGCTCTGCTTTTTTATTTTCATAAATGTAAACATTGGTCGTTTCCCGTTCATTTAGTATATTGGCCTTTCTTATTTTCACACTGCCACCTCTTCAACAGCTGTTGATGATATTTTTATTTTATCAAAATGTTTCCAAACGTTCAAATATAAAATTGCCGAACACGAAATATATAGAATTTTCAGAAATGGTTGACTAATACTATTAAAAATGTGAAAATAGAAAAAAGCAATAAGGAAGTGATCTGAATGGCAATTAGTAAAATTATCAAAAATGCACTTATGTCTTATATTACGGTGCTATTTATTCTCGCCTTGCTTCCTGCTTATTTAGTAACAAACGATATTAGCTTAATCAGTGGAATCATCGAATCCATGAACACACGATAAATAGTTAAAAGACCGCCACAATTGTGCAGCGGTCTTTTTTTGCTTTATCGATATGGATAGTATGGTGCTCCGCAGCAGCCTGAACTTGAAGGAAAGCCACCCATTGGTCCGGTCGTTCCCCCCATCGGATACGGCATTCCCATCATCGGCGCACTTTGCATGCCTGGCATTGGCTGCATATTAGGTATTGGCGCCGCATTCGGAGATACGACTGATCCCACTTCGACATGTCCAGGATTAACAAATGGATAAGATCCTCCCATCCATTGATCTGTTCCGCACCATGTCGGCATTGGTTGACAACCGCATGAAGGAATGTATGCATGTTCGACTGGCATCGGCATTTGGGATACAGGCATTACTTGTGTTGGAGGCATCGTTGGCAAAGCCGGCGCGTTATTGGTTGGCATCATCGGAAAAGCCGGCGCGTTATTGGTTGGCATCATCGGAAAAGCTGGCGCGTTATTATCATGACGAAATGCATCCTCGACATCATAATCATTATCATAAAAACCAGAATAATTCGCATATGGGTTCCAATTACTCATTTCTCTCTTCCTTCCTTTTATTCATTTAGTATGGGTACGTTCTATGATACATACCCATCATATTGTATGAATGAACAAGTAAAGGGTGTTTGCCTGAAAGGAAAATGGGTATTTACCCTACCAAAACCTCTCCAGCTGCGTTACAATATCCTTCGGAGGTGGAGGTATGGACGAAAAGCTTGCAGCAAAATTGCTGGATGATTTGCGAGATCGAAACATTTCCGAGCTGCTTGTCAAAAAAGAGGACTTTTTACTATTTCGCAAAATCCTTGTCAATCGCAGCGATTTTAAGCATTTCCGCGGCATTGCCCAGCATGGTGGAGACGTTATCTACCATTACCTAGAACATCCGCGTAGTTAATCGCCCTCCGGCTATGGATTACCGGAGGGCGACTGACTATTCCCATCGCTGCTTGCGCAATTTTTTAAGCGCCTCAACCCGCCACTGCTTAACCGTTCCAACTGTCACTCCTTCCTCTTCAGCAATTGCTTTTAATGATTTCCCTTCGATAATGTAACCAATCAGCCATTTTTTTTGCCGTTCTGTCAATGATTTGAGCGCCTGCTCCACTATTCCCTCCTTATAAATTGTTCGATCGTCAAACAGTATATGGATCAATCCATCCGTCAAGGCACATTCCCATTTTTTTCGATGGCACTGTCGACGCAAATGGGAAACCATGGCCCAATATACTTTTTTGTACACAAAGGATGAAAAGCTGCCCTTCTCCTTCTCAAATTGGCACGAAGCTTCCCATAACGCAATTAAGCCAATTTGATAATATTCATCCCATTCTTTTGTGACATGCAGTTTTTTTATCATACTAATAATCATTGGACGATATGTTTTTTCTAATTTTGCAAAGGACGACATCCTCTTCTACAAAACCCTTTCCCAAAAGCGCGCTTTCGTAAATTCCGCGGTACTATAACAATAAAAAGCTTCGTCCCTTTCGTCGAACCGATAAATTCGGAAAAAAGGAAACAAACCATATAGAAAATACCCGCATCAATGTAAGAAATCGAACATTTAGCTTGGCGTTGATCAGAAAATAAGGCATTTCTCCAAATTCATATGATGGCAGATGATGAACAGACGGTATTTGTCAAAACTCACAGACGGAAGGCAAGTCGGTAACTTGCCTCAGGCTAAAGCGTGACTGAGAACCGCACAACCGCCCCTTTTAGACAAACGAATTGATCGGTCGTCCGATCGTCATACCCGCCCACTAAAAAAGGAAAATGTTGATACATTCCATCCTCTTTATATCGCTACACGAGATTACACCACTAAATTGAAAAGGCGGAATGACGCACTCATTTCTATGCAGAGAGAACAGATCAACTGAACTTGACCGTGAAAATATTTCCAAAGTTGCTATTTCAGCTGTTATATCAACAAAAAACGGATGTTTCCAACATTTAGATAATGACCAGAATAAAAATCCTTGTTAGTCTAGTAGCGAGCGAACAACAAGGAGGTAATTTTATGAAAAAGCTTAAACATTTCACTTTAGCAGCTGCATGCTTTTCTGCATTGTTGTTTGCGAAAGATGCTCAGGCTCAAACCGTTTATACCGTTCAAACCGGGGATACTCTTTGGAAAATCTCAAAGCAACATAGTGTTTCACTTGTCCAGTTGAAAAATATAAATAAAAAACAAAACGACTGGCTGTTCCCAGGAGAAAGGCTGCTCATTCCTCCAACCATTTCAGCCAGCGACAAAGATTTATTAGCGCGCCTTGTCCATGCTGAAGCAAAAGGCGAACCATTCGCAGGAAAAGTAGCGGTAGCCACAGTCGTATTAAATCGAGTGGACCATCCTGATTTCCCGAATACCATTAAGGATGTCATTTATGAGCGCTCAGGCGGCTATTATGCATTTACTCCTGTACAAAACGGAACGATTCGTGAACCAGCAGATCGCGAATCCTACCTTGCCGTTGAAGAAGCCCTGGCTTTTCGCGGTTTAGGATCTGGATCCTTATTTTTCTATAATCCAAAAACGGCGAAAAGCAGTTGGCTACGCTCGAAACAAGTAACCGTTGTCATTGGCAATCACGTATTTGCCAAGTAAGATGGCCTAAGGCCATCTTTTTTCAAAATTAGGAACAAAGGGTCTTTACTTATAAAAGAAAATGAGGCAAACTATAACAAATACATGAAAAAGGAGAATGTATATGGTGCAAAAAGCAGAGATAGGCAATATTATCGAGTTTAAAAACGGCTTGCGCGGTATTGTCGAAAAGGTGAATGAAAACTCTGTCATCGTTGATTTAACATACATGGAAAACTATAAAGAATTAGACTTACAAGAACGGACGGTTGTAAACCATAAAAACTATAAAATCATCGAATAAAAAAGCCGGCCGCAGATGGCCGGTTTTTTACGAAATATGGGCGACTTGATCCGATTCATAAATATGCGTTCCTTTCGGGCAAGATCTTGCTGCCTGGAACATTGCCAAAGCCATTTTCTTGGCCTCAACGGGCTTGTATTTGCGCCATTTTCCAATAAACAGAAATGGCATGTGGCTTAAAAGCCACTCCGCTGCCTTTTCTGACAACCGAAATTCCTGACGATCGCCAAGCAGCAAAGACGGGCGAAAGATGTGCAATGATTGAATCGCGAGCCGTTGCAAAGCTTCTTCCGTTTCCCCTTTAACACGATTATAAAAAAACGGAGATTGCGGATCAGCGCCGACAGATGAAATAGTCAGAAAGCTCTTGACGTGGCATTTTTCCGCTAACGCCGCAGCCCGCAGCGTATATTCATAATCCACTTGAATAAAATTCTGCTTCGTTTTGGCTTTTTTCATCGTTGTTCCGAGACAACTAAACACATCATCCACACAAAAATAGCGTTCGTACTTCTCCAAGCTTTTAAAATCAATGACCACTTGTTCCAGCTTGTGATGCTCAATCGGTAATTCTCGACGCACTAGAATCGTCACATGCTGATAATCATCGGATTGGAGAAGCAGCATTAAAAGCTCGCTTCCGATTAACCCGCTCGCTCCGATTAATAGAGCCGTCCTGTCTCCCAAGACTAAACCCCCCAAATAAAAAAATCAATTGTCATTATATATAAGTTTCCGAAAAAAAACTACTACTTTTTTTAAAACCAACCTATAATTTGGTCTATAGCGATTGGAATGGAACAATCGACATAATGAAAAGCAAAAACGGTTTAAGTTGGGCAATGAATATTCGGGCGCCACGATCGCCAGCTATCCAAACGAGGATCAGGCCCATATTTGACATGTTGATTATCCAATGAAAACGAATGAACAGGACTGGGGCTCTCTCGTTTCTAGCATAGTTGACAAGCAAATAGTATGGCAAATGGATGCTGGCAGTACGCTCTTAGGCATTTCGCTGCGCAAAATAAAGCCTCCTCGTTTGGAGGCGAGGAGGCTTTAGCTTAGCGATTGTCTATTTTCTCTGGATACAAATCATGATTCATTAAGCGATACTCGGCCATTTTTTCATATTTTGTTCCGGGACGTCCCCAATTGCAGTACGGATCAATCGAAATGCCGCCGCGCGGCGTAAACTTTCCCCATACTTCAATATAACGTGGATCCATAGCTTCGATTAAATCATTCATAATAATGTTCACACAATCCTCATGGAAATCCCCATGGTTGCGAAAACTAAATAAATAAAGCTTCAACGACTTACTTTCCACACATTTTTTATCAGGGATATAACTAATGTAGATAGTGGCGAAGTCTGGTTGCCCAGTTTTCGGCAACTACTTAAAAAAGTAGGTGGACTATATCTTATTCTTATCCGACTGCGATATCCGATAAGAACCCTTGCGCTTCCACCGTGATCGTCAAACTCACGATGTACTCTACTCTCTTCCTTCATCACTACTCTTCAGTCGCTTCATGATGAAGTGATTTCGATAGTCTCTGCACCTTCCCTAAAAAGAATATGGTTTAACCCGTGGTGCTTGTTGAGCATAGCGCACAACTAACTATCTGGCTGCTTCAGCATTGTCACCGTTGTGGATAGGTGATGCGTCAGTCACGCTTTGGCGTGACTGGGGCAAGTCACTAGCTTGCTTTCCTGCATGTCCATTTGCTTATCATTGATACAGCACAGGGACAACCAATCAATCGATGGGATCTGAAACCACGAGTAAGCATGGTTTGCTTTTTAGGGCTTGGCTCAGGATTGGAGAAACAGGGAGAAACTTCACATACAAGTGACGTTTTTTCATCAACTATAAAAGTCTTTTATCGGCTGATGATATTGCCTGCAAAATCGTTTTCCCCTATTCTCTTCCCCTGAATTCACAAGGTTTAATCGACAGTGTCACCACTGAAGTGTGCCCTCATTGACACAAGCTTGTAAATTCTGGGCAATTAAACTTCACAAAATAGTCGCGGTCTGGATGTTTGTTATCAAATACTTCTAATATTTCTGGACTATATTCAAATAAATATTTGGTTCCTTGATTGCCAAGGAGAGTGACACCTTGTAATTCTTCTTCTTTTCTTCCTGACATCATTCATGCTCCTTTCGTTTGTTCATTAAACTCCTCGCTTATTGCCCCAAAGAAGCGTATGCAGCTGCGGCAGCACGCGGACATCGTTCATTTCTGGATCATAAGCAACTCTTTCTACTAGCCATCGCAGCTGATTGAGCAATTTTGTGCGCAGCATCGCCTCGTCCATTCCTGCTACATCGTCGTTGCCCACTTGCAAATAAAAAGGAATGTAGCGATAACGCTGGTGCACATGTTTCGCATAAGCAAAATCCCGTTCATCAAAAACGACGACTTTTAAACTCATATGAACGGTACGCCCGTTGGCCGTTAGCTTATCCATTATTTCATCCAATATCGCAAAATTGGTTTCCATTCCTGAGCTTGGCGGTTTTGGCGATATCGTTAAATCATCGATTTCATAAAACCAATCTTGCCAACGGCTTCCTTGTGTTTCCAATGCTACACGGATCCCTTTTGCTTTTAATAGCCGAACGAGCCCGCCAAGCGATTTAAGTAAAGCGGGATTCCCTCCAGAAATCGTCACATGGCTAAAACAGTCACGCCCTATTTCTGCAAGCCTCTGCCAAATTTCTTCAGCTGTCATTTGTTGAATTTCTTCCTTTGCTGTTCCGTCCCATGTAAAAGCGGAATCACACCAGCGGCATGAATAATCGCAGCCAGCGGTTCGGACAAACATTGTCTTTTGGCCAATGACCATTCCTTCTCCTTGAATCGTTGGCCCAAAAATTTCAAGTACGGGAATCGTCTTTCCCACTATCGGTCACCCGCTTTCGGGCGGTACACAACATAGCTTGTCGGAGTCTCACGCACAAATACTTGCAAACATTTTGGCTTGTGAGGCAATGCATCCAAATAATCTTGTACCACTTCGTATATTTTTCGTGCGACAATTTCTGTCGTTGGGAAATGTTCACTATTTTTAGAATCGAACCAATCTTGATGATCATTTAAAAGCGTATGATCGAGCTTACCGTGAACAAGCTGTTTCAATTTTTGAAAATTCACTAAAAAGCCCGTCTCATCAAGTGCATCCCCAGCTACCGTAATGTTCACGACGTACGTGTGACCATGAATATGGGCACATTTTCCCGCCAGCTGATGCGGAATAAAATGAGCAGCAGCGATATGCATATCCTTATTAAGTTCATAACAATAATCATGAAATACTTGTGGATAAAGCTGATGCATCATCGCTGCTCCACCCCGGCTTTTGCTTGCAAATATTGCTCCAATCCTCGCCTGCGCAGCACACAAGCTGGACATTCTCCGCATCCATCAGCCATGATCCCGTTATAGCATGTGAGTGTTTTGGTTTGTACGAATTCCAACGCTCCTAATTCATCAGCAAGCTGCCATGTTTCTGCTTTATTAAGCCACATAAGCGGCGTATGAATAACAAATTGGTAATCCATCGCCAAATTTAATGTCACGTTAAGTGATTTGATAAAAACATCTCGGCAATCTGGATATCCGCTAAAATCCGTTTCACACACACCCGTTACTAAGTGACGCGCGCCTTTTTGTTTGGCGAGCACGGCCGCGAACGACAAAAATAATAAATTCCGGCCATCAACAAAAGTAGAGGGAAGCTCTCCTTCTTGATGTTCAATCGCCATATCGCTTCGCGTCAGCGCGTTCGGCGCCAATTGGTTCAACAAAGACATATTAAGCACCGTATGCTGGATACCAAGATCCCGTGCAATGTCAGAAGCGACTTCAATTTCCAGGCGATGCCGCTGATGATAATCAAAGGTAACCGCCTCTACTTCAGCAAACTGCCGTAAGGCCCAAAACAGGCAAGTTGTACTGTCTTGCCCCCCGCTAAATACAACGACAGCTTTTTCCTTCTTCATTTCGTTTCGCTCTCCTTTCTTTATTTCAAGAAGAAAGAGCATTCTAAAACAAAAAAGCCATACCCCCTAAGGATATAGCCTTCCCTAGTTTTTTATAGAGGGTTGTTCTAGAACCTCTCCCGCACCGATACGACATTCGGGCGGATTTCTTCTATCCATCATTTTTTCCTTTCATACTATACCACATTTCTTTATTTTTCACTAGCTTTAGATTTAAACAACTTGGCTATTGACACATAGATCCATAAAAATGGAATATAGGCCATCAACACATAAAAACCAACGGTTGAGACTAAATTGCTAAATTGATCGATCTGAGCCCGCTTAGTGAAAAAAAACGAGGAAATAAATAGCAAAAGTAAAATAATCGGCAATGAGATGCGTTGCTTTAACGAAATAATTTGTTTTAATCCGCGTGTGACCGACCAAACAGCTAAGCAAATAATCGGAAAAATAACCATGACATAAGTTGAAATGACAATATACTCCATCCGTTCAATAAATGGAATTTCCGGGATTTTTGCTAGTGTCAATGTTGGCCATATAATATGCCGAATTTGCTCTTCATTATAAAAAACGATAGCAATACAAACCACTATTAAATAAAGAAAGGTGGTGAATGCGTTGCCCCATTGCGCCCATTTATGTGATTGAGGAGCATTTTTTACAAACGAATAATACATCAGGATCATTTCAAAGCCGAGATAATCAAGCGTCGACGCTTTGGCCCCCTTGATCACCTCAAGCACAGAATGGTCAAAGATCGGCAAAAAATTGCGATAATGAGCATATTCAAGCGGAAATACTAGCATAGGAACAATGATAAGAAGAGGGATCATAACTCCCCAAAAGCATAAGCCGACTACAACTCTGAATCCACCGGAAACCGTATAATACGTTAGCACTAAAATGATGAGACAGAACTGCCATGCTCCCATCAACGGAAATACCCACACCTGAATAATTTCCGTATAGATCCGCATCACAATTAAAGCGAACGAAAAAAAGTAAACGAGCAGGACTACATTTACCATATTTCCGATCCATTTGCCAAAGTATTGTACATTCACTTGAATGACATCTTTATTCTCCCCGGCCGATTTAAAAATTTTATAAATCATCCATATCAAAATATGAATGATCGTTCCAGCGATGATGACGCTCATCCATCCGTCATGTCCCGTCTCTTCATTGAGAAGATTGGGAAGGCTCAAAATTCCTACTCCTATTTGCGAGCAATGAATCGTAAAAAATACAAAAAACGGAGAAATATGAAAGCGTTCATGCTCTGTCTGCTGCATGACACTCCCCCTTTCCAATGCAATCACTCACCAATGCCTGTTTGAACAATGTCAACTTTTACATGCGGGCGAATTTGCAAGTGTCGATATTGCTTATAAAAGGCTTCTTCATCCCAATGTCTCGTCTTGCTCCGCACAAAATCACCAATTCCGAGCGGATCGACACCTTTCTTTTGGAAAAATGAAAGCAAATTCGTAATATCTTGGTTAAGCTTCTTTTCCATCTGCTCGCTCACCTTCTGGAAGGAACGCTGTCCAGAAAGGTCAAGCCACATTGGATAATCGCGAATAGAGGCACGAATGCGAAGATGAATATCGATCACTGGAGAGCTGCCTTTTTTCAGTGAATAATGACTATGGGCAAACAAATTTTCTAATAAAACTCGCCCCTTTTTTTCATTTTGTGAAATTGGCAGCTGATAAACACCGTTTTTGGTTTCATCCAATAACAGCTTAACAAGAAACGATTTCCGTAAATCAATTCTCCCAACATAATGGCCATATTTGAATAAAGCCAGCCCCTCCAGCTTTACGGTATCTCCCTTTTTTTCTAAATAGGGCAAAAATGGATCGCGTCCTTTGCCGAAGTAATTGTATAAAAAAATGTGCAAATTCGTCTTCGGCAAATTCATTTCACGAATATTTTGTTCAATGAGATTGGATAAATAGAGCGTATCGCTCAATGTCGTTTCAGCGGTGATGCGCAGCAGTTCTTCCGCATCGCCTTTGGAGACCGCCAGCTGCAAATGACTCCCCACCTTGTTGTTCCTTGCTAAGCTATGAACGATTTCGGCAATGCCTTGCTTAGCAAACTGTTGTCCAAAAAGCACAAGCCGTATTTGCCCTTCTTCAATCGGCAAGGCTGATTTCGACGAAAGCCGCGGAATTAAATCATACGTCGTCGATGATTCCGTCGTTAAAATGTCCGGCTTCGTCATCGGTCCTTGCTTAAATGTCGGATAGATGGCTGTCCCTGTGTATTTGCCATTTTTCACATCATACCCCATCGCATGAATAATTTGAATTTGGTCAACGATGCGGGAGCTTTTACATCCAGAAAGCACTAAGAGAGCGACCAACATGAAATAGAGAGCTCGTTTCATCAGCATCTCCTCTTCTACTCATCAATATCTTTTTTCTTCTTCGCTTTTTTTGGATCATATCTCCATAATGTCAAAGGCCGTAAATAACTTGGACGTTTTACGGTCAAATGATAAGGAGAACGAATAAAGCTGTCTGCAAAATCTTTAACCCGAAACGGATATAGAGGAACGAGATAAGGACTTCCGAACGACTGTAGCTTGCCTAAATGAATCAGAAGCAAACAGGCGGCGAAAACAATGCCGATTCCTCCCCAGCAGGCAGCAAATAAAATAATCGGAAACCGAATAAACCGAATCGTATTCGACATTTTATAAATTGGCGTCGTGAACGAAGCAAGGGCGCCTAATGCGACGATAATCAGCAAAATATTACTTGTAAGCGCCGCTTCCACGGACGCCTGCCCAATGACAATACCGCCGACAATCCCCAGGGTCTGGGCTACTTTTGTAGGCAGGCGCGCCCCAGCTTCACGCAAAAGCTCAATCGTAATTTCCAGAAACAACACTTCTAATATCGGCGGAAAAGGAACGTTGGAACGAGAAAAAATAATCGGACCCAGTAGATCCTTCGGAAGCATTTCATAATGATAGGTTAAAACCGCCACATAAATGGGGGATGCCAAAATAGAAAACATGACTCCGATCATTCGAATCAAGCGAAAAAATGAACCAAGAAGCCACGGCAAATAATAATCTTCCGGAGAGGTAAAAAAATCAAATAACGTCGAAGGCCCTGTGATGACATATGGAGAGCCATCGGAAAAAATCGCAACCCTTCCTTCAATTAACGCATATACGATTTTGTCCACCCGTTCACTTGATACAAATGAAGGAAAAGGAGATGAAGAATTGTCTGATAATACTTGTTCAAATAGCGATGTGTCAAACATAATATCAAACTCGATTTCACTTACTCTCTGCACGACAGTCTGTAATGTTTGTTCATTAACAATTCCATCAATATAAGCAATAACGACTTTCGTTTGTGACATCGAACCGATCGTTAATTCCCGAAAGACAAGATGAGGAGTCACAATTTGGCGGCGCAATAAATGTAAATTAGTTCCAATATTCTCGACAAATCCTACTTTTGGACCGACCACGCTAAACTCATTTTCCGAATCATTATTTGGCCGTAATCCTAGATTTTCGCTGGCCAAATTAACAAGGGCGCAGTGGTCCGCGACTCCTTTCAGCTGAATCATCGCAAATCCCTTTAGCAGCTTTGCTTCAATCATCTCAACATCTGCCGTCACCTCGATTCGCTGTACAGGGATAATTTGCTGCAAGTCTTCGAGAGCAAGAGAAGCATAAGACGATAAATCCCGCTGCAACCGGCAAATCACCTGCTGTTGCAAGAGCTTTGGATCAATCAATGAATCAAAATAAGAAATGCAAAAATGATATCCGTTTGTCTGGAATTCAACCGTAGCAAAGTCGCTCGATTGCTTAAAAATTTGCAATAATTGCGGCAGCGTTTTTACTTGTTGCTGCTTACCGTTTTTAAACATAAATGAAAAAATAGACATGGTCATCCCCTCAAGCCTTCATTAATCAAACAAGCATTTATTTGCTAGTCTCCCTTGATTTTGTTGTTTTATGCATAGACATCCTTTTTCCTAGGTTGATAAATCTAAATTTTCAGTATATATTGAAAGAAATAAGAACGGAGGGGGACATAATGAATCGACTATTCAAAAAGAAAGAGGCACAAGATGCACTGAAAAAAGTTGTTCAAGTGTCTGAACAAATTCGGCAAAAAATAGACAAAACCAAGCCTCTTGAACAGCAAATGGATCGCATTCGCTCATTTCTTGATGAACAGCTGCAGCATGATGAATATTTTGTTATCGTTGATGAAAGAGGCTATGCCATTGTCCACACGAATCGGCTGCGCGAAGGCCGAACGTTTTCTGATGAAGTTGGTCAAAAAGCTGCTCAAACAACCGAACCGCTTCTGCAAGCGTACAAGCGTGATACCGGTGAGCTGCTCATCGATGCAAGTTGCCCTCTATACATAGACAGCACAGGCAAGCGATTAAATTTGCGAATGGGCAGATTATCTTATCAGCCTACTTTGCAAATTCAATTAGCATGTCTATCGGCCATTCCGGCCACCATCAGCTTTTTTATCGCTCAACTGCTCTCTTTATCGCCATTATTCATTTGTAGCTTAACGATCGTAATCAGCCTTATTCTCCATACCTTCCTTTATCGAGCGATCATCAAAGAATGCCGCCACTGGTACTATGTCACTCGCACCGTTTCGTCAGGAAATCTTGACGCGCAAGTACAGACAGTTCAAAAACGAACGATATTTCATCAAATTGGGTATGAGCTTAACAAAATGATTCTAGGTATGCGCACGATTTTAGCAGAATTAGCCAAAGCTACCCAAACCGTAAGCAAAGTAGGCGAGCAGCAAACAAATGAAACGAGACGCCTTTCAGAGTCGTTTGACGAAATTGCCGCTGCGATGGAAACATTCCGCGAAGGGGCAAAGCAGCAAACCGCATCAGTAGAACATGCCAATCAATTTGTCACTAAAATGCTTGAAGAAGTATGGGATATGCAAAAAGAGTTTGAAAGCGTTGTTAACCATGCGAGAGAAGTAACGGAATCGATGCTCCAAGGAAGCCGCTTGCTTGAATTGACAAAAGAGCAAATGGATGGGATGCAGCATGATATGCAAGAGACGGCTTCGCTCATCTACTCCGCTTCTCAAGAAGCCAATCAAGCCGTGGGAATTGTTTCGGCCATTACAGCGATTGCCAAGCAAACAAATTTGCTTGCGCTAAATGCTTCGATTGAAGCATCAAGAGCTGGAGAAGCTGGAAAAGGATTTGCCATTGTCGCTCAAGAAGTCAGAAAGCTGGCGGAAAACACTAACACCTTTTCCGCACAAATTTTATCTTCGTTGCAAGAAATGAGGCATTTGCTGGATCGTGCAGTGGAAGCGGTTCAGCAAAACGGGCAAACCGCTGCCACCACTATGCATTCCTTTTTAAAAACAAATGAAGCGATGAAATCATTTTTGCAAGTTTTTTCACAAATGAATGACCTGCTGCTGCGTAGCCGAAATCATGTGGAGCAGATTACGAACCATGGTGATGAATTAAAACAAACGATCGAAGAAGTGCATAGCATTGCTAAAGATTTTACCAATATGGTTCATGAAACAACTTCAGGATTGGAACAGCAAACCATTGCCATTCATGAACTGGCCAAGGATGCCGCTGTTTTATCCACCTCTGTTCAACAGCTGCAACAAATCGTCACCCGCTTCCAGCATTCCTAGTTTATACTAACCGTTTGTCGAACGCTTCACGGCTAAAAACGCCCATTATCTGAGCTGAGCGAATCGCACAAATGCCCTATCTTTTTTAAAACCAAAAGGCTTGGCTGCACCGCCAAGCCTTTCATTTTTTTGAAAAGCAGATTTTTGCCGCATCCTATTTTGACGTCTGAGGAATTTTGCGAAACAAAAGCAAAACAAGAAACAAAAGACTGATATATCCAAACAAAGGATATAAGAATGAGAGCAAAGATCCGTAGCGAAATGAACTGATCGTATACAAAATCAAAAACAAAATCGCCAAAAACAACGTCGAGGAGAATGCCTGAAACTGTCGCTGCAGCCCAAATACTCCACCAATGATGGACGTAAAAATCTCGCCATAAATAATGAATAAATACAACCAATAAAAATACGTAAAAAACGTGCGAACAATTTCAGCCATAGGAATTTCATAACGCAATACATGCGGAAAAGACAGCAAAACAAAGTGGCTGCTCAATAAAATGCTCGTTAGCAATATCCCGCCAAGCAACGCTCCCCACTTGACCACTCGATCGTCCTCTGCTTCAGAGGCGAGCGGAACAAGAACCGGCTGCGCCATCGCTAAATTAAAGGCCGCATAGGAAAGAGGCGAGAAAAAAGCACTCCAAGAGGAAGGAGAGGAGCTAGAAGGACCGCACCATTCTCCCCCAAGCAGTAATTTCCCTAAAAGCACAAAGCTAAATAGGATCATCATCGGAACAACGAACACATTCACGGCAAATAAGCCTTTTGCATCATAAAGCATCACGGCAAACACAAGAACGATCGTCGCCAGCATCCCTAGAGGCTTCGGCAATCCGAGCTGCTCCTCAAATAACGCTCCTGCTCCTGATAGCATCACAGAAGTCACGCCAACAATCATGATCGTCATAATGAACGTAACGAATGTGCTGGCCGTTTTGCCAAACAAATAATCATTCAATTGCTTGTACGAGGAAGCCCGGAGCGCTCTCGCCATCATCATCATCCGCATTCCTAGCCATGCAAACAGCCAACCGCTAATCAAAACTCCCATCGTTCCAATTTTTCCGTATTGTGTAAAAAAAGCAATAATCTCTTTTCCTGTCGCAAATCCCGCTCCAACGACAGTTCCTACGTATACAGCAGCAATCTGCCAAGCTGCCAGCCATCTTTTAATCATTTTCTTCCCCCTGTCTCTCTTTTCCCTAAAGCTTATCGTGGCAATCCATTATTTATTGAAAATACAAGCTCACGAGGCTGAGCACCGAGCTTTTCTCCCCTCTCCTCAATCAAAGCTTCGAGCCCAGCAATCCAGCCGTTAGCCATCGCCCTAAACGCTATCTCCATTTCGATTGCAGGCTGCTTATAAGCAATGGCAGAACAGTGTGGAATGAGCCGTGGATTTGGTTTGATCAGTTCGCTAATATGTTTGGTTATATATATGAAAAAAAGGACAAAGAAAGACGAAAAGAAAATAGAAAAAAGGAAGCCTTTGGGGCTTCCTTTCTATTGAACCATCACTTGCTTTACTTGATGTTCATGCAATTCGTTCGTTTCGACATGCACTTTAACTGAAAACGTTCCCTTTTCTTTAAATACCGTTTTTGCCTGGTACTTTCCACTGCCTTGTTCATTCGCATCGATAAACTCATGCTTCATCTGGTCCTTCCAGATTTCAAAACGAACTTTTGCCGCCGTAAGTGGCTGGCCATTATACGCAATATCGGCTACAATTGGTTCCTCCTTGTTGACTGTAAACATCTGTGGATGCAACGTTACAGCCACACCAGCAGCATCGTCATGGTGCGAATGGTCAGAACCGCTTTCTTCATGCTTCGATGCGGAACCAGCATTGTCACCTACAATCACATCTGTTTTGGGCATATTATGCATATTGCGAGCTGTAACATGGGCTACAACGGAATATGTCCCTGCCTCGGTAAATGTTTTTTCAATAGCGTATTTTCCATTTCCTTTGCTCTTGGCTGAAATCATTTCATGCTGGTCGTTTCCCTGCTTCCAAATTTCGAACTTCACCTCATCCGCGTCGTTCACTTTTTCCTTTCCATATGTAACAATACAAGCGATTTCTGTTTTTTTCTGAAGCTCAATTGGCGACTTCACATCTATTTTTACATCTAAAATGGCAGGTTCATCAGCCGATTGATCTTTCGTTTGGCCACATGCCGAGATCAATAACACCACCATCATGGCAAGCATCAAGCGAATATAAACTTTCATCTTCACGTTCCCCCTCTTTCTTCTCTCATTGTCCACTATATCACACCTCTTTCTAGCTACAAATCATTGTTCACATTTTTTTCAAAAACATTTCACCAATCGCACAAAAAATTTATAAAAACCTCTTGAAAGTCAAAAAAGGTCAAATTATAATAAAGTTAAAGTCAAATATAGTCAAAGTCAAAAAAGGAGGTTATGCCTCATGCTTTGCCAATTATGTCAGCAACATAAAGCAACCGTATTCGTTCAGATGCAAATTAATCATGAAAAAAAGCAGTTGCAGCTTTGTCATGAGTGCTATACAAAACAAAAACAAGAATTGACCATTCCAATGAATTTTGAATTCGGAACATTTCCGTCCATTCCGCTAGATTCGTTCTTTTCAGGAAATCTGGCGGCCGATTCAGCATTCTCTTCTTCGGCAAATCCAATACCAATGACGCCATCGCACAGAGGCGGCGGCTTTTTAGATCAATTTGGTCGCAATTTAACCCAGTTAGCAAAGGCCGGATTGATCGATCCAGTCATTGGCCGCGACCAAGAAATTGAACGAGTCATTGAAATTTTGAACCGGCGCAATAAAAACAATCCTGTGCTGATTGGAGAGCCGGGTGTCGGAAAAACAGCGATCGTCGAAGGATTAGCCTTAAAAATTGCGGAAGGACGCGTTCCAGAAAAACTGTTAAACAAAGAAGTATATTTGCTTGATGTCGCTTCTCTCGTAGCCAATACTGGCATTCGCGGGCAATTTGAGGAGCGAATGAAGCAGCTCATTGCCGAGTTGCAACGGCGAAAAAATATTATTCTTTTTATCGATGAGATTCATTTGCTAGTCGGAGCCGGCTCTGCTGAAGGCTCCATGGATGCAGGCAATATTCTGAAGCCGGCTCTTGCCCGCGGCGAACTTCAAGTTGTTGGAGCAACGACATTAAAAGAATATCGACAAATTGAAAAAGATGCTGCTCTTGAACGTCGCTTCCAGCCTGTTATTGTTCATGAGCCAACAGTGGACGAAGCCATCCATATTTTAAAAGGAATCCAAGAAAAATATGAACAATTCCATCGCGTAAAATATACGGATGAAGCGATTCAAGCGTGTGCAGCTTTATCGCACCGCTACATTCAAGACCGCTTTTTGCCGGATAAAGCCATTGATTTATTAGATGAGGCTGGCTCAAAAGCCAATTTACGCATTGCTGCAACAGATGAAAAAAATATTCAACAACGATTGGCCTTTTTAGCGAAGGAAAAAGAAAAAGCAGCGGCGGAAGAAAATTATGAACGCGCCGCTCAATTGCGGGCTGAAGAGCTCCGATTAGAAAAACAGCTGCAAAACCAGCAAGCTGATGAAACACCGATTGTTGATGTTGCTGATATTCAGCAATTAATCGAAGAAAAAACGGGCATCCCTGTCGGCAAGCTCCAAGCTGATGAAAAAACAAAAATGAAGCAGTTGGAAGAAAACTTAGCGAAAAAGATCATTGGACAAGAAGAAGCGGTGAAAAAAGTGGCTAAAGCGATCCGCCGCAGCCGGGCTGGACTAAAAGCGAAAAACCGGCCAATTGGCTCCTTCCTCTTCGTCGGCCCAACAGGAGTCGGTAAAACAGAGCTGACAAAGACGCTGGCAGAGGAGCTATTTGGTTCAAAAGACGCCATGATTCGTTTAGATATGAGCGAATATATGGAAAAGCATTCTGTATCGAAATTAATCGGTTCACCTCCTGGCTACGTTGGACACGAAGAAGCGGGACAGCTAACAGAAAAGGTGCGCCGCAATCCTTATAGCATGATCTTGCTTGATGAAATTGAAAAAGCCCATCCTGATGTGCAACACATCTTTTTGCAAATCTTAGAGGACGGGCGTTTAACAGATAGCCAAGGCCGCACAGTTAGCTTCAAGGATACCGTTATTATTATGACAAGCAACGCCGGTGTTACCGATAAAAAAATTACAGTCGGCTTTGAAAAAGAAAATCGCGTTGGCCAAACAAGCATTCTCGACTCTCTAAGCGCGTACTTCAAACCGGAGTTTTTAAATCGCTTGGATGCCATTATTGAATTTAAAGCGCTGCAAAAAGAGCACATGCTACAAATTGTTGAGTTAATGCTTGCTGAGCTGCAAACAACCTTAAAAGATGAGGGCATTCAGCTTGAAGTATCGCAGGAAGCGAAGGAAAAGCTTGCTGAAATCGGCTACCATCCTTCATTCGGAGCTCGTCCGTTACGCCGGGCCATTCAAGAGCATATCGAAGATCAAGTGGCTGACTTACTTCTTGATCAGGATGAAGTGAAAAAAATTCAAATTACAGTTGAAAACGAGCGCATCGTCGCCCGATCAATAAATTAAAGAAGAGGCTGGCTCAAAAGATCACAAATATGATCTTTTACGAGACAGCCTCTTTCATATACCAACCTTTTATTCCTTTCCAGTGCGTTTAATTATGAACAAGCTTAAAAATTGAACGCTTTGGTTTTTTATCATCATTAATTGTTCATATCCATCCAGCATTCCATTGGTCCAGCATAAATATCCATTATTCCCTAAAATACTCTAATGGATTTCATCTTTTTTCGTCGCCTTCCCCATTCTCTTATATCCACAAGTGTTGATGGTGCAGTATTTTTCACAAAAAATATAGGAATCCTCGTGGCGTTTGATCCGCTCTATTCACTTCATGGTCCTGTGCTGTACCCCGATGGCAAACGGGAACCTTTCCTTTGAGACAAGCAGGTAACCAAATGACAGATAAAAGGTGATGCCAACACCATCAGCCTTCCTTCTTTAATCCATGCATAAGCATTTGGATGGTGCGCTCCATTTCCTGCTCATCATCCCATTGGAGGTTCGGTAGCAGGATGAAGCGAGTGAGCAAAAAGCCGGCGATCGTTGTAATCGTCATCCGAATAATCGTATTCGCCGGCAAATCAGCAAGCTCTCCCTTCTGCTGAAAATGATCAATAACTCGCTTAAATTTCCCATAGATATTTTCCATAAATACCGTTTGAATTTGCTCTTTAATATCTGAATGAAATGCAGTTTCCTGCCAAAAAATCCGAATCATCGGCAAATATTTTTTCACAAATTCATAACGGTTGTTCATCAGCGCTCTAATAAAGTCTTCATAGCTTGAATATTGGCTTTCAAATACTTCTTTAACAAATTCTTTCGCTAAAAACGGGGCCGCAATTTTCATAATGGTTGGCGTCACAATCGCCATCAGCAGTTCTTTTTTCGTTTTATAATGGCGGAAAATCGTTCCTTCCGCAACGCCCGCTCGCTTGGCGATTTCGCTTGTTGACGTTGCAGCATACCCTTTTTCTGCAAACATTTCAATCGCCGCTTCTAAAATTTTTGCTTGCTTATCACTTAGCTTTACTTCCTCATCATTTATTTTCAAGAGCTCCTGCAGCCATTGCTCATCATTCATGTTCATTTGCTCCTTACAATTTTCGATATTTCTTTAACGCTATTACATTTAATATCATAAATAACAAAGAAAATCCAAGCAAAACATATACGTCTATGGCAATCTCGTTCCAACCATTGCCGCGAATCATAATCTCCCTTAATGCGTCCGCTCCGTATGTCAATGGCATGATCACACTGAATGAGCGGAGCCACTGTGCCATTGTTTCCAAATTAAACAATCCAGAGAAGAAAATTTGCGGCACAACAATAAGCGGAATAAATTGAATCATTTGAAGCTCATTGTTCGCAAACGCTGATAATAATGTCCCAAGCGTTAGCGCCGTCATCGATAGCAAAAAAGTAATCAGCAGCACATACAAAAACGACCCTTCCATCATCATATCAAGCACATGAATCGCAAACCACGAAATCAAGCTGGCTTGAAATGTGGTGAAAATGCCAAAACCGATCACATAACCAACCACAATCTCCCATCGTTTTAACGGCGTTGCCAACAGACGCTCTAATGTTCCTCTCGTCCGTTCTCGTAAAAAAGAAACGCCAGCGATTAAAAAGACAAAAAAGAAAATAAAAAAGCCAATCAGCACAGGGCCAAAGTTATCAAATAACGCCATCTCTTCCGATCCGTGCAAATAGATGGTGTCAAGCTTCATCGTTTTTGTCTGCGGAGTTAGCTGTTGAAGCGTTTTTTGCACAGACATCAGAACGGCTTTGTTAGCCGTCGGATCGCTTCCCTCCAATGTCATTTGCGGCATTCCTTCTTTCATTTCAATAAAAGCGTCAATTTGTTGCTTGTTTAACTGAGCTTTCGCTGTCTGTTTGCCCATCCACTTGATATGGGCATCATTTTTTTGCAGCTTTTCAGCAAGCGCCACAGGGACGGCTTGATCCACTGCAATCGTTGGTTTATATTCTTCACCATTAAAGACTAAATTCATTAAAAATAGGACAAACATCGGCGCTAAAATCATGAGTCCAAGCGTCCGCTTATCACGAAAAAATTGACGGATAATCCGAATCACAATCGCGCGTACTCTCATTGATGCGCACCTCCAAAATATAAAAATGCCTGTTCAATCGTCTCGGAATGAGTCTTTTCTTTTAATTCATTCGGACTTCCTACAGCAATCAAGCGTCCGTCACGAATCATCGCCAGCCTTTGACATTTCTCCGCTTCATCCATGACGTGAGTCGTTACCACAATCGTTGTTCCTTGCTGGCGAATGCGCTCAAGTTCTGCCCAAATCGATTGGCGAAGCACAGGATCGATTCCTACTGTCGGCTCATCTAAAATTAACACTTCTGGTTCGTGCAACAAAGAAGCAGCCAAAGACAACCGTCGTTTCATTCCTCCTGAATAATGGTGCACCGTTTTTTTCAAATGCTCTGTTAAATGGACAAGCTCCGCCACTTCTTCAATGCGCTCCTTTTGCCTTTTTCCCCTCAATCCATAAATAGCAGAAAAAAATTGCAGGTTTTCAAGCGCTGTCAATTCTTCGTATAATGCATCTGATTGCGCCATAAATCCGATGCGCTTCATCGCTTGTAAATGAGGCATTTTGACATCAAACACATGAATCGTGCCTTCCGTTGCTTGATCAATTCCCGCGATTAATTTCACTAAAGTCGTTTTCCCCGCTCCTGATGGACCTAGCATTCCAAAAATTTCTCCCCTCTCCACAGCAAGGGCAATGTCATCAAGAACTTTCTTTTTTCCAAATACTCTCGACACATGCTCAACACAAATGCACGGTTTCGCTGCCATCTTTATTCCTCCATCTCACCAAAAAATGAGTGATTACTCACTTCATTATAACTTGCTCTCGAATAAAAATAAAGTGAGTACTCACTCATCAAATAAAGAATTTTTAGAGACTTTATTCTCGACCGTTCAACCTCATGGCCGAAAACAGCCCCTTTCTCCGCTACAATAACGATTCCAGTCCCTCCATCCGCAACAGATTTCTTTAAGAACTTTGCCACCAATGTTGATCGTCTCTTCTCCGACCATCGTTCCGCCTAAACGTTCGTGGCTTTGCGAATGTTCCTCATCTTTCTCTCCTTTTCTTCATATCCTATTCCCTTTGTATTTCTACATAAACTCGACAAAAAAAGGAAGAAAACCTACAACAGTTGCTTCCTATCCTCTATAGAAAAAAGCTGACCAAAAAAGTATGGTCAGCCTTCAAACGAAAACAACCGATCATTTGGGCATATATAAACCGCTTCCTTTTAGGACATCCTCCCATTTTTCACAGCTGTTTGTCGTCCACGCTGTTCAACCACTGCTCAATTTCTTCCATAACCGACTGAACGCAGCCATCTTCAAATGGCGATATTAAATGAGCGACTTGTACAAGTTTGGTAAATGACTTGCTTCCTCCCTCACGGCAAAGCGTTAAATAATCGCGCCACGCTTCCTGATAATTTTCTCTTGAACGCTTCCAAAACTGAAACGCACACATTTGCGCAAGGGTATAGTCAATATAATAAAAAGCCGTTGTATAAATATGGCTTTGCCGTTGCCAAAAACCGCCGCGCTCCAAATAATCATGGCCATCGTAATCCCTTGTTGGCATGTATTTTCGTTCGATTTCCCGCCATTTTCTCTTCCGTTCCGCTGGTGTTGCCTCCGGATTTTCATAAACGAAGTGCTGGAATTCATCAACCGCCACCCCGTATGGCAGAAACAGCACAGCCGAGCTTAAATGATGAAATTGATATTTTTTCGTATCTTCTTTAAAGAACAGCTCCATCCATGGCCATGTGAAAAACTCCATGCTCATGGAATGGATTTCACACGCCTCTAACGTCGGCCAATTATACTCTGGAATTTCGTAATGGCGGCTTTCATACACTTGAAAAGCGTGGCCCGCTTCATGGGTGAGAACATCAATATCGCCGGACGTACCAGTAAAATTCGAAAAAATAAATGGCGCTTTATATTCTTCTATATATGTGCAGTAACCACCGCTTGCTTTCCCTTTTTTGGCCAAAAGATCCATCAATTCATTTTTAATCATAAACCGGAAAAACTCGCCTGTTTCTGGTGACAGCTCTTCATACATTTTTCGGCCGTTTTCGATAATCCACTTTGCATCCCCTTTTGGAGTCGGATTGCCCGTCGGGAATGAAAATGCTTCATCGTAATATTTCAACTTCTCGACGCCAATTCTTTTCCTCTGGCGTTCATACAGCTTTTCTGCTAACGGCACAATATAAGCTTTCACCTGCTCACGGAATCGCGCAACCATTTCAGCATTATAATCGGTCCGTCCCAACCTTGCATATCCAAGTTCAACAAAGTTGTTAAACCCTAGTTTTTTTGCAATGCTTGTACGCACTTTGACAAGCTGATCGTAAATATGGTCAAATTGTTCCTCATGCGTTTCAAAAAAGGCAAATCGCGCTTCATTTGCCCGCTTCCGCATTTGCCGATCAGGCGACTCCACAAACGGCTGCAGCTGTGCCAACGTGTATTCTTGTCCTTCAAATAAAATTTTTGCGGAGGCTACCAATTTCGTATACTCGCTTGCTAGCTTATTTTCTAACTGTAAATCCGCGACAATCTCAGGAGAAAACGTTTTAAGCTCTGTTTCCGCAAGTGCAAATAACTGTTTTCCCCAGCGTTTTTCGAGCTCTGAACGAAATCGGGAGGCGACGAGCGCCTCATAATATTCGTTGACAAAGCCTTTGACAATCGGATCCACCTCATCGAAAAAATCTTGCTCCTGCTTATAAAAGTCATCATTTGTATCAACCGTATGGCGAATATAGCAAATTTGCGCCATCGTGCTAAATTCGTTGCGCAGTTTATTGATTTGCTTCATCGCTTCATCCTGCTCTTCCGCATGCAGGGCCTGCTGAAACGCCTGCAATGCCGCTTGAAATTCTGTCTTTAGTTTTTCCATGTCAGGGCGTTTATATAGAAACTCGGAAAACTTCAAATCCATCCCTTCCTTTTCCTCAAAAATTTCTAACCTTAGTTATATTCCACTTGTTTGCTAAAAATTCCTGTTCATGCTTCAGATAAAAGCATATTGACGAATATTGTCGAATCGTGTATGATTATCAAGGTAATTGAATATTTTTTCTTCTCGTCAACTTAGATGAGATAGAGGTTGCAATGGATAAAAGTAGTTTGAATGAGGGACAGAGGAACCGATGACTTCAAATGAAAGGATTCATTGCCGAAGTTTGCAGCGTACTCTGGCGCCGCAAGCTGGGCCTGCATTCGAATAGAGTCAGGACTGCCATCGCTTAATGGAAGCGATGGAGCGCTATCTACATTAAGTTAGATGCGGATGTCACATGCACCCGTTGAAAACTTAAGGGTGTATTTTTTTTTGATAAATGCGCAAATCAGAAAGGAGTAGGGGTTATATTGCAGCAAAATAAACTAGGTCTCTGGGTATTAACGGCGCTTGTCGTTGGGAATATGGTTGGATCAGGAATTTTTATGCTTCCTCGTTCACTTTCAGAAGCCGCGAGCCCTTTAGGGGTCATTTTAGCTTGGCTATTAACAGGTGGCGGAGTGCTAATGACCGCTCTTGTCTTTGGCAATTTAGCGATTCGCAAGCCTGAATTAAATGGCGGGCCGCAAATTTACGCGAAGGAATTGTTTCCAAAGAGATCAAACGCCTCGGTTTTATCGGGATTTATGTCTTCCTGGGGCTATTGGATTGGAAATTTTGCTGGAAACGTGGCCATTATTACGACATTTACGAGTTATTTATCCACATTCTTTCCGATTTTAACAAGCAAACAAACCGTATTTATGGTAGGCGCTACACCGATCAAACTCGGCAACCTCCTTACATTTATGGTTTGTACCGCTCTGTTATGGGGAATGCACTTTATTATTTTGCGCGGCATCGAGGGAGCCGGAAAACTAAATTTCATAGCCACTTCGGCAAAGGTACTCGGCTTCTTTTTATTTATTGCCATAAGCTTATTTGCATTTGATAAAAGCAACATCGGCTCTATCGTCGCTCCGCGTTACGATGAAGCAGGCCATTCCGTTAGCCTGTTCGGGCAAGTGACCGGCGCGGCCGTTGCGACATTATGGGCATTTGTCGGAGTGGAATCTGCGATTGTGTTCGCTTCACGTGCACGCAAGCAAACAGATGTCAAACGGGCAACCATTCTTGGTTTGCTGATTGCTCTCATCATTTACATTGGCATAAGTGTGCTTGTAATGGGCTTGCTTCCGCAAAAACAGTTGATTCATTCAGAGAAGCCTTTAGTGGATGCGATTCAAACCATTTTAGGACCAAGCGGCGCATACATCTTAGCTGGACTTGGCCTCATCAGCCTTCTTGGCTCGACGCTCGGCTGGGTGCTATTAAGCGCGGAAGTTCCATATCAAGCCGCGAAGCAAGGATTATTTATCCCTGCCTTCTTAAAAGAAAACAAAAAAGGAATGCCGAAACTCGCTTTAGTTTTGTCAAATGGATTAGCGCAAATTTTCATTTTCTCAACGATCTCTCATTCGATGTCAGCTGCATTTGATTTTGTCATTTATATTGCGACACTCGCTTATCTTGTTCCTTACTTTATCGCTTCTGTCTTTCAGCTCAAGCTCACATGGACAGGAGAGACATATGAAACCAATACAAAGCAGCGAATCACGGATGGAGTCATTGCAGCACTGGCCACTATTTATTCCATTTGGGTCATTATCGCGGGAACATCTGACATCAAAACCTTTATGCTTGGCGTTGCGTTGCTCGCAAGCGGCATCATTTTTTATCCGCTTGTAAAAAAAGCAGTAGACAAAGAAAAAAACGCGAAAAAAAGACTGTCAGCTTAATCCAAAAAAGAGGGGTTTCTCCCTCTCTTTATCTTTTATCTATAGTCCCTCCTCTCTCTTTATCAAAAAAGAACGCGCGCCTGCCACCCATTATAAAAAAGCGCCAGCGAATCTTTGATCCGCTGGCGCTTTCACCATCCGTACTTATTGCTGTTTCGCACCGTATCCCATTTTTTTCAATAATTCAATAACCTGTTCTTTCTCTTCAGTCGTTAATCCGGAAAGTGTTTCATGGATCGTTTGTTCATGCTCCGGAAATACCTTTTCAATAAAAGCTTTTCCTTTATCCGTAATCGAAGCATAAGTTACACGGCGATCCTTTTCACATGCTTTGCGCATAATCAGCCCTTTTTGCTCTAATTTATCGACAACATATGTGATGCTGCCGCTTGCCAGTAAAATTTTCCCGCCAATTTGCTGCAATGGCTGATCCCCCTTATGATATAGCAATTCCAACACAGCAAACTCCGTAGGGTTCACGCCGAACGACTGAATGGATTTATTTACTTGATCATTAACAGCACGGTACGCTCTTGACAGCACAATAAATAGCTTTAATGATTGCAAAATTTCCTCTCTATCCGCCACTTGTCATCAAATCCTTTATCGGTCGAATTCGAAGCCATTGTAGCGAAAAATCCTCTCTTTGTCAATGAAACGCCCCGATCTACGCCGTCCATTCCGTACGTTCTTCTGCCATTCGTTTCAGTGCTAGAAAACCTCTCGGCGAATCGAATCGATTCCATCCATCAAAAAGCGCAAGAATCGCTTAAGATTCCTGCGCTTTTTGGTTATTGAACAGCTTCTTCTTTTTCCTCATAAGGATGGGCAACCCAGCCAGATGGATCAATAAACAAACGAACAGCTACCACTTGGCGGTCTTCCATTAATGTGAAGAAATGCGGATTTCCTTCTGGAACGGAAATAACATCGCCAGCTTCCAGCTGCACTTCAAAATATCCTGTTTGTTCGTCGCCTTTAATAATGAAAATGCCGTGTCCCGCGACGATGGCGCGTACTTCATCCTCCGTATGGATATGCACTTGTTCAAATTTCTTCAATAATTCCTCTAAATTCGGAGTAGCATCTGATAAAGCGACAACATCCCACGCTTTATAGCCTCTTCTTGCTGCTAAATCCTCAATATCATCTTTAAAAATCGCTAAAATTTCCTCTTTTTCCTCGTCACTCAAAACAAACGTTTCTTTTAAGTGACTTGGCAGCTTGCTAACATCCCAATGTTCATACAGAACGCCTTGCTTTTCTAAAAAGCTCCCTACATTCTCATGACCTTTGATCCATTCACCCGTGTTTCTAATTTTAATAACTGCCATTTTTCATCCCTCCATTATCATTTTAAAATCTATGAAGTGAATACTTTGTGACCTTTTAGCATAAGCAGCTTAACATGATAGCTAAACAAAAACTCGCACGCTTCTAAAAACTTTTTCGCTTCAAAGGAGCTTCTTCCCCATACGGTAATACCGTGGTTGCGAATCAGCACCGCTCCGCTATCTGCCGAGAGGTGCTTCGAAAACTCAGCGGCAAGCGTCGGAATATGCGCATGATTCCGAATAATCGGAATGCGGAAAACCGCATCTTCCTCCCAAAGACCAAACGCTTTAATCATTTCTTGACCGGTAAAAATGACTTCCCCATCATCCCCATACAGTTCAGAGACGACGTTATTATCAATCGTATGAACATGAAGCACACAGCCAGCGTTCGTTTTATTGTAAATTTCCACATGCAGCAAGGTTTCAGCCGATGGCTTTAAATGGGTCGGCTCAGCCGGATTGCCCAAAGCGTCGACAAGAAGAAAATCATCATTTGTTTGCTTTCGTTTATCTTTTCCGCTGGCTGTAACGAAAAAGGTCAGCGGCTGATCAGCCACCTTGATCGATAGATTCCCGCTTGTTCCCAAAAACCAATCGCGGGAAGCCAGTTCTGCTTTGACATCAGCAAGCTCTGCCCATTTCTTCAATAAATCGCTCATGCGCTCACCTCCATCCTTTTCAAAGATTCCATGACATCATAGAACGTCGTAAACGGCGTATGAGCAAGGTCCAGCTCCGCACATTTTTGCAACAGAAAATCACGGGCGATCACGTGATCGGCAAGCTGGGCGACCGCTAAATCCGTAACGGAATCACCGATGACGATCTTCGTTGCCTCTGATGTTGCTAGCTTTCTCAGCAACGACGGCTTGCAGCAGCCGCAGCCGTTACGGCAATGGTCATCACACGCATACGGCCATGTAATGCGAATCGTTTCCCCGCTAAAATCCGAACCATTGCAAAAAATCGCGTCTTTTCCAATAAGTCCTTCTAAAAGCGGATAAACGAAAAAATCGATTCCGCCGCTAACGACATAGAGCGGAATGCCTCGCTCCTTTGTAAAGGAGACAAATTCACGAAAACCATCGCGAATTTGGGCAGTCCCTAAAATAAAATTCGTAATCTCTTCTTTTAGCCGGGAAGGAAGAAGCGAAAACATCGCTCCGACGCCATCTTGAACAGAGCAGCGTTGCGCGAGCACATCCTCTTTGATGCTTTCCCATTGCGGCGGAGCAAATTGCTTCATAATCGCTATAATGTTGTCATTATTCGTAATCGTGCCATCGAAATCACAAAAAATAATCGGTTTCGTCATACTTTCACCTCTTGAGTGCCCCATAAAGCCATTGCTTTTTGCAATGAATGGTTTTCCTTTGCCGCCTCACTTAAAGGCTTTCCGGCTAATACTGCCGCGATTGCGGCGCTAAATGCCCTTCCTCCTCCTGCCGCTCCCTCTGGGTGTCCATGCACTCCGCCTCCTGCATTAATGACGATGTCGATGCCAAAATCGCGGATAAGAAGCGGAACCAGCCCTGGATGAATGCCGGCAGACGGAACAGGAAACGTCTGTAAAAATACATCTTCCTTCGTTAATTCATAGGCAATGCCATTTGCTTCTTCCTTGGCCAAAGCGACGTTTCCATATGGAGACGGGAACAAGGAAAAATCGGCCCCTGCCATGCGAACGAGCTTGCCAAGCAACAAAGGATGGCTTACACCGTAAAATTCCGACGGGGTCAACGCCCCGCTAAACGCCGGATGCGCCATAATCGGAATGGAAATCTCCTCATCCTCCCGCAATTCTTGCAATACATCCAGCCCGTACGCGAACACGTTGAACAGCAGCAAATCGGCGCCAAGCTCCGCCGCTCGCTTCGCTTTCTCTTTTAACTCAAACGTTTTTCCCGAAAGATTCACCGCATAAAGCGTTCTATGCCCTGTCTCTTCATATACGTGCTGCAAGACTTTTTTTCCTTCCGCAATTCGCTTTTCGAATGGTGCCTGTTCATTTTCAAATAAAATTTCATCATCCTTGACAAGATCTACTCCTCCAAGCGCCTGCTGTCTCAGCTGCTTGGATAAATAGGACAAATCGCGCCCGATCACACCTTTAAAAATGCTCATTAACAGCGGGCGGCCATAAACATCCAGCTTTGCGCGAATTCCCTTAATGCCGAAGCGAGGACCGGGAAATGCTTTCTTTAGATCATCAGAAAACTCTAAATCGATCAGCTTAATCGCGCCATCTAATGACAATTTCCCAAACACCGTCGTCAAAACAGCGGGCAAATCGGCGCTGAAGTTGGCACTTGGGTAAGCGATCTTGACCATTCCCCGCTTCAAACGTTTTCCGAAATATTGATTGGCACGTTCGCTTTCTTCAAACGGTTGCACATGCACAACCGTTCCTTTATGTTTACGCAGTTGTTCTTTTTCCAAAAACGGCAGTTCAGTCCATGAACCGATCGTTAAGCCAAGCGCGATTTTCTCTGCCTTCTTCTCCAAATCAGCCTCATCATAAAGCAGATACGTGGCGATGACTTGGCTCATTCTCATCCCTCCCATTCCAATAAAAAAACCTCTTCCATAAGAAGAGGCTTTGGTTTCAACTCTTCTTATCTCTCAGCATAATGCTGCAAGAATTAGCACCGTGCTTAACGTTGGTTAAGTCGGTTGCCGGGCTTCATTGGGCTCGTCCCTCCACCTGCTCTTGATAAGAATGACAGCTTCTATTCATTTTTTTGAAATTTTCGTTTTGCAAATTTAATTCGAATTATGACAGGGATCATGCAGATTGTCAATTATTTTTTTACCGCTTGCTGAAAAAGATCGAGCTTAGCGATGCGCCGTGCCGCTTCTGTCAAACGTTCTTCGCTTGTCAACAGCCCGACGCGCACATATCCTTCCCCGTGCTCGCCAAATCCAATCCCAGGCGCCACCACAACGTGCGCCTGCTCAAGCAATAAATCAGCAAAGCGTTCCGAAGTCCAGCCCTTTGGTACCGGCAGCCAAGCAAAAAAGGAGCCGGCTGGAGCACTTACGTTCCAACCAATTTCCTGTAAAGCTCCAATGAACGCATTGCGCCGTGATTCATACAACGCTACCAACTCCGTCACGCATTGCTGTGACTCAAGCAGCGCAACCGCTGCCGCTTCCTGAATCGCACCAAACAAGCTGACATATAAGTGGTCTTGCAAAAGATTGATCGCAGCAATCACACTTTCATTGCCAATCGCAAAACCTATGCGCCAGCCAGCCATATTATACGTTTTGGAAAATGTATAAATTTCAATACCGACATCCTTGGCTCCTTCCGTCTGCAAAAAGCTGATCGGTTTTTGCCCGTCAAATCCAATCGCACCATAAGCAAAGTCATGGACAACGCAAATTCCATGCTTTTGTGCAAATGAAACGGTCTCTGCAAAAAACGAGTCTGTCGCTACAGCCCCCGTCGGGTTATTAGGATAATTTAAAAACATCAGCTTGGCTTTCTCAACCACCTTTTCATCCAATTGACGATAATCAGGCAAAAAGCCGTTTTCGCTATAAAGCGGCATCATTTCCATTTTTGCACGCGCTAATGCCACTCCCGACCAATAATCAGGGTATCCGGGATCCGGCACAAGCACAACATCGCCCGGATTTAATAAGCACTGCGGAATTTCCACAAGCCCTGCCTTTCCACCGAATAAGACAGCTACCTCTCTCTCAGGATCAACCGTAACGCCATATTCGCGCTGATAGAAAGCAGCCACCGCCTCTTTTAAAAACGAATAGCCACGAAACGGAGAATACTTATGGTATTTTGGATTAGCCGCCGCTTTTTGCAGCGCTTCTACGATATGCGGAGGCGTCTGTTGATCAGGATTTCCTTGACCAAGATTAATCACATCATGTCCTTGAGCCACCACTTTTCCCACTTTGTCGACAAGCGAAGCAAAAAACTGCTTCGGAAGACTTTGCAACAACTCGGATTGGACAAATGATTTCAATTGCTTCACCTACTCAAAAAATTCTTGAAATTCTAGTCAAACATCATATATCGTAAAAATTAAATTGTAAAGACATTTTTTTGGGGTGAACAATTATGACATTAAAAATTGCTTGTCTTCAGCTCGATATTGCTTTCGGAAATCCTGCGGAAAATAAACGCCACGTTCAACAAGAGATCGAAAAAGTTTGTCAAAGCTCTGTTGACGTCATCGTCCTTCCTGAACTATGGACAACCGGATACGATCTCGCACGCCTTGACGACATTGCTGATGAGAATGGCGCTGATACCAAATCGTTTATTAGCAAGCTCGCACGCCTGCACAACGTCTGTATTGTTGCTGGCTCCATTGCCAAAAAAACCGCTGCCGGCATCACCAATACCATGTACATCGTCAATCGAGACGGCGACATTGTAGGAGAATATAGCAAGCTCCATCTCTTTCAGCTCATGGATGAGCATTTGTATTTACAATCCGGTGAATCGAGCGGCTTATTTACCTTGGAGCAAACGTTGTGCGCGGGAGTCATTTGCTATGACATTCGCTTTCCTGAATGGATTCGCGCCCATACAACCCAAGGCGCAGAGTTATTGTTTGTGGTCGCCGAATGGCCACAGCCCCGCCTTGAACATTGGCGAACCCTTTTGCAAGCGCGCGCGATTGAAAATCAATGCTATGTAATCGCCTGCAATCGTGCTGGAAAAGATCCGAACAATCAATTTGCCGGCCATTCACTTGTCATTGATCCATGGGGAGTCATCCTCGCCGAAGCCGATGAACATCCATGCTCTCTTATGGCCGAAATCCAGCTGTCAAAAGTGAAAGAAGTTCGAAAGCAAATTCCTATTTTCCAAGACCGCCGACCTGAGCACTATATTTCGGCCGAAAAAAATTTTCAAAAAAACAGTTGACAAAACTGGCAAATCGAATGTATGATTCGAATCAAGCGAATTGAAAAAAGTTTTGCATTGTTAAAAACATTCGAATAAAACCGAACAAACTCTTATCAAGAGCAGGTGGAGGGACGAGCCCGATGAAGCCCGGCAACCGACTTAACCAACGTTAAGCACGGTGCTAATTCTTGCAGCAACACGCTGAGAGATAAGAGGGGAGAAGCCGACTTCAAACCTCTTTCGAAAAGCGAAGGAGGTTTTTTCATTGTTTCATTGATTGAGTGAATGATAAGGAGGGTACAAATGATGACACATTCTAAACAATCCGTCTACGAGCCTTTAACGGAATCGGGAGCGGTTGCACTTGCTGCTCGATTAGGCTTATTTCCGGAAGGAACACCATTCATTTGTCAAGAAATTGGCGATGGTAACTTAAATCTTGTGTTCCATGTATTCGATCCCCAAACAAAGAAAGGAGTCATTATTAAACAAGCGCTACCATATGCAAAAGTGGTCGGTGAAAGCTGGCCGCTTACGCTTAAGCGGGCTGTCATTGAAAGCAATGCGTTGCGCACGTTTGCCGACTACGTTCCGCAATACGTGCCAAAGGTATACTACTCAGATGAGTCATTAGCGATTACCGTGATGGAGGATTTATCGCATCTGCAAATTGCTCGAAAAGGATTCATTGCTGGAAAAACATATCCGCTTCTTTCCCAGCACATTGGAGAGTTTATCGCTAAAACGTTATTTTACACATCGGACTTTGGCATGAACCAGCAGCAGAAAAAACAGCTGCAGCAAAATTTCATCAATCCAGAGTTATGTAAAATTACCGAAGATCTCGTCTTTACTGATCCGTTTTTCGACCATGAAACGAATAATTTTGAAGAGGAGTTGCGCCGTGACGTAGAGGCTCTTTGGAATGACGATGCGCTTCATCTTGAAGTAGCAAAACTCAAGCGGAAATTTTTAACGGAAGCCGATGCGCTCATTCATGGGGATTTACATACTGGAAGCATTTTTGCAAGCGACACAGAAACAAAAGTCATTGATCCTGAGTTTGCGTTTTACGGCCCATTCGGGTTTGATATCGGCCAATTTTTTGCCAATTTACTCCTAAATGCGTTGTCCCGTTCAGAACATGAGCCGCTATTGGCTCACATCGAAAAAACATGGAATGTATTTACGCACACGTTTGCTGCCCTTTGGGAACAGCATAATGTAGAACCGTATGCAAAAACTGAAGGATTGTTGCAAGACGTGCGGCAGCAAACGCTCATCGATGCGGTCGGTTTTGCTGGTTGTGAAATCATCCGGCGCACGATCGGCTTAGCCCATGTCGCCGATCTTGACGGAATCGAAGATCAACCTACGCGCATCCATGCCAAACAGCTTGCCCTTCAGCTCGGGCGACAACTGATTTTACATCGCCAGACGATCCATGAAGTGCAACAAATACGCTCTTTGTTCTTTCAAACATTTGCTGCCACTCATTAAACGAAAGGAAGAAGAATATGGATTCATTGCTCTCCATTCCGCGTTCTGTTGAATGGAATCACACACATTTGACCATTTTAAATCAGCAAAAGCTTCCAAATGAGACTGAATATTTAGAATTAAAAGATATTCAATCTGTGTGGGATGCAATTGCCACATTGAAGGTTCGCGGTGCTCCAGCGATTGGCATCACAGCTGCATACGGTCTTGCTTTAGCGGCACACAGCTATCAAACGAATTCTCTCGAAGATTTTCGCAACCTTCTGAAAAAGGATCGTGATTATTTGGCAAGTGCCAGACCGACAGCCGTCAATTTATTTTGGGCGCTCGACCGCTTGATGGCCAGCATTGCGAACGTTTCGTCTGTCGCCGATGCCAAAAAAGCATTGGTTCATGAGGCAATCCGTATTCAAAGCGATGATGAGAACACATGCCGCTCCATCGGTGAACATGCCCTTTCTCTTTTTCAAGAGGGAGATCGCATTTTAACCATCTGCAACGCTGGATCAATCGCTACGGCTCGGTATGGTACCGCGCTTGCTCCCCTTTATTTGGCAAAAGAACGCGGAATTCGTCTGCATGTCTATGCTTGCGAAACAAGACCCATTTTGCAAGGAGCGCGGCTGACGACATGGGAGCTCATGCAAGCAGGCGTTGATGTAACGCTGATCACTGATAATATGGCAGCACAAACTATAAAGACAAAAGACATCACAGCTGTCATCGTCGGTGCTGACCGCATTGCCGCAAACGGAGATACCGCCAATAAAATCGGTACATTTGGCTTGGCATTGCTCGCTAAAGCATTCAACATTCCTTTTTATGTAGCGGCTCCCCTGTCCACTATTGATTTATCGACTAAGACAGGGGCAGATATTCCGATTGAAGAGCGTCCGTCTGAAGAAATAACCGAGCTGGCAGGAACACGAATCGCTCCTCCTGGAGTAAAAGTATACAATCCTGCTTTTGATGTGACGCCTCACGAGCTGATTACAGCCATTATTACTGAAAAAGGAATCATAAGCGGCCATTATGAAAGCGTGCTGACAGCTTTGTTTAAGGAGGAAATCAAGCGATGAAAAAACGACAAACATTTTTGTTGGCAATCCTATTGTTATTCGGCATCATGCTCGGAGGCTGCACCAATGAACAAGATGCTGTAAGCTCTAAACCAGCGGCTAAACAAGAAAACACGGAACAGAAGGCGACGAACAATACAGCCAATGAATCCGCTTCCGCTGAGCAGGCCGCTATTCCAAATCAATTAAAAAAACCCATTAAAATTGCGGCCATTATGCAATTTTCGATCGGTACCTTCTCCTCTCAATATATTGCTGGCGTAAAAGATCAAGTGCAGAAATTTGGCGGAGAAGTACAAGTTTACAATGCTGATAACGACTTAACGAAAATGGCTTCATATGTAGAAACCGCGATCACGCAAAATGTCGATGCCATCCTTTTGGACCACGGACGAGCCGACGCATTAAAAGGGCCGGTTGAAAAAGCGGTGGCCAAAGGCATTCCTGTCGTCGCTTTTGACAACGACTTAAATATTCCCGGCGTAACCGTCATTGACCAAGATGACTATAGCCTTGCTTGGAAAACATTAAAAACATTAGCAGAAGATTTAAATGGCGAAGGAAAAATTGTTACCATCTGGGTCGGTGGTTTTACACCAATGGAACGGCGTTATGTCATTTATGACGCATTTAAAAAACGGTATCCAAGCATTAAAGAAATTGCTAAATTCGGCAATGCCAGCTCTAATACAGCATTAGACACACAAACGCAAATGGAAGCGATTTTGAAAAAATATCCGAACAAAGGCGATATCGATGCTGTATTCGCTACATGGGACGAATTTGCGAAAGGAGCCACACGAGCCATTCAACAGGCGGGCCGTACCGAAATCAAAGTATACGGCATTGATTTAAGCGATGAAGATTTGCAAATGATTCAGCAGCCAGACAGCCCATGGGTAGCAACAACCGCGACTGACCCTGCCGAAGTCGGCCGAGTCCAAGTACGGTTTGCTTATCAAAAAATTGCAGGTGAGAAAACGCCAAGTATTTATTCTCTCGAGCCACATCTGGTGAAAAAGACAGACTTGCCTAATCAGCAAGTAACAATGGGAGATCTGCATCAATACATTACTGGCTGGGGTCAATCCAACGTCGCCCTCTCTCCATGGATGAAAACATTAGAAGAACAGGGGAAAACAAAATGAGCGGGCTTTTCATGAACAATATTTATAAATCGTTCGATCGCGTGACCGTATTAAATGGCGTGAATTTCCATGTAAAGAAAGGGGAAGTTCACGCCCTTTTAGGAATGAATGGAGCCGGAAAAAGTACATTAATGAAAATTTTAGCTGGAGATCTTCAACCCAATGAGGGAACTATCACGATCGACGGCACAGACGTCAACTTTCCAAATCCGGCGGCCGCCAAGAAGGCCGGCATTGGCTTAGTGGTTCAAGAAGTCGACACAGCGCTATTCCCCTTTTTAACAGTCTATGAAAATATTGTGGCTGATGATTTGGTCCATGCCGCCCGCCATCCATTCCTTTCATGGAAAAAGCAAAAGCAGCGGGCAGCCCAAGTACTGCAGCAAATCGGGCTATCGCTTCCGCTTGATAAACGGATTCACGAGTGTACGCTGCATGAAAAACAGCTTATTGTACTAGCGAAAGTGCTTTTCTCTTCTGCCCGTTACATTATTCTGGATGAACCGACAGCCGCCTTAAGCGAGGTAGAAACAAAACGCCTTTTTTCGATTATGAAACAATTAAAAAATCAAGGCGTTTCCTTTATCTATATTTCTCATAAGCTCAAAGAGGTGAAGGAAATTTGCGATCAGGTAACCATCCTGCGCGATGGTTCCGTCGTCCATCAAGGTGATGCTGCCCAGCTGTCAATCGAAGAGATGATTTATCATATGGTTGGACGGACTCAGCAACGAAAAGAAAGAGAGCGACGCACATACGGCGAGGACATCCTTTTTGAAGTCAAGCAATTGCAAATTCCGAAAACAAACACGATGATTGATCTGCAAATTCGCAAAGGGGAAATTGTCGGAATTGCCGGATTGGTGGGGGCAGGAAAAACAGAGCTAGCCGAAAGCCTATTTGCCCATACGAAAACAACCGGGGAATGGTTGATTCATGGAAAGCGTCATACGTTTTCTTCACCAAAAGAAGCGATTGCTGCCGGCATGTGCTTTATTCCTGAAGAACGGCGAAAGCAAGGACTCTTTATGAGCGAAACGACTCGCACCAATTTAACTGTCCGTTTACTATCATCACTAGCAAAATGGCAATGGATTTCTAGAAAACAGGAGAAAGAAAGGGCTCAGCAGCTCATCGATACACTCCATATCCAGCCTTCCTCCCAGCAAGCCATCGTCAAGCAACTAAGCGGCGGCAATCAGCAAAAAATTGTCATTGGCAAATGGCTACAAACAGGCGGCGAGGTTTTTATTTTTGATGAACCAACAAAAGGCATTGATGTGAGCGCAAAAGCAGAGGTATTTGCGATTATTCGCTCCCTGGCCGAGCAAGGGAAAGCCGTTCTATATTTAACCAATGAATTTCAAGAGCTGCTCGATATCGCTGATACAATCTATGTCATGGTTGATGGACAGCTTGTACAGCGTTTTACAGCAGAGGAAGCAACATATGAACAACTGATCTATTACAGCAGCGGAGGTGGCGAAGAAAATGGCACAAGTACAAACAACAACGCTTTCAACCGTAAAGCGATCTCCTCTTAATTTTCTATATAAACACGGAACATTGCTTGCCATTCTAGTTGTCATTGCTTATTTCAGCATTACGCTTGATCGTTTTTTGACGTATGAAAATTTTAGTGATATTTTGCGGTCCATTTCGATTGTAACACTCGTAGCCATTGGCATTACATTTTCTCTTATTGTCGACGGCTTTGATTTATCCGTCGGTTCAACGGTCAGTCTCGCCACAATCGCGAGTGCAGCTTCTCTCGTTTTATATCGACAAGAAATTTTGGTCACTCTTCTCGTTCCGCTTTTATTAGGAATAGCAGTGGGCCTATTAAATTCGTTGCTCATTGTCAAACTAAAGCTCCCTGATCTTCTGGCAACACTGGCAACCATGTATGCCATCAATGGGGTGCATCTCACTTATACAAAAGGGTTTTCCATCTACAATGACATGCCCCTTCCAGACGGAGGAACGGCGCCGGGAAAGTTTATTCCGTCCTTTTTATTTATCGGCCAAGGAGAAGTAGGCGGCATTCCATTCTCTGTATTACTCATGTTATTCATTGTTGCCGCTTCCCATTTCTTTCTGACCTATACAAAGCCTGGCCGTTTATTCTACATGACAGGAGAAAATCGGGAAGCTGCCCGACTTTCGGGAATTCCAGTCAATCGCTATCGAACATATGCATATGTCATTAGCGGATTTTTCGCAGCACTTGGCGGTATCGTCCTTGCCTCGCGAATCGGAACCGGACAAGTTTCTGCCGGAGCCTCCTTTTTAATGGACGGAGTGGCCGCTGCCTATATCGGCTTTTCCGTATTCGGCGCAGGGAAACCAAACGTTATCGGCACTTTATTCGGATCCATTTTAATTGGTGTACTTTTAAACGGTTTAACCATGATGAATGTCCCATACTATGCCCAAGATATTATTAAGGGAGCGATTTTAGTAGGGGCGTTAGCGCTCTCACATCTCCAAAAGAAATAGGAATGTTTCCCCATCGGCTTATATGAAATTTTGTGATATGATAAAATTACTAGCGCATTTGTCTTATGAACGGGGGAACAAGCGGATGACGACAGCAACAACTCTTACTCACTTATTAAACAGTGCCATTCATTCGATCAAAACGGTAATTCCAGCGGGGATTGAGATTGAAAAACCGGCTTTATACCATGCTAGTTCAATCCGCTCATCTTTATCCGTGCTGATTGGAATGACTGGACAAATTCATGGGCAGTTAGTCATCGCAGGAACGAATGATCTTTTTGCGCAAATCAGTCAACTTATGTATGGAATGATGCTAGAGGGAGAAATGCTCGAATCATTTACATGCGAGTTAGGAAACATGATCGCTGGCCAATTGGCGACACACGCATCGAGCCAGCAAATGATGATGGACATCACTCCTCCCACTTTGCTTGTAGGAGAAGCGAATGTAAAAGGGTTTCAAAAAGCGATTGTTGTTCCTGTCAATATTGTAGAAAAAGGAACATTAAATATGATTGTCACTCTCCATCATGAATAAAAAAACTAGAAGCGATTTTTGCTTCTAGTTTTTTTATTCTCTAGCATAGCTTTGCTCTAAGTTTAACAGCTTTTCTTTTATATCTGTTCGACTTCCCGCATAGCCGGTTAATGAGCGATTCTTGCCAATGACGCGGTGACACGGAACTACAATGGCAAGCTCATTAGAACGGTTCGCCTGGCCGACCGCCCTTACCGCTTTCGGATTTCCAATTTTCTCAGCAATCTCGCTATAGCTTACCGTTTCGCCATATGGAATCTCGCAAAGCGCTTGCCATACCTTTTCTTGAAACGGTGTACCCTTCCATTTCAATGGAAGCTGAAATCTTTTCCGCTTTCCTCGGAAATATTCATCCATTTGTTCAAGTGCCGTTTGCAGCAACTCAGAATCGCTTTTCACCATTTCGTGGTTGCTGCTCAATTCTTCCCAGTCGTCAGCAAATAGCTCGATTTTCACAATGGCTTCCCCGTCTGAGACAATATACAAATCTCCTAGCTCTTTGGAGCTATAAACATTGTATTCTAGCTTCATGATCTCCCTCTTTTTCTGTTCTTTCAATCGGCAACGTAATATGGAAAGTCGTTCCTATCCCCACTTCGCTTTCCACATCAATTTTTCCTTGATGCTCCTCAATAATTTTATAGCTAACCATCAGCCCGAGTCCAGTTCCACGTTCTTTAGTCGTATAAAACGGTTCACCCAGCTTTTTTATTTTGTCCTGAGGAATACCGCATCCTTGATCCTTGACGGAAACGCGAATCGATTGGCGATCCACTCTTTGAATGCGCACCTGTATTTCTCCGCCTTTTGGCATCACTTCAATGGCATTTTTTAAGATATTGATAAATACTTGCTTAAGCTGATTCGGTTCGCAGTAAATATACGGCAAATCTTCGGCAAAGTCAGGGATAATTTGCACATTATGCATCATCGCCTGAGCGCTAATTAAATCAATTGTATCTTTCATAATTTTGCAAACATCATTTTGCTGGTATTGAATGGCCTGCGGTTTTGCGAGCACAAGAAACTCGGTAATAATGGACTCAATTCTCTTTAACTCAGACATAATCACATCAAAGTACATGGAGTAATCTTCGCTAATGCTGCCTTGCAACAACTGAATAAATCCTTTTAATGCTGTCATCGGATTACGAATCTCATGAGCAATTCCTGCTGCCAGCTCACCCACCACATTAAGCGTATCTGATTTACGAAGCTGCCACTCCAGTTCTTTTCTCTCCGTCACATCCCGCAGCATCATCATACCAACATTAGGAATAATTTCCCTTTTTAATGAAATTTCAACTGTTCGTTGCTCTCCCTTATTTGTTAACAGCGTCATTTCCGCATAAGCTTTGCCAAATTGCTCACACTGCTTAATCAATTTATAAAACACCTTCTGCTCTTTTTCCGGGACCCAGTGGACAAACGGCTCATGAATTAATTGCTGCTTTGTTGCTTGAAAAATTTCGCAAGCGATTGGGTTCGCATCCAAAATACGATACCCCTCTCCCCAAAGCAGAATGCCATTCATCGAGTGATCAAAAATGCTGCGAAATTTTTGTTCGCTCTCCTGCAGTTCTTTTTCCATTTTGCGTCTTTCGGTGACGTTGCGGAAAATAGCCAAATGGAAGCCGTCAATAACTCCCTGCTTCATCGTAAACTCAAGCTGCTTATCCTCTCCATTCGGCATATGAAAGGTTAGTTCATCGCGAATTTCGCCCGTTTTTCGGAAAAGCTCAAACACATGGTGTGCCTTTTCGTCGCGATAGTCAATAAAATCAAGCAAATTTCTTCTTATGAGCAAATTGAGCGGCAGTTCGAACGTTCGGCTTGCAGCAGGATTGGCATTGACAATGTGTCCATAGTCATTCCAAATTAAAATCGCCTCATGCGCTTGTTCAAACATCGCACGGAATCGCTCTTCGCTTTTTTGGAGCTTAATCTCCATATTTTTCTTTTCCGTGACATCGCGCATAATCGCCATATAAAATCCGCTATATACATTTGATGTCATGGTTAATTCAAACATTTTGACCGTTCCGTCAAACCGGATAAACGACAGTTCTCCCTTCGCCGTTCCTTTTTCTTTTAGTTCAACTAAAAGCTGAACAAAATCGTCTTTGCATTCTGGTGCAACGAATTGCTGGAAGGACAAATTCAGCAGCTTGGCTTTTTCTAAATTTAAGCTCATGCAAAAAGCGGGGTTTACATCAATAAACCTCCCGAATTCATCGAAAATGATAATGCTGTCTACTGCGCGATTAAATACATCCTTAAATAAAAACTCGTTGATGATTCGTTCTCGTTCCAGCGCTTTTCGCGCCGAAATATCACGCATAATGGCTAAATCAAAGTGGTTGAATGCATCTTTTTTCATCGAAAATTCAATGTGCTTGATCTTCCCGTTCGCTAGCTTAATCAGCAATTCATCGCTAAAGGAGCCAAACTTATGTAACATGGATTGCTGAAATGCTAAAATGTCTGGGGGAACCAAATCAAGAAACAAGGTAAACGATTTCCCCACCAGTTCTCCCTTGTCCATTTCAAACAGCTGACACGCTGCCTCATTCACCTCTACAAACTCACCGTTTTTATTAAAAATCACGATCGCATCTAGTGATCTTTCAAAAATAATGGAATATCCGCATAGCTGTTCTCTCAGGCGTCTATTTTCTTCTTCTAACGACCTGACGTTAATCATTAAATCTTCTTCTTCCCGATGAGAAAGGCTGTTATTCACCATTAGCACCTCTCCTTCTCCCATAACGGCATAATATTCAATTATATTCGCTATAAAAAAGGGTACTCCTTCCATTGTTTTCGAAAAAATTCCTATTAATATTCAATAAAAGGGATATTTTGTTTTTAACTGTCAAGTTGCGCTGATATTTGCTTTTTTCTTTTATCACCAATATATGCTGCTTTTGTTTTTTTCATTTATCTTTTGACAAAACTGTGGTATATTAGAGTGTTGTTTTGAGACTTAAACGCTGATCTATTGAAATTCTTATTGATTAATGAACAGTCGCGATAGGCTAAGCTGTAAGCATTGCTTAGAATGTTGTGAATAAAGGAGTTTTTGCCTATGAATATCATCTGTGCGACATTAAATGCTAAGTATATCCATACAAATTTAGCGATTCGCTACTTAAAAGCATATGCTGAACCAGAGTTTACCATCCAGCTTGCGGAATATACCATTAAAGATCCGGCGATGAATATTGTGACAGATCTTTATCGAAAAAAACCGGATATTATCGGTTTTAGCTGTTATATTTGGAATATTGAAGAAACCATTAAAGTCGTGAAAATGCTGAAAAAAATTGATCCTACCATTACGATTGTCGTCGGCGGACCTGAAGTATCGTATGATGTCCGCGAGTGGCTCGAAACCGTTCCCGAATTTGATTTTATTGTCATCGGGGAAGGGGAAGAAACGTTTAAACAATTTCTGGCGCAAATGAATGGAGAGCGCAATTTTAATCAGGTACACGGACTCGCCTTTCGTCAAGAAGGACGAATCGTCATCAATCCTCAACGAAACAAAATCCGTTTAGCGGAAATGCCTTCTCCTTTCCGTTTTCCGGAGGACATTCCGCATTTATCCAAGCGCATTACTTATATTGAGACAAGCAGAGGCTGTCCATTCAGCTGTCAGTTTTGTTTATCGTCCATTGAAGTAGGTGTTCGCTATTTTGACAAGGAAAAAGTGAAAGAAGATATTCGCTATTTAATGAAGCATGGGGCGCGCACGATTAAATTTGTCGATCGGACCTTTAATATAAGCCGCAGCTATGCGATGGACATGTTTCAATTTCTTATTGAGGAGCATGTTCCCGGAACCGTGTTTCAATTTGAAATTACAGCTGACATTATGCGCCCAGAAGTCATTGAGTTTTTAAATCAACATGCGCCGCCGGGTCTTTTTCGATTTGAAATCGGCGTTCAGTCAACCAATGACGAAGTAAATAAGCTCGTGATGAGAAAACAAAATTTCGCCAAGCTCACTCGCACAGTAACGATGGTAAAAGAGGGAGGAAAAATTGCCCAACATCTCGATTTAATCGCTGGATTGCCTGAGGAAGATTACACCTCCTTCCGAAATACATTTAATGATGTGTTCGCGCTCCGTCCAGAAGAGCTGCAGTTAGGATTTTTAAAAATGCTGCGCGGCACCGGATTGCGCCTGCGCGCTGCTGAATACGGATATGTATTTATGGATCACGCACCATATGAAGTATTAAAAAATCATGTTTTGTCATTTGCTGAAATCATCCGCATCAAGCAAGTAGAAGATGTATTAGAAAAATATTGGAATGCCCATCGGATGGATGAAACAATCGAATACTTAGTCACCCATACGTTTTCTACACCTTTTGATTTCTTTCAAGAGTTTGGGACCTATTGGGATGAACAAGGCTGGGGACGCATCGGCCATCAGCTCGAAGATTTATTCCGTCGTCTTCATCAATTTTTGCAGGAAAAAGCCTGTGAAGATCTTTCGGTGGTTGAAGCATTGATGAAGTATGATTATTTGCGCAAGCAGAAGCATAAGCCGCGGAAGCCTTGGTGGGAGGAAAAAACAGACAAAGAACGGCGCGCTGCTCTTTATCGCTCTCTTCTTGAACAGCCGTCCATTTTAGGAGAAGCTTTTATGTCTCTCCATTTAGACGAAAAAGATTTATTTAAGCATACGATTATGGAATTGGTTTCAATCGATATTGGACATTACTTGGAAACAAAAGAAATCCATTACACTCCGACCGTGATGATTGCTTATTTTGACCCAATTCAGCTGCAAACGATGATTTTCTCCGCTCCATTGTCATTATTTTCATCGACATTAAAAAAGTAGGGAACTTTCCCTACTTTTTCTTTTTCGACTTCTTCATTTCTGCCATTAGCGCCAGTATTTGCTGTGCATTGAAATCTCCTGTTTCAAAGGCAAACTCCTCTTGATTGCGATTGTCCATACAGCTATGTTCTTGGTTTTTCTTGTTCATTCGCCTTGCATTCCTTTTTGCGAATTGCGGTTAGCCCCGCGAATCATCGGTTCATCGCTTGCGTATTGCGCAATACCTTCCGATTCGGGCAAGCTTTCCGTTGGGGTTTTGTTATTGTTTTTGGCTGCATTTTCCTTGACTTTTCGTTTCATCCTTAGGCCTCCATTATTTTTTCTTATGCTTGTATGCAATAAGGACAATCTCTTCTCCTGTTTCCTCCCGCAGCGATTTTTCAAGCTGCTGTAATTTCTTCAATGAATCGTCCCGCAAATGGGCTACAGGAAAGGCAGTATTGTTCATGACACATCCCCTTTTTCTCTTTACTTTTCGTAAAAGCTGTTTGTTTTATTCATAATATTTTGCGACGGGTTCAAACTATAATAGAGGTGAAAAATATGGACAAAGACAGCAAATTAGAATCACCCATTTTAGATGAAACGCTTCCTCATCAAATTCATGCCCCTTCTTTTAAAGGAACAGGCATTCAAATGAAACCGCCATTTGTGAATCAATATGGAGTCATTATCGGCGACAGCAAATACAATTCCCCTCATTCTCCGTTGAATCAATGGAGCGATGAAGTGGATCCAAGCGTCATGTCCGGAGAGGAATGGGTGCATCCAACCAATGATATCGGTTGGAATACACCGGAAAACCGCGAGCTACTGGAAGCAAAAAAGCGGCCGCAATCCGTTCCGTTCATGCATCCAAGCATTGACACAAGCTATGGACAAGATTGACCTTTTCTTTAATTAAGTAAGAGCTCCTTATCATTGATTGGAGATCTTTCTAAGTGGTAGACAAAATTAAAATAGACTTTGTCTACTCCCATTTTAAAGATCGTGAATTCATTGCCATTTTCCCTTATGAGACAAGGAACGAAGCCGAATGCGAACCAAGAAAAGTGCTTGCCAACACCCACCTCCACTCCGTTAAGAGGTCGGAGACTTGTCGGTGGATCATGTAAAAAGGATCTCCTCTATTGCTTGGAGATCCTTTTTTATTTTAGTCATCATGGTTTGAGTACGACTTTAATGCAGCCATCCTTCTTTTCATCAAAAATTTCATACGCGTACGCTGCATCCTTTAAAGGCAATCGGTGGGTAATAATGTCGGTAGGGTCGAATTTTTCTTCCACAATCCACTGATATAAAGTCGGAAGATAGTGAATCACAGGTGCTTGTCCCATCTTTAAAGTAACATTGCGGGCAAATAAATCCCCAAGCGGAAACTGATTATAGCGCGAGCCATAGACCCCTACTAGCTGAATGGTGCCGCCTTTGCGAACCGCTTGTGTAGCAATGACAATGGCTCCCATCGCTCCCCCTTGCAGCTTTAATGCAGATTCAACCATCTCAAGCGCCGTCTTTTTGCCATCTAAACCGACACAGTCAATCACGATATCCGCTCCGCCGCCTGTGATTTCTCTTATATATTCTCCCACATTTTCATATTCAGTAAAATTAATGGTCTCCACCCGATTCACATTTCGTGCATGCTCTAAGCGATAGCCGATGTAATCAACCGCAATCACTCGTTTGGCTCCTTTTAGCCAAGCAAATTTTTGCGTCAACAGTCCGACAGGGCCGCAGCCGAGAACAACTACCGTATCCCCGTCCTTTACTCCGGCTTCATCAACACCCCAAAAGGCTGTAGGAATAATATCGGATAAAAATAACAGCTTTTCATCCTCAAGTTCACAATCTTGCGGGACAACAAAAGAGGTAAAATTAGCGAATGGAACGCGCAAATATTCCGCTTGTCCCCCTGCGTAACCGCCGAACGTTTCAGAATAGCCAAAATAAGCGCCAGCATCTCCATGTTGATTCGATGTATCGCATTGGCTTTCTAATCCATGACGGCAATACCAGCATTGGCCGCAGGCAATCGTAAATGGCACAATGACTCGATCCCCTTTTTTTACCTTCGTTACTCCTGGACCGACTTCCTCTACAATGCCCATCGGTTCATGACCGATGACAAAATCATGCGGCATATTCGGAATCATTCCATGGATAAGATGCAGATCAGAGCCGCAAATAGCCGTGCTTGTAATTCGTACGATCATATCATCATCCTTGACAATAGACGGATCAGGTACATTTTTCACTTGTACGTTTTTAATGCCTTGATAAGTAACCGCTTGCATCATGCGTTTTCTCCTTTCTTTGATGGTTTTATTCCTGCCACAATCACCACACTGGCCAGCACGCATAAACCAGCTAATACGTAAAACATCATATCCGTTGATTTCTTCATTAATAGGGCAACGACTGGCGGGCCTGAAGCCACGCCGATAAAGCGCATCGAGCTATAAATCGAAGTGATGGTTCCTCGTTCTTTTTTCTCAATTCCTTCGGTAATGAGCGCATCTAGACAAGGTAAGGCAACACCAATCCCAATGCCGCTTAAAAAGAAAATGGTCAATTGAAGCCAAATATTTTCAAAAAAACTTAATAAAAATGTAGCGATGGCTAGGAGCGATACCCCAGCAAAGGTAAGCCACTTCATCAATAGTTTGTTCTTTTCAATTTTCTTTCCGGTAAGAAATGAAGCGATGCAAAGCGCCCCAAGCGGCAAAGCAAGCGCAAATCCTTTTTTTACCCCGTCCATATGATGACGGCTCTCAAGCATACTCGATAAAAAGAATAAGACGCCAAATAAAGCAAACATTAAAATTCCGCCGATCATAAAAATGGCATAAAGCCAACGCCCTTCCCTCTGAAAAATTCCTTTCATCTCATGTAAAAATTGTTTGAACGGCATAGGTTCTTGAGACTTGCGCGGAGTTTTAATAAAAAATAGCATAAGCGCAATAGAAATCGCACAAAAAATCGGAAATGAAAAAAAAGGGAAAAACCAACTAACCCCAGCAAGAAAAGCACCTAATATCGGGCTCAATACTTTCCCAAATGTATTCGCTGTCTCAATCGTCCCTAAACAGCTGCTCATTTCGCTTTCATTTTTATACAGATCGCCAACAAGGGGCAAAACGATCGGAGCTGCTCCAGCTGCCCCTGCACCTTGAAGCATTCGACCGATTAAAATAAACATATACGAATGATCCATTTTCCAGGCGGCCCACCCGGAAACAAGGCCACCAATCGCCGCTAAAATTAAACTTGGAATGATGACTTTCTTCCGTCCAATACGATCGCTTAAATATCCAGCAATCGGTATTAAAATAATAGCCACGATGGAGTACACGGTAATAATCATGCTTGATTGAAAGGATGAAATCGCCAATTCTCGCTCCATAGTCGGCAAAACAGGAATTAACATCGAATTCCCTAATGTCATGACTAAGGGAATCGATGACAAGGATATAATAGCCAGTTTTTTTCCTTTTGACTCTTCTCCTTCTCTTTTCACATTTTTATCTTGTTGAGACAACTGCTCTATCCATTCCATATAACATTCCTACCTTACATTAATATATAAATGATTAGCTCATATGAACGCGTTTTTTGCATTTTTATTCGTTCGAGTTCGATGATTGGAAATGCTGTATATAAACTTAGGCACTCCCGTCATCCTCTCCACCTCTTTTCAGCATGATGGAGCAAAGATTATCCACTTCTTTTCTCATGGTGAATGGCCTTATTGTGTGGCAAAACCTCGTAGTTCTGTTATAAAAACAGCGGACAATAACAATGAGAAGCATTTCTTTCTATAGCCTGCCTTTTAGGAAATGTACCAGCTTAATGATGGATATAGATGCCCCTAAGGCGATCCTGTTGATCCTTCCCCGTTCTAGGCATGACAAAAAGCCAAACAAGGCTGCCCCCACTCATAGATCTGTACAGCGATTCGTTAGTTCATCATTCAATAGCCGGAAAAACACCAGATACATACCAATGCTAAACGGCATCTATGGTGAAGCTATAGTAAAGGAAGAAGTTGATTTTCTCAAAGCTTTCATCATTCGTACGTCCTTTATTCCCCCTTTACGCGCTAAATGGATTCATACACGTTTAGCATCTCCTTCAATTATCATGACATTCTGTAAATTTTTTCAAAACAAAAAAGCTGATCTTATTAAAGAAGATTTTTCGATACATGTATAGAATGGAACATCTGTGAAGCTTTCTATACACGTCATCGATGACATTTCTTCTTTCTTAAGATCAGCATTTCAATCTATGCGCTCAGGCGGGTTAATTATCCAATATTCCTCGCTTTTCTGTTGAAGTTTAGCGATATCATTCTGTTTTTTAAGTAAAATAATGAAAAAAACAATGGTGTGCGCTATTTTCCACCTGTAAATGATATTCCTTTGATGAAATAACGATTAAAAAAGATATAAATGAGAAGCACGGGCAAGGTGAACACCATGGATGCTGACATAATATAATTCCAATAGCTAATATACTGTCCTTTAAAGCTGTTTAAGCCAAGCGGCAAGGTAAACATTGCTGGATCAGAAAGAATAATAAGCGGACGCATAAAATCATTCCATGACCCCATAAACACAAAAATGGCTTGTGCCGCTAAAGCGGGCCTCGCTAACGGAAGCACGATCCGAAAAAAGGTTCCAATCCGGCTAAGGCCGTCCAATGCCGCCGCTTCTTCCAATTCCTTTGGGAAATTAATAAAAAACTGGCGCATCATAAAAATAAAGGTAGCATTCATCATCGTCGGTACGATCATCCCTTGATACGAGTTGAGCCATCCAAACCACTTTAAGATAAGGTAATTGGGAATCAGCGTCACCTGTGCAGGAATCATTAATACGGCTAAAATAATCACAAAAAGAGGCTTTTTGCCCGGAAATCGCAACCGCGCGAGCGCATAGCCCGCCATTGAATTAAACAACAAATTCAAAACGGTAACGGCTGCCGCAACAATCACGCTGTTAAGCAGCCATCGCGGAAACATTTCCTGTTCAACAAAAATTTGCCAGTAATTCTCAAGCGTAAACTGTTTAGGAATAAAAGAAACCGTTCCACTTACAATTTCCTCAAGTGTTTTAAACGAAGAAGAAAGCGCCCATAAAAACGGAAGCATCGTCGCTACAGCATAAAGCACAAGAATAATGTATAACAATCCTTTGGCTATCCCGATTTTTTTCTTCATCGCACCCATCTCCTTTAGTAAAGAGACTCCTCTTTTGAAAATTTTCGCTGCAACCATGTCGCCATCAAAATAATGAGCGCTAAAATAAAGGCGAGCGCTGCAGCATATCCCATCGTCCCTAATGTTTTAAACGCATATTGATAAATGAGAAGCACAATGGTGAGTGTCGAATTATCTGGACCTCCTGAACCCGCTGAAAAAATATAGGATTGATCGAACAATTGAAACGTGCCAATAAGTCCCATAATAACGACAAACGAGGTCACCGGACGCAAATAGGGCACCGTCACATACCAAAATTTTTGCAAAGCGTTAGCTCCATCCAACTCAGCTGCTTCATAAAGCGAATCAGGAATATCTTGCAGCGCTGCCAAATAAATGACCATAAAATACGGAGCGGTCGACCAAATATTCATCGCCATAATGGCGCTCAGTGCCACTTTCGGATCTCCAAGCCAATTGTAGGTTGGAAGCCCGATCGCTGCCAACACATGATTAATTAAGCCGTTTTGATTATACATCCACATAAAAATGAGCGTTAAGACCGCCGAAGAAGTTAGTGTCGGCAAAAAATAAATAATGCGAAACCACTTTTGTCCTTTTAACCCTGCGTTTAACGTAGCTGCTAATATAAGAGCAAGCGCGGTTTGACAAGGCACTACAATGATGACGTACTTAATGGTATTCCATAGGGCAATTTTCGCACGCAAATCCCCACCCATTCTTTTAAAGTTGTCAATCCCGACAAATTCAAAGGAAGTGGCACCAAGCAACTGCACTTTATGGAATGAGAGAAAAACGATAAACAAAATTGGGCCGATAATAAATAACAGCAGTACAAACAGTGTTGGTGAAAGCAGGGCATAGGCGGCGCCCGCTTCTCGCCACGCTTTTTTTCTCATATTCATTCCTCTCCTTAAATGAAGGAAATTCCGTTGACTTTTCCCCTAAACGCTATTCTTTTTATCACGATCTTATATAACGCAGGTAGCTGATAGAAGAAAGCTCTTCTATCAGCTACCTCCTTTATTCGTTTCCTTTAATTTCTTTATTAGCGGTTTCTTGAGCTTCTTTTAAAGCCTCTTTCAAAGAGCGGTCGCCTAAAAATGCACTGACAAATTGGTTATTAAAGTTGTTCATAATAATTGGCAGGTTCGTCCCGTTTTGCCATACGGTTGCATAAGAAGCTCCTGCCACTATTGGCGCGCGCAATGGATCTTTGTCAAATCCAAGCTCAGCAGCGACAGATTTGCGTGATGGAAGCTCTAATCCTTTACTTGTCCATATTTTCATTCCTTCTTTTCCGGTTAAAAAGGAAAGTAATTCCCATGCTGCTTCTTTATTCTTCGCGTCTTTGTTCATAACATAGGCTACTGTATATGCCATCGTCGCTTTCTTTCCATCCAATGTTGGCACTTCAGCTGTTCCGTACTCTAAGTTCGGGAAGGTTTCATCTAAAAATGGGATAGCCCAGTTTCCTTCAATCACCATTGCTGCTTTTCCTTGTCCAAACATTTCACTGCCTGAACTCGCTCCCACTTCTTTAGGCTCTGCTGTCGACCGGTCTTTAAGATGCATATCCACAATTGGTTGAAGCGCTTCCACTACTTTTGAATCGGCAAAGCTTGCTTTATTATCAGTGACTACCTTTCCGCCTTTTGATTCTGCGAGGTAGTAAAGGCGAGCTAATTCCGGCATCACTCCAAATCCATATACGTCCTTCCCCTTTGTTAATTTTTTCGCAGCTTCCCTTAATTCATCCCATGTTTGTGGTACTTCCACACCAGCTTCATCTAGCATTTTTTTGTTATAAAATAAGGCGAGTGTTGAATATCCTTTTGGAAACCCATAAATTTTTCCATCCTTTCCTTTGAACGCATCAAGCAACGGCTTTTCAAAATCGTTTATATCAAAATCATTGGTTACATAAGAATCAAGTGGCTCTAGCACTCCCGTTTCAATTAAAGCAGGGGCTTCAAAAGCATCAAGATAAAAAACATCCGGCCCTTCTCCACCCACAAGACGTGTTTTAATCACATCCATATATTGATCTGAAATCACTTCATATTTCACCTTAATATTTGGATGGGTTTTTTCAAATTCATCTAGCGTCTGCTGAAGCAGCTTTTGCTCTGTCGGATTTCCTCCCCATCCAGCAAGCGTTACTTCCACTTTCCCATTGTTGTTTGTGCTTTCTTTGCCGCTTCCGGCCTTTTCATTGCCGCTGCTGCATCCTGATAAAGCGCTTCCAACTAATAATGAAGTCATCGCAATGGTGGCTAATTTTTTCCCCTTCATGTTTAAAAACCCCTTTCTTAAATAAAATGATCATATCTACAAGGAAGAGAAGACTCTTCCTTATGTAGAAACAAAAACAAGATCGTAGCCGGTTGTATTTTCATGAACGTGAACGTTCATTTTTCCTTGCTCCCGCACAACCGTTAAGGACAGTTGTCCATCGCCAATCGCCATATTGCTTATTTTTAAAAAATTCATCGAATCCAGCAAAGTTGGTGATAGTCGAATTTCTTTTGTTAAGCTATTTGGAAACAAGCCAAGCAACGCTTGAATAAAGACAAGCGGAGTTCCTGCCGCCCAAGCTTGCGGCGAACAAGCCACGGGGTATTTCACAGGCTTGCCAAATGACTTGTCATAACCGCAAAACAATTCCGGCAAACGATCATATTCAAAATGTTCAGCCGCCTCAATCAGCCCGCTCATAATCAATGTTGCTGCGTCTCGCCGCCCCAATTTGCTCAATCCGAGTAAAATGATACTGTTATCATGAGGCCAGATGCTTCCATCATGGTAGCTCATCGGATTATATCCCGTTTCTCCTTTCCCCATTGTGCGAATTCCGTAACCAGAAAACATTTTCGGAGACAGGAGCATGCGCACGACGGCGTCTGCCCGATCTTGATTAAGCATATCGGCAAACAAAACGTGTCCCGGATTCGAAGTAATGGTGCCAACCTGCCGTTTCTGCTCATCTAACGCAATAGCATAAAACTCGACATCCTCCATCCAAAACTGCTCGTCAAATTGGTCTTTTAATGCCTTCGCCTGTTGGCGAAGTTTTTCGGCACGTTCTCCCTCATTCAATTTTTCAAAAATATCAGCAAGCCCTTTTTTCGCTTGATAAACATATCCTTGTACTTCTGCGAGAGCAATAGGAGATTTTGCGTATTCGCCGTTGCGATGCACAATAGAGTCACCGGAGTCTTTCCATCCCTGGTTGGCAATTCCTTTGCTTGATTCTTGATGATATTCAACAAACAAGTCGCCATCGCGATCGCCGTATTGATCGATCCAAGCGAGGGCAGCATCAACATTTTCTTTTAATTGGTCAACAATGGCCAAATCTCCCGTCCATTTCACATATTCTGTTAATAACACAAGAAATAACGGCGTGGCATCAATCGTTCCATAATACGGCGTAAACGGAATTTGATTGGTGTTGGCCAACTCGCCAAACCGAATCTCATGCATAATTTTTCCCGGTTGTTCATCACGCCATGGATCAAGCTTTGTTCCTTGATAACGAGCCATAGTCAAAAGAGTGCCTTTAGCAATTTCCGGATTAAAAGCAAGCAACTGTAGCGCCGCAATTAAACTATCGCGTCCAAAAGGAACCCCGAACCAAGGCAATCCTGCCACCGGAAACGGTCCGTATCCTAAATCGGTTAACAACACCCGCACATCGTTAATACCACGATGAACAAGACGTTGCAGCGGTTCGTAATCGGTCTCTATTTCTGTAATTTTTTCCTGCCATTGTTGATAAGACCACTTTAAGCGCCGCAGCGCCTCATCTGGATGAAGGACCTCGTTGGCCGCTTCTTGACCGATTTGCGGCTGCACAATAAATGTTACGGTTTCTTCAGCCGCAGGCTGGAGAGAAAAACGAAATGCGATTTCTCCATGCTCAAAAGCGGCCTTTTCTTGACGATCCCAACTAATTTTGGTGGTTCGTGTAAGCTCGTCTTCCCCCTTATAGTGGAACATAAGCGAGCGTTCTCCGACTGTTTGGCCTGTACGTGTCCCCACTTTTCCTGTTTGGAATCCGCGCACTAGAAACATGTCAGCAAAATCAACATCAACCTGGATGTTCAAATCGAAGGTCACTGGCTTTGGATAGTAATTTTTTAATTTCACGACTTCATAAAGAACATTTTCATAAATAAATCGTTTCCTTTCTATTTCGATCGACTCGCGCCATAAAATCAATTCTCCACCTTTCTCCATATGCGGATTTGTGAGCAGAATCGTCGCTGCATAGTTTTCCTCTGCATCGGACGAAAGCAGCACAGGTTCTTCGCCATTGATTCGCAAATCCCATTTGCTCAAAAAACGCGTATCTTTTATGTACAATCCTAGACCGTACGGATGATTTTCTGGGATATTCCCTTTTTGATCCGTTAACAGAAATAGCTCATTCTCTTTAATCACTCGATATTCCATTCACTGATGCCTCCTCTTGCTTGAAAGCGTTTTGGAGATCCATACGCCAAATCCGAAACGTTTTGGTTTTCGTTTCCAAAACGTTTCGGATCATCAACTAAAAAAAAGCAACCTATTCCAAAACGTTTTCAATTTTCACCTTTTAAAAACCACTCCTACTCGTGGTTTTTAAAAGTCGATTCGCGTACTTTTAATTCTGTCTCTAACACTTTAATATGGGAGGTTGCTTTTCCCTCCAGCATCTCAATCAACAGCTTAGCTGCTTCATATCCCATCGCAAATTGATTTTGAGCCACCGTCGATAACGGCGGGGTCGTATAGGACGCCAAAATAATATCATCATATCCTACTACCGCTACATCTTCAGGAATGCGCTTTCCAAGTTTTTTAATCGCCTTCATGGCTCCCAGCGCCATTAAGTCACTTGCACAAAAAAACGCTGTAATTTCCGGATAGCAAGTCAATAGCCGCAACGCTTCCTGCTCCGCTTTTTCTTCCTTGAAGGCTCCATCCGCTACTAGCTGCTCGCGAAAAGGCACTTCTGCTTCCAGCAACGCTTCACAAAATCCTCTCAGCCTTTGTTCGCTAACAAATGCGTATTCATAGCCATTGATCATCGCAATGTCGCGATGACCAAGCGCAAGCAAATGGCGAACGGCTTTTTTTGCCCCAAGAACATTATCGGTTGTCACATATCCAACCGTCTCCGATTTGATCGGAATATCAATAAGCACGCAAGGGATGTCGCTCTCTACGACTTCCTGCAAATACGGATCATCAATGCGGATTCCTTGCAAAATCGCTCCGTCTACGCGCCGCTCGCGGCAAAGCTGCGTATACGTTTTTTCGCGCTGCTTCGTCGATGTCGTGCTGAATAAAACCATATCATAATCTACTTCGCTTACGTATTGATTGACACCTGATAAAATTTCAAATGTAAAGTTGTCCTTTGCGCTTTCGCGCGTCAATCCTGAAACGAGCAAACCAATCGTTTTGGATTTATTCATCACGAGACCCCGGGCAAGCGTATTCGGACTGTAGTTGAGCTGTTTAGCAATTTCAATAATTTTTTGTCGCGTTTTTTCATTTACGTCAGAGTAGCCGTTCAGGGCTCTTGAGACAGTCGTAATCGAAACCCCGGCTGCTTTGGCAATATCTTTAATCGTCGTCACCATTCTTCCTCCAAAACGTTTCGGATTGCTTTCTGATTGCATTTTATCTTAACTTCTAACGGATTGCAATAAAAAAATAAATGAAGCAAACAAAATATCTGAATTTTGCTTTCTCTCCTTGACTCATCATCTTTGTACCACCATTCGCGTAATGCTCAAACGAACATACAAAGCATCAGCCGAGTCATTGAACAATGGCTCATTGCCAAAAAATTGCCGCTACCTCTGTAATTGCCATTATAAATTATTTCTCACGCCACATACTAACATTGCAAGACCATTTATCACATTAGGAGGAGAAAAAGATGGCTCGAAACAGCAACAAACTACTCGTACCTGGAATTGAACAAGCACTTGATCAGATAAAATATGAAATCGCTCAGGAATTTGGCGTACAGCTTGGCTCAGACACAGCATCTCGCGCAAACGGTTCTGTCGGCGGAGAAATTACAAAACGTTTAATAGCACAGGCTCAAAGCCAACTTGCTGGATCTTTCCAACCAACTGAATAAAAATGGCTGATTATAAATGAAGAGGCTATTCCTTTTGAATAGCCTCTCAGTCTGTTCAGACACACTTCCCGTCACCGACCTCGCCCGTCCGCCCACGAACGGCTTTCGCTCCGATTCGTATCTTCGCTTGGCTGCAGTCCTTGACAGCCAAACGTTTTCATTTTGAAATGAAAAAATCAAAAAAATAGGTGTTTAAAATGGCGATAGACAAAGTCCATTTTGACTTTGTCTATCGCCTCTTTTGGTTTACTGTTGTTCTGGGGTAAATGTCCGCTTCGCTAACTCACTATCGAGCATAAACATGGCATTGTCGTCGTTTTGAATGCGAACAAGTTTTTGAATCATCGTATCAAACATCGATTCTTCTTCCACCTGCTCATCAATAAACCATTTTAAAAAGTTAATGGTCGCATGTTCCCGTTCATCCCACGCGATATCCGACAAGCGGTAAATTCGTTTCGTCACTTCTTTTTCATGAGCAAGCGCCTTTTCAAAGCAATCCAACACAGAGGCAAACTCATTATTTGGCGAATCGAATCCTGTTATCGTTGCACGTAAGCCTAACGCATTAATAAAGTTGTAAAATTTCATGGCATGGAACCGCTCTTCCTCGGCTTGAACAAGAAAGAAGTGAGCAAATCCATCCAAGCTTTCTGACGAACAGTATGCTGCCATCGCCATGTAAGCATGTGCAGAAAAGAACTCAAAGTTCATCTGCTCATTTAACCCTTGCAAAAGCTCTTCACTAAGCATCTGTTTTCACCCCGCTTCATTCATAGTATGTCCATTATAGCAAAAAACAGAAAAGGAATGCACCTTTGCTCAAAAAAAGACCTTTGCGTTTTTTAGCAAAGGTCTTTCCAACATCATAACATTAGCTTACTTTTTCATTTGCCTCAGCTGGTCCGTTCAATGTGCTATGTCTGCGGCCATATGCAAAATAAATAACAAGACCGATGATTAACCACGATCCAAAACCAATCCATGTAGTGGCTGGAAGCTGAAGCACTAAATATCCGCAGAAAGCAACAGCCAGCAACGGAACCCAAGGAACTAATGGAGTTTTAAACGCACGTTTTAAATCAGGCTGTGTTCTACGCAATACGAGCACTCCGATTGAAACGGTAATGAAAGCAAAAAGCGTTCCGATGTTTGTTAGCTCTGCTAATTTATTTAAAGGTACTACTCCTGCAAAGAAAGCAACGATTAATCCTGTCAACCATGTATTCACATATGGTACTTGTTTTTGTTGGCTAACACGTGAAAATACTTTTGGTAACAAACCGTCACGGCTAATCGCATAGAACAAACGTGTTTGTCCATACATCATAACGAGCAATACTGTGGTAATACCAGTAATCGCTCCAAGTGAGATGAAACCGGCTACCCAATCTTGATGAATGTAATTTAACGCAAAGGCAACTGGGTTTTTCACGTTCAATTGGTCATAAGGAACAATACCTGTTAATACGAGTGACACAACGATGTATAAAGCCGTACATATTAGCAATGAAGCAATAATTCCGATCGGCATATCGCGCTGCGGATTTCTTACTTCCTCCGCCGCTGTTGAAACCGCATCAAAACCGATGTAAGCAAAGAATACAGTTGCCGCACCCGTCGCTACGCCTGAAAATCCATATGGCATAAATGGAGTCCAGTTATCTGGCTTAACATACCATGCACCCACAGCAAGGAATAAAAGAACAACGGCAACTTTAATGATAACCATAACAGCATTAAAGCGAGCAGACTCTTTCACACCGCGTGTGAGCAATAATACAATTAAAAGAACAATCAAAATCGCTGGCAAATCAATAAAGGTTCCTTTTGCTGGATCGTATGCGCTTGTTAGCGCTTTCGGAAGTTCAATTCCAAAACCGGCAAGCAATCCTTGGAAATACCCTGACCAACCAGCTGCTACTGCTGAAGAAGCGACCCCATATTCCAAAATGAGATCCCAACCTAAAATCCAAGCAATCAACTCACCAAAGGCCGCATAACTGTAAGTGTACGCACTTCCCGATACAGGAACAGTTGAGGCGAACTCTGCATAACAAAGAGCTGCAAATACGCAAGCAAGACCCGAAAGAATAAAGGAAATGACAAGTGCAGGACCCGCGTGTTCAGCAGCTGCAACCCCAGTCAATACGAAAATCCCTGTACCGATGATGGCTCCGACTCCAAGCATCGTTAAATCGAAGGCGCTTAAAGATTTTTTTAAGGACGCCCCTTTCCCTCCTGCTTCTTTCAGAAGGACATCAATCGATTTCTTTCTGAATAAACTCATTGTTTGTCTCCCCTTGTCGTTTTCTGTAGAATTTTGCAGAAGTACACGTCAAACATTGTATACTATTCAATATTTTTTGTAAAGTTGAAAAATGAAAAAAGAGTGAGATTATTTTTGGAATTAAGACAAAAAATTTAGAATTTTCCAACTTATTATTGTTACTAAACATTCTTTTGAGGTGTTATTGTTATTGTTCAATAGTGTTCGTCATTTTTCTAATAAATAATCTTCCAAAATAATGAAAATTTTTCAATTCCCAATTTACAAACTTTTCTGATAAATATATAATAAATTTGTGAAAAAAATGTGAACACATATGGGAAGGGAGGGGAATTTATACATTTTTCTCATCAAAAAAAGATTATGAGGAGGGGCAAAACATGGAAATGCAAAAAACCGCTTCACAGCAAGACCACACGTTTACAGATTACAGTCAAATTGTCCAATCTGCTTCATTTCGGCAGCTTATGCATGCCAAAAAAAGGTTTATTTTGCCGTTTTCTTTATTCTTTATGATCTTTTACTTTGCTCTGCCGGTTTTAACATCATACTCTAAAGCGCTCAATACACCCGCCATCGGTTCCATCAGCTGGGCTTGGCTCTTTGCTTTTGCCCAATTTATTATGACGTGGGCTCTATGCACGCTTTATTCCAAGCGGGCAGCCAAATTTGACGAAATGGTAGAAAAAATCAAAAATGAAGTCAAAGAAAGGAGCCACAAATCATGAACGGCTTAGCATTTTCCCTTTTCCTGATTATTGTCGCCTTAACTCTTGTCATTACCTATTTTGCTTCCAAACGGACAAAAACAACAAGCGATTTTTACACGGCGGACAGCACCCTTACCGGCTGGCAAAACGGCTGGGCGATCGCCGGAGATTACATGTCGGCCGCCTCATTTTTAGGAATTGCCGGAATGATTGCGCTGACCGGATTTGATGGATTCTTTTACAGCATTGGCTTTCTCGTAGCGTATCTTGTCGTTCTTTATATTGTAGCCGAACCTCTTCGCAACTTGGGGAAATATACGATGGCTGATATGATTGCCGCCCGATTTGACGAAAAAAAAGTCCGCGGAGTAGCGGCTCTCAATACGATTACCATTTCCATCTTTTATATGATTGCCCAGCTTGTCGGGGCAGGCGCGCTCATTAAGCTTTTATTGGGAATTGATTATGTATATTCCGTTCTCATTGTTGGTGTGCTCATGACCGTCTATGTGGTATTCGGAGGAATGACAGCCACAAGCTGGGTGCAAATTGTCAAAGCTGTACTCCTTATGGCTGGAACGTTTATCATTTCCATTATCGTATTCGCCAAGTTCGATTTTAGCGTTGTGAAAATGTTCAATGAAGTGAAAACAGCCACTCCACTTGGTGAAGCATTTTTAAATCCTGGAAACAAATTTAAAGACCCGCTTGATACACTCTCTCTAAATTTAGCTCTCGTCTTAGGTACAGCCGGACTTCCACACATCTTAATTCGCTTCTTTACAGTAAAAGATGCACCAACCGCTCGAAAATCAGTTGTGTACGCGACATGGATCATCGGTTTATTTTATGTGATGACCATTTTCTTAGGATTTGGAGCAGCCGCATTTGTCGGCTATGACAAAATCGTGGCTGCAAACGCAGCAGGAAACATGGCCGCTCCTTTGTTAGCAGAAGCGCTTGGCGGAGATTTCTTATTCGCTTTCGTTTCAGCCGTTGCTTTTGCTACCATTTTGGCCGTTGTCGCTGGACTTGTACTATCAGCCGCCTCCGCATTTGCGCACGATTTTTACAGCCATATCATCCGGCATGCACAAGCAACGGAAAAAGAACAAATGGTGGCAGCCCGCTGGGCATCGATCGGGGTCTCCATTCTTTCTATTCTTTTAGCGTTATTTGCCCAAAAGATGAATGTAGCGTTTCTCGTTTCATTAGCTTTTGCTGTCGCTGCCAGCGCTAATTTGCCCATTATTTTGCTCACGATTTTTTGGAAACGCTTTAATACAACAGGCGCCATAACGGGTATGCTCGTTGGACTAATTAGTTCACTTCTGCTTGTCATCGTGAGTCCGAACGTTTGGTCACCGGAGCCAGGAGCTGCTATTCTTGTCGGCGAACCGCTCTTTAAACTTGCGAATCCAGGAATCGTCTCCATTCCGTTAGGATTTATCGCCGCTTTTGTTGGAACGCTTTTATCATCGAAAAAAGCAGATGAAAAGAAATTTGATGAAATTCTCGTGAAAGCGAATACAGGGATGAAAGAGCTAACCTGATCAAACAGTGAAACAGGCTGAACTCGGGACATGTTCCGCGAGCTCAGCCTGTTCTTATAATAAGCGAACCCGTAAAGTAAGCGGGATTTGAAAATGATAGCCATTGATATGATCCGTGATCGTCACCATGCCTTGATACGTCCCTGATATCGTCAAAAGCGGCAAAAAGGTGATCTGCAGTGGAATGGAAGCTGTCTCATTTGGTTGAATGGTGAGCTGCTTGGGAACACTGACAATATAATTCGCGCCAACAAGCGATAAAAATGGCTGTGACACATTTTCAATGGTGAGCGAAACATCCGCTTGGCTTTTTGTTTTATTCGTAATCGTAAAAGAATGCAAAATGGTGGTATGGAAATTTGTAATCCCGGAAAGACTTCCCACATCCAGTGACAACGTGGCATTTTGTCCGGTGGATACATACTGTTGATTGTTCGTCGGCTGTCTTGTATCGGTGCTATTTAATAAATAATAAAAAAAGAAACCGCTGCCTGTTGCGAGCTGTCCTTGAGCTGAATTTGCCTCTGTCCACACCGCCTTCGCCTCCAACGGCAAAAGCAAAAGAGCAAACATTAAAAAAATAGACAATATCGCTCGTTTACATAAAAGAACGAGCAAAAGTAAAGCAACTATGATCCCGCCGTATTTTTTTATCATATATAGCCACATTCCGAGCTTAGGAATATGCCATACATAAACTCCTTTCATATCGCTTCTTTGAACTTTTAAAGGATCCTCGATTCGATTCGCATCTCCCTTCGTCTGGATCAGAATCTCTTTTCCTTGTTCAGATACTTGCTGTCGCTTGACGCGATGCAGAACGTAAGCGGATAATGCCGGATGATAAAATAGCACAATTTTTTCAGAAAGCGATTCTGCTTTGCTCAACGGTTTCGTAATGACAAGAGAGCCTTCTGGAATGGTAGGCGCCATGCTATTCGTTAGAACGACATTTCCCTTCCAACCATTCATATAAAACAAACAAATGAATAAACAAAAGCACACCGAAAAAATAACGAACCATTTCATACAAATGCGCATGCTGTCTTTCTCCTTTATCGCGACGTCCCCGGTAATTGAATGGCTTGAATGGTAAATACAATCGTTTCGGCCAGATTTTGAAACGTATTGTCCGCTGTCACAGGAAATGAAATCGTAAATTGCAGATCGTCCTTCTCTCCTGGGGGAAGTAAGAGATTGGGGCCCTGGTGAACATTTAAATCAGAAATGGCTCCATTAAAGTAGGTTGTTGTTCCATCAACAATGGACAGCTGTAAGCCGTTGGTTTGATCAGTCCAAAGCAATGAGTTATTGGAGCTTGCTTGAATAGTGTATGAAAAAGGCACGGTTCCATCGTTTTGCACGGTAACAGTCCGCACAACGACATCTCCGGGAACAAGATTGGAAACGTTAAAAATAGGGGCAGGGGAAACAGAAACGTCTAAAGTGGCGGTCGTTAAATGATTGTTAGGAGAAGTCGCCTCGTCTGTAAATAAAGCATTTGTTTCGCCTAGCAAAAGTATAGGCAAAAAGAGAAAGAAAAAGGAAACAAGCAACAGCCATTTTTTCTTTCGTTGCTTGTACATCTGAGTTCCTCCTTCATGGTCAAAAAACTTTATATATGTTATGCATTTCCGAAAAAATGGTGTGCATGAATAAAGAAAAATCCGCTCTCTTTGTTTAACCTATCCATCGAGAAATGCATATCAACATTTTCGCTTTCTCGCTGAAGCAGCTGTTTGGTCACGCTTTGAGGTGTCGAAACGATAGAACGGCTTCCTTCCAGTTAGCGATAAATTCAATGTTTTAAATTTCGATAAAAAGCCGGTCCCTGATAAGGACCGGCTCCTGGAATCAATTAAGCGTCATATATTTTTTTAAATACCGTGTAACGGTCCACTTGCTGGCGATTCACTTCATACCCGATTCCTGCCCCTTGAGGCACATGAATCACCCCGTTATGTACGGTCACCTCCGGGTCAATAATGTCCCTTTCCCAATAATAAGAAGAGGCCGCTGTATCGCCAGGCATCACAAAGTTTTCAAGTGTTGTCAGCGCTATGTTGTGGGCTCTGCCCACTCCCGATTCAAGCATTCCTCCGCACCAAACGGGAATGCCATGCTGTTGACATAGATCATGAATAAGCTTCGCTTCTGTCAACCCGCCTACACGGCCAATTTTAATATTAATGATTTTGCAGCTTCCAAGCTGAATCGCTTTTTTTGCATCCTCCCACGAATGAATGCTTTCATCAAGGCAAATGGGTGTATGCAATTTGGCTTGCAGCGTAGCGTGATCGACAATGTCATCAGCGGCGAGCGGCTGCTCAATCATCATCAGCTGAAACTCGTCAAGCGCCTGCAAACGTTCAGCATCCTCTAATGAATAAGCTGAATTCGCATCAGCCATAAGCGGCAAATCAGGAAAACGGCGGCGAACTTCACGGACGACCTCAACATCCCAGCCCGGTTTAATTTTCATTTTGATGCGCCGATATCCTTCGCCAGAATAGCGCTCAATAATGCGCAACAAATCATCCACGCTTTTTTGAATCCCAATGCTGATGCCTACTTCAATTTCCTTCTTTTTTCCCCCAAGCGCTTCACTTAATGAGAGTTCGCTTTTTCTTGCATAAAGATCCCATACTGCTCCTTCAATCGCTGACTTCGCCATATGATTTTTTCGAATCGCCGCAAAGCGCTGGCGCAACTCATTCGGATGTTCCATCGGCTTTTGCAGCACAAGAGGCAACAAAAAATCCTCCAGCATATGCCAATTCGTTTTCACCGTTTCTTCATTATACCATGGAGAATGAAATGCCACTGACTCTCCCCATCCCGATACGCCATCTTCATCAATCGCTTCCACTAAAATAAACTCCTTCTTTGTAAAAGCACCGAAACTTGTAACAAACGGTGATTTCAATTCCATTTCCATATGCCGTAAAATAACTTGTTTGATTTTCATTCGTCGCTTCTCCTCTCATCTAAAGCTAGCTTTTGGCGCTTAACTAATACGTAATACTGAACAGGCTCGCCTTCACGACGCAAAATATGCGCCACTGCCCAGCCTTGATGAAATAATGGAACAAATACCTCTCGTGTTTTATAGCGCCAATCCAAGGCCAATTCATCATCTTTCTCTTTCAGCCTCTGGAAATAAAGCGGAATAGGAACAAAAAGCAAGGATTGCTGCTCAAGGCGTTCCCGAATGTCCACTGGAAAAACAGCTTCCGGCATCCCGTCCTTTCTCTCGCGCCAATGAAGCGCTTCCGCTCCTTCAGAACCGCGGATTTGCGAAAACATATGATGCCTCTCGGTTAAATGTGAACTTAAAATTTTCCACTCAACCCAAAAACGATCAGACGGAAGATTGCGGTTGAGAGCATCGTCCATTTCTCCATAGCAGTTTTCAATATAATCGGAACAGACAGCGCCAAGCTTAGCAATATTTAAATAGCCGTTGCGGCTCTCAAGCGGATCATAAGTCCACCGAATCGTCCGGTATCCAAACCTTTTCGCTTCTTCGGCCTGCTTCATCTTGAGCATATAGCCGATTCCATGATTGCGAAATGATTCATCAATGCCCAGCATATGTGAGCATAAATAGATTTCTTCTCCTTGATATCCAGGAAAGCTATACACAAATCCGACGAGTTTCTCTTCCACATACGCTCCAATAATAATGCCGCCGTTTTTAGCTACGGTCAATGTTTGGTGAAGCGGGGTAGGGGTTGCTTTCCAAACATGCTGCTCCAGCTGCGCCATTTTTTTCAGCTCTTCAATCGTGCTAATTTTTCTTAACGAAATGTTCAACGTCTTTCTCCCCCTGTGTTGCTTGTTGGAATGTTTCGATAATCGCTCTTGCTAATATCTCGATGCCAATTAGCAAATCTTCGCGGCGAAACGTCATCGCTGGATGATGCAGACCTGGCGTCAGATCGCAGCCAAGACCGAGCATGGTTGTTTTCAATGTTGGCTTCAGCACGGAATAAAAATGGAAGTCCTCTCCACCAGATGTCACCACAGGAGGAGCGCATTTCTCCCTTCCGATCGTTTGGATAATGGCGCGTTCCATGATCGATTGCGCTTCTTGATGAACTTGGGCAGCCACAATGCGAACCCCTTGATCCAAGTGAATATCCGCTCCATAGATAAGGGAGATTCCATTTGCCACATGGTGAAGCCGTTCGAGCAGCCGCTCCATCGCCTCATTCGTCTGCGCCCGTAAATCAAGGGTAAATGCTGCGTAATCAGGAATGACATTGGCGCTTTTTTCTCCGGCATGAAAGCGCGTCATTTTTATTGACGCGGGTACTTGCGGGTCCATGTGAATATGGCTTAGCTCTTGCACGAGCGTGCTTCCTACTTCGATCACATTGACACCTAAATGAGGTCTTGCGGCATGGGCAGCGACTCCTCTAATCTCTCCTTCAATCATTTGCGCAGCTCCATGCAAAATGGCTGGAGAAGCATAGCCGCTTTTCAGCTCTTGAATGGGGCGCAAGTGAACGCCGTATAAAAACTCAACCTCATCGACTACTCCTTTCTCCAGCATTTTCAAAGCTCCTTTCCCCTTTTCCTCCGCCGGCTGAAAAAGAAGCTTCAATTTTCCTGGAGGACGATAGCCGATGCGGTTAAACAGCTTCGCCACTCCAAGCACCATCGTCATATGAGCGTCATGCCCGCAAGCATGATTCGCCTGCCACACTCCGCCAATTTCTTGCCAAAGCGCGTCCATATCTGCTCGCAAGGCTACTGTCAATGAACCGGTGCCTATTTCTCCGACCACTCCCGTGCAATCGGAAAACGTCTGAACGCGATATCCTTCTTGCAGTAGCTGCTGCCGCAAAAATTCCGTTGTTTTTACCTCTTCCCAACTAATTTCTGGATGTCGATGAAGATGATGAAACACCTCAAATATTTCCTGCTGTATACTCTCGATTGCGTTTTTCATTTTTCCTCTCCCCACTGCATTGGTTCAGCTATTGCAAACATCTTATAATATTCAAAAAAATGTTTCAATAAAATTCGTTAAAAAAACGAACTTCTATCTTGAAGTTCGTTTTTTAACCAATTGATTCGCCACTTCTGAAAAAACAATCCCCATCGCAATGGCTCCCGAAATCATAAATGCCTTGGCAGCGAGCTGGATCGCCATGCTATAGTCGTTCATCACCACATACCGCATCGCTTCATACGCCATGCCTCCTGGGACAAGCGGAATAATGCCAGAAATACTAAACACGGTAATGGGCGTTTTGTACATTCTAGCAAACAGCTGGCTCACCACGGCAATGAAAAAAGCAGAAACGAATGTGGCAAATACCGAATCCGCTTTATGTTCAACAAACGAAATATAAATAAACCAGCCAATCATCCCGACAAAACCACAATGTCCCAGCAGTTTTTTTGGAACGTTAAACATCAAACCAAATGCGGCGGATGCAATTAAACTTGTAACAAGTTGTTCAATCATCATGCTTTTCTCTCCTAATACATCGTCAAAATCACAGCAATGCCGGTGCCGATGGCAAATGCGGTTAAAAAGGCTTCCGCTCCTTTTGATAACCCCGCCACTAAATGTCCTGCCATTAAATCACGCACCGCATTAGTAATCAGCACTCCCGGCACCAACGGCATCACCGAGCCGATAATAATTTTATCAAGACTGGTCCCTAAGCCAAGAGAGACAAGCAATACGGCAACAATCCCCGCAAGAAACGATGCAAAAAACTCAGCAAAAAAACGAATTTTTACAAGTCGATGAACATAATCCAATCCGCAGAAGCCAATCCCCCCTGAGACCAACGCCGGCAAAAAATCGTTCCATTTTCCTTGAAACATAATCACAAAACAGCCGCTCGCCACCGCAGCTGCCGCTACTTGTGCCCAAAAAGGGTAGGCAAGATGCTGTCGTTCTAATTTTTTTAATCTTTCATAGGCTGCTTCGAGCGAAAGCTGGCCGCTGCTTATTTGCCGGGAAATATCATTAACCATTGCCACCTTCTGCAGATCGGTGGATCGCTCCACAATGCGAATCAGCTTTGTCGGTCCCGCTCCATCCATCGAAAAAATAATTCCCGTCGGCGTTACATAGCTATGAGAATGCGTCATGCCAAACGAAGCGGCCATTCTCATCATCGTATCCTCCACCCGATAGGTTTCCGCCCCGCTTTGAAGCATAATTTTTCCCGCCAACAAGCAAACTTCGGCTACTTCATTTGATCGCTCCATAAAACAACTCCTTTATCCTCTAAACTCTATTGAGATATTATCGAAAAAACACGCTTTCGACAACTGCACGCTCGCTATTTATTAATCTCACACCATCAGACATTCAAACCATAATCCGTTCCCTTTTTAAATATTACAGTAGTGCGAATGGTACGATATATAGGCATGAACTATTTGTATTCGAATTTCTGCGCTAAACCAAAAGTTTTTAAAACAAAAATATATTTCTTTTTTAAATTATTTCCAAATATATTGTTCTGCTGTCAGTAAACGAATCCTTCTTATTTATAAATGCGATTGATGATTTCGGTATTCGATCAATGGCAAACACTTACCTTTTTTGGCAAAAAGACCGTTACACTCTATAGCCTCGCAAATAGGAAGCTGTCAAGTTTACATCTATTTCATTGAGCATAATGCCTCACGAGCACTATGGATTATATTCCTATAATCCCCATTTAGATACTGCAATGTATTTGCATGTCACACATGATATAGTATATAATGTGGGTGGACATATGGATTAAGGGGAACATTAGTATATGATGACGAAGCTTCCAAATAAGCTGACTTTATCTTGAAAAATCAATGAAACATTCGGAGCAAGCCAATGCTTCCCTGATTCTTGGTGGCGTTGTTGCTTTTGTAAATGATGGGTACACAAAGTTTTTGAGATGCTGTTTCTATGACAAACCATGACAAAAAATCAAGATCCATAGCCATCTTATTTCCCATCCTCTTTATCAAAATCCATTCCTTTCTCTTTTAGAGCAATGATTTTAAAAAGCTCTCTCTTTTCACAGCCAAGTAGCCTGTGCTAAAAATCACATCCATATATGATGCCTGATCGCCTCAATCATTGGTTGAATCACATAAACTCTCTCTTGAGATATTCATTATAGTCAATATAGAAAACTGAGATACATCATCCCCATAGTTTAGCGGATTCTTAAGCATGGCACACTATACATCTCTTCTCCCGATGATTGAGCCAAGGGCTACTTAAACAAGTTAAAAATAGCTGCCTGATCATAGGGGTGCCACGATAATATGTCACAAGTGTTGATTATTCGTTGCTTAACTAAAAAACACAGAATGAACTGATAACACCCGTTTTTCTATCTCTTTCCTTGAATGAGCATGTCAGCGGGCCCAGCCATTTGCCCATAAAACATTTGTTGTTTGAAAAAGTCATGGCTGTCAACACCATCGCTTGCTGGCTATGACAGAAAAGTGAGAAATCAAACGGTACCAATAAGGTTTTATTGGATCATCAACACGCCTGATCATATTTTCTGCTCCTATCCCTAGGGATGAAATGGACCCGATAAAGCGAGCTCTCTTTCCATCCATTTTCATCACCTAGGCCAAGAATACTGGAATGATGCTGCAAAGATGTCTAATTCTCATGAGAAATTAGCACATCCCTATCTTCCAATCCTTTAGGTTTTTCTCTCCTGTCAGCCGAGGATTGAATAGTTTTCTCCTTATCATGTCGTTGATTTTGGACATGTTTGAAAACCTTAAGACCAAGACGGAAATCATCTAAAATCATTTGGAACTAATTTTCCCTTATTCCATTTAAGAAATCATTTAATAAAAAGGAGTGTTATTTGATGCGTATTAGAGAAAGCGAGCTTCCCGGCATTGGGTATAAGTTTGAGATTATTACAAAAAATCAAGATAAGCTTGTCATCGTTATTCACGATGATGGACGAAGAGAAATCTACCATTTTGACTCTGATAATCATGAAGAAGTTCTTAGTACAGCTACATTCGATGACGTTGAAGCTAGACAAATCGCGGGCATTTTAGGCGGCATGGCCTATAAACCGAAAGCATTAGAAAGTGTCGATTTTGCCTTTGATGACTTAATTATCGAATGGTATCAAGTAGAACCTGGCGCACCCGTTATTAATAAAACGATCGGGGAAGTAGATATCAGAAACAATTTTGGCGTAACTGTCATCGCCATTAAGAAAAAGAAGACGAAAAAAACGATCAATCCTGGTCCTGATACCGTCATTGAGGCCGGTGATACTTTAGTCGTTTCCGGAGAACGAAGCCAATTAAAAGAACTCATTAATAACTTATTAGCAAGTAGAGGAAAGGAGTGACCGATATAGATGGATCATCTGGTATTCCAAGTCGGTACAGCGCTTGTTCTTGTTTCCATTGCCTCGCTTATTGCCCATAAACTTAATTTTTCAATTATCCCTTTCCTGATCGTTTTAGGCATGCTAGTTGGTCCGCATGCCCCAACAATCGGGATCATCGATCTCACCTTTATTGAAAGTCAGGAGATTATTCAATTTTTAGGAAGAATCGGCGTTTTGTTTTTGCTTTTTTACTTAGGATTGGAATTCTCGGTTGGCAAACTAATAAAGTCTGGCCGCAACATTGTAGTAGGCGGGAGCCTCTATGTAAGCATCAATTTTATTTTAGGGATTCTTTATGGATGGATCGCCGGGATGCCGTGGATGGAAACACTGATTATCGCTGGACTTGTCAGTGTCTCTTCCAGCGCCATCGTTGCAAAAGTTCTGGTGGATTTAAAGAGGACAGCCAATCCAGAAACAGAGTTAATCTTAGGAATTATCTTGTTTGACGATATCTTCCTTGCTTTATTTTTAACGACTATGTCAGGAGTTTTATTGGCTGGTTCCACTTCTGTCTTTGGAATCGTTACCTCAGTCCTTATCTCTGTCGGTTACATGCTGTTGTTTTTTCTCATTGCCCGAAAAGGTGCTCCTCTTTTAAACAAATGGTTAAACATTAAATCTGACGAGATTTTCATCATCGTTATATTTGCCACCTTATTTTTCATTGCCGGCTTTTCTGAAACGCTTCATGTTGCTGAAGCAATTGGTGCTTTACTGCTAGGGCTGGTTTTTTCCGAAACAGATCATCGCGATCGGATTGAACACATGGTTGTTCCGTTTCGAGATTTCTTTGGAGCCATTTTCTTTTTCAGCTTTGGATTAAGCATTGATCCATCTACACTAACAAATGCGATCTGGTTAGCATTAGGTGCTGCTTTCCTTACGATTGCCGGAAACTTTGTAGCTGGAATGATCGCAGGAAGAAGAGCCGGGCTGTCTCATAAAGCCTCCACTAATATCGGCTTAACGATTATCGCCCGCGGAGAGTTTTCCATCATTGTTGCGAACTTAGGAATTTCGGCAGGTCTAAACCCCGTGTTGACTCCTTTTACCGCCCTTTATGTTCTAATTTTGGCGATCGCTGGACCACTGTTGGCAAAAGAAAGCAAAAATATTTACCAGTTTTTAAATCAATTTTTCAAATGGAGTCATACCCCTGAAAGAAAAAAAATAAACGTTCCCGGTGAATAAAGTGAATCGTATGAATCTAAAAAATAAAAAATCGATTAGACCTTCATTTATATAAAAATTTTAACGATTATTAACTAAAACCTTGTGATTCTATTCACTAAAAAATCCCACTATTTCACTTTGTTTAATGATATTTCAAGAAGAAACGGTTTGCTCATTCTTATTTTGTTAAAACTCTACGATTCTTCGCTTATCTCAAATATGATCCCTCTTCGCGCGGAAATGCCTATTGAATTGAATGGATGGCGAGAACTAAGAGCATCATGCCTCTTAGTTCAAAAAGGTGTCGGCGGGCTATGAAACTTCCCGCCGATCATTTTGTTATCTTTTTCTATAAAATATGTTATTAAATTCCGAGCCAACTCACTCGTTCAAATCGGATGGATAATCCATTCATTATCAGCACATGGACCTGGACATGCGCATGCTCCTTATAAAACAAGCTAGCCTCCTCTCTCCGAACAACCGAGACGTTTTTTCTCTTTCAACATAGATTCGCGCTTTTATTCACGTGCAACAAAAAAGCCCGATATCTTCAAGCAAGATACCGAGCACTGTTTCTATACATATCCCAACCTTGCGGAAATTTGTTTGCCAATTTGCTGCATTCTTCCTTGCAGCAGTTTGATCCGCTCATCGGTCATTCTTATTGTCGGACCAGAAAGGCTGACAGCGGCAACAACCTTTCCCCCATGTGCAAAAATCGGTACAGCAATACAGCGAATCCCGTATTCGTTTTCCTCTAAGTCGAGAGCATAGCCCTTCTGTTTGACTTGAGCGAGCTCTTGCAAAAAGGCATTTTGATCGGTTATCGTTTGATCCGTATGCCTTGGCAATCCTTTGCGCTCTAAAATATCGCGGACAATATCCGCTGGCAAATGGGCTAAGATCGCTTTCCCTACTGCCGTGCAATGCATCGGGGCTCTTCTGCCGACTTTTGAATGCATGCGCAGCGTTTCCGTTCCTTCTAGCTTTTCGATGTAAATGACTTCTCCTTGGTCATATACGACAAGATGAATGACCTCATTTGTTTCCTTTTCTAATTCCTGCAAATATGGCTTGGCCTCTTTTCGTAAATCGATTGATTCAAGCAACTTCGAGCTCAGCTCTAAAAATTTATAGCCAAGTTTGTAACGGCTTGTTTCTTCATCTTGCTCCATATATCCATATTGAACCAGTGTGGATAAGATTCGATATACAGAGCTTTTGTTAATATCCATCTGTTTAGCAATTTCTGTAACGCCTAAGCCATCCTTTTCCGAACAGACAATATCGATAATGTCTAATGCCCGGCTCACAGACTTGACCATATTTTCTCTTTCCATGCTCTCTCACCTCTGTCACAACACATAATAATTCATTATACCATTGATTTCCGGGCATTTAAGCGGTTACTGACCGGCTTGAACACTTTCTTGTGCCGCAACAAATGGATTGCGAAGCGTTCCAATCTCTGCAATCTCACATTCAATCAGATCCCCCGGCTTAACAAATTCGGCCCCTACTGGACTTCCCGTTAAAATCACATCTCCTGGCTTCAGCGTCATAATATTCGATAGATAGGAAATCATTTTACAGATTGAAATTACCATAAGTTCCGTCGGACTATTTTGTTTTTCAACACCGTTCAATCTTGCCTTTACACTCACCTTGAAAGGATTGAGCTCCGTTTCAATGACTGGACCTAATGGGGTAAACGTATCAAATGCTTTGCCGAGCGTCCAATGGCCGTCTTGATGAAAAAATTGCGGTGCCGTTACATCGTTCCCAACGGTATAGCCGAACACATAATTCAATACATCTGATTCTGGAATATGTTTCGCTTCTTTTCCAATCACCACCGCCAATTCTGATTCAAACTTCACGTGGTCGATTCCTTTTGGAATGATAATTTCTTCTTCAGGCCCGATCACCGATGAAGCAGGCTTAAAGAAAAACACCGGAATTTCCGGCAGCACATCCGGAATCTCTTGTTTTTGCGAGACGTAATTGGCACCGATTCCGATGATTTGATTCGGCTCTAACGGAGCAAGAAGCTTGACCTCATGCCCAGAAAATGTTTTTTCTGTATACTCCCATTTTCCAAACATATCCCCTTGAATTTCTCTGATCCTACCATCTGTTACGATACCTGTGTACCTTTCTCCGTTCGCTATAAATCTAGCAAATTTCATCCCTTTTCTCCTCTCGTCCAATCTGTCATCCGCTCTTGAAAGAGTCCTGTGACTTGCCTTTTCGCCAATCAACTGTGTGATAAAAGAGCTAAATCACACCTTTTTCTAACCTGTTTTTATGAAAAGAATGTCTGACTCTCGAACGATTCTGAAAATCATTCAGCCATGATTCAGCAATGAGCCATTTTCCTGCTGCCGCTGATAGCACATTATATAGTGACAAACAACTCCCGATTGGTCATCCATTGGCGGCGGCTTCTGCAACGTTTAAATCAGGACAACTTCCCCACCCTTGTTCACTGTATCACGTAGATGAAAGGGCATCCTAAATAAATAGAATGCCCTCATTGTTCCTTGTAGGTCTCCTACTGTTTTACCGCAAACTTCGCCTTGGCTTCTAAGCGGCGGCGATGCAAAATTGGTTCCGTGTAACCGTTCGGCTGCTCATAGCCTTTGAAAATAAGGTCGCAGGCCGCTTGGAAGGCGACAGAATGATCATAGTCTTCTGCCATTGGCCGATAAGCAGGATCTCCAGCGTTTTGCTCATCGACGACCTTCGCCATGCGTTTTAATGTCTCGAGCACTTGTTCTTTCGTGCAAATTCCGTGATGAAGCCAGTTGGCGATATGCTGACTTGAAATTCTTAAGGTCGCCCGGTCTTCCATCAGCCCGATATTATGAATATCAGGAACTTTCGAGCAACCAATTCCTTGTTCCACCCAACGGACAACATATCCAAGAATGCCTTGAGCGTTATTATCTAGTTCTTGTTGAATTTCTTCCGGAGTCCAGTTAGGATCGACGGCCACTGGAATTTGTAAAATATCATCGCGGAAATCTTTCAACTCTTTGCTTAATTCATTTTGTGCCTTGGTTACATTGATTTGGTGATAGTGTAGAGCATGCAAGACCGCTGCCGTTGGAGAAGGTACCCACGCTGTATTGGCGCCTGCCTGAAGCTGACTGCCTTTTTGCTTCAGCATTTCCGCCATCATATCCGGCATGGCCCACATTCCTTTACCGATTTGCGCCCGACCTTGCAAACCAGCAGCAAGCCCAATGCTTACATTTGATTTCTCATAGGCTTGCAGCCATGCTGATGTTTTCATATCGTTTTTGCGAATCATCGGCCCCGCTTCCATTGAAGTATGGATTTCATCCCCCGTACGATCTAAGAAACCAGTATTAATAAACACGATGCGGTCTCTTACTTGATAAATGCAGTTTTTCAAGTTCAGCGTTGTGCGGCGTTCCTCGTCCATGACACCAATTTTGATGGTATTTCGCTCGAGGCCCAGCATATCTTCCACACGGTCAAATAATTCATTCGCAAAAGCCACTTCTTCTGAACCGTGCATTTTCGGCTTCACAATGTAGATCGAACCCTTTGCGGAATTTTTATAGCGGCCATTGCCTAACAGAGAATGTTTCGCAATTAAACTAGTCACAACCGCATCCAAAATCCCTTCATAAATTTCCTGGCCATTCGGATCTAATACGGTATTATTCGTCATCAGATGGCCAACATTGCGAATGAACATGAGCGAACGTCCCCGCAATACCAATTCTTCTCCATTTGGCTTTGTGTAAATCCGGTCAGGATGGAGCGTGCGCGTTATCGTTTGATTGCCTTTTGCAAATGTGGCTGTCAAATCTCCTTTCATTAAACCTAATAAATTGCGGTATACAAGGACTTTGTCCTCCGCATCGACGGCGGCAACAGAATCTTCTCCGTCCATAATCGTCGTCAACGCTGCTTCCAATAAAATATCTTTCACACCCGCCGCATCGGTTTTGCCGACAGGATGATGGCGATCGATTTGGATTTCAATATGCAAGCCGTTATTTTTCAGCAAGATAGCCGATGGCTCTTCCGGATCTCCTTGATAGCCGACCCATTTTTCCTCATCTTGAAGGGTTGTCGTCTTGCCATCCTTGGTGAAAACAGATAATTTTCCATCAAGGACCGCGTACTTGACGGCATCTTTATGGGAGTAACCGTTTAACGGTGCCGCTTCATCGAGGAATTGCTTAGCATAGGCAATCACTTTCTCGCCGCGGACAGGATTGTAATGAGCGCCACGTTCCGCGCCGTCCTCTTCACTGATTACATCCGTTCCGTAAAGAGCGTCATAGAGACTCCCCCAGCGCGCGTTCGCTGCGTTCAGCGCATAACGGGCGTTGCTGACAGGGACAACTAGCTGTGGTCCAGCCTGTAGAGCGATTTCATCATCTACTCCTTCAGTTGTGATTTGAAAATCTTCTACTTCTGGTTCTAAATAGCCAATTTCCTCTAAAAATGATTTATATTGATGAAAATCAAAATTTTCTCTATGCTGGCGATGCCATTCATGAAGTTTTTCTTGAATTTCATCACGTCGGGCAAGCAACCCTTTATTTTTCGGCGTCAAATCGTTTACTAGCCTTTCTAAATCCGCCCAAAACTGTTCGTTTTCAACTCCGCTTTCGGGCAAAACCTCTTGGTTGATAAACTCATAGAAAAGGCGGGCAACTTGAAGATTTCCTGCTTTTACATAGTCTTGCATACAACCACTTCCCCCATTTCATCCTCATCGATTTTTTAAAAGTACTTCCTTCCTCATACAGAGAGTTTCTGTTTGTTATTACGAAACATCGTTTCTTAATTTATTAAAAAAATAATAGCATAAAGTTGCAGGTGCTTCAATAATTTTCAAAAAATTATTTCATTTTCTCATTTCTTTTCACTTCAACACAACGCCCTGGTGTCGGAAATAACTTTCCAGCATTTAATAAGTTTTTCGGATTGAATACATCACGAATATTGGTTTGTGCGGCAATTTCTTCGTCGCTGAAAATGAAACGCATTTCTTCTCGTTTTTCAATGCCCACTCCATGCTCGCCGGTGATCGATCCGCCAGCATCGGCACAAGCTTGCAGACATTCGCTTCCAGCCGCCAATGCCATTTCTGTTTCCCCTGGTTTCCTCGAATCAAAAAGGACAAGTGGATGAAGATTTCCGTCCCCAGCATGGAAAATATTCGCGATTCGCAATCCATATTTTTCGCTTATTTGTCTAATTCGTTCTAGCACTTCCGGCAGCTTGCTCCGCGGAATCACCCCGTCTTGCACTAAGTAGTCCGGAGAAATCGCTCCCATCGCCCCAAATCCCGTTTTTCGATTCGCCCACCATCTTTCCCGTTCCTTCTCATCTTGGGCTACTTTCACTTCACGAACATTTCGGCTTCGGCATACCTTTAATATTTCTTGAATTTGTTCGTCGATACCAGCAGAAATACCATCTACTTCAATAAGCAAAAGCGCTTCAATATCTTTCGGATGCCCTACTGGAAACGCCGCTGCTTCCACCCCCTCAATCGCTGTTTTATCCATCATTTCAAGGGCAGCGGGAACAATTCCGGCGGAAATGATATCAGACACGGCTTGGCTGGCATCGGAAACTTTATCAAAATACGCCAGCACCGTTTGTTTCGCTTCAGGATTTTTTAAAATGCGAACGGTGATTTTCGTTACAATTCCTAACGTGCCTTCCGATCCTGTCAATATTCCAAGCAAATCATATCCAGGCGGATCAAGAACTCCGTTTGTGCTTATTTCAATCATTTCCCCATTTGGCAAAACAACTTCCAGCCCCAAAATATGGTTTGTCGTCACGCCATATTTTAAGCAGTGGGCTCCCCCGGCATTTTCAGCAACGTTCCCACCGATCGTACAACAATATTGGCTTGATGGATCAGGAGCATAATAATAGCCTTTATCAGCAATCGAATAGGTCAGCTTCAGATTTATAAAGCCCGGCTCGACCACCGCACGTCGATTTTCGAGGTCGACCGATACGAGCCGCTTCATTTTGGTTAAGCTAATGATCACCTCGCCATTTAACGGAATCGCTCCGCCGCTTAATCCCGTTCCTGCACCGCGGGCAAGAAAGGGCAAATCATGCTCATGGCAATATTTCACAATCTGCGCGACTTCCTCTGCGCTATTGGGAAACACGACTGCCTTCGGTAAATGGCGATGAATCGTAAAACCATCACAGTCATATGCAAGCAAATCTTCTTTTTTATAGAGAATCGCTGAAGTACCAACGATTTTCGCAAGATTTTCGATATGTGTATCCTTTATTTGCCCACCTTTTATCGCCATGATTCTCCCACCTTTTGTTGATCCTCTTTTTGGTATGCCCAATCAAGCAGCTGAACGGTATGCACAATTTTTTGGTTTCTTCCGTATTTCAGCACTCCCATCGCCATTTGTAGCATACAGCCGGGATTCCCCATCGAAATCATTTCGACCTCTTCAGGAACATGCTCCATTTTACTTTTTAGGACAGCTCCTGCCATTTCCGGATGAGTGATATTGTAAATGCCGGCACTTCCACAGCAACGGTCGGCATTCGGCATATGCACCATTTCCACCCCGGGAATGCTAAGAAGAATGTCGCGCGGCTCCCGGCGTATCCCTTGACCATGCGCTAAGTGGCATGCATCATGATACGTAATCCTTGTTTTGATTTCTGCTTTTGGCTTTTCATACCCTGTATCATAAAGATATTTAGAAATATCTTGTACCTTCGCAGCAAACCGTTCTGCTTTTTCACGCCACTCTTGATCTTCACGAAATAATTCTGGATATTCTTTCAACATGCAGCCGCAGCCTGCTGCATTCACAATGACTGTATCGGCATCTTTAAACGCTTCGATATTCTGCTTCGCCAGCTTTCTTCCTGTTTCGCGGTCGCCGGCATGAACATGCAGCGCTCCACAACACGTTTGATTTTGTGGGATTGTCACATTATTTCCATTGCGGGTTAATACACGAATCGTCGCTTCATTTATATCACTGAACATCACATCCATGACACATCCAGTTAAAAGGGCAACCGTCCGCTTCGTTTCCCCTTTCGCTTGAATCATGCCGGCCTGTTTGTATTTTTGGCGAACCGGCTGTTTGACTTTCGGTAAAATCGCTTCCATTTCCACTAAATGCTCCGGCATCATATGAATCAGCCGCGTCTTACGCGCCATCTTTTGCAACCCGCTCGTTTGGTAAAACTTCAACAACCTCCCTAATAAATGCAAGCGATTCGCATGCGGAAATACCCCCTCAAGAAAAAATTTGCTTACCGCTCCTTTCCATCCGGTCAATGGCATCGCTTGACGAATTTGTCCGCGCGCCTCTTCGATCAACCCTCCGACATCGACATCAGCAGGACAAGCGGTCGTACACGCGCGGCAATCAAGACACGCAAAAACCGGATCGGCAAACGCTTCATTCACTTCCAGCTTTCCTTCGGCAACCGATTTAATCAGATGGACGCGCCCGCGCGGAGAATGCTGTTCTTGCCCCGTTTGTTCATAAGTTGGACAGGATTCCAAGCACATGCCGCAATGAACACAATCGGCCCATTTGCTTTCATCAGGAGGGTCATTCCAAAGATAATTCCCCAAGCTCGCCGCTGTACATGCCGGTGCTTGTTTTACATCGTTCTCTCTTACACTCACATTATATCCCTCCTACAAATCGTCCATGATTAAGAGTAGAATGGGGATCTATTTTTGTTTTAATACCTTCTAATAGGAAGAAATAAGACGGTTTTTCACCCCAAACCTCTACTTTTTGCCGAAGCGCCAACGGCAAATGTTTCACAATCACGTATCCGCCAAGCGGGATCACAAACTGACGAAGCCGCTCAATGGCAGCAACAACCTCTTCGCCCGTCCCTTTGATATATATTTGACATAGTCCATGCCCAAGACCGCCATGCGCCTCAACAGCTATATTCATAGCGTCTTGTAAAATATGGCTTGCTTTTATGACTTGAAGAGCATCGAGATTGACAACGCCGATTTTCAAAGCAGCCTCTATTTCGTTGCTGCTTCCGCTTTCCCTCCCATTCGGAGCGATGGTGTAAAATTGTCTCCAAAATGCTCGCGCTTCTTTTAATGGTAAAATCGTTATGTTTGTTTTGGCTGGCTGAATGCGCTTGACAAAATTCTCCTGGTAATGGACAGCGCTTTCGACATCTTCAAAGCTGATCGCTACTGTATAAGCATGATTCCCTGTTAACCGCTCCGATAAAGAAGGGCTTAACAATTCCAGGGATGTCGGTTCCATCAACGAATCTAGCAATTCCACAGCAAAAGCGCGTATTTCTTCCATCTTTCCTTCTTGAAAGGATAATAGAATAAGGCTTTCATATTTCGGAAGCGGGCGAAGCTTCAACGTTACTTCCGATATCACTCCGAGCGTCCCCATAGAACCGATAAACAGCTTGTTCATATCATAGCCAGCCACATTTTTAACCACTTTGCCTCCCGAGCGGATAACCGTTCCATTCGGGTAAACAATTCTCATTCCAATGACGCTGTCGCGAGCAGAACCATAACGAAATCGTTTCGGACCACTGTCGTTCGCTGCAATAGCTCCACCAATCGTGGCATATTCTGGCCATATCGGATCCAACGCGATCGTTTGGTTATATTCGGCTAAATATTCCTGCAAAGATTGAAACGGTGTCCCCGCTTTAACCGTTAATGTCATGTCACCAACGTTATGCTCGACAACTCCTTTATATTCCGCCAGTGAAAGCAAAAGATCGGCGACTTCCGTTCCCCCGCCAAATCCTCTCTTCGTTCCGCCGCCGACAATCGTTACTTTTTTTCCATGGTTGTCTGCATACATTAAAACATTGGAAATCTCCTCTTCCGACTGCGGATAAACGGTGACCCGACCGCTATTTCCCAGCGGATGTCCCACATCTTCTTCTACTTGAACGTGGCTGTCGCGCAAAATCGCCTTTAATTCTGATAAAAATTCTGTGGCGAGCAATCCTCACACCCCTTATTGTTTTGTAATAAGAAACATCGTTTCTATAATTTCGTGCAACGAATCCTTTAAGCATGATCATTGAAATGTATACTACTTACCATTTATTTAATCACTTTTTCCACTATTTTTCAATTAATTTTTAGAATTTATAAAATAGTATAAATATATCATTTCCCCAGTGCTGATGATCTATTATGCTACTAAAAAACAGAATGATCTTCCTGCTTCTTCTCTCGAACAAGAAACGCCAGTGAACCTATTCATTTGCCCACAAAGCGTTCCTTAGATGAAAATAAATGGCTTGAACAGCTTTTTTGCCTGCGGGAGGGTCACATAATTAGCAACGCCTCCTTCTGAATCGTTACATTCACTGGAGTTTTCGTGAGAATCTCGCCATCGCTTTGGACAATTATCGGCGGTTCAGCGATAATTTCTACCTGTTTTCCTTTGATCATGGTGACACTTGGATGTGAAACATGCTTTCCTTTATACGCTTTTGGAAACGTGCGTAACAGCTCCCATTTTGTGACGCTATGTACGATACAAATGTCAAAAAGTCCGTCATCGTAACAAGCATCCGGACATATTTTAATCCCTCCGCCGTAATTCGGAGTATTAGCAATGGCAATGAACCATACATTTGAAAAAGATTGAACCTCCCCGTCAATTTTTAATTGAATGCGGACGGGACGATATTGGAATAAAGCATGCAAAACGCTCAATCCATAGGAAAGATCGCCTAACCTAACGAGATTTAATAAATCTTTATATTTAGCGGTATTGTTGATTTCGGCCACTTTGCCGTCAAATCCGATTCCCGTTACAGTCATGCAGTATTCTTCGCCAATTTTTCCAACGTCCATTTTTCTTTTCTTTCCTCTTAAAATACGTTCCAACGCCCTTTTATAGTCCATCGGTATATCAAGAGCCCTTGCTAAATCATTTCCTGACCCTGCCGGAATAATCCCTAAAGGTATATTCGAATGAATGAGCCCGTTTGCCACATCGTGGATTGTGCCATCGCCGCCAACGGCGACAACCGCATTGCATGCTTTAGAAGAAAACTCCTTCACTATTTCTACCGCATGTTTTGGACGTTCTGTAAAACGAACTTGATAATTTACCTGCTTCTCTTGAAGCAGCTTTTCAACCTTTTTCCAAACTTTCAGCCCTTTTCCGTTTCCTGAGATTTTATTAACAACAAAATAATAGATCATATCGATCGTTCCCTCTAATCAAAGATCGTAACATGAAAATCCCAAACAAGGTCCCGCTTTACATCGGGACGCTTGTTTTTCTCTTTTTACTTTACCGATTTGAGAATTCCGGCCATTTGCTGCTCGTGCCGAAGAAAAAATAAAGGCCCTACCGTTTTTCCTCATGAGCGGTACCCTAAGCGATGGCAACCGTCCTTTTTCTTGTTTCACTCCCTCTCACTAAGGTAAAGGTTTCGAAAGGATCAATGAGCATAGCGACATGCCATTTAGGAGACAAGAACCGCCCATTTCGCTGAGTCAATCTCATTCCGCTGACATTCGTTTCCATGTCTTTTCCTCGAATACCAGCATGCTCATCTATTTCGACTTCCATAGCTCCCTCTCCTTTTTCTTTTCTAACGTTTTTAATCAATCTGCCCGACCGGCAGCCCTTGCTCTCTTAGCTCCCGCCAAATGTAACGATCGAGCGCATAGGGCTCTTCTGCTTTGAACACTTCCACTTCCGCCAACGTAAGTAACAGTTGAAACGGTTTTCCAAATGCTTGCCCATACAATAGAAAAAAGTTCGTATGGTGATCAATGTAAAAAATCGCTGTAGAATCCCATTGACAAAGCTGACGTTTTACACCGTTGGCAACATGTAAAGCGAATGAAGCAGCTTTCATATGGCACGCCATGTACCTGCGGATCGTTTCGCTCATCATTCTCGCCCCTTTCTCAATAAGGATGGTCACAAACGGCTCTGCCAAAATAAAAAGCTCTTTCCGCCATGAATGACGCGAAAAGAGCTTGAAGCCGTCCTTATCATTCAAAGCGAAGCGCTTTGCGGGTAGGAGCACCTTGCGTCAAGCGCAGGTTGCTGTGAAGTCATTGAGCCCGATCTCTCGTTCACTCTTGATAAGACTTATTCAGTTATTCCTATGCTACCATTATTTTATGGAAATGACAACCATTTTTTAATTTCCAAAAACTAGGATTCATAACATCGAAATAACAAGGACTTCTTCATTACGATCGACCATCGTCGCCAGATCATTCGTCCTATTCCTAGCCCCCGCTAGATGATCCCCTTTCTTTTATAGGGACATATAAATGAACTTTACACTTTCCTTCCGGATCTGTTTCTGGATTATTCATACAAAATTCTAGGCACGGCCTATCATCCGCATCATACTCACTATTTGGCAACCACTGTCCAAATAAACTTTGATACGCAATCGCTAATTTATCAATCGTATCGTAAAACTGATATAAGGCATATAATCCGCCAGGTATTGTTTTATATTGAATATCGGGATCTTCATCTCCCTTGAAACCGGTCGGCAGCGTCACACACGCATCATAGCGGCAAGCAAATTCTTCTACAACAAGTGGATCATCCAATGAGATGCCAATAAAATCGTGCTCTGGCGGATACAATCCGTTTCGGTTTGCCCATTCGTTTAATTGATTCCATGCATAATACGTTTCTAAATAACTACCCACATGCCTAACAAAAGCCACTTCATAGTCAGGAAGCTCTTTAATCATTATATTCATGCTCCATATTCTCCTTAATAAATGATGGTTAGCGTAAGTATAACGGATCGGAGCAGACCATTCTTCTTGATTCTTGCTTATATCTAATGAAATATTGCGATTTTGATGTTTTTTTCTTACGTCACTGGGAACCATGTGAAAATGTTGTTTAAAAGCAGCATTAAAATTTGAAACGGAGCCAAAACCACAGAGATTGGAGATTTCCAAGATAGATTTAGTCGTTTCAGTTAAGTAATACACCGACTTTTGCAGACGAATTTTTTTCACATAAGACATCGGTGTCATTCCAACAATCGAAGTGAAGATACGATTAAAATGATATTTCGAAAAATGGGAAACGTTGGCTAATGTATCAAGATGAATAGGCTCGTCATAATGATCATGAATATACTTGACGGCTCTTTCAATTCTTTCATAATAATCCCTTCTCATTTCATTGCCTCCTAATATTCGCTGAACCCTACTCTTTCACTAATAGTATCGCATGGGAGCTATCACGATTTTCCCTCGTTCTTCAGTGGCAACTCTAACACCATTATGTTTGTAAATAATTCTAATTGCACCGTTTCTAATGACTGTTCTTGAAGTGCCGTTCTTCATTACATCTTCAACAACATTTGTCGGAATCCCTCCCGTTTGATGCCCTCTTGCATATCCTATTGGCTGTCCAGTCACTGCCGCATTTTCCGAAACCGAAAGTACTTTTCCCCATGGATCATAGCTATAATTCGCGACCGTCGTTCCATTTTCATCGACAATGCGGATAACATAGCCGCGGTAGTTGGTGACATAATAGAACGGATCGCCGTTTTGGTTCGTCACCGTATTCGGTTTGTCGCTCGTCCATACGGTTTGGCCGTTGTCGTTGGTAATGCGGATTAAGTCCGAACCGTCATAGTGATAATGGTACGTCACGCCATTGACCGTTTTCGTTTCTCTCCGTCCATCTGGGCGATACGTGAAGCTGGCGACCGTGTTGCCGTTTACGTCTTTGACTGAAAGCAGGCGTCCTTCTCCGTCCCATGTGTATTGGTAGCGGTCGTCCTCGAGAAGATTGCCGGCGTCATCATATGTGAACCCTTCGATTTTTCGACAAGTGGCTGACCCCCTAAACTAAAACGAGACAACAGATTTCAGGCATGTTTCGCAGTCCCGAAGATGTTCATATTTTTGCCTCATGCGCAGCATTGTCGACTCCTTAACTTAAAAAGAGCGATTCCATCATTGAAAATACCCTTTTGGTTTTGATTATTCCAGAATTTATCTAGTAATAAGCTGAATAGTTACAGACGATTTTGTTATTATTCTCAAAGTAGGAACACTTAATATTTAAAAAACATGAGTGATTTCGATTTGAGATACAATATCTTTTAATTTTTCTTCACCAATCCACGCATTATCTATAAAATCACTTACGTTTGTATATTCTTGATGATTCAAATTATAGTACTTTGTAAAACAAATACCCACTTGAGTATTCGTTATTGAATAACGCTCATCATTATAGATAAATTCTATATCATGTCCAATTTCTATAAGTTCTATTAGTCTTTCTAAACTCATATTTTATCTCCTACCTCCTTCCTTTATTCATTGGTTCTGCTCCTCCTCTTTTAGGCTTTTTTCCGTCCCATTTCCATTTATGTCGATGAGGCCCCCAAGGGTGGTGTTTCGGATTTCCGTGATCGCTATAATCCATGTCTTTTTTCGCCCTTCCCGCACTATCATAATATCTTCGTTGTATAACTTTTCCTTTCTTATCTCTTAAAGTTAAGCTTCCTTTTTTAGGGCCTCTAAGGGGCAAACTTTTCCCCATGTACAGTCCTGCTCCTATTGCAACACCATCGGCAATAGCTTGTCCTACAACAATAGTGATAGGAATCATCCAAGCAAACTTCCCATCCGGATCCACCAGCATCACCGTATTATCATTCGTATACGTGTATCCATTTTGTGTTAATGGATTATCTTTATCTCCAGAATACGCATCCCTCGAAATAAACCTCGCCGTCTCCGGATCATAATAGCGGGCTTGCAAGTAGTACAGCTTCGTTTCCCTATCATAATAATATCCTGCATATCCTAGCGGTTGTCCAGCCACGGCCGCATTTTCCGAAACCGACAACACTTTGCCCCATGGGTCGTAGCAGTAATTCGCGATCCTCGTGCCGTTTTCGTCGACAATGCGGACGACATCGCCGCGGTAGTTCGTGGCATAGTAAAACATATTGCCATTCGCATTTGTAACCGTATTCGGTTTGCCGCTCGCTCATACGGTTTGGCCGTTGTCATTGATAATACAGATAAAATCAGAGTCAGCATGATAAAATTTCATTTCACATATAAAAACTCTTTACTCTTTATTAAAAATATTTTTTCAAAAGGGCATCTTTTTATATTGATCTTATACACACAAAATTAATATAAAAAATTATCATGCAGGAGTTCCAAGGGTTATTTGTATATGTTGTACTACAAAGGGAGTTATTCGGCACTGCATCCCCTATAAAAAAGACTTTGAAAGAGTATTATGACTCTTTCAAGGTCTTTAAATTTATGCATTGTGTAACACATTTTTTGCAGCTTCGCTATTTGGCATTATCTTTAATATTTCTTGGGCAATTGCTTTAGCTTCTTGTTTACTAATTAACTTTTCTGGAATGTCATGGAATAACAACAAATGTTCTTTCAAACTAACATCTTCAGGGCTTAATTCAACTGCTCTTTTAGCATGGTATAATGCACTTGCGTAAGCGTCTGGTAAATGGCACAATGCAGTACTTAATAACTCTGAAGCTAAGTAATGATAATATGCAGTCTCATTATTATTTATCAAATAACAGACAAATGAATAAGCACTTATACTCTCTTCATCAAATCCTAATTCAAGAACAACTTGCTCTAAAGTATTTCTATCTTCATTCTCAATATATTCTTTTGCTTTTTGAAAATCACCCGATGTTATTAATTGCTTTATCTTTTCCTTCATAGTTATTTCACCCACGCATCAGATATTCTTATTGTTCCATCAGGTAGTTTTTTGTATGTCACCTGTACCAATTGTCCATTAACCATTTTAACTCTAGAAGAAACAGATTTATAAGGTATATCTGCACCATTATGCATTACATCGATGATAATTTCTTTTATTTTCCCCCAATTCTTATCAGGCACAAGTTTTTCCCATTGATGATTAGATTTTTTACTTCCATTTATAATATGCTTTATCTGATTACTGTTAAGTTTCCCTATTGCATCATGTACTTTAGAAGAAGGCAATAGCTTAACTTTACCCGTACCTTTACGTAAAACCTTCTTTGCTACTTTCCCTACCGCTTTTTTAACTAAACTCTTTGCTACTGCCCCGCTGACCATAACATATGTGAGAGCACCTGCAACAGTCCGATACAATGTGGTTAATCCACGATTTCCATCCGGATCCACCAGCATCACCGGATTATCATTCGCATACGTATACGCATTTTGAGTGATCGGATCGTCTTTGTCTCCCGGATCTGGATCTCTTGAGATAAACCTCGCCGTCTCCGGATCATAATACCGCACTTGCAAGTAGTACAGCTTCGTTTCCCTATCATAATAATATCCTGCATATCCTAGCGGTTGTCCAGCCACGGCCGCATTTTCCGAAACTGAAAGCACTTTGCCCCATGGATCATAGCTATAATTCGCGACCGTCGTTCCATTTCCATCGACAATGCCGACGACATCGCCGCGGTAGTTCGTCACATAGTAGAACGTGTTACCGTTTTGGTTTGTGACCGTGTTTGGCTTTCCATTCGCCCATGTGAACGCCCATACGGTTTGGCCGCTGTCATCTGTGACGCGGATTAAGTCCGAGCCGTCATAGTGATAATGGTACGTCACGCCATTCACCGTTTTCGTTTCTCTCAGTCCATCTGGGCGATACGTGAAGCTGGCGACCTCGTTGCCGTTTACGTCTTTGACTGAAAGCAGGCGTCCTTCTCCGTCCCATGTGTATTGGTAGCGGTCGTCCTTAAGGAGGTTCCCGGCGTCATCATATGTGAACCCTTCGATTTCATTGGCCGCATTAAACGTCAGCGTCTTGCTGTGCGGATTTTTCAAGTTCCCAGACGCGTCATAGTCGTATTGAACCGTATTGCCTTGATACGTCCATGACTTCAAACGGTTGGCGAAATCGTACGTATATGAATCTGCACCATCAAAGCACGTTACAATATTTCCATCCACATCGTATGTATAGCGAAGATCCAACGCATTTTCTATACCGACAACATGCTAACTCGTTAATCTTCCTGCGTCACGATTATTTGAAAAAATCAGCCTAAAATAATGGGCTAATTTACAATTATACGTTTCAATCTGGCTCTCTGCATTGTATGTATATATCCAATTTCTTCTTTAAATTTATAAAAAAAGCCTTAAGAAGGAGCAAATGTGCTCTCTTAAGGCAATTTCATATGATTGCAAAGCAGCTATCTTTTAATCTAGCAAGTTGCCTAGCGATTAGTTAATGACTAGATCCACTAAAACTAATTCGACTAGATAGCACTACTTTATTTGTTTTACAAAAATATTATTATTAGGAAAATGCAACAATATGGTTGAACCTGAGGCAAATAATATTTCAAAAGACAAAGTACTTTCATCTACATCAAGAAGTTCCTCATATCCCCAATCATCAAATCCTGTATCATCAGATGTACCATTATGATTAATAAATATTTTTTTTACATTTTCAACTTTTATTTTCCATGTCTCTATTTCATTGGTAACGACCATTTCAACTTTTATTTTCCATTTTCTAAAATCATATCCTTCTTGAATCACTTTAAATTCGTTAAGAGTATAGTCATGAAATCCTTTTTCAACGAGAATTTTATACGCTTCATCAGATATTCTTTTTTTTAAAAATTTTACCCTCTCATAATAGGCTTTATCGTTCCTTAGCCATTGCTTCTCCGCCTCCGGAGATTGATCGCCCCAGAGCTCAAAAGTGTAATATTTCACCACATATTCCTCCTTGCTGATGTAATTTTTATGGTATAACCAAGTTGGCTGGCAAAGTCGGCCATAATGGTGGCAATAGAGAAGGCGCCATCCTTACTCCTCTATATACAATATACCCTGCACCAGCTGCTGCACCAACTTTTGCTGCTTTTTTGGCAGCATCCTTTGCTTTTTTTTCTTTTTGTTTTTTTTCATATTTTTTAGCGTTTGCATCCCAGTCCCATTTTGTTTGTAATCACCGGTGATAAAATCCCCAATAACAGCGGTTTAAAATTCCCCAAAAATAACAGATAATCGTTTCGAAACAACATCTTAAATGGAGTGGAGAAACGATGCTGAAGGTAGGGGAGTTTTTTATGATTCGAGAGTTATATCAGAAAGGCTGGACTCAAACAGCGATTGCCAAAGAAACAGGTTTTGATCGGAAAACCATTCGTAAGTATCTAAAGGGGGACAAGCTTCCAGAGCGTAAAGTCAGTGAGAAAAAAAGAAAAAGCAAACTAGATCCTTATAAAAGCTATCTTCTTCAACGAATACAAGAAGGTACGACGAATTGTGTTGTTCTCCTTGAGGAGATCCAAGCGATGGGATACACTGGCAAGATGACGATATTAAGAGATTTTGTTCGACCGTATCGAGAACAGCCAAAGAAACAAGCTACCTTACGGTATGAAACACCACCAGGCAAACAAGCTCAAATGGACTGGGCCTATGTGGGAAAGTACTTGGTGGATGGTCAATATCAAGATATTTATGCTTTCGTGATGGTACTTGGTTATTCCCGAATGAAGTATGTGGAGTTTACGACCAATATGAATGTAGAAACATTAATGAAATGTCATATGAACGCATTTGCTTACTTTAACGGCATTCCTGAACAGATTCTTTATGACAATATGAAAACCGTTGTTCTGAAACATAGTCCCATCGAAATTCGATTTAACCGGACGTTCGAGGATTTTCTAGCGTATTACGGTATTGTTCCAAAAGCATGTCGGCCGAAACGTCCACAAACAAAGGGAAAAGTAGAAAGAGTGGTAAAGTATTTGAAAGATAATTTCTTTCAGCGAAAACACGAACCTACTCTCTATGCATTAAATGAAGCTGTTCGTACATGGCTGGATCAAGTGGCCAATCGAAAGCCGAATCAAACGACGAATGAACCGCCAATTCAACGTTTGGAACAGGAACAGAAGTTCCTTCAAGCATGGGGAGTCAAACCATTATTCCCGACATGTCGCTGGGAGACACGAGAGGTAAGTCGAGATTGTTTTGTTTCATACAGAGGAAAAAAATATTCCGTTCCGTATCGCTATGCAGGACAGGTTGTAAAAGTGAAAGAAACTCTCGACCATCATATCGAGATTTATGATGAACAGGAGTGTATTGCCAAACATCCGATTTTGACAGGAAAAGCAACTGCTCATATTCAAATGGAACATTATGAGGGCTTACATACAAAAGAAAAAGGACAGAGAAGAAAAGGCGTTCAAGGTTTGGCGACCAACGACCTTTCTTCTTCTGCCCCATCTCCTAAAGTAGAACAACGCCCTCTCGCTGCTTACGCAGCATTGGAAGAAGGTGAGACTGTATGATGAACGAGCTGTTAATCGAACGCTTAAAAAAGCTTGGTTGGCACCACACAGCCCACCAACTAGATAGTTTATTAGAAGACGCTTCTAGAGATAATGTATCATATTCTGAGTTTCTAAACACTATTGTTTTACAAGAAATTGAATATCAAGAGTCTCAACAACTAGAAAAGCGAATGAAACGAGCCAAATTACCTTCTATCAAAACGATTCATGACTTTGATTTTTCCTTTCAACCGAGTATCAGTGAAAAGAGAGTCAAAGAAACGCTGACCTGTCGGTTTATTGCCAACGGGGAAAATCGAATCTTACTAGGCCCACCGGGTGTTGGAAAAACGCATTTAGCGATTTCCTTTGCGGTGGAAGCTATCACTCAAGGGTATACCGCTTTATTTTTAACCGCAGACGATGTAGTGGCTGAATGCCGAAAGGCAAACGAAAAAGGGACTCTCCAGCGATTAGTGAATCGTTGGAGTCGTCCAGATGTACTCATTATGGATGAGGTCGGTTACTTTCCTTTTGATGAGCTAACGGCGAATGTCTTTTTTCAGGTCGTATCGAAACGATATGAACAAGGCTCTATGATCCTCACATCGAATAAATCCTATCTCGAATGGGGGAAAGTATTCGGTGATGATGTACTAGCGACAGCGATTTTAGATCGCCTATTACATCACGCCATTACCTTTAATATCAAAGGTGATTCTTATCGTCTACGAGAAAAGAAAAAAGCAGGAGTTTATCCTGCCCAGTTGCCTAATTAAACGTTCATAATGGGGAATTTCATTTCGTTGAAATTGGGGAATTTTAAATCGTTATTGACATGTTTTTTGCTTTAACACCTTTTTAACCCATTTAGGTGGCTCACCACTACTATTTTTATGCTTATCGTGAATAGAGCCGTCTGCATTTTGAGAATAATGCTGGCCTTTTGGTCCATAAAGGTGTACATGTTTTTGAGTACTGCCTTTCGCACTATCAATTCTTGCCTTCCAGCCTTGCCCCAAATCATACCATTTATTACTATAACCATTGGGATCAGTGTACATAACTGGATTATTTTCTGTGTAAATATACGCATTTTGTGAAAGTGGATTATCTAAATCTCCCGGATCTGGATCTCTTGATATAAACCTCGCCGTCTCTGGATCGTAATACCTTGCCTGTAGGTAGTGCAGCTTCGTTTCCCTATCATAATAATATCCTGCATATCCTAGCGGCTGTCCAGTCACTGCGGCATTTTCCAAAACCGACAACACTTTTCCCCACGGATCATAGCTATAATTCGCGACCGTCGCGCCGTTTTCATCGACAATGCGGATAACATCGCCGCGGTAGTTCGTCACATAGTAGAACGTGTTACCGTTTTGGTTTGTGACCGTGTTTGGCTTGCCACTCGCCCATGTGAACGCCCATACGGTTTGGCCGTTGTTGTTCGTAATGCGGATTAAGTCCGAGCCGTCATAGTGATAATGGTACGTCACGCCATTCACCGTTTTCGTTTCTCTCCGTCCATCTGGGCGATACGTGAAGCTGACGACCGTGTTGCCGTTTACGTCTTTGACTGAAAGCAGGCGTCCTTCTCCGTCCCATGTGTATTGGTAGCGGTCGTCCTTGAGAAGATTGCCGGCGTCATCATACGTAAACACTTTGATTTTTTCAACACGTGCTTGGCCCCCTAATCTAAGTTATACTTGAGATAGTTAAGTTCTAAGGCTCAACTAGCATCATGAGTTTAAATAAAAGATAACATTAGATAGAAATACTCCCCATATAGTCATTGTAAAAAGAAACCTTGAAAGGCATATAGCCAATCAAGGTTCGATTCTTATTCACTATGAACTTCAAAACAAAAATATCCAAAAGCTAAATCTTCGTCTTTTAATTGCATTTTTCTTTTAGCAATATCAAATAACCTCGGTAAAAGCGTATCTAAATAATCACGATATTTTTCTAATGATAACTTAAAACTCTCTACATCATTGTGTTGGCATAATGGATAAAGGATTTTTCCCATCTCAAATTGCTCAGCAGTCACAATTTGATCGTCTGTATCCAGACAGTCTAAAATATGTTCTTCTTGTTCTTTTTCATCAAACTGTTCCCTGCATTCTAAATAAAACATATATTCATCAAATTCGATTTGCATATCAACCTTTCCATTTCTATAGAACGGATTAATTCTTAAATATTCTGTCGTTGTATTGGATTCAATAATTTTTTCTAACATAATTTTCAAATGTGTAATTGTTGGATAAAGTCTATATTTTCCACTGTGATATGTGGTATATTCATAGACTATCTCGTTAATTTTGCCATCTTTTTTTACAGTCACTGTATCACCCACCTACTTCGAAAATTTAGGATCAAATACCCAGTATGGGTCATTCAAATCGGAAACTTGTATTACCTTTCCTGTACCATCATCTACTCCTACATAATGTCTCTTATCTTTATAGTAAACAGTTACTGAGTTTCCTGTATATTTGTTTACCGCTTTAGTTATTTTGTACGGATTGTTTATTGTTTTGGCTATACTTTCTTTAGTCCATCCACGTTTAGCAACTTGATTTTTATATTTTGACTTTTTAAATTTATCGCTAAAAACAATATCTTTTGCACTTATTTTACACGTACCCTTACGTAAAACCTTCTTTGCTACTTTCCCTACCGCTTTTTTAACTAAACTCTTTGCTACTGCCCCGCTGACTATAACATATGTGAGAGCACCTGCAACAGTCCGATACAATGTGGTTAATCCACGATTCCCATCCGGATCCACCAGCATCACCGGATTGTCATTCGCATACGTATACGCATTTTGAGTGATCGGATCGTCTTTGTCTCCCGGATCTGGATCTCTTGAGATAAACCTCGCCGTCTCTGGATCGTAATACCTTGCCTGTAGGTAGTACAGCTTCGTTTCTCTATCATAATAGTATCCTGCATACCCTATCGGTTGTCCAGCCACGGCCGCATTTTCCGAAACCGAAAGCACTTTTCCCCATGGATCATAGCTGTAATTCGCGACCGTCGCACCGTTCTCATCAACAATGCGGATAACATCGCCGCGGTAGTTGATGACATAGTAAAACGTATCGCCATTCGCATTCGTGACCGTATTCGGTTTCCCATTCGCCCACGTAAACTCCCATACGGTTTGGCGGTTGTTCAATTTTTCGTACGATTAGTTCTCTTTGGTTTGATTGATAACAGTGTCAACTTGACAATTGGCAACCGCTGCATCATACCAAGATGCTTTTTCTTTCAAGTTCCTAAAAGCCTTTCTAACAGGAATGCTCTTTGTATCGAACTAGATTTTCTGCAATGTGAAATCATCCCTCTAACTATTGATAAATAACTATAGAACATCTTTTTCGATACGAATTAATATTTAAATGTTATCATCTTTTTTGATTCAAATTGAATAAAAATTAGTTGATTCAATTTGTTGAAATTAAATGTTATTCCCTCCATTCTGTCCTTTGGTAATAATATCTCCATTTCATCAAAAAAATCAGCAATAAAATAAACATTAGTATACTCTATTTCATTCAACAAATAGAATATATCTAAGTTGAACTCAAAATCTTCAATCACAGCTATTTTCATATTTTTTTTTATAATACATTTGTATTTTTTTAACTCTTTATTTAAAGATGATAACGAAAAATAGGGGATTATTAGTTTTTTTCCCTGAATAACAGAACTGACATCGTCAAAAGAAATCGTATCATCAAAGGTAATTTCCTCTACAATAAATGGAAGTTTATTAACATTTATACCTGTTGAAAATTCTACATAAGGATTCTCATCTAATTGTGTTAATAAAAATGTTTTAATATGTTTCAATAAAAATCTCCCCTTAAAAAATAAATTCTGAAATGAATATATATCTAGGATTATTTTTAGCAAAAGGCTTAATCTTTAGTTCGTCAGGTACAAACGATTTAAATATATAATGAGTCTCGCTTCCTCCTAAATGCATATGCAGTATAGGGATATGTCTAGTGTGCTTACCTTTATACTTACCAGTACCTCTAAAGATATTTAAACCATGGTAGTCAATAGAGAGTATACGCTTCCTATTTGCCATTATTTTAAGAATATATCCTCCTTTTAAATTAGATTGTACTTCTAAGCCTAACTGGTCTAGAGCTTTTTTTATATATTTTTGCCTTGTAAAGCTTCTTATTTTTTCTACAACTATCCTTAGGTTTTTAGGATTTCTAACAGCCTGCTTTATAGCAAACTTTGCAATCTCTTTGACTACCCAAGGTAATTCGCCATCTGGATCAACATATATCACCGGGTTATTATTCGCATAAGTATATCCATTTTGAGTGATAGGATTATCCAAATCCCCCGGATACGGATCCCTCGAAAGAAACCTCGCCGTCTCCGGATCATAATACCGCGCTTGCAAGTAGTACAGCTTCGTTTCCCTATCATAATAATATCCTGCATACCCTATCGGTTGTCCAGTCACGGCCGCATTTTCCAAAACTGACAACACTTTTCCCCATGGATCATAGCTATAATTCGCGACCGTCGCGCCGTTTTCGTCGACAATGCGGATAACATCGCCGCGGTAGTTCGTCACATAGTAGAACGTGTTACCGTTTTGGTTTGTGACCGTGTTTGGCTTGCCACTCGCCCATGTGAACGCCCATACGGTTTGACCGTTGTTGTTCGTAATGCGGATTAAGTCCGAGCCGTCATAGTGATAATGGTACGTCACGCCATTCACCGTTTTCGTTTCTCTCAGTCCATCTGGGCGATACGTGAAGCTGGCGACCTCGTTGCCGTTTACGTCTTTGACTGAAAGCAGGCGTCCTTCTCCGTCCCATGTGTATTGGTAGCGGTCGTCCTTAAGAAGGTTCCCGGCGTCATCATACGTAAACACTTTGATTTTTTCAACACGTGCCTGGCACCCTAATCTAAGTTATACTTGAGATAGTTAAGTTCTAAGGCTCAACTAGCATCATGAGTTTAAATAAAAGATAACATTAGATAGAAATACTCCCCATATAGTCATTGTAAAAAGAAACCTTGAAAGGCATATAGCCAATCAAGGTTCGCATTGTTTTATGTTTGTGTTCAGAATAGACATCTACATTTACTTAACACCGTTAGAATAATTTAAGAAGAAAATATCAGCAATTTCTTGTGGAAGTTGTTGATTTACAAAATTGAGCCCTACCCACGATAAAACTGTTTCATCAATAGAGCGCCAATTTTTTAAAATCGGCAATAAATCTGCACTATTGTTTACATCTTGAAGCCCTAAAACACAAACCCCATAACTTCTTTCTCCCCATATTGCCCATTTCATTGAAGGAGGTAGCCAAATAACGGTATAAGAATTGTACAGCACTGCATCCGCTGGACTTTCCTCAGGTCCTAATTCAAGAACGTCTAAATATTCATCAGGTGATAAATTAACAGGGAGTTTCATCCAATTATAATAATTAAACTCTTTATAAAAATATTCTACTGGACTAGGATCTAACACTGCAGTAAGGACATAATTATCTTTTGTTTGTCTAGATAATTGCTGGATTGTTCTCCAAAAATCTTTGTCCATTGTCCAGTCAAACTCTTCAAACAAAAAATTATTGAATTGTTCTCGGAATACCTGTTTAGGCAATCTATTTTCTATATAAAACGTATTACTAGCCATCCCTATTAATTTATTAAACTCTTTTTTTTCCCTAACAAATAAAGTTTCTAAATTCATTGGACTCCCCCTATTTTAACCTAATTTTTAAAGTCATTCTTTTGCTCCCTTTTGGATAAAAGTCAGCGGTTGAACCACCTGTGGATTTAGCACCGTCACGAAGAACATATTTTGCACCATCTTTTGTCAGTATTATTGTTTTTCCATCTTTAGATATTGATTTTCTCCATCCATCTCTAAGTAGTTTTTTTTCGAACTGTGCTTTAGATACATCAGTCTCTCTGTTAGAATAACGACTACCAGATTTAGTCACATCTACATATTTAGAAGCTTTGCCTTTCCCCTTACGTAAAACCTTCTTTGCTACTTTCCCTACCGCTTTTTTAACTAAACTCTTTGCTACTGCCCCGCTGACTATAACATATGTGAGAGCACCTGCAACAGTCCGATACAATGTGGTTAATCCACGATTCCCATCCGGATCCACCAGCATCACCGGATTATCATTCGCATACGTATACGCATTGCATTTTGAGTGATCGGATCGTCTTTGTCTCCCGGATCTCGATCTCTCGAAAGAAACCTCGCCGTCTCCGGATCGTAATACCGCGCTTGCAAGTAGTACAGCTTCGTTTCCCTATCATAATAATATCCTGCATACCCTAGCAGCTGTCCAGCAACAGCTGTGTCTTCGGAAACAGACAAAGCTTTACCCTAGGGATCATAGGGATAATTGCGACAGTCAGGCCATCTTCATCAAAAATTCGAACTACATCACCACAGTAGCTCGCAAATGCATAGAGTTAGTTATCGAATTTTTATCTCTTCTAACTGTTCATACATAGGATTTTTATTAACATCCATTTTACGGTAAACATTATATTTATTGGGACACCTTAACAAAAATATATTTTCATACACGGCATTATCCATAGCCACTGATAATCAAATAGTTTCTTCGTTTCCTGTATAAAAAAGCCCTCCCTTTCATTCGGTTATCTCGATGTATAAAAATAAAAAACTTTTCGAGCACCAAATTATTGGGAAGGCTAATAAGGTTATTCCAATGTAATGTACCCCATTACTAAAGCGGATAATAGGCAAGCAACAATAAATACAATATTTTTTTGTATATTAGAAACTGTATAATTTTTTTTTCCTATAAAATCTATGATACGGAGTATTAATAAGAATATTATAATCTTAAAAAATAATGTGATTTTTCCTATAACACTAATATCATAAAATTTTTGGGAAGTTAGAGCCATGTTGTAAAATAACCAAAAGAAAATACATAAAACTACGAAGTAACATATGAGCAATTTAACGAGTCTTCTCATAATGATAATAACCCTCAACCTCAAAATGATCCAATATTGATTATTTACGATATTTATTGTAACCTACAATAGTATAACCAGTAAATAACGCAAGATCGGTCCACCAAAAACTAAGTGTAGTGATTCTCCGTAAAACAACTTTTGTCCCTATTTTTCTTGCTTGCTTCTTCACTATGTTAAGAATTTGATTTTTATACCCTCTTCCAATTAGTATTTTATTAAGGGCCTCTCTAAACACAGTATTTATAGCTTTTCCTGCTTTATACCCTTTTGCTATCTCTGTTGCAATTTTATAAATTTTATCAGCAATTGCTACACTCCCAGCCACAATTTTATCCGCAGTCGCCCAATCAAAATATGAAGCAAGCCAACCTTTTAAGCCGTACTTTAATGCATATTTTATTCTATCAATAGAAATAGCAAACTTCCCATCCGGATCCACCAGCATCACCGGATTGTCATTCGCATACGTATACGCATTTTGAGTGATCGGATCGTCTTTGTCTCCCGGATCTGGATCTCTTGAGATAAACCTCGCCGTCTCTGGATCGTAATACCGCGCTTGCAAGTAGTACAGCTTCGTTTCTCTATCATAATAGTATCCTGCATACCCTATCGGTTGTCCAGCCACGGCCGCATTTTCCGAAACCGACAACACTTTTCACTATGGATCATAGCTGTAATTCGCGACCGTCGCATGAATTTATGAATCTATTATGCACGCTGCAACACGTTTAATATTATTTCTATTTGACCCTTTCTTTACGTGAACCATCTATCTTAACTCTATATAGTATATCGTTTTTATCAGAATTATAATAATAGATCCAGCCATCGATAAGGTTAAATGTAAATTGTATTGTATCTTCGCATATCTTCATTCTGTTTGTTCCATCAATTTTAATTCTATATAGATAACCACTGTCATTATAATTTTTATAGTAAATCCAATCATCCGATACAATGATACCAGAAACGTTATCATCACTTACTTTCGTTTTAGAAGTCCCATCGGTTCTTATTTTATATATTTTGTCACCGTCTAAAATATTCACATAATAGATCCAACCGTCTGATACATTCATTTCTCCTGCTTCATTCGGGATTATTTTCAATGGATCTGTACCGTCGGTTTTAATTCTATAAATGCTCTGCTTTTTTTCTGATTCATAATGTATATAATAAATCCAACGGCCCACTATATTTATTGAGCTAGAATTATGGTTGTTCAATTTTCTTTTATTACTCCCATCTGTTTTCATTTTATAAAGATGATTATGGTCAGAGAGATTTACATAATAAATATCGTCGCCAACAACATGAACATCACTTACATCATCGTTAGACAGCCGTTGTTTTTGAGAACCGTCTATTTTTACCCTATACAGTTTGCTATTTGGTCTCGATAATCCTGTATCAACCGTATAATAGATCCACTCGTCGACAACGTTTATATAGGACGGTAAATCTCTATTAATTCTCGTTGCTTGTTTACCGTTTTTTTTCATTTTGAAGAGACCATTTCGTAAATCTAGTAGCGGAATATGCGGGTCTGCAGAATTTGTGAAAAATATCCAATCATCTTGTTCAGCCACAAACGCATAATTGTTTATATTACCTGTTGAATTACCTTCTTGATTTCTATTTTTCACGATAGTTCCATCTCCATGCTCAGGAGTACATCCCATTAAATGAAATACAACCCCAAAAATTAAAATAGTATAAAAAATACGCCTCATTGGGAACCTCCTATCAAATTTATTAAATGGCGGGGAGTCGTGCCACTCCAAGCTCCCCTACCAAAAGCCATGAAATCAGCTCACCAGTCCTTCCAACCACGAATTACATCATCAGCTAGCCTAGGGATTCTTATCCTTTTTAATGTGTCTACTTGGAAATCGCTTAATATTGGTTTCCCCTTACGTGTGCCTCTGGCTAGTACTTCAGCAGATTTTTGCATGCAGTTATTATAAAAAACATCGTACTTCTCTGAAGGCTTAAGTAACTTTTTGGCATATGAGTATGATCCTTCGAAATTCCCCTTAATATAGACTGCACTTGTATATTTGCCACCTGGCAGCCCATTGTCTTTAAGCCATTTGTTCAGCTTTCCAAGATCTTTTACATTTCCACTAGGAACCTTACACAAATAAACTTCTGCAGTACCATGAGGTTTGCCACCACGTCCTCCCCAGTAAAAATAATACCAAGAACCATCCTTTCTTTGAATAAGGAGAGATGTGTGCCCAAAACCATGTGCACCATTCTTAGCTGTTATCCAAATAGCATCGTTGCCATCAGGATCATAATACATTACAGGGTTACTCTCACAATAGAGATATAAATTTTGAGTTAATGGTCTAGTGTCGTGCCCCGAGAATGTATCCCTCGAAAGAAACCTCGCCGTCTCCGGATCATAATACCGCGCTTGCAAGTAGTACAGCTTCGTTTCCCTATCATAATAATATCCTGCATACCCTATCGGCTGTCCAGTCACGGCCGCATTTTCCGAAACCGAAAGCACTTTTCCCCATGGATCATAGCTATAATTCGCGACCGTCGTGCCGTTTTCATCGACAATGCCGACGACATCGCCGCGGTAGTTCGTGACGTAGTAGAATGTATCGCCATTCCCACTCGTCACCGTATTTGGCTTGCCATTCGCCCATGTAAACGCCCATACGGTTTGGCCGTTGTCGTTCGTAATGCGGATTAAGTCCGAACCGTCATAGTGATAATGGTACGTCACGCCATTCACCGTTTTCGTTTCTCTCAGTCCATCTGGGCGATACGTGAAGCTGGCGACCTCGTTGCCGTTTACGTCTTTGACTGAAAGCAGGCGTCCTTCTCCGTCCCATGTGTATTGGTAGCGGTCGTCCTCGAGAAGATTGCCGGCGTCATCATATGTGAACCCTTCGATTTCGTTGGCCGCATTAAACGTCAACGTCTTGCCGTGCGGATTTTTCAAGTTCCCGGACGCGTCATAGTCGTATTGAACCGTGTTGCCTTGATACGTCCATGACTTCAAACGGTTGGCGAAATCGTACGTGTACGTATGTGTATGGGTGCCGTCGAAGTAGCTGACAATGTTGTCATCGGCGTCGTATCCGTACACCAGTTTAAGCAAGTCATTGCCGATGATCTGCTGGGTTTGTAAATTTCCCGAATCATCATACGATTGATGCACGGTCGTATTCGCCCATTTGATTCGAGCAGGCTGTCCGCTTTCATTATAGTAGAATTCCGTTTTTTGACCTGTTGACGCGGTCAAAGATGTCAGCCGCCGTAAAATATCATATCCAAACGAAGTCGTGTATCTCGCTCCCCCAACCGTTTCCTTGTAGGACGTCCGCATCCCATTCGTCAAACTGCCGGCCGTATTGTCATACACATTCTCCACTGTATATCCGCCTGGTTCTTGTGCCGTTTGTAACCGGCTGTTTTCGTCATAACTAAAGGAATAGGTTTTTCCGTCTGCGAGCGTAATCGCTTTGACGTTTCCTGTACGGTCATAGCTGTACGTATACGCCTTTTGCCCATTGATCCATTTTTCCTGCAGCTGGTTTTTTCGGTCATAGATCAAGCCAATTGAAGAAAGTGCCGTCGCACCTTTTCCTTTTTCAATAAGCTTGACATTCCCTGCCTGATCATAATCATAACGGATAAACTTGCCTAACGGATCGGTTTCTACATTTATCTGATTAATCGCATTATATTCAAACGATGTCACATACCCGCGCGGGTCGATTCGTTTTTTCACATTTCCTTGTGCATCATACTCATAGGATGTGGTAATGTTGTTCGGGTCCGTATCAGAACTTGCGACCAATGTAACGCTTTTGAGACGATCTAAATAATCGTATTGGTAGTTGGTCTTTTTTCCGCTTGGAAGAATCGATGCCGTTTGATTTCCGTTGGCATCATAATTGTATGATGTTGTACGGCCTAATTCATCTGTTTCCGTTTGGACCAAGCTGCCGTCGCTCGTATAGGTTTGGGACGCCGTTGCAGCACGTTCTTCCACCTTCATATTATCAAAATAAACCGTGCCTGTCTGATTTTCATACATAGCATAAACTTTCATTTGCGTAAAATCGACATCCGCGCGCACGGTCTTCTTTACAAATTGCCATTGGTTGCTGAGACGTTCGGATGAATCAAATGGAATATCCACAGCGGTGGAAGTGCCATCAAGCTTTACAAAACGAAGCCGCAATCCAAAAAACCCACCGGAAGCATTGGCCCCGGTTGTGTAGGCCCAACCAGAAATGGTGATCGGCGTTCCTTTTGTTCCTGAAACCTCTACATATTGCCCCACATATCGAGACGTATTCGCTGCACCATTGATTTTCAGAGAATAGCTGCCGCGCCGAACCCTTTCTGTCGTTCTTCCATCATTCGCTCCAAGGCTGTTTAGCTCCCATGTATCGGCTACAGCGCCTGTTCCCCATTCAAAGCCGGCGTTTTCATTGCTGTAATAATCATCAAGAATCGCGCCATATAAAAACTGTACGGCATCAAAATAGACGGTGCCAGCCCCTTTAAACAGCAAATCGACACGAACATACGCTGTATTTGCGGGGAGCTGAACGTAATCAGACAGACGCGTCCAATCATTCGTTCCCGTTAATGATGAAGAAAGAAACACAATGGATTGTCCTGAGCTATCCTTGATATTTTGCTGGCTGGCATCGAGCGGATAAATTCGGAATTGGGCGCCGGTTCCAGTTACACTTTGCGTTTTGACATATCCTGCGATCGTGTAATTTTTATCGCCTTCATCTGCTTGAACGGGGATGATCTGCGAATAGTAGCCGCCGCTTTCGCTGCCAGTCAGCGTGATTTTAGCCGAATACTTGCCAGCGGCATGATCGCTGCTTCGAGCGTACTGCCCAGCCGTATACCTTCTCCAATTTAATGGGTAACCGCTGGTGTCAACGTACTCAAAACTCGAGTTTGGCAAACGATTATGAGTGACTCGTGTCGGCGATGCCGTACTAAGCACATTTCCGAACCGATCATACGTATTGTAGTCAGTCAATACATAGTTATTAGTAGAAAAAATTAAATTGCTTTGCTCATCATACACATATTGACCATAAGAGCCATTGCTAAATTGCTCCTTGATCAGATTTGCTTTGTCATCATAATCATTTGTTACTTGCAAATTGTTTGGCGATGAAGCTTCTTTAAGATTTCCTTTCTCATCATATTGAGCCTGATGCGTTACGGAAGGATCTGGATCACCTGTATTTTTATTAGGCTCCATCACTTTTACTATTCGGTTCTTTTCCCATTCATAGATGGTCGTTGCCGGAGCAGTTCCTTGATAGTCTTCGGTAATTTGTGTCACATTGACGGTCGCTTTATTTTGATCAGAATTATTTTTATAATACGTTTTATTGCCTCGCGCATCGGTAAAAATAGTTTCCGTGGCACTCGGGTACGATAGTTCTGAGTAAATAGTAGTAGAGCGAGGGTCAATAAGCTTCGTTACCCGATTGGATGAGTCGTATTGAATTTCGCCTCGGTTTCCGTTCGCGTCTGTAATGCCAATAAGCTGATGATTGGCATTGTAATCAAAAGCAATGGTTTTCTTTTCTGTTCGATTATAGCCGTAAATAATATTGGTTAAGCGATTGGTACCGTTAACTGTTTCATAGGTAAGCACCATCTGCGTACCACGAAAATCAACCACTTTTTCCAGCAATCCGTTAGCGTTATAGCTCAATGAAACTTCTCGTGTTGGCGGTTCGTTTTTATACTGTTCTTTTATTTTTATGACACGATTGGAACTTCCATCAAATTCATAAATAATCGCATTTCCTTTTTCATCCACAATTTTCGTGTTTCTTCCTGACTGATCAAAGTACAAGGTCGTTTCATCTGGACGCTTGATGTAGTATCCATTGGCATCGCTTGTTAACTCTAAATACGTCCCTTCTGGTGCTGAATACGTATCAGACGTATCATGTTGCTGCTTCGCAAAGTGATAGCGAGTTCCTTTATCATCCCGATATTCAATAATAGATTTATCTGGATTAATATAAAGGCTTTGTTGGGCGCTAAACATCCAACCTTTTCCATAAGATCCGGAATAGTTAGAACGGCTGTTATACACTAAATTTAAATGAAATGCATCCGTCTTTCCCGGTAATGATAGAAGGTTAATCTCATATACCATATTTCCGTTGATCACATTCACAACGGCGGTTCCTTCTCCTTGGAATAAATCAGGTGTGTACGTCCAATAATCGGTGATCCCAAGCAGTTCTTTAGGACGAAAGCTGACCACAAGCTTCGGTTTACCAAATGGCGAACCATCCGGATTTACCCACTCTGTTGCACGGAAATATTTGGTTTTAGCAGTTCCTTCTTGACTATCCGCATACTTGACGAGTATCCCGTTATTGGATTGCGTGCCATCATACCAACTCTTCACTAAGTTCGATACATTAAAGTACACATATCCTGTACTTGTCGAACTTTGGGAGTCTTCAGCTGTCGCTGAGAAGCTTGGTTGGGAAGCCCAGGTGACCGTCGTCGTATTATAAGAGCTTGTCACTCGATGAAGATAAATCGGAACATTTGCATTTGAAGTGTATTGATAAAGACCAACGGAAGCTCCTGCGACCTCTCCATTTGGGATAACAGGAAGGGTCCATTTTAATAAAGAACGCGTCTTCCCTATTGTTTGGTCATATCCGACCAATAATTTATCAGTGTTATGATAGCCAGTGGAAGATCCGCTCGCAATGTACGTATCCTGCGCTTGGAACACGTCGATCCAAGGGTCAATGACGACGGGATATACGCGATTCGGATCTTTTAAATACGCTTCATCTGCTGTGACAGTGAGAATAAATCCATCGTCGACAGGTGTCACCTCTTGGGTGACTTGTTCTGACACGTTTCCTTCTTTTGATGAATCGTACATGTATGGGCGCTGGATATAAAATAAAAATTCTCCTGTTTTGGCGTCTGTGAATTCGATGATACCAGACGCTTGCTTCTCAGCCTTTAGCCCTTGAGCTTTAATATGAAATGTAAAACGGTTATTGCCTTGATAGGAATCGAGAATAATATTTTCCTTAACCTTTGTTCCGTCTAAAGTATAATCAAAAGTCACTCCAGGATAGATCTGCTTATATTGGATGCGATCCTTTTGGAGTGTTCCCGCTACATCCTTGATTCCCCTGAATACTTTTGTTGCTGAAGCGTCATCATCCGATAGCTCTACCGCCACTTGATGGCCAGCGATTTCATACGTAAACAATCTTGCTCGGCGATTTTGTTTCGGTTTTTTAGAAAATTTCACCTTAAATTGATTCGCTTTGTTTTCGAATTCCTGCTGTGAGTTTTCAACCAGTGTGTTATCAATATCTACCCATTGGCCGTTTTTCTTAAAGTGAATCGGCTCTGCAAATACTTCTGCGGTATACGTTCCATCCGAATTTTCATAGACCTTCGCTGTTTCCGTCCGGAGAGCTGGGATTTCCTTTTCTTTCGGATAAGGATCATTGGCAGAGACGATATTTTGGTTATCATTCGAAAAGCTTGGAGACCCTGCTTCTGACGTTTCATTAGCAGCATCAGAAGCAGGGATGGAATCCCCCTGTTCGACGTTTGCGGAAGGAGACGACGAAGACCCTTCATTATTGGAAATTGGCGCTTCACCATTCTCTGGAGCTTCTGTCGGAGAAGCGTTCACTGCTAGAGGCGCATTCTCCTCCGCTTGAACAAAAGGAGCAAGCGTTGAAAACATCATTGTAAAAGCAAGCAAATAAGAAATAAATGAATACCACTTAGACTTCCTTTTCCTCATCTGTTGTCACCTCATTCGTTGCTAAACTGAAAAAAATAAAGAAAAAAATCAATGATCAAACAATCAGCTGAATCCCTCCTTTTTCATCTAAATTTGGGACAATATCATTTTAATCACTTGTACAGAAAAGGAGAATAGGGGAAATTAAATCTATTTTCGTTTATTTTAAGAAAATAGCTCTATATATGGATCTACATACTAAAGATCTCCACTACAGTTTCTTAAAATATCGTATCAACTCAAAGACAATAAAAAACAAAACCCTGTTCTATCCCCATACAACGTACCGCGATTAGCTAGAGGCAGCTGTTCAACAAAACTAATAAAAGCCCCCAACCCAAGCTTTAGGCTTGAGTCGGGGGCTAATGGCCATTTTGTTGGGCGCAAGTGCGTGATTCCAAGGAAAGGGCGAGGGTTTCGCTAAATTTATCCTCGGAATTGGCGGATCTGTTCATGCAGCTCATCCGATACCCCATGAATGCGGCGCGCCATCTCGCTAAGTTGCTTAGCAAGCTGCCCTTGATGCTCGGCCGATTGGACCATGGTGCTGATCGAGCCGCTGACTTCCCTTGCGGCTGACAACGTGTGCTCTATGGCGGCGGCAATTTCTTCTGTTCCTGCCGACATCTGCTGAGCAATGGCGGATAATTCTTGAACTTCATCCGTGTTTTTCTGCACGTTTGTTACGATGTTGGCAAAAATCGAACGAATTTCCGCCACTTGGCCGCGGCCTGCGTTTGCTTCCTGTTCCCCTTGCTCCATCTGCTGAACGGCTTGTTCGGTGGTTATGCGGAAGCGGTCCATCATCTTTCCGATTGTATCAACGGAGCTTTTTGAATGCTCAGCCAGCTTTCGAACTTCATTGGCCACCACCGCAAATCCGCGGCCGCTTTCTCCAGCACGGGCCGCCTCAATGCTCGCATTCAACGCTAAAAGATTCGTTTGCTCGGAAATACCGCGAATCACATCAAGAATATGGCTGATTTCATCTGTTCCTTCCGATAATTGTTGAATGCAGTTCGCGGTTTCCTTGATTTTGGCATACATGCTTTCCATTTGCTGCATCGCTTGATCAACATGACGATCCCCTGTTCGAACATCGCGATTCATTTCTTCAGCCGATTCAGCAAGCAAAGAGGAAGAGTGAGCGACGCGCTGGATGCCAGTCGCCATTTCTTGAATCGCCGCATTGGATTCCCTCATGCTTTCAAGCTGCTGCTGCGAATAAGAATGAACAATGCCGGCTGTTTTGACCATTTTTTCATTTTGCTCTTCCGTAAAAGCAGCATGCGATTGCAGTTCGCTGGACGCTTGCACCATCCAATCATTGCTATGCTTGATTTTGTCAATCAGAAGAAACATTTGGTCCACCATCGTTTTAAATGAGCGAATTAAAGCAAACAATTCATCGTTTCCTTTGTCCCTAACCTGGAGGATCTTCTGGTGCGCTTCTCCCAGTTTTCCTGCTGCCATCTGCTCCGATGCAGCTGTTAATAGAGTGAGCGGCCGGAAGCGGCGGCGCAAATATAGGAAGATTCCTGCGCTAATCAGAATCGCCACCACAGCAGACCCGAGAAGAAACGGCCCGCGGATTTGTTCCTTCACCGCAGACATGGTTTGCTCCACATAGTTTGCAGGCAAATCAACACCAAGCACTCCAATCATCTTGCCGTTATGCATAATCGGCGCAAATGCTGATAAATAATCCCCATACTGTTGATCATGGACGATATCCGTATAATCTGTTTTTCCATTTAGCGCTCCATCAATGTCTTTTAACGTTGTGGAAGAAGTAGAATCGCCTATGGCCGATGCCACCTCAGAGCTTGGCGGTTGACCGTCAATCATGATGGAGAGTTTTTGTCCATCGACGCGCAACGTATATACGTACAATGCGCCGATTTTTTCCCGAATATCATTCAATTGCTCTCTTAACTGCCAATATGTATCATTCTCGGCTGGCTGCTGCAAAAATGACGCATATTTCTCTGTATCCAGCATGCCGGCAATATTTTTTGCTTGTTCAGCAGCATAGCTCCCTACTGTGCGTTTCGACGCCTGCTGGACAATATACGAAAATACGAAAGCACTCACTAATGTAAGTGCGACAAACGTGCCAGCCATCCATAATGAAAGTCGAGTCGCCAAGCTTCGTTTGATTTGCGGCATTGTGTCATCCCCTTTAAGCTAATCTATGATGAAAATCACCTTTATCATAACAAATGTCGAATATTGTTGAATAGTAGAGGAAGGCACAATAAATTTTTTCCATATGAAAGACGGAAAACATCGTGTTGGTAAAGGACTTTGATGAAAAAACACGTCCATAAATGCGCCTTCCGCCGATCGTCCAACAGCTTCACCCTATGATGAAAATAAGGCAAACACCTGCGGCATAGCTTTGCTCAAAAAGCAATAAAGCGAACAACATGCATGCTGTTCGCTTTATTGCAAGCGTTCTCTCGCGATTAAAAATTCATTCCACATCGCCAAAAATAAATCGATCAGCTTCGGATCAAACTGCTTTCCGCGGCCATCCAATAAAATTTCCTTCACTTTTTCAGGAGGAAACGCATCCTTATAAATTCGTTTCGATAACAAAGCATCAAACACATCCACAATGGCCACAATTCGCCCTTCCAGCGGAATGTCTTCTTCCTTTAAACCATTTGGGTATCCTTCGCCATTCCACCATTCATGATGCGTACGGGCGATGTTGGCCGCCATTTGAATCACCGGCAAGTCCAAATTGGCCAAAATCTGATGTCCAATTAAAACATGCGTTTTCATGGATTCCCATTCTTCCTTCGTCAGCTTGCCGGGTTTATTTAAAATATAGTCGGGGATGCCCACCTTGCCAATATCATGAAATTTCGCAGCAATTTCGATCTGGGAAACAAATTGTTCATCGCAGCCAGCTAAACGAGCGAGCATGCCTGACAGCCTGCCAATCCGATGAACATGATTCTTCGTATCGTCATCGCGATACTCCGCCAATTGCAGCAGCCGCTCCAGCGTGTCAAACATGACTTTCGATTCTTTTGTCACATCCTGAATCACCAAAAGCGCACGCGAAAGCTCAAAAATTTTGGTTTGCGGCAAAGAGCGGATTTTATAATAACTAGTCCCTTGGTCGTTGCGAAGTGTCACAAGCAGCGGCTCATCTGTCTGCTCCAGAATAGGGCAGCCTGAGCAAGGAACGGTTCGATTGTGCAGCAGCTCGTAGCATCTTCGGCCAATCGGATTTTCTTCATGAATTCCAAGCGTGCGCAAGAGGCGCCGCATTTTATCATCAATCCATGTCAGCCTTCCAAAATCAATCGTGCTAATCTCATAAGCATAAATATCAAGAAAATCAAAATCGCGCAAAAATAAATAGGGGCGAATAATTTCACTCATAATCGCCAATGTAAACTTGGAAAATCGTTCAAAGGAATGAATATATTGGACAATATGCCGATCATGCAAATACTCCTTTGTCAGAAATACTTTTTTCAGCGCTTCGCATACCGATTCAGCCGCAATATGGAACAAGCTTTCCGGATATCCCCGTTCAATGATCAGGCGGCTCCAATCCCGAATAATTAGAAAATACGATTCAAGGTCTTCATACACCTTTTCTTGAAAAAATTGCAGCAAAAAATTGCGAATATACACTAAATACTTGTCTTTCGCGATAAAGCTGTAATAAGGCTCGCTCCCTAAGCGATAGGTAAAGGCATGATCAAACTGGTCGATAATGCTGTCAATGCAAAAAGAAATATAGCCGCTAAACTGCTCCAAATGCTTCAAGTCTGTTTTGGTAAACCCGTTCATTTGCCGTAGCCGCTCCAGCTCCCAGCGCAGCGGATGAGCAGCTTTGTCCACTTCCGAAGCCTTGTATGCTTCAAGCGTCAGCTGCATATCGAATGAAAAAATCGCCTGGATCGTCAGCAAAATGGTTGTCGCTTGTTCTGGAAGCACCTGTGAAATATATTTGTATAAAATATCAGCATAGCGAGTATATGTAGCTAAATACCAAGATAAACTAAGCCCGATTCGCGAATGGACTTGTCCGATCGTGTAGCGTTTCTGAATATAGCTATCATCAATGGTCGCCTCAAAGCATTCGCGCAAATATCGCCTTTGTGTTTCTTTTAATCTCTCAAACGTCGAATGCTGCTGAATCAGCTCGCGCAAAACTTCCACCTTTTTGATATCATCGTACAGCTCATTCACCACCGGTTCGACGAGATCAAACAGGATATTTCGATATTCATATACATATTGCAGCTTTTCCTCCGTCACTCCTGTATAGTATAACTGCTTCATTCTCTCTTTATCTGTCGTTCGTATTCTTTGCATGTTATAAAATCCCCCCGGATTCCAAAAAATCCCCCTATAGATGATTATAATACACTTTTCCTTTAAAAGGTTTTTAATTTATTCTGAATTTTTTCTGCATGCTCATAAATTTGCTTTCTTTCATTCAACAACAGCGACCGTATATCAAAATACATCTCAGGTCTTAGCCAAAAATATAACTCTAGAGCATGATGGAAAAAGAAAAAGAAAGCTAAGATAAAGACAAGAAAGGAGGAGATGAACCATGTTGAGAAAAATCGGGCTGCTGCTAGCTGGAGGAATTGCGGCCATTGTCCTGTTCGCCAACGTAGGACCGCTCGTCGGCTTCGCGCTCAGTCTTGTCATTCTTTATTACACGTTCAAACAATTTTTAAAAGCAAAATCGGCAGGTTCAAAGATTGGCTGGGCGCTGCTTGGCCTGATCGCCTTATCCATCAGTGTGGCGAATGCCCCAGCCATCGCTGCCATTGTCGCAGCATATGTTCTGTATGTTGTTTATAAAAACTGGACCAAGTCTTCGCATACACCGAAAGAAACAGAAGATCCATTTGCGAATTTTGAAAAACAATGGAATGAACTGCAAAAAAATTATTAATCAAGGGAGTGAAGAAATATGAGTTTATTTTCTCGCATAAAAAATGTGATTGCTGCTGATCTCCATGAGCTGCTTGATGAAAAAGAAAAGAAAAATCCGATTGCGATGTTAAATCAATATTTGCGCCAATGCGAACAAGAAACAGAAAAGGTTCGTCAGTTCATTGAACGTCAGTACTTATTAAAAGAAGAATTTTTGCGTGAGTACCATCATGCCAAGCAGTTGGCGGATAAGCGCCAAAAGCAAGCGGAAATCGCTTCTAAAGCCGGGGAAACAGAATTATTTGAATTTGCCGCTCAAGAGCATACACAATATGAAGAGCGAGCTGCGCAGTTAAAGCATTCCTATGAAAACGTGCAGCAACATTTAATGGAGCTTGAAAAAAAATATGAAGAAATGAAGCATAAACTAAAGGATATGCATATTAGACGGATGGAATTAATGGGCCGGGAAAACCTCGCGCATGCCCACTATCGCATCAATCAAGTTCTAGATGCCAATCGCTATTCGAGCAAGTCCGTCCCCGTGTTTTCGGACATTGAATCATACTTAGAGCGCTTGGAGCAGCAAGTCCATTCATCCTATTACCGAAATACGATTGATGCGCGAATCGCACAATTGGAAAAACAGCTTGAAACGGAAAACAACCACTAATGGAATGGCAGCGGGACTCCTTGCAAAAAATAAAGGACAGTCCGGAAAAAAAGTGGTATGCTAAAGGGCGTAGGCAGCTGCGCCTTTTCGCTTTTTTCCATTGTTCCATTTACATCTTTACATGGAAGCGAAGGAGCATGCGGCCGCTTTTCTGCCTAGTACCGGCATAGACGAGCAATCTCTTTCCAGAAACAAAACCGTCTATTTGCGTATCCATTCTTTATTATTTCTTGAGATAAAGGTGGGGAGCCTATGCTTAACCATCGTAAAAAAACCGATTATATAAGCTGGACCATCTTAATTGGTGTGCTCCTTTTAGTCATTGAAATTTCTTTTTTTCATCAAGGGCTTATTTTTTCTCTTCTTGTATCAGGAGCATTTGTATATATAGGAAGAAAAAAGTGGCACAGCATGATTGGAAAAATTTTATTTTGGCTTGGTATCATCCAACTTGTTTTTAATGTGTTTACAATGATGACTGCTCGATTTTTTCTATTGGCCATTTTACTCTATGTTCTAATTCAGTTTTTCCAATCGAAACGCCAGCCGGCTTTGCTGCAGCCTAAAATACAGCCGGCCGATCGAACAGTCCAAACGGAAATTCTTGAGCGAAAGCCTTTATTGCAAAATTTGTTATTTGGCCGTCAAAAGACACCTGAGCAAGCATATGAATGGAACGATGTGAATATCCAAGTAGGACTAGGAGATACCGTGATTGATTTAAGCTATGCGGTGCTTCCAAAAGGCGAAGCAGTGATTTCCATACGCCATTGGATCGGAAATGTCCAAATTTTTGTGCCTTATGAACTCGAAATCAGCATCGTCCACTCCGCGGTTGTTGGTTCCACTCTCATTTTAGATAAGGAAAAGGAGCAAATATTTAACCAAACATTGGTCTGGCAAACAACAGCTTATGAGACAGCAGAGCAAAAGCTTAAAATCATCACCTCGATGATGGTCGGAAATTTAGAGGTGAAGCGGATATGAACATGATGCTGCGGCAGTTTGCACTTTTTATTTTAGTGGCGCTTGTTGTTTTGTTTCTTCTGCTTTTCTCTTGTTTCACGTTGTTTCCATTAGGAGACTGGTCCATATTATGGAAAACCAAAATCATGAATTTGCCATTTATCGTTTTTGCACCTACTGTTGTCATTTTGATCGGAGCTGCCTTCGGAATTGTTTCTAACCTATGGTGGCGACAGCAGCTGCAAACGATCGCCAACGCCCTTCAACAAATCGAACAAGGCTCATTGATGCAATTGGAAGTCAAGCAGCCAACGGAAGATTTTCAGGAAATTTGGGAACGCCTCCAAAAAATTCATCATCAATGGATCGAACAAACCAAACGCTCACAAAAAATGGCGACAGCAAAAGCTGAACAGCAAGAGCGGCTTATTCAAGATATTATTTCCCAAGAAAGAAATCGGCTTGCGCGCGAGCTGCACGATTCCGTCAGCCAGCAGCTCTTTGCCGCTTCGATGATGATGTCGGCGATTATGGAAGAAAAAGAGCGGTCCGATAACCATGAAACCAAGCAGCTGAAACTGATCGAGCAAATGATTCACCAATCGCAATTGGAAATGAGAGCGCTGCTGCTTCATTTGCGTCCTGTCCAACTTAAGGGCAAATCACTGCAAGAAGGAATGGAGGAGCTTTTGCTGGAATTATCGCAAAAAACGCCGATGCAGATCAAATGGAAAATAGAAGATGCACCTTTAGATAAAGGAGTAGAAGACCATTTATTTCGTATTTTGCAGGAATCTGTTTCCAATACGCTTCGCCACGCGAAAGCTTCGACTCTGGAGGTGCTGTTAATTCAGCGGGATCATTTTGCTATTTTGCGTGTGGTTGATGACGGAATTGGATTTGATGTCCATGCAAATCATTCTAAAAGCGGTTCATACGGCTTGCAAAACATGTATGAACGAGCGGCTGAAATCGGCGGAACGCTCAAAATTATCAGCTTAAAAAATAAAGGGACAAGACTTGAAGTAAAAGTACCGATAGTGGCACAGGAGGATCAACGCCATGATTAGAGTGTTATTGATTGACGACCATGAAATGGTGCGAATCGGAGTTTCTGCTTATTTATCATCTCAACCTGACATGACGGTAGTCGGCGAAGCAGAAAACGGAAAAAAAGGAGTGGAACTAGCGCTTCAGCTTCGCCCGGATGTCGTTTTAATGGACTTGGTGATGCAGCCAATGGATGGGATTGAAGCGACAAAAGAAATCATGTCCGCATGGCCGGAGGCAAAAATTATTATCGTCACTAGCTTTCTAGATGACGATAAGGTCTATCCGGCGCTAGAAGCGGGAGCGGCAAGCTATATGCTGAAAACCTCGAAAGCGAGCGAAATTGCCAATGCCATCCGCTCTACTTTCCACGGCCAGTCGGTATTGGAGACGGAGGTAGCCGGAAAAATGATGAAGAAAATGCGGCAAAAAGAAACGCTGCTGCCTCACGAAGAGCTGACGAACCGCGAAATGGAGATCCTTTTATTGATCGCCCAAGGCAAGTCTAACCAAGAAATCGCCGAAGAGCTATTTATTTCATTGAAAACCGTCAAAGTCCACGTCAGCAGCATTCTCGCCAAACTGGGAGTACAAGATCGGACACAAGCGGTTATCTATGCTTTTAAACATTCACTCGTCAAATAAACGACATGGCACTTTACAGCCTTTAAACCAACTGAACAATCCGGCCTATCCGGCGCACTTTTTGCCACGATACGGGAAAATAGAATAAAAATGCTTACATTCGCTTGTTTTGCTGGGAATGTTAAAGCAAATGCCAATGTGAAGTGCGAAACACATTTCGTGTGCTATTTCTGTCGCCGATCGCGATCAAACGCCGTAAGCCATGTTCGCGCCATCAACATATTGCCAAGCGAATTCATATGAACTCCATCTGTCGTCAGCCGATAGCGAGATGATGGACGTGCTTGCAAATAAGCAAGAAATGCTTGATGAGTAGGCACAAGCGTTCCATGAAACGTATGCGCTACTTTACGCACAATGTTCACATAAGGCTTCAGCTTTCGATTGCCTTCTGAATGAATCGCCTCGCCAATAATCGTCGGTTCCATCAAGATCAGATGCGCATAGGTTTTGGCTTTCGTTTGCCAAGCTAACTCCATATAGATTTCCTCAAATTGCTTAGGATACACCTGTTCCTTCTCGGGATGATCGAGCTGGCGCCACACATCGTTGATACCGATGGAAATCGAAACAAAAGATGGTTGCAATGCAATGACATCTCTCTCCCAACGCGCCAATAGATCAGGAATGCGGTTGCCGCTCACTCCCCGATTGACAACGGCTAACGGCTGCTGCGGGTCATCTGTCAGCAAATAATCGCGAATCAGTCGGACATACCCGTAACCCATTTGCTCGGGATCTTTCCTTCTGCCCGCTTCTGTTATACTGTCGCCGATAAAAACAATGCTTCCTTTCTCGTTCATTGTTCTCGCCCCTCCTTGGCTCCTCCAAACATCATGACATATCTTCTCAATGGATCGATATCGATTGTATGAACCTCCCCCCGTTTAGAGGGGGAGCTTCTTGGTGGATGTGTTAAAAATCAAAGTTATCCGGATCTGGACCTACGCGGCGATTTTGATTTAAGCGATCGATTTGTTCCACCTCTTCTTTTGTCAGAGCAAAATCAAATATGGAGGCATTTTCCATCATCCGCTGCTCTTTAGTTGTTTTTGGAATGGTTACCACTCCTTTTTGCAAATCCCAGCGCAAAATAATTTGCGCAACCGTCTTATTATGATGCTTCGCGATCTCTTGTAAAACAGGATGATTAAGCAATTGTCCTTGCATTAATGGCGACCACGCTTCTAATTGAATACTGTGCTCTTCGCAAAAAGCCTGAAGCTTTTGTTGTGTTAGACGCGGATGGTACTCTACTTGGTTCACCATCGGCTTGATTTCTGCTTCCTTCATCAGCTCCTCAAGATGATGAATATGAAAATTGCTCACACCGATAGCCCGTACTTTTCCTGCCTTGTAAAGCGTCTCTAATGCTTTCCATGCTTCTTTATATTTTTCTGCTACAGGCCAATGAATCAAGTATAAATCTAGATACTCTAAACCTAATTTATTCAGGCTCGCTTCGTACGCTGCTAGCGTCGCGTCATATCCTAAATCCGTGTTCCACACTTTTGACGTCACAAATAATTCTTCACGTGAAGCTCCGGTCTCTTGCAATGCTTCGCGAATCCCCTGGCCTACTCCTTGTTCATTTTCATAAATCGCCGCGGTATCAATACTGCGATAGCCGTGGCGAATGGCTGCTTTAACAGCCTGAACAAGCTCCGGCCCATCTTCCACCTTAAATACTCCAAGCCCAAGCCATGGCATTTGGACCCCATTCGCTAAAATCGTTGTGTCGGCTAAATGTTTGGCCGTCATTCAACTCATCTCCTTTATTTCTTTTGATTGGTCTTGTATTACACTACTTATCGCATAAGGCATTCGCGATGATCCATCATCTCGTTTTCCGCTCTGTGCATCTTTTGATCTTTCTTCTCAAGTGCCAAGCTCCAGCTTGTTAAAAGGACCGCTCCTAGCACCATCAATCCACCGACCCAAGCGGTATGAATCAGCCCCATTGATTCGGTGACAATGCCGCCTAGGTAGGAACCAATTGCAATTCCCGCGTTAAATGCGGCAATGTTAATCGCTGAAGCAACATCGACTGCGCTCGGCACAAAACGCTCGGCAAGCATCACTACATATACTTGCAATCCTGACACGCTCATAAAACCAAGCAGTCCCATTAAGATGATCGTCATAAGCCCAACCACCTTAAATGGAGCTGTAAAGGTTAAAATAAAAAGCACAATAGCTTGCACAATGAACATATAAAATAAAGCGCTAATCGGATTTTGATTAGATAGCTTTCCTCCCGCTACATTACCGATCGCAATCGCTACCCCATAAACAAGCAAAATCACCGTAACCGTTTTTTCACTAAATCCCGTGACGTTCTGCAAAAGCGGAGATAAGTACGTAAAAGCAACAAAAGTGCCTCCGTATCCTAAAGCTGTAATAATGAACAGCAGCAACAAACGTCCATTAGTGATTAACCGAAACTGATCACGAAACGTAGTGCGGGCACCTTTTCGCAAATTCGCTGGAACGAGAATGCTGTTGGCAATGAACGCAATAACCCCTACAGCAACAATAAAAAGAAAGGCAAACCTCCAGCCAAATTGCTGTCCAATAAATGTACCGAACGGCACTCCTGTGATCGTAGCGACCGTGAGCCCAGAAAACATAATGGAAATCGCGCTAGCCCGTCGGTGTTCCGCTACTAAACTTGCGGCGATGGTTGACCCGATCGACATAAATACACCGTGTGAAAACGCAGAAAGCACACGAGCTACAAGTAAAACCGTTATACTATCGGCACGAGCTGCAATGCTGTTACCGATGATAAAGACAACCATAATCGAAAGCAACAAAGCTTTGCGTGACATACTGGACGTTAAAGATGTAAGAATAGGAGCGCCGAAAGTAACCCCTAAAGCGTACAAGGAAACCGTCAGACCGGCGACTGAAACGGAAACGTGCAAATCGCGCGAAATGAGCGGCAGTAACCCTACACTAATAAATTCTGTCGTCCCGATCGCAAAGGCACTTACAGCTAATGCGATCAATGCTAATGTATTTCGTTTACCTTCGTTCATCGCCTTTCCTCCCCATTGCTTGGTTGTAAAAAATATAGCAAAAGCCAGCTGGCAAATGTTATTATGGAGCATATAAGCTATAAAAAAAAGTACGTACTTTAAAGTACTATAGATACTTTTTAGTAACTATTGAAGAGGAGGAAGAACATGCAAAAAAAGAAATATAATATTCCCGTTGAAGCGACACTAGAAGTAATAGGTGGAAAATGGAAATGCGTTATTCTTTGCCACCTGACACACGGCAAAAAACGCACCTGTGAATTGAAACGTTTGATGCCAGGAATCACGCAAAAAATGCTAACGCAGCAATTGAGAGAGTTAGAAGAAGATGGGATTATCAATCGCATTGTTTATAATCAAGTCCCCCCGAAAGTGGAATACGAACTAAGTGAATACGGGTGGAGCTTAAAAGAAATTTTAGATTCTTTATGCGGATGGGGAGAAAAGCATATTGTCAAAGTATACGGAGATAAATTTTCCGTTTTAGAAGAAAGTGTTTTAAATGAAAAATTAAAATAACGTTGTTGATTTGGGAAACTAAAAACGTCGAAGCCCTAGTAAACGGGACTTCGACGTTGTTTTTATTCAGCCTTAAACATGATATCCTCTTTGCGGGCCACTCCTGTACGATAAGCAGCTTTAATAACCGCCTCTCTCACTTTCTCAGCCACTTTGCTGTTAAATACACTTGGAATGATATACGTTTCATTTAGCTCTTCTTCTGTCACAACAGAGGCAATGGCTTCAGCTGCCGCCAGCTTCATCTCTTCGTTAATTTCAATCGCTCGGCAATCAAGAGCGCCTCGGAAAATCCCCGGGAAGCAAAGCACGTTGTTGATTTGATTCGGATAATCGGATCTGCCTGTAGCCATAACCCGTACATACGGCTCTGCCAGCTCCGGATCAATTTCCGGAATAGGATTAGCCATCGCAAACACAATCGGATCTTGCGCCATTTTTTGCACATCTTCGATTTGTAAAATTCCCGGAGCAGATACCCCGATAAACACATCCGCCCCCTCAATCACATCTGAAAGCGTGCCGCTGACATTTTCCGGATTCGTTAGCTGTGCATATTCATTCCAATAAGGGTTGTCATATTCCACCCCGCGGTGAATAGCACCATGACGATCAACACCGATAATATTTTTGACGCCGGCCGCTAGTAAAATTTTCGTGCAGGCGATGCCGGCCGCGCCAATTCCGGTTAAGACCACTTTAATATTTTGCAGCTTTTTATCTACAATTTTCAGCGCATTTAAAAGACCGGCAAGCAATACGACGGCCGTTCCATGCTGGTCATCATGGAATACTGGAATATCCAGCTCTTGCTTTAATCGTTCTTCAATTTCAAAGCAACGAGGAGCAGAAATATCTTCAAGATTAATGCCGCCAAATGCCGGGGCAATGGCTTTAACAATTTGAATAATCTCCTCGGTATCTTTTGTATCTAAGCAAATCGGAAAAGCATCGACATCAGCTAACTGCTTAAACAGCATCGCTTTTCCTTCCATGACAGGCATCGCTGCATACGGTCCGATATCCCCTAGCCCCAACACAGCTGTCCCATCAGAGACAACCGCCACTGTATTGCGTTTAATGGTTAGCGAGTAGGCTTTGCTTGGATCATCGGCAATCGCACTGCACACGCGAGCCACTCCTGGCGTATAAACACGCGATAGATCATCGCGAGTTTTAATCGGAATTTTGGATTTCGTTTCAATTTTCCCGCCAATATGCATCAGGAACGTGCGATCCGATACATTGATGAGTTTGACTCCATGCGTTTTTCTCAATGTGTCTGTCACTAAGTCGGCGTGCTTAGTATCAAACACACTGACCGTAATATCGCGCACCGTATGCGTTTTCGTCGAGGAAATGACATCGATTCCAACAATGTCTCCACCCGCTTGTCCTATTGCCGTCGCAATGTCACCAAAAGAGACCAAATTTTTTGCAAACTGAATACGGATTGTAATATGCATGCTTGCACCACTTGGTATTGCCATATGTATCTGCCTTTCTGTTTTTATTTTTTAATCATTTTTTTGCCCTGCAATTCCAGGACGAGTCATCGCATAAGGATCCAGTATTTCGTTTAACTGCTGTTCTGTTAATAAATGATAGGATAAGCATAGCTCACGGACAGATTTGCCTGTAAGATAAGCTTCACGCGCAATGTGCGAGGCTGTTTCATACCCAACATAAGGGTTTATAGCCGTAATGATTCCCACACTTTTTTCTACTTTCGTTTTTAAATTCGCTTCATTTGCTTCAATTCCTGCTAAACAATAGTCAGTAAATACACGAAATGTATTATCCATAATATGAATGGATTGCAGCAAATTAAAAACGAGTACGGGCTCCATCACATTTAATTCTAGCTGTCCCGCTTCAGATGCCAAGCAAATGGTGTGATCGTTCCCAATCACTTGAAAAGCTACTTGATTGATCACTTCTGCCATGACCGGATTGACTTTGCCAGGCATGATGGAGGAACCAGGCTGGCGGGCCGGCAATGTAATTTCATTAAAGCCCGTTCTTGGACCAGATGCCATGAGACGCAGATCATTCGCAATTTTTGACATATTAATCATGCACACTTTTAGCGCCGATGACACCTCGGTATAAGCATCTGTATTTTGCGTTCCGTCAACGAGATGCTCAACACGTACTAGCGGAAGCTCGCTAATCGTTGCTAAATGCCTAATCACGCGATCAATGTAACGCGGATTAGCATTTAATCCGGTTCCTACTGCCGTTGCCCCCATATTGATTTCATATAAATGCTGACGCGATTGCTGTATTCTTTTTATATCCCGCTCCAACACACGGCTATAGGCTTCAAATTCTTGGCCAAGGCGAATGGGAACAGCGTCTTGCAAATGCGTCCGCCCCATTTTAATCACACGATCAAACTGCCGCGCCTTCTCAACAAATACAGCGTGCATGTTCTCCATCGTCGTCAGCAGCTTTTCCAGCATCTTTAACACGGCAATATGAATGGCGGTCGGAAAAGCATCGTTCGTCGACTGGGACATATTGACATGATTATTCGGGCTGATGACTTGATAGTTTCCTTTCCGTTCGCCGAGCAATTCAAGCGCCCGATTGGCGATGACTTCATTCGCGTTCATATTAATCGATGTTCCGGCCCCGCCTTGAATCGGATCCACGATAAATTGGTCATGCCACTTTCCATCGATAATTTCTTGCGCGGCTTCGGCAATCGCTTGGCCTATCCGTGGACTGAGCTGTCCGATTTCCATATTCGCTTGTGCCGCCGCCATTTTCACGATCGCTATTGCTTCAATTAAGGACGGATGAATTCGATATCCGGTAATCGGAAAATTTTCTACCGCGCGCATCGTTTGAATGCCATAGTATGCATGCTCTGGAATTTCCTTTTCTCCAAGAAAGTCTTTTTCCATTCGCACTGCTTTTGTTTTAATCATTTTATAAATCCCAGCTTTCATCAAATTTTGGCGTAATGTCTCTCGCAATCGGAGTTTCCATTATTTTTTTGATTTCAAGCAGATGATTGGTTTTGCCTAATACCCACATTAGCTTTGGCACAATAGCCTCTGTATTCATATCTCCAGATAGAATGACGGTGTTTTGCGCCACTTTGCGTCCCACCTCATACAACGTCAAATCTTCTCCCTCTTCTAAACATTGCGTGGTAATGACAACGGCCATGCCGTCATCAATGAGCTCCTTAATTTTGGGAAGCAAGTTCCTTTCCTGAAACGGCACCCCACCATTTCCAAAGCTTTCGATAATCACTCCTCGATACAGCGGTTTAATATAATCAAAGATTTCTGGCTTCGTACCAGGATGTAGCTTTAAGAGAAACACATCCGGACAAAGCGACGGCTCAAATATTAGTTCTCCAACTGCTTCCGAGCGAAGCTCATATTGATAATCGACTTGATCATGATGGATATAAGCGATATACGGATGATTAATACTTTCAAAAGCATCGTAGCTTTTTGTTCGCATTTTGACCGCTCTTGTGCCAAGAATCACTCTTCCATCAAACACGATAAATACGCCGCCAACTTCTTCACAAGCAAACCGAACGGCATCGGATAAATTTTTTTTCGCATCCGTTCGCTCAAAGCTAATCGGAACTTGGGAGCCAGTAAGAACAACAGGTTTGTCCAAATTTTGCAGCATATAAGATAAAGCCGAAGCTGTATAAGCCATCGTATCTGTTCCATGCGTAATAACAAACCCGTCATAGCGATGATAGTTTTCATAAATGGCTTCGGCGATTTTCACCCAATACTCTGGCTGCATATTTGTGCTGTCGATGTTCATCAGTATTTGGCTGTCCAAGCGATAATTAGGGCTATGTTTTGGCACATACCCTGTAAGTTCTTCAGCTGTTAATGCCGGTGAGAGTCCTTCTTCTCCTTTTACGGAGGCAATTGTGCCGCCTGTCGCGATTAAAAGAATCTTTTTCATCATTGACACCTCTATGAAAAGCGATAATCGAACGAAAAGGTGATTTTCTATTGAATAACCTGTTGTGTTTTATGGGTCATTTAGTGTACATTATAATTAAGTTGTTCGCGAATCGCGAATATACGATTCCATTATATTCATTCCCTATGAAAATAACAAGAGTTTTTATTCGTTTCGCGAACTTTTTATAGTGGGAGAAAAAGAGGGAGGGAGCAGGACGATGATATCAAAACGGCTATCAGAATTAAGAAAAAAGAAAAAATGGCCTTTGCAATATATTGCCGATCAATTAAATATCGCTAAAAGTACCTATGCTGGCTATGAATCCGGCTACCGCCAGCCTTCATTAGAAGCAGTTAAAGAATTGGCTCAATTATTTGAAACGTCTACCGACTATTTGCTTGGAGCCGCGGATAGCCCTGAAAAGCCCGATTTCCATACCATTGAGTTAACGGAAACAGCGATGTTGGCCCATATTTGCTTTACCATTGATGGAAAGCCTTTAACAGCGGATGACCTTAACCAAATGATTGCCTTTATTCGTGTCAAAAGAGAAATGGACAGCACTCAAACCCATCATCAATGAACCTTCCCACCTACACTCCGTTACGAGGTGGGAGACTTCTCGATGGATGATGTTAAATACGGAATGTTTCCGACTGATCTGCGCCAGAAAAATCCCGGTAAATTGAACAAAAAGGCAAGTCCGTCTCCATAGACTTGCCTCTGATCGCCGACGTTCCAGAAATTATTTGTACAATCTATTTTGAAAATGCTTTGCTCCCCCTATGCGTTTTTCGTCATGGAAGTCTATATCAAACTAGCGGCCAAACATGTTCTGCGCTGTATTTATAATTTTTGCTGGCAAACGGGTGCCTTATTCCGTCTTTAGCAGCTTATGAACCATACAATCGAGCATGCTTACTTTAGGAATTCCTTTAACGCTTGCCTATTTTTCGCAAGATCCATTTCTAGCACGGCCCCTGCTTGAGGATAGGTGGCATCTCGAAATGATCCATCAATAGGAATTCGAAAGAAGCTAATATCCTTCTGGTCGCTTCCGGGAAATGTAGCTAATAGGGGCAGTACTTCTTTATACCCTACGTTCGTTAATATATATGGCCGGATGGTACCGACTACACTCGGCAGCTTCGCGATCCCCCGCACACTGATAAATTCGTCCATCACACGCTTCACTACCTCTTGCTGTCTCCGTACTCTGCCAAAGTCGCTTTCAGCATCTTTTCTGAATCTCACATACCCAAGCAATTCGTTTCCATGAAGTCTTTGAACACCTGGATGCAGCGTGACACCTATTCCTTTCGACATCTCTTTTTCAACATTGATTTCAATTCCTTCAGGAAAAGCTACATCAATTGCTTTAGTGAATCCTTTAAAATCTACTAAAGCAAAATAGGCAATATCTACATCAAAATTTTCTTTAATCGTCTTCCGTAATAATTCAGGACCTCCATAAGCATAGGCGGCATTGATTTTATTTTTCCCATACCCCGGTATATCCACATAGGAATCCCGCATAATGGAGGCGATTTTCGCTTGCTTGGTCTTTCGATTATACTGAGCAATCATAATCGTATCCGCTCGCGCTTTCTCGTTTCCTCTCGCATCAACGCCAAGCAGTAAAACGTTCATACGCTCCTTATCCTTTACGCCTTGAAATTCTACCTTTTCATGCGGCAAAAAAGAGTCATTTTGCGAGTTTTTCAAGCCTTTACGGTATTCGATGACCGCATATAACAATGCCGTCAAAATGAGCACGATCAAAATAAGCAGGATCACGAACCACTTTTTTCTTTTTCGTTTTTTTATTTTTCGATCCCTTCTGCTACTTTCCATCATGGAACACGACCTCACTATGTAAGTTTTTAACTAAAACCTTCGAATTAGCTCTCCATGCCAACAACCATCCAATATTGACAGCATTTATTCATACTTCATCTATTAAGAACAAATTACCAAACGATGATGAAAAAAACAATTAAAATTTGCCAAACTATATTTACCCTATTGATAAATACAGAATATTTGTCCTTCAAATGAACAGATGATGATCGGGTGACGACAGCATACGATCGAACACGCCGCTTTATAGAACCATAAGAGGAGTTTGAAAACATTTTCGCCACTTGTCTATTTGGTAAAGACCCGTATTTTCATTTTTCTTGTAAGTTTCCACGTACAATAGGCATTGCTCATTTTCTCTAAAATGACGTGCTACAACTTGATAGCCCTTCCTTCTTAATTATAAGGAATCGTTCTATATAAGCCTATATTGTCAGCCAAAGATCTCCTCATGCTTGTGAATCTTCTATTGTCTCTGTGATAATAGATGAGTAATATTTTTTCTTTGCTGGCAATAAGGCGAGTGCGCATAAAATCGAAGTAACGAGTAGCATCAAGAATGCGCCGATCATGACGACAGACTGAATAGAGGCAAGCTGCGCCATCATTCCAAAAACAGCAGTTGTGATGACGAGGAATATCGCTTCAATGAATCCATATATGCTTCCCACTCTTCCCATTACGGAAACAGGTATGTTATTTTGATAAAAGGTATAAAATCCGGTATTGGCAAAGGATAAAGAGACGGAAAGAATAAAGAACCCCAAAGCAGCGATAGAAAAAGAGCTTGAACAAGCATAGATCATATAGCCAATCGCTACATGGAAGGCACCAAAGCCGATTAACCAAGACGTCGCTAATTTTCGCGAAAATATTGCATTCACAATCGCTCCCAACGCAACACCTCCTCCAGCTACACTCACTAAAAAGCCATACTCACTTTCTGATAAAGCAAGCACTTCTTTCGCAAAGGCAGCTTCCAATGAATCAACGGCTGTCGCGATTACCATCATGCAGCTAAATAAAAAATAAATAAGCGTGATATAAACGTAACGATAACTAAAATTCATCACCAGCTTCCAATCGTTTTTCAGCAGCTGGAAAGAGCCTTTGTGATCGGCTGGATGACTTACCAGCTGTGTTTCAACATTCGGAAGCAACAAGGTGATCGCCCCTGAGAAGAGTAGAGCCAATGAATTAATATAAAGGGCCAATACAGGCGTTCCGACTAAAAATAGAGCACCTGCAACCGCTGGCCCGATCAGAAAACCGCCGGAGTCCATTAAACTTCGCAATGAATTAAAGCGCTGCCTTTGCTCCGGAGGAGTTAGCTGGGTGATATAAGTCATCGATACCGGTCCAAATACCGCACTTGCTATACAGATGAAAAAAACAATAAAATAAATAGCCCCAATCGAAGAACAAAAAGGCAGGATGGCAATTAGTACAGCCCTTATCACATCTAGCATGATCATAAGATTCCGTTTATTGAATCGATCTATCACACTCCCGGACCAAGCGTTCGTAAGTAAGGCCGCTAAAGGCTTGAGCATATACAGGATAGATACCGCAAAAGGGGAATCAGTCATATTGAGAACCAATAAATTCAAGGAAATTAAATAAATCCAATCGCCCACATTGGAAATTCCGATTCGAAGCAAAAGTAAAAGGTGATATTGCCAAGCCTCGAATGGATTTTTACCTCTCACTTCCAAGCTCCTCCTTTTATCCAATAAGCTAAATAAAAAATTCGCCCCAAGACACTAGGTCTTGGGGACGAATTTTCATTCGCGATGCCACCCCATTTTATTAATATGTCACCATGTTTAACTCAGTAGGTACACGAATACCTTAGCTCTATAACAGGTGCCACCTGTCACACGATCCCCTTTTTTTTCGGTTCCCGTGCGATGCTCCAAGGCTTGCTTCAATAAACCATTCTTACTCCTTCCCAGCTACCGGAGCTCTCTGAAAAGAATGAATGTATTTACTCTCCTCTTCATCGCATGATGATATTAAGTAAAAAACTGCATATGATGCTTCTCGCTTTTGTAATAAGCCAACCGATCATTCAAACTGCCGGTGTGAAATTCGAACTTGTGCCCGTCAGGATCCGTAAAATAAACAGAGCGCTTGTCTCTTTCATCTCTTTCTCTGCTTGGAATTATGGCCACATCTAGCTCTTTCAGCCTTTGAACAAGATCATCGAAATCTTCTTCTTTGACGGAAAAAGCGATATGAGTATATGAGTGCCGGATTTCGTTTCGCGGAATATCTTTTTGGACATTCAGAGCAAGCCACATTCCATTTAGATCAAAATAGGCTAAATTTCGTCCTTTGACCAATAGCTTTGCACCGAATACTTGCTGGTAAAAGCGAACGGATTTTTCTAAATCGGATACAGAGAACGTTAGGTGATTAATGCTTCCAATCGGCAAGCGGATCTTCCTCTCCGTTTCGTTTTGACATTGATTATGACGATTCATGCTGAGTAAAATGACTGGGGAGTAGCTTTTGTCAAGAAGCAAAATAGAATCGATACATCTTCACTGTTTTCTTATCGTGGAACCCTAAATCGGGCCGTTATCATGATGATCATTTCTCATATTCTGCATATGGGCTTCCATATAGGCCTGTTCTGACCATGAAACGTGCTTGGCATTTTCTTCAGGGTTCAAATCATGGATGCCTTTTCTTTTATACGCCCAATCAACCACCACATGCTCTTTTCCTCTCCTTTCGTATAAGATCATAACCAGTATAGACCACGTATTTTACTAATCTGTATGCATTATACCACATAAAGAAATTATTTTACATAAATTCCAAAATTATAGCCAAATTTTTGCTTTTGTCCTTTATTTTCATTTGATTTATATATAGTGACCGTTAGTCGTCCGATAACCGAAAAACAACATACACTCCAACCTAAGACAGAAACGGCAGCGCCAAAAAGCTGCGTTGATCGCTAGAACCATCCTCGCCCAATTGTGTTAAGGGAAAATGGATGGGGCATTATGGATTCTATTGGCTGGGCACAAAGCATAGATTTTCCATTATCATAACAATGATAGACTTATTCTACTGAAAAGAGGAGGATTTCTCATGGTTCAGCAACATCATGTGCGAGTAGCGGTTGTGCAAACAGCTTCTGTCATTATGGATCGAAAAGCGAGCACCGAAAAAGCCATTTCGTTCATACAGCAAGCAGGGGAAAAAGGAGCGAACATCGTTGTATTCCCTGAAGCGTTTATTCCAGCCTATCCAAGGGGACTCAGCTTCGGGACAACTGTCGGGAGCCGTTCACCAGAAGGGCGGAAGGATTGGCTTCGTTATTGGGAAAACTCCGTTCCTGTTCCTAGCGAAACTACTGAGAAATTAGGAGAAGCAGCACGCAAAGCCGGGGTGTATCTCGTTATTGGCGTCATTGAGAGAGACAATGAATCTAGCAAGGGCACTTTATATTGCTCCGTATTATTTTTTGGACCAGACGGAAAATTGCTGGGAAAGCACCGCAAGCTCAAACCCACTGGTTCAGAACGATTCATTTGGGGAGAAGGAGACGGAAGCACTCTTCCCGTTTTTGATACACCTTATGGCAAAATAGGGGCGTTAATTTGCTGGGAAAATTACATGCCGCTGGCCCGAGTAGCGATGTATGCGAAAGGAATTCAAATTTATATCGCTCCGACAGCAGACTCCAGAGAGCTATGGCAATCTACGATTCGGCATATCGCCGCAGAAGGCAGATGTTTCGTTTTATCTTGCAACCAATATGTGACCAAGGACATGTATCCTACCGATCTAGCTTGCTACGATGATTTATCCTCTTCTCCAGAGGAAATGTGTTTAGGAGGCAGTGCGATCCTTGGACCTTTAGGTGAATATATAAAGGGACCTGTTTTTGGCAAAGAAGAGATGCTTATCGCAGATCTTGATTTGCGGGATATTGCTTACAGTCAATTTGACTTTGATGTAGTAGGTCATTATTCAAGGCCGGATGTTTTCCAGCTCCTAGTAAATGAGGAGAAACAAGAAAGCGTAAAATGGAAAAAGTAAGTAGAAGCAAGAAGCCCCAAAAGCATTGGTCTAGCGCTCGCTTTTGGGGCAAACCAAAAAAAGAAACAGGTTTAACGCTCATCTTATCATGTTGTCCAACCGCTATCATGAGACGCTTCTGCACAATGAACTTCTTAAGCTTTTTCACAAAATCATGAAACTTTCAGTTATCTTAATATGTCTTTACTCGATCTTGGTCGCTCAATCCATTGATCAAGGTTCTTCCCAAAAGCTGGGGCGCCCCCATTTTCTCATTCTATCTTCCTTCAACAAAAACCCGATTCACTACTTTGAAAATAGTGGGGCCTGCATCCCAAAGGCAGAAATGATTCGATTACTTTGGAACCGACTGAATGCTTTTAAACGCCTCTGCAAATCGGGAAACTCCCTCCCGGATGAAGCGTGACTCTTCTCGTCCAAACGTAAAGCGTACATAGCCTTTTTTTGAACCTAAAATGCTTCCCGGAACGAACGCCACTCCTCTTTTCATTGCTTCCTCAAGTAAATGATGCTCATTCATCGGGCGATTTAGTTTGCACCATAGATGGATTCCTCCTTTTGGGATAAAAAAATCCACTTGACTGCCCAATTGGTCGGCAAGGCTGGAAATCAGCACATCTCTTTGTTGTTCTAATTTCTTTTGCAGCATCGCTATATGTGTATGAAAATGTGAGGACGCTAAAAATTCATTGGCGATCCACTGCGGAAAAATGCTATGTCCAAAATCCACTTGCTGTTTCGCATCGGCTAGTCGCTGAATCACCTTCGGCGGGCCAATCACCCATCCAATTCGCAATCCCGATGCGGCAATTTTGGATAGAGAACTAATATACAGGATATTCCCCGCATCATCCATCGATTTTAAAGGGGGATGGATTCTTCCATCAAAGGTCGTTAAACTATAAGGATCGTCTTCAATGATGGGGATACCGAATTCAGCCGATAGCTCCAGCACTTTTTTTCGGCGCTCTAAAGAAAGGACCGTTCCTGTAGGGTTATGGTGTTCAGGGTTTAAAAAAACCATGCGAATCCGATGCTTCTTGTGCAAGGACAGAAGATCGTCAGGATTCATGCCGTGCTTGTCTACAGGCAAAAAATACGTTCTTAGCCCGGCAGACTGAAAAACAGGGAGAGAAAAACAGTAGGACGGATCCTCAATGGCAACCGCATCTCCTGGCTTTAATAAACATTGAACAATCAAATAAAGAGCTTGTTGCGCTCCCGATGTAATGAGAATAGAAGAAGAGCTCGTCTCAATATTTTTGTACTCTCTCACATGAGAAGCAATAGTTTCCCGCAACACTTCATTTCCTTGGGGATGGTCATAGCCGAGATGTCCAGTAAACAGCTGTTCAGCAAAAATTTTCTTAAATTGTTCAGCTGGAAACAAGCTTGGCGTCAATTCGCCGCTTGCTAAATTAATTAAATCATTTTTTTGTGTTTCCGTGCGAATTCGCTGCACTAGCGGAAGATTAGGCAAAAAAGAGCCATCCTCGACATACCGTCCCCAATTGGGGATGCGTTTATGCGATATTCCCCATATATCCGTACTCACTCGTGTGCCGCTTCCCTTTTTACGCTCGACTATTCCGAGAGACTCCAGCCATTCATAAGCTGCAGAAACAGTGCTTCGATTCACCTGCAATTCGTTTGCAAGAGCACGTTCGGAAGGCAGCAAACGGTCCGGCGGGAATATTCCCGATGAAATTCCTTGTTCAATATAATCGGCAATCTGCTTATAAATCGGTTTCTTATCCGCACGATTCGGCTTCCAATCCATCTTAACCCATCCTTACCGTTTTTTTATTGGCTGGCTACTTTCATGAAGTTGATGATTCCAGCCATGTTGAAGAGATCCCTCGCTTGCTCCAATCCGATGATAAAAAATTTCCACCGTCTAACGACAGCTAGGCCGCTAGTCAAGCTATAAAGCAACAAATGCATACCAGACCAGCCCGATAAGAAGTCCCAAAATTAGGATCACATAGATAATCGTCAAATTCCCGATATTCCGCTTAATCGATTTCCCATAGTTCGTCTCCACCGTTCTTGCCACTAATATGGTTCCTATAAGGGAGACCACTCCTATCAGCAAAACAAGCATAATGGCAAATTTCATCGATTTTCTCCTTCCTAAGTTCATCAAAATGAAACGAATATTTATTCATACGGTGTTACCGTGATACTTACGCCCCATTCTAACTTGACGTTACCATTTTGTAGATATCGAGTTCAACACTTCACAAAGTCAGCAACAACGGCGCCGAAAGCGTTGTTGCTCCGGCCTTTGTCATGCGGACAAACCACTTGCTTTCCTTTTTCCATCTTTACAGTTTGGTGACAATACAAGAATAAGTGAATCCATTTAATCTGACAACGAATGAACAGCCGCCTTTTTCCCTGCTTTCCATTTCGTTTATGAAGCTGACCAAATTCGTTAGCCACGAGCATCTGTCTTCTTTTTCATTCGCCACTAGCACAAACATGAGGATTTTCAGATCCGGAAATATCCGTTGCGAGCCGCTGTGCATAACGAACTAAATTTCCCGGAAAAAGACGATACGCCAGCATTTTTTTCTTATACTGTTTGATAACCTCCACGCGGTCGTTGTAGCAATAAATGAATAGTCTCACATCTTTTTTAGAACTTTTCGTATCAACGATAATCAACGTTCCGCTATCTGTCGGATGCAAATAGCTCTGTTCCGTGCCCGGCCATATATAATGCCGTTCTTTAAACGAGGCTTCATTAAAGTAACGGATTATTTTTGCCTTTTCTTCCCCCTCCAGTCTCTGATTAGCCATCGTCACAATGCTATTCTCCTGATTGAGTTTTGAATGAATTTGAAATTTATCGGTCATCCACTCAACAACCCCAGAGGGAAGAGAAGTGATCACTATTTTTAATAAACTTCCCATGACGATACAAAGCAATACAGTCCATGACATTTTACATCATCTCCGTTTCATGCTTTTTATAGTTCCATCATAACGCACATGGATCAATTATGAACCAGCCACTTCCCCTAAAAATAAGCCATCCACTTTGGCATGGAGCCGCCTCAGCCAACACCTCATCACGCCGCCATCTATCATCCGAAAATATTCATAGGCTATATGCGTTGTGCCATTCTTTTTTTAATTTAGGAATAAAATAGACCGCTTCATTCCAACTTTACATACAAAAAGCCCGAACCATATCATTTCCAACCCATTCAATGAGCTGTTAAAAGCGATATGGTTCGAGCATCCGACCGTCTCATGTGCTGCATTCCGTCTATATCAGCAGCGACAAAAAGGGCTAATCCAAACATGGGCCCTAGCGATGTTCAACCAGCCCTATATACGAATCCATCATCATAACAAACGATATTGTTAAAACCGTTTCTTATTCTTATCGTTCACTTTAGGCCATGGGAAGCGGCATGCCCTCGCTTAAACCAAGCGTTCTTGCAGCTGAAGCATGAATTTCGCGCAGAAGGCCTGGGTTTTTCATAAGTGGCACACCGTAGGAAGGGATCATTTCTTTAATTTTCGGCTCCCACTCTGTCATGCGTTCAGGGAAGCATCTTGTGATCACTTCGAGCATGACGTGTACAGCGGTAGAAGCTCCCGGAGATGCGCCAAGCAACGCTGCGATCGAACCATCAGCGGCACTTACCACTTCCGTTCCAAACTGAAGCGTTCCTTTTCCGCCAGCCTCCGTATCTTTGATCACTTGCACACGTTGACCCGCTACAATTAAATCCCAATCCTCGCTTCTGGCACTCGGAACAAATTCCCGCAGCTCTTCCATGCGCTGCTCTTTCGATAGCATCACTTGCTGAATCAAGTAATTCGTCAGCGACATGTTCTTAACACCAGCCGCCAGCATCGTTAAGAGATTATGCGGCTTTACAGAAGTAATTAAATCAAGCATGGAGCCGTTTTTCAAAAACTTTGGCGAGAAGCCGGCAAACGGCCCAAATAGCAGCGATTTTTTATTGTCAATAAACCGCGTATCAAGATGCGGAACCGACATCGGAGGCGCTCCCACCTTCGCTTTACCGTAAACCTTGGCATGATGTTGCTCTACAACATCTGGATTATTGCACACCATAAATATTCCGCTTACCGGAAATCCGCCAATTCCCTTTCCTTCAGGAATACCAGATTTTTGCAGCAAATGCAAACTGCCTCCTCCAGCTCCAATAAAGACAAATTTTGCGACATGTCGCTCGACCGTACCGCTATCGAGGTTTCGGACTTTCAATTCCCATGAGCCGTCGCTAGTTCGTTTCATATCATCAACATGATGTTTGTATCTTATATCCACATGTTTGCGTTTCAAGTGGTCAAACAGCATGCGTGTTAACGCACCAAAGTTGACATCGGTCCCTGATTCGATTCTTGTGGCCGCTATAGGTTCATTGAGCGTCCGATCCTTCATAATGAGCGGAACCCATTCCTGCAATTTTTTCGGATCATCAGAAAATTCCATTCCCTCAAACAAAGGGTTGCTAGCCAGCGCTTCAAAACGTTTTTTCAAAAACGCGACATTTTTTTCCCCTTGCACTAAACTCATATGAGGCAATGGCATAATAAAATCCTGCGGATGATCAATCAGCTTGCTTTTGACAAGATAAGACCAAAACTGCAACGAAACATTAAACTGTTCGTTAATTTTGATCGCTTTGCTAATATCGATCGATCCATCCGGTTTTTCGACCGTATAATTAAGCTCGCACAGCGCGGCATGTCCCGTTCCGGCATTATTCCATTCATTAGAGCTCTCATCCCCTGCATCTGCGAGCCTCTCAAATACTGTAATTTCCCAGTCTGGTGCTAATTCCTTTAACAACGTTCCCAACGTCGCACTCATAATTCCAGCACCAATTAAAATCACATCTGTTCTCATCCGATTGTTGCTCATCTTTACCATCCTTATACCCTAAGATTTAAAGAAAACCTGTAAGCGCTCCCCTTAGGCGCTCCAACAAACTAGACGATAACCTAGCCTAGCTGATCCACCTTTTCTGAATGAGATATCATTATTAATTATAGTATAGCATTATTATTTATAAATTTAAAATATTTTCTATAATATTACAGTCATTAATGAAATCATTTATGACATCCTCATCCATTGGTTCAATAAGATGGGCACACATATCTGAATGAAAAAATCAAAAAACGCATAAATATACATAGGTAACAAAACCGTTGCTGATTCGTTTTTCCGCGCTAACATAGCCCCTCCGAAAAATCTCTCACCTCTCAGCGAAGTGTAGGTGCAACGGTTCATGCAATTCGGTGTTGGCATTGTGCTTATACAATGAAAATGGACTGAATTATTTTCTATAAAAAACGCATCAGGCTACTGCATTTCTCAATATCCAAAAAACAAACGTAACAGAACTTTTCGGATATGTTAAAACCACATTTTCTGTTCATTTATTATTTGAACCACACTGCATAAAAAAATACGGACGCTTTGCATCCGCTCTCGCTTAATGAACAAATCCTCCCACACTACGTTCTAAAACGTTTATGAATATTGTTATGCTTATAGGTGCCCGTTTCGCTGAATTCCACTAATTCCAGAGACAATGCTAAGTAACGTTTGGCGAATTCGGCCGCAAAATGATCCTTTATTACCTCAAAAAGCTGATCACAGGTTTCTTTTTTTTCCTTCTCAGACCGCCCGGCGCCAATTTTTAAAGTCACATGAACAAACGCATCGTCCTCAGCTCCATCCGCAATCCGGTAATGATGAAGCTCAATGGCCCGCGAACGAATACCTCCAATCGGGAAAATATCGCTTTTAGAGATCAGAACTTGATTCACTTTTTCCAATAAATCAGAAATATGAATCGCATCCTTCAGATTGTCTGTATATTCAATAATCAGATGTGGCATGATTTCTCCTCTCTTTCTATCACTTGAAAATGAGGCAATTCTTTTTTAAACCCGTCATACGCGCAAGCACGCTCCAAAAGCTGAATGACTAGCAGCTTTTTAGGATCAACGAATCGGTCTTTCGAGCACTCCGAACATCTGAACCCCAGCCAAAACTTCATCGTTCCTTTTCTCTTTATAAAAATGATTACCACGAGAACGATAAGCAACATCAGCAGCCACTTTATTCGTCAGCTATAATGGTGTTCATAAGTCGGCCAATTCCTTCGATCTCAGCGACCACTTCGTCACCTACAGCTGTATCGGCTAGCCCTTCAGGAGTTCCGGTTAAAATTACATCATCCTTGTTCAATGTCATAAAACTGCTTAAATACTCAATAAGAGCAGGGATGTCAAAAATCATATCCCTTGTCGTCCCATGTTGTGTCAGCTTGCCATTGACATATGTTTTTAACGTTAAATTCATCGGATCGGCTATGTCTTTAGCATCTACCAGCCATGGTCCAATCGGCGTGCATGTATCCCGGCTTTTCACCCTTAAATTAGGGCGATAATAATTCTCTAAGTAATCGCGAATCGCATAGTCGTTGGCAATGGTATAACCCGCTATATAGTCATATGCCTCTTCTCGTTTCACTCTACGAGCTGGACGGCCAATCACGACCGCCAGTTCACATTCATAGTGCATGTTGACAACATCCTTGGGACGCCGCGTCTGTGCACGATGACCAACAAACGTATTGGGGCCTTTCAAAAAAACAAGCGGTTCTGTCGGCGCTTGAAATGACAGCTCCTTCGCATGATCGGCATAATTAAGCCCAAGGGCAAACACTGTACGAGGCTGCACAGGCGGCAGCCAAACCACTTCATGTTCAGCAACGATACGGCCATCTTCCAGCTTCATACAGCCATTCTCTTCAACGGCATGATGAATGGCTCCAGCATACGCGATTCGTGCTCGCTTCATAATCGTTGCCCCCCTGCTAATTCATCCTCATAAATAATCGTATTCTCCAAACTGCCAATCCCGTCAATTCCAATGCGAACATGATCTCCTGCCTTTGCGACCGGCGCTCCTTCCGGCACTCCTACTAACAGCGTGTCACCAGCATATAAGGTCATAAAATCCGTAACATCAGCAATAAGCCTGCTCACAGATCGAATGAGATTTGCTGTCGTATTTTCCTGTCGCAACTCCCCATTAATCCATACACGCACTCCCAATGCATCCGGATCGAGTACTTCATCCTGTTCAACGATCCAAGGGCCGACTGGGCAAAAACCGTCACGAGCCTTTTGCTTGATGGCCGGACGATAAAAACTTTGATGCGGAATGCTCACATCATTCACGATCGTATAACCCGCTACAAATTCAAGCGCTTGTTCCTCGCTCACACGAGTTGCCGTACGGCCCATCACAACTCCGAGCGCCGCGCCGATTTCAAGCTCTCTGGCATCAGCCGGCAATGGAATGGGCATTCCATAACCAATGACTGTATTTCTCGGTTTAATATATAAAACAGGAGCTTTTGGTTCTCCATGATAAGGAGCTTCATATACAGTCTCTCCCAAAGCGGCAAGCGCTCCTTTATAATTGAACAGCGTTCCGTATACAGCACCTGATATAGGAGCATCCCACATCAGCTGATCTACCCGATAATGCCTTCCTTGCAATTCAATCCTATTCTCGTCCAAGTTAGCGACCGCTTCCCTCTCTTGCAGGATGCCGCGGAATTTCACCCTGACTTTGACTTTACTCATATCCCTCGCTCCTTGTTTTATTTTTCTATAAGAAAGTTGAGCTTACATAGCCAATGCAAAAACAGAATCCTATTTTTTCGTCGCGCTTAAACCGAACAACCGGCTGTTTCATTTGTCAATGAACAGGGTTGCTCGGTCGTCCGACCGCCGCAATCGTCTCCTCGTTTTTAGGATAAGGCCGGAAATGCATCCATTCACCAACAAGGGAGCCTTATAGAAATTGTCATCATGACCATCGTTTCAATAGTGATAAAACCTTGTACTCATCTTTACACAGGTTAAAGATACCTCTTACTGATTGTACAAATGGCCTCTCCTTACACTCCATGATGACTAACTCCTTTTATGTCGCTCCCTGTATTTGATTTAACTAATATTTCCTCGAAATTGCCGATCTGCTCTTTTCTCGCTGAAAAGACTGTGCCAAGATAGGCTCCTAAAAAGCCAAGAGGAATCGATACAATTCCTGGTGACGCTAATGGGAAAATCGGTTCGCCAACGAAAAGAGCCTTCCCTTGTTCAGGACTCCACACATTGGGACTTAATGCAACAAGGAGAATCGTTCCAATCAATCCTACGAGCATCCCTGTAATCGCGCCTGTTATGTTAAAACGCCTCCAATAAACGGTATACAAAATAACAGGCAAATTCGAGCTGGCTGCTACTGTTAATGCTAAAGAAGCTAAAAACGCCACATTCATTTTTTGGACGAATAAAGCTAGGATAATAGAAAGGACTGTAATTCCGATCGATGCGAACCTTGCCATGCGAATTTGTTCTTTCTCTGTCGCCTTCCCTCCTTTGACAATTTCGTTATAAAAGTCATGTGAAAATGCTGTAGCGCCTGTTATCACAATTCCTGCCACAACCGCTAAAATCGTGGCGAATGCTACCGCTGAGACCACAGCAAATAGCAGATCTCCCCCCAATATTTTAGCGAGCAACGGCGCGGCCATATTCCCGGCTGGATTAGCAGCCACAATGTCTTGCGCCCCTACAAATTTAGCGGCCGCAAATCCTAAAAAGATCACCATCACATAAAACAAACCGATAATCCAAATGGAATAAACGACAGATTTTCTTGCTACCTTCGCATTTGGAACGGTTAAAAAGCGACTAAGAACGTGCGGAAGCCCAGCCGTGCCCAATATTAGGCCAAGCGTTAACGAAAAAGCATCAAGACCGTTCGCATATTTCGCCCCCGGAGCTAAATAGGCTTCCTTAAGAGGCGTGGCTGTCTGCATCTCCTCAAATACTCGCAAAAAGTTAAAATCAAATTTCGCCATCACCATCACAAAAATGACAAATGTGCTGCCTAACAACAGGAAAGCTTTCGTGATCTGCACCCAGCTTGTGGCCGTCATTCCTCCAAAAATCACGTAAATTAGCATGACAAGACCTACTAACACAACGGATATTTCATAACGAATATTCAATAAAAGCTTAAAAAGATCACCCGCTGCCACCAGTTGGGCCAGCATATAAAAGATAGAAATCGTTAGCGCATTAAAGGCTGTGACCCCGCGAACTTTTCTCGCTTGAAAACGCTCTACAATCATATCTGCCAATGTATATTTCCCAAGATTTCGCAGAGGTTCAGCTACTAAAAGCAGAACCACTAAATAAGAAACAAGCGCTCCATACATTAAAAAGATCCCATCATAGCCGACGAGGGAAATGGCGCCGATCAACCCTAAAAATGAAGAGGCCGACATAAAATCCCCTGCAATAGCAAAACCATTTTGCCAGCCTGTTAACCCCCCGCCTGCCGTATAAAAAGAACTTGCACTATTTGTTTTTTGGGAAGCATAGTAAGTAATGAGAAGCGTGACGGCAACGATGAGAGTAAAAAGGGTCACAACTTTTACATCCATGTTCATCTTTCCCCCTCTTCTTGATGATGCAGCAGCACTTGGTCCGCCATGTCATCAAATTCAGCCGCTTTTTTTACATACAAGTGGCAGATGATCCATGTCATCACAAATTGGGCAAAAACGAATATCCAAGCCCATGAAATAGCGCCTATGGCAGGCTTTTTTAAGATGTTAGTGTAGAATGCCAAAATGGGGAGCAAAAGAGAGAAGATAAGAAAAAATAGGGTTACATAAATGGTAAAGCGCTTCTTTACAGCTAAAAGCTGTTTGAATTTCTCCGATGCAGCAAGCTCCTTATAATGGAGCTGTTGATGGTTAACAACGACCCGTTCATTTTGTCCCATCATATCACCAATCCTCCACTTTTTTGTCGTTCATTTTTTACGTCCGACTCGTTTCCGTTCTGCCATCTCTTCAAACGCAGATGAACTCTTTTCCAAACAGCTTTCCTTTACTCTGCTATATGGCATGCGAGAGGTTTCGTGATTTTGCTTATATACCATTTTCTGAAACAAGCTATTTTTCGTATCCATTCCTGCGTCCCCTATTGCAAATGATGGACTTGTTCCATTATTTTCAGAGGACGGAACTGATTGGTTAAGACCTTTTTCAATCCAATCTTCATCAAGACAGGACTAAATAATTCTTCGCTCTCCCTCCATATATTGATAGATGTCGTGATCCTCTTTTGCTTTGCGCAAAGAGAATTGAAGCCATTTTACCTTAACCCGTTTCTCATACGTGTTGATAAGGCAATTTGTCAGCTGAACTAAAAGGAATGATTGGTTACCATTGCTAGAAATTTGCTGGCAAGTCCCCTTATATCGTTGCCCATCTATTTCCACATAAACTTTATATATACCGGGCGTTGGCAGCATATATTCTTCATCTACTAGAATATGAAGAAATTGATTATTTTTATAATAGATCGACGCTTTTTTGACTTTCCCTCTTATTTCGTAGAAGTCACCAAGATAACTAGGAATCAAGGCTACGTTCCCAACAGACAGCAGATTGCGGATAGCAGTAGAACTGATTTTTTCCTGCTCGCGTTTGATCGGATGGATCACTGTTACTTGAAACTTTCCGTCCCCTTCTTTTTTCAAAGTGGCCATCGTTCCTTTGCCTTTATATCCGTAATGATAATCAAATCCGGCTACGACATGCTTACAACGAAGGCCTACGATATATTGGACGACGAAATCTTTCGGCCGGAGACGCGCAAATTCAGGAGTAAAACGGACCACGAATAATTTTTCCACCCCCATCTCTCGAAACCGTTCTTCCTTTATCGGCAAAGGAGTTAAATACTTTCTCGGCTCTTCATTTGCTTGGATAATATCTTTAGGATGAGGATAAAAGGTCATAACGCCAAAGGAGAGCTGCTTTTGCTTCGCCGCTGCTTTGGCAGCCTCTAGAACTTCTTTATGTCCAAGATGAACGCCGTCGAAAAAGCCAAGCGCCAAAACACAAGGCCTCATTTGAGCTGTGACGGATGCGGAAATCGGATGCCGGATATAAACGGTTTCCATCGCTACACCTCCCTGTTCTCCAGATCAACCTTAATTTTTTTAACGCCCTGTCGTTTTTCAGCGTTCTCGAACAATACCGCTTCCAGATCTCACCATTCGTCTAAAGAAGCGGTTGGTTGTTCGAGTAAAAGCCATCCTCCTGCTACATGCGATTTTATATATTTGCAATTTTTCCATACTTTCCGGCAAAAAAGGTTAGCGGCGTCCCTTCCCCCACAACCACATCGATGACTTCCCCGATAAATAACGTGTGGTCTCCCGCCAGCTGCTTGCTATAAACATGGCAGACAATATTGGCCAAAGCACCATTTAAAATAGGAATACCATGTAGCCACTCAAATGTTACCTCGCGCTTTTTCTGTATTTGTCCTGCAAACTGCATGGATAATTCCTTCTGATCTTCAGACAAGATATTGACAGCGAATGCGTCTGACTGATTCAATTTTTCTAGCATTTTCGCTTTTTCCCCAATCGAAATGAGCACTAGTCGGGGGTTAAGAGAAACCGACATAAATGCATTGGCTGTCATTCCATGAACGTCCCTATCTACTGCCGTTGTGATTACCGTTACTCCTGTCGCGAATTTTCCCATTGCATTTCTAAATGTCCGATCATCCACTGCTCATCCCCCCTTCGTTCTGTTTGATCCCATGGACAAGCAGCTATAGGATAAATTCTGGTTTAATTTTTTCTAAAGTCGCTTTGGAGACAGGAATCGGTTCTCCTGTATCAATGTCTAAAAACGGAAACGTTTCGTTAAACCAGCTTTCTGGAGCTTTATGCCCCCAAAATGTTTGACGTCTCGGGTCATCTAACTCCCAACGAATCGGAATAAAATCGGGATCACTTGTCAAGTAGTCCCCGTTGTAAAGCTCAATTCGATAACCATCCGGATCTCTTAAATAAAGGAAAAAGGCATTGGAAAGTCCGTGGCGCCCTGGTCCTCTCTCAATACTTTCTGCATAGCCGATAGAAGCCAGTATATCGCAACAATGGATTAATGCTAATGGATCTGGCAGCCAAAAGCCGATATGATGAAGGCGCGGACCTTCTCCGTTCATAAAAGCTTGATCGTGTACCCCTTGTTTTCGGTGGAGCCATGCTGCCCAAATCCGCTCTTTCTCTGTCACGGTGTACTCAGAGCAAGCAAATCCTAATTCTTTCATAAAAAAGTCATAGGCTTTTTCTACATCAGGAACCATGCAGTTTACATGGTCAATGCGCTGGATTCTCGCCCCTTTATACTGATCATAACGTTGAAGCATCCGCTCCACCCGATCCATTTTGCAGAAAAACTCCAATGGCATCCCGGATACATCATGGACATGCAATGCTCTGCCGATCGCATATTGCGTTCCTTCTTCCAACCATTTCGTTTTCAAGCCTTTTGCTTGAAATAACGCGGCTAATTTATCTAAATCGGCTTCTGACGCCACTTTATATCCAAGGGCATGAACACCAAGTTGATCTGATTTTTTTAACACTAAGCTATGATGCGTATGCTCTTCTAATCCTCTTAAATAAATATGTTCTCCGTCACACTCTGTTTCAACAAAACCTAAAGCGTTTACATAAAAATCTCTCGAACGATCTAAATCCGTGACGTTAATCACTACTCTCGCAATGCGGATAATATTAAATTCCATCCTACCAACTCCCCCACTTATTGAATGTGGTAATACCTTCACTACACTTTTCGACGGTCGGACAACCGACCACCCTCGCCTATTGACACCTGTAAGCGATTGGTTGTTTGGGACTCGGCCATACTTTGACGTACCCAGCCACTTTTTGCCAACCGTCGAGACTTATAGAAATTCTTCTTGAATGGGCTGTACTTTTCCTTAGTCGTATCTATATAGGCTTCCCGTGATTTCTTGCTAGCTTTCATGATCTAGTTGCGGCAACTCGTCAATAGATGATGAACTGAAAAACCATCTCACAACCCTCTATCGCAAAGAATTTAATTATTTTGAATCATCTGTTCTGAACGGTCGAGAAACTCTTTCACACGATCTACATATTCTTGCTTATCATAGCCGTTATATAAAGCACTCGCCATTCTGACAGGATCGCCAAAGAAAAAGCGCTCATATAAGGTTTGTCTTGTGCCGAATGCACTCATACAAACATCCCAAGCAAGACGGTACAATTTCACACGATGGTAAGCTTCTCCATTCGCCGCTTGCAAATACTTATCTAAATCTGGGCGAATGTCTGACTTAAAATCTGCTTCTGACGGAATAGCCATTAAACCGCTAGCACCTAATAGCTGCATAATTTCACTAAATCGAGGGTAAATCTTTGGATAATAATTGCGAGCAATATTTAGTGGCGTAAAATCAGGCGTCATAATCCCCCATTTATCTATTTTTGCGTTCGCTTCCGCTGCTGTCATGTAGGCTTTCATCGTTTCTAACGCGATAATCACCTCGGACATTTTTTCTTGGACATGCTGGAACTGTCCGATGTTGATCGTTTCCACCATTAGTTGTAAAATTCCTAACACAAATTCCGTTTTCACAATGTTTTTAGCGACTACTTGATGCGTCATATGAACAACGGCATTGCTTTCGTTGTACGCCTGGTTGCAAACGCTTACATCACCAAGTGCAAATACGCGGTTCCACGGCACCACCACATCATCAAAAACAACAACCGTATCCATTTCTTCAAAGCGTGATCCCAGCGGGTGGTCAAAGTGGGATTTTCCGTAATCGAATGATTCACGGCAAATAAATTTTAACCCGGGGGTGTTATTGGGAATTGCAAATGCGTAAGCATATGGGTTTTCTTCTTCGGATTGTTTTAATAGAGTCGAAGGAAATACCATAATTTCATCTGTAATTCCCCCTTGCGTTGCAAGCAAACGCGCTCCGCGAATCACCACTCCTTCCGATGTTTTCTTCACAATCCGAGCGGCAATATAAGGATCTGGCAGCTGTGCGGCGTTGACCGCCCGATTGACTTGAGGCTGAATGAGCGTATGAGTGAGAGAAATATCATTTTCTCTGCAATACTCGTAATATTCTTCCATATTTTTAGCGTAAAACGGATCTTGTTTCCCAAACATTTTGGCAGCTGCGCCGTAAGCCATGATGCCAACGTTAAGATAGTCTGGAGAACGTCCCATCATTCCTCCATTATATTTGGCCCATTCTTGCATCATCTTGCGGCGCATCACAAGATCTTCTTTTGTTCTTGGCTGGATAAATGAAGTCCCTACACGTTCTCCTGTTGTTGGCGATACATATGTCATATAATCTCGCTTGGCGGGATCATGTTGCATATCATACATCTCTGCTTGCGTTTTCATGACTCCTTTAAAAGCAGGATGCTCAGAAATCTTTCCTCTTACTTGTTCGCCATTAATCCAGACAACTGCCTGCGCCTCATCCACTCTCTCAATATATTGTTTTCCTGTTTTAGCTGGCATCTCACTCTCTCCTTTGGAAATTCCCTTCATCACCGATCCATTGTTATTCTATCTGCTTCTTTGATTCTCTATTTCTTTTTTCCAAATTGAGGTATATGGTGATCCCCAATTGCTACATGAATCACTTTCGGCTCCGTGTAAAATTCGAAAATGGCATAATGTCCGCCTTCTCGGCCAATTCCGCTATCTTTCGTACCGCCAAACGGAATGCGAAGATCTCTTACATTTTGAGCATTAATCCATAGCATTCCGGCATCGACCGCATGTGCCACACGATGCGCTTTTTTAATATCGTTTGTCCAGACGTAGCCTGCAAGTCCATATCTTACATCGTTGGCCATTGCAATCACTTCTTCCTCTGTCTCAAATTCAATAACGGCCATCACAGGGCCAAATATTTCTTCTTGGCATACTCTCATTTCATTTTTGGCATTTAATAATAAGGTTGGCGGAACAAAGTTCCCTTCCCTTAATTCCTCAGGCACGATCCCTTGTACCACCTCACATCCTTCTTCTTTTGCCAGTTCGATGTAGCTCTGCACTTTATTAAAATGGGCTTTTTCAATTAAAGGTCCCAGCTGTGTAGCAGGATCTAAAGGATCTCCTATTTTGATGTTGGCTACACGCTCTTTTAATGCTTCTACAAATTGAGGCTTAATGTTTTTATGAAGAAAAACGCGAGAGTTTGCGGTACAGCGTTCACCGTTGAACGAGAAAATTCCCCATACGGCGGCATCAAGCGCCCTCTCTAAATCAGCATCTTCAAATACAATGAATGGCGATTTTCCACCAAGCTCCATCGATACTTTTTTTAATGTATCCGCTGAATTTTTCATAATGATCGAGCCTGTTGTAGTTTCACCTGTAAAAGAAATCGCTTTCACATCTGGATGCGCAACAAGAGCGGCTCCTGCCGTTTCTCCAAAACCATGGACGACATTAAATACCCCCTCTGGAAGACCGGCTTTATGAATCACTTCGGCCAGTTTATTAGCTGTTAACGGTGAAAGCTCTGCGGGCTTCAATACGACTGTATTGCCTGTTGCTAATGCCGGTGCGACTTTCCACGTTTCCAGCATGAAAGGAGCATTCCACGGTGTAATCAGTCCAATCACGCCAAGCGGCTTGTAAATGGTATAGTTGATGAATTCTTTATCAACCAGGTAGGACTCGCCGTGCAATTTGGCTTGAACCATTCTTGCATAAAAGCGGAAGTTTTCCGCAGCCCGTGCTGTCATCTTTTTCGTTTGACTTATCGGAAGTCCCGTATCCAGCGCTTCTAAAAAGGCAATTTCCTCAATTTCTTCATCAATCAGATCAGCGATACGATTTATATACTTCATTCGCGCTTCCACTTTCATCGTTCCCCACGGGCCATGCTCAAACGCTCTTTTCGCTGCCATCACCGCTTCATTTACATCCTCCTGGCGGCCTTCTGCTACACGGTTGATCACTTCATTTGTAAAAGGATTGATGTTATCAAAGCTGGTTCCTGACCGGCCCTCTACAAATTTCCCGTTTATATAGTGCTGGACATCGTCTACTTGCTTATGAGCCGATTTTTGAACGGCTATTCCTTGATTCTCCATCTTTTTTCACATCCCTTTACCCTATTTTTTATGATGTTATGGAAAAGGACCGTCTCATGAGTTCGATGAAACTTCCTCCGGCAAATCTACGTATCTCTTGAGAACTTCGCGGATTTCATCTTGCAAAGCCTGTGTCGGTAAGTCCATTGGCAGACGAAGAACCGGTTTAATTTTCCCCATCATGCCTAATGCCGCCTTTACAGGAGCGGGATTCGTGTCTTTAAAGAGCACATCATTTAATGGCATTAACTCATAATGAAGCTCCAATGCGCGTTGGACGTTGCCTGCATTCCAAGCATTGTACATTTCGGCTACCTTCTTCGGCTCGACATTAGCTGTGGCGCTTATATATCCCGCCCCGCCAATCGCCAACATTGGATAGCATAACAGTTCAATGCCTGAATAAAGGAGAAAATCTCTTCCGCATTCCAGCAACACTCGGTTTACATGTTCAAAATCCTTGTTGGACTCCTTCACCCCGATAATGTTTGGACAATCTTCCCGCAATTTCGCAAGTGTTTTCACTTCAAGATTGACCGCTGTTCTTCCTGGAATATTGTAGACAATAATCGGAATATCCACGGAATCAGCTACCGCTTTAAAGTGTTTATAAAGGGCATGCTGAGATGGTTTATTATAATATGGAACAATTACTAATGCCGCATCGGCGCCAATTTCTTGTGCTATCTTTGTTAAATAAAGCGTTTCAGCATGATTAGTCGAACCTGTACCCGGTACGAAAGGAACGCGACCGTTCACCGCTTTAACCGCTGCTTTCATCACTTGTACGCGCTCTTCAAGCGTCAATGAACTCGGCTCCCCCGTTGTTCCCGTTACAGAAATCGCATGGCTACCGCTCTCAATATGCCAGTTGATCAATTGCTCCAGCGTTTCAAAATCAATCGAACCATCCTCGTTAAACGGGGTTATAATCGGAGCAATGGAACCTCGCAATTTTTTCTTAACCGCTTCCAAATTTCCCATCTTCTCGCTCTCCCTCGTTTCTTTTAGTTAGAAAATTTCATTTTATCTGAAATATCTTACAAATCAAATGTATCATGTGTTAATCTATATGAAAAATACTAAAAAAATTAATGCTCTATACAAAAAAAATATACTTAATGGAAAGGATGGAGACTGTAATGGATATTAAGCAGCTTCGTTATTTTTCAACCATTGCGGAGGAAGGACAGATTACTCGAGCAGCCAAAAAGCTCCATATGGCCCAGCCTCCGCTAAGCTACCAATTGAAATCTCTCGAAGATGAGCTAGGCGTTCTTTTGATGGAAAGGAACGGAAAAAATATGGAGCTGACAGAAGCCGGGGAAATTTTGTATAGACGAGCAAAAGAGCTGCTGCATCAACTTGATGATACCATTACAGAAGTAAAAGAAGTGGGGCAAGGCATTAAGGGAATCTTATCGATCGGATCCGTCAAAACATGCTTTGCTTACATACCGGAACGCATTCGGCAGTTTCGTGAACAATATCCAAAGGTTCGTTTTCGGTTATATGAGGGAGATTCATTCCGTCTGGCGCAGAATTTACGAAACCGCGAAATCGAACTTGCCATCGTCCGCCTCCCTTTAGACCTGCATGACTTTTCGCTGCTTATGTTGCCCGCGGATCATTTTGTCGTGATCTCATCGAAACACTGGCCTGTCAGCCCAAAGATGCGAATCCAGGAACTCAAGCATATTCCATTAATCCTATTACACCGAGTTAGCGGTGTCGGCCTTTATGAGCTCGTGATCGATACATGTCGAAAGCATGGATTTGAACCGAATGTTGTTTGTCAAGGCCCTGATGCCGCCATGCTCCTCTCTCTTGCAAGAGCAGGAGTAGGAGTGGCGCTGCTTCCGAAGTCGACATTATGCTCCTTCCCTTTAACCGATTTAAAAATTAGTGAAATTGAAGATTGCAAGATTGAATCAGAATCTGCCGTGATTTGGCTTAAAAACCGCCGTCTGTCAAAAGCAGCTCGCCAATTCCTCCAAACCTTTGAGTATGAATATATGGCACCAGTCTTTGAGTAACTTGGAGGCAGCAGTTGTAATATGCGCTGAAAAGTGATGGCTTTTTTGTTTAATAGAGGACGAACACCCCCGCTTCACAGAACCAAAGCGGGGGTGTTCATGACCTTCATCACGCATTCACATGACGAAAAGGCAAGTGTGTGCACTTGCCTTTCAGCCGTGTTTTTACGGGCATCGTTCGTTCAATTCTTCAAATGACTGAAGTTGACCTTTTTCCCTATTAGATAACCCCTGAACTCCAAATAAAGAGTCATCAACTTTTTATGGGAACAGCTTTTGTTCGAGGAAAAAAGTTCTTTTTTTATACTGGCTGATTTTAGCTTCATTCAAACAGATAGCCAAAGTTTTATTTTTGCACAGACTTAACTATGCTACTATTTTCACCAACTTTAAGTTTCTTAACTATTTTACCATTTTTCATAAATTGTAATGTTCCGTTTTGAGGATTAGACACTAAAAATCCTTTTAATTGTTTGTTGTAGTCAAAATAGGCTGGATTCTTTATAGGTAAAAATGATTCACCAAAATCTTTTTTATTAATTATTGTTAAAAATTTTCCTTTCATGTCCATATCCGTATAATTATTAATATAGAATTTATTCCCCACGCTAATTATTTTTTGCGGGAAAGGCTTAGACAATTTCTTCTCATAAATGATTTTCCCATTATTCAAATCGATAACCATAAACCTATTTGTATATTTTTCAGGATCTTTCACCCACTCAGGCCGTGGTCCGTAAGAAAAACCTGTAAAAACACAGTACATTTTGTTATCTTCAATTACAAAATCACTTGGAGGTAATTCAAGATGATCTTGAATAACAGGATGAAATGAAAGGGATGCATCATTAGTTTGTATTCTATATACATTACTGTGCTGGCTCATGCTCCCCCCAGAATTTATAGAAATGAAAATTTCATCTTTATAATGTTTAATTGTATTAACCATTCCTTTGGTAAACATCAATTTTTCTATTTTCCCATTAGACAAATTAACAATAAAAAAAGGCATTCCCTCTCTAAATATTTCAGATGAAGCAATATAAGCTTTTTGCTTCACGACCACAAAGGCCGCTGGTATATGTGGCAGTTTTATTTTTCTTTCAATATAACCATTCGAAAGATTCATGATGAGCATCGAGGGTTTAGTTCCCGTATACGTACCATCCTCTAAAGCATAAACACGATTTCCGTCTATAGAAAAACTTTGAAATTTGTTTTTATTATTAATTTCTTTCACTATATTCATCTTCTTATCAAGAAAAATCAACTTACTATCTCCATCGGCAAGTGCGACAAAAGTTGGATATCTTGCGTGGTTTATTTCTTTCGATTTTTCACATCCGAAAATAAAACAGCAACAAATAAAATACGCAAAAATGACAAATTTCCTCATATACAAGTCTCCTTGTAAATCAGTGTTCATCTGAAACAAGACCAACTAAACATTAGGATAAGATCAAAAGTGTGGATAATCCATTATTTTACTAAAAATATGGAATGATTGAGCTAGACACAAGCAATGTCAATTGGTTTTAGTTTTTTTACCAAAACACCATAATTTCTTTGCATGAAAACGAATCTATGCGACACACATTGGACTAGTATCCAGACAAATAGATTGTCCCGCTCTTATATCATACCAAAATTTATCACTCAAAGATTCTTCAGCGTTTTTCCAGAAATCAAAAAAACAACTAAGCTTTGCATCGAATATTTTGTGATAAAATAAAGTAAAAATGTGAACAAAAAGGAGAATAACATCATGAAAAAGACCGTTCGTGTCATCGGCGCCGTTATTGAAGATGAGCAAAATCGTATTTTGTGCGCTCTTCGTTCTCCTCAAATGACATTACCGAATGTATGGGAATTCCCTGGCGGCAAGATGGAAGAAGGAGAGAAGCCAGAAGAAACATTATCAAGAGAAATTTTCGAAGAATTAGGCTGCACAATTAAAGTAGATGAAAAAATGGAAGAAGTGCATTATGAATATCCAGATGTGATCGTCCATTTGCTTACGTATAAAGCAAAAATTGCCGAAGGGGAACCAAAGGCGAAAGAGCATGCAGAATTAAAATGGGTGCCGCTTCAAGATCTAACATCCCTTGAATGGGCACCTGCTGATGTTCCTACAGTAAAAGCGCTACTAACGAATGTTCTCAATGCTTAGTAAAAAACGGTCATACACGGCCTCTAAGCGCCAAAAAGCCCGCATAGAAGATTTCTCTTCCATCCGGGCTAAGCGAAGAAAGCTGTTTTCAAAAATCATGTTACTGGCCTTTGAAAACAGCTTCTTTCATCCCTTACACTTCCACCGTCTTTCCTTCCTCCACAATATGGTAGAGCAAATGGACCAAATGGTGAATCGGACCGTATGCTTCCTCTTTATCGCCTTCTCCGGCCATCTCTTCCTCATCGGCGAATTCAAGATCATTTAAGTATAGGGCCATAAATTCATAAAAATCTTTCATCTCAAAGCTATAGCATGCGCTCGCTTCTTCTTGGTCTTCTTCATATTGAAGCATCAAATAGGATACATTTCCTTTTGTGTCTTCGGCATCAAAAAAGACAAAGTAGCCGATGTTCGTATCCAAGTCGAACAAATGGCGCGTCCCGCCTTCAGTTACCTCATTGAACTCGCCTTCGTTCAATTTGCCGACTTTCATCGTTTCCATATCATCTTCGCGGTGAAACTGCACCATAAATGTTTTCATGTTTGTCTCCTCCTAGAAAATACTTAGTGAATATGTTTTTGACAGCAGCTCAAGCAATTTCATTCCCGTTAAGCTATTTCCCTTACCATCGAGCGCCGGACCGAAAATGCCGATTCCACACCGTTTAGAAACAGCCGCGAGAATACCGCCTGAAACACCGCTTTTCGCGGGAATGCCAATTTTAATCGCAAACTCCCCTGAAGCGTTGTACATACCGCACGTCACCATAAACGTTTTGCAGATACGGGCGACATCAGGCGGCATGAGCGGTTCACCCGATTGCGGGTCTCGCCCATCAAGCGCCAATACAAGGCCGATATGCGCCAAATCGATGCACGTCATCTCAATGGCACACTGCTTCGTATACAAATCCATTAGTTCTTCAACATCTTCATCGATAATACCATGCTGCTTCAGGAAATAGCAAAGCGAACGATTTAAAAAGGCGGTCGCAAACTCAGATTGAGCCACTTCTTTCGAGTAGGAAATGCTTTCATTGCCGGCGAGGCGGCGGACGAATGCCAACAGCCGGACAAGCCGTTCCTCGACCGAACCGCCGCGGATCATATGCGTCACCGCCAGCGCTCCAGCGTTAATCATCGGATTAAGCGGTTTGGCTGGCTGCATGTCTTCAAGCTTGGCGATTGAATGAAACGGGTCTCCCGTCGGCTCCATGCCGACTTTGCGGAATACTTTCTCTTCGCCGCAGTCAATCAAGACAAGCGCAAGCGCAATAATTTTCGAAATGCTTTGCAATGTCACTTTGACTGTTACATCGCCAGCATCGATCACCTGACCATCCGGCATATAGATGGCGATCGACAGTTCATTCGGATTCGCTTTTCCCAGCGCGGGGATATAATCGGCCACCTTTCCATCGCGGGCGTACGGCTTCGCTTCTTCGACAAAACGGACAAGCTCTTCTTTTTTATACACAAGCATCACCGTTTGTTAGTATCGTCCATTTCTCCAGCATATATGACCCTTTGTTTATCGCTCATTGATCTTTTTTCTCTAATGATTCGCTCTAAGGATTTCTGCTTGATTTTTCAATTTCTAAGGCGCAAAATAATCATTAACAAAAAAGTGCCGAATGAATGACCATTGAACCGCGCTTTTTATGTTGGCACACTCACAGTTACTAATTTGTTTATTTCGGTTGAAGTTTTTTCTTTCTCCAAGGTTTTAAATATGAAATAATAAAAATAAAAACGGTGACGGCCACTTGAAAATATACCGCGTATTGCCTTATTTCATGATTTTGAAGAAAAGCCGGATTGCTTAAAGCTAGTTCCTTTTGCGTTTCCAATAATTCCATATTGGCAATCATCAAACGGTCGACGACAAAAATGCCAACAACGGTTTGGATCATATAAAGACCAAATTTGACGCCGACCCAGCGATGCTAAAAAAATCCCCAATGGGTGAAAAATCCGTAAATAAAGCCTACTAAACAAAGTTCCAACCGCTCCCCATCTGACTACATGATCACTTATCGTCACCATGTTTTTATAACCGTGGTAGGCTTCATCATATTTTGTAAAATCAATCCAGAAATTCAATGCTACCGAGCTCAAAATGCCGCCAAAAAACAAAACCACTAAAAAAACATGGATGATTTTCAGCCATTTCATGCCATTAGGTCCTATTTTCTTCAATATTCCGTCCCCCTCTTTATCGCTTGTATGTTACGCGTTTTTTACACCGATCAAAAATCTTCTCTATCTTCGCACTATTCATCATTATAACGGGGGAAAAATAATGGCAATATGGGCCGCGTTTTTCATTCTCCCTACTTCTGAAGGCTTATTTCTTATAACAGCAACAACGATAGTTGATGTGAAATGTTTGGACACAAAAAAGCAATCACGGGAAGATGATAACGTGTTTGGCAAGGGGCTTCTGCATGTATAAGTTCTGTTGCAAAAATTCTTATATGACGAATGAGAGGGAAACGATATGAAACAGAAATTTTTCCCACCCTTATTATTTTTCTTAATATAAAGCGGGTCAGAAGGTCCAGACTTTACTGGCATTGTTGCTTATAAATCAAGACGGTTGTCGCAAAGTTTGTTATTTTTTCAAGAAATCTCCCGCCTCTTAACGAAATGCAGGTGGGAGAGGCTCAGCAAGTAAAATACGCCATAAAATGATTTTCATTCTCTGAATTACGATAAAATAACACAAATGAAAAGAGGATTGTTTATGAAAGTTTTCTCTGTTTTGTTCATGATTTTAGGAGTTATTTTAACGCTTTTAGGTATATTACCTTTTATATTGAAATATCCGTTTAACAACAGTCCTAATTCAGGTCCAGCAAATATTTGGGAACTAATCCTTATGATTTCATATGACGTCAAGGGATGGTATTTAATGATTGGCATTGGTTTATTGTTATTATCCTCGTTTTTCAAACAAAGGGAAAATTAAAGTTTTAAATCATTTTTAAATAAACACCCTAATTTTATTTGCACAAATATTACCATTCTCCTGCTTCTTTCAAGATTCCACTCCATAAACTTTTTACTCTAGCAAAATAGATCAACGCTTTGACAGCCGGGCGACCGAACCAGCCGACTTCTAGACAAATGAACTTGTTTAGAAGCAGCTCGTTGTTCGGCGCTTGGAACATTTTGGCATGACCGAGACATGTCATTAACACTTCTCCATCCACCCTGAACTTTCGGCTAAAAAATGAGGAAAGCAGTGGGCTTCTTTTGAAAAATTCATCTGTATTTATATAGATCGTTATGATCTGAAACACTTGTCTGTCTATATATCACGCACTAAAGGATCTTATGGTAATTGCATTTAATAATTGGCAGACGTCTTGCGTATTTATATGGTGAAAAAGAAAGGAGTGTACCAAATGAGAGATTATGCCTTGTTTCAAACACCCCAAACCATATCCTATGGATGCAATGCCCTTCAAACAGTAGGCAAAGAAGCAGCATTAAGAGGCAGAAAAGCTTTAGTAATAAGCGACAAAATTATGGAGAGCTTAGGGAATATTGAAAAACTTCAACATGAGCTTTTAAAAGAAGAAATTGTAAGCGTTGTCTATTCAGGCGTGAATTCAGAACCAAATGATGGTTACGTGGAAGAAGCATTACATCTTCTTCAAGAAGAAAAGTGCGATTTAGTGATTTCGCTAGGTGGAGGAAGTTGTATTGATACAGCAAAAGCCGTTGCTGTGGTTGCAACAAATGGTGGTTATATTGGCGATTATATGGGAAGAAAAAAAGTCGCAGGAAATCCATCCATCCCGCACATTGCCATTCCAACAACAGCGGGAACCGGATCGGAAGCTACGGATGTCACAGTCATAACCAATACTGCTAATGATGTAAAAATGATGATCAAACAACCTGCCTTCATGCCTGACGTCGCCATTGTCGACCCACTCTTCACTTTATCTTCTCCTAAAGCTGTCACGGCGGCCACTGGAATTGATGCTTTAAGTCATGCTGTTGAAGCTTACATTTCTAAACGTTCTCATCCAATGACAGACGTTCTAGCACTTTCTGCAATGGAATTAATCGTGAAACACTTAAAAGAGGCATATGAGGACGGAAACAATATTGAAGCAAGAGAAGGAATGGCGCTGGGAGCATTACAGGCAGGTATGGCCTTTACCAATTCTTCTGTTTGTCTAGTGCACGGTATGTCAAGGCCAATTGGTGCGCTGTTCCACGTCCCGCATGGAATTTCAAATGCGATGCTACTACCGGCCGTTTTAGAGTTTAGTTACGAAGCTTGTACCGATCGCTTAGCTGTATTGGGAACATATTTTGATCCAACAGCAAAAACCCTTTCCCACGACGAAGCGGCAAAAATCGCCGTTCGTTCTGTAAAAAAGCTTTGCCTAGATTTAAATATTCCCAATTTAAAAAATTGGGGCATCGATCAACATGATTTTGAAAACGCTATCGAAAAAATGGCGACTGATGCGCTTGCCAGCGGAAGTCCACAAAACAACCCTAGAGTGCCATCAAAAGAAGAAATAAAAGAGCTTTACAAAGTTTGTTACAATTACGATTTTTCTACGGAAAATTCTTCACTATGAACCCCCCTCCGTTAAGAGGGGGCTTTTTTCAGAGGAGTGTTAAAAATATAAGATGGCGCTCATTCATTATTGACAACTGATTTCTGAAAACATAGAATGAGATTGGGAATCATTATCATGTGTTGGTGGACAAAAAGCATTTATTTTCTTGCTGTCCATCTCATAGATTGTGATCAAGATAGGAGGTAGACACAGATTGGCCGTTGTGAAAAATGATAGGCAAAACGCCTGCTAGTAGCAAATGTGTGGAAACAAATCATTTGTCAAGGTTTTTTCTTTCTATTCAATAGGATTTGCCTATCATAAATCTATGATTAAAAATAAAAAGGGGGCTATAAATTGATTGCAAAACAAAACTTCTCATTTAAATTACTTGTTATTTTGACAGCGCTCATGATCGCATTAGTTGGTTGTTCGAGCAATTCTTCTTCTACCTCCAAATCAAATGAAGAGAAATCGACAAATACTAAAACAGCCGCTGGTGATGACACAAAATATCCGATCGAGATCAAACATGCTTTTGGTACAACGGTGATAAAAAGCAAACCGAAACGAGTCGTTACGATCCAATGGGGGAATCAAGATATCCCGCTCGCTCTTGGTGTGGTTCCTGTAGGATTCTCGGCGGCAAACTTTGGCGTCCAAGATGATAGCGGTCTTCTACCTTGGACAGCGAAAAAGCTCAAAGAACTCGGTGAAACGAACCCAAATGTGTTCCACGATACAGACGGATTGGATTTTGAAGCGATTTCCGACGCAAAACCCGATGTCATTCTGGCTGCTTACTCCGGTATAACAAAGGAAGATTACGATATGCTCAGCCAGATTGCTCCGGTCGTTGCTTATCCGGAAGCACCATGGGCCACTCCATGGCGTGACCAAATTCTCATGAATGCAGCAGGAATGGGCATGAAAACAGAAGGCGAGAAACTGGTCAAGGATATGGAAAAATTGATCCAAGAAAAATTAAGCAACTATCCACAAATTAAAGGCAAGAAATTTGTCTGGGCTAATTTTTCGGCTGATGATTTGTCAAAGCTCCATATCTATACGCCGGTAGACACCCGCGTGGCCTTTCTACATGAGTTTGGATTGGAATACCCTGAAAGTGTGAAGAAACTTATTAAAGATCCTAAAAGTTTTTACTTGGATTTAAGTGCAGAGAACGCCGAGGCTCTTAACGACGTGGATATCATCGTCGGATATGGCAACGAAGAATTATACAATGCCCTCAAAGCGGATCCTGTGCTTGGCAAAATTCCAGCGATCCAGAGAGGTTCTGTCGCGTTCATCGACAGCAGCACACCTTTGGTTGCAGCTGCCACTCCGACTCCGCTTTCCATAGAATATACGATTGATGATTATTTAGAATTAATTGGAGGAGCCGCTAGCAAAGTAAATGAATAGTTTTTTTGCTACTCATGACAAACGAATCCGTTTACATACGCCGAAAAACTTTACAATGATTTTGGCGATTTGTATTCTCTTGCTCGGCGTGTGTATCCTTGCTTCCCTGGCCTTGGGTTCCCGATTAGTGAGCCTTCAAGAATTAGTAGACGGTTTGTTTCACCCTGATGTTGATTCTTATGGAGCCAACGTGGTTCGCAAGCGAATTTCGCGAACGATTTTCGGTTTGTTTTGCGGAGCAGCGCTTGGGGTTTCCGGAGCGCTTATGCAATCTGTCACGCGAAATCCCATTGCGGACCCGAGCATTTTGGGTGTGAACACGGGCGCCGCTTTGTTTGTTGTTTGCGGGATCGCGTTTTTGCATATCAATGCAGCCAACCAATATATTTGGCTAGCTTTAGCTGGAGCGGTGATAACAGCAAGTCTCGTATTCGGCATTGGTTCCATGGGACAAGGAGGGGCTACTCCCCTCAAGTTGATCTTGGCGGGAGCCGCTACAAGCGCGGCTCTCTCTTCCCTCGTCGTCATGATCATACTTCCGCGCTCTTATGCCATGGACCAATTTAGGTTTTGGCAGGTCGGAAGTGTTGGATCAGGGACTTGGAGCGCTATCTCCATCTTTATCCCTTTTCTTATCGTCGGGATATTGATCGCTATGATAACGGCTCCGGCCCTTAACGCTCTCGTACTTGGAGATGACGTTGCGACCGGACTGGGGGTTCGAACAGAAATCTTGAGACTAGTTGCCGCTCTCGCAAGTGTGATATTGTGCGGGGCAACTACGGCGCTGGCCGGCCCTATCGCCTTCGTCGGGCTCTTATCCACTCATATTATGCGACTTCTACTCGGCCCTGACTTGCGCTTTGTCATACCGATGTCTGCTATGGCAGGCGCCATTATCTTGACGATATCAGATGTATGTGGCAGGCTCATCGGCAGCCCTGGTGAACTTGAGGTCGGTGTTGTTACTGCATTTATCGGAGCGCCGTTACTCATTCTATTAGCTATAAAATCGAAAGTGAGTTCATTATGATCAAATCATCTGTTGAATTGATTATGGCGGGCAGACGCCAAAGACGTCGCCGATGGATACTTGTTACTGGATTGCTTGCGTTATTGGCGTGTATACTTTGTTGCGCGATGCTGTTGCTTGGGAACACGATTTATCCGGTTACAGAAGTCATCCGGGCGCTTTCAGGCGAGCAGATTCCAGGTGCGTCATTTGCGGTGAATACGATCCGCTTACCGAGAATGCTGGCAGGACTTTTTGCCGGATTTGCTTTTGGCCTTGCCGGCAGCATCTTCCAAACAATGTTGCGCAATCCTCTTGCCAACCCGAATGTCATTGGAATTACTACCGGCTCAAGCGCGGCGGCCGTTTTCTGTATCATCGTGCTTCAAACTATTGAATCGGTCGTTTCTTTAGCTTCGGTGATGGCTGGTCTTGCCACCGTCATGATAATTTATCTCTTATCTAGCAGAAAGCCCTTTTCAATTGGGCGATTAATCTTGGTTGGAATCGGCATACAAGCGATGCTTGACGCCGCCATATCCTATCTGCTTCTCATTGGCGCACAACAAGACATTCCCGCAGCACTCAGATGGCTGAGCGGGAGCCTCAATGGCTCCCAGATGCATGAGCTTCCGCCACTGATGATAACGGTTTTGATCTGCACTCCTATCATTATCGTATTGGGAAAACAGCTCAGTTTGCTGGAGCTTGGCGAACAAGCGGCGACATCTCTCGGCGTACGTACGAATACAGTCAGAGTCATACTTATTCTAAGTTCAGTCTGTATGCTTGCTGTGGCTACGTCTGTCACCGGACCCATCGCCTTTGTCGCATTTCTTTCGGGACCAATTGCCAAAAGATTGGTTGGATCTGGTTTTTCCAATGCCCTTCCTGCGGGGCTTGTTGGTGTGAATCTTGTTCTCGGAGGAGATCTGATTGGACAGTTTGCTTTTGAAACCCGTTTTCCTGTCGGCGTCATCACTGGCATAGTCGGAGCGCCATATTTGATTTTCTTGCTGATCCGAATGAATCGAAAGGGAAGTTTATAAATGAAACCAGTGCATCTTTTCAAAGTCGAGCAAGTCGTGGCAGGGTACGATCATAAAACCGTTATTCAAGATGTTAGTCTTGTTGTTCCTAGTGGCAAAATAAGTGTGATGATCGGAGCAAATGGCTGTGGGAAATCGACTCTTCTAAAAACGATGGCCAGACTGATCAAGCCTACATCTGGACAGATCATCCTCGACGGAAAACCGATCAGTCAATTTCCACCAAAACAATTGGCTCGAATTTTAGGATTGCTGCCGCAATCTCCTGTCATCCCAGAGGGAATTACGGTTGCAGATCTGGTGGGGCGTGGAAGATTTCCACATCAATCTTGGCTTAGCGGATGGACTAAAAAAGATTATGAAGCTGTTGCAGAAGCCATGGAATTTATGAATATTATCGAGTTCGCCAATCATCCTATTGATGAGCTTTCAGGCGGTCAAAGACAGCGCGTCTGGATTGCTATGGCTCTTGCACAACAACCGGACATTTTGCTTCTCGACGAACCAACAACATTTCTAGATATTACCTATCAAATCGAAATTCTCGACTTGCTTACTGACTTAAACCGAAAACATGGAACAACGATTGTCATGGTCCTTCACGACATCAATTTATCTGCACGCTATGCCGATCATATTTTTGCGCTCCACGAGGGCAGGCTTGTGGCCGAAGGAGAGCCATCTAAAGTGCTTACGAGCACATTGATCAAAGAAATCTTCGGCCTCGATTGCACAGTAATCGAAGACCCTCTTTCAGGCTCACCAATGGTGGTGCCGAAAGGTCGACATCATGTTCATGTCCATTAGTAGGCGTTCCCCTGTCTTAAGGGGAACGCCTACTATTGTCTAATACATTCTATCGAGAAGTCTGCCTCCTCTTAACAGAATATGAGCAGAAGAAATTCCATTAACAGCAATCACTACATGAAACAAACAGATTGTCAACATCATAACTTGGAATTGCTTATCTAATTTCCATCAATATAAAAAAGCAAAAACCCTAGTATCATAATAGTTGACTAGAAAAATTACGGTAAGGATTTCCGCTATGCATCATCTATCGAATTAATCCTGCCATTCTCGTCTCTTTGGATTTTCTATGCTCTCTGGATGAAGCTTCATCATTTTCTCGTCAATCGTTCCACTTGACACAACGGCATGTTTAAATAGAAAAATTTCTCCACCACTCTGCACAAATAAACTAGTGAATAGAAGCAATCGGTATGAGACAGCTAAAATTCATATTTTAGCGTAAATGCTAATCTCTCAAGTGACCTCTAAATGTCATAAGAATGAACGTTGATCGTTGGAAACGGAAAGGATTCGTTTCGATCACATATAATTTCAAGTTTCGCGAGGACAAGCCTCTATTCTGATGGAAGATTTTCCTTCACTTGCTTTAACGTCGCTACGATCAAAAAGCTCACAATCACTAGTAAGAACCAAGAACTCACCTTTCCAAGATGAACAAGACTCCATGCCTCGGCCTGATTTGGATATTGCCAAGCTCCAAAAAACGTTGCGATATTTTCAGCGATCCATATAAAAAATCCGATAAGCACAAAGGAAAGGACGATCGGCATGCGGTAACGAGTGCCGCCAACCTCGTACGTGACCCATGATGGCCAAAAAACGATCATGACAAGTCCTGACAGCCACCAACGAACGTCCATCCAATAATGATGAGTGAAAAAATTCAAATAAATCGCGGCAGCAAGAGGCACAACGACGAAAAACGGCGGCCATTTAACGAGCTCCACCTTCAGCCTCCTCCACGCCTGACAAAGATAGCTCGCTACACTTGCGTACATAAATCCGCTATATAAAGGCACTCCGAAAAATTTAGAATATCCTTCCCCTGGATAAGACCATGAACCCATATGCACCTTGAAAAGTTCAAGAGCAAGGCCGATAAGGTGGAACAATGTGATCACCTTTAGTTCATCCATTGTTTCAAGCCTAGAACGCACCATCCACCACTGCATCAGAAGGCAAATAATGAGCAGCCAGTCATATCGCGGCAGAAAGGGAAGCGGCACGATTTTTGTAAAGGCTAAAGAGGCAAAAATCACAACGGGAAACAAACATGATAGAGCCTGCTCCCAACCGAAACGCACGAGTTGTTTGCATGCTCTCATAATTTGTGCCTTTATCATTTTTTTCTGGGTATCCTTTTGAATAGTTAAATTCATGAGCGACTCCTTTTTGATGAATTTGAATCATCGAAATGCTCCTCTTCCTTTCCACTTCACGTTACATAGTTCTATGAGCCTAATCTTGACTCTCTTCATCACTTCGGTATTCTAAAATATCTCCTGGCTGACATTCTAATGCCTTGCAAATCGCCTCTAAAGTGGAGAAACGAATCGCTTTCGCCTTTCCGTTTTTCAATATGGAGAGATTCGCCATTGTGATCCCAACTTTCTCCGAAAGTTCTGTAACGCTCATTTTTCTTTTCGCCAGCATAACATCAAGATTGATTATAATTGGCATATTGTCCACCTCAGATCGTTAAATCATTTTCTGATTTGATATCGATAGCCGTTTTTAAAAGTTTTTGCAGAACGGCAGCAAAAACGGCAATCACCATTGATGCAAAAGGAACCACCAATCCGAGCAAGATGACACCTGGAGCGTCATCTTTCTCCGCAAAGAGATAAAAAAACGGTAAGACGAGCGCATGCAAACTGCTAATGGTGATGGCACAGTATTTGATTTTTTTCAAAGCGATGACAGATAACTCGGAAAAAGCTTCATTTTTGTCAATGTAGCGTAAAAGATTGAAAGCCTGATACAAAGCAAAGTAAAACGGTACCGCAGATGCATAAAAAACAATGAAAACGAGATATTTAATAGAAGCAAATTCCGGAAGCAATTTTGCTGCAACATTCCCTAGCGCAGGTACCAAAAAGATGCACAAAGCAAGAACTGGAATCCCTATAAGAATAACAACAATCTTTAAAAAGAGAGTTTCTGGTTTCATAAAAAGCACCTCGCTTATTTATTGTCGATTTAATTTTAATAGATGTTTTATTGTTTTTCAATAAATTATTATCGTTTATTATTATTTTTTTGTTGCAAAAAAATATACTCCTTCGTTCAAAACAGACACAAAAAAGCATTTCTCATTATAGAGAAATGCTCTGTCACTTTTATATCCAAGCCTCCAGCTTCCCTGCGCTTTTTGCTTATTAATCTTTGGACTTCCTTAGATCTTTTATGATTTGCTTCTTCGAACGGTAATCAAGTATTTTATTGGAACAACAGCGAAAGCATCAGGGCGGATGTAAGAGATGTGACCATCTGCTTCCCCGATAATAACAGGGCCTCTTTCACCCCTAATTCCTTTGCAACCGTCCATAAAGTAACCGCGCACGCACTTAAAGTAGAAGCAAGATAAACGCTAAGAAATAATTGAAATGTCGACATCTCCGATAACAGCAGCTGGTTCCCTTCATTAAACAATAAAATGCCATCTTTGCGAATCATCGAAAAAACAAGGCCGACAGCGGCTTCATGCGGCAAATTCAGCCATTGAACAAGCGGCGCAAACACTCCAACCGCTTTTTTCATCCATCCGAACACGTCCATCAATCCAGCAATTAGGCAAATCGTAAAAAAGATTGGCATCGCCTGTGTTAGAAATTGTGAGACCGTTGCACGAACCCGGTATAATACTCCTGACCATGTTGGCAGCTGAATAAATGTCCGATGCGGGCGGATCATCCCTATATGCGCGAATGCCTGCCGATGCCATATTCTCGTATGAAGTGCTCCAACAAGAAAAACAGTAAATAAATACGGCAAAAATAAAGACGGCTTTTGTGCGCTATGAAAAATGGAAATCGTTGCACCAATTTGATAACTGCAAGCCGAACCAAACGAAATAAGAGAAACACACGATTTTCGTGTGCACGCACTGCATAATCTGCTCTGTTGAACGGCCACCACATTGCATCCAAATCCAGTTAATACTGGTATAAGATCTTGGCCATTTAATCCGATTTTTCGCAAATATGGATCAAGGGCATCCATGATCCGATCTTTAATCCCTGTTTCGTCCGTGATCGCCATCATAACACTTAACAAAAACACAACGGGAAACGCCCATAAAAAGGAATACGCTCCCAACGTAAGCAATCCATAATCTCCAACAAGTAACGCTTCAACCAGTCTCCCTTTCCCTTCAAGAGCCTGAATAACTCCAGCTAACGCCGCTTCTAAATACGGCTGTCCCCACTCTGCGATTTTATAGGCGATATAAACCGGAAAGAGAAACATCATCAAAATCGCCGCTACTGAAGCGAGAGGCCCTACGACGGGGCGTTCAAATAAAAGCGAAACAGGCTCTTGTTTAGGCAAACGAAGCGCCTGTAATAGCTTCATATCCTCTTCTGTCCATTTTCTTCCTTGCATAAACGGCGGAAGCGTACCATCAGTCTCCTTCCTTCCTTTTGTCAAAAAGATCGGGAATTTGTATTGCTTTTGGGCGTTTTCTAATACTGCTTTCGCTTGTTCATTCATTTTATCTACAAATGTAACGGCAATGGAGACGTCCATTTGATCGATAGAAACAATGGACAATAGTTCTTCTAATTCCTCTTGAAAATGGGTGCCCCGTATAATAAGCATCACATGATGGGCTTTTTCCACTTCTTTTTCCAGTTGCCGCTTGCCAAGCTCATCTCCTCTGCGCAATCCCGGTGTATCGACAATCTCCCATCCATCCAAGCAACGAAGGGGATGGGAACGAATCGTATACGTCGTTCCCTTCACATTGGTTTCTTCACCAATGCCAAACTGCGTCCATCTTGAAAATAACGTTGTCTTTCCAACGGATTCAAGCCCGATGAGCAAAAGCCGTTTTCGTTTCGCTTGTTCGGCTAGCACTCGCATTTCACCTCACAACAAGATAAGTCCGTTAAATACATTTGATTGTTGGCGTAGTGAGTGAATATTTCTTCATCATGAGACAGTCTGAAACGGTCAACCAATTGTTTGGCCACAACAGCAAAACGCTGCCGAAATTTATAAATAAAGCAGAAAATCGCCTGATCGTGAGCAACACTTGGCCCAATTAAAAATAAATTCGGCGTAATGGTCGATTCATCATGAACCGTCAGTTTCGGTTTTCCATTTTCCCCCCATTCAAACAATGAACGAATTTGTTCCGCACCTGAACGAAATCCTGTGGCTAGAATCGGTTGGGGTTGAGTCAGCATTTGCTTGCCATTCGAAAGAAATAGCGTATAACCGTTGTTATCCTTATAAATCTTTTCCACTTTTGTCTTTTCGATAACGGTTAGCCGCTTGGTGCGCTCGGCTATTCGCAAGCGCTCCCATGTATATGGGGCCAGCGACAAACTCGGGTCCGCTTCTTTTTTTCCATTTCGCTCTTGAGCTGAGATCACAGTCACCTCATTGCCATAAGCCACTAAATTCACAGCTGCATCCATCCCGCTTTCATAACCGCCAATGACCACATAGTGACCTTTTTCAAGCTTTCTCCAACTATCAATATATCGGTTATGTAACGCATGTTCCGCCCCCGGGAATGGACGTACATTTGGAAACTGAAATTCCCCCGTCGCCCAAATGACAGCATCTGCTTCATAATCGCCTTCATTTGTTTTTAAAACAAAGCGGTCTCCCCTTTTCTCAACGCTAGTCACATTTACTTCTTCTCGAATCGGCAAATCATAATGTTCAGCTAATAAATCAAGATATAGTGCATAATCTTCGCCGCTTAGCCGCTCTTTTCGCAGTGTGAATGCAGGCGATGTTGTCGGGGAAACAGCATTTAAATCTAATGCGCCAAATCCTTGTCCTGTAAATGACGGAGTAATAAAGCGCATTTCTTTCGGCCATTGCATAAATGACGAACCAATGCGATCACGCTCTAAAATCCCGAAATTCTTAATTCCTAATTGCTTGAATAATATCCCCATTCCAATCCCAGCAGGTCCCGCCCCTATGATTAGAATAAAAGGGTTCATTTCCTCTTCACCTCTCGATAATAGTAATCATTACGTTTTATAAACTATACCACACAAAAAGGAATTTGTGAATTCTATAGAATGGAATACATCAAAACATTGTCGGTATTAATTTCATATTTTTTCACAAACGTTCAACAAGGATTCGTCTGTATAGTCCCCCCCTCCTTGTGCGATTCTTTTAGCGATGATAGACGAATCATCCAAACAGCCCTTTTTATGAAGTTCTTTCTAAAAGCTTCTTTCCCCGTCCAGCATTCATCTTTTCCCATTCCAGACTTCAATATATATACTCCCCAGTTTGTCTTTGCATTTACAAGCGAAGTATGTTTAAATATTATTTAAATCGTAATGATTACTATTTTCGTTTTATTTTCTTATCTTTTAAGAGTGTTATCAAAATCAGGACGGAGAATTTAAAAAAGAATTTTTAATAACGGGGAGGAAAATGACTAATGAATCAAAAAATACCTGTAACTGTTTTAAGCGGCTACTTTTATTTTGCACTAAACAGTCGAGATACGGTAGAAAAAGAGGTCATTTATGTCGTGTTAGGTGTAAACGAAGAAGGGTTTCGTGAAATTCTTGATTTCTTTGTGGGAGGACAGGAAAGCGCCCATGTATGGCAGGAGATTCTTCAACAACTATACAACAGAGGCGTCAAGGAAGTCCTTCTAGGCGTATTCGATGGACTACCGGGTTTAGAGGAAGCCTTTAAGACGGTTTATCCGAAAGCCGATGTGCAGCGTTGTGTCGTTCACAAAGTACGTAATACCTTACATCGTGTTCGGAAAAAAGACCAATTTGAAGTGGCAGAGGGTCTCAAGCTGATTTATTGCGCAACGAATAAGGAGATGGCGTTACAGATGTTTCAACAGTTTGAGTCGAAATGGTCCAGCAAGTATCCGAGAGAAGTTCAATCTTGGGCGAATGAGTGGGATGTCCTCCTTACATTTATGGAGTATCCAAGTCGTATTCGAAGTGTGATTTACATGACCCATGCCATTGAACGAACGATCAAAGAGATTCGGAAACGTCTCAAGCCGATGAACAGTTTGAGTAGCTTAGAAGCCGCTGAAAAAGTCGTGTATTTGACCATCCAAGATTTTAATGAGAAATGGGCAGGGCGAAAGTGACGAGGATTTGCTGAAGCACAGGAGGCGCTTCAACGAATGTTTGAAGAACGTTACAATTAACCAAATACTGTAAATTCCAAACCAATAAAACAAGGGGATCCTCCCTTTCTGCACAAAAAAACTGAATATTCTGTCATTTTTATAGAGGAAACTAATCCCCTATCCATTCCAAATCCATTTCAGAGATACCCTATCTATGTTGCATTACACAAAATTCTTGACGTTACCTAGTATTATAACTAAATTATACCAAATTTGGCATATTATTAAGAATTCCTGAACCCATAAAAAGAAAGCCTTTCTCAAGTGCTAAAGTCTAGTAAAATCGAGATACGAGTTAGTTTTCATTTGCTTCTGAGATATTTTTTCATTTTAATGCTTGTTGGAATATACCCCATCTTGGTATATAACTGATATGCACGTTTGTTGTGCCCGAAAACATGTAACCCGATTGAACTTACATTCATCGAGGCAAGGTCAGTTTCAAATGCAATAAGTGACTGCTTTCCATATCCTTTGCCTTGAAATTCTTCGTATATCTTAATGCTGTATATAAAAGCTGATTTCTCGCCATTATTTTCTTTGACTTCATACCAAATCGTGCCTATTGCGCCTACTACTTCGTGATGCAATGAACACAAAAAATGACCATTCGTATGAATCCCTTTAGATAATAGTTCATTTGTTTCTTTGATCGCTCGTCCAATCGATTCTGATGGTGTCCATCTGCCTTCCTTTACATTTTCTTCGGCATACTCTCTGACTGTCTCTTCGAAGAACCTTTTATATTGTTCTTCGTTCATTCGAACCAAAGTTATCATGGATATTCCTCCTAGATTAATTCCTACCGGCCAAAATAGACTATGGTGTCGGCTTCAAATGCAGATTTACACAGCAATTTAGTGGAAAATTATTACTAACATTAACTTAATATTATCATATTTATAATAATTTTCAAATTTCTAACTTGACTAAATTGCCAATCAAATTTAATATAAACTTAAGTAATGTAAGTAAGTGGAAAAATTGGATGATGAATTAAAAGATAATTCAGTAAAAAATAATACAGTAAAAGAAGAAACATTTATTTTTGAAGAACAGGAAGCACTGATACCTATTATGCACCCGGCCGACTAAGAATTGGCATGAGCGGAACCATCTGAAACTCAATCAGGTGGTTCTTACTTTTATTCTGTTGGGAAAGGGTTTGAGAAAATGTCACGATTGAACCGTTATTATTTAGCACCTGATTTAGTCATTACTTATCCTGATGGACAACCGCACTTGCATCTACCTTCTGTAAAACGCACTTTTAAAGTTGATTGGAAGGTATGCGAGATTATCTCCATGTTTTCGAGTGAAGACACAAGCTTACAACCGATTTTTTCAGAATCAATGGTAACAAGTATTGTCGAGCACTTGGTCAAAAATGGAATTCTCATCGAAAAGGAAACAGATTACAATTTGACCATTGAGCAAATCGTAGCGGAATGGCAAGATTGGGATGAATCATCTTGGTTCCTTCATCTACAAACAAAAGATACAAAATTTGAAACCACTGAAGAAGGTAGATTGAAAAATGTTGAAGAATTCAGAAAAAAATCATCTCCTGCACCACAATATTTCAAGTGCAACTGCGCAACATCTAGCATCAAACTACCGACTCCTAGTAAACTTTTAGATCAAACTTTGGTCAATTCTTTTATGAAACGTAGATCCTGTCGACGTTTTTCTGAAGAACCAATTTCACTACAAAACTTAGCCGATGTTCTATTTTACACTGAGGGATTCTTTTCACAAATGACACACACTCCTATGGAATCGTAGCCAAAAAGCCCTCTCCCTCTCCGGGTGGACGACATTCAATAGAGTTATATCCGATTGTGAATGCATGTGAAGGTTTACGAAGCGGTGTGTACCATTACTGTCAAAAACACCACGCTTTACATCTTATTGAGACAGAAGAAGACGTGAAGCCATTTCTATACGATGTCCTATATGGGCAAGATTATTTCCTGAATGCCGCAGTTACAGTTTTTTATACAAGTGTTATAGATCGAATTAAATGGAAATACAAAGGCGCACGCATTTATCGACTTATGCATTATGAAACCGCTCACTACGCGCAAAACTTTTTGTTAGCGGGAACAGCACATAATTTAGGTGTTTTCATGACGGCAGCTTTTAAGGAAAGTTTAGTAGAATCAAAACTCGGTATTGACGGAGTACATGAAGTGGCCATGTATGTAACAGGAGCTGGACAAAAAGATGAAATAGGTCCATATGCTCGCGCCGGCATTGAGCTAAGTGAAAACGTACCGGCAGATTTTAAAATTGTCCTGCCAAAAGCTCTTTCTTCTACAGCTGAGCAAAAGATACTAGGGTAAGGTGGAGATGGCATGAAGTTCCTAGTTTCTCAATATTCGAAAATAAAGAAAGTAGTTCATTCACAACCTTGGAGTGCGCCCTTTCTAGGGGCATTGTTTCTAGATTCGTTCGGATCGGGGTTAACTATGCCATTTTTAGTTCTTTTTTTTCTAAAGACGAGTGGTCTTTCGTTGGAGCAAGTAGGTCAAATGCTATCGATTAGTGCATTGGCTGGATTACTTGCCATACCTGTCTGCGGTATGATAGTGGATCGATTAGGTGCAAAGCCTGCTGCTCTTGCAAGTTTTTGGTTACGAGGAATCGGAACTCTTGGATATTTGATATTCCATAATATTTGGGGATTGACAATCGCAGCGACTATTGTTACCTGGGGACAGCGGGCATGGCCAGTTGTGAACCAAACGATCATCTCACAACTTGTCCCCAGCGAGGATCGAACGATGTGGTTTGGAAGTTCTCGAAGTTTACGGAATTTGGGGAATTCTTTAGGAATGCTCATAGGTACAGGTATCATAGCAATATTTAATACATCGTTTGCTTATGGGACGTTAATATTCATAGATGCATTCAGTTTTCTTATTGCAGCCGTGTTGATTGCAAAAATTCCATTGCGCAACCAATCAATTATAAAAAAAGAACCGATTTCCAAAAAAGTTTGGGCTATTCGTTTTTCATACGACTCAAACTTAATGCGTTTTTTGGTAGCAGTTGCTCCGATGACCTTTATGTACGTCGCTTTAGGTTTCGCAATGCCTGCTTTTATAAAGGAGATAAGTCCAGACCTTAGCTGGATTTCTGGTGTGTTATTTACAGTAAATAGCCTTTCCGTTATTGTCCTTCAGGTTCCGCTGTTGTTTTTTACACATCGCTTGAACGATTTGCAAAAAATAATCGTCGGTTCGGTTGTTTTAGGCTTATCTTATATCATTTTCTTAGGAAGTACATTTTTAGTATCTGCACACTTGAACTTTTTTGTTCCACTTCTTTTCGTCGGAATTCTTCTCTTTAGTTGTGGAGAACAACTTTTTTATCCAGCGTCTGCAACAATTGTGGGAGAAATTGGTCCGGCTGAGAAAAGAGGGAAAAGCATTTCGAGCTATCAGCTTCTCTATGGAATCAGTAACGCGATCGGTCCCTTCATTGTAGGATATTTATTAACAAGAAATATTCCCCTTTCTTGGTCGTTTTTTGTGGTGCTTGCTTTTGTTGGAGTATTCCTACAGTGTATGTTATTACCCAATATAATTGGACAATCGCGTTCTCGTGAATCAACAATATTATAGGTATAACAAATGCTAAAAATAACGAGACGTAAAGCGTGATAAGTGTATTTGAATATTCAAATCCTTTCAAAATTAATTAATTTGATGATTTTGATATCACCCCTTATTATAAACATAAGATTTGAAAATTTTACAAAAAGGAGTAGCATAAGGTGAGTAAAATCTTAGTATTGTATGATAGCTGGTGTCCAATCTGTATGAGAGTTAAAGAAAATATTCATAAGCTGGATTGGTTTAACCTTATTGAACTAAAGAGTATTAGAGAAGAAAATAATCTAAATATACCTATCACTGACCTTGAAAAAGAAATGTATTGTATAAACGTAGAAACAGGAAAAATCACAAAAGGTATTGACGCAATCGCTTCTATTTCAGCAAGACTTCCGTTGATGATCTTATTTTGGTTACCTGTGAATTTGTGGTCGTTCAGGCATTTATGGTCAGAAGAAAAAAGGAGTTTAATTTTTTTAGCATATTGGCAAATATATTTTTGTGAACTACTGTCTGTACGTTATGTTCTTACTCTTTTTCCCTATTTATATTGATCCGAAAGCAATAGATACAAGTCAACCGATCGCTCATAATATTAATATAATTCCCTTCGCTTCGTTAATCGATATGGCCATATTCGCTATCAAACACGGCTATTATATGTCTTTAGTTACAAACATTGTGGGAAACACTTTGCTGCTTTTCCCATTGTCCTTTTACTTGACAGTCCTCTGGGATCGGCTTAAAAGCGTGAAAACAGCATTTATTTCCTCCATTTCCATTCCTATTTTAATCGAATTGATTCAATTAATTGAAAACATTTTTCAAGGGACTGGAAGAAAAGTAGATATTGATGATGTCATGCTAAATGGAATCGGCTTTTTTATCGGATACCGGATTGCTGTTCAACTTTATTCCCCACTTAAAGAGATCCTTTCACAATCGAGTATCCGTTTAAAAAAAACATCATTTATAACTTCAGCGATTTACTATGCAAAATTTTGAACCCTATCCGAGCGTTGCAACAAAAGCTGGAATCATTCTGTTTTGTTTTTTGGGGATATGGTGATCATTTTATATTAGCTGATCGCCATTCTAAGCATGGATAAATGGAGCGGCTTTTATTATGGAAAATAAAAGCAATAAGTTGATTGAGTTTTTTAGCTTGCTCATGGCCTAAAAAGACCATGAGCGAGCTTTCATAAGTTAAATTGGCGCGAACGCGATAAAATAAGTGAGGCTTGGACTTTTAAGACGTTAGAAAGCTACTTTTTGATCACGCTTTTGGATGAATCATCTCTTCAGGACGAACATATTGATCGAATTGTTCTTCCGTTAGCACTCCTAATTCAATGGCCGCTTGTTTAAGGGACAAGTTATGTTTATGAGCATGTTTGGCAATTTTCGCCGCATTTTCATAGCCAATGTGAGGATTCAAGGCTGTTACTAACATTAAAGACTGATTCAAGTATTCTTGTATCACTTTTTCGTTTGGTTTAATGCCGACGGCGCAATTCGTATTAAAGGAATCCATCGCATCGGCTAACAGACGGACGGATTGCAAGAAATTATAAGCAATGACCGGTTTAAAAACATTTAATTCAAAATTCCCTTGACTTGCGGCAAAACCAATCGCCGCATCATTTCCCATCACTTGAACCGCTACCATGGTGAGTGCTTCACTTTGTGTAGGGTTTACTTTTCCAGGCATGATCGAGCTGCCCGGTTCGTTTTCAGGGATGGTAATTTCCCCGATTCCGCAACGAGGGCCGCTTGCCAACCAACGAACGTCATTTGCGATTTTCATTAAATCGGCAGCTAAAGCTTTTAAAGCACCGTGGGCATAGGTGATTTCATCATGGCTTGTTAAAGCATGGAACTTATTGATTGACGAAGTGAACGTTTCTTTTGTATAAGCCGAAATCTCTTCGGCAACCATCTCGCCAAACTTTGGATGAGCATTAATTCCTGTTCCTACAGCCGTTCCCCCAACCGCCAAGGCTTTCATCTTTTCAGTAGATTCCATAATCATCTCTTTGGAACGCTGCAGCATATATGCCCAGCCGCTAATTTCTTGCCCGAGTGTAAGCGGGGTGGCATCTTGGAGATGAGTACGACCGATTTTTACAATATGTTGAAACTCTTTTTCTTTCGCAACGAACGTTGTATGTAAGCGCTCTAATGCCGGAAGCAAAGTGTCTTTGATCGCAAGGACACTCGCAATATGCATGGCTGTCGGAAAGGTATCGTTTGAGCTTTGGCTCATGTTGACATGGTCATTCGGATGAATCTTTTCATCCATTCCTTGTTCTTTTAACCAGGCATTTCCGCGATTCGCTATCACTTCATTCACGTTCATATTCGACTGCGTTCCACTACCGGTTTGCCAAACGACAAGCGGAAAATGGTCATTTAATTTCCCAGCTAAAATTTCATCGCAAGCAAAAACGATCGCCTCTTTTCTAGGTTTGCTTAGTTTTCCTAGTTTTTCATTAACGATGGCGGCACTTCTCTTTAGCACGGCGAAAGCGCGAATTAATTCGATTGGCATTTTTTCTGTTCCAATTTTAAAATTATTCTTACTTCTTTGTGTTTGGGCTCCCCACCATTTATCCGCTGGAACTTTCACTTCACCCATTGTGTCTCTTTCTATCCGATATTCCATCGATCGAATTCCTCCCATATATTGATGATTTCTATGTTTACTATAAAGGAAATGAGCCTCTGGTTTCAAATGATTAAGATGTAGCTTACAAAACAATTTGACAAATAGGGAATAATCCGTCAATATTACTCTGAATTTGAGATATTTTAATTAACGAACAAGCTCTCCTGCCATTAGCTGAGCATATCGATCCACAAGCGAACATACTCAGTGTTCGAGGAAATGTTTTAGAAAACGGAATGCCGCGATTTTTTAAGCGCTTGGCGGAAGGAGTTTTTGATGAGGCCGATTTGATTAAGCGGACGAAAGAACGAAACGACTTTTTAGATGAAGCAGAGGCAAACTATCAATTGAACCGCGGAAATATCGTGGCATTTGGATATTCCAACGGAGCTAATATAGCAGGAAGTTTATTGTTTCATTTTAAAGGGACTTTAAAAGGGGTCTTGCTGCATCATCCAATGATGCCAAGAAGAGGAAACAAACTTCCTGATTTAACCGGTACGTCCGTATTTATTGCCGCGGGTGTGAATGATCCGCTCTGCCTCCGGTCAGAAACGGAGGAACTAGAAGGCAAAGGCCAAGGTAACCATTCATTGGATGAACACCGGCCCATCAGCTTACATGGCAAGAAGTCCGGCAGGCTGCTGAATGGGTATAAACATACGGTTAAGCAATAAATAAGAAAGGTAGAATGAAATCGTTGACGAAATGTTGTTAGGTGAACACGGTTAAACATAACGGTTAACGATTCTTTCTACCGCATTTACATAGCTTTTTCCAAACAAATTGAGATGAACAAGCAGATAAAATAATTGATAAAGTTCTTTACGATCTTCATAATCTTTGGATAAAGGATTTACTTCTTGATAAGCATGATAAAAGCCGGCTGGAAACCCGCCAAATAATTCGGTAAAGGCGAGCTCAAATTCATCATGTCCATAAAAAACAGAAGGATCGATGAGATACGGTTCGCCATTTTCCCCCGCCATCCAATTTCCGCTCCATAAATCTCCATGAAGCAAAGAGGCTTTTGGTTTTTCTGGTATCCATTGCTCTAACTCTTGCATCAGCTTATTTAATTTTTTGAAAATCGAAAGGGGTAACAATCCCTTTTCTTCAGCAAGACGAATTTGAGGTTGCAGCCTGCATGTTCGATAATAATCGATCCATGAATCCAACCATTGATTCGGTTGCGGCAGCTTTCCAATGTAACCATTGTTCGCAAAACCAAATTTTTCTCCTGTATGGTTGTGCATGAGGGCGAGCAGATTTCCAAGTTTTTCGGCGGCTTGTTCGGTTTTCTTCCCGGATATCCATTCTAAAATTAAACAGCCAACCTCGCCATCTTCATACACGTGAAACACGTTTGGAACGGAAATCGTCTTCGTTAAGCGAATCGTATCTAATCCGCTTTTTTCAGAATGGAAAAAGCAAGGTGGCGGCGCTGTTTGAATTTTTATGAAATAGGAACCGGAAGCTGTCCGAATGTAAAAAGATTCATTGATATCTCCGCCATAAACTTGTTTCCATGTAATGATTTCGCTTGTATCGAAATACGTTTGGATGGCTTTGGATAACATAGAATGCATCTGGACCATATCCTTTGCTATTCACGATTTATCCTTCTTCAGGCTTTTTTCTTGGAAAGATAAAATAGGAGATCGAGATGAGAAAATCGACGATGAGCACAATTGTCCAAACTTTTGCAATTTGAACGAGGGCAGCTGTTCGTTCGATATCGTCAATCAACCAATCAATCATTCCTATCATACCACAACCGATCATATAAGATAAAACGTGCCGAATCCAGCCTTTAAAATAATGCTTTGCATAGTCGAGACCGTAACGTTTCACTGGTTTTGGCCCTGTTTTTGCCACGTAATATTGAAATCGCTCATCCGCCCAGCGTATCATGCTTTTCCCGAAAGCGATCGAAACGCCAATATATACCGCGGCCACACCGTGGGCAATGGTGGCTGTTGCTCCACGATATAAATCAAAACTCGTAGCGATAAGTAAAACGAGATCGACGATAGGTGACATCGCTAGTAGATAGATTCCTAGCTTTTGTTGCTTAAAAACATATCTTGCAAATAGGCCAGCAATAATGAATACCCAAAATCCGATTTCACAGGCAATAATGAACCATGCGATCCAATTCATCTGTTTCTCCTTTTTTAATACAATTGTACTAAAAAAGTACAGATTAAGCAAATAGTTTGAAGACCATGACAGGAAGCCTTCTCCATTTTCATAAAAAAACGTTTGGAACACATGAACCAACAAATGGCCGAAGAACGCGATAAAAAACAAGATCGACTGCTCCATCAACATACATTCGGAATCAATAGCTTTTTGATGAAGAAGAAAAGGTGATCTCCAGAAGAGAAAATGAGCGCTTACATGCAGAACATCTATTTATTGCAGCTTCCTCACCTTCGCCCCGTTAAGAGGCGGGAGAGTTCTCGGCGGATGAGGCTACAATCATTTGAAAAGAAACCAATATTAAATTGAGAGATTGGATTACAGAGGGTTTACTGATAAAAGGCATAAAAAAATAGCTTCCCCCCAAGAATGTTGCTCACTGTCACTTTTGAAATGGGGTACAGAAAGTTTTCCACCCCGCATCATCCGTTCAGCACATATGTCTTTCAATCCATTGTCCGTCTGCTTATAGGTTCCTTCGCTATCCATTCATTTGTTATCATATGTAACTGCTTTTTGATGAGCTGTTGCAAAACGTTCTATGCTGATTGTTTTTTAATTGAGCAGCAACATAGAAACCGCCAAAACATTCCGCAAAAAAAAAAACTTCAACTTCGAAACTGAATCGTTTGGAAGTTGAAGCTGCATGTTTTCGTTTGCTGTAAAAAGCAAAGGATGAACCCCATTTATGATTCGTTTGTTTTATTGGGCCTTTTATTGATGTAATAAGCGGTTGCTAGAGCAATTAATGCAATGATAATCAAGCCAATGTACCCTAGCTTTGCCCCGAATAAGAAGATCGCAGTCGTTGGAACCGCCCCGTCAACAAGCGAGGATATGGAGTTCGTTCCTTCTGGGAAAGAAAAACCTACATTTTTGGCTGCTTGTGTGAAAAGAGGGGAAATATAGGTTGCTAGCAATAAACCAAACCCTAATGCAATCGTGCTTGCTACCACGGTTCGAATAACATTTCCCCGGAAAATCGGAACCATCATACTGACAATGAATGGGATCGTTGCCAAGTCACCGAATGGCAATACTTTGTTGCCAGGTACAATAATGGCTAGTAATAAGACAATCGGCACCATGATCAAAGATGAGGCGATTGCTGCTGGATGTCCTACTGCCAAAGCACTGTCCATCCCTATGAATACTTCGCGGCCAGGAAATTTTGATTTTACAAATTCGCTGGCAGATTCTGAAACGGGCGCAAGTCCCTCCATTAAAATGGAGACCATCCGCGGTAAAAGAAGCATAACAGCTGCAGTCGATACTCCTAAATTCAACACTTCTTTTGCATTCCATCCTGCTAAAATACCGATAATAAGACCTAATATCAGCCCTAATACTGTCGATTCACCTAAAATTCCTAATCTTTTTTGAATCGATTCAGGATCAGCTTTTAAATTTTTAAACCCGGGAATCATGTTGAAGAGCTTTTCTAAAGGCCAAGCAAACAAAATATACGGTGTAGACGTTCCATGGGGAAAAGAAATGTTTGGATAGCCATAAAATTTCTCTACATGTTTTTGTGACATATCAGCAAGGACTAAGAGGACAATGGCATGTACAGAGGCGGTTACAATTCCCATCGCAAAGCTGTCGGTCATAATGCTGACGAGCGCACCTGTGAAGGCAATATGCCATAAATTCCACAAATCAATATTCAGCGTTTTTGTCAAGCCTACAATGAGTAAAATGAAATTGACAATTAATCCGATAGGGATTGCCAAGGCACCTACAGTTGATCCGAAGGCAATGGCAGAAGTAGCTGGCCAACCCACGTCAATAATACTTAAATCAATCCCTAGCCTTTCAACCATATCTTTTGCGGCAGGTCCTAAATTATCCACGAGCAAGCCGATAATTAAATTCACACCGATAAAACCAATTCCGACGGTTAAACCTGCCCGAAAGGCACGCCCCGGTTTCATTTTTAAAACAAGACCGAATAAAAAAATGATGACAGGCAATACGACTGTAGGGCCTAAATCAACAATCTTTTGGATGAAATCCATATACTCCCATCCCCTCATTGATTATTTTAATGCTTCTAATATATCGTTAAATACCTTTTCCTTTCCTATTCCTGTTAGTAAAGGAACGGCATTAACAACCTTTGTTTTAATGCTTGGCGGAACAACGGTTGTCGATATGATGACATCATAATCATTTCCGGTTGATAAAATATCCGAAACTTTTGATTGATAAAGCTGAACATCGATTTGTTTTTCTGCAAAAAATTCCTTTAGCTTATTGATCACCATTGTTGATGTTGCAACTCCAGTTCCACAAATGACAAGCACCTTTTTCATTTTTATTCCTCCCTTAATCATCAATATTTTCTATTTTCAAAATATTTCAGTTTCTAAATAGGCAGCGATTTCTTTCTCGTTTTTCATGTCTTTTAAAACAAGCAATTTTTCTTCTTTTTGAAAAAATTCCATTAAACGTTGCAGGAGTTCGATTTGTTTTTTGCCATCGTTCATCGCAAGCATCAAAATAATAGATACATGTACTTTATCATCAGGACTTCCCATTACAGAGAACTCTACAGGTTTCTTTAAGATGGCAACTCCTATGCCCGTTCGAGCAACATGGTAAGCATCTGTGTGCGGAATGGCAACACCGATTGAAACTAATGGCAATCCAGTCGGAAATTCGGCTTCCCTTTCTAAAACAGCATGCTTAAAGGTATCCTTAACAAAACCTTGTTTATATAAAGCATCCGAGAGTTGAGAAAGAATGTCATGTTGATCATACGCTTCGACATTTAACAACACACAATTTTCGTGAATGATTTTTTCAATCGAATTCATGAACCTTCCCCCTAGTTAGGTTGAAACACAATCGCACAAAAAATGATAATTCTGACTTTTTACATTTGTTCTATTTAGTTAATTTTGTTTTAATTATATTTGTAATCGCTTTCTCGTGTCAATACATAAAACCAAATTCACGGTTGAAATGTAAAAAAACGATAGATTCGTATGTTGACATCGAACAGCTTTTTGCTGATATCAATAGGACTCGCTTGTTTCGCTTCACTCATAAGAGCAATAGCTCTTTTCCTCACGACAGAATGCCAGTCTGATCAATTTTGGGTGCCTTTTGAACATGGCGATGACAGCTGTTTTCAAGCAAGCTGCTGCAATCGTTTTTCAACAGATACCATGATTGCCCGAAAGATTTTTCGTAAAGCCGAAACACTAATGGAAAGGCTTGTTTCATCATATGAACCATGAGCCGACAAGCAGATGTCTCAGACGAACGAATGAACCATATGCGAGCAATGGAAGCCGCCTCCTCCGATCATGAGATCAAGCAGTATCGTCGCTCAAGAAGGTCTTTATTTAGGCTTGACCATTGAGACAACGGAACATCCCCTATTGCCTTTTCCTACAGAAGAATGGTTTCATCCCACAGATTTTGGCTCATTGTCGCCCAATGCTTCGGATAAAAGCCGAGCGGATGAAGCCCCCGTTAGCGTTCCAGCCATTCCTTCATCGATGATACGGTTGTGATCCCTCATCATCCATGTTGAGTAATAGAGTCTCAGTCCTTCTATCTGTAAAAAATTGGTGAATCATTAGTAAGCTGAAGCCTGATACATGAACCTCCTCAATCGTTTGGTCAAATCTCTACTTTATGAAGGTTTTTTTGTAAATGTATATTAATGAATGGACCCAAGTAAAAATCGTTTTCCATGAAATTTTTCACCAATTTTCAACAATCGCTGCAGCAGTCTGCTCATCAATAATTAAAACATTGATGAAGCCTCCGTTCAGTGCTCCTTTTATACTTTCAAGTTTATGAATTCCTTCAACAACCGCTATCACTCGGTTCACCTTTTTTAATTCGCTTAAGGAAACGCCAATCACTTTATTGGTGAATGAATTGATAATGACATTACCAGATTCATCAAAAAATCGAAATCCGATATCACCCACGACACCCAGCTTACGCAAATAGTGCAGATCATCATCCTCCAAGTAACCTAGCTTACGCAAGGTGGAGGATTTATGCGGATTGCCGATTCCAATGATGGCTACATCGATATTCCGACCTTCTTCAAGCACGGATTCGATATCTGGCATGGATAACAATCTTTCCCTTAATTCTTCTGTCTCAACAATGGCTGGAGCATATAAATAAAGACAGGTACAGCTCATTTTTTTAGCCAATTCGTGGGCAAGCTGGTTCGCATGAATTTCAACGAATTTTCTTCCCATCCCTCCTTCAAGCGGAATAATTTTTAACTCTTCTTTGCGAATATACGGAAATTCTTTCACTAGTTCTGCAAGCGTCGTTCCCCACGAAATCCCTAACCTTTTCACCGACTTTAAATTTTTAGAGAGATAATAAGCGCCCGCACGCGCTACAGCCCGCTTCACCATATCAGGCGTCAATCCTACTGTCGGTACGACAACCGCATCCTTCAATCCGTAATGCTTCTCCAATTTTTGCTCCAATTCAACGGTATGGGCACTTTCATCTTTAATAAATATTTCTACGATTCCCACTTCTTTCGCGCGCTGTAGCATTTTGGAAATAATCGGTCTTGACACTCCTATTTTTTTCGCGATTTGTTCTTGCGTCCACCCCTCCATATAATACAATGTAGCCACTTTAACAAGCTGCCTTCTTTCTTCCCACTCTAACATTTCCTCACCTCTTCTTTTTTCATACCATTTCAGGTGTGTTGATACCCCATAAAAAACCCGTTGACATTGCTTGATTCCTAGCTCAATCATTCCACATTTTTCATAAAGTAATGGATTATCAACACTTGCGATGTCATTTGCTCTATCTGATTACTTACATAATTCTATAATAAACATATCATCAGATGAATAAAAAGCTTTTATGTTCCATTTACTTTTTTAAAAGCAAAAAATAAGAGCTTATTTACATTTTGTTCGATCCATAGAACAATTGTAAATAAGCTCTTTTTACATCACACTATTATTTTTTACTTTTATCTATAATGTTTTTTGCGATGTCAAAAAACGATTCAGAAATCGTTGGATGCGGGTGAATCATACGGGCCATTTCTTCGACCGTGCCTTCTAGAAATATGAAAGAAGACGCTTCGGAAATCATTTCCGTTACGTGAGGGCCGACCATGGTGACGCCGATGATTTCTCCATATTTCATGTCATAGACGATTTTGACAAATCCTGATGTGTCGCCGGAAATCAACGCTTTCCCATTTCCGGCAAGATCGAATGTTTCCGTCTTCACCGCAAGCCCTTTCCGTTTCGCCTCTTCTTCCGTCCATCCGACACTGGCCACTTCCGGAAGCGTAAAAATGCATCTAGGAACCACTTTTTCATCCATTTTCCGCTCGTATCCTGCTGCGTTCGAAGCAGCAACGATCCCTTCCATATAGGCGGCATGCGCCAGCTGGTATCCCCCTATGACATCGCCGACAGCATAAATGTTGGAAGCGCTCGTCTCCATTTTTTCATTTACTTGAATAAAAGGTCCGTTTTGCTCCAGTTTTAACCCCTGAACCGCAGATAAATTAGGCTTCCTGCCAACGCTTACGAAAAGCGCCTCTCCTTCGACCAACACGGATTCGCCTTTTTCATTGAGACATTCCGTCATGATTTTGTCTCCATTTTTTTGCACACGTGTCACTTTCGCATTTGTTAACATTCGTACTCCTTTTTTTTGCAGCGATTGAGCAAGCGCTTTGGAGGCGTCCGCATCTTCGGTCGGGATCATCCGTCCAGCCATTTCAATAATGGTCACTCGTGTTTTAAAACGAGAAAAAACCGTCGCCAGCTCCACGCCAATCACGCCGCCGCCAATAATGGTGAGGGAGCTTGGGATGTTGTCGATTTCAAAAATGGTATCGCTTGTATAAAAAGAAACATCGTTTAGCCCGGCAATCGGAGGAATGGAGGGAGATGAGCCGGTCGCCACAATGATTTTATCCGCTTGAACACGTTCCTTTTTTTGATCTGCAATCAATTGAACCGTATTTCCTTCTTCCAAAAAGCCTTCTGCCTGATATACGTCAATTTTTCCTTGCCTTAACAAAAGCGCAATCCCTTGGCGGAGACGGGAGATGACGTCATCTTTCCGCTTTTTCATCTTGTCTAAGGAAATCGTGAGGTTGCCCGTTTGAATGCCCCATTCTTTGGACAACTCAATGGATTCTATAATTTCAGCGTTTTTCAACCATGTTTTAGAAGGAATGCAGCCTCTATTTAAACAGGTGCCGCCTAAAAACTCCTTTTCCACCAGCATGACTTTTTTTCCAAGACGAGCAGCATGAAGAGCCGCCATATAGCCTCCCGGACCGCCGCCGATGACCGCGATATCATACGATTGTGCCAAATGGAACCTCCTCCTTATAAAATCATTTCATACGGGTTTTCGAGAATGCGTTTGACTTCAGCTAAAAATTCCGCCGCGGGCGCGCCATCGATGACGCGGTGATCAAAAGACAAGCTGACGGTCATGATTGGGCGGATGGCGATGTTCCCATTGACAACCACAGGTTTTTCTTGGATTCTGCCTACGCCTAAAATCGCGATTTCCGGCTGATTAATAATCGGGGTGAATGCATCAATCGGATACATGCCTAAATTGCTAATCGTAAAAGTAGAGCCTTTCAGCTCATCGGGCCGGAGTTTTTGTTCCCTCGCGCGCTTGCTTAAATCTTTTGCTTCCGCGCAAATGACCGCCAGCCCTTTCTGTTCCACTTGTTTAATGACCGGCACTATTAAACCGTCTTGGACCGCAACGGCTACTCCAACATTGACATTCTTTTTATAAATGATTTCATCATGCTCCAAATGGACGTTTACTTCAGGGAAGCGTGATAAAGCCGTACCAACCGCTTTGATGAGAATGTCCGTATACGTTAAACGAAATCCTGTTTGTGCTTCGACAGTCGGAAGGAGGGCTATTCTCATTTCGATCGCTTTTGTCATATCCACATCGCTGGTTAATGTAACGTGGGGAGCGGTAAAGGCGCTTTGTACCATGCGGTCGGCCACCACTTTCCGCAATCCAGATAGCTTCTTCCGGACTTCATGCTGCTCCTGCTTTTGTCCTGACGTTTGAGCTGGAACGGCATGGATCACATCCCGGCTCATCACCTTGCCGCCTGCTCCTGATCCTTGAAGCGTCTTCCAATCGATATTCTCACGTTCGGCCATTTTTCTTGCTAGCGGCGATGCTTTTGGCTGTTCCTTTTCCGTTTCTAAATATTGCTGCACATCTTTCAGGTGGATGCGGCCTTTGGGCCCGCTTCCTAAAATGCTTTGTAGATCCGCTTGCGCTTCTTTGGCTAAGCGTCTGGCGGCAGGTGTGGCTCGTACCTTTCCATTCTCATTGCTTTTCCCTTTGACAGCGTCCTCGCTTATTGCAGACGGTTCCGTCTTTTGACCAGATGGTTCGGTCGCTCCTCCTGATAAAATCGGCGGTTCTTCAGGAACAGCCTCCCCTCGTTCGCCGATGTAGCCAATCACTTGATTGACCGGGACTTGATCATCGGCTTGGAAATATTTTTTCAATAGGATTCCTCTGTCATAGGCCTCGACTTCGATATTGATTTTATCGGTCATAATTTCAAAGAGCGGTTCGCCGATATCAACAGGTTCACCTTCTTCTTTCAACCATTGAAGGAGTGTGCCGACTTCCATTGTACTGCTCAGCTTCGGCATAAAAATTTCTTTTGCCATCGGTTCTTCCCCCCTTTTTTATTTAAATTGGACCGTTTCTTTTACGGCTTTGATAATATCTTGTACTTGCGGGACAGCCGCTTTTTCTAAATTCGGGTTATAAGGAATCGGAACAGGCAGCCCGCCAAGCCGTTTAATAGGGGCGTCGAGATAATCGAAAGCCTCGCTCTCTGCAATGATGCTTGCGATTTCACCGCCATATCCTCCACGTTTGACCGCTTCGTGGACAACGACCACTCGTCCTGTCTTTTTCACCGATTCGACGATCGTCTCTTCATCAAGCGGGACAAGTGTTCTCGGATCGACAATTTCGACGTCAATCCCTTCCTTTTCAAGCTCTTTTGCCGCTTCTAATGCCTTATGCACCATCATCGCTGTGGCCACAATGGTTACGTCCTTTCCTTCCCGTTTCATGTCTGCTTTTCCTAATGGAATGGAGTATGGTTCTTCTGGAACGTGGCTTTTCGTTTTGTAAAGGAGCTTATGTTCGTAGAAAATCACGGGATTATCATCATCAATCGCCGCCTTCAACAATCCTTTGGCATCATAAGCGGTTGACGGCTGTACGACCTTTAGCCCGGGAATATGAGCCATCCATGCTTCTAGGCTTTGGGAATGTTGGGCAGCTGCGCCTGTACCTGATCCAGCAGGAGTTCTTACCACCATCGGAACCTTCCCTTTTCCTCCGTACATGTATCGGAGTTTGGCCGCTTGGTTCACAAGCTGATCCATCGCGATCGTGATAAAATCGGAAAATTGCAGCTCCAAAATCGGCCGCATCCCGGTGAGCGCTGATCCGACGGCCGCACCGGCAATAGCCGCTTCCGAAATCGGCGTATTTCTCACACGTTCCGGTCCAAATTCTTCAATCATTCCTCGCGTGACACCAAATGCACCGCCGTAAACCCCGATATCCTCGCCTAATAAATAAACATCTTGATTTTTTCTCATTTCCTGACTCATCGCTTCGCGAACGGCTTCTAAATACGTGATCTCTCGCATCGCTTTTCTCCCCCTTTACGCATAAACGTCTTCCAACAATGTATCGATCGACGGTTCTGGACTTTTTTCCGCAAACGCGACAGCTTCTTCAATTTCCCGGAACGCTTCTTCGCGCAGCTGTTCGGCCTTTTCTTCTGTTATTACTCCTTTTTCCATCAAGTACTCTTTGAATCTTTTGATCGGATCTTTTTTTCTCCATTCTTGTTCTTCTTCGCGAGTGCGGTATTTTTTGGCGTCGCTTTTGGAGTGGCCCTTCCATCGATAGGTTTTGGCTTCAATCAGTACAGGCCCCTTTCCTGATCTGGCATATTCAACCGCTTCATAAACGGCATTCATCACTTCCAGCATGTCATTTCCGTCGATGACTTTGCCGGGAATGCCGTAAGCCTGTGCCCGATCGGCGATATGTTCAATATTGAACATTTCTTTGACAGACCCGCTCATTCCGTATTGATTGTTCTCGCATATGAACACAACGGGAAGACCCCAAATGGAAGCAAGGTTTAAGGATTCATGGAAGCTTCCTTCATTGGCTGCACCATCTCCGAAGAAGCACAAGACAACATAGCCTTCGTTTTTCATCTTGGAAGTTAAGGCCGCGCCGACGGCCAACGGGATGCCGCCGCCAACAATGCCGTTTGCGCCAAGGTTTCCTTTTTCCACGTCGGCAATGTGCATAGAGCCGCCTTTTCCTTTACAGTATCCGGTCACTTTGCCAAACAGTTCGGCCATCATTTTATCGACGGATGCCCCTTTCGCAATGCAATGACCGTGGCCTCGATGCGTGCTCGTAATTTTATCTTTCTCTTGCAAAACCGCAATGGATCCAGCTGCCGTCGCTTCTTGTCCGACGCAAAGGTGTGTCGTTCCATGAATCATCCCCTTAGCAAAAAATTGGTCCACCTTCTCATCAAAATATCGAATGAGCCACATTTGTTTATACAATTCAACTAATTTTTCATCTGTTATAAATGCTGGAAGTGCATGATTGCTCATTTTTACACTCTCCCTTTACATTTGTTCTTTATATTTACTTTTGTATCAAATATAAAGTTTTTTCTGAAAATAGTCAAGGAATATCTACGTGAGTTTTACTAGAAATTTCAAAATAGAAAACGTATTTGAGCTTGTTTTTTCGCGCTGAAAAAATCAGGAGATCTGTTATCATATTTCGTGCAAAAAAAAAGCGGCTGTCATGTTTGCAGTTACGACAGCACAGCTACTGAGCAAAGATGAAAAGCATATAAAATTGATGTGTTGGACACCCTCGTGTTTTACACAGAGGATACGTTTTAGGACCCGAGCATTTCTGCTGTTTTTTCATCTGTGATCAGCACATTGATTAATTTCCCATTTAAAACGGCTTTAATGGCTTCGACTTTTTCCACCCCCGCTGCTACTCCGATCACAAACGGGATTTTTTTTAATTTTTTAATGTCGAAAGAAATAATTTTATCATTCCAGCTATTCGAAGGAGCATTTCCATTTTCATCGATAAATTTATAGCAAATATCACCGACCGCATCGAGTTCATTAAAATATTGCCGATACTTTTTGCCAATCTCTGATCTCGTAATGGTGGAGTGTTTAGGTGAACCGCCGATTCCCACAAGGATGATATCCGCTTTTTCAGCAAGTTCAAAAACACTTTGTATCGATGATTGGGACATAAACAATTCCTTATCTTTTTTACTGTCGGCTATTACCGGAGCATGAAGGAATTTATAATGGGCTTTTAATTTTTCGGCAAACATAGAAACAAGAACATTGGCATGGATATCTACCCGTTCATCTCCCATGCCTCCTACGATCGGAACAAAGGTGGTAGAGGCATAAGGGAGCTTGGCTGACAGCTGCTTTGCTACGGAGAGCAAGGTGGTGCCAGAAGAAACTCCGACAATTTGCCCATTTTTCAAGATCCTTAATAAATAACGGCTTGCATATGTTCCAATACTGTCTAAATCTGTGCCATTTCCCAGGTTAGGAACGCAAATGACCTCCCGAAGCCCATACTTTTTCTCAATCCTTGCTTCTATATTCATAAAAGGATGGTGTGAGCCGTCATGAATTTTTATTTCCACAATTCCTGCTTCTCTCGCCTTTGATAAATATTTTGAGATTAATGATCGACTTACACCGAACACTTTGGCGATTTCTGATTGGGTCGCTCCTTCCAAGTAATACATATGGGATATTTTCACAAGCAGCCTTCTATCTTCCAACAGTCCCCCTTCTTTCTATCAAAAATTAGACTGTATTTTGTTATAATCAACGAAAGAATTGGTTATTTCTCAAAGCGAATTTCTTTCCCGACTTCGAGCGATGGGAAGGCGAAAGGCTCAACAAAAACCGCTCCAGGAAGCACATGTTCATTCGGCTCGGAGAAATAGATAGAAATATGGCCCAGTTCTTTTAAATTTTTGTTTGCTGCTGATCCGACCGCCGTGATGGAATATTCTTGATCGTTCCAAATGATTTTCCCGCCTTCAATTAGAGGCTCATCTGGCACTTCACCGGCAAATTCGTGAATAACCGATATCTCTCTTAGCTCTGGAGGAGCGTGAAGTCCAAAGAGAATTAATAGGTTTTCTTCTTTAAATGATGAGACGAGTGCACCGATTTCACGAATAATGGTTTTTGACATCTTTTATCCTCCTTGAATGATTAATACATGCCAATGCTTGCGGCATATGCGATTAAAACGGCAAGAACTCCCGTGATTAAGCGGCTGTACAAGACCGCTGGCACGCCGTATTGAATCGTTTCCGGCTTTGCTTCGCCAAGAGACAGACCGACAGGGACAAAATCCGCACCCACCTGGCCATTAATAGCGAATAGAGCCGGCAAAGCAAACTGCGGCGGAATATGGCCTGCTGCAATTTGGCTTCCAATTAACACCCCAACGACTTGCGCAATCACCGCTCCGGGACCTAATACCGGCGACAGAATCGGAATGGTACATACGATAACAATGATGATCAATCCCCATAAAGAACTGGCGAGAGGAGAAAGAGTATTGGCAATCACATCACCGATTCCCGTATAATTGATGATGCCGATTAACATACTGACAAAAGCCATAAATGGAATAATATTTTTAATCAGCATATCAACAGAATCGCGGCCCGCCTGATAAAAAGTGCCGGTTACTTTTCCTATTCCCCTTGAAAACCTCATAAATAGATTTTCATTATGCTCACGGGATTCTTTTTTCACTTGTTCATATTGAGAGCGAAAGGCTTCCTTATCCTTCACATCGAATGCCGGTCTTTCTTCCAAGTTTTCTGCTCCCAAAGCATCCGCCTGAACCGCTTGTTCTTCTGCTTCATCCGCTCGATAAATGTCCTTCACGGTAACGCCTGATACAAAAATATCTTCTGTAATGTGTTTCGCTAACGGACCAGAAGGAGAAGACGGAAGAATATCAACGGTCGGGATTCTTTTCATTGGATACAGGCCGATTCTCGCTGTTCCGCCGCAATCAATCACCACGCACATCATTTCATCTTCTGGAACGGAATGTTTAAAGCCGTCTATCGCTTCCGTGCCAGTTAACTCTGCTATTCTCGCTGCTACAGGATGGATGCCGCCGCCCGTAATCGATACAACTTTTTGTTTTTTTCCTTGCGGCTCAATGCGCAAGCCTTTTCCCCAGCCGCCTGAACCTTTGGCAACAAAAACAGCTTGTTTTGACATCATTTCTCCTCCTCTTAAACATTTGAATTCGCTTTCATCTTTGCCCTATGTTAAGATTTTGCTTCCATTCTGCGCGCCAAGAATTTGGTAATATATTCGGTAATGATTCCCCGCAATAAAATGACAACAATCCCTACGAGAAAATAGCGGACAGCAAGTTCTGACATCGAATAGCCGGCCTCTTTGATCCCATTGGCAATTCCTAAATAGACAAATAGCTCGCCTGCGTTCGCATATGGGAATAGCGCTGTTACCGGATGAACGAATGATACGGCAGAATCATAAAACGCCGGTTTTTGTTTTTCTGGCAAAAATCGTCCGAACGTATAACACATCGGGTTTGTTAATAGCAATACGGACAATATCGGCATGACCGTATATCTTAACAGCATATACTTTGAGGCAAATTGGATCGCTCGATTGACCCGCTCTTCCCCAATAAATTTAATAACGGCATAAGTGAATGTAAGTAAAACAATTAAAGTCGGGATAATTCCTGTAAACATTCCCATAAACGTTTCTCCGCCGGCCTGAAACATTCCGATAAAATGTTCACCAATCCATTTTAACCATTCCATCTTTCACTTCTCCTTTCCGGGCATTTTATATGGAAAGCTTTTTCTTAGAAATGGAAACCATCGCGTTTTCGGCTGCCATTGACAAAGCCGCCAAAAATGAAGGGATTTGCTTCTTCCTTCCTCCAGTCTTTTCTACACATTCATGATGATCATCCAAAATTTTCGCTACGTGATGCCCAATGTATTTTTCATATTTTTTAAACTTCGAAAAAACGGAAACCCCTTTGAGAATATAGCAATCTTCTATCACATAATCGTTGTTCACCACAATCATAGCCACAGCGCCGGGACTCAATTTTCGTCTGTTCATGCCAGAGTACAAAAAATAGCCTTCTTTGCCTTTGTAACGGCTTACAATTTTGCCGACATATTTTTGATAATGTCTGACTTGTATGATCGTTGCCACATATTGAATCAGCAAAATCATCGATAAAATGATGGCAAGCTTCAAAAAGAATCACCTCCTTTGCGCTTGACACATGCATTTTTAGTTTGAAAACAAACGATCTTGTAGAGCTCTTAATTTCCAAACAGTGGTGGATGGATCTAACTCGACATCATCCAATGTTAAAAATTGGCCTTGTCTAATAGGGCGTTTGGCGATAATTTTTCCGCTGATTAAACCGATGGGGATGTGCGAATCTTTCTTCATCTCTTGATGAGTTTCAAGCACGCCTCTTACCGAGTAGCCGCCAATGCCATCAATGGCTTCCCCTGCCTGGATATCGCGCTTGGCGACAGCGACTGTTTCTGAAACGGGCGCGCCTAATGGATGAATCGACGTATCGTGATGCAATACGGCTTTGGCAATGGTGATCGGAGTTTCTAAACTTGCGAGATGATAAGGCCGGTAAAGAACGTAATGGGGACCTTTGCCAACTTTCAAATACCTTAATTCGGCATCCACAGGTTCTAATTCGCTTTTCACGATGACAAATACGCCCGGTGCTAACCCTTTTACATATTCAACGACTCCGAATTGGTTTAAAACACCGCCGTTTTCTTGTAAATTCAGCTTGTCGGCAACCGTTTCCAAATGGGCCTCCACGCCATGCATCCCAATTTTATCTGGAATAAGGCCTGTAGCGTTGCTTAACAAATTCATTTCCGCCATCGTTTTTGTGCCGTCCTGGAACGCCGCAAGCATATGGGCGCTCATCCGTTTTTGAAGAGCTTCTTCCTTGCACGTATCCGGATTGGCGTTTGGAATAAACGGGTTGTTTTTCCCTTTTCCAGCAACCAGTACTTCAAAGCCCATCGTCTTCGCAAACTCATACAGTTCAAGCGTGGCTGCCGGCTCATCTCCCGCCGATCCTGTATAAACCAACCCAGCTGACGTAAACCAATTGTGCATGATAGAACCAATTGTAATATCTACTTCGACGTTAAGCAGTACTAAATGTTTTCTCGATCTCAATGCTTCCAGCGAAATATTGGCGCCGACTTCAGGAATCCCTGTCGCATCGACAATCACTTCCACTTCATCCGATTGAATGACTTTGCGGTAATCACTGCTGACAAGAACAGGATGTTTTTTCGTTACTTTCGATTGATAATAGCTGCTGGCTCTTTCTGCTGCCTCCATATTGACATCGCAAATTCCTCTAACCTCCATGCCAGGTATGCGCGAGATTTGCGAAATCAGTCCAAATCCCATTTGACCTGCGCCAACCACCCCTACTTTAATCGGCTGACCGTCACGTTCCCGTGCAAGCAATTCTTGATAAACGGACATGTTTCCAGCTCCTTCAAAGCGTTTTTTAACGTATGTGCACGCACTCGTAACATTTGTTACGACTAATAACATTTGTTAATAGATTATTATCATCATTATATCCTAGTTGTTCAAAAAGTCAATAAATTCTTAAAATTATTTTTCAAACTTTTTATACTTTGAAATACCTATTGAAATTTGGTTATAATGATTTCAATCCTCGAGGAGTTTTTATCAATTGTGAGTGTCGGAAACATTTTACAGAAGGAAAAGAAGCCAGACTTGAATAATATACTTAATATAGAGAAGGATTTGATCCTTCATAAAAAGAGGTGAAGAACGTGGAAATTAAAGAAATAGAAGCAGTGTTGTTTTGCATTCATTGCAACGAGGAGCAAGACCACGTCATTACTTACATTAACGATAAAATCTCAAAGATTGAATGTGTTCACTGCCATCACTCCGTTGAAATAAAGATTGATTTATTACATGAATTTTATCATGAGGTATATGAAAAAATTGTTCATAAACCGGCAGAGATCACAGAGGAATATCGAAGCGACCTCAGTAAATTTTTGCTTTCCCTTCCGGTCCGAATCATAAAAAAGCCTTACAGCATTTATAAATATATGAAGCAAACAAGAGATGTTTTTAAAGCCTTTAAAGAGCAGCAGAAACGAGAAAAGTAGCTTGTTCAATCTTCATCTCCCTCTTTCCTGCTGACCTTCTCGATAAAAAGAAAAAGCGAAATTTCCTGCAAGGTAAAGGTATTCTCCACGGCTACCAAACAGGAAATTTCGCATTTGTCTAACAACTGTATTTAGTAGATACGATTAAATACAAGCAGAGTGTTAAATATATATCCATAATAGGATCTAAAATCCTTATTGAAACATTTCTTCGAGGTACAAGTGTTGGATATTCATATTCTGAAATCATTTTATCTGTTTTAAGATCTTTTATCCGTGACATACTCCCCCCACCTACGCTTCGCTTAGAGGTGGGGGCTTCTCGGGTAATCCCATCTCATGATGAGAAGTTGACCGAGCGATCCCCGTGTGCCCCACGGTTCGAGGACAAGTTAGACTATCGCTAATCGTTTCATGCCCTCATGTTTGATATTGATGGCCGCATTGACGTCCCTGTCGCTCTCGAATCCACATTCACAGCGGAATGTACGCTCAGAAAGCGATAGAGACTTCCTAACTTTACCGCAGCACGAACAAGTTTTTGATGATGGAAACCATTTGTCGATTTTGATCAGCTTCTTCCCCTGTTCTTCCAATTTGTACCGAAGGAAAGTGATAAACATGCCCCAGCCGTTATCATGAACGCTTTGACCGAAATGGAGGGCTTGGGACATTGCTTTCATGTTGAGGTCTTCAATCACCACGCAATCATACCGTTTCGCTAATTTGTGCGATTCCTTATGCAGAAAGTCCTTGCGCTGATTGGCAATTTTCTCATGCAACTTCGCTGCTTTCAGACGCTGTTTATGCCAACGATTAGAGCCTTCCTTTTTACGAGACCATTTACGCTGTTCTTTCGCTAATTTTTCCAATGCTTTGCGATAGAATCGAGGATAATTGGCTCTCTTACCCTCGCTATCGACATACAGCATATTCATGGAAAAGTCAAGCCCAACAACCGTTTGTACTTCTTTTGGTGCAGGTTGATGTTCGTACTCTGTGAGAATAGAAATATAGTATTTTCCTGTTTTTGTTTTCGTGATCGTACAAACCTTGATGATATGGTGGGCAGGAATCTCCCGATGTTGCTTGAGCTTGATCCATTTCAGTTTGGGCAGCTTGATATAGCCATCTGAAAGCTTCATGTTGCCATTCACCACATTTGTGGTGTACGACTGTTTCGCCTTGCGGTTTTTGAACTTTGGAAATCCAGCGCGGCCAGAAAAGAAGTTTTGAAACGCCTTCTGCAAATTCAATTGGGCATTTGCCAGCGCAAGGCTATCCACTTCTTTTAGCCAAGGAAACTCCTTTTTGTACTTGGTAGGGGTCGGAAATTTTTGCTGTTTCAAGGATTCTTTATCGTCCTTGAACTTTTCAAAAATTTGTATGCGTTCTTCAAGCATTTTGTTATACACGAAACGGACACAACCGAAAGTTTTGGCGAGCAGTTGTTCTTGTTCTTTTGTTGGGTATAGACGGAACTGATAGGCTTTGTTTGCCATATCGACACCACATCACTTCATACCTTGATTTTCTATATATTTTTTTATTACTTCAATGGGCGCACCACCCGTTGTAAGCAGGCAAAAGCTTCTTGACCCAAAATATTCTTTCCACCGTTTTCTTTTCACTTTCGGAAAATGCTTTTTGATCAGTCGAAAACTTGCACTTTTATAGGCATTGATGAACTTTGATCGTTCACTATTTGGATGTGCTTTGAACAAAATATGCACATGGTCCATATCGTGATTCCATTCGACCAAGGAAATATCGTAATTTTTACCCAATCTCACAAACATATCTTTTGCATAGTCAGATATGGTATCATCAATCACTTTTCTGCGATATTTTACAACCAGAACAAGATGATAATACAACAGGAACACTGAATGGTTATTATTGTCTCATTTCATTGATACAACGGCCTTTCATTTTTCTAAAACTAATTATATCATAACACACAAAAAAAGAGACCACTTTAGGCTACGCCTAACCGAAATTCATCTCCCACTTTCACTTCGTTTAGAAGTGGGAGACTTCTTTCGGAAAGATGTTAAACAGCACCATTCGAATGGTGACAGGCGCTGAAACAATCTGTTGGTTGAATTGATCAATATATTTTGTGATAAAAAAAGTTTGTAAAAAATGCAAATATCAATCCGAGTGGAAACGAAAAAATAACAGACCAACCGTTGACTTTTCCGGTTTCTGCACTTATTTTTATAGCTTCTTTATATCCATATGCAAAATGGAAAACAGATAAAACATAAGTAATAATGAAGAAAGCAAAATCCATTTCTATCCCCTCCAGCTTTTGTCTTCCCTAAATTTCATATATTCACGCTTGTCCATTTTTAATACAAAAAATAAATATTATGAATGCATCAACATCCTGTTTTTAATTGTATCTAGATACATCGTGTCTTTTTAGTTGGGGGAAACTATTGTTTTACATCACCATATTTCAACTTAGAGAAAGACCATATTTATCTTAACGAACGAGTCGAAATCATACGTCTTAATTCTTCAATCGAAACATTCGCTTTATGCAACATGGCGTGGCAATTCGGACATACCGGCCGTAAATCTTCAAAAGGATTAACTTTGTACTCTTCATTGATTTCACTTAGTGGTTTGAGATGATGAACTTCGATAAAGTGTTTACCGATCCTTCCATAGAACTCCTCAAAATCAAAGTCACAAACCGAACATCGGTATCCATATTTTGATAAACACAACTGCCTTGCTTTCGCATTCCGTTCATAGCGATTGACGGCTACTAATTTTTTACTGCCTTCATATAATTCCATATGGTCCAATTCCTGTTCTTCTGGCATCAAAAACATTTCCTTCTGCTCCGTTTCTTCCTCAAACTCATAAAGACGGACCGCTTCTTTTAATTCAGGTCTCACTTGCCAAAAGCATTGATTCCGATATTCTTCTCCTAAAAAGGGAATATGCCACCATCGAATCGTACCATCTTCTCTTTGCGGAAACGTTATCCCTGGCAATCGTTTGCGTATCCTCCTTCCAAGACGACCCAATTGAGAATTAAATCCCCGATGGTCTACTCTGTTTAAAAGTTTTGCTACTTGTCTGCCTGTCGCTTTTGAATCCTTCTGTTTATAAACCGTCAAGATGAGCACTATATCTTCTGTGCGAAAAACTTCCGGGTCTTTCAACAATTGAAGCCACTGATGAACGGAAATATCAAGTGGATCATTATATACCTTCATTCTTTTCTCCCCCTCTCTCTAGAAAACAAACGACATGCTTGCTAGCGACTTCCCCATCTCCTAAATGAAGGCTTGTCCTCACCTTCTCCTACATATGGTAACCAATTCCTTCATAAAGCTTCTGCAAGATTTCTTCTTGATACCCGGCTTTTTTTATTTTTCGCATTTTCTCTTTGATCGGCTGCAATTCTTCAAGCGTAACCGTCTCTAGTTTCTCTACCCGGTCAAGCGACAGCAAAACAAGGCATAATCCAATAGATCTTGAAAATCTTGAATACCCATGTAACCGACGGGAAAAATTGAACAGTTTTCGCTAAATAAGAGTGAACACTTTTCTGGAAATTCCAGCGTAATCCCTATCACTTGACATGGAGCCTCTGCGTACAAGATATTTCCTAAAAAGCGAGCAACAACAAGAATCAGCCGCATGAAACGAGGCTATCATGTACGCCACTCCATGTAAAGTGCACGCTTCTAAACTGTTCAATTTAATCAGTCGAATTCTGTTCAGTTTTATTTAGCGGTCACAGTTGTAAGCCAATCCTAACTCTTTTGCCACTTGGGCGATGGACTTGTCCCCCTCCAAGCATAAATCAACGGCTTGAATCTTGTATTCTTGATCAAATGTTCTCTTTTTCATGATTGGACACCTCGAACCGATTGTCATTAAGTTGATTATCATCTCTCTGTTCTCCGTGTCCAATTTTTAGACTCACATCATTTTTATACAAATAGAAACTGAGAAATTAAAAATTCCGTAATTATTTATCGACATAGCTTCGTGAAGGATCCTAATGGATGGAGGAAGTAAAAAGGTAGAATCTGAATGACTGATAAGTTTTCTTAATAAAAATACTCAACAAAAAACTGATTCAAAAAGTTTATAAAGACCATTTTGAATCAGCCGGTTATTAAAAGTTAACAGAACGATTTTAGAATATAAAAAAAATTCATAAAATATTATCTAAATACTCCGATCTAAATACAAACTTTTCTAATGAAACATAGATTAAGTACTTTACAGGAAATTATGTGACTCCTTACCTTAATAAAATTTTATATCAATTTGTACAGTTAGGAGTAAAAGCCGGAAAATTCTTTAACCTAATCCTTTTGTCAATAGAGGAATTCTTTCTTTATATTTATTAATGAGTAACTGATTGTGTTCATCTGCCCCCTCTATATTTCCACTTAGAAAAACAGGTGGAGTGAAACCTTCTTTCGCCATAATCACAATTGCTTCAGCAAAAATGCCATTTAAAATAACGGCTCCTGAAACTGTAGATGTTGGCGAGAACGGTATAGCCACCTTTTCATGTTTTAATATAGCGTCTCCGATTACGGAATGATTATCAATCACTAGGTCTCCCACTTCATATAACCTCTTTCCACTTTCATGTCTTGAAGGTTGACTGTTCGAGTACTCCATAGAAGTTATAATAATCACAAAGGCTCCCTTTTCTCTTGCATGGAGTGCAACGTCAATTGGAACGGCATTTCTTCCGGATGTGGAAAGGACAATAAATACATCTCCTGATCGAATGTCTTGTCTGCTCATAAATGTATGTGCATAATTGTTTTTACGTTCTAACATCGATGAAAGAACTGCTCCTTCATGAAGCATTAAAGGCTCATGAAAAATGGGTTTAATCGGTACAAGTCCGCCCGCTCGATAAAACACTTCTTCCGTTAAAATATGGGAGTGTCCACACCCAAATAATTGAACAATTCCTCCGTGTTTTATAGCTTCTGCCACTTTTTCCGCTGCCTTTTTCATCGAATCTGTCTCTTCATTTTTTATTTTTTGCAACAAATGTTCAATTTTCTGAAAATATTGAGCGATCATAATGTTCCCCCTTTTAACAACGTCAATAGATCCCTAACTTTTTCATGATTCGTTTTACCAGGTTCTACTAATAAATCTCCAAAAATATGGGGCATAAATAATTCAATATGGGTCTGTTGGATGGCTTTAAACATTATTGGTACGTGTTCAATTTTAATACCACCTGCCGGCTCAATCCCACGAATACCTCTTTTCACTGCTTCTTTTGCAATAAAGACAAGTTCTTCCAAATGAGTTAACCCCTTTACCGGCATCACTTTGATTGAATCAATATTAAGAGCTGCTGCTAAATCTAAGCACGATTCAACATCAACTGTAGCTCCAGTGGACAATCTCACTTTACCGATTATACCAGTTGGCATTACTAAGGCATTAATCATTGGTTTGACATTATTCGCCTCTAAATATCCTTTGGCGTAGCTAGCTGTTTCATACGGTTGATTAATATGCTCGGATTTTGCCTCAACTGCCATTTGAACAACACGTTTCCACTCTTGGAAGTTTCCACCACCTCCAAGACCAATACTAACTACAGGAACAGCTTTTTTTAATTCGCGTAATTTCGCCACACCCTCATCTATAGTAGAATAGTCTGCTGCTGCAATTCCTGGAACGATATATCCTTCTCCAGCATCATAAATTGCTTTTGCGTTTTCTTCACCACTTGCCAATACATTGATTAATAATTGATCCCTAAATTTTTCCATTTCAAGCAATTTCATCTTTTGCACTCCTTAACATTGCTGCCATTTTTTCAATGGCAGTTTCAACAATTTTCTCTCCCTTTTCTTTTGTGGCAAGAATTGCATCTCCAAGAACAGCAGTATTAGTAAATTTCTGCCAAGGAGTTGGTGTGAAATCAGCACTTTCCGGTATATCGGGGATGTCGCAGATGGCCTTATCCATATTCGTGTGTTCTTCAGCTAAATAAAGCATGATTGATGTTTCGATTTCACAAGCATGAAAATAAGTGGAATGGACGGATTGAGTTTCTCTTACATCTTTTAAAATGGCATTCATCCCAGGATAAAAGAAATAAAAAACTTTAAAATCCTGAAATTGATCATAAAGAACTCGTGCAGCATCTTTTAAAGCCGGTTGATTCCCTAAATGACCATTTACGATCGCCCAAATTCGAAAACCTTGTTTATATAAACTTGTTCCTATATCAACGAGGACTGAAATTAAAGATTCATTTGAAATATTTATGCTCCCAGGAAAGTCTCGTAAACTCCATACTTGTCCATAAGGTAAAGTAGGGAGAACAAATGCATGAACCTTTTCAGCAAGCTTTTCTGATAACCGTTCAGCTAAAATATTATCTGTCGATAGAGGCAAGTGTGGACCGTGAGCTTCAATAGCCCCAATTGGCAATATGGCTATTTTCCTTTCCTGAATTTTATGTTTCACTTCAAAAGAGTTTTCATATTCAAATTTCATCTAGTTCACCTGCATTCAACTCATTTTTTAAATGCAAAACATTTTGCCGGATTTTCCACAAAGAAAAGATAAACTAATTTTTCACCGTCAAAACCGGCTTTGTTCGCTTCATCAATAAATCTCGGCACCCATTTAGCGATAATATACTCTAAACCTAATCCGTCATCATAATGTTTGTAATAAGTCTTTCTTGCTGTATCTCCACTAACTAAAATTTGTCCCTCATATCCTTTACGAACTAATTCTAAAATACAATGAATCCTCGTACTTTCTGGTGCATACTTAATTTTTGCTATTCCATCAAAGCAAAGAAAAGCTCCTGTCTTTGCGATTTGCTCATGATAATACGGATCGGGATTTCGATCCATATGACCAAAGCTGACGTATGATAAATCAACACCCTCACTCTTTAATATTTCAATTTGTTCTAATGCCATCGTGCCAACTTCTGTATGTGAGTGAACAGGAGCTTTCGTTTCATGATGAGCTCTCGCAACAGCACGTATTGTTTTTTCTTCTAAAGGAGTAATGCGATTATAGCCTGTTCCAAACTTCACTTGTCCTCCTTTATAAGAAGTTCCTTCCAATCCTTCTTCAATTTCTTTTACAACAAATTCTGTTAACTCATTAATCGATGAATGGTCAATCCATTGTGTATAAGTATCAAAAGGTCCTATTACTTTTCTTACTTTTTCTTCTATTTTCGCATCCCATAAAAAGCTTTTATTAAACCCAGCCGTTCCAATAATAAAAATTCCAGCTTCTTTCCCTATTTCTGCAACTACCTCTACATCTCGACCATAATCAACTGCAGTTGCATCTACAATTGTTTGTCCACCGTGTTTTTTAAAATCTAACACATCTTTTAGGGAAGCCTCTTTATTATCTAATAATAAGTCATTCTCTCCTTTTTCAACCCAATACGGAGGACGACAAACAATATGTTCATGAGAATAGGTAAATCCAAGCTGTTCCGGTTTTATATCACCAAAAAATGTTCGGATGAAAGACATGCTAGACACCTCTTTTTTCATTTTTTATCCTAATTGGAAATGTCCACACTTGTGCGGGAAATATATAATTAAGACCAGGCTTCCCCAATCGTGAAAGACTTCTAACCTAATATATTCCAACCATCTTATTCAATCATTAGAAAAATAAACCTGATAGAAAGCGAATAATCGGCCCTAAAATAAACATGTCAGAGTCTGCAGCCCACATTGCTGTGTCAGGAACAGTACTTGCGATTAAGTTTCTTACCATGAAATATTGTCCCCAAGCAACTACCGTCGCCGTAATAAATCCACCGATTAAGGCACCGCGTACACCACCTGTCGCATTACCAAACACTCCGGCTGTGGCCCCATGGAAAAATAAAACGATCATGGTAGGTACAAAAATGTAAGCAGCTGTATTCCCTAACACAACCAACCATAATAATGCCCCGACAAACGCACCAACAAATCCTAAAATAACAGCATTTGGAGCAAACGGGAACACAACCGGACAGTCTAATGCAGGTTTTGCACCTGGGACTAATTTGGTTGCAATACCGTTGAAAGCAGGTACAATTTCACCAATGAACATCCTTACCCCCATCAACACAACTGCAATACCACCCGCAAATGTAAATGATTGAATAATTGAATATACGATAAAGTCTTGTCCACCTGTACTTCCTATTAATTCTTTGGCCCCGGGGGTTGTTTTTAACGAAACGACAATGGCCCCAATAAGAAATAGAATTCCCATAGTCAGCGCCGTAATAACGTTTGAATCTCTTAAAAACTCGAGGCCTTTAGGCAATTTTATTTTTTCTGAATCGTTTTCCTTATTTCCTAAATATTTACCTGCAATAGCTGCCAAAAGTGATACAGATGCAGAAGTATGTCCTAGAGCAATGTTATCATTCCCCGTTATTTTCCTCATGAACGGCTGCGTCAGTGTAGGTTGGATGGTCCAATAAAGCCCCATTACAATTGACAAAAATGTGACCAATCCCCAAAATGACAATTTGTCCCCCACTGTATGAACAACGACTCCTGCAAAAATCGTTGTTGTCCAGAACATCATATGACCCGTTAAATAAATATACTTAAAAGGTGTCATTCGAGCTAAAAGTACGTTGATTAGAAATCCTAATGTCATGGCCAATGTTACAGCGCTACCAAACTTCGCATTGAAAACATCTTGCCCCATAAAGTTTGATAATGCTTCAGCTTCTAAGTTAAACACTTCTTTCCACATTGGTTCAAATACGTTCAGTGCCCCGACAATAATCCCTGATCCAGCACTAATGATCAAAAAGCCAATAATTGCTTTAAATGTACCACTGATTACTTGACTGGCCGTTTTCTTTTGAAGCAATAAACCGATTAAAACGATAATTCCTAATAAAATTGCCGGTGTCCCGAAAAAGTTATCGGCTAACCAATACAAAAATTCCATGCTTAATCCTCCCCCCTAAAATAAGGTTTATAAATTTTCTTTTAAAGCTGAACGAATTTCATCCATATCAAAATAGTTATTCACTATAATGACCTTAGAGGGTGTTCCTTTTAATGATTGAGCTAGTTCATTACTAGTAATAATGATATCCGGGTTCAGACTGGAAGCTGAAGATACATCCGTATTATCCACATCAGCCGTAATCCCCATTTCCCTTAATGCCGTTTCGACGTTCATTCGCAATATTAAACTTGTTCCTTGACCTAAACCACAAACGCATAAAATTTTCATCGTCACCCAACTCTCCTTTTGATCCATTAATTTAATAACGATTTTATTTCTTCATAATTTTTGGCTGATTTTAACTTTTCTGTATTTTCAGCATTCCCTAACACCTTCATTAACATTTTTAAAACGTTTAAATGTTCATCGCTGTTTGAAGCCCCTAACGCAAACACTAGCTTCACCGGATCATTTCCGGTGCTTCCAAATGAAACAGGCTCCTTTAGTTGAATCAAAGAAACACTTGCTTCTTTTACTCCATCTTCCGGACGAGCGTGCGGAATTGCAATATTAGGGGCTATCACAAAGTACGGGCCATTTTTTTGAAACGAGCGAATCATCGCATCGATATAAGATTGCGTGATATATCCTTTGTCACTCAATAAATGCCCGGCTTTTTTTATTGCTTCTTCCGGAGTAGATACTTCTACATTAAGTGCTACAATGTCTCTCTCTAAAAATTTCATATCCAATCTCCTTTAGTTCCCAACTTTTATGATGTCGATAAGATTTGAAGCACACTTTCTTTCGTTTTACATTCCATTAATTCCACTACTGTTTTTCGTGAAGAAAGCAATTCTGATAATTGCGATAGAGCTCTTAAATGGAGTTGGTTATCAATAGAAGACAAAACAAATAATAAACGGACTTGATGGTTTTCTTTACTTGAGAACGATACAGGTTTTTGTAATATTAGTAGACTCATTCCAAGTTTTAGTGCACCATCCTCCGGTTTCCCATGCGGGAGCGCGACATTTGGTACAACAACATTATATGGGCCCAATTTTTTAACATATTGGATCATTGCATGAACATAAGATGGTTGAATCACTTTATCCTGCAATAGCGGATGAGCTGCCTTCCTTATAGCATCTTCCCAATCATTTACTTCATTCAAAAATGTTACATATTGACCCTTTAAAATATCTAATAAATTTGGACCTTCCCCCTTTTCTTTAGTCATGATTGGTTGATGTAAGTATTCTTTTAATGCGAGTTTTAACGATTTTTCATCTTGTATACTAGAATATTGTTTAATGATGCCCATTATAGAATCAACGGAAACTCGAAAAGCACTTTGTTCAGTCCCCGTTAATGCATGGACCTTTTTAATTAATCTTTCTTTGTCCTTATCATTTAAGATCGGATTTACAATAAAAGTCGGATGTTTCGCCTCCTTAATCGGGACTGTTGATACTATAAAGTCTACATTCGAATATGACCTGTTCTCATATTCTCTTGCAGAAATAATGTCTATAAAATCAACGGTTGAAAATAGTCCATCTAATTGATGTTTTAAAATGGTTGAAGTTCCAATACCGCTTGGACAAACAATGATTGCTTTTTTTCTTTTTTCCGGTTGTAGCCCTTCTTTTTTCAACCAACCTCCAAAGTGGATTGCTATAAGAGCAATCTCATCATCATGAACCGATTCACCTACAAGCGTTTCAAAATGATGAATAACTTTTTTTGTAATTAAATACACATCTTTATATTTTCGTTTAATTTGATCTGCTAATGGATTTTCAGCCTTTAATCCATATTTAATTCGATAGAAAGCAGGTTTTAAATGTAACACAAGATTGGCTTCAACTTCTTTTTTATTTGAGAACGATACACAGGCAAATGCTTGAAAATCAGTAACCATTTTCTCAGCAACAAGCTTTAATGTTCTTGTTTCATCATCTTCATTTGCTTGAGCTGAATATTGCACTTTTGCACTTAACAAGTGGGTTGCTAAGTAGTAAACTTCATCTTCAGGTAATAAAACGTGATAAATCTGTTCTAACTTTTTGCTAGCTATTTTCGCTGCTTGAAATTCTTTCGTTTGATTAATAATCTCTTTTTCTATTGGATCCATCGATATTTCTTTCCCTTGAACAATTCTTTTACCGAATAACCAAAACCTTAAAACTAAGCTATTTAATGTATCATCTGCAAATTGTATATTTAACTCCTGTTCACATTCATTCAATATCGTTTGAATCTGTATGAGTTCTTGGAAAAGAATCGTTTGCTTTTGTCTTTCTTCGGAAAAAAGTGCCCGGGTATTCGATAAAAATGTATGCCAATCAAGCGGCTCCGGTATAAGTTTTGATAGGTAGTAAACAATCGCTTTTCGTTTATCGCCTTCACTCCCTTGAACTATATATCCTTCCCCACGCTTTGAAAGTAATTGAAGAGAAGACAGCTCCAGTTCTTTTTTTAGCTTCTTCAAGTCATCAATCGTAGTATTTCTACTTACTCTTATTAACTCTGATAAATCCTCAAGGAATAAAGGTCTGTCTCTTGTTAATAAGTAAATTGCTAACCAAGCTAAGCGTTCATTAGCAGAATATTCATATTCCCATTTGTCAGCAACCTCCAGTTTTTTAGCAATTTTTTCCCGTTCACCTTCCGGGATATAATAGCCTTTTCCCCTAAAATATTGAACAATTTCTAGGCCATTCGATTTCAGCCAATCATTAATTTTATCCAGGTCGTAGTAAACGGTCCTACGAGATATGCGGAATTTTTTAGTGATCTCCTCAACGGTAATACTGCTATCCCGCCAAATTAACTCTGATAAAATCGCTTTACTTCTTTTATCCAAATACATCATTTTGCCCTCCCTGCACTCTAGTGCATCACATTGGATGGCTAGTATTGATTAATGATATAGTAAACAAAATTAGTAATAAATATAAGAACAAATCTCTCACACTATAACTGTGCAATGTTGGACTTTCTATTCTAGATAGTCCAATACGTCCCTCAATCTTTGTGCTTGGCTTTCTCGTAAAATACTATCCTAACGCATTTTTTCCTCCGCCTGCTTTGCCAGAACGATATAAAATTATATCCTCTTCAAGCTTTATAACATTATACATTCCGCTTCTAAAAGTGGATGCAGCACAAGGATTGACTTCCGCTAACGGTTCTGAATTTTCAACCATATTATAAACACATTGTTTTTTGTCTATGTTCTCAGCTGTATCATCTATTGTCTTTTCTGTAACCCGGTTCACCGAAAAATCCATTACGTTTGGGTGTCCTTTTGTAGCCTCTTGTATCGTTTTCCCGAAAATGGATCCAACTCCGGCATACGCTGGCTGCCGTGAAACGGAGGCGACACTTTCCACACAACCGCTGTAAGTCGTACCAGTCAAGAAGCTCCAAGCTGAATTCTTGCAAATAAGCTACGGTCAATTATTCTAAAAAATTAATTACAATCAATGGCTACTGAACGATTGAAAAGACAAAAACCTTGAAAGGCCTACAGCCAATCAAGGTTTTTAATGTAATAGACATAATCACTTATCATTTTTGTTGTTAATACTAGAAATGTCACATTTGTCAACATGAATCTCATAATGCTGTTCCTCAGAATATATTTGTGCAATTAGACCCGTTGACTTGTCGGCTATTATGAAGCTACGAGATTCTGATGTTTTCCAAAGCTCTTCGAGTGCTTTCGTAAAATCCAAAACCCTCACATTCGCCCATACTGGTTGCGTACAATTTGGCACCAGTATCAACCACTCCTCTTTATCCTTGAAAAAATATAATGAGTTTACTAACCACAAAATATAATCGTTTTTATCATCCCTGATAGGCATTAGATATTTTGGTTTAGAATTGATTTTACGGAATTGTTTTAATGAAATTTCAAATATTTTTAACCAGTGTGAATCATGCTGCTCGAAAGCAATGAGCTCTACATATAATAATTGCTTCAAAACTTTTTTTGCGTTCATGATTGCAATTTTTTGTTGTATTTTTTCATTCGGGTACAACATCGCACTCCCCCTTTACCTATTGTAATAAATGTGATTGTCTCCATTCGGACTGTAAATATTAGCGTATCTTTCCTTCTTAAAGTCATAATCAAATGGATTAGCACCTTCTTTTGGTTTGCCCGCATGCACATGTAATCTTCCGTCATTTGTATGATCCACAATCACTCTCTTTCCTTGAGGTGTATCGTACTCGTAGTAACGCCCATGATGGGTTGGGTTAGAACTATATTCGTAGTTTTTATAATTCCCACCCTTTTTATTTATGTCATCTCCAACTTGCCATTGACGTGTAGGCTGTTGTGACCTAGGAATGCCGGCTAAATTCTTTGCTTGGTTAAGGGCTTCTCTTCTGTTAAGATTACCCGTACCCTTAATGGAAGAATTACTTGACTTCGGTATACTATCAATGGCCTCTCCTTCGATTTTCTTCATCATATAAAGAGCGGCATCTTTGACTTCATTCCTCGCTTCATTCATCCACACTCTAGACGTTGGACCAATTCCCGCATAAACCGGCTGCCATGCAGTGGATGCGACGCTTTCCACTAAATCATCCCATTGCTTCTTGAACAAACGTGCCGTTTCCGCAAACGGCGCTTTCATGACCTGTTGGTAAATCGTTTCGAAGATCGCCTTTATTTTATCATAGCACACCACATGTTTCATTTTAGATAGGACCGATGCCGCCTCGATCGCCTTGGCGCCCTTGATTGCCGCTTTTCCCGCCATGTCAGCCCCTTTAGCGGGAGGAAAGATGGACGCAAGCAGCATCCCGCCTGCCAGCAGCCGATCCCCCATCGAAAGGCGCTCGCCGGTAATCGGATCGTACTCGCCAAACACGCGCTGCACGTCGTACCAGCCGAGAAGCTCTAAGCCGAATTCTTTCATGTTGTCTGCCAGCGTTTGGTCCGCTTGGCGCATCGCCGCGGCGGTGCGATATAACAGCTCTTCGACTTCATTTAATTTGTCTTCATAACGTCGCAGCCAATGAACGAGTTCGTCCCGCAGCGCTTCAATGGCAGGCGTGCTGACGCCAGGGAGGGCCATCGCAAGAGAAGAAAGCTCCCTCGACAGCGTCGTCCGCGCCCGTTCGCACGCGTCTTCGGCATCAGGAATGTGCTTGGCGATCGTTTCCAACTCTTCAAACTTCAGACGGATCATCGTCTATACAGCTCCCTGATTAGTTTGGACAACTCTAATGGTTTCTGATCAAAAGGCATGGCGGTCTTCCGTTTTCTCGTATGCACGTTGACTCACTCCCCTCTACCTTTTTTATAGATGGTAACATAAGTAAAATAAGGAGAAAGGATGATTTTATGTTCCTCATTTTTTACCTAGTCAATCCTCGAAAAAATAAACAGAGAGCCAACTCATAACTCTCTGTTTCCGTCGATCTTCGGCAAATTTCGGGTGGTAACAGGCACCAAAACTATGTTTGTTTACAGCTTAGAATCCGGCAAAGGCAGCTTATCCACCGACTCCTGTTCGATTCGTTTACCGTGAGCCAGCATCAGTCTGAGCAGATCGTGCCACCTGCTAAATTGACCGTCCTTCAACATGGCTTCAACTTTACGTTCGTATCCTCGCCCTAATTCCATTCCTTTTTTTGCGTATTCCAAGAAGACCGCAACATCCATTCCGATAGGCTGCAGATCGTGGATAAAGTTCTCGCGGATGAACTCGAAAATGCGAATGCCTCCAACGTCGATATCCCCCCAATGATAAGCTTTCGCAAGACCGGCGATCTTCTTCAGCAACAGTTGTACCGTGCGATTTGGAAAGCCCCCTGTATAGACGACGATCTCATCCTCCCCTTCACGATCTGCCACCCATTGATGCCAGGAAGTCAAGTTTTCGATCAAGATGATTCGTTTCACATCAGATGGAACCGGTTCGAGTGCCCATACCGTTGCATGCGATAGTCCAACACCGCCGCGGAATACTTTAAGTGAAACCTCCCCTCCTTCTCCAGTACGAAAAGCCAAAGGGCCTGCAACAAACACATTCCGTGGGTGAGCGGCTATGCCAACGCTCTCGAGCGCTTCCGCATCTGATTCAAATTCTATATCCGCATGTGCATGAATCAGTTGAACTAGACGCCGCTCGACGCTTCGCTCGAACAATTTCGTGTCTTGGAATAATCGCTGACTAAGCACTCGTTTCGGCACGTTGTCTTCGAGCTTAGGCAGCTCCGACAGCACAACAACAAGCTGCTCATAGCCTGGCTTATCGTCAAGGTCAAGGCCTACTGTTCTTCGTTCACTTAGCGCTTGAACGGCAGATGACGCCCACGCCACGACCCATGGCCAAGGGTGCCGCAGAAGGGGCATCAACACACCCCGAAGCCGCGTCATCTTCACATCGCGCGGTGTGACGCCAGCTAGCTCATAAGCAACCTGCAGTTTGTCAAACTCAAGGAATAGTTTCGCCAATTGTCTTCCTTCCCCGAACTTTTCCCAAGTATGAGTGATGATTCCCTCCCTGCTGAGCTTAATGACCACATCGTGTATCCATTCTTTCTTGCGAAAGTCCATTTCATCATTATAATCTTTATGAAACGGGCTTTTTTCTATGGCGATTTGCGGGCGCTGCTTGGATGGTTCGCCGGTTGCAAATGCTTTGCTGTTCTCATATTTTTGGATGAGTAGCTTCAACAGTTCCTGCTGAAAATGATTTTTATACTCGATTTCATTCGTCACACGGTTCTCCATTAAAACAATTCCCCTTGCTGCACGCTTTTCTCTTGCTCCTGATCATCCTCGTCCTGGGATTGCAAGACCGCGTCGTCCGTCGCGTCACTTTCCTGCAGCTCCCTACGATCTAACATATCCACGAAACAACGATAATTCTGATTCGTTACAATGAGTGTTGTTGTTACTTCCGGCGCCATATGTTGCATCTTCTCGTCCGGCACAGCCGCGATCAGCTGCAGATTCAGCTGTTTGATCAGCCGCAAGCTCGATTGAATGCGTTGCTCGTCCATCTTGTTAAACGCTTCGTCAAATACGACTAGCCGCACAGTCTTGTTGCTTTTGTACAGATGATAGAATGATGCGAGAATCGCGATATAGAACGGCGTCTGCGTTTCCCCTCCGGATTTTTCTTTGAGCACTTTCGAGAACGAATAAGATGTGTCCCGCGAATGCACCTTGATATCGAAGTCCAGATAACGGCGATAATCGGTGAACTCCTCAAGATCGCCTGCTTCGCCTCTGACCAGCATCTCGAACAATTGATGCAGTGTTTCGGCGGAATCGTTGTCGGGAAGGTCGAACAAAGAGCCTTTTTCCCCTAACAGCGGATTCATGATTGCCTCATAAAATTTGCGATATTTCTCGCTCGGTGAGACCTCGAAATGGTAGCGATCCTGTGAAAACGGAAAGTGTCGTAAGGCATGGTTCAGCTCATGAAACTCCCGTCGCGCCATCGCAATGGCCTCACGTAGCTTGAACACGAAATGTGATTTAAATTCCTCCTCGGAGTCCTGCAGCGCTTTCTCCACCTTCTGTTGATATTCGGGAATATTGAGGTCGGCGACCATTTGCAACGCCGCATCATAAATCTCGTTATCCTCAGCCGTTTCAGACCCGTCAAACAGATGCTCCGTATTGAACTGCAAACGAAGCCGTTGCAGCGCATGGAAGGCGTTGTCGCGCCGCGTCATATTGCCATTCAGATTGCTCTGCCAATTTTCGATCTTGCGTTGCGTCGGAATGTCTTGTTTCTCCGCGTCAGCCCAGCGTGCAAGAGCGCCTTGCAGCAACCCCGGATCGTTCTCGGCGCTCCAGCTTTCCAGCGCGTACTCCGCATCTCTCACTTTGTTCTTCTGTATATAGATCCGAGTAACCACTTGCTGTTGTTCGACTTCCTTTTTCGCTTTGTCGATAGATAATGCAGTCCGCCTTTTATCCCATTTTGTCTCTTGATCCCGCCAATACCTGTACTCTTCCTCTAACCGGATCGCTTCGCTCAGATCCAGGCTTGCCAGTTCGCGTTGCTTAATCTCCAGCTCCGACCGCACCTCTGCCAGTTGCGGCAAAAGCGCAAGTTGCTCACCAAGTCGTTCAAGCCTTGCTCGCTTCTCACCGAGCTTCTCCGTCCAATCCTCGAAATCCTTATGAATCCGGCGCAGTCTAGTCAACTCCAGCCGAACAGCTGCAAGCTCATGTTTCTTCAACTCAAGCTGGCGCGCGATCGCCTTCGTCCCGATATATGGAAGCTCATATTGCGACCGCTTCATCTGCCTTGCCACAAGGTTGTTGTACACCATACATGTGCGTGTCACCGCTGTACGATGCTTGCGTAGCTCCTGTTCGTTGTCCGCCTTCATGACGCGACCGAGCAGATGCTCCAGATGCGCCCGAATGATCGGATTGTCCGTCTTCAACACATGCGCAAGCGATCCAGCTTGCGAACTATTCAAGTATCGCTGCTCCTTCTCCGTATCGACCAGTCCGACACCTTCAAGCTGCAGGGTAAACTTCTCTTGTTCATAAATCTCTAACGCCTTCGTAAAAACATCCGGCCGTACAAGCAAATCAAAGCGTTGCGTGTTCAAATATCCTTCCAACGCATTGCGCCAAGCTTCATCTTCTACTTCCATCTCCTCACAAAAAATCCAGACAGGCGACCGATCGCCAAGCCTTTCTTCCAACAAACTCTTCAACGCATTCACCGAGGCCGGGTAGGTCCGCTTCTGATTCTCCAGGTCGCGGATGACCTGCTCCAACTCAGCGATCTGCGCCGTTACCGTCTTGATGTGCTCGTCGGTGCGTGACCGCTCAATCACCATTTGCTCGTAGATTTCATTCAGTCTGGCGCCAAGCTGTCCGAGCTGTTCCTGAATTCCATCCGGCAGTTCTCGCCTCTCTAGGCTGCTGATCGCGATCGACAGCTGCTCGAGACCTTGATGGAGCTGCTCCAGTACCGAACGCTCCCATGTCCATTGACCGTTCCCAGACCAATCCGCCAGTTGCTCGACAACCAACCGCTCAGCTTCCAATGAACGTTTCGTAAACGCCAGCTCTCGTTGCAGTTTGTCTGCTTGTTCGCTTAGTTGGTCGATCTTGCTTTTCAACTCTTCCTGACGTTTTACCGAGTCATGGCTTTTCCATCGCGTAAGCGCCTGCTCCACTTCCGTCTTGGCCTGTTCATGCTTCATTGCTACCAGTTCAATCTCGCCTTCAAGCTTCCGCAGTGCATCTTCGAGAATCGTCTGTTCGCGTTGCTCCGCTTCCAGATTTTCTCGCTCCAACGTCAGCTTCAACCGGCGAATCACATAATCTTGCTCACGGGTCGTTACGCGCAGCTTGTCGTATTGCTCATATTGATTGCGGATCGCAAGAAGCTTATCCTTACGCACCTGCAACTGCTCGAGCTCAAGTTTATATCTTTCATGAATATCGAAATTTTGTTTCATCAGTTCGAGTTGCAGCTCACGGCGGTCGAGGATATAGTCGTAAACGAAATCCCTCACACTGTGAATCGGTTTAAACGAAAGAGCTTTGAGAAATATCGAGAAAAACCGCTCATGCAAGCTGCCAAACCTCTGCAGAAGCGCCTTCTGATACAGCGATTTGTTCCTCTCGAAAATGGTGCGAGCACGCTTGGGAGTTCCCAGTGACGTACCGTTGTGCCTGTCCTTAAACTCGCTGCGGTTGCGAAGATGGCCGGAAGGCTTGACGAACTCGACATCATCCAGACGACAGTCGGCCAATATAAAATATTCTTCTTCAAATTGCTGATCGCGGAACACATCGATGACAACGCCGACGACGAACGATTCTTCCTTCGCCTCGTCATAGTATTCCGCCGCTATATATGTTGTGAAGTCGCCGTCACGAACGAAGGTTCGGTCATCGCTGCCGATCTTGCCTTTCAGGTAATTGATCATCGAACGCTTTGCTTCCTCATGCGCAGCCGGATTGAATCGGATTTGGCGTTGGTCGGCGATAAGCAACACTTGCAGCGCATCGATGATCGTCGATTTGCCCGCCGCATTTTGCCCAGTGATCAGGGTCTGCTTGCCAAATTCCATCGTCTCGTCGGTAAAATAATGCCAATTAATGAGACGCAGCCTCTTCATCCACTTCATCCAACAGATCCCCTTCCTTCTTTGTGGCGTATCGCTCGATCCGCTCGGCGATTGCCCTCACTTCATCCATATTGACCAAGTAGATCCAGCTATGAAACAGACGGAAACGAGTGTCATCGGAACGCAGATCCGCATCCATCGCGTCCAGTAGTTGATATCTTGCACAAAGGCGCACCAGCTTTTCCAGCTTCGTCATGTTCACCCATGGAATACGGAACGTCTCGTATTTGGTGCGAATCTCGTATATGGTCGTCATCGGAAACTCGCTGAGCGACAATGCTTCACGCTTCTCCTGATAGATAAGTCGTAATATAAGCATCCATAACGTTTCTTCGCGGGATAGCGAACGTCTCATACTGCTGTCGGGCCCTTGAACGTATATGCATTCATGCCGTTCATCCATCACAAATTCCCATCCTAGAAACCTGAAGAAAGTTTGTGCTGCTTCCCGGTTTCGCCGGATCAGCATGTAAGTTTCGCGGTCCTTCTCCTTGACCAGAAAATTGACGAGGAGAAGCCTGTTGAGGGCAGTGCTCATCTTCTGTTTATCCGCTTCTCCAAGCGCATCCAATATAAACAAGCCTCCTTGGCCTGTGCCAATGCCTTCCATGCTTGCTCACCTCTCATCTGTACATTAACGCTAGCGCGTCGATTTTCGCTTCGACCGCACGATCCGATGATTATGAAATCGATACGGTCCGATCTCCACGATGACGCGCTCCTCACTTCTTTTAATGCAAAAACTTGAACTGCCGTCCTGCCCGTACAAGTACACATAGGCAAGCAAAAGAAATTGCTCTACTGTCTGCGGCGCCAGTTCGCGCATTTCCATCTGTTCACGATTTCCGAGCCGCTCCAACACGAACTGCTCCACTTTCTTCCGTGTTATCGAACGGCGAATCCGTTCGAGGTTGGCCTCGCGCAGCTGCTCTTTCAACTCTTGTGGGATGTCTACCCTGACGTGCTTCTCGGGTCGATGCGGCTGCCTGCGTTGCCGAGGCGTGTAAAGAGAGCCTTCGCTCAGCTGCGCGTGAAGCTGGAGGCGGAACAATCTCGTGCCTAGTTCCGTTGCTTCTGTGTCTGTGAACACCGCTGTGGCTTTACGATCCGAAAACGCGCCTTCTTGGTCGGTCAGATGCTCGAGCAATGTTGCCAATTGCTGACTGACACCCGTCTGATGTTGGCCCAAATAACGAGCGCGGTCATATGACGAACGCAAATATTGATTATGCCGCACATCGATCCGGTAGAAAATTTCGTCAAGTCCTGCATAGATTTCTTCGATCGTCAGAAGTGCATCGCGAATATCCCCTTCTGCTTCTTCTCGTGATTTATAGAAATCGCTTTGCAAGCCGTCATTGATTGTCTCCTCAAATAAATTCCGATCGAGCCACCAGTTTTGTACACGCTGAAGAATTTGAAACCGATAACGTGATACGTGGTCGGACGTTTTCAGCCGGTGATAGCTCTTATCGACAATTTGCGATTTATAAGTATCAAAGTGATGATCGAGTACTTCCTGGATCGACGTCTTCTGCACGACTTGCTCCATATGATGCTTCATGTTGTTGTAGAGCGTAATTAACTCTTGACGGAATTGCAATGTAATTTCTCTGGCTTCGCGGATGGCAAAGCAAGGCCGAAGTTTCGCCTCCTCGCCGGACAAAACTTGAAACGTCGAAAATGCGAACCGCTGGTATTCAACTGCCCGCGCTTCGCACAACTCTTTGAATAGCGCCATCATCCGGCTCGTATAATGTGGAAGCACGATATAGCGTTGAAACTGATCGCGCACCTCGATGTCGATCCACTTCAGCGACTCCATCCGGCGCAGCATGTAATTCGCCTGAGCCCTGGACAATTCTTCCAACGTAATCTGCTGGTATACATTACGGTCGCGTTCTGCCGCAGGAAGTTTTTCTTCATCCAACTCGAAGTCGATGCCAAGATCACGTTGCGTCTCTATCAACTCTTGCAGCAAGTCTTGCATCACATCATAGCGAATGCCAAACCGCTCGCGCTGCGATTGCTCGTAGATGAGTAACACCGCTTCTGCGTACAATTTCTTGTTCGCACCTGTCAGCAACGAGAAAAAACGCTCCGGCAACACTTCAAACAAATTCATCGTTTCGCCATCTCCTAATAGGTTGATATAACTATAATACAACATAGACCGATGGATGGGAATTTCTGAAAATCTCTCCTACAAACATTTTACTCACACGAGACTCAGAATGGCTAATGACAAATAAAAAGCTGCTTGGAAACGAAGAGCAACCGTAAAGTTTGCAAGCCTGTATACTGCCGCTTCAACGGAGTGCATTTAGTCCAAACGAAATAGATCTCGCAATATGAGAAGGCAAGTGCGATCACCTTTGCTTGTTGGCTCGGGGACTACCTTGCCTTATGAAATAATGCCCACGGTCGTACACAATTACAATGATTGTGCTTGCGCTGCTATGCTCGGGGCTGTATCTTCGCTCTTTCAAATGAGAATAAGGCGTATGTACGGATGAAGCCAGGGGATCGCATCCGTACATAGACACCCCCGAAATAGCTCTGTCTTCATTCCGGTAGAACCATGATCATATTACAACTGTTCACGAATAAGCTTGGCCATCAGTACGATATCTTTTTAGGTCATTTTTATCATAATGGTATCAATTTTCTATTGTCGATAAAATGGAAGCAACATTGAGACTAGGAATGTTGGCTCAGTACAGAATGTATTTCAAATATGATGTGATCATCGTAGACGAGCTGGGATATATCCCCTTTTCAAAAGCAGGAACAGAACTATTATTTCAACTCTTTTCCAATCGCTATGAACGTGCCAGTATCATCATTACAACAAATCTTGAATTGGTAGAATGGACAAACGTTTTTGGAGACGAAAAGACAACAGCAGCATTGCTTGATCGGCTCACTCACCGTTCGCACATTCTTCTTCTAAACGGAGAATCTTATCGATTCCGTCAAAGTATGAAACAGAGTAAAAATGAGGATTGGTGGCTAGGTGCGCGAAGTGTTTAGTTGCCCCTAGAGGCAACTCATCTAAACACCCACGTTCTCCCATTTGTAGGAACTCTGATTCTAAGAGTGGCTCACTTTTCAATTGCTATGGTGGCTCAGTTTTAGCTTATCAAATACAGATATCATACATTCTGTATAATTTAGCAAATGCACGTATCATTTCTTCAAGTGTCGGTACCCAAACCCTTACTTCGCCGTCTTTTTCATAAATTAAAGATATTCTTGTATTAGGAACAGGGAATTTTATAGGATCAGAAGTGCCTAGCTCCCTCGTAATTAAATATCTATCGGTCTTTTTTAAACATTTAACACCATTTTTATCATTGACTAATCTGTGTTGAAATACTACTTCCTCCACAGTTTCATTCAAGTTAAACTTCTTTAGTGATTTGCCTTCCTTTACTTCTTGTATATATTTCCCTGTATACGTTAATGTAATGTTATAAACTATATAGATTCAGATTAATTTTCCGACATAACCATCTGTCCGATGCGTTGGAGCACTTTTTCTGGAAACTCAGAAAGGTACTCTAAGAACGAAACAACCGATTCTCGCAACTCTTTTCGATTGGGATGAAAGCGATTGGCAATGACACTCTCTTTCAGCCAACCCCAAATTCGTTTAACCACATTTAAGTTTGGGGAATAAGGGGGTAAGAATACAAAAGTGAACGGCTCTTCGTGCTCCTGTAAAAAAGGCTGAAGAACGTTGGCACGATGAATTTTGGCGTTGTCCAAGACCATCACGACATGTTGATCTGGATACTGGTCCAATGTGTATTGGAGAAACTGCAAAAAAGCCTGTGCATGACATTGGTCCGTTTCCATGCAGAGAAATTCACCTGTTTCGATATTCACACGCCGAATAAGCTCACCGTCGCGTGGTGTCCATACGTAGGGATTAGTTTTTGACGCCCTTTGACCCTCCATGTGGTCCGAAGAGCTTGATAGTCGCGAATAGGACTTTCATCTTCATAGATTACGACCATGTTGTCGGACAAGTTTTTTTTATGAGTTCCATTTCTTGTTGAAACTCTTTTTGTTTTTGAGGATTCGCCCGTTTGAGGGTATACGTAGGGCGTGTATAGCGAAATCCCCACCGATGGAGCCTATCACAAATCCCACCGCGAGACATGGTGACAGAAAATTTCTCTTCTAACACATGTTGAATGATTCGTGTATTCCAGCTGGTTTCGATGCCATATCCTTCATTGGCAGGGGTGCTTTCTTCCAACATCTTTCTTCATTCGCGTTCTTCGTCTGGAGACAGATACGGCTTTCTACCGGGAGCATAATGGCGTTTGAATAGAGCATCCATACCACCTTGATTAAACTTTTGAACATAAATCGAAACGGTTTCACGATGGATGTTCAAAAGCTCAGCGACTTGGATTCCTAAGTAGCCTTGCATCATGAGACGAATCACCGCTATTCGTTTCGCCATGTTCGCATTTTTCATTCGGCGTTCCTGTTCTTGAAGACGTTCGATGGTCCAACCATGATTGTTCGTAATTTGTCATCCTTTTTTCTTCATCATTCATCCGCTCCTTTGATTCATCTGTTTAGGAGCAGTATAGACAAGAATAGGCATTGGTTAAACATGTCGGAATTTCAAACTGAATTTATATATAAACGCTGTACACTTCTGCGTATTAAAGTTTAATTTATAATATCTAATAAATATTATGCACTGTGGGAGATGTATCCTCTACTGTAATACAGATTGAGCTTTAGGAACATTTAAAAAAGGCATCATATTAATTGATGCCTTGTAATTTTAAGATTCTTAGTGTTCTTGGTTTACCGAGTTTCCATGTAATATAACCTGCTCTTCGTAATTTTTCTAGATAAGCGAAGTTTCTTACCATTTTTTATTCCTGTAAATAACCTGCTTTCACCAAAGCTTCCAAATACTCATCCAAAATAGGGTTCCCTTCTACACAATCTGCTGGATCAATTCCTTTAAATACCTTTAGTTCATGATATAAATTCTCACACATTGCACCTTGCATTTGAAAACCACTGACATATTGTCTATCTATACTTTCTAAAATAACTGCTATTAGTCTTCCCTCTGCAAAATTAGTATATCTAACCTGCAAATCATAATCTTCATCACTCGGTTGCGGAAGAAGGAGTTCACCAGCCGCCCTCATCTCTTGAATACACTCTCTCATTCTATCAATGTCCGCTTTCTCTTTCTCACTATACAAACTATTCAAAATCTCCTCATTTTGAATAAAGTAACTTTTCACAAATGTTGAATAATCAACAAAAGGATCTTTTTTAAATTCTATAAACTCATTGACAGGAACTTCAACCGCTTTATATTTCTTTTTTAATATATTGTCTACCTCAGTTACTAAAAACTTATGAGGCATATTTAATTGTTGGTATTTTTTAAGTAAGTTATTTTTCAAGTGATTTTAACCTCCCTATTAATAGAATGAGTGCCCTCCACTTCTATTATATATATGCCAATGTGGAAGGTATCCCTCTCCACCATGTGCAGAATCATGTATAGGTGGTTTGCCATTCCCAGCTTTTGCAGCAACCTTAAATGCCTTAACTGAATCTGTAGACCATACATCATTATATGGAGGTGCGCCTTTCAATCTCGATGCAGCTTCATCTAATGTCAGCGGTTTGTTCCCAATCATTACTCTGTCTTTCTTTTTATCTATATATGCTGGATAGTGATCGTATTGTTTTTTTCTTAGTGTCTCAGAGACGCTAGAAGCTACTGTATAAGTCACTCCTGCAATAACTGCTGCAAGTCCTATGGCGATTAAGTGTTCTAAAAGTGCTTCTCCTATAATAACACCTATTGGAATTAGAAATGCAAACGATGCATGTAATTCGTTTGTATTTAATTCGTACTTTTCACCTGTACCCATATCTGTAAAAGTTGCAACTATTCCGTCTTCTGTAGCGTTCTCTACGTCTACTTTGTATTCTTTCTCTACTTGGTTTCCTTGGGAGTCTGTTTCTATAGATGTTACTGTAAATTCATTCGTCCCCTTATCCAAGGACAGAGAAACAGTTGCATTTGTTGTGTCGTCAGTAGTTGCATTTGTTGTATCGTCAGTAGTTGCATTTGTTGTGTCGTCAGTAGTTGCATTTGTTGTATCGTCAGTAGTTGCATTTGTTGTATCGTCAGTAGTCGCATTTGTTGTATTATCAATTGAAACCTCAGTCTGAATCTCTAATGTTTTTTCGTTATTTTCAACAATTTTAATATTTTCTTCATTTATTGCATCAGTTTGGGTTTGATCATCCGTTATCTCTTCGGCTAATGTGCTACTATTCGTCGGTACTATTCCAACAAGAAGAACTAAAGTCAATAGAATGGATATAGCTTGTTTAAATTTAAACATTAATATCCCACCCTTTTATGATAATTTTATGAATCCATTCCCGTAATATGTTTTGTTTCCTATATCTATAGAGTATTTTTTTAAGATACTTATCATCTTTGATGATAGTTTTTTATCCCTCATAGAGATTCCGAATTGTTCATGTTTCTCTAAAATAATCGAAATAATTCCCGTCACATAAGCTGCCGCTAAAGAGGTTCCGCTATACATAGCATAACCACCATTTTTTGATGTAGTTAAAATATCTACACCTGGAGCAGAAAAATCAATCTTTCCACGAGCTGAAAAACCAGCCACTTTATAATTACTATTTACTGCCGTTACAGAAATAACATCTTTATAACTAGCAGGGTAATCTGCCTTGCCGCCATAATTGTTTCCTGCAGCAGCTATAACTATTATTCCTGAGCTAGTAGCAGCCTCAATTGCTTTTCGAAGTTGTGGATGATCTGATGACATACCAAAACTAATATTTATTATCTGTACCTTATTATCAATACACCATTGAATACCTCTTACTAAGTTTCTAACATTGCCATGCCCCTTGTCATCCAGAACTTTTACCGAATATATTTCTACATTTGGAGAAACACCTCGAATGCCGACCTCATTATCATTAGCAGCTATGATACCAGCAACAGCGGTTCCGTGACCATAGTTATCAGACACGGGTTGTCTTGGGTTTATTGCATTAAATTCCTTTACTACTTTTCCTTTAAGGTCTTCATGCTCTTTGTTAATACCACTGTCTAAAATAGCAACCTTGATTTTTGGGATAGATACTTTCTTAGCTTGTAATTTGTCTATACCTAAACTATTTACCCCCCATGGAACTACTTGTTTTTTTTTGCTAATCAATAACTGCAAATCATTTACTTTTCTCTCCGAATTATTCACTAACTTTAGGTTACTTGATTTCTCCTCGCCACTGTTAGTACTACTACTGACATATGTTTTGGGATTATTAACCCCAAAAAAATCCTTTGAAATATAAAACGAAATTACTAAAGTTAACACAAGTAAAAATAAAGTTACTTTTTTAAAGATAATCACCCCCTCTTAATGATAGTAAGATCGGACTACTTAATTATAATTAATCAAATAAATTTTGCATATATATGAAAAATGTCGAATTTTGTCCTTATTTTTTATAATATTGTCGTTAAATTACAATAAAGTTGTTTAATTTTAAAGTCTCAAATCAATGAGGTGAATATCATGAATATAAAAACCGAAACAGGATATATATGTAAAACTAAAAGTAATCTTAGCTGAAAACGGAATAAAACACGGGTGGTTTGCGGAAAAAACAGGGGTAAGTGTGACCGCTAAATAAAACTGAACAGAATTCGACTGATTAAATTGAACAGTTTTTTACCAGTTAGAAGCGTGCACTTTACATGGAGTGGCGTACATGATAGCCTCGTTTCATGCGGCTGATTCTTGTTGTTGCTCGCTTTTTAGGAAATATCTTGTACGCAGAGGCTCCATGTCAAGTGATAGGGATTACGCTGGAATTTCCAGAAAAGTGTTCACTCTTATTTAGCGAAAACTGTTCAATTTTTCTCGTCGGTTACAGGTAAGTAAGGGGACTTTAATGAAGAATTATTAAAGAATGGTCTAGCTAGAGTAGCATACGTTTATCCGCCGAATACTCGCTATGTTGATCAATTTAATGCTCTTCAAAAAAAGGCCCAACAACAAGGGATTGGGATTTGGGAAATTGAAAATTATGCACAAGAAGATGGTTTTCATCCCGAATTAATAGAATCAAGATCGAAAAGGAGAGAATCTGAAGACTGCCTAATAAAAGGAAATATTGGCACCGAAAAAATTTATCATACTCCGGACTCACCTTGGTATAAACAAACAAAGCCGGAAGTTATGTTTTGTACTGAAGATGAAGCAGTAAAAGCTGGTTTTCGTCCTCCTAAGCAATGAGAATGAATTCCAGTTTAATAGACTATATTTGGCATCAAATATAATAACTCTTAATGTCATTAATTTTTTTCTGTAAAAGTAAGCATTCCTGTAATGAGGAAAAATGAGGTTTGAAACAAAAAAGTCCCCTTGGTATGATACAGGGTGTCATGGCCATGACCCCTAACTAATAAACCAAGGAGGACTCGATATGAATTATAACCGAAATTCGAAAATTAGACAAATCACTGAACAAACGTTAATCATTGGCGTCGATGTTGCGAAACACAAACATGTGGCAAGAGCTCAAGATTATCGGGGAATGGACTTATCAAAGGCCGTTGTATTTGAAAACTCAAGAATAGGGTTTCAAACGTTTTTAAATTGGGTACACACCTTGATGAACCAACATGAAAAAAGAGATGTCATCGTAGGAATGGAGCCAACCGGACACTACTGGTTGAATCTCGCTTATTTTTTAACTTCACATGACATCCTATGTGTGACAGTCAATCCGATGCATGTGAAACGAAGTAAAGAGCTGGATGACAACTCTCCTACGAAAAACGACGTGAAAGATGCGAAGGTCATTGCCCAACTCGTCAAGGATGACCGATATTCCATCCCGATTCTTCCAGAGGGAATCTACGCAGAATTACGTGAAGGCGTGAAACTTCACGATATGATGACACAGGATCTATATGCGGTTCAAGCTCAAGTACACAATTGGCTGGATCGATATTTTCCTGAGTTTCTTACGGTGTTTAAAGATTGGACAGGAAAAGCAGCGCTACAGCTTTTGAAATTGGGATATCTGCCAAACGAAATCGTAAAGATTCCATCCGAACGGCTTCTTGTAGAAGTCAAGAAAGTGGCGAAACGAGCTGTTGGAATGAAGCGAATGGAACAGTTCAAAGAGGCTGCCAAAGTCTCCATTGGACTTCAACCGGGCACTCAAATGGCCAAAGAAGAGTTACGTTATTTACTCGAGAAATACGAGTATTTAACCCATCGTCTAGACGAATTGGAAAAGCAGTTAAGTGAAATGGTTCAAACGATTCCGGGGGCCAAAGAGATGTGTGAGATCAAAGGCATCGGAGAAATGACCGTGGTTGGTTTTTTCGCTGAAGTGGGCAACCTCCACCCATATCAGCATCCACGCCAAATCATTAAATTGGCGGGGCTGAACTTAAAAAAGAATGAATCAGGGAAACATCGAGGAAAAACAACGATTAGTAAGCGAGGACGAAAACGACTGCGCGCCCTCTTATTCCGAGTGGTGATGCCTTTATCAACGAAAAACAAAGGGTTTAAAGCCTTACATGAATACTATCGCACACGGACTCATAATCCATTAACCGGTAAGCAGTCTCTTGTCGCTTTATGTAGTAAACTCATTCGAATCTTATTCGTCACTGGTCGACGTCCAATTTCGTTCAGTGAAGAGAAAATGATACAAGATATTCCACACTTAAAGACATTACAGGAAATCGCCTAATCTCAAACAATGTATCGAAGATAGACATTAGAAGCACGGAGAAGTCGGTCGTAAATCCCCATTCGGGCATAGACCCAGCAAGTGAGCATATTCCGACCTCCACCTCATGGATAGGTGGAACGAAGGAATGTAGGAGCGAAGGACTCCGTGAGACATGGGAGGGTACACCGCCATGAGACAAGTGGAGATCCATTGGTGCGATCATAAGGAAATGTCCTCCATTTTTAAAAAATTGGATGATGGAGCTTGTCCCCCTACATTCTATCTATCCAAAAATTTATAGATATTCAATATCTATCCTTATTTCTGATGTCTACGAAACGTCTATGTTCATGAAAATCGAAGAAATTCAAAGAAAAAACGAGAAAATTGATATTTTATAGAGGGAGGAATTTTATTCCGGATATATTGGGGATTTTATCATCGGCTTTAACAAAAAAGCGTACATATATACTAATGCACGCCCATTTTTACAGTATATTTAGCAAAAAAGTGTTTCTTATTTATAGTTAATGCCAATACCAAACCAAATTATAATATAATATGAAACAATAAGAATGAAATGTAGACCTCCCCCTAAATATGAATAGAATAAATCCCCTTTTGTCATTCCTAACAAAGATATGAAGACTCCAAATAATGAAATAAATAGGTAGCCAAAAGTGAAAACTGGTAAATTGGCTATGAGTTGAACATTTAATAAAAGAAGAAGAAACAAAGCGACCAAGGTATTTATCAAATTAATATGAGAAAACTTTATTTTCATTTATTTATCAACTCCCTGTTATGGTAAATTTACCTGCCCCAATCGAATCACGTTAACTTCCTTCATCTTTTCTAGAGACAAAACATCTTTGGCGGTTCCTGTAATGGAAATTCCATAGATCTTCAATTCTTTATGTTTTTTCACCCATTTTAGTCGCTCGGCAATTTTTAAATCTTTATATTCTGTTAGTTCCGTCGCCCATTTTTCGTTTTTGTTCAATAGCTCTAGCCCTTTGACTACTTCTTCATAATCAGTAAAAGTACGATCAAATACAGAGCTTACATTCACTTTCTTATAAGGGAAACCAATGGCTGGTGTTTGGATAAAATCCAGATCATCCTTCATCTTTTCCTCTACACCTGTTTCTAACGCAAGCCATGTCATATTATATCCTTTAAATTTTTCATTTATTTCTTTTAAGGAATAGGATCGATTCAGGGAAATATAGATTTCAACCGGCCAATCGCTCGGGAGAGATTCAATTTTTGTTCGTTCGTCAGGTAAATAGTATTTTGCTTTCGGATGAATAAAGTTGATTCCAATTTGATTAATGGAATATCCAATAGCTCGATAATTTGATTCTTTAGCAAACACATCATCTAAGAACAGTTTGTAAGTATCCTTGCCTAAATAACTTCTTTTATCACCAAACATCTTATATTTGTCGGTTGTTACACTCATGGTAAACGGCTTAATATCGTCGTCAACGGTATCGTAATCCACGTACACATTTGGGACCATCATTTCACTCACAGTCCTAATAGTTCGTATAAATTCGTTCCCTTTGCTGTGGTCTCGCCCCCAACCGTAATAAATAACAGTAACCATCGTCAATAGCGGAACAATAACGAGTATAAATGATAAAACGAGCAGCGTATTTCTAAAAAAGAATTTTTGTTGGGCCTTTTTCATCATTTTTGCGAGATCGGCTTCCTTCATCCCTTCATCATGAAGGGTTTCATTAAGAAATTCATTGTATACATCAAAGTTTTCTAGAAACTCTTCTACTTTTTGTTCTTCTTCTTTGCTTAATGTGCCGTTTTGATATTTCTGTAATAATTCCTTTAATTCCTCTTTTCTCATCCCTTCACCTCATTGCGTAATCGTTTTTCTAATTCCCGCCTTCCTCGAAACACAAGGCTTTTTAAATGAGGAATTTTCACGTTTAACAACTCCGCCGCTTCTTTGTAGCTAAATCCTTTTACATCGACGAGCATAATGGCTTTTTGTTGCAGTTCTTTCATGCTAGAGACCGAAACGTGGAATTTCAAACACAACTGTTTGTCCCTTACCAACGCCATACAGGCTGGCTCGAGGAAGCCGTCATTAAAATGTATCAAAGTGGCATGAGTACGAGGGAAATCGGCAAGTTTATTGAACGAATTTTAGGAAATGCCTATTCTCTTGCAACGATCAGTCATATTACCGATGTCGTGAAGGAAGACATCGAGAAATGGCATACACGTCCTTTATCCAAGCGTTATTCCGTCTTATATTTGGATGGGTTGTACGTAAAACTTCGTCGAGATACGGTAAAAAAGAGGTCATTTATGTCGTGCTAGGTGTAAACGAAGAAGGGTTTCGTAAAATTCTTGATTTCTTTGTGGGAGGACAGGAAAGCGCCCATGTATGGCAGGAGATTCTTCAACAACTATACAACAGAGGCGTCAAGGAAGTCCTTCTAGGCGTATTCGATGGACTACTAGGGTTTAGAGGAAGCCTTTAAGACGGTTTATCCGAAAGCCGATGTGCATTGTGTCGTTCACAAAGTCCGCAACACGCTCCAGCGTGTTCGGAAAAAAGATCAATTTGAAGTGGCAGAGGGTCTCAAGCTGATTTATTGCGCACCGAATAAGGAGATGGCGTTACAGATGTTTCAACAGTTTGAGTCGAAATGGTCCAGCAAGTATCCGAGAGAAGTTCAATCTTGGGCTAATGAGTGGGATGTCCTCCTTACATTTATGGAGTATCCAAGCCGTATTCGAAGTGTGATTTACATGACCCATGCCATCGAACGAACGATCAAGGAGATTCGGAAACGTGTCAAACCGCTGAACAGTTTGAGTAGCTTAGAAGCTGCTGAAAAAGTCGTGTATTTGACCATCCAAAATTTTAATGAGAAAGGGGCAGGGAGAAGGTTGCGAGGATTTGTAATGCCCCCCATTGTCAAGACACAATTTCGGAAAAAATAAGTTAAGTCCTCCTTCAATTGTAATGGGGAGCGGATGCCGTTAAGCAGTCCGCGCATACACATCTGCCGGCTTGGCGTAACCCAACGCCTGATGGGGGCGTTCGGTATGGTAAAAGCGTAGATAAGCTGTAATCGCCTTGCGAAGCGCCCGAGGGTTCTCATACTCATTCAGATAGATTTCCTCATATTTGAGCGAACGAAAGAAGCGTTCCGTACGGCTGTTATCCCGTGCCCGGCCTTTGCCATCCATCGATACGTTTACGTTGTGCTTGATCAACAAGTCCAAGTAATCCTGATTCGTAAAATGACTGCCCTGATCGCTGTTCATAATCTCGGGCTGACAGCGCCCCAGTGCCCGTTTCAGGCACGTCAGCACGAACGCCTTCTCCAACGTGCTGGAAAGCTCGTAATCGATGATTTTGCGGCTGTACCAGTCAATGATCACAAACAGATACATGAAGCCTTTACCCATCCGTAGATACGTAATATCAATGCCCCAGACCTGGTTCGGACGATCAATCTTCAACCCGCGCAGCAGGTAGGGACGGATATACTGGGCATGGTACCGTTTGCTCAGGTTCGGGCTCGGGTAGATCACTTCGATTCCCATCACGCGCATAAGCCGCTGAACGCGCTTGCGATTGACGCGCCATCCCTGTTCCTGCAATTTGCTGCTCATCCGCCTGTAGCCAAAAAACGGATGTTTGGTATACAACTTGTCAATCTCATGCATCAGCTGTACATTCTCCGGCGTTTCTTGCCTCGGCTCCCGCTGCCGATACACATTCGTGCGATGGATACTCAAGAGCTCCGCCTGACGCTTGATGCTGATTTTTGGATGATCTCGTTCCACCATCGCTTCCCGATCTCTTGTCGATACCTTAGAGGCCAGATTTTTTTTTGAGCCAACTGACCTCTAGCGTCAGTTGACCAACCAGTTTTTCTAATTGTTCTTGCTTCTCCTTGTAGTTTCTTTTCATTTTCTCGGCTTCTTTGGTTTCACGGCCGAACACCATGGAGGCACGCTCCACAAACTCCGCCTTCCACCGGCTTAGCATCACCGGACTAATTTCGTACTTCCCAGCAATCTCATTCATTGTCTGCTCTTCTCTCAGCACTTCCATGACAACCTTCGTCTTAAATTCTGCGGTGTATCGATTCCGTTTTTCCATAGCTTCAGTATAACTTATTTATCTCCTCCCTGTGTCGCACTCTATGGGTTCATTGTACTTTGTTGCTAAAAAAGAAAATTAATCACGCATGCTGGCTATCTAGTAAAGTCCAAAGAGAACATGGAAAAAGAACACCATTCCTATGGACTGTAAGTGACCAAACCAACAAACATAGGAGGTACTCTCTGTGAACAAACATACTATACTCCCGAGCTTGTTGTAAAAAATGGTTTCAAACACAGAATTACATTACAACTAGTTACATAATAGGTATATTATTAAAAAGTTTGCTGTTAGCACACTGATCCATTTGTTCTTCTCGCTACTACTCATGAACAGAAAATCTTCGACATGAGAGTGATGTCTTGTTTAACGAAAAATAGGACTTTAGCAAAATGCAGGATAAAAATTAAGCGCTAAATTGAAAAAAATAGGTTATTTTCCTCACAAAATATAATTTTAGAGATACGGCTTTACATGGAATGACATGCATAGTAAGCTAGTTGCCTCTACGAACTCCTTTTGTGCTCAGGCCTTCGCAAAAGAATCCATGCACGCAGAGAGGCTCCATGTCAAGCCTGCCAGAGGAAAGTAATTTATATTGATATATGAATTATATTTACTTTTATGGGACGTGAGGGGCTTAACTTTTTCATTGCATTTTGCTTAACTTTTTAGCTGCAGAAAACAATGTCACACCATTTATGTTCTTCCTCAGTTTTATGGTTCCACCTTGATTAACAGAGTCAAATCCGCTCCTCCTAGTATCATGAAGCGTTTATTGGAGCTAATCGTTTCCTAGCCTTGTCGTTCCCAAAGCCCCTTCGCATCGTCGATTCCAAGGTAGGGACGGTCGGAAGGAACTACTCCTCATGTGTTCTGTATGACAGGGAACGTTCTGTCATTAAACTACATGTCGCCTATTCTTTGGAACTCGAACCCCTATGGAAGATTTGGAAACAACGGAGCTTCATCATGATGAACCACCAATAGGGAACCCTTGATAAACCTGAAGCACATCTCTCCGAGGATCGAGCACACTTTAGATTGAGAGAATCGATCATTTTGCCCAAGAAGATCAAGTTTTATTCAAATGAAACATAACATCAAGGTATGCTGTTGTCAGCTGTTTCAGCATTTAAGGGCTTCTAATTCCACCGTTATCGCCGGCTTTCACGTGCCATCTTAGAACGAAGTAATGACGTTCGAAGAAACGCCATCAGTCCTTTTTTTTAGGATGCACATCAACATGAGATTCGAATCTTACCGAATGTTTTTTCATATATTGGCTAAGAAAAAGATCGCAAACATGTATCGAGAACATTAGACAATTAGGATCTTTTTCGTTGGATCAAGCAATATTTAAGCATTCCCGCATTACTTGGAACCACCGAAAATACCACCTATAACCATTTTTTTACAATCCCCATTGTGTATGTTAATATATCCATACAGTCAAACAGAGAAAAAGAGACCGTCAACTATTATTGTACCTCAGCTATTCCTTCAGCAACTTCCTCCAAGTTGTAAATTTTGGATAGACGTTGCCTTATCGGAGCATTTCTTTTTTTATGACAGGGTTATTCCTAAATTTCGATAATCAATAACCATAATGTAAATAAATTTATTTATATACTAAAGGCCCCTGTTTCTCTCTTGTAGAAAACAAATATTAGTAATGCAATTTTTAATATGGGGTGAAAAAGAGCCCACCTATTAAGCGAGCTCCTTATTACATAAATTGTTATTTAAATCTTAGCACTCCTTTTAACAATTCAATCGCATGTTCATCATTCGGATCATTTGTGCCAAGCTCGCTGCGGAAGGCTTTATTTAAAATCGAACTTTTTAGTGATACTAATTCTTCTTCTAAACAGTCCAATAAAATTTGCTCTTCATTCAAATCACTAAATAGTTTATCTAAAATTTTAACGATTCTTTCCCACTCATTCTTTGGTGGAAGCGGAAAAGGGAGTTCGTTCATTTTTTTAGGAGACACCCTTGGAAGATTAATGCCGTTACTATTTGAAATCGCATATTCTATGGTAGATGGTAGTCCTAGATAATAATCTAAAATTCTATTAAGATGTTTGTATTTAGTTCTGAATACAAGTATATCTGTGGAAGCTACTCCATCAAAGTCAACAACTGCGTGCTTGTTCAAATACGGACGCAACTTCCCGTACAATACATCCCCAACTTTAAAAACAACTTTCTTACTTTTAACATCTTTTGCGAGTTCAGTATGAGATATGCCTCCACCTTTTATTAAATGCTCTAAACCTACATACGTTTCGTCACCATTTGGTAGTATTTGTTCATTAACTTGTCGAAAAACGGCTCCTATTTTGACCCAAACCCAATTTTTAGGTAATTCATACAATTGCTCTTCTTCTGGAATAAGATCGTTTTCAGTTATTACATCAGATATTTCAAGCATACTCTTCTCATTAAGATCATTCGTGCCTAACTGTCCCTTAAACGCCTTCTCCAAAATCGCCGCCCGCCTTAGTTCAAACGACTCCTTCACTTCTTCAATCAGCCGCTTCGCTTCATCAATTTTCGCAAAAAGCCGCTCTACCTTCTCAGCAATACGTTTTTGTTCATTTATTGGCGGTAATGGAATTTTTATTTCCTTACATTTTGATGCGGATATTTCCTTAAAAGTGCTACCGCTTCCCATACTCTCTAAGTATTTCCGCGATCCTTTTAAATACCAATAAAGGTATTCAGAATCAATAGAATTTGATGGAATAAAACTTTTGAATCCTTGGTTGGTTGAAAGTGGGTTTGCGGCAATTGCTACATAACCAATCGGTGCTCTTGAAGACAATAAGACTGTTTTTTCCGGTAACAATTTAGCCGAACTGTTTTTTAGTCCTTCTTCCGTAATATTCCTCTGCCCTCTACCTATATAAATATCTTCAAAATCCGATAAATCTGCCGGAGTAATCCAAGGAACATTCCCATTTTCATAATATTCTTTAATAGTCGTTTTAGGGGTTCCACCTCCCACAATTTCTGTGATGTCTCCAGCTTTAGTCCACACCCAATTCCCCGGCACTTCATACGGCTGTTCGTCTTCCGGCACTAGCGCTTCTTCCAATAGTTCGTCGATCGATTTTTGTTTTGTTTTGCTCATTGTTTCAGCACCTCAGCTGTTTCTTCTTTGGATGTTGAGCTTGATTCCGCTGCTTTTAATTCGGCGATGACTTCGTTTAATAAAGAAATCGCTAATTCGAGTTTTTCGACCGCTTCTTCGGCCGAGTCGATCGGGTCTGGCAAGTTTTCGTAAATCGACAGCGATTCGTCGGCAATTAAGCCGATGTCTAAGCTGTCGCCTTTTTTGGCAATCTCTTCGCGCGTGAATACGTTCCAGCGCTCGTCTTGCACTTGGCGGCGGTCTTCGGCGGTGTACGCTTGAATGAAGCCGGCAAAATGTTCCGCGGTGAGCGGGTTGCGCTTGCCGAAAGATGGCATGTTCGTGCGTAAATCATACACCCATACTTCTTTCGTATTGCCGACATCGCTAGTGCCGCGCGTGAAGAACAAGACGTTCGTTTTTACCCCTTGGGCGTAGAAAATGCCGGTCGGCAGACGCAAAATCGTATGTAAATTGCATTTGTCCATTAAGTCGCGGCGAATATCGGCACCGACCCCGCCTTCAAACAAGACGTTATCCGGCAGAACGACGGCCGCGCGGGCTTTTCCATTTGCTTTAAGCGCGCGATAAATGTGCTGCAAGAAGTTCAGCTGTTTGTTCGATGTCGTAAACGTAAAGTCCGTTCTTGTCGCCCGCTCGCCTCCTTTTTTCGTTCCAAACGGCGGGTTCGTTAAAATGACGTCGTAGTTTTTCAAACTTTCGCCTAATGATGACAGCGTGTCGCCTAACAAAATCTCCCCATGAATGTCATGAAGAAGCGCGTTCATCGTCGCAAGACGGTGCGTATCTTTCACAAGCTCGACGCCGGAAAAAGCTTTATATTTTTGAAACTCGATTTCTTCTTCGGATAAATCGAAATAGTCATCGGTTTGCTCGCGAACGTGGCGGTCAGCCGCGATCATAAAGCCAAACGTTCCGGCAGCCGGGTCATGGCAGCGCTCCCCTGGCTGCGGATTGACAAGCTTCACAATGACGTCGATGAGGACGCGAGGCGTAAAATATTGCCCCGCTCCTGATTTCACTTCGCTCGCGTTCTTTTCTAACAATCCTTCGTATAAATCGCCTAAGCCTTCTTGTTTTGCGTTATACCAGTCTAAGTCGTTAATCGACTGAATGATTTTCTCTAAGTTTTTCGGCTCGCTAATATTCGAAGTGGCGTCTGTATAAATTTGCTTTAATAACTCGTTGCTCTCTTTTCCTAAATCAAGCAACAGCTGGCGGTAATGCTCCTTCAATTCAATGCCGTCTTTCGTGACTAACGAATCCCAACGGTATTTTTCCGGGATCATATATTCTTGGCCCGTTTCTTTCATCATTTTCAAAAACAGCAAATACGTCAATTCCGTCACGTATTGGTGGTACGTAATCCCGTCATCGCGAAGGACATTACATAAGTTCCAAAGCTTTTGCACAATCTCTCGGTTGTTCATCTACGCATTCTCCTTCTGTTGTTGATAGTTGTACAAGTTATGATTAATTTCCCGGACAATTTCCGCTAACTCGCCGTTAAAAATTCGATTCAACTGTTTAAATCCACCATGATTTTTGAATGGTTCGTATTCAAATGCTTTTTCAGGATCCGGATGGAGAACAGATTCCTGCAAAAGTTGTTTTTCGATGCGTTCGAGCCATTTCTTTTGCACAGGTGGCCATGCTTTCATTTGGTAAATTTTCTTCATCGCATTTTTAATCCGTTCTTCATGGCTAATGAGCGGATCGCCGAGCGCTTGCTGGCGGATGAAGGCGATGATATCGGCCGCGATGTCTTCGTTTTTCGCCTCGCGCCATGCCGCTTGCAGCTTTTTCTCAGAAAAGCCTTTTTGATCTAACTCAAGCAATAGCTTTTTTAACTCTTCTCTCGTTAATTCAGTTGGACGCTGACATACAATCGTCAAAGCAGGAATTTGGTTCATATTGCTGCGAATAAATTCTCCAAATGATTGTAAATAGTCATCTGGTTTCTCTGCGTTCCCATATCCGCGTTTGACCCCAATCAGCTCATCTTCATGTGTAGAAATATATTGTTTGTTTTCTCGATCACGATTTTCATCGATATAGCGGAACATCGACATATACTCTTTTAATTGTACAGACAGTTCCGTAGGACTCAAGGATTTTACCCAATCAATAAATTCGTCCACCGTTTTGCCACCAGATAACACTTTAAAATCTTGATATTGCTTATCTAACCATTGGCGTTTTTTTCGCTGGATTTTGGCAATCATTTGTTCTCGCTGATGTTGAAGATGTTCCGTTTTTTCAAATCCTTCTAATTCTTCAACTAATTGCACTAGAGAAATATTTGGACGGGCGACAACTGGCTTCATGCTTGTATATGGTTTTAACGCTTCATAGATGCCGACCGCGTCAAAAATATTAAAGTGATCTTTGCGGATTTCTTCACATCGTCTCGTTGCTCGACCCAGCATCTGCTCGTAAAGAATCCGAGAACGGACGCGTCGCAAGAACACGAGATTGGTAATCGATGGGATATCAACACCTGTCGTTAATAAATCGACTGTAACAACAATGGTTGGATATTTTTCATTTTTAAAACGACGAATCGCAGCAGATGGATCTTTGATTGAGCCGGTAATTTTCATAATGGCATTATCTTCGACTTCACCGTATACATGAGCAAACTCTTCTTTTAGAAGACGTACGACTAAATCGGCGTGGTCATCTGTCGCTGCAAATATCAATGTTTTTCCCTCATCATCTGGAGAAATATAGTTCGTCAGCTCTCGTATAATCACACGATTAAAGCTTTCTGTGATCACTTTTGTATTAAAATGCGCCACCTCAATATTCACTTCATCTTCAAGATATTCTTGTGAAATGGTGCCAGAAACCGTATCGTATACGTCGACCTTTTCGCCTTTCGCCCAAGTGATTCCTTCCCTTTTTAATACCGTTTCAAATTGATACGGCGGTTCATGGTCGACTAAATAGCCATCAACGACGGCTTCACGATAAGAATAAGTAAAAACTGGCGGCCCGAAAATCTCCGTTGTATGCAACGCAGGCGTAGCCGTTAATCCGATGCGAACAGCATCGAAATAGTCGAGCACTTTTCGGTATTTGCTCACGTAATCGTGATGGTCTCTGATTTCGATTTCCATCTCGCTCATTTCTTTATCGAGCGTATAGCCGCGATGCGCCTCGTCGACAATAATGCAATCATATTGGTCGATTGGCGGAATGTCCTCTGTTTTGTCGTTATAAAAAATGCGTTTGAGCATTCCTTGCACCGTTGCGATGTGCACTTTTGTATCCGGATCCGGCTTTTGCTCGTATAGCGATTGCAAGCTGTAAATCTCGGTGAACGTATGGAAGCTTTCCATCTTGCTTTCTTTAAACGCGCTCTCGGCTTGTTCGCCAAGCGCTTTCCGGTCGACAAGGAACAAGATGCGGTTAAAGCGCTTCGCCTTAAGCAAGCGATAAATGAGGCCGATCGCCATTCGCGTTTTTCCTGTTCCGGTGGCCATCGCGACTAAAATGCTGCGCTTTTTCTCTTCCAACGCTTTTTCGACGGCTTGAATCGCGTTGACTTGATAGTCTCTTAGTTTCAAATAATCAAATTTTTCGTCGCGCAAAAATTGCTCGGAACGCTCGACATCCTTTTCTAATAGTTTTTGCAATCCTTTAGGCGTATACCATCCTTGCAACGGGCGCGGATGGTTCGTGGATTTCCGGGCATCTAAAAACCAAATGCCCGATTTTTGTTCCAGCTGTTTGAAGTAAGGACGGCCGTTTGTCGCAAATAAAAACGGCACAAAATAATCGCCCCACGGCTCGTGGATCACTTCGTTGCCATGTGACACGGCGAGTTTTGCATATTCTTTCGCCTGCTCAATGTCGGACGGGATGTCTTTGCTGGCGCGTTTCGCTTCAATAATGCCCACTAGCTCGAGTCCGACAAATAAAGCGTAATCAGCGTAGCCTTTCTTTAACGGCCATTCGGCAATCGCCATATTCTTTCCTTTTTCCGGACGGGCTCCTTTAGAAAAACGAATCGTTTCCGAATCTGCTTCCCAGCCGGCGTCCCGCAATTGCTGGTCAATGAGAAGCCGCGTTTCTGCCTCCGTCAATTCCAAATTCGCGGCAACGCGCTGCGAGTACTCGCGCCGTTTTTGCTTTTCTTCGCTGCTTGTATAAATTTGTTGCTTTCTGATTTTCTCAAGCTCTGTTTCTAGCTGTGCCAATTTTTCTTCATATGATTTCACGACTTCATTTAACTCGTCGGCTGAAATCGCACTTTGCGGCGCCGGTTCGATATACTCGGGAGCCTGGAACGACCAATCGCCGTACACTTCCATAAACCACACGCCGATTCTAAACGCCATCTGCAATAATGCTTTCGCTTCATGCACTTCTCCATAACTTGGTTCATGCACCGCTTTGTTCCCTTTTTGGCGAATGACATTTAACAAATCATAAATTTCTTTTGGGATAATTTGATCATAAAAGAGCGCTCTTAGACGTTCTTGCTGGTCCGTTCCCCGCTCTTCGCGAATGTCTTCCAACGCTAAAATATATTTTGTAATCGTTTCCGCAAATTTTCTCAGTTCGCTAATAGCGACGTTTGGATTTTGATACACATTCCGTTCCGCCGTTTCCCCCACCTTGGCGAGAACTTCCCATTTTTCCTCAAGAAAATGAAAGTTGTGCGGCATATGGACACCTCGTTTTTGCATATTCCTTATCTCTATTACTCTAATCACAATGATAAGAAATACCTTTATTTTTCTAAGAGATTCTTAGTTCTATTTTACCACAAAATTAACAGTATACCTTAATCATTTCCAATGGAATTCAACGCAAAAAACCTAAATAAAACATTGCCAGGTTATTCACCTTACACCAATCAATTGGATTCGAAACTTCATGTATGTTGAAGTCATCATATATTCCCTAAGTTGCTGCCATCGTGAAAAAATTACAAAGACGTTCCAAATCAAATGGATCGTCTTTTAACTTTCCTCTAATCCAAAGAATTTTAAAACTTTTTCAATTGTATACTGGCTTCTTAATTTGTATGCACTGTTTTGATTCGCTTTTAATCCCTTTGTCCAATATGCTTTCTCCTTTGGAACAGTTTCCACCCATTCGACCCGTACAACATGTTCACATAGTTCATCGTTCTCTAAATCATGTTTCATATTTGGGGCGTTTAGCGGTAAATCAATAAGTTTTTTCCTTTCCTCGTTAATCTCAATCTCGACATCCCGCATCGGCTTTGCCTCTTCTACCACTTTTCCGATTCCTACATATCCATGCTTCGGGATCATACAAAATATTCTTGCGCCTACAAATAATTGCTTTAGAGTCCTGCTGTACCATTTGCCATTTCCAGCAGAAATAAAACCATATTTAGTCGCATCTTCCCAGCTTCGATACTGTCCGTCATCAAAATTAACGACAAAGTCTTGTTTGTTCCATTTCTCTGTTTTGCTCTCATTCCTTGTATTACTTGATTTTTCTTCCACAACATTCGGGTCAATTAACCAGCTTCTCGTAATAAACTCTTGGTTTCCTTCTTTAAAATATCTAAAAAACACAGCGTTAATCGGAACACCAAAATTATCGGACAAATAGTTGATAATTCTTTCCGTTTCTGCATCTAATTGCGACGAAACAATAATTATTTGGTGGGACTCATTTAATTTTTCCGGCAAATCAGTTCCAAATTTATCTACAAATGCTTCCTCTAAAGGAATCCCTTGTTTATCCTCAAAAAGTTTTAAAATTCGTTCGTAAGATAAATTTTGTACCCAAGAAGCATAGTCAAGAGCTTGGGCTACAACTTCTCTTGGGGTACGATTTTTCTTTAGTTCGATAATTGAGATGTTTCCCTCTTGATCCAATGCAAACATATCAATAAATTTCCCGTAATCAGTCTGAATTTGCCGACCAATTAAAAGCAAATCATCCGAAAGAATCGATAAATCTTTTTCTAATATATCTTCTAGCTTTTTTTCTGATTCTATTGGTGAGTAAGACAACTTTTTAACTTCATTATCGATCTTCCAAATCCCTACTTCAATCGGCATTCTGTCTCCCTCCAATTCATTTAAACAGATTGTTCTATGTTTTTCCCTAAGATTTTAACATAAAAATCCAATAGTTAACTATATTGAAGAACGCTTTTGTATGCACTATCGTCACCAACGGTGATAAAATGGTTCTGCCACAATTTTGGTGAAGAAATCAAGGATAGATTCATGTGGTTAACTAATATTTTTTTAGAAAAGTATTAAACGAATGGGTAAAGGACTTTTTTGCTCAGTAAATCGAACTTGGCTCGCCCATACATTTGGCGTTTGATGACCTTTAGACGGTTTACTTGTCCTTCTACAATGCTGTTGCTCCAAGAGTAGGATCATGCGTGTTTGACCGATTCTATATCTGATTGTATGTATTTGATAAATTGTTGTACTTCATGTATCTTACTGTCTTCAGCCTGTAAGAGTCGTTCCTGAAGTGCTTGTTTATTCTTTTGTTCGTTCATCAGCTTCTGGAAGGCCTGAATAACGGATTTTAGTCGATGCAAAACTTGATGTTGTTTGAAGCACTTGTCAAAGGGGATTGGTTCCTCCTGCGTAGGGAGAAGTTGGGACCACAAGTATGCTTGTAGTTTATATCTAGAAATACGAATCTTGTTTGTGTTTTTTTCATTCATCTCCCGTTTTCTTAGCCTTGCAATATAGTCCTGTAATGTAGACAATGACTGGTCATATCTCTGTTTTTGTATCACAGAAAAGATATGATTGACCGTTGCTTGTGCTTGTAGAAGCTCTAGGATTTCCGAACGGTAGAGATCGGCACGATGTCTACCACGCCGTATAGGCTTCGGGGGCTTTTTCAGCTGTAAGTATTTGTCTAATGTTTTTCTGTCCATGCCAAACTCCCTTATGATGTCTGCTTTACGTTGTCCTTCCTTATACCGTAGTTGTACTTGCTGAATCAGCGCCCATCTTTTCTTCTCACTAGCAGTGAGAGAATGGCACTCTTGTCTAGAAGGTCTGTAGTCATCCGACCCTGCAACACAAATAGAAATAGGACGAGGGAAGCTCTTTTTTAAAAACTGCTCCACCTTTTGCGTTAAGTTGTGAAAGAGATGCCAGCGGTCTGTAATCTGTACCGCATGAGGGCATCCTTCACGAATTCCTTTCGCGTATTCCGTGGAACCATCACGAGTTACAACTTGAATAGAAGGATACTTTCGCAGCCAGTTAGACACCTCTTGTACCGTTCGATTTTCCAATAACGCCATCGGCTTTTGGGTTTGTAAGTCACAAACGATACTTCCGTATTGTGCCCTTTTTTCACGTCCCAGTCGTCAATTCCAATGATAGTAGGTTCTGTAATAGGAGGTATTTCTTCCTTACGAATCAAATACAGAAAACTATCTGCACTCGTAGGAATCCCATACTGCTTAGAAACTTTACGAGCAGTCTCTGAGGCAAGATGCTTGAGAAAGGCGGTCAAGCGACTGGTACGTCTAGCATAAGGAGACCACCAATCTGGAGTTTGCTCCGTAAAAATACGTTGTGAACAGGCAGAATGATCACAAAAGAATTTCCTTGCACGTACATCCAGAAATATTTGTAACGAGAAAATAGTTACATCTTGAATCACACGCCAGTATCGGCTGTGGACACGCGAAGAAGGCATGTTACATGATGGACAAAGATTCAATTTTTGTTGAGATTGGACATACAACTTGACGCACGAACGATCAACAGAATAAAATAGCAACTTCCAATCCTTATAGAATGTTTGCAGTTCCAAAATAAACCCTCCCGTGATAATAGTTTACTACTATAATGACCACGAGAGGGTTTCACCAAAATTGCGGGAGAACCGATAAAATCCCCAATAACAGCGGTTTAAAATTCCCCACTTACAATAGAACCATCGTGTCAATGAGAGGGGCTATGGTTCGTGATGACGAGAGGGGAATTTTTTATGATCAAAGAAATGTATGAAAGAGGAATGAGTATTTCCGATATGGCGAGGAAATGGAGGATCGATCGGAAAACCGTTCGAAAGTATATTCAACCCCCAATCTACAATGAACCCATAGAGTGCGACACAAGGAGGAGATAAATAAGTTATACTGAAGCTATGGAAAAACGGAATCGATACACCGCAGAATTTAAGACGAAGGTTGTCATGGAAGTGCTGAGAGAAGAGCAGACAATGAATGAGATTGCTGGGAAGTACGAAATTAGTCCGGTGATGCTAAGCCGGTGGAAGGCGGAGTTTGTGGAGCGTGCCTCCATGGTGTTCGGCCGTGAAACCAAAGAAGCCGAGAAAATGAAAAGAAACTACAAGGAGAAGCAAGAACAATTAGAAAAACTGGTTGGTCAACTGACGCTAGAGGTCAGTTGGCTCAAAAAAAAATCTGGCCTCTAAGGTATCGACAAGAGATCGGGAAGCGATGGTGGAACGAGATCATCCAAAAATCAGCATCAAGCGTCAGGCGGAGCTCTTGAGTATCCATCGCACGAATGTGTATCGGCAGCGGGAGCCGAGGCAAGAAACGCCGGAGAATGTACAGCTGATGCATGAGATTGACAAGTTGTATACCAAACATCCGTTTTTTGGCTACAGGCGGATGAGCAGCAAATTGCAGGAACAGGGATGGCGCGTCAATCGCAAGCGCGTTCAGCGGCTTATGCGCGTGATGGGAATCGAAGTGATCTACCCGAGCCCGAACCTGAGCAAACGGTACCATGCCCAGTATATCCGTCCCTACCTGCTGCGCGGGTTGAAGATTGATCGTCCGAACCAGGTCTGGGGCATTGATATTACGTATCTACGGATGGGTAAAGGCTTCATGTATCTGTTTGTGATCATTGACTGGTACAGCCGCAAAATCATCGATTACGAGCTTTCCAGCACGTTGGAGAAGGCGTTCGTGCTGACGTGCCTGAAACGGGCACTGGGGCGCTGTCAGCCCGAGATTATGAACAGCGATCAGGGCAGTCATTTTACGAATCAGGATTACTTGGACTTGTTGATCAAGCACAACGTAAACGTATCGATGGATGGCAAAGGCCGGGCACGGGATAACAGCCGTACGGAACGCTTCTTTCGTTCGCTCAAATATGAGGAAATCTATCTGAATGAGTATGAGAACCCTCGGGCGCTTCGCAAGGCGATTACAGCTTATCTACGCTTTTACCATACCGAACGCCCCCATCAGGCGTTGGGTTACGCCAAGCCGGCAGATGTGTATGCGCGGACTGCTTAACGGCATCCGCTCCCCATTACAATTGAAGGAGGACTTAACTTATTTTTTCCGAAATTGTGTCTTGACAATGGGGGGCATTACAATCCCTCAATCCCCCTTCCCTATCCAAGCGAAAACCAAGAAAAAGCAAGTTAGATCCATTTAAGCCGTATCTTCAAAAACGAATATTAGAGGATGGGGTGTTCAATAGCGAAAAGTTGTTTTTCGAAATTCGATAACAGGGCTATACCGGGGGGAAAGACGATTTTAAAAGACTATATGAAACCTTTCCGAGAGACGGCGAAAAAGAAATACACCGTTTGCTATGAAACGCTTCCTGGCGAACAAATGCAAGTCGATTGGAAGGAAGAAAAGTCAAGTTATCGCTATTTGTGGCCACGTTAGGCTATTCGCGGATGAAATACGCGGTATTTACGACCAGCCAGGACCAGGAGCACTTAATGGAATGCCTGATTCAAAGTTTCAAGTACTTTGGAGGGATTCCACAGAAAGTGTTATTTGACAATATGAAGACCGTTACAGACGGGGAGGAACGCTTGTCGAAACTGCCGTATTCGCAAGCCGATCGATCCGTTTGATGTTACCGCGCAGCCTTCGGTGGATGAGCGCCGGATTCGAGAGCTGCTTACGTTGTCCTTTATTGACTGGAAAGTGTTTAGTGCAAAATAAAAGTAGCGCATGATGCAAGATAAAAGTTTAGCAGTTTATAAAATAAAAAAATCATTGTCAGCACCCCTATCCCACCACTAATGTTTATTGCATTTGACATCAGGAACATGTTACAAAACAAATATATAGATGCATAAATGCACATAAAAAAACATCCCTTGGAAATTATATACACTGATCGCAAACTACAATCTCAATGATGATACTATAAATTCCAATTAGATCGAAAAACATATATGTCCTTTTAGGAATTAGATCGTAATGTACACCTCTTGGGATGTATTTTTGGTCACTATATACGCCTTCCAATAGGATAGATTTTTTTATGTGCATGCATACATTGGTTTTGTACGTTTTGCAACAAGTTAATATTATTGACCTGTAATTTCTTTTAATTTGTTTGAAAAATCCATATCTAAGAGTGCCTTATTTAACTTCTTATAATACGGTTGATTAAGAATCCACTGATTATTTTCTTGAATTTTATTTTTATTTATAAACGCAAGCCATTCTTCTTCTAATTCATTTAAAGATTTTTTATAAACTTGCTCGATTTTTGTTTTTAAATTTGCCTGATTGTATATGAGAAAATACTTTTCTTTTCCGTACTTATCTATTAAATATGTTGTAAAAGATCCGGCTTCGACATAACTTACCCAACTTAATGCTTCATTTCCATATACATCCACAAATTTTTCCGCTAATTTCTCATTCATTAGAACTTCTAGGGGAATATACCTTCTATTATTCACAAAATAATTCATTAATTGATGTATCGGTGTTTTCTCATTTGGAAACAGATTTTCCTTGTACTCATTCTGAATAAATACTGCTATTCCTTCTTGAGTAAAATAGCCTGAACCGGGGGTATAGCCAAATAACGCATGAGATAATTCATGAATAATTGGGGCTCTTCCTTCTAGATACCTATAGTAATGGATACTATTCCCATTCACATAACTTACTTTATTCCCCTTGTTCAATGTAATATAATACTTTTTCTCTTTAATAATAAGTGGTTTAAAATTTCTTTCCAAATAAAGAGCAGCTTGCTTCAATCTTTTTTTAAAATAACCAAGCTCCTTTGGGGTTAAGTTCAAATCATTTTTTATAATAAACTCTATACCATATTCATCCATTATAAGTTTATCTTCGAGAATATTGTTCTTACCCTCTTCACTCTGATACCTATTATTTGAATTGATTTTGGCTCCACCCTGTGAACAAGAAGCTAAAAGTAATACAAAAGCGGCTAAAAGTACGCTAAATTTTCTCATCAAAAATCCTCCTATTCTTAAAATTCATAACTCAACTTTCGCAGTGAAAAATTTATGAATAATCCTTGATTTGATAGGTTTCTTTGGGTATCTCATATTCACTTGACACTGAAAAAATTCGTCTAAAAAACAAAAAGACACCTCTTTCTTTTGGTAACTATTGGTGTCCAAACCAAAAACCAAAGAAAGAAAGGTGTCACCATTATGATAACGAAAAAAGAGTGTTTTGCGCAATTACCAAAAGAAATAAAAGACGGATTTTCTGAATTACAAATTGGTAAACATTTAAGAAAAGCTGGAATTATCAAGGCTTGTGGTTATTCTTGCTTATCGATTTTTCAACTATTATTTCTTCTTTGTGTCTAGTTACAAATCCCACACATTGAATAACAACTCCTCTAAAATATATTTTTAGAATATAAATCCATATTGATTTTATATATTAGATATTTAATATTTGATTCCTTCTTTTCTATTTTTTATCTAGACAAATAAGAGCACATGCGCTAATATTTATTATTAGCTCAATTATTTTTGAATACAATTATCATTTTTTTATACGATTTATCAAAGTTTATACGCTAAAACAGATTGCTGATTCTTGTATTCGGTCGTACATTGACATAATTGTGTATGGATTAATGACAACATTATGTACTCATTAGCCCCCTAATGAATTTGGACACTCGATAAGGTGTTTTTTATAATCGAAGTGACCAAATGAAGGGGGCTTTTGATGTACATGAAACGAAGAAAACATTCGAAGGAATTTAAGCTACAAGTAGTGAAAGAAGCATTAGAAGTTGGAAATAAAGCATTGGTAGCTAGAAGATACGATCTTAGCTCGAATCTCGTGCAAAGATGGGTAAAAGCGTATGAAGAAGGACAGCTAGGCGAAGAAACGGTTAATTCCTCTTCAGCTGAAGTAAAAAGGCTGGAGGAGGAAAACGAACAGCTTAAGAAGCTATTAGGGGAAAAAAATTTAGAAATTGCGATTTTGCGTGATTGGATAAAAAAGAAGAACCCTCACTTACTGAAAAATGGGAAGTAGCCGAGCAGTGGATCGAGAAAGGATATCCGATTACGAAAGTGCTGGAGATTCTGGAAATCAATCGTTCGACCTACTATTATCAACAAAACGGAAAAGTCGAGGAGAAAACAGTAGGTGAGGGACGTCCAATCCCCGGCTACTCTCTGACGAAAATGGGTGAAAAAGTGCCAGACGAGCAAATCAAAGAATGGCTATCTGAGCTGGTCATGAGGGAAGGATTTGCTTACAGATACCGAAAGTTGACGATCCAGTTAAGAAGAGACCATCAGCTCATGATCAATAAGAAAAAGGTTTATCGATTGTGTAAAGAGATGGATTTACTATGTCCACAGCGAAAGAAATAGATTTCTTATCCACGGAAACTCGCTCGAAATCGCATTATTACAGGCTCGAATCAGTTATGGGAAATGGATGTGAAATATGGATATATCGAAGGAGAAGAACGCTTTTGCTTGGTTTTGTCGCTCATCGATGGGTATGACCGTTCGGTGATTGATGACCATATTGGGTTGAGTGGTTCAGGAAGCGATGCCGTAAAGACGCTTCAAAGAGCGTGATTCAAGCGTCAGCAATTTGAACAGGCAAATAAACCTGTGATTCGGACAGACTACAATGAACCCATAGAGTGCGACACAAGGAGGAGATAAATAAGTTATACTGAAGCTATGGAAAAACGGAATCGATACACCGCAGAATTTAAGACGAAGGTTGTCATGGAAGTGCTGAGAGAAGAGCAGACAATGAATGAGATTGCTGGGAAGTACGAAATTAGTCCGGTGATGCTAAGCCGGTGGAAGGCGGAGTTTGTGGAGCGTGCCTCCATGGTGTTCGGCCGTGAAACCAAAGAAGCCGAGAAAATGAAAAGAAACTACAAGGAGAAGCAAGAACAATTAGAAAAACTGGTTGGTCAACTGACGCTAGAGGTCAGTTGGCTCAAAAAAAAATCTGGCCTCTAAGGTATCGACAAGAGATCGGGAAGCGATGGTGGAACGAGATCATCCAAAAATCAGCATCAAGCGTCAGGCGGAGCTCTTGAGTATCCATCGCACGAATGTGTATCGGCAGCGGGAGCCGAGGCAAGAAACGCCGGAGAATGTACAGCTGATGCATGAGATTGACAAGTTGTATACCAAACATCCGTTTTTTGGCTACAGGCGGATGAGCAGCAAATTGCAGGAACAGGGATGGCGCGTCAATCGCAAGCGCGTTCAGCGGCTTATGCGCGTGATGGGAATCGAAGTGATCTACCCGAGCCCGAACCTGAGCAAACGGTACCATGCCCAGTATATCCGTCCCTACCTGCTGCGCGGGTTGAAGATTGATCGTCCGAACCAGGTCTGGGGCATTGATATTACGTATCTACGGATGGGTAAAGGCTTCATGTATCTGTTTGTGATCATTGACTGGTACAGCCGCAAAATCATCGATTACGAGCTTTCCAGCACGTTGGAGAAGGCGTTCGTGCTGACGTGCCTGAAACGGGCACTGGGGCGCTGTCAGCCCGAGATTATGAACAGCGATCAGGGCAGTCATTTTACGAATCAGGATTACTTGGACTTGTTGATCAAGCACAACGTAAACGTATCGATGGACGGCAAAGGCCGGGCACGGGATAACAGCCGTACGGAACGCTTCTTTCGTTCGCTCAAATATGAGGAAATCTATCTGAATGAGTATGAGAACCCTCGGGCGCTTCGCAAGGCGATTACAGCTTATCTACGCTTTTACCATACCGAACGCCCCCATCAGGCGTTGGGTTACGCCAAGCCGGCAGATGTGTATGCGCGGACTGCTTAACGGCATCCGCTCCCCATTACAATTGAAGGAGGACTTAACTTATTTTTTCCGAAATTGTGTCTTGACAATGGGGGGCATTACATTTTATTGGCTTACATGCTCGTTGAATAAGAAAGCTTAACCAGAAACATGAGTTAAATAATTCTTATTCAAATAAGCTTATAATATAATTGTTTAACTATTAAGTACTATGAATTCTAAACTAAAAATTTAGACTTAAAACAGCTAAAGTAACCAAAAAAGTTTATATAGCTGTTGGTTCCATTTAATTAATAAGCGGAACCTGTGATACAGTTGGTTTAACTGTTGCGTATAGAAATTATTTCAATTAAAAATATATTTACATATTCACTGTAACATATTCCTACTTCTACCAATCCTTTCTTTCAATGTATCTATTAAGATATCTAACGAATCATTCTCTCTCATGTCGATATATCTATACTCTTGTACAAGTGGCGGCAAGTCACTATGCTCAACATCAAAATTCAAACAAATAAAATCTACCTTACCCGACCGCATTCTCCTCTGAATAAAGTAATTTAATTCGCTTTTAGTCCATCCCGTAGATGAATTTAAGAAATTTTTGGAAATACAAATAATACCTAAATCACTATTTTCAAGTCCTTCATTAATTTTATCAACTATGCTATCTCCCAGTTGTATTTCATACTTATCATACCAAGCTTTTATTTCATGCACTTGTAACTTATTAAAAATAACGTCTACCAAAGGTTTATCTTTACTTGAATGAGATAAAAATATTGTAAAATCTTCTTTTAAAACATCACTATCCCAAATTTTGTTTAGTTCACTCTTTTCAGGAAACAAAAATATATGATTTGAGTTTGAAACTATTACTTCATCAACTGAGTCCTCATCAATAAATGTTGCAATATTATATCCTTTACTAGGCATGGCCTCAAAAATATCTGTGTGAAAATAATTAAATCTTCTTTTCTTATCGGGATAATTTTCGTTTAGCCAGTTTTCAAATTCAGCGGTATCAATAGAAAAATTAAGATGCAATAACAGCTGGAAATTATATGGATTATTGCTTACATAAATCCCTGCACCAACTAACTGATTAGTATCATATCTTCGTAAAATATCTTTTATAAATTCTTTTTCTTTTGTCCTTTCAGCATAACTTAGCGAAAAAACATAGCTTTTCATTTTTCTCCTCCTAATTTTGAAACTTTTAACTAACTATGTACATTTCCGATATTTCTAAAATCCTTTTTCAAATCTACTGATTTCTATGCTACTACCATCAAAAACAAACAGTTTCCCCCCCCTAAATTTTTTACAGTTAATTCCTGCAAAATAGAAACTCCCTCCCATTGCCATTTCTATTGAACATATAGTTTTTATCGACTATTACAACATTACCATGATTTCAGACCTATTATAGCGAATCTCGACGAAAAATAATGTCGAATTATGTCGTGTCAAATCGTTTATATTTATAAAAAATGCAGCATGGATACACCCTTTCACTCCATACGATTGCTATCAGCCTAATTACAATCAAGAAGCCAGAAATGAGACAATTTTTCATCATATTATTTATTGTCACTGTTCCATAAAACAGATACAATTAAATATAGAGGAAACAAGGGTATAGTTACACTACAAACATTTCTTTGCAATAACTCCCCTTTGCTTATCGATCGAAGGAAATGCAAAAAGTGAATTTTAAATTAAAGAACTAGTGCCAGAAGCAACTTCAAACACCGTTAGCAACATCTTAGCAATGAACATAAATTCATAACGTTGTCATTTCCTTTTATAAGTAGTCTCCTCTTACCTCCAATATTTCGTCAACCATATAGAAAATAAAATGACATCACCACCTATAACGCGAAGAACTAAAAACAAGGAGTGAGGTTCTTTGCAAGCATTAACCATTAAAATCCGCTTTTTCCCAGATGATCTCGAACGACTTCTCGATTTGAGTGAAGAGTATATCCGCATTGTCAATCAGATGAGCGAACAAGCAGAGAAACAAAGCTCATTCCCGAAAATTTCAACCAAAGATGTGACTGCTCGTCTTCCTTCCGCCGTTCTAAATCAAGCTATTCGGGATGCGAAAAGCGTCTACAAGAAGATGAAAAAGAAGGCAAGCGTCCCATCCTTAAAAAACCCGTCTACTTCGTGAATAACCAAAACTATACGATTGGACCTGAGCGATTGCTTTTCCAATTATGTCAGGAGAAAAAACAAGAAAAACCGTCTTTCGAGCCGTCGTGACCAAGCGGGATTGGAGGTTTTTACGCCATGCTAAACTCGGACTAATGCTCATTGTAGAAAAGGGCGGAAAATGGTATGCACAAATTTCTATTCACGTTCCTGTAAGCGAAAAGAAAACTAAAAAGGTGATGGGAGTCGATTTAGGAATTAAATTTCCGGCGGTAGCCGTCACTTCGGAAGGAAAAACTCGTTTTTTCGGAAGCGGAAAGCAAACGATTTTTAACTTTTTACAATTTTTCATATTATCCTAATCGTTTGTTGCCACAATACTAAGATAAATCCATTTGTATAAAAACAAAAACCGCAAATCCAACTAAGGATCTGCGGTCTCCTGTTTCGATGATTCCGACTGGGCTCGAACCAGCGACCTCTACCCTGTCAAGGTAGCGCTCTCCCAGCTGAGCTACGGAATCGTATGTTGTTGCAGTGCTCTATCGAACACATATCTTATTATATAAACGCGCATGGGGTTTGTCAAATACTTTTTTGAAAAAATGGAGGGACATTTTGGTGGAGTGATTGTGTGAGGTTTTTTGACATACTTTCACATCAATCCGTGATATCTTCCCATTGCCGTTATTTTGTGGAATGTGTTATGATAGGAAGAAATATTTCGGACGGAGGGAAGCTTATGAGATACGTCACGTTAACAGACGTGTTTGTCCATCCGGTTGCGCAAAAGTATTTGAAGCGGTCTGGCATCGCTCATGCGATTGCTACGGCGTATAATGCGTATCGCCTCGCTATTCAGCATGGCGTCAACGCTGACTTGGCGACGAAGGCCGGGCTGCTGCACGATATGGGCCACTATGAGTGGTACTCCAACGGAACATGGGATTACGAACAATATAAACAAAACGATATACATGCGATCAAAGGTGCCGAGCGTGCCCATAAACTGCTCATTCGCTTGGGCGAGCATCCGCAAAATGCCAAGGAGATCGCTTTGGCGATTCTGCTGCATACCGATTCTTATTTGCCTGAAGGCGAATTTAAACGCAAACCGCTGCAGACCATTATCAAGCTGGCGGATGAGGCGGATGAGGAACCAGGCGGCAAGCACCATTACCGGCAAATCGATGATGCGCTCGCATTGAAAAAAATTAAGCAGCTTGATGAACTTGTCAATCGCCAGCTGCAAAAGGAACGTCTTGATGATATCATCTAATAGGATTTTTTATTCGGAATCTGCCTAAACAGCCTTTCCCCGCTCCGGCGCAAGGAAAGGCTGTTTGTGTTTGCTGCCCTTTTCAACAAGCCGGCACAGCCATCGAACCGCGAGTGATTTTGTTTTTTCACTCGGATTCAGAAAAACAGCTCCTTTTGAAAAGGCTCCATAAGCAGCGGCCGGTAAAAGCTTCTGTAATCGCTATACTGATGGACGATGTGCTGACGGTTTCGGTTCACTAGCTCCAGCTTTTGCAAAAGCTCCTCTTCCAATTCTACCGCATCGGTCGATACGACATATCGCTCCAGACCGAGCGAAGCGGCACAATCAAATACTTTAAAGCGATAACCGAGCAGCACCGGCGGCACGCTGGCAGCCAATGAAAGCAAATTGGCATGCAACTTTAAATTAATCGTGGCCGAAAAACGGGATAAAAGCCGAATCAGCTGTTTTTCTGAATAGAGCTTTTGATCCCAAACAACGCGGTACGGGCAGCTGATTTTATCATAAAGCCGCTTGCACGCTGCCCGATCATTGTCCCAAACGGCGTAAATATAAATATGATATCCTTGCCTCATCAGCTTTTTTGCTACTTTGGCTAAAGCATTTTCAACCATTTCTTCATTTTGGCCGAATAGTCGATTATAAGTGGTTCCCCAATTAATGCCAATGATTTTTTCGTCGTTTCGTTTTTGGCGAGGGCGTTTCGTTTTCAATAGCAGAGCCGGATCGCTGACGGTATAGATATGGTCATGATCGGCAGCTAACGCTTCAAGCAGTTTTTGGCTCAGCGGTCCGCGAATCCCGGCAAAAGCAGCTGCGGCCATCGCATGCTTAAGCACAAATGAATCTTGCGAAGAAAAATATTTTGTAAGATCGGGCAGCTCGTTGGCGAGCAAAAGATCGACATCTCGCTTGTCAATTCCATCGATTCCGCTTCCCCACACTAACACCTTTTTTTCCATCTGCGTCGCTTGTTGTAAAATTTGCATATATTCAGGCTTTATCAGCGATCCCCCGCCCAGCACAACCACATCATAAGGAGCGATCTGTTCGGCGCACACCAGCGGCAGAGAAAAAGCGATTTTTTCATATTGGCCGTATTTCTTGCTAAAACGCTGAAACAAGCGCCATGACAATTCGTCTCCTAAATTTCGAAAGCCTACCCATCCCAAATACAACACCTTCGTCATAGCAACACTCCTTATAGCGACAGCCTTGACCGATCCGCTTTTCTATTCGTTTCTTTGTAAATGTATATTCCAACCAGCTTTATCGACAGTCTCCCTTTTCGTGAAACAACCGCTTTTTTTTATCTTCTTTTTGCGGATAATGACATCGATTCATCAGCTAAGGAGAAAATTATAGGCATGAAGGACAAAAACGGATTTTCTCCATGTATAGCATATTAAGGAGGATTTCTAGTGGTGAACCTTCCAGGGGAAGTGAGCGGATGATAAACAAGCCAAATCATGATAAGATGAAGCATAAAGCGGGATACGGACAGGAGGAACTCAAGTGGATCCATTATTGCAGGTGTTTGTCAAAGTCGCTGAAAAACAAAATTTCACTCGCGCTGCGGAGGAGCTGCACATGACACAGCCGGCAGTAAGCCAGCATATTCAGGCATTAGAGCGCCTCGCAGGAACAAAGCTGATTGAACGAAATAATAAGTATGTAAAGCTGAATAAAGCGGGACAGATTGTCTATCATCATGCTAAAGAAATATTGGGGCTTTATACCCGCATGAACCATTTGCTTGATGACTTAATGAACCGGGCGAGCGGCACGCTCGCGATCGGCGCCAGCTACACTTACGGCGAATATATTCTTCCCCATCTGATAGCACAATTGCGTGCACAATATCCGGACATTCAACCGACCATCACTATTGGCAATTCTCATGAAATCACGGAATTAGTAAGCAATCATCAATTAGATATCGGCATTATCGAAATGGAGATTGAACCGAAAGATGTCTATATCGAGCCATTTGCCGAGGACGAAATGTTCATCATCGCCTCCGCCCATCATCCGTGCGCTCAAAAGCAAACGGCGACAATGGAGGAGCTTTGCCGCGAGACATGGATCATTCGCGAAAAAGGATCAGGCACGCGCAAAGCAACCGATCAGCTATTTGCAAAATCCTACTGTTATCCACGCCAGCTCATGGAGTTTGGCAGTACCCAGTTAATCAAAGAAGCGGTAGAAGCAGGGTTGGGAATTACCTTTCTTTCACAATGGACGGTGAGAAAGGAATTGGCGCTTGGTTCTTTGCGGCAAATCCATATAGATGATGCGCCTTTTGTGCGCCAATTCTCCTTTATTACGCAAAAGACGCCGTTTTACACAAAAGCGATGGAAGTGTTTATCGATATTTTGCGGGAGCAGGGCGCAACCAAAAGCTTTTTGGGCGGGTGATCATAGAAGGACATCCCGCCCATTCCTTCGAACGAAAAAATATGGAGCGGCTGCTTGCCAATCCGCTCCGCTATAAGCTCCATCCTCTCAACTATATATGGGCTAAACGACAAAAAAAGAGAGGAAGGATAGCAAAATCGATGTGATACATATTGCAGCCAACGGGCGCAACGCTTTTGTCCGCAGATCGCGAAGGCTGACATTTAAGCCGAGGCCTACCATCGCCGCTGTCAGCATAAAAGAAGTCAAAGAAGAGAGGCTGTTTAAAAGCGGCTTCGGGATAGAAACGACACTGCCAAATAAGCTTAACAGCATAAAACCGAGTAAAAACCAAGGAAATTCGATTTTCTTTTCCTTCGTGTCAGCGTTCTTCTTTTTTCGCTTCATCCAATACATACATAACAAGCTGAGCGGTAGAAGCAATAAAACCCTCCCCAGCTTCGCCAGCAATGCAAAAGCTAATGCATCCTGTCCGGCCGCCGCACCGGCTAGCGCCACATGCGCCATTTCGTGCAAGCTGATTCCGCACCAAATTCCGTAATACTTATGAGAAACGGGCAGAAATGGCTGAATGAATGTATAAGCCAATGAAAAAACCGTCCCAACCAGCGCAATGATTCCTACCGATATCGCCGTATCTTCTTCCTTCGCCTCTATAATCGGAGCCACAGCGGCAATCGCAGCGGCCCCGCACACCCCTGTTCCAATTCCAAGCAACAGCGATAAAGAAGCGTTCGCTTTGACGATTTTGCCGAGTGCCATCATCATCCAAATGGAAAAAACGATGACGGCCGCATCGCGAAGAAGAAGCCCTAAACCTTGATGAATGACAACGGCCATATTCAGCTTTAAGCCAAACAAAATGATCGCCATCCTTAATAAGTGTTTGGCGGCAAATTGAATTCCAGACCGAAGCGCTTCCGGATAGCCAAAAAAGTGGCGATACATAACGGCCAGCACAATCGCACAGGCGAGCGGCCCTAAATGCTCCAAGCCGGGAATGGATGCGAACGCAAAGCCAAGCGCCGCAAACAAAAAAGAAAAGGCAACTCCTCCTATCCATCTCCAAGCCAAACGGCGATCCGAAGACGGTTGCTTGAAAACAGCCATGATGTCGTTTTTCATTGATGCTTCACCTCTTTATTATAATGGATCGTCCAGATCGCTGACCAATGGTCCTCTTCAGCATATCCCGGTTTCTTTCATAAGTGAAATAATAATTTTCAATAAATACCATAAGTAAATTTTATAACAATCGTCATCTACGCTTGTCTCCGGTCGGGACAACGATGGGTCGTCTGCCGAATAATAAAAAAATAGACCTTCCTTCATGCAACAGCACATGTTTAGAAAGGTCTATTTTCCACAGGCGGTGGTCCATATTCAATTGAAAGAGGCTACCTTCTCGCATGCTCTTAACCTAAGAAAAAGCGGACGTTGGCTTTTAGAATGATCGAGCCAAACTTTCTTTCGCGCTGACATAGGACAATCCTTGTTCAAAGTCGGCAATCAAGTCTTCTGCGGCCTCCAATCCGACACTTAAGCGCAGCAAGCCATCTGTAATTCCTCTTTGTTCTCTTTCCTCTTTTGGCATCGCCGCATGCGACATTTTAGCCGGATACGATAAGATCGATTCGACCGCTCCTAAGCTGACGGCAAACACCGGAATTTGGACATGCTTGACAAACGTACGGACGGCCGCTTCATCTGCTAAGCGAAACGAAAGCACCGCGCCAAATCCCTCTGCTTGGTACCGTTGTACCGAATGTCCCGGATGATAAGAAAGTCCTGGATAGTACACTTCCTCTACCTTTGGGTGCTTCGCTAAAAACGAAGCGATTTTCAGCGCCGCTTGGCTTGATTGCTGTAAACGGACGTGAAGGGTTTTTAAGCCGCGCAGAACGAGCCAAGCATCTTGCACTCCCAATATGGCGCCAAAGGCATTTTGCAGCTTATACAGCCGCTCGGCCAGCTCGCGATCTTTGACAACCGCTAACCCGGCCACCACATCGCTATGTCCTGATAAAAATTTTGTCGCGCTATGCAACACAACATCGACGCCGAGCTCAAGCGGCCGCTGCAATGCCGGAGTCATAAACGTATTGTCTAAAAAGGTTAAACAACCGTTCGCTTTTGCCAGCTTCACAATGCCGCGAATATCCGTAATTTTTAATAGCGGGTTGGAAGGGGTTTCTACATAAATCACTTTTGTATTTGGCCGAATGTGGGAAGCGACTGCATGCAAATCCGTCATATCGACAAACGTGTACTCGATGCCAAAACGGCTTAATACTTCGGTAATCATTCGGTACGTTCCGCCGTATACATCTTCGGTCACGAGCACATGATCCCCTTTGGAAAGCAGCAAAAACGCGGTCGAAATCGCCGCCATTCCCGAAGAGAAGGCAAAGCCGCGGATTCCTCCTTCCAGCTCCGCTATCGTCTCTTCAAGCGCCTCGCGCGTCGGATTTCCAGATCGGCTATAATCATACTTTCCAAACACATCAAAATCCGCTTGATGGAACGTCGAAGCGTGCTGAATGGGCACGCTGACCGCTCCTGTCTGCTCATCCACTTTCCATTTGTTATGCAATAAGTTGGTTTGAAATGAAAATGATTTTTCCATTGCGCTACACCTCTTTCATATTTTCCAAGGCCTGCGACAAATCAGCGATTAAATCCTCCACATGCTCAATGCCTACAGAAAAGCGCAATAAGCGGTTGCATACCCCATTGGCAATCCGAATCTCTTCAGGGATATCGGCATGTGTCTGCGTCGCCGGGTATGTAATAAAGCTTTCAACTCCTCCTAAGCTTTCAGCGAATGTAATGACGTTTAAGCTTTGCAAAAAGCGGTTGACCCACCGCTCTTCACGCAGGCGGAAGGACAGCATGCCTCCTCTTCCTGGATACAGCACATCCGTGACCGCTTCGTGTGATGCCAAAAATTCGCTGATTCTCCGCGCATTTTCTTCATGCTGCCTCATTCGCAGCGCCAGTGTTTTCATGCCGCGAATCAACAGCCATGAATCAAATGGCGACAGGACCGCGCCGATTGCGTTGTGATACTCGGCCAGCCGCTGACAAAGAGGCTCACCCTTTACGACGACGAGACCAGCGAGCACATCATTATGGCCTCCTAAATATTTTGTTGCGCTATGGATGACGAGATCCGCTCCGTGGCGAATCGGCTGCTGGATCACAGGCGTATAAAACGTATTATCCACAATCAAAAGCAGCCCGTGGCGTTTGGCCAGTTTCGCCACCTCGTCGATGTCTGTCTCCTGCATAAGCGGGTTTGTCGGCGTTTCTAAAAAAATCGCCTTTGTGTTTTTCGAAATCGATTTCTCCACTAATTGTATGTCGCGAAAGTCAACATAATGAAACGCTAAGCCGTACTTTCTCCAGCCTCTTTCAAATAGCCGATACGTTCCTCCATATAAATCGGCAGACACTAAAAATTCATCACCGCTTTCAAACAGGGAAAGCACCGTCTGAATCGCCGCCATTCCCGAACTGAATGCATACCCTTGATCTCCTCCCTCCAGTTTAGCAATGGCTTCTTCTACGATTTTGCGCGTCGGGTTTCCGGTACGGATGTAATCAAATCCTGTTGATTGGCCAATTCCCTCATGGCGATAAGCGGTGGAAAAATAGACAGGCGGATTGACGGTTCCTGTCAGCTTCTCGCTTCTGTTGCCAATCTGCGCCAGTAAGGTTTCTACTTTTTCCATCCTTTTTTCTCCTTCCTTTCCTCCAATAAAAAAAGCCTTCTTTAAGAAGAAGACTTTTACAGATCAACAAAAGCGCTTCTTCTTATCTTTCGAATTGAAACCAATTCGCTGGATTTAGCACCTGACCGATATCGGCTGGTTGCTGAAGCTTCACTGGGCCAGTTCCCTCCGCTTCTCTTGATAAGAATGAACGACGATATGGAATTTTCTGATTTTCTATCAATTTACATGATTTTCTGATAATTTGCAAGCTTTTTTTTACTGCGCGGTATATCCTCCATCGATCACAACGGCCTGCCCGGTAATTCCCTTTGCTTTTTCGCTTGCTAAAAAGAGCGCATAATCGGCCACTTCTTTCGTTGACAGCAGGCGCTGCTGCGGCACAAGCGGATAAATGACTTCCTCTAATACATGCTCAAGCGGCACGTGGCGTGCTGCGGCCAAATCGGCCAGCTGGTTGCGTACAAGCGGCGTATCGACATATCCCGGGCATAAAGCGTTCACTGTAATACCGTGAGCGGCTCCTTCTAGAGCAGCTACTTTGGTTAGGCCAATGACCCCATGCTTCGCGCTATTATACGCCGCTTTGCAGGCAAAGCCGACCAAACCGTTAATCGAGGCCATATTGATAATCCGGCCATAACGCTGCTGCTTCATGATGGGGAATATATGCTTTATCGCCAAAAACGGCGCGATAAGCATGACGCGAATCAGTTTTTCAAACGATTCGGAAGGAAATTCTTCAATCGGCGCCACATGCTGCAGCCCAGCGTTATTCACTAAAATGTCAATCCGGCCATAACGAGCAACGGTTTGAGCCAACATTTGTTTGATTTCCTCTTCTTTTGTTACATCACACTTCAGTCCCCATGCATCCCAGCCTTGTGCACATAACGATTCGGCTGCTTTTTGGACAGCCCTTTCATTGATATCACTAAGAACGACTTTCGCGCCATGCTCAGCAAAGCATTTGGCGATTTCAAAGCCGATTCCTTGCGCCGCTCCTGTTATGAACAATACTTGATCGTCTACCATTTTTCATTCCTCCTCGTTCATATCCCTAGTCCTAATGAGAAAAGAATAATCGCCAGAATCGTCCCAAGAGCAGGTACAATAACCGTTAAAGCCCCAACCGCGCCATATGCCTCGCGGTGCGTTTCACCGCAAATCGCTCGAATCGTCGTCACGACATAGCCATTATGCGGCAAAGAATCCAAAGCTCCTGACGAAATCGCGACCACCCGATGCAGCGCTTCAGGATGGACTCCCATATCCAAATAATGCGGAGCGAGCAACGGAAGAGCAATAGCCTGGCCTCCTGATGACGAGCCGGTTAGGCCAGCGATGACACTGACAGCGATAGCGCTGCCAATTAATGGACTTCCTGGAATACTGGTAATCGCGTGCACGGCATCCGTAAACGCTGGAACGGCTTTCGCCACACCGCCAAACCCGACGACGGCCGCCGTATTTCCAAGCGCGATCAATGCGCCTAAAGTTCCCTCAGAAACAGCCCCGCTAAAGTTTTGAAAATAGCGGCGATTGAGAGCATATACCGCAATGACTCCGCCAAGAAGCGCCACAATTAATGCCGATTGCTGCAACGAATGATGGAAAACAAAAGCAATCACCAACACGACAAGAAGCGGAATAAACCCCAAAATAGGAGGCGGCAATTCCCTTGTACCGTCCAGTGGATCTCCCTCTCTTGCTACAAATTTCTCTCCTTTTGCAACCGCTTTCATCACCATGCGCTTTAACCACCAATACCCGAAAATCGCCATGAAAATGGAGACAATGATGCTAACTTCCCAACCTGCATACGGCGATGTTTTTAAATACTCAATGGGAATCCAGTTTTGAATTTCCGGCGAGCCAGCTGATGTCATCGAAAACGTCACGGACCCAAACGCTAATGCCCCCGGAATAAAACGCCGCGGCAAATTCGCTTGTTTAAATAAGCTGACAGCCATCGGATAAACGGAGAACGCTACGACAAATAGGCTGACACCGCCGTATGTCAGTACGGCGCAGGCAATTACAACCGCCAAAACCGTCCGCTTCATGCCAAGCTTTGCGACAATCCATTGTGCTACACTTTCTGCCGCTCCGCTATCCTCCATGACTTTTCCAAAAATGGCGCCAAGTAAAAACATTAAATACCACGATTGAATAAAGCTAGAAAATCCCGCCATATAATTTCCGACAAAGCTGGCTTCCCCCTCGCCAACCTGCTGCGGGAAAAGGGCCAATCCGCCCAGCACCGCCACCAAAAGGGCGCATAACGGCGCGGCAATAAATAAATTCATCCCTCTCATGGTCAAATAAATTAATAAAGCCAATCCCCCAATGAGACCGATCATACTCCACATTTCCTCAGCACCCCCTATGTTTGTCTCCAACACAACAGCTGTCAACGGCTTACAGTTTCACGCAGAAAAAGGTAAAAGCGATGCGTTTCCCCATCGACATTTCGGCACCAATTGACCTCTCCTTCTTTTCTCCCCTCCTTTTTAGAGTGGTTCACTTGCTTTTTATTGCAAAAAACATGCCAATAAAAAGGAATGAAACGAAAACCGTTTAATGGTCCTCCTGTCCTTTCCATTCCGTTCCTCTGGAAGCTTTTTCGTCAGCATTTGAATCACGGCAATTAGAAAAGCATAAAGCGCCCGCCGAGGAGGCTATGGCCGCCGCAGTGCGGGACGAAGCGACTTGAGCCGATGGCGCTTGCAGTTAAACAGCACCTTACTTAAAAAGGACAAGATATACATCCCAATATGACGAAAAGATTCCGCTTTCCCGGAATGATTTCCGAAAAAGCGGAATCTTTACATTATGACAAACCGTATTTTTTGATTTTTTCATACATGGCTGATTTGCTGATGCCCAGTTCTTTCGCGGCTTTTTGTTTATCATGGCCGCAGCGCTGCAGGCTTTGTTGAATCGCCGCTTTTTCTGTTTCCTCCAGCAGTTCTTTTAGTGTTTTTCCTTTCATTTGATAAGATGAATTCGCTTTCAAATATTCCGGAAGGGCATCCACTGTAATCGTTTCGCCATTGGCAAAATGAACCGCCACCTCCATGACATTTTCTAATTCACGAATATTCCCCGGCCACACATGCTGTCGCAGCAGTTTCATGACCTCTGCGCTGATTGCATTCACTCTTTTCCCTGATCGCTTGGCGATTTTTTTCATAAAATGATAAGCGAGCATTTCGATATCCTCTGGCCGTTCGCGCAGAGGCGGAATCACAAATGGAATCACATTAATTCGATAATAAAGATCTTCGCGAAATCGTTTTTCCTCTACCATTTTTTCTAATGGTCGATTGGTGGCGGCAATGATGCGGACATCGACAGATATCGTCTTTGTCGAGCCGATCGGCTCCATTTCTTTTTCCTGCAGCACGCGCAGCAGCTTGACTTGCATATGCAACGGCAAATCGCCAATTTCGTCAAGAAAAATGGTGCCGCCGTCAGCGAGCTGAAATTTGCCTTTCTTTCCGCCCTTTTTCGCGCCTGTGAAGGCTCCTTCCTCATAACCAAATAACTCGGATTCCAATAAATGCTCGGGAATGGCGCCGCAATTGACTTTAACAAACGGTTTTTGGCTTCTGCTGCTAAGCTGATGGATGCTGTGGGCGAACAATTCTTTGCCGGTGCCGCTTTCCCCGCGGATGAGCACAGAAATATCGCTATCAGCAATTCGTTTGACTTTTTCCTTTAATTCTTCCATTTGCTTTGAACACGATATTAAATCCGTCAGCGTATATTTCGCTCCATTGTTTTCCGTCCATTCTTGAAAATAGGTTTGCAGCTGCAACAACAAACTTTTAATATGGCTATTCATTCGCTTCCATTCATTTGTGTCTCGAAAAATGACCGTACCCACCGCGCCAATAACCCTTCCGTCCACCACGATGGGAATGCGGTTCGCAATCATATAATTTCCCTTAATGTAGTGCAAATCAGCGATCTCTTCTTTCCCTGTCTTGACTACAATATGCATTCGCGTATTTTCAATGACCTCTGTCACATGCTTTCCGATTACCTCTTCTTGTTTCCTCTCCAAAAATTCACAATAATTTTTATTCATATAAATAATGTTCCCTTTCTCATCTACCACAACAATCCATTCATAAGCGTTATTAATGACCGCCTCTAAAATTTGATGCTGAAAAATCACATTCTCCACCTGTCGCTCCCCCTTCCGTCCCCATAAAACCGCTTTTGTAATCATAAGTTTGACAAAGACAGCCAAACACCTTCTCGATCGCTCTCACTTGACGTATTCACATTCAAATGAGCAGGTAAGCGATCCACATAATCGATGGAGCTGTAAGCATCCTGTTGTTCGAGCGCGTTTTTTGGGGGACAAAAGCCGGGGCAACACCGCTTTCAGACCATTTGAGTGCTGAATTGCCTATCGGTCCCATTGTGAAGCGGCAGTTATATAAATGCTTGAGCATGACATACTTTGTCGAAAATATGTTACAATATTGATGAACCTTTATTTTATGATGGAGGATGCAAGCAATGATGATACAAAAAGGAGTAGTCAATGAACAAACGATTTACAGCCGGGAACTCGATGAGGAAGTAAAACTGTTGATTTATGTGCCAAGCACCTTTTCTCCACTTTATAAATATTCTCTTTTAATCGCCCAAGATGGAAAAGATTATTTCATGTTTGGAAAAGTCGGGCGCGTGATTGAGAAACTGATGGAGGAACAAAAAATTGACCGTACGATCGTCGTCGGCATTCCATATAAAGATGTCCATGACCGCTACGAAAAATATCATCCAAACGGCAAACAGCATGCCGCTTATCTGAAATTTTTAACGACGGAGCTTGTGCCTTATTTAGATCAAGAGTTTCCTACCTATCAAATGGGAATGGGCCGCGCCTTAATCGGCGATTCCTTAGGTGGAACCGTTTCGCTGCTAGCTGGTCTTACATATCCGCATACGTTTGGAAAAATCGCGATGCAATCGCCGTACATCAATGAAGCGATCATCGAGAAAATGGAGCATTTTTCTGATCCGCATCTGCTCCATGTCTATCACTCAATCGGCAGCGAGGAAACAGCGGTAAAAACGACAAACGGCAACATTGAAGATTTTGTGACACCGAATCGGCAGGCACATGATCTTTTTGTCCAAAAGGGTTTTTCTTATCAATACGAGGAATTTGCAGGCGATCATGCGTGGACGTATTGGCAGCCTGATCTTCCGAAAGCGCTTGAACATATTCTCTCTCTTTAGCGCAATGTTACACTATAATATTTTTCAAAATTTTGTTATAATTAAATAATACCGCAATATAGGGAGGGATTGAGTTGAAATACGGGATTGCTCTTTTTCCATCAAAACAGATACAGGATTTTGCGAATTCATACCGAAAACGCTATGATAGCCATTACGCACTCATTCCGCCGCATATCACGCTGAAAAACGTATTCGAAGCGGACGACATTCAAGCGCAAACGATTATTAAAACGCTTCGCCAAATTGCTGCGGAAACCGATGTAATTCCGTTAAAAATTACAAAATTCAGCTCGTTTTATCCGGTGAACAACGTCATTTATTTAAAAGTGGAGCCAAACGAGACGCTTCAGGAGCTTTATAAAAAATTGCACAGCGGTGTTCTTACAGACCAATCTGATTATACGTTTGTCCCGCATATTACGATTGGCCGCAATTTATCGGACGCTGAGTATTTTGATGTATTTGGGCGGCTTAAAATGCAAACGGTGCATTTTGAAGAAACAGCCGATCGCTTCCATTTGCTTTATCAGCTGGAGGATGGCGCTTGGACTGTGTATGAAACCTTCCTGCTTGGAAAGGACCGAGAATAGCATGGAAGTGGCATTCGGCAGAAAAGACGATCAAGAGCTGTACAGCGACGCTCTTTTTGTGCGGAGAAAAGTATTTATTGAGGAGCAGGGCGTTCCTGAAGAAGAGGAAATCGATTTTTTTGAAGAAGACTCCGTGCATTTCGTTCTTTACGCACAAAACCAGCCGGTGGGAGCGGGAAGGCTCCGCATGATCGGGGATGGCATCGGCAAAATGGAGCGCATTTGCATTTTGCCCCATTATCGCAACAAAGGAGCCGGTCGCCTGATTATGGAGCGCATCGAGAAATTTGCCAGAGAAAGCGGTTTACTGCAGGCGAAATTGAATGCGCAAACACACGCTGAACCTTTTTATCAAAAGCTCGGCTATGAAACCGTTTCCGGCGTATTTATGGATGCAGGCATTCCGCATGTGACGATGATAAAAACACTCTAGGACCGTATGATCATACGGTCCTTCAAACTGCGTCAGTCCGCTTATGAACGCTTTCATTCGCTTCTCGTCTTTGCTCGTCTACGCTCCTTGTCTGCCAATCATTTTCAAGCGAGTCCGATGTGAAACCATCACCATCAATAAAGGATATAAAAATGGTTGTAGACAACGTCAACATGGACGTTGTCTACAACCATTGGGACCGTAATCATCATACGGTCCTTTTTTCATAAGGCGCAATCCACAATGCATGCCGCTGAATGGAAAGCACAGCTTTTTCATCCTTGACCAGCTTTAACAAGTAGCCGGTTATAGCGGTGCGATATAGCACCCATGAAGAAAGGCGGCTTGTCTCGATCTCCCAGCGCGTACACATTTCGCGAACCAATTGTTCATGGCTCAATCCGTCTGGCGCGTTTTTGATCACATCCTCCATGCTTTCGAGTACGCGCTGATGCCAAGCGATATTCTGGCGAATTAGCTCCTCAGCATCTTCTTCATAGGCCCCATGCCCAGGAACGGCGCGCTTTACAGGCCATTCAAGCAGACATTTAAGGGTTTGCAGCGTTTGATCGGCATCCACAAGATAAGGGATTTTATGCTTTTGTAATGTTTCTCGTCCAAAAAAGGCATCGCCCGCATACAGCACATCGTGAATCTGATAGCCCAGCTGATAATAGCTATGTCCTGGCAAAGCGATGCTGTTGATCGAGATGCCTTGAATGTCCCATACTCCTTCGCTCACTACCTCATCAATCCGTATCGCTTCTCCTTCCAAAAACTTATTTCGCATATCCAGCGTCGGCCAATTTCCTTGAAACAAATAGATCGGTTCAAGCATTGGATTGCGCAAAATCGCTTCTTCTAAAACAGGAGCCATCGTATAAATGTTTCGCTTGTTTTGCAAATACGCCGCTCCTCCGTAATGATCCGCGTGAGCATGAGTGATAAGAAGGTGGGTAAGCGGCAGACGTTCCTGATCCAATTGATTCAATACCTTTCTCATCGCTCCTTGATCAAGCCCCGCATCAATCAAAATTCCTACCTCTCCATCGCAAACATAGCCAATATTCACAGCTCCTTGAAAATAATGGCAATGATGGTTAATACGAATCAGCTTCATGAAACTCCTCCAGCTTAAATGGATTGATTTAACCGTTGTCCTTTGCCTGTCAGCTCTGCTTCAAACCGAGCAGCGGCTGTTTGTTTTTCTTTGTCGGGACGCCTAGATCGGGAACGCTGATAAGTAGCCGCGTTGTTTTGCTCCGCTATTCGGCTACATGCTGTAATCGGAAATGCCGCCGGCACCCCCGAATGCGTTCGTCCAGGTCGATTCGCATAATAAAAAAAGGCGTCATATGGAAATCCCACTGTATACATATTGGATTCCTCCTTGTTTATTTAAATTCGCTCCTCCACAAACAAATCCTTTTTTTCTCATCTTATGTTTTGTTAAGATAAACATTGACGTTCGCAAAAGACAAAAAGGAGCTTTCGATAATGGATAAAGCAGTTTATAAAGGAAAAACGCTGCGGCTTGCGTCACTGCCCAGAGAAAAATATGAAGCGTTATATGAGGCCGCCTTGCGCGGACAGATTACCTGTACGATATGCGGCGATCCAGTTCAACTATATTTAGGCATTCAACAACAGCCACATTTTTACCATGAGGAGAGACACGTTTGCTCCCCTTCCTCTGCAATCAAACCATTCGAACATCCAGAATGGCGAAAACCGCTCGCTTATCAGGCTGCGTCACCTTTTTTGAAAACCCAACCAATCCCAAGCGAGCAGCAGGCGCCGGCCATTGCATCGCTTCCTTTAGACGCCTCCCAGCTGCAAGCGGTGCAAACAATTGAAGGACCGCTGCTTGTATTAGCGGGAGCCGGGAGCGGAAAAACACGTGTACTAACAGCACGAACAGCTTATATGATCGGGGAGCGAAACATCCCTCCTTCTGCGATCATGCTTGTAACATTTACGGCAAAAGCAGCAAATGAAATGAAAGCGCGGCTTCTTACATATCAAAATATGAATCAAGCAATCTTATCCCGGCTTGTAGCTGGCACATTTCACAGCATTTTTTACCGCATGCTTGTCCATTTCCATCCACAGCGCTGGCATTCGAGCCGTCTGCTAAAATGGGAATGGCAGAAGGAACAAATGATAAAAGAAGCGGGACGCGAGCTTGATTTAGATGAACGCGAATTTGCCTATGATCAAGCGCTACAACAAATCTCTTATTGGAAAAACACACTTGCCACTGTGGAACGTGTTCGAAGCAGCGGCCAATGGGAAGAGCGAGTTCTTTATTTGTATAAACGCTACGAGGAGATGAAGCAGGAACGAGGATTATTCGACTTCGATGATATGCTGTTAGGGTGCTACGAAATGCTAACGGAGCAGCCTTCTTTGCTTGCGCGCTACCAGGATCGGTTTCGTTATTTCTTAATCGATGAATTTCAAGATATTAACCGCGTGCAATACGACATTATCAATATGCTATGTGCTCATACGAGAAATCTTTGCGCCGTCGGCGACGATGACCAAGCGATTTATTCATTTCGCGGTTCTGATCCCTCGTTCATTTTAGAATTTGATCGTCACTATCCTGAAGCGAAAGTCGTTGCCCTTACTGAAAATTATCGTTCGTCCCATCATATCATAGAAGTCGCCAACACTGTCATTTCGCGAAATCGCTTCCGACGCAGCAAACAAATGAGGGCGCAATTTGCCGATGATGAACCCGTGCTTTTCTTTTTTCCGTATGATGAAGAAGAAGAGGCGACAATGGTAGTGGAGGATATTAAAGAACGGCTTCAGCACGGAGCTAAACCTAGCGATTTTGCCATCCTCTATCGTACTCATACCACATCGCGTGCGATTTTTGAACGTCTCGTGCAGGCCGGACTTCCTTTTGTTGTGGAGCAGGACGGCGAATCTTTTTATCAACGCCGCTTTGTTCGTTATTTACTTGCTTATTTGCGGCTTAGTCTGGATCCCAATCATGAAGAAGCCATCAACGATCTGCTTGTGTCTCTCTTTTTAAAGCAGTCGCTTCTTCAAGAAATAAAGGCCGTAAGCATTCTTGAAGATTGTTCGCTTTTGAAGGCTTTAACAAGCTTATCGTCGATTTATCCATTTCAAAGAAAAAAATTAAAAAACATTTTTCCTTTCTTCAAAAGCTTAGCGAAGTTGAAGCCAATTGAGGCGATTGAGATGATTGAGACGGAAATGGGATTTTCAGAGTTTCTTAAAAAACGAGGAAATGAAGGCAATGTGATTGAAAAGGGGAGCGATGATATTCGGGATGTAAAGGTAGTAGCCAAAAAGTTTAAAACCGTTCCCGCGTTTCTCAAACATGTGGACACGATGATGGAAGCTGCCAGACAGCTGCCCAAGCAAAAGACAGCCCCAAACGCCATTCAGCTCTCGACGATTCATCGGGCCAAAGGATTGGAATATCCGTATGTATACGTGTTGGGAGCAGTGGAAGGAAGTATTCCACATGACTATGCCATGGAAGCAAATCGCAATGGAGACCCGCTTCCCTTAGAGGAAGAGCGACGTCTCCTATACGTTGCGATTACAAGAGCGAAACGTTCACTTCATCTATCTGTTCCAGCACATAGACGAATGAAAACCGCTCAGCCATCACGCTTTTTAAAAGAATTGGTTCGGCAAACGACCGAGGGAGCTCCCGTATAGAGACTCCCTCCTCGTTACTTTTTGTTGTTGTTCAGCATATTCGCAATGGTATTAAAATCTAGTTGTTTACCGTTTTTGGTGATCATCTTCACAATTTGGTCTTCTAATTCTTTCGGCACTTTTCGATTAGCGATTTGCGCTACTCGCTTTACAACCCCGCGCACTGTTTGCTCATCTTTAAAGTTTGCGTTTTGTAATGAATTAGCCAGTTCAAATATATCTTTCATATTCACGCCTGTTTTCTTTTCAACGTTTTTAAAAAATTGGTTATCCATCTTTCCATCCTCCCTTTTACTATTACATCGTATGAAAAAACGAATAAGAAGTGCATCCATTCAAAGAAAAAGTACGAGCTGCTCTTTTCTCAACCAGCCCGTACCTTCGGTTCATTAACCTACAAACGCCGCACCCACGATAATTAACAAAATAAACAACACGACGATTAACACGAATGTAGAACCGTAACCATAACCGCCGCCGCCGTAGCCATAACCACCATAACCACCGTATCCACAATATCCAAACATTGCGTTGCACCTCCTTGCATGTTGGTAGTTCTATCGTATGCAGGAATGACGAAAACGGTATGGGCGCTTATGATTTAAAATTCCGGAAAATTCGCTCCATTTGTTTTCCTTTTTTCCCAAACCAGCTATTGATATAACCGATATTTCCTTCAATATCTTTTAAAAATTGGCCGTTCATTTTTTCAATTTCCTTTATTTTTTGTTCAAATTCCTGTCCCCACTTTTCAAATCGTTTAATAAATTGGTCATGTCCTTCATGCTTAGATTTGGCGATATCCCGCAATGCTTTTTCAAATTTTTCGCTCATCCCTTCACCGCCTTTCTATCAGATTATTTATGCAAAAAGCCAAACAATGTGCGCGATAAATTCGGAAGATTAAAAAATTGGCATAAAAGTAAGGATGTTTTGAGAGCGGAAAGAAGCACTGACTTGCCTTCGGTTGTGGGAAAAACGGGGATTCTTCTTTTGAAATGATAATAGGTTCAATTTTCTGTTTGTTGAGCATGACGCATAAGTAGTGTGGATACCTCTCCATATTTATAAACCTGCCTATCATCATAATAGGCTATATGGACTCCAATAGGGTCAAGCAATGTCAATTTTATTGGATCATCAACACATCTGTTATATTATCAACACCTGTGATAAGACATATCGATTCTTTTTTACAAACGAAATATGATAAAGTAGAAGCGGATGAATTCAACATGTGAATAAGGAGGAATTTCGGTTGAAAGAGTTGCAAACCATTGATCAATTCCAAGAGGTCATTTCCGGGGAACAGCCGGTTATTGTCAAATTTTATACAACATGGTGTCCTGATTGTGTGCGCATGGATATGTTCATCGCTGATATTGTCAATGAATATTCACAATACGATTGGTTTCAAATCAATCGTGATCATGTGCCAGAGCTTGCTGAAAAATACCAGGTAATGGGCATTCCTAGCTTGCTTGTGTTTCAAAAAGGCGAAAAAACGGCTCATCTTCACAGCGCTAATGCTAAAACGCCTGAGGAAGTAAAAGAATTTTTACGATCCGTTTTCTCTAAATAAAGCGGAATAAGCCAGTGGAATTCATTCGTTTTCCCTCGCTCTTTCCGAGACCGCACGCATTATGCAACTACATCGCCAAAAAATAGCGTTTCAATCTACTTAAAAAGGGTGTCCCGAGGTTTTGCTAAATCGGGCACCCTTTTTACAAGATCCTAGTAGTCAATCTCTTCATACTCCTTTGGATGAGGCGTCACATGCTCGTCGTTGTATGTCCATTTAATGTCGATTTCTTCATCGGTCGTATAAGCGGGCTGTTCCGTCTCTTTTTTCTTTAACGATATTTTTATATCCTCATCTGTTGTTGTCACTTTTTTCTTCATTCAGGCCACTCCCTTTTAATTTTTTAATAACGGCTCTACTTTTGCCAACAGATTACGAATTTTTTCCGCATTTTTCTGATACATCGCCTTCGCTTCCTCTGCTTTTGTCTCTAAAGCAAAGATCTCAAAATCTGCCTCGACCTTTTTCAGAGCCGCCAGTAGCAGTTGCTTTTCTGACGCTTCCGGTATTTGAATTTTATCATCATATAAATCGACGGTTAGCTGGCCGTATGAATCCACTTGGGCAATAAAAACATTTTCCAACGTTACCCCTTGCTTCTCTAACTCCATTTGGAGCCATCTGCGATTTAATCCGGCAGTTGAGAGCGGTTCGTCTAGAATTTTTCCATCCATAATCACCGTCTGCGGTTCTTTTTCGTTTGGAGCATTTGGAAAGACATCGCCAACCGCTAGAGGCTGTTTTTCCCTTTTCAATAAAACGTTTAAATCTCCATTCGGTTCTAATACGGCAAATTCGACGTCTGCCAAACGAAATACGTCTTTTTTTCGCAGCTGCTCCATCAATTCATCAATCGTGTATTTTTCCTTTTTCAAGTTATCTTCTAATACTTTTCCGTTTTTAATGAAAACCGTTGAATTCCCTTCGACAAAATCGCGGAACTTTTTATTTTTCAATGAAATATACGAGACGGCAACAGGAACTAAAGACCATATTAAAATGCTGGGGATTCCTTCCCTTAGATTAATACTGAGGTCGACCGACATAGCTGCCGCAATATCGCCGACCGTAATCCCGACAATATATTCAAAAAAAGACAGCTTCGATAATTGTTTTTTTCCTAACATTCTTGTAATGATAAACAATCCGATCAAAATGGAAGCGGATCGTATCGATGCTTCTAACCATATTGGCATTGATCATGCTCCTTACTTTCCATGATATTGTGGTTCTTCTCGCTCTAATTGGCTAATGCGCTGCTTTAAATCAGCAATGATTTCCTCTGTTTTCATCATCGCCTCATGAAATGTTCGCTGCGCCTGTTCATCCCTTGAAGAAAGAGCGAATTGCTGAAAAGAAGCGCGAATACTTTTTAGGCTGGCCAAGCTTTGCTTAACTTGTGAAGCAACAGTCATAGCTTTCCTCCTTATCCTTTTGGGCGAAACAATAACGCACCAATAAATCCAAAGACGATCGCGGCTGAAATTCCTGCGCTTGTGACCTCAAACATGCCCGTTAATACACCAATAATGCCGTGCTGTTCCCCTTCTTGAAGCGCTCCATGAACGAGAGCATTCCCAAAGCTTGTAATCGGAATGGTGGCGCCAGCTCCGGCAAAATCAATTAATGGCTCATATAAGCCAAAGCCATCCAAAACCGCACCAGCGACTACAAGAATGCTTAATGTATGAGCTGGGGTCAGCTTAAACACATCCATCATAATTTGACCAATCACACAAATGATCCCACCAACAACAAACGCCCAAAAAAACATTCCCATCATTCTTCATCCCCTCCATATTCAATCGCGACTGCATGCGCGATACATGGAATCGTTTCACCTTGCTGAAACGATAACGGCGATAATAAGGCTCCTGTTGCTACGACGAGGATTCTTTTCAATTCTCCTCGCTTCATGCGATTGAGCAAATGTCCATATACAACAGCTGCCGAGCACCCCGCACCGCTCGCTCCCGATAATACGGGCTGACCTTCACGATAAATCAGCAAGCCGCAATCTTGGTATTTTTCTTCATCAAGATTCAATCCATGCTCCCGCAATAAATCGAGCGACACTTGCCGTCCAATTTTTCCTAAGTCTCCAGTTACAATTAAGTCGTAATCCGAGCTGTCCATTTGCATATCGCGCAGATGCGCTTCAATCGTATCAACGGCAGCGGGCGCCATCGCTCCTCCCATGTTAAACGGATCCGTTAATCCCATATCCACCACGCGGCCCATTGTCGCAGCAACGATACGGGGTCCGGCTCCGCTGCTGCTGATTAGCGCTGCCCCGGCCCCTGTTACCGTCCATTGAGCCGTCGGCGGTTTTTGTCCGCCGTATTCAGTAGGGTAGCGAAATTGCTTTTCTACTGCTGTATTATGGCTTGACGCGCCCGTTAAAACATATTGCGCTCCGCCATGATTCACAATAAAGGCTCCAAGCGCAAGCCCTTCCATTGAAGTAGAGCAGGCTCCAAACACGCCAATATAAGGGGCGCCGATTGTTTTGGCCGCAAAGTTGGACGGTGTCATTTGGTTAATGAGATCACCGGCAATGATAAATTGTATATGTTCTTTTGTAATGTTGCCTTTTTCCATAGCTTTAAAAAAGGCTTCTTCCAGCAGCACTTTATGAGCCTTCTCGTATGATTCTTCCCCGAGCCAAAGGTCTTCATGCAGCAAATCAAAATCATCGGCAATGCGTCCGTTTGCTTCAAATGGCCCTCCGACTGCCGCTGCGGCAACAATGGCAGGCTTGTTCTCAAATATCCAGGTGCGATGCCCTTTCATCATCCGAGCCCACCCCATTTCACGGCAATCGTTTTAATTAAGGCAATGACAAAAGCAGCAAAGGTGCCAAATAAAATGACAGAACCCGCCAGCTTAAACATGTTGGAGCCGACTCCTAAAACAAATCCTTCTGTCCGATGTTCAATCGCTGCGGAAATGACGGCATTTCCAAATCCCGTTACCGGTACGGCTGTTCCAGCTCCAGCGAATTGAGCGATTCGGTCATAAATACCAAATCCAGTTAAAATCATCGACAAAAAGACCATCGTTGCCACGGTCGGATTGCCGGCTGTTTGTTCAGTAAAATCAAAAAAATACATATAAAAATAAGAAACGGCCTGGCCGATTACACAAATCAACCCGCCTATGAAAAAAGCGCGAATACAATTTTTCAACACTGGACGCTTCGTTTCCCGTTCTTTTGCAAATGCTTGATAATCCTGCTGTACCGCCGTTAAATTTTTCCGTTTCTCATCTGCCATCTCGTTCACCCCTTTGGATTATGCGGTCTCTTCGCTCAGTTTCTTCAGTTTTTCGATTTCTTCATTCAGCTTGCGTTCTCCCATTCGCGTTTTTTGCAGCTGCTTTTTCAGCTCGTTCGTCTTCCAAAACAGCTTTAAATCGCTGGAGATTACGACTTGATGCTGTGGAAATCGTTCTTTCAGCTGCTTCTGCACCTCTTTTTCGATTTGTTTTTTATGAAAACGCTCCATGTGTTTGACTTGATAAGCAAGGAACAGTTTATTTTTCGTATTGACGGCCACTGCATCGCGAATCGCTTGTTTTTGCTTGATATCGTTCACCGCTTGTTGAGCGGCAGACTGGTCCATCGTTGCCGAATACGCTGTTCCATCCATATTTAATCGAATCATATTTCTTCCTTGGAGCGATTGGTCCTTCACTTCTGGCTCTCTTGCGCAACCAACGATAAAGAGGCTACAAATCAGTAATAATGTCACCTTTTTCATCATTCTTCATCAACCCATTCATCTATGTATTTCGTTTGAAAAAAGGTTGGTGCTTAACCAACCTTTTAATCCTTGCAGGCGTGCTAACCTTTGTTGCGGAAACAAAAAACGCCTGCCACAGCTTTATTGATTATATTGCGGCTCTTCTTTTTGGATCTCTTGAACACGGGCGTTCACTAAATCAACAATGGCTTGCGTTTGTTGAGCTGCTTGCTGATAAAGCTGTTTTGCCGCTTTATTCTCGGTTTGAAGTGCAAATGTTTCGAAGCTTGCTTGAGCTGATTTTAATCCGGCAAGCGTTTGCTTTACTTGAGATGCTACTGTCACGTGCACAACCTCCTAAAAATTTTGATTACACTGTTAGAATGGGTTTTTGTAACAAAAATATAACTTCCATTTTTTTCTGAAATAAAAAACTGCCTCTTTACTATAGAGGCAGAATGTTGTTCATTCTTTTTTATCGGTTTTGTCCAAATAACCACGCCCAATTGACGGATTATTGATGATTCCGGCTACAACCAAAATTCCTAGCAACGTTTCATACAGCTGTTCGTATTTTCCTAAATCAAGATCCACTCCGAATGTTTGCAACGCCAGTAAAATAAACGAGCCAAGCGCTACCCAAAGCCCATAGTTTTTAAATCGTTCCATTTCTCCTCAGCTCCATTTTCACTTATTCAATTAAAACCATGAAAAAGGTCTTCTGTTTTCGTCGCCATCATTCTCTTCTGAATGATGGTCTTTATGCGTTTCCTCCGCTTCCATCTCGCCACTCTCTACATGGCGCGGCGGCGAGAACCACGGATCGTGGATGCGGCCCTTTGGAGAAATAATGACATCATCAGCGTGGATAATTAATTTATCAACGTGGATGACACGAGGCTTTTTATTTTCGGACATCTTCGCTTCCTCCCTTGTAATTTAAGCTTTTTGCATTGTTAGACTATGCAACTGTCACGCTTATGGTATAGGCGTTTTTCATAAAAAAGGATGATCTTTCCGATAATCCTTGCAGCTTCGTTCATTTTTTTCTAATCGTCTTTCCACATCCGCATCCACCAGATTTTTTTCCTTTAGATGATGAGTGGATCGAATAGGATTTCGACCCATTGATAACAATCGGCTTTTTCCCTTTCATCGCTCTATGACCTCCAAGTGTTGGGTTGTTACTATTCTATGAAGGCAGCAGAGCGTTGGTACCAGGCAAACTTTATTTTTCTTCCGTTCCTTCACTAAAGGAAAAAGGAGCTGAAGATGGAGGAGAATCATTTTTTTCCTTTCTTTTGATAATCGCATTTTGTTGTCGCAGCGTGTGGAAAAACCAATTCTCTCCTTCCTCTGTTGGAAAATGGATTTTGGATTGTGCTAAACGCCGTTCCAGCTCTTCTTTTTCTTGCTTAAGTTTCGTTAACTCTTCGTACCGTTTTTCACTTTGCCAAGCAAGCTCTTTTAAAATGATATTTTCAGCCACCACTTCTTCTATTTGCTTTGTTAACTCTCTTACTTTAGCTTCTGCCCTTTCCAGTTCCTCTGTGAGTCGTTTATTTTCCAGCTTGAGCGCGTTAGAATCGTTTCGCTGCGCTTCATATTGCGCCAGTTTGGACTGCAAATCCGCCATTTTTTGCTTCAATACCATAACATCCTCTTGTGGTTTTGAGTTCACCGCTATTCTCCTCCTTAAAAAATCATGTGATTCTAATACATACAAATTCAACCCGTTTTCCTTTTAGACCAAAAAAATGAAATTTCCGCTTTTATCACGGCACATTTACCCAGCTTTTTCATAGTATACAGTAGTCGTAACCTCCGCTACGATTTATTTCATTCATTACAGCGGAGAAAACTTTAAATAGGAGGAAAGAGTTATGAGTCACTCTCATCATAAAGAAAAAGTATGTATTAAAACTCGCAAAGTGTATGACTGGGTTACTCGCCAGGTCGATGTACCGCTAAGAAGCTTTAACGATGATGAATTAGAAGCCGTCTTTCCAGAAGATCGCTGCCCGCGACATCATAAAAACATTTGTGATTTCTTGGCTTCCAATGATTTGAACGCTCAAGATTTCATGATCCGCTGCTTCTTATCCGACGAGGATGGAAACCGAATCGATCCTGTAGTGGATAACGATGCGCTTATCTGCCAAGAAATCATCCAATCCAATGGCCGGCAGCCTGTCAATGTTACTCTGCCATCTGGGGATCAAGTCACATTGCAAAAAGTGAAAGTGCTTGTGAAAGGGCACGTTGTTGTACAAATTTTAAATGCGAACGGACATATTGTCGGCGAATCAGCCCCTATTCCGTTTGCTACTGCCCAAACCTTTATTTTATGCGCTCCTGAAGGAACATCGCTTGACTGCCATATTTCCTTCTTCGAATGCGATGCCAGCTTGATCTGCACAAACAACTTTTCACAATTAGATGTTTCCATCACATTGTGCTTAGAAGTGCAAATTGAAGCGGATGTGAAAATTGAGGTAGAAGGTCGTTTTTGCAGACCACGTGAAGAAATTTTGGAAGCAACACTTTGCCCTACTGATAACTTCCCGCCTCAATGTCCTGAAGTATTCCCAAGTCATTAAATCTCTTTGCGAGTTAGGCTGTTGCTCCATACAACAGCCTTTTTTATTTGCAGATTCACAGCAGGAAAAACAGGGAGAATGTTTGGATCCACGATCATATAAGGTGAAGCTTCCCCTTTTGATTTTTATAAGACTTTAAGTAAGCCAGCCTTGGAAACATCCTTGTGGCATTCTATTACAACTTATACAGTCGTATTCATTTTCTTTTTTCATATATATATATCAAGAGTACAAATGAATCCATTATGACGGATTCGAAATGCCTGTCGAACCAAGGACTCGTTTGACGTATTCAGCCTGTTAAGGAGGGTGGAGATCATGGGACAAAACCCCCCGAACCACCAAATTCAATTGCAGCAAAAAATTATCCATTACCGTTCAGAAATTGCTAAATATGAAACTCAGTTAAAAGCGCTCGAAACAGAGCTGCAAAAAGAAAAACTCCGCAATGAATATTTGCTCGACAAGCTTCATTTGACTGAAACGACGCATATTGAGCCTTACGAAAAAAAGATCGCTCAGCTCGAACAGCAAATGTTATCGTACGAGGTAGCCCTTGAAGAGGCTGAACGGCAAATTCAGCATCTAAAGCAATTGAAGTATACCGAACATGAAGAAAAAACGGTTCCTGCGGTGACGAAAGCCCAAGCCTTTTTTGCCTACTCGCTCCTTCTTCCTGAAACAAGCGAAGAAGAAATCATTGTCATTGGCGATTTTGTTATTCAAAATATTGGAAATGAACCACTAAGTAATTTGATTGTTTGCATCCGCTCTTCCCCAAAAAGAGCAGGTGAACTTAGCGGTAAAATCGCAACGAAGCCTCTTCCGGCTGACTCTCATGCTTCTGACGCATCGAATGAAACCATGTTGGAATGGACATTTGCCTACGAGGATTGGAAAGAGAAAATCAAAGAGGGAGAATACTGGCTGAAGCCGACCCATATGAAAAAGCTGATGCCAAATGAAGAACTGCGCTTTTCCCACTTCGAAATGAGAATTAACCAAATAGAAGATATCCGCTCCGTTGTCGTAAACGGCTTCGTTTACTGCAATGAAATACCGCGCGGGCTGGCGTCATTAAATCATATTATTATTAACCTATGATCCCCTCTGTTTTCCATCAACAGAGGGGCTTTTTATTTAAGTTCTCTTTTCATCTCGAATATCAGAGCAAGCCGCATTAGGCGTTGGTCTAAACCGTTTTTCCCTTTCAGTCATATAATGTCACTAGCTATTTTTACTATCGTCCACAAGGGAGTGACAGAGCATGTATCGGGTATTCATTCATCCGCAGCTATTAAAGAAAAAAACAAAGAAAAGCCATGCAGTCTCACCAGTCGCCAATGAAGCAAAGCAGCAATTAGTCGGCTTGCCGCCAGGAACAGAGCTTAACGTTCATACTGCCGGCCAAACCTATTATAACGCCCTCTTCCAGTCATTTAACGAACAGACGGAAGAAGTTTCCTTATTAATCGATCCATTTTATAAGGACGGCGGCCAGATTATATGTGTTAAAAGCAGCGACATCCTTTCTCTTGATTTTCCTGTTTCGGAAAATAAGAGTCATTTCGCGGACAAAGAAGACGAATAATTGTATGCAGCCAGGTGGTAAACCTGGTTTTTTATTTGCTGTTATAATGGCAATTTTTCTTATAAAATAGGCTTTTGCCATATTTCCGATAAAGAATGTCCTCACATACACTATCACAAATAGTGCTCATCCTGCCCATTCGCACTTGAATCCGTGATTTTCTAATTCAATCATCACCCGTCACAACTAGCTTACGCTTTCATTGGCACATATTCACTCAGCAAAAGCAAGGCCTCGTCATCAAGGAAACGCTCAAGCACAAGCGATGACGGTTTTATATATACTTGATCAAACATTATTAAAAAACGGCCTCATACTAACGCAAAGATGCAGCAACTATCGAAAAAGAAAGTGATTGATGTTTTTGACCATCAGCAATAAGAATACAATTCGCCTCCATCACATACGTGCATGACGAAATAACAAGTCGATGACTTGCCCTCATCCCACTAACCAAACATCAATTTCTCGATTGTGGCTCCAAACAGATTCATTTGTTAAAAAAAGGGGTGTTTCTAATGAATGTATGCATTGTCGGAACTGGATACGTCGGATTAACAACAGCGGCGGTTTTAGCTGAACTCGGCCACCAAGTATACTGTGTCGATCAAAACCATGACAAAATCGAGCAGCTAAACCGCGGATATATTCCGATTTATGAACCCAATCTAAAAGAAATAATAGAGAAAAATCGCGACCGTCTCACTTTTACAAACGGCCTTGATCTAGGCATCAAACACGCTTCTATAGTTATCATTTGTGTCGGTACTCCTTCTTTAACAGACGGACGGACGGACTTAACCTACATCCAATCAGCCATTGACCATTTAGCGCTCCATATCGACTCCTATAAAACGATTATTATTAAAAGCACGGTGCCTCCTGGAACAACCGAACAGCTCTATATCCAATTATTAGAGAAAGGAGTGCCGAACCATTTATTTTCTATTGTTGCAAATCCTGAATTTTTAAGGGAAGGCTCAGCCATCTTCGATATGCTGCACGCGGACAAAATTGTCATTGGACTCCGTCCGGATGACCAGCGATCGCTCCCGATTATGAAAAGCTTATATGCCGGGATCTCTTGTCCATATGTGATTACAAGCCTCACAGGGGCAGAAATGATTAAATACGCTTCTAATGCCTTTTTGGCGACAAAAATTTCTTTCATAAATGAAATGGCACGCATCTGTGACGCCGTCGGCGCGAATATACACGATGTCGCCAAAGGCATTGGATATGATCCGCGGATTGGCCCCCATTTTTTGCAAGCAGGACTTGGGTACGGCGGATCATGTTTTCCGAAAGATGTAAAATCACTCGAGCAAGTTGCTCATTCCCAAAAGATTACCCCTCATCTTTTACAAGCGGTTCAGCTAATTAATGATTCTCAAGTGGATCTTTACATTCAAAAGCTGCAACAAGCAGTCAACCATTTATCTGATCAAACCATTGCGGTTCTAGGAATCGCTTTTAAGCCCAATACCGACGATACTCGCCACTCTCCTGCAGAACACCTTATTCGAAAGCTTAGCGAAGCCGGCTGCATCGTCCGTGCCTATGATCCGAAAGCGAAGCTAGATAGCAGCCATCAGCCAAACGTAACGCAAACCGATACCCTCCAAGAAGCAGTTGAAGGCGCAGATATCTTAATCATCGCCACTGATTGGCAAGAGTTTCGGCAATTAAATTGGCGAGAAATAAAAGCGCGAATGAACGGCCCCATTGTGCTTGACGCAAGAAATTGCCTCAGACGTCAAGACATTGAACAATGGGGACTACAATATATAGGAGTTGGTTGTGGATGAAAATCGTGGTCACGGGAGCGGCAGGCTTTATCGGCTCTCATTTATGCGAAAAATTATTAGAAGACGAGCAAAACATTGTCATAGGCATTGATGGCTTTATCGGCCCTACTCCCATCCATCTAAAATCCTTTAACATGGACTCGCTTTGTTCGCATCCAAGGTTTACGATGCTTGCCCAAGACCTTTTCATGATTGATTTAGAGGCTCTCTTAAAAGATGTAGACATCATTTATCATTTAGCAGGGATGCCAGGTGTTCGCACAAGCTGGGGAAAGGAGTTTGAAGCATACATTCTTCATAATATTTCTTCGACTCAACGGCTGCTGGAAGCATGTAAAAATTCGCCTATCAAGCAATTTATTTATGCTTCCACCTCCTCGGTATATGGAGAAAAAACCGGAAAGCTCTCAGAAACAGCAGAGACGGCCCCTCTTTCTCCCTATGGTATTACAAAATTAACAGGAGAGCATTTATGTCGCGTATATCACACCTCATTCGGAATTCCGACCGTTGTTTTACGCTACTTTACTGTTTATGGTCCAAGGCAGCGTCCTGATATGTCATTTCATCGCTTTATTAAACAATTGTTAACGAAGCAACCGATCACGATTTTCGGCGATGGAATGCAATCGCGTGATTTTACTTACATTTCTGATTGTATAGCAGGAACCATTTCAGTCTTGGGCAAACGCCATATCATTGGCAAAACATTTAATATCGGGGGAAAAGAAAAAGCATCCATTAATGAAGTCATTGATTTGCTTGAAGAATTGACAGGAATAAAGGCCGACAGACATTACTTCCCTTCAGCGCTTGGCGAACCCAAACATACTTGGGCCGATCTTTCAATGGCAGAACAAGATTTGCATTATTCCCCAAAAATAACGCTAAAAGAAGGATTAAGACGTGAAATCGAGTATATTCGTTCCATCTATCAGGTGGACCTGCCATGAATATCGCTTACATTTGTACAGAAAAGCTGCCTTCCCCTGCCATAAAAGGGGGAGCGATTCAGCTTATGATCGACGGAATCGCTCCGTTTATATCACAAACAAACAAGCTTACGATTTTTTCCATTACCGATCCGCTTTTACCTGTAAGAGAATGTAGAAATGGAATCGAGTATATTCGTTTTCCAAAAGAAACATATGAGCATGATGTGGCCGCCGAACTAGCGAAACATTCATTTGATGTGATTCATGTATTTAATCGTCCAGCCCATATAGCCAAATATAAAGAAGCCGCCAAACAAAGCTCATTTGTTCTCAGCCTTCATAACGATATGTTTTCTCCACTCAAACTATGTAAAGAAAAAGCGGAGCAAGCTTTGCAGAGCAGCACACTCATTACCGCAGTTAGCGAATATATCAAACAAACGGTGATTAGGAGATATCATGTCCCGGAGCAAAAAATTCGTGTTGCTTATTCAGGGGTCGATTTAGAAAAATATGTCCCTATCTGGACAGAGGAAGGCGAGCGCATTCGCCGCCAGCTTCGCCAAACATTCGGCATTGATGATCAAAAGGTAATCGTGTTCATCGGAAGGTTAAGCAAAACAAAAGGGCCGCACTTGCTTATTCAATGTATGCCTGATCTCCTTTTGCGTCATCCGGATGCACGATTGGTCATTGTCGGCGGAAAATGGTTTAGCGAAAACACTTGGGATGATTACGTAAGCATGCTTCATCGCTTATCTGCTCCGCTTAAAAACCATATTATATTTACAAACTATATTCCCTCTGAGCAAATTCCTCGCATGTTTTTAATCGGTGATGTATTTGTTTGCAGCTCACAATGGCATGAACCGCTTGCGCGTGTCCATTATGAAGCAATGGCAGCAGGAATCCCGATTATTACCACCAATCGCGGCGGAAATCCGGAAATTATCCGTCATCTGGAAAACGGATTTGTCATCAATCATTATCACGACGCCACTGCTTTTTCAAAAGCGATTGATTATATGTTCACTCATCCGGAAAAAGCACAAGAAATGGCGCGCATCGGCAGGGAGGAGGTGGAAAGACAGTTTCAATTTCGGCATGTCGCCCAGCGCTTTGCGGCGATATATGAAGAAGCGTTTACAAACCATTGCCTTCATTAGCGAATGCTTCTCTTTTAATAATCCATCAAAAAGCCACCCGCCTCTTAACAGAGTGTAAATAGGAAAGATTCGTCTTGCCTCATGAAATCATCAAGAAAGGATGCCCCTCATCGGAGCATCCTTTCTCTTTTCATTTGCCAATGATAAAAGCGCGAAACGGTTTGTCATTGCTTCCTTTCCCTTTCCTGCGAGGAAATACAGGAAGCTCATAAGAAGAGGACGATAACACTAAAGATTTGTGATTCGCAGCAGCCGGCGAATTAGGTTGTTTTTCTTCAAGCGTTTTCTTCCTTTTCGGTTCGCTTGCACTTACATGCTCACCAGTTGAGTTTTGTTCTTGCTTTGCTGGACGGTCCGCTTGTAACGTTCCTTTCCGCTTTCTTCCCTTTTCTTTCCTTTTGTTCTTCTGTTCAGTTTTGCTTTCCTCTTGATTTAAGTCTGCTTCCTCCAGTTCAACCGCTGTATGTTGTTGCAGCGGCTCAACTGCATATTCTTGGTGCGTTTGTTCGTGCTCTGCTTGCTGCGCATGGGTCCAAACATCAAGCAACTCAGAAGCCACCCGATTCCATTCATAGCGAGAAACCGCTAATTCTCTTCCTTTTTCCCCCATTTTCTTCATAAGCGATCGATCTGATATAATTTGCGCAATTTGAGCAACAAACTCGTTCGGATCTTCCGGATTTTCTACAACAAGACCGTTTTCTCTTGGCACGATCACTTCGGAATTGCCTCCTCGAGCAGTCGTTACAATTGGAAGGCCAGCAGCCATCGCTTCATAATGCACTCGAGCCAAGGGCTCCTGCCATTGGGATGTACAAACAAAGAGATCAGCAGCCGCAAACCAATTTTGAATTTCATCTGGAGCAACAAAGCCGGTTGTGACAACGGGCACTGGAAGTCTTTTTGCCAATGCGCGTACATAAGCAATATAATCATTTACATCATTTTGGCTAAACCATCTGCTTCCAATGATCACTAAGGCAAGATCTTTAAATTTTTTTGCTAGCTCTGGAAGCGCCCTCACTAATTGATCGACCCCTTTATTGCGAGAGAGTCTTCCGGCAAATAAAATCACCGTTTTATTTTCCAAGCCGTTAGCTCGGCGGATTTCCTGGCGTATTTTCTGCATTTTCGGATGGTGGCCTGGTAAAAACCGATTCGTATCCACCCCGGAATAAATTGTGCGCACCTTGGCAGCCGCTTGTGGGTAAAGGTCGCTAATTACATTTCCAACATAATCGCTGACCGTAACAATATTGGATACTTCTTGTATAACGTTCTCTGCTTCTTGAGGATCCATTTTTTCAGGATGAAACATATCGTTATGCATGCTTAGTGTAATTTTCGCTAACGGAGCTGCCTGCCTGACAGGAAGGACAAGACGCGGGCGGTTAAAAATATGGATCAGATCAAATGGATGTGCTTCAATGTAGCGAACAACACTTTCCCGATAAATCTCAAACACTTTTCCCGGAACTCGCACATAATGAATGCCGTCCAGCGTTTCTTCATCTGGCAGAGATGGATCGCTCACGCCTAATACCGTAATATCATGCTCTTTTTTTAAAAACGGAAGAATTCCCTCAATATAAGTTTGGATCGCTCCGCCTAATACTGGGGGAACAGGAAGTTTTTCCGTGCAAATCATTAAAACTTTCATTCGTATCCCCCTTTTTCCCAATCATGTTGAATCTCTTCTAAAACAGGCCATTTCGATTGATCCGTATCAACAATCGTTTGGATCAGCTGGGTCGTTTCTTCGTTTAGAAATAGTTCCGGCTCATATACAACTTCTTTTATATTTTTATAAAATTCATTCGGCATGGACAAATCAATCATTAAAATTTCATATAGCTCAGCCGAGATTGGATTTGCTTCATGGTATGATCGGATCATTTCCCTCATCCATTGCGCATCCCAGCGATATAAGTCAGCCATTGTGCCGCTAATCAGCTTTCTTAAATCACGAATTGGGAGATCAAAAGCAACACCGTCCAAGTCAATAATCCACATTCCTTCGGCTCCCATTTGACCATTGGACCAGCCATAGTCCTGATGGACAAGCCCCCAATACTCGTTTCCCTTCGCCGCCAGCTCAAAATAATGAGATTGATTTAGTCTGTCAAATCCTCTTTTTGCCTGCTCTTTAAACTCGTCGACAGTATTTAATAAATGCGGACTCGCCGGCATCTCTTGATAAGCCGTAGCAATGGTCCGAAACCATTCCATTTTTTCAATCATTTTTTTATAGCTTTTCGGCCACTTATGCAGTCTGGAAGCGACTTCTGCCTGCTGTGGCGGAACGTAGCCTTTGCTTAAGTGATGAAACTCGCCAAGAGCGTAGCATAGCTGCTTTGCTCCTTCTAAATCTTTAGAAACGGGCGCCAGTGGTTCAATCCACTCAGCCACAAACCATAACTTTCCCCCCACTTCCACATAATTTTGTCCATCCTTTGTCTGGATAATGGCTGGCACCCTTGCTTTCTTCACATTCACTAAATACTCTTGGGCGCCTAAACTAAACAAACTTCTAGTCGGTCGGCGATGCAATAACTTTAGACTTTTGGGGCCTGATTTTGTCTCTAGCTTCCAAATAGCTCCCCCTTTATCCGGCTTTGTCGTCACAACCTGACGGCTCTGTACAGACAAATCGTAGCTTTGCAGCACCTCTTGCGCTATTTGCTCGATATAATCAGGTACATAAAATTCATGATCTAGTTCACTGACCACCCACGGCCCGATTCCACTCTTCTCCACACGATCCCTCCTCTTGCCATATAAAGCGATTCACATCATTAACTGAATGAAGACAGCCTTTATAAACGATTCTCCTGCATTTGTTGCAAAAGTGTCTCCATTCTTTGAATAAAAACCCAGCGTTCCATGGAACATGCTCATGCACTAGATAGAAGCCTCCTCTTTTCATATGGAGCATATGCTGTTGTCCAACGGCCGAATGTCCAAGACCCCTTGCTTTCAGACTGATATTTCGCTAAACCGTTCGTTGTCCGGTTCGTAGTTACCGATTTTTGTGCTGAAGAAGAGTCTATGACCGTCAAGACCATCCGGCTGCTTTTTTCTCGAACCTGTTCGCTTGACCTTCAAAATGGCAGTTATTATAGAAACCCGTATAATGGATGACGCTCTCTCTTTTCCTTTTTGTCTTCATGTCCTAAACTCCTATTCTCGATCTTTTCACTTTATTGAGCCAACGAATGAGAGAGGCCACTCAGAAACAGAGGATCACCTCTTTTGACAGCGATGAGGCATCCGCCTGAAACCTACTATAAGGTATGCCGCCTTAGGAATAAGGTATAGACAAATATAACAAAGGGAAACATTTTTTCCTCTGAGCAGCCGTTACCGCTCTCCCTTTAACAAAAGAACGCAAGCTCTTCTTTATAAAAAATGCCCCTATCAGCTGTTAAGCTGACAGAGGCGATTTCTTCGCAATTTTCATCTTATGCATCTTTGCTAAACCCGATTAAGGTTACAGAATCAATTTGGTTAAATGGAATGGTAAATTTGTTTCCTCGGTCCGTTTGAAATTTCACATGACCGTTTCGATACTCCAAAATAAAGCCTTTATATTCCCCTTTTCTCGTAACAAGGTGGCATTTGATCCGTGACATTTGGTTAGGTAGCTTCACAAGAAATTGAATTTGCTCTTCCAATGTCATTTCTTGAAATTGCTTCTGTTTTCCTTGTTTCTGCGCATCCTCCCCCCATTCTGCTATTCCTGTCTGCTGAGATGATCGAGGCTTTTTGGCTTGAAAGGACTGCTGCATATATGAAACCTTTGGTTCTAAATTTGGTTGGACAATATAGAGAAGCGGCTCGTTCGGAACGCTTTGTTTCATCGGCTTTCCCCCTTTATTCAAAATGTTCTACAACATAATGTATGCTTTCTCTAGGCAAAAGTACACTCGCAAACAAGAAATGCCCGAGCGTGACAAAGCAGATTTCATAAAATAAAAAATGACCAAACTGCTTGTTTGGTTCTATCGCTGCCATTTGTGATGTGAATATTGGAGTTTGAACCTTTTCCGCGGTTGGGTGGACGAACGACACCGCTTCCCAGAATGTCATGGAGATCTTCTGTCGTCCATTGCTTTCCTTGTTACGTTTATCAAAAAAAGAAGCAGCCCGCGGATATCACCCACAGACTGCTTTGGATTTCCTATGCGATTGCCTTCTTGCAGCATCCATCGTTTCGATTGCAGATGGACTTTCTCATATACCCCATCTTTCGTCGTTTTTTCATCAATTTATAAGCTTGTTGCTATGGGGCTATGGATCCATAATTATAAGAGGACAGGACGCCGAACAACCAGCCGCTTTCAGGTAAACGAATTTGTCTGGAAGCGGTATTGTTCGACCGCCCGACCGTTGAAATCCCCACTCAGGAACAAAGGGTGGAGGCATCCGTATCTATATATGCCGCTCCATCCCGTTTTTTTGAAAAAGCCATGATATTAACGGGCCAAAATATGATAGCCGGAATCGACATGAATGCATTCGCCGGTAACACCGCGAGACAAATCGCTGAACAAAAACAGCGCCGCATCTCCTACTTCCTCTTGTGTTGTTGTCCGGCGAAGCGGGGCTTTCTCTTCGATTTCTTTTAAAATAGAGTTGAAATCGCTGACCCCTTTTGCTGATAATGTGCGAATCGGCCCAGCAGAGATCGCGTTGACACGAATGCCGTATTGGCCTAAATCGTTCGCTAAATATTTGACACTCGCATCTAATGAAGCTTTGGCAACACCCATGATATTATAGTTTTGTACAACGCGCTCGCCGCCAAGATACGTCAACGTAACAATGCTTCCGCCTTCAGTCATAAGCGCTTTTGCTTCTCTTGCGACAGCCGTTAATGAATAAGCGCTAATATTATGCGCTAACAAAAATCCTTCACGGCTTACATTCATGTATTCGCCGCTTAAATCTTCTTTGTTGGCAAATGCAATGCAATGCGCTACTCCGTGGATGACACCCACTTTTTCTTTGATGTCTGCAAAGCATTTGACAATGTCCTCATCATTTGTCACATCGCAAGGAAGCAACAAAGCGGTCTCATCTTCAAGCGTTTCAACTAATTTGCGCACTTCCGCCTCAAAACGCTCTCCCGCATAGGTAAAAATCAGCCGGGCGCCTGCTGCGTGAAGCGAACGGGCAATTCCCCACGCAATGCTTCGTTTATTCGCCACTCCCATCACGACATATGTGCGACCTTTTAATGATAACGTCATTCGCCATCCTCCTAATGATCATAGCTTTTATTTTTATTATTTGTTATTAGTACCAAGTATTAATTTCATTATAACAAAAAAAATAGCTCGACAAAATAATAATTTTCTCGAAAAAAAAGAATCGACAAATTTTTTCCGCTTGATTTACGCACTTCCCTTTGCAAAAATAATAGAATTAGCTAATATGGATATGGTAAGTTTTTAACACGGAGTTGAAAAAACGATGGAACAAGATAAATTATCGCAATCAAAGTTAGATTATAATTTGTTGTTTGTGCTATTTTTAATGGCGATTGTCAGCGCGATTGCCATCCAGAGCGCAGAACCGTCGCTCCCTGAAAAGCTGCAATCGGTAAATTTTTCATTGAAGCAGCTGCAGTGGTATGTCATCGGAGCCTTTGTCATTGCGGCTACGCTAATTATTGACTATGACCGCCTCTTTCACTTAGCTTGGTACCTGTACGGATTTGGAATGCTGCTTCTGCTCGGTCTTGAGTTCAATGTTCCCGGAACGGTGACCCTCAAAGGAGCAACAAGCTGGTACCACATCCCTGGTGCCGGTAACTTTCAGCCGTCCGAATTAATGAAAATTTTTATGATTATTGTCATAAGCCGTATTATTATGAATCATCGCGAAAAATATCCGGAACCAACGGTAAAGGAGGATTTTCAACTACTAGGGAAAACCCTCCTCGCCACCGCGCCGCCTTTATTTCTGCTTATTAGACAGCCAGACTTAGGCATGTCGATGGTGTTTATGGCGATTGTCGCCTCCCTTGTGCTCGTATCGGGCATTCGCTGGCGCATTATTTTGGGGATTATTTTTAGCGGCCTCTCTATTGCCGGCATTCTCATTTTTATTTTCTTTCAATTTCCTGATTTTTTCCATAAATATATTTTGAAAGATTATCAATTAGATCGCTTTTACGGCTGGCTTGCTCCATATGAATACTCCAATGAGCAAGGGTTTCAGCTCATTCGCTCTCTTCTTGCGATCGGATCAGGAGAAATGTACGGAAAAGGGTTTGGAAATTTGGATGTATATTTGCCGGAAGCGCACACGGATTTCATTTTTGGCATTATCGCTGAGCAGTTTGGGTTCATTGGCGCAAGCATTGTGATCTCGCTCTTTTTCCTGCTTGTATACCGGATGGTTCACATTGCTCTTGAAAGCCATGATTTATATGGCAGTTATTTATGCACAGGGGTCATCGGCATGATTACGTTTCAAGTCTTTCAGAATATTGGCATGACCATCGGATTGCTGCCGATTACAGGATTGCCGCTTCCATTTATCAGCTATGGAGGAAGCTCGCTGGCCACTTACATGCTGGCCATTGGCATCGTCTTAAACGTGCGTTCCCGCACGAAAAAATTTATGTTTTCGTCCGAAGAATAACCTTGATGGGGTAGACAAAGTCCTCTTTGACTTTGTCTACTGTCATTTTAAGCACCCATTCCTTGTGTTTTTTCACCTTATCCTATTTTCAACATGCTTAAGACGCACCCTCACAGGCGGATGAGCGAGGCAAGCGACACAGCATGGATCAATCTGCTAAAGTCGCAAGCTTGCGGCTTCTTTGTTTATTCCCTGCCAAAAGGTCATACAATATAAAAGGTGTCACTGAACAGGTTTGCATCTAGAAATCGGATCATTTTGGACGGCCAGATCATCGAATAACCAACCGCCTTACAAACTCGCCCATTAGCCTGAAAGCGATGCTGTTTAATCCCTTTTCGCGCGGGACATGACAAAACAAATCTGCCGATTGTCTCCGGCCGTCGCTCATGCAGAAACCATTGGCTTTAACTCATGATTGAAATGGAAAGAAGGGGAACGGATGAAAATCGATATTATCGGAGATATTCATGGTTGTTACACGGAGCTAGTTGCTCTGACAAAAAAGCTAGGATATGAGTGGATAAACGGCATGCCGATTCACCCGAGAGGAAGAAAGCTGGGATTTGTCGGCGATTTGACCGATCGCGGACCACAATCTTTACAAACCATCGAAACTGTATTTTCACTTGTGAAAAACGGGCTGGCTCATTATGTCCCCGGAAATCATTGCAATAAGCTGTACCGCTTTTTCCTCGGACGAAACGTACAAATCACGCACGGCTTAGAAACGACCGTAGCTGAATATGTCGCTCTCCCTTTAAGCGAACAGAACCTCATGAAGAAAAAGTTTATTTGGCTTTACGAGCATGCCCCTTTATATGCTCGCCTCGACAACAATCGTTTGGTTATCGCTCACGCCGGCATTCGTCAAGATTATATTGGCAAGTACAATCAAAAGGTCAAAACATTTGTGTTATACGGAGATATCACTGGGGAAACGAATCCGGACGGAACACCGCTTCGCCGAGATTGGGCCAAATATTATAGTGGAGACGCATGGATCGTCTATGGTCATACTCCTGTTAGAAAGCCGCGCATCCTCAATCGAACAGCAAATATTGATACAGGATGCGTATTCGGAGGAGCGCTAACAGCATTGCGCTATCCAGAAATCGAAACGGTTTCCGTTCCCTCTACTTTGCCGTATATTCCAGAAAAATTTAAAGAATTCAACTAAAAGAGGGCGCTACTGTGCAGCAGCGCCCTCTTCAATCAACCGGTTCATATCATGGGGAAGCGGACAACGAAACCGCTTCATTTGCTGGTGAAACGGATGAAAAAAAGACAGCTCCGTGCTATGCAGCGCTTGGCGATTTATTTTTTCGCGGCTCCCTCCATATAATTCATCGCCTAAAAGCGGATGACCTAAATAAGCCAGATGAACACGAATTTGATGGGTTCGTCCTGTTTCAAGCTCCAATGATACATGCGTATAATGCCGGAAGCGCCGCAAAACATGAAAATGTGTGATCGCCCGTTGTCCGTCTTCACAGACCTCCCTCTCAATAATGCTGTCTCCTTTTCGGCCAATCGGCGCAGTGATCGTTCCTCTCTCATCTTCCACTACGTTATGGCAAAGAGCTTCATATTTTCGCTTTACATACCCTTTCTTCTGCAATTCGGACAATAAGTGGTGGACATGGCGGTGCTTGGCCACAAGCACCAGCCCTGAAGTATCACGGTCCAGCCGCGTCACAATGTGCACCGTCGAAGATAGATTTTGTTTGTCGTAATGATGCAGTAAAGCGTTCGCCAACGTGCCTCTTGGATGTTCACGAGATGGGATGGTTGGCATGTAAGGCGGCTTATTAACCACTAACAAATATTCATCCTCATACACCACATCAAGGGATAGAGGTTCTGCTATCATATCTGCACTTCGTTCTTCTGGAGGAAAACGCACAAACAATGTCTCACCGCACCGAAGGAGATGACGGACAGTGACAGGGTTTCCATCAACTTCAATAGCGCCGCCATGAAACTTAATATCGGTTAATGCAGTCCGCGAAATGTGTTGTTCTTTCAAAAAATCGCGAATAAGCTTTCCATCTGCTTGTTGTGTAATCGTCCATTGCAATGAAAAGTACGTCAATGCTGTTTACCCTTTCTTTCACATGTTTAGTCGGTAATAAATGAATCGCGGACCCGTTTCCAAAACGGAAACGGACGAAAACGCGCAAAGCGAACCTTTTCATCGGCTACACGGCATTGAATGGATTTTACCTCTTTATGAAGCAGCGATAGATGGTCAATTGAAATTTGAAAATCGCTGTAATTGACCGGCTTCAACATACATGTATGGTGCGCTGGCAAAACAAGCGGCGAACCAATCGTCCGGAACACACGATTGTTAATGGATGCCATTTCCGCCAATTGAATCGCTTCCAGCGATGGATGCAAAATGGCTCCTCCTAACGCTTTATTGTATGCCGTACTTCCAGTCGGGGTCGAAATGCAAAGCCCATCTCCGCGAAACGTTTCAAAAAGGTCACCCTTTATTTCTACATCCATAACAAGCGTTCCCGTGACACTTTTTACCGTGCATTCATTCAGCGCCAAATATCTTGCCTCCCGCCCGCCATTAACGTAACGGATAATCACCTCAAGCAATGGGTATTCGACCACTTGATAAGGAGTTTTCGCAATGGCAATCACAAGTTTTTCAATTTCTTCAGGCACCCAATCTGCGTAAAAGCCCAAGTGGCCTGTATGCACGCCAACAAATGCCGTTTTATCAAGGCGGCGGCAGTACCGATGAAATGCATAAAGCAGCGTCCCATCACCGCCAACGGAAATGACAATATCGGGCTGATTTTCATCATATTCAAGTCCAAAATCCAACAAGTAGCTTTTCATTTTTTGTGTTAGCGCATTAGATATGGCATCTCCTTTAGAGGTGATGGCAAATTTCATATCCTCTTGTTTTTTCTTCATCGTTCTTCCCCTTTTGCTTCTTGTTTTCGGGAAAACACCGCTTGCGCCTCCTGAATCTCAAACCGGATTTTCGACATTTCCTCATCCAACAAATAAGCAGCCTCTGCCGTGCGCTGCAGACGTGCTTTAATCTCTTCCGGAAAACGCCCGCTATATTTATAATTTAAAGAATGCTCAATTGTCGCCCAAAAATTCATAGCCAACGTTCGAATCTGAATTTCTACCAAAATCTTCTTTTCACCATGGATCATTTGTACAGGATAGCGAACAACAACGTGGTAAGAGCGATAGCCGCTTTCTTTTTTTTGCGTGATATAATCACGCTCCTCCACGATTTCAAAATCGTTGCGCTGCCGCAGCAGCTCCACCACGATTTTTATGTCATCCACAAATTGACACATCATTCTCAGTCCGGCAATATCCTGCATTTCCTCTTCCAACTTATCGAGAGGGATATTTTTCTTTTGAGCTTTATCAAGAATGCTCGCGATCGGCTTGACTCTTCCAGTCACAAATTCAATCGGTGAAGGAACACCTTGCATTTCAAATTGTGTCCGCATTCCTTTTAATTTCACTTTTAACTCTTCTACTGCTTGTTTATAAGGGGCGAGAAATAAGTCCCAATGCTTTACCATATAACCACCACCAAGCATTATGTAAGAAATACGTCTTTTACGGCCTTCTCCATCTCTTCACCATAGTTTGCATTTCCTTCAATATTGTCAACTAAATAAGCCAATTCTTCCTGGAAACCAGGCAATTCCATTTTGGCAGCACCGCATTGGAGAAAAACAGAAAGCGGCTGGTGCAATGCCTGTTTTACTTCCGGCCAGACTGGCTGGGGAATGGCTATATAGATAAATTCATCTCCCGCTTCAATTATATAAACAAATGATAAAAGATCAGAATCCACAAGCATATAGCGTTTCGGCGCCGCATTCTCCAGCGAAAACGGCGGTTCTTCAGCCAACAGCCATAGTTGTTCATTGCGTTTTTCTACTTGTTGAATCATTATCTTTTTCCTCATCATACCGTCTCCTTCCACTGCAACAATCCAATCCAACTTTTATTTTACCATAATACACCTATGCACAATAAACCATTGATATTCAGTTTGAAACATTTCATAATAAGGATAAGAGTACAAGGAGACGAAAGCAGATGAAACAAGAAATCGAAATGGAGTTTAAAAACTTGCTGACGCAAGAAGAGTTCAATCGCCTTAAGCATTTTTTTTTCATTAGGGATGACCAGTTTGTTTATCAGGAAAATCATTATTTTGACACGCCGGAATTTTCCTTAAAAGGACAAGGAGCGGCATTGCGCATTCGAGTCAAAAACGATACATATACACTGACGTTAAAGCAAACAATCGAACAAGGATTGTTGGAAACTCATGAAGCACTTACAAAAGAAAAAGCGCAGTCCATATTAAACAATCCGGCAATGATGGAAGGAGAAATGAAAAGCCTTTTAAAAGACATGGGGATAGCAGCAGAACAATTGCAGCATTTCGGAACACTCGCAACCCACCGGGCGCAAGTTCCTTATGAAGGCGGAATGCTTGTGTTGGATCATAGCTGTTATTTGCAAACAGAAGATTACGAGCTGGAATTTGAAGTTAATGACTGGGAACAAGGAAAAAACAGCTTCGAGAAATTGCTCGCTTCCTTCCGTATTCCCTATCGTCCAAGTGCAAACAAGATCAAACGTCTCTATGCTAAAAAATATGGAGTTGAGGATCAATCATGAACATTCAACAAATCAAAATGTGGATGGAGCTTCAAGCGTTGCGTTCATTTTCTACCAACACTTCAACTACAGCTGATCCTTTCACGGAAATGGGAACGCCGTTTCAAGCGTTGTTGTCCCAAGTGCTTGAGCAGACAGAATCAAAGCAGCCGCAAACAGAGGAGACTTCCTTGAAATCTCTGACCGCTCTGCCGCTCCGCACGTTAGCAGCTGCTCCAGCCAATCAAGCCGCTCCTTCAAACAGCCGTATAGAGGAAATCATTCAACAAACCGCTGAAAAATATGGTGTGGATCCTAAACTGATTCGTGCGGTTATTCGTCAAGAATCCGGGTTCCGTCCTGATGCGAAAAGCCATGCTGGCGCCGCCGGGCTTATGCAGTTAATGCCGAGCACAGCGAAAATGCTTGGGGTAGCTGATGCATTCGATCCCGTTCAAAATATAGAAGGAGGAACAAAGTATTTACGTCAGCTATTAGACCGTTACAATGGCAATCTTGAGCTTGCCCTCGCCGCTTATAATGCAGGACCGGGGAACGTTGACAAATACGGAGGAGTTCCTCCATTTCGTGAAACAAGGTCGTATGTACAAAAAGTACTAAACATATACTATTCGTAAAAAATCCTTTGTTTAGAGTGCGACCGCTAAGTCGCTTTGTTTGAGATATATGGACTTCATTGTTAAAATAGCAATACATGATATTTGTTTTAAAGGAGTTATCAATGATGGCGGAACACTCGAGAACACCGTATGAATCGATTGGCGGGGAACCAATGATTGCAAAGCTCGTTGATGCGTTTTACAGCCGTGTTGCTAAACATCCTGACTTACAACCTATTTTCCCGGCTGATTTAACGGAAACAGCCAGAAAACAAAAACAATTTTTAACTCAATATTTAGGAGGTCCGCCCCTCTATACAGAAGAACACGGCCATCCAATGCTTCGAGCCCGCCATTTGCCGTTTGAAATCACTCCGACTCGGGCCAAAGCATGGCTGGCCTGTATGAGAGAAGCGATGGACGAAGTCGGCTTATCCGGACAAGTGCGTGAAGAATTTTATCATCGCCTTGTACTGACTGCTCACCATATGATTAACACTCCAGAACAAGATAGAGAGGAGCATTCCTTTGAATGAAAAGGTAGCTGGCATCGTATCCAACTTTCCATTCGCTTTTCAGCATTGTAGTGGTGAGAAAAAGCCTTTGGAAATTTATTTATTTATCGATCCTCTTTGTCCGGAATGCTGGGCGCTTGAGCCCATTATCAAAAAGCTTTTCATTGAATATGGACGATTTTTTACCTTAAAGCATGTGCTAAGCGGAAGACTGGCAACATTGAACATCTGTAAAAAACAAAAATTTGAAGTGATTGCTCATACGTGGGAACGCACGGCCAGCCGCTCCGGCATGTCTTGTGATGGAAGCCTATGGTTTGAAAACCCTATAGACACTCCCTATTCCGCTTCGATTGCCATTAAAGCGGCGGAACTACAAGGAAAACGGGCTGGCATGCGCTTTTTGCGCAAGCTCCAAGAACTCCTGTTTTTAGAAAAACAAAATATTGCTGATATTAATGTTTTGTTGGAGTGTGCGAAAAATGTCGAGCTGGATGTTAATGAATTTATGAAGGACCTTCATTCTAACAGTGCCGCGAAAGCATTTCAATGCGACTTAAAAATTACATCAGAAATGGATGTCCAAGAAGTTCCCACACTCGTCTTTTTTAACGAAAATATTGAAGAAGAGGGCATTAAAATTTCTGGATGCTATCCATATAGCATTTATGTGGAGTTGATTCATGAAATGCTGGGATTCTGTCCAGAGCCATCACCGCCACCCCCACTTGAAGCCTTTTTAAACCATTTTAGATTTGTTGCCACAAAAGAAATCGCCGTTGTGTATGATCTTGATATACAAGAGGTCGAAAAGGAAATGAAAAAGCTGCAACTCAAGCAAAAAATTGAAAAAGTTCCCGTAAAGTACGGAACTTTTTGGAGGTATCTTTCGACCAAATAATTTCCTTTTACACATAAAAAGACGAAAGACCCAGCGCAGGCCGGGTCTTTTGTCTTTTTATTGTCATTAAGACAACAAAGGGGATGGGAGAAAATTTTCACGGTCAAACAAAGGGGTATAAGGTTATTTGTGATTTTATTCACGTAATTATCATATCAGTGATCGTTTTTTTTGACAACTGTTTTGTTTATTTGTTCACGATTTTGTCATAAATCCTTAAGCAAGGCATGTTAAACCGGACCATCATCATACAATGAATATAAAACAGCTAGAAATGGAGGGAACAATGAAACGAATCACGCTCATTTTTTGGATGTTGATAGTGTTGATTGCCTTTCTTTTGAATTTATTCGGCTTAATGCACGTCATGCCTTTATTCATTACGATGCCTCTTTTGTTTCTTTCGATTTTATTCGCATTATGGACATTTAACAACCGCAACCGTTTTAAAGGATTTCAAAAAAAACGAATGTGGTAATCCCCACATTCGTTTTTTATTTACGACAGCAGCTGTTCCATCTCTTCCAGTTTTTGCGCGAACACTTGGCACGCTTCCTCGATTGGCTTAGCTGTCGCCATATCCACTCCAGCCTTCTTCAGCACCTCAATCGGATAATCAGAGCTGCCGGCTTTTAAAAACTCAACGTACCGTTGAACAGCCGGCTCTCCTTCTTCTAAAATTTGCTTGCTCAACGCTGTAGCCGCACTAAAGCCTGTCGCATATTGATATACATAATAATTGTAGTAAAAATGCGGAATTCGCGCCCATTCTAAACCGATTTCCTCATCAACAACCACATCGCTTCCAAAATATTTTTTATTGAGCTCATAATACATAGATGTCAGTGATTCGGCTGTTAACGCTTCTCCCTGTTGGGCTTTTACATGAACCATATGCTCAAACTCAGCAAACATCGTTTGCCGAAATACAGTGCCGCGAAAACCTTCCAAATAATGATTGAGCAAATACAACCGTTTGTCTTCCTCTTCAATCGTTTTTAGCAAATAATCATTGAGCAATGCTTCATTGCATGTCGAAGCGACTTCCGCTACGAAAATCGAGTAGCTGCCATATGGATATGGCTGCGTTTTCCGCGTATAATAGCTGTGGACAGAATGGCCAAACTCATGGGCAAGCGTAAATAAATTATTGACATTATCCTGCCAGTTCAGCAAAATATATGGATTGGTTCCATAAGCTCCTGAAGAATAAGCTCCACTTCTTTTTCCTACATTTTCACGCACGTCAACCCAACGATTTTCCAATCCTTCTTTCACGATGCTTACATATTCTTCGCCAAGTGGAGCTAGTCCTTTTAGTAGATACTGCTTTGCTTCTTCATATGTCACTTCCATTTTTACATTTTTCACCAGAGGAGTATACAAATCGTACATATGAAGTTCCTCAAGCCCTAGAGCTTTTTTGCGTAATCGAACATATCGGTGCAGCAAATCCAAATTTTTATTTACAGTCTCCACAAGATTATCATAAACGCTCTCCGGAATATTATTGCTGCTTAAAGCCGCTTGACGCGCAGATTGATACTGGCGCACGCGGGCAAAAAAGTTATCTTTTTTCACTGCGCCACTAAGCGTGCTGGCAAAAGTGTTTTTATATTTTCCGTATGTTTTATACACAGCTTTAAACGCATCACGGCGAACGCGGCGATCTTCACTTTCAAGAAAGCGTATGTAACGTCCGTGCGTCACTTCAACTTCTTCCCCATTTTCGTCAATAATGGCCGGGAATTTTAAATCGGCGTTATTTAGCATCCCAAATGTATTGCTTGATGAGGCCATCACCTCCGCCGCTTGAGCAAGCAACGCCTCTTCCTTTGCGCTCAGCACATGCGGCCGCTGTCGGTTAATTTCATCTAAAGCATGTTCATAAAGCTTAAGTTCCTCTTTTTCCTTAAGAAATGACTTCACTTTCGCCTCATCAATCGCCAAAATTTCTGGCACGATAAAAGCCATTGCGCTTGATGCTTCGCTATAAAGCCCCTTAATCCGATCATTTAAGCTTTGGTAAAAAGAGTTGGTGGTATCTTGGTCGTAGCGCATATGCGCATACGTATACAGCTTGTCAAGACGCAGCGACAAATGATCCTGATATTGCAGCGCCTCATAGAAAACATCGGCGGATTCTCCTAGACGCCCTTGATAATCAGCGAGCTTGGGCAGCATTTTTTTGACTTCTTGAAATTCTTGCTCCCATGCCTCATCGCTTGGAAAAATATCTTCAAGCCGCCACGTTTCCTCGATAGGAATTTCATTGCGCTTTGGCAATGATTTTACCGCTTGCTTTTCAGTCATATGCAAATTGTCCTCCTTTATCAAACATTACATTATAGTAGTATTCTCTTTCTTTTTAAAATTCCCTCCAATCATTATATGACAGCGACGTTCTTTTTATTTGCTCAAGCAATGAGCGATCATTGGCCAGTGCTTCTTCTATCGTCGCCGGAAACGTCCAGTTTTGGATGCGCTGAATGGACGTTTTGGTCATCCATCGAACATAGCCGAGCTGTTCCAGCCGCTGGATATACTCATATATCGCCCTTGTGTAAGGGTATGCTTGTGCCAATGGAAGCGCACGTACAAATAGCTTGCGTTCTGCAATTTTTTTCTTTATCCAGTTATAAATCTCCGCAAGCGAATACGTTCGGTTGGAACTGTTTATAAAAAGTAAAATATAGGTCTGCCAAATAAATGGAGGACTTTCAAATAAATAGCCAAATTGCAGCGGCCACCCTGCTTCACAAGGAAATAAAGATGGAGGGTGGTGCAAATAGAAATCCGCACAGACTGCCCTCGTCACCGTGGAAGGATAGAACGTAAAGGTTTGGCGCCATTTTGTTTTTTGCATGAGCCATGTTCGCCAAAAGGAGGACGGCAACGAAATTTGCGGATAGGTAAAAAAATCATGGATACGAACATGATCAATCTTTTGAATGATGGGAACAGAAAAAGCATGATAGGTCGAAAAAGGAACGAGACGAACGAGGCGGATCAGCTTCTTTGTCTGAGGACAGTAATAGAAAAGCAAGGGCTGCGGGGAAATGGAGGACACGTACTGTGTGAATAGCCATTGAAACCTAGAAAGCTTAAAATGAAAAGCGGATAGTCGTTGAAGCTGGTGTGCTCCCAATATCCAAATGGGCTGCATACCCGTTTTTTTGTAGCCATTATTGCGCTTTTGAAATTGTGCTTCGCTTATGACCGAGCATTGATATTCGAACACATACGGCCGGCCTTGGATGTTCACATAAAGATCTGGACGCTGTTGAATCGTAAGAAAGTAGGGCTCTAGCTGGACATCGGGTGCTTGTTTTTGCAGCCACGTAAACAAATCCCGTTTTCCAGAAGCATGATACGACGATTCTGTCTCATGATCAAACGGACATTTCGTTTCTCTTTTATGGGCAAAATGCGGCAGCTTCTTTGTACCCAGCTTTAGAATCACCTCTTTTTGGCATCCGGGACAAACAAAAGTTTCTTCTTCCTTCAGTCGCTTGAGCTTTTGCCGCGTCCAGCCATCCAATAGAGAAATCGTTTGGCCATTTGAACGTTGTGCAACCAGCAAAAAAAAACACTCCTTTCATCACGGCCTATTCTTTATAGCATTCGTTCCGTTTGGCTTAAATTCCTGCTAGCTGCCGAATATAAAACAAGGACAAGAGATCCAAGAAGATCGTGAACCAAACGCGCTTGATCCTGTGCGGATAGCTGTAACTCGAGCCGCTGGTGCTTAAAACTAGATGCTCCTTACTTCTTGAAAAAAGGACAAGAGATCCATTGTGATATAACAAAAAACCTGAGCCATCACGCTCAGGCTGTTCCATAAACCTTTTGGATAGAAATCGCTAAAGAAGCGGAGAAAGCAAGCGGCAAATCGATTCGACCACACGGGTGGCCAAGCGCCTCTTTTTAAATGTTTCATAATCAATGGGATCGGAATCATTCAAATCGTTTAAAAAATCAGCTACAAGCGTTTTTGTGCTTTCTGTATGATATAAGAAAGCATTCACTTCAAAATTCAGATGAAAGCTGCGCATATCCATATTGGCTGTCCCAATCGAGGCAAGCTCTCCATCGACAATAATAATTTTGCTATGTAAAAAGCCTTTGCGATATTCGTGAATTTTCACTCCAGCCTCCAATAATTCTGGAAAATAGGAACGTGAAGCATAAAACACAATTTTTTTATCAGGCCGTTTGGGCGCCAAAATGCGAACATCAATGCCGCTTAATGCCGCCACTTTTAACGCTTCGAAAATATCCTCGTCTGGTATAAAGTAAGGAGACGCAATCCAAATCGATTTTTTCGCCGATACGATCATGGCGAAAAATAAATGCTTGATAACCTCCCATTCTTGATCGGGTCCGCCGGAAATAAGCTGGATGCCGCCTTTCTCGCTGTTCGGAATGAGGGTCGGCGATAAATAATTTAATGTTAATAAGGTTTCCCCGGTCATATAGTACCAATCCTGCAAAAAAATAAGCTGGAGTGTTCTTACGGCTTCTCCGCGAATCCATAAATGCGTATCGCGCCAAAAGCCAAAGTATTCGTTTTTGCCTAAATACTCATCTCCAATATTTAACCCGCCAACAAATCCCACTGTTCCATCAATGACGATAATTTTACGGTGATTGCGGAAGTTAATTTTATTATTTAAAAAAGGAAGACGGACAGGGGAAAACGGAACCATTTCCACTCCAGCATCACGAAGCTCTTGAATGTACGCTTTCGATAACTTCCAGCTTCCAACAGCGTCATATAGAAAACGGACATGTATCCCTTTTTGTGCTTTTTCAATCAAGATGTTCTTCAACCTTTGTCCAACGTCATCATGGCGAACAATATAATATTCTAAATGAATATGATGATTCGCTTTCTCAAGCTCTGCAAAAATAGTGGAAAACGTTGCTTCTCCATTCGTTAATATTTTCGTTTCCGTCGCCAAAGAAACAGGGCTTTTGCCAAGACGGTGGGCAAGCCGGAGAAGCGGCAGTTGGTGCTCTTCGATATGCTTCATCTGCTCGATGTTAAAATCGCGCTGCCCCTCAAATTTTAGAAACATTTGTTCATCCAGCATCGCCTTCTTTTTAAATAACCGCTGTTTTCGATAGCTTTGACCGAATAGGATATAAAAGAAAAAGCCGATGAGCGGAAAACTTCCAAGCACGACCAGCCACGTTAGCGTCTGAGCTGGCCGCCGATTTTCCAAGGAAATGACAAAGGCGATAAAAATAACGGAACAGGTCGTCAAAATACTGAGCGATCCAAGAAGCCAGCCTTCCCAATAGTCTTTTGTAAAAAATAAAAGTACGCTTAGCAGAAGTAAAAAAATGAACACTTGCAACGTATTTCGCAATGAATTTCACCCTATCCGTTTGTTGTTCTCGAAGAAAAAGCCGATTTCAACAGCTGAAATCGGCTTTTACTTTAACGGAAAATGTTTAGCCAGCGTAGCCAATGCATTGCTATGAATAATTTCTTTTCCGTATTCCTCTAATCGATAAATGGTTAGTTGAGAATCGATCCCGTATTCTAATAAGATGCTTAACCAATTGTCGATTTCGTGTTCTGTATAGTTTTCATCAAATTCAACAAATAAGTAGTAGCGGCCTTCGAATTGAAACAGGCTGTTTTTCACATTTGTAAAATCAGCGCGATGAGCAAGCGCAATCAAGTCTTCGATATCTTTAAAAGAGATCGTAAAATGAAGCACTTCTTCTTCCTCGTCTTCTGTCAGCCCATCGCTATCCTGCTGCACATGAAAATGGTGGTCAAGAAGCTCCTCCATTTTTTCGTCCATCGGAAGCAATTTTTCTTCAGGAAGTGGAAGCTCTAATTTGCTTCCATCCTTGGACAGCTGCGCTTTTGTCACTAGCACCTCTAATCCTTTATCAAGCGCTTGCACTTGGATCCAAAGCGGCCCTTCAAGCGAAAAATCTCCTTCGTTATGGACTTCATCCATCATTTCCCAAAACAATTCTTCGCTTCGTTCGCGGTTATACCAAATTTCTTCGCGGTCAAAGCCGCGTTCTTCTATATCAACATAAGAGATATAAAACTTCACCGTATGCTCATTAATGCGTTCCATTTCCATTTGTCAACTCTCCCTTCTCCAAGACTGAGTTTGAAGGGACTTTTTTACCCCCGAAAGGCGATGCCTTGTACTTCTATTTTATGATAAAAACCTTCAGAAGGGAAATAAAAAAACCCCATTTTTCAAAAAATAGTGATGAAATGAAACATGTCCTACTATAATGATGATGAAAGAAAAGGAGATGAGGAACATAAATGATAAGCGAATATATAACTTCGATTCTTCTCATCATCGGTATTGATGTCATTCTTGGCGGAGATAACGCAGTTGTCATTGCTTTAGCGAGCAGAAAGTTACCGGAGCAGAAACGAAATACAGCCATTGTGCTTGGAACCACGTTAGCCATTGCCGTTCGCATCGTTTTAACAGCGGCGGTCGTCATATTGCTAAAGATTCCGTTTTTGCAGTTTGTAGGCGGATGCATGCTGCTTTGGATTTCTCTCAAACTGTTAATTCAAAAAAACGAAACACCTACGCACGTTGAATCAGCAACCTCGCTCTGGAAAGCAGTACAAACCATCGTTGCAGCAGATGTGGTGATGGGATTAGATAATGTTATTGCCATCGCCGGTGCAGCGGATGGCCGTGCTTCTCTTGTCGTCTTTGGATTTCTTTTTTCTGTTCCGATTATCATTTTAGGCAGCAAAATTATACTTTATTCAATGGAGCGATATCCTTTTTTAATTTACATTGGAGCAGCCATTTTAGCGTATACAGCTGGGAAAATGATCTTAGGAGAGCAACGAATCCAACATATTGACGAAGTTGTTTCTCTTCGCCCTTTTTTCCCATTTGTCGCCGCTATGTTCATCATCTGTGCCGGCTGGCTGATCAATCGGAAAAATGACCGCTCTTGGACATAAGAACAAGATGATAAAAAACTTCTACATGGAGCAACCATGTAGAAGTTTTTTACTGATTAACGAGCCGTTGAGCTTCACGCAACTGATAAGCTCGCACCTTGCGCGGCAAGAAGCGGCGAATTTCATCCTCGTTATACCCAACTTGAAGGCGTTTTTCATCAATGATAATCGGTCTTCTTAAAATTCCCGGATATTTTTGGATAATCTCATATAAATCTTGGAGCGGCAATGACTCGAGATTTATATTTAATTTTTGGAAAATTTTTGATCTAGTAGAGATAATTTCATCTGTCCCCGTTTCTGTCATGCGAAGAATTTCTTTAATTTCATCGATTGACAGCGGTTCAGAAAAAATATTTCGTTCAACATACGGAATATCATGTTGCTCTAGCCACGCTTTTGCTTTGCGGCAAGAGGTGCAGCTAGGTGATGTATACAATGTAACCATAATTGTTACTCACTCTCCTTTAACAGGATAAATAGTCCTGCTTACATATGAGCCAGTCAGCTTGTTTTCTGCTCATATTTAGATGAAAATGGATTTCATACTGTATATTATACAATAAAATTCCTAAGAACGGTATAGTTTTTCAAAGTCCCCCCATTTTCTTCAGCCCGCTTCCCATATTCTCTAAAATCCTCTACAATATAAAGAAAGGAAAATAACAACGGCCATCCATGACCTCAAAAACGAAACCACGCGACCGTCTTCGCTTTTTATCGGCTGATTCGATGATAAAGTGAAGCGGTCGAAGCGTTTACTTGAACGAACATCCCTGTTTCGGCATCTTGCTTATTTCCATTGTTGGCCATTCTATAAGCAGGTAAGGGGAGGAAGGGCATATGACCCAATATTTTATTGATTTCGTGATTGTTGGCGTCCTCATCATTGGAATGACGGCGCTAATGGGGGTTTTTGCCAACGGGGTTGGCGAATATGTATTTGGCGGCTCCAGACGATTGGAGCACATTCAAAAAACAGCCAAAACACAAGAAGGCTGGAATCGCGTTGGCGGCAAAAAAATCTCGGGATAATGCTCAAGAAGATGGTAGACAAAGTCAACATGGACTTTGTCTACCATCATTTTAAGCATCCCTCCATTCATGGTGACGTTTCTTACATCAGAATGGCTTGAAAACGTTCGGAAGACAAGAAATGCAACCGAATCAAGACATTCATGGACGGAGCCAGTGATACAGTATGAAGGGTCGCCAACAGTCTATGTTTTTTTATTTTTAGAATAGTCAAATGAATCAAAATGTTTTATAATCATTCATATCCATTCCATTTATAAAAAAAGATCTCTCGAAACGAGAGATCAACTATGCGTGGCTTTATATTTTTTGTATTCTTCCTCCGAGCATAATACAAAATGGCCCGGCGTAATTTCACGAAATTCGAGACTTTCTCCATCTTTATATTGGTGCTGTGATGGATCATAAATCGCTCTCCTGCGCACTCGTTCTGTTTCCGGATCCGGCAGCGGAATCGCGGATAATAATGCTTTTGTATAAGGATGAATCGGGTTGCGATACAGCTCTTCCGCCTCTGCCAATTCAACCATTTTTCCAAAATACATGACACCGATGCGATCGCTAATATATTTCACCATCGACAAATCATGGGCAATAAATAAGTAAGTCAGTCCTTTTTCGCGCTGTAGTCTCTTCATTAAGTTCACAACCTGCGCTTGGATCGAAACATCTAAGGCAGAAATCGGTTCATCGGCAATAATAAATTCCGGTTCAACCGCTAAAGCGCGGGCAATTCCGATCCGTTGCCGCTGACCGCCGGAAAATTCATGCGGATATCGATTCGCATGCTCTCGATTTAAGCCAACCGTCTCGAGGAGCTCGTATACCCGTTTCATTCGTTCCTCTTTTGTTTTTGCAAGACCGTGAATATCGATGCCCTCAGCAATGATGTCCGCAACGGTCATGCGCGGATTCAGCGACGCGTATGGATCTTGGAAAATCATTTGCATTTTTCGCTTTAACATTTTTAATTCTTTAGGCGATTTTTTGCCGTGAACGCTCACGCCATTCAGCAGCACCTCGCCGCTCGTTGCTTGATATAAGCCAATAATCGTCCTTCCTGTCGTCGATTTCCCGCATCCAGATTCCCCCACAAGACCAAGCGTTTCTCCTTTATAAATATCGAACGTTATACCGTCTACTGCTTTGATTACTTGTCCATGCCCGACGTTAAAATGCTGCTTAAGATTTTTGATTTCGATCAGTTTTTGCTTTTCTGCCATTTTACTCACTCTCCTTTACAATAACAGGTTGAGGGTAATTGGAGGAGAGCTTGCGCAAACGTTTTTTCACCGCTTCAGGCGGCTCTACTTTTGGCGCGTCCGGATGAAGCAGCCATGTCGCTGCATAGTGCGTATCCGAAATCTGAAACAGCGGCGGCTCCAACTCAAAGTCGATTTTCATCGCATATGGATTGCGCGGCGCAAATGCATCGCCTTTTGGCGGGTTTGTCAAATCTGGCGGCGTTCCTGGGATGGCCGCTAATTCCGATTTATCATCGCTATCTAAGCTCGGCATCGACGCCAATAATCCCCATGTATAAGGATGCTTCGGGTCATAGAAGACTTCATCCACCGTTCCCATTTCTACGATTTTTCCTGCGTACATGACGGCCACACGATCCGCTACATTAGCAACGACCCCTAAATCATGAGTAATAAAGATAATCGATGTATTGGTTTTCTTCTGCAGCTCTTTCATCAGCTCTAAAATTTGCGCCTGAATCGTTACATCCAACGCTGTCGTTGGTTCATCGGCAATCAATAGCTTCGGATTGGAGGCCAAGGCTACAGCAATCATCGCCCGCTGTCTCATTCCCCCGGAAAATTCGTGCGGATATTGGGTCACGCGTTTTTCCGGCATCGGAATCCCAACAAGACGCAACAATTCAATCGCCCGCTCCTTTGCAGCCGATTTGTCCATTTTCAAATGTTTCGTTAACACTTCCATGATCTGATGTCCGACCTTCATGGTTGGATTCAACGATGTCATTGGATCTTGAAAGATCATCCCGATATCTTTTCCGCGAATCGCTTCCATTTCCTTGTCTGTTTTCTTAACAAGATCCTCTCCATCAAAAAGAATTTGTCCATTTTTGATTCTGCCCGGCGGTGTTGGAATAAGGCGCATAATGGTTTGGGAAGTCACGCTTTTTCCGGATCCTGATTCCCCTACAATCGCCAGCGTTTCCCCTCTGTTTAAGTGAAAGCTAACACCGCGCACAGCCTGAACTTCTCCGCCATATGTTTGAAACGAAACCTCTAAGTTTTTTACTTCTAACAGCTTCTCCATGTCTTCACCCCTTACTTACGCAATCTCGGATCTAGCGCATCGCGCAAACCGTCCCCTACTACGTTAAATGCAAAAATCGTTAAGCAAATAAAAGTAGCTGGGAAAAATAACCGCCATGGATAGTATTGCATGGCTTGTACTCCATCAGAAGCCATCGTCCCCCAACTCGCTAAAGGCTGCGGCACGCCAAGACCTAAATAACTTAAAAATGCTTCTGTAAAAATCGCAGATGGAATCGATAAGGTTAATGTGACAAGAATCGGGCCCATCGCGTTTGGAATTAAATGCTTAAACATAATCCGCGATGTGCTTGCACCTAGCGTTTGCGATGCAAGTACATATTCTTGGCTTTTCAGCTGAAGCACTTGCCCGCGAACGATGCGCGCCATATTGATCCATCCGGTAATCGTCATCGCTAAAATCATGGTACCTAGTCCTTGGCCTAAAACAACCATTAAGATAATCACGAGCAACAAATAAGGAACGGCCCATAAAATATCGGCAATCCGCATCATCACTTCGTCCGTTCTGCCACCGCGAAGCCCGGAAATACCGCCCCACAGCACCCCGATCAATAAGTCAATAAGCGCTGCAGCTAAACCAATGAACAAAGAAATTCTAGCACCATACCATGTACGCGCGAATACATCCCGACCTAAATCATCTGTGCCAAACCAGTGCTTAGAAGATGGAGGCTGGTTTGTATTCATTAAGTCGTTTGTCGCATAGTCGTATTTCGTCATGTGTGGTCCAAAAATCGCCATAAAGACTAAGAGTACAAGCAAAACTAGGCCAAACATCGCTAATTTATTTTTGCGAAAGCGAATCGCAACATCCTTCCAATAAGAAAGGCTCGGTCTCGATATTTTTTCCGCTTCGCCCAGCTCTGCTGCCGCTGGCTGAAACATCTCTTTTGGAATTTGTTGCATGATTACTCTCCTTTCTTTCCACCGGCTAGCTTAATTCGAGGATCAATGAAGCCGTACGCAATATCCACAAGCAGGACAGATGCCAGCAGTAAAATGCTGTAAAACACTGTAACTCCCATAATCACGGTATAATCACGATTCGAAATGCTCAATACAAAATGGCTTCCCAATCCAGGAATACCAAAGATTTTTTCAATGACAAAGCTTCCCGTTAAAATCCCTGCGGACAATGGTCCCAAATAGGTGACAACAGGCAATAAAGCGTTGCGAATGGCGTGTTTTACCGTAATTTGTCCTCTTGAAAGCCCTTTTGCCTTCGCTGTGCGAATATAATCATTGCTTAATACCTCCAGCATGCTGGAACGAGTCAGGCGAGCAATGAACGCCATCGGTGTCGCCGCAAGCGCAAGCGCCGGCAAAACCGTGTGCTGCAATGACTCCCATCGGGCCACCGGGAACAAATGCAGCTTAATCGCTAAAAAGTATTGCAAAACAGAGGCCATAATAAAGCTCGGAACCGATATTCCGAGAACGGCAAAAACCATCGCTCCGTAATCCTGCCATTTATTATGATTCAGCGCAGCAATAATCCCTAACAAAATCCCGATACTTACTGCTATCAGCAAAGCTTCCATTCCAAGAAAAAAAGAAACCGGAAAGCCGTCGCTAATGAGATCGTTCACTGTTTGTCCTTTATATTTAAAGGACGGACCGAAATCCCATTTCGCAACAGAAACTAAATAGTCAAAATATTGACTGTACCAAGGGCGATCCAGCCCATAGTATTCATTTAAGTTTTTTTCAATTTCAGGAGGCAGCTTTTTCTCCCCAGAGAAAGGTCCACCTGGCGCAGCTCTCATTAAAAAGAACGTCGCTGTAATAATTAAAAAGAGTGATAGCAACATATAGAGCAAACGTCTGCCTATATACCGCAACATATTCAAACACCTCCATTTTTTTGTAATTTGGCTTCATCGTGAAATGAAGGTATACGGGACAGTTCCCATATACCTTCACTCATTCACACCTTATTCAAAATATGCCCATTTGAATTGAACATCGCCAAGGCCTGATACTTCCACGCCTTTTAGGTTGTCTTTTTGCACCCAAGTATTTGTGTAGAAGTAGATTGGCGCGATTGGAAGCTCATCCATTAAAATTTGTTCTGCATCTTTGAGCATTTGCTTACGTTTTTCTGGATCAGCCTCTTTTTGTGAATCGATTAGCAATTGTTTGAACTTCGGATTTTCCCAATTTGTATCGTTGTTGCCGCCCTCTTTATCACGATATAGCTCCAAGAAGTTGATTGGATCGTTAAAGTCTCCTAACCAACCCATGCGGCCAATTTGATAATCACCAGAATGCAATTTGTCAATGTATACGTTCCATTCTGCATTTTCCAGCTTCACATTAATGCCTAGATTTTTCTTCCACATGTCTTGAATGGCCTGAGCAATTTTAGCGTGAGCGTCGTCCGTATTATAGGACAGAGTGATTGGCGGCAAATCTTTTACATCCTTTAAGCCAAGCTCTTGAAGACCTTTTTGTAAATACTCTTTTGCTTTTTCGACATCGTTATCTTTGAAATATCCCTTTTCATTTTCAGGGAACATCGTTGGCGGCACAGCAGCCATCGCTGGAATTTGCTCGCCTTTTGTCACGTTTTCTACAATCGCTTTGCGGTCGATCGCATATGTGAATGCCTTGCGGATATTCACATTGTTGAATGGTGGTTTTTCCGTATTAAATTTGTACCAATACGTACCTGCGATTGGCTGAACGTGCAATTTACCTTCTTTCTTTAACTGCGGCAAAGAGTCTGTCGGCAATTGGCCAGTAGGCATTCCTGCCCAATCTAGCTCTCCGTTGTTAAACATGGAAAGCTCCGTATTGGTGTCATTGACCATCGCCATGTCGATTTTCTCAAGCTTGACGTTTTTCGCATCCCAATAGGATTCATTCTTTTCAAGAACGATTTTGCTGTTATGCTCCCAAGTGACCATTTTGAACGGACCGTTTGAAGTGTAATCAGGCCCTGCATTTTTATACCAGTCTGGTTTTTGCTGAGCCACTTTGCTGTTCACTGGATAATACGTATAGAACGCTGTTAATTCTAAAAAGTAAGGGGTTGGAGCTTCAAGAGTCACTTGCAATGTTTTCTCGTCAAGTGCTTTTACGCCAACGTCCTCAGCCTTCGCCTTTCCTTCATTATAGGCTTGGCCATTTTTAATATAGTAAAGCTGATAAGCGTATTGTGATTCATTCTTTGGATCAAGCGCCCATTTCCAAGCATATTCGAAGTCTTGCGCTGTCACTGGGTCACCGTTTGTCCATTTTGCGTCGCGCAGCTTGAATGTGTAAGTCGTTAAATCATCGGAAACCTCGTAGCTTTCTGCAGCAGCTAATTCAGGTTTGCCGTCTTTAATGGTTGTCAACCCTTCGAATGTTTGGCGCAACACGTTACCAGAAACAGAGTCATTCGCCAAACCAGGATGTAGAGAAAACGGCTCAGTCTTAATGTTCACACGCAGCTCTTGCGGAACATCTGATTTTTTGCCTCCTGCTTTATCATCGCTGGCGTCATCTTTTTTGCTGAATCCACCACAAGCAGCAAGGAAGAGACTAAGCACTAGCATTAAGCTGAACAAAAGAGATAGTCTTTTCTTCAATGAATTTCCCCCCTAGTAAAAAATTTTTATAGTCAAAAGTCCTACGTAAAAGCGCAGAACTTTTGGTACCCCAGTTGCATCTTGAGCCGGTATGTACAAGAGCCTAGATCCATCACTCTGGATGGAAAAATTTTATCTGCTCTACTACAGATCGAAAATATTAATATACTTAAAAAAGAAATCATTCTATATTTTTGTTTTTTCTGAATTTTCCATTTGTTAAAATTGTTTTTTTAACTTTATTTTCAGCTAATTAGCATTTTATAGTTTTTTTCGATAAATGTAAATAAAAAAAATTACAAAATCACAAAAAAAAACTGAAAAAACAACAAATTAAAGCGTTTACATTTTCATTTTTTTTAAATTTATCCTTTCATTATACTAGCAATTTATCACTTTAATTTAGGAAAGAGAATTTTTTGAAAATAATTTTTTCAATAAGCTTGATATAATAATACAGAAATAGGAAAATCGACGGTTATTTCTTGCACAAATGTTCTTCATGCATTAGAATAAAGAAAAAAACAGCATGCGATGAGAAAGAAGAGTACATGTTGTGATGCCTTCAGAGAGCTTGTGGTTGGTGGGAACAAGCGGCTAGCAATATGGAATGGGCTTTCGAGCATCTGGGCTGAACTGGAGAGTAGGCTCAGACGTTTGCCTTGCGTTATAGAGGCGCCATGCATGATACAGCATGGATCAGAGTGATTGCACGTTTCTGTGCAATAACTAGGGTGGCAACGCGGTCCTATCGTCCCTAATTTTCGCTAAGGGGAGATAGGGCCTTTATTTATGGGCAAATAATGGAAAAGGAGTGGTCTATCTCATGAAAACCATTTTTTCTGGCATCCAGCCAAGCGGAGTTCTCACCCTTGGAAACTATATTGGTGCCATGCGGCAGTTCGTTGAGCTACAACACGAATATCAATGCTATTTTTGTATCGTCGATCAGCACGCGATTACCGTGCCGCAAGATCCAAAACAGCTGCGTCAAAATATCCGCAGCTTGGCGGCCTTCTATTTAGCGGTCGGCATTGATCCGAACACAGCCACTTTATTTGTGCAATCGGAAGTTCCTGCTCACGCGCAGGCCGGATGGATTTTACAGTGTCTTTCCTATATTGGAGAGCTTGAACGGATGACGCAATTTAAAGATAAATCGGCGGGAAAAGAGGCAGTGAGCGCGGGTCTATTAACATACCCGCCGTTAATGGCGGCTGATATTCTTCTTTATAAAACAGACATCGTTCCTGTTGGCGAAGATCAAAAGCAGCACATTGAATTAACTCGCGACTTAGCGGAGCGCTTCAATAAACGATACGGGGAAATTTTCACCATCCCTGAAGCGCGCATCCCAAAAGTCGGAGCGCGAATTATGTCATTGGCCGATCCATTGAAAAAAATGAGTAAATCGGATCCAAATCAAAAATCATATATTACGCTGTTAGATGATGCCAAAGCCATTGAAAAGAAAATTAAGAGCGCTGTAACCGATTCTGAAGGAACGATCCGCTACGACAAGGAAACGAAGCCTGGTGTTACTAACTTATTGAATATTTATTCCATTTTAGCAAATAAAACGATCGAACAATTAGAACAGCAATATGCCGGAAAAGGCTATGGAGAATTTAAAAGCGATTTAGCTCAAGTGATTATGGATGCCCTCGCTCCGGTTCAAGAGAAATATTATCATTTAATGGAAAGCAGCTCTCTTGATGACATCCTTGATAAAGGGGCAGAGAAAGCGAACCAAGTAGCAAACGAAATGCTCAAAAAAATGGAACATGCGATGGGATTAGGACGAAATCGAGGATAACAACAAAGCAAAAAAAGCAAGCCGCAACATCGGCTTGCTTTTTATTCAACCTCTTTAGTTAACCCGCGGCTCTTGCTCCATTTCCCACAGCTTTTCAAAAAATGGCTGTCCTTTAATCATTTTTTCGCATAGTTGAACGTGCTTTTCCGACCAATCGTATTTTGTTTCCTCATATAGCTGCTGCCATGCTTCTTCAAATGACATTTGCTGAATTAAAGGATATTTATGCGGCGCCCATTCCGTGTACCAATAGCGAATTTCTGCTACATTTTTCGTTGAATAAAGCTGATCCATCGCCATAAACAAAAGCTGTTTGAGTTGGCGCTCCTTCCGTGTCAGTCCGTTCATCAGCTCCGGAGCAGGCGATAAAATATGATATTCTTTTTCATATGAAGGAAGCGGATAGGCTTCTTCTTGCTGGTCCGCGACCATTTCATAGACAAGCTGCTCTTGTCTTGGAATCAGCCGACTTTTGCGAATTGGAATGCTCGAACCGATCGTGTCAATCGCTAATATTCCTTTTCCATCCGTTACAACGAAACAATAATCAAGCTGAAGACGTTCATGGTTTTTCCGCACATATGCTTTTTGATAAACATCTTCTAAAAGTGGCTTAGGTATCTCCGACAAACTATTTTCTACATAATTAAACAAACGGGAAGATACCTTTAAAAGCGGAACTTGATCGAGCAATTCGACTTGGTCATCCTTTCTCCATTCATGAAAGTGACAGACGTTATACCCATTTTCCTCGCCTTCAAACCAATTCACCCAAATATCATGAAGATATAACATAAGATACCCCTCACTTCAAAAGCTATTTGTCCATCATTATAGGCAGAGGGGGATTATTTTATTCCACAGCAGCCTTTTTTATCCATTATTCTTGATCCGGAAAGTATAGACTGAACCACATGACAATCATGCCGATTGGAAGTAAATAGCACTCCATTCTCGTGCTAATAAATTGAAAGTAATTGATCCACCCTCGCTCCGGTGTGATGAGATTTAAATAAGCAATGGATGTAACCCCGCCTATAACTGAAAAACCAAAGCCGAGCAAATAAATGAATACGCGCATCGCTTTCCTCCGTCGCCTTGTCCATCTTATTTCTACATATATGTGCAAGCGGCATTGTTCATGACTATGACCTTAAGACGATTGCTAAAATTGCGCGAGCTGCAGAATGCGCTCTGCAGGCATTTCCATCAGCTTAAAAAAGTCGTGCTCTTTTTGCAAGGCAGCGCATACGATTCCGTAGCCTACCGCATATCCAAGCATCTCAGGATACAGACCGCGTCCATATAAAAGGCGGTCGTATAATCGATGTGACGGAAAAATCATTTGATAGCGGTCAAGATATTGCTTCCAAAAATGGCGCAATTCATCGTCTGAATAGTATGATGTCCATTTGGCTTGATATTCTTTTCCCACGTCTTGCCCGACTGCTTGTTCTGCCAAGCCCTCTAAAATCACGGCGTCAAGCAGCGGATATTCCTTTTTCGGTTGCTTTGCTAGGCGGCAAACGTGATTGTATTCATGAGTCAATACGGCCTCTATTTCTTTCCATGAATGCTGCGGCAACAAAAATAAAAACAATTTATCAGCGTAGGCAAGACCGCCTTTACTATTAAAATCTCGAGCCATCTTTCTGTTATGTTCATTTGCCGGAAAAATAAAAACAGGTACATCCGGGCCGTTCCAGCGCTTTTGTAATCGATGATAGATCCTTTCCGTTCGCTCCCATAGCTGCTTTCGCTTCATGGTTTCTGTTATCTTTTTCGCTTCCTCCGATAACGAATGCATTCCGTGATGAATAAGATGAACATAAATATGCCGAGCGTTGCCCCCTCGAAAATAATCGGTTAGCCGTTCGCATAGCTGCAGCGGCTGTTCCGTAGCGAGCCATTCGTCGGTATGAATAACCGGCATTTCTCGCTTCCCCCTTTCTCTTCCTTATTTCCTATCGTATGATGGAGCAGAAAAAGGGGTGAAAAAAAGGCGATCCCGCTTTTTATGAGATCGCCTTGTTGATTATTCCGTATATTTTCTGAAAATAAGAGTGGCATTATGTCCGCCAAAGCCAAGAGAGTTGCTTAAAACAGCGTTTACTTCCTGCTTTCTCGCCACATTTGGCACATAATCAAGATCGCACTCTGGATCCGGTGTTTCATAATGAATCGTTGGCGGAATCACTCCATCGATCATTGTCAAGATGGAGAACATCGCTTCAACCGCGCCTGCGGCACCCAATAAATGGCCGGTCATCGACTTGGTTGAGCTGATTGCCAATTTATAAGCATGATCGCCAAAGACCTCTTTTATCGCCATTGTTTCATATTTATCGTTATATTCGGTGCTTGTTCCATGAGCGTTAATATAACCGATTTCTTCTGGCTTCATTCCGGCATCAGCGAGCGCTTGGCGCATCGCCCGCACACCGCCTTCCCCGCCTGGTGCAGGAGCTGTAATGTGATAAGCATCTCCCGTTGATCCATAGCCAACGATTTCCGCATAAATACGAGCGCCCCGCTTGCGTGCATGTTCTAATTCTTCGAGCACGAGAATAGCAGCGCCCTCTCCGATCACAAACCCATCACGGTTTTTATCGAATGGCCGGCTTGCTTTGTCCGGATCAGGATTTGTTGATAAAGCCGTATTCGCGCAAAATCCGGCTAATGCCATTTTCGTAATCGGCGCTTCGGTTCCTCCTGTCACCATCACATCCGCATCACCGCGTTGAATGACTTTAAACGCATCGCCAATCGAATTCGCGCCTGTTGCGCATGCTGTAACTGTACAAGAGTTGATTCCTTTTGCTCCTAATATAATCGATACTTGCCCTGCCGCCATATCAGGAATCATCATCGGTACAAAAAATGGGCTTACACGGCGATAACCGCGCTGTTGAAAAATTTCAAACTGCTGCTCGAATGTTTCCATTCCGCCGATTCCTGAGCCAATCCATACGCCCACTCGCTCGGCATTTTCTTCATTGATTGTTAAATTGGCATCTTTTACAGCCATAAGTGCAGATGCTACCGCATATTGAGTAAAGCGGTCCATTTTACGCGCTTCCCGTTTATCCATATAAAGTTCCGGATTAAAATCCTTTACCTCTGCCGCAACTTTTGCCGGATAATCATCTGGATTGACACGAGTCAGCGGACCCACGCCATTTTCGCCTGCTATTATACGTTTCCATGTTGTTTCCACATCATTTCCAAGCGGAGTCACTGCTCCCAGACCTGTGACAACGACTCTTCTCTTTTCCATCCTTTTTGCCTCTCTTTCCGTTTGTAGTCAAAGAGCTTTCATCGTTATTTTAGCGTCCCCATCTTAAGGCGATCGCTCCCCATGTTAAGCCGCCCCCAAAACCAACCATGATAATTAGATCATCGTCTTTGATTTTTCCAGCCTCTAGTTCTTCGACAATCGAAATTGGAATAGAAGCAGCGGACGTATTGCCATATTTTCTGACGGTTGCTGACATTTTATCCTCCGGCAGCTCCAAGCGCTGTCTAGCTGCTTCAACAATACGAATATTGGCTTGATGCGGAACTAAAAAATCCACATCCTGTTTAGACAATCCTGCTTTTTCGAGTACGTGAATGCATGATTCCCCCATTTGACGAACCGCAAATTTGAACACCTCTCGACCATTCATAATAACATATTCGTCTTGATATAGGTGTTTTCCTCCTGTTCCGTCAGCTCCTAATTCAAAGGATACAATGCCGCGGCCTTCGGAAACGGGTCCCATCACGACAGCACCTGCCCCATCACCAAATAAAACAGCCGTATTGCGGTCCTCCCAATTTACGATTTTCGATAATTTTTCCGCTCCTATCACTAATATATATCGATATGTTCCGCTTTCAATAAATTGCTTTGCTGTAACCATTCCATACATGAAGCCAGCGCAGGCTGCACTAATATCTAGGGCTGCTGCTTTTGTCGCCCCCAATCTTTCTTGCAGCATGCAAGCAACTGACGGAAATGGACGATCCGGCGTTACTGTAGCCACTAAAATTAAATCAAGTTCCGCAGCTGAGATCCGGGCGTTCTCAAGAGCCTTCACAGCAGCAAAATAAGCCATATCTGACGTGTCAATATCATCAGCGGCAATTCTTCTCTCTTCAATTCCCGTTCGAGTCCGAATCCATTCATCAGACGTATCCATCATTTTTTCCAAATCGAGGTTGGTGACTACCTTTTCCGGCAAATACCGGCCGATTCCGATAATACCTGCATTCATGCAGAACATCTCCTTTATTGTTATATAACCAATTACTATTACTTGGTACTAATTTTATCGAAGTTTTCATAATCACGCAATATAAATGTTTGGTCCATGTCATCTGTCTAATCATTTCTACTTTTCTGAACATAAATTGCTTATAAGGAGAAAGGGGGATCTCATGTGGAAGAAGAAAAACAACCGACCCATCAGCTAAATGACCGTTTTTCTCGTCTAATGTTTGGAGACTTTCCATTTCGTCAAGAAAAACAAACAAACGTAGCAGAAACATCCTCTTCCCAGCAGGGGGTTGATTTTCTACAGCTTATGCAAGACATTGATACACTTGTCTCCTCGTTCCATCAACTCAAACCATTCATGAAAACGTTTACTTCTTTTACGGATTTATTAAAAAAATAAATAACGTAGATCGAAACGAACCGATTATGCGGTTCCTATTTTTTCCACACGAATACATGGCAAAGGTAAGTCACCAGACCTCTCCGGCCGTTGCTATTCCAGAAACCACAGGTGTGTTGATGATCCAATAAAACCAATTGACATTGTTTGATTCCTCGCTTTTCTGCCGTAGTCGGCAAGCCATATTTTTAGTAAAAGAATGGATTATTACCGTTTGTGCAGAAATCATGTTTTCATCTTCAAATAGCATGAATAGTGGGAAAGTAGAGCGCATTTTTAGAAAAGCTTCTGTAAAGCATGCTTCACCAGCCTCCTTATCTAACTCGTTGCGTGGATCCTTCTGCTGCAAAAACTCCTCTATCGTTCCTAAGAGCGATAGAGGAGCTCATCATAATCGATTATACTTTTCATAGAATTGGTGAATGGCTCTGGCAAACCGATATCGTTTTTCCGGTAAATGATACAAAACTTCCACAGGCAGCTTTTTTTCTTTTGCTATTTCTGCATACTTACGGCAGTGAAGGGAAGAAGGATAAGGCGTTACTCCGGATAGCTGCCATATTTTCGTCGGCACATGGGAAAAAGTCAAAGAAGAACAAGGAATCACATCATATACTTTAGTCTTGTCTACTCTATAGGCATCGGCGATATCGTTTACTAGACGTTTGTAGAAAAATTTGTTTTCCTTTTCGTATTCCAGTTGTGCTCGCAAATTTAGACATGGACTAAACATCGCCACCGCCCGAATTTGTGGAGATATTTCCTCCATCAGTCGCAAGGCGGCAAGCGCCCCCATTCCTTCGGCTAAAAGATAAATACGATGATTAAGAATTTCACTTTTTAATACATAGTAGATCAGTTGTTTCGCCAACCGAAGCGCCTGATCACTTCCCCAATGCCGCCCGTACAAATGGGAAGAAAAAATGGTGTATCCATATTGAAGCAGATCATCTAGCAGTTGCCGTCTTCCTTCGTGCTCGGTCCAGAAGCTTGCATTTTCTGTTACATAATGATTGACATCTCCAAGAAGAAGAACGCCAAACCCATTTGGGCGCTCCGGTACATGGATGATGCACCATTGATCATCTAATTGGAAAAAACGCTGCTGAATCGTCATATTATTTCACCTTTACTTTCCCAGGTGTGTTGTCGATGAATCAATATCATTTAGAAATTGATTACCTTTATTGCTTTTCTGCCGCCCTTCGAACAATAATCGTTATGCGCAGAAAAGCGAATCATCATCCTCTCCTGATCACTTATACCTCAATGAAACCACTGTTTGTTGCCTTCTACAAAGCATAGCTGTACATTAGAAATATATGTGAACACTTCAAAGATGGAAAGGGTATCAGCCTAAAAAGAAGAACATTTTCCATGAAAGCGATTTGTGATAAGATAGATAAAGAAAGCAAGAAATGTTGAGGTGAAAATCATGAGATTTTTTTGGACGCTCTTTTGGACATTCTTGCTAGCACAAATGGCTACATATGTCATTAGTTCCATGCAAGGAAGTTCTTATCAATTTTCAACAGGCGCTTTTTTAGGAGTGGCTATGACGATTTTTGTCATCATCATTGGCAGCTTGCTTCCTAATGATCCTGTTGGCCATCATGACCATCATTAAAAAGCAGAACCTAGCTCTTAGTGCGCTGCACAAAAGGAGGCTGTCTAAAAAGACAGCCTCCTTTTGTCAATACTCTCTGCCATTACAACTTGATGCGCGAGCATTTGCCCACCATTGAGCAGGTGATATCCGATTTCGCCGGCACGCTTTAATGTGACCGAACGCTTACTTTCAACGGACGACGTTAATTCCAAATTATGGTATACAACTTTCATTCATATTACTCTGCGGTCAAAAATAGTTACATTTCGCTTTCAGCATTCGTCTTGATCACGATTTGCTCGTTCTCATAGTCCACGACAATCCGGCTGTGATCCTTCACCCGTCCCGCCACGATTTCTTTGGCCAGAGGCGTTTCAATCCGCTTCTGCATAAATCTCTTTAATGGACGCGCTCCATAGACAGGATCAAAACCTGCTTGCGCGATATACTCTTTCGCACGCTCCGACAGCGTTACAGAAATATGGCGATTCGCAAGGCGTGTGCCCAGTTCTCCCGCAAACTTGTCCACAATTCCCTTTAACTCTTTTATCGTCAGCGGCTTAAATAGAACGATATCATCAATGCGATTTAAAAATTCCGGCCGGAAGTGCATTCGCAATTGCTGCATCACTTGACTGCGAGCTTCTTCGCCAATTTCGCCATTTTCTTGCCCTGCTTCCAGTAGTGTGTGTGAACCGATATTCGATGTTAAAATAATGACGGTATTTTTAAAGTCCACCGTTCTTCCTTGTGAGTCCGTAATGCGGCCGTCGTCAAGCGCTTGTAATAAAATATTAAACACTTCCGGATGCGCTTTTTCCACTTCATCAAGCAAAATAACCGAATACGGCTTGCGACGCACCGCTTCTGTCAGCTGTCCGCCTTCTTCATAACCGACATATCCGGGAGGCGCGCCAATCAGCCGCGATACCGCGTGCTTTTCCATGTACTCCGACATATCAATCCGAACCATCTGTTCTTCGCTATCAAAAAGCGCTTGCGCCAACGCTTTGGCCAGCTCCGTTTTCCCTACCCCTGTCGGCCCTAGAAATAGAAAGGATCCAATCGGTCGGCGCGGATCTTTAATACCGGCGCGCGCCCGCAACACGGCATCTGCCACCAACTCTACCGCTTCGTCTTGACCGATGACGCGTTGATGCAATAGCTCCTGCAAGCGCAACAGCTTTTCCCGTTCCCCCTCTACTAGCTTCGTTAACGGGATGCCGGTCCATCTTGAAACAATTTCGGCAATTTCTTCTTCCGTCACCTCTTCCCGCAAAAGCCGCCCTTCTTTTTCTGTTCGGCTCGCATCTTGTTCAAGTTGCTTTAATTGCTTTTCCAGTTCCGGAATGCGTCCATGGCGCAGCTCAGCTGCTTTATTTAAATCATAAGCATTTTCAGCCTCTTCTAGCTCTCGTTTTGCTCTTTCCAGTTCCTCACGAACACCGCGTATTTGCTGAATCGCTTCTTTTTCCTGTTGCCATTTCGCTTTCATGCTATTGGCTTTTTCTTTTAAATTGGCCAGCTCCTGTTTGAGAGCTTCCAGACGTTCCCGGCTCGCTTCATCCTCTTCCTTGCGCAACGCTGCTTCTTCAATCTCAAGCTGCATCACACGACGCATCACCTCATCTAATTCTGATGGCATTGAATCAATTTCTGTGCGAATCATGGCGCACGCTTCATCAACAAGATCAATGGCTTTATCAGGAAGAAAACGTTCAGAAATATAGCGATCTGATAATACCGCAGCGGTAACGAGCGCGCGGTCATGAATATTCACGCCGTGATGAATCTCAAACCGTTCCTTTAAACCACGCAAGATAGAAATCGTATCTTCCACGCTCGGCTCTTCCACAAGCACCTGCTGAAACCGTCGCTCTAAAGCCGGGTCCTTTTCGATATATTGTCGATATTCATCCAAAGTGGTAGCGCCAATGCAGCGCAATTCCCCGCGAGCGAGCATCGGCTTTAACATGTTTCCTGCATCAATAGCCCCCTCGGCTTTTCCAGCACCGACAATCGTATGCAACTCGTCAATAAATAAAATGATCTTTCCTTCGCTTTTTTTTATTTCATTTAATACAGCTTTTAAGCGCTCTTCAAATTCCCCGCGAAATTTCGCTCCTGCGATTAAAGAGCTCATATCTAAAGCAAAAATGATTTTATCTTTTAAGCCTTCCGGTACGTCCTTCCGAACAATCCGTTGAGCAAGCCCTTCGACAATCGCTGTTTTTCCCACTCCCGGTTCGCCAATAAGCACTGGATTATTTTTGGTTTTACGCGATAAAATGCGGATCACACGGCGAATTTCACTGTCGCGGCCGATGACAGGGTCAATTTTTCCGGCGCGCGCCTCTTCCACTAAATCGCGGCCATATTTTTTTAATACCTCATATGTAGCTTCTGGATTTGCACTTGTCACGCGCTGATTCCCCCTTATTTCTTTTAATACGTGTAAAAGTCTCGAACGATTTAATTCGTACTTTTGCAGCAGCTGCCCGATCTCATTTTTTTCATTGGTTAACGCCAAAAGCAAATGTTCTACAGAGGTATACTCATCCTTCATCTGTTTTGCTTCCTGTTCAGCGTTGGTGAGCAACCGTTCCAAACGAGGCGCCATGTAGACAATTTCTTCCGCCCCCATCACTTCAGGTTTTCTTTTTAAAAATGAACGGAGATCTACAGCCATTTTGTTAATATTGATATGTAGAAGAGAGAGCATGCGTTTGGCCAGCCCTTCTTCCTGCTCCAACAACGCCAGCAAAAGATGATCGATATCCATCATTTGATGATGATACGTTTTGGCGATGGATTGAGCAGAGATCAGCGCCTCCTGCATCTTTTCTGTTAGCTTGTTCATATCCATGACATTCACCTGTCTTTTGACTTTTTTTGACCTTTATATATATTATACCCTTGTCCCACAGGAAAAGCCATTCCCACGGTGAGAATGGCTCAGTCTATTATCCTGCGTCACAGCGTCTCGTTCGTCTGCACGGTAACGTCTTCGTTCGGTTCTCTTCTTTCTCTGCCCAGCGTTTTTAAGACATTTTGAAGTGGAAACAACTGAAATGAGTAACGCCTCAAAATAATGGTAGACAAAGAAAAAATCTGCTTTGTCTACCATATCAACGGCTGCATCGATCGTTATGGTTTGCGCATATAAGTCCAATGGCGATTATGATTGGACGTTTCTGGGAATGTATCTCCCGCTTTGAGCTTCACTTTTTTAGGATTTTTCACGTTATCTCCTGTTTCTCCGATTTCAATATATACACCATTGTTGGGCGCTTTGTCCCCTGGTCCAAAATGACGTCTTTGGCCCATGCTCATCCCCTCCTTCAAGCAGCGTACACGCTTATCATCTCCCCTCTTTTTATCATTCACTCATGCAAATCGTGGAATGATTTGCAAAAAAACACCGGAGTAACCTCCGGTGTTTTTCAGCATGATAATAACGATAGCAAAATGGCTTTTTGGACATGGAGACGATTTCCTGCTTGCTCAAATACATAAGAATGGTCGCTGTCAATGACGCCAGCTGTCACTTCTTCGTCGCGATGAGCAGGCAAACAATGCAAAAACATATAATCTGGCTTAGCCTGCTTCACTAGCTGTTCGTTGACTTGAAACGGCTGGAACACTGCCAGCCGCTGCTGGCTTTCCTGTTCTTGTCCCATGCTCGTCCATACATCCGTATAAATGACATCAGCATGTTTCACCGCTTCTTGTGGAGAATGGGTCACGACAATTTGTGATCCTGTTTGTTTGGCTACTTCGATTGCAGCCTCGACATATTGTTCTTTCGGTTCATAGCCTACCGGGCATGCAATCGTACAATCCATCCCTACTTTGGCAGCGGCGATCATTAATCCATGGGCAACATTATTGCCATCTCCGACATATACTAGCTTCAGTCCCTTTAGCTGTTTTTTCGTTTCATAAATGGTTAGTAAATCAGCCAGTGCTTGACATGGATGATCGTCATCTGTCAATCCGTTAATAACGGGTACCGTTGCGTACTGTGCAAGCTCTTCGATTTTGCTATGGGCGAATGTGCGAATCATAATCGCATCTACATATTGCGATAATACTCTTGCCGTATCAGCAATGGTTTCCCCGCGGCCAATTTGCAAATCATTGCTGTTTAAATAAAGCGCATGTCCGCCTAACTGTGTCATCCCCACTTCAAAGGATACTCTCGTCCGCGTAGATGGCTTTTCGAAAATCATCGCCAATGTTTTCCCTGTTAATGGTGTATAGGCTTGACCTGCCAGCTGCTTTTGTTTCAACTCACTTGCTAACGTTAGTAAATCATGGATCTCCTCAGAAGAAAAATCGATTAATGTTAATAAATCCTTTCCTTTTAATGAATGGATTGTCGCATTCATCCTATCACCGCTTCCTCTGTTTGTTTTTTTAATTTAAGCCATTCCTGAATCGAAAGAACGGAAAAATCGTCAGAATCAAGCGCCTGCAAAAACAGCTTGCACGTTTCCACTTCCGTAAAGGCCAGCAGCTGCCGTGACAAAGCAAGCATCCGTTGTTCCGCAGCTTGTTGATCGTTTTTGAAATTAAAAAAGGCTAATGCTTCTTTTCGCTTTACCCATTCAGAAAATGGAATGTGGCTCACAAGCTTGATTCGCTTATTCTTCATTGCTTCTACGAGCGCTTGTATTTGCTCTATTTCTGCATCCACATAAACCTCGAAAGCATCTGCTTTTTTTGTCAAATAAGAATGGAACGCTTTGCCGGCTGCCTCCGCTGCTGTATGAGCAATGCTAATTCCTTCGCCTGTCGATTTCATTTCCGGCCCGACAAGCGGATCGACTCCAGGCAGCTTATGCATTGAAAAAACGGGATATTTCAAAACAATGTAGGACATATCGCTGAAGCTGTTTGTCACAGAATCATTTACCTCATCTAAGCATTTCCCAAGCAATAATTTTGTCGCAATTTGCGCAAGTGGAATTCCCGTCGTCTTGCTGACAATCGGCACCGTTCGGCTCGCGCGAGGGTTGACTTCCAGCACATACACCTCGCCATTTGCGATGACAAATTGAATATTCATTAAACCTTTGAATTGAAGCTTTTGCACAATTTTTTCAGCAAATGTTTTTATCTTGGCTTTTTCATCTTCTGACAGCGTTTGCGCTGGCAGCCACGCATAGCTATCACCTGAATGGACGCCCGCTTTTTCAACATGCTCAATAATGGTTGGAATCAGTACGCTCTTTCCATCGGCTACCACATCGACTTCGGCTTCTTTTCCTTCCAAATACGCATCAATCAGTACGGGATACGTCAAAGTGGCCGCTTGCTGCAACAATTGCTGTTCATTTTGTACAATAAACATGCCTTTGCCGCCGATCACATATGACGGACGAAGCAACACCGGATAACCGATCTTTTCCGCTTTTTCCACCAACTCATTTTCATTTTCGGCTATTACACCAGGCACGTGTGGAATCGCTAATTCCTCTAAAAGCTGATAAAAACGATCACGATCCTCCAGCTGGTCAATGACATCGTATGAGGCGCCTAAAATGGTCACACCTGCCTCTTCCAGTTCTTTTACTAGATTAATCGCTGTCTGTCCCCCGAATTGGACAACCACTTTTTGAATTTGTTCTGCCTCAATCACATTAAGCACATCTTCCAACACAAGCGGTTCGAAATAAAGACGATCCGCCACTGCAAAATCGGTGCTAACGGTTTCCGGATTATTGTTAATCAAGACGGTTTCGTATCCTTCTTTCTGAAGAGCATAGACGCTATGAACGGAGCTGTAGTCAAACTCAATTCCTTGGCCGATTCGAATCGGCCCCGCTCCGATAATAAGAACTTTTTCTTTATCGCTTGCTTTTCGTTCATCCGCACCAAAATAAGTAGAGTAATAGTAATCCGTTTCCGAGTGGAATTCCGCTGCACACGTATCTACCATTTTATAAGCTGGAATAATGCCAAGCTGCTTCCGCTTGCGGCGAATTTCCGCTTCCTTTACATTCCAAATACTCGCTAAAAAAGCATCAGAAAATCCTTTTTCTTTCAATAAGCGAAGCATTGCGGCATCAATATGAGCAAAATGGGCGGCTTTCGCTTGTTGCTCAAGCATAATAAGCTGATAAAAACTATTTAAAAAAAAGCGGTCGATTTTGGTTAGTTGATAGATCGTTTCGATCTCTTCGCCTCGTCTGAACAATTCTAAAATTGCAAAAAATCGGCGATCATCTTGATGAATTAATAGCTCTTTTAATTCATCATTCGTCTTGGTGGACATCTCCGGCAAAAACAATCCGTTATTAGCCCCCTCCAATGAACGGACAGCCTTTTGCAAGGCGCGCTCCAAATTGCGGTCAATCGCCATCACTTCCCCCGTCGCTTTCATTTGCGTTCCTAGGCGGCGGTCGCCGCTTGGAAATTTGTCAAATGGCAAACGCGGAAATTTGACAACAACATAATCAAGCGCTGGTTCAAAGCTGGCAAATGTATTTTTCGTAACAGGATTTAGCAATTCCGCTAATGTATAGCCAACAGCCAATTTGGCAGCAATGCGCGCAATCGGATATCCGGTCGCTTTGGATGCCAAAGCGGAGGAACGGCTGACGCGCGGATTCACCTCGATTAAATAATAATTTTTGCTAAACGGATCGAGCGCGAATTGAATGTTGCATCCGCCAATAATTCCGAGCGCTGAAATAATTTTTACTGCCGATGAGCGCAGCATATGATATTCTTCATCCGTTAAGGTTTGGGATGGGGCCACAACAATGGAGTCACCCGTATGAACTCCGACAGGATCGATGTTTTCCATGTTGCAAACTGTAATGCAAGTATCGGTATCGTCGCGCATCACTTCATATTCGATTTCTTTGTATCCTGCCACACTGCGCTCCACCAAACATTGGGTAATGGGACTTTCCGCCAATCCCTTTTCAACGAGGGATACAAATTGCTCCATGGTTTCCGCAATTCCTCCGCCGCTTCCCCCTAATGTATAGGCTGGACGGATAATGATCGGGAAGCCGATCTTTTCAGCAAAAGCAACTGCATCCGCTACATTCGTAATAATTTCACTTTCTGGCACCGGCTCGTTTAACTCATACATTAACTGGCGGAACGCTTCCCGATCCTCTCCTTTTTGGATCGCTTCAATCGGTGTTCCAAGCAATCTCACGCCATATTTCGTTAAAACTCCTGCTTCATGGAGCTGAAACGCTAAGTTTAATCCCGTCTGTCCTCCAAAGGTCGCCAACAAGCCATCAGGCCGTTCCTTCGCGATAATGCTCTCCAAGCTATCGACTGTCAATGGCTCAAAATAAACAGCATCTGCATGAACATCGTCAGTCATAATCGTAGCCGGATTGTTATTGACTAGAATGACGCGATAGCCTTCTTCCTTTAAAGCGATGCATGCTTGCGTACCAGAATAGTCAAACTCCGCCGCTTGACCAATCACAATCGGTCCAGATCCGATGATTAAAATCGATTGAAGTGATGGATCTTTAGGCATATACTTTCTCTCCTTTGTTCACTGCTTGCAAAAATTCAGCAAAAATATGTTCTGTATCATTTGGTCCGGGATGTGCCTCCGGGTGATACTGAACCGATAAAATCGGTTTGTATCGGTGAACCATTCCTTCTACCGAATCGTCGTTCACATTGATAAAGCGAATGTCAAACGGCGTAGCGGCCAAACTTTCTTTATTGACCACATAACTATGGTTTTGCGAAGTCATGAACACCTTTTTCTTCTGCAAATCATAAACGGGCTGGTTGGCTCCGCGATGTCCAAAGCGGAGCTTCTCTGTGTTGGCTCCGTATGATAATGCGACGAGCTGGTGTCCTAAACAAATCGCAAGCGTTGGATAATGGTCAATCATCATTCGGATATTCGGCAAATATTCCGCCAGTTGCTTCGGATCTCCGGGGCCATTGGATAAAACGATCCCGTCGGGCTGCAATGCTTCAATAGCGGAAAATGGCGTATGATAAGGAACGACGGTTACTTGGCATCCTCGTGTTACCAGAGATTGCACTATCGATTTCTTATAGCCAAAATCGACGAGTACAATATGCGTATCGCCGTTTCCATATACGGACATTTGCTCAGTGGATACACTTGCAACAGGAAAGCGATTTTCCTTGAGCGCGCCAATCTCCGATTCTCCTGGAGCAATCCACCCCATCATCGTTCCTTGATTGCGAATCTCTTTTACCAGCGCCCGCGTATCCACATGGGTTAATAGCGGAATCTTCCATTGCTGCAAGTATTCTTTTAAACTATATTTCGCTTCATAATGGTATCCTTGCTGACTTGCCTCATATACAATCACCGCCTGCACATGCGGTTTTTTACTTTCGAAATCGGCTTCATTAATTCCATAATTGCCAATCAGTGGATACGTGAACACAATGATTTGGTTTTTATATGAAGGATCTGTCAGCACTTCCTGATAGCCGGTCATTCCTGTATAAAAGACGACTTCCCCTTGAATTTCCCCGTTTTCTCCCGGCACTTCAAGAACTCCGGCAAATGTCTTTCCATTTGCTAAATGCAAACAAGCGTTCATCGCAGACACCTCATTGTCGAATTTTTATTACAAAATGAGAATTTTTATGCATTCACTATGAAAAAAAATTCCGCTCCTAGGAAATAGCCACATATTCGTTTAGCAACACTTCTTTCAAGATGGCAACAGCCCTATCCAGTTCTTCTTTCGTTACAATCAGCGGCGGCACTAAACGAATCACATTCGCGCCAGCGGGCAGTACAAGCAATCCTTTTTCATGGATAAGCGGAATCAGCTTTGCCACGTCCGCCTCGCATTCGATTCCTATTAATAAGCCGAGGCCGCGCACTTCTCGCACATGTCCGACTCCGGCTAAAGCCGTGCGAAGCTGCTCTAAGAAATAATGTCCTTTTTCTGCTACGCTTTGTAAAAAATCATCTTGGAAAATCACTTGCAAGGTGGCTTTCGCCGCCGCCATTGCTAACGGATTTCCGCCAAATGTGGAGCCGTGAGTTCCCGCTGTAAACGCATCTCGCAAAAAGGCCTTGCCAATCATCGCTCCGACCGGAAAGCCGCTTCCTAATCCCTTGGCTGTCGTAATAATATCTGGTTCAATCGAAAAATGCTGATAGGCAAACGCCTTCCCGGTCCGTCCAATTCCCGTCTGCACCTCATCAACGATCAGCAATGCTCCATATTGTCGACACAACTGAACAGTTTTTTGTAAAAATGATTCATTGATTTGTCTTACTCCGCCTTCGCCTTGCACGATTTCCAGCATCACAGCCGCCACTCGTTCACTCATTTCCTTTTCCAGCACCTCTATGTCATTAAACGGAAGGTGAACAAACTCCGGTAAAAGCGGTCCAAAGCCCTTATGAACTTTTTCTTGTCCTGTTGCCGACATCGTAGCAAACGTCCGGCCATGAAACGACTGCTGAAAAGAAATCACTTTTGCCCGTCCTGTATACTTTCTTGCCAGCTTTAACGCCGCTTCATTTGCTTCCGCACCGCTATTGCAGAAAAACACATAATCCCCGCAGCTATGCCCGGCAAGCAGCTGAGCCACTTCTTCCTGCAATGGATTTGTAAATAAATTAGAAGTATGCCACACCTTATTTAGCTGAGCTTCCAATGCCTCTTGCACTTGTGGCGGACGATGCCCTAAATTGCAAACCGCAATTCCAGCCACAAAATCTAAATATTGCTTGCCATCTGTAGCGACAACTGTCGTTCCTTGTGCCGATTCCACACATAGATCCCAACGATTATACGTCGGAAATAACGCTCCCATTAGCAAACCCCCGCTTCCTTTTGAATGCTCGTTCCATGTAGTTTTCCTTCTGAATAAAATGAGTGCTTCCCGCTTACAATCATCACCTCAGGCAGAGAATCCGACAAAGCGCTTAGCGCCGCTTTGACCTTCGGGATCATCCCTCCTGAAATAATTCCGTCCTCTATCATTTTTTCAATTTCTTCTGCTGTTGCATACTCCACAAGTGAACCGTTGTGCAGCACTCCTGGAACATCGGTCACAAAAATGAGCTGTTGGGCTCGCAATGCTTTGGCGATAGCACCAGCGGCCGTATCGGCGTTAATGTTATATTTTTGTCCGTTCTGATCGCATCCGATCGGCGCGATCACCGGGATATAACGAACACGAAGAAAATGGGCTAAAAATGATGCATTAACGCGGGTGACAGTTCCCACATACCCTAGCCGTTCAAGATCAAGCGGAGCCGCTTCAAGCAACCGGCCATCCACGCCGGACACCCCGACACCAGGCAAATGGTATTGCCAAAGCAGCGAAACAAGCTGTTTATTTACTTTTCCGGCTAAGACCATTTCAACGACATCCAACCCTTCTTTTGTCGTTTTCCGCAATCCATTCACAAACTCGCTTTCAATCGCCAGCTGCTTTAACATTTGCCCAATTTCCGGCCCTCCTCCATGAACGATGACAATATTTTTTCCTTGGGCATGCAACGCTTGCAAGCTTTGAAAAAATGATGAAGATAATTCGTTAAGAACGCTTCCTCCGCATTTAATGACAATCGTTCCCTCCATTTTCCTCTTCCTCCCATCATCACGTGCGATAGCTTGCGTTAATTTTCACGTAATCATAAGTTAAATCGCATCCCCATGCGACTCCTGTACCATTTCCAAGATGCAGGTCAACATGAATCATAATTTCATGATTTTGCAAATAAGCCGTTGCTTCCTCTTCAGAAAACGGTTGGGGTTCGCTTGCTTTTAGCATGACAATATCCCCTAATGCAATATCGACGCAGTCAGGGTTGACGGTTGCATCCGCGTAACCGATCGCGCCGATAATTCTTCCCCAATTGGCATCCGCTCCATAAACCGCCGTTTTGACAAGATTAGAGCCGACGATTTGTTTGGCGATACGCTTGGCATCGTCATCCGTCACAGCCCCTGATACGCGAACCTCAATCAGCTTGGTCGCTCCTTCTCCATCTTTGGCAATTTGTTTCGCCAAATCCTCGCATGTTTTCTTTAATGCATCGTAAAATTTATTCCATTCTGGATGTCGCGGCGTTAATTCGGTTGTTTCAGCAAGGCCGCTCGCCATGACGACCACCATATCATTTGTAGACGTATCGCCATCGACCGTGATCTGATTAAACGATAGATCAGTAATGGAACGAAGCGCCTCCTGCAAAACGGGCGAGGAAATATTAGCATCTGTTGTAATAAAAGCGAGCATCGTCGCCATATTAGGATGAATCATTCCTGATCCTTTGGCAGCCCCTCCGATTGTCACGGTTTTCCCCTCAATCGTCGTTTGATAACAGGCTTGCTTCATGACTGTATCGGTCGTTAAAATGGCGGTTTGAAACGCATGTGCGCTTTCCTCTGTAACGCTCGGCTGCAATTTTTTTATGCCTTCGCGAATTTTTTCCATCGGCAAAAACTCTCCAATGACTCCCGTAGAAGCGACCGCTACGTAGTGCGAAGGCAGCCCGAATTGCAGAGCGCAAAGCTCCCGCATTTCATAGGCGTCTTTTAATCCCTGCTCTCCTGTACACGCATTGGCGCATGCGCTATTGACGACGATCGCCTGCAATTTTTGCTCAACCGCGATACTCTCTTGCGTAACTTTCAGCGGAGCAGCTTGAAAATGGCTTTGAGTATAAACGGCTGCGCAGGAGGCAGGCACATCGCAAACAATCACTCCAAGATCTTTTTTTATATATCGCAAACCAGCGTGTACACCTGCCGCCTTAAATCCCTTTGGGGTAACAACGGCCCCATTGGCAACGCAGTAAATTTCATGCTCCTGTTTCGTTAACATTTTGCTTCTTCTCCTTCCTATGGATAAATAGGGGCAACCTTCAATCCTTCTGACTCGTTCCATCCCATCATCACATTAAAGTTTTGAACAGCCTGGCCCGCGGCCCCTTTCACTAAATTGTCGATGACAGAAACAACAGTGATTCTTCCTGTTCTTTCATCATAAGCGATGCCGATATCGCAATAGTTTGAGCCGTACACTTCTTTTGTCGCTGGAAATTGTCCGGAGTTTCGGACGCGGACAAAATGAGCCGTTTCATAACTTGTTTTATATAAATCTAGCAATGTCTCAAGCGACAGCTCTACTTTCGCTTGAGCATAAATCGTCGCCATAATTCCCCTCGTCATCGGGATTAAATGGGTGCTAAACGTAATCGGCTGAATGTGTTCGTTCCAAAGCTTCAGCATTTGCTCAATTTCCGGGATATGCTGATGCTCATTTACTTTATAAATTTTCACATTTTCATTAATTTCGGAAAAATGCGTATTTAACGACGCTTTTCTTCCGGCTCCTGATACCCCTGATTTAGCATCCACAATGATCGATTGTTCTTCAATAAGCCCATTCTGCACAAGTGGCGCCAATCCAAGCAGCGTCGCTGTCGGGTAGCATCCCGGATTCGCAAGCAGCTGAGCCTTTCGGATCTCTGTTCGATTCCATTCGGAAAGTCCATACACAGCTTTCTGCAAATATGAATGCTCCGCAGCTGGCCGCTTATACCATTTCTCATATACGGTGCCATCTTTCAAACGAAAATCGCCAGAGAGATCAATCACTTTTATTCCTTTCTCAATTAGCAATGGGGACAGCTCGCTGGACACTCCAGGAGGCGTTGCAAAAAAGACAACATCATTGGCTGCAGCGATTTGTTCAATCGCCATTTTTCTTAAAACATTCCCTCTGTTTTCGCCCGTATGCGGAAAACTTTGCGATAACGCCATGCCATCCTGCGATGAAGAATAGAGATGGCAACGTTCAACATGAGGATGGTGCTGGAGAAATCTCAGCAATTCCACACCGCTGTATCCTGTTGCGCCAATGATTGCAATATTCATAGTTGTCCTCCTCGAACAATGATATTCATGTAGTTATCATTATAATACTGCATAAAAATAAAATCAAATGTATATTTATTTTTTATTTGTATTTTCTATCAAAATCGCAAACAAGCAGGCTTCTATTTAAAGAACAAAATGAGAGATCCAACTTATTGTGTTAATATTTGTTTAGATATAGGGACATTCTTCCCCCGTCCTTCTCCTTCCATTCCATTATATAAAAAGGCGTTCAAGGGAGACCTTGAACGCCTTTCAATCTTTATCCTCCGCTAACCGGTGGAATAAAAGCAATTACATCGCCCGGCTGCAACCGTTGATTCTCCTGGGCATACTCTTCATTCACCGCAACCATCACATTTTGCAAATTCACCCCATATTTCACTTCTATCTGTCGTTTTAATTGCTCAATTGTGATCGGTTCGTACTCTATGCTCATTTGTCCATTCCCAACCGCTTCTTTTAAAGAGGCGAAAAAAAGCAGCGTGATCACGCCAGATCCTCCTCCTTCGGCTTTCCATCTGGATATTCCTTCGTTTCAAGCTGGTTTCCAACCCATTGTGTGCCATCCTCCCAATATTCTTTTTTCCAGATCGGCACGATTTGTTTTATTCTTTCGATCGCGTATTGATTGGCCTCATAGGCATCCTTTCGATGCGGCGTCGACACGGCAATCACAACGGCCACATCGGAAATGTCGAGCTTGCCGATTCGATGGGTAATCGCGGTTTTGGCTTCCGGCCAACGTTCCTTAATTTCTTGAGCGATGCGTTCGAGCATTTTTTCTGCCATCGTGGTATAGGCTTCATATTGTAAAAATAGCGTGCGTTTTCCATTTGTAAATTCTCTTACGGTCCCGACAAAAACGGCAACCGCTCCCGCCTCAGGGCGAACGACCTTTCGCACCACGTCTTCAATCAAAATCGGCTGATCAGTAACCATAAATAATGTCTCATTCATCTCGCTTTTTCCACCTCATTCATAACCCATTGCAAATAGGTCTGTTCATCATCAAGAGAAAACAGAGGATACGGTATATCGAAAGGGACGAAATCCTTCTGCCAGGCAATGACACCGATAATATTTTGCAAATGGCCAAGCTGCTCCCAATCCGAAGGTGTTCGAATCATTATGATTTTAGGGTATGGTTCGTCTTTATATCCTTCGATAAGGACAAAGTCGAGAGAAAAAAGAGAATACATGTGTAAAATCTTTGATAACGTCCACTCTGGATGAATCGCATGCAACTGCAGCATTCCGCCTCCTTCTACCGCTGCCGCCAGCGCTCCTGCCCGCAGATGGCGGTTTGAATCGGTTGACGTCCGTCCCGTCTCCGGCAGCCCCCCATGGCCATGATGCTTCACTGCTCCCACTTTATATCCTGCTTGTACTGCCAGTTGAATCCATTTCTCTATCAGTGTCGTTTTTCCGCTATTTTTATAGCCGACCACTTGCCAAACCTTCATTGGGCGCTTCCCTCTTCGCTATCGAGCAGCCAAACATCCACAAGATCCCCCTTGACAAAGCCGCGAGTGCCTCCTGGAAGTACGGTCAGCGCATTGGCTTTAGCAAGAGAGGTCACAATATTCGATTTATCCATCCCAACCGGCGAAGCATAAAGCTGCCCTCCTTGAGCACTTACATAGCTTCTAACAAAACGAGTAAACGGATTAGGCTTCGTGAAATCCTCTAAGAGGATGGCTTTCGTCTTGTATAAATGCGGAGTGGATGAATATAGCATTGTACGCACAACAGGGCGGACGAACAGTTCATATCCGACATAGCACGCTGACGGATTGCCCGACAATCCAAACAGCAGCTTGCCGTCCAATTGGGCTACCGTCGTTACGCTTCCCGGACGCATAGCTACTTTATTAAATAACACTTCGGCGCCGAGCCGCTCATAAATCACCGGTAAATAATCATAATCGCCGACAGACACTCCTCCTGTTGTAATCAGAAAATCCACATCAGGAAGCGCCTGTTCGATCGCGGCAAGACATTGATCTGGATCATCCGGCAATTTTCCTAAATCAACGGGAGTGGCTCCGCTGCGAAGCACTTGCGCCTGAATCATATACGCATTGCTATTGCGGATTTTCCCAGGAACAAGCGGCTCTGATACATCCAATAATTCATTCCCTGTTGCGGCAATCCCAATTTTCGGTTTTTGAGCCACTTTGACCTCTGAATAGCCAAACGTAGCCAATAACGCCTGCACGCCAGGATTGATGAATGTTCCCTTCTCCGCTAGTACTTCTCCTTTTTTAACATCCTCTCCTTGGAACGAAATGTTATCCCCTGAACGAAATGGACGCTTAATCGATATATATGTCTTTCCATTTCGTTCATATTGCTTAGCTAGCTCTAGCATCACTACCGCGTCGCAGCCATCAGGAATGGGCGCGCCTGTCATAATTCGCACCGCTTGAAATGCAGCTACTGCTTTTGCGGCCACTTGCCCCGCTCCGATCGTTTCAATTACTTCCAGCTCAACAGGATGATCGAGGCTGGCAAGTGCCGAATCGGCCGCTCGAATGGCAAATCCATCATATGGAGAGCGGTCAAACGGCGGAACGTCATGATCCGCATAAAGATCTTCCGCTAAATATCTCCCGTACGCCTCCGTGAGCGGAACCCTTTCTTTTTCTCCTTCTCTTGCATAAAGCATCACTTTTTGAATCGCTTCCGCTACAGGAATTGGATTTCTTTTTTCTAACATCATCGATCCCCCTTACTTATTCCGTACACAATAAAATGGGTATCGCTGTTTCATGTAACAGCGCTGGTCCATCTTCTGTTTTTTTATTGTATTTATTTTAGATGCTCAAAGCGATACAGCCAAACAACGGAAATAGGAAACAGCGATCCGTCTTGCTAACGCGCCACATCGTATATTCTTTTAACAAAATGAATGAAAAACCTTCTATACTCTCTTATATACAAGCCGCTTGAAGACCCAAGAAATCATCTTCCCTTCCGACCGTGGATTTTGTAACAGCTCCCATCCCATATTCGAGCGAATCTGACACAATAAGTGTATGTTTATCTGATTCTATCATGTCTCATAAAGATTCTGCACGCTTTCCTTACTTTTGTACAGATGATATTCTTCCTCTTCTTTCAATCAAATAAAAAAGACCAATCTGTTGAATTGGTCCTTCACGATCATGTCTCTCACTTTTTTTACTAAAAATCTATCCGCCGATATAGGACATCTCAATTTTTTTCCGTTCTTGATTTGCTTGCAGGGCACGCTCATCTGAATAGCGATCCGTTCTGTTTGTCCATGTCTCCATTACCAGCTGCTTTAACGCTTTCTTACCAGCCCCTTGACGAAGCAATGTCTTTAATGACGTTCCATTTGCGGCAAACAAACAAGTATACAATACTCCGTCCGCCGATACCCGCGCTCTTGTGCAACTGCTGCAGAATGATTGGGTGACCGAAGAAATAAATCCTACCTCTATATTCGTTCCAACGTAACGATATCGGCTCGCCACTTCCCCAAAATAGGCCCGTTCGATCGGCTCAAGCGGATGCCATTGTTGAATTTGTTCATATATTTCTTTTTTCGTCATGACTTGTGACAGATTCCAGCCATTTGATGTCCCGACATCCATAAATTCAATAAACCGCAAAGGAATTCCTTCTGCTTTGAAATGCTTGGCCATTGGCACGACTTGGGAATCATTCCATCCTTTTTTTACAACCATATTTACTTTCACAAGCAGCCCCGCCTCTTTTGCCGCGGCGATTCCTTTCAAAACAGGCTGAACGCCAACACCGACGCCGTTCATTTTTTTAAAAATTTCATCCTCTATTGCATCCAAACTGACATTGACTCTCCCAAGCCCTGCGTCCTTTAATCGATTCGCCATTTTCACTAAATGAACTCCGTTGGTAGTTAAAGCGATATCACCGATACCTGGGATATTGGCCAATCGTTCAACCAACAGCGGCAAATCTTTCCGCAGCAGCGGCTCGCCGCCTGTAATGCGGATTTTTTCTACTCCTAACTCGGCAAAGGTTTCTGCAACCAGCACCATTTCATCCATCGTCAGCAACTCGTCTTCCTGCAAAAAGCGAAAATGAGGACCAAAAATTTCAGCCGGCATGCAATAAACACAACGGAAATTGCATTGATCGATTACAGAAATACGCAAATCACGCAGCGGCCGGTCCCATCGATCAACGACTATCGGCTTATTTCGGTTCATGGTGCCTCCTCTTTTCATCATAAAATATTTTCTTAACCGCATGTTCAAATCGAATAAACATGTTTTGATGATCAATCATGTTTATGAACCTCCCACTCCTCCCCTCCATTAAGAGATGGGAGACTTCTCGGCGGATGATGTTAAACAACAAGCGCTTGCCAGCTGTGTTTGTAAAAGCGGATGTTACATGAAAGTATACCATAAATCGATAAATTCAGCCGTGAAAAAAACATCGATCCTTCATCTTCATCATCCAACATGCTCAGGCAAAAAATAAAGCTTTGCATGATGTGTCGATCCTGACACCATGCTATGATTGCACACTTACAGCTCAGTTTCCTTACTTGTGACGCTCTCCCCTTTCGAACGTTGTTCTCATTCTGCTGCAATGTCGGCATATTCATCTAAGTCATTCACATTCCGAAATACGATCTCTTCTGCCCCAAAATCTTGTTCATTGACATAGCGAACGGAGCAATGTTCAAATAGCGATCTCATTCTGTTGTCGCCGTGCTGCAGCATATGTTCTATCCACTTCATTGTCCGGCGATGGTAAGCGCCAACCAATGGTTGCAGCCGGCCAAAATGCGTGGAGACCACAATATCAAACGCATGATCAACATATGATACCATCCTGCCAACTGTGTCGCTTTGTATATAGGGCATGTCACAAGGAAGCACAAATATCCAGTCTGCTTCTGTTTGTTTCATAACCGTATAGAGGCCGGCAAGCGGTCCTTGACCGCGATACCGCTCTTCATCCATCACTACCTTCTCGTTTGTCACCATTCGCTCAAAACGTGCGACAAGATCGGGATGGCTGACAATATACACCTCTTTCACAAAAGGATGCAGCGCATCGACAGCGATTTGAAAAAAATACTGATCCTTTCGTTTGGCAAACGCCTTAGGGCTGCCAAAGCGGCGCGATTGACCTCCAGCCAAGACCGCTCCGATCATCCGTTCCACCGTCTATCCCCCGCTTTGTCTGATCATACAGATCCGTTTTGATATAATCCCATTTACTCCATCATTTTAAGTCGACTTTCATGTTTAGTAAAAATATGGAATATATAGCCGATTCAAAAGCAAAATTTCTCATTTTTTGGACGGTTGGAGGCAAATCAAGGAGCTTCCAGCGACCATCTATTTTCCATAGACCGTTCGTCCCAGTTTCATGTAACTTTTTATATATAAATTTTCCGGTCATTAGCTCATAAAACGAACCTCCTTTATATTATAATAGATTATATATACACGAAAACTGCTAGACCCATTCGACGAAGCACTGCCTATCCACATGTTTCAAAAATTTTTAATGATCATGAAAGGGGAATGGCCCTTGGAAGAGTTCGTCGGCTTTTGCTCAAAGTGCGGCAAACCGATTCATTGCTTGTCAGGATTTTTAAACGGTGTCATCAGCGAGGAACAAGAAATGCTCTATTGCTTTGAATGCTACCAGAAAAAAAGCGAAACATACAAAAAAAGTAAATATATAAGCGAATGAAGGGGCCTGGTCTTCGGCCCCTATGTTTATGATATGGAAACTTCCTTTCGTCCTTCTCCTGGTCGCAATCAAACAAAAAACCGTGCTTGACGCAGCTGAACACCTCTACCCCCAAACGATTTATGGACCATGTCCATCGAGAAATCTCCCGGCTTGAAATGACGTGTAGGTGAGAGATTCATACATGCTGAGCGAACCAATCAACTGTTTGCAAAAACGCAGCTCTTGTCACTTTATGTCCCGCCTCATCATCAGAAATAAATTTCAGCTTCCCGTTCTCATAAAAAGGTTTTATTTGTTGATAAAACTCATATGTATAATGATAAGGTACCACTGAATCTCGCTGCCCGTGCCACATCATGAGCGGGCGGCCGCGCAATTTCTCCGGCTGAAGCGAAAGATCGTACGGAGCCAGCCGCTGCCGCTCGTTTTCCAGCTGTTGATCTGTCAACAGAATCTTGCGTTTCATATTTTTCACCATTTCGATTTGAACATCAAAAAACGCTTGATAATACGGACTACCCATTAAGGAAACAGCGGCTTTAATCCAGGGATACACAGCAAGCGAGCCAAATGTCACGATTCCTCCCATTGAGGTACCGGCGACGCCAATGCGCTCTTCCTGTACAAGACCACCAGAACAGAGCTCATTTTTTATCTGTTCTATATCGCCAATCGTCCGCAGAACAATATTCCAAAAGGATAATCGCAGCTGCTCGTCTGTGAGGCGTTGTGCTCTTTCTCCATGGTAAAGCGCATCTGGCAAAATGACCCGATATCCCGCCTCAGCCAGCAAATAACCAAAATGAAGATTGTGCTCTTTTGCGCTCGTAAATCCGTGCACAAATAGGATAAGGGGCAGCTTTTCTTGCTGAGCCTCTTGCTTGACCACATGCAATACAGGAATGTCGGCAATCGCTTCATTTCTAATGACAATCATAGCCACTTAGACTCCTTTACACTTTTTCTCTTCCTTTAGTGTAACATGTAGACAAAAATTTTGGAAAAGAGTTACACTATCTGTGTAAGCTCTTTATCCATTTATGCCAAATCCAAAAACTATGTACAAAGGAGCTATTATGGAACGATATTTAATTGCGTTAGATTTAGACGGTACATTGTTAAAAGATGACAAAACGATCTCTCCGCTAACTAAACAGGTTATTTTCCGCGCGAAAGAAGCTGGTCATATCGTTGTCATAGCAACTGGCAGACCTTATCGCGCTAGCAAAATGTATTATGAAGAGCTTCATTTAACAACACCTATTGTCAATTTTAACGGGGCCTTTGTGCATCATCCAAGAAACGACTCATGGGGAATACGCCACTCTCCGCTTAATCTGGAAACCATTAAAGAAATTATTGAAGTGAGCGAAACATATCACATCAAAAACATTTTAGCGGAAGTCATGGATGATGTGTATTTTCATGACCACGATGAAAAGCTGTTGGATCTCGTGAAATTGGGCAATCCCAAAATCGAAATTGGCGATTTGCGGAACATGTTAAAAGCTGATCCAACGAGCGTTCTTATTCATACAGATGAACAGCATGCCGATGAACTGCAACGTTATTTATCCACCGTTCATGCCAATGTGCTTCATCATCGCCGTTGGGCTGCTCCTTGGCATATTATTGAAATTGTTCGTACGGGTGTTCATAAAGCATTCGGATTGCAGCAAATTTGCAACTATTTCCAAATCCCTCAAGAACGCGTCATCGCGTTTGGGGATGAAGACAACGATCTTGAAATGATTCAATGGGCAGGATATGGCATCGCGATGGGAAATGCCATTGAACCATTAAAACAAATCGCCAATGATGTGACAAAAACCAATGAGGAAGACGGCATCGCTGTTTATTTAAAATCGCTGTTAAAGCTGTAACGAATTGCCTTACTATCATTCCCCCAACACGGTTACAATATAAACGACGCAGCGATGCGTCTTGATTTTCAAGGGGGAATGCGTCTTGGGTAAACGAAATAAATCAAAGCGGTTTATTCAGCAAAGCACGGATGCTGTGGAAAAACATGATGAGAGAATCCCTTATCACATGACATATGCGGAAGCCGAAGAGCGAAAAGCAAAAGAAGCGATCGAAACTTCCCTTGGAGGATACTAACTGTGGGGAGCCGTTTATTTCAAGAAGCTCAGAAAGCCGTTATGACTGCAAAAGTAACAACAGAGGAACAAACGGTTGAAAAAGCGAAAAACGCTTTATCTTCTGCTTATACTCATTCGAATTTGGCAGAAAAAAGACAGCTGCGGCAACTGCAGAATGAATTAAACGATTTATAATCATTTTAAAGAAGCCGCGGGTTGATCCGCGGCTTCAACAAGTGATAGGCAAACTCTCGATCCTCTAAAAAACAGCGACATAAATGCTACGCTAAAAAACTGTATAGCGTAAACGATTCCCCTATTTTTTTCCACCCTAAAATGGCCACAGGAATATTCAGCAGGAATAAGAGCAATCGTGTCGAAAGATGATAAGGAGTATAATCTTCCACAAGCTTTGAAGCAAGCTGAGCAATACCAGCAAAACCGCTCGTATAAACGTTGGCCGGAATCAAAAACAGATTCATCGCTGCCGCATTCAGCAGCGCATCCATTAACACGATCACCAATTTTTTTACCTGCAGTCCGATCATCGTATCACTCCGTATCAGAAAAGAGAAATTGTATTTTTGTTGTTAACTCGTTACACTTATAAGGACGAAATCATTTTTTATTTTATAGTGAGAAGGTGAACACAATGTCGATTCATATTGTAGCGGATAGCGGTTGTGATTTGCCATATTCTTTTTTGCAGGAGCGCCATATTTATTTGCTCCCTCTTATTGTTCATTTAAGCGGCCGCGACTACGAGGATGCCGTCACCATCGATCCAAAGCAGGTGTATGAGGCGATGCGCAACGGGGAAGTGGCAAAAACATCCCAAACAAGCCCACAAAAAATAAAGGAAGTATTTTCCGAGCTGGCTAAAGACGGGCGCCCTGCTCTCTATATCGCTTTCTCCTCAGAGTTGTCAGGTACATATCAAACCGCCATGATGATGCGCAAAGAAGTTTTAGAACAATATCCTGATTTTCAATTAACGATTATTGACTCCAAATGCGCATCGCTCGGCCTAGGGCTTGTGGTCATGAAAGCGAGTGAGCTCGCACAAAAAGGAATGCCTTATGAGCAGCTATGTGAAACAATCGCTGCTTATTGCAGCCGCATGGAGCACATCTTTACGGTTGACAACTTAGAATTTTTAGCGCGCGGCGGGCGAATCAGCAAGGCATCAGCTGTTGTCGGAGGCCTTTTAAACATCAAGCCGCTCTTGCACGTAGAAAACGGCAAACTTATTCCGCTTGAAAAGATTCGCGGGCGCAAAAAAGTGCTAAAGCGAATGCTTGAGTTGATGGAAGAGCGTGGAAATGATTTGCAAAAGCAACTCATCGGCATAAGCCACGGCGATGACGAGGAAACCGCATTAGAACTTAAGCGGCAAATTGAAGCCAAATTCGGCTGTACCCGCTTTTATATCTCCCAAATTGGAGCAGCCATCGGCTCACATTCGGGTCCTGGGACACTTGCCCTCTTTTTCTTAAACGAATATATTGAAGCATAAAACATTCTCTTGTTGCTCACACTATCGCTAGACAACCTCTAAAAAAAGGAGGAGAAGCTTCATATGACTCATACAAGCGATAATGATAAAAAAGCAAGAGACAATAATGCCAAACAGCATGAGAAAAATATGCTTCGTGAAAAAAATCGACAAGCGGGAAAAAACGAATACTCAAAAAAAACCGATCATTTGTAAAAAAGCATGTTGTAGACAAAGTCCATGTCGACTTTGTCTACAACCATTTTCACATCCTTTATTGAAGGTCTCACGAAAGCGCTTGACAGACAAGAAGCGCAACCGAGTGGAGGCCATGAAGGAACCAAAACGTTCATGAGCAGACGAACGACGAGGCCCGTGACACGGGATGAAACCGCTTGTCAACAGTCTGAGGGGCTTGCAGAGCAAGCTCTTTTTTATGTGTTTTTCAGCTAAAGCTTTTTGTATAATAAAAAAGCAAGAAGGACACATTTTCTATCGAATGAAACAGAGCCGTTCTAAAAAGACAACGGTTTTTTACAAAAGTGCTTCCAATCTCCATGCTAAAAAATACAAACGTTAAAATATGAGACTTCATTGATAAAAAATAAAGGCACAAGGAGGACCAGTTCCTGCCCCTTTGTACCCATTTTCCCATGAGAACTTATACGATCACACCGAAAAGAAATAGGATTAGGCTTGTTGAAAATCCAATAAAAAACCTATTAATTCTTCGCTTTTCTATCGTAGTCAGCAAGCCTCTTGCTGGCCAACTGAAGGCTTTTAGCATGCCCTTCTCGAACAACGTCACATTCTTGTTCGAGGAAAGAAGCAGAGTGCTGCCCTATCATTCTGTATTTTTTCATAAAATATAATATAGAGAAAGGATATGAATATCCATGAAAGAGTCCGTTACGCAAACGCCCCAAACAATCAAAGTCATCATTGCGGATGATAATTCATTTGTTCGCGAAGGGATGCGAATTATATTAAGTACCTATGATGAGTTTGACGTATTAGCAACCGTCAACGACGGCCAAAAAGCTGTTGAATACTGCAAAAAATTTTCTGTCGATATTGCGCTACTGGACGTGCGCATGCCGAACATGAATGGAGTCGAAGCAACCAAGCTCATATGCGAGCAAACAAACACAAAACCTCTGATCCTCACCACTTTCGATGATGACGAATACATTTTGGACGCCATCCGCAACGGCGCAAAAGGGTATTTTTTAAAAAATACGGATCCTGAACGCATACGAGAAGCAATTAAAGCTGTATACAATGGAAATACCATTATGCAAGATGTGATTATGGAAAAAATCAAATTAAATTTAACAAACGACAAAGAACCTGAGTCGAAAATTGATAAAACGCTTTTCACAGATCGGGAAATGGAAATCATGGCGTGCATTGCTAAGGGGTTTTCAAATAAAGAAATTGCGAAGCAGCTTTTTATATCGGAAGGAACGATCGCCAATTATATTACTTCGATTTTAGATAAAACCGGATTGCAGCATCGCACACAAATCGCCATTTATTATTTGACAGGAAAAATTTATTGAGGGATCGCAATGGAGCTTTTACTGATTTTAAATAAATTCATTTTATGGTGCTATATCTGCATTTGCTATTTATATTCAGATCATATCAATGCGGCTTGGTTTGTGTTTACTTCGCTCGCTTATCTCTCCATTAATATGAGCATTTATCTTTTTAAAAAAACACAACTTAAATACAGTGGCATATGGCTATCCATGATTCTTATTTTAGCTGCGAGTTTTCAAGTGGATCCTTTCTTTATGTTGCTTTTGCCAATGAATCTATACGAATTTTTTTCCATTTACATCAATAAAAAATGGATGCTATTGATTTTGCTGATGCTTCCGCTTGCCGTGATTTCTCACAGCCTGCACCCTGCCTATTTTCTTGCAGCGTCCTTTCATTTCATGAGCGTAACGATCACTGAACAGTACGTACAAAGAGCCGCAAAATTAGAAAGCGCCCTTGACACCATGAGAAAAGATATTCATCGATTAACCAAAAGCTTAAATGATTATTATGAATATATGAAACAGTCACAATATATGCTGCAATTAGAAGAACGCAATCGGCTCGCTCAACAGCTTCACGATCAAATCGGGCATGCCATGACTGGCGCTCTGATCCAAATGGAAGCGGCCAAGCGTTTACTTGATACGAACAGCTATAAAGCGAAGGAATTACTGCAAAACGCCATCCACATTTCAAAAGATGGCATCGAAAACATCCGAACGACATTAAAGCATATAAAGCCTCGTTCTGAGCAAATGGGCGTGAACCGAGTGAAATTATTCATCGAAGAGATGGCCGCACAGCACCATAGGCACATCCCATTGGTCTGCAAAGGTGATTTGGAGATCATCACTCCCATTCAATGGAAAATTATTTATGAAAACATGACCGAAGCATTGACTAATGCCATGAAATATGCCAACGCCACCGTTATTTCTATCGAGATACACGTACTAAATACGCTTATTAAAATGGAAGTCAAGGATAATGGAAAAGGAGCAGATAAAATCAAAAAAGGCCTTGGCATCATCGGCATGGAAGAACGGGCCGCTTCCGTCAATGGCATGGTCATTGTCGATGGTACAAACGGCTTTTCCGTCACCACTCTTCTTCCTATCCAAAAACATGAACCAGTTCAGACGTAACATATGAATATTCTCATGTTAAAGAAATGAACTCATTCACTTATATGAGTTCATTTTCTTTTTTATACTGAAAACATACTGAAAATAAAGAGGTGAGATCATGAACATTTTAGAAATAAAAAACGTGACAAAAAAATTTGGTGATTTTATCGCCGTTGATAATATGTCCTTAACCGTAGCAGAGGGGGAAATATTTGGATTTCTGGGGACAAACGGAGCTGGAAAAAGCACGACCATCAACATGATCTCTGGGCTTTTGCGTGCCAATTCTGGAGAAATTAAAATCCTTGGCAAAGATATACACAAGCACAGCCGATTTGCCAAAAAAAATATCGGTATCGTTCCACAAGACATCGCGATTTATGAAGATTTGACAACATACGAAAATGTTAAATTTTTCGCAGGTCTCTATGGGCTGCGCGGTACCCAACTTCATGAGCAAGTAGAAAAAGCATTAGAGTTTGTCGGGTTAAGCGATAAACATAAAAGCTATCCGAAAAGCTTCTCCGGCGGAATGAAAAGACGATTAAACATTGCTTGCGCGATCGCCCACCGGCCAAAGCTCATCATTATGGATGAACCAACAGTAGGAATCGATCCGCAATCAAGAAATTATATTTTAAACTCTGTAAAAAAATTGAATGAAATGGGATGTACGATTATTTATACAAGCCACTATATGGAGGAAGTTGAAGAAATTTGCTCTCGTATTGCGATTATCGATCACGGCAAAATCATCGCTGAAGGAACAAAAGAGCAGCTCAAAGCCATTATTACCAATACAAAAGATGTTTGGATTGAAATCAAACCGATGGAAACGATCGATTTAAATAAAATCGAAGCCATTAGCGGCGTAAAAGCTGTCCAAATGGAGGAAAACCTAATGAAAGTCAGTTCGGATGTCAGTGTCAACAACTTAAACGACATCATTCAATGCCTCATTAACGACAAAGTAGAAATCCGTTCACTTAAAGAACAATCGCCAAATTTGGAAACTGTGTTTCTGACTTTAACCGGAAGAAGTTTAAGAGATCATTAATGCAAAGGAGGGATGTTTTTTGAATATCATTCGTATTGCGTTCAAAGAAATAAAAAGCGATTTTCGCGATATACGAACACTTGTTTTTATGCTGGCATTCCCGATTGTATTAATGCTCATACTAGGAACGGCTTTATCTAATACCTTTAATACTTCCACTTCTGTTGGCGAGATCCATGTATTATATAAAGATCAAACATCCGGAGAATTTTCAGGCTATGTTCGTCAGTTTATGAAGGAAGCCAAAAAATCCGCTCTTCATTTTAAACGAATCTCTGGCCAGCTTGATGCAAAAAAAGAGGTACAGCAAGGCTATTATGATGGATATATGACAATTACCAATGAACAAATCCAGCTATATGTAAACGATACAAACTCGATCAAAGGGAGCGTTATTCAAGGAATGGCTGCCGCATTTGCCGATCAATATAACATCGCCACAGCCGTCGCAAAAGTAAAACCCGAGCAAGTACAGCTGTTAATGAACAACAAAGTACAAAATGATTATATAAAAGAAACGTCTCTGCATTCGAAAAGACAGCCAGGCGCGATGGACTATTATGCGATTGCTATGACAACGATGATCGCCCTTTATGGAGCCTTGTCAGCAAGTTATTTAATTCGGGGGGAAAGAACGCGCAAAACGGCAGATCGATTATTGGCAGCACCAGTCCATAAATTTGAAATTTTTATTGGAAAAATATTTGGAAACATGGTTGTGAATTTTCTTTGTGTCGCCATTGTCATTACGTTTAGTAAATTCGTCTTTAAAGCCTATTGGGGACATCATCTTGCTCTAGTATATCTTGTCGTATTTACAGAAGTATTATTTGCGATTAGCTTGGGTCTTGGGATCAGCTATATCGCAAGAACAGAAGGAGCGACCAGAATGATTCTTATGATTGTTATACAGCTAGCGTCTTTCTTGGGCGGAGCGTATTTCAAAATAGAAGCTACAGGCCCAATGGAAAAATTGATAACGAACCTCTCCCCTCTCACATGGGTCAATACAGCTCTTACAAAAATCATTTATTTAAACGATGTATCAGCCGGTTCTTTCGCCATGCTGCTAAATGTCGGATTGGCAGCGTTGTTTTTGCTGATCGCTGGGACGGCGTTCACAAGACAGGAGGGATTATAATATGCAAGATGTGATGTGGTTGGTGAGACATACATTAAAAAAGACGTTTAGTAATAAAAAAAATATTTTATTGTATTTTGGCACACCGCTTATCGGCATTATCATATCCCTGCTTGTCTACAGCGGTTCTAACGAAAAAAATGTACACATCGGCATTGTCAATAACGATCCTCATTATATGACGAATGACACGATCCATTTTATCAAAGGGTTAGAACATCTTTCTGTAACGAACATTAAGGAATCAGAAATAGACGATCAAATCACATCCGGCAAGCTCGATTGCGTGCTTGTTTTTCATCCAGGCTTTTCTAAAAGTGTCCAGCAAGGACGACCCGACCATCTGCAAATTGTTTCGATTCATGGCTCGGAAATTACCGGTTTCATCAAATCGTACCTATATCACTACATCAATAATATTAGTGCGCTCGGAAAAATAGCTAACGGGGATGAACGCACATTTTTGCAAATGTACGAACGCTACCAGCAATCGCCGTTTCGGACATCGGTCCATTCGTTGAAAGATACATCGAAAAATATCGGCATGACCTATCAGACCATCGGATATTTGCTGATGATTATGCTTTTTTCAGCGGGCAATTTAGCGGAAATGATCGTGAAAGAAAAAGAGAATCGAACATACTTCCGATTATTATCCGCTCCTATTAATGGAAAAAGATACGTATTGTCAAATATCATCGTCAACATGATTGTGATGACCGGACAGATTATCCTTACATTAGTGATAATGGATCGAGTATTTCACATAAAAACAAATATTGCTTTTTGGCAAATGGCCGTTGTTCTGATGTTATTTTCACTAGTAGCCATCGGCATCGCTTTTATAACGGTCGCTTTTGCAAACAGCTCTGCTTCAGCAGGAGCGATGCAAAACTTGATCGTTGTTCCTACCTGCATGCTTTCAGGATGTTTTTGGCCAGCGGATATTATGCCTACTTTCGTACAAAAAATAGCTAATTTTCTGCCGCAACGCTGGACGCTGGATGCGTTGTTAAAATTACAGCAAGGCCATTCCTTTGGAAGCTTATATTTGAATTTGCTCATTATCCTCGCATTCGCACTGATCTTTTTCCTCATCTCGGCCTATAAGTTTGGAAGAAATAACAACGTTAATAATTTTGTATAATAGGTTTCTTAAATGTACTAGAGACAACCTTTCAGCCTTAAAACAAAAGTTCTCCACCTAAAAAACGTGGAGAACTTTTGTTTGATGATAAATTTACTCCATGCGGAACTTTGTCATCACTGTATGCAATTCATCCGTCAATTGACGCAGCACCGCCACTTTTTCTACCATTTTTTCAAAAGCGACGAGCTGTTCAGACATCGAAGCAGCAATTTCCTCGCTGCCGGCCGCCGATTGTTCGACAACCGCGCTAATGCTTTCCACATTTTGCAGCACGCTCTCGCCCAATTGTTTAGAGGCAGCCACATCTGCTACGAGCTCCTGAATATCAGCCGATATCCCAATCACCTTGCTTTCAATTTCACGAAAAGCTTCTGCTGTTGCTTCCGTTGACCGAGATTGCTGTTCAGCAATTTTCACTCCTTGCGTAACCGCAGATGAAACAGAAGCGACCCCTTGTTTAATGTGAGAAACAGTGGCAAAAATTTGCTTCGTTGCTTGCGCAGACTGCTCGGCAAGCTTGCGCACTTCTTCTGCCACTACCGCAAATCCTCTTCCCGCTTCTCCTGCACGGGCTGCTTCAATGGCCGCATTTAACGCAAGCAAGTTCGTTTGCTCCGCCATCTCCGATACAGCCTTTGCCATTTGTTCAATATCCGCTGCATGGCTAATAAACTCTTGTGTTTCCCTCTCGATCAGCGCTGTCGCTTCAGCGTTATCGCGGATCAACTTCATTTGCTCCCCAATCGCCTTTTGTCCGTTGCGAATCGCTTCTACTGCGACTTCGCTGTACTGAGCCGTTTGTTCCGTCCGTTCAGCGGTTTGTGCAAACGTATCATCCATTTTTTCGATAAGCAATACCGCTTGCTGCAGTTCTTCGGAAATACTTTGAGCGCCGGCTGATAGCTCATTCGTAGATAAAGCAACCTGCTGGTTAATTTCTGTGAGCATTTTATTTTCTTGTTCAATCTCTTTAGCAAATGTTTCAACACGCCGGCTTGCGGAATCTACGGAATGTAGCAGCCGCTGCAGCTCATGGACCATTTGGCTGAATGAAGTGTTGAGCTCGCCGATTTCATCATGATGTTTATAGGAAACAGGCTCAACAAGCAAATGGCCGCTCGCTATTTCTTTCGCGTTGGCCGCTAGATGCTCAAGAGGTTTAGTAATAGAACGTGTGAGCCGTAAACTGCTTGCGCCAGCCAATCCGAGAAGCACCATACTTCCAATGATTGCCGTCCACACCACAAAGCGGATTTGTGCTTGCATCTCTTGCTGTAATTGTTCATAAAAATCATTTGCAGCCAACTTTAAACCATATATATCATTCATAGCCCCTTCGATTCGCATCGCTTGCCGTCTGGCCTCAGACGCATCAAGAGTGTTCAAAGCTTCAATGGATTGCTCATGTACATTGGAAAATTTGGCCGTTGCTTTTTCCAATAAAGCTTGAAAATTGTTTTGCTTTAACATCTTCTTCAGCTTACGAATGAGCTGCTCTGTTTGCTGAACTTGTTCAATGGCCCCCTGCTTATTTCCTTCTGTCATATTGTAGGCAAAGTTATTTAAGCTTTGTTTCGTTGATTTCATGCTCGCTTCTAGCTCCTGAACAGTCAGAAGCACGGGCACAATATCTTTGTTGGTCGCTTGAATCGACAGCATATTGACAATAATAAATCCCATCATGCCGATCGAAAGCAAAATCGAAATCGTGGCATGAAGCCATAGCTTTTTCCGAACCGTCATCGTTATCCCCTTTTCTATTCCTTCGTTGTTACTTCACCATTTTCAATTTTTTGCTTCCATTGTTCGATCAATTTTTGTTGCGGCTCGCTCCATGCCATCACGCGAATCGGCGCAAGTCCGACGCCATTTTCCTTAAGGCCCAGTTGAACCGTCCCTTGTGGCATTTCGCCTTTTTGCACATATTGCTGTAAAATCGTAAACAGCGCCACATCCACATTTTTCACCATTGATGTGACAACCGCCTTTTCCGCATAAAAATATTGGTCGCTGTCAACGCCAATAGCATACTTTCCTTGCGCCTCCGCTTCCTTTAACACTCCCACGCCCGTAAATCCAGCGGCCGTATATACGACGTCGCAGCCGCCTTTAAACATTTCTCCCGCAAGCTCGGCGCCAAGCTGATCATTTCCAAAATCCCCGGCATACACCACGCTCACAGAAGCTGAAGGCTTTAAGGCATGAACCCCTTTTTCAAAGCCGTCGGCAAATTTGTGGATAAGCGGTACATCGTCTCCGCCAATAAAGCCAACCTGATTCGTTTTGGTCGCTAACGCCGCGACTACTCCGGCTAAAAAGCTTCCTTCATCTTCCTTAAACGTAATCGAAGTCACGTTTTTCAAATTGGACACAGCATCCACTAGAATAAAATGCTGCTTTGGATATTGCTTCGCTACTTTTTCCAAATCCTCTTGCACCATGAATCCGAGGCCGATGACAATATCATTTCCCTCTTCGACCAATTCTTTTAGCCCTTGCTCATACGTTTTCGTATCCTGCAATTCGCGATAATCGAACACAATGCCAAGCTCGTTGCGCGCTTTCATCAATCCATTGAAAGCAGAATCACTAAACGATTGATCTCCAAGTCCGACGTCAGACAACATAATACCGACTTTTACTCTTTCTTTTGTTGTGGCCGTTTCCTGCGCTGAACATCCTGAAAAAAGGCACACGACCACCATCATAACAATGATAAGACGTAGTTGCTTCATCGATTTATCCCCTTATGCTGTAATCTATCCACTATTTTTATCGGCGATATAGGGGCATCTTTTTAGCCCTGCACAAAAAAAGCGGAGTATTGTACCCCCGCTTCTATTCTTCCTTATGCTTGATATAAGTCCAGCCATTTTCTTGATAAATCCTATCTTCTTTCATAAGCCGTCCCAATGCTCTTTTAAACGCGGCTTTACTCATTTGAAAGCGCGCTTGAATATCCTCTGCATTGCTTTTATCATGATAGGGCATGGCCCCTCCTCTGCTTTCAAGGTAACGATAAATCATTCCTGCATCTTCGTCGATGCTTTCGTGCTTGCGCGGCAGCAGCGACACATTCATTGTACCGTCTTCTTTGACAGCGATGACACGCCCTTCGACCACTTCGCCAAGACGCGGTTCTCTCCTGCGTTGAGATTCGTGGATAAAACCGATATAACCCACATCTGAGATCATAGACGCTCCAGCTTTGATCACACGATATATGCGACCGCGCACATTTTGATTAAAGACGGACTCCGAAGCTTTCGTAGCAAGCTGCCGGATTGTTTCCTCATCCGCCAAGTTAGCCAACAAGCGCCCTTTCCGATCTGTCTTTAACGAACAATATAACTGATCCCCTCGCTGTGGCCATAGTGACAAAAGAGGAGGCAAATCATCGCTAGACACAAGCACATCTTTTGATATGCCAATGTCAACAAAAACACCGAGCTTTGGAACAACATCAACCACCTCCACCCAATGATATGTATCCTTTGTTATTTTGGGTGATTTCATTGTAGCGCTCAACCGTCCTTGATGGTCGTGATATAAAAAGACATGGACCTCTTCTCCGATTGCAAGTGGACGGTCTATCTCCGCTTGATGAAGCAACACTTCTTCCTGACCGCTCGCTAAAAACCAGCCAAACGGAACCTCCCGCTTTACGGTTAATGTTCTTATTTCTCCTGGTATAAGTTGTTTCATGGATGCATCTTCCTTTTTATTGTTTATCATGCTACATTTTACTATAATAAGAACGAAATGACCAAATTTTACTGGAGGTAATATATGTCAAAAGAAAGCTCATTTGATATCGTATCCAAAGTAGATTTATCTGAAGTTACTAACGCCATTCATATCGCCATGAAGGAGATTCAAAACCGCTACGATTTCAAGGGAAGCAAAAGTGACATTTCCTTAGAAAAAGACGAACTGATCCTCGTTTCTGACGATGAATTCAAACTTGAGCAATTGAAAGATGTATTAATCGGCAAACTGATTAAGCGCGGGGTCTCTATCAAAAATATTCAATACGGAAAAATAGAACCAGCCTCAGGAGGAACGGTCCGTCAACGTGCCAGCCTTGTTCAAGGCATTGACAAAGATCATGCGAAAAAAATTAATACGATTATTAAAAACACAGGCTTAAAAGTAAAAAGCCAAGTTCAAGAAGATCAAATCCGCGTCAGCGGCAAAAGCAAAGATGATCTGCAAAAAGTGATCACAGCGATCCGTGAAGCTGATTTGCCGATTGATGTACAATTTGTCAACTATCGATAGGGGTTTGTGCGCTTCGTTTTAACAGCCTAATTCCTCCGAATTAGGCTGTTTTTATAACCAAAATGCGAACTATAGATTTCCCGGCGTAAGTCCACAAACTTTGCCTGATCGTCGCCTTTTGAGCGCTGATCCGTTCCATCTAAAAAATAATCAAAATTTGCAGTTGAATATTTTCTAAAAATTATTTAAATTATAAATAACGTATTGATTGAAAATTGCATACTCATTTTTCTTATCAAGAGAGAGGGAGGGACTGGCCCTGTGAACTCTCAGCAACCTGACCGTATGTCAAGGTGCTAATTCCAGACAGGCTTGATGCTTGGAAGATAAGAAGGAGCAACACAAAGTCTTCTTCTTATTTTTAGAAGGCTTTTTTTATTTTTTAAGAAGACGAAGGAGTGATACGCATGGGATTTTTAGAAGAATTGCAGAAACGAATCATCATCGCCGATGGGGCGATGGGAACTTTATTATACTCCCATGGAATTGACCGATGTTTTGAAGAATTGAATCTCTCCAAACCAGAAGATATTATCCATATTCATGAAGCTTATCTTGACGCTGGCGCAGAAGTCATTCAAACCAATACATATGGCGCAAACTATATGAAGCTAGCACGCTATGGATTGGAGGACGATGTAAAAGAAATCAACCGCGCAGCTGTAAAGCTAGCGAAACAAGCGGCCTCAGGCCGTGCCTATGTTCTTGGAACCATCGGCGGTCTTCGCACATTCAAGAAAAGCGCCATCACTCTTGAAGAAGTGAAACGGACGTTTCGGGAGCAGTTGTACGTGCTTTTGCACGAAGAAGTAGATGGAATTCTGCTTGAAACCTATTACGACTTAGAGGAGCTTCAAACGGTGCTCGCCATCGCCCGAAAAGAAACAACATTACCGATTATCGCCCATGTGACCCTTCACGGTGTTGGCGTGCTGCAAGACGGGACTCCGCTCAGCGATGCGCTTTCCCAATTGGAACAATTGGGGGCCGATGTAGTTGGATTAAATTGCCATCTTGGTCCGTATCATATGATTCGTTCTCTTGAAGCCGTGCCGCTTCCCAGCACCGCATTCCTTTCCGCTTATCCGAATGCTAGCCTTCCAGATTATCGCGACGGCCGCCTTGTTTATGAAACAAACGCCGAATATTTTAAGGAAACGGCTCTCTCCTTTCGCGAACAAGGCGTCCGCCTGATCGGCGGCTGCTGCGGAACGACTCCTAAACATATTGCGGCGATGGCACAAGCCTTGATTGATCGCACGCCCATTCAAACGAAACAAGTGAAACAGCAGCAAGCAAACATCTCGATTCCATCAGCAGAGCCAAAATCTGAACCGCCTTTAGAAGATATCGTAAAAAAACGGCGGTCGGTCCTTGTTGAATTAGATCCGCCGAAAAAGCTGGGCATCGGAAAATTTTTGGAAGGAGCGAAAGCGCTCAAAGAAACGAATATTGATGCCCTAACACTGGCTGATAATTCTTTAGCTACTCCGCGCATCAGCAATGTCGCGCTCGGAACCCTTATTAAGCAACAGCTAGGCATCCGTCCGCTGATCCACATTACATGCCGCGACCGCAATCTGATTGGTCTGCAATCTCATTTAATGGGATTGCATACACTTGGCATTACGGATGTACTTGCTGTCACCGGAGATCCATCCAAAATCGGCGAATTTCCTGGCGCAACATCTGTGTATGATTTGTCATCATTTGATTTAATTCAGCTGATTCGCCAATTTAATGAAGGGATTTCCTACTCCGGTCAGCCGCTTGGGCAAAAAACCAACTTCTCTATCGCTGCGGCCTTCAATCCGAATGTCCGTTATTTAGATAAAGCGGTGCAGCGGCTTGAGAAAAAGATTCAGTGCGGCGCCCACTACTTTATTTCGCAGCCGCTCTATTCCGAACAAAAAATCGAAGAGGTATACGAGGCAACGAAACATCTTGAAGCGCCGATTTATATCGGTATTATGCCGCTTACAAGCGCACGTAACGCCGACTTTCTGCATCACGAAGTACCGGGAATCACGTTATCGGACGATATTCGTTCCCGAATGGCGGCTTGCGCCCATGATCCGATTCAATCGTCGAGAGAAGGAATTGCCATCGCCAAATCGCTCATCGATGCGGCTTTTGATTTATTTCGCGGCATTTATTTAATTACGCCGTTTTTGCGCTATGAAATGACAGTCGAGCTCGTCCGCTATATTCAAGAAAAAGAACGTTCGATTTCAGAAAGGAAGGTACTTCATCATGGCTAGCCAACTGTATAATCAGCTGAAAAAGAAAATTTTAGTAATGGATGGAGCAATGGGAACGATGATTCAAAGCGCCGAGCTTACAGCTGCTGATTTTGGCGGCGAATCATACGAAGGATGCAATGAATATTTATCTGTGACCTCCCCTCACGTCATTGTACAGATTCACGAAGCCTATCTTGAAGCGGGAGCCGATATCATTGAAACCAATACGTTCGGTGCTACCAGCATGGTGTTAGACGAATATGGGCTCGGCCATATGGCGCTTGAATTAAATATAGAAGCAGCCAAGCTGGCTAAGCGGGCGGCTGAACGCCATTCCACTTCAAGCTGGCCGCGGTTTGTCGCCGGTTCGATGGGTCCAACAACGAAAACCCTTTCTGTTACCGGGGGGACAACATTTGCCCAACTTGTAGCCGCCTATGAAGAGCAAGCGCGCGGCCTATTAATCGGCGGCGTCGATCTTCTGCTTTTAGAAACGTGTCAAGATACACTTAACGTAAAAGCGGGTTTTATCGGCGTTTCACAAGCATTTCAGAAGACAGGAAAAATCGTTCCGCTTATGATATCCGGGACGATTGAACCGATGGGAACGACGTTGGCGGGACAAACGATTGAATCGTTTTTTATTTCCGTCCGCCATATGAAGCCATTTGCCATTGGGCTCAACTGTGCAACCGGGCCGGAGTTTATGACTGATCACTTGCGTTCTCTTTCTCAACTAGCCGATACAGCCGTCAGCTGTTATCCAAACGCCGGGCTCCCGGATGAAGAAGGGCATTATCACGAAACACCGGATATGTTAGCCAAAAAAATCCGCCGCTTTGCTGAGAAAGGCTGGCTCAATATCGTCGGCGGCTGCTGTGGCACAACGCCGTCTCATATTCGCGCTATCGCTGAAGCGGTTCGCGATGTCGCTCCGCGCACGATTCCAACCTCATTCTCCGTTCATGCTGTTTCAGGAATCGAGCCACTTATTTACGATGAAACAATGCGCCCGCTTTTTGTCGGCGAACGAACAAACGTCATCGGCTCTCGCAAATTTAAACGTTTGATTGCGGAAGGAAAATATGAAGAAGCAGCGGAAATTGCTCGAACGCAAGTAAAAAACGGCGCTCATGTCATCGATATCTGCCTTGCAGATCCGGATCGCGACGAAAAGGAAGATATGGAACAATTTATCCAGCAAGTCGTTCGAAAGGTAAAGGTGCCGCTCGTGATTGATTCAACGGATGAAAAAGTGATTGAGTGCGCCCTTTCCTATTCGCAAGGAAAAGCGATTATTAATTCCATTAACCTCGAAGACGGAGAGGAGCGTTTCGAAAAAATTGTTCCTTTCATTCATCGCTATGGAGCGGCCGTTGTTGTTGGCACGATTGATGAACAAGGAATGGCCATTGCCGCTGAACGAAAGCTTGAAATCGCTTTGCGTTCTTACGATTTGCTTGTCAATAAATACGGCATACCGCCACATGACATTATTTTTGATCCGCTCGTTTTTCCAGTCGGCACCGGCGACGAACAATATATTGGCGCCGCGAAAGAAACGATTGAGGGCATCCGACTCATTAAAGAACAGCTGCCACATTGTCCAACCATACTCGGTATCAGCAATGTCTCATTCGGATTGCCGCCAGTTGGCAGGGAAATTTTAAATTCTGTTTTCTTATATCATTGTACGCAAGCCGGCCTTGATTACGCGATTGTTAATACGGAAAAGCTTGAGCGCTTTGCTTCCATTCCAGCGGAGGAAGTGCAATTGGCTGAGGCGCTCCTCTTTCATACGAATGATGAAACTTTAAACACCTTTATTCAGTTTTACCGGGGCAAAACGAAAGAAACGAAAAAAACGAATACTCACTTATCGCTCGAGGAACGGCTCGCCTCCTATGTCGTCGAAGGAACAAAAGAGGGATTGCTTGAGGATTTAGAGTTGGCCTTGCAAACATATAACAACCCTCTCGATATTATCAATGGTCCGCTTATGACCGGTATGGATGAAGTAGGCCGGCTGTTCAATGACAACCAGCTCATTGTCGCTGAAGTCCTGCAAAGTGCTGAGGTAATGAAAGCAGCGGTCGCCTTTTTGGAGCCTTATATGGAAAAAACCGAAACCAGTCTAAAAGGAAAAGTGATGCTTGCTACCGTCAAAGGGGATGTGCATGACATCGGCAAAAATTTAGTGGACATTATTTTGAGCAACAACGGCTATCACGTGGTGGATCTAGGCATTAAAGTCACTTCCCAGCAGCTGATTGAAGCCATAAAAGCCGAAAAACCCGACATTATTGGCTTGTCGGGGCTGCTTGTCAAATCAGCCCAACAAATGGTGCTAACCGCTCAAGATTTAAAACAAGCCGGCATTTCCTTGCCTATTCTTGTCGGTGGAGCAGCATTATCGCGAAAATTTACCGAAAATAAAATCGCTCCAGAGTACGACGGAATCGTGCTTTATGCAAAAGACGCCATGGACGGTCTCTCCCTTGCCAACCGCCTGCAGCAAAACGAGGTTGAATATAAACGAAAGGAACAAAGCTTTACGGTATCAGCGTCATCATCGCAAACGGCTACCCTTGTTCGGTCCAATGTATCCATCCATGTTCCAGTATATGTTCCGGCAGATCTTGAGCGTCATGTCCTAAAAGATATCCCGCTCGCTCACATTGAGCGGTATATGAACTGGCAAATGCTGCTCGGACATCACCTTGGCTTGAAAGGAAAAGTGAAAAAGTTATTAGCGGAACAAAATGAAAAAGCTATTTTTCTCAAACAATTGATAGAGGATCTTCTCTCTGCCGCCAAACAGCAACAGTGGTTAAAGCCAGCGGCTGTCTATCAATTTTTTCCCGCTCAAAGTGATGGAAACCGTATTTATATTTACTCGCCGAAAGATGCAAAAACCATGATCGAAACATTCGAGTTTCCGCGGCAGCGCCAGTCACCTTATCTTTGTTTGGCTGATTATATCAAGCCGGTGGAAAGCGGGCAGCTTGATTATGTAGGATTATTTGCCGTGACCGCTGGAACAGGCATCCGTGAGCTAGCTCAAGAATGGAAAAAAAGCGGCGAATTTTTAAAAAGCCATGCAATTCAAGCGCTGGCGCTTGAAGTAGCAGAAGGGCTGGCTGAACGGATCCATCAAGTCATGCGCGACCGTTGGGGATTTCCAGACGATCCTGATTTCACAATGGAGGAACGGTTCGCCGCCAAATATCAAGGACAACGCTTTTCTTTTGGCTATCCGGCATGCCCAAACCTAGAAGACCAAGAAAAACTGTTCCATCTTTTGCATCCGGAAGAGATCGGGATTGATCTAACGGAGGAATTTATGATGGAACCCGAAGCCTCTGTATCTGCCATCGTTTTTGCTCATCCAGAAGCGAAATACTTTAATGTATTGTAAAAAAGCTGGCGAATGCCAGCTTTTTTGTTTCGTCTGATCGAATGTCACCAGTCACGTCCTTCTTTTATCATCATTTTTTCAGGGATGCCTCACTTCCGGGATAAATGTTGATCCATCAAGCTGTATGTATATAGTAAAATAATGGATAAACGGCTTTCGTGATATTTTCGCTTGATTCTCCCATACTAAACAATGACTGAACATGATGGTATAAGGGAGGAATGATCAAGATGGTCACAAAGCAGCAAATGACCTTGCCGCCACAGCATCAATATCAGCAGCCGGGATTACAATCCGTGATGCAGCCCGAGCCCGTCTCCGAGGATCCTGCCTATCGAGGAAGCGGCAAGCTTCAAGGAAAGATCGCCTTAATTAGCGGCGGAGACAGCGGAATCGGCCGAGCGGTTGCCATTTATTTTGCGAAAGAGGGCGCGGATGTCGCCATTATTTATTTGAATGAACACCAAGATGCAGAAGAAACCAAGCGGCAGGTTGAAGAAGAGGGGCGCCAATGCCTGTTGATTGCCGGAGATGTGGGAGATGAGCATTTTTGTATCGAAGCTGTCAAGCAAGTCATCTCTGCATTTGGAAAGCTAGATATTCTTGTCAATAACGCAGCTGAACAACATCCTCAAGACAGCCTGCTGCACATCACCTCAGAGCAGCTAGAAAAAACGTTTCGCACGAATGTGTTTGGCTACTTTTATTTGGCGAAAGCGGCACTTCCTTATTTAAAAGAAGGCAGCTCCATTATTAACACCTCATCCATTACAGCTTATGAGGGCAACGAGCAGCTGCTCGATTATTCGGCAACAAAAGGAGCGATCGCGACATTTACACGCTCGTTAGCTAAATCTTTGGTACAAAAAGGAATTCGCGTCAACGGTGTCGCCCCCGGACCGATTTGGACGCCCCTCATTCCATCAACCTTTTCCAGCGAGCAAGTAGCTGCATTCGGTTCGAATACGCCGATGAAACGACCTGGACAGCCTGAGGAAGTAGCGCCAAGCTATGTGTTTCTCGCCAGCGATGACACCTCCTATATAACAGGGCAAATGATTCATGTGAATGGCGGAAAAATCGTGAACGGGTAAATGTAATGAAATTGAACATTTATTGTTAATTTTATTTACAGTAAACTTGATTTATCATGTATGATCCAATTATGATTATTACGTACAGTGTTTGCTGTCAGCCTTTTGCACAAACCAAAAGGTGACCCCTCTCTTCCCTTTGATAGACTTGCAACGATATGTTGCAAGTTTTTTGTTTATATACGAATCACCCATTCTTCTTATGAGCAAAAAAGCGCCTGAATTTTGTCCGCTCGCAAGCCTCTCTTATTCGATTTTCGTCTTCGCTTGACTGCGTTCCTTGTCGGCCGAGCGCAAGCCAGCCTGGTGCGGAAACGGAGAATGCTTGACAATGATGGCCGACAAAGCCGAAATGGACTTTGTCGGCCATCTAACTTTTTTCATTTCATTTGATCGTCATCGCAAGAAAATCGTTTCATAAGCTGGTGCGGAATAATAATTCGCTTGACCGGCTCATTTGGATTCGCAATTTTTTCGATCAAACTTTTCGCTGCTTCATATCCAAGCTGAAAAATATGAATATCGACTGATGTTAATGGAGGCCGTGAGAGCTCCGCTAACAGCGTATTATTAAAGCTGACAATGGATATATCCTCAGGAACGCGAACGTTCATCTCGTCCAACGTATTCAAAACCCCAAGCGCCATCAAATCATCCGCCACCACTAACGCTGTCGGCGGTTCACGTAACGACAGCAGCTCTTTCATCGCTTCTTGTCCGCCTTCTTTTAAAAATTCTTCATGCATAATATACTCTTGGCGGTACGGCAGCCCGGCTTCTTTAAGCGCCGCTTCATATCCTAGCAGCCGATCGACTGTCACTAAATAGCTGATATTGCCGCCGACAAATGCTATTCGCTTATGCCCAAGCTCAACTAAATATTGAGTCGCTTCTTTTGCCGCGCGATAGTTATCATTATCGACATGAGTAATTTGTTCTGCCATCTGGTGAGGCTTTCCAATGACAACAAATGGGAAGCGGTTCTTCTGCAAATATTTCATCAGTTTATCATTCGTTCTAGAGTAAAGCAAAATAACACCGTCAACCCGCCGCCCCTGCAGCATTTCGATCACACCTTCATAAATCTCGCTTTCCTTTTCGCCTGTCGACATTTGCAAAGCATATTTTTTCTCATGTGCTGCTTTGCTAATTCCGCGAATCACCTCAGGAAAAAACGGATTTTGCAGCGCTTGGTCAGTTGAGCTCGGCATCACGATTCCAATCACCTGCGACGATTGATTCGCCAGGCTCCGGGCAATAAAATTGGGATGATAGCCAAGCTCTTTCATCGCTTCTCGCACTTTTCTCTTTGTTTTTTCACTAATGCGCGGACTATCTGCAATGACTCTTGAAACAGTGGAGGGAGCCACATTCGCTCGTTTTGCAACATCTTTAATGGTGACGTTCATTTCACATCCCTCCTTCTCCATCCCTCAATTGTGGTCGATCCATAAGATGTTCTGCTTATCATCCCATCTACCATGTTGCTCGTTTCCATCGACGATCACAGTCGTCTGTGCCATTCCTCCATGAATCGCAAATGACAGCTTCCAGTCTGGCCGGTACTCCCCTTCCGTTTTCGTGTCAATCCGAACAATATTCTCATCATACCTTATATCCAAATGCAAACGGAAATAAATTCCTTTCTCATAAGCAAACGTTTGTCCATCATCATCATATATCGTATATGCGGTTTTTCCATCACACTTTTTATATAAGCGCACGATGCGCTGTTCATCCGGCATATCAGTAGAACGTCTTGCATTGGCAAGCGCAATGGCTGAGCCTTGCTTCACAAAAATTGGGAGCTTGTCTAATTCCGCATGAACCAGATGGTATTGACCTCCCTCCCAAACGGTATCTGTCCAATAATCGATCCATTTCCCTCTCGGCAAATATACGGCTCGATAAGCTGTGTTAGGCGTCATAATCGGAGCAACCAACACATTGTCACCAAGCAAAAATTCATCATAAAGATTATACGTATGAGGATCATCCGGATACTCAAAAAGCAAAGGTCGCATGACAGGAGCACCTGTCTCATGAGCTTCTGCAAAAAGCGTGTATAAATACGGCAACCATTCGTAGCGCATCTGGATATATTGTTTGATAATTCGCTCATACTTTTCACCAAACGCCCACGGTTCTTGCCGGCGGAATCCGATCGCACAATGATTGCGAAAATATGGAGTAAACGCCCCCACCTGCGTCCAACGTGCTAAAAGCTCCCCGTTCGTATCGTGAGCAAACCCGCCAACATCCGCTCCGCAAAACGCTACGCCTGATAATCCTAAATTCATGCACATTGGCAACGACATTTGCAAATGCTCCCAAAAGCTGCGATTATCTCCCGTCCATACAGCTGCATAGCGTTGGATACCTGAGAAACCGGCACGCGTTAACAAGAACGGACGCTTTCCGTTCAACAGCTTTTTCATGCCAGTGTATGTCGCTTCTCCCATCATCAATCCGTAAAGGTTATGAAGTTCACGATGCGTTTTCGGATTTCCATCGTTATCATGCATCACAGTAATATCCATCGTTTTTGTTTCATTAAACACAGACGGTTCGTTCATATCGTTCCAAATACCTTCGATGCCTAAATCAGCATAAAACCGATGCTTGTCGCCCCACCAGCTTCGCGCTTGTTCATTTGTGAAATCCGGAAACGCGCTTTTTCCTGGCCAGACCTCCCCAATGAAATGATTTCCCTCCATGTATTTGCAAAAATAATCGTCCCTTACTCCTTCTTGATAAATGGCGTATTCAGGATCCACCTTTACCCCAGGATCTACAATCGGAACAACACGAACCCCTTCCTGTTTCAAATCGGCAATCAGCTGCTTCGGATTCGGAAAGCGGTTTCTATCAAATGTAAACACACGATAGCCATCCATATAATGGATATCTAAATACACCGCATCAAGCGGAATATCTTTTTCTATAAACGTCTGCACCAGTTCTCTTACTTCCTGCTCCGTTTCATAGCTATAGCGCGATTGATGATAGCCGAGCGCCCATTTAGGAGGAATCGGCATTTTTCCTGTCAGATTCGTATATTGCTTCAATACATCGCGCGGAGTCGGACCGGCAAATACATAATAATCAATCGGTCCGCCCTCCGCCGCGAAGCAATATTCATCTTCGAACGTTTGAAAATCAAATATGGTCCGATACGTATTGTCAAAAAACAAACCGTGTGCCCATCCATTCCGCAACGTCATAAAATACGGATGAGACTGATAAAGAGGGTCCGTTTCCGGATTATGCGGCGCATACACATCTGTATTCCACATGGTCCATTTTTCACCGCGCTTATTCAGAAATCCGGTTTTTTCACCGAGCCCATAAAAATGGTCGGCCTGATCCATTCCTTTATAGCAGTAAACATCACCTTCATAAGTGAAGGCCATCCCTCTCGCTTCCTCCCCTACAAGCAAACGGCCCGCTTGATCATAAATCTGCACACGAAAGGGCCGTTTTTTCACTACCACTTTCATTTGTGGTGAAGCCAGCTCTACCTGTTCCTCTGTTTCATGCACATCCACTTTTACCTTTTTTGGCCGCATGACGACGGCACGGCTTGTTTTCATGCTCGTTTCGCCAAAAGGATTAAAAGCGACGCGGACGATAGGATGATCATAAAACTGAACGTTCACTACACCTGCATCACACCGGAAGAAAAGCACTTCATCTTTACAGGAGAAAGCCAGCATGTTTCCGATATCGATTACATCCCGTTTACGCCGTTTTCCCTCTCGATCCGGCAAAATAGCAAAGCTTGTATCTTCCAGCATCTTTTCTCCCTCCTACCTAGACCGTTTGGCACGCTTTTTCGCATAGTATAAAAACAATCCAAACAAGACATAAACAGCAATGAGCGCAGCGATAAATGGAATATTCAGACCCGTCTTTTTGGCAAGCACGTAAATTTCTGCTGTTTCCCTATCCGAAATCAAGTTATACCCGTTTTTGCTGCTTCGCACTAAATCGCCAGATAACAGTCCTCTCAACTCTTTTCCAGGGGCAAGCTGAGCGTTTGTTAAATGGACTTTTTGCGTTTTGTTTGTATTATTTATCGCGATGACAGCTGTTTCTCCCTTATATGTTCGTTTAAAAACAGCCATTCCCTTCTTTTCGTACAAGAGAGTAAAATCCCCCCGCCGCAAAGAAGGTAATTGCCCGCGCAGTTCTCCTAATTTTTTTATATAATTCACCACTTCATCATCGGTGCGGAAATTCATAAGGCGATGATTATCAGGAGCCTTTCCTCCGTCTAACACAATTTCTGTTCCGTAATAGACAATAGGAACGCCTGGCGTTGAAAATAAATAAGCTAGACTAAGCTTCATTCTGGTTATCGGATTTTGCTTGTTTTCTAAAGCAAGCCTTGTGAATCGAACAGTTCTGTCATTGTCCAAAAACGTACCTAACAAATAAGGATGATCATAATAAGAGACATTGTTCTTCCAAACACGATAAAGCGGCGCAAGCGATTGATTCACATTGCTCAATACCTTTGACGCTTCATTATAAAAAGGATAATCAAGAAAACCATCGATTCCATCCTTCTCATAATCGGCTATATAACGCGGATCATTGCTGTCTATTCCTCCAAGCAGATAAAAGTCTTTCTTTACTGCTTTGACTTCATTTGCAAACCCCTGCCAAAACGATTTAGGCACATATCTAGCGTCATCAAGATAATAACCATCAATATCCGTTTCTTTTATCCACCATTTAGCAGCATCAATCAAATAACGTTTCACTTCCGGATTTTCTTGCGCAAGATCTGGCAACCCATTTAACCAGCCGGTCTCTATTTGCCGCGGATTATTCCAGTCTGAAATCTCCCATTTCTCATGATACCAATCTTTTTTCGCCGGATCGTTTACCCACGGATGGCGAGATGACGTATGATTCGTCACAAAATCCAAAATCACCTTCATATGACGCTTATGCGCTTCTTTCACCAATGTTTTTAAATCGCTGAGCGTTCCAAAACGCGGATCGACTTTATAAAAATCCGTAACCTTCTTTCCTTGATAATCCCCTGGCTCCGTTTGAAAAATCGGCGTCAGTCGAATCGCTGTAAATCCCATGCTTTGAATATAATCCAGTTTAGCTGTAATTCCCTTTAAATCCCCTCCGAAATAGGCGCGAGGATCTTTGACATTGACACCTTGGTCGTTTGTCGAATCCAAATTGTTAAATCGATCAACCATCATAAAGTAGACGGTTTCGTCTTGCCATGTCCGCTTTTCATTTGTGTCTGCCTGTGCAGGAATGGCAAATGAAAGTAAAAAAAGAAGCGCTAAACTAGAAGCAAATGCTCGTTTCAACCTTCCCACTCCCTATCTATTTCGAGTCTACTTACTGTTTTAATATAGCTCGAAATAGCATGAAAGGAAAGAACTTGAACGGTTCTTTCCCCCTCTTTCTTATCCTTTTGTTCCGCCAGCTGTCAATCCCGATACAAAATATTTTTGGAACGAAAGGAACAGGATCGCAATCGGCAGAGCGATCAGCACAGAACCAGCAGCAAACGTTGTAAATTCACTTCCAAATTGCTTTGCGACCAAGTCATACAGCCCAACAGCCAGCGTATACTTTTCTTTGCTGCGAAGCAGAACGCTGGCCAAAATAAAATCGGCAAACGGTCCCGTAAAAGTAAATAGCGCCACAACCGCAATGATCGGTTTAGCCAACGGCATAATAATTTGCCAAAAAATGCGCAGATGTCCGGCACCGTCGATTCTCGCAGATTCATCAAGCTCTTTCGGAATCGTATCTAAATAACCTTTCATCAACCAAGTGTTCATCGGAATAAATCCGCCTACATAAACAAGAATCAGCCCTAAATGCGTATCAATTAATTTTGTGAGCAGCCCTAAAACATAAATAGCAATTAATGCGGCGAAGTTCGGAATCATTTGCAAAATCAAGAAGGTGATTAAACCATTTTTCCTTCCGATAAAACGGTAGCGGGAAAATGAATAGGCCGTTAAACTTACGAGAATAACAGACAAAACCATCGTGAGTGTAGAGATTTTTAAAGAGTTCCAGTACCAGCGCAAATAATCGCTTTGATCAGGGTCGAACAGCTCTTTATAATGAGCGAGCGTTGCATTCTCCGGGATCATCTTCGACCCCGACAAGCTCTGTCCGGGATTAAACGAAGAGCCAATAACCCAAAGAAGCGGATACATAATAATGGCGGCGACCACTAAAATCACGATATACGACAAGGTTAAACGAATGATTTTTCGTCTTTTCATGCCCATTTCACATCATATCCTCTTCTTTAAATGATCTCGTTCTTCTAAACTGCCATAAAGCAACGGAGACAACAACAAGCGATAAAAGCAAGGTTACAGCCGCGGCTTTGGAGTATTGTGCCGACGTCATCGTCAGACGATAGATCCAAGAGATTAAAATATCGGTCGCACCGGCGTTTTGGCCCGAGACCGCCGGTCCTCCGCCATTAAACAAGTAAATAATGTTAAAGTTATTAAAATTAAACGTATACTGCGTAATTAAAATAGGGGCGACTGTATAAAGAACGAGAGGGAGCGTGATTTTTGTGAATTTTTGCCATGCTGTAGCTCCATCTACCGTTGCCGCTTCATACAATTCACTTGGAATCGATTGCAACACACCCGTTGTCATCGCAAAAATGAATGGGAAACCAAGCCATGTTTGAATGAAAATCAGCGCCACCTTTGTCCAAAATGGGTTTGTCATCCAATCAATAGCCGGAAGCCCCAAGGAGGCTAAAATGGTTTGATTGACCGCGCCAAAAGATTCATTAAACATGCCCGCAAAAATCAAAATAGTCACAAACGCCGGAACGGCCCAAGGCAAAATAAAAATAGTTCGGATAATCGCTTTTCCTTTTAAATCTTTTTGATTGACGAGAATCGCTAGGAAAATGCCAAGAGCAATTTGCAAGGTAGTCGCGCCAAACGTCCAAATAATCGTCCATGCCAATACGTTAATAAACGTTTTCCGCCAAAGATCAAGCTTCACTAAGTCAACAAAGTTTTGCAAACCAACCCAATCGACTAATTTAGCTGGCGGCGTATGATACAAATCGTAGTTTGTGAACGCAAGCAGCACAACGAAAATAATCGGAAAAACAACGACAAAAATGAGCAAAATAAATCCCGGCGAGATCATTAAATAAGGAAATCCGCTATCGACAAGCGTTTGATATTGTTCACGCAGCGAGTTGATTTTTAAGCCAAGGTCGCGTTTTTGTCCATTTTTATACGCATCCTGCAAATTAAACGCATAAAACCCGAGGCCAAATATGAGCACAATCGCCGCTAAAATCCCTTCCACCAACAAAAAAATGGAATGATCGCGCGGGACTATTTCACCAAGCGTCACTAATCCCCACAAACCGATATTCAACAAATCATGAAAGACAATAAAAAAAGAAACCGTTAATACAAGAAAGAAAATACCTTTCGTATATTGGCGGTTATATAGCTGTCCGAGTCCCGGAATAATCGATAAACCAAGCGCAATCTTCCGATGACGAGATTGATAGATAGTCGACTCCACATAAGCCCCTCCTTTCTAACATATCACCACTCACAACCCGTTCACATTCGAGAATGCTAGATTCATCGCCAGCAAATATCAGTTCAGCATCCAATCCCTTTTCTATCGCCGAAAGTGCCATCGTCTATAAAAGCGTCGTTCGGCAAATGCGATAGGCGTGTGAAAACATCGAAGCCATCCATACTGTAAACGCCCGTGCAAAACATGGAGCCCAGTAGAAGCAAGGAAACTTTTCACTTTCCTGTTTGATCGGCAAATGGGTTTTTCTTGATGTATCAATATGGTCCCCCCAAAGCGAGCCGATCACTATTGATTTCGATAGTCGGTCGACCGAACAGCATTGCTTCCAGACAAATTCATTTGCCTGGAAGTAGCTGATTGTTCGGTTCCTAGTCACGTTTTGACGTGACTGAGACAAGGCAGCAACTTGCCTTCGACCGCTAATTTTCCACCAATCATTTGTTTCATCTTCAAGTCGTCTTATCGCCGATCCCGTAAAAGAGAGGCGCTCTCTTTTTACTCGCCTGAGTGATTCGTTTCAATATTGGTTTGAATGGTTTTCACCGCTTCATCTAATGCTTTCTTTGGTTTTATCTTTTGGTTCGCCACTAATTGCAGAGCTGTTGCCATCGGGCCCCATACTTCAGACATTTCCGGAATATTCGGCATCGGAACCGCGTATTGGGACTGAATTGCCACAGCCTTGGCCCCTTCATCTTCTGCAATAAGCGGATCATCAACGAGAGATTTAATCGGCGGAATCTCTTTTGTTAATTCAAAGCGCTTTTTCGCACTTTCTTCATTCGTTAAAAACTCAATTAATTTCGTCGCCCATTCTGGGTTTTTGGAAAAAGCAGACACATGCCATCCTTTTACGCCCATAAGCGTTTTCATATGTTCTCCGTTTGGCAATGTTGGCATCGGTGCAACTCCAATTTCAATTCCCGCATCACGCATTCCTTGAAATGCCCATGGTCCATTCATGACAGAGGCTACCTTTCCTTCATTAAACAGGCCATCCATCGTCGAACCGCCGTTTTCACCGATAATTCCTTTCGGGAATAATTCTTTATACCATTTTTGGATGTATTCAGCTCCCTTGACTGCCCCATCGTTATTTAAACCGAGATTTTTCGGATCCAATGTGCCGTTATCCTCTTTAAATACATAGCCGCCCATGCCGGCAATCACACCGTGTGCAAAATAAAAGTTATCCCAAAGAGCTAAAAATCCGTATTTGTCTCCTTTTGTAAATCCCTTCGCAAATTGATACAGCTCATCCATCGTTTCCGGCGCTTTATCCATCAGCTTTTTATTATAGATAAATACCGGGGTTTCTACGGCCTTTGGCAGCCCATAAAGCTTTCCTTTATAGGTCTCCGCTTTGATAGAGGATTCTGTAAACTGATCTAATACGGATGGATCAACGTTGATTTCACGAATGAGTCCTTCCGTTACAAGCTGGCCGATCTGGTCATGAGGCACTGTAATCACATCGGGACCTGTGCCTGCCGGGCCATCTAAACGCAATTGTTCCCGTTGCTTTGTCGCCATCTCTACTTCTTTATACTCGACTTTAATCCCATATTTTTCTTCAAACGCTTTAATGGCTGGCTCAAGCGCTACTCCCCGCTTGACATCTTCCCAAACAACAAGCTTATCTGGCTTAGGAGGCATGCTGTTTTCTGATGTTTCCGTTTGCTTATTCCCTTCATTTGGATTCGTCTTCGTTGTTTCCCCATCAGGTCCGCACCCTGCCAACACCCCTGTCGTCAATGCGAGCGAGGAAAAAAGAGATACCATCCTTTTCATTCCGATCCCTCCTGTTTATTTACAAAAAATGAAAATGGCAAGCGTTTTCATAATGATTAATTAGGAAAACGGTTGCACAAATTATCACTTTTATTATACAATCATTTTGAATTTTGACAACTCTTTTTTACATCTTTTACAATTGGTTTAGCGATTGATTGACTTTTTATATAGTGATCAATTACTCTTAAAACATACGGAATGAATACGTTTCCTTTTTGTTTGGCAAAATAACAAACAAGCTATCATATTCATCTTGTCACTGTGTAACCAAATGGCAATCGCTTGCACTTAATCTTTTTTAAAGGAGCTGATTCCATGTTCAAAGAAGCCATTTATCATCGTCCAAAAGACAACTTTGCTTATGCATATGACGAGCAAACACTACATATACGATTGCGGACAAAAAAAAATGACGTCGAGCATGTCCGCCTTATTTACGGCGATCCATACGAATGGGAAAACGGCCATTGGCAGGTAAGCTATCAATCTATGCAAAAAAGCGGAACAGATGAACTGTTTGATTATTGGTTTATCGCCTTAACTCCTCCATATCGTCGCCTCCGTTACGGTTTCGAACTGACAAGCAACAACGAGCAAATCGTTTATACAGAAAAAGGATTTTACAGAACGGCACCGATGGATGATACCGCTTATTATTTTTGTTTTCCTTTTTTAAACAAAATCGATGTGTTCCAAGCACCTGAGTGGGTAAAAGATACGATTTGGTATCAAATTTTCCCAGAGCGCTTTGCCAATGGCAATGAAGCATTGAATCCTGCTGGAACATTGCCGTGGGGAAGCGCTGATCCTACGCCGACCAGCTTTTTCGGTGGAGATTTTGAGGGCATTATTCAGAAACTGGATCATCTCGTTGATCTAGGAGTTAATGGAATTTATTTCACGCCTATCTTTAAAGCATCATCCAATCATAAATATGATACGATCGATTATTTTGAAATTGATCCGCAATTTGGAGATAAACAGACATTTAAAAGGCTTGTGGAGCTTTGCCATCAAAAAGGCATTCGCGTCATGCTTGATGCGGTTTTTAATCATAGCGGTTACGAATTTCCTCCATTTCAAGACGTGCTGAAATATGGAGAAAATTCTAAGTATAAACATTGGTTTCATATTCGCGAATTCCCACTGCAAACCGTGCCGCGTCCAAACTATGATACATTTGCTTTTACTCCGAATATGCCAAAGCTGAATACAGAAAACCAAGAGGTGAAAAACTATTTATTAGATGTGGCGACTTATTGGATTCGTGAATTTGATATTGATGGCTGGCGCTTAGATGTCGCTAATGAGGTCGATCATCAATTTTGGCGCGAGTTTCGCCAAGCGGTGAAAACGATCAAACCAGACGCCTATATTCTTGGAGAAATTTGGCATGATGCTATGCCTTGGCTGCGCGGCGACCAATTCGACGCTGTGATGAATTATCCTTTTACAAATGGGACCCTTCGTTTCTTTGCTCAACATGAGATTCGCGCTTCACAATTTGTCGGAATGATGACACATGTGCTCCATTCCTATCCAACGAATGTAAATGAAGTAGCATTTAATTTACTCGGCAGTCACGATACGCCTCGTCTGCTGACTCTCTGCAAAGAGGATGTGCGGAAAGCAAAGCTCTCGTTTTTATTCCAGCTCTCTTTTACAGGAACACCTTGCATCTATTATGGCGATGAAATTGGAATAACAGGAGATCAAGATCCAGGCTGCCGCAAATGCATGATATGGGATGAACATCAGCAAAATCGCGAGCTTTTTAGACATGTCCAAAAGCTTATTGCATTGCGCAAGGCTTATAAGGCATTTGGAAATCGCGGAAATCTTCATTTTATCGATGCAAATGATGAAACGAATCATTTGATCTATATGAAAACATTCGAAGAAGAAGCGATCATTTTCCTCGTGAACAATAACGAACAAGAAATAGAGATCACCTTGCCTCTCTCTCTAAAAGGAAAGCTGCTCACGAATTTATGGACAAATGAGCAGTTTGCAGCTGAGGCTGACACATTAAAGTCGACACTTCCACCATACGGATTTTTCATCTATAAAATCGAAGATTGGTTATAAAGCGAGGAAGCATCTCCTCGCTTTTCATATGCGGTAAACAATGCGGCGGTACTCTGTTGGCGTCACTCCCTCCACTTTTTTAAACAAGCGGGAAAAGTAAGCGGCATCTTCAATCCCTACCCGCTTGGCGATGGAATCAATCGTATCGTTCGTTTCTGCCAGCTGCTTTTTCGCCTGAGCTATCCGATAGTAATGCAAATATTGCATGACGCTCATTCCCATCGTTTTTTGCATGCAGCGCGTGATATAGTCTGGATGAAAGCGCAACGATCGAGCTAATTTTTTCATCTCAAAAGGCTCACGATAGTGCTTATGGATATATTGAACAGCTTCGGCACATACTTTTTCTGATGCCGTTGGAATGTCCAATGCTTGTTTCTGAAGCTGCATGAGAAACTCCGCGAAATAAATCTGCTGTTTAAGCGCACGATCAGGAGAGCCATCGTGCTCTAAATGAACCACTTGCTCAAGCAATTGCTCCATTCTTTCTTTGTGCTTCATTACCCCAAACTGCGGCAAGTAAAATTGATATTGTGCCGCCTCTACATATGATGCTTCTCGTTCCATTACATCATGCCAAGTGATTTCTCCTTTGGGAAGGATCTCATAATGTTGTTCCATGGTGAAATGAAGCCAGACAAACAAGGTATCTTCCACACATGGGCGATAACCATAATGTTCGCGTTGCGGTATCAGAATCATATAGGTTCCTTCTTTTACTTCAAATAGCTGATCTTCTTCTGCCATAAATAAGCAGCCTCGCTTTACATACAGCAAATCAAATACTGAAAAAGTTCGCTTGAAGTGTTTTTTTCCTTGCACAAACATCGCCTCTCCTCCCTTAATAAAGGTCGGAAAAGGCGGACACCTAAAGGCAATATGCCGCATAATCAATCTCCTCTTTATGTCGGAAATATACAAATCGAATCGTGTTGCTCCCTTTTATTATGCCGTAAAATCGATACACTGAATATAGCTTTTATTTATAAAAAAATCGGCATCAATCAAAATCGAAAACATTTCAATCGATGAAAGAACTAGATTTATATATACCAGGATCAAATGCCGTTTATTTAAGTTTGATGCATCCACGTTTTTTGTTCTCAAATGAGATGATGATCACCGATTTCGACGGCCGGGCGATCGACTGCCGTCGCTTTCAGCTATAAAGGAGGGAACGATTATGTCTAATCATAAACACTTGTCATTATTCGCACTGACTTGGCCGATTTTTATCGAAACGCTTCTGTATATGTTGATGGGCAGTGCTGATACACTCATGCTCAGCCACTATTCTGATCAGGCCGTCGCCGCTGTCGGCGTCGCGAACCAAATTATTTTTCTTGTTATCGTCATGTTCGATTTTGTGGCAATGGGTACTGCTATTTTGGTCGCTCAATATATCGGCGCAAAAGATGTCAAAAATACGAGAGAAGTTGCCCTTGCTTCCATAAGCGCTAACTTTTTCTTTAGTTTTTTTCTTAGTGCCATTCTCCTGTTATTTGGAAAGCAACTATTATATGCCATGAAGCTGCCTGATGAACTTTTAGATGAAGCCTATTCTTATTTAGCCATCGTTGGCGGTTTTTTATTTGTTCAGGCTCTTATGATGACGGCTGGGGCCATTTTAAAAAGCCATGGGTATACTCGCGACACGATGTATATTACCGTCGGCATGAACATCCTTCATATCATCGGAAATTACATTTCTATTTTTGGGCCATTTGGTCTTCCGGTTTTAGGGGTCAAAGGAGTCGCCATTTCTACCACCATTAGTCGAATCATCGCATTAATCGCTATCTTTTTCCTTTTGGCCAAGCGAACGAACTTGATTCCGTCGCTATCACGCTTCGCCTATTTGCCTATGCATCACATTCGTAGCTTGCTGAAAATCGGCATCCCTGCTGCCGGAGAAAATTTGGCCTACAATACAGCGCAAATGGTGATCACATACTTTATTACATGGATGGGAACTGAAGCGCTAACAGCAAAAATCTATACGCAAAATCTGATCATGTTTGTTTTTCTGTTTGGCATTGCCGTCGGCCAAGGCACGCAAATTCTCGTCGGTTATTTCGTTGGAGCCAAGCAATATGAGCAAGCATACGCGCGCTGCTTAAAAAGCTTGTATAGCGCCATCTCGATTTCTATTGCTATGGCTTTTACATGCTATCTATTGGCTGAACCCCTGCTCTCATTTTTTACACATAACAAAGAGATCATCGAAATGGGAAAAACGCTGTTATTGCTAACTATTTTACTTGAACCGGGCCGTTCATTTAATCTAGTGATTATTAGTTCGCTCCGGGCAGCGGGCGATGTGCAGTTTCCTGTTTACATGGGAATTGCATCGATGTGGGGAGTAAGCGTCGCACTTTCCTATATTCTTGGCATTTATTTTGGTTTGGGGCTCATCGGTATTTGGATTTCTTTTATTGCTGATGAATGGCTGCGTGGACTATTCATGCTATGGCGCTGGCGATCAAAGGCTTGGTGCCATAAATCCCTTGTCCAATTTCCCGTGGGAACGACATGATAAAAAGCAAAGGAGAAGCTTGGTAAACAAAGGCTTCTCCTTTTTCTTTTTTAATCTTTAATTTGAATGGAATAATGCTCAAACCAAGTATGAACTTGGCACAAATAAGCAAGCAGCTGCGGGCCTGTCATCAGCTGGCCAAACCAAGGCGTTTGAAATGATTTCCCTCCTGTTTCCACCATTTCTTTTAGCTTTTCAGCTTCAAAAAATTCATACAGTGCGGAGGATCGCTCTTTTAATATTTCTTTCAGTCTCGTTTTGACTAATTCTGTATAAAGAGGATGATGTGTTTTCGGATAAGGGCTTTTCTTGCGATATAGCACTTCTTCTGGCAAAATTCCTTCCAGCGCTCGACGCAATATTCCTTTTTCTCGATTTCCGTACATTTTCATTTCCCATGGAATGTTCCATACATATTCTACTAAACGGTGATCAGCAAATGGCACACGCACCTCTAGGCTCGCTCCCATGCTCATTCGGTCTTTGCGATCAAGAAGGGTTGTCATAAACCAAATCATATTTAAATAAAACAGCTCGCGCCGCTTCGCTTCGACGGCACTTTCTCCTTCCAATCTTGGAACCTCTGCGATCGTTTCACGAAATCGCGTTTGCACATACTCATCTAAGCGCAATTTTTTCCGCCATTTTTCTTGAAGCAAATCCACTCGTGCCTTCGTAGACCGCATCCAAGGGAATCCATTTCGCGCCAAATCATCTGGGCGATGAAACCATGGATATCCACCAAAAATCTCATCGGCGCACTCTCCTGATAAGCTAACAACAAAGTCTTTCTTAATTTGTTGACAAAACCAAAGCAACGATGAGTCTACATCGGCCATTCCTGGTAAATCACGTACTGTAACGGCCTCTGTTAAATAATCAGCTAAATCTTGCTGCGAAATGACACAACGATGGTGAATCGTCGAAAATGTATTCGACATTTTCTCAATCCAAGGACCATCGGCATTCGGTTGAAAATCATTCGCTGTAAAGTACTGATCATTCTCTTCATAATCAATCGAATACGTATGCAACGGACCTTTCCCAGCCTTTTCAAACGCATTGGCGGCTATGGCAGTAATGGCGCTTGAGTCCACCCCACCTGATAAAAACGTACAAACAGGTACATCGGATACAAGCTGTCGCGTCACTGCATCAGTCAGTAGAAAACGGACTTTCTCTACCGTCTCTTCAAGCGAATCGGAGTGGACATGGCTTTTTACGTTCCAATAGCGGCGAATGTTGATACCTTCTCGCGAATAGATAAGCATATGGGCTGGACGCAATTCATGAATGCCATTAAATACTCCGTGCCCTGGAGTTCGAGACGGCCCCAATCCAAACACTTCCGCCAATCCTTCGCGGCCGATTTCTGTCTTTACTTCAGGATGTGCCAAAATCGCTTTAATCTCGGAACCAAATAATAAACTGCCTCCAATATGGCGGTAAAAGAGCGGTTTAACTCCTAAGCGATCCCTTGCTAAAAACAATTTTTCATTTTTTCCATCCCAAATGGCGAATGCAAAAATTCCATTAAGATAGTCCACACATGTTTCTTGCCACTCGATATAGGCTGTTAATAATACTTCTGTATCCGAATGGCCTTGAAATGTATAGCCCCTTTTTAAAAGCTCTTTGCGAATTTCTTCGGTATTATACAGTTCGCCATTATAACAAATTGTATAATCACTGCCATGTTTTTGTCTTGTCATCGGCTGTATGCCGCCTGCTGGATCGACGACGACAAGTCGTTTATGTCCAAATGCCACATGCTGGTCTAACCAGTAGTTTGTATCATCTGGACCGCGCTTTGCCAATGCTTCCGTCATTTTTTCAATGGTTGGTTGTGCAGTGCGCATCTCTCGCTGGAAATCCACCCAACCGGTGATCCCACACATATGAATCAATCCTTTCTTTTCTTCAGCGTAAAAACAGGTTGCTTTTTTTCATTATATGCAGCTAAGCGCTAGGCGCTCGTCGCCGCTTTTTTCTTTATCTACTCTGGCGACCGTCTCTCTTGTGCGAAACCAACTCCCTCCGGGTGGAGCGAGTAAACTTTGTTAATCCATCTTTCTCTCTAAAGCTAAGCGTTCTCCGCCGTTTTCCTTTATGGCATGCTTTCATTGTATGCAAATGCAGCGATTTCGATGAATTGTCCAATAGAGTGAATAAATGATGGGCAAATAGGTGAAAACGAAAAAAGAAAGGAGATGAGGAAAATTGACTCTTGAACAAAAGTTGGCACAGATTCCCGTCCAACAGCGCGCTTATATACAAGGAGAAATTGAATATGTAAACGGGGAATGGGTTTTTTTTGATGAAGAAGAGGAAGAAGCAGGACTGCTTGCAGAGTGGAGTGATGAGGAAATCGAAATTTTCCGATTCGGCCGCTGGCTTCGCGGATATTATCAACACAATGGAGAAATTCAATTATCTGGAACAAGAGTTTTACTGCAAAAGGGCGAGCTGGTTCGTTTTCGCAAACGATTGCCGTATGCTTATCGCAGCTGGCTTGATGCTCTTCCTGAAAAAACGTTTTTTGGCTTCATCGAATGGCTAAATAAACTGAATTTTTCATTATACGATTGTCTGTATTGCTATAACGGGCTCTTGTTTGAGAAGCGTACAGGCGTCAATTTTATGATTTTTGATAATACAGAGCTGATCGGGAACGTGCAACACTATTATGAGCGAGGCGAAACGAATAAAGATCGCTTTGAAATGACGTTCCATACAGGCAATCGGTTTATTTGCACACAAATCAGCTAAAAAGGGTGTCCACAGTAATTGGGACACCCTTTTCAATATAAGTAATACTTGACTGTCGTTTAGGAAAAAACATGGAATCCTAACGGAAGCTTAAGTCCTAAATATAAAACAAGCACAAAAGCCAGTACAAGCTGAATCCAAGCACTTTGGGCACGCTCTCCCTTTTTGGCGCGGACCGTCACCATCTCCATCGCGACAATGACCCAAAGACCAACAATCGCTTTTACGATATACAGCGCTGAAATCGAATACAAGCTAAACAATAGCATCGCTCCAGTAGCGATAATGAGCAGATAAAACAAGCGCAAAACCATATGGGCGATTTTCGCCTTCGGAGAATGAGCTTTGTACATCGACAAAGAAACAAAAAATAAAATGAAAGCAATCACCCATGTTGTAATGTGTGCATGCGTCATCGAAAATGATCTCCTTTCCAGCATTCGTTTTCTTCATCATAGCATGTTTTTGTAAAAAAACGAAATGGCATGCTTGTCTATAAATAGAATACATATCATCAAAAGATAAGCCGTATAGCCGTTTCCAAAACAGAGCCCCCATTTTTCGACGGTCGAGCGATCGCCGAAATTGGATCATCACCTGTTCACACGGAAACAAAATGAAGGAATCGAGTTGTATTTATATCGTCATACGCAATGCTCCATCGCGCCATCAGGTAAGAAGCTCTCTTTGCAAGCGAGAAAATGGACAAAGGCCATAAAGTTCCTTCTTTTTCCCAATCTAACAAGCTCGTATAATTTTTGCTATAATATATAATGGAGCGAATATTGCAAATAGGAGGAGCACACATGAGCAAAACAACAGAAATTATTCACTTAACTGAGCAGTTTGGCGCAAACAACTATCATCCGCTGCCAGTCGTTCTTTCTAAAGGAGAAGGCGTATGGGTAGAAGACCCTGAAGGCAATCGTTATATGGATATGTTAAGCGCCTATTCCGCCGTCAACCAAGGACATCGTCATCCGAAAATCATTCAAGCGCTCAAGGAACAGGCAGACCGCATTACCTTAACATCTCGAGCGTTTCATAACGATCAGTTGGGCCCTTGGTATGAAAAAGTAGCCAAATTAACAGGAAAAGACATGGTTTTACCAATGAATACAGGCGCAGAAGCGGTAGAAACAGCCGTGAAAGCTGCGCGCCGCTGGGCGTATGATGTCAAAGGCATCGAAGAAAATAAAGCGGAAATTATCGTTTGCGAAGATAATTTCCACGGACGGACAATGACCGCTGTTTCCATGTCTTCCAACCCTGAGTATCAGCGCGGATTCGGACCGATGCTTCCTGGCATCAAAGTGATCCCATTTGGCGATGTGGAAGCATTAAAGAAAGCGATTACACCAAATACGGCTGCCTTTATCTTTGAACCGATCCAAGGGGAGGCAGGCATTAATATTCCTCCAGAAGGATTTTTAAAAGCCGCCTATGAAGTATGTAAACAACACAACGTATTGTATATTGCCGACGAAATTCAAGCTGGCCTAGGCCGCTCAGGAAAAATGTTTGCATGCGATTGGGAAAATGTTGTGCCGGATATGTACATCCTCGGCAAAGCGCTAGGCGGCGGTGTATTCCCGATTTCTTGCGTAGCGGCCAACCGCGATATTTTAGGCGTTTTCAATCCAGGTTCACACGGTTCGACCTTCGGCGGTAATCCGCTCGCTTGCGCTGTTTCCATCGCAGCCATCGACGTTCTTGTTGAAGAAAAACTAGCAGAACGTTCTTTTAAATTAGGTGATTATTTCCAAGAGAAGTTACGTGAAATTCAGCATCCTGATATTAAAGAGGTCCGTGGCCGCGGATTATTTATCGGCGTTGAATTGCATGGGCCTGCCCGTCCATATTGTGAAAAATTGCAGAATGAAGGATTACTATGCAAAGAAACACATGACACCGTCATTCGTTTTGCCCCTCCATTGATCATCACGAAAGAACAGTTGGACTGGGCAATCGAAAAAGTGAAAAAGGTGTTTAATGAATAAATAAAAGCAAAGAGAACAGCAGGGGCTTAATAAGTCGGTTTTCCGGCTTATAGACGCCCCTTTAATGCTTTATAGAGTTGACTTTCTGGACAGTCCAACCATTTTGACCATCCTTCATGGATTGAGCTGGTTTCACATCAGACTCACTTGAAAACACTTGGCAGACAAAGGGGATGTGCTTTAGCGAAGATACCAATTGACCAAAGACGTTTAGGGGCTGACGAGCGAAGCCAGTGACGAAAGACAAAAGCGTTTAAGCAGTCTGACAAGGGCTTTCCGGATAAGGAAAGCCCTTGTTTATGACATTCTTATTCGCCAATTCGATTGCGAAGCGTGCCGATTTTTTCGATGGTGATTTCCACGCTGTCCCCTGATTGCAAAAAACGCGGCGGTTTCATGCCTTTTCCGACTCCAGCCGGCGTCCCTGTCGCAATAATGTCGCCAGGCTCTAACGTCATTCCTTGTGAAATCGTAGAAATAATCGTTTCAACCGGAAAAATAAACTGTTCGGTATTCGCTTTTTGCCGTATTTCCCCATTCACTTTCGTTTCAATATGCAAGCGGTTCGGGTTAGGGATCAGCGACTTATGTACGATCCATGGCCCCATCGGACAAGACGTATCCAAGCTTTTGCCAAGCAAAAATTGTTTGTGGCGCTGCTGCAAATCCCGCGCTGTAATATCGTTGATAATCGTATAACCAAATACGTAGTCCAACGCTTCTTCTTCTTTAATGCCTTTTCCTTTTTTGCCGATAACAACCGCTAATTCTCCCTCATAATCTAATTCTTCTGTCACATGGGCATGACGCAAAACAAGGGACTCATGTCCTATTACGGTTGTCGGCGCTTTAGAAAACAGCATCAGATGTTTCGGAATGTCATCCGCGCTTCCAAGCTCAAGCGCGTGATCGACATAGTTTTTCCCGACGCAAAAAATATTTTTAAGGGGACGCGGAATCGGCGCCAACAGCTGGACGCTTTCAAGTGGATAGACATAATCAACAGCTCGCTGCTTCTCGCTCCATGTGACAATTTCCTGCACTTTATCGACAAACGCATCACCAAGCGCGATACACTCCATAAGCGAGTGGGGCAGCGTGGACTCCTCTCCCATGGCCTGCTCCGCCATTTGCAAGTGAACGACTTCATTTTGAGCGCTTAGTACGCCGACAAATGACGTTCCTTGGCGCTTAGCTGTCACAAATTTCATGATCCTTGACCTCCCTTTCTCCCTTTGATTATTCTCTATCTTGTCGTCCAAACCCTCCCAAAAATTTGTAGAAATATAGAATATTATGTCTTTTTTTAGCGAACCTCTTCCCTTCTTTCCCATTCTATGTATAATGATGATATACTATTCGCCATACTATATTCCTAAAACATCATAATAAAACGTTGGTGAAAAACAATGATCATGTTGATTGAAGAAAAAAGACAACAGATGATTGAGTTGGCTTTAACATATGGTCTAACTGCCAAAGAAACCATTCAGTGCAGCCAAGAGCTCGATGAATTGTTAAATATTCAATTAAGAGAGGCTCTAGCCTCTAAGCAGCATCATTATTCTCTTTCTAAATCCCCTTAGCATCGAATAAAAATCTACTGAAAAAGCCGATTCAGTAGATTTTTTATTTTGATCATGAATCTCTTTATGTTCTTTTAAACGGCTGCTTCTGCCCATATATGATTGTTCTCCATAGCCATTCTACCGGTCCTGTTCGATAGCGCTTCATCCATCTGTTGCTGATGACCACTTGCAGGCTATAAATGAAAACCGCCAACAGCAATCCGTAAAATGGACGCACCGTTCCATATAATCCAAAGCCATAATGGTAAAACAATAACGTGCACAAAATAGATTGAAATAAATAATTTGTTAGCGACATTTTGCCTACAGCTGCAAAGGTGGAAAGAATTTTATTTCCCCACCTCATATCGGAACATAACGCAATGGTGGTCACATAAAAAATAGAAGTTAATGGCCCACCCAGCATGTTTTGTATATATTCTGTCGCCATATTTCTTTCCGCCCAGTACGGCAAAAGCTTCAAGCTCCAGCCGAACAAAAGAGTGAAGAGCCACAGTTTTTTCAATGTTTTTTTATTGGCAGAAATAGAGGAAAACCATTGTTGTTTGGCAACGTACGCCCCGAACAAAAACATGGGCAAAAGCGAAAGAATAATAAAGATCGTTCCTTCTGCGTTGTTTACATACATCCAGTCGTGCCAACGCTGCTGAAAAATCTCTGCAAATGTACCGTCTCGGTAATGATGAAGAGCCTCGTGAGCCAAGGTTTCGTCAGATGGTGCATCCGAATTTCCAAGCTCTATCCATACTGCAATCCCCAATAAAGCGCTAAGCAGTCCGTTGGGAACGAGCCAAAGCAGCAATGCCCAGACAAAGAGAGAACGCGGGGACGCCCGATGAAACAATAGCATAAACATTCCAGTAAGAGCATAGGAAATTAAAATATCGCCATACCAGATCAGAAAGGCATGGAGACATCCGATTAAAAGCAAGGAAATCATCCTTCTGGCAAAAAGCCGGACAAACGGCCTCTTTTTCATCAGCACTCGTTCACGAAAGATGATGACGCCAAAACCGAATAAAAAAGCAAATAATGGATAGAAGCTAGCTTCAGCAAAAATATCAATCATTTTTTCCGTCAAGCGATCGGAAGCATGGCTCGACCCGCTTCCGTGGCTCAAATACATGATAGGAGAGTTAAAATGGGGCATATTGACTAGAAAAATGCCCAAAATAGCAATCCCCCGCATCATATCGACAGATTGAATACGTTCTGTATCAGAAATAGAATGAAATTCGCTCATTGTCTTACCTCACCATTCACTCATGCCTGCTCATGTCTTCAACAATATAAAAAACAAAGGCCATCTGTCAATGAACAAATGGCCTTTCCTCCCCAAGACATTGCGCGTTTAGTTTACATATCTGTCTGCTTTTCCAATGGACGTCCAATATTCCTTGCGCAAATGCACTTTTTGAATTTTCCCTGATGCCGTTTTCGGAAGCTCATCCACAAATGTCACACCTGTAATGGCTTTAAAATGTGCGAGTCTTTCTCGTGAAAAAGCAATAAGCTCCTGCTCTGTAACCGTATGTCCTGGGCGTGTCACGACAAATGCATGTGGCGTTTCTCCCCACTTTTCATGGGGCACAGCAATCACTGCCACCTCCAACACGGATGGATGATCATACAGAACACCTTCCACCTCAATGGAAGAAATATTTTCGCCGCCACTAATAATAATATCTTTTTTTCTATCAACGATATCAATATTTCCATACGAATCAACTGTAGCCATGTCTCCCGTATGAAGCCAGCCGTTTCGGATCGTTTCCATCGTTGCCTCGGGATTTTTCCAATATCCTTTCATTACACCGTTGCTGCGCACAACGACTTCTCCAATCGTTTGACCGTCATGTGGAACGGCTTCACCATGCTCGTTCACCACTTTTACTTCGCAACCGATCATGGCGTGTCCCGCCTTTGCTTTCATCCGGTATTGTTCATGAAGAGGCAAGTCGCTTAGATGCGAGCGGATCGTAGAAACAGTGCTTAGCGGCGACGATTCTGTCATGCCATACACTTGGATAAACTCCCAGCCCAGCTCTTTTTCTACGCGTGTGACAAAGGCCGGCGGCGGTGCGGAACCAGCGATGACAACACGAACGGGATGCTCCATAATAGGAACATGCTGTTCGTAATATTGCAATAATGAATTGAGCACAGTGGGAGCCATATGCATCACATTAACCTGATATTTTTGAATGTATTCAAAAATCAGCTCTGGCGCCGCTTTTCGCAAGCAAATATGCGTCGCTCCATTCGCCGTATAATAAAACGGAGATCCCCACCCATTCACATGGAACATTGGCAGCACATGCAAATAGTTATCGCGATCTGATACGCGCAGGTGATGCATCGTTATTAGCGCATGAAGATAATTATTCCGGTGTGTAAGCATGACCCCTTTCGGATTTCCGGTTGTTCCGCTCGTATACAGAAGGCTGCATACATCATCCTCGTCGATATCAGGGCGCTGGAATGGCGCAGAAGTGAACTGCGTCAGCCATTCATCGTAAGCGATTTCATTCGTTTCCGGATTTTTCCCATGAACAATGATCGCTTCGATGGTTTCAAGCTTGTCCTTAATCGGCAAAATCAAGTGGTACAGCTCTTGATCTACAAACAGCACTTTGCTTTCACTATGATTTAAAATAAACAAATAATCGTCTGGTTTTAAGCGAATGTTTAACGGAACCATGACCGCGCCAAGCTGAAACACCCCATAAAATCCTTCGAGCATTTCAAGCGTATTCGGAGCCAAATACGCCACGCGATCCCCTTTTTTTACCCCCAAATCCCTCAGACCGTGTGACAGTTGATTGACTCTGTCATTTAGCTCGCGATATGTAAGCTCCTTTCCTTCGTCAATCACCCCTATTTTGTCGCCGTATAACGACACCGCTCGGTCCAAAAACTGGGTCAGCAGCAACGGTACTTTCATTTTTCTCTCTCCCCTCCGTGTTTATCTATCTGAAAATTCAATAAAATTATAACACATGGGTGATATAGATGTAACTTACTATTTCACATTTGTATGGATCAATGATCCAGCACATTGCTCTCTAGGCGAAAGCCGACTTCGACATCACATTTTGGCGTGGCCGGCTGCCGATCTCTCCAAAATATCTTCAAACAGCCTTTACATAAGAAAAGCGCTACAGGTTTGTAGCGCTTTTAATTGTTTCCAATATTGCTAGCGTCCTTCAAGCTTGGATCCAAAGTATTAGTGGCACTAAACAAGACATTCGTTTGAATAAAATTCCCTACATTATCTCCGCCGCCTCCGCTAAAAGCCTTCGCTGTACTTTTTGGCGCAATTTGTAAAACATCTCCTAGATTTACCGTTCCATTTCCGCTAATGCTTGTCACCATGATACCGCCCAAAATCAATGCTGGCATGTCGATCATCCTCTTTTTTTGTATTACTGTTATTTTATGAAGAGCAAACAAAAAACGATAGGGACATCCATCTTATATTCAACACTTTATTTCCATCTCCATATAATGATAAACAGATACCTATGATGAGAAAGGACGTGGTCATATGCCATCTTTTATCGGGGGGCCTATAAAAATCACACATGTCAGCGGCGATGGAACCGTCAATTTTGGCGATGTACTGCAAATCGCGCCAAAAAGCGCCTTAAAATCCAATCAAGGCGCCGGCGGCGGAAATAACGGAGATTTTTTGCAAACCAACACATTTGTCAGCTTTACAAACACATCCGATCCTGACGTTAATGATGCCAATAATGTCGCCAACAATTAAAGAAATTCACATTTTTCTCTATTCGCCCATAACCTATAACGAGAATAAAAAAAGGGTGTATGATGATGCCAGCATTCGTTGGGGTAGTAAAACTTAACAGTATCGGAAGCAGCGGTGTATTTCATATTGGCGACGTTTTTGCGATCAGTCCTTACAGCGTCGCGAAAACATTTGCCGGTGCTGGTTCTTTTAATACAGGAAACGGCTTAAGCATATATAATTATTACAGCAATACAAACACAAATGATGCAGATCTTATGGATGATAGTGTGGTCGGCAACGCATAAAGGAGTGACACGATGAACTTTTATATCAACCAAAGCATCTACATTTATCAATTTAAAATCGGCTCTGTGACCAACTCATCCGTGCTCCAAATCGGCAGCGCTGGGCAAATTCAGGCACTTTCCACATTAAGCAACACAGGCGGATTTACTGGGCCTGCACCTGAAGCCGTCATCTCTGGCCCTGCAAGCGAGCCGAGCACTCCATTGGTCCCTCTTCATTCCGCAACTCGCGAAAAAATGACAAAAAAAAGTGATGACAACCATTCATAGCCCATATATTGAAAAGAGAAGGGATCATTGAGAGGATGAGAAGCGACTATGAGCAGCTTGTTTCCATACGACTATTTTATGAAATTGCAGCAATATTTATTATGGCAAACAAACAAGATCCAAACCATCGAAAACCGGCTTGCCATTCTTGAGAAAGAGCTGCATGAAATCAAGCAGCATCCACAAACAATGATTGAACGAATTGAGTATAAATTTGATCAGCTCAAAGTAGAAACATTAGAAGGCACGTTAAATATCGGCCTCACGCCAAATGGCACGGGATCCATTGAAGATTTTGCAGTCGATGCTGAAAAAACGATTATTCCTAAACCGGAGCCGGCCCTATTTGGCAATATTCAGACCAAAGTCAATGGTTATTTGGAAAATGAATGCATGCAAGTATTACAAGAGCTCGAAGCGAAATACGCCTATCCTTTAGATGATCCGTATCGCCAGTTTATTCTCCAAGATATTCAGCGTCAAGTCGATGAACGGATCCGCTTCTATTTGCAGCAAACCATGAATGGCGGATATGTCCCAGATCAAAAATCATCGGAAAATATAGAGAATATGATATTTATGAAGCTGAAGGAAGACATTGAGCAATCATTAGAAAGCTTTATTAAACATCTTCCAAAGCAAGGAGGAACATCATGAACTATACTGTGATTAACCGTGACGTGCAAGTAGGCGACATTTATCTTACAGCTGTAACGAGCTCTGCTATTTTTCTCATCGGAGATGCAGACGTGATAAATTTATCATCCGCTTTTGACACACCGCCTGAATCATTGATTATTGGCCCTCTCGTCCCGCTTGCTCCAAAAGGATCGTAACACTACAAGCTTAGGGGAAGGTTGTCGGTATTGATGAAGCGCTTATCAATGGTTCAATGGCTCAATAGTAACACCGTCCTTTTGAGCTCGGTGTTGCAAATTGGCGATTCTCGAGAAATTAACGCTCGTTCATACGTTTTAGCTGTCCAAAGGCAATACGAATGGTTTGGCGGGAATGAAGGGGAAGGGGCTTTTCCTGTGTTTGCAAGGTCTCTGCCTAAACTTCCCGTATCGGCATATGTGCAAACTCGCCGCTTGAATGAATCACCTGTTCTTTCAGTTCGTTCGATTCACTTAATCGCTGTTTCCACCGCAGCAGTCGTTCATATCGGCTCCACTTCTACGATTGATGCCGATACGCGCATTAAGCATATTCGGCAACTATCAGAGCCAAACATTCCTTTCTCTCTTTCGCTTCCACAAGCAGCAATTCGAATAACAAAGGATGGATGAACATGCCAGCAGTTGTTGGTCCAATTAAAATTACAAACGTAAGCAGCGGTGCTGTTTTTCAAGTAGGAGACACCATGTACATCGCACCAAAAACATCTACCAAAACCCAAGGGGGATCCGGAGGATTTAATACGGGCGATTTTATTTTGACAAATAACGGTATCAGTTTTACAAATTCCCTCGATCCGGATGTATTCGATAACAATGTCGCTGGTAATAACTAAAGTTTTTCCAAAAAATGAACCTCTCCCACCAACACTCCGTTAAGAGGTGAGAGGCTTCTCCGTTAAAAAGCAGCAATGACAGCTACGATCGATGTCATTTATTTGCATAATAAAGGCTGGGTGTTTTCCCACAGCCCGATGATGGAACAACGCCGCTTCACAGAACCAGAACGGGTCTGAAAGCGGCGTTACTTCAACTTTTGTCACACATCTATGTAATGAAAAGACTAAGGACGGACAAGCCTCCAACTATTCGTTTTTCAGAAATCATGATATGCATCAAGTAGATAAAAACCCCTCTTTTGGCTACTTGACTACATGACTTCTAATTTAACACGCGTGCCCCGGCCAGAAGGCTCAGCAGGTTCGACAATGAGCCGCTTTGGAAGACGGGCGCGCAACTCCTGCACATGGCTGATCACGCCGATCGCCATATCGTTCGCCTGCAGCCGTTCTAAAGCAGAAATGACGACATCGAGAAGCTCCCCATCCAGTGTGCCAAACCCTTCATCCAAGAAGAAAAACTGCAGCGGATACTCACCGCGAAGCTGGATTTGTGCCGATAAGGCTAGGGACAATGACAGAGAAGTTAAAAAGGTTTCCCCTCCTGATAACGTCGTTACTGGACGTCGCACTCCTCCATTCGCATCATCCCTGATCATAAATCCTCCCTCTGAATCGACTTCGATGGCATAGCGCTGTCTTGTTAGCTCGCCAAGCCGCTCAGACGCATCACGAGTGACACGGATCAACTGCTCCTCCGCCATAAATTCAACAAAGCTGTTTCCGCGCAACACATTTTGCAGCTCACGATATTGCTGGACTAGCCGTTCCACTGCCATTCGCTGCTGCTCCAGCTCTTGAAAGCGTTTATGCTTTTCAGTCAGCTCCTCTACTCTTGTTTTAGCAGAAGCCACTTGTTTGATTAATTCTGTCGTTTTCTCTTCTTGTTGCCGGAGCATGGAAGCGCTCTGCTGCCATTGTTCTTCACTGATTTCCATGCCATTCATCCGGTCCGTCACCCGCTGCCATTCATTTTGCCATTTCAGCCAGTTTTCACGGAATTGTTGGATACGTTCTGCCATCGCGTTCTTTTCTTCTTGTGTTAATGGAGTTTTACGAATTTCATCAGCGTTTGCAAAAGAGCTCTGCTGCAACATCTCCCTCCATTTATCCTCTGCTTGCTCCAGCCGTTTTTCCCCTTCAGATAGCGCTTGTATCGCAGCCTGTTTTTTTGCTTCTAACAGCTGATATTGGCGCTGCATGCCGTTGTACGATTCATACGCTTCTTCTTCTTGTTTTTGCAACTGAACAAGCTGCTGCTCCACATCCGCCAATCGATGCTCAAGCGGTTGTTCGTCAATAGGAAATGGAAGGGATTGCTCGTACTCTTTATATTGTTGCTGTTTCATCTGCTGTAAAAGCAGAGCATCCGCTCGCTGCCGCTGTAGCTGTTGCCATTGTTCTTTTGCTTGTTCACATTCCTCCTGTTTTTGTTCAAGAAATACAACGCTTTTATCAATTCGTTCCTGCAATAATTGTGCTTCTTTTTCATCCGCACGCAATTGGTCCATCATTTGTTCAACCGCTGTAAATGAGAGATCTTCATAGATTGCTAGCCAATTTTGCATGCGTTCGTCCTTCATGCGCTCTCTTTCTTGGTATTTAGCGAGACGCTCTTCTATTTCCTGCTGCAGCGAATGGCGCTGATTGACAATCTCTTGCCGCTGCTTTTCAAGCGTTCGCCGCCTTTCCAGCATCGTATTGATTGCTTCACGGCATTGGAAATAATCCTGCTGTAAAGCTTTTACTTCTGCGGCCAGATCATGGAACTGTACGTCGATAGGAGCATAAGACTCTTCTTCTGCTTCTCTTTTTGCCCTAGACGCATCGCTTAACGCTACTCCCTCTCTATTCTCCTCTTGCATAACCGCTTCAGCTAATTGTTCCAGCTGAATTTTCAGCGACTGGAAGGACGAAGCGAGCGGCTGTGCTCTCTCCAGCTCCTCGTCCCATTTTAACAGCTCCTGCTCGCTCGGTTGCTCGCTAGATGATAGGGCAGGAGACGGGTGATGGAGAGAACCGCACACAGGACAAGGACTTCCTTCTGTTAACGTTGCCGCCAAAGAGGCAGCCGCATGCTGCAGCCGTGTCTTCTCCGCTATTTTTTGCTTTTGTTTGATCTTGTAGATGAGCTTTTCAAGTTGGATTTGTTTTTCACATACACGATGGTAAAGCCTCTCGATTCGCTGAAAATGGGCTGTCCACGCTTTCTTACCATCTTCCAGTTGCTTTTCATACACACTTTCGCGCTGCACAAGCCGATCATAGCTTTCTTGCTTTTGTCTATACTCCCTCTTGATTTCTTGCAGCGCTTGATCAAGCACCATCACTTCTTTTTTTTCTTCATAAGCCCGATAGATCCGCTCTTTTACTTGCGCAGGGACCTGCTTTTGCCGCCATTGCTCCTTGAGACTTTTTTGCTTGTCCAACGCTCGTTCATAAAGCTGGGAAAGGTGTTCGAACGCTTGCTGTGCTTGCTTTTCTTTTGCCATCGTTTCCGAGATCCGCGCCCTAATATCCTTCATTTCTCGCTCCATTTGCTGCATCCGCTCCCACAGCTGCTTGGCTTGCAAAAGCTGTTCTTTCTTCTGCAAAAGCTTCGGCTCCTGCTCATTTTTTTTCGCGCGAATAAAACGGTAAGCTTCAGCTGCCTGTTCATATTGCTGACGAGTAACATGAAGCTGCTGCTCAATGCGCTTCATTTCTCTTTCCCATTCTTCAACCTCTCGCTTTGCTTGTTCATATTGCTGAGCGTAGGGAAGTAAGCGTTCCGCCTCCTCCGCCTTTTGGCGCTTTTGTTCAAGCGTGAGGATTTCCGTCTCCTCCATCCGGCATTTTTCCAACTGCTGTTCGATGTATTCCTTTTCCTTTTGCCATTGCCACAGCTCTTTATCACGTTCATATCGCTCTTTTATTTGAACCAAATAAAGCTGCTGCTGCTTGAGTTCTTGCTCCAGTTGTTCTAATTGCTGCAGTTGTTCATCCAACGTTTCTTTTGAGGCATTGCCAAGTCCTGCTTGCTCCGCGCAAATGGTTTCTAACTTGGCTGTAGCGTTTATGAATCTCGTTTTTAGCTTTTTGTTCAATTGATCCCCATATTGTTCAAGATTAAAAAGCCGCTGCAGCATTTGCCGACGCTCGACACCCTTTAGCGATAAAAATTCAGCAAATTTCCCTTGCGGCAGCACGACGGCCCGCGTAAAATCCTTCATTTCCAAGCCGAGCAGCTGCTTGATTTGATCGTCGACCTCCCTTGTTTTATCCGCAAGCACGACTCGTTCTGAACCTTCCTCAATTAGACGGCTAATCGCTGTTTTAACACGAAGTCCCTCACTTCTCTTAAAGCTTCGCTCAACGGTATATTTTCTCTTTCCATTGGCACTGGCCAATTCAAAAGTAAAGGAAACGACTAACTCCTGCTCTGCATGATTCATAATGCCGTTCGTATTGTTGGCCGCGCGCTCAACATTTCCGTAAAGCGCCAAAGTCATCGCATCTAAAATGGAGGATTTGCCGCTGCCCGTCGGTCCGAAAATGCCAAAAAGGCCCCCTTCACACAGCTTATCGAATTCGATCACCTGCTTTTCGCGAAAGCTATGCAATCCGGCAACCGTTAAACGAATCGGCTTCATGCTTCATCACCATCCTCATCTTCATCAGCAAGCAGTTCGAGGAACATCCGGACAAGCTCTTCCGTCGGCTTGGCCCCTCCTGTCTGCTTTTCATAAAAGCGCTGAAATAGCACTTCAATCGGAGTATGCTCGCGCTCCTCTTGTACAGCCTGTTGCTTGGTTAAAAAATGAGGGCGAATATAGATAAATCCGTCATAGCTTTTACGTAAACGATGAATTTCTTCCAATGTCAATGAATGCTCAACATAAATTTCCAAATCAATCCAAGCATTGCGGTCTTTTCCTTCCTCAAGCCAGCGATAAACCTGGGCCAAGCCTTCGGTCGCTTTCCACTTGGCAAGCGGTCTGCCGCATGACAACGGTAGCTCTGACACATTCGCTTCCTTTTGGGGATGAACATCCACAATCGTGACCGATTTGGTATAGCCCACTTCAGAAAAGCTATAGGCAAGCGGAGAACCCGAATAGCGCGCCGGCATTGCGGCTTGTTTAACGTTTTGCGGCCGATGCAAATGCCCTAGCGCCACATATTGAGCCTGGTCTGGAAAACAATGGGCTGATACCGTATAAGCCCCTCCGACTTCAATTGGCCGCTCCGAATCAGACGGCTCACCTCCCGCCACATATAAATGGCTCATCGCGATATTCACCGTATCGTGCCGAAATTGCTGATTCATCACAGTGAAAATTTCCTTTACCTTTTCATCATATTTTTTTCGTAATAGTTTCTCATCGTTTTCAGCAGCCAACAGCTGGGCTAGCCTTGATTCTGATGGGTATGGAAGCGCGGCTAACAACAACGTTTCCCCGCATGTCGGAATATAGATTTCTTGCCCTCTCATCGTGGGCAAACCAAGCAAGGTGATCGAATGAGAAGCCGCCAGCCGCGAAGCAGCGGCTAAACGATCCGGATGGTCGTGATTGCCTGCAATCACGACCACCGGACGCCGTCCGCCATTTGATAGCCTAGCAATCCCTTCATAAAACAACTGTTCTGCGGCTGCTGGCGGATTCACCGAATCAAAAACATCGCCAGCCATCAGCACAGCATCAATTTTTTCTTCTTCAACAATGGAGACCAATTCATCTAAAAATTGCTCTTGTTCTCGCAGCCGGCTTCTTCCTTCTAATGTTCTCCCTAAATGCCAATCGGCTGTATGCAAAATTCGCAAAGCCTTCCCTCCTACATGGAAACCAATTTTGCCCCGTCAAAAGCATAGATATAGCATTCATCGACGTGCGTTTTCCAGATTCGCTCAATGGCCAAACGATATAGTTCCATTTGTACACGATAGCGTTTTTCAATAAGAGCCGATACATCATCAGCCCACTGAACTCGATCCGTTTTAAAGTCAATAAGGACAAAGCCTTTTTCATCCTGAAATACGCAATCAAAGACGCCCTGAACCAGCACCGTTTCCTCGTTTTCCTTCCATTGTCCATACGTCTCCTTAGCTGGCAACGCTAAGTTAAATGGCACCTCACGCTCAACATACGATGCTTTTTGCAAGCGACGGCCGATATCGGTTTGGAAAAAAGCAAGAATGCTAGCCATATCGATTTCCTTTGCTTGTTCTTCTGTCAACCATTCACCCTGAAGCAGCTTGGCGATCTGCTCACGAATTCTTCCTTCTGTTATATCGCTTTTTAAATCGATATGCTGCATCACTAAATGCATCGCCGTTCCTTTTTCCGCGGAAGAGAGTTGTTTCGCCTGCATAAAACGCGGCCGATCCATGATTCCGGTACGAAACGGCTTAAGAAAAGCTTCATCTCCATAGGCTCCAAACGTTTCACGCTGCTGCTTCAATTCCGATACCGTCTGTTTGGCTCTCGAAGTGGTCGAAAGCGGATAAGGATAAAGCCAATTCATGCGGCGAACGATCTCGTCATGCCATTCGCTCTGAAGCGGCACGCGTTCCCCTTTGCGAAGCTGTTCCGTTATTTGCGCTTCCTGCTGTTCAGCATTTTCTATTTCTCTATCGATTTCAGCAGCAGAAACAGCTTGCACGTTCCATTTCGATCCATGGGCAAAAATGTCATTTTCCACCGTGAATCCATCATGCAAGCAAACGGCATCAGCATGCCGGACAAGCGAATAGCCGATCCAGTCTAAATAGCATCTAGCAGAAGCTCGAATATAGTCAGGCAGTAGCCACTCGCTGTGCACACAAACAGACTGCCACCGTTTTTTCTCGTTTTCTAGTTTCTTCACCGTTCCTACTAAAAACAATTTTTCCTTCGCCCGCGTCAAAGCGACATATAGGATGCGCATCTCTTCGGCAAGAAGCTCCAGTTCCTGCTTTCGTTTCAATGCCAGCTGGGCAATGGTCGGATAGCTGACACGCAGGCGCGGATGAACAAAATGGGCGGCAAATCCCAAATCTTTGTCCATTAAATAACTCTTGCGCAAATCTTGTGTATTAAAACTTTTTCCTAAACCAGCCACAAAGACGATCGGAAACTCAAGCCCCTTGCTCTTGTGAATCGTCATAAGCCGTACAACATCCTCTTGTTCGCTTATAGAACGAGCGGCACCGAAATCATCCTTGCGCTCCTGCATCCGTTCCATGAAACGCAGAAAACGAAAAATGCCGCGAAACGAAGTTTGTTCAAATTGTCGCGCTTTTTCATATAAAAAACGCAAGTTGGCTTGCCGCTGTTTTCCTCCAGGCATCGTACCGACAAAATCATAAAAGCTAGTATCGCGATAGACGCGCCAAATCAATTCTGCTAATGAATGTTGCCGCGCCATCGTACGCCACTCTTGTAGGTGTGCAGCGAAAGACGCGATTTTTTTTTGAAGCGCTGCTTCTTGATCCATGGCCGGCCGTTTTTCTAAAAACGCCAAAAACGCTTCGTAAAAAGCTCCTTTCGGTCTTTCAAGACGCAAAAGAGAAAGCTCGTTTTCATCTAACCCAACAATCGGCGAACGAAGAACAGAAGCGAGCGGAATGTCTTGATACGGATTGTCAATGACCTTTAACACCGACAGCATCACTGACACTTCTGTTGCCGTAAAGTATCCCGTCGAAAGCTCCGCGTACACAGGAATGCCTTGCTTGCGAAATTCTTCCATCAATTGCGGCGCCCACGGCATGGAACGCAATAAGACGACAATATCTCGGTACATTACGCGCCTTTCTTGCTTTAGATGACGATCATAGACATAAAAAGGCGTTTCAATCATTTCCTTAATTTTTTGGGCGATCCAGCGAGCCTCAAGCTGAACATTTTCAAGCTCTTGCTGTTCATCCTGCTGCGATTCATTTTCACTTTCCGTCGCATGATCGTTATCTGCTTTATCAATCAACACCAACTCGACAGGCATGCTTTTCTCAGGGTAGTAGCTTGCTCCAAAGCGCAGTTCTGCGTCAGCCTCATACACAATTTCGCCGACAGTCTCCCCCATAATTTGTTTGAAAACAAAGTTCGTCCCATCTAAAACCTCTGGACGGCTGCGGAAATTTTGCGCCAAATCGATGCGAATGCCTCCATTGCCGCCACTGTTTGAAAAACGCTGATACTTCTTGAGAAATAAAAATGGCTCAGCCAAACGAAAGCGGTAAATGGATTGCTTCACGTCTCCCACCATAAACAAATTACCCGCTGCTTCATCATCATGAATCACAAGCTGCAAAATCATTTCCTGCACCATGTTAACGTCTTGGTATTCATCAATCAGCACTTCTGCAAATTGTCCTCGGTAATCAAGCGCGGCATCAGAAGGAAGCAATTGATCGCTTGTCGATGACGGATGCCGTAAAATTTGCAAGCAATAGTGCTCCAAGTCAGAAAAATCGACAATTCCCTTTTCTATTTTCTTGGCCTGCAAACGATCGGCCAGCTCTTTGACAAGATCTACGATCGTTTCAATCACCGGCTTCATCTCTTGCAAATGGTGCAGCCATGTTTCTGGTTTAAAAGAAAAGAGCTCTTCCTTTATTTCCTTGACTTTTTCTTTCGCTTTATCGCGCAAGGATTTCACTTCGCTAACCAACTGCTCATCATATTCTCCATTTTTCGGCTTCCGCTTTGCTGTTGCCCATGTCAATGAATGAATCGCCTCGTGAAGTCGCTGCCATGAATACTTTTTCGTTTCCTCCAGCTCGCGAATTTGTAGGATATCACTCGCAAGCGTATCGCGTAAATAATGAGGACCTGCCGGATGTTCTGCCATCACAAGCGCGCGCTCAATCATCTGTTTAGCCGCCTGCAGCTGAAACTCGATGTATTGCAGCAAATAAGGCGCAAATGGAAGCTCTTCAATTGCCGTATGAGCCGAAACATGATACATGTCCACAAGCCGATCAAGCCACTCCCTCGGATAAGGATGCGAGCGGGCAAATTCATATAAGGAAAGCACAATCGTCTGCAAACCAACATCAGTCCGGTCGCTCGTATAACGGTCAACGACACTTAAAAACATGTCGTTCTCCTTTTTCCCGTATTGTTCTTCAAACAATTCTTCAATGGTTTCCTCTTTGATTAGCTCGATTTCCGTTTCATCAGCAATGCGAAACACAGGGTCTAGATCGATTAAATAATAATATTTGCGAATAACATCTAAGCAAAACGAGTGAATCGTGGAAATGGCTGCTTTTGGCAGCAGGCTGAGCTGTCTGCGCAAATGAAGGGAATGCGGTTCCTTGGCGATCGCTTTTTCGATCCTCTCAGCAATCCGCTGGCGCATTTCAGCCGCCGCTGCATTCGTAAATGTCACCACAAGCAGTCGATCAATATCAATTGGATGCTGCTCATCCAATATTTTTTGAATGATTCGCTCAACAAGAACCGTCGTTTTCCCTGAACCAGCAGCGGCCGCTACAAGCGTATGAGCTCCATTCGTGACAATGGCGCGCCACTGTTCATCTGTCCATTGCTCTCCTTGCGGCTTTGGTGGAAGGATGATGTCCATTGCGATTCCCTCCTATTCTTCCTTCATTTGTTCCATTTTCTTATTCTTTAAGATCCGGTAGCGATCTTGCTCAATCGATTCGTCAAACTGACAGAACGTCCGAAATTCACAATATTGGCAAGCTGTCTCGTTTTTTCGTTTATACGGAGCAATATCGACCACTCCATCGATGATTTGCAATCCAGCCTGCTGAAAAATGGTGCGCACATGCTGACGCAACAAAGCAAAATCAGTCTCTGAAATCACAGATGAGTTTTTGGAAATAGAGCCATCTTTATTGATTTTTACTGGAACAACGGCTGAACCTTTTCCTGCATCAAGCGTTTGGTCCATTAATTTGATCGTTTCTTGGTCATCAAGCAACCAACCGTTCATTTTAAAGCTTTCAAAAATTTTTTGTTCTGCTTCGTCCTCTTTTAGAAGCACATTTTTGCTTTTGATAATCGGGTTATGGATATGAAAATATAGCACACCTGCCGGCAAAGCTTTCGATCCGACCAAATACTCTGCAAATTCAATCACAATATCCAAATAGGCAAGCATTTGCAGGGCAAGCCCGTAATAAACTTCTGTAAAATCTAGTTTTTGACTGCTTGACTTATAATCAATAATGCGCAATAAAATGCCTTTTGAACTTTTGGCTTGGTCAATGCGGTCAATTCGACCGACAAGCTCAAGGACCGTTCCGTCGGCCAACGGAAAAGTCAACGGAGGCAAAGGCCCTTTGTCGCCAAATTGCAGCTCCACCTCCAACGGGGCAAATCCGCTCATTTTTGCTTGTTCATTCAACACGCTTGCCGTCCTTGACATAATGTGATGCAATTTCCGCTTCACATAATGGTAACGATGCGAACTAAGTAAAATTTCTTGCTGGATATACGGAGCGATTTGTTCGACCGCATCATAGGATAATTGTTCACATTGCTCTTTAGAAAGCTGTGCCCAATCTAGATGTTCTGTGCGAATACGCTCTGTCATCATTTTTAAAGCATGATGAAATAATTGACCAATGTCTGGGGCTTTGAGCCGGAAAACATTGCGTTCTTTTAAGCGCAACCCGTATGAGGCAAAATGAGCAAATGGACAGCGATTGAATTGCTCCACTCGCGAAACGCTTGCTCTTAATGTCCGTCCGTATAGTTTTCTGCTAATCTCTCTCTTTAATTTTTTCGTTTTGTTTTCATAGAACAGCGCTTGAATGACTCTATTAGCCCGTTCATTCCAGTCGTTATGACCTGCATAAAGATTATATACATCCCACCAAATGGGCTCGATCGGATATTGCCGTTTCCATGCATGAAGCTGAACGGCAAGAGCTCCAAGCGTTGCTGAATAATTGGTAATGAGTGAGAGCTGTTCCGGAAGCGGCAATGTAAAAGGTTCACCGCCCCATCTCTTTTCTTGCACATCAGGAAATATTTCTTTTATTCTTTTAATCAGCACAGATGGCAGCAACGTTCTTCCTTCTTCATCAGCAAGCGGATACGTAATATAAAGCCGTTCCTTTGGGCTAGCCAACGCCATATAGATCGCAAACGGCTCATCTAGCAGCTGCTGCCGGCTTGTTGGAGCGACATGTACCGAAAAATGATGCAGCAGCTCGCGGTCTTGCTCAGATAATACGCCATCCGCGCTTTTTCGCGAAGGAATCACCCCATCATTCGCACCAATGATAAATATACACTTCATATCTGTTAGACGCGAACGGTCAAAGTGAGCAATCAATACTTGGTCGATCGCTGGCGGTACAAGTGAAAATTCCAGGCTCTCAAGCCCTGTTTCCATCAAAGCGGCAAATGAATGAAGAGGCATCGGCTCTTCCCCTAATATTTCTACATACTGGTCAAGCAGTTCCATGACTGCCCCCCACGCCTGCTCATGGTGCCGGGCTGCCAGCAGCTGCCCTTTTGCCTCAGCTTCATCACGCAGCTTCTCCAGCTTTTTAGGAATCTGCAATTGTTCAAAATATAAATAAAGGGCTTCGCACATATCTCGCCCGTTTTTCGCTTTTTGTAACCGTTTTTGCAACATCAAGAGCGGGGAAGCGACCATTTCTCTCCACACATTTAGCTTTTCTTCGTAGTTTCTTTCTTCGTCTGTTTGCGGCGCCGCGATCTCCTCAAGTCCCTGATAGCGCCGATACACCCAGTGCTGCCTCCATTTCGCTCCATAAATTCCGTGTTCAAGCACGTAATTTTCCAGCTGATCCATTGCTTCTCGCATCGTTTGCACATGGCTCTCTAGCGGAAAAAAGAAATCGGTCTTTACCGCCCGAAACACGGCTTCATACCGCCAGTTTGTCTGAATCACATCCAAGCTTGCACGAATCAGTTCGATAAATGGATGATTTCCCATCGGCTCCTTTTCATCAATAAAGTAAGGAATCTCATAATCAACAAAAACAGTTTGAAATAGATTGCGATAGTCATCAGAATTTCGTACCAATAGAGCGACATCCCGATATCGATACCCTTCCTCGCGCACAAGCCGAATAATTTCTCTAGCAATTCCTTCAATCTCTGCCCGGCGATGTGATGCTTGGCATAATTGAATTTCACCGGCCTCCCCAGCAAAGGGCAAAGAAGGGCGCGTATCATAATGCGCTTCTAAATGGCGAAGCGATAACGACTGATGCCTTACATTCTCTTGACAAAACTTGATCGGTTCAATGAGAACGTTGTTTAAAAGGGCTATATTTCGCAACTCATAGTATGTTTTACCTGTCATGCGAAACAAATGTAGCTCATTCGGCAGCTGTTCATTATAAGGCTCATCCACCGTTAAAGCGACCGTCACGCGCTTAGCGAAACATAACAATTGCTCAAGCACCATATATTCTTGCGGTGTAAAATGGTGAAACCCGTCCACGTAAATTTCCGCGTCTTGTATGTAGCGGGAATGCGGAATTTTTTCAGCCAAAAAGCGCAAGTAATCTTCCGAATCCACATACCGATTCATTAAATCCCGTTCGAATTGGCGATAGATAAGCTGTAAATCCTTTAGCTTGTCCGCTAATACTTTTTCGGCCGAGGTGGCATTTTGGCGCAGCTGCGTTTCTGTTTCCAGCAGTTGCTCCGGTGTAATACAATAACGCTTGCACTCAATAAGCATTTCTTCTAGCTGCTCAATAAAGCCATGCTTATCAGCCGCGCGGGCAAATAAAATCAGCTCATCCTTATGCTTATCAATAATTTTCCTTAGCAGCATGCGCACTCCCGTTTGATTTAAATAATAGCGGCTCATTCCCCCAGTTTCTTGCAGCACGCGAAAGGCCAATCGCGTAAAGCTTAGCACCTGTGCGCGAATCATCCCGTCCAGTCCCGGTGTGCGAATCAACGCATATTCTGATTGAAACGTCATTTGCTCTGGCACAAGATAAATGATGGGAGAGCCCATCGGCTGCTCCTTCAGCTTCTCACGAATTTCGTTTAAACATGCTGTCGTTTTGCCGGTCCCTGATCTTCCAATCATAAAGCGAAGCGACATGCTATCACCACCTTTATTTTCCATTGCCCTTCTTATTTTAGCACATATGTTCGTTTGTTTGAAAGAGGGAGATCGTGGGAAATCGTCATCTGTCAAAGTAAAAAAGGTATTCATTGAACGCTTGTTTCGATGAATACCTTTAAAACTGAATGCTAATCTCACGAAAAGGCCAGCAGCGCGCATTAACTTTTCCAACAATTCGGTTCATTTTCACATAGCCAAAATGGCGGCTGTCCCAGCTGACTAAACGATTATCGCCTAAGACAAACACATAGCCAGGGGGAACCGTCTTTCTCCCGGTCACTTCTTGAAGCGTAAAATCCCCGGTGAGTTTTCCATTAACCAATTTACGTTTATATCGCTGCAAATACGGTTCTTCTATCGGCTTCCCATTAATGTATAACACATCATTTTTATACATGATGCGATCGCCAGGAAGACCGATAACACGCTTGACATAATCCTTTTGCGTATTGGCATGGAACACGATAATATCAAAACGCTGGATGCTGCCAAATTTCTTCACGATTAAGAAATTGCCGTCCTGCAGCGTGGGCATCATCGATTCTCCTTCAACTACATAGTTAGTAAACAATAAAAACCGCGCAAAAAAAACCAGTGTCAGACTAACCGTCCATATAACCGATCTTCTCCGATAAATTGGCCGTTTGCTCATCACACCGCCCACCCAGCTTAAGAGTCTTTTTTATCTGTTTTTTCCGTCAATGAAAACCTCGCTTCTACTTTCTTCCCTGCATACCATAAAAGGAAAATCGCGATAATGACCGCTACTGTGCGAAGCGGCTGTTTGGCCAAAGCCGCCAAATCATAGCCAATAAAGCTAATCATAAAAATCATCACCATTTTGCCGAGAAGTACGGCTAAAATAAACTGCTGGCGGCTAACGCGGGCTAGTCCAGCCACGACATTGATAATCGCCGATGGTGTAAACGGAAAACAAAACAGTAAAAACAATGGGCCAAATCCGTGGCGCTCCACCCAATCCACCAGTTTTTTCACCTTTTGATGACGGCTCAAAAAATGAAAAAACCGTTTCTGGCCTATTTTTCGAGCAAGTAAAAAAACACAAATGGATCCGAGGCAAGCGCCAATCCACGAAATCATAATTCCTTGCCAAAGCCCAAAAGCAGCCGCGTTCGCCATCACAAATACAAACATCGGAAGAATCGGAAAAAACGACTCTAACAGCGTAACGATAACCCCGGGCAGCATCCCAAACGAGCGGTAATGTTCCAGTAATTCTAATACATGCTTTAATGTAAACCAGTGCTTTAATGCTTCGATGTCCATGAATACTCCCCATTTACATTGTTGCTAACAATCTTATTTTACACGGTTACGCGGGGAATATAAATAGAGAGAATTTTAACAACTTCTAAACGAATCATCACTTCTAGAAGTGAGTGTTTCTTGAGTCTCACGACGAAGCCTTTTTCGTCTCCCTCATCGTAACTTCCCGCTGCGTGATGATACATATTCAACCAATCGAAAATTTTGATACGGTATTACGAAAAGACTGAAGCGCTTGGTTTTCGTCTAGATTCTCTCTGCTCCCCCCAGCTATCGGCAAAGAACCTTTGTTTCTATAGTAGTACAATAGTTCAGGGAATACAATCCATTTCACCTATGCCCACTGCCATTCATCCTGAGCGTTAGAATTTTGCCCTTCACGTAATGGAAACCGGGAATTTTTCGAGGTTAATAATTCATGACAACCAGTCTTTTGTTTGATCCATTCTAAACAAATACTGCATTTTTCGTTCACGCGCTTCCATTCTTTCAGATAGCTTCGTGCGCAGCTGGGCTGTGCGATAAAGTTGGTTGACAAACGAATAGTAGGAAATATCAAGGCAAACACTTTTATCGTTTTTAAAATATACGGTTGTTGTGTCGCCGCGAGAGGGTTCGTATTTGAGCACGTGCATATGCGAAATCCATACGCATCGTATATCATTTGGAGATGTTGTAGGAAACACATAAATTTCATTCAGTGGTTCAATCGCAATGGGAGGCTTGTGGGTAATGCCTATAATTTCTTTTGTTCCTTCCTTTCTACCTTTTAAGCTCGAGCCATAGTAATAGCAGCTGCGGGAAATAATCTCAATCGGCTTCATCTTGACGATGTATTCTCCGTCTTCTTCAATGACTTTTGTGTAATGATGGTCATGAAAATGATGAGGCAAAATGACCATTGTGTAGCGGCTCACAATGAAGTCATTTAATACAATAAATTCGTTTACTTTCATTGAAATCGTTCACCTCTCACATCGATTAAAATGACTTGTACATCTTCATCATACCATTTACATCTATATTTTTCTATATTTTCAAAAAATAAAGAGCGATTAAAAAATCGCTCATGAATAATAAAAAACGGGGTACCTCTCTTCCTCTGCCAAATACTCGTTTGCCTGTTTGATCGCTTTATGTTCTGCATTTGAGCTGTCTGCATATCCAACCTCATCGAAAAACGCTTGATAAAAATGAAAATCGGTGCTTATTCTTACTTCGGGATTGAGCACGGAATCAAGCGGCAATTCCTTTCGGCTATTCTGCATTTGTCAACACCTCCTGATGTTATCATGTTTCATTTTTCGCTAAACATACAAAAGGTTCGCATCGACTGCGAACCTTTTGACTGCTGACAAATGCTTTCATCCTGCGTCACAAGCCTCGTACGTCCACTCATGAACGTTTTGGTTCCATTCACGTCTTCACTCAGCTGTGTTCCTTATCTGCCAAGCGCTTTCAAACGAGTCCGATGTGAAACCATGCCATCAATAAAGGATATTAAAATGGTTGTAGACAAAGTCAATGATGACTTTGTCTACAACTTGAAGGCTCGCATAGACGCGAGCTTTTCTCTCTATTATTTTCTCTATATAATCCCCCGTATTTCCTTACATTTCTATGATTAAGCTGTTGTGAATTGTTCTTCTTCTGTCGATCCCTTAAGTGCCACCGTTGACGATTGTCCCCCGGAAATGACTTGGGATACTTCATCAAAATATCCTGTTCCAACTTCACGCTGGTGTCTAGTTGCTGTATAACCGTATTTTTCAGCTGCAAATTCGGCCTGCTGTAATTCGGAATACGCCGCCATACCGCGCTCTTTGTATCCGCGTGCCAATTCAAACATGCTGTAGTTGAGGGCGTGGAATCCTGCCAATGTAACGAATTGAAACTTGTAACCCATTTTTCCAAGCTCCACTTGGAAGTTCTCAATTGTTTCAGCATCTAATTTCTTTTTCCAATTAAAGGATGGAGAGCAGTTATACGCAAGCAGCTTTCCAGGAAACTTCTCATGAATAGCTTCAGCAAAACGGCGTGCTTCTTCCAAATTCGGTTCACTTGTTTCGCACCAAATTAAATCGGCATATGGTGCATATGCTAGGCCGCGAGCAATCGCTTGATCCAATCCTGCTTTTGTGCGGTAAAACCCTTCCGGTGTGCGTTCTCCTGTAATAAATTCTTGATCGCGCGGATCAATATCACTTGTAATTAAATCAGCGGCGTTTGCATCCGTGCGAGCGATTAGCACCGTTGGAACTCCCATAACATCTGCCGCCAAACGCGCTGCAATTAAATTGCGTACCGCTGTTTGCGTAGGCAATAATACTTTTCCGCCTAAATGACCGCATTTTTTCTCAGAAGAAAGCTGGTCCTCAAAATGTACCGCTGCTGCTCCTGATTCAATCATCGCTTTCATCAATTCAAATACATTCAGCTGCCCGCCAAAGCCCGCTTCCGCATCTGCTACAATCGGCACAAAATAATCGATATCACCGCTTCCTTCTAGATGTTGAATTTGATCCGCCCGCTGTAGCGCTTGATTGATCCGTTTCACGACATGTGGCACGCTATTGGCAGGATATAAGCTTTGGTCCGGATACATTTGTCCGGCTAAGTTGGCATCGGCCGCTACCTGCCAGCCGCTTAAATAAATCGCTTTTAATCCCGCTTTTACTTGTTGAACAGCTTGATTGCCAGTCAATGCCCCAAGCGCATGAACATAATCCTCTGTATGAAGCAGATTCCACAGCTTTTCTGCTCCGCGGCGAGCAAGCGTATATTCGATATCGATCGAACCGCGCAATTTGATCACATCTTCTGCAGAATAAGGACGCTCAATCCCTTTCCATCGTTCCTCCGTGTTCCAGCTTTCTTGTAATTGCCTCACTTTTTCATCACGTGTCATTTTCCCTTCCCCCTCTTTTTTCAGTAAGATCCTCAAAATGATCTTCCGTTTTCGGCGAATAAAAATATGAACTGCGCCATTTTTGTTAAAGTTGAACTAACTTTTTTATAGAAAGTAAATTTCCATCAAGTGTGAGATGCTTTTCTTCAGAATACCAGCCGCGCGGACGAACCCTTCAGCACAGCCGTCTCTTCCCTCGTAAATAGAGTTTTCCTTCTGGAGATTCATAAGTGATCATACGGTGGTGTCTCGTAAGCGGGTTGGTGTCTTTGCTGTCCGTTTTCTTATGTCGGAGAAAGAACGGCTTCCAAATCAGCCATAGCCCCCTTAGCCACGCAATAGAGCACGTCAATCATCATTTGGCGATCCGCCGGCTCCACAATTTCAATATGCTAATCTAGCAGATCTTTAGAAATGAGTCTCGCGGTTGCCGATATGAGCAGTTTCTTCTGGGGAATTTAACAATCTTTCCATCATCCATTTCTTGATGCTTTTTCTTTCTTTGCTCAAACAATCGCCTTCTTTTCCCGCCAAAATCTCCCCCTAACTTCTCCGTACTTTGGGGGCTCATCTACCAAAATGGTTTCTACCTCTTTTTTATGCGTCCATTTGCATAAAGTCGCGATGTTTTCGTCTCCATATCCCCCACCTTCCTTTTGTTATAATACAAATAATGTTTTTTCTGTTGTTATTATATAACAGAACAACCGAAAATAAAACTATTTTTTTGAAATTTTTTAAAAAAATAAGCAGAAAGTGTTTCACTTTCTGCCTGCAGATAATATCACCGAAAAATTCAAGACTCAGCAAAGAAATCAGTGGATGATGTTTAAAAGAACACAAATTTCATGGAAGGACCAAGCTTTATCCATAAATAGAACTTTCATTTATGCCCATTCTCTGATTTTTGCTGTTCTAAAAACACGATCCTTTCAAAAATAGTCGGATGTGTATAGCGAAAAATTTTCACTAGATATGGTGGGTACACCTCGCTAAGTCCAGCTTTGGCCAGTTTTTGAAATGTGGAAATCCCGGCATCTGCATCTTCTGTTAATTCAACCGCATATTTATCAGCCGCATGCTCTTCATATCTTGACACCATATTAGTCAAAGGCGTAACAGAAAACTGGAGCAGCGACATGATGAGCAAAAGCAGCGGCAAGGAAGCTAATTCTCCCACCGCTTTTATACGCAAATGCTTTCTCCATTTAGCAAGAGCCCAGCTCATCAAGCGGCTGACCATCCATAGTCCAAAAAAAGCCAGCACAATGGACCCTGCTATGCCCCAGTATATATGCTTCATTACGTAGTGCCCCATTTCATGGGCCATAATAAACAGTACTTCTTCCTGTTTTAACCGTTCAACCGTTGTATCCCACAACACAATGCGCGCATGGGAACCGATGCCTGTCACATATGCATTCAGTGCATTGGTTTTTTCAGACATATTGACTTCAAATACATGGTCAGCTGGAATATGCGCTTGTTGTGCCAATGATAAAATTTCCGCCTCAAGCGCGTGATTCTTTAGTGGATAAAACTTATTGTATAATGGATCAATGACAACAGGTTGAATAAACATCAAAAAGATGGTCAATGGAATCGATATCAACCAAGCAAAAAACCACCATCTTTTTTCAAAGCGACGAATCAACCCATACAAAACCGTGATGACGAAAAACAGAAGCAGCGTACTGATCAAAAAATCAGTGACTTCATCTCGAAGCCAGCTAGACATGGATTGCGTACTGATTCCATAGGCTCGAGAAAAATGATAGCTTGCCAACTCCAATGGCAAGGCGGCGGCTGTGATGATCAGCGACAACCAAAATACATAAAGCGCGGTTTGCATCCAAAATGCTTTTGTGGCACGCTGCGCCCATTTCTGCAGCATGTTGGAGATTCCCAGCAGTAAAATCAATAAGTAAACAAACCAATCATAAGGAATAGAGGCAAAATATAAAAAATTTTTCAAATCGGAATACCGCTCGCTCAAATGCTGCTCTCCTGATGTTAAAAAGCTGGATGGATCTGCACTCGTTCCCCGCCATTCAGTCGGAATGGACGCATCAGAAAACCAAAATAAATACAGCGCGATACCTGCACAGTACAACACATAAATCAACACCGACCAATAGATCATTTTTTTCATCAAATTCCCCCTTCGAATGGACAACATTCCTTATCATTAGTGTAGTCTCTTTTGGATGAATTAGAACGTCAGATAAAGTTCAAAATCATTATTCGTTTTTCCTTACTTTTTCATGTATCATGGAAAATAAGGGAGGGTGAAGCTGTTGAAAAAAATATATTGGATGTTCGGCATCTTGCTTGCTGTATGCATTGGTATCGGGATTTTTTATGTTTCCATATACCGGCAATGGCAAATGAAGCTGCCAAACAACATAACCATGGAAACGGCATGGGGGGAAGAATATTCATTCAATAAAATGACACCAAAAATGCGGCTGCTCGAATTTATTTATACAAATTGTCCAGACATTTGTCCAAATACGACATTCGAAATGACGAAGCTGCGGCAAAAATTAGAGCAGCAGCGTGTATTTCCAAATAAAATCGAGTTTATTACCATCACCATTGATCCGAAGCGCGATACAGCGGCAAAGCTTCAAGCATACGCTAAAACTTTTCACATTTCGCCAAATGACAAAGGATGGATTTTGCTTCGCGGAAGTGAACGCGATACAAAAAAAGTAGCCGACGCCTTTGATTTCCAATATCGCGACCCCGGCAACGGCATGCTCATTCATACAACTCGCACATACCTGCTCGATGAAAACAACCGTGTCATTGAGCAATTTGGAATGGGCAAAAAAGGATTTAAATACGAAGAAGTTTACGAGACCATTATGGACAAAATCAAATAGAGGCTGTCTCAAAAGGTCGTTAAAACGCCCCTTTGGGAACCGCCTCTTTTTTACTACTTGATTATTTATTTCTTTTTTGAAGCAGGAATGGCTCCTTATTTCTGAATTTGATCCTGTTTTTTCTTTAGTTGGATCGGTTGTGGCCGCCCACTTTCTCAAATGGTGGCCCTCATTCCAAGGTGATTTTTGGGAGCCCTCTTAACCAAAATCGCTGAAATTGCTGGTTGTACTTGATTGGCCCAAACACCGGGTCCTTTTCGATTGTCCGTTTTCGGTACGTCGCCGCCTCTTCTTCCGTGGACAGCCGTTCCCGGATCCCCTGCCGTTGTTGCGGATGGTTTTCGTGTCTTTGCCTTTGGCGCCAATCCACTCATCCAGCTCTTCCTCATACCATCATGTCCTCAATTCGGTGATCTCCTTTGCACACGCTTTCGTTGGTTCCCGATCCAACGTGCTGTACTCGATCAGGGCAACGATCTCCTTTTTCACAATACGTGTAGTTCTCCTCTTTATCCAAAAAAGGGGCCCAAAAACGAACGCTATGCGAACACTTTCGGGACCCCCTCTTCCTTTTTTATAGGGCAGCATAAACACTTAAAACTAAAACAGAGGCAAGCACTACGATAATGATATTCGCACCAAACCACGCCACGACAACAGCACTGACAAAACCGAGCACGCCGAACCAAGGATCCTCGTCAAGCAAAAAAATTCCCGGTACAATTAATGCTCCTAATATCGCGTATGGCACGTTTTTTAATACCCCTTGCAAAAACGGCGGGAGCTTCACTCGATGAAAAACAGCAAGCGGAAGCATGCGCGGAATATACGTAACCATTCCCATTCCAATAATCATCCAAATAATGTCATAGCGCATCGTCGCTTTCCTCGCTTTCTTTGGCAAAAGATTGAACGAGTACGGAAGCAAGCAAGGTGGAGATGACAATCGCCCAGCCTTTTGACATATGAAGCCCCAGCAACAAAATAGAATGGAACGCAGCGGCTAAACAAGCAAGCCAAATCACTTTTCGTTGCTTCTTTAAAGTCGGGACAAGCAAGCCGATAAACATGGCGTATAGAGCAACCGACATGCTTTCCTGAAGGCTTTTTGGCAGTCTCTCTCCCACTACATGGCCAACACCTGAGCTTATCACCCAACTCCCATAAGATACAAAAATTAAACCCAACATGTAGGAGGCATTCACTTTTCCCGGTTTCATCGCCGCTACGGAAAAGGTTTCATCTGTAATGCCAAACGCATATAACGCCTTTTTCCATAACGATTCCTGCTCCGCTTTTTCATTCAATGCCGCCGCCATCAAAAAGTGACGAATATTTAAAATAAAGGTGGTCAACACAATTTCAAATCCGCCTGTGCCAAGCGTCAACAAGTTTAAAGCGATATACTGCGACGCCCCGGCAAAGACGATCACGCTCATCATCACCGTTTCCCACAGCGTCAATCCTGTTGTTTTCGCCAATAGTCCAAATGTTAAAGCAATCGGCATATACCCGATTGCAATGCTCATCCCCGCTTGCACCCCTTGGCGAAATGAGGACAACGTTCGTGCAGTAAGTGCTGTGTCCATCTTCCTCCTCCTTTCTTTCTTTATTTTCCGTAAATGATTTGCGTTTTTCAATAAAAAAAGTACCGATTGATCGGCACTTTTTTCAGCCAAGCCCATTTACATCGCTTTCTCTTTCTATTTAAATCCATCACCCACGGGCTTGAATATCGCTTAGCGTGAAGTCAATTGCTCCTTCAATGCCCTTCTTAAAATTTTCCCGGTTGTATTTTTCGGAATTTCGTCTAAAAATTCAACCATGCTTGGCACCTTATACTTGGCAAGATGCTCCCGGCAATATTCGATCAGCTGTTCCTCTGTCAAGTCGGCATTCTTAGATACAACAAAGCACTTGACTGCTTCTCCAAAATCGGGATCAGGAATGCCGATGACCGCTGCTTCAACAATGTCCGGATGACTGTACAGCACCTCCTCTACCTCGCGAGGATAAACATTATATCCTCCGACAATAATCATATCTTTTTTGCGATCAACGATATAAAAATATCCTTCCTCATCCATTTTCGCCAAATCTCCGGTGTAAAGCCAGCCGTTGCGAAGTGCATGAGCCGTTTCCTCCGGCATTTTATAATATCCCTTCATCACGTTCGGACCGCGCACAATTAATTCGCCGACTTCTCCGACTGGCACTTCCTCGCCAAATTCGTTCACCACTTTATTTTCCACATGTAAAATGCTGCAGCCAATGGACCCCGGTTTGCGCGGACGATCAAGCGGATTAAAACACGTAACCGGAGAAGCCTCTGACAATCCATATCCTTCTGATACAATCACTTTAAATTTTTGCTCAAAATTTTTAAGCAGCGCCACCGGCATCGAGGCTCCGCCAGAGATGCAAAGCCGCAATGTTTGAAAATCCTCCGCTTTTCCGTGTTCATATTGGTACAAAAAGTTGTACATTGTTGGCACCCCAGCAAAGATCGTCGCTTTCTCCTCTCTAGCAAGCTGAAAGATTTTCGCAGGGCTGAATTTTGGAACAATCAGCACCGTTCCGCCATTCATCAACGGCGCATTGAGCGCAACGGTCAAACAAAAAACATGAAACATCGGCAATGTAGCAATCACGCGATCGCTCTCGTTTATTTTTAAATAATTGGCCGTATCTTGCGCGTTGCTATACAGATTCTTATGTGTCAGCATCGCTCCTTTCGGCTTTCCTGTCGTTCCTGATGTATATAAAATAACCGCTGTATCATCCTCAGCAAGCTGCGGTCCTTGATAATCAGCCACACCAGCCTTTAAGACGTCTGTAAACGATTTCATTTTGCCGGTGAATGAAATAGGCTGATCTTTTCCTTGCGGTGTGTCACATACGATGACATGCTCAATGTTTGGTAAGCGCGCTTCCATTTTCTGAAATAGCGGAACAAGCAAATCTAAGCCTATAACCGCTTTCACATCGCCATTGGTTAAAATATAACCAATTTCATCAGGCGTATAAATCGGATTGACCGGTATGACCGTCGCTCCCGTCCGCAACGCTCCATATAATCCAATAATGAAGTATGGCGAATTTCCAAGCAATAGCGCAATGTGATCCCCTTTGCCAACTCCCATGCTGGCTAGTCCGCTCGCAAACCGCGAGATTCGTTCATGCAATTCTTGATATGTACAGCTTTCTCCTTCAAACACATACGCTTTCTTCTGTGGCAGCTGCTTGGCCACCTCTGCCAATCGCCACGATAAATTCATAAAACCCTCTCCCCTGCTTAATTAATGAATGAATAATCATTCATTTAATAATAAAAAAATTCTAAATATATTATATTTTATAAAAAAGAGAAGCGCAAGAAAAAAGCCCCGCTCCTCCATTTTATCGATCTGTTTTTTCTTGTTATTCTAATAGCGGCATTCACAAAGATGCTAACCACTATCATTCAATTGTTTTGAAAAACCGTTCAAATGATCCGCTAGATTGTATACGATCATCAACAAGATATATGAATCTAGGCTGTCGAGAAATCTCAACAGCCTAGAAAGCCTGCGTTTTTTTCTTCTATCGCATTCCAAAAGCTAGTCATTATTTACTGCTTGTTTTTCATTTTATGATGGAATCAAAAGGGAGAAAGTTCGTGCGTTTGTTTATCTTTCCCATACAAGCCCTGTCGCTGCAAGCTTTACTGTTCCGGCAAATATCGTTTTTGCTTCCTGAACGAGCTGCGCGTGATCTCCGAAATGCGGCAAATGCGTTAATAACAAGGTTCCTACGTTCGCATCGCGGGCGATGGCTGCCGCTTCTTCACTTGTCATGTGACCAGCTGGAGCCGCGTTTTGTCCCGCATAAAAGTTGCTTTCACAAATGAATAAGTCGGCATTTTGCGAAAATGGCACAAACTCTGGTAAGTAGCTGGAATCCGCCGTATAAACTACTGTGGAACCTGCCGCTGTGATGCGCATAGCGTAGCAAATCACCGGATGCGCAGTTTTCATAAATTGAATCACAAACGGTCCGATTTCCAGCGGTTTCTCTGGATCGTACGCGACCGCTTTTGTGATCTCTTTGTGAGCGAGCCGCGCAAAACCCAACGAGTCAAATGGATGACCGTAAATAGGCAGCTCTGGCAATGAAAATCCGAGATTTTTCTTAATCAACCACGCATATTGGAGCGGTCCGATATCGGCCACATGGTCATGGTGATAATGCGACAAGATGACGGCATCTAGTTTTTCCACTGACACATAATTTTGCAATTTGGAAAGCACTCCGCTCCCGCAATCCACTAATAACCGAAATCCATCATATTCCAATAAATATCCAGACGTTGCTTCATTGGCGGCTGGGAACCCGCCCCAATATCCAATGACCGTTACTTTCATCATTACTCACCTCTACTTATGTAGTCTTTTTATTATGATACATAATTCTCCAACATTTTTCACGATTGCTGAAATTTGTTTTAAAACAGTTATTGACTTATCGAACACTGTTATAATACAATATAAATAACAAATCAACGGAGGCGATTCCCATGCTAATGAAAATTTCTGAATTTTTCAGAAACCTTCCGCCTAAAAAATGTACAGATTGCGGAAAAGAAATCGAAGAGCAGCATGAATGCTACGGCAATAAATGCAACGACTGTTTAGGCGTGATCCATCATCATTAATAGAAAAAGGATGCTCGCTAGTAAGGAGCATCCCTTTTTTTATTCTTTTACAGATCCGGATGTTAAGCCAGAGACAATCCGCCGCTGAAATAATAATACCATGATCACGAGCGGAACCGTCACAATCACGGTTGCAGCTGATAGTTCTCCCCATGGAATCGTATATTGTCCTTGGAACATCGCAATTCCAACCGGAACCGTTTTATATTTTTCAGCTGTGTTGATCGTCAAAGCAAATAGAAATTCATTCCAAGCAGCAATAAATACAAGAATCGAAGTTGTAAATACCCCTGGTACTGCCAGCGGCAAAATGACTTTAAAATACGTTTGCATCGGCGTAGCTCCGTCCATTTTCGCTGCTTCCTCTAAATCAAATGGGATTTTTCTAAAAAATGTAACAAGCAGCCAAATAGACAATGGTAAAGCAAAGGTAGTATACGGAATAATTAAACCTAAATAGCTATTCGTTAAACCAAATTTTTTAACAAACATGTAAATGGGGGAAATCGTCGCAATTTGCGGAAACATTGACACGGCCAAGACCAATCCGAGAATGACGGCCTTTCCTTTAAATTCAAGACGTGCAATGGCATAGGCAGCAAATGCCGCCACAAATACCGTATACACGGTGGTAATGGTCGCAACCACTGTGCTGTTCCACAAATATCGCAGAAATGGATAATTGACAAACACAGAAACGTATGATTCAAAGGTAGGATGGCTCGTAAACCATTGAAACGCATGATCGCCAAACAGCTCGCTCAACGGTTTCACTGAACTAAGTAAAATCCATAAAAATGGAAACATCACAAAAAAGATAAAAACGGCTAAACAAACATAAAATAATGGTCCAGCTTTTTTAGACATCGTCTCACCCCTCCTTTATTTTTTTGCGCCATCCGAGAGCAAGTCCGCGCCTAATAGTTTAATATAAATCATGGAAATAAGAGCAACACATATAAAGACAATAACGGCTAATGCAGAGCCTTCTCCAAAGTTCGTTTGCGAGAACATCATTTTATAAGCCAAAATGGAAATCGTTTCTGTCGAATTCGCTGGACCTCCGCCTGTCAGCACATAAATGAGATCAAAAACACGGAAGGCATCCAGTGTGCGGAATAGTAACGCAACAAGAATGCTTGACTTCAATAGCGGCAGCGTAATTTTTGTGAACTGCTGCCATTTGGTCGCCCCATCAATGGAGGCTGCTTCATATAAGGAGCTTGGTATGGTCTGTAATCCGGCCAGCAAAAGTAGGGCCATATAAGGAGTTGTCTTCCATACATCAGCAAAAATAACAGCAAACATCGCTCCTACTTCTGTTGTCAATAAATCCCCCATCCGATGAACAATTCCAATATCCTCAAAATATTTCGCGACAATCCCATTCTGTCCATCATATAAAAATTTCCACATTAATGCTGACACAGCTGTCGGGATTGCCCACGGAACAAGAATGGCAGCCCTCACTAATCCGCGGCCAAAGAAGGTTTTGTTAATTAAAAGGGCAATTCCTAATCCCAAGACTAGTTCAATCGCTACAGAAATGATCGTAAAAGAAGCGGTATTCCACAATGCTTTCCATGTACGCGTATCACCAAGGCTGTCCTTGTAATGTTGCCAGCCAATAAAATTCGGTTCCACAACCACTCCCTTTAATCCCTGAGCAAGTCCGACAATTTTATCTGCCTGTTTTAATTTCCCCTCTTCTTTCATTTGAGAAAGTGTTTTGATTACTTCTCGGACGTTATTTTGGAACTGCCGGGCGGCTTCCTCATCAATCTCCACCATTTTAAGCTCATCGCTTGGTGACTCGAAATTATTTAAAGCCTCATCCACTTGATCGTAGCGTTTGGCTACTTCCTGATCTGCGCGAATCGTCTGATCTATTTTTTTCAGCTTTTCCTCGACATCTACCAGCGCTTTCTTCGCGTCAGGATTTGCTTGTGCCATTTCCTGTGTTAAAGAGCTTTTTAAAAACGGATAATTTTGTAAATAACCTTCGAGATCAAGGCTATAATTCAGATGAATGGAAGATTTAGTCGGATCATTTAACCGATAATCAAACAGGCTGTAATAAAATGATTGAATAACCGGCCAAATGGCCACCGCTAAAATAAGCAGCAGCGCTGGAGCAACAAGCGAATATCCTAATATTTGTTCTGCGCGTTTTCCGTTCCTCATGCGGTTCTCCTCCTATGCCATAAAGGATAATTAGCCTTCAGCGCTGAACAAGCAGCGATCTGAAGGCTAACCAAATCGTTGAGCAACAATTATTTGTTTAAGGCTGCCTTAATTTCTTTTTCCATGTTTGCAGCTGCTTGCTCAACCGTTAATTCTCCGGCAAGAGCTTTTGATACATTGATTTGAATGATTTCTGACACTTCCGGATAGTTTGGCACAACAGGGCGCGGTACCGCTGCATTAAGAGCATTAACGAATCCTTGCTCACCAAAGAATGGATTCGCTTTGAGCACATCCGCATCTTTATACAACTCTGGAAGCGTTGGAGCAAGTCCGCCGTAAATAGCTGAAATTTTTTGCCCCTCTGGTCCCGTCATAAACTTTACGAATTCCCAAGCCTCTTTCGGATGTTTCGAATATTTGTTAATGGCTGTCATCCAACCTCCTAAAGTAGCGGCAGATCCTTTATCACCCGCTGGAAGCGGTGCTACGCCAACCTTGCCGACGATTTTCGATTGAGTTTGGTCATTGGCCAGTGCATATTGGTAAGGCCAGTTGCGAATAAACGAGGACTGTCCTTCAATAAACGCCGTATGCGATTCAGGCTCTGTGAATGTCGTAATATTGCTTGGCACGGCATCTGATTTTACAATTTCGACCATTTTCTTCAACCCTTTGATCGCTTCTGGGCTGTTTATAACAACGTTATTATTTTCATCCACGATTTTGCCGCCATAGGAAGCAATAAACTCGACTGCGTTACATACTAATCCTTCATATTGCTTTGCCTGCATTAAATAACCAAACTTGGTGCCTCCTGTTCCTTTTAATTGCTTCGCCATGGCTAATAATTCATCCCATGTTTTTGGCACTTTGTCCTGAGGCACAAGATCGGTACGATAAAAGAGCATTCCAGCATCAATAAATTTCGGTAACGCCCACTGCTTTCCGTTGAAGTTACCGGCCGCTAACGCCCCTTGATTGTACTTGCTGAGATCGATACCATCATTATCAATAAAACGGTCAAGTGGCAGCGTATAGCCCGCCTGAGCAAACTCAGCAGGCCAAACCACATCAAGATCCATCACATCAATTTCCGCTGATTGAGCATTCAGCATCGTTACATATGAGTCGTGCTGCTTGCCTGTATCAGCGGGCATTTCGCGGAACTCTACTTTAATGTTGGGATGAGCCTTTTCAAACGCTTCAATCACCTTTTCCGTCGCTTTCGTAGAATCTTGGCCACGCGCATACACAATGGTTACTTTTTTGTCTGATGAGTCTCCTTTGTTTGTTTCCTTTTGATCAGCCCCTTGATCGCTGTTGCCACTAGAACATGCCGTTAACCCGAATGTAAGCGCTAACAAAGCAGAAGATAGTTTGACCGTTTTTTTCATATGTGTCCCCCCCGTATCGTACTAAACAGCTTCAGAAATCGATTTCAAAACCTTGAAGGCTTATAATGTCACCAGTTTATTCGATGATACCGTCGACTCTCTGACGATCAATTCAAGCGGAAATTCATATACTTCACGACATCGATATTTGCGGGAATGAATTTTTTCCACCATTATTTCAAGCGCCTTCTGGGCCATTTGCTCAACCGGCTGGTATACAGTCGTAATCGTCGGCTCTATTAATTCCGTAATTTCTTGATTGTCAAAACCTACTACGGCAAGCTGCTCAGGGATGCTGCAGCCATGCTTATTTGCCTCAGAAATAATTCCAGCGGCTACTTCATCGCTGCCTGTGAATACGGCAGTCGGAGGTTCAGAAAGCGCCATCATTTCATGAAACACGCGCCGGCCGCCCTCGCTGTGAAACACATTGCGGAATGCGTATTGTTCATTAAATTCAATTTTATATTCCGCAAGCGCTTTGCGAAATCCTCTTTCCCGATAGCTGGCGACATTGCTGCGCGCTCCGCCTTGGCAATACGCAATGCGGCGATGGCCTTGTTCAAGCAGATGCTTTGTCGCTATGTAGCCTCCTTCTACTTGATCAAGCATCACGGATGGAACGTTCGCTTGTTCGTCAAACTCATTGCACAGAATGATTGGACCATAGTTTAAAAACGGTTCAATGACGTTCCAATCATTTTGCATAGATGCTAAAATGACGCCGTCTACTTGTTTCATCTTTAATAAATTCATATAATTTAATTCTTTTTCCGCCGAATATCTCGTCTGGCAAATAATAAGCTGGTAGCCATGCTCAGCAGCAGCAATTTCCATCGACTCTACTAAATGGCTAAAAAACGGATTCATGATTCTTGGAACAAATAATGCAATCACATCTGTTTTCTGACTTCTCAAACTTCTTGCCGAAGAATTCGGAACATATCCGAGCTGCTCCATCGCTTCGATGACCAATTTCCTTTTATCTTCTGACACATATGGATGATTGTTAATCACTCGTGATACAGTTGTCCGAGAAAGCCCTGCCAGCTTCGCTACATCTTCAATCGTTGGCATCGCTGCATACCCCCTTTCTTGTTGGAGTGCCGCGCCTTTCGCGGTAATGAAATCGTTTTCATATTTGAATTATAATCAACTTTCCAAAAACATTCAACTAGCAATCTCAAAATTTTTTGACAAAAGCACCTCGGCCGTTACGCCTGAGGTGCTTCTGTCATCTGTTTTGCGGTCTTATGAAATTTCCGTTTATGCCAATATATGAAGTATAAGGCTGTGCTAAATGCACCGAATACTAGATAAATCGCAAGAATAGCCGCGTTTTCCCACATGAAGGAAAAATCTCCGCTGGAAATGACAGATCGGAACCCTTGAATGGAGTATGTCATTGGTAAATAAGCCGTTACATGCTGCAGAGCCTTTGGAACTAATTCAATAGGGAACGTCCCTGCGCTCGCTGACAATTGCAAAATGAGAATGATAATTCCAATAAATCGGCCCGGGTCCTCTAACGTTGTGACAAGAAATTGGATCAATGCCATAAACGCAAAGCTGACAATGATACTAAAAATGATAAATCTCGGGGCGCTTTGTACATGGACTCCTAATCCGATAAGCAGCACCAGATCCGCAAGCAATGCTTGCACTGTCCCAATCAGCATCATCACACCAAATTTGCTAATGAACCAGCTTAATCCAGAACGCGGCACGCCCGCTGGTGAACGTAGCGGAAATACAATAGTCGAAAGAAGCGCTCCTACATATAATCCAAGCGATAAAAGATACGGAGCCATTCCTGTTCCATAGTTCGGCACATGGTGAATGGATTCGGTTTTTAGCTTTACTGGTTCCGCAAACATATGATAAACTTCATTATTTGCTTTAACATTTCTGGATTCTTTTGCCCCGTCTGTAAGCTTTTGCGCAAGTTCTCCCGATCCGTTATCAAGTTTTTCCATGCCATTGACTAATTGATTCGATCCATCCGTTAATCGATTCATTCCTGTTAGAAGCTGGGAAGCGCCATTTTCTAACGCTGTCATACCGCCGGCAAGCTGGCTAGATCCGTTGGCTAACTGGCTTGCTCCATCCTTTAAGCGTCCTGAACCATCCGCAAGCTCTTGTAAACCATTGGAGAGCTGATGGCTTCCATTGGCGAGATCAGCCGTTCCCGCTTTCGCTTCTCCCGTTTTTTCTTCTAATACCGCTAAGCCTTGAATCACTTTTCCTTGACCTTCTACAAGAGCGCTCGCTCCTTCTGCCAGCTTCTGTTGACCGTCTATCACTTGCTTAAAGCCTTGGTTGAAGGCATTCTCCCCGCTATAAAGCTGAAGCGCTCCCTCTGCCAGCTGATCGGCTCCAGCTTTTAGTGCCGTGGCGCTAGCAGTGAGCTGGCCGATTCCCTCCGTTGTTCGTTTGCTTCCTTGCCATAAAGGCTGAAGCTGATTTTTTAGCGTTTGTAATTTTGCTTTTTCCTCCTCAGTTGGTGCTTGAGCAATCATTCCATCTAACTCGGTTACCACTTGCTCCAGTCCGTTGCTGACTTGCATCGCTCCGTCCTTTGTGCTTTCAGCCCCTTGCTGCCATTGTGACAATGATGCAGAAAGCTCTCCGCTTCCCTCCTTTAACTGTAGAGAGCCGTTAGTCAACGATGGCAGTGCTTCTTGTAGTTGTTCCATCCCTGACAGTGATTGCTGAATTCCTTCCAAAAGACTCTTTGTGCCACCTTCTGTTTGCTTCGCTCCATTAAGCAGTTGGGATTGACCTTCATGTATTCTTCCCAATCCGCCATTTAGCTGCTGAAGGCCGTCATTTAAACGCTGGGAACCTTCACTGGCCGATTTCACCCCGTTTTCAAAGGCAGCTGACTTCTCCGCTAAGAAAGTTAAGTTTTGATTGATGGCTTCTGCCCCAGTCTTGGCTGATCCAATCCCTTTCTGAAGCTGGCTGCCTCCTGTTTGTGCAGAATGAAGGCCCTTCTGCAATTGAACGGCCCCGTCCTCCGCAGTTGACATCCCATTATTTAATTGTTTTGCACCAGCGCTCGCTTCCTGTAATCCTTTCGCCATCTTCTGTACATTTTCAAGCATTGCTTCTGCATAAGTCGCCGTTACCGTGCGGGAGATTTCCTCTTTGATTGCTTCAACCGCTTTATTTCCGATTTGTGCTGATAAAAAGTTCATCCCTTCGTTCGGCTTATAAACAATCTCCATTTGCTTCGGATGTTCATTTTGTAAGGTTGTGGCGTTTTCTGAGAAATTTCCAGGAATCTCGACAACCATATAATACTTGCGCTGCTTTAACCCTTTATTTGCTTCTTTTTGTGACACAAAGTGCCATGCGAACGTGTTTTTTTCTTTGAGCTTTTTCACAAGTTCGTTGCCAATCTCCAGCTTTTCTCCATTTAAAACAGCGCCCTTATCATGATTAACAACAGCAACCGGCAGTTTATCTAACTGCCCATACGGATCCCAAAACGCCCATAAAAACATTCCGCTGTACATTAATGGAATAAAGAGTATAGCAATAATCGGAATCAATATTTTTCGATTGGTAGCAATCGACTTAATTTCCTGAAGCAACAATGAAAACTCTTTCATTGTCTCCCTCCTTTTTAGACATCTGACCATTTTGTTCATTCAGTCATATTTTCAAAAAAGAAGAAGGACCATCATTTTGATAATCCTTTGAAAAAATATAGCTCAAATAATTCGGCAATTTTTTCTTTTGAGAGCGGCTCGTGCTTTTTTTCCCATTCAAACACAAGCGCAAGATACATTTTCAGCATTAAAAATGCCGTGATTTCAGCATCACATGGACGAATTTCCCCCTTCTGCATGGCCTCTTCAATTTTATCGCGAATATAGGCAAGAATCGCCTCATCTAGTTTATGCAGCACCTCTTGAACCGTAGGAGTGCCGATATCACGTACTTCCTGCAAAAGCTTAATCGTCAGCTGATGCTGTTTGCGAAACTCTAAAATGCGGTATAGCGCACGATGAACATTTTCAAAAAAGGAACGATTTTCATCAATCGACTGCTCAGCTGCTTCTTTAATTTCAATAATAACGGATGAAATAATTTCTTCGAGCAGGTCTTCTTTGCTATTAAAAAAAGTATAAATCGTTCCCTTTCCGACATTCGCCATCTTTGCCACTTGATCCATCGTCGTCGCCTTATATCCAAACAGCGAAAAAGATTGCGTAGCAGCCTCAATAATTTGCTGCTTTCGATTCACTGACATTTTCCTTCCTCCTGCAAATTGACTAAATGAACATTTCAGTCATATGGTATAAGGAATGTTACCATAGAACAAAGAAAAAGTAAAGAGGTTAACCTTGTTAGTTAACCTCTTTTAGCGCTTTTCTATTCATTTCTAAATAATCCAGTACTTTTTTGACCGCTTCCTCCCCTTGATCAATACAATCGGGCATTCCCAATCCTTCATAAGAACTGCCCGCTAAAAATACGCCCGGAAGGTGTTCAGCCATTTGTGATTTTATGGTCTCGATTCTTTCTTTATGGCCAACCGTATATTGCGGCATCGCTTCCTTCCATCTGGAAACAATCGAAAATTCCGGATTGCCATTAATGCGCATGATTTTATTTAAGTCATCAAGTACAACCTTGACGATTTCATCATCCGATTGCTCCACGATTGTTTCGTCTCCTGGACGCCCGACATAGCAACGCAATAACGCTTTGTCTGCCGGAGCGGTATGCGGCCATTTTTTATGCGTCCACGTGCAGGCCGTTATCGTATAATCGCTGCGTCGCGATACAACAAAACCTGTTCCGTCTATATCTTGTTCAATCGCTCTCTCTGGAAAAGCAAGCGCTACTGTCGCAACTGAAGTGGACGGAACCGCTTTAAATGGCGCAAAAAACGAATAATCAGAAAGCATGGATGGCACTGTTTGATGCGGAGTGGCAATCACGATGCTATCGGCTTTCCATACATCGCCATTGCTTAAATATAGCGAATAATTCGTATGTTTTCTTTCAATTTTTTCAACGCGAATGCCTTTGAGTACGCTTCCGTGCTCCAATCGTTTTTCAATCTCATCGACTAGTGATTGCAGCCCCGTCGTTAACGTCTGAAAAGCCCCTTTTTTGTTTTTCTGTCCTTCTTGTTTTGGAGTTGTCCGCTTGGTTCCCAGCACAAGGCTTCCATATTTTTGCTCAACATGAAAAAATTGTGGGAATGTTGCCATCAAGCTCATTTGGTCGATATCTCCAGCATAAATTCCTGATAAAAGCGGTTCAATCAAATTCTCTACTACTTCATCCCCGAGTCTTCGTCGAAAAAATTGTCCCAGTGATAAATCTGCGTCTGTTTTGGTCGGCGGCAAAATAAAATCGAATGCCGCCCGCAGCTTTCCAACCGGTGAAAATAACCCTGTTGTCACAAAAGGGCCTATCTTCGTAGGAATTCCCATCACCGCACCGCCAGGGATTGCATATAATTTTCCATTCACTAATATATACGATTTTCCTGTTGCGTTGTGCACGATTTTATCTTGAAGCCCCACTTCATGGACAAGGCGAGACGCGCTTTGCTTTCGCGCTAAAAATGAGTCAGGCCCCCGTTCAATCACAAAACCGTCATGAATGACCGTTTGAATTTTTCCGCCAAGTCGGTGTGTAGCTTCAACCAGCTTGCATTCAATCGGTAGCTGCTGTTCTCTAATCGCTTTTTGTAAATAGTAAGCAGCGGCTATTCCGGCAATTCCTCCTCCAATGACAATGACCGTTTTCTTTTCCTCACTCACCGTTTCATCGCCTTCTTTTACATAAGTTTCATATGCTTTAAAACCACTGTTGCTAACGCATCGATAAAGGAAGGATGAGCATTTGGCATTTCTGGACGGTAATAGCTCGCTCCGATTTCCTCCGTCACTTGCTTACATTCAATATCATTATCATAAAGCACTTCTAAATGATCAGCAACAAATCCAACCGGTAGATAAACAAAGGACGTGTAGCCTTTTTCCTGATGCAGCTGTCTTGTTAAATCTTGCACATCTGGTCCAAGCCATGGCTCTGGCGTATTGCCGGCGCTTTGCCATCCCACTGCATAATGAGTGACTCCTGCTCCTTTGGCAATCATCTCTGCCGTTTCTTGTAACTGACTTGGGTACGGATCGCCTGCAGCTATAATTTTTTCCGGCAAGCTGTGAGCCGATACAATCAACACCGCTTTCTCTCGTTCTTCTTTACTCATTTGGCCATATATTTCTTTTACTTTTTCCACCCAATACTCAATAAATTTCGGTTCTTGATACCAGCTTTCAATCGCATGGATGATTGGACCGTTCAGCTTTTCGGCCTCTGCCTTGGCGCGCGTATTGTACGATTGAATGCTAAAAGTTGAAAAATGCGGTGCGAGCACAAGGCTCACAGCCTCCTCAATCCCATTTTCGTGCATTTTTTTGACCGCATCCTCGACAAATGGTTCAATATGCTTTAAACCTAAATACATGCGAAAGTCGATCTTATCTTGGATTTCATTTAAATGCTGTTCTAACGCTTCAGCCTGCTCTTTCGTAATTTTCGCTAAAGGAGAAATGCCGCCAATGGCTTCATAGCGCTCCTTTAAATCTTGAAGCTGTTCAAGAGGCGGCTTTCGCCCATGGCGAATATGCGTATAATAGCGTTCGATATCCTCTTCTTTATATGGGGTACCATATGCCATAACAAGCAGACCCATTCTCTTTTTCGCCATTTTGAACACCTCATTTTCTATTTTGCGATGTATATTCATGTATAAACGCGGTTAACCGCTTCAGCGTCTCTGGACGAATCTCTGGAAAAATGCCATGTCCTAAATTGAACACATACCCGGATTGCTCCATTCCCTCATCTAAAATTTGTTTAACCCTTGCTTCAATAACTTCCCAAGGCGCAAGCAGCACAGCAGGATCTAGGTTTCCTTGAAGCGCTTTTGTAATTCCTTGAGCTCGCGCCTCTTTAATCGATAAACGCCAATCCACCCCTACGACATCGAGCGGCAAATCGTTCCACTCTTTTGCCAAGTGGCTAGCACCCACACCAAACATGATGAGCGGAACATTTTCCTCGCGAAGCTCCGAGAAAATCCGTTGCATGGTCGGCTTAATAAAATAACGATAGTCTGGCACATTGACCGCCCCAACCCACGAATCGAAAATTTGAATGGCTTTTGCCCCTGCTTTAATCTGAGCTTTCACGTAGCGAATGGTCATATCCGCCAGCTTGTCCATCAACGCAAACCATGCTTTTGGCTCTGCATACATAAACGCTTTTGTTTTATTGTAATTTTTTGAAGGTCCCCCTTCAATCATGTAGCTTGCTAGTGTAAATGGTGCACCGGCAAAACCGATGAGCGGAACTGTCAGTTGTTCGGTCGTTAACAAGCGAATCGTTTCCAACACATAAGGAACATCTTCCTCTGGCTGGATCTCTCCGAGCTTCTCTACATCTTGAAGGGAACGAATCGGATTAGCGATGACCGGACCGATCCCCGCTTTAATATCCACTTCCACTCCGATTGCTGGAAGCGGTGACATAATATCTTTATAAAGAATGGCTGCATCAACCTGATATTGTTCGACAGGCAGCCGAGTGACATAGGCGCACAACTCTGGCTGGTGCGTAATTTCAAACAAAGAGTACTTTTCTTTTAGAGCCCGGTATTCCGGTTGTGAGCGTCCTGCCTGTCTCATGTACCATACAGGAACATATTCTGTTTTTTCCCCAAGACAGGCGCGCAAAAATGTATCATTAAATGGTAGTTTCGTTGTCATCATCATCCGCCTTCCTTTATGACATTTATGCCGTTACATAAGAAAACTTGGCCACAAGCCAAGCTGTGTACAATTACAACTATACAAGTTTCTCTCTTTAATGTATAGAAAACATAACGAAGTGTCAAAAAATTGACGATTTATTTTGTCAAATATGACAGAGCAGCTGTTCCAAGCATTTTAGCAGCAATTAACATCGCTCTTTCATCAAAATCAAATCTAGGATGATGATGCGGAAATGGGGAACTAACCTCCTCCGCTTTCGCTCCAGTAAAGAAAAAGGTTCCCCTTACCTTTTGCAAATAGTAGGCAAAATCCTCTCCGCCCATACGCGGCTCCACTTCTTCAATCATCGTAACCTCAGAAACCTGCTTCGCGATGTCTACAATCAGCTTCGTTTCTTCTTCATGATTGACAACTGGCGGATATCCCTTTGTATACGTATACTCATACAAACAATCCGCAGCTAAACAAACGCCTTTTGTAATCCGCTCAATTTCTTTCTCAATCTCATCGCGCACAGCTTCATCAAAGGTACGCACTGTTCCAATCAGCTTTGCGGTATCGGCAATGATGTTAAAGGCGTTATCTGCGATGAATGATCCAACTGACACGACAGCTGGCTGCAAGGGATTCACACGGCGGCTGACAATTTGCTGCAAAGCAAGCACAAGCTGTGAGGCTACAACGATCGCATCTTTGGTGCGATGCGGTTCCGCACCATGGCCGCCCATCCCTTTGATCGTTATTTCGAATCGGTCAGCAGCAGCCATAATCGGCCCTGTTCGATATTGAATTTTTCCTGTCGGTTCTGTTGCCCATAAATGCGTGCCAAAAATAGCATCCACTCCTTCCAAGCATCCCGCTTCAATCATGGAAATGGCCCCGCCTGGCGCATATTCTTCAGCATGTTGATGAATCAGAACAATCGTTCCAGCTATTTCCTCCCGTATTTCGTGAAGCACTTTACCTAGTACAAGCAATGACGCCGTATGTCCATCATGTCCGCACGCATGCATCACTCCAGGAACTGTTGATTTGTATGGAACGTCCTTTTCATCTTGAATAGGCAGCGCATCAAAATCAGCTCGAAGCGCGACCGTTTTCCCCGGTTTTCCCCCGTGAATTTTGGCGACTACTCCATTACCGCCCACCTGTTCTTGGACAGGAACGTGTAACGCTTTATAATAATCAGCTATGTACTTGGCCGTTTGATATTCTTGAAATGATAGCTCGGGATGCTGATGCAAATAGCGGCGAATCGACACCATTTCATCATAATAAGCCTCTAGGCGTTCATATAATCGAATATTCATTTTCTCTCCCCCTGTTTTTTTCCTTATTATATCATGATATGACAAAAGCTGCCTCTTTAATCAAAAGGCAGCTGAAATAGATGCAAACGAAAAATCTCCTAAATCCTCATGCCTACATTTCTTTTAGGGCGGGGCAGTGAATAGGTCAAATCAAAAACATCGCAACAATGGTGGTTACGACTAAGCCAATCGTAACAGGCACCAAATTCCGCCGGGCTAGCTCAAATGGATCAACTCCGCAAATCGCGGCAGCTGGAATTAAAGCCCAAGGAACAAGCGTGCCTCCTCCCACCCAAATGGCAGAAATTTGTCCAAGCGCTGTCAGTGTAGCAGCACCTGTGCCGATGGCCGTTGAAAATAAATGCGCAATCGAACCGGCTAATGAAATGCCTGAAAATCCAGAGCCGTCTAATCCTGTAATGGCTCCCACGATTGTTAATGTGACCGCACTAATTCCCTTATTTAGAGGAACAAGATGAGCTAATGCCACTCCCAAATCATTGACAATCCCATGTGAAGAATTTGGTAAGTACTCACCGATAATCTTCGCAAATCCTGTATCACCAAGATAAAAAAATGCAGCAATCGGAATAACGGCGCCAAATATTTTAAAACCAAATTGAAAGCCTTCAATAAAATAATTCGTAATCTCTTCAAAGCTGTTTTGCTTATGAGCAAACAAAGCGATTAAAATCAAGATAAAAATGGAGGTGCCTCCAACTAAAGCGGTAGCATCTCCTCCTTGCAAATGCAAGTAGGACATAGCCACAACATTGAGTGCAAATAAAAACAAGATCATAAAAGCAAACGCTATTTTCGCTTTTTTGGATAGCAGAGAAGGAGGCTGTTCGGCTTTTGCCGCGGTAACGTTTTCATTAAGAGGTGAGCGTAGCTTCCCATTTTTCATATCACGGCGCAGCAATATAAACGCCGTTACCGTTGTTACGATCCCCATCACTAAAACAAGCGGAACGCTCGCAGCCACCACCTGTGAAACCGGGAGATTGGCGGCATCCGCTGTCAGCTTAGGCGCTCCTTGAATGACAAAATCACTTGATAATGCAATGCCATGTCCAAACAAGTTCATAGCCACCGCTACTCCTAAAGCTGGAAGCCCTGCGCGGATAGCAACAGGCAAAAGGACTGCTCCCATAATCGCTACTGCCGGTGATGGCCAGAAAAACCACGAAATCACCATCATTAAAAGTCCGATCGTCCAATATGCTCCACCTGGCGTTCGAATCAGCTTAGCAAATGGAGAAACCATCATATCATTGATGCCCGTGGCCGTTAATATTTTGCTCATTGCCACAATAACGGAGATTACCAAAATCGTTGGCAATAGCTCGGTAATCGCATAAATAAAACTGTTAAACACCACGCTAACGGCAGTGCTTAGTGAATGTGTCGCCACCATCCCCAGCAAGAAAATACCGATAATACAAACAAACGATGTATCTTTTCGTGCGACCATAAATCCAATAATCAGCACGATAAACAGCAAATACATCCAGTGTAGCGCTGTTAGCTCCACTCCCATACCTTATTTCCCCTTTCCGTTTTCCCCATCACGATAAACAAGGCGTTTACCTAACGGATGTGCTTACATGATATGAAAAACGGAAAAAGGTGTGACCGCCCCATTTCCTCGGAAATAGTCGAAAAAACAAAAATGCCGCTATAATTTAGCGGCATTTGAAATTTTATTCGATAATGCTATAAGTTGTTACGTAAGAAGGGCGGGGAAAGAGCTTAACTTGCTGTCCTTCTTCTTCTTTCGCTTTTCGTTCGTGATGTGCTTTTTCAAACGCGCGCGAACGCTGCCAATTTTGAAAATGCTCTTTTCCTTCCCACAATGTCATAATGATATACGTATCGTTTGATAAAGGGCGTAATACACGAATAGCGACAAATCCTGGTTCTTTTTCAATTAATCCGGCCCGCTGACTAAAGCGGTATTCAAATAATGGCCTTCCTTCATCTGTCACCGGAATATGATTGAGCACGGCAAATGATCCTCCTAAGTTTCCAACCGCATCAATCACTTCGTAATGACGCGGCTCCTGAAAAACCGTACTGCCATCTGTTTCATGAAAAAGCGCGGCTCCATCTTCTCCTTCAAGCAATAGCATCGTTTCATGAGCATAGCTGTCTTTCAATTTTTGCAAATAATCTCTTGTTCCTGTGGTCACATATATCTTTTTCATCTATTCACCCTCCTGCGCCGATTGAAATAAAAAAACAATAGCCAGTAACTAAAAACCAAACCAATAAACAGCAATAATAGACCATGCACCACATAGCCGAATACAAGCATAAAGAGCGCAAACACGATATTTTGTCCAAGCAAAAGCCAAAACAAAAGCTGAAGCACGGTTTTTTTCTTCAACTGATCAGACAATGGATATAATTTATAAAAAATATTGGAACGATGGTGCTGCTGAAGCCTTAATAATTGAAATCCAGTGGCATAAAGGAAAAATAAAGCAGCGATTATTTTCCCATAGATAGGCGGTACAATATAAAGGACGAGGCAGGAAATACAAGTTAACCGTATGTAAAGTCCCAAATAATCTCCTGCTCTTAAAAACGTCCGTAAATATAAATAACGAAACGCCTGCTCTTGACGATACGGGACAAAGGATAAGACAAAATCCATCCATTTACGACGCTTCGCCCGCTCTTTCAAATGAGGAACATCTGTAAAAATGTTAGCTAGCCGATAAAATGATAGTTGTGCCTTTTCTTCTTGAAGGATCAGATGTTCCCAGTTCAGCCCTTTTCGCTTCGTTGTCTGCATAAAGTAGAAAGACAAAGCCGCCATAATAAGCAGTAGCATACCCCAAAATAGTATGGATACGTTTTTTAACAAAAAATACAGAAAGACCATATTAAAAAGCAGTCTTGTTCCATAGCCGAAAGAACGAGCCCCCGTCGTTGCAAAACTTTGCTCTTTCCAACCAATCCACATATTCCATCCCTTTAAGGCTAATAAAATGATCCACAGCAGCCATATCGATAATGCCGAAAACTCGAGATGTAACGGAGCCAGAGCCAAAACAGCTAAAGAAAGCAGAGACGCCTGCATCCCCCAGCTGAATACAAAGGCGCGGCGAAGATAAGGAGTAAGTTTTGCTTCAGCCGGCAATAAAAAGACAAGATCCGCTTCTCTAAAAAAAGTGCGGACAGAGCCGTATGTAAGAAACATCGAAAGAACAACAGCTTCTATCATTGCATAAGGAAAGCTGCTTGTTAACGTTTGTAGCCATCGCTGATAGGCAAACGCACCAGCTCCCAAGCCAATCAACAGCACAAACAACAAATGATCATTAAGCATATACCGCAAATAACGCCTTCGTTCAGAGCCGTAACGAACGAAGCGCTGCTTCCACAGTAAGCGGCTATCAAGCATATTCCTCTTCCTTTGTTAATTCAATATAAATCTCATCTAATGTCGCGGTCGGGAGCTGAAGCTGTTGGCGCAGTTCTTCTAATGTTCCTTTTGCCTTTACCTTGCCATGATGAAGAATGACAAATGCATCGCAATATCTCTCAGCAGTCGCTAAAATGTGGGTTGACATTAAAATACCGGCTCCTTTTTCTTTCATGCTTTGAATCAGCTGAAGCAGCGATTGGATACCAAGCGGGTCAAGGCCGACAAAGGGCTCATCAATAATATAAAGAGACGGCTCAATTAAAAAGGCGCACATAATCATGACTTTTTGCTTCATTCCTTTTGAGAAATGAGCCGGAAACCAAGACAGTTTTTTCTCCATGCGGAACTCTTTTAACAGCAGAGGCAGCCGCTTTTCATATTCCGCTTTTGGCAAGCCATACGCCATCGCCATTAATTCTAAATGCTCTTTTAATGTTAATTCATCGTATAAGATCGGTGTTTCCGGTATGTATGTAAACTGACTGCGATACCATTGTGGATCATCGGCAAACATCTTTCCATTGATCGTAATCGTCCCTTTCCTCGGCTCCATTAATCCAATAATATGCTTAATCGTCGTGCTTTTTCCTGCGCCGTTTAAACCAATCAACCCGACAATTTTGCCGGTGTCTACCGCAAATGAAACATCCTCAAGGACATTTCTGTTCGTATAACCGCCATGTACATGTTTCACTTCTAAAAGCGCCATGATTCGTTTTCCTTTCTTCCTAATTCAATCGCGTTACCGTCATTTTATCAAAAAAACTTGATTTTTTCCAAAAATGAGAAGCATATAAGCGGCTGATTAGGAGATGATAAATAACGAAGAGGGGATGAGGAACCGCTTAAACAGCTATTGATGATCATTGTGGTTTGGTGAATCGTCCAAATTGAAATGAGGTGTTTACAAAAGATAACACCGCTTAAAGCAAAAGAGAAATCTCTTGTAAATGAGGTGTTTGTCGGAGATCATCCAATGATATCCAAGGCTTTGGTTCCTTGTGAAAGAAGATGATCATTGTGAACAGAGAAATGTTCATGAAGTAAAAACTCATAAGTAAATGAGGTGTTCATCAAACGCCATTTCATTGAATAAGTCCTTACCCCTTTTCATGACTGACAGGATGTGGCCATTCCGGCTTACATCCTGTTCTTTTTATGGTAAAATGTAATTAAAATCGCGAGAAAGGTGGCCGATTTTATGAGTGATTGCATTTTTTGCAAAATTATCAATGGCGATATTCCCGCCGCAAAAGTATATGAGGACGAGCATGTGTTAGCCTTTCTTGACATTAGCCAAGTCACAAAAGGGCATACGCTCGTCGTTCCAAAAGTACATACAAAGGATATTTTTGAACTTACGTCCGATACGGCAAGCCACGTTTTCCGCGTTGTTCCGAAAATCGCCAACGCCATTAAACAGCAGCTTGCCCCAGTGGGTCTAAATCTGTTAAACAACAATGGTGAACAGGCTGGACAAACGGTTTTCCATTATCATGTTCACCTTATTCCGCGCTATGGAAAAGGCGATGGATTTGGCGCTGTGTGGAAATCACATGCCAGTGATTATACGTTTGCGGATTTACAAACCATTGCCGAGACGATTCAAAAAGGAGTGCAATAATCAAACAGGGAAGCGATCTGCTTCCCTGTTTGATTATTGAATGGCATCTTTAAGATCCTCATCTTCAATTTTCACGTTCGCGTCTTTAATCACTTTCGCTACTTTTGACTCAATCTGTGAAGCGTCAACCTTGCTCTTTTTCACTTCAAATTCGATTTCATCCTTCATTTGTTCGTAGGACGGCTTTTTCTTCTTATCCGTCACTTTAATAATATGATAACCATACTCCGTTTTAATCGGCTGGCTAATTTCCCCAACCTTCAAGGCGTATGCGGCATCCTCAAACTCCTTCACCATTTTGCCTGTACCAAACCAGCCTAAATCGCCGCCGTTTTGTGCAGAGCCTGTATCCTGCGAATACTCTTTAGCGAGCTTAGCAAAGTCTTCTCCTTTATCCAGCTTCGCCTTAACCTCTTGCGCTGTTTTTTCATCCTTGACTAAAATATGGCTTGCCCGTATTTCCGGCTTGTATTGATCGTAATATTGTTTTAATTCTTTTTCGGTTACTTTGACATCCGCTACCGCTGCTTTTTGGCGCAGCAAGTCCAGCTTCACCATGTCACGGATCGCTTTTTCGCCATTTTGCTGAACAGCTAAATCATATTGCGTTCCGTACATCTCCTTTAAGTTCTCAATTTGCTTATCAATTTCTTTATCCGTCACTTTATACTTCTTGCTTAACACCTTTTCATACACAAGGTCGCGGATGACTTCTTTACCATACCGCTCTTTCATTGCGTTATAAAATTCTTCCTTCGTAATGTCGCCCGCTTTCGTCTCCGCAATGACTTTTGAATCTCCATTGCTACAAGCAGATAGTGCAAGAACAGAAGCTGCTGTCGCAACAGCAATTGTCCATTTTTTCATCCAATTCACAACTCCTACTATCAAAATTTTTTGCAAAAAACTACAACAATTAATATAACACATTTTCCCATAATACAAAAATGTTTTCCCCTATTCCACCATTGCGATTAAGATTTTTTTTCCTAAATATAACGATCTTATGATCCTTCTTCTTCAAACAAGAATAGCAGATGAAGAAAAAATCTATATCACAACTAGAGGCGTCAGCATGTGCCTGAAGCAAGCATTTCGACAGCCTTACGACCGAAACAACGCCGCTTTTCCAGAACTGAAAATGAGCGTGAATGAATATAGGGCACGTGCCTATACACACTTTATCGCGGCTGCATAAAATAAACTATCCAAAAACGAGAGCCCCCTTTTTGAAAGGAGGTGTTATAATGGGTGCACCTGTTCCTTACGCTGGTGGATTCGCGTTGATTGTCGTGTTGTTTATTTTATTAATTATTGTCGGGAGTGCATGGTGGTTCTAAATGCCTAATAAAAAAGCTGGCAGTCATGGCTGTCAGCTTTTTTTATGTAAATAACATTTCAAAATAAGAAGAAATAAGTAAAATAGTGATAAGTACATTAATGGTGCGGAACACGACCGGCTGTTTGTCCTCGGGAATTTCTTTTTGAACACAAAGCGTATTGGTAAGCTGATTAATAGAAAATAAAATAATGACAGCAAGGGGTATGAAGTAAATCGTCATGTTTAACTCCCCTCCTATTCCTTACAAAATTACTTTATTTACTTTACAATTTTTTTCTGGATAAATCAATATGTATTTTACCACCTTTAATTTTCCAGCATCAATAAAGAAATGTACCGATGTTTATGTAATCGTTGTCACTCGACATATTCACATTGACAAAAATATGAAGTTTGCGGTATTTTCCGATGGCCGCACAACCCAACAATGCCGCTTACAGCCAAGTTCATTTACGAGTAAGCAGCTTGTTAACCGACGCTCAGCCATGCTTTGGCGCAGCCGGGCAGATCGGCGACTTGCCTTCCAAGCTTGGATTTTTACGCATAACATTCGCTCATATTGAGCACAAAGACAACAAATGAATCAATTAAATCTGACACGCAAGTGTTGAAGCTCCCCCTTCCTAACTAAATGGAGCTAATAGGAGGAAAAGAATGCTAAAAATTGATGGTTGCCAGACTGTTATGCATACAAAAACTTATAGTTGGTTATTTTCTATTATTTGAATAAAATATATAACAAGGGGGAAGACGACATATGGAAAAACGAATGGCAAAACTTGAGTATCACCGATCACTGCTATTACAAATGGTGGATGAGTCCAAAAATCCTTTTTATTCTCTCGTTATCACCGCTGATTTGGCAAAAGAAGAAGTAGAAGAAGTTCTTTCCCTTTGTGAAGAATTGAACAAAGAATATGAAAAACAAAAAGCGGAAGGCTTGACGATTTTCACTCCGCTTTTGCTTCATTTTGCCGGCATGCTCCATCCTCGTCTTCCGCTTGAAAAAACTATTGATGCTTTGCTAAAACAACGTTTGTTTGTTCCGCTGATGCAAGAATTTAAAAAGTTGATCGAAACGATTCCTTCCTCATGATTGGCTCGCTACTTCCTTCTCAGCTTCTGGCAATGTCTTTTTTATCAGCTTTCCTTCTTCCTCAATAAAATCTGTTTGAATATTTTCAAACGATTTTTCGAAAATCTCCATGAAATCATCCCCATAAATATTGCGGATAATACACATCATTTCTAAAATTTCTGGAAATTTTCCGTATAGCTCACGCAAAGGCAGCGCTCCATTCAACACAGCATTTTGCTTTGGATCATATGATTCCATCAGCTTCAAAAACACTTGCTCCCCTTTTTCTGTCAATTCAATATATGTGTTGCGTTTATCATCTTGTTTTTTCGAAAAGGACAGCAGTCCTCTTTCTTCTAGCTTTTTGGAAAAGTTAAATGCGGTTGATACGTGCATGACCCCAAATTTTGCGATTTCTGAAATAGAAGCTCCTTTAAAATGATAAGCAATCCATAAAATATGATGTTCATTAATGTTTAGATCGAACGGTTTGATCCACTGCTGCCAATCCTTTTCGATTGATTTCCAAAGCGCTTTGCTTAATTGTGCAATCCGCTGGCTAAACATCATTGCTTCTTTTATGGAATAATGTTGTTCTCCATGTTTCATCGTTCCACCCACTCTTCCCTCACCATTATTATTTTATTCTATTATGCCAGTAAAATAAAAATTAATAAAGATACAAATGTTAGAATTTTTAAATAAAGAATAACACATCTCGAGACTCATAGTTAAAGAACAAGGTACATATAGTGAAACATAGGAGGAGAATATGATGGTTTATATAATGTCCTTTTGTTATATTCTTAATGTTGTTTTTCTCTGTCTTGCAGCAGCCACATTTTTTTCGCTACATAAGGCCAAAATGTATCCGCCCAAAAGAATATTGCAACAAAGGCTGCTTTTATATATACTTGTCGCTGTTTTTTCTTTTTTGCTGGCCTGGTCGCTGCAGCACTTTTTATAGCAAAACCCGACCTGGAGCGATCGGGTTTTGTTGTTTTACGGTTGTGCCGCCATATTCGTCCGCTTAAAAATGGACGATACAAGCGGATATACGAATAGAATAGCAAGGGTGTTAATCAAGGCTGTTGGCAACACAACCGTAACGAACAAGCTTGAAAAAGCAGCACCTCCAGGCAGGCCGACAACAAGTAGAGCAACTGTCAAAAAAATCGTGCCAGAAACGATCGTTCCTATCGCTGTTAAAACAGCGGCCCCCTTCGTTGTTTGTCCATATTTTTTCATCATAAGCAACAAAGCCAAAAATATAAAGGCTGTCGTTGGTTTATCAAGCAGATTGGGCAATAGCCCCCCTGGAAAGCTTGTCGTAATCCCAGAAATGATGCCGGTTGCCATTCCCAGCAGACCGACTGACTTTTTATCAGGAAACAACAAAATGCCCAAAAACATCATCAGCAGCATCATATCTGGCTTCATACCAAAAAAGAATCCAGGAATTGCACTGTGCAGCACCGCACCAATCCCCACAAACAGTGCAAGAGAAACTAAAACTTTTGCTTTCATTTTCTCATCTCTCCTCATCTCAGCTTTTCTAACCTTCTCTTCTCTAGTACCTTTTGCCTATTACAAGATTTTTTACATTATACTACTTTATCGCATAAAAGTGAAGAAAAATTTTTAACCAAAATATTTTGGGAACTCCTTCATAAATTGCGCTAACGCTTCACATGCTTCCAAAGGAACCGCATTATAAACAGAAGCGCGGCAGCCGCCAACAGAACGATGTCCCGCCAATCCAACAAATCCGCGTTCTTTTGCTTCAGCCAAAAATCTTTTTGTTACTTCCTCGTTTGGCAATGTAAACGTAATATTCATTAAAGAGCGGCTGTCTTTTTTCGCGTGCGGCGCATAAAACCCATCGCTTTCATCAATTGCGGCATAAATAACCCCTGCTTTTTCTTGGTTGCGTTTTTCAATCACTCCCACTCCTCCCTGCTCTTTGACCCATTCAAGCACGAGCGAGAGCATATAAATCGCAAAGGTCGGCGGCGTATTATATAAAGAATTACTTGTGCTATATGTGCGGTAATCAAGCATGGTCGGCAGATTTTCTGGAATTCTTTCAAGCAAATCAGTGCGGATAATCGCTACTGTCACACCGGACGGCCCTAAATTTTTTTGCGCTCCGGCATAAATGAGGGCAAATTTCGCCACATCGATCTCTCGGCTTAAAATATCGCTCGACATGTCGGCAATTAAATCGGTATCCGCATCCGGAAACTCGTTCCATTGCGTTCCAAAAATCGTATTGTTGGATGTGATATGTAAATAAGCGGCCTCTTCGGAAAGCTGAATGCTTTCATTCGCTGGAATGTACGCGTAATTCTCTTCTTTACTCGATGCGGCAATATGCGTCTCTCCTACTTTTTTCGCTTCTTTCAACGCTTTTTCCGACCAAGCCCCCGTTAGCACATAATTGCCCACTCGGCCATCTGTCAGAAAATTCATGGGCACCATCGAAAACTGCAAGCTTGCTCCTCCTTGCAAAAAGAGCACATCATGCGTATCGGGAATATTCATAAGCTCTTTTAATAATTGCTTTGCCCGATTATGGACCTCATCATACTCTTTGCTGCGATGGCTTAATTCCATCACCGACATGCCGGTGCCGCGAAAATCAAGCAGTTCCTGCTGTGCACGCTGCAATACAGCAAGCGGAAGCGCTGATGGACCTGCATTAAAGTTGTATGCCCTTTTCATCTGCTAGATTCCCCCTACTTTATTTCTTTACTGAATAACAGTTATTTATTATCCTAACATGAAACCTAAAAAAATAAAGCTTATTTTTTGGAAATTCTAAAAAATAACTTTTGGGATCAGATACAATCGATTTACGAATGGTCCTTGTGCTGTTATAAATATGAGTGATCGCTATTTGTAAATCCCCATCTCTTGATCGCCGACATATCGGAGCGCCATCCGCTTATATGGACCAAATGTTGATGTTGGCACATCAAGACGCTACGGATAAAAAATAAAATCCTTGTGCCTATCACAAGGATTGCTGCTGCCGGCGCATTTTTTCCTCTCGAATGCGCTGCATATAAATTTCTCCTTCTTTTTCAATGAAGGCTTCATCGATTTCTCTCTCTTTAGCCGCCGTTCTCACCGTCATGTACCCGCTAAAAATAATTCCAGAAATGACAATATAAATCCACCATGGCAAAGATAGCACATTCTTCCCCCCTATCTACTCAGCTTGTCTTATTTCCACTATATGATCCAACGATCGTTTTTATGCAAAAAAACAGAAGCGATCTGCTTCCGTTCTGTTATTTTTGAAATGTCGGCTTATAAAATGAACGGTTGTCCAACGCAAAAATCCGTTCGGTAAACTCTCCGGGCTTCACTTTTTCCAATGCGCGATCAATCATATTCATTTTCGCATCTAAATTATCAATATAATGAAGAATCTCTGCCTCTTTCACCATTGGCGGCTTCGGACTCCCCCACTCTGCTTTTCCGTGGTGGCTCAGCACCATATGCTGCAGAATGACGACTTCCTCGCCAGCAATTCCAAGATGCTCAGCCGCCTTGCCAATTTCGCCTACCATAATCGAAATATGTCCAAGTAAGTTTCCTTCAAGCGTATAGGTCGTAGAAATAGGCCCTGATAATTCAATCACTTTACCAAGGTCGTGCAAAATGACTCCCGCGTATAAAAGATCCCGATCCAGCGACGGATAAAGGCGAGCGATCGCTTTTGCCAAATCAAGCATCGAAACAACATGATAGGCAAGACCGGAAATAAATTCATGATGGTTTTTCGTGGCTGCCGGATACTCCAAAAATTTGCTTTCATATTTTTTGAGCAAATGCCTCGTAATGCGCTGGATATTCGGATTTTTCATTTCAAAAATATACTGTGTGAGCTTCTCCATCATTTCGTCCCGCTTCATTGGCGCAACTTCAAGAAAATCGGCGATCCGTACCGGGTCCGCTTGATTGGCCGGACGAATATTGCGAATTTTAAGCTGTGTACGCCCCCGATAATTGCTAATATCTCCGAATACTTTGACAATGCTTTCCGGCACATACACATTTTCATCTTCTGATGAAGCGTCCCATAGCTTTGCCTCAATTTCGCCTGTTTTATCTTGCAAAATAAGAGTTAAAAACGGCTTCCCGTTACTTGCGATCCCTTTGGCAACAGATTTTATCAACAAATAAACATCGACTTGTTCTCCGACTTCGTAATGAATAATCCCTTTTGCCAAGCCATTCTCCTCCGTTTCCGTATTTGCCTATCGTCTAGTATACCATATCCAGCTTAGGCAAAAAATAAGACCTTGCTTAAAGCAAGATCTTATTTCTTCGTTAGCTCAAGCGCTTTTTTCATATCTTTAAGCGAAGTCGATTTCCCATACATTAAAACGCCGCCACGATAAATTTTCGATCCTAAAAAAGCAAACAACACAATCGTTCCGATTAACAACACAAGGCTCAGCGCTACTTCCCAGAAAGGGATATTCAGCATGCCGATCCGCAGAAGCATAATCATCGGTGTAAAAAACGGGATAAAGGAAGTCACCGTAATAAACGAAGTTTCAGGAGCATTCAAGCCAAACATCGCAATTAAAAAAGCGGCAATGACGAGCATGGTGACCGGCATAACGACCTGCTGCACTTCTTCCGCACGGCTGACCATAGAGCCAAGAACGGCAAATAACGTGGCATATAAAAAGTAACCGAGCAGGAAAAGGACGACAGCATAAACGAGCGTCGAAACCGGAAGATGTTCAAAGCCTAAAAGCTGCAATAGCTCTTTTCCACTGCTTTTCAAGGAGCTAAAACCAATCGCAAATAAAACCAAAAACTGTGTCAAACTGAGGAGAGCCACTCCAATAATTTTACCGAACATTTGCTGAACGGGAGGAACGCTGGAAATCAGAATTTCCATAATACGTGATGATTTCTCGGTCGAGACCTCTGAAGCGATCATCGATCCATACATAAGCACGAACATATACATGGCAAACACTAAAACATAAACAAGTCCTCTTGCTTGATTTAATTCCTCTTCCGTTTTCGCGTTTTCCTCCAACGCGATTTTTTGGAACGACACCGGCTCATACAGCTGCGTTATTTGCTCCTGCTTTAAGCCGATTTTAGCCGTCGCCATCGCCGTTTTGATTTGCTGAAGCGCTTCTTTTACTTGATCGGATGTATCGCTATCGGCAACCGTCTTCGCATAATATACCGCTTCAGGCAACTGCTTATCATCATAAGCAATTTTTAAAAAAGCTTCCCATTGACCGCTCTCTACCTTTTGCTTCGCCGCTTTCTCCGATCCTTGAAAGAATTCCAGGCTGATCTTTTTGTCGCCTCTTTTTTCAAGCTGCGCCTTCAACGGCTTATACATCTCCTCCGTTTGATCCATCACCGCAATCGTTTTCTTTTCATTTTTGTTAAAAAAGTCAATAATGTGGGTGATATTCGTCACTCCAAGAATGAGCAAAGAGGTAATCGCAGTCGTAATAATAAACGATTTCGATTTCAGTTTTGTGATATACGTATGCCATAGGACAATCCAAAATTTATTCATATGCCGCACCTACTTTTTCAATAAAAATGTCATTCAAAGAAGGTTCCTCTAAAGCAAATTTCCGAATAAACCCTTTGTCGGCAATATGGGCCAGGATGTGTTGGGAAACGTCTTCATTTTCTACCTGCAGATGAATTCCTTCCGCTGTTTGCTTTGCTTTCATGACTCCCGGAAAATGGCGCAGCTCATCAAGCGGAAAATCAGCATGAATAATAATATTTTTTTTGCCAAAGGATCGCTTAATCTCTCTCAGCGCCCCGTGGACTACCGGCTTGCCGCGATGCATAATACACAAATATTCACACAACTCCTCCACATGCTCCATGCGGTGGCTTGAAAATACGATAGTAGTGCCATTATTTTTTAAATCAAGCACCGCCTCTTTCAACAGCTCCACATTCACAGGATCAAGGCCGCTGAACGGTTCGTCCAAAATTAACAGCTTCGGTTGATGCAAAACCGCAGCAATAAATTGAATTTTTTGCTGATTTCCCTTTGACAATTCTTCTACTCTTTTTTCCGCATATTCAGGCACTTTAAAACGGTCGAGCCATTTTTCCATTTCTTGAATGATCGTTTGCTTATCAAGGCCTCGCAGCCTTCCTAAATAAATGAGCTGTTCCCTCACTTTTAATTTTGGATACAGGCCTCGTTCCTCCGGCAAATACCCAATTAAATGGCTTTTAGCGTATGTAATGGCTTCATCGTTCCATTGGACCGCTCCCGACGTTGGCTCAAGCAATCCTAAAATCATGCGGAATGTCGTTGTTTTACCCGCTCCATTTGCGCCAAGAAATCCAAACATCTCTCCTTCCGGAATACTTAACGTAAGGTGATCAACCGCAGTCACATTTCCAAAACGTTTCGTTACCTGCTCGAGTCGTAAGCTCATCGCTACTTCCCCCAATTTTGAAATAAAAGATAAAATTTCCACATTATATTACACGTTTTATGTTATCGAAAAGTTTCACATTTGAGAAGGAAATTTTCAAAAAACAGCAAAATATTTAATGTTCATTCATTATTCAGCAAAGGAGGAGCGATCGTGCCGACATTTACTTTAACTGCTTTTGATAAAAATGGAGAGACCCTATTAAACGAAACATTTGAAGCAGACAATGAAGAAGAAGCTAAAAAAATCGGCGAGCAAAAGCTGCGTGAACATAACTGTTACGATAAAACGCATCGTTGCACGACCTCAAGCGGAAAATTGATTTTGTTTCATCGTTAATGACAAAAACCCCGAAACATTCGGGGTTTTTTCCGTTTCATACCACTGTCCATCGTGTTTATTTGACGTGAATCGTCACCGTCCGCCATGACGCGTTCATGTTATGGTTCGACAGCTGGGCCGATCCTATATTCCCGTTTTAACAAATCGCGCGGGCGAACGATACGTTTGTTTTGAAGTGTGTGTCCGGGCCGCAAGCGGACGGTTCTTGCCCCACAGTCGCAAATATAAACAAAAAGCGGGTTTCCGATTTTAACGGATGCCCGCTTTCCGCCATATTTACGCAGAACGTTTAACGAAACAACTCGTCCATCATTTTCAGTTTTTCCTCTGTATAGTGTACAAAGTTTTCATTATATACTTTCGGTTCTTTCGGATTAGCAAAACGGGTAATCGCTCGCGTTTTCGGGTGGACAAATTTGCTTGATGCCCCACATCCGAGACCGATAATCGATTGTTGCTCTTCCATAATCATAATGTTATAAAGGCTTTCTTGTCCCGGAAGCGCATACCCTACATTTTCTAGATTACCGAGAATATTTTTCTGGCGGTACAAATAATAAGGTACATAGCCATGACGCTTTGTCCATGCTTCGGCGTTTTTCATCATCGTCTGAATCTCTTCACGGTCGGCCACTCTGTATTTTTCTTTGTTTTTTGTCATTTCTGACGCCCGTTTAAACGACAAAGTATGGACCGTCAATGACTCAGGCAGCAGCTTTTCTGTTTGCGCAAGTGTGTAGTTAAACTGTTCGATTCCTTCTCCCGGAAGACCGATAATTAAATCCATGTTAATGTTGTTCATCCCCATCTGGCGCGCCAAATGAAATTTTTCCACCGTCTCTTCAACCGTATGATGCCGGCCGATCGCTCTCAGCGTTTCCTGAATATAGGATTGCGGGTTGATGCTGATGCGGTCGATGTTCCACTTTTTAAGCACCTCCAGCTTTTCCGGAGTGATCGTATCCGGTCGTCCTGCTTCTACTGTTATTTCTCGGACGCGTTCCATATTTGGGAACGATTGATACATCTGCTCGTATAATCGATCCATTTCTTCAGCAGTTATACTGGTTGGAGTACCGCCGCCGTAATAAATGGTCGTAATATTGACGCCGCGCTCCTTTAAAAACTGTCCGACTTCTTTTATCTCATAATGGAGACCAGCTAAAAAGGCATCAACCGAGCCTTGGCGTCCATTAATCGCATAGGCTGGAAACGTGCAATACGCACACTTTGTCGGACAGAATGGGATGCCGATATAAATGCTTACTTCATGGGCAAGGTCATATAAATCGGGGACAACGGTTAGTTGCCGATCCACAATTTTTTGCATCAGCTGAATTTTTTCTTCGGTTATTAAATAATCTTCTCGAAGCTGGCGATGCGCTTCCGTTTGTGACAGACCTGACCGCAATTTTTGGTGCAGCAGCTTAATCGGGCGCACTCCGGTTAAAATTCCCCATTGCTGAATCATTCCCGTATATTCTTGAAAAAGTGTTAGATAAACATGAAAAACCGCCTGTTTCCATTGTTTCAGCCGCGCTTTCTCGTCGTGGCACAAACGCAAATCTGTTTGATAATCATGCTTCCATTCATGCCCGCTGGCCGTTTCAATGAGCATCCCGTTCACGATGCCCATTTCTTCTCCATGCAGCGAAAAGGTGGCAACTATATCAGCAGCGGAAGAAGCTGGTTCAAATAATAACTCATATTCTTCAAAAAATAATCCTGTTATCACTTCAAGCGGGCGCTTAATTTGTTCCAAGGCATGTAATCCGTAAATTTGAATGCGCAATGATATCACCTTTCTACGTCAAACTTATTTAAGTGTACAGAAGGCCGTTTATGCTCGTCAAGTGACGATTATTTCCGAACATCATAAAAGGCTGAGATTTCATCTCAGCCCCCTTTCATCGCTTCATTTTCAATTTATGCAAAAACTCTGGACGCTGCTGCTTGCGAAAATGCTCTTTAATCATGTAAGCAACCCCGAGCTGTTCGTTAGAACGCGTAATCCAGTCCGCTGCCTTTTTGACCTCAGCAGGCGCATTTCCCATTGCCACTCCTAATCCCGCCGCTTCAATGGCTTGAATGTCATCGATTCCATCACCAATGACAACCATTTCTTTTAATGAAATTCCTAAAACATCCCCAAGTCTTTTGAGTCCATCTAGCTTGGAGACACCGCTTGGCACAATTTCTACTTTTCCATTCGGATGTTCAATCATATCAACCGTTGGAAATTCCTGTCCTAGAAGAGAAGTCACCTCTTTTTTCTCTTTTTCATTGGCAAAATATACGTCAATTTTAGGAACAGCAATTGGATCATCGCGCAGAACATCACTTAGCGAATCAACAAATTGAGTTGGATAAAAAAACGGATCTCCAGAAGACAGCACGGTTTTTACCACCAATTGCTTCTGAACCTTTTTACGATTTCCAAGCGAGTATCGTTCATGCATGAGCCGAACATTGCATGAATAATTTTCCAAAATTTGCACAATATTAAATGTCCGTTCCTCTGGAATGGTCGCCTCATATAATTTCTCATTTAACGATTTTCCGATGATCGCTCCTTGAAACGTGATAATCATCGTATTTAATTTTAACGATTTCGCTATTTTTCGCGCTGATAGCAAATTTCGCCCGGTCATTAATGTCACATATACTCCTTTTCGTTTGACAAATTCCACTGCTTCCTTTGTCTCCTTTTGCAGACGCCCATTCTGTTTTAAAATCGTCCCATCGATATTAAGAGCAAGTAATTTATAAGACAAAGCAGCTTCCCCCTTTTCATGTTGTCACACTTGCCTATCACATAGCTATGACAAGTAGGATAAAAAAAGAACACTCAATTGAGTGTTCTCCCTTATTCAGCAAATGAGCGATATAATTCTTCAAGCGGTTTCATGATGATTTGGTTCATGTCGGCAATTGTCATGCTCATGCGCTGTTCAAGCGCCATAAGAGTTGATAATTTTTCATTTTGCTGTGTCAGCGCCATTGCTTTTTGTGCTTGTTCCACTTCTTCTGGAGAAATGGCCGCTCCCGTAAACTGCTTTTCGTGTAGCTGCAGCTGCAATTGCCGGAAATGATTAAACATGCGATAGGCAGTTTCATCGCGACGCACCGCTTCATACGCCCGCTTGAGCTGCTGGAAATCCTCGCTCGTGCGAATCGCCTGCTCTAATTGTTGAGCCAGTGTATACAATGAATTGGACATAAAATAGCCTCCTAAAGATAAAAATTACGGTTATTCCTAAACATATGCGCTCCTAAAAAACAATATGACACCAAGTGATCAAGCGAGCTCCTCAGCCCATATATAACGGATGAATGAGTGGGGCGTCCGATCCCTTGCCGAATGGATGGCAAGAAAATGAAAACATATCACTACTGTTGGGGATTCCATTCATTTGCTAAAAAACAAACTGATAGGGCTTAACGTCAGCTTTTTTGCTTCTTCCTAATATTAACGCGACCTGCTAAAACCACAATCCGACAATCGCTTGAAAGATTCCGATGATTCCTCCCAAGAGCGCTCCTAAATACGTAATCATCTTAAATTCGCGCTGTGAAATTAACAGAATCATTTGCTCAAGACGTTCAACAGGAAATTTTTCCACTTCTTTACGAACAATATCAGCGACTTGCAAGCGTTCGATAAGCGCTTCTACTTGACCAATAATCCATTGCCGCGCTTTCTCTATTGACTTTGGAATCCATTCATTGATAATAGGCTCACGATACATAGCTGCAAGATCTGCTACTTTTTTCTCCCATATTTCATTTTGATGAATGGCTTTTATCACCCAATTGCGCAGCGACTGCTGAATCCGTTCTTTCCCAATAAAAGCTTCCGCCTCTGCAACAGAAGCGGCGGACCATTTGTGCCACTCATCCAATAAAAGCTGGGCTAGCATTTGTCTTGTCCCTTGATGTTTAAGAAATTTAATCACTTCTGGCTGGACTTTGTCAACAAGATTTACATTACCTAGAAACATTTGCAGCATGTTTCCCAACATGCCGCGACCAATAAAAAATTCGTCAATCATTTGGGCAATCCGTTGTTTTCCATCCTCACTTTGAAAATAGCTGAGCGCCCGATCTGCGATATAATCAGCAAAAGCACTTACCCTTTTCTCTACTTGAACGCGCACCTCAGCTGGCAGGACATCATAAATCCTTTTATTTCTTAAAGGAGCTAGTGAGCTTTCATACGTATCTTCGAGCCATTGTGCTATTTTGGCATCAATCCATTCTTTCGGGGCTCTCATGCCAAGCTGGCGAAGCAGCCCGTCCACTGTTTGCTCGCTGCTCAGCCAACGATCGGCCAACTGTTGTCCCCATTGAATCACACCGTCTATCAGTTCAGCCTCCATCAACTTGCGGCGAATTCCTTCCGCTGTCAACAGATGCTCTACTACCATTTTCCCTAACTGATGCGCCAGTTCTTCACGCCGCTTTGGGATTAACCCTGGTGTAAAAGGAAGGCGTTTTCCATAGACATAAATCGGCTTATACGGACGAAATAGCATTTTTATCGCTAGCGCGTTAGTGACTCCTCCGATAATCGCACCAGCAGCAACCATAAACAGCACATACAAAACGGTTTCCATCTTCCTTCCTCCGCTCTGATGTTTACTTATTTGCCTAATGTCTCATTATATCGTTTGTTCGGTGAAAGCGCAAATATGTGACAACGGAGGAAAAGATGGTCGATCATTTCTTGCACCAGATTTATATAAGCTGTGCTTGTTCTCTCTCTTTCTGCATCCACTGAAAAAAACAACGGCTATGTTCCAATGAATGCGTTAGCGCTTGCTCTGCCGCATATTTCGGTGCTTTCGCGAGCTGAGTGTACATGCGATAATACAGCATGTTTTTTTCTATCTCATGAAAAAACAAAGCTGCCACCATTTCTTCAACGTGCTGCACAGCTTGACCTTTATCATTTAAGGCTCTTTCATACGGAATTCCTCTTGATACCATAAATAAATATTTCCATATTTCATGCTGTTTTTGTTCTTTCGCGATATATGAAGTCAGCCATGACTGCCATTGTTCATCACATAGTTTCTCTAACAATTGCTCCGCTAATTGCCATGTCACAAATGTAGCGCGAATCGCTTGTTCTAGCATATCCAACATATTTTCCCTCCTACTATGCTTGTCCATTTGCCTTCATATATATGAATGAAGGAGTTTATATATGACAAAATAAACTTAACAAGCAAAGGAGGGTGGGAAGATGGATCACAAGCATCAAAAAGATTCCTGTCACGAAGGACGCGATAAATATTACATGGACATTGATCGCATGATTAATGAAGGAATGGCAGGAGGTTACGTACATGCGCGCCATGAAGCAACAAATATTGAAGAAGCACATGAGCTAATAGAAGAAGAACCGCCACATGAAATAAGCTAAAAGCAGATGCCGATTTTCCTTTTTACAGGGAAAATCGGTTTTTTTGTATAATAAACAATAGAAGACTGACGGCGAAAATAAGGAATCGGGCCAAGATAAAATCAGAATATGACCACCATAGCTGAGGGATTTTATCATTTCCCTAACACCGCGATATCAGTTCAACTGGCAACTAAAATAGATTTTCTCCGGAGTCTCGACGATCAGATAAGCCTGCTTCATTATCCAAAGACTGAAGCACCATCACTTCCATTCATTCGACTGTGAAATGGTCCATTGTTCCGCCATAGGTCCGTCAAAAAACAATAGGCTCCATCCAAAAGTTAAAACTATGACAAAGAAAGGAAGGCGCACAATGCTCGAACAATTAAAAGCTCATTTTAAAGATGCGCTGCTCATCAATGAACAAACAGAACAAATGGATAAATATGAATGGTTTTATACAAAACAAGGAGATCGAATCGGTATTTTAAAAAAAGCACTGACCGAGCGGGAAAAACAGCTGTTGTCCATCTTCTTTATCCCTATGCTCCAGAATCAGCGGCTACTGACAAAAGAGGAATTCGCTTGGCATTGTTTTGTTATCCAAGGAGATGATACACCGCTTCGCCTTCTTGATAACCACTCTCCTTATTACCGCTTTATTCACTTTCAAACCAAACAAACTGCAATAGATCAAGCGGACTTCCACGAAGCAATAGCCGGTTTGCTTGATGAAACATTTATGATTATTTGGGAAAATGAATATGGGGGAGTGATTATAGAAAAGCGACTCAGCCAGGTGGAAAAGCATCTTCCGTTTCTTGAGATGATCGATACCCTTTCAAGTGATTTTTATGTAACGCTCCATGTATTCATTGGCCAAACACATCCAAATCATCATGAGCTTTATCGCCATTTTCGCCTTGAAAAACAATATTTCCACTGGGCTAAAACATACATTCAAACACAAACCGTTTATACGATTGAAGATATATTGCCGATCGCATTGATTCATCATCATCCAGATTCGGAAACCATTCAACATCTCCGCTCCATCGTTCATAGCATTGATGATGAATTGCTCGAAACCATCAAAGTATTTTTTCAATGCAATTTAAATGTTTCATCGGCTGCCAAAAAACTTTATATGCACCGCAACAGCCTGCAGTACCGCCTCGATAAATTTATCGAAAAAACAGGAATCGATATTAAACATTTTAAAGGCGCGGTCGCTGTTTATTTAGCCATCTTAGCAACTGAATCCATAAAGAATCACTAATTCATCACGCTGCCTAAAATCTTCGCTATTTTTTGTGCACATTGTCCATTTACGCCTTCCGCTATTTTCCGTATGATGAAGAAAAAGTGAAAACGATTTCGCGGAGGGATTCAAATGGCTGAGCTTCGTTTAGAGCATATTTACAAAATCTACGATAATAACGTAACGGCTGTAAAGGATTTTAATCTCCATATCCAAGAAAAAGAATTTATTGTCTTCGTTGGCCCATCAGGATGCGGAAAATCGACAACGCTTCGGATGATTGCTGGCCTTGAGGAAATTTCAAAAGGCGATTTATATATTGACGGCAAGCGCATGAATGACGTAGCTCCAAAAGATCGCGATATTGCCATGGTGTTTCAGAACTATGCGCTCTATCCGCATATGAGCGTTTATGACAATATGGCATTCGGATTAAAATTGCGCAAATTCCCAAAAGCAGAAATTGACCGTCGTGTTCGCGAGGCTGCCCGCATTCTTGGACTGGAACAATATCTTGATCGCAAACCAAAGGCTCTATCCGGTGGTCAGCGCCAGCGCGTTGCCTTAGGGCGCGCCATTGTCCGCGATGCCAAGGTGTTTTTAATGGACGAGCCGCTTTCTAACCTTGATGCTAAGCTTCGGGTGCAAATGCGCTCAGAAATTGCAAAATTGCACCAACGCCTAGAAACAACTACCATTTATGTAACACACGATCAAACTGAAGCCATGACGATGGCTACCCGCCTTGTTGTCATGAAGGATGGCGTCATTCAGCAAGTAGGCACGCCAAAAGAAGTATATGAAAAGCCGGAAAACATTTTTGTCGGCGGCTTTATCGGATCGCCGGCTATGAACTTTTTACGAGGAACACTGGAAGATGGCCAATTCGTAACCGGTTCCGTCACGATCGGCATTCCTGAAGGAAAAATGAAAATGCTGCGCGAACAAGGATATGTAAATAAAGAGGTCATCTTAGGCGTTCGCCCAGAAGATTTCCATGACGAGCCTGTGTTTATTGAAGCTTCACCAACTACGAAAATAATCGCAAACGTCGAGGTGGCGGAATTGCTCGGTGCTGAAACGATGGTTTATTCGCAAATCAACGGCCAGGAGATCGTTGCTCGCATCGACGCTCGTACAGAAATTAAACCAGGCGAACAAATCGAGCTGGCCCTCGATATGAATAAAGCCCATTTCTTTGATACTGAAACGGAACAACGCATACGGTCCAGCAATGAATAATGCCCTTCAATATCTGCCGCATCAATAGGGAATTTAAGCGGTCTTTTAGCCGTCAAATGTTTCAGCCCAATCGCATGATGAATGAAGCGGCTCAGTTGCGGTCATGAGAAACAGGCCAAATATCCAAGGCAAGCCCGTCACTTGTCTCCAGCTATTGAAACCATTCCTCATCATATAGTCAGACGGAAGACAAAGCCCACATAAACTTTGTCTTCCGTCTTTTTACGCATCATCCATTCATGCACTGCGCTTGACAAACAAGGACAGTGGTACAGAATTCAAATGTTGATTATCAGTCTGCCCTCTTCATGAAGCAGATGTCACTCTTTTATAAAACGGACCTCCTCTATTCGACATTGAGGACAATAAAACAAATGAACACATTCATGATGTTTCAACGTCATTGGATATCCATCCACTTTTTTCATCGTATCAATCTCCATATATGGGCTATAATCATCAAAGTAGTCTGTTATTTTACCGTGATCCTCCAAATCTGTCCCACAGTGGGAACAAAAAAAGATTCGTTCTCTTAATCCATTGCAAAGCGGACAAATATTCATCTGTGCATCCTCCTGTTGAAAAGCTACCTCTTCTCAATATTCCCAAATAAGCATAGATAGATGTACTCGTGCTGCTAGTTAGCCATTGAACGCAACAATGATCGATATCACTTTGATCTCTATATTTCTCCTCTATGTGAACAGAGCATAATTCATGGCATCAGCAAAACGAGCACAAACCCGTGTTTTTTTACAAATTCTGTCCATTCATCATATATACATAGCACAAGAAGCAGCAATCAGTCGATTGGAATTGGCACCATGATGATAAATGTTTTTTGGTCAACTTGACATTTTCACATTTATATAGATCCAGCGTCTGAGTCTGTTTTTTTGACAGCCGGATCAATGGAAAAACGCCGCTTTACAGAGCCATCAATAGGTCTGTGAAAGCGGCGTTTTTCCGAATCTTCGTCACGTGAATGTGCGGTGATATTTCAAGCTGAATTGATACAAGTGTAAAAATACCAAAAATTACTAAGAATGAATGAAGAATAATAATAAAAAAATGTTTCAAACTACTAGTACTACTTTCACATTCACTACATTGGGGTTCGCCAAGTTGGGCAGCATGCATCAACAGCATGCGGCGCTGGTGCAAATCCAGCCAACCCACCATTTAAATACTTAAATTAATAAGGAGATGATTTAACATGGCTCGTAACAACAACTCTAATCAAGTACTAGTTTCTGGTGCTCAACAAGCGATTGATCAAATGAAATACGAAATCGCACAAGAATTTGGTGTAAATCTTGGAGCTGAAACAACTTCTCGTGCGAACGGTTCTGTTGGTGGAGAAATTACAAAACGTTTAGTTGCTATGGCACAACAACAACTTGGTGGCCAGTATACTCGATAAAACTGCATATACATGGCAAAAAGCCCCGAGCAATGAATCGCTTGGGGCTTTCTCATTATTCGATAAGCCGCAAAAACTGTTTGGTTCGTTCATGTTGAGGGTTTATAAATAATTGTTCCGGTTTTCCCTGCTCAACAATGCGTCCATGATCCATAAAAATAATTTCATCTGCTACTTCTTTTGCAAACCGCATTTCATGCGTTACAACAACCATTGTCATCCCTTCGGCGGCCAAATCTTTCATCACCTTTAGCACTTCTCCCACCAGTTCAGGATCGAGCGCTGACGTCGGCTCATCAAAAAGCATGACTTCCGGCTCCATCGCAAGTGCCCGAGCGATGCCAACCCGCTGCTGCTGCCCTCCCGATAATTGAAATGGATATTGATCCGCTTGCTGAACCAATCCTACCTTTTTCAGTAAGTCCATGGCTTTTTGGCGCGCTTGTGCTTTCGCTTCCTTTTTCACCGTTACCGGTCCTTCCATTACATTCTCAAGCGCCGTCATATGAGGAAACAGCTGATAGTTTTGAAAAACCATTCCCGTCAACCGCCGGAAAGCATGAATCTCCTGCTTGGCAACGGATTTAGCAAAATCAAGCTCCTTTTCTCCGATCCTAATCTTGCCCTTATCAGGTTTTTCTAGCACATTGAGGCAACGCAGCAAGGTGGTTTTTCCAGATCCAGAAGGTCCGATAATAACAACAACCTTCCCCTTTTGAATCTTCAGATCGATTCCTTTTAGCACCTCAACTTCGCCAAACTGCTTATATAAGCCTTGTACAGAAATCATCATTTCTTATCTCCTTATCGAGCAATGTAACGATTCAAACGTCTTTCGATCCGATCTTGAATGATCGATAATCCAAAGCATATGACCCAATAAATCAAGCCTGCTTCCGTATACACCAGCAAAAACTCGTAGTTAGTCGAGGCAATTTCTTGCGCTTTTCGAAACATTTCTGTTACAAGAATTAAGGAGGCAAGCGATGTATCTTTCACTAAGCTCACAAACGTATTCGAGAGAGGCGGGATCGAGACGCGGGCCGCTTGTGGAAAAATCACACGCCGCAAGACTTGTCCATAGCTCATGCCAATCGAATAAGCAGCTTCCCACTGTCCCTTTGGAATCGATAAAATCGCCGCACGAATAATTTCAGAAGCATAAGCACCGACATTTAATGAGAACCCAATGACAGCTGCCGGAAAAGGATCAATGGTGACCCCTAAATTCGGTAAGCCGTAAAAAATGATAAACAGCTGAACGAGCAAAGGAGTTCCGCGAATAGCCGATACATATACTCTGGCCATTCCATGAAGCAGCTTGATGCCGGAAATGCGGGCAAGCGCCGTAAGAATCGCTAATAACAATCCGATAAAAAATGTAATAATCGTTAACGGAATCGTATTATATAAAGCTCCCTTCACTAGAGGGAGAAGGGAGCTTTGAGCGATTGATGCAAGCCGCTCCAAACGATCATGATCCATCATTATGTTATTTAGATAACTTAGATACATCTTGACCAAACCATTTCTCTGAAATTTTTGCGTATGTTCCGTCCTTCATCATATCTTGTAAAGCTTGGTTAACAGCTTCCACCAATGAATCATTTCCTTTTCGGAACATGAGACCGCTTTGCGAAGCATCTTTATGTGTAGCGACAACTTTAATCGGCGCATTCGGCTTTTGTTTTAAGTAATCAAGCACAGACAATCTATCATTAATCGTAACATCTACCCTTTTTGAGCTTAACAATTCCACTGCCTGATTAAAGCCTTCCACTCCGACTATTTCCGCGCCGTATGAACGTGCCAAGTCGGCAAAATTGCTTGTCATGGATTGGGCGGATTTTAATCCTTTGATGTCCTCAAACTTTTTCACGTTGTTGTTATCCTTATGAATCAGTAAAACAGCAGCTGATGTCGTATACGGAATAGAGAAATCGTATTTCTCTTGCCGGTCTGACCGAATGCCCACTTGGTTGGCGATCATATCAAACCGCTTCGCATCTAACCCGGCAAACATCGCATCCCATTGCGTTTCCATAAACACTGGTTTCACACCCAGACGCTTGGCCACCTCTTTCGCAACCTCTACATCAAAACCTGTTAATTCCCCATTTTTGCCATGGAAGGTGAATGGCGGATACGTTCCTTCTGTACCGATGCGAAGCTCTCCGGCTTCCTTTATTTTTGTCAATAAATCCGTTGAATTTTTTGCTCCATTATTTTTCGCTCCATTATTCGCTTCCTGATTGCCGCATCCGCTTAACAGCAACGCAGCACTAATGAGCAATAAAGAGCACATAGTAAACAGTTTTTTCATTGATGAACCCCCATTATTCCTATTGGCTTTATAACATATGTCATCATAAAAGAAATAAAAGAAGTTGTCAAATCCATTGTTTTTTGACAAGCTGATGATGAGGAAGAGAAGCTAGCAGACTGCCTTCGGAACGCATAACAAAGGCTTTCTTTTTAGAATAAATCAGTAATTTATATTACAAATGTTGATGATCTATTTATTATAGCTGCCAATAAAAAAAGAGTGTTCATCACTCTTTTCAGACTGTTGCCAAGCGCTTTCTCGACCTTCTTGATTATGCCTAAAATAGTTGTAGACAAAGTCCAATTGGACTTTGTCTACAACTTACTCCATTACGCATTTTCAGCAATCGGTTCATTTAATGAAACAAGTACCTTGCGGATTCTTCGGTTTTCCACTTGACGAACCGTTAACGTAAGAGGGCCATATTGGAGCGTTTCTCCGACGTTTGGAACGCGCTCAAACATTTCGAATATCCATCCGCCCAGTGTATGAGATAAGCTTTCCGGCTCATCAATCTCCATCAGTTCACAAAACTCATCAAGCGGCAACTCGGCATTTAACTCATAACTGTATTCATCAATTTTATGAACATTTTTTACCGCCTCGTCATGTTCATCCCATATTTCTCCAACAATCTGTTCAATAATATCTTCCAATGTAATCAGACCAGCTGTTCCCCCGAATTCATCCACAACAATGGCCATATGCACTTTACTTTTCTGTAAAGCCGGCAGCAAATCGGAAATTTTCATTGATTCCACAACAAAGAGAGGCTTTCGCAGCAGTTCGCGAATATTCACATCCCTTTGCTGAACAAGCTGGCTAAAAAAATCGCTTTCGGACAGGATACCGATCACATGGTCAATATCTTCCTCGTACACAGGAATGCGCGAATACCGCTCCTCTAAAAATATATCGCGGATTTTTTCGATCGGCATGCTGACCTCGACAGCGACCATATCAATGCGGGGCGTAAAAATTTCGCCAACTAAAATATCATTAAAATCAAGCGAACGATGGACAAGTTCCTTTTCTTTATTATCGATAATCCCTTCTTCTTCGCTTAAATCAATCATTTCTTTAATCTCTTCTTCTGTTACAGACGGACCTACGATGCCATGTGTCAACCATTTTGTCAGTTTTCCTTTTAAACGAGCGAACAGCAATGTGATGGGAAATAGCATTTTGATAAACACGTACATCACACTTGAATATTTCAAAGCGACCGATTCAGCGTGTTCTTTTGCAATCGATTTCGGTAATATTTCCCCAAAAATCAACAACAGAAACATCATCGCGATACCGCTGACCAACAGACCGACATCTTCTCCTAATAAAGGAAACGCCATTTTGGCAGCGATCAAGATAGCGGAGATATCGACAATGTATTTCGCTACAATCACGGTAATTAACACATGGTCTAAATGCTCTGCAATATAGAGAACTCGCTTGCTTCCGTTCCGCTGCTCGTCTGCATCATGCTTAAAGCGCGCTTTATTTATCGAAGAAAACGCCGCTTCTGCTGAAGAAAAAAAAGCTGACAAAACCACCAATAAAAGAAGTGAAATAAGAAGGCTCAGAGGCAATTCTCCCAAAGAATATTCACACTCCTAAACCGTTTCCTTGTTATTATTATCCATTCTATTTATATGTATTATCATATCAAACTTTTCACAAAATGCCTATAGCATAAACAGTGCAAAAAGCTGCAGTCATATGACTGCAGCTTTACGAATCTAAAATCACAGCGCCAATCACAAAAATCAATGTTAACAGCGAAGCAATATTTAACGTAACCGATAGCTCCTCCATTTTTTCCCCCTCCTTATTCATCGACAAAATCCCCCACCTATAAGGTAGCACTTTCTTTGGAAACAAACGAAATAAAAATCGTACAATTTATTGACAGATTCAAATGGTTCAAACCAATCCTATGACCCGGCGCTTTTTTATTCCTTGATTTGAACACCATCTTTTAGCCTAAGGAAGAAGGGAAAACTTTAGCCGATCACCGAATGCTTCACAGCGCCACGAAAGCGACTGAAAATCGCATGGTTCAGACCTTTGCTACACATTTGTACTACACCGCAGTTGACCTCTTCTCTCTTTATTTCACCTTCAAGCCGGCTGATTATAGCGCTTTTCCTGCATAAAAAATCCCTCTGAATAATCAGAGGGCGAGTTATCCTAAATAACGATAATAAATCGTTTTGGCTGTTTGAATATCTTTCGTCCCATGAATGAGCGCACGCCCATCCTGAAAGATGACAAAGCGATAGTCTCCAAGAGAAACCGACAGGAGATACGGGTTAGCTTCCGCAACCAATCCTTGTCGCAAAAACAATTGCGCCAGCTCCTGCAAATCATAATTGCGCTTTGTAGCAGGGCGAATTTGCACGGAATCCCGTCCGCATAATACGGCCGTTTTCGTTTGCATTTCATACGATAAATAGGGATAAGTCGGATGTTGACCGCAAGATGGACAATGGCTCTTTTTCACTTGATCCACACGAATGGCGGCATATTGATTATTCCAAACATCAAAAGAGACTAACTTCCGGCGAAGTGAGCTTTTATCTCCGACTAATAGCTTCAGCGCTTCTGCCACTTGATAAGCAACGACCATTTGTACGGCTGGGCTGATAATTCCGGCTGTATCACATGTCGGACCGCCCGCAGGTAGCGTTTCAAGCAAGCATTGGAAGCATGGCGTCTCTCCAGGGAGAAACGTGTAACTTAATCCATAACTGCCGACACAGGCTCCATAAATCCAAGGAATGCGATATTTGCATGACACGTCGTTAATGGTCATGCGCGTTTCAAAATTATCGGTCGCATCAATGATGACATCTGGTTTAAGCTCGCTTGCTATTCTTTCCAATTCCTCCGCGTTGGCATCGCCAATGATCGCTTGAATGGAAACGTCCGAATTAATTCGTTCCAGCCTTTGCTTAGCGGCAATCGCCTTCGGAAGACGTTGTTTCGCATCCTCCTCACTATATAATTGCTGGCGCTGCAAATTGCTCCATTCTACATAGTCGCGATCGATCAACGTTAATTGGCCAATGCCTGCCCTTACAAGCGCCTCGGCACTTCCTGTTCCTAATGCTCCCGCTCCAACAATCAGGACATGCTTAGTGGAAATCCTTTGCTGTCCCTCTTTGCCGATAGGGGCAAACAACTGTTGGCGTGAATACCGTTCATTCAAACAACGCTCATTCCTTCCGTTGGGCTGCTTGCTGTCGCATACCGTTTCCGCGGAATTCTTCCTGATTCGTAGCCAAGGCGTCCTGCTTCAATGGCCAGCTTCATCGCCTTAGCCATTTTTACCGGATCTGCTGCGCCAGCAACAGCTGTATTTAATAAGACGCCATCGGCTCCCATTTCCATAGCAAGCGCCGCATCCGCTGGGCTGCCAATACCTGCATCTACGATCACAGGAACTGTTGCTTGCTCAATAATAAAGCTTAAATTGAGGGGGTTAATAATTCCCTGACCTGAACCAATTGGGGATGCTCCTGGCATGATCGCATGGCATCCCATCTCTTGTAATCGTCTTGCCAGCACGACATCATCCGATGTGTAAGGAAGTACAATAAATCCTTCCGCTAAGAGCTTTTCCGCAGCTTTTAGCGTTTCTACCGGATCAGGGAGCAACGTTTTATCGCAACCGATCACTTCCACTTTAATCATATCACATAGACCAGAAGCTTTGGCTAATCGGGCAATGCGTACAGCCTCCTCTGCCGTTTTCGCACCTGCTGTATTAGGAAGCAGCTTATATTGGGTTAAATCTAACTGTTCGAGAAAATTAGGCTGGTTGGGCTCAAAAATATTCATCCGCCGTACAGCGAATGTTAAAATTTCAGCTCCCGACACTTCAACTGCTTCTTTTTGGATTGAAAAATTCGGGTATTTTCCTGTCCCTAATAAAAGCCGTGATTGAAATTCATATGGTCCAATTTTTAACATCATCATCCGCCTCCTACAAAATGAACAATTTCAATGCGATCTCTATGACACAAAGATATTTCAGCATAACTAGGCTTCTCGATAATATCCGCATTCACTTCAACGATGACAATCTTTTGATCTAATTGAAAATGAACAAGTAAATCAGCAACTGTTCGAACATGGTCAGGCACATGAACTATTTCTCCATTAATCAACAATTCCATATTTATTCACCTCTACACTGTGCTTATGGCATCGTGATGTCTTGTCACAGCAAAAGGGGTGATATCAAGTTCTCCTCTTCCCTTCCCTTCGACAAGATCCGCGATGAGCACCCCTGTAAGCGGACTTAATAAAATGCCATTCCGATAATGTCCAGAAGCAATCCAGACATTTTGATAATGAGGGTGCTTTCCTATATAAGGCAAGCCATCTTTTGTTTGCGGTCTGATACCTGCCCATGATTTCTCCAGCTCGGCTCCGCCAATGCTTGGAACGAGCTCTTGGGCTTTTTCAAGCAAGTGAGTGACTCCTTGTACGGTTACTTTTTGATCAAAGGTATGCGGAGTGGAAGTCGCTCCAATTAATATTCTGCCGCCCCTCTTTGGAACAAGATAACAGCCATTTTTAGCAAATAACGTTGCTTGAATAAGCGGCTTTTCTGTTTTAACAAGCAGACATTCTCCCTTAACAGGATAAACGGAAAGCGAAAGACCCGTCTTTTCGAGAAATAACGCAGACCAAGCCCCTCCAGCCACAACCACAGCGTCTGCTGCAATCACTCCTTGATTGGTGCGGAGTTCATATAAACCTCCCTGCTCTTTTATATCGATGACTTCCGTAAACTCATGCCACTGCGCTCCATATGCCATGGAAGCTTTAGCAAAAGCAAGCGAGAGATGCGGGGCGCTTACTTGTCCGTCTTCAGCGATGTACATAACTCCCTTAAGCGTTGGGTTCACATTCGGTTCCAGACTTGCCAGCTCCGAAGCGGACAGCCATTGAACAGGCTGTCCCATCTTCCTCCAAAACTTATATTGTTCTTGAAGCGATTTTTGCTCTTCCTCTGTCACGGCTACTTTTAGCATGCCTTTTTGCACATAGCCAATATCGATGCCGGTCAGCTGCTTTAGCTCCTCTGCAACTTGTCCAAACATAGCACGGCTTTTCAAAGCCAATGAAATCAGCGGGCTATCGCTTGCAAATTCCGACTGCGCTCCAAGCATCCCTGCAGCCGCACTGGATGCTTGACTCGCGATTCGCTCCTTTTCCAGTACGATTGTGCGTACATTTCGTTTCGCTAACTGAAACGCGATCGAACCACCAATGACTCCGCCGCCAATAATCGCAACATCATAATGATTATGAGCCATCCTTACCCCTCTCCTTTATTACATGCCGATCCTTTCGCATCAGGATCACATGCTTGCATAGCATAACGTTTTACCTGAGCCAACGGATCCTTCGCTAAAAACACACCGGACATCACAGCTACTCCGGCAGCACCTGCGCACCATACTTGTGAAACATGATCAGGTTGAATCCCGCCAATAGCGATGACAGGAATGCGAATGGTTGCAGCGATTTCCTGCAGCTCACTGACTCCTCTTGCCGGTATCCCCGCTTTACATTCTGTCGGAAAAACATGTCCATATATACAATAATCGGCTCCATCCTGCTCCGCTTCGATCCCTTCTTCTAATGAATGAATGGAGCACCCAACAAGAAGCGACGGAAAATGAGCTTTGACCGCTTTTACTGATAAGCTATGATACGCCAGCTGTACTCCTTTTACCCCGCAGGCAACGGCTACATCGACCCGGTCATTTACAATGATCTTTTTGGCTGGCACACCAGCATAAAGTAGAGCCTCAATCCATTTCACCAGCTCTTTTGCTGTTTTGTTTTTTTCTCGTATATGAATCGCATCCACATGCGAATGAATGAGCGAAGAAATGGCAGCAAACTCTTCAAGCGACTGAGTTCCCGTTGAGATGACATGAAGCGCTTTCTTCATCAAAATCCCTCACTACCGCACATCTGTTACTGGAATATACGGCAAAACGATTCCTGTATAGCAGGCAAGGGCCGTTATGCCAATGATGATCAGCAAAAAGATAACATCATATTTGCTAAAGCCAATTTGATAATAAAACGTTCGATTGGTCTGATTAGAAAACCTCTTCGCCTCCATTGCCACCGCAATGCGCTGTGCTCGGCGAATGCTTTGCGATAAAAGCGGAATCGCATATCGCTTTAGCTTGGTGTTGAGCCCGCGCTCCGCATCCGCTCCACGTACTTTTAAAGCATTACGCACGGTCTGAAATTCCTCCAGCATAATCGGCAGCAAGCGAATTCCTGCCAAAAAGCTGTACGCATATTTGGGATTCAGCTTTAACTGCTGCATCAGCGAGTAAAACAAGTAAACAGGACGCGTGGTTAAGGAAAAAAGCAAGCCTAAAAGCGCAAACGATAAAGCGCGAAAACCGAGATGCATTCCCCTTAAAAAGCTTTCCTTCGTAACATGCACAAGTCCCCATTGAAACCAAGTCGTTGTTCCCTCCCCAAACATCGTCATGGAAGAGGCGGTCGAAACAAAAATCACGAAAAAAGGGAAAAAGAAAAGCAACAAGTATTTAAGCGGATAACCAGTATAAAGGAAAAACAACAGTAAAAAGCCAAGCGAAAAATTCATTAATACATTTGGGTTATGCACGAATAACACAGCCACAAATAATGCCAGCATCACGAGCAATTTTAAGCTCGGATTCGTTCGGTGAAGCCATGTTTCACGATAGCTTATATTCCATCTCATGGCTCGCATCCTCCTTGCCTAATTCTTCATCAGCTGTCGTTTTCCTAATGATCGGTTCATCATGAACGAGCTTTCCTTCAGCAATGGTCCATCTTCTTGTGGCAAAATGCTGCACAATTTGTTCATCATGAGTGACCATCATAATCGTTGCTCCTTGCTCCCGGTATGATTCAAGCAATTCTAATAGCGCGAACGTATTTTTGGCATCTTGTCCAAAAGTCGGCTCGTCCAATAAAAACACTTTTTGGCCGCCAATGATGGAGGCCGCAACACTCAAGCGACGCTTCTGCCCCATAGACAGCTGATAGGGGTGCTGATCTCGTTGTTTTTCCAAGTGAAAGGCCGCCAACAGCTGTTCAACCTTTCTAGAAATTTCTTCTTCCGTGCGCTTTTCTAAGCGAAGAGAATAAGCCATCTCTTCCCAGACGGAATGGGTCACAAACTGAAACTCTGGGTTTTGGAAAACAAAAGCCATATGGCGAGCGATTTGTTTCGTTTTTTGCAGCTGTTTGCCATAGAGTTCATATGTGCCCTCGGTTGGAATCAACTTCATGAGCGCATGCAGCAGCGTGCTTTTGCCCGCTCCGTTTTTCCCCGTTACCGCAATCCACTCTCCTTCGCAGACACTTGCTTGGTCGATGTGAATTTTGGCTTCTTTTTTGCGATATCCTTTCATTTCTTTTAGATAAATGATTTCATGATCTGATGCAGAAGCTGGCTGTTCATTTCTCCGCTTTTTCCTATAATCCTCCCAAACTCCCGGATACCAAATTCCTTGTGAAGCAATCACAGATTTATAGGTTTGAAAGATCGAAGCCGCATCGCCGTCCGCGATCATGTCTCCGCTTTCATTAAATAAAATGATGCGGTCCACGAAATCCAGCACATGTTCAATTTTATGTTCGACGACAATCACCGTTTTATCATGAGCAATTTGTTTTACCGTCTTCCAAATTTCTGCGGTTCCCTCTTCATCAATCATCGCTGTCGGCTCATCAAGAAACAGTACATCAGGCTCAAGCGCAAGAACCGAAGCAAGCGCCAGACGTTGCTTCATTCCTCCCGATAGCTCATGAATATTTGTATGTGGCTGGATTGATAATCCAACCATTTGCAGCAATTCACAAATGCGATCATCCATTTGTTCACGGGGCACCCTGATATTTTCTAACGCAAAAGCAATTTCTTCATCCGCAAACGGCATGCAAAATTGCGAATCAGGATCTTGAAACACATATCCCCAGTTATCAGGCACCTGAATATGTTTCGCCTTCATAGGAATGTCCACTGAATGCGGAATTAATCCGCAAAGCACTTGCAACAGCGTCGATTTGCCGCATCCAGATGGACCTAACAGCAATACTTTCTCCCCTCTTGAAAAAGAAACTGACAAGTCTTTAAACAGCAAGCCTTCTTTTCCGGGGAATTTGAGCCGCAGCTGGTCAACAAAAGCTACGAGTTCCATTTTCTTCACCCTTTAACGGTCTAGCTGATCATAATCTTCTTTTGATGCGGAACGAACCATTTGCGTCACTCCAGTGGCTTCAAGTGCTTTCACTAAAGAGGAAGCAAACACGCCGGAAATTAAAATCGCGCCAACAAACCGTGCAACAAAGAACAATGTTAAATTCCATGGAGCCAGCGCTTCAATGTATCCTTTATAATAGTCCATAATTAACGAACCAATGGTTGAGCCAATCGCCGCAAGCGACACAACAAACACATCAAATCGCTTATAGCGGAACGCAGCGAAAGCAAGCTCTGCAAACAATCCTTGTACGACACCGTAAATTAATACTTCAAGTCCCCACTCAGAGCCGGTCACAAATTCGCTTGATGAAGCAGCAATTTCCGCCAAAAGGGCAATACCAGGCTTGCGAATAATTAAAAAGGCAACAGTAGCGGCAATGAACCACATTCCATAAATGAGTTGATCAAGATGGAAGCCAAACGGCTTAACAAAATAGTAGAATGGTCCCCATAGCTTATACACAATTCCAAATACAATGGAAATGACAATTGTAATTAAAATATCAGCTAATTTCAATCCCTTGGTTGTCTGCATCCTTTACTTTCTCCTTTCCTTGAATTGGCCATGTTTCTAAACGGTACGCCATTTCCCAAAATGAATATTCGTATTGGCTGCTAATGATAAAATGCTGTTCCATTCGCTTGCGATCCGCTTCCGACACGTTTTCTGCTACCGTATCTAATCGCTGAATTTGTTCTTCCACTAACTGACGGAACCATTCCGATCCATAAGCGGCAATCCATTCTTGATAAATCGGCTCCTGCGGCGTACAATGCTTTAATCTCTCACCAATTTCGTAATAAAGCCAATAGCATGGTAAAATAGCAGCAATCACATCGCCTAAATGACCTTCATACGCTGCCCTGTACAAATGAGAAGTATAGGCGTAAGCCGTCGGTGCCGGAACGAACGAAGCTTTTTCCTCCTCCGTGATTCCGAGCTGCTTTGCAAACTTCTCATGCAAAGATAGTTCCGCTTGCTGAGTATTTTGCGCATGATGCGCCATCCGCGCTGTTGTTGCCAAATCAAACGCTCGTGCAGCTCCAAGCGCTTGTACTCTAGCAAAATGGCTTAAATAATAGGAATCTTGCAAAACATAATAACGAAAGCACGCCAGGTCGAGCGCTCCCTCACCAAGCTCCTTGACGAATGGATGATGAAAGCTTGCCTCCCAAATAGCGTCTACCTTTTGACGCAATAACTGTGAAAATGACATGTCAATCCCTCCTTCATTTGGAAACATATCCATGCTTGAATCAATAAAAAACCACTTTCTTTCGCGAGCGCAAAGAAAGTGGTTTACAAACATTTATAAAGCCAGTACGCCACTTCCACTTCCCTACGCTGGCATAATCCAGATCAGGTTCTAAGGGTCTCAAAGGCACACTTTGATCTCAGCCTATCTAAAGGCCCCCCTAGTGGATGATTAGAAGCATGGATATAAAGTTATTTAAATTTATCATATCACTGTTCGTATGATTGTCAAGTCTCCCCTCCTATCATTGCTTCCTAATCGGCAATTCTGTATGATAGAGAAGGCAAATAACTTAATTTAATGGAGTGAAGAATGTGGCAAACGTTTTTTTGAAGCGAAAGCGCAAAAAGCGGCTGGAGCAAGGCCATCCTTGGATTTTTCAAAGTGAAGTAGACTACATTGAAGGTGATTTTGAACCAGGCGATTTTGTGAACGTCTATAACCATCAGCATTACTTTCTCGCAAAGGGGTATATTAATCCTCGTTCACAAATGATTGTGCGCGTCTTAACTCACCATGCAGACGAAGAATTGAACGAAACATTTTTCATGGAAAGGATTCGTCAAGCATGGGCATATCGGGAACGAATGATTCCAGGTGTCCGTTCTTGTCGCGCCATTTATGGTGAAGCCGATTTTTTGCCGGGGCTTATTGTCGATAAATACGAAGATGTACTTGTTGTGCAAATTCTTTCCCTTGGAATGGAAAAGCGAAAAGACTGGATTTTAAAAGGCTTGCTTGAAGTATTTCAACCAAAAGCGATTTATTTGCGCAATGATGTATATGTCCGCGAGCTGGAAGGGCTTGAGCAAGAAAAAGGATTTTGGTACGGCACATGCGATACAGAAGTGATCATTGAAGAAAACGGGGTAAAATACATCGTTGATATTGAAAACGGGCAAAAAACAGGGTTTTTCTTTGACCAACGGCAAAACCGCGCCGCCATTCGCCCGCTCATCGACACGGATACAACCGTTTTGGATTGTTTCACCCATACAGGCTCGTTTATGCTCAATGCTTGTTTATACGGAGCAAAGCATGTCACCGCTGTCGATATTTCCGATCACGCGATTGAGACAGCGAAACGAAACGCAGCACTAAACGGTTTTACGAACGTTGATTTCGTTGTCGCCAATGCGTTCGATTATTTGCGAGAGGCCGTGCACGAAGGAAAGCAGTGGGATGTCGTGATTGTTGATCCCCCGGCATTCGCCAAATCGGCTCACTCTGTTCCAAAGGCCTTGGGCGGATATAAGGACATTAACTTAAACGGTTTAAAATTAGTAAAGGATGGGGGATTTTTTGTTACAGCCAGCTGCTCCTACCATGTCCATGCTGATATGTTTCAAGCGATGGTGGAAGAAGCTGCATTTGATGCAAAAAAAATTTTGCGCCAAGTCCATTGGAGCGGAGCCGGCTATGATCATCCGAAGCTGCTTGCTGCCGATGAAGGCGATTATTTAAAATTTGCCATCTACGAAGTGCATTCACGCAAATGACGGACATCAAGCACGATGTCCGTCATTTCACCATCCTTTTTTCTGGCGCAATTGCTGAATATGTGCAGTATGATGCTTCCCATGCCAAGCATACATAGCCACAAATGTATATAAATCGATTTTCGTTTTGGTCCCTTCATGATAGAACGTTTTTTGAAAATCTTCTGTTGCCAACGATTCAAGCAGCTGTGTCCAACGTCCATGAACTCCTTCAAGCAAACGCAAAGAAAGCTCGACTGACACCGAACGGGCATCGACCGTTTCGGCCCAAGCATTTTCATCAAATGGTTTAATGGAAGGAGCCGCTTCGGTAATCGTCCATTTTGTGCGCAAAAACGCATTCATGCTGGCATCCGCCATATGGTGGACCACTTGCGCTACCGTCCAGCCCCCCTCACGATAAGGTGTGTTCAACTGCTCCTCATTGAATCCACTGACAGCTTCACGCATCGCTGTTGGCAATTGACGAATATCAGCGATCCATTCCTTTATCTTCTCTTCTTGAAACAAAGCTGGCTTTTCAAATTTTCCAATCGGATAGCGAATATCATTCATTTCTTCATCCCTCCCACTTAACCATTCGCCCTATCACTAAGTAAATCCTTTGTTTGTTCCTAACAAAAAATACACCGTATCTATAAAGTATAGATCTTCCCCCCCTCCCCTTTGTTTAGAGATGGGAGACTTCTCCGTAGATCTGTTATTGACCATTGAAAAAATAGCGCTTCTTCTTTCCAATCCGCTATCAATTCCATTTTCTATATCAAACATAAATGCAAGCGATGAACAACCAACCGCTTCCAGAGAATTTCGTTCGTCTGAAAGCGATGCTGTTCGGTTGGACGGACTGAAATCGATGATCACCTGCCCACTTTGAGCAAATGTTGACTCATCAAACGATAGATCATTGCATCAGCTCCAAATGCTAAATTTGATTTATATAAACACGCGCTTCGTACGGCCGCAGCTTAAAACGGGTCGCGTTTTTATGCGGCTTGACCTCATAGTTTTGCAGCGCTAAATGGTCTGAAGATAGTTTGATGGCATCATAGCGATAAAGAACCGATTTAGGGCTCAAATTGACAATCACAACCGCTTGTTCATGCCCAAGTGTCCGCGTATAAGCGTAAATCGCTTGATCATTTTCTAAAATTAGATCATACGTGCCGTAAACCAATACTTCATGTTCCTTGCGCAGACGAATCATTTTTTTATAAAAGTGAAAAACCGAATGAGGATCGTTTTGCTGCCTTTTTACATTGATCGTTTTATAGTTTTCATTGACTCCTAACCATGGCGTTCCTGTAGTAAAGCCGGCATGAAGCTCGTCAGACCATTGCATCGGCGTGCGGGAATTATCGCGTCCTTTTTGCCAAATCGACGGCATGATTTCTTCATGTGAACGTCCCTTTTCCCGCTCGCTCCGATAAAGGTTTTTAATCGCAATATCACGATATTCATCAATCGATTGAAAACGAACATTGGTCATCCCGATTTCTTGTCCTTGATAAATGAACGGAGTTCCTTGCATGAAAAAGTAGAGCGCCCCCAGCGCCTTGGCACTTTCGTTAAGATATTCCTTATCGTTTCCCCATGTTGAAACAGAACGAGGCTGATCGTGATTTTCAAGGAACAAAGCATTCCAGCCGCCATTTTCAAGCCCTTTTTGCCATTTCGTCAACACACGCTTCAATTGGCGGACATCCACTTGATGATTGATGGTTTTCTCCCATAATCCCAGATGTTCAAATTGAAAGATCATATTAAAAATGCCTTCTTTTTCTCCTACCCATTCCCCCGCCTGCTCCACCTTTACGCCATTCGCTTCTCCGACAGTCATAATATCGTATTGCGCAAACGTTTGCATTTTCAACTCTTTTAAATATTCCATAATGCCTTCTTGATTCATATGGCCCGCAAAGGAAGGAACGTAATCCAACCCCTTGGGATTCGGCAAGTCTGGCAGCCCAGGCTTTTTCTTAATATGAGAAATCGCATCAACACGAAAACCGTCAATCCCTTTATTCAGCCACCACTTAATCATTTCATACAACGCGCGGCGCACCTCATCATTTTCCCAATTTAAATCAGGCTGCTTCGCCGCGAAAACATGCAAGTAATACTGTTTTGTCAACGGATCATATTCCCAAGCCGATCCGCCAAAAATACTTTCCCAGTTATTCGGCTCTTTTCCATTTTTACCATCGCGCCAAATATACCAATCGCGTTTCGGGCTATCTTTTGCAGAACGTGACTCTACAAACCACGGATGTTCATCGCTTGTGTGATTAATCACCAAATCTAAAATGACTTTCATGCCGCGGTTATGCGCTTGCTGCAACAGTTCGTCAAAATCGTTCATATCTCCAAACTCTTCAGCAATGGCATAATAATCACTTATATCATATCCATTGTCGGCATTTGGCGATGGATAAATCGGACAAATCCATATGATATCGATTCCAAGATCGTGCAAATAATCAAGCTTTGAAAGAATGCCGCGAAGATCCCCGATTCCATCTCCATTGGAATCCATAAAGCTTCGCGGATAAATTTGATACACAACCCCTTCTTTCCACCATGCTTTATTCAAAGTAGTACCTCCTCTATTCATCGACATGCAATATCCTAATTATTAAGTTACATGATCCGCTATCGAGATACAATACACTTTGAGAAAAAAGTAAAAACGCTCCTGAATGATCCCCAATCATAAGCATACTCAAGACGGACAATAGCCTTTTTCGTAGCGCCATCGGATACCAGGATTTTTCACAGGAAGTAACAGCCATCATCAAACAAAGGAATACTTGCCGATGATAAACCGAAAAGCAAATAATCCCACCATTCATAACTTAAAGCCTGTAAAAAACATGGGCGGAGACAAGTCGGTGAACTTGCCTCCGCCGCACCAAAACGCAACCAAGCGGCGAACAACTAGCTGCTTTCGACTGCTCCCTTTTCAATTATTCATTCCGTCCACTGAAACGTTCTTGCTTCTCGCTTCTGTCCATTTTTTCCATTTGAAGCTATCCATATCAAGCAAATCAAACATCGTCCCTTCTCAATCTATCCTCTTTGCCGCTCATATAACTTTAAATGATGATACACAGCTTTAAGCAACGGGGTAGTGATTTGATGCTGCTTCGCTAGTTGAAGCAAATATCCTTGCAAATGATCGACTTCGACCATTTGCCCTTTTTCCATATCGCGCTGCATGGAAGATTTCATTTGCGGCGGCATGCTATTCATTTGCGCCCATTGTTTTTCCTCAATGCCGTCTTCAATTGGGGCCCCGTGCGCTCTCATAATGGCTCCGATTTCTTTCAATAAAGCTAAAAGAATTTCTTGCCCGTATTCTCCTGAGCACACCAGACCCATCGGAACACGGAATAATGTCGTCACACCAGACATCGCTGCAATAAATAAATATTTGTGCCACATATCAGTGACAATTTGTTCACTCAACTCAAATCGTGCATTGCATGATGAAAACAGATCATCAAGTCTTTTCACCCGTTGGGTAATCTCACCTGACCATTCACCGAACTTGACAGTGTGAGTAGGACTTGATTGAATAATCGTTCCATCTTCTGCAAGGGTTGTTTCAATAAAACAAAGTCCTCCCAATACGTTCTCTTTTCCAAACTCCTGCCAAAGCAAGTCCATGTGCGCAATACCATTTAATAGCGGTAAAATAAGCGTTCCTTCTCCTACATATGGCTTGACATCGCGAATGGCTTCAGGCAAATGATACGCTTTGTTAGAAAAAATGACAACATCAAACGGTACTGCTTCCTCTGCGGCAACAAGCAGCTTGGGAGTTAGCTGTGCGTCACCATGGACACTGCGAATGACAAGCCCTCGTTTTTCTAATTGCTGTTTTCTTTTTTCGCGAACAAGAAACGTGACATCTACTCCTTTTTCCAGCAGACGACCGCCAAAATAACCGCCGACTGCTCCAGCCCCCACTACTAATATACGCATCTTTGATTCCTCCTCAGCAGATTGGATGAAACGTCCCTAAACCGACAATCCTTCACCGATAAAACAAAATAAAGGCTCCATAAAAAAATCCTATCATGTTCTCTGGCATTTCTAAACAGCAAAGAAAGAGAAAAGGGAGATCAGAATCCCCCTTTTTTCAGCAACACCGAGATACTTTTCCACCTTTGGCGTTATATCTTGCATCTTGTGCCTCGCAAAAAAACTCCTTTCGCGACTTAATCGGTTCTCCCGGGTGATGCGTTTTCATATGTTCAACATAACGTTCATAATTCGGCACCCCAACAAGCAAATCGAAAAATTGCCGCCGATATTTGATCATATTTGCTAGAAGCTTACGCATAATGCTTAACCCCATTTCCATCATCCCGTGGAATATAAGGAGCTTCTTTAAGAGGTGTTGCTTTATTATTCAATACTTTAATCCAAATGTTAATCGACGAAATGAGCACAGCTAAAACGACGAGCATAAAAATGCCGCATAACGCTGCATCTACATAATCATTCATAATAATTTGCCGCATTTGCGCTTCTGTCGTCGCTGGTGCTAAAATATTGCCTTCGTTTAGCGCATTTCTGAATACTTTCGCATGTGATAAAAATCCAATTTTAGCATCCGGATGGAACAATTTTTGAAATCCAGCTGTCATCGTTACAACTAATAGCCACACTGTTGGCACTAACGTTACCCATGCGTATGCCTTTTTCCCCATCTTAAATAAAAGAGTCGTTCCTAATAAAAGGGCGATACCAGCAAGCATTTGGTTGGCAATACCAAACAGCGGCCATAATGTATTGATTCCGCCAAGCGGATCAATGACTCCTTGATAGAGGAAATATCCCCATCCGAGTACACATAAAGCCGTTGCAATAATATTGGCCGGCAATGAATCGGTTTTAGCAAATGGTTTATAAAAATGTCCGATAATATCTTGAATCATGAAGCGGCCAACACGCGTTCCCGCATCAATCGTCGTTAAAATAAATAGCGCTTCAAATAAAATCGCAAAATGGTACCAAAAAGCCATAAATGCTTTTCCACCAATCACTTTTGAAAGGATCACTGCCATCCCAATAGCCAAAGTCGGTGCACCGCCTGTACGCGATAAAATCGTTTGCTCCCCTACATCTTTGGCCAACTCTGTCAATGCGTCTGGGGTAACGACAAATCCCCAAGATGAAACCGTTTGGGCAGCCTGGACTACATCTGTGCCAATAGCAGCTGCTGGACTATTAATCGCAAAATAAACCCCTGGTGTTAGCACGCATGCTGCGACAAGAGCCATTACCGCTACAAACGACTCCATAAGCATCGCCCCATATCCGATTGGGCGGGCATGACTTTCGAGTTCGATCATTTTTGGCGTCGTTCCGGAAGAAACAAGAGCATGGAATCCAGAAACAGCTCCGCACGCAATGGTGATAAATAAAAATGGGAATAAATTTCCTGAAAATACAGGTCCTGTTCCATCCACGAATTTGGTCACAGCAGGCATTTGCAAATCAGGTGCAACAACAAGAATACCAAGCGCTAGACCAACGATCGTTCCGATTTTAAGAAAAGTGCTTAAATAATCGCGCGGCGCTAGCAATAGCCATACAGGCAACGCCGAAGCCACAAATCCATAAGCAATCATTAAAAGAGCAATTGTCTCCCCTTTAAATGTAAACATATTGGCTAATGTCGGATGTTCAGCCACATGCTGTCCCGCAATAAGGGAAACAATCAGCAGAACAAAACCGATCAATGAAGCTTCCCCTACGCGGCCTGGCCGCAGATAGCGCATGTAAATTCCCATAAAAATCGCAATCGGAATCGTTGCCGCAATGGTAAACATTCCCCACGGGCTTCCTACAAGCGCTTTCACAACCACCAACGCTAACACGGCTAATAAAATAATCATGATACCTAAAATCCCAAGCATAGCAACAAGCCCTGTGAAGGAGCCCATTTCTTCTTTAATCATTTCACCAAGTGACTTTCCGTTGCGGCGCATTGAAGCAAACAAAATGACAAAATCCTGTACCGCACCTGCTAGTACCACACCGACTACAATCCAAAGCGTGCCCGGCAAATATCCCATCTGTGATGCCAAAATAGGGCCAACAAGCGGGCCAGCTCCTGCAATAGCAGCAAAATGATGTCCGAATAACACCCATTTATTCGTCGGCACATAGTCTTTTCCATCATTCATCACTTCAGCTGGTGTTTTGCGATTATCATCCAGCTCAAATACTTTCTGCGCAATAAATTTGCTATAAAAACGATAAGCCACTGCATATACACACACCGCTGCCACAATGAGCCAAATCGCATTAATCGTTTCGCCGCGGTGCAGAGCCAATACCGCAAAGCCAATGGCTCCAATGATCGAAATCAATCCCCAAATCACGATTGATTTAACCGCTTTCAAAATCCTCTCCCCCTTTGCACTAAAAAATTATACTCTACTCACAGCGATTATACTAACTATTCTGAAAAGTTACCCAAATATTTTCTTAACATGAACAAAACTAGACATAACATGTCAAATTACACACCTAACATGCACCATTTTCAAATTCCCGATCTCAATAGGAACAAAATGTATATTTTCAATAAAATGTAATTATATAAACTGTAAAAAGCGGAAATGATAAAAATAAGGCAGGGCTCTTTTTCTATATACGAGGCGATATAGGATATAGTCGATGATCAACAAATAAAATCCATTAGTAAAGGGTTAAGAAAACGTGAAAGCAATTGAACGGTTGTTATGGAGTATTGCTTTACCAGGATTCGGACAGCTTTTGAATCAAAAGTATTTCAAAGGAACCATCTTTATTTTATTAGAATTTATTGTAAACTCTCAATCCCGATTTAATGAAGCCATTCGCCTGAGCTTTTTGGGAAAAACAATCGAAGCAACCCAAGTCATTGATTTTCAATGGCTTATGTTTTATCCGTGTTTGTATTTTTTTGCAATGTGGGATGCTTATAAAGATGCTGACGGTGGTCGCTCTCCTTACGCTTTTCTTCCATTCGTTTTTTCAGCTTATTTTGTCACAGTTGGACTGATGTACTCTTCCCGCGTTACCATCTTCGGCATTTTTTTTGGACCAATTTGGCTGCCAATGCTCTCAGTTATTCCTGGTGTGCTCACCGGTTTACTGATTCGCTCGCTGCTTATTAAATTTCTCCCACTTCAAAAATAAACGCGCCGATCGAGCGCGTTTTTTATTTTTCCACTTCAGAAATATTATAGTTGAATTTTCCATTGATTTATTATATGATGATACCAGTGCAACTAACAAACACAATATATTGTATCGAAGAATAAAAACAAAACTATATATAGTAGAACAAACCACAAGTAAAGGTGTCCCTTAGGACTTAATAGGGAATCTGGTGTAAATCCAGAACTGCCCCCGCAACTGTATGTGCGGACGAAATGGAAGCTCCACTGTATACGAAAGCTTATACGGCGCGTATACGGGAAGGATCCAAAGTAGGAAGAAGCACAAGTCAGGAGACCTGCCTTGCTTGTTTCGTTTCACATTCTTCGGGGAGGGAGAAGATGAAGCGATGGTTTAAGAAGGGAAGTTTTATTCCTTTTTATACTATCGTTTCATCCACTCAATCCGGAGTGGATTTTTTTATTGGAAAGAGGAGGAGCCGATAATGACGTTTACTTTTCAAACCGTTTCTCAAGAAGAATTGATTGCCTGGATTCATGATCTTACAAATGAATTTCCTCATCTAGACACATCCGAATATATCAAGCGTGTGCTTCGCATGATTCAAAACAAAGACACTGCGTCCTTCGAACAAATGGCAAATGATTGCATTCTTGAGGGACTTTCATATATTAGCGAAGCAGAACCAGACTGGACCTTTGTTTGCGCCCGCATTTATTTACAGAAGCTTTATCACGAAGCAGCTCAAAATCGCGGTTATCATCCAAAAGAACGCTACGGTGATTTTTACGAGCTGGTCGCTTCTCTCGTTTCCAAGGGAGTTTACAACCATTCTTTGCTTGATGATTATGAAAAAGAAGAAATTAAAGAGATTGGAGCGATCATCAATCCAGAAAAAGACAAGCTATTTACCTATATCGGTCTCCGCACGCTTGCAGATCGCTATCTTGCCCGTGATTATGAAAGAAATTTATATGAACTGCCGCAAGAGCGCTTTCTCATCATCGCGATGACATTGATGGCCAAAGAGCCAAAAACGCAGCGACTTGCCTTTATCCGAGAAGCATACTGGGCATTAAGCAATTTATATATGACGGTTGCCACTCCGACTTTAGCCAATGCAGGAAAAAACTATGGTCAGCTATCAAGCTGCTTTATCGATACGATTGATGACAGCCTGCAAGGTATTTACGACAGCAATACCGATATTGCTAACCTTTCCAAGGCAGGGGGCGGCATTGGCGTCTATCTCGGAAAGATTCGCAGCCGCGGCAGCGATATTAAAGGATTTAAAGGGATTTCATCCGGCGTGATTCCATGGATGAAGCAATTGAATAACACCGCTGTCAGCGTCGATCAGCTTGGCCAAAGAAAAGGAGCCATCTCTGTCTACTTAGACGTGTGGCATAAAGATATTTTTGCTTTTTTAGATGCCAAATTAAACAATGGCGATGAACGGATGAGGACACACGATTTATTCACAGGCGTTTGCATCCCTGATTTATTTATGGAGCAAGTAGAAAAACGCGGAGATTGGTATTTATTTGATCCACACGAAATACGACAAATCATGGGATTCAGTCTAGAAGACTTTTATGATGAAGAAAAAGGGGACGGCAGTTTTCGTCAAAAATATTGGGAATGCGTTCAAGAAAAGCGCCTTTCAAAAGAGAGAGTTCCAGCTATTGAAATTATGAAAAGCATTATGCGCAGCCAGCTAGAATCAGGCACACCATTTATGTTTTATCGCGATGAAGTGAATCGAAAAAATCCGAACTCACATCTCGGCATGATTTATTGTAGCAACCTTTGCACTGAAATTGCCCAAAATCAAAGCCCGACCGTGATGGAAAAACAATATGTAAAAGATGGGAAAATCATCATTGAAAAAATCCCTGGCGATTTTGTCGTCTGCAACCTATCATCGATCAATTTAGCTAAAGCCGTTATGGACGATGTGCTTGAACGGCTCGTCCCTATTCAAATGCGCATGCTTGATAACGTGATTGACTTAAACCAAATCCCTGTTTTGCAGGCACAGTTGACAAATCAAAAATATCGGGCTGTCGGACTAGGCACATTTGGATGGCATCATTTGCTCGCTTTAAAAGGCATTCGCTGGGAATCAGAAGAGGCCGTTTATTATGCGGACGAGCTTTATGAACAAATTGCTTATCTCACTATTCAAGCAAGCATGGAGCTTGCTCAAGAAAAAGGCAGTTACCCAGCGTTTTCTGGATCTGATTGGCAGACAGGGGCCTATTTCGATAAACGTGGCTACAACACTTCCAAATGGATTCATCTGAAAGAAAACGTAGCTAAACATGGAATGCGCAACGGCTATGTGATGGCGATTGCTCCCAATGCTTCGACATCGATTATTGCCGGCAGTACCGCCAGCATTGATCCGATCTTTTTGAAGATGTATGCCGAAGAAAAAAAAGATTATAAGATTCCAGTTACAGCGCCAGACTTAAACGAAAAAACAACTTGGTACTATAAATCAGCCTATCATATTGACCAGTATTGGAGCATTCAACAAAACGCGATGCGACAGCGCCATATTGACCAATCCATCTCATTCAATTTTTACGTAATGAACACCATTAAAGCAAAGGATTTATTAGCCCTTCATCTTGCCGCTTGGAAATCCGGTTTAAAAACAACCTATTATGTTCGTTCAACATCAAGCAACATTGAAGAATGTGAATCATGCGCAAGTTAATATAAGGAGGAGTTATGATGACATCTGCTTTAACGAAACGAATCATTATGGACCCTGAAGCGCCCAACCGTTCCACGCGAATCATCAACGGACGATGCTCGAATGTGCTCAATTGGGACGATATTGCCTATCCTTGGGCATATGCTAAATATAAACGAATGCTCGCCAATTTTTGGACACCATTTGAAATTAATATGTCCCAAGATGTCAAGCAATTTCCATTATTAACCGCACGTGAACAGGATGCTTTTTTAAAAATTATCGGCCTGCTAGCCTTACTTGACAGCATCCAAACAGATTATGCAGGAAAGGTTGCTGATTACATTACCGACTCAAGCATCAACGCGCTGATGATCATGCTGGCTCAACAGGAGGTCATTCATAATCATTCTTATTCTTACGTACTTTCTAGCCTCGTTCCAAAACAAAAGCAAGATGAGGTATTTGAATTTTGGCGAAATGAGCCTATATTGCGGAAAAGAAACGATTTTGTCACAAACGGATATAAAGAATTTGCCGAGCAGCCAAATGTAGAAAATTTATTAAAATCCATTGTCTATGATGTCATTTTAGAAGGCTTATTCTTCTATTCCGGCTTTGCTTTCTTTTATAACTTGGCACGCAATCAAAAAATGGTGGCCACAAGCACTATGATTAATTATATTAATCGCGATGAACATATCCATGTCGACTTATTCGCAAAAATATTCCAAGAGGTTCTGCGCGAATATCCAGAATATCGGACAGATGACTTAGCGGCATTTGTTCAGCAAACCTTTATTCAAGCGGCCGAATTAGAAATCGAATGGGCGAGCTTCATGATCGGCCATGATATTGAAGGCATTCATCTTGAGGATTTACATGATTACATTAAATTTTATGCGAATGTCCGCTGCCACCAGCTTGGCTTCGAGCGTCCATTTGAAGGCTATCGGACAAATCCGCTCCGCTGGATTAAAGCCTATGAAGAAGTAGATCTAGGCAAATCCGACTTTTTTGAACAAAAATCGCGACAATATACAAAAGTGAATGTCGATAATGGCTTCGATGAGCTCTAACAAAGCATCCGCCAATCATTCATGGCCGATGAGCCGGCAAACAAAATCCATTAAACATCCCGTCATTTCTATTTCTGCATCAGAAGGACTGAAAAACGCTTGGCAGACAAGAAACACAGCCGAACGCAAACACAAATCAAACCAAGGCGTTCACGAATAGACAAATAAAGCCTCCCTGCCGGATAAAAGCGTTTCGGCAACAGTCTAAAGCCGCCAATCATTGATTGGCGGCTTTAGCTTCCCCTTTATTATTTTCTTTTCCCTTTTTGATCATGCCAGCGCAAACGACTCCAGCAACGACAAGCAGCTCAAAACCATATTTAATCACAGGATTAGCAAAGTATCCTTTTAAAAACGGCTCATCAACAATCATCTTTGAAGCGGTCCACGCAAGAATGGCACCACCGATTGTAATAATGATTGGAAAACGCTCCACCCATTTCAAAATAAGGGTACTGCCCCACACAACGACTGGAACCGAAATGAGCAATCCCAAAACGACTAATAAAAAGCTACCATGCGCAGCTCCTGCTACTGCTAATACGTTGTCTAAACCCATTAACGCATCAGCGATAATAATGGTTCGAATCGCCTCCCACATGCTTTTCCCTGCCTGCACTTCATGCCCTTTTTCTTCCACCAATAGCTTATAGGCAATCCAGATGAGTAAAACTCCACCGACTAGCAGCAAACCTGGAATTTTTAATAACCATACAACAGCCAGGGTTGCCACGGCGCGAATGACAATCGCTCCAACCGTCCCCCATAGAATCGTTTGCTTTTGTTGCTGTTTTGGCAAATTGCGTGCCGCCAGCCCGATTACAATCGCATTATCTCCAGCTAATACTAAGTCGATAATGATAATAGATAAAAGAGCGGACCAAAACTCCATTGAAAATAACTCCATTTAGCATTTCCTCCTTCCATTACACTCCGTATTTACGCTTTAAGTGATGTGGCGATGCTTCTATCATTTTCTGCAAAATCCACATAAAAATTGCCACATCATCAAAAATACCAAAAATACCTAACCAATCAGGGAGCAGATCAAACGGAAAAACAAAGTAGGCAAATATGATCAGCACATATGTCATCTTTTTAGAAAGCGGTATTTCATGAGAACAAAAAAATCCAACTAAAAATGGGATCAAGCGATAAGTGTGAAAAAGCAATCTCGCTTTTTTCCAGGCTTTTCTCATTCTCTTCCTCCTTTCTTCATGTAATGAAAAAAGACCTTTACCGTTATGGTAAAGGCCTTCTATCAAAACAGACCTTTACCATCGTTCGGTAAAGGTCTTGCTAACAACATCACCGTTGCCAACAAAGCCGAGGGTATATGCCACCCTGAACTGACGACTTTGCTGTAAAAGCTACTCCCCTTTTACGCGCATTTTTCCTATATGCTTACACCCTTATAATAGTCGATTGGCTATAGACTGTCAATATGTACTTGGCTCAGTTAGCATTTTTTGGACAAATTGCTTGCCAAACTGTTTGCAACTCTCCCTTTCTTCACTAGTCGGTGCCAATTCAATCTTTAATCCTTCCAGCACAACAGCTGCCCCTAATTCCTGTAATTTTTCCACTAAAATATCAACCGCGGCTCCGTATTTTTCATAGCCGGAATCACACGAGCCAAATACAGCTGCTTTTTTTCCTGATAAATGAATGGAATCCATTTCATCATAAAAATCAAGAAAATCGTCCGGCAGCTCTCCATCTCCCCATGTATATGCTCCCAATAAAATGCCATCATACGCTTCCAGCTCATCTGCGCTCGCATCCAGCACCTCTTTTACCTCCACTTCTATTCCCTCTTCTTGAATTCCTTCTAAGATGGCATTTGCTATTTCCTCTGTATTTCCTGTCATGCTTGTATACACCATGATTACCTTCATCATGACAATCTCCTTTTCTAAAAACGAATGATAATCATTATCAATAATCATTCTATTTGATAAAGATTATCATTGTCAATTATATTTTTTTATTTCGGTTCAATGAAAATTCGTTTCCACAAAGTAAGGGAGGCTCTATCAATAAATCCATGCTGGTTTTCCGATATTCACTAACCGTTTCGATGATTCTTTCGGTTCATTAAAACGGCTTTCTTATAGCAATTTTTCAACCCGAACGCCTTAACAAAATAAAAAAGCAGGTAGCCTCTGCTTTTTTATTCCTATTTTCAACATCATGCTTTCTGGACTCTTAATTGAATTCGATTTCCAAACGGATCGACTGTTACTGCTTCTGTTCCTGTCCATTCAACTTTAGCCCCTATTGCTTTCAAGCTTTCAATCGCCTTTTCAAGCTCCTTTTCATGCGGAAAAACGATAGAAAACAAGCGCAAACCAAGCGCGTTTTCCGGCGGTTTCGGAGCTCCTACACCTATCCATGTATTCAATCCAATATGGTGATGGTACCCTCCAGCTGAAACGAATAATGCATGATTGTCCATGCGAATTGTAATATCAAATCCTAAACCTTGGTGATAAAATTGTTCTGCTTCATGCATATGGGCAACATGTAAATGAATATGACCCATTTTCGTTTTTGGCGGCAATCCTGTCCAAGGAGCGTGATCTGCCTCTGCTAGCAATCCCTCTACATCAAGTGACTCGGTCACCCCTTTGTATTCGCCGTTTTCTGCTTTTTCCCATTGCTCTCTTGGCCTATCAGCATAAATTTCAATGCCATTTCCATCTGGATCAGCCAAATACACCGCCTCGCTGAATTGATGATCTGATGCGCCTTGCAGCGGATAACCTACCTTCAGCAAATGAAGCAGCACACGTGCTAGGGTAGAACGATCGGGAACTAAAATGGCAAAATGATATAAGCCCGTCGTTCGCGGCGGTTTCCTTACTGTATCGCTGCTTTCCTCCAATACAATAAGCCGCGTGATCCCGTCAGCTGTTAGCACCGCTAAGTTTCCTTTCTGCTCTAATAGTTGAAGCCCTATCCATTTCGTATAGAAATGAATGGAGCGATCGAGCTTTGCGACACGTAAATGAACATGGCCAATCTCTACTTTCGGATGAATCGTAGATCTCATGAATGAAGACTCCTTTGATTTATTTTAATTTAATAATATTTAAATTCGAGATAAATAAGCAAGTGGTTAAATAAAAATATTTTACTTTTTATCATAAATATCAAATAATAATTAATATAAAAAATATAAAAAAAGAAATAAAATGGATATTTATCCATTTTATAAAAAATGAACAAAGAGGCAATCTCATTGTCCCGTTATAAAGGGAAAATCCTTTTAATTGTTAATACGGCAAGCTGTTGTCATTTACGCTTCAAAGCATCCACCTTATCCAACTGCCTTTTTTACAAAATTTCTCCCCAAATTTTAATAGCTGTTCCTAAAATTAAAACCGCTAAAATGATTTGAAGCGCTTTTGTATTCATCTTTTGCCCTGCTTTTGCCCCCAGCGGAGAGGCGATTATACTTGCTATAACCATAATCAGCGCCGGGATAAAGTCAACTTGTCCTGTCACAATTTTACCAAATGTGGATCCAATCGAAGAAATAAAAGTAATCGCCAACGAAGAAGCGATCGTCATTCTTGTTGGAATCTTGAGCACAACAAGCATAATGGGAACTAGCAAAAACGCACCAGCTGCCCCTACAATGCCTGACCCGATTCCAACCATCAATGCAAGACCCGCTGCAAGCCATTGATGAAAAGTAACCTGATCTAGCGGAACATCATCAATTCCTTTTTTAGGAATAAACATCATCATTGCAGCGAGCGCTGCAAGCACTCCATAAACAAGATTAATGCTTGCGCCTGTCATAAATTTTGAGCCGTATCCACCAATAAAGCTGCCAATTAAAATGCTAACACCCATATATAGAATAAGCTTTTTATTTAAATAACCACCTTTTCGATAGGCCCATACACCGCCAATGGTGGCAAAAAACACCTGCACCGCACTTACTCCAGATACTTCATGAGCGCTGAACGCGGCCAACCCAAAAAGCGGCGGAAGGTAAAGCAGCATTGGATACTTAATAATCGAACCGCCGATCCCCACCATTCCTGAAATAAAAGAACCGATAAAGCCAATGAGAAAAATAACAATAATAAAATTAAGCGTAATGTCCACTTGATAAATCCCCCTTTATCAAAGAAAGAAAGGGTACTTTATGCGTACCCCCATGCGTTTTTACCGCTTAATGTGTATGGTGTAGCGCGCAGCGATTAGGTCCGATCTCAAGTTCTTGCTGTTGTTCAGCATCCGCTTCCTTTAAACCACGATTAATGGCTACAATTTCCTCGAAGTTTGGCGGTGTTTCATTATTGGCGTTTTGTACTACCATTTCCACAAACTCTTCTTTTGATTGATTCTGCATCATCTCATTGCGGGCACGAATATTCCCAAGTGTATCTCCTACAAAGCCGGCACCATTCATCTCATCATCCAAACTCGCATAATGGCCTGGCAACACCACAACATCATCCGCAATAGCCGCTACTTTTTCGTAAACCGTATCATATAAATCAAGCGCCCATTCCGCGGCTTTTCCTCCTAAATCCGGTCGTCCCAATCCGCCTACGAAAATCGTATCTCCTGAAAAGAGCAGCTTATGATTGACAAAAAACGAAACACTCCCTGGAGTATGTCCCGGTGTTTTCACCGCCAGCACTTCTAATTGAACCTGTTCAAAATCAATCGTGTCGTGCATTTCTAACGGTTCAAAATGATAGACCGCTCCTTCGCTTTTCATTAAATAGTATTTCGCCCCTGTCCGCTCTGCTAGCTCTCTACCTCCAGAAATGTGATCGGCATGCAAATGTGAATCGACAATATGGGTAATATTCACTCCTTCTTCCCTCGCTACATCCTCGTACACATCAATAAAACGAGAAGGATCGACAACTAAAGCTTCTTTTCCAGAAATAACCATATATGACAAACAACCTTTACCGACTCGAATAAATTGATACACCTTCATGTTTTCATCTTCATATACCATCGCTTTATGCAAATGCTCGCTCCATGCTTGCATCCCATCGACAAGTGTAAAGACATTTTGGAATCCAGCCTCCTCAAGCTGTTCTGCTACAAACTCAGATGAACCACCTTTCGCGCAAACCACGATGACTTCCTGATCTTTTGGAATGCGATCCACTACTGCTTCGATCCCGTCTATTAATTCAAAATAAGGAACGTTTAAATACGCAAAATTTTTCCCTTCAATTTTCCAATCCTTAAAGTCACTTTCGTTGCGAACATCAAAGATAAAGACGTGCTCCTTCTTTAACACTTTACTTGTTAATTCTTTTACAGTCATTTGCTTCATAACCAAAATCCTCCCTTATCGTATGATGAAATCCCCCAAATCCCTCTCGCTTACATCTGTTCCTTCTCTAACGGTCCTGTCCACTGCGACATGCCAGGAATTACATTCCATACATGTAAAAATCCATATTCCATCAGCTTCTGCGCCGCTAGATCGCTGCGGTTTCCTGTTCGACAGATCACATACACATGGCTCTCTTTTGATATTTGGTCCATTTTTTGCTCCAATTCTCCAAGCGGAAGCGAAAGCGCACCAGGAATATGTCCAAATGCATATTCTGCCTGTTCCCGAACATCTAAAACAGTCGTGTTCGCTTCATTTAACCGTGCAAGCAACTCTTCGTTCGAAATAATATGAGGAAATTGTGGTTGCTCTTTTTCCTCATTTTCACCTGCCTTACGAATATAATGTTTTAGCACGTTCCCCTCTTCCATCGTTCCAATATACTGGTGTCCTGTGCTTTCTGCCCACGCTTTAATATCAGCTTTAGAACCTTTATCTGTAGCTTGAATCTCTAATACTTGACCCGGCTGTAATTCGTTGATGGCCTTTTTGCTTTTTACAATCGGCATTGGACATGATAGTCCTTTCGCATCAACCGTCATGTTTACATGAATCATCTGCTCTCCTCCCATTGCTTGACAGGCCCCTCCCATGCCAGCATGCCACCTGTCATGTTTGCTGCCTTATATCCATAGCGTTCTAACAATTGTACAGCTTTTGCACTTCTTCCTCCTGAACGGCAAACGATCACGTATTCTCGATCTTTTGATAACTCGTTCATCCGAAACTCAAGAAGTCCGAGCGGAATATTCAGTGCGCCTGGAATGGCCCCCGCTGCTACCTCTTCTGTTTCGCGAACATCAATAATATGCAGGCGATGCCCGCCTTTAAGCCGTTGCTCCACTTCTTTTGCTGTTATTTCCTTCATGTTTTTTCCTCCCCATGCTTTCTAGCGCCATGCATTCATGCCGCCTCTCACATTCGTCACTTGCTGAAATCCTAGCTTCTTTAACAGCCTGTTTGCTTTCGTGCTTCTCATGCCACTTTGGCAAATTACAATCACTTCCTGCTCCTTTGACAGCTCATGAGCACGCTTTTTCAATTCGTGAAGCGGAATATTTTTAAATCCATGAATATGATGAGCGTGAAACTCCAACGGTGTTCGAACGTCAATGTACTGCACTTTTTTATTGCCTAATTCTTTTTTTAAATCAGCCGCAGCGATCGTTCGCACACCTTTAGCCGGAAGAAAGCGGCTTGCGAAAAACCATGCGATCAGTAAGAAAAGAATGGTATTAATGATCGTTTGTGCCATGATTCTCACCTTAAATAAATAAATTCACATTTCCTTCTGAAGCATCTGCCAAGTAAGCAGCTACCCCAGCAAACTCAACACCTTCAATCAACTCTTCTTGCGTAAGCCCTAGAAGGTCGACAGTCATTTGACAAGCAACAAGTTTGACTCCTTGCTCTTGCGCCATTTCTATCAGCTGCGGAAGAGGCATCGTGTGATGCTTTTTCATAACACTTTTAATAAGCCTTGGTCCAACTCCCGCAAAATTCATTCGGGAAAGTCCCATTTTATCTGCCCCTCGCGGCATCATTTTCGCAAACATCTTTTCTAAAAAGCTCTTCTGGACAGGGATTGCTTCATCTTTTCTAAGCGCGTTGAGCCCCCAAAATGTATGAAAAATGGTGACTTCATGATCATACGCCGCAGCGCCATTGGCAATAATATAGGCCGCCATGGCTTTGTCGTAATCACCGCTGAATAAAACGATCGTCGTTTTTTTCTTGTTATCCGCCATCTAACTCCTCCTTTTCACAAATACATGTATAGGTATATTTTTTTACAAAAAAATAATTATGCTTTTTTGATCCAAAATGTAAATACGCCATTTTCCTCTTTCATATCCATCAGCTGATGTCCGCTTGCTTGTGCCCATGCGGCTAAATCTTTTTTCGCACCTTTGTCCGTTGTTTTCACCTCTATTACCTCACCAGAAGCAAGCTGATCGATAGCTTTTTTTGATTTCACAAGAGGCATTGGACATGACAATCCTTTGGCATCAACGACTTTTGCAATATTCATTAGTTAGTTCCTCCTTATTTTCATTTTTACCATTACCCCTATATGTATATTATTGCGATGCAAAAAATTTGTCAACTCCTATTTTAAAGAGTTGACACCTTATTTTATCGGCTCTTTACTAACAACTCTACTGCTTCTTTTACAAGCTGCTCCGTCTGTTCTCCTTTTTCAATATTTTCTCGAATACAATGCTCTAAATTCGTGCTCACAATAACCGCCATGGCCCGGTCGATCGCATTTCTGGCAGCGGCTAGCTGAGAAACTACACTTTTGCAATCTTTTCCTTGCTCCATCATGCTGATCACACCTTTTACTTGTCCTTCGATTCGCTTAAGGCGATTTTTGATTTCTTTGCTATAGTCCATTTTGATTCACCTCTTTTTAGCCCTTGATTAGCCTGCTGATCTTCATTTATCTTCAAAAGCATTGCTTTCTTTACATTATAACATGTATATCTTTAATTATATACCTATAAAGGTATATATTCAAGCACTTGCATCGCGTTGCTCCATATATCATCATTTAAGCGGAACAACCGATGAGGCTGTCCCGCTTCTTTGCATGACCTATGGCTGACTAATCAGCGACATAATGGTTTCTGGATCAAAACCTAGTACCCATTTTCCATTGATTTCTGTTTGTGGAACTCCTGTATGTCCTGTTGTCTCCACAAGCCGCTTCGCCGCTATTGGATCAAGTTGGACATTCACTTCTTTAAATGGAACCCCCTGCTCCTGCAAAAAATTTTTGAGCATCACACAATAAGGACATGTCGTCGTCGTATACACGGTTACATGATTCATGTTTTTCCCTCCATCCATTTACTAAAGTAATGTCTGCGTCTTGCGCAAAATTTAAGAATGCTGTTGTTCCAACAACACCAGTGCCATCAACCAAATACTCTTTTTAAGGACCAGCTCATCCATTGTCACTTGATATGCAAGACATTGGATGTCTCATTCTTGTACTGTTCCTTTTCAAAAATAAATACCCATACATGTATATTACCTATATAGGTATATAGTAAAATAAATATTGTGTGATGTCAATGTTGTTTTCCCTCAGTTATCAACAACAAACTAGGGGCCTGATCTGAAAACAACAATGTGTCAGCGTATGAACGTCTAAAATCTTATGCACTAAAAGACGGAAATCAGCAACAAATGAATAAGCACAACATTTGACATTGTATTTTTCTGCTGATTAAGACTTCGGACGATTCACAACAATGGACAGATTTCTTTAGCTTTAACAGCTAAATAATAAATGCGGGATCTATTTTTCGCTACAGTATCCCTTTCATAACCTTCTTTCTAGAAAGCTAACTGCGCCAAATCATACGAGGCCCATCATCCAAAAATCGGTTACATCCATATAAAAAGGATCGCTGATTATAAAAGAACAGCAAAAAAATACAGTCCAAACATGGCCACAACTGCAAACATTAAAGTTGATAAAAAGAGAATCAACGGTCTTGATGTCCGAAAGGTTTGTTCATTAATTTGTTTCGCTTTTTGAAAATAGCTGACAGTTGAAAAAATGATGGTGCTGACTCCAGCCAGTACCGACAGTATGCCGATCCATTGCACAGCTGCATTCGGCAACGTATGGAAAGAAGATTTGATATGTAAATTAATGATTAAAAAACCGATACCGGTAATAGCAATCGCCGTTCGAATCCACGCTAAATAGGTTCGTTCGTTTGCCAAATGCTGCTGAATATATTTTGAGTCAATAGTAGCGACTCGTTCTTTCTCCGCTTGCATATTGCGCACCTCCCGCTCTTTCCTGTACTATACATGAGAAAAAAATAGGGTTCAATCCTAAGATCATTTTACCAATTTTCGATTGCGTTTTAACGAAAGTTCTCACGGGAATATGGCTAGAATCTCGTATATACTAATGTCCCTTGCACCAGCCCCTAATATAGATGCATAGATAAGCTTGCATTTTTTTCACGATCAGATGGCCGCACAAAACCGGAAAATGGGCTGAAACAGTACTTTTTAGATTTTTGTCATACACTTCAATAAATAACGAAGTCAAATCTATAACCGCCTCGTCTTCAACCTCGATGTTCCTCATCCCTCCTTCCACGGTTAAGCCTGATTGATATTTTCCCATAAAAATTGCACCCTAATTGCTAGATCTATCTAACAATTAGGGTGCCCAACTGCCAGTAGCTTTGTTCATTATATAAATTTCCGATGCACCGTCTTCCCTTCATATGTGAACAGTACCGGTTTATTTTCAACAATTGTTTCCATATGAACGGTTCGTCCCCAAAGCTGATAAATATAAGGAAGCACCTTTTCTAAATATTTAATATCAAGTTCAATTCCTTCATACCAATGCTTTAAATACAATTCGCCATTGCGCATATAATCTCCGTCATTAACGGTAATGTATGGAAATCCCCCATTCACACGAGTACTGACTAGCTGATCGCGAACATGCTCCCAGTCTTTGTCAACAATTTTATAATCCTTGCCTTGTTTTTGGAATAAGTACATATCCTCACGCATCACTAGCTCTTTCGTTAAATAGTTGCGGAGAAAGGAAATATCTGAATCAAGCTCGCGCACCTCAAAAATTTTGGCACGCCCTGATCCCGGCTGAACGCCCCTTCTTTTCATCTCCTCTGTTGGATTATTCCATCGTTCTTCGATATCTTCAAATATTTTCAACCCTAAATAATACGGATTTATGCTTGTGCGCGACGGCTGGACAACTCCCGCATTGAGCTTAGCAAACTCAATCGCTTCATCGCTCGTCAAATCCATCTCCCGCAAAATGCGCTGGTGCCAATAGGACGCCCAGCCTTCATTCATAATTTTTGTTTCAAGCTGCGGCCAAAAATAGAGCATTTCTTCCCGCATCATTGTTAAAATATCGCGTTGCCATTCTTCCAGCTCGCGGCTGTATTCTTCAATAAACAAAAGCACATCCTTCTCCGGCTGCGGCGGAATTTTTCGCCGTTTTTTACGCGGGGGAGCGGTGGATTTATTTCGTTCATCGAGCAACCATAAATCATCATATGGAGTCGGCTTTACGCCCTCTTCCTCTTCTTCAATTTCTGTATCCGCAAGCGTCCACGACAGCTTCGACCGAAGCAGAGATGGATCAATATGCTCCTGAATAGCCAAGACTGCATCTAAAAATTTTTCCACCTCTAATTTTCCATACTGGTGTTCATAATGTTTAATCCGCTCTGCCGTCGCAGCCATGCTTTCGACCATATCTCGTTTTGTGTTGCTAAAGCGGACATTATTTTTGAAAAAGTCGCTATGGGCCAAGACATGAGCGACAATCAATTTATTTTGAATTAATGAATTCGAATCTAACAAAAATGCATAGCATGGATCGGAATTAATAACTAGCTCATAAATTTTACTCAGCCCTAAATCATAATGAAGCTTCATCTTGTAAAATTGTTTCCCAAAGCTCCAGTGAGAAAAACGTGTCGGCATTCCATAGGCGCCAAATGTATAAATAATGTCAGCAGGACAAATCTCATATCGCATCGGATAAAAGTCTAAGCCAAAGCCTTCAGCAATCTCCGTAATCTCCGCAATCGCCCGTTCTAGCTCTTTCAACTCGCCTTGCCTCATGCGCATCTCCTCCTTTTTCTCTTATCCTAAATGTATGAGAAAAAAGAGCATTTGATACGTGTAGATCGCTTGTTTATCCACCCAAGCTTTTAGAAACAAGGCATGCCTATAAACTGTCCTCTTATGAAGAAACGCTCACCGTAAACGGAACAGTAATCACCTTTCCTTCGTGTTGAAACTGTGCCCAAACTTGATAAATTCCGTCTTTAGGAAACTGGACCATAAATGAAGCTTCTGATCCTTCGGCCTGTTCGTCAATCGGATGCGCGTGCAAATAATCATAGCTTCCTTTTCGGATAATGACAACATGTCCCATGGCACCTAAATATGGCTGTAAATGAATAGGCTTGCCGCTCTTTTCATCTTTTAAACGAAATGTCAATGTCGCCTCTTGTCCAGCTACGAGCTTATCAAAAGACAGCGTAATTTCTTTTCCCTCTGCCACTTTAGTTAAATGCTCGTCCGGTTGAAGCGGAACAGCCTTTGCCTTTTCTCCTTGAACGACAACATCATCATTTTTAACTGTAGGATCTCCCCCTTTTGGAACATAATCAGCATACAGCTGATATTCGCCACCGCTTGGGAACGTGACGGCCGTTGTAAATAAGCCGTTACCTTTATATTTAGGATGCAGATGATCAAAATACGATAAATCGCTGCTTACGATAATCAGATGCATCTGTTTTTCATGCTGAATTTCAAAATCTTGAACGGGATTCCCTTTTTGATCCTGAATTTGTATCGTTAAATGGGCTTGTTCATTGCTTTTCAGAGGCTTTTCCGCAAACTTCCAAACCATTTGCGTAGCCGCATGATTTTCTTTACTCATGTGCTCGTGCATTTCGTTATGAGCCACGCCCTGCTGCTGATCTCCGTGATGCATTTGCTCGCTTTCATGGCTGTTGTTTGATTGGCTGCAGCCACTGGCTGATATAAAAATCGCCATAAGAGTGAAACATATTTTTTTTCTCATTTCGCTTCTTTCTCCCCTCAAATAAAGAATGTATGGCAAAATGCTAAACTGACGGCACACTCCAAAAAAATATACACATTAGCCGCCGACAGTGCCAAAGAAACAGGCCATAACTTTTTATGGAAAAAAGAGAACGCAATATCCTTTTGTGGTTCCAACATTTGCATAATGCGATAATTCAGCGGTGATTTAGCAAAATGCGCCGCTCCTTCATTTAACAATTCATGTTCTCCCATTTCCGCTACTTTTAAGAGGACGTTTCCAAGCGGAGTGCTGTTCTTCATTTTTCTCATCGCGTGTTGATCAGCAAGCAATTCTCGTGAAATGCGGTAATATTGTGCAAGGTGCTTGATAAGAGGAATGTAACCTAGTTGTTCAGAAACCGTCTTTATCAGCATAAGTTTTAACGGATCTCGCTGCATCGCGTGAAATTGTTCATGAAACAAGATAGCGCGCAGTTCCGCCTCTGAAAAATGTTCGATAACAAAAGTGGATAGCACGATTTTAGGCTTTATGAAACCAATCGTCAGTGCAATAAACTCTTCATTCTTAATCACTAAAATTCGATTGCCCAATTCCGGGTACTTAACGTTCATATGCTGAGTACGAACTTCATCTGCCAAAAGCAAAAACGCCGTGTACCACTTTTTAGATAGAAACAGTTGCTTCCCCATATTCCCAATCATTTTTATTAATAAAAAAATAAAAAACAGACTTAGAGCTGTTGCAAATACAACATTCTTATCGTTGGCTGTCATGGAAAATGGGTATTTTAACCACTCAAGCACAATGGCCGCAAAATGATGAAATAAAAATAGCGCTATTTCGGCTAGAGTTAATGCCGCAAACAAAACCACACTAGCAAATACAAGAGTTGATTTGCTTTTTAAAGTCATTCATTCTTCCCTCTTTTAGATTCGTTTAATTTTTCCTTTAATTTTTCCAGCAAAGAAGGATCTAAATCACGAATTGCATCCACCATATGCGCTACAGCCAGTCCGCCAAACTCTTCAATTAAACCGTATGCGACTGATTTCGTTTGCTCGGACAAAAACTGCTCTTTCGTTTGAATGGAAGTAAAATAGGCTATTCTTCCCCTCATTTCTTTACGAAGATGGCCTTTATCCGCTAGCCTGTTCATGACGGTCATCACCGCATTGATCGAGATTGGCTTTTCCCGGCAAATATGCTGTTGAACATCTTTAGCCGTAACCTCTCCTGCTGTCCAAATATAATTCATGACCTGTGACTCCAATGCTCCAAAGAAACGTTTTAAACCTTCTTCATTCATCTTAAAATGATTGATTTTCAATCTTTATCCTCCTCTCAACTACAATATGTAGTTATATCCTACATACTGTAGTTGAAAAAGTCAAACAAAAAACACCACTGTGAATGTGGTGTTTTTCTAGCTTGCTTTTTAATGTTCGTGTAAGCTTGATACGGATACCCGTTGTTTATGATTTGGATTTCCTAACGGATAAACAACCGCCATTTCATTTTGTTCATCTACTTGTTCAATATAAATGCGTTCTCCGTTATAAGTGACGTCGGCCATGATCGGAGATGCAGCAATTTCTCGCGCCCTTCTTACATCCATTGCACTTGTCCTCCCTTTTGAAATTGATAACGATTTTAATATGGGCCATTGTTTCAATGAATATACGCATAAAAATCAACAAAAACACCAGCATAAATAAAGGAATGATCTTCATGACACACAATCTAAGCGGCAAAAAAATAGACAATGAGCCATGTGCAAACATACACAAAATCTGCCGCTCAAAAATACACTCTCCTCTTTCTCCGCGCATATCATAAAGCGAAGAGAAAGGGGGGGAAAGCTATTGTACTACTATGATCCATATGCTACTTATTATCGTGAACAGCCTAAAACAGGCAGTATCCGAAAATTAGCAAACGATTTATTAAATGGAATGAAAGGAGAAGCTACCGCTATTCATTTTTATACCCAGCTCATGCAGCTGGCAAAGACAAACGAAGAAAAGTTATACATCTCTCATGCGTTGAAAGATGAACAAGCGCATTTACAACAATTTGTTCATTTGTACATCTCCTTGTTTGGTGCACAACCTGTTTATCAAGCTGAGTCGAAAACCTTTTCGTCATTTGCTGAAGGATTAAAAATAGCTCGAGAAGACGAATTTGAAGCATATGAACAATATCGAAACACCTATCTTTCGACCCATGATCAGCATATCCGCGATGTGTTCTTTCGCGCAATGACCGATGAAATCGAGCACGCGCTTCGTTTTTCCATCTTAGCCCTTGAGCAAGCAAGAAGCTGATGCTAAAAGCGTCAGCTTCCATCTTATGCCCCCGCCTACACTCTGTTTAGAGAGGGTGGATCATCCATATATCTGGATATAAGCTGCAATAAAGAATTTGGCGGTTTTGCTCATGGACAAGCCTTCTTGATATAGAAGTTCAAGATGTTGGTTCTTTAACGAACAGATAATGACCGATTTTGGCGGACAGGCAACAGCCAAAAAATAGACCCCTCGTTTCTTTTTGTAATCCAATGGTGGATATATCACCTAAAATAGACGAATGACCCTCTCCCACCCATGATCCGTTAAGAGGCGGGAGACTTCTTGGTGGAGTATGTTAAACATTCCACTCCACACAAGGAAAAGTTAACATTGTCACTCGTATATTTCTTTTGCTTGTTGAAATCGTTTATAATTGGGAAGGGACAAATTTAAAAATAAAAAGTGCGGTGATTAGATGGAGCAGCATTTACATCATTTTATCGAGCAATTCGGCTACATTGGCATTATGGTTGCTTTAGCAGGAGGAGTCATTGGCCTCCCTGTTCCTGATGAAGTACTATTAACATATGTTGGATATAACGTTTTTACAGGTGCCATGTCATATCCGGCAGCACTAGGCTGCAGCTTCATCGGTGCGCTCCTCGGCATCTCAGTCAGCTATTACTTAGGTATACGCTTAGGAACCTCGTTTTTGCACAAATTTGGTCCAAAAATGCATATGTCAGAGAAGAGGATTGAGCAAGCAAAAGTTCTCTTCGCTAAAATGGGACCTTTCCTCTTATTTATCGGCTATTTTGTTCCCGGGATTCGGCATGTTTCAGCATTTCTGGCCGGAACGAATGAATACCGTTTTAAAAAATTTGCCGCTTACGCTTATACAGGCGCTTTTTTTTGGGTATTTACCTTTACCACTTTTGGAAGGATATTAGGGAGAGATTGGAGAAATATACGGCATTATATGGAGCATTACAGCCTCTACCTTCTTGGCATCCTCATGATTGGTTTATTGATTGCCGGTTATGTTTACTACCAGCGCATAACAACAAAGGAAAATGCATCATAAAAGCACAAGGGTATCCCGCTTAATATTGGGCACCCTTGTGCTTTTGGCGTGCTATCGTGAAAATCATCTCAGCAGAATCGCTTAAGGCTTCGCTTCTCCTTTTTGAAAGGTGTCGGTTAAAATCCCCATAAATGTTCCAAATCCAAACATAAACATGGACGATCCCATAATCCCTAAGCTAATAATGGTGAGAAAGAAATCTTTATTGTAATTGTTTGCAATGAAGCTTAGTAAAAATAGTGCAAATCCAACGATCAACCCTACTGAAGCCATCATTTTACACATTTGTGTAATCGCTTTCCCTTCGTACCGTGTATTCATATTTATCATCCCCTTTCTTTAAGGATAATATTTTTGTCACAAAATTGCAACATTTCTAACAACTATTTTATACCATTTTCGTTTATAATTATTTTTTACCTCATTGAACAACATTTACACCACAACAAATACGCTGTACATCATAAACTAACAATAGCTCCTCGATGAAGGAGGCATGCACATTGAACACAATGGATTATGATAAAGCGTTATACTACACCCACCGTTCCGAATGGGATCATCTGCTTATTTTAATGGTACGTACACAAGATGATTTGCTTTCCAAAAAAATTGAACATTTTCTTCATGCTTATAATTTTGAGTATGATTATTCTGTCATTCAGCGACGACTCACCTCCTTGCTGCGATACATTGACCATGCTTTAGAGATGAGCGAGAGGGAGTACGATATTGGAGATGAGCCATATATACATTATTCTCCATAAAAACAAGGAAGGGATTTCCCTTCCTTGTTAGCATGTTTTATACCAGATAAAATTACTCGATTTACCGCGCATTTTTGATAAAAAGTTTGCGGCCAAACATGCCGCTTTTAATTTTATTGATCGTTTTATAAAGCGGTGTTGTTTCATCAAAAACGGCCCACACTCCATATTGATGCAAATCCTAGTGTGTGAAGTTCCCTCTCTAAATAGACAGATGATGCTCTTTTTTTACTGGAGAGGAAAACTTTATCACAGCCAAAGTAGAAATGATTAATAAGATGCTTAATATGGCATACGGAAGCAAAATATGCTGAGCCGCAACAGCGCCTGTAAACACACTTAACAATAGAGTCCGGATCATAAATCCTAAAGCGCGGAACAAACTGTCCACTCGACCCATTTTATCATTGGGGATGCTTTCCATCATCAATGAACTGCGCGCTACTCTTGCCCCCGCATTGGCAAACGCCGTAAGAACCACAAGTACATAAAAGATCGCCGTCTGTTGACATAAAAGAAACATCGTGATACTAACTGCATAAATACCGACGCTTAAAGCGACACTTCTTTCTATCGCCATGCGTTTCAATAAAATAGGAGTCACCAGTCCAGCTATAGCGGCTCCAATTCCATACACCATACTTTGGATGCCATATACGGAACTGCCTTGCTTCAGCACATCGGCAATATAAATGGGATGAAGATAATTGGTCATCATGACTCCAATAAACGGCATAAATGAAGCGAGAAGGAACCAAAATAACGATGGTCTCTCCTTCATGTAGCGATATCCTTCGAGCATCTTTTCGCGGAACAATGATTGATCCTTGCTCTCAACAAAAGAACGTTTGTACGGAATCAGCCATATGCACAAAAAGGCCAGTACATAGGTCAGTGCATCAAGCGATAAAATCCATGAAAATGGAATGTGGTCAATCATTACGCTTGCCGCTCCTCCAGATATGACCGTCGCCAACTGACCTTGAATTTCCATCATTCCATTTAACTGTTTATATTGCTCCTTAACAAATAATTCTTGATTGAAAGCAAACAAGGTTGGATAAATAAGAAAATAATAAAGGGAGCCACTTGCAAACAAAACGGCTAAATGCCAAACTTTATATTCTCCTGCTCTTCCAAGCAAAGCAAAGAGTAACGAGATGGAAAATCCTATTACCTCCCCAGCAAGCAATATTTTCTTCCGAGAAAAACGGTCGATCCACATCCCGATATATGGCGTCAACAAAAACATCATGATCGTTATCGCAGTTGTCATATATCCGAACGCCGTTTCGCCGCCGCTTTTTTGAACGAAAAGCCAAGGAATAGCTGTCATCGTAATCCCTGTTCCAATAGATGAAAAGGTATTGGCTAGTAACAAATAGTGCAAGCGGCGATCCCGATAGAGGCTATTCATGATCTATCTTTAGCCATTTGGAGGCCTTCATATAACGAGTCAGAGTCGCTATAATCACATCAACCTGTTCCGCTGCTGTGGCTGTCAAACTTTTCTCTGCAAAGCTTACCGGATCCAGCACAAGCTGATTAGGAATTGCATTGGCATATACACCACGCATAACCGTTCGCATGTTATTGAGAGCATTTATGCCTCCTTTTCCTCCTCCACCAACAGCAATTAATGCAACTGGTTTATGCTCAAATTCGTTTTTTCCTAAGAAATCAAGCGCATTTTTTAGAGCCCCGCTCATCGCACTATGATACTCCGGAGAACAAAGAACAACACCATCAGCTTGTTGAACGAGCTGACGCAGGCGAATAACAGCCGGTAACAGATTTTGGCTTTCTTCCCCGTTGTATAGCGGCAATGCGGGCTTGCTTAAATCAATTAGCTCAGCTCCATAATTCTTCGCAATATATTCTGCAACGATTCCAGTTTTCCCCATTTGACGCGGACTTCCATTGATTACTACTAGTTTCATGCTCATCTCTCCTTATGATTTTTCCTATTTTTAATATAAGCTACATAAATGATCGCTAACTCCTTCAATAAACTGATTTTCTTTTACGAAAATGGACGGAAAGGACACTACAACTAAAGTCCGAGATGTTTGACAGCGTACAAAGCGGCTTGCGTGCGATCAGCAAGTCCTAGTTTTGCCAAAATATTTGATACATGTGTCTTGACTGTTTTTTCTGTAATCATTAAAGAGGCGGCAATTTCTTTATTACTTTTTCCTTTCGCAATTTCAGCCAATACTTCTTTTTCGCGCTTCGTCAGTTCCTCCATCTTATTTGCTGGCTCTTGATAATGCAAATGATTCATAACATGCGGAATCACTTTAGTGTGGAGTTCGCTTTCTCCTCTATGTATAGAACGGATAACAGCAACGAGATGATCAGGCTCAATATCCTTTAATTGATAACCAGATGCGCCAGCACGAATAGCTGGAATCACATGGTCTTGATCAGCAAAGCTTGTTAAAATGAGAATCTTCGTCTTTGGAGATCGTTCCTTCATTTTCTTCGTCGCTTCAATTCCATCCATGACCGGCATAACAAGATCCATGATAACAAGATCTGGCTGATGCTCCATAACAAGTTGAACGGCTTCCGCGCCATTTGCCGCCTCTCCAACAACCTCAATGTCTTTTTGAGTTTTTAAAAAAAACACTAACCCTCTTCGTACGATATGATGATCATCGACAATTAACACTTTTATACTCACAATTTCCCCTCCTTCTTTAGTGGGATCGATAATTCAATTGCTGTTCCCTTTCCAATGGAGCTTTTCATACTAAAAACGCCGTTTACTGCTTCTACCCGTTCTTTCATGCTCTTCAATCCCAGCGATAACGTTTCTGCTCCTGTATAATGAAATCCGCACCCTTTATCGCTAATTTTTACAGCCACGCGTTCGTTTTGCACGGACAGCATGATCTCCACTTCGGAAACACCAGCATGCTTTTTACAGTTATTTAACGCTTCTTGTCCGACCCGCCATAAGCATTGTTCGATTTCATTGGGTAAATCAAGCACTCCTTCAATATCAAGCTTTACATTTAATCCAAGCATTTTGCTATAGTTCATCAATGCGCTGGCAACACCATTTTCTAAACCTTGGGGACGAAGCTGCCAAATTAAGGCTCGCATTTCATGAAGTGCCTCTTGTGCTAATGTTTGCATATGCTCTAGCGCTTCTTTTATGTTTTCTTCTGTCGCTATTTCCTTGGCACCGCTCGCTGTCAGCAGCAATGAGAACAGCAATTGGCTGACCGAGTCATGCAAATCGCGCGCCAGTCGATTTCGCTCCGCAAGCAAGGCAAGCTTTTGTTCATTTTCCACAAGCTTTATACGTTTAATAGCCGTTCCGATCTGATAAGCAACTGACTCTAAAAGAGCTAGTTCCTCTTTGGAAAAACGCTGTTTATGAGGAGAAGCAACATTTAAAATCCCAAACTGCTCGTCTCCGGCACGCAAAGGAACGGTCGCATGATGAGTAATTCCGTTTGTTTCTCCTCGATTTTTTACTATCGCTTCTTTTAGCCGTTTGCACTCGATAATATTGACGGCGTTTTTCAGTCTGCCATCCTGATAACGTTCTAAACACCAGCATATCCCTTCACACATCGGTTTTTTATTTTCTCTCATTAAAGCAGGCGGCAATTCATAATCAGCCATTAAAGTATAGGTTCCATCTTCTTCAACCCAAAAAATCCATCCGCATTCCAGTCCTGTAACATCGATTAGTTGTCTTAACACCGTCGGCAGCATTTCTTGTAAATCATTGGCCTCATTTAATGTTTCAGCGATCGTTTTCATCGTCTGCAATGCTTGAACACGCTTCATCTCTTTTACCATTTTCTTCCTCCTTTCTGTCAGGATTCAAGCTTCCTCTTATGAATCTCCTGATAATCATTCGCCAAAAGTGAATCCACGCAACGAACGATCAATGACTGGTGGAAAATGAGCTTGCCTTCGTTCATATATTCGTGTGACCAAGCTTGAACCATGCTGCCTTCGATGCAAACGTGTGAAATAGCTCATTGTTTTGGTTTAATCGTTGAAAACAAAAATAATATTTATCATTAAAATCCCCATGCTAAAAGATGCGATTCCAGCTGCTATAAAAAAAGACAATGCCGAAATAGGCATTGGCACAGACTGTTGGACAAACGCTTTCAAGACAGTCTGAGATGGAAGAAAAAGAACTCAATAGAGGCTTAAAATGATTGTAGACAAAGTCAAAATTGACTTTGTCTACAATCTGAAAGCATGCCGCAATAGGGATGGTCCTTTCCTTACCCGCTAAACAACTGGATATGTCTGTATAAACGGATGAAGCACAATCTCATCAATAAGCATATGCTTAGGAGCGCTAGCCATGTAAATCACGGCATTGGCCACATCACGCGCCTGTAGCCATTTTTGCTTTTCCGGTGCTCCTTGCACCGAATTCGCAAAATATGTATCCACCATTCCCGGGTTGATCGTACCAACGCGAATGCCATATTCTCTCGCTTCCTGTGCAAGCGAACCAGAAAAACCTTGTACCGCATATTTTGTCGCCGTATAAGCCGCTCCATTAGGGATCGTATAGCGCCCCACATCCGAAGAAATAGTAATAATCGTTCCTGTTCTCCGCTCTTTCATATGAGGAAGGACCGCTTTTGTTCCAATAAATACGCCTTGGACATTGACTTCAAAAATCTTTTTCCATTCTTCGAGCGTTGTTTCCTCTATTGGCTTAAAAAATCCGATTCCTGCGTTATTAACTAGGATATCAATTTGTCCAAACTGCTTCAGCGTTTGGGCAACCAATTCACTCATTTGCTGTTCATTTGCTACATCAGCTTGAAATGTTTCCACAAATGGCGCTCCCTGCTCCTTCAGTTCCTTTCCTGTCTGATGAATCGTCTCTGAGCTTCCAACGAGCGCCAGTTTTGCCCCATGCTGAGCCAGTTGAAAAGCAATTTCCTTTCCGATTCCGCGTGAAGCACCTGTGACAATCGCTACTTGATCTTTTAACACGGTCAACATCCTTTCTGCTGCTATATCCTTTTTTTAAACATACGAGACTTCATGCTTAGCGGTTAGCGGATTCATTTAAATAAGCATGCACCTGTTTCATAACAGCTTCAGACAATTCGTGTAAACGCTGTTCACTATCATCCATCGAACGGCCTTTCACTCCAAAATAAACTTTGGCTTTTGGCTCAGTTCCTGACGGGCGCAAGCAAAACCAAGATCCATCCTCCAGATAGTATTTTAACACATTAGATTTAGGCAGCGTAATGGCCGTGACCTCTCCGGTTGCTGTTTCTACGCGCTCACGGGCTTCATAGTCTTCGATCATCACAATTTTCTTTCCAGCGACCTCCGTTGGCTGATGCTGTCGGAAAGAAGCCAACAGAGCTTGAATTTGCTCCGCCCCTTCTTTTCCTTTCAATGTGAGCGATTCCAATCCTTCGCGATAATATCCATACTGCTCAAATAACTGCATTAAAGCATCATATAAAGACAGCCCTTGCTTTTTATAGAAGGCGCATACTTCAACTGCCAATGCAGCTGCTTGAATCGCGTCTTTATCGCGCGCGAAATCGCCAATTAAGTAACCGTAGCTTTCCTCATAGCCAAACAGAAAAACATATTGCTTTGTCTGTTCATACTCTTTAATTTTTTCCCCAATAAATTTAAAGCCTGTTAACGTATCGACTGTTTCGATTCCAAATGATGCAGCAATATCGCGGCCAAATTCCGATGTCACAATCGTTTTTAAAGCGACTCCGTTTTCAGGAAGGATTCCTTTTTTCTTTTTTTGCGACAAAATATAATGAAGCAGTAAACCGCCTGTTTGATTTCCTGTTAATACAACATATTCACCCGTTTCGTTTTTTACGGCAATCCCAAGCCGATCCGCATCTGGGTCTGTAGCGATGAGCAAATCTGCTTCCATCTCTTTCCCGAGTTGAATGGCCCGTTCAAATGCTGCATGCTCCTCTGGGTTTGGAGAAGAAACAGTTGAAAAATTCGGATCGGGAAGCTCCTGCTCTTTTACCACAGCAACGTGCTTATAACCAAACGCTTCAAGAGCGCGGCGCAACGGCTTATTAGCTGTGCCGTGAAGCGGCGTAAAGACCACTTTCACATCAATTTCTTTAGGAAGCTCTGGATTAAGGGAAATTGTCTTTATCTGATCGATATAGGCTTGATCGATCTCTTCTCCAATGATTTGAATAAGTCCTTTTTCTTTTAATACTGCTTCTTCTTCCACATGGAGAGCTAATTCATTTTCCACTTTACTCACATAATGAATCACTTGATCAGCGGCATCGGGCGGAAGCTGTCCACCATCAGGGCCATATACCTTATACCCATTGTATTCTGGCGGGTTATGGCTTGCAGTAATCACAATGCCTGAAAATGCCTTTAAATAGCGCACGGCAAATGAAAGCTCTGGTGTCGGACGGAGCTCATTGAATACGTATGTTTGAATTCCATGTGTAGCCAAAGTTCGCGCCGCTTGCATCGCAAATTCTGGCGATTTATGCCGAGAATCGTAAGCGATAACAACCCCTCTTTTTTTCGCTTCTTCTCCGAACGACTCTATGTATCCTGCTAACCCTTCAGATGCTTTACGAACTGTATATATGTTCATACGGTTAACCCCTGGGCCAATTTCTCCGCGCATCCCGCCCGTGCCAAATTCCAAATTTTTATAAAAGCAATCCTCCAGCCATTTCTCATCCCTGCTTTTTTGCTGAAGTTCCTGCTTTATCTCTTTTTCTAAATGCTCATAAGTCATCCATTGCTCATACTTGCTTTTCCAGTTCATTGCCATATCCCTCCCTGCAAAATTCCCTTACTTTTGTATTCGTCACCATCATACGATATTCCTGTTCTAAAAAAAAGCAAATGTTTATTTAGCACAAAAAGGATGCCCCTTGATTAGAGGCATCCTTTTTGTTATTCTTGTGGCTGGGAAGGCTCAGAAATATTGGTAAGGGCTTGTTCTGCAGCATTGTCATACTGCTGATTAGTAGCAATATCCCCTAGAGCCACAATCCCGCGAAGCTGGTTGTTTTCAACAATCGGCAAACGGCGAATTTGATGCTGAGCCATCACATTTGCGGCTTCTCCCACGCTCATATTTGGCGTTCCTGTCACAAGGTTCGTTGACATTACTTGGGACACCGGAATGGAAGCGCCTTTTCCATCTGCCGTTGTACGCAATGTAATATCACGGTCTGTAATGATTCCTCTTACTTGACCGTTTTCTACAACCGGAAGAGCGCCAACATTTTTCTGGCTCATAAGCTCGGCGGCTTCTTGAACCGTTTGATTCGGAGAAACTGTCGCTACATTTTTTGTCATAATGCCTTCAACAGTGTTGTTATTCAATGTCATCCTCTCCTTTCATCGATTATTGTCACCACTTTGTTCGGATATATAGATAGAAAATAATGTTTGCACACGTATGCTCATGATCCAATAAACACCAATGAAAAAACTGAATCCCTCGGTTTTTTGTCGCGAACTAAGCATGATTATAGGATATCGTTCTTGAACAACGAATGCTTTGCCAACAAATGAATTTGCCGCTGGCGTTCTTGTTTAGGGAAAAGCCAGAAAGGGTTGTGCTTAGCCATTTCGCATGTTAATAATGGATCATCAACATTTTTAATGTTTGCATATTTTTATCTCGTCATCGTCAAAATAAAAACGGGCGCTGTACATCAGGCCGCCCGTTTTTCTTTTATTGTATTTTATAAACGCGTGCTTCCCATGGACGCAAGCGAATTTCATGAAGCTCTTCGCTTTCCACGACAGGATAATTGTGAATAAGCAGCTCTTTTGCAGTATATACAATATCCTCAGGCAAGCGAAAAACAGGGGTCTCGTTCGAAAAGTTCGTGATCACCACCAATTTTTCGTTTTCAAGGGTTCGCGTATAAGCATAAATCAATGGATGGTCTTCTAAAATTAAATGGTACGTTCCATATACAATAACAGGATGCTGCTTGCGGAGCTGTATCAGTTTTTTGTAATAATGAAAAACCGAATCCGGATCTTGAAGTGCCGCTTTTGCATTGATTTCTTTATAATTTGGATTGACCTGAATCCAAGGCGTTCCATCGGTAAAACCGGCGTGTTTGCTATCATCCCATTGCATCGGCGTTCGTGCATTGTCACGCCCTTTATAATAAATTTTTTCAAGCACGGCTTGCGGGTTCTCACCGTACTTTTCAACATATTCTTTATACATATTAAGTGTTTCAATATCGCGGTAGTCTTCGATCGATGAAAAACGGACATTGGTCATTCCAAGTTCTTCCCCTTGATAAATATACGGCGTTCCCTGCATCATATGAAGAAAGGTCGCCAGCATTTTGGCAGACTCCACGCGATATTGCTTATCATCTCCAAAACGAGATACGGCGCGGGGCTGATCGTGGTTATTTAAATAAAGGCTATTCCATCCTTTTCCTTCTAACTCTTTCTGCCATTTTGTCATTGTTTTTTTCAAATCAGCCAACTTCCACGGCCGAATATCCCATTTTCCTCCAGGTCCAGAATCTAAATCAACATGCTCAAATTGAAATACCATATTTAGCTCGCATCGAGCCGGATCGGTATATAAAATTCCTTCTTTTGGAGTCACACCTGGTGTTTCGCCGACCGTCATAATATCGTAATGGGATAACACCTCCCGATTCATTTCCTGCAAAAATTCATGCACACGCGGTCCATTCATAAAATATCGGCTGCCTGATGCATATTTTTTCCCATCGTATGCCTCTCCATCCGGCAGTTCGGGCACTTTCGAAATCATATTGATAACATCCATTCGAAAGCCATCGACCCCTTTGTCAAGCCAAAACCGCATCATTTCATAAATTTCTTTCCGGACATTTGGATTTTCCCAATTCAAATCTGGCTGCTTTTTTGAAAACAAATGCAAATAATACTCTCCAGTTGCTTCATCATACTCCCATGCCGAACCGCTAAAAAACGACTCCCAATTGTTTGGTTCCTTCCCTTCCTTTCCCGGGCGCCAAATATAATAGTCTCGATAGGCATTATCCTTTGATTTCCGCGATTCGATAAACCATGGATGTTCATCCGATGTGTGATTGACCACTAAATCCATCACCAATTTAATACCGCGCTTATGCATTTCTGACACCATTTCTTCCCAATCTTCCATCGTTCCGAATTCATCCATAATATTTCGGTAATCGCTAATATCATATCCATTATCATCATTAGGCGATTGATATACAGGAGATAGCCAAACCACGTCAATTCCGAGTTCTTTTAAATAATCAAGCTTAGAAATAATCCCGCGAAGATCGCCAATTCCGTCACCGTCAGCATCCTTAAAGCTGCGCGGATAAATTTGATACACAACCGCCTCTTTCCACCACTTCTTCTCCATTTTCATCACTCCCATCTACGTCTATATGAAAACGATTTCATATATATGTATTTTACTACAAGATCCTACCTGTGCCTACTAATTTTACATTTTCCCTATCCTCCGCTATAATGAAACTATTCAAAATACATAACGGTAGATTCCATCGCGTGCACGGCCACACGTGTATATGGAATGCAGCTTGCCATGCTCATTTTCGACGATCGGGCGGCCAAACAATGGCGTTATATGCCCCTGATGAAAGCAAGTCCACACGCTTGCTTCCGGTCGTCCGCTTCTTCTGCCTTTCTGTTTATATGGATAATCCATCATTGGAAGATTCAAGCCTGCCATAGACGGCAAACCGTAATAGACATCACACACATCGTGCAGCAATTAAAAAAGATAGTAGGGAGCATGATATGAATCGAAAAGAAAAAATGGTAGAAAATTTATTGCTGGGTGCATGGGGAACTGCTCTAATCGCCACATTAGGAAGTCTTTATTTTTCGGAAGTGATGAAATTCATACCGTGTGATCTTTGCTGGTTTCAGCGCATTTTTATGTATCCGCAGGTCATTCTTTTAGGACTAGCAGCTATTCGCAAGGAATATAGCATGGCACGATATAGCTTGGCGCTGTCTGTGATCGGCGGCACGATTTCACTTTACCATTACTTAATCCAAAAAGTGCCTCTACTCCAAGAGCATGCGATTACTTGCGGCCGCGTTCCATGCACAGGCCAATACATTAATTGGTTAGGCTTTATCACCATTCCATTTTTAGCGCTCACAGCGTTCTCCATCATTAGTCTACTAAGCACGTTCATCATCCGAACAGTGAAGGAAGGGAATTTCAATTGAAAAAAATCTTGATTTTCGGGACCGTTATCCTCGCTTTATTCTTAGCAATCTCTTGGATCACGTCTTATCAGCAAACTGAAAAAGCAAAAGACAATCCTTATAAAAAAGAAAAGTTAGATCCCGCCACCATTGAACAGCTGGATGATCCAAACTACAAAAACCTCATCCTACCAGATGAGCTTGCTAAAAAGCTCGATAATCATGAAACGGTGACAGTATATTTCTATAGTCCTACTTGCCCACACTGCGAAAAAACAACACCGATCGTCGTTCCACTTGCCAAAAAAATGGGCATTGACTTGAAATTGTTCAATTTGCTTGAGTTTGAAGACGGCTGGGATACGTATCATATCGATGGGACACCGACCATTGTCCACTTTGAAAATGGCAAAGAAGTAAAGCGAATTGACGGATACCGTGAGGAAAACGTTTTTCGCGATTGGTTCGAATCGATTAAGTAAAAAGGGCTCTCATCAGCAAGAGTCCTTTTTACATGACCCAATCATTTTGCGGCCGCGAATACATGCTAAAAATACGGCGGCGTTTTTTCCGGAACTGGTCAATAGTAAACGGAAAGGATATTCCAAACTTCTCAAGCAACTGAACATTCCGTTCAAATAAATGATGATATCCTTCTTGGATACCATGATGTTCAATGCACTCAATGACTGTAAGGAGCGATTGCAAGGCCGAAATCAATTGGAATGCTTCTTTCATCGTGCCGTTATATCGCAAACCTTCCATAGAGAGAATTTGCAACTGTTCAAATTTTTGAATCTGCTCATCGTCAAAATAACACGGAAATACTTCGCTATAAAAACAATGAATTAAATCGCCGATATGTTCCTCATGCTCTTTTGTCGCTGCATTCACTACCTTCAATGCTACATACCACCTTTTTCTACCACATTCTACTCTTGCATGTTCAGATCGTTCAACGATACTATGAGTGTATCATACATGCTGAATCAATAGTGAAAGAAATTATTTCCACAATGCAAGAATCTCCCATCGGTTTCTTACTGCTATTGTTTCATGACTCTATTAGCGGTAGTGGACGTTACATGTAAAAATGATCGATATAACTCGATCCCTTGGGAGGACGATCCGTTTTTGACGGTCAGGCGACCAAATAAGGAATGTTCTAAAAGCTATATGGTTTGTCCCAATCGCCTAACTCTTGTTGAATTTAGAGCGTAATAGGCCAAAACGGGGCGCACGCTGTTGGCTATCTCTCTGCACTACTTATTCAGTTTATAAATGATAGAAAATGAAGGTGAAAAATGTGCTAACAATTCGCAAAGGAGAATGGCTAGAATTTACTGTACCGTCCGACTGGCACGGACAAACGATCGAATCTTTATTAAGGACCATGTGGAATTCACCAAAAAAATGGCTTCATCAACTCCGAATGGAAAAAGGAGTGAGAGTAAACGGAGAAACAGTGTCTTGGCAAACCCGCCTGCAAAAAAACGACCGATTCCAGATATGGGTGTATAAACCTGAGACGTCCGACATTTTACCAAACTATCAGGAGCTTGATATTTTGTGGGAAGACGAGCATCTTATCGTCGTAAATAAGGCTGCTGGAATGGAGGTCCATCCAACCTCTCCCAATCAAACAAACACATTATCCAACATTGTAGCAGCCTATTTTCAAACAAAGGGGATTTTTACAAAGGTTCGGCATATCCATCGCTTGGATCGGGATACATCAGGAGCTATTTTATTTGCTAAACACGCTTTGGCAGGTGCCATATTGGACCGTATGCTGGAACAGCGGCAAATCAAACGAACCTATGTAGCTCTTGTTCATGGAATTTTAAAGGAGAAAAGCGGAAGCATTGACGCACCAATCGGACGGGATCGCCATCATCCGACAAGGCGAAGGGTATCAAAAACCGGCCTGGCCGCTGTAACCCATTATCGGGTTCTCGATACGGACTTTAAAAAGCAAACTTCATTGGTCGAACTTACGTTAGAGACAGGACGCACACATCAAATCCGCGTGCATATGAGCTATATTGGTCATCCTTTAGTCGGCGATCGTTTATATGGGGGAAGCGCCCAACCATTGTCAAGACAGGCGCTTCATGCATTCAAGCTCGATTTCCCGCACCCTTTTACCAATGAATTCATTCGCTGCGTAGCTCCTTGCAATGATAAATGGCTGCCTAATACCCTCTGGTCATAAAGCTTGCCTTGCAGACGCTTTTATCATGCACCATTAGTCTCGCTCGGCTGCATTGATCGTCTGCAAGCGTTTTTCAATCGCCATCCATAGATGAGGATGAAAATAGCTGTAGACAAAGTCCAAATGGACTTTGTCTACAGCTTAGCTTTGTACACTTTGCTATCAATAATGAAATTGGGCCTCTCCATCACCATGTAGCGAATGATCTTCCTCTTGAGCTTCCTTTCTCGTGACTTCAATCGTTTTTACATGATGACCATCCATCTCCAGCACCTTCAACAAGTAATGATCCACCTCGATGCTGTCGCCTTCTTTGATATCATAGTGTTCTGTTAAAATCCAGCCGCCGATCGTATCAACGTCACTATCATCAATTGACAGACCAAATAAATCATTGACCTCGCTAATCAACACTTTTCCATCAACCACTGTATGCAGATCATCAATTTTTTGGATTAACGGAAGCTCATCAACGTCAAACTCATCTTGAATTTCACCAACAATTTCCTCCAAGATATCTTCAACCGTAACAAGTCCTGACGTTCCGCCATATTCGTCCACTAAAATCGCCATGTGAATACGTTCTTTTTGCATTTTTACAAGCAAATCATGAATGGCAATCGATTCAATCACTTGAATGATTGGACGAATATAATCCTTTAGCTCCTTCGTTTGTGAGCGATTAGCGACGAGATCTGTAAATACTTCCTTTACATTAATTAAACCGAGAACGTGATCTTTATCTCCATCAATCACCGGATAACGTGTATACTTTTCTTCTTTAATGATCTCTAGATTTTCTTGAATCGAATGATTGATATCAAGAGCTACAATCTCTTTGCGCGGTACCATGATCTCCTTTGCCACCCGGTCATCAAAACGGAAAATGTTATTCACGTATTTATATTCCGACTGGTTAATTTCCCCGCTTTTATAGCTCTCTGATAAAATAAGCCGCAATTCCTCTTCAGAATGCGCAAGCTCATGCTCTGACGCAGGCTTCAAGCCAAACAAATTGGTTACAAGGCGTGCAGATGTATTCAGTGTCCAAATAAATGGATACATGAGCTTATAAAACAAAATAAGCGGCTTTGCTGTAAATAATGTAATAGCTTCAGCTTTTTGAATTGCGAATGTCTTCGGCGCCAGTTCACCAACAACCACATGCAAAAACGTAATGCTAGCAAAGGCAATAATAAAAGACAAAACATGCGAGAGAGATTCCGATAAATCCAATCCTTCAAACACCGGCAGGAGCATTCGCTCAACAGTCGGCTCCCCTAGCCAACCTAATCCTAACGATGTAATCGTAATCCCAAGCTGGTTAGCTGATAAATACTCATCCAAATTTGAAATAACATTTTTCGCGGCAATCGCACGTTTATTTCCTTCGCTAATCAATTGATCGATTCTTGATGTCCGCACCTTGACGATAGCGAATTCCGAGGCAACGAAAAAGCCTGTAATCGCAATTAATAAAGCTACTATCACTAAATTAAATATGTCCAATTAGTTTCCGCACACGTTGACCGTGTGCGGATTACACCTCCTACAAAGCGAATTGTATGTTAATCTTCATCGTTATTGCTTTGGGTAAAGATAAGTATATATTTCAACAGCTCAAGCACCGAAATAAGCGCAGCTGCCACATAAGTCAAAGCGGCTGCCCCCAGCACCTTGTTCACTCCACGCTCCTCTTCACGCTGAATAATTCCTTCAGCAAGCATAAATTTCTTCGCTCTTGAGCTTGCATTAAATTCAACGGGCAGCGTGATTAGCTGAAACGCTACAGCAAAGGAAAAGAAAATAATGCCTAGCCCAATAAGGGAAAGTTGCTTAAAAAGAAATCCCGCTATTAATAAGAACGGAGCGGCTCCAGATGTGAAATTAACAATCGGGAACATGCGGTGGCGAAGCACTAGCGCTCCATATGATTGCTTATGCTGGATAGCATGGCCGACCTCATGCGCTGCCACAGAAACGGCGGCGATGGAACGTCCGTAATATACTGGTTCTGATAGGCGAACAGCACGGGAAATCGGATCATAATGGTCCGTTAATCTTCCTCGAACTGGCTCAACAGGCACATGATAAAGACCATTGCGGTCTAAAATCATTCTGGCCACTTCCGCTCCCGTTAATCCGGAAGAAGCTAATACTCTTGACCATCTTTCAAAGTTTCCCGAAACTTTAAATTGCGCCCACAGAGAAATGCCAAATGCAATCATAATTAAAAAATCCATCGGATGAAAAAACATTCATAAACCCTCCGTTAATGGTCGCATAACATCATGAAAAACATGTTATACTATTTAATATTTTACTGTACCTCGCATTTTTTCGTCAAACAAAGTCCTCTTTACCCTTTAGTATGGAAAAAATGAATGCATATACAAATTCCTTTTTATTCTTATCCGCTTTTTCAAGATGATTCGCTTCATCTCTTTTATCATGTTCATAGCTTATTCTCTTCTCCTCTTCAGCCGTGTTTTCGCCATATCAAACTGAGTGAACCTTTCGACCTTTTCATTTTATTGGACCTCGATTATTCGCAAATGGAGCCAATGTCGAAGTCATGTATATAGTAGCACTTGTTCTATTTCATCGTTGGGTTTCATAACAAGAAGCTTCTCCCCCCTATAAAATTAAAAAGGCTTCCATCATGAAGCCTTTCAATTGACGATAAATACTTTTCTCTTCCATCAATGGCGATCGCCCTTCCGCTTATGAGCTTCTTTCGTGCGATTTGTACCTCCCAGCCGCGTTTCTTTATTTGTGTTTTCAAGCCCGCTTGATGTGGAAGCCTCGCTACAAATGGAGGCTATAAAAATGGTTGTAGCCAAAATCCATGTTCACTTTGACTACAACCTGAAAACCTTCACTCATGACATCTTTTTACAGAAATCAATCTTTTTTTCTCACAGTAGGACGTCTTAGAGATGAAAGGATGCATAAATCTCTCCCAACTCCGCTTTATAAGGCGCAAAACTTCTTGGTGAATATGTTAAAAATTAAAATTATCTGGATCTGGGCCGATCCGCTCATTTTTATTGAGGGAATTAATTTTCTCCATGTCCTCTGCCGTTAATTCAAAATCAAAAATGTTTGCATTTTCTTTAATACGATGTGGAGTGACTGATTTTGGAATAGTCACCACTTCGTTTTGCAAATCCCAGCGAAGAATCACTTGTGCCGGTGATTTTCCATATTTCTTTCCGATTTCAATTAAAGTGGAATCATGAAGCAATTCCCCTTGCATAAGCGGCGACCAAGCCTCCAACTGAATTCCATGCTGTTTGCAGAAGGATCGAAGCTCTTCTTGAGTAAGGCGCGGATGATACTCCACTTGGTTTACCATTGGCTTAATTTGACAATCCGCAAGCAAATCTTCTAAATGATGAATCTGAAAATTACATACTCCAATAGCGCGCACGCGGCCATCTTTGTATAGCTGTTCAAGCGCACGATACGTATCCTTATACTTCCCTTTTACAGGCCAATGAACCAAATAAAGGTCCACATAATCAAGACCAAGCTTTTGCAAACTGTCCTCAAACGCTTTTAATGTAGTATCATATCCTTGATCTGAATTCCACACTTTTGTAGTAACAAAAAGCTCTTGGCGCGGCACGCCAGATTCCTTTATAGCCTGGCCGACTCCTTGTTCATTTTTATAGACTGCGGCTGTATCAATATGACGGTATCCTACTTCAATCGCTGTTTTCACCGCTTGAACTACTTCCTCGCCATCCTTTACTTTCCAAACACCAAATCCAAGCCACGGCATTTTGACACCATTATGTAAGATCGCTCCATCATGTAAGCTATTCATTGCTTCTCCTCCTTCCAAATTTTACGTTTTCATTATCGCTTTTTTTGCTTTTAAAAAGCAAAAGATATGCTTGATCAAAAAACCGGCTTCTTATCGCCTTGTGGCGATGTTAGAAGTCGGTTTCATCTGATCTCATGAATTTTTTATTTTTGTAAACCTTTTTTCACCCATTGGGCGACTTGCACCGTGCGTTTTGCTTGATGTTTGACAGCCGCCTCAGCATCTTCAGCAATATTGCCGTTTTGATCTACTGTTACACTTGTACCATACGGATTTCCTCCGCCAGCAAAAATCGCCGGATCGGTATATCCTGGCGCTGCCACAATGGCCCCCCAATGATACATCGTTGTGTACAATTGCAAAATGGTTTGCTCTTGACCACCATGAGGGTTTTGAGCGCTTGACATAGCACTTACCACTTTGTTGACAAGCTTCCCTTGGAACCAAAGCCCCCCTGTTGTGTCTAAAAATTGTTTAAGCTGTCCTGGAACATTGCCAAATCGGGTTGGTGCGCTGAAAATAATCGCATCTGCCCATTCCAAGTCATCTAGAGTGACCGTTGGAACATCTTTTGTCGCTTCCACATGTGCCTTCCAAGCAGGGTTAGATTCAATGGCTGCCGCTGGAGCAAGCTCGGGAACTTTTAATACCTTTACGTCTGCCCCTGCGTCTTTCGCCGCTTCTTCTGCCCATTTCGCTAATTTGTAATTGGTTCCGGTAGAACTGTAATAGATGATCGCTAAGTTGACATTTGTCATATCCATTCTCTCCTTTATAAATATATAATCTCATTCCGCCTTTTAAGGCAGATCAATGAGCATTACCCGCGTATCGGTCTCAGCGGCTATTTTTAATTGAGGGGTTTGAGCCATTCGTGCAGAATCTCGTTTATATAGATTAACTTCCTCGTTAACTTTCAATTCTCCATCAATCACAAACAGGAAAATGCGACGGCCGCTCTCCTGCTCAAATATGATCCCATTTCCCGCTTCGATATCTGACAAATAGATGGTTAAATCCTGATGAATGTGCGCCACATTAGGAGATTGTGGGTTTTTCGCTACAACAGGAAGCCATTGGTTTTTCAATTGGCTTATATCAAAGTCGGTTTTCTCATAAGACGGAGCAAGGCCGCGACGTTCTGGCAAAAACCAAAGCTGCAGCAAATTCACATCCTCTGTCGCTGATGGATTCACTTCAGAATGAACAATTCCAGTTCCTGCCGACATTCGCTGAATGCCTCCAAATGTAGTAATGGCTTCATTGCCTAAACTATCTTTATGCTTCAGCTGACCGCTAAGCACAATCGACACAATCTCCATCTCCTGATGGGGATGTGCACCAAATCCACGAAGTGGTTTGATCACATCATCATTTAATACACGCAAGGGGCCAAAATTTACGTTAGTGGGGTCAAAATACTCAGCAAAAGAAAAACTAAAGTACGTATCTAACCAACCATGAGTGGCATGATATCTTTCATCTGCCGGATATATTTGAATCAACCTAGCTCACATCCTCCCAAAAATCAAAAATCTCGAAATCGAGATAATAAATTTTGATCTAATAAATTTTTAATTCGAGATTTATTATACAAACAATAAATGCCATTGTCAACCTATTTTGAATAAAAAAACATACACTTCCTTTTTTACTTTTTTGTATGAGCATGGAGCCTATATAGTGTAATGACGGCTGAAGGAAAATCTACTTCTTTGCCTTCGGCCGCCGATTTTTCTGAAGATATTGGTTCATGCTGAACCATGCTCTTTCAAAAGCAATATAGTCAGCATGTCCAAGAATTCATTTGCTGAAACTCTTGCGATGGCTATGTTCCATGGTTCTTTCTGTCATCCTCCATCATCCATTACTGGGCGATGGTCATCTTTTGCTTCATCTCAGGATTGCCCTCAGTATGAAATTCCTTTTCCATTTTCGAAACAACAACTGTAGCTACCCCGTTTCCGATGAGATTCGTGATAGCGCGCGCTTCTGACATAAAGCGATCCACCCCAAGAAGCAATGCAATTCCCTCTACTGGAATCATCGGAAATGCTGTGAGCGTTGCCGCCAGCGTAATAAACCCTGAACCCGTTACTCCTGCCGCTCCTTTCGAAGTCAGCATTAACACACCTAACAATGTGAGTTCTTGCCATATGGTCAGATCAATCCCGTACGCTTGTGCAATAAACATGGCTGCCATGGAAAGATAAATCGATGTCCCATCTAAGTTGAAAGAATATCCTGTCGGAACCACAAGACCAACAACCGATTTAGAGCACCCGTACTTTTCAAGTTTTTCCATCATTTTTGGCAAGGCTGATTCTGAAGAAGATGTTCCGAGTACAAGCAAAATTTCGTCTTTAATGTATGCAATAAATTTAAAAATGCTAAATCGATAAAATTTAGCAATCGCCCCCAGCACAAGCACGATAAATAAAAACATTGTCATATAAACAGATCCCATTAGCTTTCCAAGGGCCACTAAAGAGCTTAATCCAAATGTACCGATCGTATAAGCCATAGCGCCAAAAGCCGCAAGAGGAGATACCTTCATTACCATGTTAACAATACGGAAGAAAATATCAGCTAATCTTTCAAATAAATCTACTACTGGCTTTGCTTTTTCTCCCATTGCCGCTGTCGCTAATCCAAACAGTACAGCAAAGAAAAGAATCGGAAGCAGGTCTCCCTTCGCCATCGCTCCAACCACATTATCAGGAATAATACTTAATAAAAACTCGACAATCCCGTGGTCCGTTGCTTCTGCCTGCTTCGTATACTGGGAAACATCGCCCCCCTTTATCGCGTCTATATTAACTCCTGCACCAGGCTTGATAAGATTGACAACAATGATCCCGATAGCTAAAGCGAACGTCGTCACAATTTCAAAATAAATGAGCGCTTTACCGCCAATTCGTCCTACCTTTTTCAAATCCCCCATGTTTCCAATACCGATGACAACAGTAAAGAAAATAATGGGTGCGATCAGCATTTTAATTAACTTAATAAACCCATCGGCTAGCACCTTTAGCTGCGCTCCAAAATCAGGAAATAAAAAACCTATCAAAATACCAAGTACAATTCCCGTGAGCACCTGAACCGTTAAATTTTTAAAATGAATCCTCATCCTTCTGTCCTCCTCTATTTGACAACGCTTTCATTTATCATTTCCTTTATCTTAACAAATAACAAAAAAGTATGAATATTATGTTAATATTGTTCATTTTGTTCATTTTGTTCTTCAAACCAAATCCATAAAAAATACTGAGCCAATGGGGCTCAGTGCTGAATCTTCCGCAAAAGGTCGTCGCCAAATTCTCTCTGAAATTCTTTATATAATGATCTAAATGACTGCTTCCATTTTTCTCTTTCTGTTTCTGTAAGTTCATAAATATGCATTTGCTGATTTTGTTTCATTCGTTCCAATTCTTCTTGATTTTGTTGTTTAGACTGCTGTAAATTCCATCTCGTTGTCTCCTGCATGGCTTCGGTAATTTTTTCTTGAATATCTTTTGGTAAACTACCCCAGAATCTTCCGTTGACTATAACAGCATAGCCAAGATAGCCATGATTACTGATTGTTAAGTATGGTTGAAATTGATAAAACCCTTTTGAATAAATATTGGAGATCGTATTTTCTTGTCCATCAAATTCATGCTTCTCTAACGATTCATAAACACGGTCAAAAGAAACCACGATCGGATTGGCCCCTAAAACCTGAAACTGTTTGCTAATGACTTCACTCGGCATCACCCGAAACCTTAATCCTGAAAAATCGTTTGGTTCAATCAATAGCCGGCGATTGCTCATCATCTGTTTAAAACCATTACTCCATAACGCAAGCCCTTTCATCCCTTCGCGGTCAAGCATCGCTAATAATTGCTTTCCGGCCTCTCCTGTAAATACTCTTTCGACATCGCTATAATCTTTAAAAATAAACGGCAAATCCAGAACCTGCCACTCTGGAATCAACTGTGTGACCTTTGACAATGATGGCGCAATCATTTGCACATCACCGCGCAATAAGGCATCGATTTCTTCCCCGTCTGAGTATAAAGATCCATTTGGAAATACTTCTACCTTCACCCGGCCATTTGTCTTCTTCTCCACCAATTGAGCGAATTTCTGCGCTGCTAATCCTTTTGGTGTATTTTCAGCGACAACGTGGCTAAAATAAATCACAATTTGCTTGTTTAACCCTTGCTGTTCATCATCATAAACAAGCTGCTCCGGCTTTTGAATTTGTATCATCCATACGATTACAGCAGCTAAAATAGCCAATAAGCCGGTGATCATCCATTTTCTTCTCATGCTTCTCTCCCGTCACCTGTTTTCTGCTTTGAGAAAATTCTAACATATACAGAGAGAAATGATAAAATAGATAGAAGAAAAGTTTTATGCTTTATGATCAAGACACAATGGAGGATCTGTTTTGGGAACCCATCGCTTCAATCTTTCTCCTGTTTTTTCTACTGCCTCTCACGGTCAAAAAGCAGAGAGGCAACAGGCAAAACAACTGGCATGCTTTGTCTTTCTGAGAAGGAGTTGACAGATGAAAAGACTATCGATTCGTTGGAAAATTACAGCCCTTATCTTTTTTATTGTGAGCTTCTCTTTACTGTTAGGCGGCATTGTGATTGTCGGAAATTTCGTTCACACAAAGGAAGAAGAGCTGAAACAACGCGCTCTTTTAACTGCGCGCACGGTCTCTGAACTTCCAGAGATCAAGCAAAATATAATAGGAACACCAGCTGGGCGACACTCTATTAATGCTGTGGTGGAACGTTTACGAATCATTCATGGAGCGACCTATATCGTCGTATTAGATCAACATCGTATTCGATTATCCCATCCTGTGCAAGAAATGATCGGCAAGCCGTCATTTGGAAAAGATGAAGGCCCTGCCTTCGCTGAACATACATACACATCTAAAGCTCGCGGTGAAATTGGCACGGTTATTCGCGCATTTGTTCCGATTATGAACAACGATCACCAGCAGATTGGCGTCGTTATCGCCGCTTATCAGCTTCCGAGCGTCCTAGAAGCATTATTATCCTTAAAAATAGAAATTTTGCTTACCGCTGGCCTTTCTTTATTGTTTGGGGGAATCGGATCTTGGCTGCTTGCTTCTCATATTAAGCGGCAAATGTTTCAACTGGAGCCGCATGAAATTGCGAAGCTGCTTGTTGAGCGAACAGAGACATTTAATGCGATGCATGAAGGGGTTATTGCCATTGATAAAGATGAAAAAATTACGATTTTTAACGACAAAGCGAAACAAATGTTAGGAATTTATGAAGATGTCATTGGCAAACCGATTCGTTTGATCCTTCCCGATACACACTTACCGGAAATCCTGCAAATCAATGAGCCAATCTATAATAAAGAACTGCAAATTCGGCATTTAAATATTTTAAGCAACCGAATTCCTATTAAAGTAAATGGTCAAATTGTCGGAGCCGTCGCTATTTTTCAAGATCAAACAGAAGTCAAAAAGCTGGCGGAGGAATTGACAGGAGTGAAAGCCTTCGTCAGCGCCTTGCGGGTTCAAAATCACGAATATATGAATAAGCTTCATACCATTGCTGGCCTTATTCAGCTCGGCCATAAAGAAAAAGCGCTTGAATACGTATTTAAGATAACTGAAGAACAGGCCGAACTGACTAAATTTTTAAGCCAAAAGATTAAAGATGATAGTATTTCCGGACTGCTGCTTAGCAAAATCCGCCGCGGAAAAGAGCTCGGCATTCAAGTCATCATCGACCGCCATAGTAAGCTCAAAAAACTCCCAAGTGCGTTAGACCATCATGATTTCGTGGTTATACTTGGAAATTTAATCGAAAACGCCTTCGACTCTTTTCAAACGATGATTGAGCGAAAGAAAGAAATTTATATTAGCATTGAACAGAATGATGAACTCTTATGCCTTTCAGTAGAGGATAACGGTTGCGGTATCGATCAGCGCCATCTCCCTTATATTTTTGATGAAGGATTTTCAACAAAGGATAAAAAGAACCGGGGCATCGGCTTATATCTCCTTCAACAAATCGTCAAGAAAGGGAACGGAAAAATCCATGTAGAATCAGAGATGGGCAAGGGAACCATTTTTACTATTACATTCGACATGTAAGAAAAGGGGAAAATAAAGAATGTACAAAGTGCTATTAATCGAAGATGACCCGATGGTGCAAGAAGTCAATCGACAATTTATTGAGCAAGTTCCGCACTTTAAAGTGATCGGTATATCCTCAAATGGAATCCAAGGAATCGAAATGGTGCGCCGTCTTCATCCTGATCTAGTCATCGTTGATATTTATATGCCGCACCAAGATGGACTGGAAACATTGCAGAAGATTCGAACAGAGGGGCACGCCGTTGATGTCATTGCCATTACCGCTGCCAGCGATATAGAGACGGTAAGACGTGTACTGCAAAACGGCGCATTTGATTATATTATGAAGCCATTCAAATTTGAACGATTAAAACAGGCATTAGAAAATTATCATACTTTCCGACAAAAGCTGACTATTAAAACCACATTAACACAGCAAGAATTGGACGGGCTTTTGCAAATGCCGCAGATCGAAAGAAACGGCGGACTTCCAAAAGGATTGAATGAGATTACACTTCAAAAAATCATCAATTACCTTCAGCAACAGGCAATCCCTGTTTCAGCAGAAGAGGTGGCTGAGGGAGTCGGAATTGCCCGCGTCACTGCCCGGCGTTATTTAGAATATCTAGAAAAGCAACAAAAAGTGCAAATCGATATTCAATATGGCGGAGTCGGCCGGCCTATTAACCGCTATATGTTAAAACATTAGCTTTTCTATATAAGTGATGAATGACTTTAGCAATTGGCCCCATTTGCGAATGATCGAGGCCCCGCGAAAAAAGGGAATAGACGGCCCATCCAAAAGCAGAATTCTATTTTCTTCGATGGTCGGAGACAAATCTACGACTTGCCTTTTCGTCACAAGAAGGTAAGATAAAGATCTGAAAGCAGCGCTGCTCGACCGCCCGCGCCCAGACCATCGCAAAACCGGCCAAATTCTATCATACAAATACAATCATGCCATGTAGCTTATGATTGTGATAAAATGATGAATAATCCATCCTTTTCACATGATTCATTCAAAATCAAGAATATCCATGCCCTGCTTGTGGGAGAACAAGCAACAAAGTAGTTTGATTCTAAATGATTTTCTATCCATTTTTCAGAAAGCGATTAGCGTTAAGGTAATAAGCGTCATTTGAACTTCTATTTTCATCCATTTTTTAGCTCCCCCTCCACCTACGCTTCGTTAAGAGATGAGGAGCTTCTCGATGGGTGATGTTAAAAGGTTATAGTAAAAAAATAGGCAGAAAGCCTCTATTTCGCATATTGCGGCACATTTTTAGTAAAATAATGGATAATTCGTACTCTTCATATGATATAATAATGATATTCTTCCATTTATTTAAGGAGGGCTTTTTATGAAATCACTATACAAAATATTGACACTGTTTGTAGCAGGAACTGTTCTTCTAGCTGGTTGTGGCACAAAGCAGGAAACTGAAAAAACGGCAACAACTCCAAACGCTAACACTGCCAGCACTCAAGACAACAGGAGTACAGACAACAGCAACAAAGACAGCAGCGTCAGCACGAATAATAACAATTCGACAGATCATCATAACATAGGCACTGACAGCCCGAATACGGACAATGCATCTCAAACAGAGGCCAAACCTCCCACTAAGAAAAAGCTATCTTATACTAAAGATGGAAAAACATATGAAGAAACAGGAAAATTAGAAACAAGTGAAAACCAATCCTTCTCTCTTTATGTTTTAGGGAACTGGAAGCTTGAAGCAGAAGAACCGAATTCTGATGTTCTCCTAAAAGATCGTTCATTTGTCAGAATCCGCCTAGTGCAGCCAGACGACAACGAAACGGACTATGCCAAAATGGTCGAAGATCAAGCCAAGGCAGTGACCTCCGACGCTGTCCAGCAAGAAACTAATAACCTGCAAGGAAGGCTTCATCAAGCGGTCTGGTACAAAGCTTATACAAACGATACGGCCGTAAATGTGCTTTGGATCAAAGGAAACGTTCCAATGATTGTTAATATCCAGACACCGCGTAACCAAGAAGTGTTGGAACCTATTTTTGCAATGCTAGAGACGATTCAAAAACTGGATACTTCCCAAACGAATTAATTCGCTTGATTTGGCAATGGGAAGGTGGGGGATTTCTCGGTGGATCTGTTAAATTTTTTGATTTTTAGGAAAGGTAATTTCTAAACAGGTCCCTTCACCTAGCTTACTTTTCACTTTCACCTTCCCATAATGCTGGTCGATAATCCATTTCGCAATGGAAAGCCCCAAACCTGCTCCATCTGATGCGGCGCGAGCTTTATCGCTTTGGTAGAAGCGATCAAAAATTTTCGGAATGTCCTCTTCTGCAATACCGATTCCATTATCCTGTACTTTTAGTATAATAGAAGATGCGCTTTGATGGCAGGAAAGATGGATTTTTCCGCCTTCCTTTGTATATTTCATGGCATTATCTAATAAAATCACAATCAGCTGATGAATCCTTTCTCTATCTCCCGCAAATAAAAGAGAAGGTTCACTATCTAGCGTCATTTCTTTTTGCTGATAGGAAGCAATTTCATCATAATGATTGACAATTTCCCGCAGCAACTCATCGATTCGAAATGGCTCCTTTTTCATCTCGATCTGATTTGAATCCGAACGGGCCAATGTTAATAAATTCGCTACCAGCTTAGAAAGACGTCTGCATTCTTTAGCAATGACGGAGATATCGACAATTTTTTCTTCGATGGTCGCCGAAGGAGAGCGAAACAATAAATCCGTTTTCGCCTGTATAACCGCTAAAGGTGTTCTAAGCTCATGAGAGGCATCGGAAACAAACTGCTGCTGCTTTTGCCAAGCGCTTTTAATGGGCACCAGCGCTCGTTCAGCAAGAAAATATCCCGCCGCCACCGAGCAAAGAAGAGCGACGCCGCCTCCTACTATCATCAGCAGCAACAGACGATTTAAAATTTCTTTTTCCGAATTGATATTCCGCAATATTTGCACAGTTATTTTACCAAACGCCGTATCTATAGAGACAGCCATTGTTCGAAAATATAAATGGTCAATTTGGATATCATATAGCTCATTTAACTGTTGGGGATAAATGGTGAGCTCGTTCTGTTGAAACAATGTTGTGTTCGCATTCGGATCAATGATTTTTCCTTGTTCGTTCCAAGCAATAATAAAAAGGCGAGGATCCCGCAGCGGAGCGATTCTTTCTCCCGCCTCCCCATATTGAACTCGCTCCATCGCACGAATAATGGTCTCATCCACATCTTTATATAAGCGCGTTTGCAAATACGAATATAAAAAAACACCAAGCATGCTAATAAGAATGAAAAAAACAAATGAGTTTAAAATCGTCAGTCGAATATGGGTACGTCGAAACATAGAGGTCTCTCCTATGATTCCGCAAGCATGTATCCCACGCCGCGAATCGTTTTAATATCTGTATGATAGCCAAACGGCTCCAGTTTTTTGCGCAAATGATGAATAAATACCTCGACAATCGCAATCGTCGTATCTGAATCAAATCCCCATACACGATCATAAATTTGTTCTTTCGTTAAAATCGTTCCTTTATTATTGATCAGATATTCCAGCAACTCATATTGCTTCGCAGTCAAGCGAATGAAATGATCATCGACTTTAATATCCTTTTCTTTTCCTAGCAATTCAATCCCGCGATAGCGAAGGGTTTGATTCGTCGTTAAGCTGCCGCTTCTCCTTAATAAAGCACGCAGGCGCGCCTTTAGCTCCGCAGCCTGAAACGGCTTTACCAAGTAATCATCCCCGCCAAAATCAAGTCCCTTTACCCGGTCCTCAAGCGAATCTTTTGCCGTTAAAAATAGAACTGGCGTTTGAATCTCTTCTGCTCTCATTTTCTGAACAATCGCAAAGCCGTCGATTTCAGGAAGCATCACATCCAATATGATTGCATCATAAATATTTTGCCGTGCCAAAAATAGCCCTTCCTCGCCGTTTGTCGCACTGTCTACTGTAAACTCATCATTTAAAATTTGAATAATCGATTGCAATAAATCCACATTGTCTTCTACGATTAATAGCCGCACCCAGTTCCCCTCCTTCTTTCCAATATACAACAAAACGAAGCGGTCGCAAAAGGCGATCGCTTCATTTCCAAAATCAATCATAACGGAGTGCTTGAATCGGATCGAGCTTTGCCGCTTTGCTAGCCGGAAAGACCCCAAAGACAATACCGACAATTAACGAGAACAAGAATGCAATGAGCACGACAGACACAGAATAAGACACAGATAACTTCAGCGTCACAGAGAGTATTTGGCCAATTCCTAAACCAAGTCCAATGCCGATTATCCCTCCAAAAGCACTTAACACAGCGGCCTCAATTAAAAATTGCAGTAAAATATCTCTTCGTTTGGCACCAATGGCTTTACGAATTCCAATCTCTTTCGTTCGTTCTGAAACGGATACGAGCATAATATTCATAATCCCGATTCCGCCGACTAAAAGTGAAATACCTGCAATTCCTCCAAGCATCATGGTCATCGTATTTGTCACCGAACTCATTGTATCCATTAAATCTTGCTGATTAAAAACACTATAGCTATCTTGATGGTCTGGGAACATGCGCATCAAAGTTCGTTCGATTTCTGCCATTATCCAGTTTAATTGTTCAGCACTTTTTGCTTGAATATACATGGTTTGTACATTGGTATTCTTCGTGATACGCTGTGCCGTTGAAAGCGGCAGCAAAATAACATCATCGCCGCTTTGTCCCATGGAACCTCCTTTGGATGCAAGCACCCCTACTACTTTAAAAGATATTCCATCCACCTGAATATATTTTCCGACCGGATTTTCCATTCCAAACAGCGTTTGCGCAGTATTAGCTCCTAAAACAGCTATTTTTTGGCGATATTCTACATCGATATCTGACAAAAAGCGCCCTTGGCTAACTTGAGCCTCTCGCACAGTCTGGTAGGAAGCAGTCGTCCCGATCAACGATACTTGCGTAGCGGTCGTGCCATTTTTAACACTTACACGCCCTGATACAACTGGAGCGATCTCCTTCACCCCGTCCAGTTTACGAAATTTTTCGGTATCTTCTACCGTCAGTTTTACAATATCTGAATTCATCACATTGACCGTTAATAAATTGGTTCCTAATTGATTAATTTGCTCTGCTACAGCTTTACTTGATCCTTGGCCAATCGAAATTAAAACAATGACAGAAGACACGCCAATAATAATTCCAAGCATTGTTAAAAAAGAACGTAGCTTATTGCCGCGAATGCTGCGCATCGCCATTTTAATCGACTGAAGAAGCCTCAATGAAATCACCTCTGCTTTCAAATAAACGACCATCTTGAATACGTACGATGCGCTTCGCCTGTTTGGCCACTTCCCAATCATGGGTAATGATAATAATCGTATGCCCTTGTTCATTTAGTCCTTTCATAATGTTAATAATCTCTTGACTCGTTTTACTATCAAGTGCTCCCGTCGGCTCATCTGCCAGCAAAATAGGAGGATTGCCCACAAGCGCTCGCGCGATTGCCACACGCTGCTGTTGCCCGCCTGATAGTTGGCTTGGCAAATGATGAGCACGTTCTATTAATCCGACTTTTTTAAGGCATTCTTGCGCTATTTGCTGCCTTTCTTTTATTTTCATTCCTCTATACAATAGAGGGAGTTCGACATTTTCCAGCGCAGTTAGGCGCGGCAATAAGAAAAAATTTTGAAAAATAAAACCGATTTTCTCATTTCGAATGGCTGCTAGTTCATTGTCATTCAATCTGGCAATTTCTTTTCCATCAAGAAAATAGCTGCCAGCATCTGGTCGATCCAGGCATCCGATCATATTCATAAAAGTCGACTTTCCTGAACCAGAGGGTCCAACAATCGCCAGGAAATCGCCACTGTGAATCTGCAAAGAAATTCCTTGTAAGGCTTGGACCACCTCACCGCCTAGGCGGTATGTTTTCGTCATATTTTGTATTTCAATAATTGACTTGGCCATTTGCCTACTCCCCTCCTCGGTAGCTTCTGCCACCCATACCGCCTGCCCCATTCATTCGTGGCATACGGTTCATCATTCCGCCAAACTCCATTCTGTTATTCATATTTGAGCTTGTAACTGCCGTTCTCGGCAATTGAACAATCTCTCCCTCTTCTAATCCTTCAGTGATTTCTACGTAATCTTCATTATTGATCCCTGTTTTTATGATCTGTCGTCTAGTAGCTTCGCCATTTTCCGAAGAAGATGGGTCAGTGACAACAACAAACTTTTGTCCATTGATCGTATTAACAGCTTCAATCGGCACGTATAACACGTTATCCTTGCTTTCTACTAAAATACTTGCTTCTGCTGTCATGCCAACCTTCACATTGGTTGATTTATCAAGATGCACTGTCACATCAAATGTTGAAACACCATTAGAGACGGTTCCCTCATTTGCAATAGAGGTCACCTTGCCGCTGTATGTTGTATTGGGAAATGCATTGATTTTCACGCTTGCGGTCTGGCCTGCTTTTATTTTCGGAATATCTAATTCATCGATTTGTACCGTCACTTGTAAATCATCATAATTAGTAAGATGAGCAACAACTTGACCTATTGTTACTCGCTGTCCTGGCTCTACTGCTACTGATGTCACCGTTCCAGCTGCCGGCGCCGTAATTGGATCGCTGCCATCTGTAAAAGTTATCAGCTCTTGCCCTTCTGTCACTTTCTCGCCTTCAGAAACAAGGACTTCGTCTACTTCCTTGTTGGCTTTTGCTTTGAGATCTTCGCTTGTAACAGGCTGGATCGTTCCATTGCCACTTACCTTCACTTCCAACTTTCCTTTTTGCACAGAGGCTGTAGGTGTTTGCGCTACAACAGTATCTTTTTTGCCCATTGACCAAATCCAAACACCTCCGCCAATCACCACAATGGCAACAATGAATATAACTATCCATTTTTTCAATACAGACTCCTCCTTATTGAAACTATTTAAATTGGCTAGTCCTATTATGCAAATCATTTCTTAATTTTTTCTTAATAAAATGGCTTCCTTCTGAGGGAGGAGCTTGAATCTTTCACTTTCCTAGCGTTTCACTAACCCATTCTTTATGTCAGACTGATAAGACAGGAGCGCTTTATCTTACAGGATCCTATTTACACAAAAAAGCATTCGCGGCGATCGCCCGCGAATGCTTAAAACGAAAAACGATGGGAGGGTTATTTATAAAAGAAATGATCTTTAATGAACCGCCCCACTTCCACTCCGTTAAGAAGTGGGAGACTCCTCGATGGATTATGTTAAAAGGTATAAAAACAGTTGCTTTATTTCACTAATCCTGCCTCATCCACTGGCCATATCCGTAATACAGCCTTACCTACAATATCCTTCATTGGCACAAGTCCAAAATAACGGCTATCCTTGCTGACTAAACGGTTATCCCCTAACACAAAAACGTACCCTTTTGGAATGACTTTTTTATTTGTAATTTCCTGCAAAGTAAAATCTCCTGTCACAAGGCCTTCCGTCTCATTTTTCTCCTTCCATGTTTTTAAATATGGTTCATTATAGGCTTTACCATTAATGTATAAAGTATCATGCTTCATTTCAACGGTATCTCCGGGTAAGCCGATAATTCTTTTGATATACTTTTCTTTTGAATCAGGAGCATTGAATACAATGATATCAAAGTGCTTGTATCCCTCCCATTTGCTGAATTTGCTCACGATCAGGCGATTATCATTTTGCAGAGTCGGCAGCATGGACTCCCCTTTCACAATATAAGGAGCAAAAATTAGATTTCTAACTACGACTGCAATAATAACGGCAATTCCAACCGCCTTTCCCCATGATACGATCTCTTCTTTCCAATTTGACATGATCCATTCCCTCTCTTTCTTCTCTGCATTTATCCTTTTGTCGTTTCATTCCCCATATTGATCAATCTTTACAGGTCTGGCTTCTGCTGCGAATTCAGGCCACGCCATCTTCTTAAATAAACATCTATGTATGATCATCCTCACTATTCCAATTATTACTATATGAGTTTATCATATCATCGAGAGAGAGGAGCTAGCAACACCTCGATGGCCTGCTTCGTAAGAAAAGGGCAAAACATCCACCTACTGGCGAAGATCGTACAAGCCCCACTGAGGAGAGCTCGAACCAAGCCAAGTTTGGTCCTGCGCCGTCGCTGAATGAAGGAACCGCCGCAATACGGAGAGGAGCGATTCGAGCCGATGGCGCTTGAAGCTAGACAGCGCCTCACTTCTTTTAAAAAAGGCAAGATCATAAATTCTGATATGATAAAAAAACCCCTGCATCACGCAAGGGCTATACAAGTGTTTTATTTTCCTCTTTTCTAAAAAATGTGGTCATCGCGTGAAACACATCCGATTTTTGCTTGAGAATATAGTAACGAAATTTCTCATCTTTAATGTTTTTATAAGCAGACATGAGAGTCGAATGGCGATTGTACTGGTTCACCTCTCCATATCCAAACATATTGGACACCTTCATTAATTCATTCACAAGCTTTACACATCGGGCGTTATCGGAGGTGAGATTGTCTCCGTCTGAGAAATGAAACGGATAAATGTTATAGCGCGAAGGTGAATATTTAGTTTCCACCAATTCAAGCGCTTTTCTGTAGGCTGATGAACAAATGGTTCCTCCGCTCTCCCCTTTTGTGAAAAATTCCTCTTCTGTTACCACCTTCGCTTCTGTATGATGAGCGATAAAAGCAATTTCCACCGTTTCATATTTTGTACGCAAAAACCGTGTCATCCAGAAGAAAAAGCTGCGAGCCATATACTTTTCCCATAGACCCATAGAGCCACTCGTGTCCATCATCGCAAGAACAACCGCTTTCGAATCTGGCTTGACGACTTCATTCCATGTTTTAAATTTTAAATCTTCCGGATAAATCGGATAAAAGCTTGGATTTCCGCTCATCGCATTTCGCTTAAATGCGGACATCATCGTTCGTTTTTTATCAATATTTCCCATCAATCCGGTTCGGCGAATGTCGTTAAACTCAATGTGTTGAACAGTATTTTGATCTGCTTCCTTTCGTTTTAGATCCGGAAGCTCTAACTGGCTAAATAAAGCCTCTTGCAGCTCTAATAGTGAAACTTCGGCCTCATAGTAATCGTCTCCTGCTTGATCACCAGCTCCTTGCCCCTTACCTGGTCCTTTTTGTCCTTCTCCAGAACCATCACGAGCAACCACGTCACCTACTTGACTGTCCCCATCTCCTTGGCCGACATGTTTATTTTTATCGTAGTTATAACGAATTTTATACTCATCTAAAGAACGAATTGGAATTTTAATCACATCGCGACCATTTGACATAATGATGCTTTCTTCAGTAATTAAGTCAGCTAAGTTATTTTTTATCGCTTCTTTTACTTTTTCCTGATGCCTTTTTTGATCATCATGTCCTTTCCGATGGAGGGACCAGTCTTCTTTTGATACAATAAAATTTCCACTCATTGTTTCCCCTCCTAATCACATTTTTTACCCTTTCATCATATACTGGTGTTGGCGTCTACAAACATACAATAATGGCGGTTGTTTACTCTATCCTATGCAAAAACCAAAAATAATTGACAAATAATTAAGAAAATTAGTCCCCATTTCTCCGTAAGACAAGCCTAAAATCCCAATGGATGAAAAAAGCATGCCTGATGCTGAGGCATGCTAGCGATTCAATAAGCTTCCGACATAACGGAGCAAATCATTGGCAGACGTTGAATTATATCCATATTCATCGATAAGGCGGGCAACCACCTCGTTAATTCTTTTAAGTTGTTGCTCATCCGGCGTTTTTGTGGATGTTGTAATTTTTACGATGTCCTTCAAATCAGCGAATAATTTCTTTTGAATCGCTTCCCGCAATCGTTCATGGGAGTTGTAATCAAATCGTTGCCCTTTTCGCGCATATGCTGAAATACGAATTAAAATTTCTTCACGAAATGCTTTCTTTGCATTTTCCGAAATGCCAATTTGTTCCTCGATCGAACGCATGAGTTTTTCATCCGGATTCATTTCTTCTCCTGTTAACGGATCCCGCAATTTTGTTTTATTGCAATACGCTTCTACATTGTCTAGATAATTATCCATTAATGTTTTAGCGGATTCTTCGTACGAGTAGACAAATGCTTTTTGCACCTCTTGCTTTGCAATTTCATCATACTCTTTTCGCGCCAAGGAAATGAAATTTAAATATCGCTCGCGATCTTCTTTTGAAATAGATGGATGTTGGTTCAGCCCTTCTTTTAATGAACGAAGCACATCTAATGCATTAATGGATGGCACTTCCTTGCGAATAATGCATGAAGAAATGCGGTTAATCACATAACGCGGATCAATTCCGCTCATTCCTTCATCGGTATATTCCTTCTTCAATTCCTCTACATCGACTTCATTAAACCCTTCTACGGTTTCACCGTCATATAAACGCATTTTCTTCAGCAAATCAATATCTGGACGCTTTGGCTCCTTCAATCTCGTCAGAATCGTAAACATGGCTGCGACACGAAGTGTGTGCGGTGCAATATGCACATCTGCAACATCGCTTTCCCGAATCATTTTCTCATAAATTCGTTCTTCCTCAGACACCTTTAAATTATATGGAATCGGCATCACAATAATCCGTGAATGAAGCGCCTCATTCTTTTTGTTAGAGATAAAAGAGCGGTATTCCGTTTCGTTTGTGTGAGCGACAATTAATTCATCTGCGCTAATTAATGCGAATCTGCCAGCTTTGAAATTTCCTTCTTGTGTTAGTGAAAGCAAATGCCATAAAAATTTTTCATCACACTTTAACATTTCTTGAAATTCCATCATTCCGCGATTCGCTTTGTTCAATTCACCATCAAATCGATAGGCGCGAGGATCAGACTCTGAACCATACTGAGCAATCGTTGAAAAATCAATGCTTCCTGTTAAATCGGCAATATCTTGTGATTTAGGATCGGATGGACTAAATGTACCAATTCCGACGCGCTTATTTTCTGAAAAGAAAATTCTTTCGACCATTACATCTTCAATTCGACCGCCATATTCTTTTTCCACTCTCATCATGTTAAGTGGCGAAAGCTCTCCTTCAATCCGTATTCCATACTCTTTGTAAAAATCATCACGCAGGTGATGGGGGATAAGATGGAGCGGGTCCTCATGCATTGGGCAGCCTTTAATGGCGTATACAGCCCCTCGTTCTGTTAGTGAATAATCTTCCAATCCCCTCTTTAACATCGTAACAAGTGTTGACTTCCCTCCGCCGACCGGTCCCATCAATAACAAAATACGCTTCCGAACATCCAATCGTTTCGCGGCAGGGTGAAAATATTCTTCTACTAGGCGCTCAAGTGCTTCTTCTAAGCCAAACAACTGCCCACTAAAAAAATTGTATCGTTTTTTTCCATCTACTTCCTCCACCCCGGCATCTTTAATCATATTATAGACACGCGAATGAGCGGACTGGGCAACCCATGGCTTTTCCTTTAAAACCTGCAAATATTCGGCGAAGGTTCCTTCCCACTTTAATCGTTGCTCATCTTCCCTGTATCTTTCGATTTTTTTTAAAATATCCATAAAGAACCTCCTTAATACTTGATGACTAACAACGAGATTATTACAATGTATGCGAGGATGTCCTTGATCATTCACTATAAAACAAAAATTTACTTGTTCCTCTAAACAATACTTGTCCCATGGGCTATAATAGTAAGGAGAAGCGACTATTTATCACATAAGGAGGAAATTCACGATGAGAACATTACTCGTGCTCGGGGTCATCATTGCCTTTTTATCTGCCATTTTTACAGCTGGATATGACGACAAGCCAAGTGTAAAAAACTAAACAATAAAAAACGACCTCCTCATGAAGGTCGTTTTTTGTTAATATAAGCCTTTAAATCCTTGCTGCCTGAGGGCTTCATACACCAGAATGGCAGCCGTATTGGATAAGTTTAATGAACGAACTTTATCGTTCATCGGGATGCGCAAGCAACGATCCATATTGTTTTCAATCAATTCTTTTGGAAGACCGCTTGTTTCACGTCCAAATACAAAGAAATAGTCCTTTTCGCGATCGCTAAAATCAAAAGAATCGTAATGCTTTTGACCAAATTTTGTAATAAAATAAAACTCCCCATCTGGATACTGATCAAATAACTCTTGTAACGAGTCATAGTAAAAAATATTGACATACTCCCAATAATCCAATCCTGCCCGCTTTAACATTTTATCATCCGTAGAAAATCCTAACGGCCGGATCAAATGCAATACTGTGTCCGTTGCTGCGCATGTACGTGCAATATTTCCAGTATTCGCTGGAATTTCTGGTTGATACAATACTACATGTAAAGCCACGTTTACTCACCTCAGATTTGATCTTTCTCGTTTTATTATACTATCCCTTATCCTCAATATGAAAAAATTTATACTGAATACTTGGAGTGTAGGCACTCGAATCTTCATACGACCAATATCTCATCCGGCTATTCGTTGTATGAGCATTTACGAGCGGCATGCCTTTTTGGTCTTTCGCGACTACAATCGTCGAGTGGTCAAAACGTCCGTCTCCTTGAAAATCATAACAAATAATATCGCCAGGCAACAACTGCTCTGGAGAGGTAACCTCTACTGCGTTCCACCCGGTATGCGCTCCTCCCAAATACCACCGAAAGGCATGAGCGACGGTCCAGCTATAGCTCCAATTGTTATTTTGCATCCACCATCCCTTGCCGCGCTCCGGATAGCCAACCATCGGCATTCCTCCCGCGTACAAGCATTGAGAAACAAAATTTGTACAATCAACGGAAAATTTAGGGAAACGGGGATTATAGCTGTTCCACCATGTTTCTGCATATTGAACAGCCTTGATTCGATCATATACATAAGCCTTTTTTTCTCCTTTTGCCATTCGTTCAACTGTATGTTCAGGCTCTATTCTATCTAAAATCGTCAGCTTATGATCTTCCACTAATTGTTTTTGCTCAAAACAAGCGCGCCTTGGCTCTGTCATTTCCTCTATATACATCCATTCACGTTGCTTTACTAAAAATTGATAATGCACGATATAATCAAGATCGATCTTCTCCCTGAGCTTCTGTTTTCGCCAAACCGTTCCCTTTATGCTACATTTTACGATTTCCGCATCCCGTTTCTGGAATAATTGCAGTTTTCTTTCAATCATTGGATCGTCTTTGCATCTCGATAATGAAACAAAGGATTGTGCCCGTTTTCTAAGCAGCTCTTCTAACTCTTTTTTCACATTGCCCACCACTTTTTCTTTTTTATTTTACATTATGTGATGGTCGGCTGATTTTTTCCATCTTTCCTTCTATTCATCAACAACTGCAATCCTTTTTTTATTTCTCGCAATACTTCTTCATCTTTTTCAATTTGTAAGGCCTCTTCTAAAATGGGCATAACATTTTCATCACCAATTTTCCCTAATGCCCAAGCTGCTGTTCCCCGGATGACTGGCCGACTATCTTCCTTTAGCAATTTTAACAAATCAGGAATGGCTGTCCGATCTTGAAAATGAGCTAATGCCAAAATAGCATTTCTTTGAATCGGCTTTTTCCCCCTCCATGCACCCGAAAGAGTCCCAAACTTTTCTCTAAACTCTCGATTCGTCATATGGAGAAGTGGCTTAAGTAATGGCTTCACCACCTCTGGATCCGGTTCCATTTCTTCGTGAAAATGAAAGTCCTTTCCTTTGTTTTCTGGGCACACTGTTTGGCAAGTATCACATCCGTATAAACGGTTGCCAATTTTTTCACGAAATTCATCTGCGATAAAACCTTTTGTCTGCGTTAAAAAAGCAATGCACCGTTGAGCGTTGAGCTGTCCCCCTTGGACAAGCGCTCCTGTCGGGCAAGCATCGAGGCATTTTGTACATGAACCACACCGATTTTCTATAGGATTATCTGGAGGAAACGGTATATTCGTGATCATTTCTCCCAAATACACATATGATCCAAACTCTGGAGTAATAATCGCACAGTTTTTGCCGCTCCAACCGATCCCGGCTCTCTCAGCCACAGCCCGATCCGCTAATTCTCCCGTATCTACCATTGATTTAACCTTTGCATTTGGCACTCTTTCTAAAATAAACTCCTTTAGCTTTAACAGACGCTCTTGCAAAATAATATGATAATCCGTTCCCCACGACGCCCTGCAAAAAATTCCGCGTTTTTCCTCTTTTGTGCTTCGAGGCGCATTTTTCATTTTCGAAGGATAAGCAAGCGCGATAGAAATAATGGATTTCGCTTCATCCAACAGCAGAGCGGGATCGGTTCTTTTTTCAATATCCGGCTCCTCAAATCCTGATTGATATCCAAGCTGTTGCTGAAGACGAAGGCGTTCCTTTAGTTCCACAAACGGATCAGCACTTGCAAAGCCAATTTTATCAATTCCGATGGTTTGGCTGTATTGAATAATATCTTCTTTCAATTTTTTCACATCCATGCTAATCCCTCCTTTCGCTAAAATATTAAATTCATGGTAAAATGAAATTAAAAACTAGAGGTGAACATATGAACATCAATATATCACAAACACTCAAGCATATCATTCCAACATTCAAAGTAGGAGTCATCACTTACAACAATATCGTAGTAGACGATTCTCCGCAAATGTTGAAGGGAAGATTGCAGCTTTTTCAAGAATCCATTTATTTTGAATGGCACGAGAAGCCTATTATTGAAATGAAAGAAATCAATGAATGGCGGCAAATTTTTAAAGCCATTGGAACTGATCCAAGTCGATATCGTCCTTCTTCAGAAAGCTTATATCGGCGTATACAAAAACAGCAATTTATTCCTTCCATTCACTCAGCTGCCGACATCAATAACTTCTTTTCCCTTTATTATAAAATACCGATCGGAATTTATGACGCCGACCAAATAAAGGGAGATATTTCGATTGAAGTCGGTACAGAGGAAGATCAATATCAGGCGATCAATGGCCGCCATGTTCAATTAGCTAAAAAACTGATTGCCAAAGATGAGCTTGGTCCATTTGGAAGCCCTATTGTAGATTCTGAACGCACGGCCGTTACATACAGTACCAAACAAGCCATACAAATCGTATACTTATCTCCAGCAATGGAGCAAACCGAGTGTGCAAAAATGATTAGCTCCATTCAAAGCATGTTCACACAGATTCATGGAGGAGAATCGACAATGAAAATCATACAATAAACGTGCATGTAAAAACAAAAAACGCAATGCCCCGTTCTCCTAAGAAACGAAACACTGCGTTGTCCCCTATGTATGTATAAATGGAGCGGGTGATGGGAATCGAACCCACGACATCAGCTTGGAAGGCTGAGGTTTTACCACTAAACTACACCCGCATAATTATCAAATTTTTCATTACAAATTTCTAGTGTCCCGATATGCCATGCCTCTTCCTCTACCAGTTCATTCTAAGATGCTTTGTGCGTCGAGGCAACTCGTCGTCTATACAATGATGTATCGCTCGCGGCTGAGGTTTTACCATTAAACTACACCCGTGCATATACTATAATAGCAACCACAGCTAAACAAAATTGTAATTTTTTGAAGCAAAAAAAGTAAAATTTTGTCGAAGCAAATTTAAAATAAAAAACAGGTCATCCCTGTTAAAATAAATGGTGCCGATGGTGGGAGTCGAACCCACACTCCCTCACGGGAACACGATTTTGAGTCGTGCGCGTCTGCCAATTCCGCCACATCGGCAAATCACAAACATCAGAACATGATATATTATACCACAAAACAAACTATTAGTCAACTAATTAAACAACAACAATTATATTCATTACATTTGATAAAGGCGGCACCCGGATTCGAACCGGGGGTAAAGGTTTTGCAGACCTCTGCCTTACCACTTGGCTATGCCGCCATCAAAGCGGAAGACGGGACTCGAACCCGCGACCCCCACCTTGGCAAGGTGGTGTTCTACCACTGAACTACTTCCGCATTTGGCTGGGGTAGCTGGATTCGAACCAACGCATCACGGAGTCAAAGTCCGTTGCCTTACCGCTTGGCTATACCCCAATCCTCTTCATATTCAAAAGGGGCGACTAGTGGGAATCGAACCCACGAATGCCAGAGCCACAATCTGGTGCGTTAACCACTTCGCCATAGCCGCCATGCTGTAAAATGGCAGGGGCAGTAGGAATCGAACCCACACCGGAGGTTTTGGAGACCTCTGTTCTACCATTAAACTATGCCCCTAACTGGTGGAGGGGGACGGATTCGAACCGCCGAACCCACAGGGAGCGGATTTACAGTCCGCCGCGTTTGGCCACTTCGCTACCCCTCCATTACTCAAAAAAGTTAAAATGCCGACTGCAGGACTTGAACCCGCAACCTACTGATTACGATTCAGTTGCTCTACCAATTGAGCTAAGTCGGCTTCATCCATAGAACTAACCATAAAAGCATATGTGTCCTGTGCCTCTTCCTCTTCAAGATATTTCAAGATGTCCAATGCGTCGAGGCAACTCGCAGTCATTTCACCGATGCTTCGCTCGTCTCTACCAATTGAGGTAGGCCGGCTTATTTCTATGAAAAATCAGCCATGACATAAGCTTTTTTGCGCTATTCTTCTAAATTATTCACCAAAGACAGCACTTTTCTCAGCAACTCATTCGCTTTATTTACAAACATTCACACAAAAATGGTGGCTCGGGACGGAATCGAACCGCCGACACAAGGATTTTCAGTCCTTTGCTCTACCGACTGAGCTACCGAGCCATACGCATTTATGGCGGTCCCGACGGGACTCGAACCCGCGATCTCCTGCGTGACAGGCAGGCATGTTAACCACTACACTACGGGACCATTTTGTTTGGTTGCGGGGGCAGGATTTGAACCTGCGACCTTCGGGTTATGAGCCCGACGAGCTACCTGGCTGCTCCACCCCGCGATGATCATTAGCTTATTAATATTGATGGCGGAGGAGGAGGGATTCGAACCCCCGCGCGCCTCTCGACGCCTCTCGGTTTTCAAGACCGACCCCTTCAGCCAGACTTGGGTACTCCTCCAAACAATTTCAAAATGGTGGACCTTGTAGGACTCGAACCTACGACCGGACGGTTATGAGCCGTCTGCTCTAACCAGCTGAGCTAAAGGTCCAAAATTCATAATATGGCGGTGGAGGGGATCGAACCCCCGACCTCACGGGTATGAACCGTACGCTCTAGCCAGCTGAGCTACACCGCCATACGTTAAATCATGGTGGAGCCTATCGGGATCGAACCGATGACCTCCTGCGTGCAAAGCAGGCGCTCTCCCAGCTGAGCTAAGGCCCCTTCGTTCCAAATGGTCGGGAAGACAGGATTCGAACCTGCGACCCCATGGTCCCAAACCATGTGCTCTACCAAGCTGAGCTACTTCCCGTATGGCGCGCTCGAGAGGATTCGAACCCCTAACCTTCTGATCCGTAGTCAGATGCTCTATCCAATTGAGCTACGAGCGCAGATGCCGAGGGCCGGACTCGAACCGGCACGGTAGTCACCTACCGCAGGATTTTAAGTCCTGTGCGTCTGCCAATTCCGCCACCCCGGCGTGGCTGGAGCGGAAGACGGGACTCGAACCCGCGACCCCCACCTTGGCAAGGTGGTGTTCTACCACTGAACTACTTCCGCATTGGCTCCTTATTCTTTATCATGGTGCGGGTGGAGGGACTTGAACCCCCACGCCGTGAGGCGCCAGATCCTAAGTCTGGTGCGTCTGCCAATTCCGCCACACCCGCAAAAAGTGAGCCATGGAGGACTCGAACCTCCGACCCTCTGATTAAAAGTCAGATGCTCTACCTGCTGAGCTAATGGCTCCTGCTCCTATATTCTGTTATGGTGCCGGCTGCAGGACTTGAACCCGCAACCTACTGATTACAAGTCAGTTGCTCTACCAATTGAGCTAAGCCGGCGTCATCTATACTAGTTTTCATTGAAATAATGGTGGAGGATGACGGGATCGAACCGCCGACCCCTTGCTTGTAAGGCAAGTGCTCTCCCAGCTGAGCTAATCCTCCGATATGTAGCGCCTAGCAACGTCCTACTCTTGCAGGGGCGTTAGCCCCAACTACCATCGGCGCTGGAGAGCTTAACTTCCGTGTTCGGGATGGGAACGGGTGTGACCTCTCCGCCATCGTCACTAGGCTTGTTATTTCAAACAGACAAGTATTATTATAACGAGCATTTCGCCCATGTCAAGAACTTTTTAGTTCTTTCAAAACTAGATAACAGATCAGGGAAGAAAGGAGGCAGTGCTTTTCTTGGTGTCTAGCTCCCCTTTTCGTATTGGTTAAGTCCTCGATCGATTAGTATCCGTCAGCTGCACGTGTCGCCACGCTTCCACCTCGGACCTATCTACCTCGTCATCTTCGAGGGATCTTACTTGCTTATGCAATGGGAAATCTCATCTTGAGGGGGGCTTCACGCTTAGATGCTTTCAGCGCTTATCCCTTCCGCACATAGCTACCCAGCGGTGCCCTTGGCAGGACAACTGGTACACCAGCGGTGCGTCCATCCCGGTCCTCTCGTACTAAGGACAGCTCCTCTCAAATTTCCTGCGCCCGCGACGGATAGGGACCGAACTGTCTCACGACGTTCTGAACCCAGCTCGCGTACCGCTTTAATGGGCGAACAGCCCAACCCTTGGGACCGACTACAGCCCCAGGATGCGATGAGCCGACATCGAGGTGCCAAACCTCCCCGTCGATGTGGACTCTTGGGGGAGATAAGCCTGTTATCCCCGGGGTAGCTTTTATCCGTTGAGCGATGGCCCTTCCATGCGGAACCACCGGATCACTAAGCCCGACTTTCGTCCCTGCTCGACTTGTAGGTCTCGCAGTCAAGCTCCCTTCTGCCTTTACACTCTTCGAATGATTTCCAACCATTCTGAGGGAACCTTTGGGCGCCTCCGTTACTCTTTGGGAGGCGACCGCCCCAGTCAAACTGCCCACCTGACACGGTCTCCCACCCCGATCAGGGGTGCGGGTTAGAACTTCAGTACGACAAGGGTGGTATCCCAAGGGCGACTCCGCCAAGACTGGCGTCCTGGCTTCTCGGTCTCCCACCTATCCTGTACATGACGTACCAAAATTCAATATCAGGCTGCAGTAAAGCTCCACGGGGTCTTTCCGTCCTGTCGCGGGTAACCTGCATCTTCACAGGTACTATAATTTCACCGGGTCTCTCGTTGAGACAGTGCCCAAGTCGTTACACCTTTCGTGCGGGTCGGAACTTACCCGACAAGGAATTTCGCTACCTTAGGACCGTTATAGTTACGGCCGCCGTTTACTGGGGCTTCGGTTCGCACCTTCGCTTTGAGCTAAGCGCTCCCCTTAACCTTCCAGCACCGGGCAGGTGTCAGCCCCTATACTTCGCCTTTCGGCTTCGCAGAGACCTGTGTTTTTGTTAAACAGTCGCTTGGGCCTTTTCACTGCGGCTCTCTCGGGCTCAACACCCAAGAGAGCACCCCTTCTCCCGAAGTTACGGGGTCATTTTGCCGAGTTCCTTAACGAGAGTTCTCCCGCGCACCTTAGGATTCTCTCCTCGCCTACCTGTGTCGGTTTGCGGTACGGGCACCTCTCACCTCGCTAGAGGCTTTTCTTGGCAGTGGAGGATCAGGGACTTCGGTACTTTGATTCCCTCGCCATCACGGCTCAGCCTTGACGCCAGACGGATTTGCCTATCTGGCAGCCTAACCGCTTGGACAGGCTATTCCAGCAGCCTGCTCACCCTACCTTCCTGCGTCCCCCCATTGCTCAAACGGTGAGGAGGTGGTACAGGAATCTCTACCTGTTGTCCATCGCCTACGCCTTTCGGCCTCGGCTTAGGTCCCGACTAACCCTGAGCGGACGAGCCTTCCTCAGGAAACCTTAGGCTTTCGGTGCAGAGGATTCTCACCTCTGTTTTCGCTACTCATACCGGCATTCTCACTTCTAAGCGCTCCACCCGTCCTTCCGGTCGGGCTTCGACGCCCTTAGAACGCTCCCCTACCGATGACGTCAGTCATCCCACAGCTTCGGTGATACGTTTAGCCCCGGTACATTTTCGGCGCAGAGTCACTCGACCAGTGAGCTATTACGCACTCTTTAAATGGTGGCTGCTTCTAAGCCAACATCCTGGTTGTCTAAGCAACTCCACATCCTTTTCCACTTAACGTATACTTTGGGACCTTAGCTGGTGATCTGGGCTGTTTCCCTTTTGACCACGGATCTTATCACTCGTAGTCTGACTCCCAAGGATAAGTCATTGGCATTCGGAGTTTGACTGAGTTCGGTAACCCGATGAGGGCCCCTAGCCCAATCAGTGCTCTACCTCCAAGACTCTTCCCTTGAGGCTAGCCCTAAAGCTATTTCGGGGAGAACCAGCTATCTCCAAGTTCGATTGGCATTTCACCCCTACCCACACCTCATCCCCGCACTTTTCAACGTGCGTGGGTTCGGGCCTCCAGTAGGTGTTACCCTACCTTCACCCTGGACATGGGTAGATCACCTGGTTTCGGGTCTACGACGACGTACTATGGCGCCCTATTCAGACTCGCTTTCGCTGCGGCTCCGTCTCTTCGACTTAACCTTGCACGTCATCGTAACTCGCCGGTTCATTCTACAAAAGGCACGCCATCACCCATGAATGGGCTC